>NZ_SLWQ01000004.1:0-161922 GCF_004342425.1 Dokdonella fugitiva | reverse complement strand
CCCGCCGCAATCTTGCGATGCGCGCGACCATCGCGGCGCTTCGGCGGCACGCGCGTCGCGCGTGCCGCCCTGCACGCGCGCGGGTCATCGCGAGCAATGAATCGGGACCTCGCAGGGCGGGTCGAGCGCACAGCGCGAGTCCCGCCGCAATCTTGCGATGCGCGCGACCATCGCGGCGCTTCGGCGGCACGCGCGTCGCGCGTGCCGCCCTGCACGCGCGCGGGTCATCGCGAGCAACGAATCGAGACCTCGCAGGGCGGGTCGAGCGCGCAGCGCGAGTCCCGCCGCAATCTTGCGATGCGCGCGACCATCGCGGCGCTTCGGCGGCACGCGCGCCGCGCGTGCCGCCCTGCACGTGCGCGGGTCATCGCGAGCAATGAATCGGGACCTCGCAGGGCGGGTCGAGCGCACAGCGCGAGTCCCGCCGCAATCTTGCGATGCGCGTGACCATCGCGGCGCTTCGGTGGCACGCGCGTTGCGCGTACCGCCCCACGTGGACACGCAGCCCACCGCGAGCAACGCAAAGACCTCGTAGGGCGGGTCGAGCGCGTAGCGCGAGTCCCGCCGCAATCTTGCAATGCGCCCGACCATCGCGGCGCTTCGGCGGCACGCGCGTCGCGCGTGCCGCCCTACACGCGCGTGGCGGTTGCCCTGGGCTAGCGATCGAACGCGTCGGCGAACACGAGGTCGAAGCGGGCGCGCACGAACGTGACGTAATCGTCGCCGGTGGAGTCGTCTTCGAAGAACGTGCGACCGAGCATGAGGACGCTGTCGTCGGTGCGGTCGTGGGCGATCGCGTGCATCTGCACGTAATCGCCGGTCTGGCCGGCGCCGGTCGGGTCCGCGATCGTGTAGCTGTTCCAGCCGTCGTGGCCGAAGCTCGCGTCGATGCCGCCATCGGCGAATGTGCGCACGAGCGTGTACTGCGTGCGGTGCGTGAACGGCGCGCCGAACGGGAACGAAATCGTGCCCATCACGATGCGCCGGTTCGGCAGGAGCACGACGCCATCGCGCTGTTCGAAGAACGGGAACAACGACGGTTGCGTGGCCAGGCGGAAGATGCGCAGGCCGAACGACGGCACGATCTGCCCGCTCGTATCGAAGCGCGTGAGCATGAGGCAGCAGCTCACGCCGCCGTCGCTGCTCATGCCCGACACGACGAGGCTGCCGTCGTCGTCGAGCGCGAGCGCGTTCGCGATGAGGCGGTCATGGCCGGGCGGCGGTTCGAGGTCGACGACGCCGTCGCCGTCCCATGACGCGTCGGGCGTGCCGTCCTCGTTCAACTGCACGACGACGAGGTTCGGCCCGTGCGTATTGCCGCGATCGCCGCCGACGAGGATGCGGCCATCCGCACGCACGACGAGCGCGTTGATGTCGGCGAAGCCGTTCGTCGTCGGCACGACGACGACGGTGCCGCCGTGCGTGCCGAACGATTCGTCCGCGATGCCGTCCGCGCCGAAGCGATGCACGCGCAGTTCCAGGGGCCCGGCGTTGCCGGCGAGCACGTAACGGTCCTGCGCGTCGCGCGCGAAGCCCGTCGCGTTGAATCCCTTGGGCGGCGCCTCCGTGCCGCCGCCGAAGCCGGCGACGGTGGCACCGTCGGCATCGAGCCGCACGAGGCAGGAGCCCGCCCAGACGACCGCGCCGCCCGCGCCGTCGTCGGCGAGGCGCACGTTGCGGGCGTCTCCGCACGCGGGCAGCGTGACGCGTCCGCCGCCACCGAATGCCGCGTCGGGCGATCCATCGTGCAGCGAGCGGCCGACCCATACGCTACCGTCATCGAGCGGCGCAGCCCACAGGTAGCGGCCGTCGTCGCGCTGCAGCAGGTCGCCGGTCGGCTTGGTGCCGTTGCCGCCGCCGTCGCTCGGTCGCGTGATCGCGACCTGGCCGCCGTCACCGAAGTTCGGGTCGGCGTCGCCGTCGAGCGCGCATGCGCTCGTCGCGACGATCGAGAGGGCGAATGCAAAAGCGGCGATCCGGCATCTCATCGCGGTCCCTCCGAAGGTGGCGTCAGCAGGCGTCGGCCCGCCGTGGTGTGTTCCGCGAAATGCCGTGCCGGGTTGCGGGCTCGGCACCGCGTTTCACGAGGTCCAAGGTGGCACACGGGCACCGCGGCTTCCGCCTTCGCCCTGAGCACAGGCCGAAGGCCGGAGTCGAAGGGTCGGTCCGCATCACGCGGCGAGCGGCAACCGCCCGAGCTTGCGCAACCCGCCGCTGAACTCGAGGTCGGCCGGCAACACGGTTTTCGGGTTCGGCGCGATATCGCCAGTGCCCGATGCCTGCAGGCCACCGATGCCAAGCGTGCTGCGCGCCTGCGCGAGCAGGTCCGGCAATTCCGCGGGCGTCGCTGCGCGCAGCGCGCCTTTCGGGTTCGCGCGCTGGTAATCCTCGAGGCACTCCATCGCGAGCGCGATGAAGTCGATCTTGGGCAGCGGCGTCGATTGCGACGCGCGGTGGGTGATCGGCAGGCGCAACGCATTCGCCGGTCGCGTCACCGCTTCGGCGTAGCCGCGGTAGACGAGTTCGCTGCAGACGACGCGGCTCGGGTCGTCCTGCACGACGAGGTCGAGCGCCATGCGCAGCGCCTGGTGCAGCCGCTCGTCGCCGGGGATCTTGTTGCGCACCGCGCAGACGATGCCGAGCGTGAGCAGCGAGGTCATCGGGTACGGGCGGCCCAGATAGACGTCCGCCGCGGCGAGCAGCGCGGCGATGTCGCTGGTGTCGCGCGGCGTTGGTCGCAGCGGCCGGAACACGTCGATGTAGTCGAAGGCCGTGACCATGCGCGTGCGCTCGACAAGGCTCGCATGGCGCACGCCCTTGGTCGCGGCCTCGATAAGCTCGCCATGGCCGATCACCATCGCCGCATGGCTGTAGGCGCTGTCGCCGACCCAGGCGATGAGCTTGGACAACTCGCCGCGCCCCATGTGCAGCAGGACGTCGCCGGGCAGGAGCTCGGCGACCTGCAGCGTCTTCAACGTGTTCATGACATCCCCTTCGGTCAGGCGCGGCCGGTGGCCGCGAGTGGCGCATGCGTGCAGACGCGGTTGCGTCCCTCCGCCTTGGCGCGATAGAGCGCGGCATCCGCGCGCTCGACGAGCTTGTCGGGCGAGTCGGCGCCGGCGAGCAGGCCGGCGACGCCGATGCTCGCGGTGAGATGCAGGCGCACGCCGTCGGTCTCGATCGACAGGTGCTCGACGCGCTTGCGCAGGCGTTCGCCGGTCGCGATCGCCTCCGCGTGCGTCGCACCGGGCAACACCGCCAGGAACTCTTCGCCGCCGTAGCGGCCGAAATATTCGCCATCCTGCAACTCGTCGGCGAGCGTGTCGGCGACCGCCTTGAGGCAATGGTCGCCGATGAGATGGCCGTGGCGGTCGTTGATCGCCTTGAAGTGGTCGAGGTCGACGAACAGCAGCGCCAGCGGCTGCTTGAGTGCGGTCGCCTCGGCGAACTGGTTCTCCAGGCAGCGCGAAATCGCGCGCCGGTTGAGCACGCCGGTGAGGCCGTCGTACTCGGCCAGCCGCTTGGCCACGTCGCGCTCGCGGCGCGCGCGCAGGGTCGCATCGGCGAGGCCGAGCACGACGATGACGCTGGAGAACGACGTGGTGAACGGGAACCCGTATTCGAGCCACGTCGGCTGTGGCAGGTGCAGGATCAGCTGCGTCACGCGCAGTGCGGTGAAGACCACCTGTGGCATCCACGCGACGAGGAAGAACATTGCCGCGCGGTTGCGGTGCAGCGCCGCGTACGCGACCACCACGGTCGCGATCAGCGCGCCGATCAACAGCATGAGGTTCGCCAGCGGCGGCATCGCGATGTCGCGCGCAGGCCAGTCGACCGGCACGACCAAGGCGAACAGCGCGACCATGTAAGGCCAGCGCATCGCGCCCAGCACCGTGGCCGAGCGCGGTGTCTCGCGCGGCAACTGGCAGAACTCGAGGATGAAGGAGATCGACAGCGTCGCGCTCAGCATGGCGAGGATCCACGAGGCGCGCTGGCCGAGCAGGTCCGGCAGCACGCCGAGCGGCAGGTCGTAGAACTCGCCCGAGACGAGCAGCAGGTAGACGAGCTGAAGGCCGGAGTAGGCGACGAACAGCGCATACACGCGATCGCGCAATGCGAGCCACAGGCACAGCCCGACCAGCACCATCGTCAGCTGCGTGGCGCTGAACAAGGTCACGACCCGCACGTGGCGCAGGTCCGCGGCCTGGTAGCTCGCCATGTCGGTCACCGCGACGACCGGCTTGCGTTCCACGCGCACACGGTCGAAACGCAGGTACAGCGACTGGTCCGCGCGCAAGCCCGCGGGCAGCATGAACGCCATCGCGTGACGGGAGAAGCGCGCCTGCGGGTCGGGCTTGGTCAGCCACAGCGATTGCGCCCGATAGTCGGGCGGTGCGTACAAGGTCACGTGGCCGTAACCGGCATTGCGCACGACGAGCACGGGCGGTTCGCTCGAGGTCCAGTCCGCATCGAAGCGCAGGCGGAACCAGAGCGGCGCATCCGGCACCGCGCGTACCGCGTTGCCCGGATGGGAGAGGAACGACGCATCGTGGTCGCCGCGGGTGATCGCCGCGGCGTCGTCACCGATCGCGGTCGGCAGTTCGGTGATCACCCAGCCCGGCAGGGTCGCCGTCGGTACCTCTGCATGCGCGACGAACGCCTGCAGCAGCGCGAGCAGCAGCACGAACATGCACGCAACGCCTGTCGACGCGAATCGTCGCTCCACGCCCCAGTCCCCTGCAGTCGCGCCCCGACGACGCGGGCGCGCACATGCTACCGGAACGCCGCGCGGCGGCAACCGGGCGGGTCGCCCTGCAGGAGCCATCCCGAGGGCGACCGGCCGTGCGACACCGTTCGATGGATACGGTCGCGCACTCAGGGTGCGCTCCCACAGGGCAGGGCTGCGTCGCGACGGCCTATAATCGCCGCCTGCCTTCCGGAGACCCGCGCGCATGAACGCACCCACTCGCATCGACACCACCCGCACCATCCGCGCGCCGCGCGGCAGCGAGCTTTCGTGCAAGAGCTGGCTCACCGAAGCCGCCTTCCGCATGATCCAGAACAACCTCGACCCCGACGTCGCCGAGAAGCCGAGTGAACTCGTCGTCTACGGCGGCATCGGCCGCGCCGCGCGCAACTGGGAATGCTTCGACGCGATCCTGCGTTCGTTGCGCGAACTCAACGACGACGAGACCTTGCTGATCCAGTCCGGCAAGCCCGTCGGCGTGTTCCCGACGCACAAGGACGCGCCGCGCGTGCTGCTCGCCAATTCCAACCTCGTGCCGCACTGGGCGACGTGGGAGCACTTCAACGAGCTCGACCGCAAGGGTCTCATGATGTACGGCCAGATGACCGCCGGCAGCTGGATCTACATCGGCAGCCAGGGCATCGTGCAGGGCACCTACGAAACCTTCGTCGAGATGGGCCGCCAGCACTACGGCGGCAACCTTAAGGGCAAGTGGATCCTCACCGCCGGCCTCGGCGGCATGGGCGGCGCGCAGCCGCTCGCGGCGAGCCTCGCCGGCGCGTGCAGCCTCAACATCGAATGCCAGCAGGCGAGCATCGACATGCGCCTGCGCACGAAGTACGTCGACGAACAGGCGAGCGACCTCGACGACGCGCTCGCGCGCATCGCCAAGTACACGAAGGCGGGCGAGGCGAAGTCGATCGCGCTGCTCGGCAACGCCGCCGAGATCCTGCCCGAACTCGTTCGCCGCGGCGTGAAGCCCGACGCGGTCACCGACCAGACCAGCGCGCACGACCCGGTCAACGGGTATCTGCCGATCGGCTGGACCGTCGAGCAGTGGTTCGAACGTCGCAAGAGCCAGCCCGACGCGGTGCGCGACGCCGCGAAGAAGTCGATGCGCGTGCACGTCGAAGCGATGCTCGCGTTCCAGGAGCAGGGCATCCCGACCTTCGACTACGGCAACAACATCCGCCAGATGGCGAAGGACGAAGGCTGCACGAACGCGTTTGACTTCCCCGGCTTCGTGCCCGCGTACGTGCGCCCGCTGTTCTGCCGCGGTGTCGGCCCGTTCCGCTGGGTCGCGCTGAGCGGCGATCCGGACGACATCGCAAAGACCGATGCCAAGGTCAAGGAACTCATCCCCGACGACACGCACCTGCACAACTGGCTCGACATGGCTGGGAAGCGCATCAGCTTCCAGGGCCTGCCCGCGCGCATCTGCTGGGTGGGCTTGGGCCAGCGCCACAAGCTCGGCCTCGCCTTCAACGAGATGGTGCGCAAGGGCGAACTGAAGGCGCCGATCGTGATCGGCCGCGATCACCTCGACAGCGGCAGCGTCGCCTCACCCAACCGCGAAACCGAAGCGATGAAGGACGGCAGCGACGCCGTCAGCGACTGGCCGCTGCTCAACGCGATGCTCAACGTCGCCGGCGGCGCGACCTGGGTATCGCTCCACCACGGCGGCGGCGTCGGCATGGGCTACTCGCAGCACTCCGGCGTCGTCATCGTCTGCGACGGCAGTGAAGACGCGAATCGCCGCCTCGCACGCGTGCTCTGGAACGACCCCGGCACGGGCGTCATGCGGCATGCGGATGCGGGGTATGAGATTGCGGCGAAGTGTGCGAGGGAGCAGGGGCTGAAGTTGCCGATGGCGTAGCGCATACGCATCTTTCCTCGTTCCGTTGCGGGAGGGCACAGCGCCCATTGCTCCCTGCTTCGCGTACGAAGAGTGAAGAGTCATCCTTTCCCTCTCCCGCTTGCGGGAGAGGGCAGGGTGAGGGAAACAGGGCAATGGCGATACGAGAGCGATCTCGATTGCCGTTCGGGGGTTCACAGGGAATGCAACGATCACTGGAAATTCGCGAGCTGCTCGTCGCCATCAGCCGCCTTCCCGAAGGCCGGCGCACGCGTCGCGACGTTTGGTACGAGAGCCAGAAGGAACACTGGATCGGCTGGCTGTTCCATTACAACTCTGCCGGCGCCTACGGTCGCAAGATCACTTCGGGCCGCGATGCGAAGTTTGTGTACAACCACGTCGTCTGCCCAGGACTGCTCACCTACCTCGCGGCCGCAGCAGGCGTCTCGCCGACGCGGGTCCGGCAGGCGAGGCGGATAGAGAACTCCGAAGGCTCACTGATGGCGCGCGTCGGAGCCATTCGGCAGTTGCTGCCGTGGGAGCTGGTGCAGGATGCATTGTTGAAGAATGGCTTCGTCCGCATGACGGATTGAGCAGGGTAGCAAGCGACGACGCTCGTCGTCGGACGATGTGACCATCCAGACGGGGTTTTCGTGCGAGTAAGGGAAAGCACCATCGAGCAGGAACTGATCGAAAAGCTCGGCGAGCTCAAGTACACGCTGCGCCGCGATATCCACGATCGCGCGACCCTCGAACGCAACTTTCGCGAGAAGTTCGAAGCGCTGAATCGTGTGCGTCTGACGGATGCCGAGTTCCAGCGCCTACTCGATGAAATCGTCACGCCGGATGTCTTCGCGGCTGCGCAAACCTTGCGCCATCGCAACGCGTTTACGCGAGATGACGGGACGCCTCTGAACTACTCGCTCGTCAACACAAGCGATTGGTGCAAGAACTCTTTTGAGGTCGTTAGCCAGTTGCGTGTCAACACGGACTACAGCCATCACCGATTCGATGTACTGCTCCTGATCAACGGCGTGCCGGCAGTGCAGATCGAGCTGAAGACGCTGGGCATCAATCCGCGCCGGGCCATCGAACAGATCGTCGAGTACAAGAACGACGCGGGCAACGGCTACGCCCGCACGCTGCTGTGCTTCATCCAGCTGTTCATCGTCAGCAATCGCGACGCCACCTATTACTTCGCCAACAACAACACGCGCCACTTCGCCTTCAACGCCGACGAGCGCTTCCTGCCCATCTACCAGTACGCCGCACCCGACAACAGCAAGATCAGCGGACTGGATGCCTTTGCCGATGCATTCCTGCCCAAGTGCACGCTGGGGCAGATGATCAGCCGCTACATGGTGCTGGTGGCCAGCGAGCAGAAGCTGCTGATGATGCGGCCGTACCAGATCTACGCCGTGCAGAACATCGTCGAGTGCATCGACAAGAACCTGGGCAACGGCTACATCTGGCACACCACCGGCAGCGGCAAGACGCTGACCAGCTTCAAGGCCTCCACCCTGCTCAAGGCCAACCCGGCCATCGAGAAGTGCCTGTTCGTGGTGGACCGCAAGGACCTGGATCGCCAGACCCGAGAGGAATTCAACCGCTTCCAGGAAGGCTGCGTCGAGGAAAACACCAATACCGAATCGCTGGTGCGCCGGCTGGTATCGGACGATGCCGCCGACAAGGTCATCGTGACCACCATCCAGAAGCTGGGCCGCGCGCTGGACCCGGCGCGCGCCGACTACCACCAGCGGCTGGAGCCGCTGCGCGACAAGCGCATCGTCTTCATCTTCGACGAATGCCACCGCTCGCAGTTCGGTGAAAACCACCAGGCCATCAAGGCGTTCTTCCCCAAGGCCCAGCTGTTCGGCTTCACCGGCACACCGATCTTCGAGGACAACGCCAGCTACAAGCGCATCGAAGGCGACGAGCAGACGCTGAAGACCACCGACGATCTGTTCCAGCAGTCCCTGCACGAATACACCATCACCCACGCCATCGAGGACAGGAACGTCCTGAAGTTCCACGTCGAGTACTACAAACCGGACGGCAAGCTCGCCCCCAAGCCCGGCGAGACCCTGGCCAAGCGCGCCGTGGTGGATGCCATCCTGGCCAAGCACGATGCCGCCACCGGCGGCCGGCGCTTCAACGCGCTGCTGGCCACCGCCTCCATCAACGATGCCATCGAGTACTTCGTCCTCTTCAAGGCGGCGCAGGCGGAGAAGAAGGATTCCGATCGCGATTTCGTGCCGCTCAATATCGCCGCCGTGTTCTCGCCGCCCGGCGATGTCAGTGCCGACGTGCGCCAGTTGCAGGAAGACCTGCCGCAGGAGCAGGAAGACAACAAGCAGGATCCGGAGGCCAAGAAGGCGGCGCTGAAAGCCATCATGGCCGACTACAACGCACGCTTCGCCACCAACCACCGCATCGAGGAGTTCGACGCCTACTACCAGGACGTGCAGCAGCGCATCAAGGACCAGCAGTTCCCGAATGCGGACCTGCCGATGAAAGGCCGCGAGAAGCTGGACATCGTGATCGTGGTGGACATGCTGCTGACCGGCTTCGACAGCAAGTACCTCAACACCCTGTACGTGGACAAGAACCTCAAGTACCACGGCCTGATCCAGGCGTTCAGCCGCACCAACCGCGTGCTCAACGACACGAAACCGTATGGCAACATCCTGGACTTCCGCGGCCAGCAGGCGGCTGTGGATGCCGCCATCGCGCTGTTCTCCGGGGCGCGCAAGGATCAGGCGCGCGAAATCTGGCTGGTGGATACCGCGCCCGTGGTCATCGACAAGCTGAAGGAAGCGCGCGCCGCCCTCGACAGCTTCTTGGCCTCGCAGGGGCTGGGCGGCAAGCCGGAAGACATCGCCAACCTCAAGGGCACCGCGGCCAAGGTGGCCTTCGTCCAGCACTTCAAGGACGTGCAGAAGCTGCAGACCCAGCTGGACCAGTACACCGACCTGACCGCCGAGCAGCGCGCACAGATCGAGACCATCCTGCCCAAGGACGAACTGCGCAGCTTCCGCGGCCAGTACCTGCAGAAGGCCGAGGAGCTGCGCGCCGACCAGAAGAAACCCGGCGACCTGGACGAGGCCACGCGCAACGAGGTGGAGCAGCTCGACTTCGAGTTCGTGCTGTTCGCCTCCAGCACGATCGATTACGACTACATCATGAAGCTGATCACCGATTTCCAGGCCCAAGGGCCTGTGAAGTCGAGAATGGGGCGAAACGAGTTGATCGGCCTGATCGCAAGCGACGCCAAGTTCATGGGCGAGCGCGAGGACATCAGCGAGTATGTGCGCGGACTGAAGGCGGGCGAGGGCTTGAGCGAGGACGCCATCCGCGCCGGCTACGAGAAGTTCAAGGCCGACAAGGCCGCGCAGGACATGGCCGCGCTGTCTGCCAGGCACGGCCTGCCGGTGGCGAAGGTGCAGGCCTTCGTGGACGGGATTCTGTCCCGCCGCATCTTCGACGGCGAACAGCTCACCGAGCTGCTGGCCCCGCTGGAGCTTGGCTGGAAGGCGCGCGCGCAGAAGGAACTGGCGCTGATGGGTGACCTGCTGCCGCTGCTGAAGAAGCGGGCCGGTGGGCGGGAGATCGCCGGGCTGAAGGCGTACGAGGCATGAGCATGGCGAAGCAGCGGGAGAAGGCGGAAGTGCCGAGGTTGCGGTTTCCGGAATTTCGGAGCATGGATGCGTGGAGAAAAGTACCGCTTGAGCGGATCGCCGAGCGCACGAGTACTAAAAACAGCGACGGGCGTGTGACACGAGTTCTTACAAACTCTGCCGAGTTTGGCGTGCTCGATCAGCGGGACTACTTCGACAAAGACATCGCGACGGTCGGAAAAGTCGATGGCTATTACGTCGTAGGTAAGGGCGATTACGTCTACAACCCACGGACATCAGCTATTGCTCCAGTTGGTCCCATTTCACGGAACAACATCGGAGAAGGTGTGATGTCGCCTCTCTACACGGTCTTCCGCTTCTCGGAAGATCAGACGGACTTCTACGAACACTATTTCAGGTCGTCGGGGTGGCATTCGTATCTGCGCAGCGCAGCGAGCACCGGCGCTAGGCACGATCGCATGAGTATTACGACCGGCGCTTTCATGCGCATGCCGATGCCAGTTCCATCGCGGAACGAGCAGCAAAAAATCGCCGACTGCCTGACCTCGCTGGACCAGGTGATTGCCGCGCAGGGGCGCAAGGTGGAGGCGTTGAAGGCGCACAAGCGCGGCCTGATGCAGCAGCTGTTTCCCCGCGAAGGCGAAACCCGCCCCCGTCTCCGCTTTCCCGAGTTTCGGGATGCGCCGGAGTGGAGAACGCGGCGGTTCTTTGATCTATTCAGGGATGTGCTGGACTTCCGTGGCAGAACGCCAAAGAAGCTTGGGATGGAATGGGGTGGTGGCGACATCATTAGCCTTTCTGCAAACAACGTGAAGAATGGCTTCATCGACTACAGTGCCGAGTGTTATCTCGCGAGCGATGAGCTCCACTCTCGATGGATGGCAGGTGCGAACCTTGAGAAGGACGATATCGTCTTCACGATGGAGGCCCCGCTGGGTAAAGCGCTGCTGATACCAGATCAGCGCAAGTACGTTCTCAGCCAAAGGGTTGTCGCGTTCAAAACAAAGCCGGACGTCGTAAACGCCTTCTTGATTCAGCTTATTTGGAGCGATGGCTTCCAAAGGGCGATAGATCTGCTCTCCACTGGCTCGACCGCGAAGGGAGTCAGCCAGAAGTCGCTTCAAGGATTAGTCGTGTCGTTGCCCGAGAAGGATGAGCAACAACGCATCGCCGACTGCCTCTCCTCCCTCGACACCCAGATCACCGCCGAAACCCACCAGCTCGCCGCCCTCAAGACCCACAAGCAGGGCCTGATGCAGCAGCTGTTCCCGGCGCCGGAGGAGTGACCCGGTGATTCAAGGAGGAAACGAGATGTTCTTCGCATACTTCGACGAGAGCGGCGATACGGGTCTGGAGCGGTCGCCCACTGGGACGTTCGCGCTGTCCTGCATCCTGCTGCACGATGCCGATTGGTTGAGCGCGCTGGATCAGACCATCGCGTTCCGTCGCTATCTGCGCGACAACTTTCACATTTCGCCGCGCGCCGAACTCAAGGCCAGTTGGCTGATTCACAACAAGGGCGATATCAAGCCCGCTGGCCTGCGCTACCCGGCACGGCTTGCAGCATATCGAGCCGCCTTGCGATTCCAGCGGAAGTGCGGATTGTTTCGCTCCTTCACGGTACTCATCGACAAGACCAAGATCCAGAAGCGCGACCTCGATGTACGTGACACGGCGTGGCAGTGGGCCATCCAGCGGCTGGAGCGCTTTGGCACAGACAGGAAGGACAACATCCATGTGCTGCCGGATGAAGGGCATGGCGAGTTCATTCGCAAGAAAATTCGCGCCATGCGCCGCTTCAGTCACGTGCCTTCCGCATTTGGCGGCCCCTCGCTGGACCGGAAGGCGCAGAACATCGTGGAGGATTCTTCGGATCGTCGGTCGCACGAGTCCTACTTCATCCAGCTTGCCGATCTGAATGCCTATGCCGCGTTCCGCCGGGTCTTTCCCGGCGAAACGTTCGGTGAAGACATCTACGAGGAACTCGGCGAAGCCAGAGTGACTGAAGTCAACCGCCTATCCGGCGGGCCTACGGGGATCGTGGTATGGCCAAAATAAAAGCCCGCCTTGCGGCGGGCGGGGGGAATCCTACTGCCGGCCAAAGGGCACGGCCTCAGATTCCGCCGTCACTTGTAGCGAAAGTCTCCGCTATGGTCAAGGCCCCGTGCGGTGGCGCGCGGCGATGGTTTGCCTGCTTCTCCTCTGTGTATGGCGTCATTTCAGCCCCGCCCTGCGCTCCGCTCCCTGCTGGCGATTGGTGCCGCCGGATGCAGAGAGAAATTAGAGAAATGCAGAGAGAACTCAGAGAGAAAGACCGTAATTTCAATCGGTTGGGTTGGGAGAGGGTCCTTTTTTTGTCGAGAAGGAGCGCGCTGCCTTCATGAGCGGCCTGATCCTCTACACCAGCGAAGACGGCCGCAGTCGCATCCAGCTGCGCGCCGATGGCCAGGCCGTCTGGCTGACCCAGGCGGAGATGGCGGAGCTGTTCGACGTCACCGCCGACAACATCAGCCTGCATCTGAAAAACATCTTTTCTGACAAGGAATTGGAACCTGAACGAACTACCGAGGAATCCTCGGTAGTTCAACAGGAGGGCGGTCGTGCCGTGCGCCGGCCGGTCACGCTCTACAACCTCGACGCCATCCTGGCCGTGGGCTACCGGGTGCGCTCCCCGCGCGGCGTGCAGTTCCGCCGCTGGGCCAGCACGGCGCTGAAGGAATACCTGCTCAAGGGCTTCGTCATGGACGACGAGCGCCTGAAGAACCCGGATGGCCGGCCGGATTACTTCGACGAGATGCTGGCGCGCATCCGCGACATCCGCGCCTCGGAGAAGCGCTTCTACCAGAAGGTGCGTGACCTGTTCGCGCTGAGCGTTGACTACGACAAGACCGACCGCGCCACGCAGGTCTTCTTCGCCACCGTGCAGAACCTGCTGCTGTATGCGGTGACCGGGCAAACGGCGGCGGAGCTGATCCTGGCCCGCGCCAATCCCGATGATCCGCATTTCGGCCTGCGCGCATGGAGCGGTGGCCGGGTGCGCAAGCAGGACATCCTGATCGCCAAGAACTACTTGAGCGAGGACGAGATCGACACCCTCAACCGGCTGGTCGTGATCTTCCTGGAAACCGCGGAACTGCGGGCCAAGAACCGCCAGGAGATCCCCATGCGCTTCTGGATGGAGAACGTGGGCCAGATCATCGCGTCCAACGGGTTCCCGTTGCTGAAGAGCCCCGGCTCGGTCGGTCACGATCAGATGGAAACCGCCACCAGCGAGCGGTACCTCGCCTTCGACGAACAACGCAAGCAGCAGGAAGCGCGCGCCGCCGATGCTGCCGACGCGGCCGAACTGGCTGCCATCGAAAACAAGATCAAACGACGCCTGAAATCATGACCGACGACGACCAGAAACAACTCGGCAAGACCCTGTGGGCCATTGCCGACCAGCTGCGAGGCAGCATGAACGCGGACGACTTCCGCGATTACATGCTGTCCTTCCTGTTCCTGCGCTACCTGTCGGACAACTACGAGGCGGCGGCGAGGAAGGAGCTGGGGTCGGACTATCCCGATCCGCAGGCCATCGGCAACGGCGGCAAGACGCCGCTGTCGGTCTGGTATGCGGCCAACCCGGACGATGTGGCGGCGTTCGAGCAGCAGATGCGGCGCAAGGCGCATTACGTCATCCAGCCAAAGTACCTGTGGGGCAACATCGTCCACTTGGCGAAGACCCAGGACGGCAGCCTGCTGGACACCTTGCAGAAGGGCTTCAAGCACATCGAGGAAGATTCCTTCGAGAGTGAGTTCCAGGGCCTGTTTTCGGAAATCAACCTGACCTCGGACAAGCTGGGCAGGAAGTACGAGGACCGCAATGCCAAGCTGTGCTCGATCATCAGCGAGCTGGCCCGCGGCATGGCGCTGTTCTCCACCGAGGCGGACACGCTGGGGGATGCCTACGAGTACCTGATCGGCCAGTTCGCCGCCGGCAGCGGCAAAAAGGCGGGCGAGTTCTACACGCCTCAGCAGATTTCCAACATCCTGTCGGCCATCGTCACCCTTGACAGTCAGGAGCCCAAGACCGGCCCGCGCCGCAAACTGGACAGCGTGTTCGATTTCGCTTGTGGTTCGGGCTCTCTGCTGCTCAACATCCGCCACCGCATGAAGGAAGCGGGCGGCAGCATCGGCAAGATCGTGGGGCAGGAGTACAACGTCACCACCTACAACCTGGCGCGCATGAACATGCTGCTGCACGGGGTGAAGGACACCGAGTTCGAGATCTATCACGGCGACACGTTGAAGAACGACTGGGACTGGCTGCGCGAAACCAACCCGGCCAGGAAGCCGCGTTTCGATGCCGTGGTGGCCAACCCGCCTTTCAGCTACCGCTGGGAGCCGGGCGAGGCGATGGCGCAGGACCCGCGCTTCAAGAACCACGGCGTGGCGCCCAAGAGCGCAGCCGACTTCGCCTTCCTGCTGCACGGCCTGCATTACCTGAAGGACGACGGTGTGATGGCCATCATCCTGCCGCACGGCGTGCTGTTCCGTGGCGGCAAGGAAGCCGACATTCGAAAGAAGCTGTTGACCGACGGTCACATCGACACCGTGATCGGCCTGCCTGCCAATCTGTTCTTCTCGACCGGCATACCGGTATGCATCCTCGTGCTGAAGAAGTGCAAGCAGCCGGACGATGTCCTCTTCATCAATGCCGCCGAGGAGTTCGTCAAAGGCAAGCGGCAGAACCAATTGAGCGAAGCGCACATCAAACGCATCGTGTCGACCTATCAGCAGCGCCCGGAGAAGCCGATCGAGCGATACGCGCGGCGGGTGCCGATGCAGGAGATCATCGACAACGACTACAATCTCAACATTTCGCGCTACGTCAGCACGGCTGAGACGGAAGCGGAGATCGATCTGGCCTCGGTACACGCGGAGTTGAGCACGATCGAGAAGGCACTGGCGGAAGCGAAGAGCCGCCATAATGCGTTCCTCATCGAGTTGGGACTCCCGCCGTTGCCTTGAGCGCTCGAACACGAGGGCAGAGTGCGCGCTTGCACGCCGATTCGCTGGACCAGAGCGTACGGTCGTGCCGTCGATCCGAATACCATTTCTTGCCGCGAGCGAGGTAGTGTCTCCGGGTCGGCCATTTAGCGGAGGGGCCATGAACGCGTTCTGGGGCAATCGGCTCTTCAGGATTGGCGCGATCATCGCGTTGATCGGATGGACGCCGCTGTTCGCGATCATCTTGCTCGCGGCGATCGGGTTGTGGCCTGATCGGCACCCCAATCCGATCGGACCTGGGCTGTTGTTCTTCGTGACGTTCTGGCCGGCGGTGATATGCCTTGGGATCGGGGCGTTGCAGGTGTCGCGTCGTCGTGGGGAACGCGATGATGGGTGATGTGGCGGTGGGGTAGGCGTTGGGGTCGCGCACAGGGTGCGCTCCTGCAGTGCTTCATGTGGGTGAAGAGCATCGCCGTTGAAGCCGCTCCCTCGGAAAGCGCCAAGAGCGGGGGCGCGTCCAATTGGGCGACTTCGGTTGCGATGCCTTCGCGATGTCGATTCGCGGCCTGTCCGTACGTCGTCGTGATGAAGAAGGCTGCAACGGCACATCCAGGCGGTTGACCACCGCGATGCGCTGCGTGCGGCCTGCGTTTACCATCCCCTGTCGCTCGCGAGGTTTCCTGCATGCAACCTGTCGCCAACCCCGCGTTACCCGAACCCGTCGTGCCGCGCACGCTGTTCGGCCAACTGCGCGAGGCGATCCGCGGCACGCAGGCTGACTACACGAAGATCCCGCTGCGTCGCGCGGTGTTCCTGCTCGCGGTGCCGATGGTGCTCGAGCTGGTGCTGGAGTCGACGTTCGCGGTGGTCGACATCTTCTTCGTCGCGCGGCTCGGGCCGTCGGCGGTCGCGACGGTCGGGCTGACCGAGAGCTATCTGTTCCTGCTGTATTCGATCGCGATGGGGCTCGCGATGGCGGTGACCGCGGTGGTCGCGCGGCGGGTCGGCGAAGGCCAGGCGGACGAAGCGGCCGTGACCGCGGTGCAGGCGATCATCGTCGCGCTGCTCGCCTCGCTGCTGCCGGCTATCGTCGGCATCCTGTACGCGCCGGACCTGCTCCGCCTGATGGGCGGCGACGACTGGACGATCCAGCACGGTTACCGCTATGCGCAGTGGATGCTCGGCGGCAACGCGGTGATCATGCTGCTGTTCGTCATCAACGCGATCTTCCGCGGCGCGGGCGATGCGGCGATCGCGATGCGCGTGCTGTGGCTGTCCAACGGCCTCAACATCCTGCTGTGCCCGCTGCTGATCTTCGGCGTCGGTCCGTTCCCCGAGTGGGGCATCGAGGGCGCGGCGATCGCGACCAACATCGGTCGCGGCACCGGCGTGCTGGTGCAGCTGTGGGTGCTGCTGCGCGGTGGCCAGCACATCCGCGTGCTCGCCTCGCACCTGCGCTGGCAGGGCGCGGTGCTGTGGAACATCGTGCGCACCTCGCTCGGCGGCGTCGGCCAGATGATCGTCGCGATGACGTCGTGGATCTTCCTCATGCGCATCCTCGCCAGCATCGGCAGCGAGGCAGTCGCGGGCGCGACGATCGCGATCCGCTTCATGATGTTCACGATGATGCCGGCCTGGGGCATGTCCAACGCCGCCGCGACCCTGGTCGGGCAGAACCTCGGCGCGCAGCAGCCCGATCGCGCGGAGGCCGCGGTGTGGCAGATCGGGCGCTACAACATGGCCTACCTGCTGCTCGTCTCGCTCGCGTATTTCTTCCTGCCGCGGCAGATCGTGGGCGTGTTCACCGACGACCCGACCGTCGTGCTCGTCGGCGCGGAGTGGCTGCGCATCCTCTCGTACGCGTTGTTCGTGTACGGCTGGTGGATGGTCAGCGTGCAGGCGTTCAACGGTGCCGGCGATACGGTCACGCCGACGTGGATCAACGTCGTGTTCTTCTGGCTGATCCAGATTCCGCTGGCATGGTGGCTCGCGCTGCACCTCGGCTGGCAGGAGACGGGCGTGTTCTGGGCCGTGTTCGTGTCGGAAACCTCGGTCGGCCTGTTCACGCTGTGGCTGTTCTCGCGCGGGGGATGGAAGCTCGCGCGCGTGTAGACGCGCGTAGCCTCGCCTGGTTCGCGACGAGCCGAACGGCCCTCGCGCCCAGGCGAGGCGCATGCCCGTGACATTCTTCACACGCGCATGCGGGCATGCGCCATCATGATCGGTGACGCGCCTTCGCGCCCACTGCGGATCCGACCATGCCCGTTACCGCCTTCACGCGCCGGCAATTCCTCGGTGCTGCCGCCCTGGCCGCGGCGACGCCTGCGATCGCTTCCACGACCGCGCCGGCGAGGGCGGCGGGTGATGCCGGAACCGGCGGCGCCATCCTCGTCCTGCGCCCGACCCGCGTGTTCAAGGTCAAGGATCGCAGCCACGAGAACACCGAAAGCTGGGTCGTCTCGATCGCGGTGCAGACGCCGGGCCCTGCGACGCTGGAGCCGATCGCGCTCGACGTCGAACTCGCGAAGGACGATCTCGTACTGCGCAGTGCGCACTACGGCAAGCAAGCGTTCGCCGCGATGACGTATCGATCGAGCTTCGCGCCGAAACTGCCGGACGGCCGCGAGTCGCCGACGCCGCTGCACTGGCCGCTGTTCCTGCGCCTTCGCCATACCGAACCCGCAGCGTTCGGCACCAACCGGATGACGGTCGCGGCGACGCTCAGGGACGAGCACGGTCGCACGGTCGCGGCGCGCATCGTCGTGCCGATCCAAACCTATACGCAGGCGACGTCACTCGTATTTCCATTCAAGGGCAAGGGCGTCGTGCTGCAGGCGGGCGCCGCGAACGGCGGTCATCGCAATCGCAGCGGCCAGTTCGCGATCGATGCGATGGGCACCGACGCGGCGTGGTCGGTATGCGCGCCGGGCGATGGAAAGAAGAACACCGACTATCCCGGCTGGGGACGCGAGATTATCGCGCCCGCGGCGGGTGTGGTCGTCGCGTTGCGCAGCGACCGCCCGGACCAGCCGGTCGGTGATACCAGCGATCCGGCGTATTTCGCACCTGAATTCCGCAAGCTCGGCGGCGGCGATCCGGGAAACCACCTCGTCATCGACCATGGCCACGGCGAGTACAGCCTGCTCGCGCATTTCATGGCCGGCTCGCTGCGCGTGGCGAAGGGCGATCGTGTCGCGCAGGGCCAGGTGCTCGGCAAGCTCGGCCATTCCGGCGACACGAACGCGCCGCACCTGCATTACCAGTTGCAGGCCGGACCCGACTGGGAGAACGCCGACGCGTTGCCGTGCCGATTCGCGAATGTGAACGAGGAGATCCTCGATCGCGGCACGTATTTCGAGGCGCGCTGAGCGGCGTGCGCTTGCCACGTGAAGGGGGCGGGGTGACGAACGCGGTCGCAACCGTTATGGTTGATGCACGCGCTCGCGGTCGTTCATGCGCCCGCACGGCGAGGCCGACCCCGTCCGGAGGCGAACGACCGACATGAAACCCGGCTACCGACCCATCCTCATCGTCGAAGACGACGCCTTCGATGCGGAAATGATCGAGGAGGCGCTGCAGGACGTCGGCGCCGCGAACCCGGTGGAACGCGTGGAAGACGGCGCGGACGCGGTCGATTTCCTGTTCCGCCGCAACCGCTATGCGGGGCGGCCCGACGAAGCGCCGGCGCTGGTGCTGCTCGACATCAAGATGCCGCGCATGGACGGGTTCGAGGTGCTGCGCACGATCCGCGAGAGCGACTACACGCGACAGATCCCCGTCGTCATCCTCACCTCGTCGAACGAGAAGCAGGATATCGCCGAGAGCCGCGCGCTCGGCGCGAATGCGTACGTGGTCAAGCCGAGCGATGCCAGCGCATTCACGCAGGCCGTGCGCACCGTCGGCAAGTTCTGGGCGAAGCTCAACCAGCTGCCGGAGCACATGTACTGATCGCATTGGCGCGGCCTGCCGCGCCGGCTCCGGGATTGGCTGCCTTCCTCGAAGCGCATCGCGACTGAAATCGCCCCTCCATTCGCCCTGAGCGCAGGCCGCAGGCCATGGTCGAAGGGCTGCCCTCGAGGGCGGGCGCTTCGACCTCCCGGCCACAGCCTGCACTCAGGGCGCTCGGGTGCGGTCCTGTCGCGCGAGAGCGGTTTCCGCGATCGTTTCAGGACGACCTTGTTCGACGTTCGAATGGCGTGCGTCATCGACGTCCGCCGACGGCGAATGCAGCCACCGTTCACCCGCGATGATGCGGAAGGCGGGCAGGTCACCGGCGTCGGCGATGCTGCGCAACGCGTTCAACAGCCGGTGCGCGATCAGCGCGCACCGACGCTGGCCGCGTCGCGCGTTGACGAGCAGGTTGAACCAAAGGAAGCCGGGCGGCGAAGGAATCCGTTCGAGCCGGAAGTCGAAATCGAGATCGGCGAGGATCGCCGGCAAGTCCGGTGCATTCTCGGCCACCTCGAGCGTGGCCATCAGGCACCACTGCGAAGGATCATGGCGGACGGGAGAGATCATGGATTAGCACCTCTGCAGGTTCGCTGGAAAACACGGCCGCGACGGGCCCGGAAAAAGGGACCGTCGTCCCGCGGAATTGGTTCCCGGGCATTTTCGTTTGCGCGCCCCGACGGGCGCTGAATGCGCCCTCTTGAAACGTGTTCGCCGATCCCTAGATGCGACGTCGCGGGTGCCTTCGGGGCCCGCCGTGAGGGCGTCCTGGCGGACGCCGCTTCATGTCCATGTTGCTTGCAACCCTGGAGGATATGGCTATGAGGACCACACTCGACTTTTCCCCGCTGTTCCGCACCGGCATCGGCTTCGATCGCCTCTTCGACGTGCTCGAGAGCGCCAGTCGCATCCAGCCGATGGACAACTGGCCACCGTACGACATCATCCGCGTGGGCGAAGACGCCTACCGCATCGTGATGGCCGTGGCCGGCTACGACCGCGACGAACTCACGCTCACCGATCGCCCGAACCTGCTCGTCGTGGCGGGCGCGAAGCGCGAAGCCGAACCCGCGCCGGACAGCGTCTACCTGCACAAGGGCATCGCCGGCCGCACGTTTGAACGCCGCTTCGAGCTCGCCGACCACGTGAAGGTCGCGGGCGCGTCGCTGGACAAGGGCCTGCTCACGATCGAACTCCAGCGCGAGATCCCCGAAGCGCTGAAGCCTCGCCGCATCGAGATCCGCAGCGAGGCGGCCGGCACCACGAAGGCGCCGGCGCAGATCGAGGCGCCCAAGGCGGCCTGATCGATGCGGGCAGGCGCCCCGCGGGCGCCTGCCTCCTTTGCCGCGTCGTCGGAACGGAGTGCGCATGCACCTGCACGACCGCGTGCGGGAGGTCCCGGCACGCGCGTCGCGGCATGCCACGCCACTTTCCATGACGGTCCGCGCGATCGCCGGCAGCGCCATCGATCTTTACGAGTCTTGATGCGTTCTTTGCCGGTTTCCCGCCGGCGGCCCTCTGGCGTTCCGTCTGCCGATTGATATGATCGCCACGGCGTTCCGCTCAGAGGCGGAATGCCTTGCTTCCGGGGATGGAAGCCGACGCGATCTGCGTCACCAGGGATGCCCATCGTTTTGTTTTTCCGCACCTTCGCAGTTGCAAGCGAGGGAGAGTCGTACCCGCTTCAGCTTCGTGCAGTGTTTCGCAAGGCGCGCAGGGATATCGCGTGCGATCGGAACTTCATGCGGGCCCGGAGCACTCCCGGCGACCCGCCATCGTCTGGGGGGATGTATGCGCAAATGGTTGTTGGGGATGTTCGCCGTCTCGGCGGTCGCCGCGGGCGTCGCCTATCACATGACGGAACCGTTGCTGGAATCGGAAGCGGACGAAGAGGGTCCGCCGGCCAGCGATTACTGGATCACCCGTTACACGTATCCGACCGGTCACTTCGATCCGCGCTGGGCCACGGAAGCCGCGCGGCAGGAGCGCATGCTGGCACGCGCGAAGCCGATCGGCACGCGCACGTACGACAAGTCGCGCGTGCCCGATTCGCCGCTCGCACTGGATCCCGGTCGCTTCATTCCGCTCGGGCCGATGCCCGAGAACAATACGCAGATGCAGTACGGCAGCGTGTCCGGCCGCATCAACGTGATCGCGGTCGACCCGGTCGATCCGACGATCGCCTATGCGGGTTCCGATGGCGGCGGCATCTGGAAGACGACGACCTGCTGTTCGATGGCCGCGCCGCCGGCGAACACGACGAGCTGGACCGTCGTGACCGACGTGCCGGAAGTGGCGGGCCTGTCGATCTCCGACATCACGATCGACCCGCACGACCACAACACGATCTACGCGGCGACCGGTGACCTCAACTACGGGTCGTTCTCGTTCGGCGCGACCGGCGTGCTGAAGAGCACCGACCAGGGCGAGACGTGGCGCGTGCTCGGCACGGAGACGTTCGGTGGCCACTACGATGCGGCGGGGTTCCCGCAGTACCAGGCGATCGGCAAGGTCGCGGTCGACCCGAACCGTTCGCAAACGGTCATCGCCGGCACGAAGACGAGCGTGTTCTTCTCCTACGACGCGGGCGAGAACTGGGTCGGCCCGTGCTACACCAACCCGTACGCGACCGGTGCGACGCCGCAGCGCCAGGACATCACCGGCCTCGTTCCGGTCGACAACGGCAACGGCACGTCGCGCCTGTACGTCGCGGTGGGCACGCGAGGCGCGCCGACGCCGGTGCAGCCCGATCTCGGCCAGACCGGTTCGAATGGCGTCTACCGGCTCGACGTGATCCCGACCGGCGGCTGCCCCGCGACCAACGCCTGGACCTTGCTCGACAACGGCTGGCCCGCCGGCACCGGCAACGGCGTCGCCGGCGCGACCGACATCGGCCGCATCGAGCTCGCCGTATCGCCGAGCCAGCCATCGACGATGTATGCGATGGCGGCATCGGCCGCGAACAGGAACGTGCTCGGCGTGTGGCGCAGCGATGACGCCGGCGACACGTGGACGCAGCGCGCCAGCACGGCCGCGGTCGCGCGTTGCGGCAGCGACTCGAACTCCGCCGGCGGCGGCTCGCAGATGTGGTACGACGCGGGCCTCACGGTGCATCCGACCGATCCGGAAACGACGATCCTGTCGGGCTTCGACATCTACCGCTCGACCAATGGCGGCTCCAACTACGTCGACATCACCTGCGGCTGGACCACCAAGCCGGCCGGCACGCTCGACCACGTGCACGTGGACCAGCACGCGCGCGCGTTCATCCCGGGCCACCCGAACAAGATGCTCGTGGGTTCCGACGGCGGCGTGTTCTACACCGAGGATGCCGACGCGCCGTTCCCGAGCTTCCGCCAGCTCAACAACACGATCAACAGCATCGAGTTCTATTTCGGCGACATCACCTCGAACTTCGCGAACTCGGCGACGCCGGCGATCGGCGCGGGTGCGCAGGACAACGGCTGCTCGGCGACGAAATTCACCGGCATGCCGACCGGCCCGCAGCTGTGGACCTCGAACTGCTCGGGTGACGGCACGACGACGAAGATCGAGCCGATCGGCAACGCGATCTGGTTCAACTCGAGCCAGTACGGTTCGCTCGCGCGCAGCCTCACCTACGGCAACACGATGTCCGGCACCTTCTCGACCGCCTCGGGCAACACCGGTGGCACGTGGGGCGGTGCGGGCGACCTCTCGAGCACGATCTTCGCGATGTCGTACGACATCTACAAATGGGGCGCGCTCGACGCGCCCGGCAGCGGCTGCAGCACGGCCAACGGCTGCAACCACATGATCGCGGGCACGAACCGCCTGTGGGAAACGGTCGACATGACCAACCCGACGACCTCCGCCATGCGCGCGTCGTGGAAGGCGCGCACGCCGAACCTCACGAAGAACAACCTGCTGATCGGCAGCGACAACCGCTCGTACATCAACTACGTCGCGTACTCGTTCACCGACCCGACCGTCGCGGCGGTCGGCACCAACGACGGCAACGTGCAGCTCGTGTTCGGCCTCGGTACCGCGGCGGCCGCGAACTGCCCGGCCGCACCGCCGCTCGACGGCAACTGCGCGACGGCCGTCAACGTGACCGACGACAACAACGTGCTGCCGAACCGGCCGATCTTCGGCGTGCGCTTCGACCCGCGCACTGCCCTCGTCGCGTACGCGGCGGTCGGCGGCTTCAACCCGAACACGCCGGGCCGCCCGGGCCACGTGTTCCAGGTCACCTGTTCGGACTACAACTGCCCGAGCTTCACCTGGAAGGACAAGACCGGCAACCTGCCGGACATCCCGGTCGAGCAGATCATGCCGAACCCGAACCGGCCGGACCAGGTGTTCGCGGGCACGGACTGGGGCCTGTACTACACCGACGACATCTCGGCCGACTCGCCGACCTGGTATTACTTCGAGGACTTCCCGCGCGTGATGGTGTGGGAGCTCGTCGTCGACCGCGGCTTCACGACGCTCGCCGCCTTCACGCGCTCGCGCGGCGCCTGGGTGTGGCCGTTGCCCGACGCGGCGATCGGTACCGGCGCCGACCTCGCCGCTGCGATCTCCGGCAGCAGCAGCGTCAATGCGGGCGGGCAGGTGAGTTACGCGATCACGGTCACCAACAACGGACCGAACGCCGCCAGCAACGTCACGCTGTCGAGCCCGGTTCCGGCGGGCCTGCTGCCGGTGTCGGTGAGCGGTGACTGCACCTCGCTGCCGTGCTCGTTCGCGCACCTCGCGCGGACCGCGAGCCGCACGGTCACGGTGGTCTACGGCGTGCCGGCCGACTATGCCGGCGCAAGCATCGTCGCCAACGCGAGCGTCACGAGCGCGACGGTCGACGAGACGCCGGCGAACAACAGCGCGAGCACGAGCACGACGGTCTCGCAGGTGGCCTCCGCCGATCTCGAACTCGCGATGGCGGCGCCGGCCACCGCCGGTGCCAACGCGAACGTGAGCTTCACGTTGACCCTGACCAACCACGGCCCGGCCACGGCCAACGCGATCAGCGTCGCCGACGCGACCCCGGCCGGCCTCACGTTCGTGTCGAACGCGGGCGATTGCGCCCATGCGTTCCCGTGCACGTTCGCGAGCCTCGCGCCGGGTACGAGCAAGACGATCATCGCGACCTACGCGGTGCCCGACGGCTACGCCGGTGCGTCGATCGTCAATACGGCGACCGTCACCAGCGCGAGCGACGACAACCCCGCCAACGACAGCGCGAGTGCGACCGTCGCCGTCACGCGCGAGGCCGACCTCGCGGTGGCGATACAGGCGACCTCGAATGCGGTACGCGGAAGTACGTTCACCGTCACCATTGCCGTGACGAACAACGGGCCCGCCTCGGCCTCCGCCGTGAACGTCGCCGCTTCCGCGCCGGCCGGCGTCGCGTTCGTCGCCAACACGGGCGCATGCACGACCGCGTTCCCGTGCTCGTTCGCAAGCGTGGCTCCGGGTGCGCCGCGCCTCATCACGACGACCTACTCGGTGCCGTCGACCTATGCGGGCGCCGACCCGATCGTGATCAGCGCGAACGCGACCGCCGCGACGACGGATCCGCAATCGGCGAACAACGTCGCCAGTGCCAACGTCGCGCTCGCGAACTCGGCCGACCTCTCGGTGACGCAGTCCGGGCCAGGCGCCGCGCTCGCGGGAACGACGGTCAGCTACACGATCACCGTCGCCAACGCGGGACCGAGCGATGCGGCGAACGTGATGCTCTCCGATCCGTTGCCGGTGGGCGTCACCCTGCTCGGCGTGGGCGGCGATTGCACGGCGTTCCCGTGCGTGCTCGGCACGATCGTGCCGGGAAGCGCGCGCACCGCGACCGTGACGTACGAGGTGCCCGCCGACTACAGCGGCGCGAATCCGCTCGCGAACGTCGCCTCGGTGACGAGCAGCACGGACGATCCGAACCTCGGCAACAACATCCACTCCGCGACGACGACCATCGGCGCCGGTGCGGATGTCGCCATCACGTTCGAAGGGCCCGACTTCGTCGAGCGCGGCAGCGAAGCCACCTACATGGTGCGTGTGACCAACAACGGCCCCAGCAGCGCGACCGGCGTTGAAGCGACCAGCACGCTGCCGAGCGGCGTCATGCTCGTCTCCAACGTGGGTGATTGCTCGGGCGCGTGGCCGTGCACGTTCGGTACGCTCGCGGCGGGCGAAACGAAGACGGTGGCGATGACGGTCTGCATCGGCACCGCTGCGGCGCAGCCGTTGCATTTCGTCGCGACCGCGACCGCAGCCACGACCGACCCGTATGCCGGCAACAACACGGCCGGGGCGAACGTGCTGTTCTCGCTCGAGTCGATCTTCCGCAACGGCTTCGACGCGGCGGGCGGTTGCGGGTGAGGCAAGCATCACGCTGCGACCGGTGCAATGCCGGTCGCAGCGATGGAGTGGAAGGGGTAGGGCGGCTCGAGGCCGAAGGCCGAGCCGCCGAATGCGAAGTCGCGGGAACGACGAAGGCGGATGCGCCGCTGCGCGGCTTGATCCACCCTACGACCTTTCGGCAGGCGTGGCCTTCCGCGGCCAGGCGCGGGACAATGACGCGTCGATCGCGCATGCGCGGCGGATGTGGCGAGAGGGCGGGCCGACGATGAATCTTCCGATGGTGGCGGGAACCTTGCGCTTCCCCGATCGCGTGCGCCTGCCATTGGCGTTCGACGTGCCTTCGCTGCTGGCGGATGTAACCGCGCTGCAGGCAGACGACTGGATCGCGCATTTCGTGACCCAGAACTACGCCGGTGACTGGAGCGTGGTGCCGCTGCGCGCGCCGGCGGGCGAGACGCATCCGATCCGCATGATCTATTCCGATCCCTCGGCCACCGAATGGGTCGATACGCCATGGCTCGACCGCGCGCCTGCGTTGCGCCACGCGATCGCGCTGTTCGACTGCCCCGTGACGGTCGCGCGCCTCATGCGCCTCGCGCCGGGATCGTGCATCCACGAGCACAGCGACCACGACCTCATGGCCGAGACTGGCGTCGCGCGCGTCCACGTGCCGATCACGACGAACCCCGGCGTGACCTTCGTGCTCAACGGCACGCCGGTCGCGATGCGACCCGGCGAAGCATGGTACCTGCGCCTCGCCGATCCGCATTCGGTGCGCAACGAGGGTTCGAGCGACCGCGTGCACCTCGTGCTCGACCTCCACGTGAATGCATGGCTAGAGAGGTTGCTCGCCTCGTCGTGAGCTACCGAACCAAGCGTGCGCGCATGGGCCGCTACCGCGGTTCGCCACGCGTCCTCGCGGGCACTGCCGTCTTCGAAGGGCATCGCCGGTTCCGTCGCTCCCGCACGCAATCAGCACGTGGCCCTTGTGCGAAGGGCGGAAGTCGCAATGCACTTCGCGCCTCGCTCAGCCCTCGATCCCAGCTTCAGCCCTCGGGGCATCGCATGGACTGCAGCACGGCACGCAACTTGCAACCAGCATGGCCCGAACATTCCAGGGGGAGTCGTCACTCATGTTCGTTGCATCCGTTGTCCACATCAGCCAATGCGTCGCAACTTCCAACTTCGGAGATCGGGCATGAGCCGGGCGAGCCTCCGCATCGCCGCGGGCGCATTGCTCGCCGGAGTCTCCGGCCTGGCTTGCGCCCAGGCGTACACCGAGAACTTCGACAACGTCGGCCTGCTTGCGGGCAGCGGCTGGGTCATCCAGAACAACAGCCAGCCGCTGGGACCGAACTCCTGGTACCAGGGCATACCCGTGAACGCGACGCCGGACCCGGGTCCGTTCGATGCGTTCAACGGCGCGCCGAACGCGTACATCGCGGCCAATTACGCCGCGACGACGGGCAGCACCGGCGTGATCAGCGACTGGCTGATCACGCCCAACCGCACGTTCCGCAACGGCGACGTCTTCCAGTTCTATACCCGGCGCCCGACCACGCCTGCCGGCGGCACCGAGTATCCCGATCGCCTCGAGCTGCGCCTGAGCACGAATGGCGCGAGCACCAATGTCGGCGCGGGTGCGTCCGCGTTCGGCGACTTCTCGACGCTGCTGCTGTCGATCAACCCGACGCTCGTGACCAATGTCTACCCGGCGGTGTGGACGCAATACACGGTCACGATGTCGGGGCTTCCCGCGCCGACATCGGGCCGCATCGCATTCCGCTATTTCGTCACCGGTGCCGGTCCGTCCGGCACGAATTCCGACTACATCGGCGTCGATAACGTGGTGTACACGCCCTACGTGTGTCCGGCCGTCACCGTGACGCCGTCCTCGCTGCCCGATGCGTCGTGGGGCCAGCCGTACAGCCAGGCGCTGGGTCAGACCGGTGCGCTCGGTGCGCCATCGTTCGCGATAACGGCGGGTGCACTGCCGCCGGGCCTGACGCTGGGCGCGGGCGGCACCCTTTCCGGCACGCCGACCGCGATCGGGACCTTCAATTTCATCGTGACCGCGCATGACAACAGCGGGTGCAGCGGTTCGAGGCCGTACGCGATCATCGTCGCGCCCTTGCTCCCTGCCGCGCCGCAGAACGTGACCGCGGCTGCGGGCGACGCGCAAGTGGTCGTGGACTGGCAGCCGGTGAGTGACGGCGGCGCGCCGCCGGTCACCTACAACGCGACCTGCAGTGGCGGCAACGTCGTGAGCGGATCGGGCGAGCCGCCATTGACGCTGACGGGCCTCGTCAACGGCACCACGTACACCTGCACCGTGAAGGCGACGAACGGGGCGGGCGAGGGACCTGCAGGCGTGAGCAACGCGTTCACGCCGATGGGCAACCAGACGATCACGTTCGGGCCGCAATCGGGCCAGACCTACAGCCCGGGCGGAACGTTCGCGATCGACCCGCCCGCGAGCGCGAGTTCCGGCCTCGCCGTGGCCTACGGTTCCTCGACGCCCGCGACCTGCACGGTCAGCGCCTCGACGGTGTCGATCGTCGCCGCCGGAACCTGCACGATCACCGCCGACCAGCCGGGCGACGCGGCATGGAATCCTGCACCGCAGGTGTCGCAATCAGTGGCGATCGCGCAGGCGAGCCAGACCTTGACGTTCCCGCCGCAGACCGAGCAGACGCGCTGGTTCGCCGCAGGCAGCGCGTTCGCGATCGCGCCGCTCGCCAGCAGCGCAAAGCCGAACTCGGGAGCGCCGATCCTCTACAGCTCGCTCACTCCCGGCATCTGCACCGTGAGTGACACGACGGTGACGATGGTCGCGGCGGGTGGATGCGTCCTCGCGGCGGACCAGGCGGGCAACGACAACTACGCCGCGGCGCCGCAGCAGGTGTCGGTGGTGTTGCTGGTCGTGCCGACCGAAGCGGACCTGTGGATCCAGAACACCGTCGATCGCCCGCGACCGGCGCTCGGCGACACCGTGACCTACACCATCCTCGTCGGCAACGACGGCCAGGCAGATGCCGCGAATGTGCGCGTACTCGACGTGGCGCCGGTGCGGCTCGATCCGGCCACCGTGGTGTGGCAGTGCGTCGAAGCCATCGGCACCACGTGCCCCGCGCTCACGCCGGGCAGTGCCGTGCTCGATGCGACGATCGCTTCGTTCCCCAAGGACGCGGCGCTGCACTTCGAGATGAGCGGCGAGGTGATCGTGGCAGCCGATCCCGCGGACGACTACGTGGAGTTCTTCAACATCGCGAGCGTCGCGCTGCCGAAGGGCTCGGGCTTGACCGATCCGCCGTCCAACAACCAGAGCAGCGCGGGTGTGCAGGTGTCGGACGTGCTCTTCGCGGACGGGTTCGACGAGGCGCCGCCAGCGCGGTAAGGCGGCACGGAGAGCCGGTTCCTGCAACGGGACCGGCTCGCAACGCAGCGACGTGCGGACCCAGGGCGCGAACGATGGCGAGGGGATGGCCTACGCGTGCGCGTGAACACCGCGAGTTGCGCCGCGAACGCGCGTTGGAACGCGGGCCGCGCTTCGCCGCGCGCGACGTAGGCAGCGAGGTTCGGGAATTCTTCGAGCAGGCCGGATGGCTTCAGGCGCATGAGTACGCCGATCATGAGCAGGTCGCCCGCGCTGAATGCGCCATCGAGCCAGTCGGCGTCGTCGAGGCGCGCGGCGAGTTCGCGCAGGCGCCGGCGGTTGCGGTCGAGCACGAGCGGCAGTCGCTCCGTCGCCCAGGGCTTGTCAGCCTCGGCGAACTTCGCGACCTGCAGGTCGAGGATCGGCGGCTCGATCGTGTTGATCGCCGCGAACATCCACGCGATCGCGCGCGCCCGTGCGTCCGCTTCGCGCGGCAGCAGGCCCGCGTGGCGCCCGGCGATGTGCAGGATGATCGCGCCGGATTCGAACAGGACGAGATCGCCCTCCTCGTAGGTCGGGATCTGTGCGAACGGATTGCGCGCGCGGTGCGCGGGTTCCTTCATCGCGGCGAACGAGACGAGGCGCACGTCGTAAGGCTGGCCGACTTCCTCGAGCGCCCAGCGCACGCGCATGTCGCGCGCGAGCCCGCGGCCACGATCGGGCGAGCGCTCGAATGCGGTGATCGTGGGTTTCATTCGGCGATGCTCCATCGATGGCGCGACGACTCGCCGCGCCTTGCAGGTTTCCGGGGAGGAAGGTTGGACGGCGCGGCGTCAGCCGCGCCGCGCAGCCTCGATCGTCGCGATGTCGAGCTTGGACATCGTCATCATCGCTTCGAACGCGCGCCTGGCCGCCTTGCGATCGGGGTCGGTGATCGCCTCGAGCACGACGCGTGGCGTGATCTGCCACGACACGCCCCAGCGATCCTTGCACCAGCCGCATGCGCTCGCCTTGCCACCGTTGCCGATGATCGCGTCCCAGAGCCGGTCCGTCTCGGCCTGGTCCTCGGTCGTGACCTGGAACGAGAACGCCTCGTCGTGGGTGAACATGGGGCCACCGTTGAGGCCGACGCACGGGATGCCCATCACCGTGAATTCGACCGTGAGCACATCGCCTTCCTTGCCGTTCGGATAGTCGGCGGGCGAAGCATGGACCGCGTCGACCGTGCTGTCGGGGAAGGTGTCCGCATAGAAACGTGCGGCATCGAGGGCGGTGCCGTCGTACCAGAGGCAAACCGTGTTCTTGGCAACCATCGCAACGTCTCCATCAGGGGCAGGAATGCCCTGTACCCATCCCGACGAACGGACGCGGCCGGAATCGACAAAGCCCATCCCCACCGTATGGCGGCTCGAGGTCGACAGCCGGAGCCGCCGGGTGCGCCGATGCGCAGCACGAAGGCGGATCGGCCGCTGCGCGGCTTGATCCGCCCTACGCACGCCGGACGGTCGACGCGCGGCAGGTGCGAGCCTCACCGCAGGATCTTCTCCATCGCCTTGCCTTTCGCGAGCTCGTCGATGAGCTTGTCGAGGCAGCGGATCTTGCGCATCAACGGGTCTTCCACCGCCTCGACGCGCACGCCGCAGACGACGCCCGTGACGGGGTGATCGCTGTTTCCGTGCAAAATGTAGCGATCAGAATGTAACCTATTGTATTAAAAGCCTCTGTCAGGGCCTGGCGTTGGCCCGCGAACGTCCGGGCGCCCTCCGCGAAAGCCGCTAGCGGCGGTGGGGTTGAGTCCCGCCCCTACAAGTGCCCTCCATAGTTGCTCACCCGCTCGACCGCGTCCCGGTCTCGTTCCCACGCATCGCGGGCATTGGTATTCCGGCGCCCTGCGCGACTAGCGCAATCGCTCGGATTGAGACGCCTCCGTTCGACACTCGGTCCCGTCAAGCCTGAGTCAATCAAGGCGCCATCTGTAGGAGATTTCCTACAGGTCAGCACCGAATTCGCTTACACCATTACCGCCTCTGCCCGGCGAACATCATCGAGCGCACGCCTGCGCAACAGGGGAAATGATCTATGCGAATGAACGAGGCCTGGAGGGTCTTGGCGGGATATTGTTTATTGTGTGGGACTGCGTTCGGGAGCGTTGGCGCCCAATCCTTTGTCGTGGTTTCAAGTCCGCCGAGTTCTCAGGCATTTTCCAGTGTCGGCGCTCCTATGCTGCCGGCGCCGGGGGCTGGATCAGGAGCTACGGTGTCATGGCCGATCGAAGTGAACACGCCGCTTCTCGCCACGCTGCCAGCGACTTTGCCGTTGAACCTACCGGACCGCGCGCTCATTTCGTTCTCTCGGGTCCGGTCGGAACGCCGAGGCGCCAATGCCTTTGTGTGGATGGGAAAGGGCGCCGACTGCACCGCGCTATTCAGCGTCACCGGCGATGACACGCGAGGCACGATCTCTTGCCTCGAAGGGCAATATGGAATCAGCCATACTGCCGGTACCAGTGCCACTTACCTCAGCCGCTACGACAACTCCGCTTACGCCTCCGAGAACGAGCCTCCGCAGGCGCCCACCCCAGGTCCGCTGGCGGCAACCGTCACCGGAACAACCAGCAGCGACACAACGGTCGATGTGCTGGTGCTCTTTCCTGCAAATGCGACCGGCAACATCTGGGCGACGGCCCAGTATTGCATCGACCAGACACAGCTGGCTCTCGTGAGCAGCACCTCGCCTGGACATTCGACGATTGCGCAGCTGAGATTGGCCGCCGCCGCCAGGACGTCACGAGTGAGTTCCGACGACGTACCGGGCGACCTCGGTTTCATTCTCAATAACACAGAGGCACTCAATCTCCGTAACTACTGGGCCGCCGACGCTGTCGTGTTCATCAGCAACGGTAGTGGCTTGCCAGGCACCGCCTTGGGACAGGCCCAAGTTCCGGGTTACGAGGGCGAGCCTTTGCCGGGCCCCGCCTTCGCGAATCACGCGGCGGCAGCGGTGCTGAGGAGTTTTGCGACTCAAGAGGGACAGTACGTGTTCGCGCATGAACTCGCCCACACGTTCGGCGCGAATCACAACCAGGATCACTTGCCGGTCAACACGACCCCCGTGGAACCGTATGCGTTCGGGCGATGGGCTCGAAACAATGCGAAGGGCACGGGCGCTCGTACAATCATGTCGTATGTGCAGGAATGTACGGGAAGCCCATGCCCCCGCATCCTCAACTATTCCAATCCGGACGTGTACTACGACTGGTTCAGGACAGGTCTGCCGCTCACCGCGAACAATGCGGGCGTGCTGCAGGAGATTGCGCCAATCGAGGCACAGTACCGTGCTAGTGTAGGCCGCATCTTTGCTGACGGGTTTCAATAGTCCAGTATGCGACCGCAGTTGCTTCGGTGGCTATTTGCGGCGAGCTCGATCTTCGGATCGAGCTCCGCCTTGGCGGGGGTCGCCATTCCGTCTGACGTCTCGGTGGATGTCCAGGCGAGTCAGAGCAGCAATCTGCATCCTGGTGACCGTATTACCTTCACGGTATCCGCCACCAACCATGGTCCGGAGGTCATTTCAGAATGGGCGTTCCGCAGCAGTCCAATCTACGATGAACTCGACATTGGAAGCATATCGACCGACTGTTTCGGACAGTTTTTTGTTTCCGTCGTGGATCTGGAGAACAGTTTTTACTACGAGTTTGACTGGTATCCACCTCATCAACCTGTGCAACCGGGACAATCTCTCATCTGCCACGTCAGCATCGACTACACCGCCTATGCACCGCCGTCCTATCAGTTTGGGTACTTCTTGTCGTCGTACCTGACCGACCTCGATCCTTCCAACAACGCCTCATTTGTCGAGTTGACGCGCGCTGCGGCACCGCCGTTGGCTGTGTCTGCGATCAGCAACCGAGGTCTGGTCGCGCTGTTCGCTCTCATCGTCATCGCCGCTTGGCGTCGATCGCGAGTGCAGTGAGCGGCCGACTGGCCAAGCATGACCCGATTGGCGGCCTCCCTACACGGGCCTGACGAGCATGGCCCGATTGACCAGGAGCTCAGGTTTCATCGTCTCGATCATGGACCACATCGTGTCGACGCCAGGCTGCCACCGCGTCGTATCAACGATGATCTCGGCATCGAATCGGGCCCACCATGACTCACGGAGCTCAACCAGATCGTCGGCGGATTCGACGGTGACATCCCGCTCGTTCTCGAGTTTCATGCTTTCGGGCCAAGACGTGGCGAATGTCACCTCGCATTGGGTCTCGAAGCTCAATGACAGCGCCCATTTATCATCCCCGCTAGGCGAGGCAAGTGAAATCGTCAAGAATTTGATGGCCTCGGGAACCGGGTAGTCGATGGTTGCTCCATACACGGTGACGCCGACAGCCTCCAGGCCGTCTATATCCTCGTGTTCGAGATGGAGGTCTTCGATCTCGTCATTGCCCGCCCGCAGCCAGCCCGCGATCCTGTCGAGATTCTCGACGCTGAGAAACGCGTCCGAAAGTTCGCGGATTTTTTGCTCGGTGGCCAACGCTTCCCTAGCTTCGCGGATCGCCGGCGCGTCAAGGAACTGTAGCAAGCTTTCATGGAATTCCATTCCAAATCGGCCGGCAGCGGCCCGAAGATGCTCGTCAGCTGTCACCAAGTGAAAGTGTTCATACTCTGGGGCGACCGCGCAGGCGGAACTTAGAATAAGTGCGTCCGGGAAGTCTTTCCTAGACTTACGGCTGCTGAAGGCTCCCGTAGACGGACTGTGGCGACGGGGCGGCGTCTTGAGCCACCGGACCACCGACTCGCTCCTTTGCCCATGTGAGCGCAGCGAAAAAATTTCCTTGCAGCACGCCTTGATTTGCGCGGCAGGAATGGCCTTCTTAATCAGCCGAAGCGTGTCCTTCTTTGTGACCATGAACGCGTCGGCCGCAAGTTCGCGCAACCGGCGGTCACCCGGAATCAGGATCTTTTGCTCATGCAGCCAGACCTGCGCCCACTTCATCAATTCATCGTGCGTGGTCGCACCGCCAGCATGCGCTGCCATGACCTCGCGAACACGCTCGATGACCTCGTCGCTGAAGGGCTGAAGCCCCAGGTGCTCTCGCGCCCACAGCTGGTGCTGGTGGGCAGTCATTCGGCGGCGGTAGATGGCCCGTAACGACGCGATATTCGGCGTAGCGACGCTGAGCATCGCGCCAATGTGACGCAGGAGCGGCGCAGGGATCAGGGATACGCTATCGAGGGTCCGACCCGTGGTGCGCATGAATACCACCTGCGCAGCCATGGCGATCATGCGATCAACTGAGCCAGGCTTGCGGTCCTTCTCGAAGCGATCGCGGATCGCTTCTACCGACTCCGGCGACAGCTGGAAGTGGATATCGACGTCAAAATCGGACAGGTTGCGCGGCAGGCGTGCGGCGCCGATGTAGCGGCTCAAGTAGCTCGACATGGAGAGTTTCCCCGTAGCTCGCGGGCGGGAAAACAGTAGGTCGACGGAAACCGACGCGCAACGATCCGGAGAGAGCGATCATTTCAATCTGCTGGAACAATGCCGCCTATGCCTCTGTTTTGCAAAGGTAACCATTGATCGCTACATTTTGCACGAAAACAGCGATCACCCCGTGACGAGGGACGCGTTGGGATGGATCGCCGGCGCTTGGGCGAAGAAGGTCGCGACATCGACATTCCGCCGGAGCTGTTCTGCGAGGCCGGCCTCGTCATAGCCGGTCAGCCAGCAGATGATCCGGTCGACGTCGGCGCCGCTGCGGCCCTTGCGCTCGGCCTTCTGCACGTACATCGGATGGATCTTCGAGAAAGCGGTGGCGAAGACGCGGTGTTCGGTCATTGCTTCGTGGCCCCTCATGCCGGAATCGGTGGGCCAAGGCCCAGCCTACAACTGCGAGGATACCCATGAGGCGATGGATTCGTACACGCGTTCCTTCATGCTGCGTGACTGCCAGTCCTGCAGCGAGTAGGTGCGGCTGCGCGCGAGGTCCTGTTCGAACAGTTCGGCCTGCCGCGCCGCGAACGTGGTATCGAACACGTTGAGGCTCGCCTCGTCGTTGAGGCGGAACGAACGCTCGTCGAAGTTGGTCGAGCCGACCGAAGTGAAGTAGCCGTCGACGACGAGCACCTTGCAGTGGAACATCGTCGGCTGGTACTCGTGGATCGACACGCCGGCAGAGAGCAGCATGCCCCACTGGTTGCGCGAGGCATACCGCGTGATCTTCGCGTCGTTGACCGGCCCGGGTACGATCACGTCGACGCGCACGCCGCGCCGGCGCGCCTGCAGCAGCGCTTCGACCGTGCGGTCGTCCGGGATGAAATACGCGGCTTCGAGCAGGATCGAGCGCTCGGCGGCGGCGATCGCGAGCAGGTACATGATCTCCATGTTCTCGCTGCCGCCCGCAGGGGAGCTCAGGAACATCTGCGCGCCGACGCCGGGCTCGCGTGGCTCGATCGCCGGGAAATAGCGCGGCTCGTGGTGGACCTCGCCGGTCACCTTGATCCAGTTGTCCTCGAACGCGGCCTGCATCTGCGCCACGACGGGCCCTTCGACGCGGAAATGCGTGTCGCGCCAGTGCGACGGATCCTGCGCGTGGCCGGTCCACTCGTCGGCGATGCCGACGCCGCCGGTGAAGCCGACGCGTCCGTCGACGACGAGCAGCTTGCGGTGCGTGCGGTTGTTGAGTCGCGCGAGCGTGTACCAGCGCAGTGGGTGGTAGATCTCCACTTGCGCGCCCGCGTCGCGCATGAGGCTCAGTGCGTCCTCATCCATGCTCTGGCTGCCGACCCAATCCAGCAACACGTGCGCGCGCACGCCGGCCTTCGCGCGTTCGGCGATCGTCCGGGCGAACGTGCGACCGGTTTCTCCCTTCCAGTAGATGTAGGTCTCGAAATCGATCGTGTGTTCGGCCGAGCGGATCGCTTCGAGCATCGCCGGGAAGATCTCGTCGCCATTGACGAGCGTGTCGACGCGATTGCCGCGCACGATCGGTGGCCCGAGCAATGACCCGACCACGCGCTCGAACGCGGGATCCCGGACGCCGTACAGATGCGTCGGTGTCGCGAGCACATGCTTCTCGGAACCCACGAAATTGAGGCCGATCACGACGAGCAGGAACGTGGCGATCGCGACGCCGATGACGGTCTTCCACGAAGGGCGGCGCCACTTCTTCATGCTTGCGTGCATTCGTGCGGGCGCGTGCGGCGCATGGCAGGAAGGGGACGCACGACGACCGGGGTTCCTGTCCCTGCGGCTCCGCCGCATCCAGTCCGGTCTTCGCGGTCCATCGGCATCCTCCCTCGTCGTGGCGCCGTATCGTGATCGACGATCGACAACCGCATGTGAACGGGCGAATCGCCGTCCAGTGCAGCATTGGCGGCCCACCATAGCGGGCGCTGACTGCGACGCGCGCGCGTCAGATGCCGTACAGACAGCGCCTGCCAACGTTCGACCCACGCCCCTACCGGAGAACGGCCGTGTCGAAGCAACTGTTCAATGGCGATCATGCCTCTTTGCAGGACATTCCGACCACGATGAAAGCCGCCGCGGCCGACGTACTCGCCGAAGCGACGGCAGCGCGCCATCATTTGCGCGACACGGCGGCCCAGCTCGCCGACGACATGCGCAGCGCCGCGCAGTCGATGCAGGTGCATGCCCGGCGCGCACGCGTGCTGGGTACGAGCGTTGCGCGCGACGCGATGGAAACCGGCGCCAAGGCCGGTGCGCAGGCATGGCGCGAAGCGCGACGCCACGCGGTCGAATGGGGTGGCGCGGCGGTGAAGCAGGCGCGCACGCGTCCGGCCGCCGTGCTCGTCGGCGTCGCGGTCATCGGCGCCGCCATCGGCTTCTGGTTGTGGGGCGCAAGCCGCCGGGCGACGACCGCGCGCGCGACGGACGCATCGGCCTCGACGCGTACGCGTGGCCCGGACGGACGGTCGTCGCGATCGGCGGCCACGCGCAAGTCGAACGGCCGCAGCGGCGGCCGTCGCAGCAACTCGACTACCGCACCCCCGACGTCGTCCGCGCACTGACGCGCTGGACCATCGCGGCGGAGTAGGGTGCGCCGCTGCGCTCGGTCTCCGCGAGCAGGCGTCGCCACAGTTCGACCGGGCCCGTCGGGTATGCCGCGAAGCGTTCGTAGCCGCAGGTATAGGCTTCTCGCGACGTGTCGGCCGCCTGTCCGGCGGCCTGCGCCGTGCGGATCTGCACGCACTCGGCGTGCAGCTTCGCCTTGAATGCGGTCGCGGCCTGCGCGTTCCACAACCCGCTCACCTCGAGCGCGGCGAGCGAAAGCGCCTGCGCGCCGCCTTCATGGATCCAGGATTCGGTGGCCTCGCCGGTACCGCCGCGGCGCACGAGGCCCTGCCAGATGTGGGCGAGTTCGTGCGCGACCAGTTGCTCGAACATCGTGCGCAATTGCGTGTCCCCGCTTGCCGCCTGCTGTCCGGCGATCTTGAAGAACAGCTCGCCGGGCAGGGCGCCGCCCTTGATCGAGAAGCCGGGCTCGTCGAGCCGGCCGGCACCGATGATGAGCAGCGGCGACGCCTTCCACGAGCGGCGGAATGCCTGCTGGTAGAACGAGGAGACCGGGGCTACCACGGCGTCGATCGTGTCGCGGATCCAGCGTGGCGTCTGCGGATCGACGACGAGGCGGACCGCGCCGGCGTCGATGGCCTGCTGCGGACCGAAGTATGCGTACGTGCCCTGGTCGTCATTTGCCTGTTCGGCGAGCAGCACGTTCTCGCCGTGCAGGCCGACGAGCTCGAACGTGACGAGCAGGTTGCGTTCGCGCGTGCCCTGGCGTACCGAGCCCATCAGATGACCGAGGTAGAACGCATGGCCGCCATCGGAATGGCGATCGATCGGAATGTACTGGTCGTGCGCCCACGGCGCGTAGTCGGCGATTTCGACGATCGCCCGGTCGAATGACTTGCCGCCGCGAATCGACTCGCCTGCCGCATCGCGCGCGAGGGACAGTCCCGGCGACTTCAGGCTCCAGGCGCTCGCGCGGTACTCGACGATCGGCGGACCCAGTTCGATCGCGTCGACCGGCTCCGACAGGCGGTACTCCGCCCGCCAGGCCGCATCGCTCGCGTGCACGAGCGTGACGGTCGCGCGCACCGGTGAATCGGCGGCGCGCGCGTTCGCAACACAGCCCGCCAGCGCGCAGGCGGTGACGAGGAGGCGGGTCCAGGCGATGGGCAGCATGGTCGTTTTTCCGGGGCGGGACGGTCCTGTATGCCATCAACGGAAGCGCGCGGACAATCCCATCACGCGGCCGCAAGCGTGCCTCGGAGCGCGACGGCGACCCGATGCGGGCGGCGCGCAGCACCCCGGCACCGTCGGTCGAATGGCCGGTTGCCGCCCAAAAACCGCGGGGAAACCGCCCCGGGGCGGGCGGGCCGGCAAGCCGCCACGTGGTGGACCGCCTGGGGCTTCGGGCATAGACTGGCCCGGCAGGGGGCCAGCCATGGCTTTGGACATCCGATCCACGATCGTGATCGCGGCGATTCTCGCGCTGATCATCGGCATCAGCCTGCGTTTCGTCCTGCGCGATTACCCGGCCCCGCTGCGGGCGAGCCTGCGGCTGTGGATGTCCGGCACGCTGCTGCTGCCGACCGGCTGGATGGTGTATGCGTTGCGCGATGCGATTCCCGACGTGCTGTCGATCGTCGTCGCCAACGGCTTGCTCGGCCTCGCGTTCGCGCGCCTGGTCGAGGCGGTGCGCAGCTTCGCAGGATTGCCGCGGCGGCGGTTGCTGTCGCTGCTGCCCGTCCTGCTGATCCTCGCCTGCGAAACCGCCTTCACCTACATCGAGCCGAGCCATCGCCTGGGCGCAGCGAGCGTCTCGGCGATCATCGGGCTGCAGCTCGCGATCGCGGTGTGGGTGCTCATCGTCCACGGCGAACGCATGCGCAGCCGCCTCCTGACGGTCATTGCGTTCGCGGCGTTGTCGGCGGCGTTGCTGCTGCGCGCGGCCAGCACCTTCGTGCCCGGCTTCGAGAATTCCGGCCCGTTCGCGCCGGGCTTCATGCAGAGCATCGCCTTCGGACTGGGCGCGGCGTTCCCGATGGCGGCGTCGCTGGGCTTCCTGCTCATGTGCAACGAACGCCTGACACGCTCGCTCGCGCAGAAGGAGAAACACCTGCGCGCGATCGCCGACAACCTGCCGGCCGTGGTCGCCTACATCGATACCGACGAGCGCTTCACGTTCGCCAACAGCTACTTCGCGCGCATGCTCGGCGTCGACGCGCGCTGGATCGTCGGCCGCCGCCTGTCCGACGTCGTCGGGCGCACGTTCTGCGATGCGCTGAAATCGCACATGGCCGCGGCGCGGCGTGGCGAGACGGTCACGTTCGAGACCGAATGCGATTTCCGCGACGAGCACCGCTACTTCGAGGCCGCGTGCGTGCCCGACTTCGATGCGCGACGCGCCGTGCGCGGGTTCTTCGTGCTCATCTTCGAGGTGTCGCGGCTGGAGCGCGCCAAGCAGCAACTCGCGCGACTTGCGCAGACCGATCCGTTGACCGGGCTGGCCAATCGCAAGAAGTTCGGCGAAGCCCTCGCCGGCGCGCTCGCGCGTGCCGAGCGCAGCGGTGATGCGGTGGGCGTGCTGTACGTCGACGTCGACCGGTTCAAGCCGATCAACGACACCTACGGCCACGCGGTCGGCGACGCAGTGTTGTGCGAGTTCGCGCGCCGCCTGCAGGCGGACCTGCGCGCCGGCGACCTCGCCGCGCGCATGGGCGGCGACGAGTTCGCGATCCTCGTCGAAAACGTCGAATCGATGGATGCCCTGGAAGCGATCGCGACCAAGCTGCTCGCCGCCTTCGAGCGCGACATCGTCGTCGATCCGCTCGCGCTCACGGTCGGCGCCAGCATCGGCATCGCACTGTCGCGCCGCGGTCTCGGCGCCGACGCGCTGTTGCGCGAGGCCGACGCAGGCCTCTACGAGGCGAAGCTCGCGGGCCGCAACACGGTTCGCATCGCCAGGCGCGCACCCGTGCCCGAGGCACCGCGTGCGCCGATCCCGTTCCGCACCGGCCGGCATCGTTCGCCCTGAAGCGTTTGCGACGCCACATGGGCGGGCGCGGCCAGGGCCGAATGCGCCGACGTCACGGCCGGGTCCCCTTTTCCGCGCGCGGTCCGCATCGAACGCCCCCACGCATCGCACATGGGCATTGTCGTCCGATTGCGGCAAGCTTGCGTGATGCCAGGACCGAATCCCCCGTCGCCGGTGCCCGATCGCAGCGAGTGGCTCGACCGTCTCGAACACGATGTGGCGCTCGACCTCGCCGAATCCGTGCGCGAGCGTGGCGAGGTCCTCGATCGTCTCGAGACGTGCTTCCCCGCGTACCCCGATCCGGCCACGGCTCGGCGCGTCGAAGCGCTGCGGGCGCGCTTCGAAGCGGTCGATCGTCGCCTCGCGGCAGGCTTGCGCGCCGACCTCCGCGCCGGACGTGGCCGTGAGCGCCTGTTGCGCCTCGCGGCGACGAGTGGCGCCGTGCGGGGCGACCACTACGATCACCTCGACGATCTCGTCGCCGGGCTGCTGCAGCTCGAAGCGCCCGCGGCCGTGCCCGAACCCGAGGCCGAGATGGTGTTCTACCAGCCGACACCCGCGCGCCATGTCTTCGATCTCGTCGCGCGCTTGGCGCTCGGCGCAGGCGACGTCTTCGTCGATCTCGGCTCGGGCCTCGGCCACGTCCCGATGCTGGTCGGCCTGTGCACCGATGCACGCGCAACCGGGATCGAATGGCAGCCGGCCTACGTCGAACGCGCGCGTGCCGCGGCCGCTGCCCTGCAGCTGCAGCGGGTCGTGTTCGTCCAACAGGACGCACGCGCCGCGGATCTGTCCACCGGTACCGTGTTCTACCTCTACACGCCGTTCACCGGCTCGATCCTGCGCGCCGTGCTCGATGCGTTGCGCGTCGAGGCCGGGAAGCGTCCGATCCGCGTCTGCAGCTACGGGCCGTGCACGCACGTGCTCGCACGCGAGCCGTGGCTCGCATCGCCGGAACCCGTCGAAGCAGACCGCATCGCGCTGTTCGGTCCCTGCATCGGCTAGCCGCGCGGGCCGTCGTCGACGGCGCGGCGAGCACTTCAGCGGAGGTCGATGCCGGGATGCCAGCCGCTCGCGGCGAGGAACGCATGCGCATCGGTCATCGCGAAGATCCCGCGCAGCGCTTCGTGCTTGTCGCGCGCATGCTGGTAATACGCCTTGACGATGCGATAGCCGACCCAGTAGCCGAGGTCGGCGGGCTTGTCGGGCTTGCTGTTGTAGAGCCAGTCGGAGAGATCGGTCTTGTCGACGTCGGCGGCGAAGGCGGTTTCGATCGACTTTCCGCGTCCGGCCGTCATCGCCGCGAGATAGTGGTAGGACACGTGGCCGGTGACGAGTTCGGTGACGAATTCGGCGGCGCCCTCGGCGAGCGAACCTTCCAGGACGGTCGGGTGCTCGTTTTCGGCGAGCGACGCGGCCTGCTGCGTGTGCGCGTACTCGTGGGTGATCACGGTGACGAAACGCCGCTCGACGTCGGGATCGAGCCAGTCGGTCGCGCACAGTGCTTCGAGTCCGATCTGCACGCCCGTGCGTGGACCGCCGATGCCGATCGGCTTGCCGCGGCCGATCGCGATCGTCACCGGGGGCAGCCGCGCTTGCGGATACAGCGCAGCGAGCTTCGCGATCGCCTTCTCGAGGCGGTCTCGCACGCGCGGCAGCACGGCCATGCAGCGCTTCGCATCCGCGTATACCGCGGGGCGCTTGGCGAGCGTATCGGCGATGCGCTCGCCCGTGACGTTGCGCTGCCGGGCGAGTTCGTGCAGCCCTTCCGAGCCCGCGTCGAGATAGTCGCGTTGCAACTGCTCGGCGGTCGGATGCCCGCCGGTGGCATCGTAGAGACGGTAGAAGAGGTCGACGTCGTCGGTGCGCACGACGGCGCGCGGGGCTTCGCCCGCGAAGGCGGGAATCGGCGCCGTGGCGGCGATGGCGAGGATGAGGGCGCTCAGACGCGGGTTCATGGCGATCCAGTCGTTGAGGGAGTGCCGACGCTACCTGCCACCGCACCCATGCGCATGTGTCCTCGGTAACGGCACGGGCTGCGCGCGCTGAATCGCAGGCGAACCCGTGCGCGGTCGCGCAGACGCCGTTCATTCGCGGCCTGCTATTCCGGCCGTCGCTGCGCACCGCGCAGACAATCGGAACGAACGGGAGCACGCAGATGGGCGACGAAAAGATCCAGGGTGAAGGCGACTACGAGTCGGCGCGCCGTTACCGGCAGGAGACCGAACGCTTCGTCAAGGAACACACGCGCGACGGCGAAACGATCCGCGGCAATGCGGACGAGGCGACCGACGAGCTCACGCCTGCGGAACGGGAAGGACTTTCCCACGCGCGGGACGGTGACGAGCGCGACGCCGAAGTCATGCGCGAACTCGACGACCGGCCGCCGACGGACCAGGGTGGACGATAGCATCGTTTAAACGCTCCGCTTCCATCGTGCATCGAAGCGCGACAGAAGCGAGCGTACTTCGCCACGCGCGCCGCTGCGTCGCGCCTTCGAGCGCGCGTCGTGCGCGTCGCGCGCCACGACATCGCCGCTTCCGCCATGGGCGCGTCGCGCGCCCGGGGACAAACCCGAATCGGAGCGATGTGAATGAAGAGGCAGTGGATGGTATTCGGAGCGACACTGGCCGCAGTGGCCTGCGCGAGTGCGCGGGCAGGCGTGGACCTGTCGGTGCTGGACAAGTCGATGGCGGGTCCGCGCGCGCAGGTGCTCGTGCTCGGCAGCGTGCACCTGTCGGGCATGAAGGAACTGCAGCCGGGGGCGCTCGACCCCGTGCTCGAGCGCCTCGCGGCGTTCAAGCCGGATGTAATCACGATCGAGGGCATATCGGGCGAAGGTTGCGACCTGCTCGCGCGCCACCCGGCGGTGTATCCGCCCGACAACATCGAGCCGTTCTGCGCGAATCCCGATGCAGCGCGGAAGGCGACGGGACTGGACGTGCCGTCGGCGATCGCCGAAGTGAACAGGACGCTCGCGCAGTGGCCGGAGCGGCCGACCGCGGCGCAGCGCCGCCATCTCGCCGCGCTGTTCCTCGCCGCGAACGATTCCTCGTCGGCCGTCGTGCAATGGTGGCAGCTGCCGGAGGCGGAACGGCATGCCGGCGACGGTCTCGACGACGCGCTCGTCGCGTTGCTGGCAAGGCGCGGCTCGCGCAACAACGAGAGCGACCAGATCGCGGCCCGGCTCGCCGTGCGCCTCGGCCTGCAGCGCGTCCATCCGATCGACGACCATACCGGCGACAACGTCACCGTGGCGGATGAAACGGCCTATGCCGATGCGATACGCAAGGCATGGGAGGCGGGGCGCGTGAAGGCCAAGCCGATGCGCGATCGCGAGGAGGAACTGAAGAAGGCCGGCGACATGCTCGCGCTCTATCGCTACATCAACAGTCCCGAGGTGCTCCGCGCGGTGGTCGACGCCGACTTCGGTGCCGCGATGCGCGAGCCGTCGCCGCAGCACTACGGCCAGTTCTACGTGGCCGGCTGGGAGACCCGCAACCTGCGCATGGTCTCGAACATCCGCGCGGCGTTCCGGGAGCGGCCGGGCGCGCGCGTGCTGTCGATCGTCGGCAGTTCGCACAAGCCGTGGTTCGACGACCTGCTCGGCCGCATGCAGGGCGTCGACATCGTCGACGCGGAAAAGACCCTGGGCGGTCGCTGAGGGGAAATTCCCTCAGCGCACCCGCGTGCGAGATTCATCACATTTGTACTCGGCGGCAAAAGCCAACCTCGGTACCGCCGCGACGCGCGTCGCGGCACCGAGGAGGTTCGCCATGGACAGAAGCAACAGGGCCGGTGCGTGGCAACGCATCGCGGTGTTCGAGATCGACGCGGACGCGCCGGTCGTCGACGACCTGCGCGGCAACGCGCCGGATTCCCGCCACCTGATCATCCCCGCGCGCGAATCGCCGCCCGGCTTGCGCTGGTACGAAATCTACGTCGACTTCGGCATCGGCGAAGTGCTGGCGATCCGGCTGGCGCAGGCACAGCTGCAAACGGTGCAGCGCTGGGCCGCGGCGGGGCGCATGCCCGGCTATCGCCTGGTCAGCGGCCACGAGTGGCTCACCGCGGACGGCACGCGCCCGCGCCCGGGCTGGCGCCTCGACCGCGTGTCGGGAGCCAGCGACCTCGATTGATGCGCCCCCGGCGGGACGGCTCACCGGAAATGGTGTATACATTGCGCACAAAGCAGGATTTCCCTGCGGGAGGAGCGTGATGGCTACACAACCGACGAAGAGCCCGCCGATGTACTTTCCGCCGACCTTCAATCTCGGCGAGGCCGCGATCTGCGCGTCGCTGGTGCTGACGGCGTACGACCAGTTCAACCAGTGGCAGGCGCAGGGCTACCCATCGCAATCACGGTTCCAGTGGACGCCGAAGGGGCTGCCGTTGAACTACGGCGCGTCGCTGTGGGCGAATGTCACCGTGCTCGGCGTCGCCTGGCCCGAGCCGTTCGGGTTCGTCGCCTGGGACGGCGCCGGCAATGCGTTCATCGCGCTGCGCGGCACGATGACGAAGGCAGATGCGGTCATCGATGCCGAGGTCGACCAGACGCCGTACACGCTTGCTGCCGGCTTCGGCAACGTGCAGGTCGGCTGGAACGACGTCTATGCGGCGCTGAGTCCGGCGCTGCTCGGCCAGCTCGGGCAGATCGGTGCGGTGAGCCGGCTGTACTTCACCGGCCACAGCATGGGCGCGGCGCTGTCGACGCTCGCGGTGCCCGATGTCGCGACGAACTCCGCGATCAAGCCGGCCGCGGGGCGCAGCTACGTGCATTACAACTTCGCGAGCCCGCGCGTCGGTGACCCGGGTTTCGCCGCAGGCACGAACTGGGGCATCGCGGTACCGACGTTCCGCATCGTCAACACCGAGGACATCGTCCCGGACGTGCCGCCGCCGTTGCTCGGCTCGACCGTCTACCAGCACGTCGGTACGCCGGTCGACTTCACCGCCGAATACCTCACGACCGACGGCAACCACAGCATGGCCGACTGTTACTGGTACGCGATCAACCACGTTGGCCAGCCGCAAGGCCCGGTATCGGGGTCGCTCGCGATGAACCGGCTCGTGCGCGTCGACGGCGGCGTCACCGACTACGCACCGTTGCAGCAATCATCCTGAGGCGGCGCCGCGGCCGGCATCGAGTCCATGCTCGCGCAGCATCGCGTCGATGCGATGCTGCGCATGCCGGCGGTCTTCCTCCGAGCGCGTCGAACGCAGGATGTCGTCGGCACGCTCATGGAACGTGGCGAGTGCGTTCGCGCGATCCGGGTTCCCGACGAGGCCCGGGAGGTCCGCGGCGAGCTGGTCGAGGTTGCCGTCGAGCTGGGCGCGTGAGAGCTGCATGCGACCACCGTACTCGCTGCAGCCCGCTCGGCGCTGAACAGGCGAGGCGCGACGTTGTCGCGGACCGGCGATATAGTGCGCCCATGCACCGCAAGCCCTCCAAGCGCCGCCGCGCCTGCGCCGCGTTCCTCCTCGCTGCATTGGCGAGCAGCGGCATCGGTCCCGCGCTGGCGGAATCTTCAGGCACCGCATTCTGGGTCGGCTGCTATCGGCTCACCTTCGGTGACGACGCGTCGAAGACACGCGACGTGCGGCTCACCGACGCTGAAGTCCCGGCGCACCCGGGCAGCTACGCGGTCGAGTCCGTGCCGGCGTCCGATGCCGATCTCGCGAGCGTCTGGCGTCCGACCGGCGCGACGTCGTTCCGCATCGGCATGAGCAACGGCCGCACCGGCTGGTCGGCCGAGCTCAAGGCCGCCGACGGCGCATTCACCGGCACATCGCACTGGGTCGACGACGCCGGCAAGAGCGGCTCCGGCTATGTCGTCACCGCGACGAGCATCCCGTGCGCCGCGGGCGCGACGGGCACGCCGGCGGAACACTGAACGGAACCGCGGCACGAGCGGGATGATCGGCAGCAATGGATCCGTCGGCCGCATCGGTGGCCGGAGCCGTGCTCCTTGCGGCCGCGATGTCTCATTTTCGTGCCGTTGATCGTTGTTGGCGGAAAAAGGGAGATCCGCAGATGCCTCACGTCGCACGCTGGTCGTCGTCGCTGTCCGTCCTCGTTGCCTTGCTCGCCGCACCCGCGGCAACGGCGCAGTATGTGTTCGTCGGTCCCGCAAGTGATCCGGATTGCGACTACACGACCATCCAGGCTGCGGTCGACGCGTGGGCGGCATCGCCGAGTCCCGACTTCCTCGCGATCTACGTCACCAGCGCGCAAGCCTACACGGCGACCGCGATCACGATCCCGACGCCCGCGGCGAGCACGGGCCTGGCGATCAGCGGCGGCATGCCGTCGTGCCATCTGCAGGCCGCGAACGGACACGTCGTGCTCGACGGCACGGGCAATGGCGGCGTGCCGGTCATCACAGTGGATGGCTCGGTCGCAGGTGACGAGCACCGGTTCGAGGTGACGCTCGGTCCGTTCGAAGTCACCGGCGGCCACGTGCCCGGCAACGGTGGCGGCGTGCGGGTGCGCGGCAACGTCGTCGTGACCCTGTTCGAAACCGACGTGCACGACAACAGTGCCGTGAATGGCGGCGGCGTGAGCATCGAGGAGGCGGTCGCCGGCGCGCCCCACCTCATCCTCGTCGGCAACCAGGCACCCGCGACGATTCGCGACAACGTCGCCGATCATGACGGCGGTGGCCTGTACTGCACGAATGCGACGATGTATTGCGATCGCTACTGCGCCGTGGCGGGCAACCAGGCCGGCGTCGACGGCGGCGGCATCGCGCAACAGGCGTGCGGCACCGCGTTGTACCCGGCGCCGTCATCGGCGAGCGACCCCGAGGTCGGCATCCGCTCGAACACGGCCGTGGGATCCGGCGGCGGCGTCTGGGCCTCCGGCGGCTCCTTCAACCTCGGCACCTCGACGCCGCTGAAGCCGGTCCCCGTATCGGGCAACCATGCGGGCGGCAGCGGCGGAGGCCTCTACCTGACGGGCGTCGGCACGGGTTCGTCGCTGACGTTCCGCGGCGTGCACTTCGACGACAACAGCGCCGGCGGCAACGGCGGCGCGCTGTACGCGGATGCGAGCCTGTTGATGGTCGACGCGCCGATCGTCGTCAACTGCGGCCGCGCGTTCGACGGTTGCCCGCGCTTCAAGGGCAACCATGCGGATGGCGCCGGCGGCGCACTCGCCCTGGCCGGTGATGCGAGCCTGCTCGCCTGGAACGCCGTGTTCGCGGACAACGACGCCGCGCAGGCGAGCCTGGTGCAGGTCGCCGCGCCGCCCACGGGGGTGACACTCATCAACACGCACGTCGCGGGCAACCATGGTGCGCCCGAACTGCTGCGCTCGTCCGGCGGCTACGTCGACTTGCGCTACGTGACGATCGCCGACAATGGCGCCGACGACGACGCCCTGGTCCGCTTCGACGCCGCCGGCATCTTCAGTGCGAACAACAGCATCCTCTGGGACGACAACGGCGCCTCGAGCGGCGTCGTGCTCGCGGCCCCGACGGGCATGACATTCAACGTGGACTGCGTGCTCGTGCACGAGGACGGCATGCTCGCCGGCCAACCCGGCGTGACAGGCCTCGTCGTCGCCGACCCCGCATGGGACACGAGCGGTACCTATCCCGCGGGCATCTACGCGCCCGGCGCCGATTCGCCCGCCGTCGATGCCTGCGGACCCGGTTCGGGCAACATTCCCGACCTCATCGGTACGCCGCGTCCGCAGGACTTGCCCAAACCCGACGGGGCCGGCACGTTCGACATGGGAGCAATCGAGCGGACGCCGGACACCATCTTCGCCGACGGCTTCGAGGTGCCGTAGCGCGTCGCGCGTCGGCGCTCAATCGCCGCTGTCGAAGCCGTCCACGAAGATCGGGCCGGCGAGGCCCGAGATGACCCAGCTCGCCGGCACGTACGCGGTGCCGACCCGGTGCGTGCCGATTCCGGCGAGGACGTCGCCGTCGTCGCTCGCCGCGACCACTTCGTCGAGCATCCAGTCCGAAAGATCGAGGCCCTGCGCCTGCGCGTAATCGACGAGCTTGATCGTGCCCGAGGCAGCGGACCACAGGCTCGCATCCTGGAGGAACATGAAGAGCGAGCCATAGATGCGCGTCGCAGCGCCGTCGATGGCGAGCGCATTGCCGGGACTGGTCGCGCCCCACTCGGCCGAAGGCAAATCGGCGAGGCCCGTCGCTGCGGTCCAGCGGAACTGCAGCGGGCGCGCGCCGACGCCCGGGCTGCCGTAACGGCCAACGACCACCGAGCCATCGGCGTTCGTCGCATTCGCTTCCGCCCACGCGTCGGCGGACAGCGCAGGCGAGATGTCCTGCATGCCGTCCTGCGCGGTCCAGCGGAACGCATGGGTTCCCGAAAATCCGACCACGACGCTCCCGTCGCGGCTGATCGCACGGGCGCTGCCTTGCGTCGCGTCATCGAGTGCGCCGAGGCTGCGCATGCCGCCGATCGCATCCCAGATCCACGGTATCGAACCACTCGCGCAGATCGAGCGACCGACCACCGCGTTGCCGTCGGCACTGACGCCGAATGCATCGCTCGTCGTGCAGCCGGGCAGGGTGCCGAGATCCTGCAATCCGTCGGCTTCGGCCCAGCGGAACGCATGCGGCGGCGACGTCATCGAACCGACGACGACGGAGCCGTCCTGGTTCGCCGCGACGGCGATACGGCCCCCGGGGATCGCGTGCGCGCTGCCGTCCCAGCGGATCGCGCCGCTATCGTCGGCGCCGACGACGACCCGGCCATCGGCGCAGATGCCGGACACGCCGATGCCGGGATCGACGATCGCCAACCCCGCGTGCAGGTCGGTCGCGAGAGCGCCGGCGAGCAGCACGCCAGCAAGCACGCGGCCGGCCCTCTGGATCCTGGGACGTGACATCGTCGTTGCGCCCGTTCTTCCGGTCTCGAGTATACGCACGCTGGCTTCGCGCGTCCGACGTCCGGGAGCCGAGGCTTTACGACCGCATTACGGCGCGCCATGGAAAATGCGCGCGGGTGCGCGCCTACCGGTGACATGTGCCGCGCTTGTGCAGGCGAGCGCAGCGTCGCGATGCGCCGAGGCGCGACGGTCGCGCACGGGGTGCGCTCCTACGGGTGATATGCGCCGTGTTTGTGTGGAAGCGGCGGAAGCCGGGATGCTCTTCCGCCACAGCCCGCCAAACGACCGTAGGGCGGTTCAAGGCGGAAGGCCGGAGCCGCCACGTACGAGACAGGCACGTTCAAGGCGGATCGGCCGCTGCGCGGCTTGATCCGCCCTACGGCTCTTCGCGAAGGCGCAAGGGCGCACGCTGCGCGCTTCGGCGCTCGGCCCTGTAGAAGCGTCGCGACTCCTGCCGCTCCGGCAAGGCATCACTCCGGCGTCCCGGACGCCGACGCCACGCGCGTGTCGGTCGCGATCCAATTCGTTTCCCAGTGCTGCCCGCCGTCGTCGGAGTAGGACTGCTCGAAGCGGCACGTGTCGTGCGTCGCGCAGGTGATCACGAAGCGCACGAAGATGCTGCGGCCGGCGAGCGTGTCCTGGCCATGGAACTCGCCGCGGCCGTCCTTGAAGCGGCCGAACAGGGGTGGCGTGAGCTGGCCGGCGTCGAGACTTGCGTAGTGGATGCTCCATTGCCGCGCGGACGCGTCGTAGAAGCGCATCGCAAGGCCACTGATGTGGCCGGAGGGTCCGCTGATGTCGAGCTCGACCGTGTTCGCGCGCCCGTCGAGCACCTTGCGCACGACGCTGGTGCCGTCGAGCTCGACCCATTCGTTCGATCCGCTCAATGGGTGCAGCCGTCGCGTGACGTGCGTCTTCCACGTGCCGATTTCGAAGTCGAAATCGTGCGATGCGTCCGCTGTCTTCGTCGCCGCGTGCGGAGCCGCCGCGGGAATCGCGAACGCGGATGCGAGCAGCAGGCGACGCAGGCTCGGGAGTGCAGGCATGAAGGGATCCTCGAATCGGCCAGGCCACAGTAGGCGTCGGTGCGTCACTCACCTCAAGGACCACTCCAGGCAGGACGGGACCAAGCCATTCGCGCCCGTGTCCAGGCGTGCGGCTGCCCAGGCGCCGGTGCGCAACCGAACGCCAGGCTCGAGAACGTCGTCGCGAAGTCGGCTTCGGCGCCCGCGGGCAACGCCCTCGTCCACACGACGTTGAGCAGCCAGTTTCCGGCCGGTGGCAGGTCGAACGTCGCACGTCCCGTCGCATCGGTGATACGCACGGCGACGGGCTCGGCATCGTCCTCGAGCAAGGTGAGCTTGAGCGTGGCACCGGCCAACCCTTCGCCGCGGTGGAGCACGCGCACGGGCAACGTCGATGCATCGCGAGTGCCGCACGGATCGCGTTCCGGCACGATTTCGAGCTCGAGGCCGATGGGCCTGGTCGCGGCGTCGTCCTGGGTCGCCATGCCGGCGCCGACGCGCACGAGCGCCTTGGCGATACGGCGGTAGATCTCCGAGCCGTCGGCATCCATGCGCCCGGTACGTCTTCGTTGTTCGAGTGCGACGACGAGGCCCTCGCTTTGGAGATAGTCGTTGAAGCGCAGTGCGGGCAATCGGCTGTGCGCGCGGTCGTCGGTTTCGAGCACGAGCCGCCAGGTGCCTGCAACATCGAAGCGCAGGTCGGCATCGGAGTCATCGCGTCCCGGGTGCAGGCGCCCGTGCAGCGTGAGCACCTGCCCGTCCGCAGCGATCGCGTCGAAGCGCTCGATGCGTTGCAACGGGATCGGCGAGCGCTGGCGCGCTGCGCCATGCCCCACCAGCAAGGCGAGTGGCCATTCGCTGCCGGCTTCGACCGCAAAGTTGCGTGGCTGCAGCCAGAAGTCGTGCGCGCCCGCAGGCCCGCCCGCGAGTGCCAGCATGAGCACGAGCGCACGATGGATGTTCGATCGCATCGGCATGTCCCCTACTGGAGATGATCCGGCTGGTCGCCCGGCGTGACGTGCAGGTCGTGCACGCTCGCGACGAGCAGCACGACCGCGATGAGCCAGCTCGCGACGACCTGCACGGCGACGCGGGCACCATGACGCAGGCACCACGCGGCGAGCAGGAGCACCGCGAGTGCAGGGGGCAGCACGCGCAGTTCGGGCCGCACCCCCGCCGCAGCGGCGAGCGCACCGGCACAGGCCCCGCTCGCGCCGGCGAGGGCGAGGGCGAGGGCGAGATGGCGCGGCGCACGCACCCAGTGGATCGCTGCCGCACACGCGGCGATGGCGATCCAGCACGCGACCGCGGCGCGTTCGGACGCGGCCGCCGGAGGCAGCGTCGCGACGATGCTGCAGAGCGCAGCGAACACGATGAAGGCGATCGCGCGCGTGCGGGAGGGTGCTTGGGCGATGGCGATGCCGGTCGCGATACCGAGCAGGGTGAGTGGCAGGACGATGGTACTCATGCGGATACTCCATGGAGGAAGAACACGCCCGCGAGGGCGATCGCGGCACCCGCTGCGCGCGTGAGCGGAACGCGTCGTACGCGGGTGGCGAGGACCGCGAACGCGATGCCGCCGACGTGCAGCAGTCCGGTCGCGAGCACGAAGCCGGCGCTGTAGCCGACGGGATCGGCCGCCGACGGCAATTCGCGACCGTGCGCGTAGCCGTGGAACAGCGCGAACACCGCGACGATCGCGACTGCGAGCCACGCCGGGGCTCGCCACGCGCCGGCGACGCACAGGCCGAGCACGAACACGGAAACGGCGATGCCGAGTTCCACCGGCGGCAGCGGAATCGCGCGCATGCCGAGCACGGCGCCGACGACCATGAGCAGCGGAAACACGATCGGCAATGCGACGACGAGTCGCGCACCGAGGAAGGCGCCCCAGAGTCCGACCGCGACCATCGCGAGCAAGTGATCGGGGCCGCCGACCGGGTGAAGCACGCCGGCGACGAAGCCGCCCGGCAATCCCGTCCCGCTGTGTGCCGCGGCGGTCGGCGCGAACGACATTCCCGTCGCGATCATGGCGGCCGATGGTGCGCGCGCGCGCCTCATCGCGAATACCCGCTGCCGTCCGGCGCGGCAAGGAATGGAAAGACGCTGGTCGAATGCTCGCGCTCGTCGCGATCGACGCCGTCGTCGATACCTCTCGTCGTGCCGTTCGCGAGCAGTGACCGATATGCGTCGATCGCGTCGTAAAGCGGCGTGCGTCCGCCGCAATCTCGCGCCGATGCCGTGCGACCGCCGAGTACCGCGAGTTCGACCGCGAACGGCTGCGCGCAGGTCGTCGAGGTGGCGTCGACCCACAGTCGATCGTCTACGAGCAGGCGCGCGAGCCGGCGATAGCGATGCGCGCCCGCGGCCGCGTCGGCGAGGAATGCATTGCCACACCGGCCGTCGAAAGCGTCGTACAGCGCGAGGTTCTTCTCGATCTCGGCGACGAAGCGGCCGGCGGTCGACGGCGATGCGGCGTTGTACGCCTCCTTGAGGCGATCGGCGACGTCGTCGCTCGCGCTCGTGCCGAGCAGTGCATTGCCGGTGAGCGGGCGCCCGGCGCGATCGATGCGGTGGTCGCCGTCCGACGTGCTGGCCCAGATCGCGAGCATGTGACCGCCCCTGGCGACCGTCGCGAGATCGATCGAGACGACGAGCGAAGCAGGCGTCCACCCGGCGAGCAAGTTCTTCGCCGGCCCGCCCTCGGTATGGCGCCATTGCTCGCCGATCGCCCGCACCATCGCCGTGTCGAACGCGGGGCAGCCTGCCACATCCCTCGCTGCACCGCGGCCGACCGCGGCGATGGCTGCCTGGTAGGCGGCGCGCGTGCCCTTCACGTTGTTGAAGAACGGGTCGTCACGCAGGCCGGCGAACACGCGAAAGCGTGCACGACGGTCCTCGAGGCCATCCGGCATCGTGTTGCCGCCCCGCGCCCAGTCGCCGTGTCCGGCGCGACATTCCATTTCTTCCGGCGTCGCGAGCCGGCAGGCGATCGTCGTCGTCGCCGTCGTCCGCCCGAAACGCGGCCCGCTGTCGACATGGAACGCATAGGTGAGGCGATCGGAAAAGGCGTGCCCGACGATGGTCATCACGAGCTCGAGACGGAGTCCATCGGGTGAGATCCATGCGTAGAGATCACCGATGTCCGCGCGCGGATCGGCGATCACCGTCGGCGTGTCGAGATGGTCGGAAGCGTGCGCCGGCAGAGGGGCTGCCACGATGGCGGCGAACAGCAGGGCGCATGCAGGACGTAGCGGAAGCATCGTGCGGACCTCGTTGCGGGGGAGGTGCGCACTAGACACCGCGATACGGCGATGCCGCTGTCGGAATCTTTAGTGAAGCGCCGGACGATGGGCCGGGACTGCGCGCGGCGATGCGGTCGCATCGGCATCCGCCACGACGTAAGCTGGTGCCGATGCAGGCAGGAGACAACCGGATGGATCGCGTCACGATGGTGCGGCACGTTGCCGTGTTCGCGCTGCTCGCCGTGCTCGCCGGTTGCGCGACGCCGCGCCCGCAGCTGCCGCAACGCCGTCCCGCGGACGTGCGCGCCACGATCGCGAGGCTGATGCCGACAAATGTCGCCGACCGCGACGGATGGGCGGGGGACATCGAGGCTGCGCTGCGCACGCAGGACCTCGAAGCGGGCACGGAGAACCTCTGCGCCGTGCTCGCCGTCATCGAGCAGGAGTCGACCTACCGCGTCGATCCGCCCGTGCCGGGATTGCCGAAGATCGCGCGCGCCGAGATCGACCGGCGCGCGGCTGCACTCCACGTGCCGGACTTCCTCGTCGACGCGGCGCTGCGCATCCGGTCCCCGGACGGGCGCAGTTACCGCGACCGCCTCGCGGCCGTGCGCACCGAGCAGGACATGAGTGCGATGTTCGACGACTTCATCGGCATGGTGCCGCTCGGACAGCGCCTGTTCGGGCGCCTCAACCCGGTGCGCACGGCGGGACCGATGCAGGTGGGCATCGCGTTCGCCGAGGCGCATGCGAAGCGCTATCCGTATCCGCGCGCCGGATCGATCCGCCACGAGGTGTTCAGCCGGCGCGGCGGCATCTGGTTCGGCACCGCGCACCTGCTCGGTTATCCCGCGTCGTATCCGAAAGCCATCTATCGCTTCGCCGACTTCAACGCGGGCTGGTACGCGAGCCGTAACGCGGCCTTCCAGAACGCCGTCAGCGTGGCGTCCGGCTTGCCGCTCGCGCTCGATGGCGACGTGCTGCAGCCGGCTGCGCCGTTCGACGCTCCAGGCCAGACCGAGCGTGCGCTGCGCACGCTCTCGCGACGGCTCGGCCTCGACGAGCGCGACATTCGCCGCGCGCTCGAACGCGGCGGCAGCGACGCATTCGAGCGCCTGCCGTTGTACGCGCGCGTGTTCGACCTCGCCGAACGCAAATCGCGCAAGCCACTGCCGCGCGCGCTCGTGCCGGGCATCGCGCTGCACAGCGCGAAGATCACCCGCAAGCTCACCACTGCGTGGTTCGCCGATCGCGTCGACGGACGCTACCAGGCTTGCCTGCGGCGCGACGGGCGCTGACCGCGATCAGCCGCGCCCGAAGCGGTCGGCGAACGCGTCGGTCGCGCCGACGAGCACGTCGACGATCGCCGGATCGGCTGCGCTGTGGCCGGCGAGCACGACGTGCAAGGCGGCTTCCGGCCATGACGCGGCGAGGTCGATCGCGCTCTTCACCGGACAGATGATGTCGTAACGCCCGTGCACGATGGTCGCCGGGATGTGGCGGATGCGACCGACGTCGCGCAGCAACTGGTCGGGTCCGAGGAACACGCCATGCCGGAAGTAGTGCGCCTCGGCACGGGCGACGCTGATCGCGGCCGCCGGCTCCTCGAACATGCCGCTTTCGAGCGGGTCGTGCACGAGCGTCGTGCTGCCGCCTTCCCACCAGCCCCAGGCGAGCGCGGCGGCGAGGCGGACGTCCGGATCGGGGCTGTCGAGGCGGCGCCAGTAGGCCTCGACGAGATTGCCGCGTTCGTCTTCCGGGATGTGTTCGACGTAGCGCTGCCAGCGCTCGGGGAAGATCCAGCGCGCGCCGCCGTCGAGTTCGTTGAACCAGCGCAGCTCGGCCGGCCGGCCGAGGAAGATGCCGCGCAGGACGAGGCCGAGCACGCGCTCCGGATGCGCCTGCGCATAGGCGAGCGCGAGCGTCGAACCCCACGATCCGCCGAATACGACCCAACGCTCGACGCCGCAGTGGACGCGGATCTTCTCGATGTCGGCGACGAGGTCTTGCGTCGTGTTGTCGCGCAGCTCCGCGTGCGGCGTCGACTTGCCCGCGCCGCGCTGGTCGAACAGCACGATGCGGTATCGCGCGGGATCGAAGAAACGGCGATGGTAGGTCGACAGGCCGGCGCCGGGCCCGCCGTGCAGGAACACGACCGGCAGGCCGTGCGGATTCCCGCATTCCTCGATGTGCAGGGTGTGCAGGTCATCGACGGCGAGGCGGCTGGTGCGATAGGGCTCGATGTCCGGATACAGCTCGCGCATGCGCGACTCCATGGGGTGTCGGCGCGAGCATAGCGGGCGGGAACGGGACGCGGGAGGGGAGTGCGGAGGGGCGTGCGCGCGTGCGCAATACCCGGGCAGGCTTCCATGCCCAGAAGCGGGGCGCCTGATCCTGGCGCGAGGTGTTTCCCGGGCAGATGCAGGGTGCGCGTCGCGCGTAGCCGCGCGCGATGGAGGCTTTGCGCGTCCTCGTGTAGGAAAATTCCTACGCCTTCGGCTTCGCACCACCCGGTGGCCGTTCCGTTCCATCGCCGCCCAGCGCGGGCCGCGCGGCACGGCGCGCGCGGGTGAGCTGGCGTTCCGCCCAGCGCTTGAGCACGCGGGCGCGGCGCGCACCGGCCTGCGGATCACGCACGACGACTTCGACGCGGGCGAGCAGGGCGTCGACGTTCTCGCGTGGATCCTCGTGCGGCTCGCGGCCACCCGACCAGACGTCGATCCAACGATCGGACCATTCGCCCATGCGCAGCACCGCGCGGAAGAAGCGCGGCTCGCCACTGCGAAGCAGGGCAAGGTCGGCGACCGCGGCGGCCACCGCGAGCGGGATGAGCACGATGTCGCGTGCCGCGTTCAACAGCAGCTTGATCGCCAGCATGACGACGGCGCGCACGAGCGCGCCGGCGGTGCGTTTGTGTTGCGGCTCCATGCGCCGAGCGTAGAGCAGTTCCTCGCGCGCGGGAACCGTCCCCGGGCGCCTCCGATGCGGCGATGTCGCTCAGAGCGGATCGAGCGGCAGGTTCGGAAACTTGCGCGCGAGCATCTGGCGGGTACTGGCGAGCGCATGCGATTCGGCACGCGCGTAGGTGAACAGCTGCCCGCAGGTGAGGCATTCGACGTGGTCGTCGCCGCGCGGCAGCAACGGCGTGTCGAGGTTGTAGGTATTGCAATGCGGGCACTGCAGCAGCATGCCGCTTCCGCCGGCGATGTCGAGGATGTCGATCTTCGTCATGGGACGTACTCCACGGCACCCCTTCCGACGGTCATCGTGGCTGCACTACGCTGAATGCCAGGTGTGCAGGGGGCCCCTCAAACGGAAACGGCGGGCCAGACTTGCGCCGGGCCCGCCGTTCCTTCGCCTTCATCCATGGCGATCGTCACTGCGAATTGTCCAGGTGCGGCGCTCACGCGCGGCGCAAACGTGGGATTGACTCAGGGGAGGGAGTGTCACCAATCGTTGCGAGGCGAAGTCTTGCACCGCATGGCTGAACGCGGCGCAACAAACGGAAATTGAATCCCGGCGCGCTCAACTGCGCGTGGCGAGCCGATGCGCGGACAGGCGTTCGTAGTACGGACGGCACTGGTCGGCCAGGCGCTGCTGGAACGCGCCGAGCGCTGGGCTGCGCTCCTCGTAGGCCGTGAAACCGGTCGACTGCTCGACCGCGTGGTACCACCAGGGCGCCCAGACGCCGTCGCTCGCGCGCGGCCCGCTCGGCCACTGGAGCATGCGCTGGCTGAAGGCGATGCCGATTCTCGAGCAGAGCTCGGTGAGGATCCCGCGCGGGTCCTTGAGCACGTCGCTCGCGTCCACCACGGGCGGCACCGCACCGGTGCGCTCGCAGACGTGGTCGAACAGCCGCGCCTGCTGCTCGAAGCCGAGCTCCCATGCCGCCGCATCCGGGCGATTGCGCGTGAACGAAGCGACCACGGCCTCGGGTGCGCGGATCAGGAAGCAATGGGTCAATGCATCCAGCCAGTCCAGCGGCATGTCCGGCAGGATGTGCTGGGTCATGTGCTTCTGGTACCAGATCGGCGCGCCGTCCGGGACCGGGCCGGCGAGCATCGCGGCGACCTGCGCGCGGTCCGTGCTCTGCGCCGCCAGCACCCGCTCGCGCCCCGGATGGTCGACGCCGGTGGCGGCGAGATAGCACGCATAGAACGGCTCGTCGATCACGACGGTGTCCTCCCGGTTCTCCCATGCGCGCATCATCGCGGTGGAGATGTTGCGCGGCCCCGACCACATCGCGATGCGCAGCGGACGATCCGGTGTCGCGCTCATACCCGTGGCCCCTTGCGGCTTTCCGCGCGTACCAGCGCGACGTATTCGCGTTGCAGGCGTTCGACCATCGGGCCGCGCGTGCCTGCACCGAGCGTGCGTCCGTCGATCTCGTGCACCGGCACGACCCCGGCGAACGTACCGGTGACGAATGCCTCCTCGGCGCCGTACACGTCGGTGAGGCTGAAATCCTTCTCGAACACCGGGATGCCGTGCTCGCGGCACAGGCGGATCACGTTCGAGCGCGTGATGCCGGCGAGGCAGTACTTCCCGCTCGAGGTCCACACCTCGCCCTTGCGCACGATGAAGAAATGGGTCGAGTTGCAGGTCGCGACGAAGCCGTGCGGATCGAGCATGAGTGCTTCGTCGCAGCCCGCCTTCTGGGCCTGGATGCAGGCGAGGATGCAGTTGATCTTGGAATGGCTGTTGAGCTTGGGGTCCTGCACGTCGGGCGCGCCGCGCCGCACGTGCACCGTGAACAGGCGGATGCCGCGCTCGAGCGTCGCCGGCAGCGGCTGCTTGTACTCCGGCACGATCACGATCGTGGCGCCCGAAACGATGAACCGAGGGTCCTGGTGCGGGGTGGCCTTGATCCCGCGCGTGACCATGAGGCGGATGTGGACGTGGTCGCGCATGCCATTCGCGCGCAAGGTGTCGACGATGCGCTGCACCAGGTCTTCGCGGCCGAGGCCGATGTCGAGGTCGAGCGCACGCGCGCCTTCGTAGAGACGGTCCATGTGCAGGTCGATGAACGGCAGGCCGCCGTCGTGCAGGCGCAGTCCTTCCCAGACGCCGTCGCCGAGCACGAAACCGCTGTCGAACACCGAGACGACCGCGCGCGCGCGCGGGACGAGCTCGCCGTTGACGTTGACCTGCACCGATTCGTTGCGCGGATCGGGTTGGTAGTCGTGCGTGCCCTTGGCCATGGCGTCTCCGATGCGGGCGGCCCCGGCGGGCCGCATCCGTTGACGGTAGCATGGCCACCCGCATCGACAGGAGACGTCCGTGGCCACGACGGGTTCGACAGGCGCGCCGGTCGCGCTCGGGGAAGGCGACGCCTACGCGGTGTCGGACAACAGCGGTTTCCGTACGCCACTCGACATCGCCGGGCATCCCGCGATCGCCGACGAGCCGGTCGCACGCGGTGGCACCGACGCGGGACCATCGCCCTACGGGATGCTGTCGGCCGCACTCGCCGCGTGCACGGCGATGACCTTGCACGCCTACGCGAAGCTCAAGGGGTTGCCGGTCACGGCGATCCGCGTGCTCGTGCGGCACGAAAAAGTGCACGAGATCGACTGCGAGCGTTGCGAAACCGATGCCGGCGCGAAGGTCGACCGGCTCGAACGCACGTTGTGGATCGACGGCACGCTCGACGACGGGGCACGCGCACGGCTGCTGCAGATCGCGGAACGGTGTCCCGTGCATCGGACACTGCAGGGCAGCGTGCGCATCGTGACCCGGGTGGGCTGAAGCGGAAGAAGTCCGCAGTCCCGGTCCGAAGGGTCCATCCCCTGGGCTTCGGGATCCGGGTGCTGCGGCGGCCCGAACATCCGGCGTCCGCTGCCGTTCGCTGGCGGCGGCCGGCCGGGTGGCTCTCCTTCGGGTGACATCGAGCCTAGACGAATGGCCGCATGTGTACAGCTGGAAAACCGCGCAGATGGGCGCGGAAATTCCCTCGCGCCGGGATGCCGCGCGGCCGGCGGGGCCGGCATGGCAGGCCTAGGGGAAGTCCTTCTCCAGAACGACCGACACGTGGCGGCCGCGGACGTCGTACCCATCGAGCGTATAGGCTGCCGGGTCGGCCGTCGTCCACGACCAGGCGAGCGTGAGGCTCGTCGCGTGCGCGAACGAGCGTGCCACGGAAAGCTTGTAGTCGGCGTAGGAGAACAGCCGTCCGTTGCTGGCGCCGGTGAGCGGATCGGTGCCCTGCGAATGACGCCGGCCGACGTGGGCGGCGAGGTTCCAGCGCGGCGCGACGGCCCAGTTGGCGTTGGTGTCGAGGTACCATGAGCCACGCGAATCAGGCGTGCCGAACGAATCGGTGAGGTCGTAGTTGAGGCGGGCATTGAGGCCGTGCCAGCCGATGAACGCGAAGACTTCGGTCGTGTCCGGCTTGCGTGCGCCGGTGACGTAGTGCCCCGGGAACTGCAGTTGCAGGATGCCCGCGCGCACCTCGCCCGCGCCGCCGAAGAGCCAGCGATAGCCGAGCACGCCATCGACTTCGTAGTGCACGCGGTTGCCCGGCGTGATCCTGTCGATCCAGCCGATGCGCACCGCGCTCACGTTGCCGTAGACCCCCTCGCCGGGGTTCACGTCGAGCTCTGCCTGCACGGACGGCTCGCCCACGCTCTGCGACAGGCCGCGGCCGATGTAGTTGTTCATGAGCTGCACGTAGCCGTAGACCATCGGCGGCGCCTCGTCAGCCCTGGCCGGCAGGCACGCGGCGGCGATGGCGAACGGGAACAGCGCGTGCGGCAGCTTCGACGTCATGCGGGCCTCGGCAACGGATGACGGCGCATCGTGCAGGGCGGCGACCGTCGGGACGATCCGAGTCTTGCGTCCGCATGCGGCATGGGACAGGACCATTTGCGCAGGCCCGCACCGGAGCCATTGCGCGTGGCGGAGCGCGCGGTTGGCAGCGATCCGCTCCGGGGCTTCGCGAGCGCCTCGCGTCGAGCCACCAGTGACGATCCCGTCACGTCGCGGAGGTGCAGGGCGGCCTACCATCGCGCCGCCCGGAGGGAGCTGCGCATGGTCGCCTGTTTCGTCACGTTCCGACGTTGGTTCCTTTCACTCGCCGGCGCGGCAGGCGTTGTGCCCGCGAGCGTGCTCGCGCAGGCCGCGTTCGACTGCGTCGCGCCGTCGGCTCCTGCCTTGGCCTCGCCCGTGGTGCTCGGCGACGGCAGCGCGGGCAGCGTGACGACGGCGCAGTTGCAGCAGGCGCTCGATGCCGGTGGGGCGATCCGCCTCGACATCGGCGCGTCGACGCTCGTCGTCTCGGCGACCTTGCGCGTCACGCGCGCGACCACGCTCGAGCTCGGCGGCGCGACGTTGTCGGGTGGCCACACGCGGCGGGTCATCGAGGTGCAGAACCCGGGCAACCAGGCCTACACGTTCACGCTGCTGCACGGAACGATTGCCGGCGGCAGCACGCCGAGCGGCAGTGGCGCCGGCGTCTACAAGGCGACCGGCGGTCCGTGGCAGGCCGTGGCCTTGCGCTTCTTCGACGTGCATTTCACCGACAACCATGCGATCACGAGCGCCCAGGACGACGGCGGGGGAGCGCTCTACGTCGTCGGCGCCGACGAACTGGTACTCGTGCGCAGCGTGCTCGATGCCAACAGCGGTTCGAACGGCGGCGCGCTGTATTCACTCGGCTCCAAGCGCGTGAACCTCTACGACAGCCTCTTCACGGCCAACCATGCGACCGGCAGCGGCGGAAATCCGGGCAATGGCGGCAACGGCGGCGCAATCGGCGTCGACGGCGACGCGCGCTTCCTGAACCTGTGCCGCGTCCGCCTGTCCGACAACGAGGCCAACGCATTCGGCGGCGGGCTGTTCACGGTCACCTACAGCGGCGCGTCGCACACGCGCCTGCAGGACTCCACGCTGCAAGGCAATACCAGCAGCGCGGCGGACAAGCTCGCCGGCGGCGCCTACATCCAGGGCAGCCCGATCGTGATCAGCGGCAGCACCTTCCGCGACAACGACGCCAACGGCTACGCCGGTCTCGCGTTGTTCGGCTACGGCGGCGTGCTGGAAGGCAGCATCAGCAACTCGACCTTCGTCGGCAACATCGCGCGCGGCGGGCTCGGCGGCGCGATGGCGATCCAGGCAGCGACGGCACTCACCTTGCAGAACGTCACGATCGCGCACAACGCGGCACCGTGCGCGGTCTGTTTCGCGGCCGGCATCGCCAATGACAGCGGTGCACCCTTGACCCTGCGCAACGTGCTGTTCGAGGACAACGTCGGTGGCAATGCGTACAACCCCTGGGCGATGCTGCACCCGGCCGCTGCCGGTGCCGGGAACCTGCAATGGCCCCAGGCGCGCCCCGCGGCGGGGCAGGTCGAAGCGGCCGTCGCCCCGGGCACCGCGTTCGCCGCCGCCAACCTCGTCGATCCGGCCTGGAACGGTGGTCCGACCGAGACGATGGCATTGCCGCCCGGCAGCCCCGCGATCGACACCGGGTCCGTGGTCGGTGCGCCGGCGGTCGACCAGCGCGGCGCGCCGCGCAACGGCGCCGTCGACATCGGCGCCTACGAGCGCCAGCCCGACCTGATCTTCCGCAGCGGATTCGAGGCTGGCTCGCCCGCCGCTACCTGAACGCTGCGGCGCGCCGCTTCAGGCGGCACTTAGGTGCCCTCGCTTACGGTCTTCCCGCATCTACTGCGAGGAGGACGCATGAACAGTCAGTTGCCGATCGAAGGCCAGAAGATCCAGGTCAAGCTGCGTGACGGCGAGTGGCAGGACGCGGTGTACCGCAACGACGACTTCATCGACGTCTACGGCTTGCCCCTCTCCTTCAACAAGATCCTGGCCTGGCGCCCGGCTTCCTCGAATGCGAATGCGCACGGGAAGCCGAGCGCGAGCCTCCACTGAGGCCGCCACCCGCGACGCGACAGGGATGGTTGCGTCGCCCGCGCGGGCAAACAGGCCGGTTGCGCGAACGGCACTCGCCCGCCTCACAGTTGGGCCCGCCACACGCGGCGCTTCCGCTGAACCCCGACGCGTGATGATCCCGCGTCGGCCTGCGATTGTTTTCCCCTGAACCGCCACGATATCGCCTGCACGCCGCCCTCGGCGCTGCTCAAGGGGCTTCGTTCTTCGTTCCCGACCCGGCGTGGGCGTCGGGCCTGCGCATGCTTGCGTGCGGGCACCTGCGGCGCTGCGTGGAAGTCGCTGACGAAAACGATGGCAACCTGCGCATCGGTGTCCTAGAGTTCCGCATCTCGCTGTATATAGTTCCTCTTCGAATACATCGGTGCTGCATGAAAATTTCAAGAACGGCTTCGGACGACCGGGTCAAGCTTGCGGGCCGTATTCGCGTGGCGCGGCGGGATGCGAAGCTGACACAGACCGCACTCGCCGAACGCGTCGGCGTCACGCCGAGCGCGGCTGCGCAATGGGAACATCCGAACGGCACCAGCCCCGGCACGCCGCGCCTGCAGGAGATCGCCGCGGCGACCGGCGTGAGTTTCGAGTGGCTCGCCACCGGCCGCGGCGAGCGCAAACAGCGCCGGCCGCACCCGGATTCGATTCCCGCCCTCAAGCTCGACGTATACGCGCAGGACTGGACCGAGGAAGTGCTGCTCGAGCGCTTCCGGCTGCTGTCTCCGCGCGCGAAGCAGATGCTCGTCAACCTGCTCGAAGAAGTGCGTCCGGGTCGCCGTTAGCATTCGTGCGCGTGCGAAGGCCGCCGGTGCGAGGCCGGCCGCCGCGAATGCAATGACGACGACTCCGCTCGCCAACGCCTGCTGCTGTTAGCGCGGCTAACCCCGCAGCCGTCTTGAACCGCGTCTGGCCGGATTGCTAGCGTTCGTACCGCACGCAGTTCCGGCGTTGGGGAGGAAACCTGCACGCGCGGTTCGCGGCGGACGCGCGTCCGTTCGTGCGAATGCGCTGCATCGACGGCAGGAAGGCGACCGTCGACGTGCAGGAGGGCCGGCGACATCCGACCCGCCCGGCACCGGGCCGGGTGTCGCCGCGACCCGCGACCGCGAACCGCAGCGCGTACCCGATGTCCGCTACGGAGCGTCGACCATGGCAGGCAAGGCGGATGCAGGCGAGGCACACGACGTACACGCGGCTTTCGACTGGAGCGCGCCGTGGCGGCATGATCCCGGCTTGATCGAAGAGCTTCGCCGCGCCAATCGTGGACTGATGATGAGCTATTCGGTCGCGCTCCACGCGGGGCGGCGGGGATCATTCGAAGCGGCCGCGCTCGCCATCTCGCGTTGCGTGCGCCAGCTCCACGAGGTGCAACGCACCGAAGCCTTGCGCCTCTACCCGACGATCGCGCGCCGCCTGGCCGACGACGTCGAAGGCGCGGCGACGGTCACGTCATTGCGGCGCGAAGCGAATGCGCTCGCGCGCCATTTCATGCGCCTGGTCGAAGGCCTGTTCTCGCGTGGCCGGCCCGGCATGCCGCCCGCCGCGCTCGTCGACGAGGCACGCGCGGTCCTGCAGCGCTATCTCGATGAGAAGGAATCGCGCCTGTACCGTTTCTACGCGCTGACCGCACCCGCGGACAGCGACGCCGCGTGACGCGCGATCAGCGCGGGGTGCCTGCCGCCGCATAGTCGGCGGCAACGTCGTCGAGCATGCGCCTGAGGTTCACCGCATCGTGCCATCGGCCGTCGATCATCACGCCGAGCGGACGGCGCAGCGTCGCGAGGTCGTCGAGTGGATTGCCTTCCGTCAGCACCAGGTCCGCGCGACGGCCTGCTTCGACCGTGCCCGACTCGATCGCTGCGGGTGCAGCGCGATGCAGCAGCCTGCCCGGCGTGCAGGTCGCGGTGGCGAGCGCTTCGTAGCGCGACAAGCCGGCCTGTTCGAGCGCCGCGAGATCGTCGTGGAGCGACCAGCCGGGCACGAGGCCGGGGATCGTCGGCGCATCCGTGCCGGCGACCAGCGGGACGCCCGCATCGCTCATGGCCTTGGTGAAGCGACGCAGGAACGCGAGGTTGCCATCGAGGTTGCCGCGGCGCTCGTCGTAACCCGCATGGCGCCACGCAAGGCGGCGATCGGGCGAGAGGTAACGCACCTCGGGTTCGTGCAGGAACCGCTCGACCACGGCAGGCTTGCCCCACTGGCGGGCGATCGTCGCGTACGTGTTGATGTCGGCGGTCACGAATGCCTTGTTGCGCAGGATCGCGTCGATCGCGCCCGGAATGCGGGCAGTGTCCGGAACCGGGTCGGCGCTGCCCGCGCCGGGCTGCAGCAGGTAGGTGTAAAGGAACTCCTCGGCATGGGCGATCATCAGCTGGCCCGCGTCGAGCTGGCGTTCGACGCCGACCGCGGTGACGCCATGTCCGACGACCGGCAGGCCGCGGCGCCGGCCCTCGTCGACGAGCGCGCGGAACGCGGCCGGCGAGAGGTTGTTGTAGACCTTGATGAACTCGTAGCCATTGGTTTTGGCGAGGCGCACGATCTCGCGCGCCTCGCTCGCATTCGTCACCGTGAAATGGCCATAGCGCGGCGAACCGTCGACGAGGAACGCCGCATGGATGTGCGGCCCGGGCTTGTCGCCGCGCTCGATCGCCGGACGCACCTGGGCGAGGAACTCGTTCGAGGCCTCGCCCATGTTCAGCACCGTCGTCACGCCGTTGGCGAGGTAGAGCGCCATGTCGCGCGCACTGTCCGAATGCGTGTGCATGTCGGCGAGTCCGGGCGAAAGCCAGGCCGTGCCATGGCCATCGATGATCGCGGCGCCGGCGGGCGGCTCGACGTCCGCACCGACGGCGACGATGCGGTTGCCGGCCACCACCACGGTCTGGTTCCGCAACACGTGCTCGCGGTCCATCGGCACGACGTTGACGTGCACGAACGCGACGCCGGGCGGGGCAGGCGATGCCGGCGGCGCAGCGAGCGCGTGCGACATCGAAACTGCGAAGAGCAAAGCGGACAGGCGGCGCAGGCGATCGTTCAAGGCGGGTCCATGGAGTCGTGGAGTCAACGGTGCGTTCGATGCGCGAAGCGCAGGCAGGGTTTAGCGCAATCGAGCACTTCGCGTCACGCGCGAACGCCTTCACGGGCCTACACTGGGGCCCCCGCCCCTGCAACGAGGCCCCGGTGATGCGGATCCGCTCCCTTTTCACCTGCATGCTCGCGCTCGCCGCGACCGCTGCCGCGGCCGCACGCGACGACGCGGCCGACACGCGCGAACTGCTGCGCGTGGAAGCCGAACTCTGCCAGGCTTTCGAGCGCGGCGACGCCGCGATCGCGCGCAGGGACCTCGACGCGACCTTCACGCTCACCGACTCGCACGGCGGCGTGACGGGCTACGACCGGAACGTGGCCGACATCGCGCGGCGCGAACCCCGCTACGAGGTGTTCAGCAACCACGAGCAGAAAGTGCGCCTCTACGGCGACGCGGCCATCATCACCGGCGTCACGACCGTCAAGGGCACGTCCGGCAAGGACGCGTTCGCGGCGGACTTCCAGTACACCGACACCTGGGTGCGACGCGACGGCCGCTGGAAGCTCGCGGCCAGCCATGCGAGCCGCCTGCAGCAGTGAACCGTCGCGCCCGCGTGCGATCGGCGTCAGAGCTCGACCATCGGCCTGAAGCCGCCCCAGAACATGCGCGCGCCGTCGAACGGCAGGTCCTTCGGATCCATCTTCAACCGCGGGTCGGACATCACCTTCTTGTTGACGCGATCACGGTCGCGTCGCGACGCGTACGTGATCCACGAAAACACGACGACTTCGTCCGCCTCGAGCTTGACCGCTTGCGGGAACGAAGTGACCTTGCCGGGCTGCACGTCGTCGGCGACGCATTCGACGTAGCGCAGCGCGCCATGCTCGAGCCAGACCTTTCCAGCCTTGCGCGCGAGGCGCCGGTAGGCCGCGAGCTTGCCCTTCGGCACGGGAACGACGAAACCATCGACGTAGGACATGGCGTTGCCTCCGGGAAACGCGGCTACGGTCGCCGCATCCATGACGACGAAGCGGGGGGCCGCGGATCGACAAGGCACGCCCGCGCGCGATGGCAGGACAGCCACCCCTTGCGCGGGCGCCGCGGTCTCGCGTGCTAGATTGCCGCGGCAGCGGCGTGCCGCCGCAGCCGTGCACCCACGCACGGAGTCCGTCCACTCCCCGGAGACAACGTCGATGTCGATCGAATTGAAGATCCTCGCCTGGTCCATCGTGCTCGGTCTCGTGCACATCCTCGTCGCAGCCACGCTGTCGACCGCGCAGCGGGGGCTGCTCTGGAACGCGGGGCCGCGCGACGGCGAGCCGGCGCCGCTCACCGGAATGGCTGGTCGCTTCGATCGCGCCTCGCGCAACTTCCTCGAGACGTTCGTGTTCTTCGCCGCGGCCGTGCTCGCGCTCGCGCTCATGCACAAGGGCGACGACCATACCGCGCTCGGTGCGCAGATCTGGTTCTGGGCGCGCGTCGCCTACCTGCCGGCGTATGCGATCGGCGTTCCGTTCCTGCGCACCGCGATATGGACCGTATCGATGGTTGGCCTGGTCATGCTGCTGACGGCGATGTTCTGACGCCGCGCCTCAGTCGGCGCGGTGGACCTCGGATGTGCCGAGCACTTCCGGGTGCGCGATCCGCTGCGGGCGCTGAAGCAGCGGATGCACGAACACCGCGCCGAGGATGATCGCCGCGCCGCAGTAGAACGTCGGCGTAAGCTCGTGCTGCTCGCCGAGCAGGAGTGCGGCGAGCACGATCGCATAGACGGGCTCGAGGTTGGTCACGAGCTGGGCGGCGAACGCGCTCATGTGGCGCAGCGCCACCAGGGCGAGCGTGAACGGCAGCAGGGTGCAGGCGAGCGCGAGCACGAGCAGCAGGCCGGCATCGCGCGGCCCCGGCAGCGTGAACGGATCGCCGGCGAGCGCCGGGAACAGGTACGGCAGCGTGGGCGCAAGAATGGTGAGCGCGGCGACGCCGGCGCCGAGCTCGAGCCCGGTCACTGCGAGCGGGTCGGCATGCTCGACGAGCCGCTTGTTGAGCGAGCCGAACAAGGCCACGAACAGGGCCGAGAGCGCGCCGATCGCTATGCCGGATCGCATCGCGGCCGGCACGCCGCCGACCACGAGCGCGACGCCGGGCAGAACCGCCACGCCGAGCAGCAATTCACGCAGCGAGAACCTGCGTCCGGCGAGCTTCGGCTCGACCATCGCGGTGAACGGCGTCGCGAGTGCGATGCAGGTGGCGCCCACCGAGGCATTGGCGAGCTTGATCGAGCCGTAGAACGTGAGCCAGTGCAATGCGACGAGCACGCCGACGCCGGCGTACGCGGCGAGCAGCCGGGGCGTGAGCATGCGCAGCCCGTGCCATGCGCGCGGCAGCAGGGCCAGCGCGGCGACCACGATGAGCATGCGCCACCAGACGAGCCCGAGCGCGCCGAGCGTGATGAGCTTGCCGAGGATCGCGGTGAACCCCCAGAGCAGTACGCAGAAATGGATCTGCAACTGCGCCTTCGTGGCGGGAGACAGGGTGGTCACGTCTTGGGAGAATGCGGAGGGGAGTCGCATCTTAGGGGCTGCCGCGGCAGCGTCAACACAATTCATTCGGGCGGAGCTGCATGCGCACGGAACTCAACGGACACGCGGTCGACGTCGAAGGCTTGCGCGCGCTCGCGCTGGTCAACTACGGTCATTTCACCTCGATGCAGGTATGCGACGGCGGCGTGCGCGGCCTCGAGCTGCATCTTGCGCGCCTGCGGGCAGCGACGCCCGAGTTGTTCGGCAGGGAACTCGACGTCGACGCGACACGCGCCTGGATGCGCCGGGTGGTCGACGGCGAACGCGGCACGCGGTCGCTGCGCGTGACCGTGTTTTCGCGTTCACTCGATCGCGACCGCCTGCTCGAACCGGCGGCGCCCGACGTGCTCGTCGCGTGCGCGCCGGCTCGCACGCTCGCGCCGACGCCGTTGCGCGTGCGCAGCGTGCGCTACCAGCGCGAGGCGCCGCACATCAAGCACATCGGCACGTTCGGCCTGTACCACCAGAAGCGGCTCGCCCAGGCGGCCGGCTACGACGACGCGCTGTTCGTCGACGCGCGCGATGCCGTGGCGGAAGGATCGATCTGGAACGTCGGCTTCTTCGACGGCGAGCGCATCGTCTGGCCGGACGCGCCCGCGCTGTGCGGTGTTTCGATGCAATTGCTGCACGACGGGTTGCGCCGGCTCGGCGTTCCGAGCACGGCGCGCAGCGTGTCGCTCGCCGACATCGGCCGGTTCCGCAGCGCGTTCTTCACCAATACCTCGTGCGCGTTCATGCCGATCGCCCGCATCGACGACACGCCGTTCGTGGTCGATCCCGCCCTGCAGGCATTGCTCGACGCGGCGATGGCCGAACATCCGTGGCAGCCGATCTGAGGGAACGGTCGTCGCCCGTGGCGGTCCAGAACGACTTCACGGCAATGGCGAGGATCCTGCGATGCGATGGATGATGGTCGCTGCAACCGGATTGACGATGACGTTCGCGGTGCATGCACGCGACATCGGGCCCGACGCTGGCGTGTCGCAGCTCGCGGCACCCGGGATTTTCGCGCCGGGCACGATCTCCGGCCCCGCGCATGATTCGGCGCCCGCGTTCGCGCCCGATGGCGCGACCGTCTACTTCACGCGCAGCAACGCCGCGCAGTCGACGATCTTCGTGTCGCACCGCCGTGGCGGGCACTGGTCCGAACCCGAAGTCGCGCTGTTCTCGGGCGAATGGAACGACATGGAGCCGGCGTTCGCGCCGGACGGCACGTGGCTGGTGTTCGTCTCGAACCGGCCGGCCGTAGCGGGCGGCGCGCCGATCGAGGCGACCTACAACGGCGGTACGCAGAAGGGCGGCAATCTCTGGCGCGTCGAGCGCAAGGGCGGCGGCTGGAGCGTGCCGGTGCGATTGCCCGATGCGGTCAATCCCAATCCGTCGACGTTCGCGCCGAGCGTCGCCGCCGATGGCAGCCTCTGGTTCATGACCACCGACGCGGGCAGCGGCAAGTTCCGCCTCTATCGCTCCGCGTTCCGCAACGGGCTCTACGAGGCGGCGAAACCGCTGCCTTTCAGCGACGGCAGCGTGACCGACGTCGACCCGGCGGTCGCGCCGGACGAATCGTTCGTCGTGTTCGGCTCGGGGCGCCGGCCCAAGGTCGGCATCGACCTCTTCATCGCGTTCCGCGATGGCGACGGCTGGCGCGAACCCGTCTGGCTCGGCGACCGGATCAACAGCCGCGGTTCCGACGCCGAACCACGCCTCGGTCCGGACCACGCGACGTTGTACTTCAGCAGCGAACGCGTCGTTCCGGTCGCGTTCCCGCGTTCGCGCGCGCAGTCCGAGGTCGACACCGCGCGCATGCTCGCCTGGGACGACGGCAACTACAACATCTGGACGGTGTCGCTGCAGCCCTGGCTGGCGTCGGCCAGGCCCTCAGCGCTGGTGCACGCCCAGCCGTGACAGCAGCGCCATCGCCGCGGCGGGATTGCGCTCCTTGGCTGCGCTGATGAAGTAGATGAATACGCCGCGCGCGCCGCCGGCCGGGCCCGGCTCGTCGATGCGCGGCAGGTCGGCGGGCTCCGCGCCGGCAGCCCAGGCGCGCGCGCGCGCGGCCCAGGCTTCCAGCGCGCCGGCCGTATAGCCGTCCGTGTTCGCGCTTTCGCTGCGCATCAGGCGCGCGTAGACGAAGTCGCCGGTCACGTCGGCGAACGACGGGTATTTCGGCGAGTCGGTGAACACGGTCGCCACGCGGTGCGCGCGTGCGAGCGCGAGGTATCCGGCGCATCGGAACGACGCATGGCGCACCTCGAGTACGTGGTGCAACGGGCGGCCGTCGAGTTCGCGCGGCAGCCGGTCGAGGAATGCGGCGAGGTCGTCGGGATCGAATGCCTTCGCCGGCGTCAACTGCCAATTGATCGGGCCGAGGCGGTCACCGAGTTCCGCCAGGCCACCATGCACGAATGCATCGACCGACTTGCCGGCATCGGCGAGCACGCGGCGATCGGTGCAGAAGCGCGGCGCCTTGAGCGAGAACACGAAACCTTCGGGCGTCTCGCTGCGCCACTTCGCGTAGGTGGCCGGCTTCTGCGCGCCGTAGTAGGTGCCGTTGATCTCGATCGACGTGACGTGCCGGCTCGCATACTCGAGCTCGCGCCGCTGCACGAGGCCGGCCGGATAGAAGTTGTCACGCCACGGCGCGTAGGTCCAGCCGCCGATGCCGACGCGGATGGCGGCGTGCGCAGTCGCGCGTTCGAACAGGTCGGAGGACGTGGCGTTCATTGCATGATGATCGGCTTGCATGGACGCTATGATGGCAGCGCAGCCCAGCCGGTGCCACGCCAGCGAGGTGACCCGATGCCATCCGCACGACGCAGGTTCGCGCTCGCCATCGCGATCGTCGCAGGCTCAGCGCTGCTGTTGCAGTACGTCCTGCTGATCGCCGCGACCTGGAAGGACATCGGGCCGCTGTTCGGCACGCTGCGCTACTTCAGCTTCTTCACGATCCTCGGCAACCTCGCCGTCGCGCTCGCGACGGCAGCGGCATGGCATGGCGGCGACGCGTCGTGGCAACGCTTCTTCCGCCGCGCGCCCGTGCAGGGCGCCGCCGCGCTGTGCATCGCGATCGTCTGCGTGATCTACCACGTCCTGCTCGCGTCGACCTGGTCGCCACGGGGCCTGCAGCGCGTCGCCGATCTCGCCTTGCATTATGTCGTGCCTGCGCTCTACCTCTTCTGGTGGGTCGCATGCGTCCCGCATGGCCGGCTGCGATGGAGCGATCCACTGCGCGTGCTCGCGTTCCCGGCCGCGTTCCTCGGCTGGACCCTGGTCCGCGGTGCGTGGCTGCATGAATACCCGTACCCGTTCATCGACGTCGGCACGCTCGGCTTCGCCGTCGCACTGCGCAACGCGGCGGCGATCGCATTGCTGTTCGTCGCGGCGGGGCTGCTGCTCGTCGCCGTCGATCGCTGCCTGCCGCGCACGCTGCGGGGACGCCGTGCGTTCTGGCACGATGACGCCGTGCGTCACGATGCCGCAAAGCGATGACAGACCGGGCATTACCTCACGTACTCGTCATCGGCGGCGGCTTCGGCGGCTTGTGGTGCACGCGCGCGCTGGCCGCGGCGCCCGTGCGCGTGACGCTGGTCGACCGCACGAACCACCACCTGTTCCAGCCGCTGCTCTACCAGGTCGCGATGGCCGGCCTGTCGTCGCCCGACATCGCCGCACCGCTGCGCCACATCCTGCGCCGGCAGCGCAACGTGACCGTGCGCATGGACGTGGCACGCGAGATCGACGTCGCGCGGCGCCGCGTCCGGCTCGACGGCGGCACGCTCGAATACGACTACCTCGTGCTCGCCAGCGGCGCGCGGCACGCGTATTTCGGCCACGACGAATGGGCACGGCATGCGCCGGGCCTGAAGACCCTCGACGACGCACTGCACATCCGCCGCCACATGCTCGAGGCCTTCGAAGCCGCCGAGCGCGCCGCCGATCCGCGCGAGCAGGCCGAATGGCTCGATTTCGTCATCATCGGCGGCGGGCCGACCGGAGTGGAACTGGCCGGCACGCTCGCCGAGATCGCGCGCCATGCGCTGCCACGCGAGTTCCGCCACAGCGATCCGCGGCGTTCGAAGATCCACCTCGTCGAAGCAGGACCACGCGTGCTCGCCTCGATGCCGGACGTGCTTTCGGAGCGCGCGCGCCGGCAACTCGAGCGGCTCGGCGTGAGCGTGCACCTCGGCAAGGCGGTGACCGCGATCGATGCGCGCGGCGTGGACCTCGGCGAAGAACGCATCGATGCGCGCACGGTGATCTGGGCCGCCGGCGTCGCGGCGTCGCCGCTCGGCGCGCAACTGGGCGCCGAATGCGACCGCGCCGGCCGCGTGCGCGTCGCGCCGGACCTGTCGCTGCCCGCCCATCCGGACGCGTTCGTCGTGGGCGACCTCGCCGCCGTCACGCAGGACGGCAAGCCCGTGCCGGGCGTCGCGCCCGCGGCGAAGCAGATGGGCGCGCACGCTGCGGCGATGATCCGCGCGCGCCTGGCCGGCCGCCCGTCGCGCCCGTTCCGCTACCGCGACTACGGCAACCTCGCCACGATCGGGCGCATGGCGGCCGTCGTCGACCTCGGCCGCATACGCTTCTCCGGCGCGCCGGCCTGGTTCTTCTGGCTGTGGGCGCACGTGTTCTTCCTGATCGGCTTCCGCAACCGCCTCGTCGTGATGGCGGAATGGATCTGGTCGTATTTCACCTACCAGCGCCACGCCCGCATCATCATCGGCTGCCGCGACGAAACCGTGGGATGCCCCTCGTCGGGCGAAGTGGATGGCCGCAGAACCAATCGACAAGCGTGAAACACGAAGCACCCGGGGCACGCGAAGAAGGCGATTTTCCAGTCTCCTTCACCTTCCGTCTCCAGTCTCCCGGGGGCTCTTCGCGCGCCTTCAATTCCCGGCTTTCCACGGGTCGTAGCTGCCGAACCACCAGAGGTGGCCTTCGGGGTCGCGGCAGGAGTAGCCGGAGCCGCCGTAATCCTTGTGCTCGAGTTCGTCGACGATGACCGCGCCGGCGGCCTTGGCGTGCGCGTAGTGCGCTTCGCAGTCGGCGACGATCACGCACGGGCACTGCGTTTCGCGCCCGCCGATCTCGTCGGGCTGGGCGATGTGCCCGCCCCAGGCGCTGCGGTTCGCGACCGAACCGAGCATGATCATGCCGTTGCCGAACACGAGCTGGGCGTGATGGACCACGTCGCCCTCGGCATGCACGGCGTGCTTCTCGAAACCGAATGCGCGGCAGAGCCATTCGATCGCGGCGTGCGCGTCGCGGTAGCGCAGGCTCGGGATGATCGTCGACGTCGTGTTCGCGGCAAGCGTGTTCATCGGTGGCGTCCCTCATGTGGCGAGGCGGGCAGGGTAGCGATCGCGTTCGCGCGCGTCTTGTAGATTTCGGATGCGTCAGCCGATCGCCACGTGGTTCACGTAGGAGCCACGGCGCGCGACGTAGGCGGTCGGCGTCATGCCCGAGAATGCGCGGAACTCGCGCGCGAGATGGGGTTGGTCGTGGAAGCCGCAGTCGGCGGCGACGCGCGCCCAGTCGACCACGCCATGTCGCTGCACGCCGTCGACGACACGGCGGAAGCGCTGCAGCCGCACGTATTGCTTGGTGCCGACGCCGACCTGCTGCTGGAACAAGGCAGCCAGTCGTCGCGTCGAGATGCCGCAATCCGCCGCGAGACGGTCGACGAGCGGCAGGCTCGGCGCGCGCCCGATGACGGCGAGCGCCTGGCATACCGCGGGATGCAGCGTGGCGCCGGTGCATCGACGCAGCAACCAGCGGCCGAGGACGGCGAGGCGCCCCTGCGCGTCGTCTTCGTGCAGCAGGCGCTCGCGCAGCAGCCCCGCGGCGGAGCCGAGGAGGTCGTCGAGGCCCAGATGGCGGTTGCCAAGCACGCCCATGTCTTCGCGCAGCAGCGCGCGCGCACCGCCCGGGGCGAAGGCGACGCCCATCACGGCGACCTGCTCGTGCGTGTCGATGACGAAACTGCGCGTGAACTGGCCGCTGTACGCCACTCCGGCGAGCCGCTCGCAGCGTTGCACGCCGTCGTCGGCGTAAACGCGCGTTTCGTCCTCTAGCAGGTTGACGATCAGCGACGACCCCGGCTGCGGCAGGATGCGTTCGAAGCGCAACTCACCCGGCTCCACGCGCCAGTCCCACAGGCGCTGGACCGACGGGTGGAGGGGCGGCGGCGGGACGAGGGTGACGAAGGCCAAGCGGGTTCTCCGCGGTGCGCCGTGGAGCGTACACCGCGCGCGGCGACGCGAAAACACGTATCTTGGCGCTTCCGCGCATCGCGCGCATCGCCGCGAGGATCTGCCAGTGTACATCGCGCACAACGCGGCGCAAAGCCGCTTCGAGGTCGTCGTCGACGGTGTCCAGTGCGTGCTGGAATATGCGCTGCGCGACGGCGTGATGACGATCACCCATACCGGGGTGCCGTCGCAGGTGGGTGGCCGCGGCATCGCGGCAGCGCTCATGACCGAGGCGTTCGATACCGCGCGGCGCGAAGGCTGGCGCGTGGTCCCCGCATGCTCGTACGCGGCGGTGTGGATCCAGCGCCACCCCGAGTACGCCGACCTGCTCAGCCCGAGGTAGCGAGCGTCGTGCCGAGCTTGCGGCCGAGTTCGGCCTGCAGGCGACGCGTCGGGGAGCCTTCCACGAAGCGCGTGGGGAGCAGCGGCCCGACCGCATCGTAAAGCGCGCGCGCTTCCTCGCGGTTGCCACGCGCGACGAGCACGTCGGCGAGTTGCAGTTGCGCGTCGATCGTCGAGTTCGCGTGCGCACCGGCACTCGCGGAGAGGATCTCGACCGCGCGGCGCAGTTGCGACTCGGCTTCGCCGAGCCGCCCGCGATCGCGCAGCACGAGCCCACGCAGCCGGGCGATCGCGCCTTGCCGCGCGTGCGTGGGCGGATACAACTCGGCGAATGCGGCCGAGGACTGGTCCAGGTAGGCCATCGCCTCGTCGTAGCGATGGCTGCGGCGCATCCAGTCGCCGAGATGGGCGAGGCGGCGCGCGCGTTCGACGCGCAGGTCCAGCGAGTCCGCATTGCCTTCCACCGGCATGTCGAGCATGACGCGCGCGGCATCGAGCTTGCCGTTGAGCATGAGGCTGCGGCCGAGGTTCTGGCGGTAGATCGGCAGGCGGGGATCTTCGGCGTCCACCGACTGCTTGAGCGCGTTGTCGAGCACCTCGCGGAACATCGCCAGCGAGGTCGGATAGTCGCCCGCCTGCTCGAGCAGGCTGGCGAGGTTGTTGAGCCCGATCGTGTACGACGGCGTGCGCTCGTGGTGGTTGGCGCGCATCAGGTCGACGTTCTGCTGCAGCAATGCGGTCGCCTCCACGATGCGGCCCTGCAGCTGGATCGCCTGCGCGAGGTTGTTGCGCGCGGTCACCGCCCAGGCGCTGCCCGGATCGAGGGTGCGCAGGCGCGTCTCCAGCATCTCGCGCAGCAGCCGCTCACCGTCGGCGTAGCGGCCCTGCTGCTCGTACACCTCGGTGAGGAAGCCCTTGGCCTGGATCACCTCGTCGGCGTCGTCGGGCAGGCGCTTGCGCATCGTCTCGATGCTGCGCCGCGCGTCGCGTTCGGCGTCGTCCAGGCGGCCGTTGCGCATCTCCGCCTCGGCGAGCGCGTAGAGGCACTGGGCATAGCGGACGCTGTCGGCGCCTTCGGCCGCGGCGGCGTAATCGAGCGCGCGCTGCGCGCTCGCGATGCCCGCGGTCGCATCGCCGTTGCGGGCTTGCGAAAGCCCCAGCGTGGAAAGGATGTCGGCGGCGAGCTTGCGGTCCTCCGGCGCGACCGTGCCGAGCGCCGCGAGCGCTTCGCGCAGCACGGGCCCGGCCGCCGCGGGCCGTTCGGCGAGGTTCATCGCGAAGCCCTGCTCGGACAGGTAGGTCGCGCGCTGGCGCGGCGTGCCGTGCGTGCGCTCGAGCTCGGCGGCGCGCCCCAGGCTGTCGGCGGCGTCGTCCGGCAGGCCGAGCTCGAGGTAGATCTTGCCGAGCGCGCCGAGCAGGCGCGCGCGCTGCTGCGGCGCATCGGCGAGGCGCGTGTCGATCTCGCGCCGGCCACGATCGACGAGGTCGCGCGGCGCGATCGGGCGCGTGCCGGCCTCCTCGGGCGAGGCGGAGCGGAACAGCGCGACGAGGTAGTCGACCACGCTGTTCGCGGTCGCCGACTGCTGCTGCGCGAGCGCTTCGGCGCGCAGCGCGCGATCGCGCTCGTTGGCGAGGCGCCAGGTGAACCATCCGGCGAGCGCGATCGCGACGACGCAGGCCGCGCTGGCGAACCGGTGCCGGCCGACGAACTTGGCGAGGCGGTAGTGCAGTCGATCCGGAGCCGCATGCACGGGCCGCCCGCGCAGGAAGCGCGTGATGTCGTCGGCGAGCGCCGAGGCCGACACGTAGCGACGTTCCGGCTCGACGTGCGTCGCCTTGGCGACGATGAGATCCAGTTCCGGCGGCAGGCGGCGCCTCGCGATGCGGCTCGGCGGCGGCAGGCGACCGCCGTCGTCGCGCGTCGGCACGCTGTCGCTGATCGTCTCGTAGAGCAGCAGCCCGAGCCCGTGCACGTCGGTCGCCGTGCTCACCGGCTGGCCCTTGCGCTGCTCGGGGCTCGCATAGGCGGGCGTGAACCACGGCAGGCCGGTCTGCTGCGCGGTGCCGCCGGTCTCGCCGAGGAGCTTGGCGATGCCGAAGTCGAGCAGCACCGGTTCGCCGTCGCCGCGCACGAGCACGTTGGCCGGCTTGAGGTCGCGATGGATGACCAGGCGCTGGTGCGCGTACTGCACCGCACTGCAGATCTTCAGCAGGAGCTGCAGGCGATCGCGCAGGGGCAGGTCACGCGAGCGGCAGAACTCGTGCAGCGGCACGCCGTCGACGTACTCCATCACGAGGTAGGGCTGGCCGTCGGCGGTGGTGCCGCCGTCGAGCAGGCGCGCGATGTGCGGATGGCTGAGGTCGGCGAGAATCTGCCGCTCGCGGCGCATGCGCTCGGTCGATTCGCGCGTGGGCAAGCCGCGCAGCAGCTTGATCGCGACGCGCTGGTCGAAGTGCTGGTCGACGCGCTCGGCGAGGAACACGGTTCCCATGCCGCCACTGCCGATTTCACCGATCAGGCGGTACGGTCCGAGCTGGCGACCGCTCGTGGGGGTGGTCGTCCCCACGCGCGCGGCGGCCTCGCGCAGCTGGCGCGTGATGCCGTCCTCGCCACCATCCTCGGCGGCGACGAGCGCGAGCGCCTCGGCGCGCAGGTCGGGATCGGGCTCCACTTCGGCCAGCCATGCTTCGCGCGACGCGGGCGGCCGCTCGAGCAGGCCTTCGAACAGCACCTGCAGGCGTTCCCAGCGCGCGTCGCTCATGCGGCGAGCTTCTGCTTGAGCCAGGCGCGGGCGAAGCGCAGTTCGCGGTCGACCGTGGGCACCGACACGCCGATCACCTCGGCGATCTCCTCGCGCTTGAGGCCGAGCAGGTAGTTGAGTTCGACCACCTCGCACTTGCGCGCGTCCAGCTCGCGCAGCGCGGCGAGCGCCTCCTCGAGCGCGAACGCTTCGCCCTCGTCGTGCTGGCCGGGTGCGTCGTCGGCGGCGGACAGCGTGACGTGGATCTCGCCACCACCGCGCCGCTCGGCGCCGCGCGAACGCGCGGCATCGACGAGGATGCGCCGCATCGCGACGCTGACCACGCCGTAGAAGTGGCGGCGATCCTGCCAGGCGACGTCCGCGTTCATGAGGCGCAGGAACAGTTCATGCGCGAGTTCGGTCGGTTGCAGGGTCATGCGCCCGCCGAACTGGCGCAGGTGCTTGCCGGCGATCGCGCGCACCTGCGCATAGACGAGTTCGGTGAGGCGTTCGGCGGCGGACGCGTCGCCGCCGTTCCACGCGTGCAGCAGGCGCGTGACAGCCTGCTGATCCTGCCCGTCGTTCGCTGCGTAGGGTTCGTTCATGCGTCTTTCCGCACGTCGCCTGCGGCCGATGATAGGAAATCTTCCGCCCTCCCGTACTGATCCGGTGAACGCCGCCGCGGTCCGGCGAAACGCCGGCCGGCAACGGCCACTGAATCCGAAACGGGAGATGAAAGATGAAGTGTACTCGCAACCGGTTCCAGAACGATCCGTCCTTGCACCGACGCCACCCTGGTGGCATGGGTGCCGTACGACACGCACGGCTCGGCGCGTTTTCGCGTCGCCTCGGCGCGACCCTGCTCGCATTCGCATGCGGCACCGGCGCCGCGTTCGCTGCCCATCCTGGTGATATCGACACCGGCTTCGGCCTCGGCGGCTACGTCACCAACGACTTCTTCGGCACCGACGAGCAAATCCATGCTGTCGCACCGATGCGTGATGGCCGCTTCGTCGTGACCGGCAAGGTGACCGGCTCCAACGTGACGGGCAATGGCGGCAGCGAGAACGTCGCGGTCGCGCGCTACCTGCCGAACGGCGCGTTGGACGACAGCTTCGGCAGCGGCGGCCTGTTCCAGCTCGACGTGGATTCCGCGCCGGACGAAGGGCGCGCGGTGCGCGTGCTGTCCGACGGCAGCGTGCTCGTCGCCGGCACGCTGTCGACCGCCGCGCACGCGGACTACGGCTTGATCAAGCTGCGGCCGGATGGCTCGCTCGACACGACGTTCGGCGAAGCCGACGCCGGCAGCGCGCGCAAGGGTTACGTGCGCCTCGACATCGGCGGCCCGCAGGTGCACGACGAGGCCTACGCGATGGCGGTGCAGCGAAACGGCAAGATCGTCCTCGCCGGCATCACGCGCGTGTTCCACGACGGGTTCTGGTACGGCCAGGTCGCGGTCGCGCGCTTCACCGCCGACGGCGTGCCGGACACGACGTTCGCGGGCGGGCAGGGCCATATCGTCCTTGCGCCGTTCTTCGGCGCGGCCGGCGACACGCTGACCACGATCGCGCTCGACCAGGCCGGCAACCTGCCTGCCGACAATCGCATCGTCGTCGGTGGCTACACGTTCGGCCGCAACACCGCATTCCTCGCCCGCCTCACCGCCGATGGCGCGGTCGACACGACGTTCAACACGACCGGTCGCGTCACGTTGCAGGCGGCGACCAGCGGCGGCGTGTCCACGGGCCTGTCGATGCTCTCGGCGGCACGCCTGACCCGGGACGGTCGTATCGTCGTCGTCGGCGAAGGCAGCGATCGCGGCATGGCGGTCATGCGCTTCAACGCGAACGGTTCGCTCGACACGACGTTCGGCCAGAACGGCCGCTCGCTGATCAAGTTCAGCGGCATCTCCGACGAGGACATCCCGATGGCACTCGCACTGCAGGGCAACGGCAGGATCGTTGCCGCGGGCTCGGCGACGAACCGCGCGACCGGCGCGGCACACCAGGACTTCCTCGTCGGCCGCTGGAACGCCGACGGCAGCGTCGATACCACGTTCGGCGAGCAGGGACTCAAGGTGGCCCAGGTCTCGACGGTCGAGGATGGCGCGTATGCGGTCGCGGTCGAGGTTTCCGGCAACATCCTCGCCGGCGGCTACACCTCGCAGCCGAACGTCGCGCCGCGCGACTTCGCCCTGCTGCGCCTGCTCGGCGATCCGGACCGGATCTTCGCCAACGGCTTCGACGCCCCACCGGGCTTCTGAGTCGCCGGCCGCCGCGCCAGGCGCGGCAGCGTCGCGGTTTTCCCCGGCCATCCCGCCTGCGCGTTCTCCCCGCCGCGCAGTCCCCGGGATGGCCTTTTCCGCGCGCGGCGCATCGCCTGCGTCACGCCTGGCGCGTGAACCAGTTCCGCCCCGGACCGCCGAACATGTCCGAGGTGGCGACGAAAACCGTTTGCTAGAATGTCTCCAATCGTTACGGCGACGCGGGTAGCCGGCAGTCGAGGCCGGCGGCCCATGCCTGTCTCTGGGCGGCCTGCTGAACGGGGGCATCGGGGTTCCATCCATGGGAGTGAGAGAGATGAGCAAGTCGTTTTGTGCGGTCCTGTTTTCGCTGGCCGGCGTCGTCGCCAGCGGCGCCGCGTTCGCGGCCAACAAGCCGGCGATCGGCGTCGCCGAGTTCAAGAACGAGTCGGGCGCGGGCTGGTGGCGCGGCGGCGTGGGCTGGGAGTTGTCGGGCATGCTGTCGAACGAGCTGTCGAGCACCGGCGACTTCCGCGTCGTCGAACGCTCCAAGCTCGAGAAGGTGCTCGAGGAACAGAACCTCGCCGCCTCCGGCCGCGTGCGGTCCGGCACGGGCGCCAAGATGGGTCAGGTCACCGGTGCGGACTACCTCGTGTTCGGCACCGTCACCGCGTATGAAGAGAATACCGCGAGCACGGGTGGCGGCCTGAGCTTCAAGGGCATTTCGCTCGGCGGCAAGAAGTCCGAGGCGTACATCCGCATCGACGTGCGCGTGGTCAATGCGACCACTGGTGAAGTCGATTTCTCGCGTGCGATCGAAGGCCGCAGCTCCGGCGGCGGCGTCGCGGTCGGCGTGTATCGCGGCGGCTTCGGCGGCAACCTCGGCCACGAGCAGAACACGCCGGCGGGCAAGGCGATCGGCGCCGCGCTGGTGGAAATCAGCGACTACCTCGATTGCGTGATGGTCAAGCGCGGCAGCTGCGAGTCGGAGTTCAACGCCAAGGAACAGAAGCGCCGCGACAGCAACCGCAAGTCGCTCAAGCTCGACTGACGGATTGCCTTGCGGAATGGAAAAAGGCGGGCTTCGGCCCGCCTTTTTCTTTGGAATCCGGCACCGCTCCATTGCCTTGGACATCAGGGGCAAGGGCACGATGGATTCCCGCTTTCACGGGGATGACGTTGTCGGGCAAGAGACGGCCCGCTCGCGGCGAGGCAAGCGACGGCATACGGAAACGAACACGCGCGCAGGCGCCACGCATGAGCAGGCGGGCGGCACGCAGCAAACAGATGTCATTCCCCGCAAAAGCGGGGAATCATCGTGCTTTTGGTGCCAAGCGCTGCGCTCGCTCCTTCGGAGCCGCCCTTCGGACGTTCTGCGCGCTTCGCGCTTGTCCCGCTTTCGCGGCGGGGACGACGCCATTTGACGGCGCGCCGCCAAGGCGAGCGCAAGCACCCACACGGGCCTTGTGTCAGACAGCCCCGCGCCTCAGCGCGAGCGCGGACCACCACGGCCGCGGCCGCCGCGGCCGCGATTGCCGCCGGGGGCGCGGTTGCCCGCGTCATGCACCGAGTTGCCCGGCGAGCCACCGCCGCGGCGCGGACCGTGCTGCGGGCGCGAGTCGGGATGACCGTAGGGAAGGTCGTGGACGGAGTTGCCCGGTGAACCGCTGCGCTGCGGGCGTGGGCCACGTCCCGGGTTCTGCGGTGCCGCACGGTTGCCGTGGCGATCGTCACGCCCCTGCGGATGGAACTGGCCGGAATGGTACGGCTGCTCCATGCCGGGGCGCGCACCACGGCGCTTGCGTCCGGGCTGCGCTTCCGGGAACCAGCTGCGCAGCACCGCCGGGCTGAGGCCGGGCTCGGCTGCCCATGGCGTCGAGCGCGAGGCATCGTGGCCTTGCGGCTGGCCTTGGCCGCGGCGTCCCTGGCCCTGGCCTTGGCGCTGTCCCTGACGCTGGCCTTGGCCCTGACGTGGTCCCTGGCCCGGGCGCTGCCCCTGTCGCTGTCCGCGCGCGGGACGCTGCCCCTGCGCCTGTGGATCCTGCGCACCCGGACGCGCCTTGCGACCGGCACCACGCGCCTTGCGTGGTTTCGCCGCGGCGCCACGCCAGCCGTCATCGCGGATGCGATCGAACGCGGCGAACTCGCGTGCCTCGTCGGAACGCGCGCCCGTCCACGCCTGCTGCGCCTTCGGCATCGGCCGGAACTCGGTCGGGGCAGCACGGCGCTGGCCGATGACCGGCGCCAGCGTGAGCCGCGGTTCCGGTGTGCCGACGCCGCAGCGCTCGCGCAGCGCCGCGACCTGTGCGGCGTCCAGTTCGGTCGACTGGCCACGCAGCAGGCCGCGCGGCAGTTCGATGTTGCCGTAGCGGATGCGCTTGAGGCGGCTGACCATGAGGCCCTGCGACTCCCACATCCGGCGCACTTCGCGGTTGCGGCCTTCGCGCAGCACGACGCGGAACCAGGAGTGGCTCGCGCCGCGGCTGATCACGCCGATCTCGTCGAAATGGGCGGGGCCGTCCTCGAGTTCGATGCCGGTGCGCAGGCGCTCGAGCACTTCGTCGGGGACTTCGCCATGCACGCGGCAGATGTATTCGCGCTCGATCTCCGAGCGCGGATGCATGAGCGTATTGGCGAGGTCGCCGTCGGTGGTCAGCAGCAGCAGGCCGGTCGTGTTGATGTCGAGCCGGCCGACCGCGATCCAGCGCGCGCCCTTGAGCTGCGGCAACTGCTCGAACACGGTCGGGCGCCCCTCGGGATCGTCGCGCGTGGCGACCACGCCGTCGGGCTTGTTGTACAGCAGCACCTGCGCGTGCTCGGCGTTGTCGGCGACGACGACGAAGCGCTTGCCGTCCATTTCGACGCGATCGCCGCTGCGCACGCTCTGGCCGAGCGTCGCGACGCCGCCGTTGAGCAGCACCTCGCCGGCTTCGATGCGCGCTTCGAGCATGCGGCGCGAACCCAGTCCGGCATTGGCGAGCACCTTGTGCAGGCGCTCCTCGACGGCGGGGGCGTCGACGGATTCGGCCGGGCGTTTGAGCTTGAGGATGGAGCGGGCGGGGGTGGTCATGCGATGGATTCCGGGGTGTCTTCGTGTGCGTCGCCGTTGGTCGGCGCTTCGCGTTCGTCGGTGGGGGCGGGGTCGCTCGCGCGCTCGGCGTCGGCGACTTCGGTGGTGGATGCATCGTCCGCGGGCGGTTCGGCCGCGTCTTCTCCGGCGGCAACCGCGTCGTCCGCGACGTCGAGCGTGACCTGCGCGGCGATGACCGTGCCCGGCTCGTCGAGCGCCAGTTGCGGGTCGAGGTCCTCGATGTCGCGGATCTCGCCGAGCGGCGGCAACTCGTCGAGCGACTTCAGGTTGAAGTAGTCGAGGAACTGCTTGGTCGTGCCGAACAGCGCGGGCTTGCCGGGCAGGTCGCGGTAGCCGACCACGCGCACCCACTCGCGTTCCTCGAGCGTGCGGATGATGTTGGTCGACACGGCGACGCCGCGGATCTGCTCGATTTCCGCGCGCGTGATCGGCTGGCGGTAGGCGATCAGCGAGAGCGTTTCGAGCAATGCGCGCGAATAGCGCGTCTGGCGCTCGGTCCACAGGCGGCAGACGTACGCGTGCACCTCCGTGCGCACCTGGTAGCGGAATCCGGAGGCGACCTCGACGAGTTCGATGCCGCGTCCTTCGGCGTCGGCCTTGAGCTCTTCGACCGCCTTGGCCAGGTCCTCGTGCGTAGGCATCTCGAATTCGTCGAACAGGCCCGACAGTTGCGGCAGCGACAACGGCTGCGCGGAGGCGAGCAGGGCGGCCTCGATGATGCGTTTGATCAGCTGCGGTTCCATCAGTGGGGATTCGTTTGCCTGTCGGATGCGGTCGCCTTCGACCGCCGGGGTCGGCGTGGCCTCAGGATGCGAGGGTCGCCGGTTCGTCGCCGTCCGCCTGTGCCACGTCCGCGGCACCCGCCGTGTCGCCGGCGGTCGCGAGCGATTTCACGTAGATCGGCGCGAGCGAGGCTTCCTGCACGATCTCGATGAGCTGCTCCTTGGCGAGTTCGAGCATCGCGAGGAACGTCACGACCACGCCGCGGCGGCCCTCGGTCGCGTCGAACAACTGCTCGAAGCGGTGGAACTCGCCGTCGCCGAGCGCGTTCAGCACGTCGCTCATGCGGCTGCGCACGTTGAGCGCCTCGCGCTGGATCGCATGGTGGCCGTACAGCTCGGCCCGCTTCATGACGTCCTTGAGCGCGAGCAGCAGTTCGCGCAACTCGACCGGAGGCGGCAGCCGGATCACGTTGCGATCGTCGACGACGACGTGCGCCGGCACGAAGTCGCGGTCCTGCCGCGGCAGCGCGTCGATGTCCTCGGCCGCCTTCTTGAATCGTTCGTACTCCTGCAGGCGCCGCACGAGTTCGGCGCGCGGGTCTTCCTCGACGCCTTCCTCGGCCGGCGGCCGCGGCAGCAGCAGGCGCGATTTGATCTCGGCGAGGATCGCGGCCATGACGAGGTACTCGGCCGCGAGTTCGAGCTTCATCTCGCGCATCATCTCGATGTAGTCGACGTACTGGCGCGTGATCTCGGCGATCGGTATGTCGAGGATGTCGAGGTTCTGCCGGCGGATCAGGTAGAGCAGCAGGTCGAGCGGGCCCTCGAACGCCTCGAGGATCACCTCCAGCGCATCCGGCGGGATGTACAGGTCCTGCGGGATTTCGAGCACGGGCTGGCCACGCACCACCGCCAGCGGGATCTCCTGCTGCTGCGGCACCTGCGGGAACGTGCTGGCCGGCGGATCTGTGCTGGGCTGTTCGGCGGTCTGGTTCATGCTCGATCGATGATCCCGATTCCACGCCTTCCGGCGCCTCACGGCGCGGCGGGTCGTGCAACGATCACGGCGTGCGGCCATGCGTCCGCGGGCGAAAACCGCCGTCGGCACGCAAGCCTGCAACGAGGACGCCCGGGTCCCGGGGGATCCGGAGGTCGGCCATCCTAAAAAGGTCGGGAGGTGGGGCTGGAAAAACGCTCCGCGTCGGCGCGCGCGGGACTCCGCCCTCTCGATTCGCCCCTAGACTACGGGGAAACGCGCCGATGCGCAAATGCCGCGATGGCCGCACGCCGGCATCGAGTCACGCGACGCTTCGGCTACCATACGCTTTTGTGCGCAGGATGCTTCGTCCATGTGGTATGCGATCGTCGGCAACGACGTGCCCGACTCCCTCGAGCGCCGGCTTTCGGTGCGTCCGGCCCATCTGGAGCGCCTGAACCGGCTGCGCGAAGAAGGGCGGCTGCTGCTGGCCGGACCGTTCCCTGCGATCGATGCCGAGGACCCCGGCCCTGCCGGCTTCAGCGGCAGCCTGATCATCGCCGAATTCGCCGACCTCGCCGCCGCGCGGGCGTGGGCGGACGCCGACCCCTACGTCGCGGCCGGCGTCTACGCCGAGGTCAGCGTGCGCCCGTTCCGCAAGGTGGCGCCTTGAGCACGCGCGTCGAGCAGATCCGCGAGCGCCTCGCCGCCGCGTTCGCGCCGTTCGAGCTCGCGGTCGAGGACGAGAGCCACCGCCACGCCGGGCACGCCGGCGCACGCGACGGCCGCGGGCATTTCCGCGTGCGCGTGGTCAGCGCGGCGTTCCGCGGCCAGGCGCCGCTCGCGCGCCATCGCGCGGTCTACGCCGCGCTCGGCGAACTCATGCAGACCGACATCCACGCGCTCGCGATCGACGCGCGCGCGCCGGACGAAGCCTGAGCGGCCACATGCATGTCCGCGGGCGGGGAGCCCGTCAAGGATCCAGAGGTGAACGCTAGATGCGTCTGACTACGATCAAACTGGCCGGATTCAAGTCGTTCGTCGACCCGACGACATTGCACCTGCCGACCAACATGACCGGCGTCGTCGGCCCGAACGGCTGCGGCAAGTCCAACATCATCGACGCGATCCGCTGGGTCATGGGCGAGAGCGCGGCGAGCCGTCTGCGCGGCGACGCCCTCACGGACGTGATCTTCTCCGGATCGAACGGCCGCAAGCCGGTCGGCAGCGCGATGGTCGAGCTGCTGTTCGACAATTCCGACGGACTCATCGTCGGCGAGTACGCGAACTACAACGAGATCTCGGTCAAGCGCGTGGTCAGCCGCGACGGCCAGTCGCAGTATTTCCTCAATGGCGTGCGCTGTCGCCGGCGCGACATCACCGACCTGTTCCTCGGCACCGGCCTCGGACCGCGCAGCTATTCGATCATCGAGCAGGGCATGATCAGCGAGATCGTCGAGGCCGATCCCGAGCAGTTGCGCAACCACCTCGAGGAAGCCGCCGGCATCTCCAAGTACAAGGAGCGCCGCAAGGAAACCGAGAGCCGCATCAAGGCCACGCGCGAGAACCTCGACCGCGTGCGCGACGTGCGCGACGAGGTCGACAAGCAGCTCGAACACCTCAAGCGGCAGGCGAAGACCGCCGAGCGCTGGCAGCAGCTCAAGGAAGAGCAGAAGAAGAAGGAAGCCGAGGTCAAGGCGCTCTCGCTGCGCGCGGCGCAGGCCGAGGTCGAGGGCCAGTCGGCCGCGCTGCGCAAGGCCGAACTCGCGATCGAGCAGCAGCTCGCAGAGCAGCGCCACACCGAGGCTGCGCTCGAGACGGGCCGCGAGAAACACGCGGTCGCGGTCGAGCACATGAACGCGGTGCAGGCCGAGGTGTACAAGGTCGGCGCGGAGATCGCGCGCGTCGAGCAGCAGATCCAGCACAGCAAGCAGCTCGCCGAACAGCTCGAACGCGCGCGCCACGAAACGGAGCGCGCCCACGCCGAACTCGCCGAGCACATCGAGACCGACCGCCGGCGCTTCGAGGAGCTCGGCGCACTGCTCGCCGACGCCGCGCCGCAGCTGGAAACCCTGCGCGACGCCGACGAAGCGGCCGCCGAAGCATTGCGCACGAGCGAGTTGCAGCTGTCCGAATGGCAGGCGCAATGGGACCAGCACACGCTGGCGACGTCGCAGGCCGGGCAGGCGGCCGAAGTCGAGCGCACGCGCCTGGACTACCTCGACAAGCAGTGCCTCGCCGCCGACCAGCGGCGCGCCGCGCTCGAAGCCGAGCGCGCGGCGGCGAACGTGGACGAACTCGGCCAGGCGCTCGAAGCACTCGACACCGAGCACGCGGTGCTGCGCGAGCACGTCGAGACGCTCACCGCGACGCTCGACGAGCGGCGCCACGCCGCCGAAGCCGCGCTCGAACTCGAGCGCACGACGCAGGCGATGCTGAGCGGCAAGCGCGGCGAACTCGAGAAGCTGCGCGGCCGCCTCGGCTCGCTGGAAGCGCTGCAGCACGCCGCGCTCGGCGAGGGCGGCGCGGCGAAGAACTGGCTCGACGCCCTCGGCCTCGGCCAGGCGCGCCGCCTCGGCGAAGTGCTGCAGGTCGATGCGGGCTGGGAGCGCGCGGTGGAAACCGTGCTCGACGGCTGGCTCGAAGCGGTGCTCGTCGACGACCCGGCCGCACTCGCCGACGAACTCGGCGCGCTGCGCGACGCCGACGTGGCGCTCCTCGCCGCGCGCGAAGACGGTGTCGCGGCGGCGGCCGGGACGCTCGCTGCGCACGTGCGCGGCCCGGCGGCCGCGCGCGCATTGCTCGCACGCGTGCGCACCGCCGCCTCGCTCGCCGAAGCGCGCCTGCAGGCGCCGACGCTCGCCGCGGGCGAGTCGATCGTGACGGCCGACGGCGAATGGTTCGGCCACGGCACGATGCGCGTGCAACGCGGCGCCGGTGCCCAGGTCGGCGTGCTCGCGCGCGAGCGCGAAATCCGCGAACTCGGCGAGCGCATCGCCGCGCTCGAGGCCGAGATCGACGCGCACGGCGATGCCCTCGAGCGCGGCAAGCTCGAGCGCATCGACGCCGAGCGTGCGCGCGAGGACGCGCAGCGCGAGCTGTACACCGCGCATCGCCGCCTCGCCGAAGTCGGCGGCCAGTTGCAGAGCCAGCGCGGCCGCATCGACAGCGCGCGCGAACGCCTCGACCGCGTCGCGCGCGAGCTCGAGGAGGTCGTCGCCAAGCTCGACGCCGATCGCGAGCAGGCGCGCGAGGCGCGCGGTCGCCTGGAGACCGCGATCGCGCACATGGGCGAGCTCGAACAGCGCCGCCAGGCCCTCGACGGCGAACGCCGCAAGCTGCTCGAAGCGCGCGAGGAAGCGCGCATGAACGCGCGCGAGGCGCGCGATGCTGCTCACCAGGCGGCACTGTCGACCGAATCGCGACGCACGGCCGCGGCCGCGCTGGAGCAGTCGCTGCAACGCATGCATGGCCAGCTCGCCCAGCTCGAGGCGCGCCGCGGCGAGATCGCGATGCAGCTCGCGTCGAGCAACGACCCGCTCGCCGGGCTCGAGGAGGAGCGCCAGACCTACCTCAACCAGCGCCTGCTGGTCGACCGGCAGATGGTCGAGGCGCGGCAGGCGCAGCAGGAACAGGAAGCCGAACTGCGTCGCCTCGAGCAGGAACGCCATCGCTTCGAGGCCGGCCTCGCCGAACAGCGCGAGGAAGTGGCGCAACTGCGCCTGCGCGAGCAGGAACACCGCCTTCGCGCGCAGGCGCTCGCGGGCGCGATCGCCGAAGCAGGCTTCGACTACGAGGCGCTCATCGCGACCCTGCCGGGCGAGGCCGACGCGGCCCAGTGGCAGGCCGAACTCGGCGAGCTCGAACAGAAGATCCGCCGCCTCGAACCGGTCAATCTGGCCGCGATCCAGGAATACGAGGAGCAGTCGCAGCGCAAGACCTACCTCGATGCGCAGCTCACCGACCTCGGCACCGCGCTCGAAACGCTCGAAGGGGCGATCCGCAAGATCGACAAGGAGACGCGTGCGCGCTTCAAGGAGACGTTCGACCGCGTCAACACCGGCGTGCAGGAACTCTTCCCGCGCCTGTTCGGCGGCGGTCACGCCTACCTCGAACTCACCGGCGAGGACCTGCTGTCGACGGGTGTCTCGATCATGGCGCGTCCGCCGGGCAAGCGCGTGAGTTCGATCTCGCTGCTTTCGGGCGGCGAGAAGGCGCTGACCGCGGTCTCGCTCGTGTTCGCGATCTTCCGCCTGAATCCGGCGCCGTTCTGCCTGCTCGACGAGGTCGATGCCCCGCTCGACGAAGCGAACGTCGGCCGCTTCTCGTCGCTGGTCGCGGAGATGAGTGAACAGGTGCAGTTCATCTTCGTCACCCACAACAAGGCGACGATGGAAGCGGCGAAGCAGCTGTGCGGCGTGACGATGCGTGAACCGGGCGTGTCGCGCCTCGTGCAGGTCGATCTCGCCGAAGCGGCTAAACTCGCGGGCGCGGCCTGAGCGGGCCGTCCGGTTCCACGCGGAGGCGAGCAAGATGGAATGGAACGCGAGCGTCGGCATCCCGCTGATCATCATCGGCGCGATCGTGTTGCTGCTGATCTACCTGTTCGGCAGGCCGAAGAAGCCGGAGCAGGGCGAGCGGCGGTCGCAACGGCGCCCGGGGTTCGACGCCGAACGCGTCGAGCCGACGTTCGGCGACGTCGATGCGACGCCGGCCCAGGGCGAGCTCGACGTTTCGCTCGCCGGCGAGCTCGAGCGGCTGGGCGCCGCCGTCGGCGGGCGTGACGGGGACGCGCGCCCGGCGCCGTCGCGGCCGAGCATCGGCGCGCGCCCGGATCGTCCGATCGAGCGCATCGTCACCCTGTTCGTCGCCTCGCGCACCCACGAGCCACTGGCAGGTCCCGACATCGTCGTCGCCGCCGAGAAGGCGGGGCTCGAATTCGGGGACATGGGCATCTTCCACCGCCTCGTGCTCGGCAAGAAGGCCGATGGCCCGGTGTTCAGCATGGCCAACATGGTCAAGCCCGGACACTTCGACATGGCGCGCCTCGACGAAGTGAGCACTCCGGGCGTCACCCTGTTCATGACCCTGCCGGGCCCGTTGCCCGCGCTGGACGCGTGGGAGATGCTGCTGCCGACCGCGCAGCGCCTCGCCGAACTGCTCGACGCGCAGGTGCTCGACGAAGGCCGCAACGCACTCGGCCGGCAGCGCATCGCGCACATCCGCGACGAACTGCGTGCGTGGGATCGCCAGCAGGAGCGCCAGCAGATCCGCCCCGGCCGCTAGGCGATCTGCAACGTCCGATGAAATTCGATAGAGTTGCGGTGCAAAAGGAGGATCGATCGTGAAAGTCGTCGTCAAGCTCCTCAGGCCCCGAGGCAAAGGCGCATCGGCCAAGGTCAAGCGCGTCAGAGGGCCGGAAGGTCAGCTGGTCACGGTGCGCGCGCTCGATTCGGGGCGCAGCACTTTCGGCGCGGACCTGCGCAACGTCTTTGCGACGAACGTGAGCAAGGCGCGCCGGGAAAACAAGGCCGTCGTCGGCACTACGGATCGTGCGCCCGCAAAACGCTGACTCGCCGCTGTTCCTGATCATCGCCGGCCCGAACGGCTCCGGCAAAAGCAGCATCTACTCCGGCAAGCATCGAGCACGTCGGTCGATCGGTCTGGATCATCAATCCGGACCTGCTGGCGGCGCGGATTCGAGACGTCGAGCATCACCCCTTGCCTGATGCAAACCTTGCGGCGGTGATACGTATCGAAGCATGGCTTGAAGCATCGATCGAAGCGCATCAGTCCGTCGGTGTCGAGACGGTGCTGTCCACGCCCAAATATCGCCGACTCGTGAGCCTTGCGAAGGAAAAAGGCTTTGAGGTAGGGCTGATTTACGTCGTGCTCGACACACCGCAACGGAATGTCGAGCGCGTAAGGCTTCGTGTGGCCAAAGGGGGTCACGCCGTGCCTGAAGACAAGATCATCGAGCGCTACGGCCGTTCGCTCGAACAATTGTCATGGTTCCTCGATGCGGCTGACCGGGCGTGGATCTACGACAACTCGGGTGCGGAGCCCAAGTTGATCGGCGAGAAAGAGGATGGCGTGGTCATCATCGACCCACATGCAATACCGAGTGTTCTCGAGATTCTCGCACCGCCTGACCATCTCCCCAATCGTCAACCGGCGATGCCGACCGAGCGCATTCAGCGCACGTAGGTCGCCGCGAGCGTGTTGAGGTGATAGCGCTCCGCGTCGCGCAGGAACGGCGCGATCAGCATCATCACGCGGTGGATGCCGCGGCTGAGGTCGGCGACGTCGACGACGGGTTTGCCGCCGCGCACGGCATCGAAACTCATCCAGAACGTCGCGACCAGCAGGACGTTCTCGGCCAGCGCGTGGATCTCGTCCGCGCTCGCGCGCATCACGCCCGCGCGCACGAGGCCGCGCAGCAGGTCCGTCGCGCTCGCGCCGGCGCGGTTCATGATGCGCGCGAAGCGCAGCTTGAGCTTGCGATTGCGGGCGAGGATGTCGACGAGGTCGCGATAGAGGAAGCGGTAGTCCCATAGCGACTCGAACACGAGATGCAGCTGCAGCCAGATGTCCTCGAGGTCCGGTGCGCGGTCGCCGGGCAGTGCGAGCGCGTCACCGATGCGCGCCTCGTAGCGCGCGAACAGGTGCTCGACGATGTCGTCCTTGCTGCGGAAGTGGTAGTAGAGGTTGCCCGGGCTGATGCCGAGTTCGTCCGCGATGTGGTTCGTCGTGACGTTCGGCTCGCCCTGCGCGTTGAACATCGCGAGGCTGGTTTCGAGGATGCGCTCGCGCGTCTGGCGTGCCATGCGTGTGCTGCGCCGGGATCGGCGGGTGAGGTTCGGCGGATCCTTGGGAGCCGTTCACGCCGCGATCACGCGTCGTTCGCGCCCACGGGCGTCGCGGCTGGAGCCGCTTCCGGTGACTCAGCCACCGAGCTTCTTCACGAGGTCGATGTACTTCTGCTGCGCTTCTTCCGGCTTGGTGCCCTTGAGCTTGGCCCAGGCTTCGTACTTCGCCGTGCCGACGAAATCGAAGAAGCCCGGCTTCGGACCGGAGACGTCGCCGTCCGACCCCTGCTTGTACAGCGCATACAGTTTCAGCAACGTGTCGTTATCGGGCCGCTCGGACAGTTTCTTGACGTCTTCGGCGGCTTTTTCGAAGCGTGCTTTGAGGTCTGCCATGGCTGTTCCGGTCGCTGGGCGTCGGTCGGAACACGAGCTTACATCAGCGCCCCCGCGCGCGGTCAATCGCATGCCGCGGCCGCGTAGCCACCGGCGAGCGCGCGCGGCTATGCTTGAGCGACGAATCGGATCCGGACGGGGAGTGGTGGCGATGACCTATTTCGTGACGGGTGCAACGGGATTCATCGGGCGACACCTGCTCGAACGCCTGCTCGAGCGCCAGGGCACGATCCATTGCCTCGTGCGCAAGGAATCACTCGCGAAGTTCAAGGCGCTGCGCGAGGAACTCGGTGCCGACGAAAAGCGCCTCGTCGCGGTCGTGGGCGATCTCTCCAAGCCGAAACTCGGCGTCGCGCCGGCGACGCAGAAGGAGCTCGCCGGCAAGGTCAAGCACTTCTTCCATCTCGCCGCGCTGTACGACCTCGTCGCCGACGAGCGGAGCCAGGTCGTCGCCAACGTCGAGGGGACGCGCCACGCGCTTGAGCTCGCCGAAGCGATCAGGGCCGGCTGCTTCCACCACGTGAGCTCGATCGCCGCAGCGGGCCTCTACCCGGGCGTGTTCCGCGAGGACATGTTCGACGAGGCCGAGGAGCTCGACCATCCCTACTTCCGCACCAAGCACGATTCCGAGGCCCTCGTGCGCAAGCACTACGCGCGGCCTTACCGCGTCTACCGCCCCGGCATCGTGATCGGCGATTCGCGCACCGGCGTGATCGACAAGATCGACGGCCCGTACTACTTCTTCCGGCTCATCAAGAAGATGCGCGAGACGCTGCCGCCGTGGATGCCGACGATCGGCCTCGAGGGCGGGCGCATCAACCTCGTGCCGGTCGACTGGGTCACCGCGGCGATGGACCACATCGCGCACAAGACCGGCCTCGACGGCCATACGTTCCACCTGACCGACCCGGCGCCGCGGCGCATCGGCGAAGTGCTGAATCTCTTCGCGCGCGCGGGCCACGCGCCGCAGATGACGATGCGCCTCGACGCGCGCATGTTCGGCTTCATCCCGGGCAGCCTGCGCGCGGCGATCGGCAGCCTGCCGCCGGTACGCCGCGTCGTGAACGTGCTGCTGCGCGACCTCGGAATTCCCGCCTCGGTGATGAAGTTCATCAACTATCCGACGCGCTTCGACTGCCGCGAAACCGAGCGTGCACTGAAAGGCTCGAGGATCAGGCTGCCCAAACTCGACGACTACGCCTGGCGCCTGTGGGACTACTGGGAGCGCCACCTCGATCCCGACCTTTTCGTCGACCATTCGCTCGGCGGCAAGGTCAAGGGACGCGTCGTCGTCGTCACCGGCGGCTCGTCCGGCATCGGCAAGGCGGCCGCGCTCAAGATCGCCGCGGCCGGAGCCAGGCTCGTCATCTGCGCGCGCGGCGCCGACGAACTCGCCGAGACGAAGAAGGAAATCGAAGCCGCGGGCGGGACCTGCCACACCTACCAGGTCGACCTCGCCGACATGGCCTCGTGCGACGCATTCGTCGCGCAGGTGCTGGCCGACCACGGTGCGGTCGACATCCTCGTCAACAATGCGGGCCGCTCCATCCGCCGCGCGATCAGCGCGAGCTACGACCGCTTCCACGACTTCGAGCGCACGATGCAGCTCAACTACTTCGGCGCGCTGCGCCTGATCATGGGCTTCCTGCCCGGCATGGCCGAACGCCACCGCGGCCACATCATCAACATCTCCTCGATCGGCGTGCTGACCAATTCGCCGCGCTTCTCGGCCTACGTCGCGTCGAAGGCCGCGCTCGATGCGTTCTCGCGCTGCGCGCAGGCGGAGTACTCCGACAACGGCGTGAGTTTCACGACCATCAACATGCCGCTGGTCAAGACGCCGATGATCGCGCCGACCAAGATGTACGAGTCGGTGCCGACGCTGTCGCCCGACGAGGCGGCCGACATCGTCGTCGAAGCGATCGTCGAGCGCCCCGTGCGCATCGCTACGCGCCTCGGCACGTTCGCCCAGGTGTTCTACGCACTCGCGCCGCGGGTCTACGAGATCGTCATGAACACCGCGTTCCGCCTGTTCCCGGATTCCCAGGCTTCGAAGGGCATGAAGGGACGCTCGGAAGCGGAGCAACCGACCAGCGAGCAGATCGCGTTCGCGGCGCTGATGCGAGGCGTGCACTGGTAGTCGCGCAGGGCTCCCTTCGCACGGCGCGACGCTGTCGGGCCCCGGCTTTCGCCGGGATGACGGCTGTTCGCGCTGCGTACCCGGGGATGGTGCAGTACGGGTGCACGCCTCGGCGTGTCGACGATCCCAACGAAAAAGGCGGGCCGGAGCCCGCCTTTTCGCGAATCAACGTGCAGCGCTGCGCAGCTTCACTTCGCGACGCGCCTGGCCGCAGGACGCTTCGCAGCGACGGGCTTGCCGCCGAGCTTGCGCACTTCGCGCGAGAGCTCGTCGACGCGCGCCACGACGCGGTCGAGGTCGGCGCGACCGGGGATGCCGAGGCGGCCCAGTGCCTTGGAGACGCGGTCCTCGAACACCCGCTCGAGCTTGTCCCAGGTTTCCTGGCTGCGCTCGCGCACCTGGCCCAGCGTGGTTTCGACGTTGCCGCGCGCCTCGTTCATCTTGGCTTCGGTGAACTTGCGCGTGCGCGCGTCGAGCGCGGTGCCTTCCTTGACCAGCGCTTCGAACAGCTTGCTGCCTTCCTCCTGCGCCTTGGCGAACGCGCCGAGGCCGGCGAGCCAGATCTGCTGGGCGGAATCCATCACGGTCTTGCCGACGCCGCGCGGGTCCTTCGCGGCAGCGGGAGCCGCCTTGCTGCGGGATTTCAGTTTGGGCTTGGCCATCGTCGCGTCTCCTCCTGGTGCGGCATGTGCCGCGAGTGGCGCGATCTTTTCCGCTCGGCCTAGAGCAGACACACTAGGACGTCAGGCCAGCTGTTCGTCGAGTTTTCGTTCGATCTCGCGCTCGATCATCGGCTTCAGCGCGCTCATCAGGAATCCGAGTTCGACGCGCACGTGCAGGTCGCCCTTGCCGACCGCGATGTGGCCCTTCACGCCGCTGCGATCGAACACGAGCGTGTCGCCGTCCCAGTGATGCGCGATGCCGTGTTCCTTGGCGATCGATTTGGCGACGCGTTCGACGGCAGTCTTCGCGGCCTTGAGCGGCTTCTTGTGCGAACGCCTGATGTCGATGACAGCCATGCTTGCCTCGTGGTCCGGGTGGGGCGGGCGCACATGATGCCCGATGCGCCGCGCAATGGGGACCGGGGCCGCGCGCAAACCTTGTGCTAGAGTGCCGAATAGGCCAGCGAATCAATGCGATGCGACTCAGTTTTGCCAGCGGCGAGCGTGCCGACTTCAGCATGGACAGCGGTGTCGTCAACCTCGGCAGCGCAGGGGGCAACGGGGTCGTGCTCGCGGGCAAGGACGTCGCGCCCTGGCATGCCCGCCTCAACGTCGACGCGCGCGGCATCGTGCTCGAGGTGATGGACCCGGCGGCGCGCACGCACGTCAACGGGCGGCCGGTGCGCGAGAAGGCGTTGCTCCGCTGCGGCGACACGATCTGCCTCGGCAGTACCGTGCTCGTGTTGCGCGCCGATCCGGGCGCGATCGCCGCGGTCACGTTGCCGCCTGCGCGCACGGTCGCCGCGGCGCCGGTGCAGCCTGCACGGGTCGTGCTGCGCGGCGTCTCCGGCCGGCATTTCGGCAAGGCCATCGCGGTCAACCAATGCCTCGTCGTCGGCACCGGGGCCGGCTGCGACCTCGTGCTCGACGACGCACGCCTCGCCCCGCGCCACGCGGCCGTCGAGCTCGATGGCGATCACCTCTGGCTGCGCAACCTCGATGCCGTGGACGGCACCCTCGTCAACGGCGTGCGCGTGCACGATGCGGCGATCCACGCAGGTGACCAGCTGACTTTCGACCGCAGCCACTTCGTCGTGGAGGCACCCGGGCTGCCTGCGCGCGGCGAGGCCAGTGCACCTGCGGGCGAGGCGGAAGCGGCCGGGATGGACGGCACGCCCGCCGCGGAAGCGGACGCGCCATCCGGCCACGGCGGCGTATGGTGGCTCATCGGCGCTGCGGCGCTGATCGCGCTCGTCCTGCTGCTGCTCATCCATCGCGGCATCTGATCGACGCACCGCGCGCGCGGAGGGGCTTGCTGCGGCGCCGCATAATGCGGTAGGAATGCTCTCCCGCTTCGGGCCCAGGAGAGCTACGTGAGTCGCGGATACAACTTCAGCGCCGGCCCGGCCGCGCTGCCGGAAGACGTGTTGCGCCAGGCCCAGGCCGAACTGCTCGAGTGGGGCAGCGCGCGTGCGTCCGTCATGGAGATCAGCCACCGCGGCAAGGACTTCATCGCGCTCGCCGAACAGGCCGAACAGGACCTGCGCGATCTGCTCGCCGTGCCTGCGAACTACAAGGTGCTGTTCCTGCAGGGCGGTGCGACGCAGCATTTCGCGCAGATCCCGATGAACTTCGCTCGCCGTGACCAGGCCGTCGACTACGTGCTCACCGGCGACTGGAGCGAGAAGGCGGCCAAGGAAGCCAAGCCGCTCGCCCGGGTGCGAATTGCCGCGAGTGCGGCCGACAGCAATTACGCCCGCATCCCCGCGCGCGCGGCATGGGATCTCGATCCGACCGCCGCGTACGTGCACGTGACGCCGAACGAGACGATCCGCGGCGTCGAATTCCACGAGGTGCCCGACACCGGCGCGGTGCCGCTGTTCGGCGACGTCTCCTCGACGATCCTGTCGCGGCCGCTCGACGTGTCGAAATACGCGCTGCTCTACGCCGGTGCGCAGAAGAACATCGGGCCGTCCGGCCTCGTCGTCATGATCGTGCGCGACGACTTGCTCGAGCGCTGCCCGAGGGACCTGCCGAAGATTTTCAACTATGCCGAGCACGCGGCGCAGGGCTCGATGCTCAATACGCCCAATACCTGGGGCTGGTATCTCGCCGGCCTCGTGTTCAAGTGGGTGAAGGCGCAAGGCGGCGTCGTCGCGATGGCCGAACACAACCGTGCCAAGGCCCAGTTGCTCTACGGCTACATCGACGGCTCCGGTTACTACCGCAATCCGGTCGAGAAGTCCGCGCGCTCGTGGATGAACGTGCCTTTCACGCTGCCGCGCGAAGACCTCGACGCGAAGTTCCTCGAGGAGTCCGAAGCTGCCGGCCTGCTCGCACTCAAGGGCCACCGCGCCGTCGGCGGCATGCGCGCGTCGATCTACAACGCGATGCCACTCGAAGGCGTGCAGGCGCTCGTCGACTTCATGAAGGACTTCGCCGCGCGCAACGGCTGACGTCGACGGCCAGGCCCAACCAAGCCCGAGCCCGAAACACGAAGGAGCACGAAGGAAAGGAAGAACGAGGAAGGCTTCAGGGCTTGTAGCACGGAGCCCACGGAGCACATGGAGGAAACAACAAGACGACGAGAGCTTTTTGAATGAAAGCTTTTTCGTGTGCTCCGTGTTTCAAGCTTTCGCCCTTCCGGCGCGCGCTCTCGTGATTCGGCTCCCCGCTTCCTCCCCGCACATCCGCACAGAGGCCCGATCGAACGTGTTCAAGATCCAGACGCTCAATAACATCTCGCGCAATGGCCTCGACCGGCTGCCGGCGAACCTGTACAGCGTCGCCAACGAGGTGGCCGCACCGGACGCGGTACTCGTGCGGTCGGCGGACATGCACAAGGCGCCGATCGCGGCGAGCGTGAAGGCGATCGCGCGCGCGGGGGCGGGCACCAACAACATCCCGGTCGCCGAGATGTCGGCACGCGGCGTGCCGGTGTTCAATGCACCGGGCGCGAACGCCAATGCGGTCAAGGAACTCGTCGTCGCCGGCATGCTGCTCGCGGCGCGCAACATCGCCGACGCGCTCGGGTTCGTGCGCGGCCTCGACGCTTCCGGCGACCTGCACCACAAGGTCGAGGCGGAGAAGAAGCGCTTCGTCGGCACCGAGCTCGCCGGCAAGACGCTCGGCGTGGTCGGCCTCGGCGCGATCGGCGTCAAGGTCGCCAACGCGGCATACGCGCTCGGCATGCGCGTGATCGGCTTCGACCCGCACATGACGGTCGACGGCGCGTGGCAGCTGTCGGCCGAAGTCGCCAAGGCCGGCTCGCTCGCCGAGCTCTTCGCGGCGTCGGATTACCTCACGTTCCACGTGCCGCTCAACGACAAAACGCGCGGCGCGTTCGGCACCCAGGCGCTCGAACTCGTGCGCCCCGGCGTCGTGCTGCTCAACTTCGCGCGCGAAGGCATCGTCGACGCCGCCGCGCTGCGCAAGGGACTCGCGGACGGGCGCATCGGCCGCTACGTGTCGGATTTCCCGGAGGCCGACCTGCTCGGCGACGCACGCGTGATCTCGCTGCCGCATCTCGGCGCCTCGACCGGCGAAGCGGAGGAGAACTGCGCACTGATGGTCGTCGACCAGCTGCGCGACTTCCTCGAGCACGGTAACGTGCGCAACTCGGTGAACTTCCCGGAGACGCGGATGGCGCGTACCGGCAGCGCGCGCATCTGCATCGCCAACAGCAACCGACCGAACATGATCGGCCAGTTGTCGCACGTGCTCGGCGAAGCCGGCGTCAACATCGCGCAGATGCACAACGCCTCGCGCGGCGAACTCGCTTACAGCCTCATCGACGTCGATTCCCCGGTGCCCGATTCGCTGGTCGCCGCGATCGCCGCGATCGACGGCATCCTCTCCGTGCGCGTGATAGGGAATTGACGCCATGAGCAACGATGCCGCGACGCCGGCGACGCCCAACCTGGCCGAGGTGCGCGCGCGCATCGACGGCATCGACCGGCAGATCCAGGCGCTGATTGCCGAACGGGCTAATTTCGCCCATCAGGTCGGCAAGGCCAAGGGCAAGCTCGCCGCAGCGGTCGACTACTACCGGCCTGAGCGCGAAGCGCAGGTGCTGCGCATGGTCGTCGATCGCAACGAGGGGCCGCTCAGCGACGAGGTGCTCGTGCACCTGTTCCGCGAGATCATGTCGGCCTGCCTCGCGCAGCAGGAACCGCTCAAGGTCGGCTACCTCGGCCCCGAAGGCACTTTCAGCCAGCAGGCGGTGCAGAAGCATTTCGGCCGCTCGGCGCACGGCCTGCCGATGGCGAGCATCGAGGAAGTGTTCCAGGAAGTCGAAGCCGGCAACGCCGACTTCGGTGTCGTGCCGGTCGAGAATTCGGGGCAGGGCACGATCCAGGTGACCCTCGACATGTTCCTCACCTCGAACCTCAAGATCTGCGGCGAAGTCGAGCTGCGCGTGCACCAGTTCCTGCTGTCGCGCTCGGGTCGCATCGAGGACATCGAACGCATCTACGCCCACCCGCAGTCGTTCGCGCAGACCGCCGGCTGGCTGCGCTCGAACCTGCCGAAGGTGGAGAAGATCCCCGTGTCGAGCAATGCCGAAGGCGCGCGCCGCGCGCGCAATGCCGACGACGCCGCGGCGATCGGCGGCGAATCGGCCGGCCACGTCTACGGCCTCAAGAAGGTCATCATGAAGTCGATCGAGGACCACGCGGACAACACCACGCGCTTCCTCGTGCTCGGCCGGCAGGTGTTCCCGAGTTCGGGCCACGACCGCACCTCCGTGCTCGTCTTCATCAAGGACCAGCCCGGCGCGCTGTTCAACGTGCTGAGTCCGTTCGCGCGGCACGGCATCAGCATGAACCGCATCGAATCGCGGCCGTCGCACCAGGCGAAATGGGAATACGGCTTCTTCATCGACCTCGCCGGCCACGTCGAGGACGAGGCGATGAAGGCGGCGCTGGCCGAACTCGAAGGACACGCCGCGCAGGTCAAGGTGCTCGGCTCCTACCCGGTGGCGGTGCCGTGAGCGCCGCGCCGCGCGAGGATGCCGTGCCGTTCGACGCGGGCACGCTCGCCAACCCGGCGACGGCGGCACTGCGCGCGTACGACCCGGGCCACGACCTGCCGGCCTTGCGCCGTCGCTTCGGCGCCGCGATCGCCGAGCTCGGCTCGAACGAGAATCCGCTCGGCCCGAGCCCGCGCGCGCTCGAGGCGATGCGCGCCGCGCTCGCCGACAGCTGGCGCTACCCCGATCCACGCGGCGCGGCGCTGAAGACCGCGCTCGCGCAGAGGCTCGACGTCGGCGACGACCGCATCGCGCTCGGCAACGGCTCGCACGAACTGCTCATGCTGCTCGCGCAATGCTTCGCCGATCCGGCGCATTCGATCGTGTTCTCCCAATACGGCTTCGCCGTGTTCCCGATCGCGACCGCGGCCGCCGGCGCGCAGCCGGTCCGCGTGCCTGCGCTGCCGCGCGGGCATGCGTCGGCGCCGTTCGGCCATGATCTCGACGCGCTCGCCGCGGCGGTGCGCGGCGACACGCGCATCGTCTACCTCGCCAATCCGAACAATCCGACCGGCACCTGGTTCGAGGACGAAGCGCTCGCGCGCTTCCTCGCGCGCGTGCCGCGCGACGTGCTCGTGGTCGTCGACGAGGCCTACCACGAATACGTCGATGCCCCCGGCCTCGGCAGCGCGCTGCGCTTCGCCGATCGCCACCCGAACCTCGTCGTCACGCGCACGTTCTCCAAGGCGTACGCCCTCGCGGGGTTGCGCGTCGGCTACCTCGTCGCGCACGCGAGCGTCGTCGCCGTGCTCGAGCGCCTGCGCGAATCGTTCAACGTCAACCATGTCGCACTCGCAGGCGCCGAAGCCGCGCTCGCCGATCGCGACCATCTCGCGTCGGTGCGCGCTTTCAATGGCGACGAACGTGCCTGGCTGCGCGAAGCGCTGGCCGCGCGCGGCTACGCCGTATTGCCGTCGCAGACGAATTTTCTCCTGGTCGACCTCGCGCGCGATGCCTCGGGCTTCGAACGCCATCTGTTCGAACGCGGCGTGATCGTGCGCCCGATGGATGGCTATGGCCTCGGCCGGACCGTGCGCATCAGCATCGGCAGTCGCGCCGAGAACCAACGCCTGCTGGACGCGTTGCCGTGAGCATCGACTGGACCAGCTCGCATGCGCCGGCGCTCGCGGGCGAGATCGCCGTGCCCGGCGACAAGTCGATCTCGCATCGCGCGATCATGCTCGCCGCGCTCGCCGAAGGCTGTTCGCGGATCGACGGCTTCCTCGAAGGCGAGGACACGCGCGCGACCGCACGCATCTTCGCCGACCTCGGCGTGCGCATCGAGACGCCGAATGCGTCCCGGCGCATCGTGCACGGCGTCGGCCTGCACGGGTTGCGTGGCGCGGCACGACCCCTCGACTGCGGCAACTCGGGCACCTGCATGCGCCTGCTCTGTGGCGTGCTCGCGGGGCAGGCGTTCGATTCGACCCTGGTGGGCGACGAATCGCTGTCGCGGCGGCCGATGCGTCGCGTGACCGAACCGCTCGCCGCGATGGGCGCGCGCATCGACTCCGGCGAGGGCGGCGTGCCGCCGCTGCGCATCGCCGGTGGCCATCGGCTGCGCGGCATCGACTACATCACGCCGGTCGCGAGCGCACAGGTGAAGTCGGCGGTGCTGCTCGCCGGGCTCCAGGCCGACGGCGAAACCGAAGTCCGCGAAGCGCACCCGACGCGCGACTACACCGAGCGCATGCTCGCCGCGTTCGGCTGGCCGATCGCGTTCGAGCCGGGCAGGGCGCGCCTCGCCGGCGGCCATCGCCTGCGCGCGACGGACGTGGTGGTGCCCGCGGACTTCTCCTCGGCCGCGTTCTTCCTCGTCGCCGCGAGCATCGTGCCCGGTTCGCGCCTGCTGCTGCGCGCAGTCGGGCTCAATCCGCGCCGCACCGGCCTGCTGCAGGCCCTGCGCCTCATGGGCGCGGACATCCGTGAACATGCGCCGCGAGAGCTCGGCGGCGAGCCGGTCGCCGACCTCGAAGTGCGTCATGCGCGCCTGCGCGGCATCGACGTGCCGGTCGAGCTCGTGCCGGACATGATCGACGAGTTCCCGGCGCTGTTCGTCGCCGCGGCGGTCGCGGACGGCATCACGCGGGTGCGCGGCGCGGCGGAGCTGAGGGTCAAGGAATCCGACCGCATCGCCGTCATGGCCGCGGGTCTGCGCCGCCTCGGCATCCCGGTCGAGGAGACACCGGACGGCGCGTCGATCACGGGCGGGCGCCTCGCCGGCGGCGAGGTCGACAGCGCCGGGGACCACCGCATCGCGATGAGCTTCGCGGTCGCGGGTGCGGTCGCGGCAGGACCGGTGCGGATCGGAGACTGCGCCAATGTCGCGACCTCGTTCCCCGGCTTCGTCGACCTGGCGCGCGCCATCGGGATGGCCGTCGCGGAGGGCTGACGCGTCCAGCCCCGACCCGCGGCGTGCGACGGGGATCACGATTCGGGGTGGTCTCGACATAGAATTGCCCCCTTTCGCCGAGCCGAGCGTCCGATGACCAAGCCCGACAAGCCCGTCCCCGTGCTCACGATCGACGGCCCGTCCGGCTCCGGCAAAGGCACGATCAGCCGCGCGGTCGCCGACGCGCTCGGCTGGCACCTGCTCGATTCAGGCGCGATCTACCGCGCGGTCGGCTACGCGGCCGGCATGGCGGGCATCGACCTGTCCGATGCGCAAGCCGTAACCCGTTGTGCGGAAACGACAAAGATCGTGTTTCGCGACCCGCGGGACGGCGGCGAGACGCGTGTCATCGTCAACGGCCACGACGCCACCGACGAGCTGCGCACCGAAACCTGCGGCGCGGCCGCCTCGGCGATCGCCGCGATCCCGGCGGTCCGGGCCGCGCTGTTCGACAAGCAGCGCTCGTTCCGCAAGGCGCCCGGCCTCGTCGCCGACGGACGCGACATGGGCACGGTGGTCTTCGCCGACGCAGAGCACAAGATCTTTCTCACCGCGAGTGCCGAGGAGCGCGCACGCAGGCGCTATAAGCAGTTGAAGGAAAAGGGGTTGACTGTTACACTCTCGTCCCTTTTGCGCGAGATCGAAGCCCGCGACGAACGCGACGCGACCCGCAAGGTGGCGCCGCTGAAGCCGGCGGCAGGGGCAGTGGTCATCGACAGCACGGCGATTCCGATCGATCAGGTGATCGCGCGCGTGCTCGCGGTGGTGCGTCCCGGCTGAGTCGATCGCGCAAGGGGAAGGACGCCGGCGAGTGCCGGCGAACGCAACGGTGCGGCGTCCAACGCACCTTTCGAAGGTGGGTTGCCGACCCGGTCAGGGCGGCGGCCTGTTCCCACTGGAATCAACATGACTGAAAGTTTCGCTGAACTGTTCGAGCAGAGCCAATCGCTCGCCAAGCTGCGCTCCGGCGCTATCGTCACCGGCACCGTGGTCGAGATCCGTTCCGACGTCGTCGTCGTGAACGCCGGCCTCAAGTCCGAGGGCATCATCCCGATCGAACAGTTCAAGAACGAGCGGGGCGAGCTCGAAATCAACGTCGGCGACGACGTCAAGGTCGCGCTCGACGCGATCGAGAACGGCTTCGGCGAGACGATGCTCTCGCGCGAGAAGGCCAAGCGTTCGCTGGTGTGGGACGAGCTCGAGGAAGCGCAGACCGCCAATGCCGCCATCACCGGCCGCATCTCCGGCAAGGTCAAGGGCGGCTTCACCGTCGACATCAAGGACGTCCGCGCGTTCCTGCCGGGCTCGCTGGTCGACGTGCGCCCGGTGCGCGACCCGTCGTACCTCGAGGGCAAGGAACTCGAGTTCAAGATCATCAAGCTCGACCGCAAGCGCAACAACGTGGTCGTGTCGCGCCGCGCCGTCGTCGAGAGCGAGTTCAGCGCCGAGCGCGAGCAGCTGCTCGACAAGCTGACCGAAGGCGCCGTCGTCAAGGGCGTGGTGAAGAACCTCACCGACTACGGTGCGTTCGTCGACCTCGGTGGCATCGACGGCCTGCTGCACATCACCGACATGGCGTGGAAGCGCGTGCGCCACCCGAGTGAAGTCGTCAACGTCGGCGACGAGCTCGAAGTGCGCGTGCTCAAGTTCGACCGCGAGCGCAACCGCGTCTCGCTCGGCCTCAAGCAGCTCGGCGAGGATCCGTGGGTCGCGATCTCGCGCCGCTATCCGACCGGCACGCGCCTGTTCGGCAAGGTCTCCAACGTCACCGACTACGGCTGCTTCGTCGAGCTGGAGCCGGGCGTGGAAGGCCTCGTGCACGTGTCCGAGATGGACTGGACCAACAAGAACGTCAACCCGGCCAAGGTGGTCCAGGTCGGCGACGAAGTCGAGGTCATGGTGCTCGACGTCGACGAGGAGCGTCGCCGCATCTCGCTCGGCATGAAGCAGACCAAGGCCAACCCGTGGGAAGCGTTCGCCGCGATCCACAAGAAGAACGACAAGGTCACCGGCACGATCAAGTCGATCACCGACTTCGGCATCTTCGTCGGCCTCGACGGCGGCATCGACGGCCTCGTGCACCTGTCCGACATCTCGTGGCAGACCACCGGCGAAGACCTCGTGCGCAACTTCAAGAAGGGCGACGAGATCGAGGCGGTCGTGCTCGCCGTCGATCCGGAGCGCGAACGCATCTCGCTCGGCATCAAGCAGCTCGAGCAGGATCCGTTCGGCCAGTTCATGGCGGCGCATCCGCGCGGCAGCATCCTCACCGGCACCGTGCGCGAAGTCGACGCCAAGGGCGCGACGATCGACCTCGGCGAAGGCATCGAGGGTTACCTGCGCGCGAACGACATCGCCAAGGAACGCGTCGACGACGCCACGCAGTACCTCAAGGTCGGCGACAAGGTCGAAGCGAAGTTCGTGGGCATGGACCGCAAGGGCCGCAGCCTGCAGCTGTCGATCCGCGCGAAGGACGAGGACGAGCTCGCCAGCACGCTGGAGGAATACCAGAGTGCGACCGGCGGCACGACCAAGCTCGGCGCGCTGCTCAAGGAACAGCTGAACCGTTGATGCTACACGCGGCGTGCGGGTCCTCCGCACGCCGCCCGCTGCATGCGCGCACCGGCGACGGTGCGCGTTTTTTTGGACCGGCAATCTCCATTTTTCGAAAACCGCGATGACCAAGTCCGAGCTGATCGAGGCCCTTGCACAGCGTCAGAAGCATCTCGCCGCCAACGACGTCGAACTCGCCGTCAAGAGCGTGCTGGAGCAGATGAGCCATTCGCTGTCGACCGGCGAACGCATCGAAATCCGCGGCTTCGGCAGCTTCTCGCTGCACTACCGCCCGCCGCGCATGGGCCGCAATCCCAAGACCGGCGACTCGGTCGCTCTGCCCGGCAAGCACGTGCCGCACTTCAAGCCCGGCAAGGAACTGCGCGAACGCGTGAACGGCACCGGCGACGCGCCGGGCGCCTCCTGACGCCGCCGGCGCACGGAGGCGGCGCCGGACCCGCTATCATCCGCGAGCCCGAACACCGCGATCCTCCATGCGCCTGATCCTGATCGTCCTGCTCCTGTCCGTCGTCGTGGCTGGTGCGCTGTTCGGCGCGCTCAATGGCACGCCGGTGGCGATCGACTTCTACTTCGTCCACGGCGAAGCGCCGCTCGGCGGCGCGCTGCTCGGCGCGCTCGTGCTCGGCTGGCTGCTGGGCGGCCTCGTCGCCTGGCTCGGCCACCTGCCGCGGCTCGGCCGGCAGCAGCGCGCGATCCGCGACCTGCATGCGCGCCAGCGCGCGGAAGGGCGCGACGAAGCATGAACAACGTGGTCGCACTGCTGTTCCTGCTGCTTCCGGTCGCGGCGTTCTCCGGCTGGGTGCTCGGTCGCCGGCGCAGCGAACGCACCTCTGGCGCGCGCGTGAGCGAGCTGTCCACGAGCTACTTCCGCGGCCTCAACTACCTGCTCAACGAACAGCAGGACAAGGCGATCGAGGTGTTCCTCAAGCTCGCCGAGATCAATCGCGACACGGTCGAGACTCATCTCGCGCTCGGCAACCTGTTCCGCCGCCGCGGCGAGGTCGACCGCGCGATCCGCGTGCACCAGAACCTCATCGCACGGCCGAACCTCAGCCAGGAGGAGAAGACCGTCGCGCTGCTCGAACTCGGCGAGGACTACATGCGCGCGGGATTGCTCGACCGCGCCGAAACACTGTTCGCCGACCTCGTCGCGATGGACGCGCTGGCGCCGTCGGCGCTGCGCCATCTCATCGCGATCTACCAGCACGAGCGCGACTGGGACAAGGCGATCGAGCACGCGCAGCGCCTCGAGCGCGCCACCGGCGAGCCACAGAGCGCGATGATCGCGCAGTTCCACTGCGAGCTCGCCGACCAGGCGCGCGCGCAGGGCGCGCGCGACGACGCCCGTCGCCACGTCGACGACGCGTTCGCGGTCGAGCCCGAATGCGTGCGCGCGAGCATGATCCTCGGCCACATCGAGGCGGCCAGCGGCGACCTCGACGCGGCGATCCGCGCGTTCGAGCGCGTCGCCGACCTCGACATCGACTACGTGCCGGAAATCCTCTCGCCGCTGCTCGACAGCTACGCGCGCGCGCAGCGCATGCAGCGTGCGGAGGAATTCCTGCTCGACATCACCGAGCGCTACCAGGGCGTCTCGCCCGTGCTCGCGCTGGCCAAGCTGTACGCGACCACCCGCGGCGAGGACGCCGCGGTCGACTTCCTCAACCGCATGCTGCGCCAGCGCCCGTCGGTGCGCGCGCTGATGGCGCTGATCGACGTCAACCTGCACACGGCGAGCGGCGAGGCGCGCGAGAACTTCCTCACCCTGCGCGACCTCACGCGCCAGCTCGTCGAAGGCAAGGCGATGTACCGCTGCAACCGCTGCGGCTTCGGCGCCAAGGCGCACCACTGGCAATGCCCGAGCTGCAAGAGCTGGGGTTCGGTGCGCCCGATCCACGGCGTCGTCGGCGAGTAGGGCGGGCGACATCGCGCATGGCCTTCGCCTACGAGGCATGCCTGGCCGGTATCGCGATCGTGGTCGCTACCGCCGCGCTCGCGTCGATCGTCACCGCGCTCGCGATACGCTACGCGCACCACCGGCGCCTGTTCGACCTGCCGGGCCAGCGTCGCGCGCACCGCGTGCCGACGCCGCGCGGCGGCGGCATCGCGATCGTCGTCGCGATGGTCGCCGGCGGCTGCGTGTGCATGGCCGGGGAGGGCACGACGTGGCTCGTCCTGTTGCTGCCGCCGGTGCTCGGCGTTGCCGGCGTCGGTTGGCTCGACGACCACGGCGGGCTGTCGGCGCTCAAGCGCTTCGTGGTGCACGTGCTCGCGGCCGCCTGGATGGTCGCCGGGGCGATCCTGCTGCAGGACGCGCTGCCGCCGCACGTCGCCCGAGCCGGTGCGCTCATGCCGCTCGCCGCGGTGGCCGCGGCGCTCGCGGTCGTCTGGTCGATCAACCTGCACAACTTCATGGACGGCCTCAACGGCTTGCTCACCCTGCAGGCGATGTTCGTGCTCGCCGTGCTGGCCGCGCTCGCGCTGCTGCGCGGCGTGCCCGGAGGGATGCCCATGCTCGTGTGCGGCGCCGCCTGCGCGGGTTTCCTGCCGTTCAACTTCCCGCGCGCACGCATCTTCATGGGCGACGTCGGCAGCGGCGTGCTCGGCTTCGTCGTCGGCGCCGGCGCGCTCTGGCAGGCCATGCATCCGGAGATCGCGCCGACCAGCGGCCTGGTCCTCTGTTCGGCCTTCGTTACGGACGCCACGTGCACGCTGGTTTCCCGCATGCTCCACGGACGGCGTTGGTATAGTGCGCACCGCGAGCACCTGTACCAGTGGCTCGTGCGCTGCGGCTTCTCGCATGCCCGCATCGTCGCCCTGTACATGGGCTGGAACTTGCTCGTCGCATTGCCTGTCGTTGGCTGGATGAACCGCGTGCCGCACCCCTCGATGTCCACAACGCTCGTGCCTGCCATCGCCGTCCACGCCGTCGCCCTTGCGGCCTGGTGGTTCGGCAAGCGCTGGTGCCTGCGCCACGTGCGTGAACGGAGCGCCCATGCTGCCGCGTAGGGCCGTCGCCGCGATCCATCCGCGCCTCGCCGTCGTCGCGCACGACACGTTCATGGTCTGGCTCGCCTGGACCGCGGTCAGCATGATGCGCTGGTCCCTCGCGCCGAACCCGTCGCCGGTCTCGCTGTTCGGGCCCGAAGTGTGGATCGTCATCGCCGCGCAAGGCGCGATCTTCTGGTGGACCGGCCTGTACAAGGGCCTGTGGCGCTTCGCGAGCCTGCCGGACCTCTGGAACATCGCCAAGGCGGCCGTGCTCGGCGCGCTCGTGATCGCGATGGCGCTGGCCATCTACAACCGCCTGGAAACCGTGCCACGCACGGTGCTGGTCGTCTATCCGCTCGTGCTCGCGCTGCTGCTCGGCGCGCCGCGCCTGCTGTATCGCTACTGGAAGGACAGCCGCCTCGACTTCGTCGCGCGTGCGCCGAGCGAGCGCGTGCTCGTGCTCGGCGCGGGCAAGGCCGGCGAGGCACTCGTGCGCGACCTGCGCCGCGAGAACCGCTACGCCGTGGTCGGCTTCCTCGACGACAACGCCCAACTGCGCGGCGCGCGCGTGCATGGCGTGCCCGTACTCGGCTCGATCGACCAGCTGCCGCAACTGGCGCGCGAGACCGCCGCGGAAATGCTCGTCATCGCGATGCCGGCGGCGAACAAGGCGCAGATGCGGCGCGCGGTCGACCTGTGCGAGGCGACCGGGCTGCCGTTCCGCACCGTGCCACGCCTGGAGGACGTCGTCGCCGGGCGCTCTAGCTTCAACGAACTCAAGGAAGTCGCGATCGAGGACCTGCTCGGCCGCGAACCTGTGCGCCTCGACTGGACCGCGATCCGCACGCGGCTCGCGGGCCGGCGCGTGCTCGTCACCGGCGGCGGCGGCTCGATCGGCTCGGAACTGTGCCGGCAGGTCGCGCGCCTCGGCGTCGAGTCGCTGAGCGTGCTCGACCAGTCCGAGTACAACCTGTACACGATCGAACAGGAACTGCGCCGCGACTATCCGGACCTGCTGCTCAATGCATGGCTCGGCGACTGCGGCGACGCGATGACGTGCGAACGCGTGTTCGCCGAAGCCCGCCCGGAAGTCGTCTTCCACGCGGCCGCGTACAAGCACGTGCCGCTGCTGCAGGGCCAGGTGCGCGAGGCATTCCGCAACAACGTGCTCGGTACGCGCGTCGTCGCCGAGGCGGCCGACCGCCACGGCACCGACAGCTTCGTGCTGATCTCGACCGACAAGGCGGTCAACCCGACCAGCATCATGGGGGCGTGCAAGCGCGTGGCGGAACTGTTCTGCCAGAACTTCGCGCAGCACTCACGCACGCATTTCATCACGGTGCGGTTCGGCAACGTGCTCGATTCGGCGGGCTCGGTCGTGCCGCGCTTCCGCGAACAGATCCGCGCGGGCGGCCCGGTCACGGTCACGCACCCGGAGATCACCCGATACTTCATGACGATCCCCGAGGCCTGCCAGCTCATCCTGCAGGCGGCCGTGCTGGGGCAGGGCGGCGAGATCTTCGCGCTCGACATGGGCGAGCCGGTGAAGATCCGCGATCTCGCCGAGCAGATGATCCGCCTCGCCGGCAAGCACGAAGGCAGCGACATCGCGATCGTCTACACCGGCCTGCGGCCCGGCGAGAAGCTGTTCGAGGAACTGTTCCATCCGCAGGAGCGCTACACCGACACGGCGCATGCGAAGATCTTCCTCGCCCAGCCGCGCAGCATGGCGTGGCCGCTGCTGACCGCGCAGCTCGGCAAGGCCGAAGCCGCCGTGCGCGAGTTCGACCAGGAGACGCTGCGGCGCATCCTCGAGCAGCTGCTGCCGGAATTCGCCGTGACCGAAGCGGCGCAGGACAACGTCGTCACGTTCGGTCCGCGCTGACGGAACATCCAACAGGGACTTCGCAGAAGGACATCGCATGAGCAAGCGTTTGCGCAAGGTCGTCTTCCCGGTCGCCGGGCTCGGCACGCGTTTCCTGCCCGCGACCAAGGTGGTCGCGAAGGAAATGCTGCCGGTGCTGGACCGCCCGCTGATCCAGTACGCGGTCGACGAGGCGGTCGATGCCGGCGCCGACACCCTCGTGTTCGTGACCAACCGCTACAAGCACGCGATCGCCGACTACTTCGACAAGGCGTACGAGCTCGAGAGCAAGCTCGCCCAGTCCGGCAAGAACGACCTGCTCGCGATGGTGCAGGGCACGCTGCCCAAGCACGTGCGCTGCGTGTTCGTGACGCAGCCGGAGGCGCTCGGCCTCGGTCATGCGGTGCTGTGCGCCAAGCCCGTGGTCGGCGACGAGCCGTTCGGCGTGGTGTTGCCCGACGACCTCATCTGGAACGGAGAGGGCGCCGGCGCATTGCGCCAGATGGCGGAACTCGCCCAGGCGGAGCAGGCGGGCGTGATCGCGGTGGAGGAAGTGCCGCGCGACCAGACCTACAAGTACGGCATCGTCGACGCGACGCCGGTGTCCGAGCGGGCCGCCAGGGTCAAGCTCGTGGTCGAGAAGCCGAAACCGGAGGTCGCGCCGTCCAACCTCGCGATCGTCGGCCGCTACGTGCTGCCCGGGCGCATCTTCGAACTGCTCGAGCGGACGACGCCCGGTGCGGGCGGCGAAATCCAGCTGACCGACGCGATCGAGGCGCTGCTCGCCGAGCAGGCAGTGCTCGCCTATCGCTTCGAAGGCACGCGTTTCGACTGCGGCAACAAGCTCGGCCTGGTGAAGGCGACGCTCGCGATGGCGCTCGCGGATCCCTCCCTCGCGCCGGCTACGCGCGAGTTCGTCGCCGGGTTGCATTGAGCGCGACCGGCGACGCGCGCGCGCGTCGTCTGGTACACGCAATGGCATTTGCCTAGAATTCCACGGCAACGGCCGCCCATCGGCCGGGGGACTCGACAGGATGGAACGGATCGACCGGTTTCGCCGCGGTGCCACGGGCGCTCTGCTGCTCGCATCGCTCGTCGCGGCCCGCCTCGCCGCTGCCGGCACGCCGGCAGCACTGACCATAACGATCGACGACGCGCGCGATTTCGCCCGGCTCGGCGGCTTCCTCGACTACACCGTCACGCTCGCCAATGCCGGCGGCGTCGACGCGACCGGCGTCGTGCTCGCCAACGCGTTCCCGCCACAACTCGATCCCGCGTACACGACGTGGGTCTGCCTGCCGAGCGGCGTCGGTGCGACCTGCACGGAGAGCGGCTCCGGTCCGCTCGAGGACGCCAACCTTTCGATCCCGGTCGGCAACAGCCTCACCTGGCTCGTGCACGCGCCCGTGCGCGTCGACGCAACCGGCGAGTCGGTCGACAACGCCGTCAGCGCGACGTGGAACTCGACGACGGTCAATGCGCTCGACAGCGATGCCCTCGTCATCTTCCGCGAAGGGTTCGACACGCCCTACGGCGACGGTTCGTGAGCATGATCGCGGCCGCGTGACCGTTCCGGCATGGATCTCGGCTACATCCTGAACCAGCTCGGCGAGGAGCGCGAACGCTATTTCGGCGCGGTCGCGCCGCCGATCGTGCAGTCCTCGATCTTCGCGTTCCCCAACGTCGAGGCGATGCGCGAGGGTTTCCGCGACGAGCTCGGCGAACACGTCTATACGCGCGGCAACAACCCGACCGTCGAGATCCTGCGGCGCAAGGTCGCTGCGCTCGAAGGCGCCGAAGACTGCCTCATGTTCGGCAGTGGCGCGGCGGCGATGTCGGCCGGCGTGATCGCCAGCGTCGCCGGGGGCGACCATGTCGTCTGCGTCGCGCGCCCCTACAGCTGGACGCGCGCGGTGCTCAAGGACCTGCTCGGCCGCTTCGGCGTGTCGACCACGTTCGTCGACGGCACCGATACCGGCAATTTCGAGGCGGCGCTCACCACGCGCACGCGCCTGATCGTGCTCGAAAGCCCGAACTCGATGACCTTCGAGCAGCAGGACCTCGCCGCGGTGGCGGCGCTCGCGCGCGCCCGTGGCATCCGCACACTCTGCGACAACAGCCATGCGACCCCGTTGAACCAGTCGCCGATCGCGCTCGGCATCGACCTCGTCGCGCATTCGGCGACCAAGTACCTCAACGGCCACAGCGACGTCGTCGCCGGTGCGCTGTGCGGCAGCTCGGCGCTGATCCGCGACGTGTTCCGCGGCCCGTACATGACGCTCGGCGCGATCCTCGCGCCGCACGATGCCTGGCTGATGATCCGCGGCCTGCGCACGCTGCCGATCCGCATGCAGCGCATCGCGACGACGACGACGACCGTGCTCGCCTTCCTCGAGGGCCATCCGCGCGTGCGTCGCGTGTATTCGCCGCGCGCATCGGACAACCCGCAACTCGGCCTCACCGAACGGCAGCTCGCGGGCGCGAGCGGGCTGCTGACGATCGAGCTCGCCACCGATGAGGTCGCCGCGGTCGAGCGCTTCTGCGACGGCCTCACGCGCTTCCTCATGACCGTGTCGTGGGGCGGCTACGAATCGCTCGCGTTCCCGGTGTGCGCGGTGTTCCCGCGCGATGCGCCGTTACGCCCCCCGCAGGGCGTGCCGCTCAATGCGGTGCGCCTGTCCATCGGTCTCGAGGATGCCGACGTGCTCGTCGCCGACCTCGAGGCCGCGCTGCAGCGGCTGTAGGCGGCGTCACACGCCGAACAGGCGCCAGCTCACCGCGAACGTCGCCGCGGCGAACAGGAAAAGCAGCAGCGACAGCAGTTTGAGCAGGCGGGCGATGCGCAATGCGGCCTCGCCGTGCCGCACGGGCGTGTCACGCAGGACCCGCGTACCCGCGACCGGCCAGCGCTGCCCGGCCACCGCGGCGCGCGCGCGGCGCAGTGCATGGATCGCCAGCACGAGCAGGCACGCGGCGATCAGCACGACGGTGATGCCGATCCACTGGCGCATCTGCATGACGAGGCCTTCGATCGACGAAGCGATCGCGCGCTCGACCAGCCAGCGCCGCGCGAAGTACAGGAACGCCGCCGCCGCGGCAACCGCGAACACGAGCACGGACACGGTGATTCGGCGCAGGCGGGTATCGGCGCGCTGGATCTCGATCGTCATGCCACCCCCGGGAACGTGCGCGCACTATAGCGACCGCCGGGCGCGCGCGACGTGCCGTCCGTCGCCGAATCGCCGCGCTGGTCGCGGCTGCTATGCTTGCGTGATGGACATCCGATTCATCCCCGTGATCGCGCTCGCGCTCATGCTGGCCGCGTGCCAGTCGCCCGCGCCGCGCGCATCGAATGCCGCGGTTCCGGCCGCGTCGGCCGCGGGCGAGTACGACAACCACGAGCAGGTCTGGAGCGCGCGCGAGAACCCGGCCCTCATCGCGCCGCCGCACGTGCACGTGACGGTCGAAGCGACGCCACGCACCGACTGGACGATCTGGCGAGTGCAACTGGACGCCACGCCGCCGATCGAGGCGTCGTGGGCCCTGCGCACGAGCGATGCGGACGGTGCGCTGGTCTGGCTGCCGCATCGCGCGCTCGTCGCCGGGCCGGGCCGCGGCGCGGCGTTCGACCCGGCGCAATGGACCGCGCTCGATGCCTGCGCGCTGCGCGGCCGCGCCACGGCGCGCGGCGTGCAGCTCGCGGCGGACGCGAGCGCCTGCGCGGTGCTCGCACCCGGCGTCGGGCCCATGGCGGCATTGCTGCCCCTCGACATCGAACGCGAGGGCGACGCGTTGCACGTGCGTTTTTACGTCGACCAGGCTCGCGGCACGGATGCGCGCGAGAGCCTGCGGCGCGTGCGGCGCTACGAAGGCTGGGCCGCATTGAACGGCGCCGGGCCGACCGCGGCCGCCGACAGCAACGACTGGCACACGGACCGCAAGGTTTCCCTCGGCAACGAGGGCGGACGCTATGCCCTGGCCTACCGCGACGGGCGACCATCCGGTTATTCGCTGCTGCTCGAGCGCCTGAGCTATCGCGACGGCAACGTGCCGGTGCTCAAGCTCTCGGTCGTCGATGACGCGACGGGTCGCACCCTCGCCTATGCGTGGGCGAATCCCGAAGCGACGAGCATCGGCATCAACCTCGGCTGGGTGCAGGTCGGGCTGGAATCGTCCGCGACGATTCACCCCGCATCGCCGTGAGCGGCGAGGCAAGCGCGGCGGGCTGCGCCCGCCGTCGTTCCTGACTGGACGAATGCATGGACACCATCAGCTGGAGTGATTTCGAGAAGGTGCTGCTCGTCGCCGGCACCGTCACGCGCGTCGAGCGCTTTCCCGAGGCGCGCAAGCCGGCCTACAGGATCTGGGTCGACTTCGGCCCGTACGGCGAAAAGAAGACGAGCGCCCAGGTGACGACGTTGTATGCGCCGGAAGACCTCGTCGGCCGACAGGTCGTCGGCGTGATCAATTTCCCGCCGAAGCAGGTCGGCCCGTTCGTTTCGGAATTCCTGCTCACGGGCTTCCCGACGGAGCAGGGCGTCGTCGTCACCGCGATCGAACGCGCGGTGCCGAACGGAACGCGCCTCGCCTAGCCGCTACGAACGGCGTCTGCGCCGGCGCAGCGGAGCACTGCAGCGCCGGCGGCCGCCTCCAGCGCGGCGGCGAGGCAGGCCCACATCCCGAACAGCGGCACGATGCGACGGCCTGCGAAGGCATCGATGTCGAGCGACAGCATCGTTTCGAGCGAGCCGCCGAACAGGCCGCCGAGGCCGAACTGCACCCAGGCAGTGACGACCGCGAGGAATGCGAGCATCGCCGCGGCCGATCGCAGCGCGGGGGCCTCGAGGGCGCCGTCGCGCCCCGCCGCGATCATCCATGCACTGCAGCAGGCGACGCCTGCCGCAGCGCCGGCGAGCGCGACGGCGACGGGCCCGACGATCATCGTCAGAGCGCTTCGAAGATGCCCGCCGCGCCCATGCCGGTGCCGATGCACATCGTGACCATGCCGTACTTCTGTTTGCGGCGGCGCAGGCCGTGCAGCAGGGTCGCCGCGCGGATCGCACCGGTCGCACCGAGCGGATGGCCGAGCGCGATCGCGCCGCCGAGCGGATTCACCTTCGCCGGATCGAGGCCGACGTCGCGGATCACCGCGAGCGCCTGCGCCGCGAACGCTTCGTTGAGTTCGATCCAGTCGAGCTGGTCCTGCTTGAGGCCGGCCTGCGCGAGCGCCTTCGGGATCGCCGCGATCGGGCCGATGCCCATGATCTCCGGCTTCACGCCGGCGACCGAGAAGCCGACGAAGCGCGCGATCGGCGTCAGGCCATGCTGCTTGATCGCCTTCTCGCTGGCGAGCAGCAGCGCGCCCGCGCCATCGGACATCTGCGAGGCATTGCCCGCGGTCACGCTACCGCCCATGCGGAACACCGGCTTGAGCTTGGCGAGTCCTTCGAGGCTCGTGTCCTTGCGCGGGCCTTCGTCGACCGCGATCACGCGCGTGTCGTCGCGGATCGTGCGCGCCGCGAGGTCGGGGTAGTGGTCGGCGAGGGTGAACGGAGCGATCTCGTCGGCGAATTCGCCGGCGGCGATCGCCGCGAGCGCCTTCTGGTGGGAGGCGAGCGCGAACGCGTCCTGGTCTTCCCGGCTGACCTTCCACTGTTCGGCAACCTTCTCGGCGGTGATGCCCATGCCGTAGGCGATCGCGACGTTGTCGTCACTGAACGCGGCGGGGTTCATCGCGATCTTGTGGCCCATCATCGGCACCATGCTCATGCTCTCGGTGCCGCCGGCGAGCATGAGGTCGGCCTCGCCGAGGCGGATGCGGTCGGCCGCCATCGCGATCGCCTGCACGCCCGAGGAGCAGAAGCGGTTGATCGTGACGCCGGGCACGCTGTCGGGGAGTCCTGCGAGCAGCACGCCGATGCGCGCGACGTTCATGCCTTGCTCGGCCTCGGGCATCGCGCAGCCGATGATCGCGTCGCCGATCGCGGCGGGGTCGATGCCGGGTGCTTTCGCGATCGCGGCGCGGATCACGTGCGCGAGCAGGTCGTCGGGACGCGTGTGGCGGAAAACGCCGCGCGGCGCCTTGCCGACCGGCGTGCGCACGGCGGAGACGATGTAGGCGTCCTGGATTTGGCGGGTCATGGAATGCTCCGGGAATCGGGAATGGGGAATGGGGAATCGTCGAGCAGGCGAGAACCGTCGGCGTCAGCGCCTTCGACGGCTCCCGGTTTCCTGCGCCCGATTCCCGGCTTTTCAGTTCCTCAGCGGCTTGCCGGTCGCGAGCGTGTGGGCGATGCGCTCCTGCGTCTTCGGCATCTGCGCGAGTTCGAAGAAATGCTTGCGTTCGAGGTCGAGCAGCCATTGCTCGTCGACCTGCGAGCCGCGCTCGACCGCGCCGCCGCAGAGCACGTCGCCGATGCGCGTGGCGATGACGTCGTCGTGCGCGGAGATGAAGCGGCCTTCGAGCATGTTGACGAGTGCCATCTTCAGGGTCGCGAGGCCGACGTCTCCGGCGACGCTGACCGCGTTCGCCGGGAGCGGCGGGCGATAGCCGGCATCCGCCATCGCGGCGGCGACCTTCCTGGCGACATGCAGCAACTCGAAGCCGTTGAACACGACGACGTCGTCAGGGCGCAGCAGGCCGAGCTGCTTGGCCTCGAGCGCGCTGCCCGAGGTCTTCGCCTGCGCGACCGCCTCGAACATGCACTTGATCTCCGGAAACACGTCGCCGTCGGCGGCGCGCTGCGATGCGCGCACGGCGATCTCCTTGAGGCCGCCGCCCGCGGGCAGCAGGCCGACGCCGGCTTCGACGAGGCCGATGTAGCTCTCGAGCGCCGCGACCGTGCGCGCGCAGTGCATCTGGAATTCGCAGCCGCCGCCGAGCGCGAGGCCGCGCACGGCGGCGACCACCGGCACGAGCGAATACTTGATGCGCTGGCTCGTCTTCTGGAAGTTCGCGATCATCGACTCGAGCTTGGCAATCTGCCCGGATTGCACGAAGCCGAGCATGCCCTTGAGGTCCGCGCCGGCGGAGAACGCCTTGTCGCTGTCCTGCCAGATCACGACCGCATCGAGGTTCTTCTCGGCGTAGTCGATCGCCTGCTGCACGCCGTCGAGCACCGCGTCGTTGACCGTGTTCATCTTGGTCTTGAACGAAAGGATCCCGACGCGCTCGTCGCCGAAGCGCCAGAGGCGCACGCCGTCGTTCTCCCATAGCGTCGTGCCGGTATCGAACGTCTCGCCGACGAGCGCATCCGGGAACAGCTGGCGCGCGTATACCGGATGCGACGAGCGCGGCTCGTCCTTGCCTGTGCCTGGCGAATACGAGCCGCCGGCGTGATGCACGCCGTCGACCTGGCCGACCCAAGCCGGCAGCGGCGCATTGCTCATCGCCTTGCCGGCCGCGATGTCCTCGGCGATCCACTTGGCGACGTCGGCCCAGCCTGCGGTCTGCCAGGTTTCGAACGGCCCGAGCTTCCAGCCGTAGCCCCAGCGGATCGCGAAGTCGACGTCGCGCGCAGTGTCGGCGATGTCGGCGAGGTGGTAGGCCGAGTAGTGGAAAAGGTCGCGAAACACCGCCCACAGGAATCGCGCCTGCGGATCGGGCGACGCGCGCAGCTTGGCGAACTTCTCGGCCGGATTCCTGATCGCGAGGATCGCGGCCACTTCATCCGACGGCTTCGCCGCCGCCGGCACGTAGTCCTGCCGGGCGAGATCGAGCACCACGATGTCCTTGCCGCGCTTGGTGTAGATGCCTGCGCCGGTCTTCTGGCCGAGCGCGCCCTTGGCGATGAGGGCCGAGAGCCAGGGCGGCGACTGGAAGTGCGCATGCCAGGGGTCGCCGGGGAGCGTGTCGGCCATCGTCTTGATCACGTGCGCCATCGTGTCGAGGCCGACCACGTCCGCGGTGCGATAGGTCGCGCTCTTCGGCCGGCCGATCGCCGGGCCGGTCAACGCGTCGACGAGGTCGAAGCCGAGGCCGTACTGCGCGGTGTGGTGCATCGTCGCCAGGATCGAGAACACGCCGATGCGGTTGCCGATGAAGTTCGGCGTGTCCTTCGCGTGCACGACGCCCTTGCCGAGCGTCGTGGTCAGGAATGCCTCGAGGCCGGCGAGCACGCCGCGGTCGGTGCGGCTGTCGGGGATCAGCTCGACCAGGTGCATGTAGCGCGGCGGGTTGAAGAAGTGGATGCCGCTGAAGCGCGGCTGCAGCGCGGCCGGCAGCGCCTCGGCGAGCGCATTGATCGACAGCCCGGACGTGTTGCTCGCCAGCACTGCAGAATCAGACACATACGGTGCGATCTTCCTGTAAAGATCGAGTTTCCAGTCCAGCCGTTCCGCAATCGCCTCGATGATGAGGTCGCAGCCGCGCAGGGCCTCGAGGTGCTCGTCGTAATTGGCCGGCGTGATGCCCGCGACCTTCGACTTGTCGGCGAGCGGCGCCGGCGACAGCTTGGCGAGGTTCGCGATGGCCTTGATGGCGATGCCGTTCTTGTCGCCGTCCTTCGCCGGCAGGTCGAACAGCAGCGTCTCGACGTCGGCATTGGCGAGGTGCGCGGCGATTTGCGCGCCCATGACGCCGGCGCCGAGCACGGCCGCCTTGCGGATACGGAGGGGCGGATGACTCATGGAAGACTCCGGATTGAAAAGTGGATGTCGATGTTGCCGGCAATGTGTTGCCGACGACGTGTTGCTGTCGATGAAAAGTGCGGCCATGGATGGCCGCTCTGGACGACACGAGGCCGTGAATGCGTCACGAGGCCAAGCGCGACGCCGAAGCGGCCATCAGGGACGATGGCACAGCTACGCCCTCAATCCCGCGGCGGCGAACCGCACGAGATGCTGCGCCGCCTGCTCGCGATGACTGTGCTCGCTGACGTCGCTCTTGCGCTTGATCATGCCGAAATCGGCCATCGCATAGGTGAGGGCGCCGGCGACGATATCGAGGCGCCAGTACAGCTCTTCCTTGTCCAGCTGCGGCAGCAGGCGCGCGAACGCGGTGGCGAAATCACGCAGCACGTGGCCGTAGTTGTCGGACAGGAACTTGCGCAGGCGCTCGTCGTGTTCGGCATAGGCACGCGCGAGCACGCGCACGAACGCGGCACCGCCGGCGCTGTCCATCGATTGTTCGAGCGCGGGGCGGATGAACGCGTCGAGCACGTCCTCGAGCGTGTGGTCCGCTCGCGCCTGCACGGCCGCGAGCGCCGCGAGGCGATGGCGGTTGAGCTCGTCGAGGCGGCGCCTGAACACCTCCTCGATGAGGCTTTCCTTCGAACCGAAGTGATAGTTCACCGCGGCGAGGTTGACCTTCGCGGCCGCGGTCACCTGGCGCAGCGAGGCGCCGGCGAAACCATGCCGGGCGAACAGGGTTTCGGCCACGCCGAGGATGCGTTCCCTGGTGGAAAAATTCGGGTTTGCGCTGCGCACGATCCGGACGACGGGTCAAACGATCGTTTGAATGTTAGGCGAGTCGGCGGCGATCGGTCAAACCGGCGAAGCCGGCGGTGTCCATCGCGCCATTAATTAGCTAGAATCTCGCGCGATAATGTGAGCTAAGCCCGCGGATTGGCGCGGATTTGGCGTTATAACGGCATCCGGGCGCCCGAACGCGGCCCGGCCGTCCCCCAGAAAACCGACCTGACTGGAGAAACCGGCACATGGCGCTGGAGCGCACCCTTTCGATCATCAAGCCCGACGCAGTGGCTAAGAACGTCATCGGCGAGATCTACACCCGTTTCGAGAAGGCGGGCCTGAGGATCATCGCGGCGAAGATGAAGCATCTCTCGCGCAAGGAAGCCGAAGGTTTCTACGCGGTCCACCGCGAGCGCCCGTTCTTCAACGCGCTCGTCGAATTCATGGTCTCGGGCCCGGTGATGATCCAGGTGCTCGAGGGCGAAGGCGCGGTGCTCAAGAACCGCGAACTCATGGGCGCCACCAATCCGAAGGACGCCGCGCCGGGCACGATCCGCGCGGACTTCGCCGCGTCGATCGACGCCAACGCGGTGCACGGCTCCGACGCGCTGGAAACGGCCAAGGTGGAAATCGCGTATTTCTTCGCCGACACCGAGATCAGCCCGCGCTGAAGGAAGCGATCGTGACGACGGCGAAGGCCAACCTGTTCGACTACGACCGCAAGGGGCTGCGCGACCTGTTCGCGCAGCTCGGCGAGAAGCCGTATCGCGCCGACCAGGTCATGAAGTGGGTCTATCACCGCCACGTCACCGACTTCGCGCAGATGACCGACGTCGGCAAGGCGCTGCGCGACAAGCTTTCGCAGGCGATCGAGATCACGCCGCCGAACACCCTGTTCGAGAAGCAGGCGAGCGACGGCACGCACAAGTGGCTGCTCGGCATGGACGGCGGCAACGCGATCGAGACGGTGTTCATCCCGGAGACCTCGCGCGGCACGCTGTGCGTGTCCTCGCAGGTCGGCTGCGGCCTCAACTGCCAGTTCTGCTCCACCGCGACGCAGGGCTTCAACCGCAACCTCTCCGCCGCCGAGATCGTCGGCCAGGTGTGGGTCGCGGCGAAGCACCTCGGCAACGTGCCACACCACCAGCGCAAGCTCACCAACGTCGTCATGATGGGAATGGGCGAGCCGCTGCTGAACTTCGACAACGTCGTCACCGCGATGGACGTCATGCGCGACGACCTCGGCTTCGGCCTCGCCAACAAGCGCGTCACGCTGTCGACCGCGGGACTCGTGCCGATGATCGACAAGCTGTCCGAGTCCAGCGACGTGTCGCTCGCGGTTTCGCTGCACGCCCCGAATGACGAGCTGCGCACCGAGCTCGTACCGCTCAACAAGAAGTATCCGATCGCCGAACTGCTCGCCGCATGCGCGCGCTACGCCGCGCGCCGCCCGCGCACGACGATCACGTTCGAATACACGATGCTCAAGGGCGTCAACGACAAACCCGAGCACGCGCGCCAGCTGATCAAGCTCATGCGCCGCCTGCCGGCCAAGGTCAACCTGATCCCGTTCAACCCGTTCCACGGCACGCGCTTCGAGCGTTCGGAGGAGGCCGACATCCGCGCCTTCCAGAAGATCCTGCTCGACGCCGACGTGCTGACGATGGTGCGCCGCACGCGCGGCGACGACATCGACGCGGCGTGCGGCCAGCTCAAGGGCCAGGTCATGGACCGCACGCGGCGCCAGGCGGAATTCCGCCGCAAGCTCGAAGGAGGCGTCGCCGATGCGGCTTGAGCGTGCATTCCTCGTGGTGGCGCTCGCGGCGTCCGCCGGCGTACTCGTCGGCTGCGAGGGCGGCAGCACGGGGACGGTGAGGAAGGACGACCCCGCGACGCAACGCGACGACGCCGCGCGCGTGCACACCGAACTCGGCCAGAAGTACCTGCAGCAGGGCAAGCTCGAGCTCGCGCTCGAGAAGCTCAACAAGGCGCTCGATTTCAACCCGGACTACGTCGATGCGCAAACCGTCATCGCCGTACTCTACGAGAGCATCAATGACCTGCCGAAAGCCGAAGAGCACTACCGGCGCGCGGCGCAGCTGAAGCCCAAGGGCGGCGCCGAGAACAACAACTACGGCCGTTTCCTCTGCACGCAGGGGCATTACGACCAGGCCCAGCAGTATTTCGAGCGCGCGCTCGCCGACCCGTTCTACCAGACGCCGGCGCTCGCGCTCGCCAATTCGGGGACCTGCCTCGCCAAGGCCGGCAAGACCGAGGAAGCCGAAAAGGTGCTGCGCCAGGCGCTGGCGCTCAACCCGAACGATGCCGGAGCACTGCTCGCGCTCGCCACGATCCTGTACGGCAAGGGCGACTACATGAAGGCGCGCGCGTTCGTGCAGCGCTTCGAGTCGCTTTCCGCGCCGCGCCCGGACGCGCTCATGCTCGGCCGCAACATCGAGCTGCACCTCGGCAACGCGAGCGGGGCGAGCGAGTATTCGCGCAAGTTGTTGCGCAGCTTCCCGGATTCGGCCGAAGCACGGACGCTGAATCCACACGGGTAGGGAAGCGGTGAGAGGGATCGACCAGGATGCCGGGATCGTCGACGACACCGGCTCGCATGCAGCGAAGGGGAGCCCGCAGCGGACGTGCGGGCCTGACGAGGCGGACCGGGAGTGCAGCCAGCTGGCGCTGCCCCCGTCCAGAGGAATCCATCCGATGAGAGCCGAAGAGGCCACCGAAGTGAACGAGTATTCCGCACCGCAGGACGTTCATGCAGCAGGGGCGCCGATGGATCTGCGCGACCGCATCGAAGCATCGTTCGGACAGCAACTCGCGAACGCACGCGAACAGCGCGGACTGGGCCGCGCGGATGTCGCCGCGCGCCTCAAGCTTCCGCTCAAGCTGGTCGAGCGACTCGAATACGACGACTACACCGGCATCAGCGACGGCGTGTTCCTGCGCGGCTACCTGTCCGCCTATGCGCGCCTCGTCGGCGTGCCCGAGGAGGACGCGGCCCGCGTCGCCGCCGCGCACGCGCGCACGGCGCCGCTCGTCGCGACCGGCACGATCTCGCACACGCGCTACCTGTTCGAACGCTATTCGGGCAGCGCGACCTACCTCGCGCTCACCGCGATCATCGTCGTACCGGCCGTCTGGCTCGCCACGCACGGCGGCATCGAGCAGAACCTCGTGCGCACGACGCCGCTCGATCCGCCCGCGCACGTCGCGCTCGCCGAAATTCCCGTGGGCACCGCGGCCGACACGGTGTCGCCGGGGAGTGCCACGGACGCGCCGGCGGACGTGCCGGCGGATGCCGCCGAGGACCCGCCGCCCGTCGTCGCATCGATGGCGCCGTTCCCGGTCGCACCGGTCGAACCGAAGCCGCAGGCCCCCGTGCCCGCGGCGGCCAGTGGCGAGGGCGCCCACCTCATCAATCTCAAGCTCGCCGAGCAGAGCTGGGTCGAGATCGTCGCGCCCGATGGCCGTCGCCTCGAATACGGCATGCTCGCGGCCGGCAGCGAACACGCCTATCGCAGCGACGCGCAGGTGTCCGTGCGCATCGGCAACGCGCAGGGCGCGGAAGTCAGCGTCGATGGCCACGCCTTCGACCTCGGTCCGTACCAGCGCGGCAACGTCGCGCACTTCAAGCTGCTCGCCGACGGCAGTGCCGCGCGGCCCGACCGCGTCGCGCAGTAGTACGCCCGCCGCGTCCGCGGCGGGCGTTGGACCACGTCCCGCGGTGAGCGCCTGCTGAACCGCGCCGCCCGTGCCGCACGGCGCGGCGCGGCCGTTTCCTGCTAACCTTGTCCGCCTTTGGGCCGGCCCGCGCCGTGCCCTGCTTTCCGCATCGTTGTCCTTCCGGGTGAATGCATGTCTTTCGACGTTCTTGACGAACACGAACAAGGGGAACTGGTCCAGAAGTGGTTGCGCGAGAACGCGGCGGCGATCGCCGCCGGCATCGCGCTCGGCCTGGTCCTGATCTTCGGCTGGCGCCAGTGGAACAGCCACCAGGCGAGCCAGAACGAAGCCGCCGCGAGCCGCTACCAGGCGCTCGCCGATGCCGTCGAGGCGAAGAAGCCGGATGATGCGCTGCAGGTCGCCGAGACCTTGCGCACGGAATTCCCGAAGTCGACGTATGCGGTGCTCGCGGCCCTGCAGCAGGCCGAGATCGCGGTCGGCAAGAACGATCTCGCCGGCGCGGCGAGCGCCCTCGATTGGGCGCGCGAACACGCGCGCGATGGCAGCCTCGGCGCGCTGATCGCGTTGCGCAGCGCGCGCGTGAAGCTCGCCCAGGGCGACGCGGACGCGGCGCTCAAGCTCGTCGACGGCGTGCCGAAGGGCAGCTACACGGCGACCGCCGCGGAAATCCGCGGCGATGCCTACGTCAAGCTCGGCCGCGCCGACGATGCGCGCAAGGCGTACGAGGAGGCGCTCGCGAATCCCGCCAATGGCGCGATGATGATGCCGGGCAGCGTGCTCGAGATGAAACTCGAGGACGTCGGCGGCAGCATGCCTGCGACGGGCGGCCTCGTCGTGCCCGCGATGGAGAAGCCGGCATCATGAAGCGCACCCTCCTGCTCGCCGCAGCCATCGCCCTCGCGCTGTCCGGTTGCACCTGGCTGAAGAGCCTCGGCAAGAAGGACAACGTGCAGCCGCCGACCGAACTGGTCGAGTTCGCGCCGACCACGCAGGTCGATCGCGTGTGGAGCGAGAGCGTCGGTTCGGGCGCCGGCGCATCCGGTGCGCGCCTCGCCCCCGGCGTCGACGGCGACCGGCTGTATGCCGCCGGCATCGACGGCAGCATCGAGGCGCTCGATGCGGCGACGGGCCGCACGCTCTGGCATGCGCGCCTCGGCGATCGCCACGGCTGGCGCGTCTGGTCGCGTCGCGACAACTCGTTGCGCTGGGCCGGGGGCCCGAGCGCGGCGGGCGACCTCGTCGTCGTCGGCGGCCTCGACGGGCAGGTCTACGCATTGTCCGCGGCGGACGGCACGGAGCGCTGGAAGGCGCAGATGAGTTCGGAAGTCATCGCCGCGCCGGCGATCGCCGACGGCATCGTCGTCGTGCGCAGCAACGACGGCCGCCTCGCCGGCCTCGATGCGACCGACGGCAGCCGCAAGTGGATCTTCGACCAGTCGGTGCCGGCGCTCAGCCTGCGCAGCAATTCCGCGCCGCTGGTCACCAGCGGTGTCGTCTACGACGGTTACGACAACGGCCGCGTGGTCGCCGTGCGCCTCGACGACGGCAATGAGCTGTGGTCGCAGACGCTGTCCGGCGGCGAGGGCCGCACCGAAGTCGAACGCCTCTCCGACGTCGACGGCAACATCGTGTCCGACGGCCACGCGCTCTACGCCGCCGGCTATCGCGGCCAGCTCGCGGCGATCGCGCTCGACAGCGGCCGGCCGGTCTGGCAGCGCGACCTGTCGAGCTACACGGGTGCCGCGGTCAGCGGCAACACGCTCGTCGCGGTCGACGCGGACGGCAACGTGTGGGCGTTCGATCGCGAGACCGGCGTGAACCTGTGGAAGCAGGACCAGCTCAAGTATCGCTGGCTCACCGCGCCGGCGATCCAGGGCAAGTACGTCGTCGTCGGCGACGTCGAAGGCTACGTGCACTGGCTCAGCCTCGACGAGGGCAAGTTCGCCGCGCGCGAACGCCTCAGCCGCAAGCCGATCGAAGGCGCGCCCCTCGTCGTCGGCGACCTCGTCTACGTCGAGGACGTCAAGGGCCATATCGCGGCCTATCGCGCGCGGCAGTAGGCGCGCGCGCATGGGTCGACCGCGCGCCTGCGCGCGGTGCCGTATCCTGATACCCCCGTGCCTTCGACGCACGGGGTTTCGTTTTTTTCGCGGAGCGAGCAATGCTGCCCGTAGTAGCCCTGGTAGGGCGCCCGAACGTCGGCAAGTCGACCCTGTTCAACGTGCTCACGCGCTCGCGCGACGCGCTCGTGCACGACCTGCCGGGCGTGACGCGTGATCGCCATTACGGCGTGTGTCGCCTCGGCGCCACGCCGTTCGTCGTCGTCGACACGGGCGGCTTCATCGAGAACGCCGAAGGCCTCGACAGCCAGACCGCGCGGCAGGCGCAGTTCGCGATCGACGAGGCGGACGTCGTGCTGTTCACGGTCGACGCGCGCGACGGCGTGCTGCCGACCGACCGCGCGATCCTCGACCGCCTGCGCCGCTCGGGTAAGCCGATGCTGCTCGTCGTCAACAAGGTCGACGGCCTCGACGAGAACGCGGTGCTCGCCGAATTTTCCGCGCTCGGCATCGCCGACACGTTCCTCACCTCGGCGGCCCATTCGCGCGGCGTCACGCCGTTGCTCGCGACGGTGCAGTCGCTGCTGCCGAAGGTCGACGCCGATGCGCTCGCCGAGGGCGCCGACGACGGCATCCGCGTCGCGATCGTCGGCCGCCCGAACGCGGGCAAGTCCACCCTCGTCAACCGCCTGCTCGGCGAGGAGCGCGTGATCGCATCCGACGTGCCCGGCACGACGCGCGACTCGATCCGCATCGCGCTCGAGCGCGACGGCCGGCGCTACACGCTGATCGACACCGCCGGCATCCGGCGTCGTGCGCGCATCGAGGACGCGTTGGAGAAATTCAGCGTGATCAAGTCGCTGCAGTCGGTCGAGGCGGCACACGTGACGGTGCTCATGCTCGATGCGCGCGAGGGTGTATCGGAGCAGGATGCGACCCTGATCGGCCACGTGCTCGAATCGGGCCGCGCGCTCGTCGTCGCGGTCAACAAGTGGGACGGCCTCGACAAGTACCAGCGCGAGCAGTGCATGACCTCGCTCGCGCGCAAGCTCGACTTCGCCGCGTGGGCACGCCAGGTCTACATCTCGGCCTTGCACGGCAGCGGCATCGCCGAACTCATGAAGGCGGTCAACCGCGCCTACGCTTCGGCCAACCACGTGTTCACTTCGTCCGAACTCACGCGCGCGGTCGAGCAGGCGTACCAGGCCTACCAGCCACCGCTCGTGCGCGGCCACACGCCCAAGCTCAAGTACGCGCACCCGGGCGGCACCAATCCGCCGACGATCGTCATCCACGGCGCGCGTACCAAGCACATCGCCGAGGGCTACCGGCGCTATCTCGAGAATTTCTTCCGCAAGCGCTACCGCCTCGAGGGCACGCCGATCCAGATCGTGTTCCGCGACGGCGAAAACCCGTACGCCGGCAAGCGCAACGAGCTCACCGAAGGACAGCAGCGCCGGCGCACGCGGATGATCCGCAACGCCAAGCGCGGCAAGCGCTGAGGCCAGGCTGCCGGCCATGACCGCGCGACCGGCGATCACCGCGGCGATCCTCGCGGGTGGCGCGGGCCGCAGGCTCGGCGGGCGCGACAAGGGCCTCGAGCCACTCGCCGGCGTGCCGCTGGTCGAACACGTGCTCGCCGCACTGCAGGGCGTCGATGCGCGGCTGATCGTCGCCAACCGCAACCACGACGTCTATTCGCGCTACGCGCGCACGGTCGCCGACACGGTCGACCGGCACGGCCCGCTCGCCGGCATCGCCACGGCATGCGCCGCGTGCGAAACCCCTTGGCTGCTGACCGTCCCGGTCGACTGTCCCGAACCACCGGTGGACCTCGCCACGCGGCTGCTGCGCGAGGCGCTCCTGCACGACGCGCCTGCGGTCGTCGCCCACGACGGCACGACGCGGCAGCCGCTGTTCGCGCTGTACCGGCGCGAGCTCGCCGATGCCGCCGCCGCGGCCGCCGCGGCGGCGCAGGGCGTGTGGGCGTGGCAGGATGCGATCGGCGCGCGCGAACTTGATTTCGCCGATCGCGGGCAACAATTCCAGAACCTCAACACCCCGGACGATTTTCTCGCCCATGCCAGCAGGCCACACTCCACCGACTGAGTTCGCGACCCGCCTGCCGGTCGCCGAAGCGCGCGCGCATGTGCTCGCGCTGTGCGCCGAACGACGCCTCGCAAGCGAGTCGGTCGCGCTCGACCAGGCGCTCGGGCGCGTGCTCGCGGCCGACATCCTCGCGGCGCACGACCAGCCGCCGTTCGCCAACTCGGCGATGGACGGCTACGCCCTGCGCGGCGCCGAGCTGCCGCGCGAGGGCGAGCGCCGCTTCCGGATTGCAGGGCAGATGCTCGCCGGCGCGGCAGTCGAGATCGCTTTCGGCCGTGGTGAGTGCGTGCGCATCACGACCGGCGCGCCGTTGCCACGCGATGCGGATACCGTGGTCATCAAGGAAAACGTGCGCCTCGACGGCGACGCGATCATCGTCGGCGCGGGCGAACGCGCCGGCGCGAACGTGCGTCCCGCCGGCGAGGACATCCGTGCCGGAGCGCGTGCCCTGCGCGCCGGCGACATGCTCACGCCCGCGCGCCTCGGCGTGCTCGCCGCCTGCGGACAGGCGCGGGCGCACGTCGCGCGCCGCCCGCGCGTCGCCCTGTTCGTCACCGGCGACGAACTCGTGCCACCGGACCAGCCGCTCGGCTACGGCCAGATCCACGACAGCAATCGCTACGGCCTCGCCGGCATGCTGCGCACGCTCGGCATCGAGCCCGAGCCGGTCGCTCGCCTGCGCGACGACCCCGAAGCGTTGCGCGTGGCGCTGCTCGAGGCCGCGCGCCGCTGCGACCTCGTGATCAGCAGCGGCGGCGTGTCCGCCGGGGAGGCGGATTACCTGCCGGGCCTCGTCGCGGAGCTCGGCCGCGTGCACTTCTGGAAGGTGCGCATGAAGCCGGGCATGCCGATCCTCTGCGGCAGCATTGAAAGCGCGCTCGTGTTCGCGTTGCCCGGCAACCCGGTGTCGTCGCTCGCGACGTTCGAGTTGTTCGTGCGCCCGGCGCTGCTGGCGCTGCAGGGGGCGAACGAAGCCGACCCGCCGCCGCGCAAGGCGCGCCTCGCCGCGCCCCACGTGAAGCGCCACGAACGCGCCGAGTACCTGCGCGCGCGCCTCGAATGGCGCGACGACGGCGCCTGCTGGGCGACGCCGCTGGAGCAGCAGGGCTCGGGCATGCTGCGCGGCATGGCCGGCGCCGACGCGCTCGTCGCGCTCGGCGAGGACGTGCGCGAACTCGGAGCGGGCGCGGTCGTGGATATCCTGCCGTTGCCCGGCCTATGCTGAGCGCGATGAACGCCCATCCCCGCCCCGCCGACGACGCACTGGAAATCGATCCGGCCGACGCGCTCGAACGCCAGCGGCACGGCGCGCTGCTGCTCGACGTGCGCGAGGACGACGAGCGCGCGGGCGGCTACGCGAGCGGCTCGCTCGGACTGCCGCGCGGCGAGATCGAGCGCTGCATCGCGGACCTCGCGCCCGCGCGCGAGCGCGAGATCCTCGCGATCTGCGCGGGGGGCGCGCGCTCGCTGCTCGCCGCGAAGACGCTGCGCGAACTCGGCTACGCGAACGCACGATCGGTCCGCGGTGGCCATGCGCGCTGGCGCCTCGAAGGCCTGCCGATGGAACGCGGCGCGCTCGACGCCGATGCGAGCGAACGCTACGCGCGGCACCTCGTGCTGCCGGAAGTCGGCGTCGCCGGGCAGCAGAAGCTCGCGCGCGCGCGCGTCGCGCTGGTCGGCGCGGGCGGGCTCGGTGCGCCGATCGCGCTGTACCTCGCGGCCGCAGGCGTCGGCACGCTCACCCTCATCGACGACGACGTGGTCGAACGCTCGAACCTGCAGCGCCAGGTCATCCATGCCGACGCGCGCGTCGGCATGCCGAAGGTCGACTCCGCGCGCGCCGCGCTGGACGCACTCAACCCGAACGTGCGCGTCGTTACCGTCCACGAGCGGCTGCGCGCGGCGAACGTCGAGGCGATCCTGAGCGGACACGACCTCATCGTCGATGGCGCCGACAACTTCCCGACGCGCTACCTGCTCAGCGCCGCGAGCCTGCGCCTCGGCCTGCCACTCGTTTACGGCGCGGTGCACCGGTTCAGCGGCCAGGTCAGCGTATTCGATCCGCGGCGCGCGGATTCGCCGTGCTACCGCTGCCTGTTCCCGCAACCGCCCTCGGCGGCGGAAGCACCCAACTGCAGCGAAGCAGGCGTGCTCGGCGTGATGCCGGGCATCGTCGGCCTGCTGCAGGCGAACGAAGTGCTCAAGCTCGTGCTCGGCATCGGCGAGCCGCTGGTCGGCCGGCTGCTCTGCCACGATGCGCTCGCCGGCACGTTCCGCGAATTGCGCCTGCCGCGCGACCCGGCGTGCCCCGGTTGCGGCGCGGGCGCGACGTTCGCCGGTTACGAGGACGTCGCGCGCATCTGCGCCGCGTAGGCCGGACGCGCGCGACGCGGCCGGCATCTCCGCGACGCGGCCTCGCCTAGGCGTGTCGGCGTTGCGCCGCGGCGAACGCGGCGAGCTGCTCCGGCGTCGCTTCGGGCTGGTGCTTCGCCTTCCACTCGGCGAACGGCTCGCCGTAGATGCGCTCGCGCGCCGCGTCCTTGCCGAGCTCGATGCCGCGCGCGGCGGCCGCTTCACGGTACCAGTCGGCGAGGCAGTTGCGACAGAAGCCGCCGGTGATCATGAGGTCGATGTTCTGCACGTCGGTGCGCGTGCGCAGGTGCTCGAGCAGGCGGCGGAACGCGGCCGCTTCGAGTTCGGTTTCCAGATCGGACATGGCGCCTCCCGTGCCGCGCGTGGTTTGAGCCGTGCCGCGCGGGCGTGGGATAATGCCTGCTTTCGCCTGGAATCGAAATGACCGCGCGACTCCTCGACGGCCGCCGCATCGCCGATGACCTGCTCGACAGCGTGGCCGCGCGCGTGCGCGCGCGCGTCGCGGCGGGCCGGCCGGCGCCCGGGCTCGCGGTGATCCTGGTCGGCGCGGATCCGGCGTCTGCGGTCTACGTGCGCAACAAGCGCCGCGCCTGCAAGCACGTCGGGTTCCGCTCGTTCGATCACGACCTGCCGGCCGATACGCGCGAGGACGAACTCGTCGCGCTGATCGACCGCCTCAACGCCGACCCCGACGTGCACGGCATCCTGCTGCAGTTGCCGTTGCCCGCGGGCATCAATCCGACGCCGTTGATCGACCGCATCGACGCGCGCAAGGACGTGGACGGTTTCCAGGCCGAGAACGTCGGTCGCCTCGCGCTGCGCCAGCGCGGCCTGCGGCCGTGCACGCCCAAGGGCGTGATGACCCTGCTCGCGCATACCGATCGTCCTGTGCGCGGGCGCAAGGCGGTCGTGGTCGGCGTGTCGAACCACGTCGGGCGACCGCTCATCCTCGAGCTGCTGCTCGCCGGCTGCACGACCACGGGCTGCCACAAGTTCACGCGCGACCTGCGCCACGAGGTCGCCGACGGCGACATCGTCGTCGTCGCGGCCGGCAAGCCGGGCCTGGTGAAAGGGGAGTGGATCAAGCCGGGTGCGGTCGTCATCGACGTCGGCATCAATCGCCTCGACGACGGCCGCCTCGTCGGCGACGTCGAGTTCGAGGCGGCGGCCGAGCGCGCGTCGTGGATCACGCCGGTGCCTGGCGGCGTCGGCCCGATGACCGTCGCGACGTTGATGGAAAATACCCTCGACGCCGCCGAGACCTTCTTCGACTGACAGCCCGCGCCATCCGCGCGCAAGCGAGACACGCATGATGCCCATTCGAGTCCTTCTCTCCGGCGGCGTGCTGCTCAGCGCCCTGATGTTGCTGGGTGGCTGTGCCGGCGTCGTCAACCGGGCCAGCCAGCGCCTCGCGGACAGCCTCACCGCCGGCGTGCTCGACCAGGACGACGTCGAACTCGCGCGCGACGGCATTCCGTCGTGGCTGCTGCTCGTCGACGGCGTGATCCATGGCGACCCCGAGAACACCGGCGCGCTGCTGGCCGGATCGCGGCTGTACGGCGCCTATGCGGGCGGCTTCGTCGACGATCCGGCGCGCGCCAAGCGCCTGTCGGCGCGCAGCTTCGACTATGCCCGGCGCGCGACCTGCATCACCGCGGCGGCACTGTGCAAGCAGATCGACGCGCCCTTCGAGCCGTTCCAGGCCGAGGTCGCGCGCAGCCGCGACGCCGCGATGCTCTATGCGCTCGCCGCGGCCTGGGCCGGCCGCATCCAGGCCAACAGCGACGACTGGAAGGCGATCGCCGACATCCCGAAAGTGCAGGCGCTGCTCGATCGTGTCGTCGCGATCGCGCCCGGTCACGCGCAGGGCGAGCCGTACATGTATCTCGGCGTGCTCGCGACGCTGCGGCCGGCTAGCCTCGGCGGCAAGCCGGAAGAGGGCAAGGCCGATTTCGAGAAGGCGCTTGCTTTGTCGGGCGGGCGCAACCAGATGGTGCGCGTGCTGTACGCGCAGCACTATGCACGGCTCGTTTTCGACCAGGAACTGCACGACAGGCTGCTCGACGAAGTGCTCGCGACCGATCCGCACGCACCGGGACTCACGCTGATCAACACGCTCGCGCAGCAGCGCGCGCGCAGGCTGCTCGAATCGGGCAAGGATTTCTTCTGAGGGCGCGCGCGCCCGCACACGAACGATGGGAACGACGATGAACCGCTTGAACCAGACCCTGCTCGCCGCCGCGCTCGCGCTCGGCGCCGGCGCGGCCGATGCCGCGACGCTGAAGATCGCCACGATCGCTCCCGACGGCACCGCCTGGATGCGCGAGATGCGCGCGGCCGGCGACGCGATCAAGACGAAGACCGAAGGCCGTGTCGAGATGAAGTTCTATCCCGGCGGCGTCATGGGCGACGACGCGACCGTGCTGCGCAAGATGAAGATCGGCCAGCTGCAGGGCGGCGCGTTCACCGGGGGCGAGGCGTCGATCATGACCAAGGACGCGCAGATCTACAGCCTGCCGTTCATGTTCCGCAGCCAGAGCGAAGTCGACAAGGTGCGCGCCAAGCTCGACCCGCTGCTCAAGCAGCAGTTCGCCAAGGACGGTTACGAGCTGCTCGGCATCAGTGGTGGCGGCTTCGCGTACCTCATGAGCACGCGCGAGATCAAGACGCGCGACGACCTCAAGGCCGCCAAGGTGTGGGTGCCTCAAGGCGACAAGGTCGCCGAACTCGGCTTCAAGGCCGCCGGCGTCACGCCGATCCCGCTGCCGCTCTCCGACGTCTACACGAGCCTGCAGACCGGCCTCATCGATTCGGCCGCCAACACGACCTCGGGTGCGCTCGCGTTCCAGTGGCACACGAAGATCAAGCACATCGTCGATCTCCCGCTCAGTTACGTCGTCGGCGAGGTCGTCGTCGACAAGAAGGCGTTCGATGCCCTCTCCGCCGAGGACCAGAAGGTCGTCGAGGCGGAGTTCACGGCCGGCTTCGCACGCCTGGAAACGAGCAACCGCAACGACAACACTGCCGCGCGCGAAGCGCTGAAGCAGCAGGGCATCACCTTCGACGCGCCGTCCGAGGCCGAGCGCAGGAACTGGCAGGCGGTCGGCCAGGACGTGTTCAAGCAGCTCGAGGGCGAAGGTGCGTTGTCGCGGCCGATGCTCGATGCGCTGACCGCGGCGCTCGCCGAGGCGCGTGGCGGATCCGCCGAATGACCGGCCACTGCGCGACCCTCGTGCGCTGGATCGAGCGCATCGAGACCGGCCTCGTCGCCGTGCTCGTGCTCGCGATGGTCGTGCTCGCCGGCGCGCAGATCCTGCTGCGCAACCTGTTCGAGAGCGGCCTGTCCTGGGCCGATCCGCTGCTGCGCGCGATGGTGCTGTGGGCGGCGATGCTCGGCGCGCTCGCGGCCGCGCGGGACGACAAGCACATCGGCCTCGATCTCGTCACGCACTTCGTGCACGGGCGCACGCGCCGCGTGCTGCGCGTCGCCACCTTGCTGTTCGCCGCGGCGATGTCCGCGGCGATGGCGTGGTACGGCGTCGGCCTCGTGCGGCTCGACGTCGACTCGGGCGCCGCGACCGCAGGCATCCCGAATTGGGTGATCGAGGCGATCGTCCCCGTCGGATTCGGCCTGCTCGCGCTGCGCCTCGCCATGCGCGCGTTCCTGCCGCCGCGCAGCGACGCGCCCGCGCTCGCGCCGGAGCTGCCGTGATCTGGCTCGTCGCGGGGCTGCTGCTCGTCCTCGCCGCGCTCGGCGCGCCGCTGTTCGCGCTGATCGCCGCGGTCGCGCTGCTCGGTTTCCATGCGGCGGGGCAGGATGGCGTCGCGGTCGCGGTCGAGTTCTACCGCCTGGCCGACATGCCGGCGCTGATCGCCATCCCGTTGTTCACGCTCGCCGGCTACGTGCTCGCCGAAAGCCAGGCGCCACAACGCATGGTGCGCGTGACGAACGCGCTGCTCGGCTGGCTGCCGGGCGGCCTGGCGATCGTCGCGGTCATCGCCTGCGCGATGTTCACCGCGTTCACAGGCGCGACCGGCGTGACGATCGTCGCACTCGGTGCGGTGCTGTACCCGGCGTTGCTGCAGCAGAGGTACGGCGAGAAGTTCTCGCTCGGCCTGCTCACCGCGTCGGGCAGCCTCGGCCTCATCCTCGTGCCGTCGATGCCGCTGATCCTCTACGGGGTCGTCGCGCAGCAGTTCCACACCACGCCACCGGTGACGATCGACGCGCTGTTCAAGGCCGGCGTGCTGCCGTGCGCGCTGATGGTGCTGCTGCTCGGCATCTACAGCGTCTGGCACGCGCGCCGCGTCGGCGTCGCGCGCTCGAAGGTCTCCGGCCGTGAACTGCTCGCCGCGCTGCGCGGCGCGGCCTGGGACATTCCGCTGCCGTTCGTGATCCTCGGCGGCATCTATTCGGGCAAGCTCGCCGCGTCGGAAGCGGCGGCCGCGACGGCGCTGTACGTGCTGGTCGTGACCGTGCTGATCCGCCGCGAGATCCCGCTGCGCAAGCTCCCGGCGATCGCGCGCGAGGCGATGCTGCTGGTCGGCGCGATCCTCGTGATCCTCGGCTTCTCGCTCGCGCTCACCAACTGGCTCATCGACGCCGAAGTGCCGGAGAAGCTGTTCCAGGCGATCCAGGGCCACATCACGAGCCGCGGCACCTTCCTGCTCATCCTCAACGTGTTCCTGCTCGTGTTCGGCATGCTGCTCGAGGGCTTTCCCGCGATCATCATCCTCGTGCCGCTCGTGCTGCCGGTCGCGCTGCACTACGGCATCGACCCGGTCCACCTCGGCATCGTGTTCCTCGCCAACCTGCAGCTCGGCATCTTCCTGCCGCCGGTCGGCATGAACCTGTTCATCGCGAGCATGCGCTTCGGCAAGCCGGTCATCACGCTCGTGCGCGCGAGCCTGCCGTTCTTCCTGATCCTGTTCGCCGCGGTGCTCGCGATCACCTACTGGCCGGAACTCTCGCTCGCGTTGGTGCGCTGAGCGGTCTTCACGCCACGCCAGCGGCGCAGCGCATCGTCGACCGCGGCGGCCTCGACCGGCAGCAGGCGCGCCTGCTCGCCGGTCAACGCGGCGATCGCCTCGGCCGCGCGGTCGCGCTGGCCGGTTTCGATCCAGCAGGCGGCGAGCGCCGCGCGTGCGTGCAGGCGCTCGTCGCGTTTCGCCGCGATGGCGTCGAGCAGGGCGACCGCTCGTCGCGCATCGGCGCATTCGCGGTCGGCCGCGTCGAGCGCGAGGGCGAGCCACGTCCGCTCGACGAGCCCCGCGGCGACGGCGCCGTCCGGGACGCCTTCGATGGATGCCAGCGCGGCGCGGTAGGCTTCGAGCGAAACGCTCGCGTCGTCGAGGCGGCGTGCGTGCCGCTGCGCGCGTGCGAGCAACAGCCACGCCTCGGCATGCTCGCTCGCACTCACGCCATCGATCGTCTTGCGCTCCTCGCGCAGGCGTGCAAGCACGTCGATCGCCTCGGCGCTGCGTCCGGCCGCGTCGAGCGCGAGCGCCCAGCCGCGCAGCTGGTTGTCCGGCCGGCGCAGGCGCTTGCGCGTCGGGTTGGCGACGCGCCAGGCGATCGCGCGTGCGTAGGCGTCGGCGGACTCGGTCACCTCGCCGGCGCGATACAGCGCCGAGGCGAGATTGACGAGCGCCTCGTTCGTATTCGGATGATCGTCACCGTAGACACGTCCGGCGATCGACAGCGCTTCGCGCTGGACGGCGACGGCTTCGTCGTAGCGGCCTGCCTGGGTCAGCGCGTAGCTGCGCGCGCCGAGCAGGTAACTGCGGTCCCAGTCGCCGGCCGTGGTGCGCGCCGCGATCGCCCGCCATGCGGGTTCGAGCAGGGCGAGTGCTTCGTCCGCCTGTTCGCGCGCGGCGAGATTGAACGTCCACGGCACGAGCACCTGCCAGTACGGTTCGCTGTCCTTGCCGAACAGCGCCGCGCGCGCCTGCGCGCTGCGGCGCAGGCGGGGCTGCGCCTCGCTCCAGCGATCGAGGTTGGCCAGCTCGATGCCGGCATGCAGGTCCGCCGTCGCGCGCAGGTCGGCCGCCTGGCGAGAGTCACCCGCGCCGAGCGCGAACGCGCGTTCGGCTTCGGCGAGCGCGTCCTCGTTGCGCGACTGGCGACTCCATACGGTGCCGAGCGCGAGTCGCACGCTCGCCTCGGCGAGGCGGTCGTCACCGGCGACGCGCAACGCGAGCGCCTCTTCGAGCAGCGGTCGTGCCTCGTCGAATGTGCCGAGGCCGTTGCGCGCGCGGCCGAGCGCCTCGAGCAATGCGGCACGCTGCGCGGGCTGGTCGCGGAGCTTGCGCCGCACGGTGCGCACGCCTTCGTCGAGCAGGTCGGCCGGCGTCACGGTCTCGCCGGGGTGCGTCGCCGGGTTGGCGGCCCTGAACACGTCGACGAGCACGTCGACGGTGCGGCGCGCGGTTTCCGCCTCGCGCTGCGCGACATCGCGCTGCTCGGCGGCGACGTGCGCCTGCCATGCGGCGAGGGCACCACCACCGATCACGGCGATCGCACCCAGCGCAGCAGCGGTCGCCGCGATCGCATGGCGGCGCAGGAAGCGCCCCGTGCGGTAGCGCCAGTCGCCGCGGCGCGCGTGCACGGGCCGGTTCGCGAGATGGCGTTCGATGTCCGCGGCGAACTCGCCGACGCCCGCATAGCGCTGGCGCGGATCGTCGCGCAGTGCCTTCAGCACGATCGCATCGAGGTCGCCGTGCAGGCGCCGGCGCAGGGTTCGCGGCGTGAGCTGGCGGCGCGCCGCCGCGCGCGCGGTACGCACGCCGCCGGTGCGGGCGAGGGCCGCGCTCGGCCGGGCCGGCGCGAGCGTGCCTGTCGACGGCTGCACGGCGTCCGCGAGCTCGCGCGCGCGGCGACCGACGAGCAGTTCGTACAGCAACAGGCCGAGCGCGTACACGTCGACCGCGGTCGTCACGGCTTCGCCGCGCAGCTGTTCCGGCGCCGCGTATTCGGGCGTGAACAGGCGCGTCGATTCGGCCATCGTCGGCGGCGCGTCGAGCAGTTTGGCGATGCCGAAATCGAGCAGCTTCACGATGCCGTCGCGGCCGACCAGGATGTTCGACGGCTTGAGGTCGCGGTGTACGACGAGGCGCTGGTGCGCGTGGCTGACGGCTGCACAGACCGTCAGCAGCAGGTGCAGGCGCTGCTCGATGCCGAGGCGCCGGCGGTCGCACCAGGCGCGCAGGTCCTCGCCATCGACGTATTCGAGCGCGAGCCACGGCTTGCCGTCCGCGGTGACGCCGCCATCGACGAGATGGGCGATGTTCGGATGCTGCAGGCCGGCGAGGATCTGCCGCTCGCTGCGGAAGCGCGCATGCGCCTCGTCCGCATCCCATTCGCCCCGAATGAGCTTGATCGCGACCTGCTGCGCATACGCGCCGTCGGCCCGTTCGGCGAGCCAGACCGCGCCCATGCCGCCGCGGCCGATCTCGCGCACCAGCCGGAACGGCCCGACGAGCCGGCCCTGCGCGGACTGCACCTCGTCGGCGGCAATCCGCTCGGCGAGGCCCTGCAGCACGAGCGGTGCGTGCGCGGACAGGTCGGTGCGCGCGCTGGTGGCCGCGTCCGCGCGCAGCATCGCCAGCACTTCGTCGCGCAACTGCGCATCGTCGCCGCAGTCGTGCAGCAGGCGTCCGTGCCAGGACGATTCCGGCAGGTCGACCAGGCGGTCGAACAGGTCCCGTGCGCGTTGCCAGCGCCGTGCGTCCATGGCTCCTCCTCGCGCCGATGCTACCCCGCGCCTGGCGCGGCGTCTGCCGCGTCGTTCACCGCGCCGCGGCCCAGGCGTCGCGGATGCGCGCGACGATGCGCGCGTAATGCACCGCGAGCGGCGGTGCCGGATCCACCGGAGGCGCGTGCTGCGTGCAGAGCATCGCCAGGTACGCCGCGAACCGCGCATCCGCGCCGGCGGCCTGTGGCGTGCGCATGAACGCCTCCGCGATCGCGCCTGCGTCGGCGCACGCGGGTGCGGTCGCGGCCGCAGGCCCTTGCTCGATCAGCGCGGCGGCGAAGGCGAGTGCGCGGCCGCGCAGCATGGCGTCGTCGCCGGCCGCATGGCTCGGTGCGAGCACGTCGGCCATGCGCTCGCCGTCGGCGCGCGCATCGGCGGTGCGGCCGGCGACGAGATGGACGACCGCGCGCCACCACAGGCTGCGGCCGAGGTCGGCGTCGAATTCGGCCTCCCGCGCGAGCTCGACCGCTTCGTCGAGCCTGGCCAGCGCATCGGCGTAATGTTCCTGCTTCACGAGCAGCACCGCGAGGTTGCACAGCGCGCTCGCGAGTTCGGGGTTCCTGCCGCCGGCCTCGTTGCGCCGGTCGAGTTCGACCGCATGCTCCATCGCGGCCACCGCCTCGTCGATGCGTCCGGCGCCGTTGAGCGTACGCGCGAGCGTGTTGTACGACTCGGCGACGGTCGGATCGTCGCGACCATACAGCTTCTCGGCGATCTCGATCGCCTCGCGCTGCATCGCGATCGCCTCGTCGTGCCGGCCGAGCGCGCTGAGTGAACTCGACAGCGTGCCAAGCGTATCGACGAGAAGCACGCGCTCGGTGTCGTCGTCGTGGCGCAGTTCGGCCAGCCACGGCGCCAGCACGCGCTCGGCTTCCGCGGGCCGGCCGAGGCGATTGAGCGCGAACGCGAGATGCGAGGCGAGTTCGACGCGCAGGTAGCGGTCCTCGCGCCGGTCGCCGAGCAGGGCGAGGCCGCGTCGCATCGATTCGACGACCGCCTCGTAGCGGTTGGCGAGCTGCAGGCCGTAGACGCGCAGCGCGAGCGAGTACGCGACGAGGCGTGCCTGCTCCGGCTCGCGCGGATCGAGCAGGCTTTCCGCGTGGTCGAGCAGGGGCGGGCAGTCGTCCGGGTGGTTGCCGAGGTCGCGCAGGCGGCATTGCTGGATCATCGCGGCGGCGAGCTGCGCGCGGTCGGCGCGTGCCTCCGCCGATGCACGCACTTCTTCGATGAGCGGTGCAGCGGCGTCGAGTTGTTCGAGGCCGAGGTACGCCGATGCCATCGTCAGCAGCAGCTCGCCGCGCGCGGCGTCTTCGCCGGGCAAGGCGGTGCGCATCGTGCGCACGCCGGCATCGAGCAGGTCGCGCGCGCTGAGCTGGTCGCCCTTGCGGTGCGCGGGATCGGCGTTGTCGAACAGCGAGCGCATGAAGGCGAGCGCCGCGCGTGCGCTGTCGCGCTGCACGTTCGCTACGCGCGCCTGCCACAGCGCGGCGCCGAGGCCCGCGCACAGGGCGAACACGGCGACGCCGGCGAGCGTCGCCGCGAGCGCGTGCCGGCGCAGGAACCGCGCACTGCGGTAGCGCCAACTGCCGCGGCGCGCGAGCACGGGCTGCCGGGCGAGATGGCGACGCACGTCGTCGGCGAACGCCTGCACGCTCGCGTAGCGCTGGCCCGGTTCCTTGCGCAGCGCCTTCAGCACGATCGCGTCGAGGTCGCCGCGCAGTTCGCGACGCAGGCGTGCCGGCGCGAGGTCGCGGCATGCGGCGATCGCGGCGCCCGCGTCATCCCCGCGGGCGAGCGCGAGGCTCGGTCGCGTCGGCTCCCGATCGAGCACGGCGCGCTCGTAGGCGGCCGGCGTCGGATGGTCCGCCTCGAACGGGCGCCGCCCGCACAGCAGTTCGTAGAGCAGCAGGCCGAGCGCATGGATGTCGACCGCGGTCGTCAGCAATTCGCCGCGCACCTGTTCCGGCGCCGCGTATTCGGGCGTGAACATGCGCGTCGAGCTGATGCCGGCATCGGTGCCGTCGAGCAGCTTGGCGATGCCGAAGTCGAGCAGCTTCACGACGCCGTCGTTGCCGACGAGGATGTTCGACGGCTTGAGGTCGCGGTGCACGACGAGGCGCTGGTGCGCGTGCGCGACCGCATCGCAGACGGTGAGGAACAGCTGCAGGCGGGCGGCGAGGTCGAGCCGCCGGCTGTCGCACCACGCGCGCAGGTCCTCGCCGTCGATGTACTCGAGCGCGAGCCAGGGCTTGCCGTCCGCGGTGATGCCGCCGTCGACGAGATGGGCGATGTTCGGGTGCTGCAGGCCGGCGAGGATCTGCCGTTCGGCGCGGAACCGCGCGAGCACTTCGTCGACATCCCAGCCGCTGCGGATGAGCTTGACGGCAACGCGCTGCTCGAACGCGCCATCGGCGCGCTCGGCGAGCCAGACCGCGCCCATGCCGCCGCGGCCGATTTCCCGCACGAGGCGGAACGGACCGACGCTGCGGCCCTCGTGCCCGGCTTCCGCATCGGCGGCCTTCACGCCGGCGAGGCGCCCGGCGAGTTCCACGACCGCCGCCGGCAGGCTGGCATCGAAGATCTCCTGTTGTCCCGTGGCCTGGTCCGCGCGCAGCATCGCGAGTACTTCGTCGCGCACCAGCGGGTCGTCTGCGCAGGCTTCCGCGACGCGAGCGTTCCAGCCGGCCTGCGGCGTATCCACGAGCTCGTCGAACAGTTCGCGTGCGCGGCGCCAGCGTTGCGCATCCATCATGCCCCCTCCACATCCCCGATCGATTCTACGCCGCGCCACGGGCACGCTTCGCGCCGCGCGCGATGCTGACGCGGGGCGGGCGGCGCATTACCATCGCCGCAGGAGGGACCCATGAGCAGCGAATACCCGGAACTGACCCGCGTCATCGCCGCGAGCGCCGAGGACTCCGCCGCACGCGAGGAAGCATTGCGGCTCGTCTACGACGACCTGTTGCGGATCGCGCGCGCGGAACTCGGCCGGCACCGGCGCGGCGACACGCTCAACACGCGGGTACTCGTCAACGAGGCCTACCTCAAGCTGTTCGAGGGCCATGCCGGCGTGTTCGAGAACCGCGTGCACTTCTTCGCCACCGCCGCGCGCGCGATGCGCCAGGTGGTAATCGACTACGCGCGCGCGCGCCTGGCCGAACGCCGCGGCGGCGGCGCCGAGCATGTCCCGCTCGACGTGCTCGAAGGCGCACCGCTGCCGGTCGACGAACAGGCGGCCCAGCTGGTCGGCATGGACCGCGCGATGGAGAAGCTCGCGCTGCTCGATCCGCGCCTCGTGCAGGTGGTCGAGATGCGCTTCTTCGCCGGCCTCGAGGTCAAGCAGATCGCCGAACTGCTCGGCGTGTCCGAACCTACGATCAAGCGCGACACGCGCGCCGCCAAGGCGTTCCTGCAGAAGGAACTCGAGGCGGCCTGATCCGCTCACGGCTTCTCCATGCCGCTCTGGAAGATGCGATCGAGCGTGAACGCGGCGACCGCGAAGTCGTAGTCGTTCGTGTTCATCTCGTAGAGCGTGGCGCCGGCGACGAGCAGGCGCCCGCCCTGGAATGCGAGCGCGTGGCCGAAGTCCTGCTGGCCGAACGAACCGAAGTCGTGCGCGGCACGACCCGCGGGGGCGGCGAATTCGAGCGCGTCCAGCTCGAGGGAGGGATCGAGACGTGCCACGAACAGGTCGGACGGCGCGTTCTGCGTCGGCACGTGGCTGCCGGCGACGAGCCAGCGGCCGTCGGCTTGCGGCAACAGCGCGGAGAACGTGACGCTGTAGCTGAGCGCATACTCGTACCCGGGGGCGATGCCGTGCGGGCAGGTGACGCCGCCACCCCCGGCGAGCAGGCACCTGGTGAATCCCCGCGACGAAGGGGCCATACGGTTGCCGATCGCGACATATTGCTGCCACTGCGCGTTCCAGGCCACGTCGGTGTATTCCGACTTCACGCTTGGCGAGCGCGCGTACCCATGCCCAGCGCTGAATGTGGTATCGACGACACCGTCGGCGCCGATATGGACGATCACGCCGAAATGCGCGGCATCGGCATCGTACGCCGAGCCTGCGGTGACGAACGAGCCGTCCGGATTGCGGCGGATGCGCACCGCGTCGAACGACACGAACGGCGCACCGGTGTAGGTGGTCTTGCCGCCGTTGCCGAAACCAGCATCGGGCGTGCCGTCGGCCAGGAGGCGCACGACGGCAAGCGTCGTCCCGGTGTCGGTCGAGGCGTAACCCGCCAGAACGATCTTGCCGTCCGGCTGCACGAGGATCGAGTTGGCGACGTCGGTCTTGAAGCCGCCGATGTTGAAATCGGGATAGGCGCAGGCCGACTGGCCGCCGACGAAGTTGGCGGGTTCGCCAGCGGGGTCGAAGCGGCAGACGAGGAGGCTCGTGTCCGCGCCCGAGACCTGCTTCGAGCCCGCGACGAGCAGGTAGCCTTGTGCATCGAGCACGGCGCTCGTCACGCTGATCGATGCCTGGCCCGGCGGCGCGACGACCTTGCCCAGGCCTTCGCTGCCGTAGTCGTAGTCGACCTGGCCGTTCGCGAGCAGGCGTGCGATGCCGATCTTGCTGCCCGTCGTGCTGTCGACGTCGCCGACGAGGTAGCTGCGGCCTTGTGCATCGACGACGATCGCGCGGGCGTAATCCTTGTCGGTGTTGCCGGCGTCGAACGAGACCGTGCGCTGCCCGGCGGAGCCGAACGAGCTGTCGAGCTGGCCGTCGAGGGCCTGGGCACGGGCGCCGGTGGTCGCGGCGAGGACGAGGGGCAGGGCGAACAGCGGCGATGTACGCATGGTGATGGCTCCGGCAGTGCGGCGAAGCGCCGCTCGTCTCCACCTACGAAAACCGGGCGGGGCAGGGATCATCCGCCGCTAGAATCGCGTGATGACCGCGCTCACCTTGCTCCATGCCGACGACGACCTGCTCGCGATCGACAAGCCCGCCGGGCTTGCCGTGCATCGCAGCCGCCTCGTCGGCGCGGACGACGACTACCTCATGGATCGCCTGCGCCTGCAGGCCGAAGGCCCCCTGCACGCGGTGCACCGGCTCGACCGTGCGACCAGCGGCGTGCTGCTCGTCGCGCGCCATGCCGCGGCGGCCGCCGATCTCGGCCGCCAGTTGATGGCGCGCTCGGTGGGCAAGGCCTACCTCGCGGTGGTGCGCGGCTGGCCGGCCGAGCACGGTGAAATCGATTACCCCCTGTCCGGCTCGAGCCTCGCCGGCGAAGCCAAACCCGCGCTCACGCGCTGGCGGCGGCTCGCGACGGTCGAGGTGCCAATCGCGCACGGGCGCTATCCGCAGCAGCGCTACTCGCTGCTCGAGGTGGCGCCGGAAACGGGCCGCTACCGGCAGATCCGTCGCCATTTCCACCATATCTCGCACCACCTGCTCGGCGATACCAGCCATGGCCGCGGCGACCACAACCGGCTGATCCGCCAGCATTACGGCGTGCATCGCCTGTTGCTGCACGCGTGGCGGCTCGAGGTGCGCCACCCGGCCACGGGCGAGCCGCTGCGCCTCGAGGCACCGCTCGACGCGGCCTGGCAACGGTTGCTCGGGGCGTTCGGTTGGGAGGCGGCGCTGGCCGGGCACGCGCAATGCGCGAGGCAGGAAGTCGCAGCCCCGTAGCCGCTCGGGTCCTCCTATGCCTCCGCGCACTCCCGGCGCAGGCCGCAGGCCGGAGTCGAAGGGCCGTCGCGCGAGTGGCGTCCCCGCACGAACGTCGCTCGACTCCGCCCGCTTCACGGGCTGCGCCCGGCGCGAACGGGTTGCATGCGTGCGTCCAGCCAGCCCATGCATTCACCGGCTCCCACGATCCGGCTGTGAAGAGTGGGTAGCGAGGACGCCGCGACCTCTGTAAAATAGGGCATGCGCATACTCACCGACGCTCTCACCTTCGACGACGTCCTGCTCGTTCCGGCCCATTCGGCCGTCCTTCCGCGCGACGTCGACCTCTCCACCCGGCTCACCCGCAGGATCCGCCTGAACCTGCCGATCATTTCGGCGGCGATGGACACCGTGACCGAGGCACGCCTCGCGATCACGATGGCGCAATGCGGCGGCATGGGCATCATCCACAAGAACATGACGATCGAACGCCAGGCGGCCGAAGTGCGCCTGGTCAAGAAGTTCGAGGCGGGCGTGATCCGCGACCCGATCACGGTCGAACCGCTCACTTCGATCCGCGAGGTCATGCAGCTGACCCGTCGCCACAACATCTCGGGCGTGCCCGTGGTCGAGGGCGAACAGCTCGTCGGCATCGTCACCAACCGCGACCTGCGCTTCGAGAAGAAGCCCGACGATCCGGTCAAGAACGTCATGACGCGCAAGGAGCGCCTCGTCACCGTCAAGGAAGGCGCCGAGGACGACGAAGTGCTCGCGCTGCTGCACAAGCACCGCATCGAGAAAGTCCTCGTCGTCGATGATGCGTTCCGCCTGCGCGGCCTCATCACGGTGAAGGACATCCAGAAGGCGCGCGACAATCCGAACGCGTGCAAGGACGCGCACGAGCGCCTGCGCGTGGGCGCCGCGGTCGGTACCGCCGGCGACACCGAGCAGCGCGTCGCCGCGCTGGTCGAAGCGGGCGTCGATGCGATCATCGTCGATACCGCGCATGGCCATTCGCAGGGCGTGATCGAACGCGTGCGCTGGGTGCGCAGGCAGTTCCCGGATGTCTCGCTGATCGCCGGCAACATCGTCACCGCCGATGCCGCGCGCGCGCTCGTCGACGCGGGCGTCGATGCGGTCAAGGTCGGCGTCGGTCCCGGCTCGATCTGCACCACGCGCATCGTCGCGGGTGTCGGCGTGCCGCAGATCTCCGCGGTCGCGATGGTCGCCAAGGCGCTCGAAGGCAGCGACGTCGGCCTCATCGCCGACGGCGGCATCCGCTATTCGGGCGACATCGCCAAGGCGATCGCCGCCGGCGCGGACTGCGTGATGATCGGCGGCATGTTCGCCGGCACCGAGGAAGCGCCCGGCGAGGTCGAGCTCTACCAGGGTCGTTCGTACAAGAGTTATCGCGGCATGGGTTCGCTCGGCGCGATGGAGAAGGGTTCGAAGGATCGTTACTTCCAGGACGAAGCCGACGCCGACAAGCTCGTGCCCGAAGGCATCGAGGGCCGCGTGCCGTACCGCGGCCCGCTGCGCAACATCGTGCACCAGCTGTCCGGCGGCCTGCGCGCGTCGATGGGCTACGTCGGCTGCGCGACGATCGAGGAGATGCGAACGCGCCCGCAGTTCGTGCGCATCACGACCGCCGGCGTGCGCGAGTCGCACGTGCACGACGTGACGATCACCAAGGAAGCTCCCAACTACCGCCTGGATTGACCGTGCGCACGACGCCGATGCTCCTCGCCGCGCTGCTCGCAACGACCTGCAGTGCGGCCAGCGACGAACCGCCGACGCAGCTGCGCGTCGAACTCGACGGCCGGCAGTACGTGACGACCGCGGGCGCTTCGCTCGAGGTCGACATCGGTGGCACGAAGAAGAAGCTGCGCATCGACGAGCTGCCGTGGCGGCACTTCGCACAGGGCTCGCTGCAGTTCGACTACCCGCGGCATTTCCCGTGGGAGAGCGACCCGTCGCCGCCGCGCAGCTGGACGCTGGACGGCAACGACGCGGTAATCATGGTGTTCGAGCAGCCGCGCGGCCACGCACGCACGGCCGACGACGTCGCGGACGGTTTCGAGAAATCGCTCGGCTCGACCAAGCCCGCCGAACGCGCGAAGGCGGTGCTGCGCACCGAACGCGCCGGCACGCTGACCGGCGTCACGTCGAAGGTGCGCGTCGCCGCGAACACGATCAGCCACGAAGTGTTCGCGCTCGGCAAGGACGACCACGCCTGGCTGCTCGTGCTGCAGGACGCGCTCGACGAGCAGGGCGACCACAGTTCCGAATACATCGAGATGCGCCAGCGTCTCGCCGCCACCTTGGAGTTCTGATCCTTGGACCGCATCCACCAGGACCGCATCCTCATCCTCGATTTCGGCGCGCAGTACACGCAGCTCATCGCGCGCCGCATCCGCGAACTCGGCGTCTACTGCGAGATCTGGGCCTGGGACCACGACCCCGCCGAGATCGCTGCATGGGGCGCGAAAGGCATCATCTTCTCCGGCGGGCCGGAGTCGACCACGCTCGCCGGCGCGCCACGCGCGCCGCAGGAAGCGTTCGACAGCAACCTGCCGATCCTCGGCATCTGCTACGGCATGCAGACGATGGCCGCCCAGCTCGGCGGCGCGACCGAAGCGGCCGATGCACGCGAGTTCGGCCATGCGCGCGTCGAGGTCGTCGCGAAGGACACGCTGCTCGCCGGCCTCAGCGACCATGGGCCGGCACCGGTGCTCGACGTCTGGATGAGCCACGGCGATCACGTCGCCGCGGCGCCGCCCGGCTTCGTCGTGACCGCGAAGACCGATCGCATCCCGGTCGCCGCGATGGCACACGAGGAGAAGCGCTGGTACGGCGTGCAGTTCCATCCCGAAGTCACGCACACGAAGCAGGGCAATACGCTGCTCAAGCGCTTCGTCACCGAGATCTGCGGCTGCGAGACGCTCTGGACCGCAGCCAACATCATCGAGGACCAGGTCGCGCGCGTGCGCGCGCAGGTCGGCGACGACCGCGTGCTGCTCGGCCTCTCCGGCGGCGTCGATTCCTCGGTCGTCGCCGCGCTGCTGCATCGCGCGATCGGCGATCGCCTCACCTGCGTGTTCGTCGACACGGGCCTCCTGCGCTGGCAGGAAGGCGACCAGGTCATGGCGACGATGGCCGAGCACATGGGCGTGCACGTGATCCGCGTCAACGCGGCCGATCGTTTCTACGGCGCGCTCGCCGGCGTCGAGGACCCGGAAACCAAGCGCAAGATCATCGGGCGGCTGTTCGTCGAGGTGTTCGACGAGGAAGCGCACAAGCTCGAAGGCGTGAAGTGGCTCGCGCAGGGCACGATCTATCCCGACGTGATCGAGTCGGCCGGCAGCAAGACCGGCAAGGCACACGTGATCAAGTCGCACCACAACGTCGGCGGCCTGCCCGAGCAGATGAAGCTCAAGCTCGTCGAACCGCTGCGCGAGCTGTTCAAGGACGAGGTGCGCCGCATCGGCGTCGAGCTCGGCCTGCCGCGCGAGATGGTCTACCGCCACCCGTTCCCGGGCCCCGGCCTCGGCGTACGCATCCTCGGCGAAGTGAAGCGCGAATACGCCGAAATACTCGCGCGCGCCGACGCGATCTTCATCGAGGAACTGCGCAAAGCCGACCTCTACGACCGCACGAGCCAGGCCTTCGCGGTGTTCCTGCCCGTGAAGTCCGTCGGCGTCGTCGGCGACGCACGCGCCTACGAATGGGTGATCGCGCTGCGCGCGGTCGAGACGATCGACTTCATGACCGCGCACTGGGCCCACCTGCCGTACGACTTCCTCGGCACGGTCTCCAACCGCATCATCAACGAGATCCCGCACGTCTCCCGCGTCGTCTACGACATCAGCGGCAAGCCGCCGGCGACGATCGAGTGGGAGTGAATTTACGTCCTTCGAGGACTATCGCCAGCTATCGAAAAACTGACGTAAAGTATTGATTTAGAAAGAAATACGTCACAGCAGCTATCGGTGGCTATCGCCGGCCAGCAGAAAAAGTTGGCGGTAGAGCTGACGGTAAAAATCGAGGCCGGATTAAGACGCTCTCGTTCACTATTCAGACTTTTACCGTCTTTGACGGTAAAAGCCTTCTCGGGAATGCTTGTTTTATGCGGCTTTCCGGGCATCAGCAGGTCTCCAGGTCCTTGACGGTAAAACCTGACGGTAAAGCCGTCACAAGCCGGAGGAAACCTCGATGCTTACTGACGCTGCACTACGAAATATGAAGCCTAAGTCCAAGATTTATAAGGCTTCGACCACGCTCAAGGCCGACCTCGACCGCTACGCGGCCATGCACGCGCAGACCTACGGCGAAGCGGTCGATGCGACGACGCTGATTCCGCACATGCTGGAAGCATTCATGGCGAGGGACCGGGGCTTTCGCCGGAAGTCGTCGGAGCAGAAGTAGTCGCGTTGCTGCGGCCGAAAGACGTTCCTAAAGCCGATGACCTTGAAGTAGGGCGGTTGGAGTGAACATGTCGCAGAGCATCAGCACATGATGCCGAGCGCGGGTGATGCCAACCCGCGTCAACTTCCGGCAGCGTGGGTGCGGCGGAGCTTCTTGTGTGAAAAGCAGAGGGCTGCTGTTCGGGTCGTCGAAGAGGATCGCCGCGTCGAACTCCTTGCCCTTCGACTTGTGGATGGTCATGACGTGGATGCCTCTTAGGTCGTTTCCGCCAGACAGGAGCTGGTCTTCGGCAATGGCCGCATCGAGCGCGCTGCGAGCATTTCGATATGCTCCCTGCGTTTGCCAGAGTTCGGTCAGTGCCGCGGAAATGCGGCGACCGCGCTGAAAGGCGACAAGCTGTTCGGCATCCTCGGCTATGGATTGAAACGGGTTGGCACCCGCGTTGCGGAGGATGCTGCGCGCGTCCAGCCAATCCCGCTTCGGGTCTCCCGTGAACTCGTGGGTGCGCAGTGTGCGCAGTGCATCCAAAAGTTTGGATGCCACTCCGTTGGCGCGAGGGGAAGTTCCGCCGCGGCCTTGTATCGCGCTTGTTGCCAACCGCTGTGCGGTACCAAGGTTGGTGTTCCCGCCGCGCGCGCGAAAAACTGTCGCAGCAAGATCAAGTCCATCGGCCAGGTCCAACAGCTCTTCCGCTGCTGGCCTGCGCGGCTCCAGCATGAACGCCACCATGCGGCTGGAAAGAAGCACCGACGCTTCGTCGATCATCACCCGATGCGGGATCAGGTTCGTGCCATCGCCGGTCAGCGCGCGGGAAATGACGTTGACACCACGCCCCCATGTTGCCAGGACGGCTAGGCTCTCGATGTCGCCCTGAGCCGCTTCCTTGGCGCGCTGGATGGCGATTCCGATTGCCTGGCGGATCGCACGGTCACGGTACTCTCGATTGGCGCGATAGTTCATGCGCGACACGCCTCGGTAGGCTGCCCCTCGCGGTGTGTTCAGTAGCACGTCGTTGCCGAAGGCGACGATTTCCGAATCGGGGCTTCTGTGATTCTCGCCTGCCAGATCCACACGCAACGGTTGCAGGGCGGCCATGATGTGCGTTACCCGGTCGGAACTGACGCCCGGCCGGAAGTCGTAAATCTGCTGGTCCAGGTCGGCGAGGCACATCATCTGCGTGCCAGCGGATAACAGACGGACGCATTGCCACTGGTCTTCTGCGGTATCTTGGGCCTCGTCCACAACGATCAGCGGATAGCACGACGAGAAGAGTTCTCGCAGGCGCGCGCTTCGAGACAGTAGTTCATGAGCTTTCGGGGCGAACAGGTCGAACGCGACCCTGCCGGCCTCACGGAACAGGAGCTCGCGCTCGACATTCCAATTGCCGCCGTTGTTCTCGAACTCGTGCCGCATCGCTGCCTCATCGTGAGGCATCAGCAACCGCAGGGATCTTGGTGCGCCCAACAGATATCCGTAAGCCTGCAAGATGCGCCAAAAGAACGAGTGGAACGTCTGGATTGAGAGCTTTCCTTGCAGGGCAGCCGGCAACTGTGTCTTGCTCGCTTCGGCGACGCGCGCTACGGCAGCACGCGAGAAGCTGAGAAACAGGACAGATTGACCAAGTGACAGGCCCCGTTCTATGACAAGTCTGGCCTTGGCTAAAGCGATGGTCGTCTTGCCGCTGCCTGGGCCACCCGTAACGAGGATGGCACCGTCCTCGTCGAGGATGCTTTGTCGCTGCGCGCAGATGACCAGGGCCACGATCTAGAGTTCCTCGGGGTCTTCGGCCGCGGCTTGGTTGTTGCCTGCCGCTTCCGCGTTGGCGTCGGCTTGCGGGGCAGGCACTTCCTTGCGCCTTGGCTTCGGGTAGCGTTGATAGATGTCGGCGAGGAAGTCGGTGATGGTCTTGGGCAACTCGGCTACGGCGCAGAGTTGCAGCAGCTTTGCCGCGCCGCCTTCGCCCTTCAGGCCCTTAAGCGTGGAGGTGGTCAGCTTGCGTAGTTCGTCGTCAGCGGGGCGGGCGGCCGGAATCCCGAACCGGCCATCAGTGTCCTCGGCGCGTAGGGCTTCCAAGTATTGCCACTGACGATCCAGGGGCGCTTCCTCGGCCATCAGCACCTCGGCGCCTTTTTGCTGGATTTCCTTGGCTACCACGTAGCTGCCTTGAAGGGCAGTGACTTCCGCATCCGTGCGCTTCTTGCGATCGAAGAAGGCAAAGGCTGGCGTGCCGATCTCCTTGAAGAAGGCGCCCAGCTTCTCCAGGTTCCCATCACCGTCAGCGTTGATGACGCACAGACCGGCCACGTCCAAGGGAAACAAGGCAGGATCGTTGTCCTCCATTTTCTGTGCGGCCACCAGCAAGGCATCCTGTTCAGTGATGCCCTCGCCGACGATCACGCCTTGGCCGAGCATGGCTTCCGCGATGGCCCGGCGGAAGTTCTGTCGGTAGTTCTTAGCCTTCATGCCGGCGGGTAGCTTGATCGCCGTGCCGGTCAGTGTGCCTTGCTCGTCGCGGTTGAGCTTCAGTATCCCGTCCGGCTCGAAGCGTTCGATGACGTAGGGAGAGTGCGATGTGACGAAGCATTGCGAGGTTTCTTCCAGAAGGTAGTTCGCAATCCGCCGCTGAGTGTGCGGTGGAAGGGCGATCTCGGGTTCTTCCATCGCAAAGATGACGTTGTCTTTTTTGAGGTCAGCGATGAAAGTCAGTAATGCCAGCAGAAGCGTGTTCAGCGTTCCGCTGCCCGCCTGCTGGAACGGAACGGCTTCCTCACCGCGGCCCATCGTCAGGAAGAAGGCGATGGTCTTTCGCAAGTGCTCACGCGTGAGTTGGGAGACGAACAGACGGGTCGAGCGGCCCTCGCCGCCGGGCGCGATGTATTCCGACAGCCGTGCTTCGATTTCATCCAGGATCGGCCCCAGTTCGGTGGCGTCGGCGTCTATCGGTGGATCGAGGGCAGACAGCCGCCGGCGGATGCTTTCCCACATCCCCTTTCGGGCTTCTTTCATTCGCAGGATGTTGTCGAGCAGCGTGCCGCGCTCCAGGCTCAATGCACGCGAGCCGGTGCGAATGGTGCGCAGGTAGAGGAAGCCTATCGCTCGCTTGACCTTGGTGGGTATCGACCTGGGATCGGCGGCGTCATCGTCATCGCTTCGGCCATAGATCGTCTTGGCGAAGAACTGGTCTTCTTCGATGTCGTACTGGGCGACGGTAATCAGGCGAAGGCAGAGTTCCACGTTGGGATCGTCGGCGTTGCCAATCTCGCCTTCGCCGAGAACCCGCTTGTCAGCTTTGTGCCAGAACTCCAAATTGGCGGCGCAGAGCTTCTTGATGTCGTCGGTCAGATCGACGAGGACGGCTTCGATGCGGATAGGAACGGGGGTTTCGCCATCTTCGTTCAGATAGCCGGCATTGCGGAAATCGAACTCTTCAACCGGGGGTGTTCGATTCAGGCGATCCGGCCCAAGCACGAGATCGAGTGCTTCGCAGATCGTGCTCTTTCCGACGTTGTTGCCGCCGATCAGGAGCGTATGCCCAGAGAAGTGAAGTTCCGTCTTCTTGATGCCGCGGAAGTTCTCTATCTGCAATCGTGAAACACGCATGGCTCCCCCAAGTAGTCCTTGTTGATCTTGTTGTCGCTACGCGGCAGGCCTGTTCGCCTTGGCTTCGAGGTCGGCGCATGCTTCCAATAGCTCGTCGAACGATACGGCATTGCCTACCATCACTTCGTCCGCCAGCATGGCTGCATAGTCCTTGGCGAGTGCCGTCCTCGCTTCGCCTTCGGGGACGATTTTCAGATGCCCCGCGGTCGCGGGCATGTAGTCGATCACCTGGCCGTCGGCGTCCTTCTCGATGAAGAAGTAGGACTTGTGGCGAGCGACGGCCGTTGCCACTGTGCGATCGGCGATGACGGTGGCGAAATGAGGGCTCCGCGCGATCGCGGCCAAGTCGTGCCAATGCCGGGCATAGCGTTCGCTGCGGATGCGGCCTTGCGCGCAGAACACGTGCGCAGCCGTGGCCTTCTCCCAAAAGGTGCGCGCGACGCTCATGACCAATGGCGAGGCGGTGGGAAATGACACGTCGGCCAGGTGCGCGGCGATGTCGCAAGTCACTTGGAATACCTGATGCGGCTCGCCGGTGGCGCGCGCACCGAACTCCAGCGTGACGACAGGCGCCACGTAGCCCGTTCCTTGCGTCAGGGCAGGGTAGTGCAGGAACAGCTTGTCGTTCTCTTGCCCGCCAAGTTCGAGCCGAGCAGCCAGGCGCTCGCGCGTCAGCGCAGCTTGCAGCGCCGGCTGCACGTTCAGCGTGATCCAGTCCGGCAGCCGATGCCGCACGGCTTGAGTCCACTTGCCGGCCTGGCTTCGGCTGGCCGGCAGCTCGCCGCCTTCGCCGATCAGGTCCGGGATCAGCTTGCGGATGTCGTAGGTCAGGTCGATGTCTTCGGAAAAGCGGTCGATGACCTTGTAGACCTTCGACAGCGAGGTGCCACCCTTGAAGGTCAGGTCGGCCGCGAGCGGCGCCTCGAACAGGGCGCGCAGCGTCCACACCACCCATACGTCCTTTTCGAGCAAGTGGACCGGGCGGCCGGTTTCGGCCCGCCCGTATTCCAGCGCCTCGCGTTGATCCTTCTTGCTCAGGTCGAAGAAATACTCAGCCACGCGCGGCTTCCTCGCCGATGGCTCGTGCCATCCAGCCGGGCAGCGTCGCACGCGCCGAGGCCAGCGCCTGCCATTCGGAGCGGGGAAGGGTACGGCGCAGCGACGCCAGCGACTTGCCGGCGTGCGTGGGTCCAATCCAGGCCAGTGCGCGCACGGCTGCGCCGGCCGGCCGCGTGCCCAGTGCCAGCATCCAGCGCGGTGCGTGCTTGACCAGCACTTCCGAGCGCCCGAGCTTCAGCTTCCGGGTGCGGCCGGAGGTCAGATAGACCTCGCGGATGGGCACTTGCTGCGTCAGGCCCAGGGCATTGGCCGCGCTGGCGCCGTGCGGTACGACGACTTCGCCGCTTTGTTCGCCCAGCGCCTTGACGACCTTCTCGGGCGCGGGAGCGCGCGAGCCGAATCGGCTGGAAACCGGGGCGGCATAGGCGCCACGCGCTACGCGTAGCAGCTTGCCGGTCTTGGCGAGCCGCGAGAACGCTTGATCCACCGCCGACCGGCTTCCCAGGTGCAGGAACTCCTTGGGCGACAGCACGCCTCCCTCGGGGAGAGATCGTGCTTGTTGCAGGATGGTCTCGGGCAGCGTGTTCATGGGGCACCTCTCGAACAGAGAAATGATACACTAGTTTCTGACATCTTGGCAGCGGCAAGAAGGTGGACGGTGTTCTTTTCTGCCGCAGTGCCGAACGAGCGTCGTGGGTTGCGCCCGAGTCGTTTGGATAGGTTGTCGTTGTCGTAGTCTGACTACGACTGGACCAACAATTCCAAGTCGCCGATGGCTTGCGCAGGGGGCGGTTGCGGGGGGCGAGCAAGATTCGCTGAACAGCAAAAATGGCTGTCCGACCGAACATCCAGTGTGGCTGCCGAGCATGGAGCACATCGGGTTGGCACTCAACGTGAGGGGTGAAGTGCGGTCGCCTGTTCGGTATGATTGACGCTGATTGATGATGAGCCGATGCCGCGTAAACCCGCGCCAGCAAAAGAAGTGTTTTTCTGACGGTAAAAGCGACGGTAGAGGCCCATGTCGATCAAAGCCAATCCCTTTAATCACGCGGACTTGCGTGACTCGTTGATGATCGAGTGGGAGTGAGCTCCGATTCACACTGAAGACGTGAGCCATGGAAATCCTCCAGAAAAGGTTGTACGGTATTGTTCCGTACACTCTTCTGAGGGCGCCGCCATGTCCACCGCTGCCCGCTTAGACCTCCGTCTGGTCGACCACGACAAGGAACGCATCGCCAAGGCTGCTGCCCTCCGTGGGGTCACCGTCTCCACGTTCGTACGGGAAGTCGCCCTACGCGAGGCTGATGCCGCGATTGCTGCGAACACGGCAGTCACGCTTTCGGCTGAGGAATCCCGCCGCTTCTTGGCCACACTTGATGCACCGTTCCAGCCCAATGCCCGCCTGCAGCGGGCGATGGACCAAGCCACCCGCGCGAGCCGGCGCTGAGCGGTGGCGCTGGCCTTTGCCGTCCTGGACGGCAGGCTTCATGACCGGGATGGCTTCACCTGCGGCGTTGTGCCGCTGGACGACTACCTGCGCCGCTTTGCCACCCAGCATCATCGGGATGGAATCGCCACGACGCATGTGCTGGTGGACGATGCCGCACCTTTGCGCATCCTCGGTTACTGCTCACTGGCCGCGGCGCAGCTGCACCTGCAGGAACTGAACGAGGCCGACCGCCGACGACTGCCGGCCTACCCGGTGCCCGCCGTGCGGGTGGGGCGCCTTGCCGTCGCCGCAGGCCAGCAGGGCAAGGGCTGCGGCGCGATGCTGGTCGGCCACGCGGTCAACCAGGCGCTCGCGGTACGCCAGAGTCTTGGCGTGCGGGTGATCGTCGTCGACGCCAAAGATGAACGCGCCGCAGCGTTCTATGAAGCCTTCGGCTTCCGTCGCACTGCCGAAGCTGGCCTCACGCTGTATCTCCCTGTTGTCGAGTTCTCCAAACCATGAATGCCGTAGAGATCGAACAAGCCATCTCCGAACTTGCCGAGAAGCCGTTCGACCGGAGCGAGTTCCCGTATGCCTTTCTGGAAGCGTTCGGCAACAGGGAGACGACGCTCAAGCGCCTGCGCACGGGAGCAACCAACAAGTCCGATGTCGGCGGCGTACCCCAGACCAACAACATCCACATCCTGACCTGCGTTGCTGGACAGGTAACGCAGTCGCTGGCTGCGCTGAAGGCCAGTCCGGCCACCGCCAATCTGTTCAAGGCTATCGTGGCGCGTCCCAGCTTGCTGGAGCCGGCCGGAAGTTCTTGACTGATCGGCTGGGGGGAGCGACGTCCCCCCGATTTTGAGTAGCACGCCGATCTGGAGTCCAATCCCCCCCGAAGAGGAGATTGGACGTGAAGAAGCGATTCAGCGAAGAGCAGATCATCGGCTTCCTGCGTGAGGCAGAGGCCGGCATGGCGGTGAAGGACCTGTGCCGCAAGCACGGCTTCAGCGAGGCGTCGTACTACCTGTGGCGGAGCAAGTTCGGCGGCCTGAGCGTGCCGGAGGCGAAGCGGCTGAAGGAGCTGGAGACGGAGAACGGTCGCCTGAAGAAGCTGCTGGCCGAACAGGTGCTCGAGAACGAAGTGATCAAGGAAGCGCTGCGAAAAAAGTGGTGAGCGCACCGGCGCGTAGAGAGCTGGTGCGGACAATGACGATGGGGGGCCTGAGCGAACGTCGGGCGCTGGCGGTGGCCGGCATGAGCTGGAACACCCAGTCGTAGGCGCGCGCATGCGCGGCGTCCCAGAAGTCGATCGTTGCATGGTCGGCGAGTTCGCCCGGATGCGCGGGGCGCCCATGAGCATCGAGATAGTCCGGCGACGCGGCGGTGAGCACGCGCGTCTCGAACAGCTTGCGCGCGACGAACGAGCCGTTCGGTGGATCGCCGAAGTGCAGCGCGAGGTCGAACCCGTCCGCGACGAGATCGCCGACCGAATCGCGCATGATGAGTTCGAGCCGCACGTGCGGGTGGCGTTCGAGGAAATGCGCGGCATTCTCGGCGAGTACCACCTGCGAGAAGAACGGATCGACATTGACGCGTAGCCGGCCGCGTACGATCGCCGCCGAGCCGCTCGCTTCCTGCGCCGCCTCCTCGATGCCGTCGAGCAGTGGACCCAGTCGTTCGTAGAAGCGGCGGCCTTCGTCGGTGAGGTGCATCGTCCGCGTCGTCCGGTCGAGCAGCCGCACGCCGATGCGGGATTCGAGGCGCTGGATCGCGCGACCGACGCCCGACGGCGTCAGCCCGAGGCCTTCGGCGGCGCGTGTCATCGATCCCGCTTCGACCACGGCCATCAGCACCGTCACGCCCGCGAGCAGCCGCCCGTCGTATGCCATGGATATTCATTACTTCAAGTCCATTCAATAGTGACATATCGGCGCTGGAGTCGCGAAATCGCGTCTGGAAAGATGGGTTGGATCGGCAGCGCGCCTGCCTCCACCCGCTTCCAACCAGAAGGACGAACATGTTCGCGATCACCGCAATCACCGGCCGCGTCGGCGGCGCACTCGCCGAGACGCTGCTGTCGACGGGGCAGGGCGTCCGCGCTGTAGTCCGCGACGAAAAAAAGGGCGCGCCCTGGGCTGCCCGGGGCTGCGATGTCGTCATCGCGGACATGGAAGACGCGGGGCCGCTCACCAAGGCCCTGACCGGAGTCGAGGGCGCTTTCATCCTGTTGCCGCCGCTGTTCGATCCGAGCCCCGGCTTCCCCGAAACGCGCGCGATGATCGCGGTCATTCGCGAAGCCCTGGAAAAGGCGGCTCCGCCGAAGGCGGTCGTCCTTTCGACGGTCGGCGCCGATGCGATGCAGCCGAATCTGCTCAACGGCCTTCGCTTTCTCGAGGAAGCGCTGGCCAGCCTGCCGATGCCTCTCACGTTCCTGCGCGCGGCCTGGTTCATGGAGAATGCCGAGTGGGATATCGCCTCTGCGCGCGACGAAGGTGTCATCCGCTCCTGCCTGCAGCCGCTCGACAGGCCCATTGCGATGATCGCGACGGCCGATGTCGGCCGCACGGCGGCCGAACTGCTGCTGGAGGACTGGAATGACAAGCGCGTGGTCGAACTGCAAGCCGAGGAACGCGTGTCGCCGAACCGCATCGCCGCTGCATTCGGCAAGGCACTCGGACGCGAGGTGAAGGCCGAGGTTGTCGCGCGCGACACCTGGGAGGCGACCTTCCGGGCCCACGGCATGAACAATCCCGTGCCGCGCATGCAGATGCTGGACGGTTTCAACGAAGGCTGGATCGACTTCCGCGACCGGGGAGCACACGTACGCAAGGGCCGCGTCGGGATCGACGAGGCCGTCGCGAGTCTCGTCGCGCGAAAGGATAAGCCAGCGTGAACCGGATCGCCGATCAGGCCTCGGGTGTCGCGGCGAGCGACTCGCCCGTTGTGCGGCATAATTGCGCATCTCTGCGCATTCCAATCATGGCCCGTGCAGGCACGCGCCCAACGACGGGCGTGCGGTACCGGCCGCGGGCGACGCACGCTGCGTCGCGGGCCGGCCTGGTCGAGATGTCGAACACGGGTGACGGTTTTTCGTGAAAGAGGAAATGGACCAAGCCATGGCATCCGGGCGCGATCCCGGCACGAAAACCGAAGCGGACGCCTCCGATGCCGCATGGATGCGGCGTGCGCTCGAACTGGCGCGCCACGCCGAGGAGCACGACGACGAGGTGCCGGTCGGCGCCGTGCTCGTGCTCGGAGGCGAGGTCGTCGGTGAAGGCTGGAACCGCAACATCACGCTCGACGACCCGACCGCGCATGCGGAAGTGCAGGCGCTGCGTGATGCCGGTCGGCGCCTGCGCAACTACCGTTTCCCGGGCTCGACGCTGTACGTCACGCTCGAGCCGTGCGTGATGTGCGCGGGTGCGATCATCCATGCGCGCGTCGGTCGCGTCGTATACGGCGCGACCGATCCGAAGACGGGCGCCGCGGGCAGCGTGTTCGACACGCTCGTCAGCGATCGCCACAACCATCGCACCGCCGTCATCGGCGGCGTGCTCGCGGAGGAGGCGTCGGCCATGCTCACGCGCTTCTTCCGCTCGCGGCGTTGAGCGCGCTAGCGTGCCGGATAGACGACCGTGCCGTCGGCGCGCACTTCGGCTCCCGGCGTGAGTTGCGCGCGCTCGATGCGACCGTGGCCCATGATGTGTTCCACCGTCTCCCCGGCGGCGATCAGGTAGTCCGTGATGATGCGCCGGTGGCAGCGCCACCACACCGCCTCCGAACACATGATCGCGCAGCGGCCCATGCGCCCCTTCGCGAGCAGGTGTTCCAGCGCCGCGCGGAACTCCGTCGACAACGCATGATCGGCATAGTTGTGGAAGCTGCGATTGGTCCAGTATGCATTGAGCGCCGGCGGCACGTCGGCATGCTTGCCCCGCAATCCACCAAGCGCGGCGAGGTGCTCGTAGGCGATGCCGGCAGCGGCGAGCGCCGACGGCAAGGTGTCCTCGTTGAACTGCGGGTTCGACCGCGACCGCGGCAGCTTGCGCACGTCGGCAAGGCAGGCGACCTGCGAAGCGGCCAGCAGGTCGACGAACCCCGGCAGGCTGCGGTCGGAATGGCCGATCGTGAAGTAGGGGAGCTTCATGCCGCGGCCTCAGCGCACGTATTCGAGCACGCGCCCCTTGTGCGCGGCGACGTGGTCCGTGCGGTCGCTCCTGATCTCGTACTGCGGCTCGTCCTCGCTCGCGTGGTGGCGATGGCCCTTGTAGTCGAAGTCGCGCGTGTGCACGGCGATGATCGTGCCGGTCACGTGCCCGGCTTCGGAATTCCAGCGGACGTGGTCGCCGACCTTGAATGTCTTCTTCATCGCGCGCCTCCTCGCGGCGCGGTCGCCACGCGCCGCATCCAGGGCCACCATAGCGCCGGCCGCGTGAACGATTCGTTTCGTCGCGATGCGCGCGCGACTGCCGTTGCGGCAGCAGGGATCGGATGAAGGCGCGCGACCGCGAATCACTCGGCCCGCTGCTCGCCGAGATCCGCGCGTGCCGCGCCTGCGTGGCGCAGCTGCCGTTCGGGCCGCGTCCGGTGCTGCAGGCCCACGCCGACGCACGCATCCTCATCGTCGGCCAGGCGCCCGGCGCGCGCGTGCATGCGAGCGGGATCCCGTGGGACGATGCGAGCGGCAAGCGCCTGCGCGAATGGCTCGACGTCGATTCCCACGTCTTCTATGACGTGACCACGTTCGCGATCGTCCCGATGGGCTTCTGCTATCCGGGGCGCGGGAAGGGCGGCGACAACCCGCCGCGACCCGAGTGCGCGCCGCTCTGGCTCGACCGCCTGCTCGCGCAGCTGCCGGCGATCCGCCTCACCTTGCTGATAGGCCAGTATGCGCAGCAGCGTTTCCTCGGCGCCGCGCGCAAGCCCTCGCTCACCGACACCGTGCGAGCCTGGCGTGACTACGGCCCGGCCGTGCTGCCGCTGCCGCATCCGTCGCCGCGCAACCAGGGATGGCTCAGGCACAATCCGTGGTTCGACCTGGATGTGCTGCCGGAGCTGCGTGCGCGTGTCGCCGCGGCGAGGCGATGACGCAGTCACACCGACGACGCGTGCGAGCCCTGCGGGGGCAGCGCATCAAAGCGGGCGCAGCTGCTCCGCGATCGTGCGCGTCGGTACCGCGACGGCGTGGCCGCTTCCCGCGTGCAAGGTTGCGGCATGCTCGATCAGCATGAGCAGGCATTCCTCGTCCGCCGTGGGGTTGTGCAGCACGCCGCGAGGCACGACGAAGCAATCGCCCGTGCCGAGGTCGGCCCGTGCGTCCTGCATCGCGATCGCGAGCCGTCCTTCGAGCACGACGAACAGCTCATCCGTGTCGTGGCTGTGCCAACCGAACGTGCCATGCACCTTGCACACCTTGACGTAGTAGTCGTCGAGCGCGGCGACCACGCGCGGCGACCAGCGTTCGGTGAGACGCGAAGCGGATTCGCGCAGCGCGACGACGCCCGCAGGGTTCGTCCGGGACGAGTCCGGGGCTGCAGCCGGTCGCCCCTCGACGGCGCTGCCCGTGAGCTTCCGCCGAGCGAGCGTGAAGACGACTGCGGCGACGATGAGGATCGTCAGCACCGAGTTCTCCGGCCCGAACGCACCGCCCGTGAGCCAGATCGGCCCACGGTCGACGGTGACCAGCGGCGCCGCGGCGAGCCATTCGCCGAGCCCGGACAGCGGCGCGCCGCTGAGCACGATCGTGAAATTCCATGCTGCGTGATGGAGCGTGACGAACCAAAGGTTGCGTGTGCGAGCGAACAGCACCGTCCAGAAGCCGCCGATGACGGCGACGGACACGAAGGTGGTCGCGAACGCCCGCATGTCGCTTCCGTCGCCGAGGTTCGGCAGGTGCACGGCCGCGAACACGAGCGCCGTGCAGACGATCGCAGCCGTCGTGCCCAGCGCGCGTTCGAGCTGGCGGAACAGCACGCCACGGAACACGACCTCTTCGAGCATCGCCGCGACGAGGATGACGACGGCATCGCCCGCCAGAGCGGCCTGCCATCCACGCCACGTCGTCTGGTATGCGCCGATCGCGAACAGCACGAGCATCGTGGGCGCGATCATCAGGGCGCCCGTGATGATGCCGCCGACGATCGCGCGTGGACGAGGGTACAGCTCGGTCGCAGCGCGCCGCTCGCGAAATCTCACGAAGGCACCGTACGCGAGCAGGATGCCGAGCGCCGCGCCGCCGCGGCGCAGGGATGCCGCGGCGATCGAATCGCCGGCCAAGCCGAGGCCTTCGATCACGGCAGGAACCAGCGCGAAGCGGATCACGCCGAATGCGAGTGCGATGATGCCGAGCGCGAGCGCGAGATCGACGGCGGACGACAGCAGGACGCGCTTGTTCGACATGGCTTCCCCCAGGTCATCGGCAGCGCGGGCAGGGCGCGCGTGCACCGGCACGCTAACCGACCGATGCGCATGTCGGAATCACCAGGCTCGAATGAAGCTCATGCATAATTGCATGGACGCTCATGCAGACGAGGCATGGCATGGAATGGAACGACCTGCGCGTCTTCTTGCCGTCGCGCGCGAGGGTTCGCTCGGCGCGGCTGCGAATCCGCACGTTCCAAAGTAGGCTGACATTACATCGCACCCGCGGCTGCGGGGACCGCTTCTCGTGGACATGCCTGGGGGATCAATCGATGCATCCGTGGATATCGGTGCCGCTCAAGAAGATGCTTGGCATCCATGCACAATCCGGCGTCAAGCCTCTGCGGGACATGCGCTCGATCGGCTGGCGCCGGCACAGCTACCACGTCCCGGCGCAACTGCTCGATCGCAATTCCGTGTGCTACTGCGTGGGTGCCGGTGAAGACGTTTCCTTCGACACCGAGCTCAAGCTGATCTACGACTGCCACGTCTTCATCTTCGATCCCACGCCCTATGGCATACAGCATTTCACGCAGCTCAAGGAACATGTCGAGAGCGGAAAAACCTTCGTCGCGAACCCGAAACACACGCCGTACACCTATCGCATCGGTGCCGACCAGCTGGCCCAGATCACGTACGTGCCGGTAGGCGTGTGGAGCAGCAAAACCACGCTCCGATTCTTCGATCCGCAAATCAACGACTACGCTTCGTACTCGGCATGCCTGTTTACGGATGCGAAGACGGTGGTCGAAGCGCCGGTGGACCGGCTCGCCAATCTGATGGCGCAATTCGGCCACGCGTCCATCGACCTCCTGAAGCTGGAGATCGAAGGCGCCGAATACGAAGTCGTCGACACCATCATCGAGGACCGTCTCGACATCAAGGCGATCCTGATCGAATTCGACGAGGTCTACCACCCGAAGGACAAGTTCCACCATTTCCGCATCAAGCGGTGCTGCGATCGACTCCGGGCCGCCGGGTATGTCCTTGTCCATTCCACGCCGAACCTCAAGCGCGCCTTCGTCCGGCGCGACGTGTACGAGCGCCTCAAAGCCCTGGAGGGGTCGCGCCCTGACGCCACGTCCCTGTCATCGGTGACGGAGCAGGCTCAGGAATAGCGTGCTTTCGCGTCGCACGCGGCCTGCGGAAATCATTTGCAACTAGCACCGGGCATCGATCCCGAAACTGCAGGTATCTACTCGTGCAATCCTCAGCGGAAGCAATGGAAAGCAAGACCGCGATCTACGTGAAGTGCCGGCCACAGGACGCCGACACCACGGCACTGCTTCGAAAGCATCGACGGATTTTCCTGGGCTACCCGCCGTTCATCGAAGGCGTGGATCCCGCGTTGCCGATCGAGCAGCGCATGCATTCTCTGGGCCTGGCCAGCCATATCCCTTCCGAACGCTTGAGTGAGGATTGCCGAGGTCGCGGCTACAGGAGCTCGATTACGCTTCAGCAGAACATTGTCCGCCAAGTCGGCATCGGGTCCATCGCCGTGGTTCCGCAACTCGGATCCGGCGTTTGTTGGCTGGCCAAGATCGCGAGTCCTTTTACGCTGTTTGCGCCTGGAGAGATCGGGGAGGAATATCTCCAGCTCCGACGTGAGCAGGGACTGCCCGTCGAGGAACCGGAATGGCACTTGGCCGATATGGTCCAAGGGTGGAGTACCACCGAATGGGTCGAAGTCCCTTTCGTTTGGATCCCGCGATGGATCGGCCAGCGGGCGCTCCAGCGCAACACTGTCGGCATCATCAAGGATAGGGACGGGCACCATCGCGCCTACGATGTACTGGAGCGGCTTTTTGCAGCGCCTTCAGGTATCGCCACGTACGAACCGACTGAAGATTCCGACGAGATCGCTCGGCGACTGGTCGATCTCCTGTCGCCGGCATCGTTCGAGCATCTCGTCGTGGATGTGCTACGGCTGGAGCGACCGGACCTGATGTGGCTGCACGTCGGCGGGACCGGCGACGGCGGTGCTGATGGAATTGGCTTTCGAGCAGACGGTACCCCCGCAGTCATTTTGCAGTGCAAGTTGCGATGGCCAGGGTGGCTGGATGACCCGAGAGCAGAGGCTGCCGTCAGGCGCCCTGAACTCATCATCGCGTCGCTGGACCCGGTTGATGCGAGAGCGCCGGCGGACGCGGAGATATGGGGGCCGGAGAGGATCGCCACGGCCGTGGTACGGCACGCCGGGCGACTCCCTGTAGCTCGACCGCTCGGTATCTCCGGGGCATGGTGACCACCGGTTCTATGGAACGGTGGCGCTCGGACCGGGTCAAGTGGAGATGACCGTTGCTGAAGAGCGCGCCGTCGCGCATATCGCGGGACAGGATGTATTTTACATAATAGGCATTGCGCACCTAAAGGCGAGCCCGGCGGCGATGCTCGAACCTGGCGACTCTGGGCTACACGGCGGTCGCCCTGACGATCAGGCCGGCGATGTCCGCCGGACGCGAAATCAGTGTTCAGCGCCAACAAGTTGCCCCGGCAAAAGCCAACAAAGCGACCCGTAGCCGCCGACAAGCCACTCATATTCGCAGCAGCGCCGAAAAGACGCCCCATTGGTGATGGATTCTGCCAACAAGGCGCCCTCGCGTTGTGAACTGGTACGCCGGATACCGGCTATCTCGCTGGCCGTCCGCGGGGGGGGTCTAAAATGCTTGGGCAGCGTCACAGCTCTGCCAGTTCAGCGTCGAAAGACGGTCTGGCAGAACCGCCGAGGACGCTGCCCCTCACCGATCATTCGGCCGCGCTCTAGGCTGCCTCTGCAGGAGATTTCCGATCCCCGTACCTGCCGGTTTCCGGGCGGCCTCTAGGGTCATGTAGCGCTGGCTTTCCCGCGCGGACGCCGTGGCGTTGCCGACGGAGCGCGTGGCTTGGCGGTTAAGGACGCTTGCGCGCGCGCAAGGTCGCGCTGAAGGCGCACCACTTCGGCGTCGCGCGCACCGCGTTGGCGCTCACTCGCGCGCAGGTCGTTGCGCAAGCCTTTGATGTAATGACCCAGTGAATTCCTGCTCAGGTGTAACCTTTGACCGAGGAGACACCATGAGTGCAGTGATGGAAGAAGAGATCAAGCGTTGGACAGCGCGTCGGAAGTCGGCGCTGGTGCTGGAGATCATCCAGGGCAAGACGACGGTGGCGGAGGCGAG
>NZ_SLWQ01000003.1 GCF_004342425.1 Dokdonella fugitiva | reverse complement strand
GCGCCACGTTCTCGCCCGGCTCGATCACGTTCGTCACGTTCACCGTCACCGTGCCCGTGCCGCTCAGCGCACCGTCCGACACCTCGATCGTCAGCCCATAGCTCGACTGCGTCTCGTAGTCGAGCGCACCGGCCACCGTCAGCGCACCCGTCGCCGGATCGATCGCGAACGCGCCGTTCGTGTTGCCGGCCGTGATCGCGTAGCTCAGTGCCGGCGGTGTCGGCAGACCGTCGTCGGTCGCCTGCACCGTGCCGATCGCGGTACTTGCCGCAGCATCTTCCGCAACCGTGAACACCTGGGCCGGTACCTGCGGCGCGATGTTCTCGACGCCCGGCCCGCCGACCACGTCGGTCACGTTCACCGTCACCGTGCCCGTGCCGCTCAGCGCACCGTCCGACACCTCGATCGTCAGCACGTAGCTCGACTGCGTCTCGTAGTCGAGCGCACCGGCCACCGTCAGCGCACCCGTCGCCGGATCGATCGCGAACGCGCCGTTCGTGTTGCCCGCCGTGATCGCGTAGCTCAGCGCCGGCGTCGGCAGACCGTCGTCGGTCGCCTGCACCGTGCCGATCGCGGTACTTGCCGCAGCATCTTCCGCGATCGCGAACACCTGGCCCGCCGTCACCTGCGGCGCGATGTTCTCGACGCCCGGCCCGCCGATCACGTCGGTCACGTTCACCGTCACCGTGCCCGTGCCGCTCAGCTGACCGTCCGATACTTTTATCGTCAGCGTGTAACTCGATCTCGTCTCGTAATCGAGCACCGTCGCGATGGTCAGCATTCCCGTCGTCGGATTGAGCGCGAACCCGCTGTTGAGCGTCGTAATGGAATAACTGAGAGCTGATGACTTCGGTAGGCCATCGTCCATCGCCTGCACGATACCGACCGCCGCGCCGGTCGACGCATTTTCCGCGATCACGAACACCTGGCCAGGGACCACCTGTGGCGCGGCATTCTCGGCACCCGGCCCTCCGATCACGTCGGTCACGTTCACCGTCACCGTGCCCGTGCCGCTCAGCGCACCGTCCGACACCTCGATCGTCAGTGCGTAGCTCGACTGCGTCTCGTAGTCGAGCGCTGCCGCGACCGTCAGCGCACCCGTCGCCGGATCGATCGCGAACGCACCGTTCGTGTTGCCCGCCGTGATCGCGTAGCTCAGCGCCGGCGGCGTCGGCAGGCCGTCGTCGGTCGCCTGCACCGTGCCCAGGCTCGTGCCCGCGGTCGCGTCTTCGGCGATCGCGAACACCTGGCCGGCCGGCACCTGCGGCGCGATGTTCTCGACGCCGGGACCGCCAATCACGTCCATAACGTCGATGGAAACGGTGGCAGCAGTACTCAACATCCCATCCGAAACATTGACAGCAAGCGAATACGACGACAACGTCTCGTAGTCGAGCGCATGCGCAATCGTGAGCGCGCCCGTCGCCGGATTGATCGCGAATACGCCGCCGACGTTACCCGCCGTGATCGCGTACGTCAGCTGCGCCGGCGTCGGCAAGCCGTCATCGGTGGCTACGACCGTACCAATGGACACTCCCACGGGCGTACTTTCGGAAACCTGGAAAAATTGGTTATCGACCACGGGCGGGGTGTTTTCGCCGCTGGGGTAATAGAGCCAGCCACCGGCGCCAGGAACGCCCATCAGCATGGACGAACCGGTCCAGTGCGCTGCCTTGGAGTAGAGAGGCGCACCGACACTGGTGATCGCTTTCCAGGTATCGAGCGCGGGGTCGTATCGCCCACCGTTGGCGCCATCGGCGAACACGATCATTTCCGTGCCGGACCATACGACAGCCTCGGCGTCCACTGCGCCAGGCGGCGAGCCGGTCGCGGTCGCATTGGCCCAAGCGTCAGCGACGGGGTCATAAAGCTTTGCACTGAAAGCGGGCTGATCAAAACAGCAAACGAGCATTTTGCCGCCCGTCCAGACGACGTGCCGGTCGGCCGAAGCGGGCGGCGCGCCGACAAGACTGGTCGTCTCCCAAGCATTGGCTCCAGGATCGTAGCGCCCCCCCGAGCTCGTCGGGTTCGGGCTCAAGCCGCCCTGAATGACCATTCTGCTGCCCGTCCATACGGCGACGTGGCCCTTGCGGGCACTGGGTGCAGGCGTGGCGGCGCTGATCAGAGTCCACGAATTCAAGCTCGGGCTATACGACGCACCATCCCCGAGCAGTTGCCCGCCATCGCCTTCGCCACCCCATATGAACGCGCGGTCACCCGCCCAGACGGTGCTGTGGCCAGCCCTTGCTGCGATCGGAGCTGCGGCAATCGCACTCCATGCATCGAAGAATGGCGAGTAGCGCGCACCATCGCCAAAATGGACAGCCCCGTTCACGCCACCCCACACGAGGACATCGGTTCCCGTCCAAATCGCTCCATGATCGTGCCGTGCCGATGGCGCACCTGTATTCGACAACCTTCTCCAACTTGATGCTGCCAGATCGAATGCGTAGCCCGTGTTGTAGCTCCCGCCCCAACCGACAAGTTCCACTCCCGTCCAAACAAAGCTTTGATTCGCGTCTCCCGGAGGCACACCGAAGCTGGTTTCACTCCAGACGCCTTGCTCGGCCGCCAGCGGATCGAACAGCGCCACGCGCGCCAACGACCGGTTGTTTTCTGCGAACGGGTTGGTGCCTCCCCAGATGAGCATCTTGCCGTCGGCATCCCCTCCCGAAGCCCAGACAGCTGCATGCTTCGAGCGTCCATATGGCACACCAACGGTAGTGGTGGGGACCCAGCTGCCCGGTGCCCCATCGGCACCGCCGGGAAAGTACTGCGCACCGGAAGCCAGATAGCCGAGGAAGTAGTAGCCGCCCCAGACGATCATCCTGTCGCCGGCCCAGATGACGCTGGCCCCGGTCCTGAGACTTGGGGCATTGGTAGTGGCCATCGCCGTCCAGGCACCGGTTGCGGGATTGTAACGATGGCCGGTATTGGTCAGCGCATATTGCGCGCCATTCCACAATTCCCCTCCCCACACCAGCATTTCGCTACCCGTCCAGACAGCGGAACGGTTTCGGCCAGATGCCGGAGCGCCGGCCAATTCAAAAATGTTCGACCAAGTGTTCGTGAGGGGATTGTACCGCGCACCTCGCCGGTAGCTTCCCGTACAGGGCACGTACGTCGTGGCATAGTCGCCGGAACTGGAATCGCATTCCCCGCCCCAGATCACCATGACCGGCGACGCGATTCCGTCCGTCCAGATTGCCGTATGTCCGCGACGCGGTGCCGGAATCTGCCCACCGGACGTTGCCGTGGCCTGCCAAATTCCCGTCTGCGGATTGAATCGTCCGCCGCTGTTCTGCGGACATTCCCAATGCGTAATGATTGGCGGCTCACCTTCGACATGCGAGCAGTCTCCCACTCCGCCCCATACAATCATCTCGGAACCGGTCCACACAGCCGTATGGCCGCTGCGAGCCGTCGGTGTCGAGTCCGTTACGGGCACAGATGTCCAGCTCGCTTGACCCGGACCCCACATACGACCGGCATTGGAGTAGGCGCCTTCTGCGCCACCCCATACAATCAATCGCACGCCGGTCCAGATTGCGGATCCTCCATGCTGCGGCTCATTGGCGGTGGGCAGGGAGGTCCATACATCGGCCGCAAGGTCATAGGCGTAAAACGAACCGCCCTCCCCTTGGGGAATGACGATCATCTGATCGCCGGTCCACACAGCCTTGTAGGCATCGTCACCGTATGGCCGAAGCTCTTCGGGGAAATGGAACCAGTGCTCGCCCTCGAGTGACTGTGTCGGGACCGCGAGCGCAGCTGCAATGTCCGGCATGTGGAGGGCCTTGGCTGGCAGCCGGCCCAGCCGACCGATGGGAATCGACCTTGATGTTTGTATCCACCAGTCGTCGAAGCCCAGCGTCGGCACCAAGTAGCGCCTCACGTCCAGGCGCCCCGGGGACTGGGCAACAAGGCGCTCGACCAGCATTCCGGCAGGAGTCGCACGTACCTCTGGCGATACGGAAAGCCGCTCACGAACAAGTGCGAACTCCCCAGGGTCGAGGGCTGACTCACCATCAGCGCCAATCGAACTGTCATGACGCTCGCCGTAAGCGGAACCCTTCGCAGTGCTCTTCGTCTCGACATAGGCGTAATCCCACGCCTGGATGTCACGCGATCTCAGTTCAGCATCATTCACTTCCGACGACCTGGCGATCTTCTCCGCCAGCTTGCGCGATGCCACGTTCTTGGTCTCGTCAGCAAGGAAGGCAGCCGTCAGGTGACGGCGCACGAGATCCGGCCTTACCAGACATTCGCCAATCCGTACTGGATCATTGCCCAGAGCATCGAACAAGGCCCGCAACTGGTCCGGTGCGCGCGTCTGCGCGACCATCCGGTCAAGTTCCGCCTGCAGGTCAGAGGCAGCAATCTCGCGCCCATACAAGCGCCGCAGAGCCTCCTCCATGCGCAGATCATTCTCGACGCTCGCCCGAATCCCCGCCTGGCTCATGACTTCGGCCAGCGGCGGCTTTGCACCCGGATTTTCCTTCGGCCAGATACGATACGACCAACGCACGCCCTCAATGGCCGTACGACACTCGACCAGTCGATCCACGGCGGGCGACGCGGCCAGCGCGCTGCCATGAAACTGCAGCAGGAGGAAGAATGCGACCGTCCACGTCAGCCAGACAGCGAATCGTCCAGCGTGACATCGGGCGCGACGCAGGATATTTGCGCCATTCCCACCGTATCCGCCTGCCTGCTCCGCAACAGCGAAGACATCAAATTCAAAAGCCGTTTGCTGCGTGGAAATGCACATGAACAACCCCCGATGAAATGTCGCTGCGTCCCGACCGGAATGACCTTCAGCGCTCGGTACAAATGCCCCTTCAAGCGGCCCCGGCCTCCCGGTCCGCATGGCCTGTAATCACGGCGCTCTCGGAATCTCCCAGCACCCCCCAATGGCCGCAGATGAAATGCTTCCTGAACCGCTGGCGGTGCTCACGTCGCCGTATGAAACGACCACTCCAGCTATCGGGCGCAGGCACAACCGATCGCATCTGAGCGTCATGAAAATGTCGATCGACCGGATTTTCCAGTCGCCGCCGCCCGCATAGGTGGACACGTTGGAATGCGCGATGGAGTGGCCGTCGCCGATCTCTTCCTCGACCCTGAATTGCTCTTGCCACCCGCATATCCGCCCAATGAGAAACTCGCGCGCCTTAACCAGTTTCCCCTCGACGTCGGCGCCAGGCTTCAGCAAAAGGGACCGGTCGCTGCTCGCCGCCATCGTGAAGACGATCGTCGCGTCGCTGCCGCACAACCGGTGCAGTGGGAGCGCCTGCCGCTTCGTCAATTGACCAAAGAGAGCGGACAGGAACCTGTCCATCATGGTCGACGAATCCGTTTCGCCAAAGGCGCGTTCGCGAACGGAGTGCGCGGGACTACTCATGACTGCTCCAATCCATTCCCTGGACATGACCTGCTCTTTCAAAGAGACCGTCCGTCGCCGGACCCCGGAATTTGGTCAGTATTTTTTTTTTGAGCCGTACGTGGCAAATGAAAAGATGCGATCGATCCATCAAGATGGCTGATCGCAATTCACGCGATGCATGCGGTGATTACAGGTGGGAATTAGCGATTCGACCGACGTCGCTTCATTGCCGGCAACGACTGGGCGAGGCAGAGGCCGAACAGCAGCAAGCGATGGCTCACTTTCGACCTTCGCGCCATACCCCGCCCTGATCGGCCGGCCCGCCCACCACGCAGAGGTGCATTGCGCACGTCGCAGCGCACAAACCGCCTATTTCAAGCATTCTCTTGCGCGCAGCCCCCGAAAACACGCTACGCTAGGCCCAGCGGCGCGTGCACTGCGCCGCGCTACCCCCACGGAGAAACGAAAACCATGGCTACATCCAAGAAGCCGGCCGCCAAGAAGGGCGCGTCGAAGCCGATTACCGAACCGCTGAGCAAGTCGGGCCTGGTCGCGCACCTGGCCGAGCAGAGCGGCGTCGAGACCAAGGGTGTCCGCGCCGTCCTCGCCGCGCTCGAGCAGACGGTCGCCAATTCGCTGCACAAGAAGGGCGCCGGCGTGTTCACGCTGCCGGGCCTGCTGAAGATCACCGCGGTCGCCGTGGCCGCCAAGCCGAAGCGCAAGGGCATCGACCCCTTCACGAAGGAAGAGCGCTGGTTCGCGGCCAAGCCGGCCAGCGTGAAGGTCAAGGTGCGCGCGCTCAAGAAGCTGAAAGACGCCGCGCAGTAAGGCGTTCGCTGCATTGCCGTACCCGCCGCCGGCCTCGTGCCGGCGGCGTCGTTTCGGGACCCGGGCCCGCGCCCGGCGCGGGTCAGTCCGCGCCCGCGAGCGGGCCTTGCGCGCCGAGATCGCCGACGCGGCCAAGGTTTACCTGGTACGGCGTCGACAGCGCGATGTCTTCCGCGCGCAGGCGCGCGAGGATATCGAGCAGCAGGTCGCTGCGCACCTGGCCCGACTGGCGCGGGTTGGCGATGAAGCCGACCACGACGAACATGAGACTGCCGTTCTCGATGCTCTCGAGCAGCACGTTCGGTGGCGGCTGGCGCAGCACGCCCGGATGCGCCGCGAACGCGGCCTTGATGATCCCGACCACGCGCGCGGGATCGCTGTCGAGCGGCAACGGCACGCGGAATCGCACGCGCCCCTCCGCGTTGGCGAGCGTCACGTTGCGCACGCTCTTGGTGATGAGTTCGGAGTTGGGCACGATCACGGTCGAACGGTCGCCCATCTGGATCTCGGTCGCGCGCACGTTGATGCGCCGGATGTCGCCTTCGGCGTCGCCGAGCACGACCCAGTCGCCGACCTTGACCGGCCGCTCGACCAGCAGGATCAGGCCGGACACGAAGTTCTGCACGATCGCCTGCAGGCCGAAGCCGATGCCGACCGACAGCGCGCTCGCGACCCACGCGATGCGGTCTAGGCCGAGGCCGAGCGCCGACAGCGCGAACGCGACGACGACGACGATGCCCGCGGTGCCGAGCAGGGTCGTCATCGAACTGCGCATGCCCGGATCGAGGCGCGTCGTCGGCAGGTAGCTCACGAGCAGCCAGCGCTGCAGCGCGCGTACCGCGGCAATGCCGAGCACGAGCACGGCGAGCGCGCCGAACACCGCGACCGGCGTGACTTCGATCTGGCCGATCTTCAGGCCGGCCGCGCCGCGGGCGAGTTGGGCGACGAGGTCGCCGGGCTCGGTGCCGAACGGCGCCAGCGCGGCGAACAGCGCGATCGCCAGCGCGAACACGCGGAACACGCCGGAACCGAGCACCGCGACCTGGTCGAGCACGCGCGGATCGAGGCCGAGCGTGCGTTGCACCCAGCTCGCCCGCGACGAGAGCGCGGCCGCAAACAGGTCCTCGACCACGTGCACGACGAGGTAGAACGTCGCCGCGACGATGCCGAGCCCGATCATCTGCCGCGTGACCTGGTGCGCGAACGCGACGTAGCCGGCCAGCGACGCGACGATCGCGAGGGCGACGCCGATCCACAGCAGCGACATCGCGGCGCCGACCCACGCCGGCCGGCGCAACGACTCGGCATGCGCACCCGCGACCGCGGGCGTGCGCGCCGCGCGCAGCAGGCCCCAACCGATCAGCCCGGCGTAGACGAGCGCGACGACGAGGCTACCGGCGATGGTCGCCGACAGGCTCGTGCCCGCGGTCTGGTTGAAATGCTTGATCAGCACGCTGAGCGCGACCGCGCTGCCGAGCATCAGTGGCCAGTGGCGCAGGCGCACGGCGACGTCGTCGGAGATCGGCGGCAGTCGCCACGACGGCCGTGCCGCGGCGAGCAGCGCGCGGCCGAGGCCGGTCACGTAGCTGCCGAACACGACCGCGGCGACGACCGAGCGCGCGAGCGCGCGCGCGTCGTCGCCGAACACGCCGTGCCAGTCGAGCGCCACGACGATCGCCTGCGCGCCGAGGCCGGTCAGCAGGGTCGTCGCGACGACCAGCGCGACGGCGAGCGCGGAGCGGCGCAGGCGGCCATGCGGCACGCGATCGGCGGTCCAGCGCAACAGCGCGCGTTCGACCCACCAGCGCCCGAGCAGCACCAGCAGGACGCCGAGGCCGACGCCGACGAAGCTCGCGACGCGGTTGGCCGGCGCGAACGCGGCCGTGGTCCCGGCGACCATGCCGGCGACCAGCTCGCGCGCGCGGGCGAGGTCGCGATCGAGGCTCGCCCCGAGGCCGCGCCAGAACGTCGGCGTCAGCGGCGACGGCGTGCGCTGCGACAGTCGCGCCTGGAAGTTCGCGCGGCGCGTGTCGGCGACCTGCGCGACGACCTGGCCGCTGTCGACGATGAGCAGCTTGGCGCGCTTGATGTCGGCATCGAGCGCGCTGCGCTGCTTCTCGAGTTCGGCGCGCTGCACGGCGATGTCGCGCGCCTCGCCGCCCTTCGCGGGCGCGGGGCCGAGCTGGTCGATGCGCGCGGTGATCGCCTCGAGCTTCGGCGCCAGCTCGCCGAGCAGCGTGTTCGCGTGCGTGTCGACCGCCCCCATCTGCTCGCGCAGCTGCGCCAGCGTCGCATCGTCGACGTCGCCGCCGTCAAGCTGCTTGCGCGCATCGGCGATGCGCTGGCGCGCCTCGTCGAGCAACTTGCCGGTGTCGGACGACTGGGCCGCCACATCCATCGCGGCGAGCACGAAGGCGAAGACGAGGAACAGGCGGCGGGCGAGCATCATCGGCGGATCATCGAAGCGCGCAAGGCGCGCCGTCAATGCGAGGCGCGCCGGCGGTCGGCTGCGCTTCAGGGGAACGGCCGGCGAGCCGCGTCGTACGGGGGACGCAGCGGCGTGGAGCGGACGGACGAACGAAGAGCATCGCGACTGGAGCCGCTCCCACGGGAGCGCCGTCATCCGAGTCGCGCGTGGCGGACCTGTATCGACGGAACGTAGCCGGAGCGAGCCGCGAAACGGCGGATCCGGCGCTGCGCGCCTAGATCCGCCCTGGCTGCCCGCCGAGGGCCGCCATGCCCTGCGACGAGGCCGCTCCGTCGACGCCGGCGGGACTCCCGGTCGCGCACCGACGCAACCTGCCGCGCACCGCGCCGCTGCGTCACACCGTCAACGGATTCGGCTTGTCCGGATCGAGCTTGTACTGCTTGATCGCGCGCGCGACGTCTTCCGGGTTCATCTGGCCGTCCGCGGCGAGCGCGGCGATTGCCGCGTGCGCGATCCACCAGCGATCGACCTCGAAGAACGAGCGAAGGTTCGCGCGCGTGTCGCTGCGGCCGAAACCATCCGTGCCGAGCACGACGTAGCGCTTGCCGTGCGGCATGAACGCGCGGATCTGGTCGGCGTACTCGCGCACGTAGTCGGTCGCCGCGATCGCCGGGCCGGCACGCGATTCGAGGCATGCGGTCACGTGCGCCTTGCGTGGCTTCTTGTCCATCGGATGCAGGCGGTTCCAGCGCTCGGCGTCGAAGCCGTCCTTGCGCAGTTCGGAGAAGCTCGGGCACGACCAGATGTCGCTGGCCACGCCGAAGTCCTTCTCGAGCAGCTCGGCCGCGGCGATCACCTCGCGCAGGATCGTGCCGGAACCGAGCAGCTGCACGCGCGGCTCGTTCTTCTTCGGCTTGCCGCCGTCCTTGAACAGGTACATGCCCTTGACGATGTCGGCCTCGACCCCGGCCGGCATGTCCGGATGCACGTAGTTCTCGTTCATCACGGTGACGTAGTAGTAGACGTCCTCCTGCTCCTGCAGCATGCGGCGCGCGCCGTCCTGCAGGATCACCGCGACCTCGTAGGAGAAGGTCGGGTCGTACGCACGGCAGTTGGGGATCGCGCCGGCGAGCAGGTGCGAATGACCGTCCTCGTGCTGCAGGCCTTCGCCGTTGAGCGTGGTGCGGCCGGCGGTGCCGCCGACGAGGAAGCCGCGCGTGCGCATGTCGCCCGCGGCCCAGGCGAGGTCGCCGATGCGCTGGAAGCCGAACATCGAGTAGTAGATGTAGAACGGCAGCATCGGCACGTCGCTGACCGAGTAGCTCGTGCCCGCGGCGATCCACGCGCTCATCGCGCCGGGCTCGCTGATGCCTTCCTGCAGCACCTGTCCCTTCTGGTCCTCGCGGTAGTACATGAGCTGGTCGGCGTCGACCGGCTTGTACTTCTGGCCGAACGGCGCGTAGATGCCGATCTGGCGGAACATGCCTTCCATGCCGAACGTGCGCGCCTCGTCGGCGACGATCGGCACGACGTGCGGCGCGAGCGCCTTGTCGCGCAGCATGAGATTCATGCCGCGAACGAACGCCATCGTGGTGGAGATCTCACGTTCGCCGGTGCCCTTGGTGATCTGCTCGAACGCGCCCAGCGCGGGCACGGTGATCGACGTACTCTTCGTGCGCCGCTGCGGCAGGAAGCCGCCGAGCGCGCGGCGGCGCTCGAGCATGTACTGCACCTCGGGCGAATCCTTGCCCGGGTGGTAGTACGGCACGTCCTTGAGCTTTTCGTCGGGAATGGGGATCTGGAAGCGGTCGCGGAAGTGACGCACCGCGTCGTCGTCGAGCTTCTTCTGCTGGTGCGTCGGGTTCTGCGACTCGCCGGCCGAGCCCATGCCGTAGCCCTTGACGGTCTTGGCGAGGATTACGCTCGGCATGCCCCTGGTGTTCGTCGCTTCGTGGTACGCGGCATACACCTTGTGCGGATCGTGGCCGCCGCGGTTGAGGCGCCAGATGTCGTCGTCGGACAGGTTCGCGACCAGCGCGGCGGTTTCCGGGTACTTGCCGAAGAAGTGCTCGCGCGTGTACTTGCCGCCGAACGCCTTGCAGTTCTGGTATTCGCCGTCGACGGTTTCCATCATGAGCTGGCGCAGCTTGCCGGACGTGTCGCGCGCGAGCAGCGGATCCCAGTAGCTGCCCCAGATCGTCTTGATCACGTTCCAGCCGGCGCCGCGGAACACGCCTTCGAGTTCCTGGATGATCTTGCCGTTGCCGCGCACCGGGCCGTCGAGGCGCTGCAGGTTGCAGTTGACGACGAAGATGAGGTTGTCGAGTCCCTCGCGCCCGGCGAGCGAGATCGCGCCGAGCGTCTCCGGCTCGTCCGACTCGCCGTCGCCGATGAAGCACCAGACCTTGCGATCGCTCGGCGCGATCAGGCCGCGGTGCTCGAGGTACTTCATGAAATGCGCCTGGTAGATCGCCTGCAGCGGGCCCAGGCCCATCGAGACGGTCGGCACCTGCCAGTAGTCGGGCATCAGCCACGGATGCGGATACGAGGACAGGCCGCGCCCGCGCCCTTCGACTTCCATGCGGAACAGGTCGAGCTGTTCCTCGGAAATGCGTCCCTCGAGGAACGAGCGCGCATAGATGCCCGGGCTCGAATGGCCCTGGTGGAAGACGAGGTCGCCCGGATGGTCCGCGCTCGGCGCGCGCCAGAAATGGTTGAAGCCGACGTCGTACAGCGTCGCGCTCGAGGCGAAGCTCGCGATGTGGCCGCCGAGCTCGCCCGGCTTGCGGTTCGCGCGCACGACCATCGCCATCGCGTTCCAGCGGATCAGGCAGCGGATGCGCCATTCCATGTTCGGGTCGCCGGACATGCGCGCTTCGCGCTCCGGCGGGATCGTGTTGACGTACTCGGTCGTCGGTGCGAACGGCAGGTGGCCGCCGGCGCGACGCGTTTCCTCGACCATGCGCTCGAGCAGGTAGTGCGCACGGTCGGTGCCGTCCGCCTTGATCACGCCGTGCAGCGCCTCGGTCCATTCGCGCGTTTCGCGCGGGTCGAGGTCCTGGTCGAGGATGTCGTTGAGCTGGTTCATGCGTACTCTCGATGCAGCGTGCGGGCGCGCTGCGCTGTGGCCGCGGGCGGCGCCGGACGACGCCGCGGGCTGTCCAGTTTAGTCGCCCGGCGCGCTGCTTGCATGCTGCGCAGCCGTGCGGCGCCGCACGGATGGCGCGGCGGTGGCTGATATCGTGGCGATTGCGCGTAACGGAAGCTCGACACCCCGAGGAGAACGGCCATGCGGACCATCCAGCCCACCCTCGCCGCGATCGCCATCGCGATCGCGTGCACGGCCCCCGTGCAGCGGGCGCGCGCCGCGGACGCGATCTTCGCCGACGGCTTCGAACCGGCGCGCTGGGTGCTCGGCTATTACGTCGGCTACGAGCGCACGCTGCTCGCGCCCGCGGACATCCCGTTCGATGCGGTCACGCACCTCATGGTCGGACGCGTGCGCCCGCTCGCCAGCGGAACGGTGACGAACGACTTCGACATCGACGACGCGAACGGACCGGCATTCGCGCATGCGGCGGTCGACGCAGCGCACGCGGCGGGGCGCAAGGCGATCCTCATGGTCGGCGGCGCGGGCGAAGTCGACGGCTGGCGCGGCGCCGCCGGCGCGGCGCATCGCCCGGGCTTCGTCGCGAACCTGCTCGCACGCATGGACCAGTATGGGCTCGACGGGCTGGATCTCGACTGGGAGCCGCTCGAAGACGGCGACAAGCCCGCCTTCCAGGCGCTCGCCACGGCGCTGCGCACCGCGCGCCCGCACATGTTGTTGACCGTACCGGTCGGCTGGTTCAACCCGAACTACATGCAACCCGATCCGTTCTGGGCCGAGGTCGCGCCGCTGTTCGACCGCATCGACATCATGACCTACGACATGGCGGGTGCGGCCTCGCAGGGCTGGGACGGCTGGAAAAGCTGGCACAACTCGGCGCTCTTCAATACGGACCCGCCGACCGTGAGCACGCCGTCAGCAGTCGACGTGAGCTTCCGCCTCGGTTACCAGCCGACCGGCGTGCCGGCGTCGAAGCTCGGCATCGGCCTCGCGTTCTACGGCTATTGCTGGCAGGGCGTGACCGGCCCGCACCAGGACGGCGGCAGCATCGCGTCGGGCGACGGCACGATGAGCTACGCGACGATCGCGACCCAGTACCCGGTCGCGACGACGCGCCAATGGGATGCGACCGCACGCGTGCCCTACCTGTCCTCGGTCGCCGGCATCGGCGCGCAGGGCTGCAACTTCGTCAGCTACGACGACGCGCAATCGGTCACCGAAAAGGGCGCGTACGCGAAGGCGCACGGCATCGGCGGCGTGATCATCTGGACGATCGGCCAGGGCCACGTCGCGGCGAATCCGCCGGGTTCGCGCGATCCGCTGCTCGATGCGTTGCGCGGGAGCTACCTGCCGCAGGGAGGTCCCTGGCCCACCACGAGATGAGGCACGGCGGTGCGTCACCGACCGGTGGGAATCACGGTCAAGGCCCGCCCTGCACGGAGCGCATGGGCCCCGCTGCACGACCTGTCGCCGATCGCGTAGGCTGCGCGCTCCCGCTGACGCGCTCGCCATGACCCTCGATCTTCCGACACTGCTGCAGGACATCGCCGCCGACGTGCGCCCGCTGCTCGGCGAGGGCGAGGTCGCCTCGTACATCCCGGCGCTGTCGCGCATGCCGCGCGACCGCTTTGGCATCGCCGTCGCGACGATCGACGGTCGCGTGTACGGTGCCGGCGACAGCGGGCACCGCTTCTCGATCCAGAGCCTGTCGAAGATGTACGCGCTCGCGCTCGCGTTGCAACGCGAAGGCGATGCGCTGTGGCAACGCGTCGGCCGCGAGCCCTCGGGCACGCCGTTCAACTCGCTCGTGCAGCTCGAGCGCGAGCGTGGCGTGCCGCGCAACCCGTTCGTCAACGCCGGCGCGCTCGTCGTCACCGACGTGCTCTGCCGGCGCTACCTGCAGCCCGAGCGCGCCGTGCTCGAATTCGTGCACCGCCTGCTCGGCGAGGCGGACGTCGCGATCGACGCCGAAGTCGCACGCTCCGAACGCGGGCACAGCGACCGCAACGCGGCGATCGCGCACTTCATGCGCAGCTTCGGCAACCTGCACGGCGACGTCGGCGCGGTGCTCGATGCGTACTGCGCGCAATGCGCGATCGCGATGTCGTGCCGCGAACTCGCGCGCGCAGGCCTGTTCCTCGCCGCCGACGGCGTGCAGCCACCGGGCACGCGCGTGGTCGACGCGCTTGCCGCGCGCCGCATCAACGCGCTCATGCTCACCTGTGGCGCCTACGACGCGGCCGGCGACCTCGCCTGCCGCATCGGCCTGCCGGTCAAGACCGGCGTCGGCGGCGGCATCGTCGCGGTGGTGCCGGGACGCCTGTGCGTATGTGCATGGGCACCCGGCCTCGACGCCAACGGCAACTCGATCGCCGCCGCGGCCGCGATCGAACGCTTCGCCACCGCGATCGGTGCGTCGATCTTCGCTGCGGACGCGTCGCCCTGACCGCGACGCGCGCGAGGGACGATGCGTCGTGTGACTGCCGGCGACGGTCGGGCGCCAATCCCTCCCATCGGTTCAGACGCCGAGCGCCTCGTACAGCAGCGCCTTGGCCATGACCCAGTCGCGCTGCACGGTGCGCTCGCCGATGCCCAGCGCGAGCGCGGTCTCCTTCTCGGAATACCCGGCGAAATAGCGGCACTCGACCACGCGCGCGAGTCGTGGCGACACGCGTTCGAGCGTGCCGAGCGCTTCGTCGAGCGCGACCACCCGCTCGTCGCTCTCGGCGAGGATGTCGACCGATTCGATGTCGACCGCATCGCGGCCCTCGCCACGCTTGACGCGCATGCGCGAGCGCGCGTGCGAGACCAGTGCCTGGCGCATCGCGAGCGCGGCCGTGTTGAGGAAATGCGCCTGGTCGGTGAACACGCTGCGGCGCGCGAGCTTGAGGTACGCCTCGTGCACGAGTGCCGTGGTGCCGAGCGTTTCCGCCGGCGCGGCGACGCGGCCACGCTCGCGCCGGGCGAGGCGTTGCAGGTCCGCGTAGAACACCTCGACCAGCAGCTCCACGGCCTGGTCGGGCGTCGCACTGGATGGCTCGGGCATGCGCCGATTGTGCAGGAATTCGCGGAGCCCGGCGCACGGGTCGGCGGACGCGGCGCTCGTTCGTCGCCCGCGGGACCGCGCCCATTCAGGACGCCGGACTGAACTGCGGGTCGAAGCCGTCGCTGAACAGCCGGTCGAGTTCGTAGGCGCCGATGTCGACGTGCGGTCCGGCGACGCGCGGTCCGCCGTCGGCGTCGAACGCGGTCAGGCCGTCGATCGGCGTGTCGTAGCCGGCGTCGATCAAGGGCGACGTGCGTTGCAGGCGCAGGTTGGCGGCGGAGACGAACTGCGGATCCACCTGCACGTTGCCGATGCTGGTGGCCGGCGCCTCGGCGCCACCGATGTCGGCGAGGTCGTTGTGGTACAGGCGCACGCCTTCGGCGTACAGGGCGAGATCGAGTCCCGTGTTGCCCCAGAGGATGTTGTTCGCGACCTCGACGAGGCAGTCGCCGCCGATCCGCACGCCCGCTGCGCTGGTCGCGCTGCCGGTCGACGCCTCGTTGCCGGTCACCGTGTTGCCGGCGATGCGGGCGAGCAGCCCCTGGCAATGCAGCAGTGCCGCGCCGCCCCAGTTGCGCGCGTAGTTGTCGACGAACGCGTTGTTGCTGACGACCAGCGTGCCGTCCGCGACCGTGCGCAAGCCGCCACCACCGCCGTTGACGCTGTCGACGGCTTCATTGCCGGCGAAGCGGTTCGCGTCGATCGTGACGTCGAGACGGACGGCCACGTAGGGATTGGCGGTGAGGCCGCCGGCATGGATGCCGTCGCTCAGACCGTTGACGAAGTTGAGGTGGCTGATCGAGAGGTGGCCGTCGGACGTGCTGGTGCCGAGGAGGACCATGCCCGGCCTCGATCCCTGCCCGTCGATCGTGCTGCGCGCGCCGCGCAGGCGCGCGATGCAACCCGGATACCAGCCGCCGCTGATGTCGAGGTCACCGGGTGCATCGAGTTCGGCGTGGAAGCCGTCCACCGAGGTCGGCGCATACACGCCCATGACGACGCGGATCGTGTCGTCGGCGTTGCTCGCCGCCGCCGCGGTGAGCGCGGACTGGAGTTCCGCCGCCGTGTCCACGCAATGCACGAGCGCGCTCGCCGGCGCCGCGCCTGCGAGCGCCGCGCATGCGCCGAGCCATGTCATCCGTCGAATGCCGCGTCGCGTGTCCGCCATGCTGCCCGCCGCCGTGTCGCCGTTCCCTCGCTCGTCCACGAGGGAACGCGGCGCGCGGGGCCACGCCGCTAGCGGCCCGTCGCGACCTGCGCGCGGATCTGCGCCTCGACCACCGCCAGCGCGGTCATGTTGAATACGCGCCGCACGGTCGCCGCGGGCGTCAGCACGTGCACGGGCTTGGACGGGCCCATGAGGATCGGGCCGATCACGACGCCGTCGGTCATCACGCGCGTCATGTTGAATGCGATGTTGGCCGCGTCGAGGTTGGGGCAGACGAACACGTTCGCGCTGCCCGACAGGCGCGAGTGCGGGAACAGGCGCTCGCGCACCTCCGCGTTGAGCGCGGTGTCGGCGTGCATCTCGCCTTCGATCTCGACCCGCGGCAGGCGCTCGCGCAGCAGCTCGACGACGCGGCGCATCTTCAGCGCGCTGGCGTCCTCGTGGCTGCCGAAGTTGGAATGCGACAGGATCGCGACCTTCGGCACGATGCCGAAGTACTTGAGGCGCAAGGTCGCCTGCGCGGTCGCCTCGGCGATGCGCTCGGCGTCGGGATCGATCGCCACGTGCGTGTCGAGGAAGAAGAACACGCCGCGCTCGTTGAACACCGCGCTCATCGCGGACATCGACGCGACGCCGGGGTCGAGCGGGATGATGCCGCGCAGGTAGCCGAGCTTCTTGTGGAAGCGGCCGACGATGCCGCAGATGAGGCCGTCCGCCTCGTTGCGGCGGACCATGAGCGCGCCGATCACGGTCGCGCGCGAGCGCACGATCTGCTTGGCGCTCTCCGGCGTCACGCCGTTGCGCTGCATGAGCTCGTGGTAGAGCGTCCAGTAGTCCTTGAAGCGTGGGTCGCTCTCGATGTTGCACAGCTCGAAGTCGACGCCGGGGCGGATACGCAGGCTGAGCCGCTCGATGCGCGACTCGATCACCGACGGGCGGCCGATGAGGATCGGCCGCGCGATGCCTTCGTCGACGACGTGCTGCACTGCGCGCAACACGGTCTCTTCCTCGCCCTCGGCGTAGGCGATGCGCCGCGGGTCGGCCTTGGCGCGCGCGAACACCGGCTTCATCAGCAGCGTCGTGCGGAACACGAATTCGTTGAGTTTCTCGGTGTACGCGCGCAGATCGGCGATCGGCCGCGTCGCCACGCCCGATTCCATCGCCGCGCGCGCCACCGCGGGCGCGAGTTCGACGATCAGGCGCGGATCGAACGGCTGGGGGATGATGTAGTCGGGGCCGAAGCACATCGTGCGGCCGCCGTAGGCGCGCGCGGCGACGTCGCTCGCCTCGCGCCGCGCCAGCGCGGCGATCGCGTGCACGCAAGCGATCTTCATCGCCTCGTTGATCGTCGTCGCGCCGACGTCGAGCGCGCCGCGGAAGATGTACGGGAAGCAGAGCGCGTTGTTGACCTGGTTCGGATAGTCCGAGCGGCCGGTCGCGATGATCGCATCCGGCCGCACCGCGCGCGCGTCCTCGGGGAGGATCTCCGGCGTCGGGTTGGCGAGCGCGAGGATGATTGGCCGCTCGGCCATGCGCGCGACCATCGCAGGCTTGAGCACGCCCGGCGCGGACAGGCCGAGGAAGACGTCGGCGCCGTCGATGATCTCGTCGAGCGTGCGCGCGTCGGTGTCGCGCGCGTAGCGGCACTTGTTCGGATCCATCTCCTCCTTGCGGCCCTTCCAGACCACGCCGAGGCGATCGGCGACCCAGACGTTCTCCATCTTCACGCCGAGGCTGACCAGCATGTCGAGGCAGGCGATGCCGGCCGCGCCGGCGCCGGTCGAGACGAGCTTGATCCTGCCGATGTCCTTGCCGGCCACGTGCAGCGCGTTGACGAGCGCGGCGCCGACGATGATCGCGGTGCCGTGCTGGTCGTCGTGGAAGACCGGGATCTTCATCCGCTCGCGCAGCTTCTTCTCGACCTCGAAGCACTCGGGGGCCTTGATGTCCTCGAGGTTGATGCCGCCGAAGCTCGGCTCGAGGCTGGCGATGATTTCGACCAGCTTGTCCGGGTCGTTCTCGGCGATCTCGAGGTCGAACACGTCGACGCCGGCGAACTTCTGGAACAGCACGCCCTTGCCTTCCATCACCGGCTTGGCGGCGAGCGGGCCGATGTTGCCGAGGCCGAGCACCGCGGTGCCGTTGGTGATGACCGCGACGAGGTTGCTGCGCGCGGTGAGCGTGGCGACTTCGGCCGGGTCGCGCACGATTTCCTCGCACGCGGCGGCGACGCCGGGGGAATAGGCGAGCGAGAGTTCGCGCTGGGTGACGACGGGCTTGGTCGGGGTGACCTTGATCTTTCCGGCCGGCGCCTTGCGGTGGTACTCGAGGGCGGCCTTCTTGAGTTCTTCGATGGTCGACATGGGTCGGGACGGCGCGCGGTGGCGGCCGCGCGATGGGGAATGAGGTCGCTGGACTATAGCATCGCGCCGGCACCGGCCCGGCGCCGATCGGCGCGGCGCAGGGCCGCACCGATCCGGCCTGCGGGCTGCGACTACGGGCGCGCCGGGTCGCTGCCGAGGAAGTCGAGCGCGGCCTGCAGCATCGCGCTCGTGCCGACGGCGAGCGCGCCCTCGTCGAGGAAGAATTTCGGCGAGTGGTTGGTCGGCGCAGCGGCCGGGTCCTGCCCCGCCGGCGTCGCGCCGACGAAGAAGTAGACGCTCGGCGCGTGCGCGCCCTGGCCGAGCTGCGGGAAGTCCTCCGACGCGGTCCAGCGCTGCGCCTCGAGCACGTGCTCGCGACCGACCGCGGTTTCAAGGCTCGCGCGCACGCGCGTGGTCAGCGCGGGATCGTTGTAGTTGACCGGGTTGCTGCCCGGCGCGGGAACTTCCGCATCGACGCTCGCGCCGTTCGCCGCGGCGACGTGCTCGGCGATGTCCTTGAGCGCGTCGAGCGCCTGCTTGCGCATGTCTTCGTCGAACGCACGCACGGTGCCTTCGAGGTGCGCGGTGTCCGAGACGATGTTGAAGCGCTGGCCGCCATTGAACACGCCGAAGGTGACGACCGCCGGGTCCTTGTTGATGTCGAGCCGGCGGCTCACGATCGTCTGCGCATGAGTCACGATCTCGGCCGCGGTGACGACCGCGTCGACGCCCTTCCACGGCGTCGCGCCGTGCGCCTGGCGGCCGTGCACGGTGATGCGGAACGTGTCCGAGCTCGCCATCGCGCCGCCCGCGCGCAGCGCGACGTCGCCGACCGGGTAGGCGCTGACGACGTGCATGCCGAACACCGCGTCGGGCTTGAAGTCCTTGAACACGCCGTCCTTGACCATCAGCGGCGCACCGCCCTCCTCGCCCGCGGGCGCGCCTTCCTCGGCCGGCTGGAACACGAACATGACCTCGCCGGCGAGGTCCTTGCGCTGCCTGGCGAGCACCGACGCGACGCCGAGCGTCATCGCCGTGTGCGCATCGTGGCCGCACGCGTGCATGACCCCGACGGTCTTGCCCATGTACTCGCCCTTCGCCTTCGAGGCGAACGGCAGGTCGACTTCCTCGGTGACCGGCAGCGCGTCCATGTCGGCGCGGATCGCGAGCTTCGGCCCGGGCCTGCCACCCTTGAGGATGCCGACGACGCCGGTCCTGGCGATGCCGGTGCGCACCTCGAGGCCGAGCTTCCTCAGTTCCGCGGCGACGAACTTCGACGTGCGCACCTCGCGGTTGCTGAGTTCGGGATGCTGGTGCAGGTCGCGCCGCCACGCGGTGATGCGCGGCAGCAGCGGCTCGACCTGCGCGCGCGCATCGCCGGCGGCATGCGCGGGGGCGGCTGCGAAGACGGTGGCGAAGGCAGCGGCAAGCAGTGGCGTGTTCACGGTCGGATTTCCCCTGGTGGACGAGTGCCGCGGAGCGGCGTGAAGGGTGGGTGGAACGGTGCCGGCGCGGTCACAGGCCGAGCACGAGATCATCGGCCTCGACGCGGTCGACGCGGATGCGGTTGGCGAACAGCGAGAACGCGAGCATGCCGGCGAGGCCGTGCGCATGCTGAACCCACGGCGGCAGGTAGCGCGGCTGCGCGATGTAGCCGTCGTCGAAATGCGGCTCCAGCGCGATCACGTCGTGCAATGCGAGCTTGCCGGCGAACAGGTTGCGGCACAGCGCCATGCGCTGGTTCTTCAATGCCCAGCGGAAGAACGTGTGCACCGACAGCAGGCCGCGCAGGTAGACCGCGTCCTTCGTGAACGCGGCGCCGCCGCCGACCGGCGCGCCGCGGAACACGCGCTGCGCCGAGGTGAAGCTGTCGATCTCGCCCTGCCCGGCGTCCATGAAGAAGCGGAACACCTCGATGAAGTCGGCGCCCTGGATCGCCATGTCGATGCCGAGGATGCGCAGGCTGATGCGCTTCATGCGCGCGATGTCGATCGAGCCGGACATGAGCTCGGCGAACACGGCGAGGCCTTCCTGCGTCGCGGTCGTGCGCGGCGAGGAGCGCGCGAGCGACTTCAGGCGCGGCTGTTCGCGACCGTTCAGCGCGGTCAGCGAATGCACGAACGCCTCGTGCGCGAGCAATTGGTCGCGGTCGTAGTTGGAGAACGTCGTCGCCGAGCGCAGGCGGATGCGCGTCGCGCCGGCGGCCGCCTTGGCGATGAGCTGGGGATCGACCTCGACGCGGATCGCGTCGACGCCGAAGAAGCCGTCGAGGCGCTGCTTGAGCTCGATGCGCAGCAGTTCGGCCGGGATCTGCGTCTCGATCTCGTCCAATGGCGCACCGCTGTTGTATTCGTCGGCGATCGCGATGAAGTGGCGCGCCGCGTCGACGTTGGTGAGCGTCGCGCCGGGCACGCGGTCGCCGGGCAGGCCGTACAGCTTGGCCGAATGCGCGGTGACCGACGGCGTGCCCATCGCCTCGAGCAGGTCGGTCGCCACGCGCCACGACTCGGCCGTGCGCCGGATGTAGTCGCCGACCGGATGGGCGGGATCGGCCGCGGCGGAGATCGCATCGAGTTTGGCGCGCGTGTCGCCGAAGTCGAGGCGCGGATAGCTCACCTCGGGCAACTTGGCGCGCCCGGCCTTCCACGCCGCGATGAAGCCGAGCTCGATCGAGGCGGGCCAGCTCACCGAATCGAGCAGGCGGATGCCGCGCGTCGCCTCGACGAGGCGCGCGTCCAGCGTCGCATGCAGATCCGCGGCACTCGCAGCCATGTCCATCCGGGCGTTCGTTCAGGACAACCTTAGCAGACCGCCTGCTAGGATGGACGACGGGGCGGGGGATGCTTGGCGACACGACACGACATCCGGAGATCGACATGCCCCGACGCCTGCGCGTATTCCATCCCGTTCCACTCGCCGCCGCGCTCGCCTGCGCGTTCGCCGCCGAGGCCGCCGCTCCCGTGGCGCCCGGCGCGCATGCGTCGCCGCGCTACGCGCTGCGCCTGGAGGCACGCCGCCGGCCGCCGCGCGCGCACGCGCCGCGCGCCGCCACGACACCGCGCGGCGCGACCTTGCCGGTGACGAACTGCCTCGACGACGGCAACGCCGGCAGCCTGCGCAGCGTGCTCGCGGGCGCCGCCGAAGGCGACGTCATCGACATGTCCGCGCTCACCTGCAGCACGATCACCCTGACCCAGGGCGCGCTCGACACGAGCGTGCTCGGCGACCACCACCTCTACGACGTGACGCTGCAAGGCCCGGGCCGCGACGCACTCACGATCGAGGCCGGCGGCCAGTCGCAGGTGCTCGTGATCGGCGGCTTCTCGAGTGACCAGGGCACGTTCACCGCCAACGACCTCACGATCGCCAACGGCAGTTACGCCGGCAGCCTTGCCGCGTGCATCGAAGGCTTCGGCGGCACGCTCGCGCTGAACCGCGTCGCCGTCACCAACTGCCACGCGAGCGGCACCTACCCGCTCGTGTTCGGCGGCGCGGTCGACGTGACGACCCTGGTCATGACCGACAGCACGATCACGAATTCGACCCTGGCCGCGACCGGCGCGCACGGCACCGGCGCCGGCGGCGGCGCCTACGCGAGCGACGGCGCGACGCTCGTGCGCAGCACGATCTCCGGCAACGCGGTCGTCGCGCCGTACGCGTCCTACGACGGCTACGCGACGGTCGGCGGCGGCCTCTATTCGCGCGGCGAACTGTCGCTGGTCGACAGCACGATCTCCGGCAACACGATCGAAGCGACGCTCGATGGCCAGGCCGCGAACGGCGGCGGCGTGTACGTGCGCGGCGTCGCGACGATCGCCGGATCGACGATCGACGGCAACGGCGCCGACGGCGACGGCGGCGGTGTCTACAAGGCGGTGTTCAGCGTCTACGGCGATCCGCCGCCGCCGCAGGACACGAAACTCGTCGTCCACGACAGCACGTTTTCCGGCAATTCCGCCGCGCGCGGCGGCGGCATCGCGAGCGCGCGCCCGCTCACGCTCGCCAACAGCACGGTCGCGTTCAACACCGGCGCATCCGGCGGCGGCGGCGTGATGTTCCGCCTCGCCGGCATCTACGACGCCGAAGGCGTGCTCGACCTGCGCAGCTCGATCATCGCGACGAACACGGCCGGCCCGTCGCCCGCGTTCGCGGCCGACCTCGGCGCGGACGGCACCGTGGCCGTGACGGGATCGCATGCGCTCGTCGGCGCCGCGGACACGGCGATCGCGTTGCCCGCGGACACGATCGCCGACGACCCCGAGCTGTTCCCGCTCGCCTGGAACGGCGGGCCGACGCGCACGCACGCGCTCACGGCGACGAGCCCCGCGCGCGATGCCGGCAGCAACGACGACGCGCTCGCGTTCGACCAGCGCGGCACGGGCTTCGCGCGCGTGTCGGGCACCGCCGCCGACATCGGTGCGTTCGAGACGCAGCTGCCGGCCAGCGACACGATCTTCGAGGACGGCTTCGACGGCGCGATCGTGCCGACGGTCGTCGACCACCTCTACGACGACGGCGACGGCGATACCAACCAGGGCCCGCCGTCGACGTTCGACCCGGACATGTTGTGGGGCAACTATTTCCTCGCCGCGCCCGGCGGCGAGATCGTCACGCGCATCTCGGTCGCGTTCGGCCCGACTTTCCCGGCGCTCGCGAACGGCCCGGTCACGTTCTGGCTGCTCGAGGACGACGACGCCGACGGCGATCCGCGCAACGCGCACGTCGTCGCGAGCACGTACGGCACGCCGAACGTGTTCAACGACACGTTCTTCGAGGTCGACATCCCGCCGACCTGGGTACATGGCGGTTTCTTCGTCGGCGCGAGCGCGAAGCTCGACGGCGGCGCCGACCGCCCCGCGCGCGCCGACACCAGCGCGTCGGGGCACGATTCCTGGTTCTTCTACGCGCCCGACATCGCCGCGACGATCGACGACCTTGCTGCCGCACCATTCGGCACGCGCAACGACGATCCGCAGTACGTCGCGCTGCCGGCGGCGTTCATGGTGCGGGCGCGGGGCATGACGGTGCCGTGATCGCTCAGCGCCGCCCGTACTTCTCGCCGAGGCGCTTGCCGAGCGCCTTGGTGAGCACCTTCGCCTCGCTGCGCCGACGCAGCTGCGCCTCGAGCGTGTCGGCGGTCGCGGCGAGTTCGTCGCGGAGCTTGAGGTAGTTGCGCCAGCGGTCCGGATCGAGGCGACCGTCGGCGAGCGCGGCCTGCACCGCGCAGCCGGGTTCGCTCGCGTGCGCGCAGTCGCCGAAGCGGCACGACTGCGCGAGTTCGTCGATGTCGGCGAACTGGCCCCGGTCGATCTGCTCCTCGCCGGTGAGCTTGAGCTCGCGCATGCCCGGCGTATCGATGAGGCAGCCGCCGCTCGGCAGCAGGATCAGCGCGCGGTGCGTCGTCGTATGGCGACCGCGGCTGTCGTGTTCGCGCACGGCACCGGTGGCCTGGCGTGATTCGCCGAGCAGCGTGTTGGTCAGCGTCGACTTGCCGGCACCGGAGGAGCCGACCAGCACCGCGGTGTGGCCGGGCCCGAGGTGGGCGAGCAGCGGCTCGACGCTGGCGGCCGACTTCGCATTGATCGCATGCACCTCGACGCCGGGCACGCGGCGACGCAGGTCGTCCGCGATCGTGTCGACCGCCTCGGCGCGGTCGGCCTTGGTGAGCACGAGCACGGGCGTCGCGCCACTGCCCTGGATCAGCAGCAGGTAGCGCTCGATGCGCGCGGGGTTGAAGTCGTGGTCGAGCCCGCTCAGCACGAACACCGCGTCGACGTTGGCGGCGATGAGCTGGCGCTGGTGGCTTTCGCCGGCGGCGCCGCGCTTGAGCTCGGTGCGCCGCGGCAACACGCGTTCGATCGTCGGCGGCGAGCCGGCGGCGACGACGACGAAGTCGCCGACCGCGGGTCGCGCGGTCGGGTCGACGTCGCGCTTGAGGAAACGCGCGGCGGGCTGCGCATTGAACGTGTCCTCGCCGTCGTGCAGCTGGTAGCCGGTGCGATGCTGGGCGACGACGCGCGCGATCGCGGCGGGATCGACATCCTCGGGCAGCGCCTGCGCACGCCAACCGATGCGGGCGAGACGCTGTGGGGGATCCTTGATCGGCATCGCGCCGATTCTAGCAAGGCGGCGCCCCTGCCCGTGCGGCCCCGGATGGAGCGCCGGGCCGGCGGAAGCACATGACGCTACTCACGCCACGAACCGCGCGCGGCGTGCGTGCGGCGCAGCAAACGCGCTGCTAGGATCGTCCGACGTTCAATGCCGGGAAGGGACATGCCGCATCCAACGGTCGCGACCAGCCGTCGCCTCGAAGACGTGCGCTACGACATCCGTGGGCCGCTCAGCCGTCGCGCACACGAACTGGAAGCCGCGGGCAAGCCGATCCTGCGCCTCAACATCGGCAACCCCGGCCTGTTCGGTTTCCGCGTGCCGCAGCACCTGCGCGACGCGATCGCGACCGCGTTGCCGAAGAGCGAGGCGTACTGCCACCAGCAGGGCCTGCTCGAAGCGCGCGAGGCGGTCGCCGCCCAGCATCGCCGCAACGGTGCCGAAGCGCGGCCCGAGCACGTATTCATCGGCAACGGCGTCAGCGAGCTGATCGACCTCAGCCTGCGCGCGCTGCTCGACGCCGGTGACGAAGTGCTCGTGCCCGCGCCGGACTACCCGCTGTGGACCGCGGCGACGCGCCTCAACGGCGGCGTGCCGCTGCACTACCCGTGCCCGCCCGAGCGCGCGCACCTGCCCGACCCGGCCGAGATCGAGGCGATGGTCACGCCGCGCACGCGCGCGCTGGTCATCATCAACCCGAACAATCCGACCGGCGCGGTCTACCCGCGCGAACTGCTCGCCGCGCTCGTCGACGTCGCGCGCCGCCACCGTCTCGTTCTTCTCTGCGACGAGATCTACGACAGCGTGCTCTACGACGGCGCCGCATTCACGCCGCTCGCGCCGCTCGCGGGCGAGACGCCGTGCATCAGCTACGGCGGCCTGTCGAAAGTGCACCTCGCCTGCGGCTACCGCGTCGGCTGGCTGTCGGTCACCGGCCACGAGCACCGCGTGCACGATCTCGTGCGCGCGCTCGACCTGCTCGCCAGCTTGCGCCTGTGCAGCAACGTGACCGCGCAGTGGGCGATCAGGCCCGCGCTCGAGGGACCGAACGAAATCGGCGCGCTCACGCGCCCCGGCGGTCGCCTGCACGCCGCCCGCGCGGCGGTCGTCGACGCGGTCGAGCGCAGCGAATTCCTGCGCATGGTCGCGCCCGACGGCGCGCTGTATGCGTTCCCGGGCGTCGATCCCGAACGGCTGCCCGGCTTCGACGATGCCGCGTTCGCGCTCGACCTGCTCGAGCACGAGCAGATCATCCTCGTGCCCGGATCGAGCTTCAACATCGCCGCGCGCAACCATTTCCGGCTTACCCTGCTGCCCGAACCCGCCGTGCTCGCCGATGCACTCGCGCGCATCGAGCGCGAACTCGCGCGCATCGCACGCAACGCCGCGCGGCGCGTGGCCTGAAGCCGGCGGAAGCACGGAACGCACCGAGCATGCGGTAGGGGGCGGTATCGCCACGCTCTTTTCTTTTCCTCTCCGTGTGCTCCGTGTGCTCGGTGTTTCAATCTTTGTTGCGTGCTTCTTGTCCTTCGGGTCCTTCGTGCTTCAATCTCAGCCGTAGCCGTTGCCACCACCGCCATTGCCGGGACCTCGATGAATACCGCGACCTATCTCGCCCTCGGCGACTCCTACACGATCGGCGAAGGCGTCGAAGCGGGCGAGCGCTGGCCGGCGCAGCTCGCGCGGCGCCTGCGCGCGCACGGCGTCGCGCTCGCCGATCCCGCGCTCGTCGCAACCACCGGCTGGACCACCGACGAACTCTCGGCCGCGATGGATGCCGCGACCTTCGCGCCGCCGTATGCGCTCGTGAGCCTGCTCATCGGCGTCAACAACCAGTACCGCGGCCGCCCGCTCGATGAATACCGCGCGCAGTTCGGCGCCCTGCTCGGGCGCGCCGTCGCGCTGGCGGGATCGCCGGCGCGCGTGTTCGTCGTGTCGATCCCCGATTGGGGCGTGACGCGTTTCGCACGCGCCGAGGGCCGCGATGGCGCGGCGGTCGGCGCCGAGATCGACGCGTTCAACGCGGCCGCCCGTGCGATTGCCGCGGACGCGGGCATCCCGTTCGTCGACGTGACCGCCGCGTCGCGTGACGCCGGCGACGCCGAGGCGATGCTCGTCGCCGATGGCCTGCATCCGTCCGCCGCGCAATATGCGCTGTGGACCGACGAAATCGTCCCGGTCGCGCGGGCCCTGCTCGCCGCCGCTCCAGCCTGATTTCCGCCAGCCGGTTCGCACCCGCGAGCGGAACCGCGTCACGGAAATCGGCTGGAATCGCCGTTGGCTTAACGCGAGCCAAACAACTCCGTGCATGTCGTTTGCTACTTTCCCCGCTCCACGGGGGTGGGCCGGACTGCGCATGCGGTATCGCCTCCCTGTCGATCCACGGAGCGTACCGATGCCATTCCAGCGAATGACGGCCTTGTTTTTGCTCGCTTTTGCCGCGATGCAGGGCAGCGAAGCCGTCGCCGCGCCGTCGGCCGTCGATGTTCGCCCGTGGCAGCTCGAATCCGCCTCCGCCATCGCTTCGACCCCTTGGCCGGCCTCCGGCCAGTGGCTCGTCGACAGCCCGGCGACCACCGATGCCGCGCCGGCGCAGCCGAAAGCGGCTCCGACCGGCCTGCGCAGGCTGCTCGCGGATTTCTCGATGACCCTGCAGAACATCCGCTACCGCCGCGGCGGCCGCGATCCGAAGACCGGCTTCGACTGCAGCGGCTTCGTCCGCTACGTGTTCCGCCACAGCGCCGGCGTGGACCTGCCGGTCGACTCGGCGAGCCAGTATCGCGCCGGCATCAATGTCGCGCGCGCCGACCTCAAGGTCGGCGATCTCGTGTTCTTCAAGACCCGCGGCAAGCGCGTCTCGCACGTGGGCATCTACCTCGGCGAGGGCCGCTTCATCCATTCGCCTTCGACCGGCAAGTCGGTCAGCATCAGCCGGCTGGACGAGAGCTACTGGACGCGTCGCTACGTCGGTGCCAAGCGCCCCGACGTGCTGTCCTGATCCCGCTGCGCCGCCGCGCCCGCGGCGTCGCGACCCCGGCGCGCAGTGCGCGCCCGTTCGCCAGGAGTCGCGTGCAATGAATCGACGACCGCTCGGCCGTTCCGGCCTGTCCGTGGCGCCGCTCGCGCTCGGCACCAACGTATTCGGCTGGAGCGTCGACGAGGCCGGCGCGTTCGCCGTACTCGACGCGTTCGTCGATGCCGGCCTCGACCTGCTCGATACCGCCGACGCCTACCCCGCCTGGGTGCCCGGCAACGAGGGCGGCGAATCGGAGACGATGATCGGCCGCTGGCTCGCGCGCAGCGGCAAGCGCGACCGCGTCGTCGTCGCGACCAAGGTCGCGAAATGGGCGCGCCATCCCGGCCTTTCGCCGGCGAACATCGAAGCGGCCGCCGACGATTCGCTGCGGCGCCTCGGCATCGACACGATCGACCTCTACTTCGCGCACGAAGACGATGCGGGCGTGCCGCTCGCCGACACGCTCGGTGCATTCTCGCGCCTGATCGAGCGCGGCAAGGTGCGCGCGATCGGCGCGTCCAACTACACCGCGGCGCGCTTCGCCGAAGCGCTCGCGACGAGCGCGCGGCTCGGCCTGCCGCGCTACGAAGTGCTGCAGCCGGAATACAACCTCGTCGCGCGCAAGGAATACGAGACGTCGCTCGCGCCGCTCGTGCAGGACGCCGGCGTCGGCGTCGTCTGCTACTACGCGCTGGCGAGCGGCTTCCTCACCGGCAAGTACCGCAGCGAGGACGACCTCGGCAAGAGCGCCGCGCGCGGCCGCGCGGCGGGCAAGTACCTCAATGGCCACGGACTGCGCGTGCTCGCCGCGCTCGACGACGTCGCGCGGCGCCACGACGCGACGCCCGCGCAGGTCGCCCTCGCCTGGGCGATGGCGCGCCCGGGCATCACCGCGCCGATCGCGAGCGCGACGACGCCGGCGCAGGTCGCCGAACTCGCCGGCGCGGTGCGCCTGCGCCTGTCCGACGAGGACATGCGACGCCTCGACGTCGGCGCGTGAGCGCGTGCCTGCCGGCGCGACGGCGGCCGCGGGCCGCCGCCGGCGCCGCAACGCTCAGTACGGCGGCCGCTCGTACACGTAGACCGCGATCGTCCCGGTCGCGGTGCCGCCCTTGCCGTCGGACACGGTGTACTCGAAGTAGTCCTGGCCGAACCAGCCGTGGATCGACGTGTAGTGCACGGTGTAGTCCGGGTTGATCGTGACCGTGTTGTCCGGCAACGGGCCGGTGTGGTTGACCGCGATCACCGTGAGCGGATCGCCGTCGGGATCGGAGGCAGCCTGCAGCACCGGGATGTCGATCGATGCACCCTTGAGCACGCGCACCGACAGCGGCCCGGCGACGGGCGGATGGTTCGGCGCGGTCACGCTCACGTGCACGGTCGCGCCCGCACTGCCGCCGCGGCCGTCGCTGATCGTGTAGGTGAAGCTGTCGTCGCCGAGATAGCCCGCGGCCGGCGTGTAGTCGACGCCTGCCGCGGTCGCGACCGCGACGCCGTGCGCGGCGGCGCCGACCGCGGTCACGACGAGCGTATCGCCGTCGGGATCGCTGTCGTTGGCGAGCACCGCGATCGGCGTCGCGGGCGCATCCTGTTCGACGGTGACGGCATCGTCCTGCGCCACCGGCGGGTGGTTGGTGTAGTTGCGCGGGCCGAGCGTGGTCGTCTTCGTTGTCTTCTCGAAGCGGTACACGTCGACCGTGCGCTTGTGCTCGGCCGGATTGCGCAGCGCGCGCTCGATCCATGCCGGCGGCGCGGCCACCGGTTCCCTGACCCACTCGACCTCGGGCGTCGGCGGCGGCGCGGGCGGTTGCGTCGTCGTCTCCTCGATCGTGAGGAATCCGATGTCCACGCGGCGGTTCTTCTGGCGGTTCGCCGGCGTGTCGTTCGGATGCGACGGGTTCAACTCGCCTTCGCCACGCGTGTCGATCTCGGCCGCATCGATGCCATGCGCGACGAGATAGCGCTTGGCGCTCGCCGCGCGCCGCTCGGACAGCTTCTGGTTGTAGGCGACGGTGCCGATCGAATCGGTGTGGCCGACGACGGCGATTCGGCTCACGCGGTCGACCGACTTCAGCCGCGCGATGAGTTCGTCGAGCGCTGCGCGCGCGTCGGGGCGGAGGTCCGAATGGTCGAAGTCGAAGAACGCATCGCCGTCGAGCCTGACCTCGTTGCGCACCACCTGCGGCTCGGGTGGAACGGCCGGCGCAGCGGCGCGCTCGACCTGCACCATGCGATACGGTTCGCGCGCACGGTAGTTCTGGCCGATGTCGTAGCGCAGCAGGAGCCAGCCGCGCGTGTCGTTCCTGTCGCGCTCGAACTTGCCACCCTTGTGCAGGCTCTCGCCGAGCAATGAGACGCTGAAACCGGTGTTCGCGAAATACTTGTCGAGGCCGAGCGACACGGTCCACTGGTCCGAATCGTACTTGCCGCGCTCGTAGTCGAGGCCGCCTCGCACGCGCAGCAGCGGATCGTCGAAGTACTTGCCGAAGCGTACGCCGACGCCGTTGTCGTAAGGGTGCTCGAACGCCTCGGTCAAGGTGTCGATCGTCTGCGTCTGGGTGTAGTCGCCGTGCTCGTCGGTACCGGTCAGCTGGATCACGTCGGTGACGAGGGTCGAACCCGCATGACGCGCGCCCGAGGTCGCGTGGCTGGCGTAGGCGTCGATCGAGAAGTCGTTCTTCTCCCAGCCGACACCGAGCGTCGCCTTGCGGTCCTTCCACGCGTTCTGGTCGAACGCACCGAACGCCTTGCAGACGCCACGATGATCCGGTCCGCCGTCCGTCGCCCGCGACCCGCACAGCCGGTGGTAGTCGACCTGCACGCCGCCGGCGCCACCCTGGCCGAGCCAGAGCTGGGCGAGCCAGGCGTGGTCGTCGGTCTTGCCGAGGATGCCGAGGATTTCACCGAGCACGTCGCCGTCGTCGTCGACGCCGAGCGAGACGCGCGCATTGGCGCCGACATAGGTGATAGGCACGACGCCTTCGGCCGGCGGCGCGGGCTGCGCGTGGGCGCTCCAGGCGACGAACGCGGACGATCCGGTGAACGTGGACAGCGCGGTCGCGACCGCGACCGTGAGCGACTTGCGACGAACCATGACACTCCTCCCCAGCTTGCGCCGATCCATGCGGAATCCGCGGCGCGATGCCGCCGGCCGCCTCGCGGCGGACGGATTCCGAGCCTGTGCTGCGTATTGCGGGCCTTGCGGCCCTGCCCCTGCCCTGGCCGCCGCGCGTCCGGCGCGGCGTCTTGCGGTGCCGATTATCGCCCATAAATATGCGGCCGTCCCCCGGCCGCCGCGGCCCGCGCGCCGGTATCATTGCCGACCCGCCCCACGGAACCTGCCATGTCGCTCTCTCCCGCCACGCGCGCGCGCATCGAAGCGCTGCTCGCCGCCCACCCCGTCGTGTTGTTCATGAAGGGCACGCGCCACGCGCCGCAATGCGGGTTTTCCGCCGCCGCGGCCGACCGCCTCAACGCGCTGCTCGACGACTACCACAGCGTCGACGTGCTCGCCGACGAGGAAATCCGCGCAGGCATCAAGGAATTCGGCCAGTGGCCGACGATTCCGCAGTTGTACGTCGGTGGCGAACTCGTCGGCGGCTCCGACATCGTGCAGTCGATGTTCGATTCGGGCGAACTGCATCGCCTGCTCGGCGTGGCCGAGCCGGATCGCACGCCGCCGCAGCTGACGATTTCCGACGCCGCCGTCGAGAAGGTGCGCGCCGCGCTCGCCGATGCCGGCGACGCCAAGCTGTTCCTCGTCGTCGACGGTCGCTTCCAGCCGCAGTTCCAGCTGCGCGAGGCGGGCGACCACGACATCGTCACCGTCGCCAATGGCCTCGAAGTGCGCTTCGACGCGGCGAGCGCGCAGCGCGCGCGCGGCGCGAGCATCGACTGGACGCGCACGCCACACGGCGAAGGCCTCGCGATCTTCCTGCCGCAGGCGCCGCAGGCGATCCGCTCGCTCGACGTGCACCAGCTCAGGCAGCGCATGCAGGCGGGCGACATCATGGTCATCGACGTGCGCCCCGAGCAGGACCGTGCGTTCGCCCCGTTCGCCGGCGCCGAGGTGTTCAAGCCGGAAACGCATGCGCGCCTGACGTCGCTGCCGAAGGACACGGCGCTGGCCTTCATCTGCCACCACGGCAACTCCAGCCGCAACGCCGCCGAGCATTTCCGCGAGCACGGCTTCACCAACCTGTGGAACGTCGAAGGCGGCATCGACGCCTGGTCGGTCGAGATCGATCCGTCCGTTCCGCGCTATTGAGCGCCAGGCCGCGCAGGGCGGTACGCGCAGCGCGCGTGCCGCCGCTACGTGACGGCGGGACTCGCCGCTACGTGCCTCGACCCGCCCTACCCGCCATTCTTCGCGTGTCCGGACGTACCCATGCAGAAGCTCGCCAGCCTGATCCGCGCCGTGCCGGATTTCCCGACACCGGGCATCGTGTTCCGTGACGTCACGCCGCTGCTCGCCGACGCGGGCGAGTTCGCGCGTTGCATCGCCCTGCTGGCCGAGCCCTGGCGTGACGCGCGGGTGCAGGCCGTGTGCGCGATCGAGGCGCGTGGCTTCATCTTCGGCGCCGCGCTCGCGACCGCGCTCGGCGCCGGCTTCGTGCCGCTGCGCAAGCCCGGCAAGCTGCCGCCACCGGTGGTCGCGGTCGACTACGAACTCGAATACGCGCGCGATCGCCTCGAAGCGCGCGAGGGCGCGTTGCGCGCGGGCGAGCGCGTGCTCATCGCCGACGACGTGCTCGCGACCGGCGGCACGCTGTGCGCCGCCCGCGCGCTGGTCGAGCGCCTCGGCGCGACCGTTCTCGGCGCGAGCGTCCTCATCGAACTCGCCGCCCTCCCCGGCCGCGCCCGCTGGGGCAACGCCCCCCTGCACGCCCTGCTGTCGTACTGATCATCGCGCCGCTTCGCGCGTCGGCATGGGAAGCCGAGCACACGCCTGGAACACGACGCACACGAAGGAAAAGAGAGCAGTCCAAGGACTGGAACACGGGGCACGCGGAGGAAGAGCCCTCCAATGGAAATCGCTCTTCCTTGCCCCGCGCTCCGTGTCCGGAGCTTTTTTTCCTGATTCCGTTTTTCCCTCGTGTCCTTCGTGTTTCGGGCCTCGGCCCTGCCTGCTTTCCGGCCACCGGGAATCACACCGCGACGCCGGACAGCCTGCCGATCGCCGCGGTGGCGGCCATTGCGAGCGCGCCCCAGAACAGCACGCGCGCGGCACCGGTGATCGCCGGCGCGCCGCCCGCGCGCGCGGCGACCGCGCCGAGTACGCCGAGGGCGAACAGCGCGACGCCCGCGACGACCGTCGCGACATGGTCGACCGGCGCCGGGACGACCGCGAGCAATGGCAGTGCCGACCCCGCGGCGAACGTCGCGGCCGAAGTCAGTGCAGCCTGGATCGGCCGCGCGCGCAGCGTCTCGCTGAGCCCCAGCTCGTCGCGCAGGTGCGCGCCGAGCGCGTCGTGCGCCATCATCTGGTCGGCGACCTTGCCGGCGAGTGCGCGGTCGAGGCCGCGCCCGACGTAGATGTTGACGAGTTCCTCGCGTTCGCCCGCGGGATCGGTCGCCAGTTCATGCTCTTCGCGCGTGCGGTCGGCGGTTTCGGTGTCGGTCTGCGAACTCACCGAAACGTACTCGCCCGCGGCCATCGAGAAGCCGCCCGCGACGAGGCCGGCGAATCCGGCCAGCATCACGGCACTCTTCGGGGCTTGCGCGCTCGCCACGCCGACGACGAGGCCTGCGGTGGACAGGATGCCGTCGTTCGCACCGAGCACGGCGGCGCGCAGCCAGCCGATGTGTTCGCTGCGGTGACGCTCGCTGTGGCGGGTGGTGCGCTTGCGTCTGGGCATGTGCGGGGCTCCGGTTCGCCGTGGCGCGCGTCGACGCGATCGATCAGGCGTCGTTGTCGTCCTCGAAACGCAGGTGCTTCACGCTGCGGCCGTTGCGCCGCACGAGCCTGAGCGCCTCGATGCCGACCTTGATGTGCGCCTCGACGAAGTTCGCGGTGATCAGCTTGTCGCTCGCCTCGGTCTTCACGCCCTCCGGGATCATCGGCTGGTCGGACACGAGCAGCAACGCGCCGGTCGGGATATGGTTGGCGAAACCGGCCGCGAACACCGTCGCGGTCTCCATGTCGATCGCCATGCAGCGCGTCTTGCGCAGGTATTCCTTGAACGCGAGGTCGTGCTCCCACACGCGCCGGTTGGTCGTGTAGACGGTGCCGGTCCAGTAGTCGTGGCCGAGGTCGCGGATCATCGTCGACACCGCGCGCTGCAGCTGGAACGCGGGCAGCGCCGGCACTTCCGGCAGCAGGTAGTCGTTCGACGTGCCTTCGCCACGGATCGCGGCGATCGGCAGCACGAGGTCGCCGAGCTGGTTCTTCTTCTTGAGGCCGCCGCACTTGCCGAGGAACAGCGCCGCCTTCGGCCCGATCGCCGACAGCAGGTCCATCACGGTCGCCGCGTTCGGGCTGCCCATGCCGAAGTTGATCATCGTGATGCCGTCCGCGGTCGCGTTCGGCATCGGCCGGTCGCGCCCCTGCACCTCGACGTCGTGCCATTGCGCGAACAACTCGACGTAGTGGCCGAAGTTGGTGAGAAGGACGTGCTCGCCGAAGCGGTCGAGCGGCGATCCGGTGTAGCGAGGCAGCCAGTTGTTGACGATGTCGGACTTGTTCTTCATCGACGGATCTTCGCAGCTTCCCGCGGCGCGTCGCAACGTTCGCGCGGCGCGGCACGGTGCGGCCCGAACGGGCCGGAGCCGCGTCGTTCCCGCCCACGCGGCACCCCGGCAGGCGTTGCGGCGCCCGCGGAAACGCCGGGCTTCGCTAGCGGCGGAACGCCGACCACAGCGCCCACGACGCGAGCACGGCGTAGGCGATCGCGGTGATCACCGCCAGCGCGCCCGCGGCCGCGGCCCAGCGCGCGTGGATTACCGCGGGATGGGGGCGGGTGCGCATTGCACGCCAGTCCGACAACGGCGCACGCAACGACCACGCGAGCGCGACGAGCCCGGCGCACGCGGCGATCCAGACCGCTGCATGCAGCGGCCGGAGCGGATGCACGTCGCCTGCGCCCGCGACCAGTGCGCGCATGCCGGCGCTGACCGTCGTGAGCAGCGCGAGCAGCACCGCGGTCGCGCGCCACCGGCCGAGCGTCGCCGCGGCCGCGCATACGGCGAGCGCGGCGAGAGCCCATGCGCACGTCGCGCGCCACTGGCCGGTGCGGGCGAACATGTCGCGCAGGCAGGTACCGCGCTCGTGGCAACCGCGCTCGCCCGCGCGATGGCGCGCGAACTCGGCGGCACGGTCGAGTTCGGGCGTGCGATAGTCGTTGCCACCGCGGCGCAGCGCGAGGCCGAGCGCAGGAATCGCGAGCGAGGAGGCCTCGGCGACGAGCTCGAGGCGATGATCGTCGGCGGCGGCGCCGCTGCGCAGCCATTCGACCGGCTCCTCGGCGGTCGTCCAGCCGAGGTCGGCCATGCTCCTGCACCAGAACGTGACTTCGATGCCCGGCTCGAGGCGCGGTTCGCGCGGCGACTCGCAGCGTACGCTCTTGTCGCGCTCGCCGTCCCACGCGATCACGAGGCGAAGCGGCGCGAGCGGCGTGCCGACGATCGGTGCCCGGGAAAGATTGCGCACCTTGACCGCGACGCGGTAGGCGTGGAAACGGCCCGCATCGATGCTCCACAACCCGGGCGCGACCGCGGTGAGCACGCGCCCGCGCGACATGTCCTCGCCGGCGACGTACAGGTCGAGCAGGGCCGGCGCGAGCGCGGTTTCGATGCGCACCGCGACGACCGCGGCGAGCACGTCGGCGCGCAGCGCGGCGAGCCCGGCCTCGCCGTCGCGACCGGCGTCGATCGCCGCGCCGACGTCGGCGAGCGCAGGCTCGGGGCGACCGAGGAATGCACGCCATGCGCGCGCCTGCATCCAGCGCGCATAGGCGGTCGCGTCCTCGTGCTGCTGCAACGCGACCAGTTCGACGAAGACGTCGTCGCGCGCGGCGTCGTCGGCGGGCAGCGGGCGCGCACGCAACGCGCGCATCGCCGGGCTGTCTGCCGCAGCCGGCGGCACGTAGCGCGGCCCCTCGTAACGCGCGGGCCGGAACAATCCGACGGCGAAATACACGGTCAGGCCGAGCAGCAGCAGGGCGATGATGCGCATGCGACGTTTCCCCCGGTTCGAGCGCGCATTCTACGCAGGGCATGGCCACGGCCAGCGGCCGCAACGGGCATAATCATCGTTCCGACGACGGAGGTGGCGACATGATCTGGATCGTCCTGCTCCTCGCGCTCGCGCTGTTCGCGGCGCTCGCGTTCCGCGGCCTCGGCTTCCTCGCCTGGGTCGCCGCCACGGCAGCCTGGCTGCTCGGCTGGCGCTTCGCCGGCGTCACGCACCCGACCCTGTTCGCCACCTGCGTGTTCGTCGCACTCGTCCTCGCGCTCGTCTTCGGCGTGCCGCTGCTGCGGCGCGCACTCGTCTCGCGCTTCGTGATGCCGGTGTTCGCGAGGGTGCTGCCGCGCCTCGGCGACACCGAACGCATCGCGCTCGAAGCGGGCACGGTGTGGTGGGACGGCGACCTGTTCGGCGGCATGCCCGACTGGCAGAAGCTGCTCGACTTCGCGCCGGCGCCGCTCAGCGCCGAGGAACAGGCGTTCCTCAACGGTCCGGTCGAGGAACTGTGCCGGCGCCTCGACGACTGGGACGTGTACCAGCGGCGCGACCTGCCGCCGGAGATCTGGCAGTACATCAAGGAGCAGCGCTTCCTCGGCATGATCATCCCGAAGGAGCACGGCGGGCTCGGCTTCTCGGCGATAGGCCATTCGCGCGTGGTCACGCGCCTCGCGAGCCGATCGATCACCGCGGCAGTCACCGTGATGGTGCCCAATTCGCTCGGCCCGGGTGAACTGCTGCTGCACTACGGTACCGAAGCGCAGAAGCGGAAGTACCTCGCGCGGCTCGCGCGCGGCGAAGAGATCCCGTGCTTCGCGCTGACCGGCCCGGAGGCGGGCTCGGACGCGGCGGCGACGCAGTCGGTCGGCGTCGTCGAGAAGCGCGTCGTCGACGGCGTCGAGGTGCTCGGCCTGCGCCTGGAGTGGAAGAAGCGCTACATCACGCTCGCTCCGGTCGCGACCCTGATCGGCCTCGCGTTCCGCCTCAAGGATCCGAACCGGCTGATCGGCGAGCAGGAAGACCGCGGCATCACCTGCGCGCTGATCCCGCGTGCGACGCCGGGCATCGAGATCGGCCTGCGCCATGATCCGATGGGCGTGCCGTTCATGAACGGGCCGATCGTCGGCAAGGACGTGTTCGTTCCGCTCGACGAGGCGGTGATCGGCGGACGCGAGCAGATCGGTCGCGGCTGGCGCATGCTCATGGAATCACTCGCCGCGGGTCGTTCGATCTCGCTTCCGGCACTGTCCATCGGTGCCGCGCAACTCGCCACGCGCATCTGCGGCGCCTACGCGACCGTGCGCGAGCAGTTCGACACGCCGATCGGCCGCTTCGAAGGCATCGAGGAACCGCTCGCGCGCATCGCCGGCACGACCTACCTCATGACCGCGGCGCGCACGCTCACCTGCGGTGCGCTCGATGCGGGCGAGAAGCCCGCGGTGATCGGCAACATCTGCAAGGCGTACCTGACCGAAGCGATGCGCGGCGTGGTCGCCGACGCGATGGACATCCGCGCCGGCAGCGCGATCCAGCGTGGCCCGCGCAACGCGCTCGCGCGAGCGTGGGACGCAGTGCCGATCGGCATCACGGTCGAGGGCGCGAACATCCTCACGCGCTCGATGATCGTCTACGGCCAGGGCGCGATCCGTTGCCATCCGTTCGTGCAGAAGGAGATCGACGCGGTCGCGAAGGACGACCTCGTCGCATTCGACCGCGCGATCTTCGGCCACGTCAACCTGTTCGTCACGCGCGCGGTGCGCGCGAAGCTGCTCGCGTGGAGCGGAGCGCGCCTCGCCGGCGTGCCGCGCACCGAGGACACGCACCGCTACTACCAGCACCTGTCGCGCTTCTCGGCCGCGTTCACGATCGTGTCGGATACCGCGATGGGCACGCTCGGCGGCTCGCTCAAGCGCCGCGAGAAGCTGTCGGGCCGCCTCGCCGACGCGCTCGCCTACCTCTACCTCGCCAGCGCCGCGCTCAAGCGCTACCACGACGAGCCGAAAACGCGGCCCAACCACGCGCTCGCGTGCTGGTCGGCGGAGCTGTGCCTGTACCGCATCCAGGAGGCCCTGCTCGGCGTGCTCGACAACCTGCCGGTGCGCTGGGCCGCGGTGCTGCTCAAGCTCGCGATCTTCCCCCTGGGCGCGCGCTTCCGCCCCCCGTCCGACCGCCTCGGCAGCGAGGTCGCGCGCGACATCCTCGAGAACCGCGAGGCGCGCACCACGCTCACCGCCGACGTGTTCGTGCCGCCGCCCGGGGAACCCGGCCTCGGCTCGCTCGAAGCCGCACTCGACAAGGCGGTGCGCGCGATCCCGATCGAGACCAAGCTGCGCGACGCGGTACGCGCGGGCAAGCTCGACCGCGCGCCAGGCTACCTGCTCGACGAGCTCGGCGTCACGGCGGGCGTGATCAGTGGCGCCGAGTACGAGCTGCTCAACGATGCGCGTGATGCGCGCGACGAAGTGATCGCGGTCGACGCGTTCGATCCCGAAACCTACAAGACATTGCACTGACGATGCCCACCGCCAGCTGGTATTTCGATTTCGTTTCGCCGTTCGCGTACCTGCAGCTGCCCGCGCTGCGCGCCCTGCGCGAACGCCTCGTGATCGAGCCGGTGCCGATCGTGTTCGGTGCCGTGCTCGCGCGGCACGGGCAGCTCGGCCCGGCCGAGATCGCGGGCAAGCGCGAGTTCACCTACCGCTTCGTGCAGTGGGAAGCCGGGCGCGCCGGCATCGGCTTGCGTTTCCCGCCCGCGCATCCCTTCAATTCGCTCGCCGCGCTGCGCCTGTGCATCGCCGCGGGCGGTGGTTGGGATGCCGTGACCGCGATCTTCGAACATCTCTGGCGCGATGGCCGCAGCGGGACGAGCGCGGGCGAACTCGCCGACGTCGCCGCTGCGCTCGGCATCGACGATGCGTCCGCGGCGATCGCCGCGGACGACGCCAAGGCCCGCCTGCGCGCGAACACCGATGCGGCGCTCGCGGCCGGCGTGTTCGGCGTGCCGACGCTCGCACTCGGAGGCGAACTCTTCTGGGGCAATGATGCGACGCCGATGATCGAGGCCTGGCTCGCCGATCCGCGCCTGTTCGACGGCGCGGAATACCGGCGCATCGCCGCGCTGCCGGTCGGCGTCGAGCGTGCGCGCGCCGCGCATGCCGAGGGCGCCGCATCGCCGTAGGGAGGGTCGCGCCGCACGGCGCCGAGTCCCGCCGGCATCGCGCCGCCGCGCAGCGCATCACTCGGCCGGGCCGTGCGCGGTTTCGGCAGCCGGCGCCAGTGGGCCGCGGTGCGTGCTGACGAGGTTGCGGCCGCCGCTCTTGGACAGGTACAGGGCCGCGTCGGCGCGCTCGATGAGGTCGTCCGGCGTCGCCACGTCCGGCTCGAGCGTGGCGACGCCGATGCTGAGGGTGAGCCCCACGCGCACGCCGGATATCAGCATCGGCATCTCCTCGACGCGCCGGCGGATGCGCTCGGCGACGCCTTCGGCGTTGGCCACCGTCGCGCCGGGCAGCACGACGAGGAACTCCTCGCCGCCGTAGCGGCCGAGCGCATCGCCCTGGCGCAATTCGGTCGCGATCGGCGCGATCACCGCGCGCAGGCACTGGTCGCCGGCACGATGGCCGTAGCTGTCGTTGACGCGCTTGAAGTGGTCGAGGTCGAGGAACAGCACCGCGAGCGGCCTTTCCTGCGCGCGCGCGACGACGAACGCGCTGCGCAGGCGTGCGACGATCGCGCGGCGGCTGAGCACGCCGGTGAGCATGTCGTGCTCGGCGAGCCGGTGCGCGATGTCGCGCTCGTGGCGGATCGACACGATGTGGTCGGCAAGGCCGAACGCGAGCACGATGGCGGCGAACGCGAACGCGGCCGGCAGCGCGAATTCGAGCCACACCGGCTGCGGCCAGTGCAAGGTCAGCTGGAGCGCGCGCAGGATCACGAGCAGCAGGCCGGGCACCCACGCGCACAGGTAGTAGCCGCCACGCCGACCGCCCTGCTGCCAGGCGAGGAGTCCGGCGACGAGCAGCAGCGGCGCGAGCAGCAGGAACGCGAACGACAGCACGTCCTCGAGCCAGCCGGTCGCTTCGATCCCGGGCGCGACCACGAGCAACGCGAGCGCGACGAGCGGCCAGCTCGCGGCCGCGAGCACGCGATCGAGCCGCGGCGCGCCGTGCGGCAGGTCGAGGAACTGGCGCGCGAAATCGGTCGACAGGATCGCCGCGAGCAGCGACATCAGCCAGGTCGCGCGGATGCCGAGCGGCGCGAGCCAGGCGAGCGGGGCGTACTCGAAGCCGACGCCGGACTCGTAGAACTCGAACAGCACGATGAACAGCATCTGGCCGACGAAGTACGCATACACGCGTTCGCGCAGCACGATGAAGAAGCTCAGCATGACCAGCAGCGTGGCCAGCTGGATCGCCGGGAACAGGATGTCGAGCCGCGCGCTGACGAGGTCGCGCGTACGCGCCTGCGCCATGTCGGTGATCGCGAGCCGGCGCGGCACGGCACTCGCCGGCCCGAACCACAGGTACACCGGCTGGTCCGCGCGCAGGTCGTCCGGCAGCACGATGGAGATCGCATGGCGCGTGAACTCGCCGCCGTCGGCGCGGTAGACGCTGCGCTCCACGCCGGCGTACGCGGGTGGCAGGAAGACGGTGACTTCGAGTCCCTGCGGATCGGCGATGTCGAGCACCGGTGGGCGCGGATCGCGCCAGTCGCTGGCGAGCCGCAGGCGGTACCAGACGCCGGCGAGGCGCGACGGCGTCGCGGCCGCGTACGGCTCGGCGACGAAGTGGGCGTCCTCGGCCCCGGCGACGATGCGCGCGGCGGCTTCGCGCGGCAGCGGCGGCTCGAGCCGCGCCACGAACATCGGCGCCTCGCTCGCCCCGGCTCGCAGCACGGCGAGCAGCAGCAACGCCATCACTGCGTGGCCCAGCCACCCCGACCTTCGTGAACGATCATCCAAGACACGCCCTTCTTCGCTGCCTCACCCCCAGGGAAAGCAAATCGCGGGCCAGTCAGAAACCCTGCGTCATGACGCGTTTCGTCGCTTTTCCTCGCACAATGCCCGAACCACCGCCGCGGCCCGTTCGATGGCGCCCGCATCGACGTCCAGGTGCGTCACCGCGCGCACGCGCGACGGGCCCATCGCGACCATGCGCACGCCACGCGCCTGCAGCGCAGCGACGAACGCACCGGCACCGCCGGCCTCGACATCGAAGTAGACGAGGTTGGTCTGGACATCGTCCGCTGCGATCGTGATCCCCGCTGCGCCCGCGATCAGCCCGGCGAAGCGGCGCGCATTCGCATGATCCTCGGCGAGGCGTTCGACATGGTGGTCGAGCGCGTACTCGCACGCGGCGGCGATGATGCCGCTCTGGCGCATCGCGCCACCCCAGCGCAGCTTGATGCGGAACGCCTCGTCGCAGAACGCGCGGGTGCCCGCGAGCACGGCACCACCCGGCGCGCCGAGCCCCTTGCTGAAGTCGATCCAGACCGAGTCCCAACCGCGCGCATGCTCGGCCGCGGCGACGCCGCTCGCGATGCAGGCGTTGAGCAGGCGGGCGCCGTCCATGTGCGTCGCGAGCCGCGCTTCGTGCGCGGTCGCGGCGACCTCGTCGAGCGTCGCCCGCGGCCATACCGCGCCGCCACCGAGGTTCGACGTCTGCTCGGCGACGACGAGGCGCTGGCGCGGCGCATGCGGCACGTCGGCGCGGATCGCCGCGCGCAGCGCCGACGCGTCGAAGATGCCGCGCCGGCCGGCGATCGGCTCGATCATCACGCCCGCGAGCGCGGCGGGGCCGCCACCTTCGAAGCCGATCAGGTGCGACGTCGCATCGCACAGCACGGCGTCGCCGGGCCGGCAGTGCACGGCGAGTGCGATTTCGTTGGCCATCGTGCCGGACGGCAGGAACACCGCGGCTTCCTTGCCGAGCAGCGCGGCGCAGCGCTCGAGCAGGCGGTTCACGCTTGGATCCTCGTGCGCGCGCTCGTCGCCGACCTCGGCCGCCGCCATCGCCGCACGCATCGCAGCCGTCGGGCGCGTCTTCGTGTCGCTGGCCAGGTCGATGAAATCGGCGACGGTCATCCGGATCTCCAGCAGGGTGGCAGACGCGCATCGTAGTCCGATTCCGCCCGCGCCGGGACGCGCCGCCCGTCATGCACGGGCGTACCATGCGCGCATGCCACGCCTGCTGCTCCTGCTCGCCTGTTTCCCGCTCGCCGCCGCGGCGACCGAGGTGTACCGCTGCACGGGTCCGGACGGCATCGGTTACCAGGACACGCCGTGCGCGGATGCGCGCGGCCAGTCGGTGATCCACCTCGCCGATCCACCGCCGGTGGTCCAGGCTGCGCCATCCGATGTGGTCGATGAAGAACCGGCGCCGCCCGCTGCGCCGGCGCCGCCGCCGACGGCGGTGCCGGCGATACCGCCTCCGTCGTTCTACCTCTGCGTCGCGACCGATGGCAGCCGCTACGTCAGCGAAGACGGCATCGGCCGCCGCAGCCTCGTGCCGTACGCGATGCTCGCCGACTCGGGCCGGAGCCTCGCGCAGGCGTACGGCCCCGGCGGCATCGGCGTCTCGGCTCCGGAACTGCAGCATCCGTCGTCGATCCCCGCGCATGCCGACCCGCTCGGCGCGAGCTGGGTCTGGGTCGTCGACGACTGCCACCACGCCGACGCGGTCGAAGCCTGCGCCTACCTTCGCAACGAACTCGACAAGGTCACCGGCCAACTGCGCCGCGCCTTCAGCGACACCGAGGCCCGGCTCGAACAGGAGCAGGCCGAGCTACGCGAACGCCTGCGCGGCTGCTGACGCGTTTCGCTCCGGAGCCAGGCTCCCAAGCCAAAGGCTTCGGCTTGGGTTACGCCAGCGCGAACGGTGCGCGCGGGGCGTGGCGGCGTTCGTGGGCGAGCAGCCATTGCTTGATGGGCAGGCCGCCGCCGAAGCCGGTGAGTTTGCCGTCGGCGCCGATCACGCGATGGCAGGGCACGATGATCGGCAGCGGGTTCGCGCCGTTCGCGGCGCCGACCGCGCGGCTCGCCGACGGGTCGCCGATGCGGCGCGCGAGTTCGCCGTAGCTGATCGTTTCGCCGTAGGGAATGCGCACGAGCGCGTCCCAGACCGCCTTGCGGAAGGCCGTGCCTTCGGCCGCGAGCGGCAGGTCGAACGCGTGCAGCTCGCCGGCGAAATACGCGCGAAGCTGCGCGATCGCGTTCTCGAGGCCGCGGCGACCGCGACGCCACGACGGATCGATGCGCTCGCCCCGGTCCGCGCGTTCGAATCCGACGTGGCGCAGGCCGGCTTCGTCGGCGGCGAGCAGCAGGCGGCCGATCGGCGTATCGAGATGGTCGTAATTGACGGTCATGGCCTCGGGACTCCGGGGTGTCGAATCGCGGTTGAAGCCGCTCCCACGGCATTGCGGACGATGCGGCGGAACGAGCACCGCGGGCGTGGCTCCGGCCGCGATGCTCCCCCTCCGCAGGAACCTAGCTGCTGCGCCACAGCAGCATCACCGCGTACGCGCGCCACGGTCGCCAGTTCTCCCCGAGCCGCTCGAGTTCACGCGTGGACAGGGTCCGGCCCTGCCCCGCCGCGCGGCGCAGGATGAGGTCGGCGGCCGGAAATGCGTCCGGCTGGGCGAGCGCGCGCATCGCGATGTAGTGCGCCGTCCACGCACCGATGCCGGGCAACGCGACGAGGTCGCGCTCGAACGCGGCAAGCGGCTGCTCGGCGCGGAACGCGAGCCGGCCGTCGAGCACCGCGCGTGCGATGCCGCGGATCGTCGATGCGCGGGCGCGGATGATGCCCTGCTGCTCCAGCGGCGCATCGACGAGCCGCTCCGGCGTCGGGAACAGCACGCCGACGCCGTGGGCCTCGCCGTCCGCATACGGCGTGCCGTATGTCGCCGCGACGCGCGCCGCGAACGTGCGCGCCGCGGCGACGCTGACCTGCTGGCCGAGTACCGCGCGCACCGCGAGTTCGAACCCGTCCCATGCGCCCGGCAGGCGCTGGCCGGGCCAGCGCCGGACCAATGGCTTCAGCAATGCGCTGCCGCGCAGCGCGAGTTCGAGCGCGCGCGGGTCCGCATCGACGTCGAACATGCGCTTGACGCGCGCGACGATCGTGCCGACCGCGCTGCTCGACGGATGATGCACGCGCAGCGCGAGCGCGTCGTCGCCGGGGAGCGCGGCGACGTCGAACCAGCCGGGCACGCCGGCGACGACGACGCTGCGCCGGTAGCTGCGATCGTCGACCGCCTCGACGCCGGGGATCGTGCGGCGGCCGTAGAAGCCCAGCAGGTGGTCGAAATCGTACGGCGCGCGGTACGGCAGGCGCAGCACGAGCTCGTCCGCGCCGGCGTCCGCCGCCGCGCGGCCGCGCCGGAAATCGCGCGGCGGCTTGCCGTACGTCGCGACGAACGCGGCGTTGAAGCGGCGCAGGCTCGCATAGCCGGATGCTTCCGCGATGCGCGCGATCGGCATCGCGGTTTCGGTCAGCAGCTGCTTGGCGAAAAGCAGGCGACGCGTCGCGGCGACGTCGAGCGGGCTCGCGCCGAGTTCCTCCGCGAACACGCGGCGCAGGTGGCGCTCGCCGACGCCGACGCGCGCGGCGAGTTCAGGCAACGAGCCATCGTCGAGCGCACCCTGCTCGATCAGCCGCAATGCGCCCGCGACGAGTTCGCTCTTCGCCCGATGCAGCGGCGAGCCCGGCGCCGCCTCCGGCCGGCAGCGCAGGCACGGTCGGAAACCCGCGGCCGCCGCGGCCGCCGCGCTGTCGTAGTAGCGGATGTTCTTCACGCGCGGCGACGGCGCCGGACAGACCGGGCGGCAATAGATCCCGGTCGACGTGACCGCGACGTAGAAGAGGCCGTCGAAACGCGCATCGCGCGTGAGGCGCGCCTGGTCGCAGACGCGCGGATCAAGGGACGTGGCGGGTACGGCGGCGGCTTGCATGCGACGATGCTAGCGCAGGTGGACAGGCGCGACTCGCCGTTTTCGGCTGTGGTTGCCAGTCACCCGGACGCCCTTCGACTCCGGCCTGCGGTCCTGCGCTCAGGGCGAACGGTTAAAGCCTGCGCGGAGCACGGCTCCCGTGGGAGCGGCGCGGGTCTCGATGCTCTTCAGCCCGACCAGCCATCGGCCCCCGCTCAGAACCCGTAACGCAGGAACCCACCATCGACTGCAATGCACTCGCCCGTCACGTAGCTCGATGCGGGCAGGCACAGGAATGCGACTGCGCCCGCGACTTCTTCCGGTTCGCCGATGCGGCCCATCGGCGTGCGCAACAACACGTCATCGAGATAGTCCGGGTCGGCGAGCTTGCCCTCGGTGCGGCGCGTGCGGATGTACCACGGCGCGACCGCGTTGACGCGGATGCCATCCTCGGCCCATTCGCACGCGAGGTTGCGCGTGAGCTGGTGCAGGGCCGCCTTGGTCAGGCCGTACGGCGCGCCGGTGCGCACGTGCACGAGGCCGGACACGGAACCGACGTTGACGATCGCCGCATTGCCGTGTTCGGCGAGGTGCGGGTGCGCGAGGCGGCACAGTTCGAATGCGCTGAGCACGTTGAGGTCGACCAGCGCGCGCACCTCGTCGAGCGTGTAGTCGAGCGCGGGCTTCGACTCGTTGCCGCCGACGTTGTTGACGAGCAGCGACAGGTCGACGTCGAGGTCGGCGATCCAGTCGAACACTTCGAGGCGCTGTTCCTGCACGGCCAGGTCGGCGTCGCACGCGAAGAACGCGCCGTCCGGGAATTCCTCCGCCAGTTCCGCGCGCGCCTGCTCGAGGCGCACCTCGTCGCGCGCGACGAGCAGCACGTCCGCGCCGAGCGCGGCGAGCTCGCGCGCGCACGCGTAACCGATGCCCTGGCTCGCGCCGGTCACGAGCGCGGCGCGGCCATCGAGCCGCCAACGTGACGGATTCGCCATGCGTGCTTCCTCCTGCTTGTGGCCGGCGCCGGCCGCGGCGCAGACTCTAGCGGATACCGCCACCGGGAGTCCGCCATGAACCGCACCATCCTGCTCGCGGGCGCGCTGCTCGCCCTCGCCGCCTGCGGCGGCAAGCACGACGCCGACGCCGCCAAGGCGGATGCCACCAGGGCCGACGCGCCCGCGCCGCCTGCACCGAGGCAGAAGACCGTGTTCGACGACCAGCTCAAGGCGATCGACAAGGCCAAGGGCGTCGAGCAGCAACTGCAGCAGGAGAAGGAAAAGCACGACCGCGACATCGAGGCGCAGGAGAACGGCGACGGATAGCCGCGCGCGGAACGTCGCTTCCGCGGTTCGCGCCATGCGCGCATTTGGTGCGCTGCGCTTTGCACCACGCCGGGACTAGGTCTAGTCTCGGCGACCGCAACACTGTGCGTTTCCAGAGGGGACCGTAGTGCAGCCGACCGATACGCGTGACCCCGCCTATTTCCACAAGGTCGTCGATTGCCAGTGGGCCTGCCCGGCCCATACGCCGGTCCCCGAATACATCCGCCTGATCGCGGCCGGCCGCTATTCGGACGCCTATCTCGTCAACTGGAAGTCGAACGTGTTCCCGGGAATCCTCGGGCGCACCTGCGATCGCCCGTGCGAACCCGCATGCCGGCGCGGCCGCGTCGAGGCGAGCGCGGGCGGCAAGCCCGAGCCCGTCGCGATCTGCCGCCTCAAGCGCGTCGCGGCCGACTTCAAGGACGACATCCGCCCGCGCCTGCCGAAAGCGCCCGCGCAGCGCAACGGCAAGCGCGTCGCCTGCATCGGCGCCGGACCCGCCTCGCTCACCGTCGCGCGCGACCTCGCGCCCCTCGGCTACCACGTGACCGTGTTCGAGTCCGACGCGAAGGCGGGGGGCTTCATGCGCACCCAGGTACCGCGCTTCCGCCTGCCCGAGCACGTCATCGACGAGGAGACCGGTTACGTCCTCGGCCTCGGCGTGGACTTCGTCGGCGGCCGCCGAATCGAATCGCTGAAGGCGCTGCTCGCCGAGAACTACGACGCGGTGTTCGTCGGTTGTGGCGCGCCCCGCGGGCGCGACCTCGACCTGCCCGGCCGGCGCGAAGCGGCCGCGCACATCCACGTCGGCATCGACTGGCTCGCCTCGGTCTATTTCGGCCACGTCGCGAAGGTCGGCCGGCGCGTGATCGTGCTCGGCGGCGGCAACACCGCGATGGACTGCTGCCGTTCCGCGCGCCGCCTCGGCGGCGACGACGTCAAGGTGATCGTGCGCTCCGGCTTCGACGAGATGAAGGCGAGCCCGTGGGAGAAGGAGGACGCGATGCACGAGGGCATCCCGATCCTCGACTACCGCGTGCCGAAGGCATTCGTGCACGAGGGCGGCCGGCTGACCGGCATGACGTTCGGGAAGGTGCGCGCGGAGCGCGATGCGAACGGCCGGCGCACGCTCGTGCCGACCGGCGAAGCCGACGACTTCTTCGAGTGCGACGAAGTGCTGATCGCAGTCGGCCAGGAAAACGCGTTCCCGTGGATCGAACGCGACATCGGCATCGCGTTCGACCCGCGCTGGGACATGCCCGTCGTCGACAGCGTGACGATGCAATCGAGCCTGCCGCACGTGTTCTTCGGCGGCGACGCGGCGTTCGGCCCGAAGAACATCATCTGGGCGGTCGCGCACGGGCACGAAGCCGCGGTGTCGATCGACGCACTGTTGTCGGGCGGCGACGTGCGCGCGCGGCCCGCGCCCGCGGTCGAGATGATCTCGCAGAAGATGGGCATCCACGAGTGGAGCTACGACAACGACGTCTCGCCCGACGAGCGCTACAAGGTGCCATGGGCCGACGCGGGGAGGACGCTCAGGAGCATCTCGCTCGAAGTCGAGCTCGGCTTCGACACCGAAACCGCCTGGAAGGAGACGCAGCGTTGCCTCAACTGCGACGTGCAGACCGTGTTCACCGAGCGCGTCTGCATCGAGTGCGACGCCTGCGTCGACATCTGTCCGATGGACTGCATCACGTTCACGCAGAACGGCGACGAGGCCGCGCTGCGCACGCGCCTGTCCGCGCCGGCGCTGAACGCGACGCAGGATCTCTACGTGTCGGGGCCGCTCAAGACCGGCCGCGTGATGGTCAAGGACGAAGACGTCTGCCTGCACTGCGGCCTGTGCGCCGAACGCTGCCCGACCGGCGCGTGGGACATGCAGAAGTTCCTGCTCGGCATCACGCACGCCGGCGAGGGCTGCCGCTCCGGCGGGCCGAAGGAGAAGGCCGCATGAGCGCGCGGCCGGCATCACTGCGCGCCGCGGCATCGGCGATGCCGGGAGTCGGTGCATGAACCCGATCTGCGCAGTCAACGACTTCGTCGTCAAGTTCGCCAACGTCAACGGTTCCGGTTCGGCCTCCGCGAACGAGCTGTTCGCGAAGGCGATCCTGCGCATGGGCGTACCGGTCAGCCCGCGCAACATCTTCCCGTCGAACATCCAGGGCCTGCCGACCTGGTACGAAGTGCGCGTGAGCGGCGAAGGCTGGCTCGGCCGGCGTGGCGGGGTCGACCTCATGGTCGCGATGAACCCGCAGACCTGGGACGCCGACGTGCGCGAGATCGAGCCCGGCGGCTACCTCGTCCACGACTCGACGCGCGCGCTGCCGAAGTCGAAGTTCCGCGACGACGTGCACGCGATCGGCATCCCGCTCACCGAGATCTGCAACCGCAGCTGGACCGATCCGCGCCAGCGCCAGCTGTTCAAGAACATCATGTACGTCGGCGCCCTGTCGGTGCTGCTCGACATCGACGTGGCGATCATCGAGCGCCTGCTCGGCGAACAGTACAAGGGCAAGGAAAAGCTGCTCGACGCCAACAAGCAGGCTTTGCACCTCGGGCGCGAGTATTTCCTTCATGCGGATCCGTCCGCGACAGACCGGCCCTCCACGGCCGGGCTTTTCGACAAGGAGCACTTCGGCCTGCGCGTGCAGCACGCCGACGGGGTCGGCGACCGCATCTTCGTCGACGGCAACAGCGCCGCCGCGCTCGGCTGCGTCTACGGCGGCGCGACCGTCTGCGCGTGGTATCCGATCACGCCGTCGTCCTCGCTCGCCGAGGCGTTCCAGAAGTACTGCATGAAGTATCGCGTCGATCCCGGAACCGGCGCGAACCGCTTCGCGATCGTGCAGGCCGAGGACGAAATCGCCTCGATCGGCATGGTCGTCGGCGCCGGCTGGAACGGCGCGCGCGCGTTCACCGCGACCTCGGGCCCGGGCATCTCGCTGATGACCGAGTTCATCGGCCTCGCCTACTTCGCCGAGATCCCGGTCACGATCATCGACGTGCAGCGCGGCGGCCCGTCGACCGGCATGCCGACGCGCACGCAGCAGGCCGATCTCGTCGCCTGCGCCTACGCCTCGCACGGCGATACCAAGCACGTGCTGCTGTTCCCGTGCGACCCGACCGAGTGCTTCGCGTTCTCGGCCGACGCGCTCGATCTCGCCGATCGCCTGCAGACGCCGGTGTTCGTGATGACCGACCTCGACATCGGCATGAACCAGCGCCTGTGCGCGCCGTTCACGTGGGACGATGCGCGCACGTACGACCGCGGCAAGGTGATGAGCGCGGCCGAGCTCGAGTCGGGCAAGGACTTCGGTCGCTACAAGGACGTCGACGGCGACGGCATCCCGTACCGCACCTACCCGGGCACGCATCCGGACAAGGGCGCGTACTTCACGCGCGGCACCTCGCGCGATCCGTACGCGCGCTATTCCGAGCGCGGCCCCGACTACGTCTACAACATGGAGCGCCTGCTGAAGAAGTTCGAGACCGCCAAGTCGCTGGTGCCGCAGCCGTTGTTGCGCAAGGCGGCGCAGCCGACGACACTCGGCGCGATCCACTTCGGCTCGACCGCGCCGGCGATGGACGAGGCGATCGTCGCGCTCGAGCGCAACGGCGTGCACCTCGACACCCTGCGCGTGCGCGCGTTCCCGTTCGCCGACGCGGTTGCCGAGTTCATCGCCGCGCACGAACGCGTGTTCGTCGTGGAGCAGAACCGCGATGCGCAGCTGCGCTCGATGCTCGTCAACGAGTTCGGCATCGACCCCGCGCGGCTCGTGCCGGTATTGCACTACGACGGCACGCCGATCACCGCGCGCTTCATCACGCGCGCGATCGAAGGCCGGATCGGCGTGCAGCAGCCGCGCGAAGCGGACAAGGTGGCTTGAATGAACGCATTGTCACCGTCGTTGCAGTCGCTGTTCTCGATCATCATCCCGGCGCTGGTGCTCGCCGCACTGGTCCTGCTCTGGCGACGCGACCGCTCCGCGTGGCTGGTCGTCGCGCTCGGCGCGGAAGCAGTCGGGCTCCTGTTCCGTTTCGCGCTGACGCTCATGCCCGATCTCCTGCACTCCGCGCCTCTGATGTTGTCGGCATGGACCTTGTCGGCGCTCGTGTTCGCGGTCGGCCTGCTCGGCTATGCGATCGAAGTGAACGGGAAGCGCTGACCATGCCCTGCCTGCGCTTCGCTTCGCCAGTCCTCGTCCTCGCACTGCTCGCGCCCGCGCAGGGCGTTCTCGCCGCGACGGGGCGCGGCGTGGGCGACGCGGAACTCGCCCGTGCAGCGCGCGTGGCGCGCGTCGCCGACATCGACTACGTGCGCGGCGAATGCGGCGACGAGCGCACGGTCGAGGCCTGGCTCGACGACGCGGTCGGCGACACCGCGCGCGTGACCTGGCGTGGTGGCGCCTGCACGCTCGCCAATCCGGGCAATCCGATCGACGCCGGGTCCAAGTGGTGCGGCGGCGCGACGATCGTGCCGAAGAAGGATCCGAAGCACGTGGCCAGCATCGAGGTGTACTTCGAGCAGCCCGTGGACGGCAAGCCGGGCAAGGCCTACGCGTTCCGCGCCGTGAACCACGACCTCGACGGTCTCGACTACAAGCGTGACACGCGCTCGTTCGAGATCGGTTACGGCCAGCGCTTCGTCGACGGCTACGTCGCACCGGGGGACGACTGTGACTGAGCGCCGGCATGCACCGTGGTGGCTCGTCGCCGCGGTCCTGTTCGCGGCGGCCGCGCCGGCGCAGGATCGCTATGCGGGCCGCTGGACGATCGCGCGCGCCGAGCCCGCGCCCTGGGCCGCTGCCGGTGGCGCGGTCGACCCGGCCGAAGTGAAGCGCCTCGTCGGCCAGCGCGTCACGTTCGAGGCGAAGCGCATCCGCGGGCCCGATCCGCTCGGTTGCACGGCACCGCGCTACGTCGTCAAGGACGTGCCGGCCGAAGGCCTGTTCCAGGGCGGCCTCGCCGAATACGGCGACCATGCGGTCGACGCCGACACGCTCGCGACGCGGCTCGGTTTCAACGGGCGCCCGATCGCGACGCTCGACACCGGCTGCGAGGGCGCGATCGATTTCCACGCGACCGGCGACGACGAATTGCTGTTCGCGCTCGACAACGTGATCTATCGCATGCACCGCGACGCCGCGCGCGCGACGCGGCCGAGGAAGACGCCGTGACCTGGATCGCCAAGCCCAAGCTGCACCACCCCGCCCTCGGCTGCAACGCGATCGGCTTCACGCGTCGCGACTACGAGGGCAAGATCTCGACCCTGTGCGCGGGTTGCGGCCACGACTCCATCTCCGCCGCGATCATCCACGCGTGCTGGGAACTCGCGATCGAACCGCACCGCGTGGCCAAGCTCAGCGGCATCGGCTGCAGCTCGAAGACGCCCGACTATTTCCTCGGCCAGTCGCACGGTTTCAACACCGTGCACGGACGCATGCCGTCGGTGCTGACCGGCGCGAACCTCGCCAACCGCGACCTCATCTACCTCGGCGTGTCGGGCGACGGCGATTCCGCCTCGATCGGCATGGGCCAGTTCGTGCACGCGATCCGCCGCGGCGTGAACATGGTCTACATCGTCGAGAACAACGGCGTGTACGGCCTCACCAAGGGCCAGTTCTCGGCGACCGCGGACCAGGGTTCGGTGTCGAAGAAGGGCGTCGCGAATACCGATTCACCGATCGACCTCGTCGGCCTCGCGATGCAGCTCGGCGCGAGCTTCGTCGCGCGCGGTTTCTCCGGCGACAAGCAGCAGCTCGTGCCGATCATCAAGGCCGCGATCGCGCACCGCGGCGCAGCATTCATCGACGTGATCAGCCCGTGCGTGGCATTCAACAACCATGCCGGCAGCACGAAGAGCTACGAGTACGTGCGCGAGCACAACGACGCGGTCAACCGCCTCGACTTCATCGAGCCACGCGCCGAGATCGTCGCCGAGATCGCGCCCGGCGACGTCGTCGAGGTCGAGCAGCACGACGGCAGCGTGCTGCGCCTGCGCAAGCTCGACGCGAGCCATGACCCGACCGACCGCGTCGCCGCGATGAACTACGTCAACGCGCACCAGGCGAAAGGCGAGGTCGTGACCGGCCTGCTCTACGTCGACAGCGCCGCGCACGACCTGCACGGCCATCTCAACACGGTCGCGACGCCGTTCAACACGCTCGACGCAACCACGCTCTGCCCGGGCGCGGCGACGCTCGACCGGATCAACGCATCGTTGCGCTAACCGCGGATTGCGCTACCGAGGTTACCCCGTGGGGGCGGCGGAAGCCGCGACGCCACTCCAGGTTGGGCTCCTGCAGGCGAAACGACGAAGCACTTCGCGCAGATCATCGCTCCCGCGGAAACACGGCACGCACGACGGGCTCATCCGTTCGTCCGTGGCGCAGACCGCAGGCCCGGGCCGAGAGCCGTCGCCTCGACAGCGGGCGCTTCGACTCCGCCCGCTTCGCGGGATGCGCCCGGCGCGAACGGAAATGGGCGCACATCTTGCGCGACGAGACTCTCAGTGCAGTTCGCAAAAACAATGCGCGAACGCACCATAACGCTTGCCGCGCAGCGACTCGACCGTCGCCGCTACCTGCCTGAGTTCGGCGCCGTCGAACATCCCGGCCGGCAGGCGGAAACCGGTCCAGCGCGCGATGCGGGTCATCGCCTCGCTGTCGCTGAAGCTCAGCGCGAGGCGCTCCCACGTCGTCATCTCGCGTTCGATGTAGCGCACCTGGTAGTGCTCGCCGAGCTTCGCGCGCGAAGCGGCCGCGGCGATCGCGTCGTCGAGGCCGCCGAGCTTGTCGACGAGCCCGCGCTCCTTCGCCTGCGCGCCGCTCCACACGCGGCCCTGTGCGATCGCGTCGACCTCGGCCGGCGTCTTGCCGCGCGCCTGCGCGACCTTGCCGATGAATTCGCCATAGCCGCGCTTGATCACGCTCGTGATGATCGCCTCGAGCTGCGGCGACAGCGGCCGGCGGATGTCGAGCGTGCCGGCGAGCGGCGTCGTGCCGACGCCGTCGGTATGGATGCCGAGCTTGGCGAGCGTGTCGGGCACGGTCATGACGAGGCCGAAGATGCCGATCGAGCCGGTGATCGTGTTCGGCTCGGCCCAGATTTCGTCGCTCGCCATCGAGATCCAGTAGCCGCCGCTCGCGGCGACGTCGCCCATCGAAACGACGACCGGCTTGCCCGCTTCGCGCGCCTGCGCGAGTTCGCGCCGGATCTGCTCGGACGAGTACGCGTCGCCGCCGGGCGAGTTCACGCGCAGGACGATCGCCTTGACGCCGTCGTCCTCGCGCGCGGCGCGCACGAGTTGCGCGGTCGACTTGCCGCCGACCATGCCGGGCGGCCGTTCACCCGGGACGATCTCCCCCTGCGCGACGATCACCGCGACGTCGCTGCCGACGCGCGGAAGCTTGGACGGCGCGAGCGTCGCGAGATACTGGCGGAAGCCGACCTGGCGGAATCCCTCGTCGCCTTCGGCCGCGCCGAGCGAACGCAGCTGCTCGCGCACCTCGGCGCGCGTCGCGAGCTGGTCGACGAGCTTCTGCTCGAGCGCGAGCCTGGCGAGGTCACCGTCGTGCGCGGCGACGCGCTCGTCGTAATGCGCGATGTCGTCGGCGATCACCGCCGCGTCGATCTTGCGCAGCGCCGCGATTTCGCCGAGGTATTCCTGCCAGATGCCGCCCATCCAGTACGCATCGGCTTCCTTCGCCGCATCCGACGCCTGGTTCAGCACGTATGGCTCGGCCGCCGACTTGAACGTGCCGACCTTGATCAGGTGCACCTGGACGCCGAGCTTGTCGAGCGCATCCTTGTAGTAGCTGCGGTAGTTCGCGAAACCCTCGAGCAGCACCGCGCCCTCGGGATCGAGCAGGATGCGGTTCGCATGCGCGGCGAGCAGGTATTCGTTCTGCCCCATGCCGGCGGAAACCGCGATCACCTCCTTGCCGCCCGCCTTGAAGCGGTCGAGCGCGGCACCGAGTTCGCGCGCGGTGGCGAGGCCGAGCCCGGTGATCTCGTCCGGGATCAGCACGATGCGTTCGATGCGCGCATCCTTCGCCGCGGCGTCGATCACGCGCAGCAGGTCGCGCAGCTGCACCTCCGGCGACTCGTTGCCGGCGATGCTGGACAGCGCGCGCTGGGTCGGGTCGGTCGAATACTGCTCGACGATCGCACCACTCGGGTCGAGCACGAGCGCGGTACGCGGCGCGAGCAGCGGGCGCGAGGCGAAGAACGCGCCGAAGAACGCGAGCAGCACGAGCAGGAAGACCAGGTTGAAGACGAGACGGCGCGTGAAATTGAGCGCGTCCCAGAGTGCGCGGAAGAAACGGCGGATCACGCCGGGCTGGCTGGGCATCGGAATTCCTCGATGTCGATCGGGTCGACAGGCATGGCGGCAGCCTACCGCATCCGCTGCAGTGCGGCATGGCGCATCGGTCACGGCCGCCGCAGGCACGCGCGGCCTGCCGCGTGCATCGCAGGCACGCGCGCCTCTCAGTGGAACAGGGTCGGCGACGCGGCGGCGGCGCCGGCGGTGCCCGGCAGGGGGCCGCGGGCGAGCTTCCAGAAGCGCCACGACAACAGCAGCGCGGCCATGCTGAGTCCGGCGATCAGGCCCATCCACATGCCGCGCGCGCCGAAACCGTGCGGGAACGCGAGCCACCAGCCGACCGGCATGCCGACCCCCCAGTAGGCGAACGTCGTGATGAGCATCGGGATGCGCGTGTCCTTGAGCCCGCGCAGCGCGCCGTTCGCCGCGACCTGGATGCCGTCGGAAAACTGGAACAGGCCGGCCAGCACGAGCAGTTGCGCGGCGAGCGCGATGACCACGGCATCGTCGGTGTAGAGCATCGCGATCGCACGCGGCAGCAGCAGCATCGCACCGGCCGATACGGTCTGCGCGAGCAGGGTGAGGCTGATGCCGACGAGGCCGGCGTCGCGCACGCCCTGGGCATCACCGCGGCCGACCGCATGGCCGACGCGCACGGTCGTCGCCATCGCCAGGCCGAGCGGCACCATGAACGTCACCGAGGCGACGTTGAGTGCGACCTGGTGCCCGGCGACGACGTCGGTGCCGAGCGTGCCGATGACGAGCGCGACCGCGACGAACAGGCTCGCCTCCATGAACAACGACACGCCCATCGGCACGCCGATGCGCAGCAGCTCGGCGAGCGCGTGCGGGTTCGGCCGCTCCCAGCGCTCGAACAGGCGCAGGTCGCGGTAGTGGCGGCTGCGCACGACGTAAGTCGCGAACGCGATCATCTCGAGCCAGAGCACGAGCGCGGTCGCCATGCCGCTGCCCCGCGCACCGAGCGAGGGCAGGCCGAGGCGGCCGTACATCAGCACGTAGCCGATCGGCCCGAGCAGGAGCAGGCCGAGGCCACTGAAGTACATCGTCGGCCGGGTCAGGCCGATGCCTTCGCCGAGACCACGCAGGGCGAAGAACAGCGCGAGCGCCGGGGCGCCCCACGCGACCGCGTGCAGGAAACCGATCACGTCGGGCACGAGCTCGGCGTCGATGCCGATGCGCGCGACGAGCACGGCGCCGCCCTCGTGCACGGCGATGCCGAGGACGAGGCCGAGCACGAGCGCAAGCCAGACCGCCTGGCGGAACAGCGGACCGATCGCCTCGCGCCGGCCGGCGCCGGCGAGCTGGGCGACCGACGGCGGCAGCGCCATCATCACGCCGATCGCGGCGACGAGCGCGAGCGACCAGACGCTCGCGCCGACCGCGACCGATCCGAGCGTGTGGGCGTCGAGGTGCCCGGCGAGCAACGCGTCGATGAGGTTCATGCCGACCGCCGACAACTGGCCGAGCACGAGCGGCACCGCGAGACGCAGCGTGTCTTTCAGCTCGCGCGCGAGACGCGGCTGGTGGCGATGTAAAATGGTCGGCATCGGGGAACCTGTGCGCGGCATCTTAGCCGAGCACGCGGGCCCCTGCCTGCCGCGCGACGCGGTGCCGCCCTTCGATCGACGGAGCTTGCGCGACGCATGAATCACGAAGAAGCGACGGAAACCGCCGCCGCGCGACCGGCGGTGAGCGTGCCCTCCGGGCCACCTGCGCCGCCCAAGCATTGCGGCAACTGCGGCGCGCCGATGTACGGCCCGTTCTGTTACGCGTGCGGCCAGCCCGAAAAGGGCATGATCCGCCACCTCGCGAGCGTGATGGCCGACGTCGCCGACACGATCTTCAACGTCGATTCGCGCATCTTCCGCAGCATCCTGCCGCTGTATTTCCGCCCCGGCTTCCTCACCAACGAATACTTCGCGGGCCGGCGCACGCGTTACGTCACGCCGTTCCGGCTGTTCTTCTTCCTCTGCGTGATCTCGTTCTTCGCGATCCAGCTGAGCCTCGACCTCGACGACGCGAACTTCAATTTCGTCGGCGAAGGCCAGTCCGGTGGCATCGAGCGCGCGCAGACCGCGGCCGAAGTCGACACGCGCCTGCAGGAGTCGCTCGAGGGCCTCGCCGCGGCGCGCTCGGCGGCGGGCCATCGCGCCAAGGCGGTCGCGAAGATCGAGAAGGTGGAGGCGCAGCTGCACCAGAAGGCCCAGGAACGCCTCGCCTGGATCCAGCGCCGCGACGAAGCGAAGGCGGCCGGCCGGCCGGCGCCGCCGGACCCGACGGCGGACGACGACGACGGCACGCTGTCGATCGACGGCACGCCGTGGGACCCGGTCACGCATCCGATCGCGGTCGGCTGGCTGCCCGCGTTCGCCAACGCGAAGCTCAATTCGATGGCGCAGCACGCGAAGGACAACATCAATGCCGCGCGCAAGCATCCGGGCGAGGCGATCGCGCGGCTGTTCTCGGTGCTGCCGCAGACGCTGTTCGTGCTGATGCCGCTGTTCGCCCTGCTGCTGAAGATCGCCTACATCTTCAAGCGCCGGCTGTACATGGAACATCTGATGGTCGCGCTGCACAGCCACGCGTTCATCTTCATGTCGCTGCTGGTGATCGTCTCGCTGCACCTGCTGATCGGCTGGGCCGGGGCGAGCGCGACGTGGCTCGTGCCGGTGCTGAACCTGCTGCGCGCGGCGGCGTGGACGTGGCTGCCGATCTATCTGTTCCTGATGGCCCGGCGCGTCTATCACCAGGGCTGGTTCATGACGACGTTCAAGTTCTGCCTGGTTGGCTTCTGCTACCTGTTCCTGCTCGCATTCGGCCTTGCCGGCGCTGCGATCGCGAGCCTCACGATCGCATGAGGCGGCCCTGGCCCACCGCAATGCACTACGGCGGTCCGGTCGCCCCGAAACGACGAGCGCGCTTCGGTACGAAAACGGTGGGCGAAGGCCCTACGGCAATGCCGCGATGAAGGCGTCGCGCTCGGCCGGGGTCATCGCAAGCAGGCGCCGACGCAGGTCGGCGCGCGCGTCGGGCGACAGCGATTGCGCATGGCGGCGCAAGGCACGGCGCTGGTCGGGCGTCAGTGATTGCCACATCGTGCGCAACGCCGGTCGCTGCGCGGGCGGCATGTCGGCGAGCAGGCGCCGCCAGCCGCCACGGTGCTCCTGCGCGCCGGCGAAGAACGCGCGCCGCTCGTCCGGCGACATCGCTTCGTAGCGTTCGCGCAGCGCCGCGCGCTGCTCCGGCGGCAACGCGCGGAAGCGGCGGAACGCCTCGCGCAGTTCCTGCTGCCGCTCGGGCGACAGCTGGCGGAATGCCTCGTAGCGCGCGGCGAGGTCACGGCGCTGCGCGGGCGTGAGCGCCGCCCAGCGCGCGATGCGCCGCTCGATCGCCACGCGCCGCAGCGGTGGCGCGGCCTGCCAGCGCGCGGCGATGTCGCGCAGGCGTTGCTGCTGGTCCGGTGCGAGTGCATCCCATTGCGCCTGCATCGGCGCGAGCACGCCCTGCTCCGCGGGCGCGAGCTGCGACCACGCGATCCGCACCGGTTCGGGCGCTACCACCGGGGGTGGCTCGCCGGCATGGACGAGTCCGCACGCGGCGAACAGCGCCGCGAGCAGCAGGCGCAGCATCACGCGCGCATCAGCCGTCGACATCGTCCTGCTCGGCATCGAACCATGCATAGAAGTCGAGATCCTCGGAGAGTTCGAGACCATCGTCGTCGGCGAGCACGTCCAGCGCCGTGGCCTGGCCCGTGACGTGCTCCGGCGGCATCCGCGTCGCGGGCGCGAGCGCACGATGGCCGATGCCGATCATGAGCGCGAGCGCGGCCGTGCCGGCGAGTGCGAGGCCGACGCGCCAGTGGCGCAGGGTCGGCTGCACGAGCGCGGCCTGGCGCGCGCGGTTGAGGCGCGACAGGGTCGCCGCATCGAGCGATTCGGCCGACTGGTCGAGCAGGGCGAGCGAACGATCGAGCCAGGGTTCGCGCGGGGGCGTGTTCATCGATGCGGCTCCAGCCGGTTGCGCAGGTTCGCGAGCGCGCGCGACAGATGGGTCTTGACGCTGCCTTCGCTGCAGCGCATTGCGGTCGCTGTGGCGGCGACGTCCAAGCCCTCCCAGAGGCGCAGCAGGAAGGCCTGGCGTTGGCGCAACGGCAGCGCCTGCAGCGCCGCGTCGAGCGCCCGCGCCGCCTCGCCATCGGCGAGCCGCGCGAGCGGCCCCGGTTCGCGCGCATCGGGCACCGCGGCGAGCGGATCCTCATCGTCCTCGCGCCGATCCAGCCAGGCGAACCAGCGCCCGCGTACGCGCTGGCGCCGGTGCCAGTCGTGGATGCGGCTGTCGAGCACGCGCCAGAACAACGGCGGCCATTCGCTGGCGTCGCGCGTGCCGTAGCTGCGCACGAAGCCGAACATCGCGTCCTGGACGAGGTCGATCGCATCCTCGCGCTGGCGCGTCGCGAGCTCGGCCATGCGCAGCGCGCGCCGTTCGACCGCGCGCAGGAAGCGGTCCATCGTGCGTGAAGCGTCGAGGCGCCGGGCGTCATCGGTCATGCGCTCGCCGGGGATCGCCATCAGGGAGACAGGAAGCATCGTGCAACGGCCTTTCCGGGGGCTTTCGCTGCGATCCAACGCGGCTGCGGCGGATCGGTTGACGGCCCATCCGCAGCCTGCGTCGAGGAACGACAGCGGACGCCGGTGTCAAGCGGTTGTACACAGCCGTGCGCGATCGGCGCTCCGATGCTGCGAAAGCACGTGAAGATCCCTGTCGCGGAGCCGGGCCGTGCATGCAAGTATTTGAAACGAAAGGGTCATTACAGATTGATTAAACTTTCACCAACCCGTATCGCACGGCTTGGTTTCGCGCCTCGGGCAGGGCTCGCGGCACAGTGATCCACAGAGTTATCCACACATGTTGTGGATAAGCATGTTTTCCCCGCTGCCATGGTGACTTAGGGTGAAGTTCTGAAAGTTACGTGAGAAACCGACGGCAAGCGGTCCGGCCGGCTGCGCTCGCCCCGAATACACGGCATCCTGCGCGGGTTTTCCGCTTCCCACGACCATGACTTCGATCCTGCGCGTCGCCCTGCCCGTGCCATTGCACACCCTGTTCGACTACCGCGAGGGGGCCGCGCGCGCGGCGGTCGGCAGCCGCGTCCGCGTGCCGTTCGGACGGCGCGAGCGGGTCGGGATCGTCACCGAGCGCGTGGACGCCTCGACCCTGGACGAGGCTCGCCTCAAGGTCGCCGGCGAGGTGCTCGACGAGGCGCCCCTGCTCGGCGGCGAGCTGCTCGCGACCCTGCGCTGGGCGGCACGCTACTACCAGCATCCGCTCGGCGAAGTGCTGTTCGCGGCGCTGCCGACGAGCCTGCGCAACGCACGTGCGCTGCCACCCGGCGGCATCGCCGCGGCCGAACTCACGCCGGCCGGTGCCGCGGCGCTCGCCGCCGCGACGCCGCGCCGCGGCACGCGCATCGCGAGCCTGCTCGAAGCCCTCGTCGCCGGGCCGCTCGCGACGACGCGGCTCGACGCCCTCGCGGGCGCGGCGGCGCGGCGCAACGCGCTCGCGCGCGGCTGGATCGCCCGCTGCCGCCTCGCCACGCCCGCGCAGGCTGCCGCGGCGAGCGCCGGTCCGCCGCTCAACGACGCGCAGCGCGAGGCGGCGCAGGCGGTGATCGGCGCGGGCGGCGGCTTCGCGCCATTCCTGCTCGACGGCGTCACCGGCAGCGGCAAGACCGAGGTCTACCTCGAGATCATCCGCGACTGCCTCGCGCGCGGCCGCCAGGCGCTCGTGCTCGTGCCGGAGATCGCGCTGACGCCGCAGGCACTGCGCCGTTTCCGCGAACGCCTCGGCGTCGACGTTGCCGCGTTGCATTCCGGCCTCGGCGAGGTCGAGCGCGCGCGCGCCTGGCTCGCCGCCGCGCGCGGCGAGGCGCCGCTCGTGCTCGGCACGCGCTCGGCCGTGCTCGTGCCGCTCGCGCGCCCCGGCGTGATCATCGTCGACGAGGAGCACGACGGGTCGTACAAGCAGCAGGAAGGCTTCCGCTACCACGCGCGCGATCTCGCGCTCGTGCGCGCCAAGGCGCTCGGCATCCCGGTCGTGCTCGGTTCCGCGACGCCCTCGCTCGAAAGCCTCGCCAACGTCGAGGCGAAGCGCTACCGCCTGCTCCGCCTCGACCAGCGCGCGGGTCGCGCGCGGCCGCCGACGCTGCAAGTGGTCGACCTGCGCCGGCAGCGCCTGCAACACGGTCTCGCCCGCACCGCACTGGAGGCGATCGCGGCCTGCCTCGCGCGCGACGAACAGGTGCTCGTGTTCCGCAACCGACGCGGCTATGCGCCGGTGCTGCTCTGCCACGACTGCGGCTGGAGCGCCCGCTGCCCCGACTGCGAGCGCGCGCTCACCCTGCACAAGCGCGAAGGCCGGCTGCGCTGCCACCATTGCGGCCACGAGGAGCGCGTGCCCGCCGCATGTCCGTCGTGCAGCGGGCTCGCCCTGCATGCACTCGGTGAAGGCACCGAACGGCTCGAGGACGCACTCGGTGCGCAGTTCCCCGGCGTGCCGGTCGTGCGCGTCGATCGCGACACGACGCGCGGGCGGCGCCTGCGCGACGCGCTGCTCGACAGCCTGCCGGAAGGCGGCGCGCGCATCCTCGTCGGCACGCAGATGCTCGCCAAGGGCCACGACCTCCCGCACCTCACCCTGGTGGTCGTGGTCGGTGTCGACGAAGGGCTCTACAGCGTCGACTTCCGCGCCGGCGAACGCCTCGGCCAGCTCGTCGTGCAGGTCGCCGGCCGCGCCGGGCGCGCCGATCGTCCCGGCAGCGTGATCCTGCAGACGCACGACCCCGCGCACCCGCTGCTCGAGGTGCTGCTCAACGGCGGCTACCGCGCGCTCGCCTCACGCCTGCTGCAGGAACGGCGCGACGCGGGCCTGCCACCGTTCGTGCAGTTCGCGCTGTTGCGTGCGGAGGCGCCGCAGCAGGACCTGCTCGACCGCTTCCTGCGCGCGGCCGCGGCCGCCGCCGGCAGGGCGAGCGGCGTGAACCTGCACGGTCCGCTTGCCGCGCCGATGCCACGCCGCGCCGGCGCCTGGCGCGCGCAGATCCTCGTCGAGGCCGGCGAGCGCGCGCCGCTGCAGGCGTTCCTGCCCGCCTGGCTCGACGCGGTGCGCGCGCTGCCGGACGAGCGCCGCGTGCGCTGGTCGATCGACGTCGATCCGGTCGATCTGTACTGACGCGCGGCGCCCGCTGCGCTCAGTCCGCGCGCAGCGGCCCGAATCCCTCGAAGCTGTCGGCGAAGATCCAGTCGTCCTGCTGCACCTGCACGACCGCGCGACGACGCTGGTAGTCCGCGTCCAATCCGTTGAGCAGCAGGGTACGTCCGTCCGGCGTGACGCCGACGACGAGCAGGTCGATCCAGTCCGCCGCACCGAAGTCGATGCCCCAGCCGGCGAGGAAACCGGTGATGTCCTGCGGACCATCGGCTGCGGTCCAGTAGAAGCCGTGGTTGGTCGGCCCGAGGTTCGGGTCGAACACGACGTAGCTGCCGACGATGACGTTGCCGTCCTCGCTCGATTCGAAGGCGTAGGTGACCGCGCCCGCCTGCGCGCCTTCGGGGAGGTCGAGGTATTCGAGGCCGACGCCGGCCCGCCAGCGCCACGCGCGCGGATCGCCCTGGCCGTTCTCGACGCCGGCGCCGACGATGACCGAGCAGTCGCTGTTGCAGCCGATCACCTGGCCGACACGCTGGCCATTCGCGTCCGTGATCCAGCTCGGCACGCCATCGTCCCAGCGCAGGGCGTAGCGCGTGAAGTCGCCCGAGGACGTCCGGCCGAAGCCGGCGACGACGTGGCCGTCGTTCGATGCGGCCCATGCCTGCGCGCTGAATGCGTCGGCCGGCAGCGCGAGCCGGACCTGGCCGTCCGCCGCGGTCCACATCCATGGCAGCTGCGGCCACGGACCTTCCGCGGGTGGCACGGCTGGCTCCGCCGACCCGGTCAGCACGTTGCCGTCGGCGGAGATGCCGAATACCGACGCGCTGCCGAGCTCGGCGCTCGCGCCCGTGATGCGCGCCCAGTCCGTGCCGCCGGTCCAGATTTCAGGCGCCGCGACGGGCGCATCGCCGCCCTCGTCGAAGTAGCCGGTCGTCGCGATCACGGCGCCGTCCTTGGAGACGACCGGGGTGATGTTGTCGAGCGTGAACGTCATGCCGCCACCGAGCACCTCGGGTTCGGCGCCCGGTTGCCAGCGCACGACGAGGCCTTCCGGATAGGCGACGCCGATGACCGTGCCGTCCGCGGTGATGTTGGTCGCGCCGGCGACCGGATAGCCATCGGGCGCGGGCAGTTCGACCAGCGTGACCGAATCGGCGACGGCGCCGGACGCGCCGCAGAGCAGCACGGCCGCGCACAGCGGACGCAGGAACGGGCGGAGGTGGGACGTCGACGCGATCATGGAACGGCTCCGGCAGTGGGGTCCGGCCAGCTTCCGTCCGCGCCGCCGCAGGGTCACTCCAAGCGCGTTCCAAGCGCATGACGAGCGCGTCCGCGCCGCATGACGAACGCATTCATCGCGCGGCTGGAGCGTCCGGCGGGGCCAGCAGCAGCGCCGGGATCTCGCGTTCGCCGGCGAGCGCCTGCGCCTGGCGCAACGCGTTGAACCAGGCCTCGCGCGGCCCGAGGGCGCGGAACAGGCGCAACTGCAGCAGTGCACTGTCGAAGTCGCGCCCGGCCCACGGTGCGACGCGGCCGATCACCGCGACCGCGTCGTCGCGCTCGCCCGCCTCGAGCAGGAATGGGCCCTGCACCGTGGCGACCGCGACGATCTCGGCGGGCACGCCGCGCCGGTCGGCCGTCGCGGCGGCGAATTGCAGCCACGCACGCGCGCCGGCGCCGTCGCGCCGGTGGATGCACCATTCTGCCATCGCGAGCGCGTCGTCGACCGCGCCCGGTTCGGTCGCGGCGGCCGCCGGCGCTTCGCGCAGGCGGTCGAGCAAGGCCTGCGCCTCGCCGGCGCGATCGAGCGCGAGCAGCGCGCGCTGGCGCAGCCGGACGACCGCGTTGCGATCGCCGTCGGCGCCCGACGCCGGCCAGTCGGCGAGCGCCTCGGCGGCCGCGCGCCCGGCATCGGCCCAGCGTTGCTCACGCACGGCGAGATCGGCTTCGAGCGCCCGCAGGCGTGCCTGCAGCACGCGGTTGCCCGAGGTCGCGATCGCCGCCGCCTGCTGCAGGGCGGCGCGGCCTTCGCGATGACGGCCCGCGCCGTCGAGCACCTGCGCGCGATTGAGCAGCAGGTCGACGCGCTGGTCCGGATCGGTGATGCGCTCGCGCAGCGCCGACGCGCGCTCGACCGTCGCCCACGCGTCGTCCCGCTGCAGCATCGCGAGCTGCGCCTCGACGATGCCGGTCAGGGTCAGCAACAGTTCGTGCAGCGCGCCGTAGGACTGGAAGCGGTCCGCTGCACCGGGCAGGTAGTCGAGCGCGGCAGCAGGTCGGCCACGATAGAGTTCGAGCATGCCGAGGTTGGCGTCGACGCGCGTGACGCCGAGCGCGTCGCCCGCGCCTTCGAGGTCGACGCGCGCGGCGCCGAAGTCGGCCAGTGCTTCATCGTAGCGATGCGCCGCGACGCGGCTGTTGGCGCGACCGAGCAACGCCTGGCCACGCGCGAGCGCGTGCTGCTCGCCGAGCAGGAGCAGCGCGGCGTCGAAGTCGCGCCCGCCGTCCTCGAACGCGCCGCGCCGGATCCGCGTCGAGCCGCGCGCAACGAGCACGTCGGCGCGCAGGCGCGGATCGGCTTGCGTCGCCGCTTGCGCGAGCACGCCGTCGAGCGCCGCTTCGGCGCGATCGAGCCGGCCTGCGCGCAGGTCGACCTGGGCGAGGCGCCAGGCCAGTTGCGCGGGCTGCGCGGCGAGCTGCGGCGACGCGCCGAGGATCTCGCGCGCGGTGTCCAGCTCGTTGGCGAGCATCGCCGCACGCGCGCGCTGCAGCGCCTCGTCGAGCGCCGTGTCGGACTCGCGCGCCGCCGCGGGCGCGCGCCGGCCGAGCGCCGCGAGCAGCAGGTCGCCCGCGCCGCGCGCGGCATCGATCGCGTCATGCGCAGCGAACGTGACCGGGATCGCGATGCCGTGCTCGGGCTCCGCGGCGAGTTCGACGCGCCAGCCACCGGCGTCGTGATGCGCGCGACCCCGCACGAGGTAGCGCGCGCCGGTGGCGTCGCGCACGCCGGCTTCGGCATTGCCCTCGGGCGGGGCGGTGAGCAGGCCGAGCACATTCTCGCTCGGTGGCACGGTGAGCCCGGCCTGGCGCAGGCGCTCGGCGACGAGGTCCATCGCGCCGAGACGCACCCAGGCATCCTCGCGCAGGCCGTCGACCTGGATCGGCAGCACCGCCAGCGTTTCGCTGCCGGCAATGCCGTGCGTATCCGGCCGCGTCGCGTCACGGCGCGCGATCAATGCGGCGGCGAGCGCGAGCGCCGCGAGCGCCGCTGCCATGAAGGCGATGCCACGGCGCGCCCATCGCGGCGCGGCCGGCCTCGGCACGGGTGCGACCGCGGCCACGCCGACCTCGCCGGCTTCGGCTTCGATCTCGCGCGTGTCGGCGACCCAGCGGTAGCCGTAGCCCGCGATCGTGCGGATCGTGTGCTGCACGTTGCCGTCGTCGCCGAGGGCGCGGCGTGCGCGCAGCACGATCTGGCCGAGCTGCGCGTCGGAGACGTTGGAGCGGCCGAACACCGCGGCGACGAGTTCGTCGCGACCAACCGCGCGATCGCGGTGCGCGATCAGGTGCTCGATGCACTCGAACGTGCGGCGCGGCAAGGTCACGCGGCGCGCGCCGCGCCACAACTCGCGTGCGGACGGCAGGAAGCGGTACTCGCCGAATTCGAAACCAGGTGCAGTCATCCGCCAGAGGTTAGCGCGCGCGGCGCAGGCTGACGAGGAACGCGCGCGACGACGGGGCGGCGCGTTCGCGACGCGCGGTGTCCGTCTCGAGCGCGCGACGGCGTTACCCGGGGCTTCACGTCCATGAGGCGCCCGCATGCTTCCCCACCCGTTTCGCGTGAGGTCCCGCCACGCATCTTCCGCGCTCGCCGCGCTGCTCGCGATCGCCCCGGCCGGCGCAACCACGCTGACCTGGCCCGGAGCGCCTCCATGCGCGACCACACTTCAGGCGTGCATCGCGGGCGCCGGCGCGGGTGATGTCGTGGAGATCGCCAGCGACGGCCCGATCGAGGCGTCGCTCGAGATCCAGGGAAAGAGCCTGACCCTGCGCGCAGCCGAGGGCTTCACGCCGGTGCTGCAGGCGGGATCGTCCACCGACGTGATCGACGCCTTCGGCGGCAACTCGCAGGTCACGATCGTGATCGAGGGCCTGACGGTCCGCGGCGGCTCGATCACGGCGTACCAGGCCGGCAGCGGCGCGTTCGACGTGACGATCCGCGGCAACGTGGTCGAGGCCGAAGGACTGGATGCGAACCGCACCGCGATCAGCGTGACCACGTTCGGCGCCGCGCCGACCGGGCCGGTCGACTTCGCCATCACCGACAACGACGTCCGGCTCGGCTTCCTGCACGGTGACGACATCGCGGCGATCGGCATCGACGACCTGCCCGGCGCGACGACCGGCGCGATCGAGCGCAACATGATCCTCGACGGTGGCTCGTGGAGCACGCTGGGCGCGATCCTCGTGAACAACGACGATGGTGCGGCCGACGTGCTGCTGCAGCACAACCGTATCGAGGCGACCGGCTACAACGGCGGCATCGTGCTCGTGCAGTACGGCGCGGGCGGCACGCTCGATGCGCGCGTGTTCAACAATCTCGTGACCGGAACCGTCGGTGTCATGGGCCCGCAGCCCGCGGCCGTCTCGCTGCGCGCGAACGCGGGCAGCCTGCACGCCGACGTGTTCGGCAACACGCTCGTCGGCAACCACACCGGCTTCATCGCGAGCGTGAGCACCGGCGCGAGCCTGACCGGCACGCTCGCCAATACGCTCGTCGCCGGCAACGATTCGCACGGCGTCGTCATCGGCGCCGCCGCGGGCGGCGGTTTCGCCAACGAGCACAACCTCGTGTTCGACAACGGCCCGAACGACTTCACGCCCGGCGCGGGAACCGTCGAGGCCGATCCAGCCTTCGTCGGCGGCGGCGATTGGCGCCTGCGCGCCGACTCACCGGCCCGCGACGCCGGCAATTCGCTGTACGCGGCAGGCATCGCGGTCGATCTCGACGGCGAGACGCGCATCGTCGGCCCGGCGGTCGATATCGGCGCGTGGGAAGTCGGCGACGCGATCTTCGCCAACGGCTACGACGCGTGACCCCGGAGCCCCGGACGCAAACGGCCCGCAGAGGCGGGCCGTTGCTTGTCGCATTTGGCTTATGTCGACCGCGGCCGTGGGCGACGCCCTGGACTTCCGGATGGCGGGCCGATTGCCCTGTTCGACAACCGGCCGCGAAGCAGGGATCAGGGCGATCGCAAGGTTCAAGCCTCGAACAGGCCGCGCATCTTCTTCATCGCGTTCGCCTCGATCTGGCGGATGCGCTCGGCCGACACGCCGTACTCGTCGGCGAGTTCCTGCAGGGTCGCCTTCTCGCCGTCCCCGAGCCAGCGGCGCTGGATGATGTCGCGCGAACGCGCATCCAGGCGCAGCAGGCCGCGCTGCAGCGTATCGAGGCTCGACTCCTCTTCCGACTCGCTTTCGACGAGACCGTACGGATCGGCCGCATGGTCGATCAGGAACGCCGCCGGCGCGGGCTTCTCCTCGTCGTCGGCATCGACCGGCGCATCGAACGCGACGTCGCGGCCGTTGAGGCGCGCTTCCATCTCGAGCACGGTCGCCGCCGGCACGCCGAGTTCGCGCGCGACAGTGTTGACCTCTTCCGAATTCATCCAGCCCAGGCGCTTCTTCGACTTGCGCAGGTTGAAGAACAGCTTGCGCTGCGCCTTCGTCGTCGCCACTTTCACGATGCGCCAGTTGCGCAGGATGAACTCATGCATCTCGGCACGGATCCAGTGCACCGCGAACGAGACCAGGCGCACGCCGTGGTCGGGGTCGAAGCGCTTCACCGCCTTCATGAGGCCGATGTTGCCTTCCTGGATCAGGTCGGCGACCTGCAGGCCGTAGCCCGAGTAGCCGCGCGCGACGTGGACCACGAAACGCAGGTGCGACAGCACCATCCGCTTGGCGGCGTCGAGGTCGTTGTGTTCGTTGAAGCGGCGCGCGAGATCCTGCTCCTCGTCCTGACTCAGCATCGGGATCTGGTGGACCGCATTGACATACGCGTCGAGGCTTCCGACCGCACTCGGCAGCACCGGGAACTGGTTGGCAACCAAGGTATTGCTCATTCGTCTGGACTCCTCACTGCTACCCACTTTAGCACTCGGCTCCTTTGAGTGCTAAGAACGGCCAGAGTTCCGACCGACGATCCCGCCGGCCCATTTATTGAACTTGGCGGTATTGTACTAGGAAGTTTTCTAAATAGCGTTACCGGCAGCGAAACAGTGTGTCCCGCGCCGAAATCCTAACTCGTTGATTTTCCTTGGCCAGTGGCGAAGGTCATGCGCGACGGCCGCTCACGCGGGCGTCGGGGCGGGGTTTTCGAGCAGGGCGCGCGGCGGCAGGCGCCACTCGATAGGCGCCTGGCCGCGCTGGCGCAGGTACTCGTTGGCGCGCGAGAAGTGCCCGCAGCCGATGAAGCCGCGATGGGCCGAAAGCGGCGACGGATGCGGCGCCTTCAGCACGAGGTGGCGCTGGCGGTCGATCAGCCGCCCCTTCTGCTGCGCGTAGCTGCCCCAGAGCAGGAACACGAGCCCGTCGCGCTCGCGGTTGAGCGCGTCGACGCAGCGGTCGGTGAAGCCCTCCCAGCCCTTGTTCTGGTGCGAGCCGGCAAGGCCGTGCTCGACCGTGAGCACCGCATTGAGCAGCAAGACGCCCTGCTTCGCCCACGGCTCGAGGCAGCCATGGTCCGGGCGCGGGATGCCGAGGTCGCGCGCGAGTTCCTTGAAGATGTTCTCGAGCGACGGCGGCGGCTGCACGCCCGGCGGCACCGAGAAACACAGGCCATGCGCCTGCCCCGCCCCGTGGTACGGGTCCTGGCCGAGGATGACGACCTTGACCTGCTCGAACGGCGTCGTGTCGAGCGCGGCGAAGATGCGCGGGCCGGAGGGATGGATGATCTTGCCCGCGCGCTTCTCGGCGCGCAGGAATTCCGCCAGCGCGAGCATGTCGGGCCCGTCGAACGCGCTGCCGACGCGCGCCTTCCACGACGGCTCCAGCCGGACGCGGTCCCCGCTCACGCGTTGCCGCCCGCCTGTTCGCGCAGGCGGCGCGCGACGCGCAACTGGAACTGCAGCTTGTTGACGAGCAGGCGTTCCTCGATCGGCTTGTGCACGAGGTCGTTGGCGCCCGCGCGCAACAGGCCGGCCTGGTTCGCCGGGTTGTCGTCACCGGTCATGACGAGCACCGGCAATTCGCCCTTGCCGTAACCGAACGTGCCGCGGATGCGCTCGAGCAGGTCGCCACCGCTGAGCTCGCCCTTGAGGTTGACGTCGGTGAGGACGAGGTCGGCACCCGGGCCGCGGCCCTGCGCGCGCGCGGTCTCGAGCAGCGCGAGCGCATCCTCGACGCTGACCACGTGCGAGACCTTGAAGCCGCACTTCTCCATCATGCGTCGCGTCGCCAGCGCGACAACGCGGCTGTCCTCGACGTACAGCACCTCGCCGTCGATCTGCTCGGCCGGCTTGACGTAGCCGCGGATGAACGCGGCAAGCGCGTCGAAACCGAGTGCCTTGTCGAAGTAATCGGTCACGTGACTCGACAGCGTGCGCGCGACGAGGCGCTCCTGCACGTCACCGGAGACGACGATGACCGGGATGTAGGCCTGGTTGCCGCTCTCGCGCACGAGGCGGGCGAGTTCGAGCCCGTCCATGTCGGGCAGGCGCAGCGCGGTCGTGACGAGGTCGATCACGCCGTCGGCGAGATGGCGTTGCGCCTCGGCCCCGCTGCCGCAGCCGATCACGATCGCGTTCGGCAGCTCGGCCTTGAGCACGCGCTCGATCAGCTGGCGCACGACGCGCGAACCGTCGACGACTAGCACGCGCGGCTGGTCGCTCGAGATGTGCCGGGTCAGCGAAACGTCGGCGCTCATGCCGGGCGCCCCGCGGCGAGATGGCGAGCGGTCGCGATCCACGCGCCGCACCAGCCGAGCAGCGTGCTCGCGCCGGCGACCGCGGCGGCCACGCCGGCGCCGAGCCCGTGCAGCGCGAACCGGTGCGCGTAGCTCTCGACCAGCCGCGCGACCGGCTCGGCGAGCGCGAGTTCGACCACGACAACGACGAGCAGCGCGAGCAGCGCGCCGAGCAGGCCGTACCAGAAGCCGGCATAAAGGAACGGACGGCGCACGAAGCCGTTGCTCGCGCCGATCATCTGCATCACCGAAATTTCCGCCGACCTCGCCTGGATGTCCATGCGCACCGTATTGCCGATCACGAGCAGCGTCGCCAGCGCGAGCAGCACCGCGACCACCGCGACGACGCGCTCGCCGAAATGGAGGATACCGCCGAGCTTGCGTCGCCACGCCGCGTCATACTGCACCAGATCGACGCGCCTGTCCGCCTGCATCGCCGCAACGAGCGGCGGATCCTCGTCCGCGCCGCTCTCGCGCGGCGTGACGACGAGCACGCTCGGCAACGGGTTGGACTGCAGCGCATCGAGCGCCTCGCCGAAACCCGAGAGGTCGCGGAACTCGGCCAGTCCCTGCTCGGGGGTGCGCAGCAACACCGCGGCGACGTCGTCGCGCCGGCGCAGTTCGGCCGCGAACGACTCCGCCTGCTCCGGGCCGAGCGAGGGCTGCAGGAACAAGGTGACTTCGCGCGCCTCGCGCAGCCCGCCCGAGAGCTCGCGCGCGTTGTCGAAGACGAGCCAGAACAGCAGCGGCAGCGCGATCGCGAAGCCGAGCACGAGCACGGTCAGCAGGGTCGCCCACGGCCGCGCGGCGAGACGGCCGAGGCTCGAGAAGAAGCTGTAGAAGTGCTGGTCGCGCCAGGCGGCGAGCCGTTCGCCGAGCGGGGCCCGCGGACCCCGTGGTTCGGCGCCCTTCTTCGCCGGTGGCGCGGCGCGGCGCTCGGCCTGCGCGCTCATGCGGCGCGCACCGGACGGTAGTCGTCGACGAGGCGGCCGTGGTCGAGCACGAGCACGCGCTTCTGCATGCGCTTGAGCAGCAGCAGGTCGTGGCTGGCGATGAGCACGGTGGTGCCGACCGCACCGAACTCGGCGAACAGGTTCATGATCTCGAGCGAGAGCTGCGGATCGAGGTTGCCGGTCGGCTCGTCGGCGATGATCAGCGGCGGCTTGGCGACGATCGCGCGCGCGATGCCGACGCGCTGCTGCTCGCCGGTCGACAACGCGAGCGGAGCCGCCTTCTCGCGCGCCAGCAGGCCCACCTTGTCGAGCGCCGCGCGCACGCGCTTGGCGATCTCCGCGCGCGAGGTGCCGGCGATCAGCAGCGGCAGCGCGACATTGTCGAACACGCTGCGGTCGGTCAACAGGCGGTGGTCCTGGAACACCATGCCGATGCCGCGCCTGTGCTGCGGGATGCCGCGCCGGCGCACGCGCGCGAGTTCGCGCTCGTTGACGGTGACGTGGCCGCGCGTCGGCCGCTCGGCGAGGCTCACGAGCTTCAGCAACGTGCTCTTGCCCGCGCCCGAATGCCCGGTCACGAACGCCATCTCGCCCGCCTCGATCTCGAAGCTGACCTCGGCAAGCGCATCGAGCCCGGTGAGATAGCGCTTGCTGACGTTGTCGAAGCGGATCATGCAGGCGGGGAATGGGGAATGGGGAGTCGGGAATGGTTCGAACGGGCGCTTCCGATTGTACGGGCTGGGCTGCAACTTGCGGCACGGCCCCTATCCATTCCCCATTCCCCATTCTCGGCTACTTGACCATCTGATTGAGATTGAAGATCGGCAGCAGGATCGCCAGCACGATGAACAGCACGATCGCGCCGACGACGAGGATCACCGCGGGGCCGAGCACTGCCGTGAGGGCGGTCAGCCAGCGGTCGAGTTCGCGCTGCTGCTGCGCGGCGGCTTCCTCGAGCATGCGGGGCAGTTCGCCGGAGCGCTCGCCGCTCGCGATCAGGCGCAGCGCGACCGGGGGGAACTGGCCGCTCTCGCCGAGCGCGCGCGAGAACGCGCCGCCCTCGCGCACCTTGAGCGCGGCGCGCTTGAGGGCATCGCGCATCGGCAGGTTCGACACCACCTGCGCGGCGATGCCGAGCGCGTCGAGCAGCGGCACCGCGCTGCCGGCGAGCACCGCGAGCGTTCGCGTCGCGCGCGCGGTGTTCGCCGCGCGCACGAGCCTGCCTGCCAGCGGCAGGCGCAGCTGCCAGGCATGCCAGCGCGCGCGCACCGCTTCGCCGCGCAGGGCGACACGCGCGGCCGCGACCAGGGCGAGCACGGTGAGCAGGATCAGCCAGCCCCAGGCGCGCAGGAACGCGGACAGCCCGATCAGCAGGCGCGTCGCGAGCGGCAGCCCCTGGTGCAGGTTCTGGAACACGCCGACGATCTGCGGTACGACCCAGGTGAGCAGCCCGGCGACGACCGCGACGGCGACGAGCGTGAGAAGCAGCGGATAGGCGAGCGCGGCAAGGATCTTCTGGCCGAGCGCGTCGCGCGCCTCGGCATAGTCGGCGAGCTTTTCGAGCACGCCGTCGAGCCGACCCGACTGCTCGCCCGCGGCGACGGTCGCGCGGAAGATCTCGGGAAACGCATCCGGGAACTCGGCCATCGCCTGGGCGAGGCTCGCGCCTTCCATCACGCGCGCGCGCAGCGACACCGTGAGCGCGCGCTGGCGTTCGTTCTCGGCCTGCTCGGACAGCGCGCCGAGCGCCTCGTCGATCGGCAGGCCGGCGCCGATCAGGGTCGCGAGCTGGCGCGTGAGCAGCGCGAGCTGCGTGCCCGACAGCCCGCGCCGCAGCCGTACCGCGCCACCGGCGGGCGCGCCGTCGCGCACCTCGTCGACGACGAGCGGATTGAGCCCGCGCTCGCGCAGCAGCCCGCGCACCGCGCGCGCGGTATCGCCCTGCAGCACGCCGCGCTGGGTCTTGCCGGCGGCGTCGAGCGCCTGGTACGCGAATGCGGGCATCGGCAACCGTGTTGGGATGGACTTGTCCGGATTTCGTGCGAGCGGTGGAAGCCGCGATGCTCGCCGGACCGGCCGAAGAGCATCGCGGCTTGCGCGACTCCCACAGAGAGTAAACCGACGGCGGCGTGTTCCGCGACCGTCCCGAGTACTCCGGCGCGCGGCGCTGCTCCCGTGGGAGTGACGGAAATCGCGATGCTCTCCCGGCCACGGTTCCGCGCGTCCGCAACGCGCTTGCGGCGGCAGGCACCGCCGATCCGGGCCGGTGGGGCCATACGCCACGCTGCAATACCGGCGTCGATCACGCGCCGCATTCGCGCTACAGTGACCTGCGCAAGCAGGGGAACCGCGCCATGAGGGTACCCGGAACATCCGCGTCGATCGCATTCGCGCTGTCGCTGGCGGGCTGCACGACCGTGGGGCAGGTGCGCAACATCGAAGACCCGTCCTGCAGCGCGGCGTTCGAGCGCGAACTCGCCTCGATCCTCGTCGCGCAGCACGAAAGCAGCGCCGACGCCGAGGCCCTCGCGGCGAGCACGCGCGCGATGCTCGCGAGCATCGCGCTCGGCCCGCGGCCGTTCATGGTGTCGGCGCCGTCCGGCACCGACTACTCCCTCTTCGTCGAACCCACGGACGAGGGATGCCTGCTGCGCCTGTGCGGCCGGCAGAAAGGCTTCACGAGCTACACCAACAACATCACGTGGATCGAAACGCGGCCGCTGCCGGCGTGTCGGTGCACGCCTTGACGCGCAGCGGGGCGGTCGGGCCGATGAGGGCCGAGGGCTGGCCGAGGGCCGAGGGCAATGTCGGCGGCCCTATTCCTCGCGCGTCACGCGCAGCACTTCCTCGGTCGAGGTGATGCCCGCGACGCATTTGCGCCAGCCGTCCTCGAGGATCGAGGCCGAGCGCGTGCGCGCGCGCCGTTCGAGGTCGGCTTCGGACGCGCCCTCGTGCACGAGGCGGCGCAGCGCGTCGTCGAGCGCGACGAGTTCGTAGATGCCGGTGCGGCCCTTGTAGCCGCTCGCGCGGCCCTGCGCGGCGAGGTCGGCGCGCGGGCGGTACAGGGTCGCCTGCTGGTCGGCCGGCTTGCCGAACGCGGCGAGTTCGGCCGGCGTCGCCGCGTACGCCTCGCGCGTCGCGGGATCGAGCACGCGCACGAGGCGCTGCGCGAGCACGCCGATCAGCGACGATGACAGCAGGAACGGTTCGACGCCCATGTCGCGCAGGCGCGTGACCGCGCCGATCGCCGAGTTCGTGTGCAGGGTCGACAGCACGAGATGGCCGGTCAGCGATGCCTGCACCGCGACTTCGGCGGTCTCGAGGTCGCGGATCTCGCCGACCATGACGACGTCCGGGTCCTGGCGCAGGATCGCGCGCAGGCCGCGCGCGAACGTCATGTCGACGCGCGTGTTGACCTGGGTCTGGCCGACGCCGTCGATGTAGTACTCGATCGGGTCCTCGACCGTCATGATGTTGCGCGACGCGTCATTGAGCTGGAGCAGCGCGCCGTACAGCGTGGTGGTCTTGCCCGAGCCGGTCGGGCCGGTCACGAGCAGGATGCCGTGCGGGCGCGCGATGAGGTCCTCGAGCTTCGCGCGCGCGGCGTCGTCCATGCCGAGCTGGGCGAGGTCGAGCTTGCCGGCCTGCTTGTCGAGCAGGCGCAGCACGACGCGCTCGCCGCGACCGGCGGGAATCGTCGATACGCGCACGTCGACCGGGCGGCCGGCGATGCGCAGGCCGATGCGGCCGTCCTGCGGCAGGCGCCGCTCGGCGATGTCGAGCTTGGCCATCACCTTGATGCGGCTGACGACCGCGGATGCAATCGCCTTCTGCGGGCTCAGCACCTCGCGCAACACGCCGTCGATGCGAAAGCGCACGACGAGCCGGTTCTCGTACGGCTCGATGTGGATGTCCGACGCGCCTTCCTTGACCGCTTCGGTGAGCAGCGCGTTGATGAGGCGGATGATCGGCGCGTCGTCGTCGCTCTCGAGCAGGTCCTCGGGTTCGGGCAGTTCGTCGGCGAGCGCACGCAGGTCCATGCGCTCGTCGAGGTCGGACACCATCGCGCGCGCGTCGTCGCCCTGCTCGTAGAGCTCGCGCAGCAGGCGTTCGAAGTCCTTCTCGGCGAGCGCGGTGAAATGCAGCGGCGCGCGCAGGTGGCGGCGCAGTTCCGCGAGCACGTCGTTGCGCACGCCGGCGCGGCAGGCGATCTCGGCCGTGCCGTCCTTCCAGCCGGTCAGCGCGACGCCGTGGCGGCGCGCATAACCGAACGAGGGACGCGAAGGGCGCGCGGCTTCGCTCACCGCGAGCGCTCCGGGCGCGGCTGCGGATCGGCGAGACCGGGCCGGCCGTCGAGGCTGGGGCTGGCGAGGAAGTCGTGCACCTCGGGCAGCATCGGCCGCTCCGAGCGCGGCGTGATCGGCCAGTCCTGCTGGCGCATCTGCAGCTGCTCGGTGCGCATGTAGTTGTACTTCTCGCTCGACACCGCCGCTTCGGTGGCCGCGTCGCGCAGGATCTTCGGGTGCAGGAACACCATGAGGTCCTTCTTCGAGCGGTCGTTGGTGCGGTAGCGGAACAGGTTGCCGAGCAGCGGGATGTCGCCGAGCGCGGGCACCTTCTGCACGTTGTCCTTCGCCTGGTTGTCGATCAGGCCGCCGAGCACGAGCAGCGAATCGTCCTTGACCAGCACGCTGGTGGTGAGCTCGCGCTTGTTGGTGACGAGGTCGACCGCGCCGCTCACGCTCGGCGCGATCGAGGAGACTTCCTGGTGGATGTCCAGGCGCACCGCCTCGCCTTCGTTGATCTGCGGCTTCACCTTGAGCACGAGGCCGACATCCTTGCGCTCGATCGTCTGGAACGGATTGGTGATACCCGCATTGGTCGTGCCGGTGGTGGTCGCCTGCACCGCGTTGGTCGAGTACTGGCCGGTGAGGAACGGCACTTCCTGCGCGACCTTGATCTCCGCTTCCTGGTTGTCGAGCGTGAGCACCGATGGCGTCGACAGGATGTTCGACTTGCCGTCGCCACGCAGCGCGGTGACGAGCGCGCCGAGCTGGAAGATCGTGTTGCGGCCGATCGTCACGCTGCCGTCGATGTAGCCGAGGTTGAGGCCATTGCCGACGCCGAGCGGGTTCTGCGCGGCGGCGATGATGTTGTTGCCGGGCGAGGTGCCGGTGAAGTTGGTGCCACCGACCACGTGCTGGCCGTCCTTGCCGAGCGGCATCTGCCACTGCACGCCGATCTCGCTCGCGGTCTGGTCGGCGACTTCGGCGATGACCGCCTCGATCAGCACCTGGTTGCGGCGGATGTCGAGCTGGCGCACGACCTGGGCGAGCGAGCGGAAGATCGCCGGCGGTGCGCTGATGACGAGCGCATTGGTTTCCGCATGCGCCTGGATCGTCGCCGGCGACGCGTTCGCGCCGGCGCCGTCGCCCGCCTTCGCCGCGGTCGGCGGCGCGATGCCGGTGAGCGTCGCGGCGACGCCCTGCAGGATCGGCACGAGGTCCTTCGCGTTCGCGTAGTGCAGGTAGATCACCTGCGTGTCGCCGCCGTTGTCGACCGGCGTGTCGAGGTGCGCGATCAGCGCGCGCATCTTCAGGCGGCCGTTCTTCGCGCCGGCGAGCAGGATCGAGTTGGTGCGCGTGTCGGCGAACACGCGCGCGGCTTCGCCGTTCGCCGCCGCTCCCTTGTCGTCGCCGAGCATCGTCAGCGTGCGCGCGAGTTCGGCCGCGTTGGCGTGGCGCAGCGGGATCATCTCGACTTCCGCGTCCGACACCGTGTCGATGCGCCGGATGATGTCGGCGAGGCGCTGCACGTTGCCGGCGCGGTCGGACACGACCAGCGAGTTCGAGCTCGCGTGCGCGACGAGCTGGCCACCCTGGGGCATCAGCGGGCGCAGGATCGGCACGAGTTCCGCCGCGGAGACGTGCTTCACCGGCACGATCTCGGTGACGAGCTCGTCGGCCGCGCGCGTGCCGAGGCCGTTGACGCCGGTCGACCCGTCCTGCTGCGCGATCGTCTCCGGCACGATCTTGACCATGCTGCCGGCCGGCACCGCGGCGAAGCCGTGCACGCGCAGCACCGACAGGAACACGTCGTAGATCTCGTCCGGCTTCATCGGCCGCGCCGACACCACCGTGACCTTGCCTTCCACGTTCGGGCCGATGATGAAGTTCTTGCCGGTGATCTCGCTGACCGTGGCGATCAGCGCCTGGATATCGGCATCCTTGAGGTTGAGCGTGTGGCGGCCATCGGCGGTCGTGGCGTGCCCCGCGGGCACGTCCGCAGCGCCGCCCTGCACGGTCTGCGCGGAAGCCGACAGCACGGCGAGGGCGCCGGCGATCGCCGGAACGAGAAGTCGACGCATCACGAGGGGTTCCTTGGTGGGAATCGGGTTCATCGCAGGCCGACCGTGATCTCGGTCGGCTTGCCCGCACGCAGCACGGTCACGCGCACCGAGCTCGCGCTGCCGAGGCTCGACATGATCTGCTGGCCGCGTTCGATCGAATCGACCGGCGTGCCGTTGACCGCGGTGACGACGTCTCCCTGCTCGAAACCGAGCTGGCTCAGCAGCACGGTGTCGGTGCCGGTCGACACGCGCACCCCGGAGAGATGGCCGTCGCTGAGCACGGGCACGACCTGCACGCGCTTCATGAGTTCGGCCGGGTTCTGCCGCAGGCGCTCGATCTGCGCCTGCAGGCTCGTCGGCGCGCGCGCGCGCGGCGCCGGGGTGTTCGTCGACGTCGTCGTGTTCGCACGCGCCGCGTGGGACGAGGCGGTGCCGGGCGCGCCGCGCGGTACGGAGGCGGGGCGAAGATCGCCGTCACGCGGCAAGGCCAGCGTCTCTTCGGTGCCGTCACGGGTGACGACGACGCGATCGGCATAGACGCGCGCGAGGCGCACGCCGGGACTCACTTCCTCGCCCACGCGCCAGCTGCGCTCGCCGTTGCCGGCGTCGGCGATCACCGCGATGCCGGCCTTCGGATCGGCATCGGCGAGCGTCCCGCGCAGGATCAGCGAGGTCGTCGACGGGCCGTCGCCGCCGCGCTGGGCCGGCGCGCTGCCGAACAGGTGCCATTGCGCGATCGAACGTGCCGGCGCGGCCGCGCTCGCGACGCCGGCCGGCACCGGCGCGGGGGCGATCGCGGCGTCGTCGCCGGGTACCAGTGCCCACAGCAGGCGCACCAGCAGCCACAGCGCGAGCACCGCGAGCAAGGCGCAGCAGAGGTTCGCCGCCAGCAGGGCGACGCGACCGCGGTCGTGGGCGGGAAAGGCTACGGGCATGCGCAGGGGGCCGGGATTCAGTCGGCAAGGGTAACAAAACGCCGCTCGGCAGCGTCGGCGCGATGTCCGCCCCGCGACGGCTTTCGCGTACCCCCCAGCGAACCCGCCCCCTGCCGGGCCGCAACGGAGTACGCCATGTCCCGCCCCCATCCATTCGCACACCGTCGAAGCCGTACGGCCCGCCTGCTCGCCAGCCTCGTGCTGGCGCTCGCGACGGGCGCAGCGACGGCCAAACCGGACGTTCCGGAAACCGGAGCCACGCGCCTGCCGACGCAGGCCGAAGAGGCCGCGCTGCGCGAGCGTCGTCGCGCCGCGATGCTCGACGACCTCGCGATCAGTGGCGCCGACGCAATCGCGACCGAACGCGCGGCATTGCAGGCTCTGGGCCTTTCCGCCGACGATCCGGTCGCCCTTGCCGCCCTGCGGGCGGCCCAGGTAGACCACCCGGGGCCGTCGGTCGCCGCAGCCGGCGACTTCGTGCTCGACACGACCTGGGGCAACGCCGGCATCGCGCCGGACCGCTACGCCGGGCCGGACGGCGGCACCTACCGCGGCATCAAGGCGGCGGCGCTGTCCGGCGGGCTGCAGGTCGCCGTCGGCGAGGTGCGGCTGTCGCCGAGCAGCCCAACCTACCTCGGCATCACCAAGCGCGATGCCAGCGGCACGCGCGTCGCGTGGAGCGACGTCGCGCCCCCGTACAGCGTCTACGGCGGCCAGTACATCGTGTGGCCGTACAACGATGCGGCCGCGCCCGAGGTCTTTTCTGTGCACGACGTGAGGGTGCGATCCAACCGCATCTACGCGCTCGCCACCGTCCGCCTGACGTCGCCGCAGACCTACGCGCCCGCCGTCGTCTGTTTCGACGCCAATGGCGCGAGCTGTGGCTGGTGGTTTGCGTACTACTCGGCCGGTTCGGTGGTCAACGACGCCGTCGCGATGGACATCCTCGGCGACCGCCTGGTCGTGCTCGGCCGGCATTCGCTCGGCGAAAGCGGCGGCTTCTGGACCGTGAAATGGTCGATCGCGTCCGACGGTTCGCTGGTCGACCCGACCTTCGGCAATTTCCCGGCGCCGGCCGGGCAAGCGCGCGCGGAACCGGTCGACATCGCATTCCGCCGCGTCGGCCTGCTGCCGCCGGCAAACCCGGGCTACTACGTCCTGTACTCGCGCAAGTTCAGCAGCAATGCCGAAGACGTCGACTACGACCCGTGCCTGCTCGGGGTCACTGCGGCGCACGAGCCGGACACGAGCTTCGGTGGCGCCGGGGTGCGCTGCAAGCCGTTCGACCGCCCCGGCTCGGGCCTGACCGACCGCGCGGTTGCGCTGGTGACCCTCGGTTGGCAGGACTTCGCGACGCTCACCGTGCACGAGGGCGTGCAGGTGCTGGTTTCGGTGGCGCGCTCGGGTCGCCCGGGCATCGGCGTGTGGTCCCTGCTCGACCGCGTCGACCAGTCTTCGTTCGGTGCACTCGGCGGCGACAGCCACGGCCTGGGCGGGGGACGCATGCTGTTCGGCGGCTGCGAGGGAGGCGTGGGCGAGGGCTGCTCCGTGTTGCCACCGATCGGCCACAACGCGCACATGCCCGCCGACCTCGCCATCGTCGGCGACGACATCGCCATCGTCGGCTATCGATATGGCCCGGGTTTCGTGATCGGCGGCAACGACACCGAGACGCCACTGTTCGCACGCGTCGACCGCGGCACCGGCGCGCTGCTCCAGCTCGCGACGTTCCCCTCGGGCTACAGCCAGGGCCGCTTCAACGGGATCGGCGTGCGCGACACCCGCCACGTCGTCGGCGTCGGCGAAGCGATCGACGCGTCGATCGCGGCCACGACCGCGCGCACGCAGATCCAGGTCGGCCTGACCAGCGACGACACGATCTTCCGCGACGGCTTCGACTGATGCCGCGTGCGCGCATGCACGCGCAGGGGCGCGGGCGCCGGCGGAGGCCGGCGCCCCGGCTGGCATCGCGCGGCGCGGCGCGCTACGTTCGCGGCATGGGAAGCGCACGCGACGACGGGGTCACCCAGTGGCTGCACCGATGGCAGGAGGGCGACGCGCAGGCGCTCGAACGCCTGCTGCCGCTGGTCTACGCCGACCTGCGCCGCATCGCGACCGGTGTGCTCGGGGCGACGCCCGGGCACGCCACGCTGCAGACGACCGCGCTCGTGCACGACGTGCTGCTGCGCCTGCTCGGCCGCGCGCCGGCGCAGTTCGAGAACACCGCGCACCTGCTCAACGCGTCGGCGCGCATGATGCGCCAGGTGCTGGTCGATCGCGCGCGCAAGGCGCACAGCGACAAGCGCGGCGGCGGCTGGCTGCGCGACGGATTCGAGGCGGCGCTGGAGCTGCCGATCCCTGAAAGCACCGACCTCGTCGCGCTCGACCTCGCCCTGAACGAGCTCGAGTCGGCGCACGAGCGCATGGCCAAGGTGGTCGAGCTGCGCTACTTCGTCGGGCTCGAGGTCGACGAGATCGCCGCGGCGCTCGGCGTCAACGAGCGCACGGCGCGGCGCGACTGGGCGGCGGCACGCGAGTGGCTGCGCGAGCGCCTCGAGCGGCCGGCGTGAACCTCGTTTGGCGCTGCGCCGAGGGGACGGCATGAAGGACACGCCCGATGCGCGCGAACGACTCGCCGTTACGCTGCTGCGGGCCGCGCTCGACCTCGACACGGACGCGCAGCGCGCGGCGTTCCTCGCCGAACGCTGCGGCGCCGACGCCGCGTTGCACGAGCGCGTCGAACGCCTGATCGCGCGCGCGCTCGCGGCGGAGGCCGAAGCGGCGCCCGCACCGGCGCGTGCCGCGGACGACGGCGACGCGCTGACCGGCACGCGGCTCGGCCCGTTTCGCGTGGTCGAACGCATTGGTCGCGGCGGCATGGGCGTGGTCTACCGCGGCCAGCGCGAAGAGGCCGACTTCGAGCAGGAGGTCGCGCTGAAGCTGGTGCGGCGCGGCTTCGATTTCGACGACGTGCGCGCGCGCTTCCTGCGCGAGCGGCGCATCCTGGCCCGGCTCGACCATCCCAACCTGGCGCGTTTCATCGACGGTGGCATCGCGCCGGATGGCCGCCCCTGGTTCGCGCTCGAGTTCGTGCGCGGCGAAACGATCACGCGCTGGTGCGACGCGGAGCGGCTCGACCTGCACGCGCGCGTGCGCCTGTTCCTCGACGTCTGCGCGGCGGTCCAGTACGCGCACGCGCAGCTCGTCGTGCACCGCGACCTGAAGCCGGCCAACGTGCTGGTGGACGCCGGCGGTCGCGTCAGGCTGCTCGACTTCGGCATCGCGCGCCTGCTCGACGACGACGACGCGGCCGCGCCGACCACGCTCGCGGGCGGCCGCCTGCTCACGCCCGAGTACGCCGCGCCGGAGCAGTTCCGCGGCGAGGCCGCCGGCGTCGCGACCGACGTCTATGCGCTCGGCGTCGTGCTGCACGAACTGGTCGCCGGCACGCTGCCTTACGCGTTCGAGCGCGGCGACCTCGTCGCGGCCGAGCGCGCGGTGCGCGAACGGCCGGCACAGTCGCCGACGCAGTCGATCGCACGCGACGGCGCGGACGCGGCGAACGCACGCCTTGCCGCTCGGCACACGAACGCGCGCGCATGGCGGCGCCAGGTCCGCGGCGACCTCACGCGCATCCTCGACAAGGCGCTGGCGAAGGAGCCCGCGCGCCGCTACGCCAGCGTACAGGCGCTCGCGGACGACCTCTCGCGCTGGCTGCGCGGCGAAGCGGTGCGCGTGTCCGGCGACCGCTTCGGCTACCGCGCGCGCAAGTTCGTTGCGCGCAACCGCGTCGCGGTGGCGCTCGGCACGCTCGCCGTGGCCTCGCTGCTGGCCGGCTCGGCCGTGTCGCTGTGGCAGGCGCGCCGTGCGGGGGTCGCGGCTGCGGCCGCGCGCGTGGAGGCGACGCGCGCGCTCGCCGCACGCGACTTCCTCGCCTCGCTGCTCGGCAATGCCTCGCCCGAAAGCGGCGGCTCGCCGCGGACGACGGTCGGCGAGGTGCTCGAGCGCGCACGCGCGCGCATCCGCGACGAACTCGGCGCCGATCCCGAGCTGCGACTGGAGATGTCCACCCTGATCGGGCGCACCTACAACGACCTCGGCGAATTCGAGCAGGGCATGGCGCTTCTGCGCGAGTCGGCGCGCCAGGCCGATGCGGACGCGACGCTGTCGATCGAGGCACGCGCCGCCGCGCACGTCGAGTACGCGCGCGCACTGATGTCGCGCAGCGAAACCGCCGAAGCCGAGGCCGAGGCGTCCGCCGCGATCGCGCTGTTCGAACACGCGCCGCCGTCGGCCACGCTGGTCGTCGCCTGCAACGTGCTCGCGACCGCGTACTACCTGCAGTCGCGCTTTCCCGACGCGCTCGACGCGCAGCGCCGGGCGGTGGCGATCGCGGGCCGGGTGCACGGCAGCGGCAGCGAGGCGGAGGCCGCCGCGCGGATGGAGCTCAGCTACTTCCTCGCCGCGTCCGCGGCCCCGGCCGACGCCGTCGCGGTGGCCGCGGACGCGCTGCGCGCGCTCGAGCGCCTGCATCCCGGCGGCGACGCGCCGGTCGTGACGCGCGCGCTGTGGGCACTCGGCAACGCGCTGGCCGCCGCCGACCGCGATGCGGAGGCGGTGGCGCCGCTGCGTCGCGCGCGCGATCTCGTCGCGCGCATCTACGGACGCGAGGGCACCAAGTACATGCGCAGCCTGCAGCTGCTCGGCAGTGCCGAGCTGTACGGCGGCGAGCTCGTCGCCGCGCGCGACACGCTGCGCGAGGCGGTCGCGCTCGCACGGGCGAACGCACCGGACCATCCGCTGCTGCCGCTCATGCTGTGCGACCTCGCGTCCGCGCTGCTGCGCAACGGCGAGTTCGCGGCCGTATTGCCACTGGCCACGGAAGCGTTCGAACGCGGACGGCTCGCGGGGCGCACGGACGTGCAGGACAAGGCGCGCGTCATGCACGTCCAGGCGCTGGCCGGGCTCGGCCGCGCCGCCGAGGCGAAGGCCGAGGCGTCCGCGCTGGCGCCGGAATATCGCGCACGCGATGCAGCGCAGCTGGCGCCGCTGCTGACGGCGCTCGCCGCCGCGCAACGCGCGCTCGGCGAGTTCGCCGACGCGCGCGACTCGCTCGACGAGGCGGCGCTACCCGGGGATAAGCTCGGCCAACGCGCGCGCGCCGGCCTGCGGCTCGAGCGGGCGCGGCTCGCCGTCGCGACCGGCGAGCATTCCGCCGCGCGCACGCACGCGGCTGCTGCGAAGGCCCTGCTGGCCGCGCTCAACGCGCAGCGCACGCCGGAGTTCGCCGAGGTCGAGCGCCTGCTGCAGGCGGACTGAACGCGCGGGGCCGCCTCAGTGGCGGCCGAACATGCGCATGATGCGGCGGAAGAAGCCGGGCTTGGGCGGATGCGCATCGCTCGCCGCCGCCTGCGCGGCTGCCGCGTGCGGGTGCGGCTTGCGCTCGACGATCCGCTGTGGCTGCGGACCGCGCTCGCCGCGGCCGCCCTGGCCGCGTGGCGCGGTGTTCGGCGCGGGCGTCGCCGCGGCGGCGTCGCCGCCCTCGCGCCGCTTGTTGCGACCGCGACCGCCACGACGTCGGCGCTTGCGCGGCGCATCGCCGGGCGCACCCTCTTGCGGGCCGCCGTCGCCTGCAGGCGCGCGCGGCGCCGGTGTCGCGGCGGCGACCGGCGCGGCCTCGGCCGGCTTCGGCGACGCGTCTTCACGGCGACGCTCGCCGGGCGCGCGACCTTCGCGGCGACCGCCGCGATCGCCGCGTTCGCCACGGCGCTCGCCGTCGCGGCCGCGCGAACGCGAAGGGCCGGCCTTCGGCGGCGGCCCGGCGGTGTTGCGCGCGTCGTCGGCGGCTTCGTCCTCGCCCTCGACGACCGCCTTCACCGCGCGCGCGCGCGGCGGCGGCACGACGAGCAGGTCGGGCGTGATCGGGGCGGTCGGGATCTTCTGCTCGATGTAGCGCTCGATGTCCGGCAGGCTCATCGCGTACAGGTCGCAGGCGAAGCTGATCGCATCACCTTCGGCGCCGAGGCGCGCGGTGCGGCCGATGCGATGCACATAGTCCTCGGCATCGTGCGGCAGGTCGTAGTTGAACACGTGCGAGACGTCGGGAATGTGCAGGCCACGCGCGGCGACGTCGGTGGCGACGAGGATCTCGATCTCGCCCTTCTGGAAACGGCCGAGCAGCCGTTCGCGCTTGGCCTGCGGCACGTCGCCGGACAGCGTCGCGACGGTGAAGCCCTGCCGCTCGAGCGAGCGCGTGATCTTCTCCGCGGCGATCTTCGTGTTGACGAACACGATGCTGCGATGCGCGTCGATGCGCGACAGCAGGTTGATCAGCAGCGGCTGCTTCTCTTCCTTGGCCGGGAAGTAGACGAGCTGGCGCACGCGGTCGGCAGTGACGTTGTCGGCCTCGACGGTGAGCTTCTCCGGCTCGTTCATGTGGTCGTAGGCGAGCTCGAGCACGCGGTGGCTCAGGGTCGCCGAGAACAGCATGCTCTGGCGCTGCTCGCGCGGCGGCATGCGGCGGAACAGGAAGCGGATGTCCTTGATGAAACCGAGGTCGAACATGCGGTCGGCCTCGTCGAGCACGACCGCCTCGATCGCGTTGAACGAGAACACGTGCTGCTTGAGGTAGTCGATCAGGCGACCGGGAGTGGCGATGATGAGGTCGCAACCGGCCTTGAGCAGGTCGCGCTGCTTGTCGTAGTCGACGCCGCCGTAGATGAGCGCCGAGCGCAGGCCGGTGTCGCGGCCGATGTTGCGGAAGTCCTTGTCGATCTGGATCGCCAGCTCGCGCGTCGGCGCGATGACGATCGCGCGCGGGTCGGTGAGCTTGCGATCGGCGACCGCGGGCCGGGTCAGCAGGCGGTTCAGCACGGCGACGAGGAACGCGCCGGTCTTGCCGGTGCCGGTCTGTGCCTGGCCGGCGACGTCGCGCCCGGCGAGCGCGAGCGGCAGGGTCAGGGCCTGGATCGGCGTGCAGCGCGTGAAACCGGCGGCATGCAGGCCGGACAGGAGGCTGGGATGGAGGTCGAAGCTTTCGAAGGTTATGTCGGTGATCGGGTGCTGGGACATGATGGAATCACTAGGATGGCGATGAGGCGCCCCCTGCGATTCCGCGCCCGCGATGGCGTGGCGGATCCTGCTGGAGCGCCGGCTGGACGCGGCGCACGGGCGGCCGGATGGCGGCGCTGGCCCGCTCTTGCAAAGGCGCGACGGCGTCCCCAACTTGCGCCAGTGGACCGTTTGGGCTCAAATGGGTCGTGCTTCCGCACCCCCTTCGCAAGTCCCGTCTGCACCGACGCAACCGCATGAGTGTAGCGGAACGCCGCCCGACGCGCGCGGTCGCCCCCAATCCCTTGTTTTTTGGAGTAATCCCGTGAGCGAACACATTGCGCACGTGAGCGATGACCAGTTCGAGGACCAGGTCCTCAAGTCCAGCGAGCCCGTGCTGGTCGATTTCTGGGCCGAATGGTGCGGCCCGTGCAAGATGATCGCGCCGATCCTCGACGATCTCGCCCAGAGTTACCAGGGCAAGCTCAAGGTCGCCAAGATCAACATCGACCACAACCAGAAGACGCCGCGCAACTACAACGTGCGTGGCATCCCGACGCTGATGATCTTCCGCGACGGCAAGGTGCAGGCCACGCAGATCGGCGCGGTGAGCAAGACCCAGCTCGCGCAGATCATCGACAAGGCGATTGCCTGAAGACGCCGGGAATTGGGAATGGAGAATCGGGAATGGCGAGCAACTCGCTGCCCGCTCGCCGGTCCGCTTTGGTGAACCGGGCTTCAGACGATTCCCCATTCCAGTTCCCCCGTTCCCGGCCTTGACGCTTTACGCCCGCAAATCGCGGTGCTAACGTAGTCCCAGCGCCCGGAGTACCACGCTGCTCCGCCCGCTTCTCCTTCGATCTCCTTCCCTCCCCAGCTTTGCAACGGCGCCCAGCGAGGATTGCCCGTGTCCGAAAACGAAACGAACGATAGCGGCCAGGGTGCCGCCGCCGAAGGCCGTCCCGAGCCCCGGCAGCGCGGCCCGCGTGGCCAGCAGCCGCAACAGCAGGATGCAGCGCCGGCGAATGCCGAAGCGCGCACCCCGAACAACGACCAGGCCGGCGGCGATGGCGCCGAAGGCAATTCTCCGAATGCGGGCGGCGGCCAGAATGGCGGCGGCCAGCAGCAGAACCAGGGTGGTCGCCGCGGCCGGCGCGACCGTCGCAACCGCCATGGTGGCGGTGGCGGCGGCAATCCGCAGGCCAACCGCAGCGGCATGTACGACGACGAGGAGTTCGACGAGTCGAAGAACGGCGGCGGCAACGGCCCGCTGATCGACCTCAACGACCTCAAGCGCAAGAGCGCGGCCGAACTGCTCGCATTCGCCGAGAGCCTCGGCATCCAGGAAGGCGTCGCGCGCGCGCGCAAGCAGGACATCGTCTTCCTCGTGCTGAAGGCGCATGCGCGCGCCGGCGGTGGCATCTACGGCGAAGGCGTGCTCGAGATCCTGCAGGACGGCTTCGGCTTCCTGCGCGGCTTCGACGCGAGCTACCTCGCCGGTCCCGACGACATCTACGTCAGCCCGAGCCAGATCCGTCGCTTCAACCTGCGTACCGGCGACTACATCACCGGCCGCATCCGCCCGCCGAAGGAAGGCGAGCGCTACTTCGCGCTGCTCAAGGTCGACCACATCAACGGCGAGCCGCCGGAAGCGTCGAAGAACAAGGTCCTGTTCGAGAACCTGACGCCGCTGTTCCCGCGCAAGGCGTTCCACCTCGAGCGCGGCAACGGCTCGTCCGAGGACATCACCGGCCGCATCCTCGACCTCGTCGCGCCGATCGGCAAGGGCCAGCGCGGCCTCATCGTCTCGCAGCCGAAGGCGGGCAAGACGATGATGCTGCAGAACGTCGCGCAGGCGATCGTGCACAACCATCCGGAAGCGCACCTCATCATCCTGCTCATCGACGAGCGCCCGGAAGAAGTCACCGAGATGCAGCGCGGCGTGCGCGCCGAGATCGTCGCCTCGACGTTCGACGAACCGGCCGTGCGCCATGTGCAGGTCGCCGAGATGGTGATCGAGCGCGCCAAGCGCCTGGTCGAGCACAAGAAGGACGTGGTGATCCTGCTCGACTCGATCACCCGCCTCGCACGCGCCTACAACACGGTCGTGCCGTCGTCGGGCAAGGTGCTCACCGGCGGCGTCGACGCCAACGCGCTGCAGCGCCCGAAGCGCTTCTTCGGCGCCGCGCGCAACGTCGAGGAAGGCGGCTCGCTGACCATCATCGCGACCGCGCTGATCGACACCGGCTCGAAGATGGACGAAGTCATCTACGAAGAGTTCAAGGGCACCGGCAACATGGAAGTGCACCTGAACCGCCGCATCGCCGAGAAGCGCGTCTACCCCGCGATCGACATCAACCGCTCCGGCACCCGCCGCGAGGAGCTGCTGATCGACCCGGACCAGCTGCAGAAGATCTGGATCCTGCGCAAGCTGCTGCATCCGATGGACGAGCTCGCCGCGATGGAGTTCATGCTCGACAAGATGAAGAACACGAAGACCAACGACGAGTTCTTCGGCGCGATGAAGCGCGGCTGACGAGGCCGGCGCTCACGCAAGGAAAAAGGCCGGCGCGATGCCGGCCTTTTTTTTTCGTCCATCGCGCGGGATGCAACAAGGCATCGCTCACGCTTACCGCTGCGTTCCCGGCGGCAGCTCGAGGCGCAAGCAACGAACCGGCGGGTGGGCCGAAGACGCCGGGTCGCGACTTTGGCCGGGACGACGATGAGCCGCTTCGAGGACGCGTGCCCGCGCGCGCGTCGACATCACCGCCGCGCGCGCTGCGTCGGGCAACTTTCAGTCCACGCTGCCGAGATCGTCCGTCTCGACGGCCCAGCCGTTGTCGCCCTTCGCCATGAGCACGCGGCCGGCGCGCTTGATCTCGTCGCGGTCGACGCCTTCGACGCGCAGCACCGCGTGGTCGCCGCGCTGCACCGCGGAGAGGATCTTCACCGACACCGGCTTGCCGTCGCGCAGGTCCTTGAGACCCTGCTTCGATTCGTTCTCGTCGTCCTCGGGCAGGCGCCAGCGCGCCGATTCGCCGAGGATCCTGCGCAGCGCGGGCAGGTCGCCCTTGGCGAGCGCGGCGAGGTAGGCGCTGTACGCACGGCCCGGTTCGCCGCCGTCGGCGCCGAGTTGCGTGCCCGCGGTCGGCGCGGTCACGTCGGCGGCGAACGGCATGTCGAAGTCGTAGGTCTTGCCGAAGAAGTCGTCCGGCTTGGTCATTACCCAACGCCCTTCGAGGTGCGTCGGCGTGCGCTTGGGCAACGTGAATTCGCCCGAACCGGACATGTTGAACGACTCGCTCGGCTGGTCGTGCGAGAAGTACAGCCCGCATTCCTTGCCTTCCGGCGTCACGCAGATGCGCACGTAGCCGCCCGGCTTGCCGTGCATCTGCCCGCTGACCTCGCTGCCGGGATCGAATGCGTCGGCGACCTTCTGCACGTCGATCGGCGCGCTGGTCAGGAACAGGTAGACCCGCGCCGGTCCGCTGCGCTCCTCGTGCATGACCGCGTAGGCGTGCTTGATCTCCATGCGCACCTGGTCGAACCGGAAGTAGCCGGGGCCGGCCGCTGCGGCGGCGGTCGATCCGAGCAGCAGGGCAACGCACGGCAGGCGGGAAACGGGTCGCTTCATGGCTTCGCTCCGGCGCCGGAGAAAGGCGGCGCTCCGATACCGGAAACGGAAAACGACGGCCGGAGCGAACATCCGGGAGCAGATTCCCCTGTGCGGGGCGCTGCGGGGCCGGGCGCGATGGCCGGCGTCAGCGCGACGCGCGCGTCGGCATCCAGCGCGCGAGCGCCTCGCGCGTGCGGCGGCGGCCGAGTTCGATGAGTTCCTCGGCGCGATGGAACTCGTAGAACGCACAAGCATTGCGCGGAATCGTCACGAGCAGGTCGGGCGGCTGCGCCGCGAGCTTGAGCCGCGTGATCGTCTCCTGCACGACGTCGAGCGAACGCGCGAACAGTTCGAGCGCACCGGGCTCCTGCGGCGCGGCACGCCGTTCACGCCGTTCGACGAAGGCATCGACGAACGAGGCGAAACGGCGCCGCCGCATGCCCTGCGCGAGATCCGCCGGCGACGGCTTGCCCCCTTCGGGCAGCTGTTCCGGCGTCGCCTGGCCCGCGCTGCCGCCATCCTCGTCCGCGTGGTCGCCGTCGAGCGGCTCGGCCGGCGCGTTGACGTCGACCGCTATCGTCGCGTCGGTGAGGTCGCGCAAGGTCGGCGAGATCGGCAGCGGGTTGAGCAGGCCGCCGTCGACGAGCAGCCGCCCCTGGTAATGGTGCGGACGAAACACGGTCGGGATCGCGATCGACGCGCGGATCGCGTCGAACAGCGGCCCGCGCGAGAACCAGACTTCCCGTTGCGCATCGAGGTCGACCGCGACCGCGGTATAGGGAATCGCCAGGTCCTCGATCACGAGCTCGCCGATCATCTCGCGCAGGATGCCGCTGACGCGTTCGCCCTTGATGAAGCCGCCGCCGCGGAAGGTCCAGTCGATCAGGCGCAGCACGTCGAAGCGTTGCAGCGGGCGCACCCATTCGCGGTACTGGTCGAGCCTGCCCGCGGCGTACATGCCGCCGACCAGCGCACCCATCGAACTGCCGGCCACCGACCGGATCGAGAATCCCTGTACCTCGAGTTCCTCGATCACGCCGATGTGCGCGTAGCCGCGCGCGCCGCCCGAACCGAGCACGAGCGAGATCGGGACGCCACCGGGTGCATCGCCCGCGGGCGGCGGCAAGGCGGCCGGTCCCCCGCTCATTGGACATTGCCTGCATAGGCGCCGAGCGCGAGCTGCAGCAGGATCTTCATCTCCTCGCGCAGGCTCACCGGCGCGACCACCTCGGCGTCGGGTCCGTACTTGAGCACGTCCATGAGCAGCTCGCGCGAATTCGAATACGGCACCCGCAGCTCGTAGCGGCCGTCCGGCAGGCGCTCGCCCTGCTGCTGCGAATGCCAGTGCTCGTCGGCGACCCAGCGCGCCGCGTGCGAGGAGAAGCGGATCGTCGCCCATGCCTTCGGCGCGCCCGAGAAGATGCCGTAGCTCGAGGCGAGATGCGCGTCGAGCTCGGCCGCCTCGCGGTCGAGCGCGGGCTCCTCCAGCGGTTGCGGGTCGCGGATGCGATCGAGCGCGAAGCTGCGCAGCGCGTCGCGGCTGTGGTCCCAGGCATCGAGGTACCAGTTGTCGCGGTAGTGCGCGAGGCGCTGCGGCGAGACGATGCGCTCGGTGGTCGCGTCGGTCGAACGCGCGCGATAGCCGAACCTGAGCCGCGTGCGGTTGAGCAGCGCGCCGGCGACGCCGCGGAATACCGCCTGGTCGAGCCGGCGCGAGCCGCTCGTGAGCACGCGGATGCGCTCGACCGGCAGGCTGCGCCCGCTCGCCTGGTCGGACAGCAGGCGCTCGATGCGCGCGCGGAAGGGCGCGAGGGCGCCCGCGAGTACGCCCGGATCGGAGCGTCCGAGCAGTTCGTTCAGCGCGAGCAGCGCGGCGAGTTCCTCGCTGGTCAGCCACAGGCCGGGCAGCTCGAAGCGCTCCGCCTCGTCGGCGGCGTAGCGGAACGTCGACTCGTCCTCGCCGTACTCGATCGGCGCACCGAGTGCGTCGCGCAGGAACGCGATGTCGCGGTAGAGCGTCGCGCGCGAGCAGTGCACCTCGTCCTTGAGGCGCGAGAAGGACACGGGGTAGCGCGCGGCCTTGAGGATGCGATGCAAGGTCAGGATGCGTTCGTAGCGGTCCATGGCGTGCGTCTGGATGGAGGCGCGGCCCGCGGCCGCGGCGATCGGCGAAGGATCGCACACGTTGCCGTGGCGTGGGCGGGGGTGCACCGGCCGTGGCGGCTCGACCTGCGCCGCCCGCCGCGCCGCATGGCACGCGCGGCGTGGACGCATCCGCTACCATCGCGGGATGCCGCACGCCCACCTGAACCTGCACGAGCCGACCGGCGATGCGGTCGAGACGACGACCTGCTACATGTGCGCCTGCCGCTGCGGCATCCGCGTGCACCTCAAGAACGGCCGCGTCCGCTACATCGACGGCAACCCGCGCCATCCGGTGAACCGTGGCGTGATCTGCGCCAAGGGTTCGGCCGGGATCATGCAGCACTACTCGCCGGCGCGGCTGTCCAAGCCGCTGCTGCGCGTCGGCGCGCGCGGCGCGCGCGAGTTCCGCGAGATCGAATGGGACGAGGCACTCGCGCTCGCGGCGAAGTGGCTCGGCGACATCCGCGCGCGCAACCCTGATGAACTCGCGTTCTTCACCGGCCGCGACCAGTCGCAGGCGCTGACGGGCTGGTGGGCGCAACAGTTCGGCACGATCAACTATGCCGCGCATGGCGGCTTCTGCTCGGTCAACATGGCCGCCGCGGGCATGTACACCCTCGGCGGCAGCTTCTGGGAATTCGGCGAGCCCGACTGGGACCTCACCAGGTACCTCATGCTCTGGGGCGTCGCCGAGGACCACGACTCCAACCCGATCAAGCTCGGCCTCGGCAAGCTCAAGGCGCGTGGCGCGAAGATCGTCGCGATCAATCCGGTGCGCACCGGCTACGGCGCGATCGCCGACGAATGGGTGCCGATCAACCCGGGCACCGACGGCCTGCTCGCCGGCGCGCTCATCCACGAGCTCCTGCACGCGGACCGCATCGACCTCGACTACCTCGTGCGCTACACCAATGCGCACCACCTCGTGATCAGCGCACCGGGCGCAGCCGACGACGGCATGATCGCGCGGGATGCGCAAGGCCGCGCGCTGTGCGCCGCCCGCGTCGGGGACGAAGGTCCCCGAAGCACCGGCTACCGCATCGCCGACGCGGCCGGCATCGGCATCTCGCCACTCGTCATCGGCGAATACCTGCTCGCCGACGGACGCACCGCCGTGCCCGCGTTCCAGCTCTTCGCCGAACGCTACATGGCGGTCGATTACGCGCCGGACGCGGTCGCCACGACGTGCGGCATCGACGCGGCGACGATCCGCCGCCTCGCGCGCGAACTCGCCGAAGTCGCGTTCGAGCAGGCGATCCGCCTGCCGCAACGCTGGACCGATGCCTGGGGCCGCGAACACGAGGAAATGATCGGTCGTCCGGTCGCGATGCATGCGATGCGCGGCATCAGCGCGCACGCGAACGGCTTCCACACCTGCCGCACGCTGCACCTCCTGCAGATGATCCTCGGCGCGATCGACACGCCCGGCAGCTTCCGCTACCAGCCGCCGTACCCGAAGCCGGCGCCGCCGCCGAACCGGCCCGGCAAGACGCGCAAGGACGACGGCGCGCTCGACGCCGGCCCGCTCGGCTACGTGCACACGCCCGACGACCTCGTCGTCGATGCGCGCGGCGAGCCGCGCCGCATCGACAAGGCGTTTTCGTGGCAGCATCCGTTCGCCGCGCACGGCATGTTGCAGAACGTGATCGCCAACGCGTGCGCCGGCGATCCGTACCGCATCGACACGCTGTTCCTGTTCATGGCGAACATGGGCTGGAACTCGGCGATGAACACGAGCGCGACGCGCGCAATGCTGTGCGAACGCGACCCGGCCAGCGGCGAATACCGCATCCCGCACGTGATCTACGTCGATGCGTACGATTCGGAAACCGTCGCGTTCGCCGATCTCGTGCTGCCCGACACGACCTATCTCGAGCGCCACGACTGCATCAGCCTGCTCGATCGGCCGATCTCGGACGCCGACGGCGCGAGCGATGCGATCCGCCAGCCGGTCGTGCAACCCGATCGCGACGTGCGCCCGTTCCAGGACGTGCTGCTCGACCTCGGCGCGCGCCTGCGCCTGCCCGGCCTCGTCGACGACGCCGGCGCGCCGAAGTATCCGCGCGGCTACGCGCAGTACATGGTCGAGCACGAACGCGCGCCCGGCGTCGGCCTGCTCGCCGGCTGGCGCGGCGCGGACGGCGCGCAGGACGGCGTCGGCGCACCGAACCCCGGCCAGCTCGCGCGCTACGTCGAACACGGTTGCCACTGGCATCGTGCCGTGCCGGATGCGGGTCGCTACTACAAGATGGCGAACCGCGATTACCTCGAGTGGGCGAAGTCACTCGCCTTCGTCGGTTCGACCCAGCCGATCGTGCTGCAGTTCTACGCCGAAACGCTGCAACGCTTCCGCCTCGCCGCGCGTGGCCACGGCGCGATGCAACCGCCCGATCACGAACGCGCGCGCGTCGAGCGCTATTTCGACCCGCTGCCCTTCCACTATGCGTCCCTTGCCCCGCTTGCAGGGGAAGGTGCCGAAGGCGGATGGGGGGAAGGGTCGTCGCAAGCCTTCCCTCACCCCGACTCTCTCCCGCAAGCGGGAGCGGGGGTTGCGCACTATCCCCTCGCCGCCATCACCCAGCGCCCGATGTTCATGTACCACGCCTGGGGTTCGCAGAACCGCTGGCTGCGGCAGATCGCGACGCGCAACTATCTCTACGTGAATCCGCGTACCGCGGCCGAGCACGGCGTCGCCGACGGCGACTGGATCTGGCTCGTCGCGCCGCGCGGGCGCATCCGCGTCCAGGCACGCATGCACGCGGGCACCGCGCCGGGCACGGTGTGGACCTGGAACGCGATCGGCAAGCACAAGGGCGCGTGGAAGCTCGCGGCCGACGCGCCGGAGAACGTCGACGGCTTCCTGCTCAACCATCTCATCGACGAGTCGCTGCGCGACCGGGACGGGCGTGCGCGCTGCGCGAACGCGGACCCGGTGACCGGCCAGGCGGCCTGGTTCGACCTGCGCGTGCGCATCGAGCGTGACGCCGAGCCGCGTCGCGACGGCCATCGCATCGAACTCTCGGGGCCGGACGGATGAGCGGCGCCGCATGGACCACGCTCGCGATCGTGTTCGGCGCGATCGTGCTGTTCGCGAGCGAGAAGGTGCGCATCGACCTCGTCGCACTGATCGTGCTCGTGCTGCTCGTCGTGCTCGGCCTCGTCACGCCCGACGAAGCCCTCGCCGGCTTCAGCAACGAGGCGACCGTGACGGTCGCGGCGATGTTCGCGCTCAGCCTCGGCATCGAGCGCTCGGGCGCGCTGGAACCGCTCGGCCGCCTGCTCGCGCGCGTGCGCAAGCCGTGGCTGCTCACGCTCGCGCTGATGCTCGCGATCGCGCCGATGGGCGCGTTCGTGAAGAACATCGCGCTCGTCGCGACCTTCCTGCCGCTCGCGCTGCGCGTGTGCGCGCGCACGAAGACGCCGCCGGGGCGCGTGCTGCTGCCGATGGCGTACGCGGCGCAGATGGGCGGCGTGTGCACGCTGATCGGCACCTCGTCGAACCTGCTCGCCGACAGCCTCGCGCAGAAGCACGGCCTGCCGCCGTTCGGCGTGTTCGAGTTCACGCGCATGGGCGCGCTGCTCGCCCTGGTCGGCATCGTCTACCTCATGATCATCGGCCGCTGGCTGCTGCCGCGGCACATCCCCGCCGAGGTCGGCAGCGAAGCGGAGCTCGGCAAGTACGTGACCGAACTGCGCGTGCGCGAAGGCTCGCCGCTGGTCGGCCAGACGATCGCCGAGGCGACGCTCGGCGAGACCTACGGCGTCTACCCACTCGAACTGCTGCGCGGCGAGCAGCACCTGTGGTCGCCGCGCGAACAGCGCGTCGAGCCCGGCGACGTGCTGCTCGTGCGCGGCGACTGGGAGAAGATCGAGGACCTGCGCACGCGCGCGCAGCTCGACATCGACCCGGAAAACCGCTACGGACCCGAACACGGCCGCACGCGCGTGCTGGTCGAGGCCATGGTCAAGCCCGACACCACGATCGAGCACCACTCGCTCGGCGACGTCGACGTATCGCGCGAGTACGACGCGATCGCGCTGGCGATCCGCCGGCGCGGCGAGGTGTTGCGCGAGTCGCTCAAGGACGTGCGCCTCGTCGGTGGCGACGTGCTGCTCCTGCTCGTCGGCGAGAAGTCGGTCGCCGCGGTGCGCAGCGACGAGCGCTTCGTCGTGCTCAGCGAGCGCGACGACGTGCGCCGCACGCCGCGCCGCGCCATCGCCGCGATCGTGATCATGGCGGCAGTGGTCGCGCTGTCGGGCCTGCACGCGCTGCCGATCCCCGTCGCCGCGATCGCCGGTGCGGTGGCGATGGCCATCGCCGGCTGCTATGGCACGCGCGACCTCTACGCCGGCATCGACTGGAAGATCATCGTGCTGCTCGCCGCGATCCTGCCACTCGGCACCGCGATCGAGAACAGCGGCCTGTCGAAGGCGCTCGTCGACGGCGGCATGCAGCTGATCGGCTCGCACGGCCCGCTCGGCGCGTTGCTCATGGTGTACCTGCTCACCGCGCTGCTGACCGAACTCATGGGGCACAACCCGTCGGTCGTGCTCATGGTCGGCATCGCAGCGTCGGTCGCGCACGCGGTGCATGCCGACGCGCGCCCGTTCGTCGTCGCGGTCGCCTTCGCCGCGGCGACCTCGTTCGCGACGCCGGTCGGCTATCCGACCAACACGATGGTCTACTATGCCGGCGGCTACCGCTTCACCGACTTCATGAAGGTCGGCATCCCGCTGATCGCGATGTTCTGCGCGCTGTCGATGTTCCTCATCCCGACGTTCTGGCCGTTCCAACCATGACCACCCTGCCGCCACCGGGCGCGAAGAAGCTCGGCCTCGTCATCGACCTCGACACCTGCGTCGGCTGCCACGCCTGCGCAGTCGCGTGCAAGGAATGGAACGACGGCGGCCAGTTCGGCGCGCTGCCGGACGAGGATCCGTACGGCGCGCAGCCGCACGGTGTCTGGTTCAATCGCGTGCACAGTTATGCGGTCGAAGTGCCGGGATTGGTGATTGGGGAATCGGGAATCGCAAGAGCAAGAGCGCCGGACGCGACGTCACCCGCTTCTCCCATTCCCGATTCCCCATTCCCCATTCCCGGCCTTACCGTGCACTTCCCGCGCTCGTGCCTGCACTGCGAGACGCCGGCCTGCGTGACCGTGTGCCCGACCGGCGCGAGCTACAAGCGCGCCGAGGACGGCATCGTGCTCGTCGATGCCGACAAGTGCATCGGCTGCCAGCTCTGCGCCTGGGCCTGCCCGTACGGTGCGCGCGAATTCAGCATGGAGCGCGGCACGATGCAGAAATGCACGCTCTGCGTCGACCGCATCTACAACGAGACGCTCGACGAGGCGGACCGCCAGCCCGCCTGCGTGATGGCCTGCCCGACGCGCGCGCGGCATTTCGGCGATCTCGGTGATCCGCAGTCACCGGTGTCGAAGCTCGTCGCCGAGCGCGAGGGTTACGCACTCATGCCCGAGTACGACTACAAGCCGGTCAACCGCTACCTGCCGCCGCGGCCGCGTCGTGGCGGTTGCGCGGACGCGATGACGAAGGCGTCGTCGCCGGAGTCGCTCGATACGGCGCAACTGCCCGGCGTGCTGCGCTGGCTCGACCGCGTGCTGTCGCGCTGAGACGACGACCATGCGGCCGACCTTCTCGATCATCTGCTTCACCGTGCTGTCCGGCATCGGCTATGGCGCCTGGTTCCTGATCGGACTTGGCGTGGCGGTTGGTCCCCTGTGCAGTGCCCCCGGCGCGCGCTGCGCCATCCCGTTCGATTCGTTTGCAGGATGGCCTGTCGCGTTCGCGTGCGTGAGCGTCGGCCTGCTGTGCTCGCTCGGCCATCTCGGCAAGCCGGCGCGCGCGTGGCGTGCACTGTCGCAATGGCGCAGTTCGTGGCTGTCGCGCGAAGGCGTGTTCGCGCTGGTCACATTCGTGCCGGCGCTGGCCCTGATCGTCCTGTCGCATGCGGACGGCTTGGCACGCCTGTCCGGCGCCCTGCTCGCGCTCGGCTCGCTGGCGACCGTCTACTGCACCGCGAACATCTACGCGAGCCTGAAACCGGTGCGTGCCTGGCACGATCGGCACGTGATGCCTGCCTACCTGCTGCTCGGCCTCTACGGCGGCAGTCTGCTGCTGCACGCGGCGGCGACGTTGTCCGGTTCGCCGTGGCGGCCCGAGCGCTTCGTCCTCCTGTCCGGCACGATCGTGCTCGCCGCGATCTGCGGCTGGGTCAAGCAAGGCTACTGGCGTTCGATCGATGCCCAGCCGCCGGTCACGCCCGGCCGTGCGACCGGGCTCGAGGCGCTCGGCACCGTGCGCGCGTTCGAAGCGCCGCACACGGAGGAGAATTACCTGCTGCACGAAATGGGCTTCGTGCTCGCACGCAAGCACGCGCGCAAGCTGCGCGCGATCGCGCTCGTCGCGGCGTTCCTCGGCCCCGCCGCGTTCGCCGCACTCGCGCTCGCCCTGCCGGCCGCGTCGACCGCTGCCGCATGCGTCGCGTGCGCCAGCGGCATCGCCGGCCTCGTCGTCGAACGCTGGCTGTTCTTCGCCGAGGCGAAGCACGCGGTGACGGCGTACTACCAGCGCTGAGCGCGCGCGTCGACACGAAAATTCACCCCGCGGGCACCAACGTTCACGCCCGATTCAATGGCTCTGTCTACCATCCGCTCCCCGGGGCCGCTGATGCGGCCTTTTTCATTCCCGAGGAGAGAGGAACGATGAAGAAGATCCTGTTGACGGCCACCCTGCTCGCCGCGCTGCCGGCCTGCGCGTTCGCCGACGACGGCTGGTCGGGCGCAGGCGAGCTCGGCTTCGCCGCCGCACGCGGCAACGCGAAGTCGGAGAACCTCAACGCGAAGCTCACGTTGAAGAAGGAAGACGACCAGTGGAAGGACTCCTTCTACCTGACGGCGCTGCGCAGCAAGGGTGAAGTCACCGTGGCCACCGTCGACGCGAACGGCCAGGTGCAGAACGTGAAGAACTACGACACGACCGCGAACCGCTACGAAGCGGGCGCTTCGGTCGGCTACAAGTTCGACGAGCGCAGCTACATCGTCGGCGCCCTGCGCTACGAGAACGACGACTTCTCGCCGTTCGAATACCAGGCGGTCGTGTCGCTCGGCTACGGCTACACGCTGCTGAAGAACGCGACCGACGAACTCTCGGCCGAAGTCGGCCCCGGCTACAAGCGCTACAAGCCGGTCGACGTGCTCGGCCCCGATACCGCAGGTGATCCGCCGGTGCCGGTGCGCCACACGTTCGACTCCGAAGGTGAAGTCGTCGGCCGCGGCCTCATCGCCTACAAGCACGCCTTCACCGAGTCGACTTCATTCGTCGACACGCTGCTGGTCGAATCCGGCAGCGACAACACGTTCCTGCAGAACGACGCGGGCCTGCAGGTCGCGATCAACAAGTCGTTCGCGCTCAAGGCCGGCTACCAGGTGCGCCACAACTCCGACGTCGCACCCGGCATCAAGAAGACCGACCAGCTCATCACGACCAACCTCGTCTACAACTTCGGCGGCGGCTGATCGCCTCCCACCGGCGCCGCTTGATGCGGCGCCAGGCCTCGAAAAGCCAAAGCCTGAAACACGAAGGACACGAAGGAAAAGCAGAATCAAGGTAAAGCTTGAAACACGGAACACACGGAGCAAAAGCGTTCAAATGAAAAGCTCTTCTCGTCTTTGGCTTTCTCCGTGTGCTCCGTGTGCTCCGTGTGCTCCGTGTTTCAGTCTTTCCGCTTTCCGCCTTCCGCCGTCACGCCGCCCCCAGGATCTCGTCCGCGCCGCGTTCGCGCAGCGATGCCGCGACTTCGCGACCGAGCGTTTCCGGCGCATCGCGCGGCCCGCGCGCCTCGGCGCGGATGACGCGGCCGGTCGTGGCGTCGCCGACGAGGCCCCACAGGGCGAGGCCGGTTTCCGTTTGGACGCAGTAGCCGGCTATCGGCACGTTGCAGCTGCCGTGCAGGTCGAGGTTCATCGCGCGCTCGGCGGCGACGCAGCGGTGCGTGTCGGCGTCGTCGAGGACGCGCACGAGCCCGAGCACGTCGGCGTCGCCCGCGCGGCATTCGATCGCGATCGCGCCCTGCGCGACCGCGGGCAGCCAGTCGGGCGCGGCGAGCCGCTCGGCGATGCGCGCGCCGAGGCCGAGGCGTTCGATGCCGGCGCAGGCGAGGATGATCGCGTCGTAGCCGCCCGCGTCGAGCTTGGCGAGGCGCGTGTTGACGTTGCCGCGCAGGTCGGCGAGCTCGAGGTCGGGCCGCAACGCGCGCAACTGCGACTGCCGGCGCAGCGACGAGCTGCCGACGCGCGCGCCCCGCGGCAGCTGCGCGAGGCGCGGCCAGCGGTTGCTGATGTAGGCGTCGGCGGCATCGGCGCGCTCGAGCACGGCGCCGATCGCGAAGCCCGCTTCGAGCTCCATCGGCACGTCCTTGAACGAATGCACCGCGATGTCGGCGCGCCGCTCGAGCATCGCGATTTCGAGTTCCTTGAGGAACAGGCCCTTGCCGCCGATCGCGGCGAGCGGGCGGTCGATGATCTCGTCGCCGCGCGTGGTCATCGGCACGAGTTCGACGGCGAGGCCGGCGTGCGCCGCGCGCAGGCGCGCGGCGACGTGTTCGGCTTGCCAGAGCGCGAGCGCGCTCTGGCGGGTGGCGATGCGCAGGGTCTTGTTCATAGCGTGCGGATCAGCTTGCGCAGCGCGGGCAGGTTGCGGCGACTCACTTCGAGCGCGGTGGTGACGCCCTCGACGTTGGCGAACAGGCGGCCGTCCGGCGTGCGCGTCAGGCCGGCCAGCTTCGCGCGCGCAACGAGGCAGTTGCGGTGGATGCGCACGAAGCGGTCCTCGAACTCCTCCTCGAGCGCCTTCAGGGGTTCTTCGATGAGCACCTCGCCCTTGGCGTGGTGCACGACGACGTACTTGTCCTCGGCGAGCAGATAGGCGACGTCGGCGACCGGGACGAGCACGAGGCTGCCGCGCACGCGCGCGCACAGGTGGGTGCGCGTGCTGCGCCCGGCGCCGAGCGCGCGCTCCATCCCGCGCGCCTCTTCGCCGCTCCAGCGCCGCGCCTTCGCCAGCGCGGCACGCAGGCGATCGCCGCGCACGGGCTTGAGCAGGTAGTCGACCGCGTTCGCCTCGAATGCGGCGAGCGCGTGGTCGCCGTAGGCCGTGCAGAAGATCAGCGCCGGCGGCGATTCGAGCGAGCCGAGGTGGCGCGCCGCTTCGATGCCGTCCATCACCGGCATGCGGATGTCGAGCAGCAGCAGGTCGGGCGCCAACTGCGCCACCGCGTCGAGCGCGTCGCGGCCATTGCCGGCCTCGCCGACCACCTCGACGCCGCCGATCTCGGCGAGCAGCGCACGCATGCGCTCGCGCGCCAGCGGTTCGTCGTCGACGACCAGCGCTCTCATCGGACGGCTGCCTCGGGCAAGCGCACGCTCACGGTGTACACGTCGGGTCCCGGTTCCACGCGGAGCTCGCCGCGCGCGCCGAAATGGTACTCGATGCGCGCGCGGATGTTGGCGAGTGCGACACCGTTGCCGCGCACCGGCGCGCCTGGCGGCAGCGGATTGGTCAGCACGATCTCGACGCCCGCCTCGAGCGGCCTGCCGCGCAGGCGCAGGATGCCGCCGTCGGCGCGCGGCTGGATGCCGTGGTAGATCGCATTCTCGACCAGCGGTTGCAACAGGAGGCGCGGCAGCTGGAACCCGCGCGGCACGCCATCGAGGTCGAGGTCGACCTGGAGGCGATCGCCGAGGCGCAGCCGCTCGATGTCGAGGTAGCGCCCGACCAGGTCGAGCTCGTCGCCGAGCGTGCCCTGCCCGTCGTCGCTGCCGAGCGCGGCGCGGAAGAGCTCCGACAGGTCCTCGACCGTGCGCTCGGCATCACCCGGGCGCGTGCGGATCAGGCTCGCGATCGTGTTCATGCTGTTGAAGAGGAAGTGCGGCCGGATGCGTGCCTGCAGCGCGTCGACCTGCGCCTTCGCCGCCGCGCGCACGCGCTCGCGCCAACGCTCGAGCACGAACAGGTAGCGCAACAGCGCCGCGGCGATCAGCGCGCAGATCGCCGCGTTGACGAAGACGAAGCGCACGCCCTCCCCGGGCGGCGCGCTCAGGCCGAGGCCGAGCGCCTGGTCGAGGCGCAGCACCACCGCGCTGCCGAGCGTGGTCACCGCGACGCCGACCGCCCAGGCGGTGATGAAGCCCGTGCGCTCGGGCAGGCGCTGGAGGAAGGCGCGCATCGAGCACAGCACGACGGCGTTGAGCAGGGCGAGCCATTGCACGTACACGCTGAGCACGCCGAGCCGCGGCAACCAGCCGCGCCCCGCGACGTCCGGCACGAGCACGATGACGAGCGCTACGAGTTCGGCGACGATCATGACCGCGAACAGGGTCGGGCCGCTGCAGAACTGCGGCAGCCAGTTCGGCGTCGTCGTGGCACCGGTTTGTCGCATCGGCGTCCTCCCGTCGCGGCGATGCCGCGTCGCGCGTGGAATGCACAGGCGGGCGCGGCGCGCGCCGCGCCACCTTACCAGTCAGGCGGCGAGTCGCGCGCCGATCCATGCGCGCAGGTCGGCGATCTCCTGCGCGCAGACCTGGTGCGCCATCGGATAGACGTGCCAGTCGATGCCGTAGCCGAGCCGGGCCAGCGCGTCGCGGCTCGCCGTGCCGAGCGGCTCGGGCACGACCGGATCGTGGCTGCCGTGCGCCATGAAGACCGGCACGTCGCGGTTCGCCTCGCTGCGCTCGGCCGCCGTGCGTTCGGCCAGCGGCAGGTAGGTCGACAAGCCGATGATGCCGGCGAGGCGCTGCGCGTGGCGCACGCCGCCGGCGAGTACGATCGCGCCGCCCTGCGAAAAGCCGGCGAGCAGCACGCGCGCGGGCGCGATGCCGCGCTCGCCTTCACGCGCGATCAGCGCATCCAGCTGGGCGATCGACGTGCGGATGCCCGCCTCGTCCTGCTTGTCCTCGATGCGCGCGCCCTTGATGTCGTACCACGCGCGCATGCGCATGCCGCCGTTGATCGTCACCGGCCGCGCCGGCGCGTGCGGGAACACGAAGCGCAGCGGCGGCCAGGCGCGGTCGACGAGCTCGGGCACGATCGGCGCGAAGTCGTTGCCGTCGGCGCCGAGGCCGTGCAGCCAGATCACCGCGTGGCTGGGATTCGCGGCGGTTTCGGTTTCGACGCAGGGCAAGAGGTCCACGGCAGGCTCCAGGCAGGCAAGGCGCACAGGCTGCCCGGCCGGCACGGGTTTGCCAAGCCCGCGGCTGCGACACAGTGCCGGATTGCACGCGTGGCGCGTGCTAGCGTGCGCGCGCCCTCCCCCGCGCAAGGCCGACGCTCGCCATGTCCGCCCGCACCGCATTGCTCGCGACCCTGCTCGCGCTGTTCGCCGCCGGCCCTGCCGCCGCGACCTCGCCCACCGATTTCCTCTACGGCCAGGCGACCGACGGCAGCAACCTGCCGTTCCGCTACTTCGTGCCGCCCGGTTACGACGGCGCGCAGGCGTATCCGCTGATCCTGTTCCTGCATGGCGCCGGCGAGCGCGGCAGCGACAACGAGGCGCAACTGCGCAACAACGCGAACGGCGCGCTGAAGCTGCTCGGCGACGAGCAGCTCGCGCTGCAACCGGTGTTCATGATCGCGCCGCAGTGCCCGACCGACGGCTGGTGGAGCGGCGCGACCCTCGCCAGTGCGATCGGCCTCGTCGACCAGGTCGCGGCGGCCTACCACATCGATCCGGACCGCGTGTACGTGACCGGCCTTTCGATGGGCGGCATGGGCACGTGGAGTGCAATCACGGCGCAGCCGACCCGCTTCGCCGCCGCCGTGCCGATGTCGGGCAACGGCGACACGAACGCGGCGGTCGCGGTCGCGGGCCTGCCGCTGTGGTTCTTCCACGCGGCGAACGATCCCACGGTCGGCGTCGAGGGCTCCGACAACCTCGTCGCGGCACTGCGCAACGCGGGCGCGAGCACGATCTACACGCGCTACGACACCGGCGGCCACGGCATCTGGAGCGTCGCCTACGCCCACCCGCTGCTGTTCCCGTGGCTCGTCTCGCAGATGCGCGGCGGCTCGGGCTCGCCGCTGCCGCCGGTGCTGCGCATCACCTCGCCCACGGCCGCGGCTGCGCTGTCGACCGAAGCGCCGATGATCGATCTCGCCGGCAGCGCCGACAATGACGGCGAGCCGATCGAGTCGGTGAGCTGGGACCGCGTCGGCGGCGCGGCCGGCGCAGCGACGGGTACGACCGCATGGAGCGTCGACGGGATCGCGCTCGCCGAAGGCGCGAACCTGCTGCGCGTGACCGCGACCACGCCCAGCGGCCACGCCGCGTGGGGCGGCCACACGACCTTCAACGACGCCTTGCGGGTGACGCGCACCGGACCGCCGCCGCAGCCCGGCACCGTGGTCGCCGCGATCAACGCCGGCGGCGACGCCTGGCTCGCCGCGGACGGCACGCCGTACGTGGCCGATTCGCTCTATTCCGGCGGCAGCGTGCAGGTATCTTCACACGCGGTCGCGGGCAGCGACGACGACGTGCTCTACAACGACTGGCGCTACGGCAACTTCGCCTACCACGTCCCCGTGTTCGACGGTCGCTACACCGTCGAACTGCAGTTCGCCGACACCTACAACAATGCCCCGGGCCAGCGCATCTTCGACGTCGCGATCGAGGGCACGACCGTGCTCGACGATTTCGACATCATTGCCAGCGTCGGGGTCGACGTCGCGACCGTGCGCCGCTTCGACGTCGATGTCAGCGACGGCATGCTCGACCTCGTCTTCACCAACGGCAGCGCCGGCAGCGCGCGCGTCGACGCGATCCGCGTGATCCGCGCGGGCGACGATGCGATCTTCGCCAACGGCTTCGAGGGCTGAGCCGGGCTGGCCTGCAGATCTTCGACGCGGACCGGGTCCATAAAGATAAAGATTGAAGCACGAGGCACACCGGGCACACCGGGGAAGGCTCTTTCGATTGCCTTCTTCGTGTGCCCGATGTGCTTCGTGTTCCGGGCTTTTCCGGCTCCGGAATACCGGGACCGTCCGCCCCCGCACCCCCTTTGCACGACGCTTACTTTCGGGCCGGTACGCGGCGGGTGCGAGCCGCTATCCTGTGGGCTTTCATATGCCCGCGGAGCCCCGTATGGATCGTCTTGCCGTCGCCTGTTTCGTCGCCCTGGTCGGCTTCGCGGCCGCGCCGGTCGATGCCGCCCCGTCGATCACGCTCGAGCAGGCGATGGCCGACCCGGACTGGATCGGCGCGCCGGTCGAGAATCCGTACTGGAGCGTCGATGGCGCCAGCATCTATTACGACCTCAAGCGCAACGGCTCGCCCGTGCGCGATCGCCATCGCATCGACCTCGGCGACGGCCGCGATGCGATCGTCGATCCGGCTGCGATGGCCGGTGCCGATGGTGGCGCACCGGTGTTCGACCGCGCGCACGTGCGCGCCGCGTTCGTGCGCAACGGCGACGTGTTCCTGCGCGAGCTCGGCAGCGGCCGCCTCGTGCAGGTCACGCGCACGCCCGAGGAGGAAGCCTCGCCGCAGTTCTCCGCCGACGGCCGCAGCCTGCAGTATCGCGTCGGCAACGCATGGTTCCGCTACGACATCGCCGGCGCGATCGGCGGGCCGGCCGCGATCGTCAAGGCCGAGAATGATCCGCAGTCGAAGAAGCCGGACGACCTCGGCGCCGACCAGCTGCGCTGGTTCTCGACCCTGCGCAAGGACAAGGCCGACCGCGACGCGCGCACCCGGCACGGCGAGGAGTTCGCCAAGGGCGATCCGACGCGCGCGCCGCTGCCGTTCTATCTCGGCGACGACGTGCGGATCGAAGGCACCTCGTTGTCGCCGAACGGGCGCTGGATGCTCGTCGTGACCTCGCCGAAGGGCTACGAACACGGCAGGCAGGGCAAGCTGCAGCGCTTCGTCACCGAGTCGGGCTACGAGGAGCAGGAAGACGAGCGCACGCGCGTCGGCCGCAACGACCCGGCGCCGCAATCGCTCGTGCTGCTCGACATCGACAAGCACGTACAGCATGCACTCGCGAGCGAGGACCTTCCCGGCATCCACGACGACCCGCTGAAGGCGGTGCGCGAGGAGAATGCGCAACGCAAGCGCGAACTCGATGCGACGACGGACGCCGCCGCGCACGACGACGCGAAGGCGAAGAAGGACGCCGGCAAGGACGAAGCGAAGACGCGCGCGGTGCGCATCGTCTCCGACGGCGATGATGGCGGCGGTGGCGGCATCGCCTGGAGCGCGGACGGCGCCTCGCTCGCGATCCAGATCCGCGCGATCGACAACAAGGACCGCTGGATCGCGACGGTCGATTTCGACCGTGCCAGGCTCGTGAACCAGCACCGCCTTACCGATCCCGCGTGGATCAACTGGAACTTCAATGAATTCGGCTGGGAGCGCGACGACCGCACGCTCTGGTACGTGTCCGAGGAGAGCGGCTACGCGCAGCTCTACGCGAAGCAGCCGGGCGGCAAGGCGAAGGCGCTGACCAGCGGCCGATTCGAGGTGTCCGCGCCGGTGCTGTCGCCGGACGGACGCTGGTTCTACCTGCGCGCCAATGCCGAAGCGCCGTACCGCTACGACGTCCACCGCGTCGCCGCCGCCGGCGGCGCGCTCGAACGCGTGACCAACCTGCACGGCATGCAGCAGTTCGCGCTGTCGCCCGATGGCACGCGCCTCGCCGTGCTGCATTCGAGTGCCTACGTGCCCGCGCAACTCGCCGTCGTCGCCGTCGACGGCGGCGCCGTGCGCGAACTCACCGACACGCGCACGGCGGAGTACAAGGCACGCACCTGGATCGAGCCGCGCATCGTCCAGATCCCGTCGACGCACGTGAAGCAACCGATCTACGCGAAGTTCTACCAGGCGAAGGATTCCGACGCGTCGAAGAAGCACCCGGCCGTGCTGTTCGTGCACGGCGCCGGCTACACGCAGAACGTGCACGAGCAGTTCCCGTACTACTTCCGCGAGCAGATGTTCCACAACCTGCTCGTCGAGGAAGGCTACGTCGTGCTCGACATGGACTACCGCGCGAGCGAGGGCTACGGCCGCGACTGGCGCACGGCGATCTACCGGCAGATGGGCCATCCCGAGCTCGAGGACCTCGTCGACGGCGTGCACTGGCTCGAGAAGAACGCCGCGGTCGATCCCCGGCGCGTCGGCGTCTACGGGGGCTCGTACGGCGGTTTCATGACCCTGATGGCGATGTTCCGCGCACCCGACGTGTTCCGCGCCGGCGCCGCGCTGCGCCCGGTCACGGACTGGACGCAGTACAACCACGAATACACCTCCAACATCCTCAACACGCCGCAGGTCGACCCGATCGCGTACGAGCGCTCGTCGCCGATCGAATTCGCAGACGGCCTGCGTGGGCCGCTGCTGATCGCCCACGGCATGATCGACGACAACGTGCTGTTCGCGGATTCGGTGCGCCTCTACCAGCGCCTGATCGAGCTGCACAAGGACGACTTCGAACTCGCCGGTTACCCGCTCGATCGCCACGGCTTCACCCACGCCGATTCGTGGCTCGACGAGTACAAGCGCATCCACAAGCTGTTCCAGTCAAGCCTCAAATGAGCGCCTACCCGTTCGCACGGCTCGGCCTCGCCGGCGCGCTCGCCGCGCTCGCGGGCTGCCAAGCGGATTGGGTGCGCGAGCATCCGCTCGGCTGCCGCAGCGACGAGCAGTCGCTGCTGCGCGACACACTGTACTTCGGCCGGGCGATTCCCGGCGGGGGCGAGGTCGACGAGGCAGCGTGGCAACGCTTCGACCGCGAAGTGCTCGCGCGTGCGTTCCCGCGCGGCTACACCACGCTCGACGCGCGCGGCCACTGGCGCGGCGACGACGGCGCACCGGTCAGCGAAGCAAGCCGCGTCGTCATCGTCGTGCACGACGGCGGCTCGGCGAGCGAAGCCGCGTTGCACGGCGTGGTCGACGCATACCGCGAGCGTTTCCACCAGGAATCCGTGCTGCGCGAGCGCGCCGCCGTGTGCGTGGCGTTCTGACCCGAGGTTCGCGCCACGACGGACCGCTTCAGCGCCCCACCACGCGCAGCTGCTTTCGCGGCGCCGCCTTCGCGCGCAACCGCTTCGCCTTCTCCGGCTCGTACACCATGTAGACGTCCGCGCGCTGGTAGTGGCTGCCCGGTCGCGGCGCCGGGTGGTGGACGAAGCCGCCGCTCTCGTACAGCTGCAACGCGGGCCCGAGGCGCTTGCTCGATTCGAGGAACAGCGTGCGTCCGCGCCGGCGCTGGAACTCGGCGATCGCCGCCTCGAGCAGCTTGCGGCCTGCACCGAAACCGCGGAAGCCACTCTCGACGGCCATCTTCGACAGCTCGTACACGCCCGGTGCTTCCTTGAGCAGCGCGCAGGTGCCGATCACCTCGCCGTCGAGCGTCGCGAACAGGATCGCGCCGCCCGGATCGATGACGTGCGCCTGCGGATCGCCGAGCACCGCGCGATCGACCTCCTCGAGCGTGAACCAGCGCTGCAGCCATTCGGCGTTGAGGCGCTCGAAGTGCACGGCCCAGTCGCGCCGGTACGGCGCGATCTCGATCGTCGCGTCCTTCAGGCGCGCATGATGGGCGCGGATGTCCGCGGCGAGCCGGCCGCTCGCGATGTCCGCTTCGAAGGCGCCGAGCGCGTCGAGCAGCGTGCCGCCGTCGCGTACCGCAGCCGCCGCCGCGGCGCGACGGATCGCGCACCAGACGGGACCGAGCCGGTCGAGCTTGCGCTCCGCCTCGGCCGAGAGTTCCAGCACGCCGCGGCGCGCGTCGCTGCGGTCGGTGCGGCGCGTGATCCAGCCCTGCGCGCGCAGCTTCGCCGCGAGCTGGCTCACCGCCGGATGGGTCTGGCCGATCGCTGCCGCGATCTCGGTGACCGAAGCGGGCCCGCGCACCTGCAGGTAGCGCAGCACCGGGAACCAGTGCGCGTCGATGTCGTGCCCCGCTTCGCGGTAAGCCGCATTGGCCGCCGCATACAGGCTCTCGCTGACCGCCTTGAGCCGGCTGCCGAGCGCGAGCTCGCCTTGCGCGTGCAGGAACATGGGATCGTCCGTCGGCCGTTACGTAAGTGCTTACGTTACTGCCGCCGGGCGCGCCGCGCAAGACTGCCGCGCGCGGCGCCGGCGCACTAGCATTCACCCGCGGCGAACGGCCGCGCGGGCGGGAGCGTGCCATGGCGACACCTTCGATCGTGCTTCGGCGCGCCGACGACGCGGCGCACGTCGCGACCGCACGCGCCCTGTTCGGCGAGTACGCGGCGGCGATCGGCGTCGACCTCGAGTACCAAGGCTTTTCGGCCGAACTCGCGGGCCTGCCCGCGCCCTACGCGGCACCGGACGGCGCCCTGTTGCTCGCGTTCGTCGACGGCGAGGTCGCCGGCTGCGCGGCGCTGCGCCGCCACGATGCCTGCAGCGGCGAGATGAAGCGACTCTACGTGCGCGACGCGTATCGCGGCCTCGGCCTCGGCGCCCGCCTCGTCGAGGCGATCATCGACGCCGCGCGCGCCGCGGGCTACGCCGAGCTGCGCCTCGACACGCTCGCGAGCATGGCGACCGCACAGGCGCTTTATCGCCGCTTCGGCTTCGTCGAGACCGCGGCGTACGGCGATGCACATCGGGCGGGTACGCGTTTTTACGCGCTCCGGCTCGCAGCAGCCCTGCCCGGCTGAGGGCTGAGGGCTGAGGGCTGAGGGCTGAGGGCTGAGGGCTGAGCGGCCGCGCGGCGTCGCGTCAGCCGTCGAAGAACAGGCGCGCGAGTTCCGCTCCGGGATCCGAGGCGCGCATGAATGCCTCGCCGACGAGGAACGCGCCGACGCCGGCCTCGCGCATCCGCGCGACGTCGGCCGGCGCGTGGATGCCGCTTTCGGTGACAAGCACGCGACCTTCGTCGACGCGTCCGCGCAGGCGCAGGGTCGTGTCGAGCGAGGTCTCGAACGTGCGCAGGTTGCGGTTGTTGATGCCGACGAGCGGCGCGGGAATGTCGAGCGCGCGCGCGAGTTCGTCCTCGTCGTGCACCTCGACGAGCACGTCGAGGTCGAGTTCGGCCGCGAGCAGCGCGAGTTCGAGCAGTGCGGCGTCGCCGAGCGCGGCGACGATGAGCAGGATCGCGTCGGCGCCGATCGCGCGCGCCTCGTAGACCTGGTACGCGTCGATCGTGAAGTCCTTGCGCAGGACCGGCAGTTCGCATGCGGCACGCGCCTGCTGCAGGTAGGCCTCGCTGCCCTGGAAGAAGTCCGCGTCCGTGAGCACGGACAGGCACGCCGCGCCTGCGGCGGCGTAGCTCGTAGCGATCGCGGCGGGATCGAACTGCGCGCGGATCACGCCCTGCGACGGGCTCGCCTTCTTCACCTCCGCGATCACCGCCGGCAGGCCCGCCTCGAGCTTCGCCTCGATCGCCGCGGCGAAACCGCGCGTCGGCGGCAGGTCGGCGACCCGCGCGGAAAGCTCGACGAGCGGCAGGCGCGCGCTGCGTTCGGTGATCTCTTCGACCTTGCGCGCGAGGATGCGTTGAAGGATGTCGGACATGCGAGGGCCGAGGGTTGGGGGCTGAAGAAGCGTAGCGGCTGTGTCTGGCGTGGAAGCGGCGGGAGCGCGATGCTCTTTGACGGCGGGCCAAGGCCCGCCTACGCCGGCGAGGCCGCGCCCGCGGCGAGCTGCCGCGTCGCCGCGACGAATGCATCGAGCTTCGCCCGCGCGGCACCGCTCGCGACGACCGCGCGCGCGCGCTCGATGCCGTCCTGGATGGAACCGGCGAGGCCGGCCGCATACAGCGCCGCGCCCGCGTTGAGCAGCACGATGTCGCGCGCGACGCCGGGCGTGTCGTCGAGCGCCTCGAGCAGCAATGCCTTCGATTCGAGCGCGTGCGCGACGCGCAGGTTGCGGCTCGACGCCATCACGAGGCCGAAGTCTTCCGGTTCGATCACGTATTCGCGGACGACGCCGTCGCGCAGCTCGCCGACCATCGTCGCCGCGCCGAGCGAGATCTCGTCCATGCCGTCGCGGCCCCAGACGACGAGCGCATGGCGCGCGCCGAGCTGCTGCAGCGCGCGCACCTGGATGCCGACGAGGTCGGGATGGAACACGCCCATGAGGATGTTCGGCGCACCGGCGGGATTGGTCAGCGGCCCGAGGATGTTGAACAGCGTGCGCACGCCGAGTTCCTTGCGCACCGGCGCGACGACCTTCATCGCCGGATGGTGGTTCGGCGCGAACATGAAGCCGATGCCGGTCTGCGCGAAGCAGCGCGCGACCTCGGCTGGGCCGAGGTCGATCGACGCGCCGAGCGCCTCGAGCACGTCGGCGCTGCCGGACTTCGACGACACGCTGCGGTTGCCGTGCTTGGCGACCTTCGCGCCCGCGGCCGCGGCGACGAACATGCTCGCGGTGGAGATGTTGAACGTATGCGCGCCGTCGCCGCCGGTGCCGACGATGTCGACGAAGTGCGCGGGCGTGCCGACGTCGACCTTCGCGGCGAGTTCGCGCATCACACGCGCGGCGCCGGTGATCTCGCCTATCGTCTCCTTCTTCACGCGCAGGCCGGCGACGATCGCCGCGACCAGCGTCGGCGAGACCTCACCACGCATGATCTGGCGCATGAGATCGACCATCTCGTCGTGGAAGATCTCGCGGTGTTCGATCGCGCGTTGCAGCGCTTCCTGCGGGGTGATCGGCATCGGTCTGGGTCTCGCGCTCAACGGGCGCGGTAACGGATGGAATGGATGTCGGCGCGGCCCTGCCCGCCCGGGCGTTCGCCCGAGAACAGCAGCACGCCCGGATGCGCGGGATCGATGGCCGGCCCGAGGATCCAGCCGCCGTCGACGTTGACGCGCGCGTCGAGGCGCCGTGCGCGCACGTAGCGCTCGCCGTCGCGCACGGCAGTCCACAGCGCGATCGGCGCTTCGTCGATGTTCTCGGATCGCGCGAATACGAGCACGCGACCGTCGTCGAGCCAGGCCGCGTCGAAGTCATCGCCGGCGCCATTGACCTCGCCTGCGAGCGGCACTGCAGCCTGCCAGGCGCCGTCGCGCCATGTGCTCGTGAAGAGGTCGTGCCGCCCCGCGCCACCGCGGCCATTGGTCGCGAACAGGAGCGTGCTCCCGTCGGCGGACGGCGTCGGCGCCCATTCGTCGCCGGCCGAATTGACGCCCGCGCCGAGGTTCATTGGTGCGCCGAAGGTCGCCGTCGCCGGATCGAACGCGACCTGCCACAGGTCGTCGCCGCCGTAGCCGCCGGCGCGATTGGAGAAGAAATAGACGCTGCGGCCATCGGCCGAGAACGCGGGGTCGAATTCGTTCGCGGGTGTATCGAACGCGACCGCGACCGGCGCGCTCCAGGCGTCGTCACGGCGACGACTCATCCAGATGTCCCAGCCGCCCGCGCCGCCGGGGCGGTTCGTGCTGCCCCAGAGCACGGTGTCGCCGTCCGGACTCGCTGCAGGGCGGATCTCCGAGTACTCCGACGACACGATGCCGGGCAGGAACACCGACGCATCACCGTCGAGTTCGAACGCGGCCTCGTGCACCGGCTTCGTCACGCAGGCAGCGAGCAGCGCGCTCGCGGCGACAGGCAGGACATGGCGTGCATGCATCGCTCCCCTCCCGGCCCGGTCAGGCGGCTTGCGGCAATGCCTGCGCGAGGAAGTTGCGCAGCATCGCGTGGCCGTGTTGGGTGAGGATCGATTCGGGGTGGAACTGCACGCCTTCGATCGGCAGCGTGCGATGGCGCAGGCCCATGATCTCGTCGATCGAACCGTCCGCATGCTCGGTCCACGCCGTGATTTCGAGGCAGTCCGGCAGGGTCGACTGTTCGACCACGAGCGAGTGATAACGCGTCGCCTCGAACGGATCGGGCAGGCCGTGGAACACGCCCTTGCCCGCGTGATGGATCGGTGACGTCTTGCCGTGCATGATCTCCTTCGCGCGGATCACGCGCCCGCCGAACGCCTGGCCGATCGACTGGTGGCCGAGGCAGACGCCGAACACCGGCACTTCGCCGCCGAGCCGCTGCAGCACCTCGAGCGACACGCCCGCATCGTCCGGCGTGCCCGGCCCGGGCGAGATCACGATCGCCGACGGTCGCAGCGCGCGCAGCGCCGGCAGGGTCATCTCGTCGTTGCGGATCACCCGCACGTCCTCGCCGAGCTCGCCGAAGTACTGCACGAGGTTGAACGTGAACGAGTCGTAGTTGTCGATCATCAACAGCATGCGCACGCCCGTCGGGCCGGAAAGCGAAGCGGGAGTATACGGCGGAACGGCAGCACGCCCCGGTATGGACGGCTGCGCGCTCAGGCCGCGTCGGGAGCGGCCTCCGCGTCGGGCCGCCGGAACCACCGGGCGAGGCCGTCGACCGACTCGCACATGCTGCGCGCGATCTCGCGCTCGCCCATGACCGCGGCGTCGGCGCCGCAGCCGAGCAGGTAGGCGACTTCCTCGTCGGAGTGCGCACGCGCGAGCACCGCGATCGCGGGGTTCGCCTCGCGCGCGTGGCGGATGATCTGGCCGGCCTCGAGCGTCTGCGGGATCGCCACGACGATCGCGCGCGCGTCGGCGACATGGACCGCGCCGAGCTTGTCGACCGACGCCGCGTTGCCGACCAGCGCGGGGATGCCGAGCGCACGCGCGCGTTCGACCGCGTCCGCGTCGGGTTCGATCAGTGCGAGCGGCGTGCCTTCGCCGTGCAGGCGCTGGCCGACGAGCGAGCCGACGCGGCCGAAGCCGACGAGGATCACATGGTCGCGCTCGGGCAACGGCGGGCCCGGCGGAAGGTCGGGCTCGAGCGCGGCCGCGGCGGCGACACGCGCGGCCTCGCGGCGCGCGACCCAGCGGTCGAGCGCGATGAACAGCAGCGGGTTCGCGCAGATCGACAGGATCGCGCCGGCGAGCACGAGGTCGCGGCCGTCCTTCGGCAGCAGGCCGAGCTCGATGCCGAGGCCGGCGAGGATGAAGGCGAACTCGCCGATCTGCGCGAGGCTCGTCGCGATCGTGAGGCCGACCTCGGTCGGACGCCCGAACGCGCGCACGATCAGGAACGCGCCGATCGACTTGCCGAAGAGGATGATCGCGAGCACGCCGAGCACGGGCAGCGGCGCGCGCACGAGGATCGACGGATCGAACAGCATGCCGACCGAGACGAAGAACAGCACCGCGAACGCGTCGCGGAACGGCAGCGAATCCTGCGCCGCCTGGTGGCTCAGCTTCGACTCGTTGAGCACCATGCCGGCGAAGAACGCGCCGAGCGCGAACGACACGCCGAACAGCACGGCCGACGCATAGGCGACGCCGAGCGCGATGCCGAGCACGGCGAGCGTGAAGAGTTCGCGCGAGCCGGTGCCCGCGGTGCGCTCGAGCAGCCACGGGATCGCGCGTCGGCCGAACAGCAGCATCACCGCGACGAACGCGGCGACCTTGGCCAGCGTGAGGCCGAGCGCGGCGTAGAGGTTCACGCCGTCGTGCGTGGTACCGCCGAGCAGGCCCGCGAGCGCGGGCAGCAGCACGAGCGTGAGCACCATCGCGAGATCCTCGACGATGAGCCAGCCGATCGCGATGCGGCCGCGCTGCGTCTCGAGCAGGCTGCGCTCCTCGAGTGCACGCAGCAGCACCACCGTGCTCGCGGTCGACAGCGCGAGGCCGAGCACGAGACCCGCGCCGACGGGCCAGCCCGTCAACCATGCGAGCAGCATGCCGAGCGCGGTCGCGATCGCGATCTGCACCGCGGCACCCGGCAGCGCGATCGCGCGCACGGCAAGCAGGTCGCCGAGCGAGAAGTGCAGGCCGACGCCGAACATGAGCAGGATCACCCCGATCTCCGACAGCTCCGGCGCGAGCGCCTGGTCGGCGACGATGCCCGGCGTGAACGGCCCGATCGCGACACCCGCGAGCAGGTAACCGACGATCGGCGGCAGCCGCAGCCGCTGCGCGAGCATGCCCGCCACGTAGGCGAGCACGAAGGCGGAGACGAGCGTCGCGATGAGGGGGGTGGCGTGGGTCATGCTTGACTGAGGGCCGGAGGCTGAGGGTTGGAGGTTGAGGACAAAGCATCGCGCCTTCCGGTTCCCGCAAGATGCGGTCGTCCGCCCGCGCAGGCCGAACTGACTTCGCCGCAATTCCGTTCGCCCTGAACCCAGCCGCGGAACGGGCGGAGTCGAAGCGCCCATCGGGACGGCGGCCCTTCGACTCCGGCCTGCGGCGTCCATCCAGGGCGAACGGTCGCGCTCCTGCCGCGTCCGCGTCCATGGGAGCGACGGGAGCCGCGATGCTTTTCGCTCATGGCAGGTCGAGGCCTACCATACACGAGCGGGCCGTGAAGGGAATGGCGAAAGCCGCCATGCTCGTGATGATGCGCGGAACAGCAGCGCCCGATGCTCTTCGGCCCTGGCCCCTCAGCCCTCAGCCCTTCCCATGCGCCCGCCCCGCAACCAGCGCGCGCGCAGCGGCCAGGCGATCGCGAGTACCGCGAGGAACACGCCATATGCGAGCAGCGTCGCGACGATCTGCCGCCACAGGTGGCCGCCGCTGCCGGTGCCTGCGTCGAAGCCCCAGCGCATCGCGACGATGCTCGCCGCGGCGGCCAGCGCGAGCACGCCGAGGTCGGCGAGCCAGCGCGCAGCACTGCGCGGTGCACGGGGCCAGGCGCAGTAGAGGCCGCCGACGATCGCGAACGTCGGCAGGAACAGGATGAATGAGAGCCCGGTTTCGAAGAACGCGTTCATGGCTTCAATCGACGACGATGCCTTGCATCGCCTCGACGTCCTGTGCGGTGAGGGCGGAATCGCGCCCGCCCCAGCGGCGGCGCAGGTAGTTGACCACCGCCGCGATCTCGTCCGCGTCGAGCTGCTGCACGAATGGCGGCATCGAATGCGGCCGCGGCCCGTCGTCGAGCGCGACCGGCATGCCCCCATAGAGCACGAGTCGCAGCGCATTCGTCGCATCGGGCGCGCTCGCCGCGACCGAACCCTGCAAGGGCGGATACGCGCCGGGCTTGCCCTCGCCATCCTTGCCGTGGCAATCGGCGCAGGCATGCGCGTAAACCTGTACTCCCTTGCTGCCGGGGTCGTTGCCCGCCTCGGTTCCGACCGGCGCGCGCAGCGGCGCCGGTGCGACCTGCTTGAGATGCCGCGCGATCGCGAGCGCGTCGTCGGGCGTGAGCGCGCGCAGGCTCGCGTAGACGACTTCGGCCATCGGTCCGTAGGCGCTGCCGTGCGCCGACGTGCCGGTGCGCAGGTAGTCGGCGAGTTCCCCGTCGGAGTAGCGCGCGAGCTGCATGCGATCGAGCGGCGGCGCGTACCAGCCGATGCCCGGGATGCGGCCGCCGGCAAAATGGCCTTCCGGTGGCAGCGAACCGCGCTCGCCGCGCGCGCTGTGGCACATCGCGCAGTGGCCGAGGCCTTCGACGAGGTAACGGCCGCGATCGTTCGGGTCGATGCGCGCATCGCGCGGGCGATAGTGCAGCATGCGCCAGCCGACGAGCGCGCGGCGCGAATCCGCGGGCGGCTCGAGCCGGTTCGATGGCGGCTCCGACGCGCTCGCCGGCTGCGTGCGCAGCCAGGCGTAGATCGCATCGAGGTCGGCGTCGGCGACTTCGGCGAAATGCGCGTACGGGAATACCGGATAAAGCGCGCCGCGGCGTGACACGCCGTGGCGCATCACGTGCGCGAACTCGTCGGCCGACCAGTCGCCGATGCCGTGTTCGCGATCGGGCGTGATGTTGGTGCTGTAGACGGTGCCGATGCCGGTCGCGAACGCGCGCCCTCCTGCGAACGGCGTGCCGCCGCGCGTCGTGTGGCAGGCGCGGCAGTTGCCGATGCGCGCGAGGTAGTCGCCACGCGCGAGCGTCGCGGCATCGGCGGCGACGACGCGGTCGGTGTGCGGCATGCGGTACGGTTCGACGCCGCCCTGGCGCGCGAACAGCACGGCCGCGATCGCGATCGCGGCGAGCGCGCACGGCAAGACCAACCAGGCGAGCACGAACAGGACGCGGCGCAGGCTCATGGCGTCGCCTCCGTTTGCAGCGCGCCGCACGCCACGGGCGGAACGACGCTGCCCGCGGGCGCCGGGCGCAGGCCCGTGGCATTCGGCTGCTGCGAGAGCCAGGTCGCGACCGCGCGGATGTCCTCGGGCGAGAGAGCGCGCGCGACTTCGCGCATGCAGTCGGGTTCGCGCGCGCGGCGCGAACCGTTGCGCCAATGGCCGAACTGCGCGACGACGTAGTCGGCCGGCAGGCCGAGCGTCGCCGGGATGCCGGGCTCGACGCCGGCAAGATCCGGACCGTGGCAGGCGCTGCACGCGGGCACGCCGTGCTCGCGGTCGCCCTCGCGCACGAGGCGCCCGGCGCGCTCGCGCCGCTCCGGCGTGAGCTGCTCCGCCCCCGTGTCGGCGGCCTGCGTGCGCGGCGGCAACGCCGCGTAGTACGTGGCGATCTCGTGCAACCAGCCGTCGTCGGCGAACTGCACGAGCCAGGTCATCGACGCGTTGACGCGGCGCCCGTCGCGAAAACCCGCGAGTTGCTCGAACAGGTAGCCGGCCGGCTTGCCGGCGAGGTGCGGCACGTACTCGGTGCCCTGCATGCCTTCGCCATGCGCGCCATGGCAGGCGGCGCAGGCAGCGAGGCGCTCGGCGATGCCGTCGTCGGCGAACGCCGGCAACGACAGCGCGAGCAGGAACGCGACAGCGGATCGGCGATGCATGTCGGGATGCCGTGTCAGCGCCCGAGGCCGTGCGGCTGGATCCAGCCGGTCGCGACACCGAGCATGACGAGGAGGATGAGGCCGACCGACAGGCCGATGCGCCAGGTCAGCGCGCGCACGGTGCGACCGGTCGACCCGTGGTCGACCATCATGAAGTACAGCCCCGCGCCGAGCTGCCAGAGGATCGCGGCGAGGGCGCCGATGATGAGGATCTTGCCGGCCATGGTGACTCCAGGATCGTGGTCCGTGGTGGACCATAGTCGCACGCGCGAACGCCGAACCGATCAGCTGGCGCCCAAACGACCGGATCAGCCTGCGCGAATTGTCGCAGTCAGGCCGGGCGCGCCAGCCGGCCAAGCACGGCCAGCGCGGCGTCGACGCGCCCGTCATGCGGATGGCCGTAGTTGAGGCGCAGGCATCGCTCGAACTGCGCCCGCGAGGAGAAGATCGGTCCCGGCGCGACGCTGATCGACTGCGCGAGCGCGCGCCGGTGCACGTCCATCGCGTCGGCGCCGGGCGGCAGTTCGAGCCAGAGGAAGTAGCCGCCGTCCGGTCGCGTCGCGCGCGTCGCCGCGGGAAAGTGCGTCGCGACCGCCGCGAGCATCGCGTCGCGTTGGCCGGCCAGGGCCTGCCGCAACTTGCGCAGGTGGCGGTCGTAACCGCCGTGTTCGAGATACGCCGCGAGTGTCGCTTCGGCCGGCGTCGATGCGGTCAGCGTGGTCGAGAGCTTGAGCCGCGCGACCGTGCGCAGGTGGCGACCGGGTGCGATCCAGCCGATGCGGTAGCCGGGCGCGAGGCATTTGGAGAACGACGAGCAGTGCAGCACGAGGCCGGCGCGATCGTAGGCCTTCGCCGGCGGCGGCCGGCGCGCGCCGAAGTAGAGCTCGCCGTAGACGTCGTCCTCGATCAGGGGCGTGTCGTGGCGCGCGAGCAGCTCGACCAGTTCGCGCTTCTTCGCCTCCGGCATGAGGCTGCCGAGCGGGTTCTGGAAGCTGGTCATGAGCCAGCACGCGGCCGGTCGCCGGCGTTCGAGCACTTCGGCGAGCGCGCCGAGGTCGATGCCTTCGCGCGGGTGCGTCGCGACCTCGATCGCGCGCAGGCCGCGCTGCTCGAGCGCCTGCAGCGACGCGTAGAACGTCGGCGACTCGACCACCACCGCGTCTCCGGGCCTGGTCACCGCGGCGAGCCCGAGGTGCAGTGCCTCCATCGCGCCGTTGGTGACGACGAGTTCGTCGGCGTCGATCGCGAGGCCGTCGACGAGATAGCGCAGCGCGATCTGCCGGCGCAACGCCGCGTTGCCGAGCAGCAGGTGGTCTACGTTCGCGCGCGGATCGAGCCGCTGCACGGTCGACGCCATCGTCTTCGCGAGGCGCGCCAGAGGAAACAGGGATGGCGCCGGGAACGCCGAGCCGAGCGGCACGACGTCGCGTCGCATCGTCGCCTCGAGGATCGCGAATACGCGCTCGCCGACGTCGACCGCGATCGACTCGCCCAGCGGCGCCGACGCGTGCTCGAGCGGCGGCGGCGGCACCGCCGCGACGTAGTAGCCCGACCGCGGGCGGGCGCGGATCAGCCCGCGTGCCTCGAGCCGGTAGTAGGCCTGGAACACCGTCGAGGCATGCACGCCGCGGCTCGCCGCCGCCTGCCGCACCGACGGCAGCCGATCGCCGGCGCGCAACGTGCCGGCACGGATCGACGCCTCGATCTCGTCGGCGAGGGTTTCGTAGCGTTTCGACGGGCGGTCGCGATTGCGCAAGCGCGAAGCGTGAACCAAGGGCGGCGCGGCGATCAAGCACCGGTTCGCGATGGCGGTAGCGCGCCTTGATCCGACTGCGCACTCAGACGAGGTGCAGGCCGCCGTCGCACTCGAGTACGGTGCCGGTGACGAAACCGTTGCCGGCGAGGAACTGCACGGCGTGCGCGACCTCGTCGGCACGGCCCACGCGACCGACCGGCAGCACGCGGGCCTGCTCGGCGAACACGCGCTGCTTCGCCTCGGTCGGCAGGCGGTCCCACCAGGCCGTGTCGATGACGCCGGGCGCGACGGCGTTGACGCGGATCGGTGCGAGTTCGCGTGCGAGCGCGCCGAGCATCGCCTCGAGCGCGCCGTTGATCGCGGCGAGCCCGGCCGTGCCGGGATTGGCCATGCGTGCGGAGATCGAGCCGAGGAAGGTGATGCTGCCGTCGCGGCGCAAGACCGGCAGGGCTGCCTGCGCCGCGGACACCTGCGGCCAGAACTTCGCCTCGAAGCCGCGCCGCAATGCGGCGAGGTCGAGGTCGCGGAACGGACCGCCGCCCTCGCCGCCGCTCAACGCGAGCACGAGATGGTCGACGCGGGCGATGCGCGCGAAGAACGCGTCGAGTGCCGCGCGATCGCCGGCATCGAGCGCCTCGCCGACGGCGTCGCCGCTGAGCGACGCGAGCGCGGCCTCGAGTTTCGCCGGATCGCGACCGGCAACGACGACGCGCGCGCCGGCGCCGGCGATGCGCCGTGCGGTGGCGAGCCCGATGCCGGAGGTGCCGCCGAGGACGACGACGGTCTCGCGCTCGCTCACAACCCACCCGCCGCCTGGGCGACCGCGCGGAACAGCGCGCGGCCCTTGTTCATCGTCTCCTCCCACTCCTTCGCGGGGTCGGAGTCGTAGACGACGCCGCCGCCGGCCTGGACGTAAAGGCGTCCATCCTGGATGACGGCGGTGCGGATCGAGATCGCGGTATCGGCATCGCCGTTCCAGCCGATGTAGCCGATCGCGCCCGCGTAGATGTTGCGTTTGTGCGGCTCGAGTTCCTGGATGATCTCGATCGCGCGGATCTTCGGCGCGCCGCTTACGGTGCCGGCGGGGAACGTCGCCTTGAGCACGTCCATGTATGACAGGCCGTCGCGCAGCTCGCCTTCGACCTGGCTGACGATGTGCATCACGTGCGAGTAGCGTTCGATCACGAAGCTCTCGGTGAGCCTGACGCTGCCCGTCTTGCTCACGCGGCCGACGTCGTTGCGGCTGAGGTCGATCAGCATGAGGTGCTCGGCGCGCTCCTTGGTGTCGGCGAGCAGCTCCTGCTCGAGCGCGAGGTCCTCCTCGGGCGTCCTGCCGCGCGGGCGCGTGCCGGCGATCGGCCGCACCACCACCCGGCCCTGCTTGAGGCGCACGAGGATCTCCGGCGACGAGCCGACGATCTGCGTGCGCCCGAGGTCGATGAAGTACATGTACGGCGATGGATTGAGCGCGCGCAATGCGCGGTACACGTCGACCGGGCGCGCGCGGAACGGCACCGACAGGCGCTGCGACGGCACCACCTGGAAGATGTCGCCGGCGCGGATGTACTCCTTCGCGCGCTCGACCATCGCCTCGTACTGCTCGCGCGTGAAGCTCGATTCGAAGTCCGCTTCGCCGAGGCCTTTCGGATCGAGCACGTCGGGATAGCCGGAGCCGGAATGGCGCAGGCGGAACGCGAGTTCGTCGAGGCGCCGGCGCGCGCGCGCGTACGCCTGCGGCTGCGCGGGGTCGGCGTGCACGATGAGGTAGAGGCGGCCCTTGAGGTTGTCGAACACCGCGACTTCCTCGCTGAGCATGAGCAGCGCGTCGGGCGTGCCGAGTTCGTCGCGCTTGTCCTCGCGCGCGAGGCGTGGCTCGATCCAGCCGATCGTCTCGAAGCCGAAGTGCCCGACGAGGCCACCGCTGAACGCGGGCAGCCCGGGCACGCTCGCGACCCTGTACGCGGCGCGGATGCGCTCGATCTCGCCGAGCGGATCGTCGAGCTCGCGTGACTCGACCACCTCGCCGAGTTCCTCGATCGTCAGCGTGCGCCCGCGCAGCACGTGCACGCGCCGGCATGGCAGGCCGATGATCGAATGCCGTCCCCAGGTCTCGCCGCCCTCGACCGATTCGAACAGGTACGAGTACGGGCCGTCGGCGAGCTTGAGGTACACCGATAGTGGCGTGTCGAGGTCGGACAGCACCTCGCGCACGACGGGGATGCGGTTGTATCCCTGCGCGGCGAGTGCGGCGAATTCTTCCTGCGTGATCACGGCATGGCCTGCGGATGGCGGCCCGCCAAGATATCAGGGCGTGCTGCGGCGCGACAGGGAGCCCCCGCCGTGCGCCGGCGCACGGCGCTCAGGCCGGATCGAACCCGTCGGCGTGAATCACGTCGACGACCATCACACCCGGTTCGCGCACGATGTCGTAGGTGAGGCTGCCCGCGGGCGCGTCGCGCCCCCAGTAGAGTTCGACCGAGGTCGGCGACGCGCCGACGAGCGGATGCGGCTCGACGTCGTCCTCGCCCGGCGTGTCGGTCAGCGTGATCGCATCGCTCCAGGTCGCGCCGTCGCTCGAGCGGCGAACGGCGAGGTCGAACTGGCTGCCGTTCGCGCGGATCCAGAACAGTGCGAACGCGCCGTCGGGCATGACCAGCGGCAGCGAATCGTGGTTGTTGCCGCTCACCGCGAAGTCCTGCGGCGCGGCGCTCCAGTCGTGCACGTCGGTCGTCGTCTTCACGTACATCGCGAGGGCGCCGCCGCCGACCTGGTAGCTCGCGAGGTAGAGGCCGTCGCTTTCGCGGAACGCGATGCGCGGCAGTTGGCTGCCCGTCGCGATCGGCGTCTTCAAGGTGTCCCAGGTCACCCCGCCGTCGGTCGATTCGGCGACATAGCTGCCCGTCGGCAGGCGCTGGTAGCTCATCGTCAGCGTGCCGTCGGCGTGACGGACGACATGCGGGTTGACCTCCCCGCCGGTCGCCCAGCCGAGGTCGAGCTGGTCCTGTTCGGTGAACACGACGCCGTCGGTGCTCGTCGCGCGCCAGAGGCGGTAGCTCGAGTTGCCGCCGCTGCCCTTGAGGTAGAACAAGGCGTAGTTCGACGGGCCGAGCTGCAGCAGCGACGGATGGCGCTCGCTCGCGCTGCTCGCGATGATCGGCACCGGCGTGCTCCACGTCGCGCCGCCGTCGGTGGAGCGCGTCAGCAGCAGGTCGCCGGAGAATGTCGATGCGCTCAGGCGTTCGAACACGACGATGCGTGCGCCGTCGTCGCTCGAGCGGATCACCGACGGCATGTAGTCGATCTCGTCGCCACTCGTGACGGACTCGGCCGCGTGCGCGGCGGCGGCGCAGAGGAATGCGCCTGAAAGCAAGACGACGAGCTTCATGCAACGACCCCTCTTCGCGGACGACACGCGATTACGACACCGAATGCGCGAAACGGCACGCCGCGGTGCGGCAGCGCCGCCGCTTCGCGGGCTGCGCTTGGCGCGAACGGGCATGTTCGAAGCGTCGACCAGCGGAGACCGTTGATCCACGGAAGCGCGCTGCCGGCGCAGGCCCTGCCCTCAGCCCTCGGAACCGGCATCGGCCAGTCGCCGCCGCGGCATCCCCGCCATGTCGAGCGAAAACGCGACGCCGCTGCCATCGGCGAGGTTGGTGGCGTCGGCGCGGCCCTGGTGCAACTCGGCGACGAGGCGCACCACGTACAGGCCGAGGCCGAGATGCGGCACGGCACCGCTGCCGCGCGCACTGCTCTCGCGCATCGAGACGAGCGAATCGAACAGGCGCTCCTGCATCGCGGCGGGCAATGGCCGGCCCTGGTTGGCGAGGCGCACGACCGCGCCGCTCGCGTCGGCATTCAGCGACAGCGCGATCCAGCCGCCCGGCGGCGTGAACGAGCAGGCGTTGTCGAACAGCTTGTCGAGCGCCTGCGCGACGAGGTCGGGCGCGCCGTGGAACGGCACCGCCGCCGGCGGCAGCTCGAGCCGCAGTTCGCGCCCGTCACAGAGCGCACGATAGCCGTCGGCGCAACCGGCGACGAGCGCGCGCAGGTCGAAGTCCTCGGCTTCGGCCGAGGCGATCGCGCGCTCGATGCGACTGGCCTCGCTCATCGCGCGCACGATCGTGCCGAGCCGCTCGGCGCCGTCGCGCGCACGCGCGAGGTACGGTCGCGCGGCCGCCGGCACGTCGTGGTGATCGAGGTTGTCGAGCGAGGACTTGACGATCGCGAGCGGCGTGTTGAGTTCGTGCGAGAGCTTCGAGGCGAGCGTGCGCAGGTAGTCGGTGTAGGCGCCGACCTCGTCGACGAGCCTGGCGAAGCTGCGCGCGAGGTCGCCGAGTTCGTCGGGCGCGTCCGCGAGCGGCATCGGGCCATCCAGCCGTCCGGACGTCCGCACGGCGCGTTCGGCCGCGTTGCGCAGGCGGCGGATGCGCCATGACAGCGACGCGCCGAAGGCGAGCAGGATCGCCAGCGCGATCGCCAGTGCGACGAGGGTGGAGCCGGCGAGGCCGACGAGGGCGCGATTGGCGAGCAACGGCAGGGCGCGATTGGCCTGTTCGATCACGAGCGCGCCGTGCTGGCCGTCGGCCGACTGCAGCGGGATCGCCGCGGTGAGCACGACCGCGCCGCCGCGGTCGACCGCACGCCAACTAGTCGCCGGAACGCCGGACAGCGCCTGCCAGACTTCGCTCGCGTCGAGTCGCGGGCGCTCGCCGTCGAGGGTCGCGGACCCGCCGAAGCCCGGCGCAATCAGCACGCGGTAGACGAAATTGCCGAAGCCGCCCGGCGCGTCGCGCGCCGCCACGCCGGCCGCGTCGAGCCTGCCCGCATCGGCGACGAGCCAGCCGTCGGCGGCGACGAGGCGCGTGCGCGTATGCGCGGGAACCAGCGGTTGCAGCGAGCGCGCCGCGCCTTCGTCGTAAGCGATCACGCGGCGTGGCTCGGCCGGCGCCGCTTCGGCGAACGCTGAATCGTGTACCGCGAGGCCGATGCGCTCGGGCATCACGCCGCGCGGCAGGCGCAGTTCGATGCAATAGCCCGAGCCGTCCTCCTGCAGCATCCCGGACAGGTGCGCGGGCAGGCGCTCGCCCTCGCCCTGCGCCGGCGCCTCGAACGCGCCGGGCGCTGCGCTCGTTAGGCGGTAGCGACGCGACTCGGCGCCGTCGACGAGCACCAGGTCGACGTAGTCGCCGAACGCGCTGCGCGCGTCGGCGGGATCGAAGCGCGCGCGCGTCGCGTCGCGCACTTCGGCGAGCAGGTACAGCATGTCGCGATCACGCGCGATCGTCGCGCGCAGCTTCTGCGCGTCGTCGCCGGGGCCGAGCGCCTGCGCGTACGGGCGCAGGCTGCTCCAGTCGTCCGCATAGCCGTCGACGACGATGCGCTCGGCCGCGCGCTGCAGGTAGAGCACCGCGCCTGCCGGCAGCCAGGCGATGCCGCGCGCCTCTACCGTCTTCGCGAGCATGCCCGCCGAGGCGAGCAGCGCCTGCTCCTGGCCCTGGCGCAGCAACAACTCGACCTGGCGCACGAACTGCCAGCCCGCCCACGGCAGCGCGAGCGTGGAAAGCGCGACGAGCAGCAGCTTGAAGCGGAGGGACATGGGGGGAGAGAGCGAGGACCTGGTTCTTGGGGCTGGGGGCCGAGGGCGGGCGGCGAGGCAGGATGGTCAAGTATGCGAGTGTCACAGGGGAGCAGGAACCGATGCTGGCCCGCAACGCGACGCCCCCGATGTGCAGCCCCCGGCCTTCGGCCCTCAAACGGGCTTCCAGCGATATCCCGCGCCGTGCACCGTGTCGATCCCGTCGAACGCGGGATCAATCGCGATGAACTTCTTGCGGATGCGCTTGATGTGCGAGGTGATCGTCGCGTCGTCGACGACGACCTGCGCGTCGCGCATGAGCTGGTCGCGGCTCTTCACGTGGCCGGGGAAGCGCACGAGCGTGTGCACCATCCAGAATTCCGTCACCGTCAACGGCACTTCCACGCCGTTCCAGGTCACGCGCATGCGCTCGGTCTCGAGCTTGAGCGGCCCCTGCTCGATCACGCTGTCGGCCGCGACCGGCTTGCGCAGCGCGTCCATCCGGCGCAGCAATGCGTTGATGCGCGCGGCGAGCTGGTGCAGGGAAATGTCCTTGGCGAGGTAGTCGTCGGCACCGAGGCGCAGGCCGGAGATCACGTCGAAGTCGGAGTCGCGCGCGGTGAGGAACAGGATCGGCAGGGTGGCCGATTGCGCGCGCAGGTGGCGGCAGAGTTCGAAGCCGCCTTCGGGTTCGTCGCCGAGGCCGACGTCGATGATCACGAGCTCGGGCAGGCGCTGCGCGAACGCGGCCTGCGCGTCGCCGCGCGAGGCGTAGCCACGCACTTCATAGCCGAGCCGCGTGAGCGCCTCGACGTAGTTGGCGCGGATCAGCGGTTCGTCCTCGACGATGGCGATGCTGCGCGGCATGGAACTCCCCTCCTTGCGTGCCGGCGGCGCGACGCCGCTCGAGGCGATGCGAGCTTACGCAGCGCCCGCACGCATGCGCAACGCCCGTGGCGCGCCTGCCCGCGGAATGCCAGAACTCGTCGCGATCACGGCACGATCCGGGCGCCGCGCGTCCTCGCGGCGGCGCTGCAATGAAGCTGCACACCGCACCGGAGCAACGACGATGAACCCGAGCCGCCCCGACCCGAACGCCGAACTGCACGCCCGCGAACGCCTGCGCATCGTCTTCGCGCTCGGCTCGCTGCTTCTCGGCCTGCTCGCCGCCGTGCACATGTAGCCGGCGACGGTTCGCCCGCGGCGATCCACGGATGGATCGCCTTCGATCGACGACGATCGCCGCGCCATGGACACGCCGCGTCGACACGTGCCGAAGGAGACACCGATGGACCGCCAGCGCGAGGCACTGCATGCCGACCCGATCCCCGCCGCGATCGCCGAGTTCCTCTGGCTCGGCGGCGAGGCGATGGTCTCCCTGCCCGGCCTGGCCGAGCTTTCGTGCAGGACGGCTGCGACGGAACGCGACGCCGAACCGTCCTGGGTGGCGATCTGATGCATCGGCCGAGGCCGACGGTCATCGCGTGGCCCAGGGAAGGGCGCCTGCGGCATCGACGGTGCGAGCCGTCGATGCCGTGGAAGCGGCGGCGCGCGTTCGCGCCGAGGTTTCCCCTGGAAAGATTGCAATTCGGGTTGTCCCCCGCGCCGGGTGCTTCATCCTCCTTTCCCTCCCCCGGGCCCGGCGCGGTTTTTTTTCCTTGGCGGTCTTCGGCCGCCTCTCATGCCGATGTGGTCGAAGAGGCGGGGGTGCCGGGACGCCTCGAAGCGTTGCCGCCCGCCGATGCAACGCATCTTCCCGGTCGATTTCGTTTCAGGCGCCCGCGATCGCGCCCTGCATCGCGGCGATCACCGCCGCGTAGTCGGGCTCGTTGAACACGGCCGAGCCCGCGACGAAGGTGTCGGCGCCGGCGCGGGCGATCTCGCCGATGTTCGACGGCTTCACGCCGCCGTCGATCTCGAGGCGGATCGGGCGCCCGCTGGCATCGATCATCTCGCGCACGCGACGCAGTTTGTCGAGCGCGGACGGGATGAAGCTCTGTCCGCCGAAACCCGGGTTGACCGACATGATCAGCACGAGGTCGAGCTTGTCGAGCACGTAGTCGAGGTAGGACAACGGCGTCGCGGGGTTGAACACGAGCCCGGCCTGGCAGCCGTTCGACTTGATCAGCTGGATCGTGCGGTCGATGTGTTCGCTCGCCTCGGGATGGAAGCTGATAACGCTCGCGCCGGCCTTGGCGAAGTCGGGCACGATGCGGTCGACCGGCTTGACCATGAGGTGCACGTCGATCGGCGCGGTCACGCCGTGCCTGCGCAGGGCCTCGCAGACGAGCGGGCCGATCGTCAGGTTCGGCACGTAGTGGTTGTCCATCACGTCGAAATGCACCCAGCCCGCGCCTGCGGCGAGCACGGCGTCGACGTCCTCGCCGAGACGCGCGAAGTTCGCCGAGAGGATCGAGGGAGCGATGATCGGGGATTGCCTGGCCATGGTCGATTTCCCGTGATGGCGGGTGCGGTCAGCTGAAGCCGCGCTCCGCCTTGATGTGTTCGTAAGCGGCGTTGATTTCCCGCGCGCGCTGTTCCGAGCGGCGCTTCACTTCGTCGGGCACGTCGCCGAGCTTGTCCGGATGATGCTTGCTCATGAGCCGGCGATACGCCTGCTTGACGTCGCGGTCACTCACCTCGCGCGTGATGCCGAGCACCGCGTACGGGTCGACCTGCGACGGGCGCTGCGGCGCCGCGCGCCCGGCGTCGCCCGGACGGCGCGCGCCCTGCCAGCCGCCGTACCCCTTCATCGCCGACAGCGCGGCGAGTTCGTGTTCGCGCACGCCGAGCGCGGCGCACAGGCGTCGCACGAGGTCGAGCTTGGCGCCTGCCAGCGGCCCTTCGGCATAGACGAGGTCGAGCAGGAGGTCGAGCACGATGAAGGCGGAATCGCGCCGGTTGGCACACCACGCGCTGAGTTCGCCGATCGCGGTGTTGACGTTGAACTCCGGCTGCTTGCCGGCCGTGAAGCGTTCGATCGCCGCGCGGCGCTGTTCGGTGTCGAGGCCGAGCCGGGAGATCAGCGCCTCGGCCGCGTCGATCTCCGCCTGGGAAACGCGACCATCGGATTTCGCGAGCGCGCCCGCGAATGCGAACAGCGGCTCGACGAAGCCACGGCCGATCGTGCCCGGTCGCGCGCGCGCGACCGCATTGTCGTAGAAGTGGCCGAGCAGCAGTCCGACGAGGATGCCGAACGGGTTGTGGAACAGGCCCCAGCCGATCAGTGCGCCGAGCAGCTTGCCGACGAAGCTCATCGCGCGGCTCGCTGCGCGGCGGGCGCGCTCGGAAGGATGGGAACGGGTGTCGGCACGTCGGGGGCGGCGCGGAAGGAACGCCGCGGATTCTACCAGCAGGTCCCCCGCTGCACGGCGCCGGACCCGGCCGGCGGGCGCCTCGCGCCGCTACAATGGCGCCCCTTCGACCGTGGAACACGCGCGTGCCGACCGTCCTCTCGCAATCCAACCTGCCCGGCCTCGACCTCATCCATCGCGGCAAGGTCCGCGACGTCTACGCGCTGTCGTCGACCGAATTGCTGATCGTCGCCACCGACCGGTTGTCGGCGTTCGATGTCGTGCTGCCCGACCCGATCCCGGGCAAGGGCGAGATGCTCTGCCAGATCTCGAACTTCTGGTTCGGCAAGACCGCGCATCTGGTGCCGAACCATCTCACCGGCAAGGACGTCGCGAGCGTGCTGCCGGCGGGTACCGACCTTGCGTCGTACGCGAAGCGCAGCGTGATCACGAAGCGGCTCAAGCCGGTGCCGGTCGAGGCGATCGCGCGCGGCTACCTGATCGGTTCGGGCTGGAAGGACTACCAGGCCAGCGGCTCGCTGTGCGGCATCGCATTGCCGCCGGGCCTGCGCCAGGCCGAGCGCCTGCCCGAACCGATGTTCACGCCGTCGACGAAGGCCGCGGTCGGCGACCACGACGAGAACGTGAGCTTCGCGCAGGTCGTCGACCTCGTCGGGCGCGAGATGGCCGAGCGGGTGCGCGATGCAACGCTTGCGATCTATCGATGGGCGGCCGACTACGCGGCGGAGCGCGGCATCATCATCGCCGACACCAAGTTCGAATTCGGCACCGATGCCGACGGCAGGTTGTACGTGATGGACGAGATGCTCACGCCCGATTCGTCGCGCTTCTGGCCGGCCGACCGGTACCAGGTCGGCATCAGCCCGCCGAGCTACGACAAGCAGTTCGTGCGCGACTACCTCGAGACGCTCGACTGGAACAAGACGGCGCCCGGTCCGCGCGTGCCGGCCGACGTCATCGCGGGCACCGCGGCGAAGTACGCCGAAGCGCTGCAGCGGCTCGCGGGCATCACGCTCGACTGAGCAGGCGGCGGATACGCACGCCGTGGCCGTCGTTCAATACGCGATGCCGACGCGCCGCATGACCTTGCCGGTCAACCACGCGGGCCCGATCAGCAGGTAGGCGAGATCGGTGAAGAACGACGGTCGCCGACCTTCGATGAGGTGGCCGATGAACTGGCCGATCCAGGCGACGACGAACACGCCGATCGCGAGCCACAGCAGCTGGCGCGCGCCGAACGAGCGGTACAGCCACTCGGTGAGCAGCGCGAGCAGCACGAACACGACGAACATCGCCGCGCCGAGCGGTCGCGACAGCCGCCAGTAGAACGTCAGCGCGCCGACCATGACCAGGGCGCACCAGAGGCCGGCGCGACCGATCGAGGCCGGCACCGGCAGCAGCCACAGCAACGCGATCACCGCCCACAGGATCGCCGGCACGCAGATCCAGTGGATGAGCCGGTTGGTCGGGTTCTGGTGGTCCGCGCTGTAACTGCCGAACCAGTCGTTGACGCTGCGCATGCGGCCTCCAAAAAAAGCAGAAGGGCGCGCCTTGCAGCGCGCCCTTGCATGATTCACCGGGTCACGCGACGCCTCACGGCGAGGTCGCGATCACCGACGGATTGGCGACCTGCACCGCGGCACCGCCGGTGACGAGCAGGCTCGCCATCTCGCCCTGCATCTCGACCGTCGCGGCCGGGAAGTCGGTCGGATCGAGCAGCGAACCGTGTTCGCCCTGCAGGAAGCGCGTCGCGCCCCGGATGCCGTCGGCGTCCTGCACCGTGCCGACGATCGGCGCGAGGCCGAGCGCGCGGATCAGCGGCTCGGTGCCCGACAGCGGCGCACCCGGCACGCTGTTCGGGATGACCTGGTCGGGCAGCACGTCGCCGCCACCGACGACCTCGTGCACGAGCAGGCGCTTGCGCGGCAGGCTGTTGCCTTCGTCGTCGACGCGGCTCAGGTCGAGCAGCGTGCCGTTGCCGGCGAAGTTGATCGGATCACCCGACTCGATCACCGTCTGTGTCGCGACGAAGTACGCGTCGTAGTCGGGCGTGCCCGGCTGCAGGCCGGCCGCGGCAAGCCCGGCACGGATGCGCGGGCCGAACGACGGCGATGCTTCGAGGAAGCGCGCGATGCCGCCGCCCGGCACGCTCAGCAGGCCGACGTTGACGGTCGGATCGTTGGCGAGGAACACGGTGCCGACGATGCTGCCGAGCGACTGGCCGACGAAGCTCACGCGGCTCGCGTCGACATTCGGGAACGTCGATGCCGCGTGCGCGAGCTGGAGCAGGTCGGCTTCGCCCTGGCGCAGGTTGTCGCGCGAGGTGAGCAGGCTCGTCAGGTTGATCATGTAGCTGCCCGACGGGTCGATCGCGCCGTCCGGGCCCGGCGCACCGGTCGCGTTGTTGGACAGGTCGAGGTCGAACGTGCGCTCGTGCGCGATCGCGCCGAACGGCGTGTTGCCGACGTAGAACGGATTGCTCGTGCTGGTCAGGCCGTGCAGCGGCAGGTCGATCGCGACGACCGCGAAGCCCTGCGCGGCGAGCGTGCCGGCGACCGCGAACATGTCGGTGCGGTTGCGCGTGACGCCGTGCTGGAAGATCACCAGCGGCCAGCCGCCCGCCGGCATCGTGCGGCCGGAATGCGCGTTCGGGTAGGTCATCAGCAGCGGCACGGTCTCGGTCGTCGTCGCCGCCGGCACCGGGTTGCACGCGGTGAGGTTGGTCGAGGTCGGATCGAGGCCGAAACCGGCGCACTGTTCGATGTACGCACCCGCATTCGCATGCCAGAAGCCGGTCAACGGCGCGGTCGGGTTCGACGCGCTCGGCGCGGACAGGTAGTACGGCAGGCTGATCGTGCCGATATAGATGTCGGCGACCGGCGGCAGGCCGAGGCCGAGGTCGGCGAGCGTCTTGCCGGTCGGCGCGACATGCGTCGCCGCCGGCGGCGAAGCCTGCGTGATCGCGGTGAGCGCCTGCATCGTCGGCGTGATGCTCTGCGTCGTCGCGACCCACGACAGCGCGATCTGGCCGGCCGGCACGCCCGCCGCGGCCGCCGCGGCGGCCTGCGAGCTGTTGAGCTGGCGCAGCGGTTCGAGCTGGCAGGCCTGCGCGTCGGAGAGCGCGGGGTTGGTCGAATGGCCACCCGCGCAGAGCGCGCGCGGGCTGGTCGAGAGCAGGTAGGTCAGCGTGCCGCGGATCTCGTTGCCGGCAGCGTCCTTGATGCCGTTGGTGAGCACGGCCATGTAGGAGGTGCGCTGCTTGAGCGGCGCGGTCGGCACGATCGCGAGCGTCTTGTGGCTCGCATCGGACGGCGACAGCGCGGCGACGAATTCACCCGGCGAGGCGAGTTCGCGCACCACGCCGGTGACGGCGCCGCCCGGCCCGCTCAGCGTGACCTCGAACATGCGCACGTTGCCGGCGAGCGAAGCCGGATCGATCGGCGCGCTGAACGTGGTCGACCAGGGCGTGGTCGTGCCGAAGCCGTCGAGCGCGTTCATCGCGACCTTCGGGTCGCCGTAGTCGTTCGCATCGGCGACCGGAATGTTGAGGGTGAGGTCGGTGGTGCCGAGGAACAGCAAGTTGTTCGGGAACGGGATGACGCTGTGCGCAGGGTCGAAGTTCGCGGTGGCGTGGAAGACCACGGGCGCGGTGTAGTCGTAGGCCCGCGCGTCGTGCGCCGCCAAACTGCCAAACAACGCCGCGGCGACGGCCGCGGTCGTGATCGATCGAACCTGCATGGGCATGCCCCTTCTGGCTGGCGTCCTGGATTGCGTGAGTCGTGCGTGAAGCGCACCGCATCTTAGGTCGTTCAAACGAGCGTTGGCAACGCTGCACTGCGGCGAGAAAACCGCGCATCCGACCCGCTGCGTTGCAGCAAGCGCATGCGCGACGGCACGCGCCGCGCGCATGCATACCGCTGCGTAGCGACGAAGCGCGCGCGGCTCAGCGCGCGCCGCCGACGTCGAGCAGGTCGAGCGGGCGGCCGTCGCCGTCGCGCACGCCGTCCTGCAGCTCGTGCAGGCGGCGGATCGCCGGGCACAGCGTCTCGACCTGCGGGCGCAGGTCGCGCAGGCGCCGCTCGATCTTCGTCTGCAGGTTGTTGCCGAGTTCGCTCGCGCGCACCTGCAGCCGGACCGCCTCGTCGAGGTCGCCATCGAGTGCCGCGGTGACCGCGCCACGACCGACGTCGGCCGCGAGCAAGGGCACGAGGTCGGCCGACCACGCGGCGACGTCGCGCTCGAAGGCATCGGCCTGCCAGTCGCGCGTGCTCGTGCTGAGCGCGATGCGGCGGCGCAGTGCGGCTGCATGCTCGCCGATGCGCCGGTCGAGTTCCGCACGCGCGTCGGCCGAGGTGACGAGGCGACGCGTCTCGTCGCGCACGACGCCGGTGGCGAGGTCGAGCCCGCGCAGCGCGATCGCCTTCGCCTTCGGCACCAGCGCACGCAGTTCGCGCGCGAACAGCGCGAGCCGGTCCGTGTCCTCGGTGTTGAGGCGCACCACCGCACCGTCGACGCGCAGGCGGCCGTCGCGCCATTCGATCCGCCGCGGTGCCGGCGCCGCGCGTTCGAACACGAGCGCATCGGCACCGACGACGAGGTCGTAGGCGCTGCTCGCGGCGCAGGTGTCCTGGAGGCTGCCTGCGTGGGCGAGGGACGCGCAGGCGGCGAGCAGCAGCGATGCGAATCGTTTCATCGGTAACCTCCGGGGCGCAGTGATGGCCCGCATGGCCTCAATCGCCGCTGAACGGCACGACGTCGTGCCAGCAGGCCGCGTCGGGTCGGAACGGCCGCGGCGCGTAGCCGAAATCGGCGCGCGCCGGGCCATCGTCGGCGACGAGGTCGCTGCCGAGGCGATCGACGAGCGCGGGCGACAGGCGGGCGCTGCCGGCGACGCGCGCCAGCGCGATCGTCGCACGCAGCAGGGGGAGCGGCATGGGCACCGGCACGGTGCGGAACGGCAGCGACGTGCGAACGCGCTCGAGCATGGTCGCGAACGGCAAGCGTTCGCCGCCGCCGAGTGCATAGGTGCGATCGGCGCACCGCGGGCGCGAGGCGACGGCCACGCAGGCGGCGGCGAGGTCGTCCGCGTGGACCGGCTGGCGCAGGCCGCGCGCCCCCGCCACGCGCGGGAACACGCGCCAGCGCTGCGCGCGCCGGACCAATGGGGTCAGGCTGCGATCGACGCCGGCACCGTAGACGAGGGTCGGCCGCAGCACCGTGCACGCGGCGCCGCGGGCGCGCGCCGTGGCGGCGAGCGTCCCTTCCGCCTCGTGCAGGCGCGTGGCGAGGTCGCGCTCGTGCGGGTCGGCGGACGCCTGCTTGCTGTCGATGCTCATCGAACCGATCGCGACCACCCGCGCGGCGCGCACCGGCGCGCGCGCGTACCAGCGCGCGAACGCGTCGAGCGGACCGCAGCTGTAGAGCACGTCGAGCGCGGGCAACGCGGGCAGGGACTGCTCGAGGTCGCCGTGCAGCCAGTGCAGCCGTGGCGACGACGAGCCGCGCGCGACGCGGCTCAGGGCGAGGACGTCGTCGCCTGCGGCGACCAGTCGCGGCAACAGGAAACGCCCGATCGCGCCACTCGCGCCGAGCACCAGCGCGACCGCCATCGGCTCAGGACGACGCGAGCGTCGGCTCGTCGGCCGCGATCGCGGTGGCGGCGGGCGGCACTGGCGGCGCCGCGGGCGCGGCATCCGCGGGCGCGATGCGCAGCGCGCGCGCGTAGTCGGCGAGCACGTCGATCTCGCCGAGGCCGCCGTCGAGCGGCCCCTTGGCGAGGTGCAGCGGGCTCTTCTGCAGCGCGGCGCGCGCTTCGAACAACTTGCGCCGCGCGCCTTCGACGTGGCTCATGAGCTGGTCGAGCGTTGCCTTGTCGGCGCCGAAGATCATCTCGACCGGCTGCAGGCAGTACTGCACGGCCGCGTCGAACTGGCGCACGCGCTCGCGGTAGTCGGCGATCTGCGCGTCGAGGTCCTCCAGGTGCGCGCGGGCGGAGCCGAGCGGTGCGTCGAGGCGATTGGCGACCGCGACGAGCGCGTCGTGCGCGGCGGCCTGCGCGGCGCTCTCCGACGGCCCGTTGCGCGCGGCGTCGAGTTCGTTCTCGAGGTCGATCTTCTCGTAGAGGAGCTCATGGCTGCGCCCGCGCTCGGCGCGCAGGGCGCGCATCAGCCACGCCGCCACGCCGGCCGCGAGCACTGCCACCAACCAGCCGAGCCATTCCATCCCGATCCTCCCACAGCGCCCGCAACGCGGGCCTGCCGCATTATGGCCGCAGTTGCCGCCGGCGTCGCTAGCACCGAACGGCCGGGGCCGGCGCGAAAAACCAGCCGGACCATGCGAAGATGGCGGCGACGTCATCGGAGGCGGCACATGATCGCGCGCATCTGGCGGGGCATCACGCTGGCCGAACGGGCCGACGCCTATATCGCCCATCTGCGCGAGACGCTGCTCAAGGACGTCGCCGCCACGCCGGGCAACCGCGGCATCAGCGTGCTGCGGCGGCTGCAGGGCGAGCACAGCGAAATCGTGCTGATCTCGCTGTGGGACTCGATGGACGCGGTACGCGCGTTCGCCGGCGAGAACCCCGAGCGCTCGGTCTACTATCCCGAGGACGAGGACTACCTGCTCGAGATGGAGCCGCTCGTGCGCCACTACGACGTGGTCGATACCGGGACGCCGGCGGCGCCCGAGCGGGGCGCCGGCCGCGGGTCGCGCTGAACGGCTGCCGCGGCGCCTGCTAGACTCGGCCGCTTGCGCCGGTCGCGGACCGGTCGGGACGCGCCGGTCTTCGCCGGCTGCGTCGGCGACGCGGGCTACACGCACGAATCGCAATGCTGGGTGTACGCGGGCCCCGACACGGCGCACGTCGGCAGGGAGATCTGCGTCGATTCGAACGGCCCGACGCACAAGGTCGCGATCGTCGACGTGACCGACAAGGGGGCGCCGGTGACGCTGTCGTCGTTCACCTACGACGGCGCCGCCTACCCGCACCAAGGCTGGCTCACCGACGACCATCGTTACCTGCTCGTGGATGACGAGCTCGACGAAAGCAACTTCGGCCACGCCGCACGCACCTACGTCTTCGACGTGTCCGACCTCGACGCGCCGGTGCTCGTCGGCCACCACGACAGCGCGCTCGGCGTGATCGACCACAACCAGTACGTGCACGGCCAGTACGTTTACCAGTCGAATTACGAAGCCGGCGTGCGCATCCTGCGCATGGACAACCTGTCCGCCGCCCAGCTCACCGAGGTGGCCTACTTCGACACGTACCCGGCGAGCGACCACCCGCAGTTCAACGGCAGCTGGAACAACTACCGCTTCCCTGGCAGCGGCCGCGTCATCGCGACCGGCATCGACGAAGGCTTCTTCGTGCTCGAGCCGCACCTGTGCACCGCGCCGGCGACGCCCGCGCTCGCCGCCACGCCGAACGGCGACCACCGCATCGACCTCGCCTGGAGTGGTTCGGCGCCGGACGCGACCTACCGCGTCGAGCGCGCGCAGGGCGGCTGCGGCGGGCGCTTCGAGACGATCGCCGACCAGATCGCGGCGAGCAGCTGGTCCGACACCGACGCCTCGGGCGACGTCACCTACGGCTACCGCGTCGTCGCGACCGACGCGAGCGGGGGCTGCGCCGCGCCGGCATCGACCTGCGTGGAAGCGCAGACGAGCGGCAGCTGCACCGCGCCGCCACTGTTCGCGGGCATCGCGACCGCGTCCAACGCGGGCACCGCGCAATGCCGCGTCGACCTCGCCTGGGCCGGCGCGCAGCCGGCGTGTGGCGGGCCTGCCGCGTACTCGGTCTACCGTTCCGACCAGGCCGATTTCGTCCCCGACCTCGCGCATCGCATCGCCACCGGCATCGGCGCGCTCGCCTGGGCCGACGATGCGGTCGCCGGCGGGTCGCCGCAGTACTACGTCGTGCGCGCGAGCGACACCGCCAATGGCAGCGAGGAAGGCAATCTCGTCCGCCTCGCGGCGACGCCGACCGGGCCGAATCACGACGGCACGTTCGCGTCGGGCGCCGAACCCGGCGACCCGTTGTTCGAAGCCCAGGGCGTCGGCACGCCGAGCCGCGCGCCGGACCAGATCGAACATGCCGGCTGGCACATGTCCACCGCGCGCACGCACGGCGGGTTGCAGAGTTTCTGGTCGACTGCGGCGAACAACCTCTGCGTCACGCTCGTGACGCCGCCGCTCGATCTCACCGGCGGCACCTCGCCGCAGTTGTCGTTCTGGACGGCGTGGGACATCGAGCAGGGCTGGGACGGCGGCGTGGTCGAGATCTCGACCGACGGCGGCACGATCTGGAGCCGCCTGACACCGATCGGCGGCTATCCCGGCACGATCACCGATGGCGGAAATCTGTGCGGCATCGCGACCGGCTCGGGGGCGTTCACGGGCAGGGGGCAGTTCGGCTTCACGCAGCACCAGGTGGACCTCGGCGCGTATGCGGGCATGAACGTGAAGCTGCGCTGGCTCTATCGCACCGACACCGCGCAGACCGGCGAGGGCTGGTTCGTCGACGACATCGCGCTCACCCACGCGCAGGTACCCGGGACGTGCACGATCGGCGGCGACACGATCTTCGCCAACGGCTTCGACGTGGCCGCGCACTGAGCACCGCGGCGCCGCTTGCGGGCGGCGCCGAAGCGGCGCATCGTGGCCGGCGTGTCCCGCCGCCATGGAGGTCCGCGCATGAAACGCCTGTTCGCCTTCGTCTTCGCGCTGCTCGGCCTCGGCGCCATGCCCGCGTTTGCCGCCGATGCATACACGACCACGCGCCTCAGCCTGCGCGCCGGGCCGGACAGCGGCTACCCGCGCATCCGCACGCTCGCACCGGGCACGCCGCTCGCCGTGCAGGGCTGCATCGAGGACTTCCTCTGGTGCGACGTGATCGCCTATGGCGACCGCGGCTGGGTCGCCGGCGACTACCTCGACTTCGAGTACGAGGGTCGTCGCGTCTACCTGCCGGACTACGGCCTGCGCATCGGCATCCCGATCATCACGTTCACGTTCGGCAGCTATTGGGACAGCTACTACAGCACGCGGCCGTGGTACCGGCAGCGCGATCGCTGGAGCCACTGGCGGCCGGTGTACCGACCCCCGCACCGGCCGCGTCCGCCGATCCAGCATCGACCGCCATCGCGACCGAAGCCGCCGGTCGCGCAGCCGAAGCCGCGTCCACCCGTCATGCGGCCGCCCGCAACGCGACCACCCGTGCAGCCGCGGCCGCCGGTCCAGCAGTCGCGCCCGCCGGCCGCGCCGCACCCGCCGACACCCGCGCGTCCGGCGCCCGCACCCGCACGACCCGCCGTGCGTCCCGCGCCACGCGACGGCGATCGCGGCAAGGACAAGGACAAGGACAAGAAGAGCTGAGTCGCGGGAACTATCGCCCACGTCGCCCGCTCTCTGTGTGACGCAGCGGCGCCGCCCGGCGCCGCCTTTCAGGAGGGAGTGCGATGTTGCGGAGAACCCTGCTCGCGCTGGCGCTCGTCGTCGGCACCATGTCCGTCGCCGGAGCGCAGCCGGCGCTCAGCGACATCCATGCGCCGAAGGTGACGATGTACGCGACCGCGACCTGCGGCTATTGCGCGAAGGCGCGCACCTGGTTCACCGAGCACGACGTGCAATGGGAAGAGCGCGACATCGAGAAGTCCGCCTCCGCCGCCGCGGAATGGAAGGCCGCGGGCGGCGTCGGCACGCCCCTCATCGTGATCGGCGAGGCGAAGATCAACGGCTTCGACGAAGCGAAGATCGGCGCGGAACTCGCGAAGTACGCGGGCAAGCGGAGCTGACCCTCGGCGCGCGCTCGTGGCAGCAACCGCCTTCGCCGGCGGGCACACCCCGCAACTCCGTTCGCGCTGAGCGCGGCCCGCGAAGCGGGTGAAGTCGAAGCGCCCGACGGTGACGCCACCGGGGACGGCCCCTCGGCTCCGCCTGCGGCCTGCGCTCAGGGCGAACGAATGGGGTGGGCGCAGCCTTCGGCTCCAGGCCCCCGGCCTCAGCCCTTCTTCTTCGGCAAATACAGGTCCGTGATCGTCCCTTCGTAGACCTCGGCCGCCATGCCGACCGACTCCGACAGGGTCGGGTGCGGGTGGACGGTGAGGCCGATGTCGGCGGCTTCGCAGCCCATCTCGATCGCCAGCGCGATCTCGGCGATGAGGTCGCCCGCGTTCGGCGCGACGATGCCGCCGCCGACGACGCGATGCGTCGCCTCGTCGAACAGCAGCTTGGTGAAGCCCTCGGTGCGACCGATGCCGACCGCGCGACCGGACGCCGCGTGCGGGAACTTGCCGACGCCGACCTTGATGCCCTGCTTCTTCGCCTCGGCTTCGGTGAGGCCGACCCAGGCGATCTCGGGATCGGTGTAGGCGACCGACGGGATCACGCGCGCGACGAATTCGCTCTTCTCGCCCGCGGCGACTTCGGCCGCGACCTTGCCTTCGTGAGTCGCCTTGTGCGCGAGCATCGGCTGGCCGACGAGGTCGCCGATCGCGAAGATGTGCGGCACGTTCGTGCGCATCTGGCGGTCGACCGGGATGAAGCCGCGCTCGGTGACCACGACGCCGGCCTTCTCCGCGCCGATCTTCGCGCCGTTCGGCGAACGGCCGATCGCGACGAGCACGCGATCGTAGAGCTGCGGCTCGGGCGCCTTCTCGCCCTCGAACGTCGCCTTGAGCCCCTTCTTCTCGGCTTCGATCTTCGCGACCTTCACCTCGAGGTGCACGCCGGCGTAGCGTTTGGACAGCCGCTGCTGCAGCGGCCGCACGAGGTCCGGATCGGCGCCCGGCATGAGCTGGTCCATGAGCTCGACCACGGTGACCTCGCTGCCGAGCGCGTCGTACACGCAGGCCATCTCGAGGCCGATGATGCCGCCGCCGACGACGAGCAGCTTCTTCGGCACGTCGGCGAGCAGCAGTGCGTCGGTCGAATCCATCATGCGCGGGTCGTCCCACGGGAAGCCCGGCAATTTCACCGCCTGCGAACCCGCGGCGATGATCGCCTTCTCGAAGCGCACGAGCTTCGTGCCGTCCTTCGTCGCGACTTCGATCTCGTTCGGCGACACGAACATGCCCGTGCCTTCGACGACACGCACCTTGCGCTGCTTCGACATGCCGTCGAGGCCCTTGACCATCTGCGCGACGACCTTGTCCTTGTACGCGCGCAGCTTGTCGAGATCGAGCCTGGGCTCGCCGAACGCGATGCCGTAGTCGACCGCGTGCGCGGCCTCGTCGATCACGCGCGCCGCATGCAGCAGCGCCTTCGACGGGATGCAGCCGACATTGAGGCAGACGCCGCCGAGCGCCGCGTAGCGCTCGACGAGCACGGTGTCCTGCCCAAGGTCGGCGGCGCGGAACGCGGCCGTATAGCCGCCCGGACCGGAACCGAGCACGACGACCTGGCATTCGACGTCGGCCTTGCGGCCACTCGCGGAGGCGGCCTTCGGCGCCGGCGCGGACGATGCAGGCGCCGGCATACTTGCGGGCGCGGATGCGGGCGCTGCGGCGGCCGGTGCCGCGGGCGCGGGCGCCGCCGCCATCGGGGCGGCGGCATCGGTGGCCTCGATCACGGCGACCACCGTGCCCTCGGCGACCTCGTCGTTGAGCTTGACGCGCACTTCCTTGACGACGCCGGCGACGCTCGAGGGCACCTCCATCGTCGCCTTGTCCGATTCGAGCGTGACGAGGCCCTGGTCCTTGGCGACGGTGTCGCCCGGCTTGACCAGGATCTCGATGACCGGCACGCCGCTGAAATTGCCGATGTCGGGGACTTTGACTTCGATCGTGGTGGTCATGTCGTCGGCCTCAGAGCAGCACGCGCCGCATGTCGGCGAGCACCTGGCCGAGATAGGTCGTGAAACGCGCCGCGGACGCGCCGTCGATGACGCGGTGGTCGTAGCTGAGCGAGAGCGGCAGCATCAGGCGCGGCACGAACGCATTGCCGTCCCAGTGCGGCTTGATCGACGTCTTCGACACGCCGAGGATCGCCACTTCCGGCGCATTGACGATCGGCGTGAACGCAGTGCCGCCGATGCCGCCGAGCGAGGAGATCGAGAAGCAGCCGCCCGACATGTCGGCCGGGCCGAGCTTGCCGTCGCGCGCCTTCTTCGCGAGCTCGCCGGTTTCCTGCGCGATCTCGATCACGCCTTTCCGGTCGGCATCCTTCAGCACCGGCACGACGAGGCCGTTCGGCGTATCCGCGGCGAAACCGATGTGGAAGTATTTCTTCAGCACGAGGTTCTCGCCGCCCGCGTCGAGCGACGCGTTGAAGTCGGGGTACTTCTTCAGCGCGGCGACCACCGCCTTGATCAGGAACGCGAGCATGGTCAGCTTGATGCCTGCCTTCTCGTTCTCCTTGTTGAGCTGCACGCGCAGCGCCTCGAGCTCGGTCACGTCCGCTTCGTCATGCTGCGTGACGTGCGGGATCATCGCCCAGTTGCGCGCGAGGTTGGCGCCCGAGATCTTCTTGATCTTCGACAGCGCCTTCGTCTCGATCTCGCCGAACTTGGCGAAGTCCACCTGCGGCCACGGCAGCAGGTTGAGTCCGCCGCCGCCACCGCCCGCCGCCGCGCGCGGCGCGCTGCCGGCGAGCGCCGCCTTGACGTAGTTCTGCACGTCTTCCTTCGATATGCGGCCCTTGCGCTCGCTGCCCTTGACGTGCGCGAGGTCGACGCCGAGTTCGCGCGCGAACTGGCGCACGGCCGGGCTCGCATACGGGACCTGGTCCGGCATCACCGCACTCGCGTCGAACGGGACCGGCGGCGTACGCGGCGAGCCCGTATCGCCCGCAGGCGCCGCCACGGCGGTCGGTGCCTGCGTCGCCGGTTCGCTCTTCGCGGCCGCGGGTGCCGGCGCCGCCGCAGCAGGTGCCGCCTTGGGGGCATCCGCGGTCTTCGGCGCTTGCGCGGCAGCCGGCTTCGCCGCACCCGCATCGGCCGCTTCGAGGAGCGCGACGACCGTGCCTTCGGAGATCTCGTCGCCGACCTTCACCTTGATCTCGCGCACGACGCCATCGAATGGCGCCGGCACTTCCATCGTCGCCTTGTCCGACTCCAGCGTGACCAGGCCCTGGTCGCGCGTCACCGTGTCGCCGACCTTCACCAGCACTTCGATGACGGGGACGTTGGTGTAGTTGCCGATGTCCGGCACCTTCGCTTCCTGGACGGCCATGCTTGCTCCGGATCGTGAGGCAGGAGGGCAAGTTTCGCCGATTTCGAGGGCCGCCGTCATGCGCACCGGTTGCCGGCGCGCGCGCAGGTAGAATCCGCCGGCCCTCGCGCCGACCGGAGACACGCATGTACATCCTCTACTACTCCCCCGGCACCGCCAGCATGGCCGTGCACCAGGCCTTGCTCGAGATCGGTGCGCCGCACGAGCTGCGCGCGCTCGATCTCGATGCGAAGGCGCACAAGAGCGCCGAATACCTGCGCCTCAATCCGAACGGCACCGTGCCGACGCTGATCGTCGACGGCGCGCCCGTGTACGAATGCGCGGCGCTGCTCCTGCTGCTCGCCGAACGGCACCCCGAAGCCGCGCTCGCGCCGCTGCCCGGCGACGCCCGGCGCGCAAGCTACCTGCAGTGGATGGTGCACTTCGCCAACACGCTGCAGCCGGCCTACCGCCAATGGTTCTATCCGCAGGACTTCGCCCCGGCCGAACACGAGAAGGAATCGAAGGAAGCCGCGCGCCGCCGCATCGAGGCGACCTGGGACCGCCTCGAGGCGCATCTCGCCGCGAACGGCCCGTATATCCTCGGCGACGCGTTCGGCATCGTCGACCTCTACGCGACGATGCTCATGCGCTGGTCGCGCAACATGCCCAAGCCCGCGACGGGCTGGCCACACGTCGCCGCGCTCGCGCAGCGCGTGAAGGCGCGGCCGAGCTGGAAGCGGCTGTACGACGTCGAAGGCCTGACCGAATGGGCCTGATCGCCGGGCGATCCCGTAGGGCGGTACGCGCGAAGCGCGTGCCGCCGTCCGTGCGTGCCGCAAGGCGGCGGCACTCGCGGTCGGACGCACCGCGCCGACCGCAGCGCACCGCGCGCTCCGTACCGCCCTACGCCGCGATGCAGACGCGGTTGCGACCGCCCTGCTTGGCGCGATAGAGCTCGGCATCGGCGGCGCGCAACAGGTCGGCGACGGTCGCCGCGTCCGCGTTCCAGCCGGCGACGCCGATGCTCACGGTCACGTTGCGCACGCCGGCCTGCTCTCCGAGGTCGAGCGCGGCGATCGAATCGCACAGCCGCTGCGCGAACGCGCCCGCATCGGCGACGCCCTGCTCGGGCAGCATCGCGGCGAATTCCTCGCCGCCGATGCGCGCGACGAGGATCTCGCCATGGGCGAGCGCCTGAAGCGCCACGGCGACCTGCTTGAGCACGACGTCGCCGGCCGGATGCCCGTAGCGGTCGTTGATCGACTTGAAATGGTCGAGATCGATGATCAGCAGCGACAGCGCGCGGCGATGGCTCGCGCTGCGCGCGAGTTCGCGTTCGAGCAGCTCGAGGAAATGCCGGCGGTTGTACAGCCCGGTCAGCGGGTCCATCGTCGCGAGCTGGTAGATCTCGTCGTGGTAACGCGCCTCGACCGACGAGCGCTCCATGAACTTCAGCACGCAGCTGCCGATCGAGATGTGGTCGCCGTCCTTGAGCTCGGCCTCGATGATCGGCTGGTCGTTGAGCAGAGTCTTGTTGGTCGAGTCGAGATCCTTGATGCGGTAGCCGTTCGGCTCCTTCCAGATGCGCGCGTGCTGGCGCGACACGCTGCGCTCCATGATCTGGAAATCGCATTCGGGCGCGCGGCCGAGCGTGACGACCTGCTCGCCGACGTCGATGCGCTGGCCGAGGCGCTGTCCCTGCAGCACGACGAGGCAGGCGGCGGAACCGCTGCGCGCCTCGAAGCCGCGTGCGGGCCGGATCGTGCGCCGCTGGGTGGTGCTGGAATCGTTGTGGCGGGAAGTCATGCGGGTCCGCTGCAGGCGCCGTCGCCGATGCCGAGTTTACGCGACTCGCCGGCGCCGTGGCGCTGGCAATCGGCCCGGCGCTCACTACACTGGCGCACGGCGATCCGGACAGGGGCGGACATGCACGGCGACGAAACCAGCGCTGACGACGCCACCGAGTTCATCGGCCGGACCGCCGCGACCGGCTCGGCCGAGGCGCTCGAGCCCGGCATGCAGCTCGGGCCCTACCTCATCCGCTCCGTGCTCGGCGAAGGCGGCATGGGCCGCGTCTACCTCGCCGAGCAGCTGCGCCCGGTCCATCGCGACGTCGCCCTCAAGCTCATCCGCGAGCAGGTCGCGAGCCCGCTCGCCCGCGCCTACTTCGACGTCGAGCGCCAGGCCCTCGCGCAGATGCAGCACCCCGCGATCGCCCAGGTGTTCGATGCCGGCACTACCGAGCAGGGCTATCCCTATCTCGCGATGGAAGTCGTCGAGGGCGTGCCGATCACGCGCTTCTGCCGCGAGCAGCAGCTCGGGCGCGATGCACGCCTGGCCCTGTTCGCGCGCGTCTGCCACGGCGTCCAGCACGCGCACCAGAAGGGCATCATCCATCGCGACCTCAAGCCCGCCAACGTGCTCGTGCGCCGCGTCGACGGCACGCCGATGCCGAAGATCATCGACTTCGGCATCGCCATCGGCGGCATCGCCGACGCCGGCAGCGGCGTCGCCGCGAGCGCGACGGTCGCCGAGCGCGCCGGCACGAGCCTGTACATGAGCCCCGAGCAGGCCCAGCCGCACGGCATCGACACGCGCAGCGACGTCTACTCGCTCGGCGTGATGCTCTACGAAGTACTCACCGATGCGGATGCCGCGGCGGTCACGCCGATCGCCCACCACTCGACGCGCCGCCTGCACGAAACCCTGCTCGCGGCGATCGACAGCGACACCGCGGTTGCCGACGCGGCGAACGCCTCCGGCGCGCTGCTCGCCTCGGCGCGGCACCTGCCCGGCGGCCTGCGCGCGATCCTGCGCAAGGCGCTCGCGACCGACCGTGCCGATCGTTACGACTCCGCCGCCGCCCTCGCCGACGACCTCGAGCGCTACCGCGAGCGGCGGCCGCTCAAGGCGGTCGAGCCGACCCGCTGGTATCTCGCGCGCACGTTCGTCGCGCGCCACCGGCTCGGCCTCGCGGTGAGCGCCCTCATCGCCCTGTCGCTCGTCGCCGGCATCGCACTCGCGCTCGATGGCCTCGCCCGCGCGCGCCGCTCCGCCGCGATCGCGGAAATCGAGGCGGCCAAGGCCGATCGCGTCGCCGCGTTCACCCGCGGCATGCTCGCCGGCATCGACCCGAACCGCGCCAAGGGCATGGATCGCAGCCTCATGCACCTCGTGCTCGACTCCGCGGCCGAACGCGCCGGGCGCGAGCTCGCCGACCAGCCGGCGGTGCGCGCGTCGATCGAGCGGACCATCGCCGACAGCTACTCCTCGCTCGGCGACTACGCGGTCGCCCAGCGCCACTACGACGCCGCGCTCGCCGCCGGCAAGCAGGCGGGACTGCCCGCGGCCGCGCAGGCGCGCACGCGCGCACGCGCGGCGACGAACCTGTTCAACCACGCGCCTGCGGCGAATGCACTCGCGCTCGCGCGGCAGGCGTTCGCCGAAGTCGCGGACCTGCCCGCCGACGATCGCGACCGCCTCGCCATCGAGAGCTCGCTCGGCGCGATCGAAGGCATGGCCGGCAGGCCCGAGGAGGCCCGCGCGCGCCTGCAGCGCGTGCTTGCCGCGCAACGACGCCTGTTCGGCGACGAGGACGAAGACGTGCTCGTGACGAGCGACGACCTCGCCTCGATCGACATCGACACCGCGCACCTGGACGAAGCGCGGCCGCTGCTGGAAGGCCTGCTCGAGCGGCGCATGAAGCAGTACGGCGCGGAGAACTCGAAGACGGTCGACGCCGTCAACGGCCTCGCCATCATCGCGCTCGAACAGAAGCGCTACGCCGACGCCGAGGGCCTGCTCGCGCCGCAGCTGCCTACCGTCGAGCGCGTGTTCGGCAAGGACCATCCGCTGACGATGCGCCTGATCAGCAACCTCGGCGGCGCGATCCGCCAGCAGGGCCGCAACGAGGACGCGCGGCCGTATTACGAGCGCACGGCCGCACTCGCGGCCAGGCTGTACGGCCCGACCAACCCGGCCACGGTGATCGCCGAATCGAACCTGTCGCTGCTGCTGCGCGACGCCGGCGACCTCGCCGCCGCGGAAGCGCACGGGCGCACTGCCGTGGGCAACGCGTCCGCGGCGTTCGGCGACAATGCGATCCGTGGGATCATCCATCGCGAGTTCGCGACCGTGCTGGTGCGGGAGCGCAAGTTCGAGGAAGCCGAGAAGGAACTGCTGCTCGCCTGGGATGTGTTCTTCAACGCCGAAGGCTACGGCCCGCGGCACCCGCGCAGCCAGGACGTGGTCGACACCTGCATCGAGCTGTACGGCGCCTGGCGCAAGCCGGACAAGGAAGCGCTCTGGCGCGGGCGCAAGGCCTCGGCCGACGCCACTGCCGCTGCCGCCTCGCCGTGACCAGCGGGCGCTGTCATTCCGCCCGCCACTCACTACACTGCGCGCACGGCAATCCGGACAGGGGCGGACATGCACGGCGACGAAACCAGCGCTGACGACGCCACCGAGTTCATCGGCCGGACCGCCGCGACCGGCTCGGCCGAGGCGCTCGAGCCCGGCATGCAGCTCGGGCCCTACCTCATCCGCTCCGTGCTCGGCGAAGGCGGCATGGGCCGCGTCTACCTCGCCGAGCAGCTGCGCCCGGTCCATCGCGACGTCGCCCTCAAGCTCATCCGCGAGCAGGTCGCGAGCCCGCTCGCCCGCGCCTACTTCGACGTCGAGCGCCAGGCCCTCGCGCAGATGCAGCACCCCGCGATCGCCCAGGTGTTCGATGCCGGCACTACCGAGCAGGGCTATCCCTACCTCGCGATGGAAGTCGTCGAGGGCGTGCCGATCACGCGCTTCTGCCGCGAGCAGCAGCTCGGGCGCGATGCACGCCTGGCCCTGTTCGCGCGCGTCTGCCACGGCGTCCAGCACGCGCACCAGAAGGGCATCATCCATCGCGACCTCAAGCCCGCCAACGTGCTCGTGCGCCGCGTCGACGGCACGCCGATGCCGAAGATCATCGACTTCGGCATCGCCATCGGCGGCATCGCCGACGCCGGCAGCGGCGTCGCCGCATCGACGACCAGTTCGGACCGCGCCGGCACGACGCTCTACATGAGCCCGGAGCAGGCGCTGCAGCCGGCGCGCGGCATCGACACGCGCAGCGACGTCTACTCGCTCGGCGTGATGCTCTACGAAGTGCTCACCGACGCGGACGCGTCCGCGCTCAACTCGGTCGCACACCATTCCACGCGCGCGCCGCAGCAGACCCTGCTCGCGGCGATCGACAGCAACGCCGATGCCGATGGCGCGCCCGACTCGTCCGCCCTGCTCGCCGCCGCGCGGCGCCTGCCACCCGAGTTGCGCGCGATCCTGCGCAAGGCGCTCGCGATCGAGCGCACCGAACGCTACGACTCCGCCGCCGCGCTCGCCGACGACCTCGAGCGGTTCCGCGAGCAGCGTCCGGTCAAGGCGCTGCCGCCGACGCGCTGGTATCTCGCGCGCAAGTTCGTCGCACGCCACCGCCTCGGCCTCGGCGCGACCATGCTGGTCGCGCTGGCGCTCGTTGCCGGCACCCTGCTCGCGCTGCGCGGCCTCGCCATGGCGCGCCAGGAGGCGGCCAAGGCCGAACGCGTGTCCGGCTTCGTGCGCAGCATGCTCGCCGGCATCGATCCGGACCGCGCGCGCGGCATGGACAACCGCCTGCTGCGCTCGATCCTGGATGCCGCCGCCGACCGCGCCAGCCGCGAACTCGCCGCGCAGCCGGACGTGCGCGCGGAGATCGAACGCACGATCGCCAGCAGCTATTCCTCGCTCGGCGAATTCGCGCTCGCCGGCAGCCACTTCGATGCCGCGGTCGCGGCCGCGCGCGAAGCGCGACTGCCGCCCGCGGCGAGCGCGGACATCGCGAGCCAGCGCGCGCTCGGCCTGAATGCCGCCGGGCACTCCAGGGACGCACTCGACGCCGCCGAGGCCGCGTTCGCGCTCGTCGCCGACCTGCCCGCGGACGATCGTGGCCGCCTGCTGGTCGAGAGCCGGCTCGCCTCGATCGAGCGCGACGCCGGCAGGCTCGATGCCGCCCGCGCGCGCTACGCGCGCGTAATCGAACAGCAGGAGAAGGTCCTCGGCAGCGACGACGAGGCGACGCTCGAGAGCGAACAGGGGCTGGCGATCGCCGACTTCCTCGCCGGCCGCTTCGCCGATGCGCGCCCGCGGCTGCAGCGCCTGATCGCGACGTATCGCGCGCACCGTGGCGCCGAGGACATCAAGACCGTCGGCGCCCAGGTCAGTCTCGCCGTGCTCGAGAACGAAGACGAACACCCGGCGCAAGCGGTGGAGCTGCTGGCGCCGTTGCTGCCGGTCGTCGAGAAGGTGTACGGCGTCGAGCATCCGCGCACGCTCGTCGTGGTCATGAACCTCGGCAGTGCGCTGCGCTCCGTGACGCGTTACGACGAGGCACGTCCGTACTACCTGCGCGCGCTCGAACTCGCGCGCAAGCTCTACGGCGACAGGGCGCCGCGCACGCTGATGGCCGAGGGCAACCTGTCGCTGATGTTGCGCGATGCGGGCGACCTGGCCGAAGCCGAGCGCCATGCACGCTTCGTCGCCGACAATGCCGAGAAGGCGTTCGGCGACAACCCGTACCGCGCCGCCATGTACCGTGGCTACGCGACCGTGCTCACCGCGATGGGTCGCTATGCCGACGCCGAACGCGAACTCGATCGCGCCTGGAGCGTGTTCACGAGCGCGCCCGGCTACGGCCCGGATCATCCGCGCGCGCAGGAAGTCGTCGACAGCTACGTCGCGCTCTACGACGCCTGGAAGAAGCCGGACAAGAAGTCCGAGTGGGCCGCGAGGAAACACGCCGCCGCCGCGGCGGGTTGAACGCGCGTTCGCTACGGATCACCGCATCACGCGATGCGATGCGGTGATCCGGGTACGCTCAGCGCCGAGCGTCGCCGAACAGCGCGCGCCAGGCGAAGCCGCCGAGCGCGCCGCCGACCAGCGGCGCGAGCCAGAACAGCCACAGCTGCGACACCGCCGCCGTGCTCGCGAACAGCGCGACGCCGGTCGAACGCGCGGGGTTCACCGAGGTGTTGGTGACCGGGATGCTGACGAGATGTATCAACGTCAAGGCCAAGCCGATCGCGATCGGTGCGAAGCCGCTCGGCGCCGCGGCGTGCGTCGCACCCATGATCACGAACACGAAGAAGAACGTCATTACGATTTCGCAAACCAGCGCAGCCTGCAGCGGGTAGTGCCCGGGCGAAAGCTCGCCGTAACCGTTGCTCGCGAAGCCGCCGGCCTCGAAGCCGGGCTTGCCGCTCGCGATGAAGTACAGCACCGCGGCCGCGGCGATCGCACCGAGTACCTGCGCGACGACGTACGGCACGAGTTCGCCGAACGGGAAACGCCCCCCGGCCGCGAGGCCTACCGATACGGCCGGATTGAAATGACCGCCGGAAACATGGCCCACCGCGTATGCCATCGTCAGCACGGTCAGCCCGAACGCGAGTGCGACGCCGGTGAAACCGATGCCGAGCGACGGGAAGGCTGCGGCGAGCACCGCGCTGCCGCAGCCGCCGAATACGAGCCAGAACGTGCCGAAGAATTCGGCTGCCACGCGCTTGCCTATCGACATGACTTCCTCCCGTGGTGAGTCGCGCGAATGAACGCCGGACGCCAGGGTGCGAGCCCTGCCCTGCCCGACCGGCGCATCCTAACGGGATCGCGGCGCGGCCGGGTTGCAGCTCATCATTCTTTACACCAGGGAACCGGGCGCGACCGGTGGGCCACGTCATGCGCGCCCCGCATCGTGCGCGGCGATGCCGCAGGCGACGCCACTCAGAAGCTGCGCACGCGCCGCGGCTTGATCAACAGCGACATGCCGATGCCGGCGAGCAGCCAACCGCCGAATTGGTCGGCGAGATCGCCGAGCAGGAACGAGGTCGGGAAGCCGTACCACGTCCATTGCGACACGGAGATCGACAGCCATGCGATGACGCCGATCGCGGCCATCGACAGCACGCGGCGCGCGACGCCGCCGCCGAGCTGCACGAGCAGCAAGGCGCCGAGCAATGCGGCGAGCACGTTGGAAACGAATTCGGTGACGAGCTGGCGCGGCGACATCGCTTCGCCGCCATTCGGCCGGTAGATCAGGAGGCCGGACGGCCCGCCGGCGATGCGCTGCTTCCAGGCTTCGTGCTGCTGCGGCGTCGCATTGGCGTAATCGAGCCACGGGAAGTAGTACATGCCGGGCTGGTCGAGGCTGCTGCCGAGGTTGGCCATGACGGCCGCCTCGTTCGGCAGTGGCCTCAGCGCGTCGCGTTCGAACGGCAGGACGACATGCGACACCGCACCCCAGACGAACATGAGCAGGCCGCCGACGATCGCGGCCAGTACGACACGAACCATGGTTCACTCCCCGCGAGCCGACGCAACCGGCCGATCATACGCGCGTGCGCAGTGCGCGTGCGTGCGGGGGACGTCGGGGACGAATGCGAGCCCGTCGCGGCAATCTGCGTCGATGCAGGACGAGCAGGCGACGGGCCGCGATCGCGGCCCGCCTCCCGGCGAATCCCGGTCCTTACTTGCGGATCTTGCCCGCCGGCTCGATCGTGAAGCCACCGACGCTCACGCCGAGTTCGACGCCTTCGCCGGAACCGGCGAGTGCGAGCGAGACGGTGCCCTTGGTGAGCACCTGCGCCGTGCCCGCCTTTACCGCACCCGCACTCGCGTCACCCTGCGCGTAGGTGCCGAGCACGTCGTTGATGTTGTGCACGTCGGTGAAACGGCCCGTGCCGTTGTCGATGTGCGACTTGCCGACGGTGAGACCGCCGCCCTTGGCGGAGATCTTCACGTTCATCGACTCGCCGTTCTCGCACATGACGGTGCCATGGCCTTCGGCGTGCTTGAAGATGAGCGACCAGCCGGTCAGCGAGAACTTGAGCTTGCAATCCAGATTCGCCGATTCCGCATGCGCCTGGACCGAACCGAACACGGCCAGCGCGAGGCCGGCGGCAAGCGCGGAAAGGGTACGGTGCTTCATGGGACAACCTCCTGTGTTGGACCGGCGGCAGTCTCGCGCCGCCAAGCTGAACGGCGCGGGACCGCTGTCAGCGCCGGTCGGGCTGCGTCCATGCGAGCAGTTCGCGCCAGCGCGCGAGCTTGTCCGCGCGCGGAATCGACGCGTTGGCCGGGCTCGTCGACGGCATCGCGAGCACCGCGAGACGCTCGCGGCGTGATGGGTCGATCGCCGGTTCGATGCGGCGCCGATAGACCTGCAAGGCCTTCGCGCCGTTGAGCGCGAGCGCGGCGATGGTCGGCTCGCGCGCGAGCAGTCCCGGGATGTCGTTGGCGACCTCGCTCGCGGCGACGATATCGCTGTCGAGGCTGCCGCGACGCTCGCAGCGCTCGAGCACGTCCCAGATGCCGACGCCGCGCGCATGCAGGCGCGCGATGCGCTCGGCATACGGCAGTTCAGGACCCGCGTCGAACAGCTCCCGCATGAACGGCCAGAACAGGTTCTGCGCGTGGCCGTACGACTGGCGCAGCGCGAGCGAGGCGAGGCTCGGCACCGTGCCGAGCACGAGCACCCGGCAGCCGGCGCCGACCTGCGGAGGAAAACTCTCCACGCGAGGCGCCGCGTCGGCGGCGGCACTCCCGCGCGCCGGATCAGCCGGCCGTCTTCTTGAGTTCGGCAAGGTCGGCGAGCACCTGCTTGGAGTTTTCCTTCGGATCGACGTCCTTGTAGCGCCGGGCCACCTTGCCCGCGGGGTCGATGAGGAACGTTTCGCGGCGCGCATAGCTCATGCCCGACTTGGACGTGGTGAGCACGCCGTAGGCCTTCGCGGTCGACTGGTCGGCGTCGGACAGCAGGCGGAACGGTACGTGGTACTTCTCGGCGAACTCCGCGTGCGACTTCACGTCGTCGAGGCTGACGCCGTAGACATCGGCTCCCGCCTTGCGCAAGGCGACGATGTCGTCGCGGAACGTGCACACCTCGGTCGTGCAGCCGGGGGTGAAATCCTTGGGATAGAAATAGAGCACGGTCCACTTGCCGCGCTCCTGCGCGAGCGTGTGCCAGTCGCCCTTCTGGTCCTGCAGGCGGTAGTCGGGCGCGGCATCGCCGACGCCGGGACCGGCAGGCGCAGGTTCGTCGGCGAACGATGGCGCGACGAAGAGCGCGAGGGCGAAACCGAGCAGGCAGGTGAAACGTTTCATGGCAGGCTCCGGGGAAGAAATGGGGCGAAGTCGGGCGGCAGTCTACGCCGCCGCGCACGGAGGACCGGGGATCGCTGCACTTTCATTCAGATGCGATACGGTATTGCGTGGATCGGCAGGCGCGTGGAAGCGAAGGCATGGCAGGCATGGTCCTCAAGCACCTCTATCACGCCCGCGGCAGCGACGGGAACGACTACGAGATCCATGTCTACGTCGAGCCGGCGAGCCACGAGAATGCGCACATCGAGCGCCTCGCCAAGGTCTGCCTCGCCGATGGCGGGGAGCTCGAGGTACTGTCGAAGCGCCACTATCGGATCGTCGCGAGCGGCGTGACGCTGGAGGCGCATGATGCGGACGCGATTTGAGGCGCAGGCCGAGACGCTGTCGTGTGGGGGCGCGACGTAAGCCCTCGTCTTTGTCGCCCGCCGCGTCGACGCTACTTCTTCTTCGCCAGCTGCGGAAACTTCGACGCGTCGTAGCCTCCCACTTCGAACACGAGCGTGCGCGGTCCCTTGCCCTTCTCGGTCACGTCGATGCTGAGCTTCCGCGTGTCGGCGAGCTTGGCGATGAAACCCTTGTCGTCCTTGATGAAGAGTGCCGGCTCGCCGGTGTCGGGAAGGTAGGCAGCGATCTTCTGCGGCTTGTCGTCGAAACGCGCGGCGAGGCTGCAGGTGCCCTTGCACTCGAAGCCCTTGCCGCCGCCGAACAGGTAGACGCTCTGCCCCCAGGCCGAGTGGCGGCGCAGGATCAGGCGCACGCGCTTGTCCGCGGCGAGGTCACTGCTGTAGATCGAAGCCGTGACCTGGTCGCCGCCCGATTCCTTGCCCGACTGGTAACTCCAGAGCGCGACGAGGCGCCGCCGCGTCGCGATGTCGCTCGCCTTCGCGGTCACGTCCGCAAGCGTCCCGCTGATTTCCTTCGCGGCGGCGCTGTCCGGCCACTTGTCGACGACTTCCTTGCCGATCGGCGCGGCGAGTTCCCATTGTTGTTCCTTGTACAAGGTGCGGTAGAGCTCGAGCGACTTGGCCTGACGCGCGTCGGCCGCAGGCGCCGCCGGCGCGGCGGCCGGCGCGGTCGCCTGGCCCGCGTTCGACGGGGATTGCGACGGCGAACAGGCGGCGACGGCGGCGGCGAGCGCGAGAAAGGGGATCTGGCGACGCATCGGCAGGCTCCGTGACGGATGGAACGTCCATCCTACCCGCATGCATGCCCGCTGCGTCACGCATTCGCGTCAACGGCAGGGATCGCGCCCCGCATTGCGCTCGTAGGTCGACACGACCTCGTCGTGCTCGCGACCAGGACGCCCGCGCTCGCGTGCGAGGCGCCGGCACGCCTCGGCACGCGGCAACGGTGTTGCCGATACGCTCACCGCGGCCTTGCCGCTCCTCGTGCCCGGTGACGCGCCGCGCACCGTGATCGTCCTGGGACAGCGGCCATGGCGATAGAACACCGACCCATCGTCGGCGCGGCATTGCCACGACGTCGCGGCGCCTGACGCCACGGCGCGCGGACGGTGGGCGGCGTGCACGCGTTCTGGCGTGTGGTCCTGCGTGCTGCGTGCGGACCCGTGGCTCGCCGCCGGGGGCGCTGGGGGTGGGTCGAACGCGATTTCCGACTGCTGTTCGCCCGCGCCGCAGGCGCGATCCTGGTAGGCGATCTGCCCGCGTGCATTGCGACAGCGATAGACCGGATCCGCATGCGCAGGGGTGCCGAGCATCAACCCCAGCAAGGCCGCCCAGCAGGGCGCGATCCGCAGGCATCGACGCATGATCTTCCTCCCGAAAAGACCGGACCATGCTGCGCGACGGGCATGTCGCGCCACGATCGCCCGCGCCGGTGCGATGGCGTAGGATTCCCGCGCGTGCACACGCGCGATGGTTCCGTTCGCACGCGTGCGAACGGCCCGCGCGAAGCCGCGCACCCGGTAGTAGCATCGCGCGCTTCGACGCAGCAGCTCCGAGCCGTGCGCAAGTTCATCCACATCGACATGGACGCGTTCTACGCGTCGGTCGAGCAGCGCGACGATCCGTCGCTGCGCGGGCGGCCGGTCGTCGTCGCCTGGCGCGGCGCACGTTCGGTCGTCTGCGCGGCGAGCTACGAGGCGCGTACCTACGGCGTGCGTTCGGCGATGCCGGCCGTGCGCGCCGAGCGGCTCTGCCCCGACGCGGTCTTCGTGCCGCCGGACTTCGCGCGCTACAAGGCGGTGTCGCAGCAGGTACGCGCGATCATGCTGCGCCACACCGACCTGGTCGAGCCGCTGTCACTCGACGAGGCCTACCTCGACGTGACCGAGCCCAAGTCGGCACTGCCCAGCGCGACCGCGATCGCACGCTCGATCCGCGCCGAGATTCGCGAAGAGACCGCGTTGACGGCATCGGCGGGCGTCGCGCCGGCGAAATTCCTCGCCAAGATCGCATCGGACTGGCGCAAGCCGGACGGCCTGTTCGTGATCCGCCCGCACGAGGTGCAGGCCTTCCTCGAACCGCTGCCGGTCGCGCGCATCCACGGCGTCGGCAAGGTCATGGACGGCAAGCTCGCCGCGCTCGGCATACGCACCGTCGGCGAATTGCGCGCATTCGACGTGCACGCCCTCGAAGCGCGCTTCGGTCGCTACGGCCGGCGCCTGTCCGAACTCGCGCGCGGCATCGACCATGGCGAAGTGCGGCCCGACCGGCCGACGCAATCGATCTCGTCCGAAGACACGTTCGCCGACGACGTGCCGCTCGCCGCGACCGAACCGATGATCCGCGCCCTCGCCGCGCGCACCTGGGCGGCGACGCGCCGCACCGAGCGCATCGGCCGCACGGTCGTGCTCAAGCTCAAGACGCGCGAGTTCCGCATCCTCACGCGCAGCCGCACGCCGGAGACACCGCCACAATCGGCCGACGAACTCGTCGCCATCGCACTCGCCCTGCGCGAACAGGTCGCGTTGCCGCCGGCGACGCTGTACCGCCTCGTCGGCGTCGGCCTCGCCAATTTCTGCGACCCCGACGACACGCCGACGCAACCGGCGCTGTTCGCGTGACGCACCGTCGTCTCTCGCTGGAATGAAAGCGGAAAAGCCTGAAACACGGCGCACACGGGGAAAGCAATACAAGGGGTGATGCAGGCCCGCCTTCGTGTGCTCCATGTTTCCGCCCCTTTCACGCCGCTCCTCAGCGCAGCTGGATCGCCGGGCCGTGCGGCGCGATCGCGCAGGTGAGGTCGGGCGAGGCCGGGCGCGGTGCCTGCGATGCCTTCGGCGCCGGCGCGGCCTTAGGTGCGCCGCGCACGGTGAGCAGCACGCCGGCGAGCGTGACCGCACCGCCGGCGATCGCGAGCACGCCCATGGTCTGGCCGAGCCAGAGCCAGGCGAGCACGCCGGCGATCAGCGGCTGCGCATAGAGGAAGCTCGAGACGATCGAGACCGGTGCGCGTGACAACGCGAAGCTCCAAGCGATGTAGCCGAGCACGGTCGGGCCGACACCGAGCCAGATCGCGCTGGCGACTTGCGCTGCCGATGCGGCGGCGAGCTTCTCCGGCAGGTGCAGGCCGAACGGCAACAGGCCGAGCGTGCCGACGAAGATGCTCGCCGCCGTGAAACCGAGCGGCGTCGTCCGCTGCAGCAGCGGCTTCTGGAATACGAAGTAGATGCTCGTCGCGAACACCGCGACCAGCACGAGCAAGGCCATCGGTTCGAAACGGATCGCATGGCCGGAACCGAACGTCACGAACAGCGCGCCGACGAACGCGATGGCGAGGCCGACGAGCACGCGCCGACCCAGGCTTTCACCGAGGCGTAGCGCGGCGAGTGCGGCGACGACCCCCGGTGCGATCGACATGATCACGGCGGCCGAGCCGGCCGGCACGCGCGTCATCGCATAGCCGAGCGCGAGCTGATAGAGGGTCATGCCGAGCAGCGCGAGCACGACGACGGCGACCCAGTCGCGCCGCGGCGGCAGGGCGATCCAGCCGGACGCGACCGGCACCGCGAAGATCGCGGAGGCGACGAGGAAGCGCAGCAACGCGAGCTCCGCAGGCGCGAACGCCTGCAGTCCATAGGAGATCGCCGGGAACGCCGACGACCAGACGAAGATGGTCGCCGCGGCCGCGAGCAGCGGCAGCGCGGCGAGGAAGGGACGGTTGCGGATGTCCATGGGAGCCTCAGCTGTGGAGTGCATGGCGGCCGAGCGGGCGACCGTCACGCGCAAGCGCGCCGTGCTTCGGCGCGCGGATGGATGGGTGGTGATCGGCGGGCGCATCGCGGCGCGGCACGCCCGACCACACCGGTTGCGTCGGGTAGCCCCTGAGACCCAGGAGACCACCGGCGATGGCATTCAATTCCTTCAACATGGCACTGGCTCCGACGACTTGCGGGATTGGCCCGACAAGCGCGACGATAGGCCGATTCGGCATGGCGCAGTAGCGACATGTTTGATAACCAGACTTGAGGTTTATTCAAGATGGATCGCGCTCCGCTCAATGCGCTGCAGGTGTTCGTGACCGCCGCGCGCGCGGGCAACATGACGCGCGCCGCCGAGCGACTGCACTTGACCGTGAGCGCGCTGAGCCACCAGGTGCGCCTGCTCGAACAACGCCTCGGCGTCACCCTGTTCGTGCGCGGCCCGCGCGGGCTCAAGCCGACGGCGGAGGGCGCGATGCTGCTGCAGCGCGTCGGCGCGCACCTGGACGCGATCGACGACGCGCTGCAGCCCCTGCGCGCGCGCCGCGACTGCGTGCTCGGCATCAGCGCGTTGCCGTCGCTGGCCTCGAGCTGGCTGGTGCCGCGCCTGCCGCGCTTCGTCGAGCAGCACCCGGACTTCGAGTTCAACCTCGATTCGTCGGTCGAACGCATCGACTTCGCCGACGGCCGCTTCGACGGCGCACTGCGCTACGGCCCGGGCCACTGGGACGGCGTCACCGCCGAGCTGCTGTTCGAGGAATGGCTGACCCCGGTCGCGAGCCCCGCCCTGCTGCAGGGCCGCCGCCCGCCGCGCCTGGACGAACTCGGCGACTGGCCGCTGTTGAGCCCGGATGATCCGTGGCCGCGCTGGTTCGGCCAGTTCGGCGGCAAGGAACCGAAGCGCTACATCGCGACCTTCAGCGATTCGGACACCCTGCAGCGCGCGACCGTCGAAGGCATGGGCATCTCACTCGGCCGCGCGACGCTGATGCGCCCGCTGGTCGAAAGCGGTCGCCTCGTCGTGCTGTTCCCCGAGCGCATGAAGGCGCGCTACGCGCACTACCTCGTCTATCCCGAGCGGTCGGTCCGCCACAAGGGTTTCCAGGCCTTCCGCGACTGGCTGCATGCGGAAGCCGCCGCATTCCGCGCCAGCGGCGCCGCCGATGCGATGCCGGTCGCCGCGCGCACGCAAGGCGGCAAGGACGCCAAGTCCGCACGCTTGGCGCGAACGGCGCGGTCACGTCGCACCTGATTCATTCCCGGGCGCAGCGGCGAATCCCACCGACAACCGCCGTGCCGAGGGGCTTGGTCGCCCCCGTGCAGGCATGGCGCCGAATGCGGGACCTGCGTCGAGGCTGCGCATCGCATCGTCGACGCTGTGCCAGCACGACACCCCGTCTTCGTCGAACGGTGCATCGACGCAGAACGCTCCTGAAACCGGCGAGGCCAGTGCATCGATCCATTTGCCCAGCCACGTCCGCAATACCTGCGCTCTCGCCCTGCCTGCCGGTGGCACCCGCATCGTCGCGAAGACGATCGTCGCGTGCCGTGATCGTGCGAGCCACGCGCCGAAGTCGGCGAAGTCTACGCACGGCATGCCTTCGTTGCGTAACCCTCGCAGAAAACGGACGAGCGCGATGATCCCGGCGATCCGCTCGCGCTCGCCGAAGGGTATGCGACATGTCGATGCATCGCGCGACCAGTGCCGGTCGCTACTCTGGTAGAGGAATGCGCTGGGAGACGGTTCCGCACCATCGGTAGCGAGGACCATGGACATCGACTGCAACATGGCGGCACGCACCGACACGAGCACGAGGTCCGGGCGCCAATGCGCCAGCGAACCACGCGGCTCCGCTGCGGCTGCACGCCCACCGTCCACATTCAACTGCGCGCACCCGGCGGCCATGAGCGGCCGGCGGAAGCGCCATGCGCTCGCACTGTCGGTGAGCAGCAGCACGCGCGCCCGCCGGTCACCGAACCACTCACGCGAAACATGCCATCGCATCTTCGTCTCTCCGATCCGCCGGCAGCTCCGGCGACCGTAGAACGCTCGACCCGGCCTTTCGCGTTGGTTGCGGGCGGCCGCGGCCAGTGCAACGATGAATCCAGGAGGGTCGAACCGTGGCCATCGCATCCGATACGACGCGCCGGCTCGAACAGCTGCGCGCAATCCTTGCCGCGCGCCGCCGCCAGCTGGATTCGGATCGCGCGCGCCTCGCGCCGGACTTCAATGCATTGCAGTTCCTGCGAACCGACGAATACGGACTGTCGGCTATCATAAGGGAGCTGCTCGATCCACGCGGCACGCACGGGCAAGGCGCCTCCTTCCTCGAGTTGTTCGCCAAGGAGCACCTGGCGGACTGGAAGATCGAGCCCGCAGCATTGGGGTCGGCTGAGCCGAGACTCGAAGAGTCGACCCGACACATCGAGGCTTCGCGGCGACGAATCGACATCTGTCTCCAGTGGCAGGATTCCATCGTCGGCATCGAGAACAAACTCCACTGCGCACAAGAACAGGAAGGCCAAGTGGAGGCGTACCTCGAGCATCTCGGGAAGGAATGCTCGCACCATCGGCTGATATACCTCACGCGCGACGGTTCGATTCCCTCGGAGAAGAGCATCCCGGCATCGGGGCGCGTCGCGGCCTTGGCGGCGGATGGTCCGCCTACGCTGCGTTGCATTGGCGCCGCCGATCTGGCGAAGTGGGTCGATCGATGCGCGCATGTCTGCGAGGCCGAACGGGTGCGCGCCTTCCTGCACGACGTTTCCGATTACATTCGCACCGAGCTGCTCGGAGAGGAGCGCATGGAAGAACAGCGGTCGGTCGTCGACTGGTCAGTCAGCAACGCGGAGAATTTCTCGGCCGCGATGGCCGTGTTGCGTTCGCAAGAAGCCATACGCAATCGCCTGTTCGTGAAATTGAAGGACCATCTCGTCACGGACGTCGCGCGAACCCCTCTGCTGCGAGCGTGGCATGTCGGCGATTGCGGCGATTCGGGCGAGCCCTACCAGGTCTGGATACGACCAACGTCGAACGCGAGGTACGGGATACGGTACAGCCTGAAGGAGGGCATCATCGGCATATGCCCCCAGGACGACCGACCGCACGACCGGGAACTCGAGGATGTCGCGCGTGCGCTCGAGGCGCGCTGGAAAGGAAAGTCGAGCCAACGCTGGCCCTGGTTCAAGGATTTCGAAATCAGTGGCAGGACCGGAGAAGGCCTCACCCGTGTCCTTGCCAAGACACTGGACCCGGCCGGAAACAACCTCGCCGCGCGCGTGCTTGACGAATTCACCCGGATCGCGATGCTGCTGGACGAGAAGGGACTGGTGCTTCGATTGCAGTGACGCCCCGGTCACGCAAGCCGCTTCGGTGAACATCAGGCTGCGCAGAGGCTCTTCTTCTTCGCCGCATCACGCAGCACGCCGTCGATGTAGTAGTCGAGCAGGTTGCGCGCGAGCTCTTCGCCGGCGGCGGGGATCAGCGATTGCGCATCGCGCATCCAGCCGTCGATGCACGCGGCTTTCGCCGCCTTCCCCGCGCTGCACGCGAGCAAGTGGTCGAATGCCGTGCGATAGACGCGCAACTGCACGCGCGTGAGCGGCGCGCCGTGGCCGGGCACGAGGCGCTCGAAGTCGACTTTCGCGAGGTGACCGAGCGCGGCCTGCCAGCGCGCGGGACAGGCGGTGTCGAACAGCGGCGCCGGCAACGTGACGAGATCGCCGGCCGCGAGCGTGCGCGTGGCCGGGTCGAACAGCCAGACATCGCCCGCGGTGACAGCGCGCGTCTCGAAGCCGACCAGCAGGCGGCGGCCCGCGACCATGCGCGTGCCGCCGCGCGTGATGCGCTCGTCCGGATACAGCGCGGCACCGGCGTCGAGGAGGGCGAGCTCGCCGCGCAGCGCAGTCGCCTGCGCCGCGTCACCGGCGGGTTTGGCCAGCACCTGCTCGATCTGCTCGCGGTACCTGGCGAGGAAGCCGTGCATCGCCTGCTCGATCGCGCCGCTCGCGTGCACGCGCGCGCCGGGACACGCCTCGCGCAGGCGCGCATTGCCGCCGACGTGGTCGAGGTGCCAGTGGCTGTTGAAGATCGCGGTGACCGGCAGCGCACGCGTGTGAGCATAGGCGATGATCGCGTCGGTGTGCGCGGCATGCCGGCCCGTGTCGAACACGATGAGCGCGCCGGCGCCATCGAACACCACCGTATTGCCGTCAGGCTGCTCGCCCGCGACGAAGCGGCCGGGCACGAGGTGCACGCCGGGCGCGAGGTCCCCGGCCGCGGCAAGGGTGGCCGCGAGACAGCTCGCGGCGAGGCAGGAGAGGATCCGGCGCAGCATCGGCGTGCTCCACGAAACGATGCCGCGAGCGTCCCGCGCGCATGGCCTCGTGGCACCTGCCATTCGTCCCGGAGCGCGCGCCATTGCGACGAGGCGAAGCCGCGGCACGCCGGACGCCCGGTCACCGGCGTGGCGTGCCGCGTCACGCGCGCGGCGTGGCGGTCCCGCCGTCACCGCGCGCGGCGCGCTCGACGAGCCAGAGCATGCCGGCAAGCGCGAGCCAGGCAAGGAAGAACGGCCAGCGCGGCAGCGCGACGACACGGGTGTCGTGCCCGGCCGGTTCGCCCGGACCGACGAGCAGGCGCGTCGCGTCGTGAGCGGCGGCGGCGGCGAGTGCGGGCGCATCGTCGCGCGCGCGCACGTGCACCGGATGGCGGTGCGCGGCGTCGACGAGCACGTGCCAGCCCGCCTGTGCCGGCCACCAGGCGGCGCAGCGCTCGCCGGCTTGCTCGACGACCGCGAGTGGCCTGCGCTCGCCCGCCGGCGATTCGACCACGGCGCCGTCCCCGATGCCGCACAACGCGGCGCGTTCGTCGACGCGTGCCTGCACCGGCAGGCGTGGCGACGCCTTCGCGTGCGGCCGCGCCAGCGTCGCGAGCGCGTCGCTCCACAACGTGCCGTAGCGCGCGCGCTCGCCCGCGAGCGCGAGGCGGAATGCATCGTCGAGCCACCAGAGCCCCACGCGCCCGCGGCCGCGCACGCGCCAGGCGGCGAGCGTCGAACCATCGTCGGCGCGCAGCAGCGGCGCCGCGTCGCTGGCCTGCACGTCGATAGGACGGCGCGTGAACGGAAGCCGCGCATCGCCGCCGCCGCGCGCACGATCGACCGCGACCGCCACCGCCTCCTGCCCGCTCGCACGCACCTCGAAGCCGAGCCCGGCCCAATCGCGCGCGACCCCGGCCGGCAGCGGACCGGTCATGCGCAACAGCAGGCCGAGGCCGTCGTCGACCGCGGCGAGCAGGGCGGCTTTGGGCGCGGCGCCGAGCGCCGCCCATGCGCGCTCGTCGACGAGCGCGACGTCGGTCGCGGCGAGCATCGCCGCATCGAGCGTGGTTCCGCCCTCGACCAGCGCGACGCCTTCGCTGAGTGCAACGCGGCTGTCGAGGCGCACGCCGGCATCGACGGCCCAGCGGCGCAGGTACTTGAGTTCCGCATCGGGTGCGCCGGCGAGCACGAGCAGGGCGAGCGGCTCGCCGTCGCGCACCGATACCGGTACCTCGATCTCGTCGATGCGGCTGCCGTTCGCGTCGCTCGCCCGCAGGCGCAGCGACAGCGTGCCCGCCGCCCGCGCGCTGGTCGCGAGGGTGAAACCGCCGTCGGCATCGGCGCTCGCGCTCGCGACCGTCGCGCCGGCGGGATCGAACAAGTCGATGCGTGCGCCGGGCGCGCCTTCGACGCGGCCGCCGATGCGCAGGGCATGGCCGGCGAGCGCTTCGCGTGGCGCGTCGAGCGCGACGAAGCCACGCGGCAACGGCGCCGCATCGAAGGCGACGACGCGCCCGCGTGCTGCGTCGCGGTCGCGCGCGGGCAGGCCGCCGCCGACCACGCGCACGCGCGAGGCGTCGGCATGCCGGCGCAGCGCGCCGGCGAGATCGGGCACGCGCTCGATCGCAGGCGGTGCATCTACGCCGGGCAACGCGACGACGTCGTCGCCGCGACCGAGCGCGGCGATCTGCGCCGCGGTCGCGCGCGGCGTCAGCACGACGAGTTCGCCGGCGCGATGCGCCTCGCGCATCGGCGGCGGATACAGGCAGGACCAGAGTGCGGTCGCGGCCAGCACCTGCAACACGATGCGCGCGATGCGATGCGCCCGGCCATCGCGCGCACTGCGCCACGCGGCGAAGGCGACGCCGGCCGCGAGCAGGAGGGCGACGAAACCCGGCGTACTCATCGCACCGGCTCCCGGGCATCGAGCGCGTCGAGATAGGCCCGGCTCGCCGCATCGGGCGCGGGACGCGTCGTCGCCGCGGCGGGCACGCCCGGCAACAGCGGCCACAGCGCTGCCTGCAGGTCCCGGCGGCAGTCGAGGCAATCCGCTTCCCGGTGCGCGCGATCGAGCGCGGCGAGTACGCCGAGCACGTCGGGCCCGTCGCCGTGCGCGGCGAGCGCGCGTTGTGCCGCGTCCCAGTCGGCCTCGCCGCGGCCGTCGAGCGCCTGCCACAGCGCGACCAGCGCGGCGTCGCCCGCCGGCGCGGGCGCGAGCAAACCTTCACGGTCGGCGAGGTCCTTGCGCTCGCCGCCGAGGCGGCGCGCCTCGTCCGGCACGGGCAATTCGAGGCCGACGCGCGCGAGGTAGATGCGCGTCGCCTGCTGTACCTGCTTGATGTAGTCGAGCGCGCGCTGCTCGTACGGCAGCGCCTGCGCGGGCGCGCCCTGGCGCAGGTGCAGTTCGGCCTGCCACATCTCGCCGAGCGCGGCTTTCAGCGTCGCGCGCGTATCCGGATCGATCAGGGTCGACGCCTCGGCGATGTCGTGCACGTGGCCGTAATCGGCGACGACGTCGCCGGCTTCGCCGAACCTCGCCGCTGCACCCGGCCGCGCCTGCTCCCGCGCTTCGTGCGCGGCGGCGAGCGCGCCGGCCTGCGTGTCGGCGCCGCCGACCGCGCCTTCGGGCGCGTGTTCGGCGTGCCCTTCCGCTTCCTCGCCGAGGAACTGGCCGTAGCGCAGGCGCAGCAGCTTCTGGTCGACGCCGATCGTGTCCGAGCGCGCGAGGAACTTCGCATCGTCGAGCTGCGCGCGCTCCGCCAGCAGCGCTTGCGTGTCGATGATGATCTGCCGCTGGCTGCGGAAGTAGGCCGGCATCGTCTTCTGCACGATGCCGTCGAGGCCGGCGCCGTCCTTCGACGGATCGGCCGGCCAGCGCAGGATCAGGCTCGGGCTGCGCGTCGCATTCGGTTCGGGTGCGCGGTTGTCGGTGACCGTGACCTTCGCGACGACGTCGTCGCCCTTGGAAAAACCAAGGGCCGCCAGATCGAGCGTGTGGGCATATCGCAGCACCACGCGCGGCCCGGCACCGCCCCCCTTCCGCATCGCGGGAGAGGAGGGAGCCGTCTGCGCAGCAGACGGTGGGGCGAGGGCGGCTTCCGCGGGCATTCCAACCAACTCGACCGCCTGCTCCTTGAACGCGATGTTCTCGCCGCTGCCTTGCGCATGCGTGACGACGAGTACGGCGCGCGCGATACCGTAGTCGTCGCTCGCTTCGAATGCGAGCGGCCAGATCTTCTGCTGCGGCTCGGCGAGCACGAGCGTCTTGTCCGGCGAGAGCACGCGGATCTCGGGCGCCTCGTCCGCGATCGCGTCGATGCGGTGCAGGCGATCGTCGGCGGGCGCGGGCGCGGGCGCGCCGTCGACGACGATGCGATAGAGCATCGACGCGGCGAGCGTCACCTCGCCACGCCAGTCGTCGCCCTCGCGTCGCAGCTCGACGCGACGACCGTCGTGCAGCGCGAGTGCGACGCGCGTCGGTTGCGGCGCGAAACGCAGCCGCCAGCGCAAGCTCGAATCCTGCGGCGCTTTCGCGTCGAGCGACGACTCGTGCCGCTCCGGCAGGCGCGTGTACGACGGCGGCGCGATCACGAGCTCGACCGCCTCGACCCGCGTCGCGTCCGCGCGCGCGGAGGCCGCCGCGGTGGCCGGCGCCGGGGCGCCGTCGCGGCGCGACGCGGACGCGAGCGCGGCGATCGCGAGCAGCAGCGCGGCGAGCGCGATGCTCGCGCCGAGTGCACGCCACGGCCACGGCGCGCGCAGGTCGAGGTCGAGCCGGTCGAGCCGCTGCAGCAGGCGGTCGCGTTGCAGCGACTCGATGCGGGCGAGTGCACCAGGCTCGCGGAACAACAGCTCCGTGCTGTCCTCCATCGCCGGCGCGCGCGCGTCGATGGCCCGCGCGAGCCAGCGCGCGTCGATGCCGCGCGCGATCCGCCGCAGTGCGACGCCGAGCGCCACGGTCGCCGCCGCGGCAAGACCGGTCGCCGCGCGCGCACCGCACACGCGGTCGAACACGACGCTGCAGGCGACCAGCGGCGGCAGCGCGAGCGCGCAGGCGACGAGGCACCGCCGTCCGACCGCCGCACGGCGCAGGCGATCGATGCGCGGATCGAGGCTCATGGGGCGACCTCGCGCGGCACGTGCGTCGCGAGCACGCGCTCGACCAGGAACAGGAAGGCCACCAGCAGCGCGATTCCGGCATCGAGCGACCGTCGCGCACCTGCCGGCGCACTGACGTCGGCCTGCGCGGCACCGGGAACGGCCACGGGCTCGTACGCGGCGGCGTCGGCGCGGTCCGGCGCGACCGCCGCGCCACGCAGCGCGTCACGCAGCTGCGTGGCGAAACCGGCGTCGAGGACGATCGGCATCCGCGCCGGCGACAGCACATCCGGCACCGCGACGACGCGCCCCGCACCGAGCGGGCGCGAGCGCGCGAGGACGTCACCGGCGTCGTCGCGCCAGAGCGGCTCTCCCTGCGCATCGTGCGTGACGAGCGCGACGCCGCCGCGCTCGATCCACGCATCGACCTCGGCGGGTCGCGAAGGCGCGAGCCACGCGAGCCACCGCGCGTCCGCGGGCATGCCGCGGGCGGCCGGTGCGGCGTCGAGCACGTAGCGACCGGGCTCGCGCGCGTTCCAGGCCGCGACTGCGGCGCGCAGGTACGGCAATGCGCTTGCCTCTTCGTCGGCGTAGCGCACGGCGAAGCGGACCGTTCCAGGCTCCGCGCTTGCCGCGGCCGCGGCGCCATCGACGATGCGCCAGTCGAGCGCATGGACGAAGTGGGGGCGCTCGCCGTCGAGCCCGGCGAGCGTGCGCGGCACGACGACCCGCAACACCGCGCCTTCGGGCAGGCTCGCATCGGCTTCGCGCAACAGGCTCGCGAGCGGTACGGCCGTGTCGGCGAGTGGCTGCTCGATGGACGGGAACGACGGCGCGAGCCAGCGCAGGTCGAGGCCGGGGCGGTCGAGTGCCGCGCGCGCCATCGACGGCGCGACGCCGGGAACGACGAAGGCGCGCGCGACGGGCGTCGTTTCGATGTGCTCGAGCACGGGCCGGGCGAGCAGCAGCGCGAGTGCGACGAGCAGCAGCAGGCGCACGAGCAGCAACCAGGGCCGCTCGAAGCGGATGCGGCGTCGTGGCGGCGAATCCGCGCCGATCCAGCGCAGTGCGGCGAATTCGGTGCGCTCGAGCTGCAACCGTCGCACGAGATGGATGAGGATCGGCAGCGCGCATGCGGCGAGCGCAGCAAGGCCGACCGGCGCGAGCAGGGCGAAGCTCATGTCGCCTCGCCGACGGGATCCGACGCGCGTGCACCGAACAGGCGACGCAGCGGCAGGTCCGCGGGCTCGTCGAGCACGTACTCGGCATGACGGATGCCGCGCGCGGTTAACCGGCGCGCGAGCTCCGCGCGCGCCGCGGCGAAGCGGGCGAGGAAATCCGCACGCGCGCGACCGGCCTCGACGCGGCGCTCGGCCGGCGACTCGGGGTCGACGAAGCGATGGCCGCCCTCGAACGGGAAGTCGCGTTCGTCCGCGCCGATCAACTGGATGCTCGCGACCTCCCGGCGTGCGGATGCCAGGCGCTCGGCGAGCACGACGGCCGCTTCGTCGAAGAAGTCCGACAACAGCACGACCAGCGACGACGGCGCGACGCGTTCCCACAGCGTGCGCGCCGATGCCTCGCCCGGCCATGCGCCGGCCGGCCGGCACTGCACGAGTTCTAGCACGCAGCGATCGCGCTGGCGTGCGCCGCCACCCGCGGGCACGACGCGCGGCGCATCGCCGCCGAGGACGACGAGGCCGAAGCGGTCGCCCTGGCGCAGCGCGAGTTCGATCACGCAGGCGGCGAGCGTCTTCGCGGCGTCGAGCTTGCTGCGCCCGGGTTGCGCGCGGTCGGCCTGGCGCATCGACGCGCTCGCGTCGACGATGATCCACGCGGTCAGCGGACTGTCGCGCTCGGCCTCGCGCACGAAGAAGCGATCGGAGCGCGCATACAGCTTCCAGTCGATGCGCCGCGGTTCGTCCCCGGGTTCATAGGCGCGGTATTGCGCGAACTCCAGGCCGGCGCCGCGGCTGCGGCTGGAATGCTGGCCGAGACCGTCGCCACCCGCATGGCTGCGCAGCGCGAGGCGCAGCTCACGCAGGCGTGCGCGCACGTCGGCCGGCACCAGCACCGGCGTCGTCACGGCGCGCGCCTCGCGGCGCGACCGATGCGGCCGAGGTGCGTGTCACCGAAGCCGCTCGCGTACTTAAGGCCGTAGCCGAGCGCACGGTCGAATCCCACGTGGGCGATCCAGATCAGGCCGGCGACGAGCAACGCGGGTTGCGCGAGCAACCGGCCCGCGACGAAGCACGCGATCGCGCCGACATGGGCGTGCGTCGCGTTGTAGCAGCAAGCTCCGACGCGTGGCCCGGCGAGGTAGCCGAGGAAGGCGAGGTCCGGTGCGAGGAAGCAGAGCGCGAACACGCCCCAGCCGTAGCCCGATTGCGCGTAGAGCCAGCATGCGGCGAACAGCACGCATGCGCCTTCCACGCGCAACAGTGCACGCACGCCGCCTTCGGCCGCACCGCTCATCGCCGTCCGCTCAGTTCGGCGCCGGCAGCGCGCGCAGGAGGGCGGCGACGACGTCGTCGCTGCTGCGCTGCTCCGCCTCGGCGGCGAACGACAGCAGCAGGCGATGGCGCAGCACCGGCGCGGCGAGCGCGCGGACGTCCTCGCGCGTCGCGGCGAGGCGGCCATGGATGAGCGCGCGCGCTTTCGAGGCGAGCACGAGCGACTGGCCCGCGCGCGGACCCGCTCCCCAGCGCACCCAGTCGCGCACCTCGGCGATCGTGCTCGCCTGCGGGCGCGATGCGCGCACGAGGCGCGTGATCCAGGCGAGCAGGTCGTCGCCGACGTGCACGTTGCGCGTGAGGGCCTGCAGCGCGATGACCTCTTCGCCCGTCATGACGGGCTCGATGCGCGCGCTCGCCGAACCGGTCGTCTGCGCGAGGATCGCGCGTTCTTCCGCCTCATCCGGATAGTCGACGCGCACATGCAGCAGGAAGCGGTCGAGCTGCGCTTCCGGCAGGGGATAGGTGCCGGCCTGTTCGAGCGGATTCTGCGTCGCCAGAACGAAGAACGGCTGCGGCAGGCGATGCGTCGTCCCGGCGTAGCTGATCGTGCGTTCCTGCATCGCCTCGAGCAGCGCCGACTGCGTCTTCGGCGGCGTGCGGTTGAGCTCGTCGGCGAGCAGCAGGTTGGTGAACACCGGGCCCTGCTGGAACTTGAAGTAGCGCTTGCCGGTGCCGTGGTCCTCCTCGAGGATCTCGGTACCGACGATGTCGCTCGGCATGAGGTCGGGCGTGAACTGCACGCGGCAGAAATCGAGCGCGAGCGCTTCGCCGAGCGAGCGCACGAGCAGGGTCTTGCCGAGACCCGGAACGCCCTCCAGCAGGCAGTGCCCGCCCGCGAGCAGGCCGATCAGCAGCTGCTCGACGACCCCGGCCTGGCCGACGATGACCTGCGCGATCGCCTCGCGGAGCGCAGCGAGCTTGCCGAGTTGCTGCTGGATGGACTGTTCGTCGGTCATGCGGAGGTGCTCGGGTATTCGCGGAATGGAAAGAAGGCAAAAGCTTGAAACACGAAGGACACGAAGGACACGAAGACAAGCAACAGGTCAAAAGCCTGAACACGGAGCACACGGAGCACGCGGAGGAAGAGCCCTTCAGATGAAGGAGCTCTCCGTCTTTTGCTGTCTCCGTGTGCTCGGTGTTTCAATCTTCATCTTGATCCTTCTTCGTGTCCTTCGTGTCCTTCGTGTTTCAGTCTTTAAGCTCCGGAACAATCATGCGGTCAGCGCGTACACGACGACGTTGACCGCGAACTTCGTGTTGTCTTCGGCGAGGAAGCGCTTGTTGCGCCAGTCGTAATCCCATTCGCAGCCGTAATCCTTGTTGCTGTAGAGCACGCCGAGGCGGCCGTCGACCTCGATGCCCTTGAGGTACTCGTGGACGAGGTCGTCGCCCCAGCCGTTGAGCTCGAACGCGGTGTTCGGCGGGCCGTCGAAGCGGAAGAAGCTCGTGAACAGCGGATGCGTCTTCGGCAGCTTCTTCAGCGCGTCGGCGCCGAAGATCGTCGCCATCTCCTGCTCGAACGACTTCGCGAACAGACCGTCGACGTCGTGGTTGCAGTCGTCGACGAGGACGAAGCCGCCGGCACGCACGTAGCGCTCGAAGTTGCGCCGCTCGTCCGGGTTGAACTCGACGAGCTTGTGCCCGGCGAGGTAGCAGAACGGCTGGGTGAGCATGCGAGCGTCGGCGAGCGGCAGCACGCGCTCGCGCGGATCGACGCGCAAGGTCGTGTACTGGATCAGCGCGTCGAGCAGGTTAGACGGCATGCGCGCATCGACGTCCCAGTCGCCCGACTCGTACATGAGGCGGGTGAACCAGAAGTCGTAGGAGCCGGGAATGGAGAGTGGGGAATCGGGAATGGGAGCCGCTTCGCGCGCCCGCGCCGCCGGCGCAATCGCGAGGCCCGCGGCACCGGAAAACATCAGGCGGAGGAACTCGAAGCGGGTCATGCACCAACCTGGCGTCGGGAACCGGGAACAGGAATCGGCTGCCGCGGTGCTTCGCAGCCGCTTCAGGATTTCCTATTCCCGATTCCCCATTCCCTATTCCCGTCCTTCAAACCGCATCCGACAACGACGTGAACGTGAAGTCGCGGATCTTCAGCGGCGGGATCATCATCACGAACGGCGATTCGTCGTCGGCGACGCGTACCGGCTTGCCGATTTCCTCGATGTTGTTGAGCATGATCGCCGGCGACTCGTTGAAGCGGAAGTTCTTGATCGGGTATTTGATCTCGCCGTCCTCGATGTAGAACGTGCCGTCGCGGGTGAGGCCGGTGAGCAGCACGGTCTGCGGATCGACGAGGCGGATGTACCACGTGCGCGTCACGAGCACGCCCTTCTTCGTGCCCTTGACCAGGTCCATCGTCGACTTGTCGCCGCCGACCATGATGAGGTTGCCGGGCTGGCCGATCGCCTTCTTGCCCTGCTTCTGCGCCCAATAGCGCGAGTACTGAAGGTATTCGACCTTGCCCTTGGTGATGATCGGCGTGCGCTCGCGGGCGAGGCCGTCGTTGTCCCACGGCAGCACCGCGGCCTGCTCGTCCCAAGGGTCGGCGTACATCGTGACGCGCTCGTCGAACAGCTTCTCGCCGAGCTTGTTGCCGCCGCCCTTCTTCGACAGGAAGCTGCGGCCCTCGTCGGACTGGCGCGCGTCGAACCCGAACATCATGAACGAGATCAGGCCCGCACTCGCCGCCGGTTCCATGATCACGGTGTATTTGCCGGGCTCGAGCGCCTTCGCGTCGACCGAGCCCCTGGCCTTGCCGATCGCGGTCTGGATCTCGCTCTTCGCGTCGAATTTCGATACGTCGCCGAGGTTGCGCGCGACCCAACCCGAACCGTGGCCGTCTTCGGTGCGCACCGTGCAGGTGAAATCGATGCCGCTCGTCTTCTGGTAGCCGAAGTTGCCCTTGCTGTTGGCGATCGCCGAAAAGGCCTGGCTGTCGGTGAAGAAGCCGGCGGCGACGAGCTTGTCCTTGCGGCACGGCTCGATGCACGCGGCGGCGACGCTGGCGCGGTACTCGGGCGTGATCGCGGCGGTCTTCTCCGAAAACGTGCTGCTCGCCTTGTAGGCCTGCTTGTCGATCGTCGGCATGAATTCGGGGTTTTCCGGCGCGAGGCGCGCGAGCTCCTCGGCGCGGCGCACGACCGCCTCGATCGACGCGTCGTCGAAGCTGTTGGTGGTGGCGGTGCCGACGCGCTTGCCGAAGGCGACTTCGACCGCGAGATCGCAGTCGCTGACGCGCCCGCTGGTCGACACGCTGTTGAGCGCATAGCGGATGTTGCCGTTGAAGCCGCCGTTGAGCGTGGCGCTGCACTGGTCCGCCTTCGACGCCTTGATCGCCTTGTCGAGGATCGCCTTGGCCTGTTCTTCGGTGTAGATGCTCATCGCTGTGTTCTCCGCTTCGCTCAGCCGAGGCTGCGCGCCGTGTTGATGACGTTGGCGCCGTTGAAGCGCGCGGTGCTCGAGCCGTGCGAGACGGCCGAGACCTGGCCCGGCTGGCCCTTGCCGTCGAAGAACGAGCCGCCGAAGCGGTAGTCCTTCTCGTCGCAGACCGCCGCGCACGAATTCCAGAATTCCGGCGTGCGCATCTGGTAGGCGACGTCCTCGAGCGGCTGCGTGATCTTGCCGTTCTTGATTTCGTAGAACAGCTGGCCGCCGAACTGCGCGTTGTAGCGCTGCTGGTCGATCGAGAACGAACCGTCACCGATGATGTAGATGCCGTTTTCGATGTCCTTGATCATGTCGTGCGGCGACATCGCCTGCTTGCCCGGCGCGAGCGAGACGTTGGCCATGCGCTGGAACTGCACGCTCGACCAGGAGTCGGCATAGCAGCAGCCCTGCGATTCCTTGAGACCGAGGATGTGCGCCTGGTCGCGGATGACCTGGTAGTTGACCAGGATGCCGTCCTTGATGAGGTCCCAGCGCTGCGTCTTGACGCCTTCGTCGTCGTAGCCGACCGCGCCGAGCGTGCCCTTCTGCACCTTGTCGGCGAAGATCGTGACCTTGTCGCTGCCGTACCTGAACTTGTCGCGCCACTTGTCGAGCGTCGCGAAACTCGTGCCGGCGTAGTTCGCCTCGTAGCCGAGCACGCGGTCGAGCTCGAGCGGATGGCCGACCGACTCGTGGATCGTCAGCCACAGGTGCGAGGGGTCGAGCATGAGGTCGTACTTGCCCGGCTTGACCGTCTGCGCGGTGAGCTTCTCCTTCGCCTGCTTCGCCGCGGCGATCGCGTCTTCCTTCATGTCGTAGGAATCGCCGTAGACGATCGCGCCGCCAGGCAGCTCGACCCTGTCGGACTTGTTGCCGTCGAGGTATTCGAAGCCCATGCCGCGCGGCGCGGAAAGCCCGGCGCGGATGCGGAACTTGCCGGTCTTCTGGTCGACCGCGGTGACCTGCATCGGCGCCCAGATGCGGTGCACGTCCTGGTCGATGTAGGAGCCGTCGGTCGAAGCGAAGTACTTCTGCTCGTTGACGAGGAACAGGATCGAATTGATGAAGTTCGCGCCGGCCTGCATCGCCGCGGCATTGACGCCGAGCAGCAGGTCGACCTTGTCCTTGATCGGCACTTCCATCGAGTTCTTGACGATCGGCGTGGCCCAGCTGACCTCGCCGACGCCCTTGACCGGGGCGAGCTCGACCGGCTTGGCCTGGATCTTCGAGTTCGCCTTGGCGATCGCGACGGCTTCCCTCGCCGCCCGGGCGATCGCGTCCGCACTCATGTCGCTGGTCGCGGCGAAGCCCCAGGTGCCCTTGGCGATGACGCGTATGCCGATGCCGCTCGACTCGGTGTTGACGACGTTCTGCACCTTGTCTTCGCGCGTGATGACGAACTGGCGCAGGTAGCGGCCGATGCGCACGTCGCAGTAGCTCGCGCCGGCGGACCTGGCCGCGTTGAGCGCGATGTCGGCGAACTTCTTCTTGGTCGCGACGTCGAGCCTGGTGAGCAGGGCCTCGGCCGCGATCACGCGGCCATGCATCGCCGGCAGCAGCAGGCTGCCGAGACCGATGCCGGTCATCTTGAGGAAGTCACGCCTTTCCATCTGTCCCTCCGGGTTCGTTCGCCGCACACGCGCGTCGGTCGATCTTGTCGGATGGGCTCATGCCTTGATACGTGCCAAACGGCATGGCTGCCGGCGCGCCGGCCTGCGCCCGCGGGACGACCCGCGCTCCGGCCGTGGTCCGGCCGCGGGCGCGGCGACACGGCTTGCTAGACTTGCGCGCATGGAAATCTCCAAGACCTTCCGCATCGAAGCCGCGCACCGGCTGCCGAACGTGCCGGCCGGGCACAAGTGCAGCCGCCTGCACGGGCACTCGTTCGCGATCGCGATCCACGTGAGCGGCCCCCTCGATCCCGAACTCGGCTGGGTCATGGACTACGCCGACCTCAAGGCCGCGTTCGCGCCGCTGTACGACCAGCTCGACCACCGCTACCTCAATGAGGTGCCCGGCCTCGAGAACCCGACCAGCGAGCAGCTCGCGCGCTGGATCTGGGAGCGTCTCGCCCCGCGCCTGCCGCTGCTCTCCAAGGTGGTCGTCAACGAGACCTGCACGACCGCCTGCGAGTACCGCGGCAAGGACTGACTGATCTGCGGCGGCGCCGCACAGCCCGCCCGAGGCGCCCAATTCACTGAATTGAAACGAAACGACTGGATGATTGCCCGGCCGGCCGGGGTGTTTGCGCATCAATCTTGTTGCATCGCAACAAAGAACCTGCTAGGATGCCGTCCAACACTCCCCAATACCGCAGAGGTATCGAACATGTTCGAGCAGATCAACACGCAGTCCCTTGCGCTCGGCAAGAGCTATGCCGATGCCTTCGTCAAGGCGCAGGGCCTCGCCCTGGCCGGTTTCGAGCGCATCACCGAGCTGAACCTCAAGACCTTCGAGGACCGCGTCAAGGCGTCGGTCGAGTTCTGGACCGAAGCCGCCGAAGTGCGTGATTTCGAAGGCGCCAAGGCGATCTCGGCCAAGGGCGTCCAGCTCGCCAAGGAGAGCGCCGAGAAGCTCTACGCGAACAGCCAGGAAGTCCTCGGCGTCTCGCTGAAGACCTCCGAAGCGATCGGTTCGCTCGCGAAGTCCTCGTTCGAGTCGGTCAACGAGACCGTCACGGACACGCTGAACAAGACCGTCAAGGCCGCCAAGAAGGCCGCCTGATCGGGCAAGTCCCCAGAAAGACGCCGCCGCTACTCCCCTTGGCGCGGCGTCGACCTCGAAAGGCCGGGCTCTCTCCCGGCCTTTTTTTCGCCTGCAGCGCGGCGGCCTGCAACGGGCCGCGCGCGCCCACGGGCGGGCGCAGTGCGACAAGATGTCGCGCTGATCACCCACCGCGCCCGCCCCGATCTTCAGCGGCGGAGTTCGGGGCAACCGGCCCCACGGACGAGGTACCGCGGTGCGTACAAGCGTGGTCGCGACCTCCAGCAAAAACAGGCACTTGTGCATGGGCCACCGTCGCGCGCAGGACCACCGCCGACGCGCGCGCACGCCGGGCCGGTTCCGGCTGGCGGGCCGGGCGCCCACCGCGGCGCCCGGCCATACTCCTTTTGTTGATTGCGGCGTATACGCGCCGCTTGATAAACTGCGCGGCCTTTTGGAGAGGTGGAGCGCGCCGGGACGCGCGCCGCGACGAACCCTCCACCGGCGGGAGCTCCCAGTGCGTAATTCCATCGCCCACGGCTGGCACGTGGCGGCTCGCACGGCAGTCCTGCAGTTCGGCGCAACCTTCGTGGTATCGCTGGTGGTGGCGGGGTTCGGCTGGCGCGGGGGGCTCGCTGCCCTGGTGGGCGGGACCATCGTCTCCGCGGGCAACGTTTTGTTCGCACTGCGCCTGTTCGGCCGCGGCATCGCGCCGCCGCGCAGTGTACTGCGCTCCGCCTGGGCGGCGGAGGCACTGAAGTGGTTCTGGCTGTGCGCGACGCTGTATCTCGCGATAGCCGTGTGGAAGCTGCCGTTCGTCGGGCTCATTGCCGGCGTGCTGGCGGCGCAGTTCGCGTTTTGGATCGCCCTCATCGCAACCAGGTAGAACGATGGCCACCGAAGAAGCCGCCGGCTCGGTCAACATGACCGAATACATCCAGCACCACCTGCATCACCTGCAGCTGAGCGTGGGCGACGGCGCTTTCATGACGATCAACCTCGACACGCTGTTCTTCACCGTACTCGCCGCGCTGACGTTCCTCGTGTTGTTCGTGCGCGTCGCACGCCGCTCCACCGCCGGCGTGCCGGGCAAGTTGCAATGCGCGATCGAAATGGTGGTGCTGTTCGTCGACGGCCTCGTCAAGGAGACCTTCCACGGCAAGAGCCGCATGATCGCGCCGCTCCTGATCACGATCTTCTGCCTCGTGTTCCTGATGAACTTCCTGGACCTGCTGCCGATCGACCTGCTGCCGTGGGCTTGGGCGAGCGGCCATTCGCTGGCCGGCCACGATCCTGCGCATGCGTACCTGCGCATCGTGCCGACCGCCGACCTGAACACCACGCTCGGCATGGCGCTGGCGGTGTTCCTGCTGATCCAGTACGTCGGCATCAAGAACAAGGGTGTCGGCAAGTTCTTCGGCGAGTTCCTGACCGCGCCGTTCCATGCCGAGGGCATCGTCGGCAAGGTCCTGCTGGTCCTCCCGAATCTCCTGCTGCGCCTGATCGAGGAGTGCGTGCGCCCGGTTTCGCTGAGCCTGCGACTGTTCGGCAACATGTATGCGGGCGAGCTGATCTTCATCCTGATCGCGGTGATGACGCTCGGCAGCAGCCTCGGCACGTTCTCGACGTGGCCCCTCGGCCTCGCCCAGTTCCTCGCCGATTTCGGCTGGACCGCGTTCCACATCCTGATCATCACGCTGCAGGCCTTCATCTTCATGGTGCTGAGCCTCGTGTACCTCAGCATGGCGGCGGAAAGCCACTAGCTCGTGCGTTCGTCCTCGAACGCGAAGATCAACAACCGGCCATTCATGGCCGCGCTGTTCAACTGAAGAGTTTTTCCTTTTTCAACCTTCACCAGAGAACCGGAGACAACCATGGAAACCATCGCCAACGTCGCACAGGTCGCTGATGTGCTGAGCATGACGGTCATCGCTGCGGCGATCCTGATCGGCCTCGGCGCCCTCGGCACCGCGATCGGCTTCGCGATCCTCGGCGGCAAGTTCCTCGAAGGCTCCTCGCGCCAGCCGGAACTGACCCCGATGCTGCAGACCAAGATGTTCATCGTCGCCGGCCTGCTCGACGCGGTGCCGATGATCGGCGTCGCGATCGCGCTGCTGCTGCTGTTCGCGAACCCGCTGCTCGGCCACATCGGCGCCAAGTAAGAAACCGCAGGCATGCGACGGCCGCGCGGCGCGCGGCCCGTCGCTACGCAGGAGCAGACGATGATTCCCAATCTCACCCTGGTCATCCAGGGCCTGGCGTTCTTCGCCGTGGTCCTCATGGTCATGAAACTCGGTTGGCCGCATATCATCGCGGCGATCGAAGATCGCCAGAACAAGATCGCCGAAGGCCTGTCGCAGGCGGAGAAGGCGCGCAAGGAGCTCGCCGATGCCGACGCGCGCGTCGCCGACGAGATCCGCAAGGCGCGCGCGGAAGCGATGCAGATCATCGACAAGGCGCACCAGCAGGCGGCGCAGATCGTCGACAAGGCGCGCCAGGATGCGATCGTCGAGGCGACCAAGCAGAAGGCGATCGCCGCGGCCGACATCGAGGCGCAGGCGCACAAGGCGCGCGAGGAACTGCGCGGCAAGGTCGCCGCGCTCGCGGTCGCCGGTGCCGAGAAGATCCTCAAGCGCGAGATCGACGCGAACGCGCACAAGTCGCTGATCGACCAGCTCGTCACCGAGATCTGACCGATGTCGACCGCCCTCACCTTCGCCCGTCCGTACGCCCGCGCCGCGTTCGAGCTCGCGCGCGCGAACAATGCCCTCGGCGCGTGGGCCGGCAAGCTCGCGTTCGCCGCGCAGGTCGCCGCCGATCCGCGCGTCACCGCGCTGTTCGGCGACCCGCGCGTCGCCCAGGCCGACCTCGCCGCGCTGGTCACGCCGGAAGGCGAAGCGGCCGATTCGCCGTTCGCCGGCTTCGTGCGCCTGCTCGCCGAGAACCGCCGCCTGCCGGTGCTGCCGGAGATCGGCGCGCTGTTCGAGGAGCTCAAGCAGGAAGCCGAGCGCGTGCTCAAGGTGAACGTGCGTTCGGCCACGCCGATCGACGCGAACGAAGCCGCCAAGCTGAAGGAAGCGCTCAAGCGCCGCTTCGGCCGCGACATCGAGATCGAACAGTCGATCGACGCCGACGTGCTCGGCGGCGCGGTGATCGATGCGGGCGACGTCGTCATCGACGGCTCCGTGCGCGGCAGGCTCGCGCGCCTCGGACAGGCGCTCGCGCAGTAAGGAAAATCCGGCCTGCCGGCCACGAACCGGCAGGCCGTCGTTTGCAACGACGTCGGAAGTCAAACGTCGACGATCGATCGAAGCGGCAGCATCGAGAACGATCCGCGACGTTTGACTTTTGACCCCTTGGAACCGTCGCTCGTCGACGAGAGCAGGAACCACAGACCATGGCTACGACGATCAACCCGTCCGAAATCAGCGAGCTCATCAAGAGCCGCATCGAGAAGTTCAAGCTGTCCGCGGAAGCGCGCAACGAAGGCACCCTGACCGGCGTGTCGGACGGCATCGTGCGCATCCACGGCCTCAACGACGTGATGTCGGGCGAGATGGTCGAGCTGCCGGGCAACACCTACGCGCTCGCGCTCAACCTCGAGCGCGACTCGGTCGGCGCGGTCGTGCTCGGCGACTACGAGCACCTGCGCGAGGGCGACGTCGCCAAGACCACCGGCCGCATCCTCGAGGTTCCGGTCGGCCGCGAACTGCTCGGCCGCGTCGTCAACGCGCTCGGCGAGCCGATCGACGGCAAGGGCCCGATCGGTGCCAAGCAGACCTCGCCGATCGAGAAGGTCGCGCCGGGCGTGATCTGGCGCAAGTCGGTCGACCAGCCGGTGCAGACCGGCTACAAGTCGGTCGACTCGATGATCCCGATCGGCCGCGGCCAGCGCGAGCTGATCATCGGCGACCGCCAGACCGGCAAGACCGCGCTCGCCGTCGACGCGATCATCAACCAGAAGAATTCGGGCATCAAATGCATCTACGTCGCGATCGGCCAGAAGCAGTCGTCGATCGCCAACGTCGTGCGCAAGCTCGAAGAGCATGACGCGCTCAAGCACACGATCATCGTCGTCGCCTCGGCTTCCGAGTCGGCCGCGATGCAGTACATCGCGCCGTACTCCGGCTGCGCGATGGGCGAGTTCTTCCGCGACAACGGCGAAGACGCGCTGATCATCTACGACGACCTCACCAAGCAGGCGTGGGCGTACCGCCAGATTTCGCTGCTGCTCAAGCGTCCGCCGGGCCGCGAGGCGTACCCGGGCGACGTGTTCTACCTGCACAGCCGCCTGCTCGAGCGCGCCGCGCGCGTCAACGAGGAATACGTCGAAAAGCACACCAACGGCGCCGTCAAGGGCAAGACCGGCTCGCTCACCGCGCTGCCGATCATCGAGACCCAGGCGGGCGACGTGTCCGCGTTCGTGCCGACCAACGTGATCTCGATCACCGACGGCCAGATCTTCCTCGAGACGGACCTGTTCAACGCCGGCATCCGCCCGGCCGTGAATGCGGGCATCTCGGTGTCGCGCGTCGGTGGCGCGGCGCAGACCAAGATCGTCAAGAAGCTGTCCGGCGGCGTGAAGCTCGCGCTGGCGCAGTTCCGCGAGCTCGCCGCGTTCGCGCAGTTCGCCTCCGACCTCGACGCGGCGACGCGCGCACAGCTCGAGCGCGGCCAGCGCGTGACCGAGCTCATGAAGCAGAAGCAGTACTCGCCGCTGTCGATCGCCGAGCTCGCGCTGTCGGTCTACGCGGCCGAGAAGGGCTTCCTCGACGACCTGCCGCTCAACAAGGTGCTGCCGTTCGAAGCCGCGCTGCACGCGCACTTCCACGCCAACTACGGCGACCTCATGAAGAAGATCGTCGAGACCGGCGACTGGAACAACGACATCGAGGCCGCGTTCAAGAAGGGCCTGGAAGAGTTCAAGAAGACCGGGTCCTGGTAAAGCCGTGATTCGTCATTCGTGATTCGTGATTCGCAACGGCGGATCACGGACGCGAATCACCAATCCCGAATCACCAATCACGAACGAGCGTAGCGAGCAGATGGCAGGCGCAAGAGAAATCCGCACCAAGATCAAGAGCGTCGCGAACACGCGCAAGGTCACGCGCGCGCTCGAGATGGTCTCGGCCTCGAAGATCCGCAAGGCGCAGGACCTCATGAAGGCCTCGCGCCCGTACGCGCGCCTGATGCGCCAGGTCATCGGCCACATCGCGCATGCGAACGTCGAGTTCCAGCACCCGTTCCTGGTCGAGCGCAAGGACGTCAAGCGCGTCGGCTACGTGATCGTGTCGACCGACCGCGGCCTGTGCGGCGGCCTCAACTCGAACATGTTCCGCAAGCTGCTCGGCGAGATCCGCGGCTGGCAGGACAAGGGCGTGGAAGTCGACGTCGTCTGCATCGGCCAGAAGGCGACGCAGTTCTTCCGCCGCCTCAAGGTCAACATGCTCGGCTCGGTCACGCACCTCGGCGAAAAGCCGCAGATCGCCCAGCTGATCGGCGTGATCAAGGTCGTGCTCGACGCCTATACCGACGGCCGCATCGACCGCCTGCACCTCGCCTACAACGACTTCGTCAACACGATGACGCAGAAGGCGACGGTCGACACGCTGCTGCCGCTGCCGCCGTCGCCGGAACTCGCGACCACGCACGCGTGGGACTACATCTACGAGCCGGACGCGGCCACCGTGCTCGAGCACGTGCTGACGCGCTACATCGAGTCGCTCGTGTACCAGTCCGTGCTCGAGAATCTCGCCAGCGAGCACGCCGCGCGCATGGTCGCGATGAAGAGCGCGTCCGACAACGCGACCAAGGCGATCGGTTCGCTCACGCTCGTCTACAACAAGGCGCGCCAGGCGGCGATCACGCAGGAAATTTCCGAAATCGTCGGCGGCGCAGCAGCCGTCTGACGGCGGCTGTGTGATTCGTGATGGGTGATTGCAGGCCGACCGGCTTTACGAATCACGAATGACGAATCACCAATCACGAAATCCATCCAGATGGCAGTCGCCATCCGAACAGAACAAAGTTAACCGGAGCAATCCACAATGAGCCAGGGCAAAGTCGTACAGATCATCGGCGCCGTCGTCGACGTCGAATTCCCGCGCGAGTCCGTGCCTAAGGTGTACGACGCGCTCAAGGTCGAGGGCACCGCCTCGCCGATCACGCTCGAGGTGCAGCAGCAGCTCGGCGACGGCGTCGTGCGCACGATCGCGCTCGGCTCGACCGACGGCCTCAAGCGCGGCCTCGTCGCCCGCAACACGGGCAAGGCGATCAGCGTGCCGGTCGGCACCGCGACGCTCGGCCGCATCATGGACGTGCTCGGCAATCCGATCGACGAAGTCGGCCCGATCGACGCCAAGGACCACTGGGAAATCCATCGTCCGGCGCCGTCCTACGACGAGCAGGCGGCGGCGAGCGAACTGCTCGAAACCGGCATCAAGGTCATCGACCTCGTCTGCCCGTTCGCCAAGGGCGGCAAGGTCGGCCTGTTCGGCGGCGCCGGCGTCGGCAAGACCGTCAACATGCTCGAGCTCATCAACAACATCGCGACGCAGCACTCGGGCCTGTCGGTGTTCGCGGGCGTGGGCGAACGCACGCGCGAGGGCAACGACTTCTACCACGAGATGATCGACGCGGGCGTCGTCAAGCTCGACGACAAGACGCAGTCGAAGGTCGCGATGGTATACGGCCAGATGAACGAGCCGCCGGGCAACCGCCTGCGCGTCGCGCTGACCGGCCTGACCATGGCCGAGTACTTCCGCGACGAAAAGGACGCCAGCGGCAAGGGCCGCGACGTGCTGTTCTTCGTCGACAACATCTACCGCTACACGCTCGCGGGCACGGAAGTGTCGGCGCTGCTCGGCCGCATGCCGTCGGCGGTGGGTTACCAGCCGACGCTCGCCGAGGAAATGGGCGTGCTGCAGGAGCGCATCACCTCGACCAAGACCGGCTCGATCACTTCGATCCAGGCCGTCTACGTCCCGGCCGACGACTACACCGACCCGTCGCCGGCGACGACGTTCGCCCACCTCGATTCGACCGTCGCGCTGTCGCGCGACATCGCTTCGCTCGGCATCTACCCCGCGGTGGATCCGCTCGCCTCGACGAGCCGCCAGCTCGATCCGCTGGTGATCGGCCAGGAGCACTACGACGTCGCGCGTCGCGTGCAGGGCACGCTGCAGCGCTACAAGGAGCTCAAGGACATCATCGCGATCCTCGGCATGGACGAGCTCAGTGAAGACGACCGCAACACGGTCTATCGCGCACGCAAGATCGAGCGCTTCTTCTCGCAGCCGTTCACGGTCGCGCAGGTGTTCACCGGCGCGCCGGGCAAGTACGTCACGCTCAAGGAAACCATCCGCGGCTTCAAGATGATCTGCGACGGCGAGTGCGACCACCTGCCGGAACAGGCGTTCTACATGATCGGCGGCATCGACGAGGCCTTCGAGAAGGCCAAGGCGATGGAGAAGAAGGCGGCCTGAGGCCGGTATTCGTGATTCGGGATTGGTGATTGGAAAGTGCCGTCTGGAGGCCCCGCGAAGCGGGGGGCCGCCTTCGGCGAATCACGAATCACGAATCTCCAGTCGCGTCGATCGAACGAAGTGAGATAAACAATGAGCACAATCCGTTGCGACATCGTCAGCGCCGAGGAAGAAATCTTCCACGGCCAGGCGCAGATGGTCATCGCGACCGGCGAGATGGGCGAGCTCGGCATCGCGCCGCGCCACGCGCCACTCATCACGCGCCTCAAGCCCGGCCAGGTCCGCGTGCAGCTCGAGAACGGCGAAGAACAGTTCTTCTACGTCTCCGGCGGCATCCTCGAGGTGCAGCCCCAGGTCGTCACCGTCCTCGCCGACACCGCGATCCGCGCCAGGGACCTCGACGAGGCCGCCGCGCGCACGGCCAAGGACGAAGCCGAACGCGCGCTCGCGAACCGCACCGACGCACTCGAAGTCGCGCAGGCGCAGGCGCAGCTCGCGCAGGCGATGGCGCAGTTGCAGGCGCTGGAGCGCCTGCGTCGCTCCCTGAAGCACTGACCTCGCGATCCTCCTTGGATCGCACGGGTCGCTGCGCGCGGGGTCGTGAAGGCCCTGGTGTGCGCGGCTCCAGAGTGGCCATCCATGGCCACGCTCTTCAGGCAAGCAATGCACTCGACGCCGGCGTATGCCGGCGTTTCTCTCTGGCACGAACCTGCGCGCGAGCGGCGTTCCGGCATGTGTCGCCCGGAATCGGGCGACGACGCTGCGTTCCCGGCGGACGCGACGGACACCCCGCTTCAGCGGTAGACCCAATGCCGCGAAGCAAGGAAGCTGCCGAGGGCGAGCGTGCCGTCGACGAGGGGTTTGCCGAGCCAGGCGCCGTGCAGGCCGAACAGCGCATCGATCGTCGTTACGCCCGCCGTACTCAGCGTCGTGTTCGCGCACCAGAGCAGCACGTAACGGCCAAGTTGTCGCCAGCCCGGCCGCTGGCCGTCGCGCGCGAACGTGTAGTTGCCGTTGAGCCAGAACCCGAGCAGCGCGCCGACGACGCGGCCGGCGATGTTCGCTGCCGCGACCGGCACGCCCGCGCGGCTGAGCGCGAACATCACGCACCAGTCGGCGGCCCATTGCAGCAGGCCGACCGCGACGAACGAACGGCCCTGGCGCAACAGGCTCACGGCGTCGCCTGCACGGGCTCGATTTCCCACAGCTGCGCGGTTTCGGCGCGGGCAATGCGGCGGGCGCCGAGTGCGGCGAGCGCTGCGCGCTGCGCATCGCTCGAGCCGTCCGTGCGCGACAGCAGCCAGCGCGCGCCCGTCCCGCGGATCAGCGCCTGCCACGCCGCGCCGCTCGCGTCGTCGTCGGCGACGATTCGCGCGCGTTCCAGCGCGGGTGCATAGTGCGCGACGCTGCGCCCGCGCCGGCCGAGTTCGGCGACCCAGGGGGCGCGCGGATCGAGCGCGAGCACGATCGAGTCGCCGTCGTCACGCCGGCGCAGCTCGGCGACCAGCGTGCGTTCGGGCGCATAGCGGCGCAGCGCCTCGCTCGCGCCGTCGAGATGGCCGACCAGCTTGCGCAGCGTGTTCACGCCGAGCAGCCAGTGCGCATTGGCCTGGAACGCCAGGTTCGCCACGCAGAGGGAAAGCAGCAGCCGCGTCGCGACGCGCTGGCCGAGCGCGTGTACCGTCGCCACCGCAAGCGCGGGCACCAGCAGGACGAGGCCCGGAAACGCATAGCGCGCGTACTGCATCGGCAACAGCGGCACGAAAAGCATGATGCTCGCGACCACGGCGAGCGCGCGCGTCCTGCCCGCGGCGAGGGCGATCAACCACGCGCCGGCGAGCGCGACGAGCACGAAACCGAAGCCGCCGTCCACGGCCTCCAGGTAGCGATCGGTGTCGAACGTGATCGACCACGGCAGTCCGATGCCGAAGCCGGCATGCCAGCGCGGATCGACGAGCTGTTCGGCCGGCAGCAGCGGCGAGCGGAACACCTGATTGAACAACGGGAACAGCGGATTGCCGGTCGTGCGCCACGCCGCGACGTAGCTCGAGCCGGCGAGCAGTGCGAACAGCGCGAGCGCCGCGGGCAGTCGCGCCCATGGGATGCGCGTGCGCGCGCGTGCGAGTGCCCAGCCGACGAGTACGAGCGCGCAGACCGCGCTGCCGAACTTGAGCGCGACGAGGCCTGCGCAGACCACCGCGCCGGCGAACAATCGATCGACGCCAGGCTCAGGCGCCGCGCCACCCTGCGCTTCGACGACGAGGAGCGCACCGGCGAGCAGCAGCGCGGTCGTCGGCAACTCGGTATGCATGCCGCCGAGCAGCGCGGCGAGCAACGGCAGGCTCGCGCAGAGCGCGACGGCGAGCCACGCCGTCGCCGCATCCGCATCGACGCGGCGGGCGAGCCGCCACGTCGCCGCAGCGGCGACGAGCAGCCACAGCGCATCGAGTGCGCCGCGCGCCTCGCGCTGCGCGACGACCTGCGCGATGCCCTGCAGTACGTCGCCGAGCCACGGTGCCAGTGCCCAGATCTGCCGCGCCGGATCGGCGAGGTACGCCGCATCGCGCTGCAGCTGGCTCGGCAGGGCGAGATGGTAGGCGAGGTCGTCGGCCTGCATCGTCGGCAGCCAGGCGCCCACCGACGCAAGCCCGAGGGCGAACACGGCAACGGCAGCGAGCGACGGCGACGCCGCGACCGCGGCGCGCCAGCCGAGGCGTGCGCGCCCGAGGCCGTCGCGCAGCGCCGCGCGCCGCCACACGCACATCGCGCCGAGCAGTGCCGCATGGACCCAGGCATGGTGCACCGGCCACGACAGCGTCCATCCCGCCACGCCACCGATCAGCGCGAGCCCGACGGGAAGCGCAATGACAGGGTCGCGCGGGCCGGCAAGGACGCTGCCGATCGCGCACGCCGCCGCGCCGAGCAAGGCGACCGAGAGCACCGGCGGCACGCCCGCGAAGCGCACGAGCGCAAGCGCCCACACCAGGGCGAGCGCGGTCGCGAACGGCATCGCGCGCAGGCGGCGCAGCAGCAGGGCGGCCGCGAGCGCGCCCAGCGCGAGCACGAGGCCGTCGCCGGCGCGCTTCCAGGGCAGGTCGAGCCAGGATCGATGGACCACGAAGCCCACGGCACACGCGGCCACGCCTGCCCACACGAGGGCGGCGGCGGCGATCGGGCGTCGGCTGGCGGGCATCGTCGGGGACCGGGACCGGGCAGCCGCGCATGCTAGCAGCGGCGGCGAACGCATCACATCGGCCTGCAGGCCACCGTGGCAGTATCGGCGCGCCCATCGGAGCCCCAGCCATGCGCCGCGCCCGTTTCGCCCTCCCCTTGCTCCTGTCGCCATGCCTCGCGCACGCGCAGAACGCGTCGACGTTCGGCACGCTCGAGGGCTACGGCACGCTCGCGGCCGGTGGCGTGGTGGCGACCATCACCGGTGATGCGAACCGCAACGCGACCGCGCAACTGGAGTGGCGCGCGCAGGGGGCGCCGGCGTGGCGCGCCGGGCATCCGCTCGTGCGCGTCGACGCCACGCATTTCCTCGGCAGCCTGTTCTGGCTCGAGGCGGGACATGCCTACGACGTGCGCGTGACGCTCGCCGACCCGGATGGCGTGGGCGCGACGCCTGCGCGCACGGCGAGCGTGGTGACGCGCGCCGAAGCGTCGCCCTTCGTTCCGACGCGCACGCTCTACGTCTCGCCCGGCGGCTCGGACGCGCACGACGGCAGCAGCCCCGCGCAAGCCCTGAAGACGATCCAGCGCGCCGCAAACCTGGCACGCCCGGGCGATCTCGTCTCGGTCGCCGCGGGCATCTACCGCGAGAGCGTCGGCGTGCCGCAATCGGGCAGCGCGAGCCAGCCGATCGTGTTCCGCGGTGCACCCGGCGCGATCCTCGACGGCGCCGACGCGGCGATCGCCGCCGGCGCGAGCTGGACCAATGCGGGCAATGGCGTGTGGTCGCGCGCGACCGGCTTCGCCACCGCGCTCGTCGTCAGCGACCAGGGCCGCCTGTTCCCGTATGCGAGCCTCGCCGCCCTGCGCACGCTTTCGTCGGGTGCACCGGGCGGCTTCCAATTCGACGGCACGACGCTGTCGGTCAAGTTCAGCGACGGCTCGAGCCCGGCGCAGCGCCACGTCGACGTCGCGCGCCTGCCGGCCGGCTTCGTCCTCGACGGCGTGCACCACGTGCGCATCGAGAACTTCGAGATCCGCCACTACGGCAGCGACGAGTACGGCAAGGGCATCTATCTGCGCTACGCGAGCGACACGATCGTCTCCGGCAACACGCTGCGCGAGAACGCCGCGACCGGCGTCTGGCTCAAGGGCGGCGACCGCAACCTGATCGAGCACAACGTCGTCAGCGACAGCTCGATCTTCGGCTGGCCGTGGGAGGCGACCCACGACAGCAGCGCGCAGAACAACGCGATCTACTTCACCAACGACGTCGGCCGCGGCAACGTGATACGCCGCAACACCGTGCACGACACCTACGACGGCCTGCATCCGTGCGGCGACTCGGCGCCACCCGCCGGCTTCAGCAACGAGACCGACGTCTACGAGAACACGATCTACCGCCACAACGACGACGCGATCGAGGCCGAGGGCTACTGCGCGAACCTGCGCATCTGGGGCAACCGCATCCAGGACAGCCTGATGGCGTTCGCGGTCGCGCCGGCGGGCGCCGGACCGGTATGGATCGTGCGCAACATCGCCTGGAACCTCGGCAACACGCGTTCCGCGCTCGTCGACGGCTACACCTCGAGCGGCATCAAGATCAACAGCGACTACCCGACGCCGGTCGGCCCGCTGCTGCTCTACCACAACAGCGTCGTGACGACGGCGCCGGATACCGCCGCGCTCGTCTTGCTCGATCCGGGCGTGACGACCTCGCTGCGCAGCCGCAACAACCTCTACGAGGGCACGCACTCCGCGCTGCGCAAGATCAACACGATCGCGCTCGACCTCGACTACGACGACCTGCATGCCGCGGCCACGCCACTCGTGCGCTGGTATTCGACCAGCTACGCCGACCTCGCCGCGCTGCGTGCCGGCACGGGACAGGAGTTGCACGGCGTGTCGGCGCCGCCGCTGCTCGGCGCGCCCGCCGCGGGCGACTTCATGCCGATTCCCGCGAGCCCGCTCGTCGATCGCGGCGTGCCCCTGCCCGGCATCAACGACGCCTACGCCGATGCCGCACCGGACATCGGCGCGGTCGAGCGCATCGACCTCATCTTCGCCGACGGCTTCGACTGAGCCGGCGGGCGGACGGCGCCGACGGTCGGCGCGACGGCAACCCCGATCCGCCTCTAGAATGTGAGCCACGTCTCACCGACGGGTCCCCGCGGGGTGGTCATGCCGCCCTCACGGGCCCGCCTGCGGCATCGGGGCCGGGGGGGACGGGTGGCGCGGCGCGGCCGCGACCTTGCGAGCCGGGCGCGCCATGGCGTCCGGCATCCTGTCGAGAGGATGTTCCGTGACGAGCACACCCCTGCATGTGATCGTCCTCGCCGCCGGCGAGGGCAAGCGGATGAAGTCGGCCAAGCCGAAGGTGCTGATGCCGCTCGCCGGCCGACCGATGCTCGCCCACGTGCTCGACGCGGCACGCGCGCTGCAGCCGGCGCGCATCCACCTCGTCTACGGCCATCTCGGCGAGCAGGTCAAGGCGGCCGTCACCGACCTCGGCGACCTCGCCTGGGTGCACCAACCCGAACAGCGCGGCACCGGCCACGCGGTCAAGCTGGCCATGCCCGACGTGCCGGAAGACGCACGCGTGCTCGTGCTGTACGGCGACGTGCCGCTGATCCGCACCGACACCCTGCGCAAGCTGCTCGCGGTCGAAGTGCCGCTTGCCGCGCTCGTCACGCAGCTCGAGAATCCCTACGGCTACGGCCGCGTCGTGCGCGACGGCATCGGCCGCATCCGCGCGATCGTCGAGGAGAAGGACGCGACGCTCGAACAGCGCGCGATCACCTGGGTCAACAGCGGCATCCTTGCAGCCGATGCGCGCCGCCTGCGCGTGTGGATCAACAACCTCACCGATGCCAACGCGCAGCGCGAGTACTACCTCACCGACGTGTTCGAGCAGGCGAACGACGAAGGCGAGCCGGCCGAGGCGGTGCCGTGCATCAATCCGCAGGAAGTGTTCGGCGCCAACGATCCATGGCAACTCGCCGGCCTCGAGCGCATGCACCAGCGCCTGCGCGCGACCCAGCTCGCCGCCGCGGGCGTGCGCTTCGCCGACCCGGTGCGCTTCGACGTGCGCGGCGACGTACGCGTCGGCCGCGACGTCGAGATCGACGTCGACGTGATCCTCGAGGGCCTGGTCGAACTCGGCGACGAAGTGCGCATCGGGCCGTTCTGCCGCGTGCGCAACTCGACCCTCGCCGCCGGCACGATCGTGCATTCGCACTGCAACCTCGACGGCGTGGTCACCCACGGCCCGTGCGACATCGGCCCGTTCGCGCGCCTGCGCCCCGGCACCGAACTCGCCGCGCACGCGCGCATCGGCAACTTCGTCGAGACGAAGAAGTCGCGCTTCGGCGAACACTCGAAGGCGAACCACCTCGCCTACGTCGGCGACGCCGAGGTCGGCCGCGACGTCAACATCGGCGCCGGCACGATCACCTGCAACTACGACGGCGTGAACAAGCACGCGACGACGATCGAGGACGGCGCCTTCATCGGCTCGAACACCGCGCTCGTCGCGCCGGTGCGCGTCGGCAAGGACGCGACGATCGGTGCCGGCTCGGTGATCGGCAAGGAAGCGCCCGCGGGCGAGCTCACGGTCGCCCGCGCGCGCCAGACCACGGTACCGGGCTGGCGGCGGCCGAAGAAGGGCTGAGGCGCGCGCCGCGTCAGCGCGCGCCCGGTCGCGGCGCGATGCCGACCGCGCGCTCGATCGCCATGGGATCGTACAGCTTGCCGCCCTTGATCACGGTCGCGACCTTGCGGATGTCGGCGATGTCGCGCGTCGGATCGCCGTCGACGAGCACCATGTCGGCGTACTTGCCCGGAGCGATCACGCCGCGGTCGCGCGCAACGCCCATGACCTCGGCGGGCACCAGCGTCGCGATGCGCAGCACCTCGGCCGGGGCGATGCCTGCCTTCGCATAGAGCTCGAGCTCGTGGTGCAGCTGGTAGCCGGCGAGCGCGTCGGTACCGGGGATGATCGTGACGCCGGCGTCGTGCAGCGCCTTGAGCAGGGCGAGCATGGCCGGGAACGCCGCGCGGTACGCGTCCTCCTGTCCCTCGGGCACCGGCAGCGCGTTGCCGTATAGGCTGCGTCGCACCTGCGGCGGCAGTCGCGGTGCGACGGCTTCGAGGCCGGGCATGATCGCCTCGGGGTCGGCGCTGAACAGGTTCTCGAAGATCGTCATGGTCGGATCGAGCACCGTGTGGTGCGCCTTCAGGAATGCGATGAACTCGCGCACCTCCGGCCGGTCGGGCGTGAACTCGCGCGCATGTTCGGCGACCTTGATGAAGCGGTCGCGGTTGCGCGTTTCCTTCACGCCCGGATAGAGGAAATTGAGCATCACGAAGTTGAGGTGCTGGAGCTCGTCGGCGCCGCCCTCGACGAACTGCCGTGCCGACATGAACGCCGGCACGTGCCCGCTCACGCGCAGACCGCGCTCGTGCGCGCGCGCGGCGAGCACCGGCATCAGCTCCGGCTTGATCGACGAGTAGATCTTGATCTGCGCGTAGCCGTGGTCGGCGTACCAGTCGACGGCCTTGGTCGCCTCGGCAGCGGTGTCGACGCGCATCTTCGTCGGCCCGGCCAGTTCGCCGGTGCCGTCGATGATGCCTGCCTTCAGCACGCGCGGGCCGATCTCGCTGCCGTCGTCGAAGCGCGCGACGCGCGCGAGGAAGCCGTCGGTGTCGTTGGCCATGTCGCGCGCGCTGGTGACGCCGTTGGCGATGTCGAGCAGGCCGTCGAACTCGCTGAAATGCTGGTGGTTGTCCCACAGGCCCGGCATGAGGAAGCGCCCGTGCGCATCGAGCACCTCGGCATCACCCGCATCCTGCAGGGCCGCATCGGGCGCAATGCGCACGATGCGTTCGCCGCGCACGAGCACGCTCGTGTGCTCGCTCACGCCGAGGTCGCGCGGATCGAACACGCGCGCGTCGCGTATCAGCAGGCCACCCTTGGGCGTACGCGCGAGTTCGCGCGCGAGGCGCGCCGAGCGCGCGTTGTCGGTCTCGTCCTGCGCCGCCTGCAGCGGCTCGAGACTCTTCGCCAGCGCCTCCGGCACGATCGAGAACCAGCCCGAGACGATCGCCCCGGTCGCGCCGTCGCCCTCGAGCCAGATCGGTTGCGGCGTGAAGTCGAGGCCGGCGACGCGGTACTGGCGCAGCTCGCGCCCGCCGGCGCGGACGATGCCGTGCGCTTCGAGCGTCGCTTCGCCGGTCGGCAGCAGGGCGAGCCGATGGCCGGGCGCCTTGAGCAGCGCGCGCGCGAGCACGCCGAGGAACTCCGGCGGCGGATTGGCCGGCATGTAGAACGCGCCTGCGGCGGGCGCGCTGCCGTGCTCGGTGCGGTTGCGCCAGCTCGCCTTGCCGTCGACGATCGCGAAGTGCTCCTCGACCGGTGCCTTCATGTAGTCGTTGCCGCGTCCCTCGTAGGTGACCGGCCGGCCCGCATCGTCGAGGGTCCAGTCGGCGACGACATGGTCGCCGCGGCCGCGATCGTTGTACGAATACTCGGCATGCACGCGGCTGCCGACAGCCGCATCGACGGTCTGCGTGCCGGCGGCGATGCCCTGGATCAGGATCGTGTCGGTGCGGGCGGCGGCGAATGCGGGCGCGATGCAGGCGGCGAACAAGGCGGCGGCGAGAATGCGCGACATGATGGACTCCGATGGGCGGAGCGCCGAGCTTAGCCGGCCCTCCGCGCCGCCCGCCCCTGCCGAAAGGCAATCCCCGTCGCGGATCGCTCTTGCTAGACTTGCGCGCCGCCTAGCAGGAAGCCGGGAAACGGACCGTGCTCCTTTTCTCGCTGCAGCGATCCTGTGGATCGTGCCTGCGGGCGCTTCCCCTTCAGCCTGCCGGAGCCCCGAATGGACGCTGCCGCTCTGCCCCGTCCCGACGATACCCGCGTCGCCGTCATCGGCCTCGGTTACGTCGGCCTGCCGCTCGCGGTCGGCTTCGGCCGCCACCTGCCGACGCTCGGCTTCGACATCAACCGGGCGCGCATCGCCGAGCTGCGCGAGCACCGCGACCACACGCTCGAGGTGTCCAGCGAGGAACTCGCGGCGACGCCGCAGCTGCGCTTCAGCGCCGACGCGGACGACCTCCAGGCGTGCAACGTCTTCATCGTCACCGTGCCGACGCCGATCGACGACGCCAAGCGCCCCGACCTCACGCCGCTCGTCTCGGCGAGCCGCACGGTCGGCAAGGCGATCGGGCGCGGCGCGGTGGTGGTGTTCGAGTCGACCGTGTACCCGGGCGCGACCGAGGAAGTGTGCGTGCCGATCATCGAGCGCGAGTCGGGGCTGCGCTTCAACGTCGACTTCTACGCGGGCTACAGCCCGGAGCGCATCAATCCCGGCGACAAGGAACATCGCCTCGAGACGATCCTCAAGGTGACCTCGGGTTCGACGCCCGCCGCCGCGGACTTCGTCGACGCGCTGTACCGCCGCGTCGTCACGGCCGGCACGCACAAGGCATCGAGCATCCGCGTCGCCGAAGCGGCGAAGGTGATCGAGAACACGCAGCGCGACCTCAACATCGCGCTCATCAACGAACTCGCGCTGATCTTCCACCGGCTCGGCATCGACACCGCCGAAGTGCTCGCCGCGGCAGGCACCAAGTGGAACTTCCTGCCGTTCCGCCCCGGCCTCGTCGGCGGCCACTGCATCGGCGTCGACCCGTACTACCTCACGCACAAGGCGCAGCAGATCGGCTATCACCCGGAAGTGATCCTCTCCGGCCGGCGCATCAACGACGGCATGGGCCAGCACGTCGCGCAGCGCGTGATCAAGCTCATGACGCAGCGGCGCATCCACGCCGCGGGCGCGAACATCCTCGTGCTCGGCCTCGCCTTCAAGGAGAACTGCCCGGACCTGCGCAACACGCGCGTGACCGACGTCGTCGGCGAGTTCAGGAGCTACCACGCCGACGTCGACGTGTACGACCCCTGGGTCGACGCCGCCGAAGCACGCCATGAATACGGCCTCGAGCTCGTGCCCGAACTCGCGCCGGGCAAGTACGACGCGGTCATCCTCGCGGTCGCGCACCGCCAGTTCCTCGAACTCGGCGCCGAGCGCATCCGCGCGCTCGGCAAGCCCGGCTGCGTGCTGTTCGACGTCAAGCAGGCGTTGCCGCGCGAGCTCGTCGACGACCGGCTGTAGGGCGGCACGCGCTTGGCGCGTGCCGCCGCAACGCGACGACACGACCGCCGGACGCGAAGCGCGGCCGGCCCATGGAGAAGACACATGCGCATCCTCGTCACCGGCGCCGCCGGCTTCATCGGATCCACCCTGAGCCATCGCCTGCTCGAGCGTGGCAACGACGTGCTCGGCTACGACAACCTCAACGACTACTACGACCCGACCTTGAAGGAAGCGCGGCTCGCGCGGCTGGCGCCGCACGCGAACTTCCGTTTCGTGCGCGGCGCGCTCGAGGACCGGCCGGCACTCGAACGCGCGTTCGCCGAATTCCGTCCGCAGCGCGTCGTCAACCTCGCCGCACAGGCGGGCGTGCGGTACTCGCTGACCAATCCCTACGCCTACGTCGAGGCCAACCTCGTCGGCTTCATCAACGTGCTCGAAGCCTGCCGCCACGGCGGCGTCGAACACCTCGTCTACGCGTCGTCGAGTTCGGTCTATGGCGCGAACCGCAAGCTGCCGTTCTCGGTGCAGGACGCCGTCGACCACCCGGTCAGCCTCTACGCCGCGACGAAGAAGGCGAACGAGCTGATGGCGCACACCTACAGCCACCTGTACCAGCTGCCGACCACGGGCCTGCGCTTCTTCACCGTGTACGGGCCCTGGGGGCGGCCGGACATGGCGCTGTTCCTGTTCACGCGCAAGATCCTCGCCGGCGAGCCGATCGAGGTGTTCAACCATGGCAAGCACACGCGCGACTTCACCTACATCGACGACATCGTCGAGGGCGTGATCCGCACGCTCGACCGCGTGCCCGCGGGCGACCCCGCGTTCGATCCGATGCACCCCAATCCGGGCTCCTCGGCGGCGCCGTACCGCGTTTACAACATCGGCAACAACCGGCCGGTCGAGCTGGCGCACTACATCGAGGTGCTCGAGCAGAAGCTCGGCCGTCGCGCCGAGAAGATCCTGCTGCCGCTGCAGCCGGGCGACGTGCCGGACACGTTCGCCGACGTCGCCGAACTCTCGCGCGACACCGGCTACGCCCCGTCGACGCCGGTCGAAGTGGGCATTGGCCGCTTCGTCGACTGGTACCGCGCGTACTACGCGGTCTGAAGCGGCGGGGCGCGCCACGGGGCACCGCGACGGCCGACCGGCAGGTTGCCGTGGTCCGGGGATACCGGCGCCACGCAGGTGGACTATCCTGTCCAGGACCCCGGCGATGAAGGGCGCCGCGCGTCGCCGATACCGTCCTGGGTCGTCATGAAAGTGTGATAGGGTTCACATTTCCATAGGGAGGGAGCGCGCCATGTCGCCATTCGTCCGGCTGGTCCTGATCACTATCGTGTTGATTTTTCAAGGCTGTGCCGCGGGACCCGGGGTAAGCACCGGAACGCCGCAGATCAATCCCGAAGCGCAAGCGGTCAGCGTCTACCGGATCGGCGTCGACGACATCGTCGAGGTGTCGGTCTGGCACAACCCCGACCTCAGCGCGAAGGTGCCCGTGCGCCCGGACGGCATGATCTCGATCCCGCTCGTCGGCGACGTCATGGCCGGCGGCAAGACGCCCGAGGAGGTCTCGGCCGAGATCGCCGGCAAGCTCAAGACCTACATCCGCGATCCGCAGGTCGCGGTGATCCTGACCGAACTGCGCAGCCACGAGTACCTCTCGCGCGTGCGCGTGACCGGCGCCGTGCGCAACCCGGTCTCGGTGCCGTACCGGCAGGGCATGACCGTGCTCGACGCGGTGCTCGCCGCCGGCGGCACCACCGAATTCGCGGCGGGCGACCGCACCGAGCTGTACCGCAAGGAAGGCGAAAGCACGCGCGCCTACGCTGTGCGCCTCGACCAGATCCTCAAGAAGGGTGACCTGTCGACGAACTACCCGGCCCAGCCGGGCGACGTGATCACCGTGCCCGAACGCGTGTTCTGACCGGGCGGAGCGGCGAAATGGCGAATGCGATGGTGCCGATGGGCGAACTGGTGCCGGTGCTGCTGACCGAGGCGCGCCGGCGCAAGCTCACGCTCGGCACGATGTTCGCGGTCATCGCGATCGCCGCGCTGGTCATCGGCGTGTCGTTGCCGCGCAAGTACGAATCGTCGACGACGATCCTCGTGCAGGAAAGCAACATCGTCACCGGCCTCATGGAAGGCCGCGCGGTCGCGACCGGCGTCGCCGACCGCGCCGCGATCGCGCGCGAGGTGATCTTCAGCCGCAAGGTGATGACCGAGATCCTCGCCGCGGGTGGCTGGCTCGACAGGCATCCTTCGGCGATCGAGCAGGACCGCATGATCGAGGCGATCACCGACCGCACGAAGATCACCAGTCCGCGCGACAACCTGATCCAGATCACCTACGCCGACAGCCTCCCGGAGCGCTCGTTCCACGTCACCCAGCGCCTCGCCGAACTCTTCATCCAGGAAAGCCTCGCCGCGAAGGAGCGCGAGAGCCGCAACGCGTTCGAGTTCATCGACGGCCAGGTCCAGGCCTACCACAAGAAGCTCACCGACGCCGAAGACAAGCTCAAGACGTACCGCGAGGCCAACGTCGACGCGCGACCCGGCGGCGAGGCCGACAGCAACAGCCGCATCGCCCAGTTGCGCAGCCAGATCGAACAGGCGCGGCTCGAGCTCATGGAACAGCGTTCGCGCGAGAGCGCGCTCGTCTCGCAGGTGTCGGGCGAGTCCGAGATCACCGCGGTGCAGACGCGCGCGAGCACCTACCGCGTGCAGCTCGCGGAACTCCAGAACCAGCTCGACCGCCTGCTGCTCACCTACACCGACGACTATCCTGACGTCGTGCGCATCCGCCACCAGATCCAGGACATCCAGGATGCGCTCAAGCGCGACGAGCAGCAGCGCGCCCTCGCGCCCCGGACGAACAAGGGACCGTCGTCGGTCGACGACAGCATCCAGTACAACCCGCTCTACCAGGAACTGCGCAGCAAGCTCAACGAAGCGCGCCGCAACGGTTCGGCGATCGCCTCGCGCCTGAGCGTGACCGAAGGCATGCTCGAAGCCGAACTCGAGCGCAGCAAGCGCATCGCCAATTCGGAGAACGCGCTGTCCGAACTCACGCGCGACTATGAAGTGAACCGCGACATCTACCAGGACCTGCTCAAGCGCCGCGAGAACGCGCGCGTGTCGATGGACCTCGACGCCAAGCAGCAGGGCCTCACCTTCCGCATCCAGGAACCGGCGGTGATGCCGGTGCGCCCGTCCGGACTGCGCCTCATGCATTTCGCGATCGCCGGGCTCCTGCTCGGCATCCTCCTTCCACTCGGCCTGCTCTTCGGCTATGCGCGGTTCGACCCGCGCGTGCGCTCGGCGGCGCAGATCGAGCGCATGGCCGGCGTGCCGGTGCTGGCGACGATTCCCGCCTACCCGACGCCGGGCGACCGCCGCCGCAACGCATTGCATGGCACCGTGCTCATCGTCATCATCATCGGCGTGCTGCTCACCTACGCGGCGATGTACTGGATCCGCCTGGAGGTCATGCGATGAGCGCGGGCGACAGTGGCAAGCCGGCCGACCACGTCGGCGGCGCGCTCGAGGCCGCCGCGAGCAAGCTCGGCGTGCGCACGAGCGCGAGCCGCTCGATCGCGCGCATGGCCGAGCCGAACGCGCTGACGCCGCGCCAGCTGGACGAGCGACGCCTGATCCATCGCGACGATTCGGTGCGCCAACAGGCCGACGCGTTCCGCGAGATCCGCACGCGCCTGCTCGCGCTCGGCGGCGACCAGAACTTCGTGACGATGATCGCGCCGGTCAGCCCCGGCTCCGGCGGCAGCTTCGTCGCGCGCAACCTCGCCGCCGCGTTCGCGTTCGACGAGGCGAAGACCGCTTTGCTGATCGACTGCAATCCGCGCCATGCCGCGCAACACAAGGCGCTCGGCACGGAACCGGGCCCCGGCCTGATCGACTACCTCGACCACCCGGCGATGGGCATGGAGCCGATCATCCACCGCACGGGCATCCCGCGCTTGCGCCTGATCCCGTCGGGCAAGCCGCGCGAAACCAGCGGCGAATACTTTTCCTCGTTCCGCATGCGCGCCGCGCTCGATTCGCTGCGCTGCCGCTACCCGGACCGCTACCTGTTCCTCGACGGCCCGGCGGTGAAGGGTTCGCCGGACGCGCGCATCCTGTCCGACCTCGCCGACTTCGTCGTGCTCGTCGCCGGTTACGGTCGCGACACACCGGCGGCGATCGCGCAGGCGGCGGCGATCTTCGACCCGAACCGTTTCGCCGGCGTGGTGTTCGACGAATTGCCCTGATCCGCATGGTGCGGCACGCGTGTCGAGGAAACGTGACGTATCGGCTCGCGGGTGCGGTTGCCGTGGACGCGGGAACCGCGGGTCCTGATAGGGAGGGGAGACCAATGCGTATCACCCATCGCGGCTGGTTCGCCGCCGGCATCGCGCTCGCCGCGGCCGGCGCGCCGTCGGCGCAGGCGGAGCCCGCGCTGAACTACAGCGTCGGCGTCGAACTCGAGCAGAACGACAACATCAACCTGAGCCGCGACAACCCGGTCGAGGAGACCGTGCTGACGCCGACCCTCGGTTTCGACCTGAGGCAGCAGGGCGCGGTACTCAGCGCGACCGCCGCCGGCAGCGTCTCGTACCGCGACTACCTCGGCGGCAAGTTCTCCGACGAACTGCGCGGCCTGCTCTCCGGCGTGGCGACGTGGTCGATCAGCCCGGAGCGCTTCGACTGGGTCGCCGAGGACTACCTCGGCCGCCAGCCGGTCAACGTGCTGCAGGCGGACGTGCCGAGCAACCAGCAGCAGACCAACGTGTTCAGCACCGGGCCGACCTGGCGCGCGCGCCTCGGCGACAACCTGCGCGGCCGCCTCGACCTGCGCTACACGAACACCTACGCCGAGGAAACGAACGACTTCGACAGCGACCGGTTCAGCGCCGCGGCGCGCCTCGCCTGGCTGCTCGGCGCGCTCGACACCGTCAGCGGCTCGCTGACCGCATCGCGCGTGCGCTACGACGAAGCCGCGTCGCGACCGTTCGACTACGACCGCGAGGATGCCTACGTCGGCTACGAGCACACCACCAATACGCTCAAGCTGCAGGCCGCCGCGGGCTACAGCTGGGTCGACCTGCGCGGGCCCGACAACCGTTCCGGCGCGCTGCTCAGCTTCGGCCTGCGCTGGATGCCGTCGTCGGCGACCGACCTGGGCATCAGCGCGGCGCGCCAGTTCGCCGACGCGAGCCAGGATCTCGTCATCGATCCCGCCTCGATCGGCAACCTCGGCGTCGGCAGCGGCCGCAACGGTGCGGTGATCTCGCCGCAGCTCTACGTCGAGAAGCGCATCGGCCTCGACTTCAACCACCGCGAGGAGCGTTACACCTTCAGCGTCGCGCCGTTCTGGCGCAAGATCGACTACATCGAAGGCGAGTTCTTCAGCCAGCACGCGTACGGCTGGACCGCGACGTTCAACTGGCTGTTCCGGCCGACCTTCGCACTATCGCTGTCGACCGGCCGCGAGCATCGCGACTACAGCGACCTCGACCGCACCGATACCGACGCGAGCTACTCGATGGCGCTGTCGTGGCGCCAGACCAGCCACTGGACGTGGGCGCTGCGCGCGACGCACGCGCTGCGCGACAGCACGCTGCGCGAAGCGGGTTACTCGGACAACGCGGTCATCCTCTCCGTGACCTACACGCGCTGACGACGGGGCCGGATGATCGACGCGATTCCCTCCAGCACGACGGCGACGCGCAGCATCGCCCTCATGTATCACGCGATCGGCGGACCCGGCAGCCCGGACGCCGCGCAGGACCCGCACTACACGGTCGAGGCGTCGCGCTTCGCGACGCAGCTCGACGCGCTCGTGCGCGTCGCCGGCGGCGCGACGAGCGCGCGCGACTGGCTCGCCGCGCCGAGCCGCGCGGTCGTGCTCACCTTCGACGACGGCCATGCGAGCAACCACGCGCTGGCCTGGCCGATGCTCGCCGAGCGCGGCCTGCGCGCGGACTTCTTCGTCAATCCGGGCAAGGTCGGCGAAGCCGGGCTGGCGAGCTGGGCGCAGCTGCGCGAGATGGCGGCAGGCGGGATGTCGATCCAGTCGCATGGCTGGAACCACCGCTACTTCACCGAGCTCGACGACCGCGCCCTGCGCGAAGACCTGCTGCGTTCGCGCCTCGCGATCGAGGACCACGTCGGTACCGCGGTCACCCTGCTCGCGCCGCCGGGCGGGCGCATGCGCGCCGAGCTGCCGGCGGTCGCGCGCGAATGCGGATACACGCACGTGCTCGGCTCCGAGCCCGGCGTGCTCGACGGCGCCGCGAGTACGCGCGCGCTGCCGCGCATGAGCGTGACCGCGGCGCTCGACGCCGCGACGCTCGAACGCTGGATCGCCGGTCGCGGCATCGCGCGCGCGCGCCTGCGCTACGGCGTGCTCGGCTTCGCCAAGCGCGCGCTCGGCGATCGCCGTTACGAACGCCTGCGCGGCCGCCTGCTCGGCCAGGGGGATGTCGCCCGATGAAATGGACCTTCGTGCTCAGCCTGCTCGCGCTCGGCTGGACCTACCTCGGCTATCCGCTCGCGATGCTCGCGCGCGCGCTGTACCGCCCGCGGCGCGTGCAACCGGCCGAGTGGGAGCCGGACGTCGAGATCGTCATCGTCGCGCACAATGCCGCCGGGGAACTCGCCGCCAAGCTCCGGAACATCGCCGCGCTCGACTATCCGCCGGACAAGCTCCGCTTCCACGTCGCCTCGGACGGCTCGGAGGACCACACGCCGACCGTGCTGCGCGAGTTCGGCGATCCGCGCCTGGTGCCCTACGTGTTCCCGGTGCGGCGCGGCAAGTCCGCCTGCCTCGGCGACATCGTGCCCAGGCTCGAGGCCGACGTCGTGCTGTTCGCCGACGCGCGCCAGCGCATCGAACCCGGCGCGCTGCGCGCGCTGCTGCGCGTGCTGTCGGACCCGCGCGTCGGCGCGGTCGGCGGCGAGCTCGCCTTCGAGCGCAGCTACAGCGACTACGGCGACGGCGTCGACTTCTACTGGCGCTACGAAACCTTCATCCGCGGCAACGAAGCGCAGAGCGGCTCGGTCGTCGGCGTCAGCGGCGCGCTGTACGCGGCGCGACGCGCGCTGCTGCCGCGGATCCCCGAAGGCCTCATCCTCGACGACCTGTGGATCCCGCTGCAGATCGCCCGTGACGGCTCGCGCATCCTCTTCAGCAGCGAAGCGCGCGCATGGGACCGGCCGTCGAAGGACGCGGCGATCGAATCACTGCGCAAGCGCCGCACGCTCGCCGGCAACTTCCAGCTGATCGCGCGCGAACCCTCGCTGCTGCTGCCGTGGGCGCACCCGCTCGGCTGGCGCCTGTGGGGCCACAAGTGGCTGCGCCTGTTCGCGCCGTGGTTCATGCTCGCCGCCTTCGTGAGCAACCTCGCGCTGGTCGCCGAGTCGCCGAAGTGGACCCTGCTCGCGCTCGCCCAGGTCGCGTTCTACGGGCTCGCGTTCGCCGCGATGCGCAAGCCGGAGCTGCTGCGCATCGCGCCGGTGCGCGTGATCACGACCTTCGTGCGCATGAACGGTTACGCCGTGCTCGGCCTGCACGACTTCCTCACCGGGCGCGCCGCCGCGGCGTGGTCGGTCACCCGACGCGGGGACACCTGATCGATGGCCACGAGCACGAGTTCTCCCCGCCCGCTGCGCATCCTCTACGTCGTCTCGCTGTTCCCGTGCTGGTCGGAGACGTTCATCGTGCGCGAAATGCACGCGCTGCTCGAACGCGGCGCGCAGCTTTCGATCCTGTCGCTGAAACCGGCGAGCGAGAAGATCGTGCAGGAGCGCGCCGCCGTGCTGCTCGACCGCACGCTGCATCCGCGCGGCGCGCCCGCCTCGGTGCTCGCCTTCCTCGGCCTCGTGCTGCGCCGGCCACTGGTCACGCTCGGCTTCGTCGCGCGCCTCGTCGCCGGCCTCTGGCGCCAGCCGAAGGTGTTGTTCAACAGCCTCGGCGCGATCTGCCGCGCGGCCGGCCAGTTGCACCGACTGCGTGCCTTCGAAGCCGATCTCGTGCACGCGCCGTGGGCGACCTACCCGGCGACGGTCGCCTGGTTCCTGTCGCGCCTGCTCGGCAAGCCGTTCTCGTTCACCAGCCGCGCGCACGACATCTTCGTCGAGGACCACATGATGGCGGCCAAGCTCGCCGCGACGAGCCTCGCGGTGACGATCACGCGCAACAACGTCCGCCACATGCAGCGCTGGATCGATCCGCCGGGTTCGGTGCCGATCCAGGTCATGCACTCGGCGCTCGAACTGGACGAGACGCGCTATTCGCGCGAAGGGCGCCTGCCGCATCGCCTGCTCTCGGTCGGCCGGCTCGACCCGATCAAGGGCTTCGACGTGCTGCTGCCCGCGCTCGCGCTGCTGCGCGACCGTGGCATCGCCTTCGACAGCGTCGTCATCGGCGAAGGCGAGGAACGTGCACGGCTCGAGGCGCAGCGCGACCAGCTCGGCCTGCAGGACCGCGTCGCCTTCGTCGGCGCCAAGCCGCAGGCCGAGGTACGCCGGGCGATGGCCGAATCGACGCTCATGGTCATGCCCTGCGTCGTCACGCCGGAGGGCAATGCCGACGGCATCCCGAACGTACTCACCGAAGCGATGGCGGCAGGACTGCCGGTCATCAGCACGCGCGTGTCGGGCATCCCCGAGCTCGTCGACGACGGCGTCAGCGGCCGCATCGTCGAGCAGCGCGATGCCGCCGCGCTCGCCGACGCGATCGCCGCGCTGCTCGCCGATCCCGCGCTCCGCGACGCCTACGCCGCGGCCGGACGGGCCAAGGTCGAGCGCGAGTTCGACGTGCGCATCGAAGCCGGGCGCCTGTTCGACTGCTTCGTGAAGGTCGCGCGTGGCTAGCACGGGCGCTCCCGCACGCGTGCTCGTCGTCAGCGACGAGATGGAGGTCGGCGGCAGCCAGCGCCAGATCGCGCACCTGCTCGCCGGGCTCGACCGCACGCGCTGGCAGGCGGAGCTGCTGTTTTTCCGCAACCGTTCCTTCCTTGCCGACCGCCTCGTCGAGGCGGGCATCCGCGTGCACGAACTGCCCAAGCACGGCCGCGTCGATCCGCGCTTCGTGCTGTGCCTCGCCGCGTTGCTGCGCCGCGGCCGCTACGACATCGTGCATTGCTATTCGCTCACCGCGGAGCTGTGGGTGCGCGCCGTGCTGCCGCTCGCGCCGCGCTGCGCCTTCATCGCGTCCGTGCGCGGCCTGTGCCTGCACCATACGCGCCAGCAGTGGCGCTTCAAGCGCTGGATCGTGCGGCGCGCGGACGCGGTCATCGCCAACGCGCGCGCGGGCGCGCGCGCTACCGCCGAACATACCGGCCTGCCGCTCGCGCAGATCAGCCTCGTGCCGAACGGGGTGGAAATCCCCGCACCGCTCGCGCCGGAGCGACGCGCGGCGGAACGCGATGCGCTCGGCGTCCCGCCGGGGCGTCGCTGCGGCCTGTTCGTCGGCCGCTTCGTCGTCGTCAAGGACATCCCGTTGCTGCTCGATGCCCTCGCGCGCGTCGCGCCGGAGCGACGACCGTTCCTGCTGCTCGCCGGCGGCGGGCCGCTCGACGCCGAACTGCGCGATCGCGCCGGGCAGCTCGGCCTCGAGGCGGACGTGCGCTTCCTCGGCGAGCGCAGCGACGCGCAAACGCTGATGCAGTGCGCCGACTTCCTCGTGCTCTGCTCGCGCGAGGAGGGCCTTTCCAATGTCGTGCTCGAGGCGATGGCCGCGGGCTGCGCGCCGATCGCGTCCGCGGTCGGCGGCAACCCCGAGCTCGTCGAGCACGAACACAACGGGCTGCTGTTCCCGGGCGGCGATGCGGACGCCCTCGCCGCCGCACTCGAGCGCATCGGCGGCGACGACGCGCTGCGCGTGCGCCTCGGCACCGCGGCGCGCGCCGACGCCGAGCAGGGCTATGCGATCGAGGAAATGGTCCGGCGCACCGAAGCGGTGTACGCACGCGTGTCCGGCGCGCCCCACTCCGCCGGCGGGAGCTGAAGCGATGCCCCTGCCGATCCAATCCTCAGCGACCCCGCGCATCCGCGCGCCGCGGTCGCCCGTGCCGGGATGTCCAGCATGTCGACGATGAACGACCCCGCCAGCGTGATCGGCGACTTCGCCTGCGCGTTCGGTCCCGCGGCCGCCCGCGCGATCGTCGCGCCCGACGGGTATGCCGTCTGCGGCGACGGCGACGTGCGCATCGCCACGCGCGGCGCGGTGCGCCGCGGCGAAGCCGGCGGCGTGCACTGGTTCGCGCTGGCCGACCTCGTCGAGGGCCGGTGCGCCGACGGCGTCGCTGCACTCGATGGTGATGGACCGCATGCGCGCTGGCGCGGCCGCTTCGTTCAGGTCGTCTGGAGCGCGGAGGGTCGCCGCGTCGCCGCGCTGACCGACCACTTCTCGACGCTGCCGCTCTACGTACTCGAGCAGGGCGGCACCGTGCTGCTGGCGAGCGACCTGCGCCTGGTCCTTGCGAGCCCGCTGTGCGCGCGCGAGGTCGATCCCCTCGCGATCTACCACTACCTCAACTTCGCCTACGTGCCCGCACCACTGACCATCTGCGCCGGCGTGCAGCACGTGACGCCGGGCACGCGCTACGCCTGGGATGGCAGGCGCGGGGCCAGCACGCGCTACTGGCTGCCCGAATACGCGGAGGACCTGCGCGGCAGCGACGAAGCCCTCGCGCGCGACCTGCGCGCGCAGATCGTCGCGAGCGTGCACGACTACCGTCCCGCCGACACGCGCAGCTGGGGCTGTTTCCTCTCCGGCGGCACCGACAGTTCGAGCATCGTCTCGATCCTCGCCAGCGAGCGCCCCGAGGCCAGGGTGCGCAGCTTCTCCATCGGCTTCGCCGAGGAAGGCTACGACGAACTCGCCTACGCCGAACTCGTCGCCCGCACGGTCGGTGCCGAACCGTACACCGCGCGCGTGAGCCGCGGCGACGCGCTCGCCCTGCTCGAGCGCGTGGTCGGGGCGTGGGACCAGCCGTTCGGCGACGCATCGGCGGTACCGACGCTCGCCTGCGCCGCGCTCGCGGCGACGCAATCGGTCGACACCTTGCTCGCGGGCGACGGCGGCGACGAGATCTATGGCGGCAACGAACGCTACGCCAAGGACCAGGTGATGGAGGCGTTCCACCGCCTGCCCGCGTCGCTCAAGGCGCTCGCGCGGGGCATCGGTCGCCTCGCCGGCCGTTCCTCCTCGCACTTCCTCAACCGCATCGACAATTTCACGCGTCGCGCGTCGCTGCCGAACCCGGATCGCTTCTACACCGACGATTCGTTCGGCTCCGACGACTACGACGAGCTGCTGACGCCGGCGTTCCGCGCGCGCGTGCCGCGCGACGCCTCGCTCGAATTCATGCGCGAGGTGTACGCGCTCGGGGGGCATGCGGGCCCGTTGCACCGGATCATGCGCCTCGACCTCGGCATGGCGATCGCGCAGAACGATCTCTACAAGGTGCACGGCGCGTGCCGCGCGCACGGCATAAGCGCGCGCTATCCCTACCTCGATCCACGCCTCGTCGCCTGGACCGGCCGCCTGCCGCCCGACTGCAAGGTGCGCGGCACGGCCAAGCGCTACCTGTTCAAGCAGGCGATGGCCGGCATCCTGCCGGAGGACGTGCTGAAGAAGAAGAAGCAGGGTTTCGGCCTGCCCGTCGCGGTGTGGCTGCGCAGCGACGCGCCGTTCCAGCAGTTCGTGCGCGAGGTGCTGTTCGATGCGCGCACGCTCGCGCGCGGCGTGTTCGAGCGCGCGTTCGTCGAACGCCTGCTCGCCGAGCACGCGCGCGGCAGCTGGGACCACTCGCGCGGCATCTGGCAGCTCGTCGTGCTCGAGCTGTGGCTGCGGAGGCACCTCGATGCGGCCTGAGCCGAGCTCCGGCGGCGCCGGCCTGCGGCCGATGCGCGTGCTCATGGTGCTGGAAAGCAACTTCCCGGTGATCGGCGGCGGCGGCGCCGAGTCGCAGGTGCGCACGCTCGCGATGCGCCTGCGCGAGCGCGGCCATCGCGTGACCGTGCTGACGCCCCTGCGCGACCCCGACCTCACGCCCGCGCGTATCGGCCGGCACGAAGGCATCCCGGTGCTGCGCATCGCCTATCCGCGCATCCGCCTGTTCGGTTCGCTCGTGCTGTGGTTGCGCCTGCTCGCGTTCCTCGCGCGCCATGGCCGCCGTTACGACGCCTGGCACGTGCACATCGCGCACCACCTCGGCGCGCTCACGACGATGATGGGGCGGCGCATCGGCCGCACCGTGGTCGTGAAGATCTCGGGCTGGTGGGAACTCAAGAAGGGCCTGCTGCGCGACGATGGCGGTCTCGTCGCACGCATCGGCCAGCGCTGGCTGCGCGGTGCGCATGCGCTGCAGGCGATCAGCCACCGCATCGAAGCGGAGCTGCTGCGCCATGGCTTCGCCGGCGAGCGCATTGTCGCGCTGCCCAATGCGATCGACACGCGCCGCTTCGGTTTGCGCGCGGCGCCGGCCGCGGACGGCGTGCCGACCGCGGTGTTCGTAGGCCGGCTGGTGCCGGAGAAGGGCCTCGGCGTGCTGCTCGATGCCTGGGCCGACGCGTTCCCGCAGGCCGGACGCGCGCGCCTGCGCCTGGTCGGCGCCGGCCCGCTCGAGGCATCGCTGCGCGCGCAGGCGGAACGCCTCGGCATCGCCGCGCAGGTCGAGTTCCTCGGCCATCGCTCCGACGTCGAGCACCTCCTGCGCGAGGCCGATTTCGGCGTGCTGACCTCGACCATCGAAGGCCTCTCCAACACCCTGCTCGAATTCATGGCTTCATGCCTGCCGGTGGTCGCGAGCCGCGTCAGCGGCAGCGAGGACTTCATCGTCGACGGCCGCAACGGCTGGCTGTTCGAGCCGGGTGACCATGCGACGCTCGCGCACCGCCTCGCCGACGCCGTCGCGCGGGGGCGGCCCGGCCTGCACCGGCTCGGCTGCCAGGCGCGCGCCGACGTCGCCGCGCGCGCCGACCTCGATGTCGTGGTCGATCGCCTGCTCGCGTTGTACCGTGGCGAGGACCCGGCGCGCATCACCGCGTCCGCCACGCTGCCCCAGGGGGACTGAAACGCATGTGCGGCATCATCGGCCTCGTCGTCGCACCCGGCCAGCAACCGCCCGACGCCGGCGTCGGCCGGGCCATGAACGACGCGATCCGCCATCGCGGCCCGGACGACGAGGGCTACTACCGCGATGCGCGCGTGCTGCTCGGCATGCGCCGGCTCGCGATCATCGACATCGCCGGCGGCCACCAGCCGATGTCCGCCGACGGCGGGCGCATCCAGCTCGTGTTCAACGGCGAGATCTACAACTACCGCGAACTGCGCGCCGAACTGCAGGCGCTCGGCCGCGAGTTCCATTCCGCCTCCGACAGCGAGGTCGTCGCGCAGGCGTTCGCCGAATGGGGCGAGCGCTGCTTCGCGCGCCTCGACGGCATGTTCGCGCTAGCGGTCTGGGATCGCCGCACGCAGACGCTCGTGCTCGCGCGCGACCGCTTCGGCGAGAAGCCGTTGTTCTACGCCCACGACGACGCGCGGCTGCTGTTCGCGAGCGAGCTCAAGGCGCTGATCGAAGTGCCGGGCTTGCGGCGCGAGCTCGATCCCGCGGCGCTGCGCTCGTACGTGCGCTACGGCTACGTGCCGACCCCGGCGAGCATCTTCGCGAGCGTGCGCAAGCTGCCCCCGGGCTGCTACCTGCGCTGCAGCGACGGGCGCATCGCGGTCGAGCGCTACTACACGCTCGACTTCGGCCGCCGGCAGGCGATCGGCGCGGCCGACGCGGAGCAGCGCCTCGCCGAACTGCTCGACCGCGCGGTGCACAGCCGCATGGTCGCCGACGTGCCGTTCGGCGCGTTCCTCAGCGGCGGGCTCGACTCGAGCACGGTCGTCGCTCTGATGACGCGCCATTCGTCGCAGCGCGTGCGCACCTATTCGATCGGCTTCAAGGAAGCCGCCTACAACGAACTGTCCGACGCACGTCGCGTCGCCGAACACCTCGGCACCGACCATCACGAACTGGTGGTCGAGCCCGACGCGGTGGGGCTGCTCGAACAGCTCGTCTGGTACCTCGACGAACCGTTCGCCGATTCGTCGGCGGTACCGACCTTCCTCGTCTCGCAGCTCGCGCGCACGCAGGTGGCGATGGTGCTGACCGGCGACGCGGGCGACGAGACGTTCGCCGGCTACACGCGCTACCTGCGCTTCCTCGCCCTGCAACGCCTCGGTCCGCTGAAGGCGTCGGTCGCGCTCGCTGCGCGCGCGGGCGCCAGCCTCGTCGGTGGCTCGTTCGGCTATCGCCTGCGCGGCGTCGCCGAGCGCATGCGCATGCCGTTCCCGGATAGTTACCTCGGCAGCGTCGCGATGAGCCGTCCCGGGACCGTGCGCGACCTGCTCGGCGCGGCGGTGCGGGACGGCTACGAGGACCCGCTGCACGCGCTCGCGCGCGGCGGCAGCGCGCGTCATTCGATGCTCGACCGCATCGTCGAGCTCGACTTCGGCAGCTACCTGCCGGACGACATCCTGGTCAAGGTCGACCGCATGGCGATGGCGAACTCGCTCGAAGGCCGCGTGCCGTTCCTCGACCCGGCCGTGGTCGAGTTCGTGGTGAGCCTGCCGGAGAACCTGCGCGTGCGGCACGGGCGCGGCAAGCACATCCTGCGTCGCGTCGCCGAACGCTGGCTGCCCGCGGACGTCCTGGCGAAACCCAAGCAGGGCTTCGCGATCCCGCTCGGGCAGTGGTTCCGCGGCCCGCTGCGGCCGCTCGCCGAGGACGTGCTCGCGAGCCGCGCGTTCCGCGAACGCGGCCTCATCGATCCGGCCGCCGCGCGCGCGTGCCTCGACGATCATCTCGCCGGGCGTGCCGACCGCGGCGAATCGCTCTGGCTGGTGCTCTCGCTCGAACTGTGGGCGCGCCGCTTCCTCGACGCGGCGCCGCGCGCCTGACATGTTGCGCTTCCTGCTCCTGTTCCAGATCCTCTACACGGTCTACCAGGGCCACTACAACTTCGAGTCCGGCGTGCCCGGGCTCAACCTGCCGAACGCGCTGTTCCTGCTCGTGCTGGTGATGCTGCGCTTCTCGGGCAGGCCCGACGAGGTCGAGCCGAAGGCCTTCATGCGCGGACCGCTGCTGTTCTTCATGGCGATGCTCGTGCTCGCGTTCGTGATCGCCCAGGTACGCGCGCCGGGCGCATTCATGGTCGACGTCACCTACCTCAAGAACGCGCTGTTCTCGCCGCTGCTCTATTTCATGTACCTGCACTGCAGGCAGGACCTCCGCAACACGCGCCTGCTGGTGATCGCGGTGATGGCGGTCGCCGCGATCGCCGCGGTGCAGGCGATCCGCCAGGGCTTCGACTACGGCATCGGCACCTACGTCGAGACCCATCGCGCCTCCGGGCCGTTCGGCAGCAATTACCGCGATGCGAACCGCGCCGGCGTCTACTACGCGATGTTCCTGCCGATGTTCATCGGCCTCGCGCTGTTCCTGCGCGACAAGCGCTGGCGCATCGCCGCGCTCGGCGGGGTCGTGCTGCTGACGATGGCGCTGCTGTTCACCTATTCGCGCCAGGCCTATTTCATCGCCGTGCTCGGCCTCGCCGTGCTGCTGCTCCGGCGTAGCGTGCTGCTCGCGATCGTGCTCGGGGCGACGCTCGCCTCGCTGGTCGGCTTCCTGCCCGAGAGCGTGACCCAGCGCGTCGAGGAAACGCAGCAGAAGGGCCCGCACGGCGAAGAGAAGGTCGACGAGAGCACGGCCAGCCGCTGGGAGATCTGGGCCGGCGCGCTGGCGATGTGGCAGGCCAACCCGGCCGGCGTCGGCCAGAACCGCTTCAAGGACGAGATCGGCCACTACTCGGCGTTCCAGCACTTCGATGCGCACAATTTCTACGTGCTCACGCTCGCCGAGGGCGGGCCGCAGGCGCTGCTCGCGCTGCTGCTGCTCGTGCTCGCGACGTTCCGCCTCGGCGCGTGGCTGCGGCGGAGCATGCCCCCCGACGACCCGGAAGCGCGTGCGCTCGCGATCGGCTTCAGCGTGACAGCGCTGTGCATGGCGCTCGGCAACCTCTACGGCAGCCCGTTCCTCGAAGGCAACGTGATGGGCACGTTCTGGATCCTGTGCGGACTGCTCGAGCGCTACATGTTGCTGAAGACGCGGCAGGTGCCCGCGTCGACCGCGCTGGTCGTCTCCGGCGCCGATCGCATGATCGAGCGCTTCCCGCTCGCCGCGCGTGCGCGCGGCCTGCCGGCGCGCCGCCCGTGAGCGCGACGCGGCCGCGCCGCGCGGTACTCGCGCTGTCGGGGCTCAACCTCGCCGGCAAGCTGCTTGCGATCGGCAAGACCCTGATCATCGCCACGCTGTTCGGCACGAGCGGCGTGCTCGACGCGTTCTGGGTCGCCTACTCGCTGCCGCTGATGCTGCCCAACCTGCTCACCACGGTCATCACGGTCGCGTTCGTGCCGCGCTTCGTGAAAAGCCTCGAGGGGCGCACCGGCGCCGACGCCTGGCGCGGCGCCAACACGCTGTTCACGCTCGCGATCGGCGTGTCGCTGCTCGCCTGCGCGGCGATCCAGCTGTGGACCGGCGCGCTCGTGCACCGGCTTGCGCCCGGCCTCGCGCCGGAGAACCAGCAGCAGGCGATCGCGATGATCCGCCTCATGCTGCCGTGCATGCTCATGCTCACGCTGTCCTCGCTGCTGTCGGCGCTCAGCAACGCGCGCGAGCGCTTCGTGCTGCCCGGCCTCGACGGCATCGTCAACAACAGCGCGATCATCCTCGTCGCGCTGCTGCTCGCGCGCGAGCTCGGCGTGCGCGCGCTCATCGCCGGCATCACGCTCGGCTTCTTCGTGCAGCTGTGCATCCTTGCCTTCGGCAACCGCGACCTGTTCCGCAGCAGCCTGCGCCCCGCGTTCGCGCTCGGCCATCCGGATTTCCTGCGCCCGCTCGCGCACCTGCTGCCGTTGCTGGTCGGTTCGGTCGGCGCGATGCTGACCGGCCTGGTCGACCAGTATTTCGTTTCGCGCCTGGACGCCGGCTCGATCTCGGCGCTCACCTACGCGACGATGATGGCGATGCTGCCGGTCGAAGTGTTCGCGCAGGCGATCATCACGAGCTATTACCCGTCCCTCGGTCGCGGCGTCGCCGCCGGCGACCACACCGCGGTCGCGGCGACCTGGCGCAGCGGGCAACGCCTGATCCTGCTGCTGACGCTGCCGTGCGCGGTGCTGCTGGTCGGCCTCGCCAAGCCGATCGTGATCGTGCTGCTCGAACACGGACGCTTCGACGAGCGTTCGACCGCGCTCACCGTCGAAGCGATGAGCCTGCTCGCGATCGGCATGGTGTTCCGCTCGCAGGCGTACTTCAGCTACCGGGTGCTGCACAGCATGGTGCGCCCGTGGACGCAGGTGTTCATCGGGCTCGCCGGCGTCGCGACCTGCGTCGGCCTGAACCTGCTCTGGGCGCAGCGCCTCGGGCTGCGCGGGGTCGCGCTGTCGGCGGTGCTGTCGCAATTGCAATCGTCCCTGCTCGCCGCGATCGTCGTGCGCCGGCTGCTGCGGGCAGGCGCGCCCGCGCAGCGTCCGCTGTCGGCGCCATTGCTGCTACCGCTCGGCGTGCTCGCGGCCGGCATCCTGCTGGCGCGCGTGATCGTTCCGGCGGGCCTGTACGAGGCGAGCCACCGCCTGTGGGCGATCGCCTGCGGCCTCGCCACGCTGCCGGCCGGGCTCGCCGCCTTCGCCCTGGCCTGGCGCCTCGGCCTGCCTGAAGCACGGGACATCGGGGCGAGGCTGCGCGCCCGTCGCGCGCGCCCACGCGGCGCCGGTGGATCGTGATGCTTTTCACGAATCGCGCCGTGGCAGCCGCCTGAAAATCGACGCTCGATAATCGGACGCGGATTAATCAGGACCGATTTTTCCGGTGAATGGCCGATAACCGGATTCACGATTTTCCAACGGCGCTCACACAATTTTGGCGATTCGCGCCAAGTCATTGTGCGACGTTGCGAATTTCGTCCCAAACCAGGTGCGGACCGGGCGGCAGAATTTCCGCCTCGACTCTCCCCCTGGAAAATCCATGCCCGCTTCGCCGCTCCGCACTGCCTCGCTGCTCGCCGTCTCGGTCACCGTTTCATCGATTTTCACGATCGCACCCGTTCGCGCCGAATCCGTCCCCGACACGGTCTTCGACAGTGGTTTCGAGGCACCGGTCGGTGGCGGCATGGCCAACGCCTGCGACGGCTTCTACCAGCCCGGCTTCGCGCTGCTCGAAGGCAAGATCAACCCACCCGCCGGCAGCCTCGCCAAGCCGGCCAAGGGCCAGGCCTTCGCCGATCCGGGTTTCGACACCTGCATGGTGCGCATGACCCAGCACGACGTCGAGCCGCCGCAGCAGTTCGCGCGCAACGACTACTCGCGCCGCCAGCCGTTCAATGCCGACAACAGCCGCGTGCTCGTCTACGGCTCGGGCGGCAACTGGCACATCTACGACGCGAACACGCTGCAGTACGACAAGCGCCTCAACGGGCCGGCCGGCGACGCGGAAGTGCAGTGGCATCCGACCGACCCGAACAGCATCTACTACATGCCGACCAACGGCGGCATGAAGATCTTCAAGCTCGACATCCGCAGCAACACGTCGACGACGGTCGCCGACTTCACCGGCCGCCTGCCGTGGTCGAACGCGGCGCGCCTGTGGACCAAGAGCGAAGGCTCGCCCTCGCGCGACGGCCGCTACTGGGGCTTCCAGGCCGAGACGAGCAGCTTCGGCATCCTCGGCTACGTCGTCTACGACCTGCAGGCCAACCAGATCGTCGGCACGCGCAACGCGAGCGTGCGCCCCGACCACACGAGCATGACGCCGTCCGGTCGCTGGTTCACGTCGTCCGACGACACGCTCGGCACGTGGGCGTGGTCGCCCGACTTCACGCAGAAGAAGAAGCTGTTGCACAAGTCCGAGCATTCGGACATCGCGGTCGGCGCGAATGGCCACGACCTCTACACCTCGATCGATTTCCAGAGCAACAACGGCGACGTGTTCTTCGTCGACATCGACGCCTGCCCGAGCGTGCCAGCCGACGCCGACCCCGCGTCGACGCCGGAGTGCCCGCGCACCGTGCTGTTCCCGACCTACGTCAATGGTTCCTCGACGTCGGTGCACATCTCCGGCAAGGCGTACGACAAGCCGGGCTGGGTGCTCATCTCGACCTACAACACGCGCCAGGACCGCAGCGGTGCATGGCCGTGGTTCACCAACAAGGAAATCGCGGTCGAACTCAAGGCGAACGGGCGCGTGTTCGGCCTCGGCTACCACCATGGCGGCGACGACGGCTACTGGACCGAGAACCAGGGTGCGGTCAACCGCGACTTCACGCGCGCCGCGTTCAATTCCAACTGGAGCACGGGCAGCGCCACCGACGTCGACGACTACCTGATCCAGCTCGAGCCGGGGATGATTCCCGCGGCGCAGTGAGGCTGCGCCCGCTGCATCGGGCATTGGAGCCCTGAACGGAAAGGCCGGCGGTCGCGAACCGCCGGCCTTTCATTCTTCATGCGGCGCGCGATCGCGCGTGCGCGCCGGTCACGGGATCGTGATCGCCGCCCCGCTGCGGTCGTAGGCCCAGTCGAGCACCTGCGCCGGGAAGCCCGTCGGCCCGCTCGTCACCACGTGCAGGTAGCCATACTCCACCTGCCCGCCCGCTTCGTCGTAGAAGGCGATGCCGAGATAGCCGTCCGCGCCGGCGACCCAGCGGCCGAGGCGGCGCGAGGCGCCTGACACCGTCGAGCCCGGACCGATCGTGTCGCCCGCGTGCAGCACCGCGAACTCGCCATCACCGTCGACGACGCCGCCGACCAGCGCCTCGAACGCGGGCGGCACGACGTCGCCGTACCAGTACACGTACATGCCGTCGCCATCGGGACCGCCGACGAGGTCGTAGAGGTTGACGTCGTCGCCGGTCGAGTTCGCGTCGTAGCCATGGTAGTCCGCGCGCGCGAAGTCGAAGGCGCTGCCGTCGACGCTGTCGGCCACCGCGGCGCCGATCGTGCCGGCGACGATGTTCGGGTTCGTGCTCGACTCGAAGCCGTCGCAGAACAGGGTGTCGCTGCCACCGCTGCACGCGGCCGCGGGCGGATGCCCGACGACGAGCGTCACCGGGATCGCGAGCACGGCCTGCGACGGATCGTTCGTGACGAGGCAGACCTCGGCGTGGTACTCGCCTTCGGCGAGCGCGCCGATCGAGGCATCGGCGACCACCTGGATCGTCGTGCTCGCGCCGCCGTCCACGCTCGTCGCGCCCGCGCTCGCGGCGAGCCAGGGCACCACCGGCCCCGCGCACGCGCCGCCGTTGCCGCCACCGGTGGCGACCGCGCGGATCATCAGGTTGCCGTCGAGCGTGCCCTGCTCCACGTCGCCGATCGTGCCGGTGATGTCGTTGTTGCCGAGATTGGACAGGTCGACCGGCGGCGTCGACGTCGACGAGATGTACGAGCGCCCTTGCGGCGCGGACTCGTCGAGCGCGGCCGGGAACAGGCGCGGCGTGAAGTGGCCCGCGAGCGCCCACTGGTCGACGAAGCCGAGGTAGACGTCGCCCGCGGCCGGCACCTCGAAGTCGACCGCATAGGTCTCGAAGTTGCCCGTGCGCGCGATCGGCACCAGCGCGTCGACGCCGAGCCGCACCGCATTGCGCGGGTCGCCGTCGCCGTCGGCGTCGTAATAGGCGACGAGGTTCGCCTGCAGGCCGGCGAGGTCGCCGTCGCCGGACGGCCAGTACACGCCGACCGAGTGGATCGTCATCGCGTCGCTCGCGACGTAGCGGTTGAGGTACACCGCGGCCTGTTCGCCGGATGAGTCACCGGCGCCGAGCGCGGTTTCCGCGCTGCCGTCGTCGAGCTGCAGCGTGAACGCGTCCGACGGCAGCCATGGCGATGCCGCGCGCGACGGGCGCGCGAGCGCGCGCGCGGCGATCGTCGCCGGTACGCGCGTCGAAGTCGCCTTGCCGACGCCTGCCTTGGCGCGCGCATACGGCAGCAGGGTCGCATGCGTGGCGCTGCGCGTCTCGATCGTGAACGCGAGCGGTGCGCTGCCCGGCGCATTGGAGAGCACGACCGAGCCGCTGGCGCTCGCGCCTTCGTCGACCTGGAACTCGAGTGAAGCCGGGGCCACCGATGCGCTCGGCGGCACCGCATCGACGCCGAGCGCGACCGAGTCGATCCACCAGCCGTTGTCGCCGTCGGCGACGAACGAAGCATCGTCGGCGGTACGGAAGCGCAGGCGCGTCGTGTGCCCGGTCGCCGCGTCGGGCAGGGTCGCGACGGTCGTCATCCAGCCGTGGCTGTCGCCGGTCCATGCGGCGCGGCCGCCGATCGGGTTGTTGCTGGCGTCGTTGAGCGTGGCGCCGTAGCCGCCGCTGCCGAAACGTCCGCCCGCGTCGACGATGTCGACGTACGGCGCACCGTCGATCGACACCTCGAGCACGGCGCCGTCGAAGCGGCGTTCGAGGTTGTAACGATGGCGGAACGACACGTTCTGGCGCGCGACCGGCGTGAACGCCGGCGTTTCGAGCGTGAAGTCGGCGACGAAGGCGCGCTCGGGCGCATGCGCCGAGATCGGCGCGGAGTCGGCGACGTCGCTGACGGTGCGCCAGTCGGCGCCGCTGCCGTCATCCGACGAGATCCATCCTGCCGGCAAGGCCGGGGGAGCGCTGCCGTCGAAATCCTCGGCAGGCGGGAAGGCGCCGCCGCCCGTGCTGGTGACGAGCAACGCCGCGCTCGCCGCGCCGGCATTCGCGCCGAGGTCGGTCTGCAACGCACCCGCGGGAATCGTATTGGCATAGTTGCCCGGCGTCGCGCCGCTCACCGCGACACTGACGCTGCAGGTGCCGGTAGCGGGAATCTGCGCGCCCGCCGGCAGGATCACGTGCGTGCCGTTCGCGTCCGGCGTGGCGCCCGCGCACGTGCTGGTGGCGGCACCCGCGACGACGAGCCCCGCGGGCAGCGTGTCATCGAGGTCCGCGGTCAGCGTCGCCACGCCCGGCTGCGCCTGGTTGCCGAGCGTGATCGTCAGCGTCGACGGGCTGCCCGCGGGCACGACGGCCGGGACGAATGCGATCGCGACGCCGGGCGGCGCGAGCATGCCGGCCGCGCGGAAACGCAGGTCGTCGATGAGTTCGCCGCCGTCGTTCTGCGCACGGAAGACGACCTTGCCGATCGGCGCCGGGCTCGTCACGCCGAAGAACGCGGCGTTGTCGCGCGTGCCGGCCGGCGTGACCGTGGTCGTGCCGAGCGAGGCACCGTCCGCGTCGAAGACTTCGATGTCGACCGCGGTGCCGCCGCTGAGGCCGCCGTAGACGTTCGCGGCGACCGCGTCGGCGGCCGGCTCGAGCGTCACGATCGTCGAATCGGCGAAGGTCGTCGCGCCGACCGCACGCGTGGCCTGGTTCGGCCCGAGGAACGCGGGCGGGAACTCGATGATGCCGTTGCCGGAGGTCGAGGTGATCGCGAAGCCGGCCGCGAGCTGGCCGGGCGCGAAGCAGACGTCGTTCGACGTGCTGCCCATCGGTTCGCCGCACAGGGTCGGGAACGGCCCGACCGGGCTGCCGCCGTCGAAGCTCTCGGTCGTGAGGTTCGGCGGTACGCCGAGTGCGGCGTCGAACGACGCTTCATCGGCATGGAACTCGACGCCGCCGCGCACGGCAGCGGTTGCGGCGTGCATGGGTGATGCAGCGAGTGCCGCGCCGAGCAGCGCGGCAGCGAGCGTGATCGGCGCGCCGCGGCTTGCGGCGGGGCGCGGGTGTTGCGCGAATCGGGGGTGCCGCGCACGAGGCGCGGCCAGCGAAGTCTTCATGGCTCATTCCGGGTTGCAGGGACGTGCGCGCGCATCCGCACCGGCTCGGAGCGGACGACGGGCGTCACGACGATCCGGCCTGACTGCGCTCCGTGCGCGGCGGCCGTGGGCAACACGCGCCGACTTGGCGCGCCCATTGGTCCGCCGGGACCGCGTGCGAGTACGCGGCCGGTGCGCCGCCGTCCGTCGCGGCGCCTGCCGCGGGCTCGCGCGTGCCGGAGCACGCACCGCGACGGCGGAACCGGCACAGCCTAGGCGCGCCGCGCGCGCTCCGGCAATGTGCCGGCGCGGCGCACTTGTGCCGTTGGCACAAACATGCCGAACGTCGACCCGAGGCGGCCGCGTCGGCGGCGCGAACGGCGCATCCGTCCGCGGCCGCGCGTGCGCCACGCTCGACTTTCGGTCGGGGCGCGCGCCGGCCGCGCCGGCGCTTTCGCGCCTCAGCGATGCGCCGCTGCGCGCTGGGCGGCGAGGAAGCCGAGCTGGCAGCGCGTCGCCGCGCCGAGTTCCTTCATGAGCGCGCTGATGCGCCGCGCGAGCGTGCGGTGCGAGATGCCGAGCTCGAGCTGGATCGCCTTGTCGTTGAGTCCGGAGGTGAGCAGCGACAGCAATGCATCGCGCGCGCCCGCGTCGGCATCGGGCGCGACCGTGTACGGCGTCGCCGCCCGCCACAGCATCTCGAAGATCTCGCACAGCGCATCGAGCAGCGACGACGGGCGCACGAGCAGGACCGGCCCGCCGGGCCGGCCGAGATCGAGCGGGATGATCGCCATGCGGCGGTCGGCGATGACGAGCTTGAACGGCAGCGAGGCCGCGATGCGGCACTCCTCGCCGCGCGCGGCGTTGTCGCGCATGTGCTCGGTCCAGCCCGGCATCGACAGCAGGTCGCTGTCGATGAGCGCGCGGCAGCGCACGCCGCGCGAGAGTGCCTCGAACAGCAGGTGGTCCGGTTCGTCGACGTTCGACACGAGCATCGGCGCGCGCGTCAGGCTGAGCAGTTCCTCGCGCACGGTGCGATGCATGTGCACGAACAGCTGCGCGGTGGCGCTCGGGCTCAGGATCTCGACCAGGCGCCCGTCGCGCACCACGGCGCCGGCGCCTGCCGCGCCGAGGGTCGCGATCGCGGCACGCGCGCGGCGCTGGCGCTGTTCCTCCTCGCGCTGGCTCGCCGCGATCAAGGCTTCCACCGCGACGTCGGGCGGCGCGGCGAAATAGCGCGGTGGCCGGTCCGGCGTGTGCGACACCATGCCCTTCTCGCCGAGCGCGCGCAGGACGCCGGCGATGCGCCTCGAGGCGAGGCCCAGGCGCCGCGCGAGTTCGGCGGACGACAGGCCTTCGTGGCGGAGCAGCAGGCGATAGGCGCGCTCCTCGAGCGCGCCGACGCCCATGACCTCGAGCGCGGGCCGCGTGGCGGTGGAGGAGACGGGACGCGACGGCATGAGGGGCACCTGCGGCGGAAAACCGTCGCTACGTAGCACGCCCGTGCGCGCGCGACAACGTCAGTCGCGCGACGCGCGCCAGGCGCGCAGGCGGTACGCGACCTCGCCGACGAGTTCGTGCAGCGCGTCCTCCGCCTTCATCGTCGCGCTGCCGGTCGGCAGCAGGTAGCCCGGGTTGTCCGGTGCGTGGTAGCGCGGCTGCACCGGGTACGCGCAGGCGTCGAAGCCGGCGGCGCGGAACGCGACGAGCGCGCGCACCATGTGCAGCCGAGAGGTCACGAGCCAGATGCGTCGCGGCAGCGCAGGCGCGAGCCGGGCGCTCGCCTGCGCGTTCTGCCACGTGTTCAGCGACGCGGTTTCCACCTGCAACGTCGATGCATCGACGCCGAGGTCGCGCGCGAGGTTGGCGAGGATCACGCTGTCGGCCACGCCACGATCGCTGGTGCCGATGACCGCGAGCGGCACCGCGCCGAGCGTGCGCTGCAACTCGACCGCGCCGATCAGCCGCTGGATGCTCGCCAGGCCGAGCGCGGCGTAGTCGCGTTCGCCGCGCGGACGCGCGACGAGGCCGCCGGACAGCACGACGACCGCCTGCGGCGGCATGCCCGTGCATGTCGCCGGACCGGGCACGCGCGCCTCCTGGATGCGCACGAGCGCATTGGCGCCGAGCGGCGTGGTCAGCACGACGAGCAGGGTGGCGGCGGCGATGCAGGCCACGCGCACGCGACGCCAACCGAGGCGGCGCGCGAGCCACCACAGGGCTCCGACGATCAACAGCAGTCGCAACGGCGACAGCATCAGGTTCCTCCCCGCGAAGGGCCGCCAGTGTCGCACGGCGCACCGGCTGCGTTCCCGGCCAGCGCGCCGGCGCCGCGCTGCGCGCCATGCGTGGCGATGCAGCGCATGCGCGGGCCGCTGCCATACAATCGGCATCGCGCACGAGTCGCTCGTGCCCGCAGGCAGGAGCCGACCGGATGACCGACGACCGCAGTGCCGCGCATCACCCGCCACGCGCGCGCGCGCGGCTCGCGCTCGTCGTCGCCACCCTCGCCGCCGTCGCCGACGCGGGTGCGCAGGAGGGCCATTCGCAGCGCGAACTGCCGCCGCTCGTCGTGAGCCGCTCGACCGGCACGGCGCGCGAGGGGGTCGCCGCGGCGTGCGCGTCCGAGGTGTACGCGGACCAGCCGCCCGCGCTGCGCAGCCTGCAGCCGCAGGGCAGCGATCCGCCGCAACCGGTGCCGCCGAAGCCGGCCAAGGGCGCGGTGTTCCGCGACCGCGCCGGCACCTGCGTCGTGCGCGCGACCGCGCACGACGCGGAGCCGCCGCCGACGTTCGCGCGCAACGACTACGCGCGCCGCCAACCGTTCAATGCCGATTCGAGCTACGTCCTCGTCTACGCGAGCGGCGGCTACTGGCATCTCTACGACGCGCGCACGCTGCGCTACCTCAAGCGGCTCGACGGTCCCGCCGGCGACGCCGAACCGCAGTGGCACCCGACCGACCCGAACACGCTGTACTACCTGCCGACCAACGGCGGCCTCGTGCTCCATGCGCTCGACGTCCGCGACAACCAGTCCCGCGTCGCCGCCGACTTCAGCGGCCGCCTGCCCTGGCCCGACGCGACCCACCTGTGGACCAAGGACGAAGGCTCGCCCTCGGCCGACGGTCGCTGGTGGGGCTTCCAGGCCGAGGCCGGCAACGATTTCGCGATCCGCGGCTACGTCGTCTACGACCTCGCGACCGACCGCATCGTGGGTACGCGCGCGGCGACCATCCGCCCCGACCACGTGAGCATGAGCCCGTCGGGGCGCTGGTTCACGAGCTCGGGCGACGAGGAAGGCACCTGGGCCTGGTCGCCCGACTTCCGCAGCAAGAAGAAGCTGCACCACAAGTCGGAGCATTCCGATCTCGCGATCGGCGCGAACGGCCACGACCTCTACGTCTCGATCGATTTCCAGAGCGCGCGCGGCGACGTGTTCTTCGTCGACATCGACGCCTGCCCGTCGGTGCCCGCATCGAAGCCGGCCGCCAGCGTCCCCGAATGTCCGCGCACCGTGTTGTTCCCGACCTACCTCGACGGCGCGCACGCCTCGCTGCACTTCTCCGGCAAGGCATTCGCGAACCCCGGCTGGGTGGTCGTGTCGAGCTACGACACCCAACCCATGCGCAGCGGCGGCTGGCCGTGGTACACGAACAAGATCTTCGCGGTAGAGCTCGCCGCGCACCCGCGCATGCGCACGCTCGGCTACCACGAGGTCACCCGCTACGCCGGTTACTGGACCGAACCGCACGCCTCGCCGAACCGCACGCTCGACCGCGTCATGTTCAACTCGAACTGGGGCACGGCCAGCGCCGACGACGTCGACGACTACATGATCGTGCTGCGCGAGCGCGCGCTGCCGCTCGCCGCCCGCGGCGCGGCGACGCCTGCACCGCCCGCGCAAGGCCGCTGAGCGGCTCACGCCCCGCGCGCGGCGAGCCTGCGTTCCCATGCGAGCGCGGTGCGCGCGATGAGGTCGAGGTCGTCGTGGCGCGGCGTCCAGCCGAGCACGTCGCGGATGCGTCGCGCATCCGCGACCAGCGCGGGAATGTCACCGTCGCGGCGCGGGCGCTCGACCACGCGCAGCGGCGCGCCGCTCGCGCGTTCGACCGCGGCGATCACTTCGCGCACCGAGTAGCCGTGGCCATAGCCGCAATTGAGCGTCGTCGACGCGCCGCCACGATCGAGGTGATCGAGCGCGCGCAGGTGCGCATCGGCGAGATCCTCGACGTGGATGAAGTCGCGGATGCCGGTGCCGTCGGGTGTCGCGTAGTCGGTGCCGAAGATCGCGAGTTCCCCGCGCTTGCCGACCGCGACTTCGCAGGCGACCTTGAACAGCAGGGTCGAATCGCGCGTCGAATGACCGATGCGCCCGTGCGGGTCGCAGCCGGCGACGTTGAAGTAGCGCAGGATCACGTGCTTCATGCTGCCGTTCGCGTCGAGGTCGCGCAGCATCCATTCGCTCATGAGCTTGGAACAGCCGTACGGACTGATCGGCTGCGTCGGCGTGTCCTCGCCCGCGCGGCCGTCCGCGGTCGGGCCGTACACGGCGGCGGTCGAGGAGAACACGAAGCGACGCACGCCGTGGCGCACGCAGGCCTCGAGCAGGTTGCGCGTCGCGCAGGTGTTGTTGGCGTAGTAGCGCAGCGGGTCGGCGACCGATTCCGGCACGATCGTGCGCGCGGCGAAGTGCAGCACGGCGTCGACATGGTGTTCGCGCAGCACCGCGTCGACGAGCGCGGCGTCACCGGTGTTGCCGACCACCAGCGGCGCGTCGAGCACCGCTTCGCGGAAGCCGGTGCTGAGGTCGTCGAGCACGACCACCGCCGTGCCGGCTTCGCGCAGCTGGCGCACGACGTGACTGCCGATGTAGCCGGCGCCGCCGGTGACGAGGACGGTCTTCGTGCTCACGGGGACTCCGGTGTCGTCGCGGCGCGCAGGTGCCGGCGCGGCACGAGCCGCTTGCCGTCGACGATCTCGATGCCGGCGCCGCGGTTGTAGGTGTGGCAGCCGCGCAGGCCGCGCAGCCAGTCGGGTTCGATGCGACCGAGCGGCCGCTCCTCGTAGCGCTGTGGATCGAGCGCGACGACTTCGTTGAAGACCACCGCGTAGCCGTAGTCGACGCTGCAATCCTGCGCGGGACGGATCAGGCGCCCCTCGTGCGCGAACAGCTTGCCGGCCGGTCGCGCGCGACGCACGTCGCTGAGGAGCGGATTGGCCGGATGCGCGCGCCACGGTCCGAGCGGCGAGTCGGCGACGAACAGGAACAGGTCGGTCCACACGCGGCGGTCGACGTCGAGCGGGCTCTCGCTGATGCAGGCGAACAGGTACCAGTGCGTGCCGTCATGATGCAGGGTACCGTCGACCGCGTTGCGGCCGCGCAGCAGTTCCGCCGCGAACGCCCAGCGCGCCGGGAATTCGATCGCACGATGCAATGCGAACGTGCGTGCCGCGGAGGACTCGACCGTGAGCCAGAGCTCGCCCTGCCATTCGTACACGAGCGGGTAGGACAGGTGCCATGGTTCGTCGAACACCGTGCGCACGTTTATCGGCGCGAGCGTGGCGTCGAGCTCGGCGACCGCGATGCGCCCGCGCCGCGTCGCGTAGGGATACTCCTCGACGAACAGCCAGTCGCGCCCTTCATGGTGGACGAGCGACGGGTCGGCCCAGAACCGGCCGGGCGGCGTCGCCAGCACGCGCAACCCCTGCGCATCCGGTCGTGCGGGGTCGAGCGGCGCGTCGGTGCGGCGCGCCGCGAGCACCCAGTCCTCGGCGCGCCCGAGGCGCGGCAGATGCCGGCGCAGCGCGCGTGCGGCGAGGCGCAACGCGAGCAGCACGGTCGCGATCACGCCGGGTGGCGTGAACGCGGGCACTGTTTCGCCCGTCGGCGCTTGGCCCGCGGCGAGATGGCGCAGCAGGCGCACGAGGATCGCTGGCACGCGCAGCAACTGGTACGCGCGGTTGCGCGCGAACGAGAGTTGCGCGGTCGCGCTCCAGTCGTCGCCGCCGCACAGGCGCCAGCCGTCGCCGTCGTGCATGACGACGCCGCCGCGGCTCACCGCGTCGCCGCGGCGCAACGCGTCGAGATGGCGCAGGCCGTGCCGGCGTGCGTCGGTGGCGTCGCGCTCGAGGAACCAGGCGCCACGACGCGCGAGCGCGCGCACCGCCGGCGTCGGCGGCGGCAGGCCGAAACCCAGCAGCAGGTCGGCTTCGAGCGCGCGCAGCAGCGCCGCCGCGCGCTCGTCGAGCGCGAGCCCGCCGGCATCCTCGCGCGCGACGACGTCGTGCAGCGGCACGCCGGCGAGGCGATCGCGCAAGGCGACCGCGGCGGTCGCCTTGCGCGCCGCGCCGGCGAGCGCGGCATCGATGCGCACGAACGCGTCGATCGCGCGATGGCGCGGCCGCGGCGGCGGCAGCGGCGCACGCAGCACCGCGACCAGTTCGCAGGCGTCGTCGGCCGCCAGCGCGGCGAGCGCCTCGGCGATCCACGCGGGCACGACCTCGCGATCGACGAGGGCGACCACGCGCAGCGCACGGCATCCCGGCGGCAACGGCGCGTACAGCGGCGTCGGCGCGGCGGCATCGGCACGCTGCGTCATGCGAAGGCCCGGCCCCAGTCGCCGATCGCCTGCAACAGGCGTGCGCGATCCTGCACGCGCATGAACATGTGGTCGCAGTCGGGCCAATGGTCGAAATGCACGCACGGCGCCGCGGCCGCCGCGCCGAACGTCGCGGCGAACTGCGCGCGGTGCGTGAAGTACGCGGCGGCGCCGCCGGTGTAGAGCGCGAACACGCCGACTTCGCGCGCGACGAGCCGGCCGAGTTCGACGCGCGCGGCGGCGAGCGACGGCCAGTCGCGCATGTTGCCGTCGCCGATCGCGGGCGCGCGCCGGCGCCGCGTGAAACGGCCGAGCAGGGTCTTCAGCGCCGACGCGCCGCGGCCGAGCAGGAGCTGCAGTTGGCCGATGCGGAACCACGCGCCGCGGTGCGCGTACGGGTCGAGCAGGAGCAGGCCGCAGACGCGTTCGTCGGCGAGCGCGACCTTCCAGCCCTGGTCGGCCGCGCTGCACAGTCCGCCGATGATGAAGCGGTCGGCGCCGGCGAGCTCGGCGAGGCGGTCGAAGCCGTGGCGGATCACCGCGATGTCGTCGCCACGCTTGGGCGGCGCGTCGCCGACGCCGGGCTGGTCGACGCGCAGCACCGCGAACCCCTGCGCGGCGAGCTGGCGCGCGAGGTCGACGTGCATGCGGAATGGGCCCGAGCGCGGGATGAAGCCGGCGTTGAGCAGCACCCACAGCGGCCGGCGCGTCGGCTGTGCAGGGCGCGTGAGCACGCCGGTGAGGCCGAGGCCGAGGTCGATCGGCGTTTCCTCGATCATGCCGTCCCTCCGCCGGGCGCCGCCTGGGCGAGCGCGTCGATGCACGCCGCGACCGGCGGCGTGATGAAGGTCGCGCGCAGGTCGATCTGCTCGTGCCAGCCCGCGGCCGCGGCCGGCAGGGCGAGGCGCTGGCGTGCGTGCGCGATCGGCGCGGCGCGCTCGTCGTCGACGACGTGCACGTCGGACAGGCCGTCGCCGAGCAGGTCGTCGAGCCGCTCGGCCGCGATCTGCGCGCGCAGTGCAGGCGGACAGTACGAGGCGAGCAGGCGCTCCGGATCGGCCGCTTTCGGCTGCGTGCCGATGAACGGATAACGCAATCGCGAAGCTCGCTCGCGCGCGTCCATCGCGACGAGCTCGTCGAGCCATGCACGGCCGTCCGTGAGCGGTTGCCACAACCACAGCGGCAGGCGATGCTGTCGCGCGAGCCGCGCAGCCGGCCATGCGCCGGCGCGCGCGCCGAACGCGACCAGCGGCACGCCGGGCACGCGGCGCGTGACTTCGGCGAGCGCCGTTCCGGCATCGGCGCAGGCGCCGTCGAGCGTGAACGCGCGTTCGTCGCCCCACGAATCACCGCTGCCGTAGTAGTCGAAACGCAGGCTCGCGATGCCGCGCTCGGCCAGCCGCGCCGCGACGAGCGAGAGCAGGCGGTAGCTCAGGAACTGTTCGTGGAAGAACGGCGGGCAGAGCACGAGCGCTGCGCGCGCCGTGCCGCGCGCGGCGCGGAACACGGTGAACAGGCGCCGCTCCGGCGCACCCGCGAACGCGAACTCGTGCAGGGCCTCGCCGGCGCGCTCCGGCGCCGGCCGTGCGATCGTCGCCGTCATCCGCCGCGCCCGCCGAACAGGCCGCGCAGGCGCGACATCCAGCCGCCCTGTTTCGCCGCGCGTTCGCGCGGCAGCATCTCGGCCACGCTGCCGAGCGTGCCGGTGGCGATCGCGAGCACGTTGAGGCGCACGCCGGTTTCGCGTTCGACGCGCGCCATCATGTCGACCGCGAGCAGCGAATCGCCGCCGAGGTCGAAGAAGTTGTCGTCGACGCGTGCCTCGGCGACGCCGATGAGTTCGCACCAGAGCGCGGCGAGGTAGTTCACGCGCGCGTCGACCGGCGCGGACGTGGCGTCATCGGCGTGGCCGCCCTGCTCGGACGGCATCGGCAGCGCCTTGCGGTCGGTCTTGCCGTTCGGCGTGGTCGGCATCGTTTCGAGCACGACGATGTGGTTCGGCCGCATGTACGGCGGCAGCGATTCGCGCAGGCGCTCGCGCAGGCGACCGGCGAGGTCGCCGTAGCGGTCGCGCGAGGTCACGTAGAGCACGAGGCGCTGGTCGTGCGACCCGAATTCGCGCACCGCGGCGGCGGCTTCGCGCACGAGCGGGTCCTCGTGCGCGGCGGCTTCGATGTCGCCGAGCTCGATGCGGAACCCGCGCAGCTTCACCTGGTCGTCGGCACGGCCGTGGAAATACAGCACGCCGTCCTCGAGGCTGCCGACGTCGCCGGTGCGGTACATGCGGCTGCCGTCGTCCGCGAACGGATCGACGCGGAATCGTTCGGCGGTGAGGTCGGGCCGGTTGAGGTAGCCGTCGGCGACACCGTCGCCGCCGATCCAGATCTCGCCCCGCTCGCCCGCGCCGAGCGGGCGGCCCGCCTCGTCGAGAACGTGGATGCGCGTGTTCGCGATCGGCCGGCCGAGCGGCACGGGGCCCTCGCCGGCTTCGACGCGATGGATCGTCGACCAGATCGTGGTTTCGGTCGGGCCGTACATGTTCCACAGTTCGCGGCAGTGGCGCACGACCTCGTTGGCGAGGTCGCGCGGCATCGCTTCGCCACCGACGAGCAGCTTGAGGCCGGCGAGGCCTTCGACGCGGCCGCCGTCGCAGAGCAGGCGCAGCAGGGTCGGCGTGGTCTGCAGCACGGTCGCGCCGCAGGCCTTCATCAGGGCCATCGTCTTCTGCGGATCGCGCACTTCCGCTTCGGTCGCGATGTGCACGCGCGCGCCGCTGACGAGCGGCAGGTACAGCTCGAGCCCGGCGATGTCGAACGACAGCGTGGTCACCGCGCAGATGACGTCATCGGGCCCGAAGCCGGGCGATTCGCGCATCGAACGGAGGAAATTGGCCAGGTTGCGATGCAGGATGCGCACGCCCTTCGGCTCGCCCGTCGACCCCGACGTGAACAGCACGTAAGCGAGGTCGGCGCCGCCGACGGCCGGCAGTGCCGCCTCGTCCTCGCCGCCGGCGCGGATGTCCGCATCGTCGACCGGGACCAGCACCGCATCGTGTTCGGTCACCGCGGCCGGCAGCTCGTGTCCGGCGAGGACGACCGTGTGGCGCAGCGCGGCGCGTTCGATCATCGTGCGCAGGCGCTTGTCCGGGAAGCTCGAATCGAGCGGCACGTAGGCTGCACCCGCGCGCAGCACGCCGAGCGCGGCCGCGACCATTTCACTGCGCCTCGGCATGCAGATGCCGACGAGGTCGCCGCGCGCGACGCCCGCGGCGAGCAGGCGCGACGCGACGCGGCCGCTCGCGCGCCAGAGGTCGGCGTAGGTGTAACGCTGCGTATCGCAGCTGACCGCGATGCGTTCGGGCGCCGCGCGCACCTGCTCCTCGACGAGATCGAGCAGCGTGGGGCCGGGACGTACTGCAGGGAGCGATGCCGGCGGCTCCGCGGCGGCCACGGTCGCCGCCGGTCGCGTCGGTGCGGCCACAGGGTCAGGGGTTTGCATGCCGATGTCCTCGAGCATTCGTTCGTATCCGGCGATCCAGCGCCGGATCGTCGCCGCGTCGTACAGGGCGGTGCGGTAGTGCAGGTCGAGCGCGAGCTGGCGCCCGTCGTCGTTGAGGTTGAAGAACAGGTCCCACAGCAGCGCGACGTGGCGGCAGTCGCGCCATTCGGTGACGACGCCGTCGAACTGCGGCGTGCGCACGCGCGGATTGAGGTTGAAGATGATTTCGCCGAGCGCGCCACGCCCGCTGCGCCGGCGCAGCGAACGCGCGCGCAGGATCGTCATCAGCGTGAGGTCCTGGTGCTCGGCCGCGTCGAGCAGCGCGGCCTGAGCGGTCGACACCGCGGCGTCGGCACCGGCATGCGGGTCGATGCGCAGGCGCAGCGGCAAGGTATTGACGCCGTCGCCGATCAGTGCGCCGCTGCCCGCGAGCGCCTGGCCGGAGAACGGGATCGCGATGGCGAAATCACGCTGTCCCGACAGGCGCGCGACGAACAGGCCGAACGCACCGAGCAGGAGGCCATACAGCGTCACCCCGCGCCGGCGCGCCTCGGCGCGCAGCGCGGCGGCGAGCGGCGCGGGAAACACGTGCCGTTCCGTGTCGGCATCGAAGCCGGCGTCTTCGACGTGCGGACGGTCGCCCGGCAGTTCCAGCGGCGCGGGAATGTCGGCGTAGACGCGGTTCCAGTAGGCGATCTGCGCGGCACCGTTGGCGTCGCGGCGCGCGCGCTCGGCGAGCGCGTAGGCGCGGAAGCTCTGCGCCGGCGCGAGGCGCGGCTCGCGCCCGCCCACGTACGCGTTGTAGCAGGCCTGCAGCTCGTCGCAGAACACGGCGAGCGACCAGCCGTCCATGATGAGGTGATGCGCGACCAGGTGCAGCGCATGGCGATGCTCGCCGAGCCTGAGCAGCGTGAAGCGCACGAGCGGCGCGCGCGCCAGATCGAACGGCGCGCGCATCTGGCGATCGCACCACGCGTCGAGGCGCGCCTGTGCGTCTTCGCCGGCGAGATCGACCTGTTGCAGCGGCAGCGGCGGCAACGCCTGCAACGACAACGTGCGTCCATCGGCGGCGATTGCGAAGCGGAACGCCTCGTGCCGGTGCCAGACCGTGGCGAGCGCGCGCTGCAGCGCGCCGACGTCGAGCGCGCCGTCGAACGTGAGCACGACCGCCTCGTTGCAGGCGAGCGCGGCATTCGCGCCGTACTGGCAGCCGAGCCACTTCTCGAGCTGGCCGTCGGTGAGAGGGATCGCGTCGGGCAGCGCCGGCGCGTCGCCGGCGTCGGCCACGGGCGCGCCCGCGCGCGCCCCGCCGCGCGGCACGAGCAGGCCGGCGCCGAGCAGGCCGTCGAGCGCCGCGCGCACCGCGGCCACGATGCGCTCGACCTCGGCGGCGCCGTGCGCCTCGGTGAGGAAGCAGTTGAACTGTTCGTACAGGTGCAGGCCGTTCGCGCGCAGCGCATACCAGAACAGGCTCGCGTACGGCTGGTCCTCGTCGGCGACGATGCGCCAGAGCGAACTGAAACCGACCGCGCGCAGCGGCGCGCCGCGCTCGTCGAACAATGCATTGAGGCGCGTGACGAGGTCCTGCGTGCGCGCGTTGAGTTCTTCCTGCAGTGCCGGCCCGCGCCGCTTCAGGTGCAACAGCGCGGCCTTCGCCGCGGCGAGCGCGAGCGGATGGCGCACGAAGGTGCCGGCGAAATAGGTGACGCCCGCTTCCGGATACGAATCGTCGCCGAAGCGCCAGTCGCCGCCGTCGAGCGCGTCGAGCCAGCGCGGGGCGCCGGCGATCGCCGCGAACGGCAGGCCGCCGCCGATGATCTTGCCGTAGGTGGCGATGTCCGCGCGCACGCCGTAGTACGCCTGTGCGCCGCCCTGTGCGACGCGGAAGCCGGTGATGACCTCGTCGAAGATCAGCGCGCAGCCCGCGTCGTCGCAGATCGTGCGCAGCGCCTGCACGAACGCGCGCGGTTGCAGCGACGGGTTCTTGCCCTGCACCGGCTCGATCATGATCGCGGCGAGCTCGTGCGCGCGCTCGCGCAGCACGCGCAAGGCTTCGTCACTGCCGTAGTCGAGCACGAGCACGTTCTCGACCGCGCTGGCGAGGATGCCCGGCGCGGCGGCGAGCGAGCGCAGGCTGCGCGTGCCGCGCACGATCACTTCGTCGAAGATGCCGTGGTAGGAATTGGTGAAGATCGCGATCGTGCGCCGGCCGGTGACCGTGCGCGCGATGCGCATCGCGCCCATGACCGCTTCCGAGCCGGTGTTGCAGAACGCGACGCGCGCCATGCCGGTCATGCCGGCGATGAGCTCGGCGACCTCGCCGGCGAGGGGATGCTGCGGACCGACTTCGAAGCCGGCGTCGGCCTGCCGCTTGAGCGCGGCGACGACGTAGTCGGGCTGGTGGCCGAGGAAATTCGCGCCGAAGGAGTTGAGGCAGTCGACGTATTCGTTGCCGTCGAGGTCGTGCAGCAGCGCGCCCTTCGAGCGCTCGACGACGATCGGGTAGACGAGCTCCTTCCACAGCGGATTGAAGCCGGTGACGACGCGCGGGTCGGCCATGCGCGCGCGGTGCGCCTGCGCGTATGCCTTCGAACGCGCGGTGCGCGCGTTGTAGCGGCGCGTGAAGTCGTCGACCCAGGCGCGCTGCGCCGGCGTCATCGCGTGGTCGCGCCGCAGCGTGATGCGCGCGGACGCGCCGAACGGCCGCTCGACGAGATCCGCGGGCGGCGCTTCGTCGGTGCGCGACGCCGCCGCCGGCGCGGGCGCGGCCGCGGCCGGCGCGGCGCCGGTGCCGGTGGCGAGGCTCGCGAGCAGCTGCATCTGCTGCTGCATGAGCGCCTGCTGGCTCTGGATAAGCGCGAGCAGCGGCGATGCCGCGTCGGCAGCGACGGTCGCGGGCGCGGGTGCGCTCGCCGCGATCGGTGCCGGCGCCGGCGCCGTCGCTGGCAGCGTCGGCTCGAGCAAGGTCGCGAGCTTGGCGATGCTGTCGACGTCTTCCATGAGGCGGCGGAATTTCAGCTTGAGGCCGTAGCGGCGCTCGAGTTCGAGCGCGGCCTGCGTCAGGGACAGCGAATCGAGTCCGAGTTCGAGGAAGCTCGCCTCGTCCTGCGCGGCAGCGAGGTGTTCGCCGGTAAGCGACTCGACCAGCTCGCGCAGCTCGGCGCGCAGGCGCGACGTCGGCTGCGGTGCCGCGGGCGTCGCGACGATCGCGGGATGGATTTCCTTCATGCTCGTTTCCCCAGGGACGCCCGCTGCCGGCGTCGGTACATCGATCCAATGACGCTCGCCGCGGAACGGGTAACCCGGCAGCGCGACGCGGCGGCGCGCCTGCCCGGCGTAGTACGCGTCCCAATCCGGTTCGCGGCCGCAAGTCCAGCACGCACCGAGCGCGGCGGCGAGGTGCTCGGCGTCGCTGCCCGGCTTCGCCGCCGGGCCGAGCGAGGCGACCGCGCGCCCGCCCTCGCCGAGCTGGCTGCGCGCGAACGTCGTCAGCGCCTGCGACGGACCCACTTCGACGAACAGGGTCGCGCCGTCGGCGATCGCGTGCGCGATCGCATCGGCGAAGCGCACGGGCTCGCGCAGCTGACGGCACCAGTACGCGGGTTCCACCGCAGCGTGCGCGTCGATCGGCGCGCCGCTCACGCACGAATAGAACGGCCGCGTCGGCGGCGCGAGGCGCAGGTTCGCGAACGCGCGCTCGAACGGCGGCAACGCGCCGTCCATCAGGGCCGAATGGAATGCATGGCTCACCTTGAGGCGCGTGCTGGCGATGCGCTCGGCGTCGAGCGAGACGGCCAGGGCGCCGATCTCGGTGTCGGTGCCGGCGACGACGCACAGTTCCGGCGCATTCACCGCCGCGAGGCTGACGCCGCCGCCGAGGCGCGGCGCGATCGCCTGCGCGACCGCGCGCACCGCGAGCATCGCCCCGGGCGGCTGCGCCTGCATCGCCGCACCGCGCGCGCACACCAGCGCGATCGCGTCCTCGAGTTCGAACACGCCGGCGAGCGTCGCCGCGACGTATTCGCCGATGCTGTGGCCGATCATCGTGTCGGCGACGATGCCCCAGCTTTCCCACAATCGCGCGAGCGCGTACTCGACCGCGAACAGCGCTGGCTGCGTCCAGCGTGTTTCGGCGAGTCCGGCCGCTGCCGCGGCCGCCTCGCCGGCCGCCGGCAGGATCAGCGCGCGCAGGTCGCGGCCGAGCCGGGCGCTCGCGAGCGCGCAGCAGCGCTCGAAGTGTTCGGCGAACACCGGTTCGGTCCCGGCCAGCTCGCGGGCCATGTCCGCGTGCTGCGAACCCTGGCCGGGGAACAGGAACACGAGCTTCGGCCGCCCGGCGCGTTGCGGCGCGATGCGCGCGAGCGCGTCGCGCGCCTGGGCCGCACTGCGTGCCACCACGGCGGCACGCGACGCCATCGGCTTGCGGCCGAGCGCGAGCGTCGCGGCGACATCCGCCAGGTCGGCATCCTGCACGTGCGCGAGATGGGCGGCGAGATCCGTGGCGCGGCGCTGCAACGCCTCGTCGTCGCGCGCGGACAGCACGAGCAGGCTCGCCGGGCGTGCCGGGCCCGGCGCGGCGGCGGGCGGCGCCTCCTCGAGCACGACGTGCGCATTGGTGCCGCCGACGCCGAACGAACTCACGCCGGCGCGCCGCGGCGGCGCGCCGCGCGGCCATTCGACCGGCGCCTGCACGAGGCGGAACGGCGACGCACCGAAATCGATTTCGGGGTTCGGCGTGCGCAGGTTCGCGGTCGGCGGGATCCGACCGTGATGCAGCGCGAGGGTCGCCTTGATCAGCCCGGCGACGCCGGAGGCGGCGACGAGGTGGCCGAGATTGCCCTTGATCGATCCGAGCCAGCAGGACGCGGGCGCGGCGCCGTCGGCGCGGAACGCGCGCGTGAGCGCCTCGACCTCGATCGGGTCGCCGAGCGGCGTGCCGGTGCCGTGCGCCTCGACGTAGCCGATCGAACCCGCATCGACGTTCGCGCTCGCGAGCGCGAGGCGGATCGCCGCGGCCTGGCCGCGCACGCTCGGGGCGCCGAAGCTCGCCTTGTCGGCGCCGTCGTTGTTGACGCCGACGCCGCGGATCACCGCGTAGATCGTGTCGCCCTGCTCGATCGCGTCGGCCAGGCGCTTGAGCACGACGGCGCCGGCGCCGGACGAGAACACGGTGCCACTCGCCTCGGCATCGAACGGCCGGCAATGGCCGTCGGCGGATTCGATCGCGCCTTCGGCAGGCAGGTAGCCCGATTCCTGCGGCACCACCACGTTGACGCCGCCGGCGAGCGCGACGTCGCACTGCCAGCTCATGAGCGCGTACCACGCCTGCGCGACCGCGACGAGCGAGGTCGAGCACGCCGTGTACAGGCTGATCGCCGGGCCGGTCAGGCCGAGCCGGTGGGCGACGCGCGTCGCGACGTAATCCTTCTCGTTGGCAAGCATCGCGGCGAACTCGCCGCTCGCGGCGACGATGTCGGGGCGCGCGTCGACGAGCCTGCGATAGCCGTTGTTGGACGTACCGGCCCAGACGCCGATACTGCCGCCTGCGCGCGCGGGATCGATGCCGGCGTGTTCGAGCGCGTTCCAGCAGAGCTCGAGGAACACGCGCTGCTGCGGGTCGATCAGCTGCGCCTCGCGCGCGGGAATGCCGAAGAACGCCGCATCGAAGCGCTCGACGCCGGCGATGATGCCGCGCGCCGGCACGTAGCGCGGATGCTCGCGCAGTTCGCGCGGTACCAGCGGCGAGAGTTCGTCCGGCGCGAAGCGCGTGATCGATTCGCGTCCCGCGAGCAGGTTCTGCCACAGCTCGTCGATCGATGCGGCACCGGGGAAACGCCCGGCCATGCCGACGATCGCGACGCCGTCGAGTGCGGGACCGCTCATCGGGTGCCTCCGGCGCGCGGGCCGAAGCGCGTGAAGGCGGCGCGCTGCGCGGCGCCGCGCGCGCGTTCGCCGGCGGCATCGGCGACCGGCGCGGCCGCGGCGGCGAGCGCGCGCGCCTGCGCCGCGACGGTCGGGTGCTCGTAGGCCTGCGCGACGCCGAGGACGTGCCCGTGCCGCCGCAGTTCGGTCAGCGCGCGCACGACCAGCAGCGAGCGCGCGCCGTGGTCGAACAGGTTCGCTTCCACGTCCAGATCATCCACCCCGAGCAGCTGCTTCCACAAGTCGAGAAGTTGATTCTGCAGGGGCGCGCCGTCGAGCCAGCGCAACTGGACGGCCGGCGCCGCGGCGAGCGCGCGGCGGTCGATCTTGCCACTCGCGGTCAGCGGCAGCATCGCGTGCACCGACACCGCGTGCGGGACGAGGTAATCGGCCAGCGACGCGGCGCAGTGCGCGCGCAGATCATCGGCGAGCGTGGCCGCGTCGGCGCGCGCGTCGCGCGCGACCACGTGGGCGACGAGGCGACGGCCGCCGGCGCCGTCGGCGGCGACGACGACCGCCTCGGCCACCGCGGGATGGCGGCAGAGCACGGCCTCGATCTCGGCCGGTTCGATGCGGAAGCCGTCGATCTTGAGTTGGTCGTCGAGCCGTCCGAGGCAGTCGAGCACGCCGTCCGCGGCACGCCGCGCGCGGTCGCCGCTGCGATACCAGCGCTCGCCGTCGAGTTCGATGAACCGTTCGGCGGTGAGCTCGCGGCGGTGGATGTAGCCCGCCGCGAGGCAGCCGCCGCCGAGCAGCAGCTCGCCTTCGGCCCCGTCCGGCAGCGGCGCGAGCGCGGCATCGACGATGCGCACGCGCACGTGCGGCAGCGGCGTGCCGATCGGCGGCAGCTCCGGCCATGCCGCCGGATCGCCGGCGAGCTCGTGCGCCGTGACGACGTGGGTTTCGGTCGGGCCATAGTGATTGTGCAGCACCGCGCCGGGCAGCGCGGCGAACAGCGCGCGGATCGCCGGCGTGACGCGCAGTTGCTCGCCCGCGGTGACGATGTCGCGCAAGGCATGCGGCACGCCGCCGCCCGCGGCGACGGCTTCGGCGAGCGCCTGCAGGCCGACGTAGGGCAGGAACAGCCGTTCGATGCGCTCGCGCTCGAGCAGGGCGAGCAGCGCGTACGGATCGCGCCGCTCGGCTTCGCTCGGCAGGACGAGGCAGCCGCCGGTCGCGAGCGTCGAGAAGATCTCCTGGAACGACACGTCGAAACCCAGCGGCGCGAACTGCAGCGTGCGCGCAGGCATGCCCAGGCGCGGATGCGCGCGATGCCAGTCGATGAGCGCAGCGACCGCGGCGCTGCGCATCGCGACGCCTTTCGGCCGGCCGGTCGAGCCCGAGGTGAACAGCACGTAGGCGAGATCGCCGGCGACCTCGTCGCGCAGCGGCGCGGCCGGCGCGGCCGGCGCGTCTGCCGGCCAGCCGACGCGCGCGACGCCGGCCGGCACGCGCGCATCGGCCGCGCCGTGAAAGCAGCGTGGCCGCGCGTCGTCGAGCATCGCGGCGAGGCGCGCGGCGGGGAAATCGAGGTCGAGCGGCAGGTAGGCGGCGCCACGCGCGATGCAGCCGAGGATCGCGGCGATCGTCCCGGCGCTGCGCGTCGCGGCCAGCGCGACGACGTCGCCGGCGACGACGCCCGCGTCGCGCAGCGCGTCCGCGTGCAGCGCCGCGCGCGCGAGCAGCTCGGGGTAAGCGAGTTCGACGCCGGTGGCGCGCAACGCCGGGGTCGCGTGCCGGGCATGCGCGAGCAAAGGCGCGAGCAGCGAAGCCGCGCGCCGTTCCGCCTGCAACGGCACGCCCGCTGTCATCGGGCGCCCCAGCGGGTCCCGCGATTCGCGCCGCCGAGCTCCTGCAACGTGAGCAGCGGCCCGATCGCGCGCAGCCAGGTCCCGAGCGCGAGCGCCTTGAGCGGCTTGCGATTGCGCCGGCGCTCCTCGACGACGTCGCCGACGAAGTCGCTCCAGTTGTCCGGGCCGAGCGAGTCGAACGCGACCGAAATCGTCATGTTGAGGCTGCGCGCGGTATGCCACCATCCGCACGGCAGGAACAGCGTTTCGCCCGCGTGTACCACGACCTTCTGGCACTTCGCCTCGCGGAACAGCGGGTAGCGGTCGTAATCGGGGTGGTGGTGGTCGCGGATCGACGACTGCCACGGCATGTCGGGGTTGACGTAGAGCAGGTGCTCCTGCCCCGGCGCGTAGAGGGTGAATTCCTTGTCGCCGTGCAGCTGCGTGATCCACGCGTGCATGCGCAGCACGTCGTAGTGCAGGTACGGGAACTCGCCGCCCGGGCCGCCGAAGAAGATCTCGAGGTTGTTGACGCCGGAGAACAGCCGCTGCGGCACGAGCGGGTTCGCCTGCCGGTCGGGCAGGCTGTAGCCGAAGCGGGGCGTCACCTCGGGCAGCAGTTCGCGGAACGTCTTGGCGATCTCGAACTTGCACGGATACGGCCCCGGCTTGTCGACCGTGGAGGCCTCGAGCAGGTCGATGAGTTCGGCGAGCCGGTAGTCGCGGCCGCGCACGCGCACGACGTGCTCGCCGTAGGTGTGGCGGAAGTAGTCCGGATCGGCGCGCCCGTACAGCGGCCATGCGCGCGCCGCGTCGCCGAGCACGACGGGCCGGCGCGGGTCGCGGTACTCGGCGATGAAGTCGTCGACGCCGAGCCCGCTGCGTCGGTCGACCCAGCTGCTGCCGCCGGCAACGGCGGTGACGGCGCCGGCTACGCCGGCTTGCGTCGTGTTCATGCTCGCCCCCTCCCAAAAGCTGCGGCCGGCGCGACGCCGGCGGTCCGGTCAATGCAGGCGCGCGACGCCCCAGTCCGCGCGGCGATTCGCGCCGCAGCGTTCGGCGAGCGTCAGCATCGGCCCGAGCAGGCCGAGATACAAGCCCAGCCAGCGCGCCCGCGCGGCATGGCCCTTGCGCCGTTCCTCGACCACGACGTCGCGGACGAACTCGCGCCAGTTGCTCGATTCGAGCTGGTCGAACGCGACCGTGATATTCATCGTCAGGCAGCGCGCGGTGTGCCAGGTGCCGCACGGGATGAAGAGCGCCTCGCCCGCGTGCACGACGACGCGATGCCGCCGCGCCTGGTGCAGCAGCGGCCAGCGCTCGACGTCGTGCAGATCGTCCACGCGCGACATCCACGGCATTTCCGGGTGCACGTACAGCAGGTGCTCCTGGCCGCGCTCGTACAACGTGAATTCCTTGTCGCCATGCACCTGGGCGATCCACGCGTGCATGCGCAGCATGTCGTAGTGCAGGTACGGGAACTCGCCGCCCGGACCGCCGAAGAAGATCTCGAGATGGTTGACGAGGTCGAACACCGACTTCGGCATGAACGGGCTCGTGTGCCGGTTCGGCAGACTGCAGGCGAAGCGCGGCGTGACATCCGCCATGAGGTCGGCGCATTCGGCGAACGTGCACGGGTACGGCGCCGGCTGCGCTTCGCTCGAGGCCCGTTGCAGCGCGATGACTTCGCCGAGGCGGTAGTGGCGGCCGCGGATGCGCACCGGGTGATCGGCATAGCGTTCGAGGAAGAACTCCGGGGTGAACCGCGCGGGCGCGCTCCACCGTTCGAGCGCGTGGCGCAGCACGACCGGCCGGCGCGGCTCCAGGTAGCGCTGGCGGAACTCGCGCGGGTCGAGCCGGTCGACGCGGTCGACCCAGCCGCCGGCCTCGCCGGCCTGCGGCGCATCCATCGCTACCGAGCCTGCCCCGATCGTCATGGAAACCTGGTCCTCGCGGGTGACATCCGGGACGACGCGGCCAGCGACGCGCGTTTCGACCCGGAAAGGGTGACGCAGTTCACATTTTATCGCCAAGACGGCAATCTACGCGAGGCACACCCCGCCGCGCCAGTGGTGCCGGTCGGCGCGCCGCCAGCAGGTAGAATCCCCTGCGCGCACGTTCGGGGGAACGGCGTCCGCGCCTGCGGCGCGAGCCGTGCCGGCGGATCGTTCGGGGGCAAGCGTGCTCGACAAGGCCGATTTTTTCTCGCTCTACCAGCAGCTTGGGCTGAAGCCCGGTTGCACCTTCGACGAGCTCAAGGTCGCCTACCGGCGCCGCGTCGCCGAACTCCACCCCGATCGCCGCGGTGCCGACGCCGATCCGGCGGATGCGGCGCGCCTGCAGGAACTCACGGCCGGTTACAACGCGGCGAGCGCGTTCCATCGCCGCTACGGGCGCCTGCCTGGAGGCCTGCACCAGGCGCCGCGCGCACCGATGCCGCGCGCCACGTGCATGGTGCAACCGGCCGCGGCCGTGCCGGCCCGCTCCGGCGGCGGCCGCGCGCGGCGCTGGCTCGGGCTCGCGCTCGCCGGCGGCCTCGTGTGGCTGGCGTGGAACGGCGGCGTGTTCGACCGCGGCGGCGAGGTCGGCGGCGGGCCGGCACCGGGTCGCCCGGCGGCTGCGACGCCAAGCACGCCTGCGGGCGCCTCGACCGGCCTCATCGGCATCGGCACCGCGGCGGCGACGGTGCGCGCCCTCGAAGGGCGACCGGTGATGGAGAACCCGCAGCGCTGGGATTACGGACCCTCGTGGATCGCGTTCGACGACGGCAAGGTCAGCGACTGGTACAGCTCGAAGCTGCGCCCGCTCAAGGTCGCCAGCGCGCACCCACCGCCGCCGGAGCCGGCCACGCGCTGAAGCGCCGGCTCAGCGCGCGCCGCGGCCGAACAGCACGACCTCGACCGTCTGCACGAGGATCGTGAGGTCGAACAGCAGGTCGTGGTTCTTGACGTAGAACAGGTCGTACTTGAGCTTCTCGACCGCGTCCTCGACCGAGGCGCCGTACGGGTAGCGCAATTGGGCCCAGCCGGCGAGGCCGGGCTTCACGCAATGGCGCAGGTTGTAGTAGCGGATCTGCCGGGCGAGATCGTCGACGATCGACGGACGCTCGGGCCGCGGTCCGATCACGCTCATGTCGCCGCGCAGGATGTTCCACAGCTGCGGCAGCTCGTCCAGGCGCGCGCGGCGGATGAAGCGCCCGACGCGCGTGACGCGGTCGTCGCCGGGCTTTGCCCAGCGCGCGACGCCGTCGCGTTCGGCGTCGGTGCGCATGCTGCGGAACTTGGCCAGCGCGAAGACGCGGCCGTGCTCGCCGACGCGGTCCTGCCGGTACAGGATCGGCTGGCCGGGGCCCGATTCGAGGCGGATCGCCAGCGCGACGAGCAGCATGAACGGCCATGCGAACGCGAGCACGAGCAGCGCGATCGACACGTCGAACACGCGCTTGATCGCATGGCGCAGCGGCGAATTGTCGAAGCCCTGCGAGAACACCAGCCACGACGGGTCGACCAGCGACAGCTTGACGATGCCGAGTTCGCGCTCGAAGAACGAGGCGAGGTTGCTGACCGCGATGCCGGCCTGCTTGCAGTCGAGCAACTCGTCCATCGGCAGGCCGCCGCGGCGGTCGTCCGGCCCGACCACGATCTCGTTGACCTGCAGGGACTCGGCGAACGCGCGCAGGCTGCCCTCGACCACGAGCAGGCGATCCTCCGGTACGCACACCGCCTCCTCGCCCATGCGCACGAAGCCGAGGATGATGAAACCGCGCCGGTCGGTGCGCCGGCGCATGCGCTGCGGGATCGTCGCGGCGTTGTTGCCGGCGCCGAGCACGAGCACGCGCCGCTTCAGCGATTCGACGTCGACCAGGCGCGCGATCAGCACGCGCCAGCCCTGCACCGCGGCGAAACCGATCACGATCGCGATGGCGAACACGCCGCGGCCGATCGCCACCGCGGGGAACAGGTAGTAGATCGTGATGAGGCCGAGCACGCCGAGCACGAAGCCGACCAGCTGGCGCGCGAACAGGCCGAACCAGTTCTCGCGCAGGTGCTGCTGGTAGAGGCCGAGCGCCGACATGCCGAGCACGATCGTGACCGCGAACAGCAGTCCGCGCAGCCACAGGTTCTCCGAAAACCCGGCCAGCGCCGGCGCGTCGGCGAAATAGCGCAGGCGTGCCGCGAGCTGCACGCCGAGCGTGAGCGACGCGAGTTCGAGCAACACCAGCAGGGTGAGCCAGCGTATCGACTGTCGCCGCAGCGCCCGCAACATCCGCTCGTCTCCATCCGGGAAACCGCCCGCCGGCGGCATTGCACTGCGGGGCCGGCGCGCGCGAGGTCGACGGCGTGCCATCGCCGCGCCATGCTTCCGCCATGCCCCCGCCACGGCGGGTCGGTTTATCATCTTGGCAGCGCGGGGCGACGCCGGCAAGGCGAGACCGCGGCCCCGAACCAGCCCGAGGATGCCCGCATGTGTGGAATCGTCGCCGCGACCGCGGCCCGCGACGTGGTGCCGGTGCTGATCGCCGGACTCAAGGCGCTCGAATACCGCGGCTACGACTCGGCCGGCATTTCCGTGCTCGAAGACGGCCGCCTCGCGCGCGTGCGCGCAGTCGGCAAGGTGCGCGAACTCGAATCGCTGTACCGGGCCGCGCCGGTCGCCGGCGCCACCGGCATCGCGCACACGCGCTGGGCCACCCACGGCGCGCCGAGCACGAGCAACGCGCACCCGCACGTGTCGAGCGAACGCGTCGCGGTCGTGCACAACGGCATCATCGAGAACCACGCCCAGTTGCGCGAGGAGCTCAGGGCGAAGGGCTATCGCTTCGAATCTGAGACCGACACGGAAGTGATCGCGCACCTGGTCGAGGACGCGATCGCCGGCGGCGCGAGCCTGCTCGAGGCGGTCATCGCCGCGACGCGGCGCCTGCACGGCGCCTATGCGATCGCCGTGATGAACCGCGACACGCCCGAGCGCATCGTCGGCGCGCGCAGGGGCAGCCCGCTCGTCGCCGGCCTCGGCGACGGCGAGTTCTTCCTCGGCTCGGACGTGCAGGCGCTCATCAAGCAGACCAACCGCTTCAAGTTCCTCGAGGAAGGCGACGTCGCCGAGATCAGCCGCGACGGCTGCGCGATCTACGATGCCGACGGCACGCCGGTGGAGCGCCCGGAGCGCAAGAGCGAACTGTCCGCCGACGCGGTCGAGCGCGGCGAGTACCGCCATTACATGCTCAAGGAGATCTTCGAGCAGCCGCGCGCGATCGCCGACACGCTCGAGGGCCGCATCGCCGACGGCCGCGTGCTGCCGAACATCTTCGGCGTCGACGCCGACCAGCTGCTGCAGCGCGTGCGCCACGTGCAGATCGTCGCCTGCGGCACGAGCTACCACGCCGGCCTCGTCGCGCGTTACTGGCTGGAAGGACTCGTAGGGCTGCCGTGCAGCGTCGAGGTCGCGAGCGAGTACCGCTACCGCCGCGCGGTCGTGCCCGAGGGCACGCTGTTCCTCGCGGTGTCGCAGTCGGGCGAGACCGCCGACACGCTCGCCGCGCTGCGTGACGGCCGCAACCGCGGCTACCTCGGCTCGCTCGCGATCTGCAACGTGCCCGAGTCGAGCCTCGTGCGCGAGTCCGACCTCGTGCTGATGACGCGCGCGGGTCCGGAAATCGGCGTCGCCTCGACCAAGGCGTTCACGACCCAGCTCGCCGCGCTCGCACTGCTCGCGATCGAACTCGCGCGCATCAACGGCATGGCCGCGGACAAGTACGCCAAGCTCGTCGCCGAACTCGCGACACTGCCGCGCGTGGTCGCCGAGGTGCTCACGCTCGAACCGGAAATCGCCAAGCTCGCCGAGCGCTTCGTGCCCAAGCACCACGCCCTCTTCCTCGGCCGCGGCGTGCACTATCCGGTCGCGCTCGAAGGCGCGCTCAAGCTCAAGGAAATCTCCTACATCCACGCCGAGGCGTACCCGGCTGGCGAGCTCAAGCACGGCCCGCTCGCGCTCGTCGACGAGGACATGCCGGTGATCACCGTGGCGCCGAACAACCAACTGCTCGAGAAGCTGAAATCCAACCTCGAGGAGGTTCGGGCGCGTGGCGGCGAGCTGTTCGTATTCGCCGACACCGACGCGCCGGTGCAGCAGGACGGCACGCGCGGCGCGGTGCTCAAGGTCGCTTCGGGTGGCAACCTCATCGCACCGGCAGTGTTCACCGTGCCGCTGCAACTGCTCGCCTACCACGTCGCGGTGCTGCGCGGCACCGACGTCGACCAGCCGCGCAACCTCGCCAAGTCGGTCACGGTGGAGTAACCGCACGTTTCGTGACGCGGTTCGCCTCACGGCTGCGTCACACTTCGCATCCGGCCTCGGCCCGGCGGCGTATCGTCCCGCCGGCTGGAAACGAGGAGGGACCTGCATGTCACACGCTCATCGCTCCGCAGCGGTCGTGCTGTTCCTGCTGCCTGCATTCGCCGCGGCCGCGACCCGCACCTGGCCGACGACCGCGCCGTGCAACGGTGGCACGCTGCAGGCATGCCTCGACGGAGCCGCGAGCGGCGACATCGTCGAGGTCGCGACCGACGCGACGATCGACGAAAACCTCGGCTTCAGCGTACCGCTGCGCCTGCGTGTCGCGAGCGGGTATCTACCGCGGCTCGCGCCGGATCGCTCGATCGCCGTCAACGCCGGCGTCGACGGCACATACGCGGTCGAAGGCTTCACCCTGCAGCGCGGAAGCGTCAACGTCGCGCATTACGACGGCGACGTGCACGTGCGCATCCGGCGCGTGCGGGTGCTCGCCACGCCGACGAGCGGGAGCGCTCAGATCTCGCTCTACAGCCCGGCGGCGACACCGCTCGACTACGACATCGGCGAGAACCAGCTCAGCTATGCCTGGGACACCTACGACGGCGCGATCCGCGCCGCGCTGCAGGTGCTCGACTCGCAGAGCGGCAGCAGCACCGGGCGCATCCACGAGAACCGCATCGATGCCGGGGGCCAATGGTCGAGCGGCATCCTCGTGGTGAGCGGGGACCAAACCCATGTCGTGCGCATCGACGGCAACTGGGTCCGCGGCGGTCGCGCCTACGGCAGCATCGACGTGCGCCATGGCGCCGTGGGCGCCAGCGGTGGCGGCTCGCTGACCGCCTATGTGGTGAACAACGTCGTCACGCCGCTGCGCGCGCCGACCGACGCGTTCGGCATCCGCGCCGAATCCTACTTCGGCAGCCTCGCGCTGCAGGCGTTCAACAACACCGTGACCGGCGCCTCCAGGGGCGTGAGCGTCGAGGTCGGCAGCGGAGCGACGATCAGCGGGCGCATCGCCAACAACCTGCTCGCCGGCAACATCCTCAACCTCGCCTACTCCAACGGCGGCAGCGGCAGCATCAGCAATGACCACAACCTGCTGTACGACGGCGCCATCTCGGGATTCACGCCGGGGGCAGGCACGATCAACGCAGATCCGCTGCTGCGCGGCGCACCGGGCAACCCCTGGCTCAACGCCGGCTCGCCCGCGATCGATGCGGCCGACAGCACGTCGCTGGCCAACCTGCTCGTGGCGGCGGGGCTCGCGCGCATCGACGGCGCCGGGCTGCGCCGCTTCAAGGGTCTCGCCGACATCGGCGCACTCGAATACGGCGACGCGACGTTCCTGCACCGCACGCACGACGCGTCGCCGGGCATCTACAGCCTGCTCGCCCACCCGGCCGTCGACGCGCAACCGCAGCGGCGGCCGCACGTGACCTCGAACTGGAATCCCCCCGGCACCCTGGGCCTCTACTGGAACCACCCGGTGGGCGCGCTCTACGACGACGTCTCTTCGCGCTGGTTGCTGCGCGCCGAGGACCTCGTGCCGTTCGCCGACGACGCGCGCTTCAACATCTTCGCGCCGGCTACGGGCGAGGGCAGTTTCGCCCATGTGGCCACCGCGGCGAACGTGAGCGGCGCCGGCACGCAATTGTCCGCAAGCGGGCTGAACGACCAACCCGACCGGGTCCTGCTCGTCACGCGCGATTCGCTCGATCCGGGCAACAGCATCTACGACGACGTGCATCCCTTCGGCGTGTTCTACTTCTCGTTCGGCGGGCCGGGCAGCTGGTTCATCGCCCACTTCGACTCGATCGACATGAATGCCGGCGGCGGCTATCACGTCTACTGGCAGCCGCCGAGCGCGAACGCCTTCCGGCACATCGCGATGCCCGGCAACATCAGCAACAACTACACCCTGCTCGACCATCCGCTGCTCAACGGCCATGCATGCGCGCAGGTGCACGTCACGCAGGGCGCCGGGGGCGGCGTGCTCAACGGCCACCACGTCGGCGTCTGGTACACCGGCAGCCGCTGGGCGATCTACAACCAGGACCTCGCGTCGATGCCGATCGGCGCGGAGTTCCACGTCGTCGTCGACGCGCGCCAGGTGGTCGAATGCAACGACGTGATCTTCGCCGGCGCCTTCGACTGACGCCGCGGCGTCGACTCGGCGCGCACGCGCGCACTACACTGCGGCCCCACGATCGGGAGCCTCCATGCGCATCTGCGTCTACTGCGCGTCCAGCGAACACGTCGACCGCCGCTACCACGCCGCCGCCGCCGCACTCGGCCGGGCGATCGCCGAGGCGGGCTGCACGCTCGTCTACGGCGGCGGCGCGGTCGGCCTCATGGGTTCGCTCGCCAACGCCGCGCTCGCCGCAGGTGGTGACGTGGTCGGCATCATCCCGCGCTTCATGACCGAGGTGGAGTGGCAGCATCCGGGCCTCGCCAACCTCGAGGTCGTCGAGGACATGCGCGAGCGCAAGCACCGCCTGCTGACCGGTTCCGACGCGGTGGTCGCGCTGCCGGGCGGGTGCGGCACGCTCGAAGAGCTGTTCGAGGCGATGACGCTCAAGCGACTCGCGCTTTACCTCAAGCCGATCGTGCTGTTCGACGTCGACGGCTTCTATGCGCCGCTCGAGCGCTTCCTCGAGCAGACGATCGAGCAGCGCTTCATGAATCCGCAGCACCGCGCGCTGTGGACCAGCGTCGCGCGGGTCGAGGACGTGCTGCCGACGATCCGCGCGACGCCGGATTGGGACGTGCATGCGCGGGACTACGCGGCGGTGCGGTAGGGTGACGCGTACGCCGGCGGGACTCGCGCTCCGCACTCGACCCGCCCTACGAGGTCGTTGCGCGCTCGATCCTAGTCGAAGCGGCTGAGTTCGCGGTCGGCGTCGGCGCCGGCGGACGAGCGATCCTCGTCGTCCGGTTCGTCGAACAGGCTTGCCGGGGCGACGTCGCCCGCATCGTCGGATGCGCGTGGCGCGGCGCCGGGTTCGCTCGCGGCCTTCTGCTTTTCCCAACGCGTCTTGATCGGATTGGCCGATTCCGCCGCGTCGAGCGCGAGCAGGAGTTCCTGCTTCTGCTCCTCGGGCAGGTCGGCCCAGTGGCAGTCGGCGAGCGCACCCGCCATCGAATAGAGCAGGTTGAGGCTCGGCCGGAAGCCGGCACGCTTGACCTTGAGGAAGGTCTCGACCGGGCCGATGCGCGCAAGGTCCTCGGTCGTGCGCACGCCGACCTGGCGCAGCCATGCGGCCGACTTCGGGCCGACATTGCGGATCTTCACGTCGCGTGCGCTCATGCGGGGCTCCCAGGCATTCGAAAAAACGACGATCAGCGCAGCGCGTCGAGAAACACGCGGCAGAGCGCTTCCATGCCGGCGCGGTCCTCGTCGTCGAACCGCGCGAGGTCGGGACTGTCGACGTCCCACACGCCGAGCAGCGCGCCTTCGGCGTCGACCAGCGGCACGACGATTTCCGAACGCGATGCGCCGTCGCAGGCGATGTGCCCCGGGAACGCATCCACGTCACGCACGACCTGCGTCTCGCGCGTGGCCGCCGCCGTGCCGCAGACGCCCTTGCCGAGCGCGATGCGCACGCAGGCCGGCTTGCCCTGGAAAGGACCGACGACGAGTTCGCGGCCGTCGAAGAAATAGAAGCCGCACCAGTTGATGCGCGGCAAGGCGTGCCAGGCGAGCGCGGCGAAGTTCGCCGCGTTGGCGATGCGGTCGCGTTCGCCGTGCAGCAGGCCGCGCGCCTGCATGGCCAGCTCGGCGTACAACCCCGCCTTGTCGGCGGCCTCGATCGGTGCGGCGGCGAACATGCGCGTTCCCGTTGGACGGAAGTCGTATTGTATCGCGCCGCGTCGCCGGCGTGCCGCATACTTCAGGCCTGCACCGAGCGACCCCTGCGAGCGCATGACCACGCCGATCGACTTCACCCCCGGAAGCACCGTGGCCGTGGACATGGGGCGCGACCTGTTCGTGACCGGCACCGACACCGGCGCCGGCAAGACCCATGTCGCGGTCGCGCTGCTCGGCGCGCTGCGCGCGCGCGGGCAGCGCGCGAGCGGCATGAAGCCGGTCGCGAGCGGGTGCATGCGGACCGCCGAGGGCCTGCGCAACGAGGACGCGCTCGCGCTGATCGCGGCGAGCGATCCCGCGCCGGCTTATGCGACGTGCAACCCGTATGCGTTCGAACCGCCGATCGCGCCGCACCTCGCCGCCCACGCGGTGGCTCGCAGGATCGAACTCGCGCCGATCCGCACTGCATTCGAGCAACTGCGCGCCCGGGCCGGACGCGTCGTCGTCGAAGGCGTCGGCGGCTGGATGGCACCGCTGTCGGACGGCCTGATGCAGGCCGATCTCGTGCGCGACCTCGACCTCGACGTCGTGCTCGTGGTCGGCCTGCGCCTCGGCTGCCTCAACCATGCGCTGCTCAGCGCGCGCGCGATCGCCGGCGACGGTTGCCGCCTCGCCGGCTGGATCGCCAATCACATCGATCCGGCGATGGCCGCCGTCGACGACAACATCGCCACGCTGCGCGCGCGCATCGACGCGCCGCTGCTCGGTCAACTCGCGTACGGCGGCACCGGCTTCGTCGCGATCGACGCAGCCGCGCCTTGAGTCCGCGCGGCGTCGCGCCCGCCTGCCGGCCGTCACGGCTGCATTCATGTCGCGCGCTGCTAGACTCGAACCGAGCACACTGCAAGGGATGCCCATGAACACGGTACAGCGTTACATCTTCACCATCGACGACCTGCCCAAGGCGCGTGGCGAATCGCACGAACTGTCGTTTCAGGGCGGCTCGGCGGAAAGTTTCGCCGCGCTGCTGCAACAGGCATTGCGCGAGCCCTCGCTGTGGCAGCGCTGGAAGTCGATGCAGCCCGATCCCGACGCGATCGATCCCGCGCTCGGCGCGAATGATCCGGCGGCGACCGTCGAAGCGCACCAGTCGGACGTGCACGTCAGCGTCGACGTGCGCAGTTCGCTGCCGCACGCGGTGATCAAGCACCGCATGACCCTGCTGATCGGCAAGCACTGGACCCTGCGCGACGTCAGCGCGGCCTGAGGGGCACGCCACGGCCCGCGGCGCGGGCCGTCCGGCAGCGCGCTGGAAGAAGCGCGCTTCGCGCCGCGCTCAGTAGGCGAATTCGCGGAACACGCGGTCGATGTCCCCGTTCCACTCGCCGCGGAACAGCTCGAGCTTGCGCTCGGCCGGCGTCTGGTCGGCGTCGGCGATCTGCATGAGGATGTCGAGGAACATCGCCTCGTCCGCGCCGTGGCGATTCCGGCGCGCGCGCCGCGCGAGTCCGTGCGCCGAGATCTTCAGCGCCTCGATGGCGAGTTCGCGCACGCGCGCGTGGCGGAACGGCAGCTTCAGCGCGTGGCGCGGCACGCCGTCGCGCAGCGCATGGCGTTCCTCGCGCGTGAAGTCCTTGACCAGGTCCCACGCCGCGTCGAGCGCGGCGCCGTCGTAGAGCAGGCCGACCCAGAACGCGGGCAGCGCGCACAGGCGGTTCCACGGCCCGCCGTCGGCGCCGCGCATCTCGAGGTACTTCTTGAGCCGCACCTCGGGGAACGCGGTCGTCGTGTGGTCGGCCCAGTCGCGCAGGGTCGCCTTCGCGCCCGGCAGTTCCGCCAGCTCGCCGGCGAGGAACTTGCGGAAGCTCTTGCCCGCGAGGTCGATGTAATTCCCGCCGCGGTAGCTGAAGTACATCGGCACGTCGAGCAGGTAGTCGACGTAGCGCTCGTAGCCGAAACCGTCCTCGAACACGAAGTCGAGCATGCCGGTGCGGTCGGGATCGGTGTCGGTCCAGATGTGCGAGCGGTAGCTCTGGTACCCGTTCGGCTTGCCGTCGGTGAACGGCGAGTCGGCGAACAGCGCGGTGGCGACCGGCTGCAGCGCGAGCGCGACGCGGAACTTCTTCACCATGTCCGCTTCGCTCGAATAATCGAGGTTGACCTGCACGGTGCAGGTGCGCGTCATCATGTCGAGGCCGAGCGAGCCGACCTTGGGCATGTACTCGCGCATGATCCTGTAGCGGCCCTTGGGCATCCACGGCATCTCGTCGCGGCGCCACTTCGGCTGGAAGCCCATGCCGAGGAAGCCGAGGCGCAGCTCGTCGGCGACGGTCTTCACTTCCTGCAGGTGGCAGGCGACTTCGCAGCAGGTGTCGTGGATCGTCTCCAGCGGCGCGCCCGAAAGCTCGAGCTGGCCGGCGGGCTCGAGCGTGATCGACGCGTCGTCGCGGACGAGCGCGATGAGTTTGCCGTCCTCCTCGACGCGCTGCCAGCCGAAGCGCGTCAGCCCTTCGAGCAGCACGCCGATGCCGCGCTCGCCTTCCCAGGTCGGCGGGCGCAGGTCGTCGAGGCGGAAGCCGAACTTCTCGTGCTCGGTGCCGATGCGCCAGGCGGCCTTCGGCTTCTCGCCGGCAGCGACGTATTCGACCAGTTCGTTGCGGCCCGCGATGGGGGAGTCTTTGACGAAGGACGGTCCGGACACGGCGGGCTCTCGCTGGGGGAGCCCGCACTATGAGGCCCGCGCGGGCCGGTTAAAAGGGGCCCGGGTTGCCGCGTCCAGCGGCTCCGCGGCGGACTGTTATGATGCCGCGGCGACGCGCAAGGGGGACTCACGCCATGATCCGGACAGTGCTCGCCGGCGGCTTGCTGGCGATGGCGGGAGCGGCGTTCGGCGCCTGCCCGCCGGTGTTCCAGTCCAGCGGCAACGCCACCCTGTACACGCCGGGCACGCTGCTCGCGTGCTCGGTGCCGGTCGACCCGTTGGACACTATGGTCACGGCGCTCGCCGGCGCGCAATGGGACGGTTCGGCGCATTGTGGCGAATGCCTCGAAGTGACCGGCCCGCTCGGCACCGTGACCGTGCGCGTCGTCGACCGATGCATCGGCTGCAGCGCCGGCGGTCTGGACATGCACCCGGACGCATTCGCGCAGATTGCCCCCGTTGCTTCCGGCAGTGCCGCGGTCACGTGGAGGCGGGTCGATTGCCCGGTCGACGGAAACGTGCTCGTGCGCATCCGCGAAAGCGCGAACCCGTACTACCTCCCGTTCACGCCGGACCAGCATCGGCAGGCCATCGCCGGCATTGCGGCGATGACCGGCAGCGGCTGGGAGGATCTGCCCCGGGCAGAGGACAACACCTTCGTGCTGACCGGCGGCGGCCCCTATGAACCACCCTTGCCGCTGCGCGTCGTCTCGACCAGCGGCGAGGTGATCGAACAGGCTGCGACCTCGCTCGCGGCGGGCAGCGTGCTCGACCTCGGGCGACAGTTTTCCGCCTGCATCGAAGACGCGATCTTCATCGACGGTTTCGAGCCGTCGGCGGGCTGAAAGTCGCTCGATCAGGCCGTACGTGCGCCCGACCCGCCGTCGGCGGGCGCTGCGCCGATGCCGAGCCAGTGCGCGACCCGCGCACGCGCTTCGTCGAGGCCGGTGCGCGCCAGCGACGAGAACAGCTGCGCGGTCGCGTCCGGCGCGAACGCGGCGAGTTCCTTGCGCACGGCGGCGAGCGTGCGCAGGCCTTCGCTGCGCGACAGCTTGTCGGCCTTGGTCAGCAGGCAATGGCAGGCGCGACCGCTCGCTGCGCCGAACTCTAGCATGTGGCGATCGAACTCCTTGAGCGGATGGCGCGAGTCCATGACGAGCACGAGCCCCTTCAGCGAGGCGCGCGTGCGCAGGTATTCGTCGATCACGCCACGCCAGTGCAGGCGCATCGCTTCGGGCACCTTCGCGTAACCGTAGCCGGGCAGGTCGACGAGGCGACGCGCGGGGTCGCCGACCGGGAACACGTTCAGCAGCTGGGTGCGGCCCGGCGTCTTCGACGTGCGCGCCAGGCCCTGCTGGTCGCAGATCGCATTGAGCGCGCTCGACTTGCCCGCGTTGGAGCGGCCCGCGAACGCGACTTCGGCGCCGCTGTCGGCGGGCAACTGGGCGAGGCGGTTCGCGCTGACGAGGAACTGCGCCTGGCGGAACGGATGAGTCTTGGCGGTCACGTCGGCCTTCGGGATGCGGGGCGGGTCGCTGCGCGGCGTCGGTGCCGGCATGCCGGCACCGCGATGGTTTGACCGCCTTCGGGGTCGCGGGGATAATTCCGCGGTTTTCGCCCGCGTCGCCGATCCGGCACGTGCAAGGCGGGTTCGCGGTCATCCCACGGGTTTGCGGAGTGAGTGTATGAGCTTTCGGCGCGTCTTTGTTCAGTCCCTGCTCGCCGTGACGGCGCTGGCCGCCGGCGCGGCACAGGCGCAGACCGCGCCGAGCGAAGCGGCTGCCGCCGCGCCCGAAGCCGCCCCGGCGCACGCCGGGCCGATCCTCGGCGACGCCAAGGCCGGTGAGGCGAAGGCGGCCGTGTGCGGCGCCTGCCATGGCATCGACGGCAATCCGACCGACAAGCAGTATCCCAAGCTCGCCGGCCAGAACGAAGCGTACATCGCGCGCCAGCTCGCTCTCTTCAAGGGCCAGAAGCGCCAGAACCCGATCATGCTCGGCTTCGCCGCGCCGCTGAGCGAGCAGGACATGCACGACGTCGGCGCCTACTTCGCCGGCAAGGCCGCGCTGCCCGGCGTCGCCGACGACGCGCTGGTCGAGCGTGGCCAGGCGCTCTATCGCGCCGGCGACGCCAAGCTCGGCGTTCCCGCCTGCATGGCCTGCCACGGTCCCGACGGCCGCGGCATGGCCGGCGCGGGCTACCCGCAGCTCGGCGGCCAGTGGACCGACTACGTCGCGACCAAGCTCAAGGACTGGAAGGCCGGCACGAGCTGGGGCGAGGATGCAAACGCCAAGGTGATGCCGGCGATCGCACAGAAGCTCGGCGACGCCGACATCGCGGCGGTCGCCTCCTACGTCGAAGGCCTGCACACGGCCACGGGAACCCAGGCCGCCGCGAAGTGATCCAAGCGGCGCGCGACGGATTGCAGTCGCGTTCAGCGGCCCGCATCGAGACTCGCGCCGCCGACCGCGGCGCGTGCGCCGACCCCGTACCATTTTCCAGGAGATCCTCGATGTTGAAGGGCCTGTTCCAGACCGCGTCCGTGCTGCTGCTCGGCGCCGCCTTCGCCACCGCCGCGCACGCGGACGACGCCTTCGAGGCGGGCAAGCACTACTTCCTGGTCGAGCCGCCGCAGGCGACCGCGAGCGACAAGCCGGAAGTGGTCGAGGTGTTCTCCTACGCCTGCCCCGCCTGCAACATGTTCCAGCCGACGATGCGCAAGCTCAAGGCGGAACTGCCGGCCGGCACCGAACTCCTCTACCTGCCCGCCGGTTTCCGCCCCGACGAGGACTGGCCGGTGTTCCAGCGCGCGTTCTACACGGCGCAGGCACTCGGCATCCTCGAACAGACGCACGACGCGACCTTCGACTTCGTCTGGAAGGACGACGGCCCGCTGCGCATCAGCGACGCGAGCACGCACAAGCCGAAGAACCCGATGCCGAGCATCGAGGACGTCGCCAAGGCGTACGCCAAGTTCGGCGTGAAGCCCGACGAATTCACCGCGACCGCCAACTCGTTCGCGATCAACACGAAGGTCAAGCGCGCCGATGCGATGCTCAAGGCCTACGGCGTCGATTCCACGCCGACCCTCGTCGTCGACGGCAAGTATCGCCTGACGGTCGCGAGCGCCGGCGGCGTCGACAAGGTGTTGCCGCTGATCAAGTTCCTGATCGAGAAGGACGGCGCCGCCAAGTAGGCACGCCTCCCTCCACCCGAGAGGAAGAGCCCGATGTTGATGCGCAGCCTGATCCTGGTCGCCGGCCTGTCCTGCACGACGGCGTTCTCCCATGCCGCCGACGCCGACGCCGCGCCGAAGTGGGAAGCCGGCACGGCGTGGCAGCCGATCGATCCGCCGCAGCCGACCAGCACCGGTTCGAAGATCGAGGTGCTCGAGGTGTTCTCCTATGCGTGCCCGCACTGCGCGCATTTCCAGCCGTACGCGGAAGCGCTCAAGGCGAAGCTGCCGAAGAATGCCGAGTTCGTGCTGATGCCGGCCGACTTCCAGCCGCGCTGGGTCGCGTTCGCGCGCGGTTTCTACGTCGCCAGGGACCTCGGCCTGCTCGACAGGACGCACCAGGCGCTGTTCGACGCGATCTACCGCGACCACCGGCCGCTCAATTCGCTCGACGACATCGCCGGCTTCTACGCCGGGTTCGGCGCCGACAAGGAAAGCTTCGTCTCGACCATGCAATCGTTCGTGATCGACGGTCGCATCGCGAAGATCCGCGAGATGGAAGGCAAGTACGGCGTCGACCAGACGCCGACCCTGATCGTCAACGGCAAGTACCGCGTCATCGCGAACCCGGACAAGGGCATCGGCTTCGACCAGATGGTCGAGATCGCGCTGTACCTCGTGAAACAGGAATCCGCGGCGAAGAAGCACTGATCGCCGCGGCCCATCGACCGTCGCACCCGAAGGACATCGCCATGCTGAAACATCTGGGCTTCCTGCTCGCCGGCCTGCTGCTGGCGTCGACCGCGACCGCGGACGAACCGGCTGCCGCCGCACCGGCGACGTGGGAAGCGGGCAAGAACTACTTCCTGATCGACCCGCCGCAGCCGACCTCGAGCGGTGACAAGGTCGAGGTGCTCGAAGTGTTCTCGTACGCGTGCCCGCACTGCGCGCACTTCCAGCCGTACGCCGAGCAGATCAAGCAGTCGCTGCCCGACTACGCCGCGTTCGGCTACATGCCCGCGATCTTCAATGCGCAGTGGGAGCCGTACGCGCGCGCGTTCTACGCGGCGCAGTCGCTCGGCGTGCTCGAGCAGACCCATCAGGCGCTGTTCGACGCGCTGCATCGCGACCACCTGCCGCTGCGCACGATCGACGACCTCGCCGGCTTCTACGCCGGCCACGGCGTCGACAAGGCGAAGTTCCTCTCCTCGGCCGCGTCGTTCGAGGTCGAGAGCAAGCTGCAGCACGCGACGGAAGTCGTGCGCGGCGCCGGCGTCGACGGCACGCCGAGCATCCTTGTCGCCGGCAAGTACCGCCTGAGCGGCCAGTCGGCCGGTGGCTATCCGCAGATGATCGAGCTGGTCAATTTCCTCGTGAAGAAGGAACACGACGAGCATGCGAAGCCGGCCAAGGCCGCCGCGAAGAAGAAATAGCGCCGTGCATCGGCGCAACGCGGCCGGCGCGCCCACGGGTGGCGCCGGCCACGCGTCGCAGGCGGCGCTTGCCCCTGCCGCGCATGCTGGTTAGCCTCGCGTCATGACCCACCTCGCCGCCCGCACCGAATCCGACGCGCGACGGCTGAACCTCCTCAGCTGCAACATCCTCGCCGGCGGCAGCGTCAAACGCTATCGCGACTACGTCACGCACAGCTGGAAGCACGTGCTGCCGCACGGCAAGCGCGCCAATCTCGATGGCCTCGCGCGCGTGATCGGCGAGTTCGACCTCGTCGGCCTGCAGGAAGCCGATGCCGGAAGCCTCCGGTCGGGGTTCCTCAACCAGACGCAGTACCTCGCCGAAGCCGCGCGTTTCCCGTACTGGACGCACCAGCCGAACCGGCGCGTGTCGCGGCTCGCGACGTCGAGCAACGGCCTGCTCGCGCGCCTGCATCCGGACGAAGTGCTCGACTACCCGCTGCCCGGCCGCATCCCCGGCCGCGGCGCGCTGTGGGTACGCTTCGGTCGCGGCGACGCTTCGCTCGTCGTCGTCATCGCGCATCTAGCGCTCGGCCCGGCCGCGCGTGCGCGCCAGCTCGCGTTCCTCGCCGAGATCATCGGCCAGCACCCGCATGCGGTGCTCATGGGCGACCTCAATACGCCCGCGCAAGGCAAGGAACTCGACCTGCTCTACGCGCGCACGTCGCTCGTGCGGCCCGAACACGCGCCCGCGACGTTCCCGAGCTGGCGGCCGACGCGCGCGATCGACCACATCCTCGTCTCGCGCGGCATCGAAGTGGAGAAACGCTGGGCACTGCCGCATCCGGTATCGGACCACCTGCCGATCGCCGCGAGCATCGTCATGCCCGCGTTCGCGACGACGGAGCCTTCCGTCGACGCATCCTGACGCGTCCCGCATCCGGAACCCTGCGCGGCCGCGCGCCGGTCGTCGCCGACTACGCCTGGCGCTCGGAAAGAAGAAGGGCCGCACGAGGCGGCCCTTCTCCTTCCCCATCAAGCGGACCTGATCAGAACTTCACGCTCGCCTCGACGTAGGTGAAGCGGCCCGGCAGGTCGTAGTTCGACGCGTCGTAGCCGTTCAGCGAGCAGGAGATGCAGACCGGCGCATCCTTGTCGAAGATGTTGTTGATGCCGCCCGAGATGCTCATCTCGAAGCGGGTCGGCAGCTTCCAGCTCACGCGCAGGTCGTGGTACGTGACTGCACCGAGGCGGTTGAGCCCGGACGGGCCGCTGCTGTCGACGATCGGGCCCGCGTCCGGGCTGCGGCAGGTCGGGAAGTCGCGATAGCCGTTGTCGGAACCGCCGCACGATTCGGTCAGGTGCGAGATGTAGCGCATCGTCCAGCTCGCGCTCCAATCGGCGAGGCCCCAGTTGAGGCTCAGCGTCGAGCGGTACTTCGGAATGCCGCTGTCGGCGACTTCGACGCCGACGCCGCGTGGCTCGGCCGCGCCGGTATCGGAAGCGACCGCGCTGTAGTCCTTCGTGTAGGTCAGCTGCCAGTTGGCGCCGACATGGCCCCACGACCATTCCGGACCGACCCAGTTCACGCCCAGGTCGTAGCCGCGCGTGTCGATGCGGCCGAGGTTGCGCAGCGTGTTGTTGAAGCCGTCGATCGAACCATTCGCGGCGCGCGTGATGCCGGTGCAGAACAGCGGGTCGAGCGTCGCCACGCAGCGATCGAGCTGGGTCTTGGCGTCCGGCGCGAGGATCGCGTCATCGACGTGCAGCTTGTAGTACGTCAGTTCGAAATCGACGCGCTGCGACCAGCCCGTGTTCTCCGCCCAGGACGGGCTGTAGACCGCGCCGAGCGTGAGGCTGGTCGACGTTTCCGGTTTCAGCTCCGGATTGCCGCCCGTGATGATCGAGATCTGCGGGTTGTTCTGCGTGAAGCCCGGCGGCACGCCGAGCGCTTCGCAGTTCGGCGTCACGTTGCCGCCGCAGGGGTCGATGAGCTGCGCGTCGAAGCGCGAGAACGTGCCGAACAGTTCGCCGATCGACGGCGCGCGGAAGCCTTCGGCCCACGTGCCGCGCAGGGTCAGGTCATCGACGAGCTGCCAGCGCAGGCCGAACTTGTTGTTGGTCGTGTTGCCGAAGTTCGAATAGTCGGACCAGCGCGACGCGACCGACAGGTCCAGATGCTTGGCGAACGCCATGTCGGCGAGCAGCGGCGCGTTGAGCTCGAGGTAGAACTCGTCGATCGAATAGCCACCCTTGGTCGGACCGGACGGCACGCCGTTCGAATCACCCGCGACGACGACCGCGTCGGGCGTGTAGGAACCGTCGAGCTTGCGGTGTTCGTAGCCGGCGGCGACGTCGAGCGAACCCGCGGGTAGCTGGAAGAGGTTGCCCGAGATGTTGGCCGTCCAGACCTCGAGGTCCTGCGTGCTGTGGTCGTTTTCCTGGAACAGGATGTAGTTGAGCATCTCCGGCGTGATCGTGCCCGGACCGCCGAACAGGTTGAGCGGCACGCACGGCGCGGTGCACTGGTCGACCGGACCGAGCGCATTCATGATGTGGCGGATGTTGTAGGTGCCGTCGACGGTCTGGCGCGCATCGTTCGAGCTGTTGACGTAGTTCACGTCCCAGAAGAACTGGTGGTCGGAAAAGCTGAAGTCGCCGTTGAATCCGGCGGTGTAGTACTTCGTGTCGACCTTCTGCTTGAACACGCGCGGACCGCCCTCGACCGCGCGGCGGCCGAGACCGAAGTTGGGGCTCGCTCCGTCGAGCGTGAAGCCGAACGGGTTGTACGGGTTGGTGGCATCGACGCCGACGTTGTAGCAGAGGTCGCGCGCGGCGCAGAACTGCTTGCCGAGGAAGATCGGCTCGGGCGCGGCCTGGTTGGTCGAATCACGCGTGTTGTACAGGCCCTTCAGCGTGAAGTTGACGTGGTCGGTGATGTGGTACGTGCCCTGCGCGAAAATGCCGGTGCGCTCCTGCGGGGTGAGCAGCAGGTTGTACGGCGCGAAGTTGAAGCGATCGGCGCCGGTGAATCCGTGGAAGCCGTCCGGGAACGACTGCACCCCGCCCGGCGGCGTCGCGCCGTTCGCAGTGATGTTGCAGAAGCCGCCGTCGCAAAGGCCACCAAAGTCCTCCCCGTTCGGCGTGTCGAACAGGTAGCGCGTGAACGGCGTCGCCGAACTGCCGCCGGCGAGGCCCACGCCCGGCACCGGGAAGCGCGACTGCGCCCAGTCATTCGAACTGATGCCGTTCTGCTTGAATCGGCTGATGTCCATGAAGAAGTCGAACTTGTCGGTGCTGCCACCGAGCGAGATGTTGCCCGACCAGGTCTTGCCGTCGCCGGTCGAGTAGTCGCCGCCGTAGACGTGGAAGCCGAGACCGTCCTGCTTCTTCTTCGTGATGATGTTGATCACGCCCGCGATCGCGTCCGAGCCGTACAGCGACGATGCGCCGTCCTTGAGGATCTCGATGCGATCGACCACGCTGGCCGGGATCGTGTTGAGGTCGACCGCGGCGGATACGCCCGACGCCGACGATTCGTTCACCCAGCGCAGGCCGTCGACGAGGATCAGCGTGCGCTTCGCGCCGAGGTTGCGCAGCGAGATCGTGGTCGAGCCCGAGCCGACGCCGCCACCGTCCGGCGGGAAACCGAAGTTGCCGGCCGAGTTGAACTTGGTGTTGAGCGACGAGCCGCTGACCGAGAGGCGCTGGATCACGTCACCGATCGAACCGAGTCCAGTCGCCTCGATGTCCTTCGAGGTGATCGTGAGCACCGGCGTCTGGCCTTCGATCTCGGCCTTCTTGATGCGCGAGCCGGTGACTTCGATCGCTTGCAGCTTCTGGATGTCCTCGCCGGTCCTGTCCTGCGCCAGCGCGGGCGCGACATAGAGCGCGGAAAGGATGGCGCCCGAGAGGGCGTGGATCGCAACTCTGGCCAGACGTGAACGCATGAAAATCTCCAAGGGTGGTCACGGGATGGTTCGATGGAGGCACACGCGCGGTGGTCTTCCCTCCCCCGGGCGCAAGCGTCAAGAAAATGTAAAACAAATGTTTCGGGTTTGCTATGACGTGTTGCGCGGATGGCGATTTCGATGTCACGCCGCCGTGCGATGCGGCAGCGCAGCACGCTACACTGGGGCACGCCGAATCGAGACGTTCCAATGCGTTCGACCCCTGTTGTCCGGCGATCGTGGCGCGCATGCGCCGCCTTGCTCGTGCTCGCGGCGGGCTGCGCCGCCGTTCCCGCGGCCGCGGCCGACCGCGCCAGCCAGCGCGCCCAGTTCCGCGCCGCACTCGCAGCCGCTAAGAAGCCACCCGAAGGCGCCTGGCGCAAACTCGCCGCCGGGCTCGACGCCGACCGCTACCCGCTCTATCCCTACATCGAACTCGCCGCGTTGCGGCCGCGCATCGCCAGGCTCGAACGCGCCGAGGTCGAGCGCTTCCTCGAGCGCTGGCGCGGCACCCTGCCCGCGCAGGACCTGCGCGAGGCCTGGTTGCGCGAACTCGCGCGCCGCGGCGACTGGAAGACGTATCGCGCAACGTACGCGCCGAGCGAGGACCGCGACCTGCAGTGCAATGCATTGCTCGCCCGCCTCGCCGATGGGGAAAAGCCCGACTACGCCACGGACGTGCAGCCGTTCTGGCAGGGCGACCGCGCGCTGCCTGCGAGTTGCGAGGCGGTGCTGCAGGCCCTGCGCGTGCAGCACGTCGTGTCCGATGCACAGGTGTGGGAGCACCTCGAGCGCGCTGCCGACGCCGGCAGCGCGGATGCCGCCGACGATGCAGCCGCGCTGCTCACCGGCAGCGAACGCGTCGCTGCCGATCGCATCGTCGCCGCGTTGCGCGAGCCCGCGGCGATCCTCGCCAAGGCGAAGGACTGGGCCGACGACGCACGCACGCGCGATGCGCTGTCGTACGCGCTCGCGCGCCATGCACGCCGCAACAGCGACGCCGCGGAAACCGCGTGGGCCGACCTCGGCGCGCGCTTCAAGTGGAACGAGGCGCAGAAGAACCGCATCCTCAACGCGCTCGCGCTGTACCGCGCGACCAGCTATTCGCCCGATGCGTCCGCGCGCCTCGCGGCCTTGCCCGCGGCCGCCGACGACGACGCGACACGCGAATGGCGCGTGCGCGTCGCGCTCGCGGGTGGCGATTGGGCCGAGACGCTGGCAGCGCTCGATCGCCTGTCGGACACGCAGAAGGCCGATGCGCGCTGGCGCTACCTGCGCGCGCGCATGCTCGGCAAGCTCGGCCGCGACGACGAGGCGAAGGCGCTCTACGCCGACGTCGCGCGCGAGGCGAACTTCCATGGCTTCCTCGCCGCCGACTGGAGCGGAACGGCGTATTCGATCTGTCCGCTCAAACTCGCCGGTGACGCGCAATCGGAAGCGGCGCTCGCGCAGCAGCCCGATCTCGAGCGTGCGTTCGAGTTCCGCGAACTCGGCATGCTGCCGGACGCGCGGCGCGAATGGCGATTCGCGCTCGGCAAACTCGATGCGAACCAGCGCCGCCTCGCCGCCGACTACGCCTATCGCAAGGGCTGGTACGACCGCGCGGTGTTCGCGTTCTCGGCCGATCCGGAAACGCAACGGCTGTACGAGCAGCGCTTCCCGCTCGGTCTCGAGGCGCTGGTCAGGCGCGAGGCCGCGCGCGTGGGGATCGACCCGTCGTGGTCATACGGCATCCTGCGAGCGGAGAGCGCGTGGATGACCGATGCGCATTCGCACGCCGACGCGTATGGCCTCATGCAATTGCTGCCGGGCGTCGCGAAGAAGCTCGCCAAGGCGGAGAAACTACCGTATTCCAGCGCCCAGGACCTGTTCGACCCGACCCTCAACGTGCAGCTCGGCACGCGCTTCCTCGGTCGCATGGCGGACGCCTACGACGGCAGCCCGTGGCTCGCGAGCGCGGCCTACAACGCGGGCCAGGCACCGGTGGGGCGCTGGCTCGACGCGCGCGGCTCGCTCGACCCCGACTTCTTCATCGAGACGATCCCGTACAAGGAAACACGCGAATACGTCGCGCGCGTGCTCGCCTTCAGCGTCATCTACGACTGGCGCATGAACGGCAAGGCCCTGCCGCTGTCGGCGCGCATGCCGAAGATCGGCCAATCCTATCGCGCACCTGACGCATCCACGCCGCGCAAGGAGGTCGTCTGCGCGAGCGCGGCGATGCAAAAACCCCCTGCGGACGCGCCCGCGAGCGACGCACCCCCACCCGATGCAGGGATCACCGGTCCCGCCACACCGCAACCGTCCGCACCACGCTAGCCTCCGCGCAATCCGGAGGCAAAGAGAAGCGAAAGCCTGAAACACGAAGGACACGAGAGAGCGAAGAGAGAGATTGAAACACGGAGCCCACGGAGCACACGGAGAAGGCATTCGCTCTTCTCCGCGTGCTCCGTGTTTCAAGCTTTGGCTCTTTCCCTCTTCCGCCTTCCTTCGCGTCCTTCGTGTTCCACGCCTTTCGCCGTTGAACGGCACCGCGGATTTGCAAGCGCAGGCGAAAGGCGTTAAACGGGAGATTCCCTGCAGGAGTCCGCGATGAGACCGCAGAAGATCGTCGTGCTCGGCGGCACCGGCTTCGTCGGGCGCCACCTCGTGCCGCGACTGCAGCGGGATGGCCACGCGCTCCGCGTGCTCACGCGCAATCGCGACCTGCATCGCGAGCTCGGCGTGCTGCCGCGCGTCGCGATCGCCAATGCCGACGTGTACGACCGCAGCGTGCTCGCGCGCGAATTCGCCGGCGCGGACGCAGTGGTCAACCTCGTCGGCATCCTCAACGAACGCGGCAACGACGGCAGCGGATTCCGCAAGGCGCACGTCGAACTCACGCGCACGGTGATCGACGCCTGCATCGGCGACGGCGTGCCGCGGCTGCTGCAGATGAGCGCGTTGCGCGCGGGCGAGGGCACGAGCCACTACCTCGCGACGCGCGGCCAGGCCGAGGCACTCGTGCAGTCGTCTCCGCTCGCCTGGACGATCTTCCGCCCGTCCGTGATCTTCGGCGACGGCGACGGCCTGTTCTTCCGTTTCGCGTCGCTGCTGCGCATCGCGCCCATGCTGCCGCTGGCGCGCGCGCGCGCACGCTTCCAGCCGGTCCACGTCGGCGACGTCGCCGAGGCCTTCGCCCGTGCGCTCGTGCATCCGCACACACGAGGGCACGTTTACGAACTCGGTGGCCCGCGCGTGATCGAGCTCGGGGAACTCGTGCGCTGGACCGCACGCATGACCGGCAGGCGGCGCCTCGTGCTGCCGCTGCCCGATGCACTCGGCCGCGTGCAGGCGCTGGTCGGCGAATGGCTGCCGGGCAAGCCGATCTCGCGCGACAACTTCCGCTCGCTGCAGCTCGACTCGGTCGTGCGCGACGACGGCCTCGCCGCCCTCGGCATCGTCGCCACGCCGATGGAAGCGATCGTGCCACGCCTGCTCGGAGCGGAGGGTCGCCGACGCGATCGCAACCGACAGGGTTGATCGACCGCGCAGGGCGGCACGAAGCGCACGAGGCACATGGCCGGGGCCGAGGCGCTCATCCGTGAGGCCGCCGCGGGTTCGCCGAACGTGACGACGGCGGCACTCGCCGCTGCGCGGCTCGAGCCGCCCTACTGCCCTACGATCTGCGGGCGCATCGGGCCGAACAGCGCGAGCAGTTGCTGCTGCAGGTCCTTGGGCACGGCCGCCTTGTCGAACGCGCGCACGAGGTCGGCGACGAAGCGATCGAAATCCTCGTCGGTGAGGTTGAGGCCGCCGTGCGCCTCTTCCATGCTGCGGCCGGTGTATTCGCACGGGCCCCCGGTCGCCGCGCAGAACTGCTCGACCAGCAGGCGGCGCAGATCCGGCATGTCGGTGTTGGCGAAGAACAGGTCGATGTGCGGGTCGTTGTGGATCTCGACCAGCGCGGCATCGACGACCTTCTCGATGCCGGCCTGTGCGCCGAGCGCGCGGTAGAGCGAATCGTCGCGCGCGGCGGCTGGCGCCGGGGGCGCGGCCGGTGCGGGCTTGTTCGCGGTGTTCGCGCATGCCGCGACGGCGAGCAACGCGCAAGCGAGGACGACATGGCGCGCGTGCATGCGAATCTCCCCCGGTTCACTGGCACAATGCCAGCCGGTTTCCACGGGCAAGTCAAGCGATGCGCATCTACCTCGTCGGCGGCGCCGTGCGCGATCGCCTGCTCGGCCGCGACGTCGCCGACCGCGACTTCGTCGTCGTCGGCGCCACGCCGGACGAGATGCGCGCGGCCGGTTATCGCCCCGTCGGCAAGGACTTCCCGGTGTTCCTGCATCCGGCGACGCAGGAGGAATACGCACTCGCGCGCACCGAGCGCAAGACCGGCCACGGCTATCACGGCTTCGCGTTCCATGCCGATCCCTCGGTCACGCTCGAACAGGACCTCGAGCGACGCGACCTCACGATCAACGCGATGGCGATGGACGAGCGCGGCGAACTCGTCGACCCATTCGCCGGCCGCCGCGACCTCGAACAGCGCGTGCTGCGCCACGTCTCGCCCGCGTTCGTCGAGGACCCCGTGCGCGTGCTGCGCGTCGCGCGCTTCGCCGCGCGCTACGCGCCGCTCGGCTTCCGCATCGCCGACGAGACGCTCGCGCTGATGCGTCGCATGGTCGACGACGGCGAGGTCGACCACCTCGTCGCCGAACGCGTCTGGACCGAGACGCGCAAGGCGCTCGGCGAGCCCGCGCCATCGGCATTCCTGCGCGCCCTGCGTGCATGCGGCGCGCTGCGCGTGGTCTTCCCGGAAGTCGACGCGCTGTACGGCGTGCCGCAACGCGCCGAGTTCCATCCCGAAGTCGACACCGGTCGGCACATCGAACTCGTGCTCGACCAGGCCGCCCGCCTCGCCCCCGGCGACGACCTCGTCGGCTGGTGCGCGCTCGTGCACGACCTCGGCAAGGCTCTCACGCCGCAAGACGAACTGCCGCGCCACGTCATGCACGAGCAGCGCGGCCGCGAGCCGGTGCGCGCGGTCAGCGCGCGCCTCAAGGTGCCGGCCGAACACGCAGCCTTGGCCGAACTCGTCTGCCGCTTCCATCTCGACGCGCACCGCGCATTCGAACTGCGGCCGGAAACCGTGCTCAAGTTGCTGGAGAGCCTCGACGCATTCCGCCGTCCCGAGCGCGTCGCGCGCTTCCTCGCCGCCTGCGAAGCGGACAAGCGCGGCCGCCTCGGCCTCGCCGATGAACCCTATCCGCAAGCCGACTACCTGCGCGCCGCCCACGCCGCCGCGCGCGCGATCGATGCCGCGCCGTTCGTCGCCCGGGGCATCACCGGTCCCAAGGTCGGTGACGCCGTCCGCGCCGCCCGCATCGCCGCGATCGCTTCGCTCGAACGCACCATGTAGGGCGGTACGCGCCGGGCGCGTGCCGCCGCGCCGGCCCAGTGCGGGAAAGCACGTGAAGTCTACGCGCTACAACCGATGCGAGAGGTCGAACGCGCGCAGCCCCGGCAGCGCGTCGACGCCGCCGCGGGCGAACGCGATCGCCTGGAAGCGTTCGCCCATGTCGCCCGGGAGCGTCAGGCGTTTGACTTCGGCGACGCGCCGCACGCGCTCGATCTCGGGCAGGTCGTCGCCGACGACGTCGAGCAGGCCGCTCGCGAGCAGGAACTGGCCTTGCGGCGCGTAGCCGACGAAGTCGAGGCCGGCGCCGACGCCCGCTTCGGCGAGTGCGGTGAAGTCGACGAAGGCGGTGAGGTCGGTGAGGCCGGGCCAGTGCAGCGGGTCGGCATGCGCGCGATGGCGGTAGTGGCAGACGAGCGTGCCGTCGTTGCGCGCGGGCAGGTAGTACTCGGCGCGCGGATAGCCGTAGTCCACGAACAGCACGACGCCGGCCTCGAGCGAAGCGGTCACCGCCTGCATCCAGTACGGCAGGTGCGGCAGCACCTCGGAGCGGTAGCCGTCGGCGAATGGTGCGCCGAGCACGCGCTCGAGGTGGCGGACGGCGTTGCCGACGAGCAGGTCGGCCGGACGATCGACGCGCTCGAAGCGCTCGGTCGAATCGAGCGCGACGTGCTCCTCGTAGACCTCGCCTTCGCGCACGGTGAAGCGCGTCGTCGGCAAGGCGTCGACGACTTCGTTGGCGAACAGCACGCCACGCCAGCCGTGCTCCGGCGGCCGCGCGACCCATGCCGCGCGCGCGCCGATCTCCGGCGGCAGTTCCGCGGCGACGCGCGCGCGCTGGCGCGCGGCGAGGTCGGCACTCGGTTCGAGGATGAGGAAGCGGCGCGGCAACGCGTCCTGCGCGGCGAACTCGCGCAGCGCCGCGACGGCGAACGCGCCGCTGCCGCCGCCGAGCTCGAGGAAATCCGCGTCGGGACCGAGCGCGCGCACGGTCGGCGCGAATGCGCGCGCGAGGCAACGCGCGTAGAGGTCGCCGAGTTCCGGCGCGGTCACGAAGTCGCCGGCGGCGCCGAATTTCGTGCGACCCGCGCTGTAGTAGCCGAGTCCCGGCGCGTACAGGCAAAGCTCCATCCAGCGCGCGAACGGCATCGCGCCGCCCGCGCGGATCTCGTCGCGCAGCAGCGCGGCAAGCTGGTCGGAATGTTCGCGCTCGTCGGCGCCCGGTTCGGGAAGTGATGTGTTCAGGACTGGTCGGCCGCGGCGTTCTGCGGCACTCTCGGCGGTGACGTAGAGGAAGCATAACCCGAGGAGAACCGACGATGGCGAGCACGCAGCAACGCCCGGTCGCGCTCGTGACCGGCGCCGCCCGCCGCGTCGGCGCGACGATCGTGCGTACCCTGCATGCGGCCGGCTACGACCTCGCCCTGCACGCGCGCAACTCGTACGCGGAGCAGGAGGCGCTCGCGCAGGAACTCGAGGCGCGGCGACCCGACAGCACGCTGACCCTGCAGGCCGAACTCGGCGATGCGGACTGCCTGCCCGATCTCGTCGACGCCGTACTCGCGCGCTTCGGCCACCTCGACGCGCTCGTCAACAATGCGTCCGCGTTCTACCCGACGCCGCTCGCGACGGTGACGCCTTCGCAATGGGACGAGCTGTTCGCGGCGAACGCGCGCGCGCCGCTGTTCCTCGCGCAGGCGGCCGCGCCTCACCTCGCCGGTCGCAACGGCGCGATCGTCAACCTCGTCGACATCTATGCCGAGCGACCACTACCGCGCCACAGCGTCTACTGCATGGCCAAGGCGGCGCTGGCGATGCTCACGCGCGCGCTCGCGCAGGAACTCGCGCCGCTCGTGCGCGTCAACGGCGTTGCACCCGGCGCCGTGCTCTGGCCCGAGGCGGGCAAGGACTACGCCGACCAGCAGGAACTCATCGCGCGCACGCCGCTCGCCCGCCCCGGCACCCCCGACGACGTCGCCGGCGCCGTGCTCTGGCTGCTGCGCGACGCTCGCTACGTGACCGGCCAGATCATCCGCGTCGACGGCGGCCGCTCGCTGTCGATGTGACAGGTTTTCTGCAGTCCTGGCCCGGCCCGAAGGCATCTACAACGCGACAGGATCGAAGCAAGTCGCGTGGTCGGGGGAGGCGGACCAGAGGTCGGCGAGCGTGCGGCCGTCACCGGGGACACGCAGGTCGGGCGCGATTTCCGCGAGGGGCTTGAGCACGAAGGTCTCGGCAAGCTCACGCCGCGGTACCTGCAGATGGCCCGGGCCGTCGATGATCGCGTCGTCGAACAGCACGATGTCGACGTCGAGCGTGCGGCTCGAATAGCGCGGTACGTCGCGGCGACGGCCGTGGCGATCCTCCAGCGCATGCAGCCAGGCGTCGAGTGCAGGTGCGTCGATATCACTCTCGATGCCTGCGGCGAGATTGACGAAATCCGGGCCGTCGAAGCCGACCGCGGGGAACCGATAGGCGGTGGAAACGGTGATCGCGAAACGCGCGCGCAATTCGGCGAGTGCCGCGCGCAGGTGGCGTTCGGGATCGAGATTGGAACCGAGACTGAGCCAAGCGTGATGCATGACGCATTCGAGCCGTGCGCCATGCACGCCGTCAAGTGCGGGTTGCCCCGCAGTTCGGCGCGCCGGGCCGTGCCGCGCCTCGACAGTCGCGCGCCGCGCGCCTAGGGTGGGCGATTGCCGGACACGAGGTCCGGCAAGCCCAGACGCTGCGGCGAAGCCGCGGCGCCATCCGGAGAAGGGGAGCCAGCTCATGACTACTACGCGAAACAGGCGCTCGCAGCCGAACGCGCGCACGTTGTGTGTCGCATTGTCCGTCGCACTCGCCGGCACGGCGGCTGCCGCGCCGGCGAACGGTCCCGTCGCACGGGCCGTACCCACGCCGCACCAGCAGGAGTTCCGCGGCTTCGGCGGCGCCTTCGTACCCGCGGCTGCAACGACGGCACTGACGCCGTCGCGCGCAGCGGCCGTGCGCAGCGTCACGTCGCTCGCTGACAGCGGCGCGGGATCGCTGCGCGAAGCCCTCGTGACCGCCGTCGATGGCGACGTCATCGACCTCGGCGGCCTGCAGGGGCGCATCACATTGTCGAGCGCGCTCGAGCCCGCGGCGGCGGTCACGATCGCCGGGCCGGGCAGCGATGCACTCGTGATCGACGCCGGCGGTCACGACCGCGTGATCGCGACGTCGCATTCGTTGACGCTGTCGAAGGTCGCGCTCGTCAACGGCAAGGCGCCTGCGCCGGCCGGCGCCGGGATCGCCGTCGGCGGTTGCCTCTACATCGAGGGCGACCTGCAGCTGACGAACGCGACGATCTCGGGCTGCAGCGTCGGCGACGCGGAGACCGGCGGCGCCTACGGCGGCGCGGTCGCCGTGAGCGGCGCGGCCTACCTCAAGTACTCGACGATCGCGGACAGCCATGCGACCGCCTTCGGCGCGGCCGGCGGCGGCGGCCTGGCGGTCGCGGAAGGACCGCTGGTCGCGGTCCACAGCACGATCAGCGGCAACGGCGTATCCCAGGTCGTTCCGCCGCCCGCGGCGCCGGCGCATCCGCTCGGCCTGGCCTCGCGCGCGATCGGCGGCGGCGCCGCCACCTTCGGCTCCGCGCCCGCCTATTTCGTCTTTTCCGACGTGACCGGCAACAGCGTGGATGCGGCAGGCTCCGGCTCCGATGGCATGGCGCTCGGCGGCGGCGCATTCGGCTCCGGCAAGACCGTGAGCTACTTCAGCACGATCGCCGGCAACACCCTGAGCGCGGGTGACACGGTGCATGGCGCCGGCTTCTACATGTCGGCGTACGCGCCACCGGCGCCCGGCGCCAGCCGCCCGTTCGCGCTGCCTGCGCTGGTCGGGGGCACGGCAACCCACGCCGTGGTGTTGAGCACGATCGCGTCCAACCACGCCACATCGACGGCGGGCACGGCGACCGGTGGCGGCGTCTTCAGCGCCGCACCGCTGGGCATCCAGGGCAGCGCACTGCGGGACAACACGGTCGAATCCGCCTGCACGGCGTTGTGCCTGACGGCTGGCGGCGCGATCGTCGGGCGTTCCGCCGTGACCCTCATGGCGAGCAGCGTGACCGGCAATTCGGCCACCGTCACCGGAACCGGTTCGCTCTATGGCGCAACGGGCGGCGGCATCGCGAACTACTACGCCCAGCCACTGGTGATCGTGGGCAGCACCGTGTCCGGCAATACCGTCACGGCAACCCCGAGCCGCGGCGGCGGCGTCGCTGCGTCCGAGGTCGAGATCCACAACAGCACGATCGCGTTCAATTCGGCGACCACGGGTGGCGGCGGCCTCGTGCTGTACGGCGATGGCGTCAGCACCAACATGGTGCTGTCGAGCACGATCGTCGCCGGCAACACGGCGAGCGGCGATCCGGCGAGCGCCGACGTCCTGGGCAATCATGCTCCGCCGGCGGCGGTCACCGGCAGCAACGACATCGTCATCGCCCACTCGCAGATCGCACTGCCGGGCGACACGCTGGCACAGGACCCGCTGCTGGAACCGCTCGCCTACAACGGCGGGCCGACGTTGAACCACGCGCTCGGCACGGGCAGCCCCGCGATCGATACCGGCGTCAATTCCGGCGCCCTGTCGACGGACCAGCGCGGGTTCGGGCGCACGGTCGGCGCCAATCCCGACATCGGTGCCTACGAACGCGACGACGATCGCATCTTCTTCGACCGGTTCGAATACCTGTAGCCGCACGCGCCGCGCGGATCGGTTCCAGCCGATCCGCGCGGCCTCAGGCGCGCTCGCCGCGCTCGATGATGACGCCGACCGCGCGCGAGCCGGTCACGGCGCCCGGCTTGGAGAGCTTGAGGCGCAGCCACGGCACGCCGAATTCCTCGCGGATGATCGCCGCGCAGCGCTCGGCGAGCGTCTCGACGAGCTCGAAGCGCGATTCGCCGACGAACGAAATGAGCCGCTTGGACACCGCCTTGTAGTCGAGCGTGTCGCCGATGCGGTCGCTCGCGGCGGGGCGCGTGTTGTCGAATGCCATTTCGATGTCGAGCGCGACGACCTGGCGCGTCGTGCGTTCCCAGTCGTAGATCCCGATGATCGTTTCGATCCGCAGGTCTTCTATGAAGACGAGGTCCATGCTTCTTGAGGGCCGAAGGTTGAGGCTGGAGGACGGACCGGCGCGAAGATCGGGGCGCCATGGAATCCGGGGTGCCCGAGTTTAGCGGCAACGCGGGTCAGGCGACCGGCGGCAGGCTCGCGAGGTCCCAGCGCGGGCGCACCGCGATCGCGGGCGTTTCGTGCTGGCCGGCGGCGAGGCGCAGGGCGCCGGCGAGCGCGATCATCGCACCGTTGTCGGTGCAGAACTCGAACCGCGGGAAATGCACGCTGAAACCTTCGCGCGCGCCCGCATCGGCGAGTTCCGCGCGCAGGCGACGGTTCGCGCCGACACCGCCGGCGATGACCAGCCGGCGCGCGCCGCTCTGCACGAGCGCGCGGCGGCACTTGATCGCGAGCGTCTCGACGATTGCTTCCTCGAACGCGCGTGCGACGTCGGCCTTCGTCTGCTCCGAGCGGTCGCTCGCCTGCCAGGCGAGCAGCACCTGGGTCTTGAGGCCGGAGAAACTGAAGTCGAGACCTGGCCGGTCGGTCATCGGCCGCGAGAAGCGGAATGCGCCCGCACGCCCCTGTTCGGCCAGCCGCGCGAGCGCGGGGCCGCCCGGGTAGGGCAGGCCCATGAGCTTGGCGGTCTTGTCGAACGCCTCGCCGGCGGCATCGTCGAGCGTGTCGCCGAGCAGGGTGTAGCGGCCGATCCCGGCGACCTCGATCAGCATCGAGTGGCCGCCCGAGACGAGCAGGGCGACGAACGGCGGCTCGGGCGGGTCGGGCTCGAGCAGCGGCGCGAGCAGGTGCCCTTCCATGTGGTGTACGCCGATCGCGGGCAGGCCGAGCGACCAGGCCAGCGCGCGCGCCGCGGTCGCGCCGACGAGCAGGGCACCGACGAGCCCCGGGCCGGCCGTATAGGCCACCCCGCCGAGATCGCCGACGCCGAGGCCGGCGCGCGCCAGGGTTTCGCGCACGAGCGGCAGCAGCTTGCGCACGTGGTCGCGTGAGGCGAGTTCCGGCACGACCCCGCCGTAATCCGCGTGCATGCGGATCTGGCTGTAGAGGGTGTGGGCGAGCAGGCCGCGGTCGAGGTCGTAGACGGCCACCCCGGTCTCGTCGCAGGAGGTCTCGACCCCGAGGACGGGACCCGGCGCCTTTGCAATGGGCTGATTCATCGGGATAGAATACACGGCTCGCCCGCCAGCCCCGGGCCTGTGTCATTGGAGAATGTATGCCCAGCGTCAAAGTTCGCGAGAACGAACCGTTCGAGTTTGCCCTGCGCCGCTTCAAGCGCACCTGCGAAAAGGCCGGCGTGCTGGCCGAAGTGCGCAAGCGCGAGTTCTACGAAAAGCCGACCCAGGAGCGCAAGCGCAAGCGCGCCGCCGCGGTCAAGCGTCACCTCCGCCGCGTTTCGCGCGACGTGACCAAGCGCCAGCGCCTGTACTGATTCCCAGCGCGGGTCCCCGGCGCCGCCGCTGCCCCGTGCAGTCGTTGCGCGAGCCGGACGCCGGATCCGCAGGATGAAAGGGCTGTTCATCGGCCGGCACCCGCAAGGGTGCCGGCTTTTTGCGTTGCGCCGCGACGCCGGCGCGGGCTTCGGCTCGCGCGGCCTTGGCCGTATAGTCCGGCATCCGGCGAACGCGCCCGTCCGCAGCAGGCGCCCCGCGCCTGCGACACCCACGATGTCCGCGCCCGCCAGCGGGCCATGGAGTTTCCGATGTCACTCAAGCAGCAGCTCACCGACGACATGAAGGCCGCGATGAAGGGCGGCGACAAGGAGCGCCTCGGCGTGATCCGCCTCGTCAACGCGGCGATCAAGCAACGCGAGGTCGACGAGCGCGTCGTGCTCGACGACACCCAGGTGTTCGCCGTGCTCGAGAAGATGCTCAAGCAGCGCAAGGACTCGGTCGCGCAGTACGAAGGCGCGGGCCGCGAGGATCTCGCCGCGGTCGAACGCTACGAGATGGGCGTGATCGAGGGCTACATGCCCGCGAAGATGTCGGCCGACGAGATCGAGGCGATCGTCGCCAGGGCGATCGCCGACAGCGGCGCGACGAGCGCGAAGGACATGGGCAAGGTCGTCGGCCTGGTCAAGCCGCAGGTCGCCGGGCGCGCCGACATGGGTCAGGTGTCGGCGCTGGTCAAGCAGAAGCTCGGCGGCTGAAGCGGGGAACGCAGCCATGGCCGACGCACGTCCGCTGCGCCGTTCGCGCCGCAACCGCATCATCGGCGGCGTCATGGGCGGCATCGCGGCACACTTCGGATTGAATCCGACCGGGCTGCGCGTCGTCTACGTCGTCGGCTCGATCGTGTCGGCCGCATTTCCGGGCCTGCTCGTCTACCTCGTACTCTGGCTGTTGATTCCGCGGGAAGACTGATCCGCTGGCGCGCCGGCGACAGTCGATCCTGCATGGCATGCTGAGCCCCATGGCCGGCCGCATCCCCGAAAAGTTCATCGACGACCTGCTCGCGCGCGTCGACATCGTCGACGTGATCCAGGAGCGCGTGCCGCTGAAGAAGGCCGGGCGCGACTGGTCGGCGCGCTGCCCGTTCCACGACGAGCGCTCGCCGTCGTTCACCGTGAGCCCGGCCAAGCAGTTCTACCACTGCTTCGGCTGCGGCGCGCACGGCAGTGCGATCGGCTTCCTCATGAACTACGACCGCCTCGAGTTCCCCGACGCGGTCGAGGAACTCGCCGGCCGCGTCGGCCTCAAGGTGCCGTACGAAGGCGGGCGCGAGGCGCCGCGCGAGGACAGCACCGACCTGTACAAGCTGCTCGACGCAGCCGCGGCGTTCTACCGCCGCCAGCTCGAGGCGAGCGATCGCGCGAGCGCGTACTTCGAAGGCCGCGGCCTCGATGCGTCGACGCTCGCGCGCTTCAACCTCGGCTTCGCGCCCGATGCCTGGGACGCGCTGAAGAACGCGCTCGGCACCAACGCGCAGCGCATCGCGCTGCTCGAGAAGGCGGGCATGCTCACGAGCGGCGAGCGCGGCTCGAAGTACGACCGCTTCCGCAACCGCGTGATGTTCCCGATCCTCGACCGGCGCGGCCGCACGATCGCCTTCGGCGGGAGGATCATTCCCAGCGATCGTCCTGATCGCGAAAGTCGAGAAGCGGGCATCCCTGCCCGCACTTCTCGACAGGACGCCGCTCCGAAGGAAGCATCGGACAAGGCTGAAGGACCAAAGTACCTCAACTCGCCCGAGACGCCGCTGTTCCACAAGGGCCGCGAACTGTTCGGCCTCTGGCAGGTGCGCGAGGCGCACGCGAAGATCCCGCGCCTGATCGTCGTCGAGGGCTACATGGACGTGATCAGCCTGCACCAGTTCGGCGTGCCGCAGGCGGTCGCGACGCTCGGCACCGCGACCACGCGCGACCATGCAGAGATCCTGTTCCGCCAGTGCGCGGACGTCTACTTCTGCTTCGACGGCGATCGCGCCGGTCGCCAGGCCGCGTGGCGCGCGGTCGAGTCCGTGCTGCCGCGCATGCGCGACGGCCGCCAGGCACTGTTCCTGTTCCTGCCCGATGGCGAGGACCCCGACACGCTCGTGCGCAAGGAGGGCCTTGCCGGCTTCGAGCAGCGCCTCAGGGAGGCGACGCCACTGGGCGAGTTCTTCTTCGCCGAACTCGGCAAGGACGTGAACCTCGGCTCGCTCGACGGCCGTGCGCGCCTCGCCGAACGCGCGCGGCCACTGCTCGCGCAGATCCCCGACGGGGCATTCCGTGACCTCATGCTCGCCGAGCTCGACAAGTCGACCGGCGTGCGCGTGCAGGTCGCCGCGCCACCCTCGGACGTGCCGTCGAAGCCGCGCGGCGCGAAGCCCGCGCAGCGCTCGCTCGTGCGCGCGGCGATCACCCTGCTCGTGCAGCGGCCCGCGCTCGCGCTCGCGCTCGAACCGCCGTGGTCGTTCGCCGGGCTGCGCCAGCCGGGCATCCCGCTCCTGGTCGAACTCATCGCGTTGTGCCGCGCGCGCGCGAACCTCACGACCGGCGCGCTGCTCGAGCATTTCGCCGAACGCGAGGAGGCGAAGGCGCTGCAGAAGCTCGCCGTGGTGGACTTCCCCGGCGGCGAGAGCGAGGCGCGTGCGGAGTTCGTCGACGCGATCGCCCAGCTCGAGCGCCAGACCGCGCAGCAGCGCCTCGACGACCTCACCCGCAAGCAGGCGCAGGGCCCGCTCAGCGACGAGGAAAAGCAGGAACTGCGCGCCCTGCTCGCCGGCAAGGCCGCGCGAAGCTGAACGGATCCGATCGGCCGATTCGCTTTGCGCCGCGTTTACCTGTATGGTGCGCGCACTGTTGCTTGTCAGGGTCACTGTGAACCGTGACCTGAAGCGATCGAACCTTTCGATCCGCTCCATCGCTCCGTCGCTTTCTCCTTGCCAACCTCAGTCTCGACCCGGGAGGTACCCGGATCGCGAATTCCATTGTTTTCGAGTAGCAGGAGTCAAAGTCATGGCGAATCGCCAGAGCGGTACGGTCAAGTGGTTCAACGATGCGAAGGGTTTCGGCTTCATCACGCCGGAAAGCGGCCCGGACCTGTTCGTGCATTTCCGCGCGATCCAGGGCACGGGTTTCAAGACCCTCGCCGAAGGCCAGCGCGTCACGTTCGTGCCGGTGCAGGGCCAGAAGGGCATGCAGGCCGACCAGGTGCAGCTCGCGTAATCCGCTTCACCGCGTCAGTGTCACCAACCCCGGGTCGCGAGGCCCGGGGTTTTTCTTTTTCGAGGAGCCGCCGATGGCGATGAAACCCAATTACAACTTCGAGAAGCGCCAGCGCGAACTGGCCAAGAAGAAGCAGCAGGACGAAAAGCGCCTGAAGAAGCTCGCCCGCAATGGCGACAAGCCGGCCAACGGCACCGACGCGGACCCGAAGCCGCAGTCCTGACACCGTCTTCGCCGCGACGCGTTCAGCCCGCCGGGCACGTCGCAGGCATCGCGTCGCCGGGCGAGACCAGCTCGAGATTGATCGCCGCCTGCGCATTCGCGGGCTCGAGCGCGAGCGCGCAGCGGTAGGCGGCGGCCGCCCGCGCCGCATCGCCGTCGACGCGATGCGCATAACCGAGATTGAGCCAGGCGCGCGCCTTGCGTGGTGACTCGCGCACCGTCGCCTGCCACAACGCGACTTCGCTGCGATAGTCCGCGTTGCGCATCGATGTCGCCACGGCGAGCGCGGCGCAGAGCCCGCAGGCGACGACGCGAACGAAGGGGCGTGCCGCGATCCGTTCGCCGATGCGGGCCAGCGCGCACGCGAGCGCGAGCGCCGGCCCGGCGAGCGCGAGATACAGATGACGGTCGTTGGCGAGGTCGAGCCGCGGCAGCAGCGAATTGGCCGGCGCGAGCTGCAGGAAGTACCAGCCGATCGCGAACGCGAGCCACGGCAGGCGTCGGCGCGACGCGAACATCGCGGTGACGGCTGCCGCGAGCAGCAGCGCACTCGCGACCAGCGGCGCCGACCACGCGGGCGGCACGCGCAGGTCCGGATCGATGTTGGTGATGCCGAGCAGCGGGTGCGTGGCGAGGTAAGCGTGCGCGAGCACCTGGCCCATGAGCTGTTCGGCCGGCGCGCGCGTGCCGAGGCTGACGCCGAAGAACACGTGATAGCCGGGTGTCGCGAGGACGGCGACCAGCGCCGCCGCGAGCACGAGCGCGTACGGCCACAGCCTGCGCAGCGTCGCACGCAACGGTTCATCGCATGCCCAGGCGCGCAGCAACGGAACCAGCGGCATCACGAGCGCGGTTTCGCGCACCGCGAGCGCGAGCGCGAACAGCGCAGGACCGGTCCATGCGAGCGCGCGACGCGAAGGCCGTTCGCGCGCGGCATCGTCGGCGAGCACGGCGCCGAGCATGAATGTCGCTGCGAGCGGGATCGAGCGGCCACTCGCGTACGTGACCGCTTCGGTCGCCGCGGGATGCAGCGCGAACAGCAGCGCACCCAGCAGCGCGACGCCGCGATCGTTTTCGAGTGACGGCGCGAGCCGCGGCACCCAGCGACGCCACAAGGCCCACAGCAGGATCGCATTGACGCCGTGGATCACGACATTCGTCGCGTGGATCGCGACCGCGCCGCCGCCAAGGTCGAACGTGAGCGCAAAGCTCAGCTTGAGCAGCGGCCGGATGCCCGGCAGCGACGACCACCAGCCGGCGACGCTGCGCGCCGATGGATTGGCGAGGATCGCGGCGAAATCGTCGAACTGGTACGCAGCGGTGTATGCATTCGCGTAGGCGGCGAGGACGCCGGCAACGAGGATGATGATCGCGGCGCGGCTGCGCATGTCGTGCACCGTGGCCTGTCGCTCGCCTACGGGCGCGGCGGCGATGCGGCTTCGAACGCGAGTTCGACCAGCGCGACGCTGTCCCACCAGCGCTCGGGCGCGTGCAGCAGCACGGCGAGCACGCGATGGCCGTCGCGTTCGACGACGGCGACGAGGCAACGTCCGGCCGCGGGCGTGGTGCCCGTCTTGAGGCCACGCGCGCCGGGCAGGCCGTCGAGCAATGCATTCGTCGAGCGCGCGGCCAGTGCGCGGCCGCGATCGGTCGTGATACGGAGGTCCCGGTGCTGCGCGATGTCGGCGAGCGTCGGCTCGGCCAGCACCGCGCGCGCGAGCACGGCGAGGTCGCGCGCACTCGTGTATTGCGCCGGATCGTCATGGCCGCACGGATTCGCGTAATGCGTGTCGGCGAGGCCGAGCGCGGTTGCACGCGCGTTCATGCGCGCGACGAACGCGCCAGTCGCATCGCGCGCGTCGATCGTCGCGCCGACCGCGTCGGCGAGCGCGCGGCAGGCGTCGTTGGCCGAGCGCACCATCGCCGCGTGCAGGAGATCGCGCCGCGTCACGCGCTCGCCGCGGCGCAAGCCGATGCGCGTGCCGGTTTCCGCCGCGGCTGCGGCGGACACCGCGGCCCAGGCGTCGAGATCACCCTGCTCGACCGCGACCAGCGCGGTCATGAGCTTGGCGAGGCTCGCCATCGGCAGTCGCGCATCGGCACGGCCGGCCCACAACGGCCGGCCGTCGAGTTCGACCCAGTACGCGGCAGCGACGTCGGGATAGGCGTCGATCGGCGCCTCGCCCGGCGCCACGGCGAACGAGGGCCGCGCACCGGTGCACGCGAAGGCCAGCACGAGCGCGCACGCGCCGACGAGCGTGCGCGACGCGCGCATCAGCGGCTGCCGCCCGAACCCTTCGCGCCGGCCTCGCCGCGCGCACGCAGGCGCTCGGTCGCATAGCTGCCGCAGAACGCTCGGTACGGGGAGGACTGCATCGCGGTGTAGCCGCGGCCTTCGCACTGCTGCGCGGCGAGCGTGCGCGCGCGTTCGGCGCAATGCTGCGCGAGGAAGCGGCCGTTGCGGTTCGGATCGGCGTCGGCACAGTGCTTCGGCGCGAGATCCGGGCACATGTCGCCGACGAAGTCGAGGTCGCTGGTGCCTTCGGCGCGCGCGCAGGCCTTGGCGAGGAACGTCGCGCGCGATCCACCACCACACGCTTCGACCGCCTGCCAGGCAATGCCGCCGAACGAGCGGTCGGTTTCGGCGAAGTGCGCCGGATCCCCGGCCTGTGCCATCGAGCGGCTCACGTTCGCGCAGAACTTGTCCTTCCAGGCGGGGCACGCCGCCTTCGGCCCGACATACATCGAATACGACGGGATCGACGTGAGCTGTGCCTCGCATGCCTGCGCGGTCATCGCCTTGCCGATCGCCTCGGGCGACTCGCTCGCGTAGTCGCAGCTGCCGATGCGCTTGCCTTCGTAGCTCATCGTGATCTGCTGGCCCTCGACCTGCGCCTTCATGCTGCCGCGATAGCCGTCCGGCAGGGTCTCCATCTCGCCGTCGCCGGTCATCGCGTTCTTGCCCTTGCAGACGACGTGATACGACGCCTTGCTGCCTTCGATGCGGAAGCCCTGCACCTCGCAGTCCTTGTCCTTGGGAATGGCCTGCTCGCTGACCGGGTTCGCACGCGCGGTGCAGACCTCGACCGGCTTGCCCGGCATCGACATGCCGGCCATCTGCATCTTCGTCGTCACGCGGTAGCGGTCGCCGCTGTCGGGCGCGGCGACGGCCGGGATCGCGGCGCAACACAACGCGACGGCGGCGACGGTGCGCAGTGGGAACGGGCTCATGGGTGGACTCCGTGGAACGGCGCAGCCGGCGCCGGGGCCCTTCTTTTTACGTCAAAGCGGATCCAAAACCACCATCCGGCCGGCACGACCGGGCCGCGGCGGGTTCAGCGCAGGTCGTGCAGGATCGCGCGCGCTGCGTTGTGTCCGGGCGCGCCGGTCACGCCGCCACCCGGGTGCGTGCCGGCGCCGCACAGGTACAAGCCCGCGAGCGCGCCACGGTAGTCGGCGTAACCGAGCATCGGCCGCGCGCTGAACAGCTGGTTGAGCGACAGCGCGCCGTGGAAGATGTCGCCGCCGAGCAGGCCGAAGTCGCGTTCGAGATCGAGCGGCGACTTGATCTGCCGGCCGAGCACGGAGGCCTTGAAGCCGGGCGCCCAGCGATCGACCGTTTCGATCATGAGGTCGGCGACTTCCTCGCGATGGTCGTCCCAGGAACGCCCGTCCGGCAGCTCCGGCGCGACGTGCTGGCAGAACAGGCTCGCCACGTGGTGGCCCGGCGGCGCGAGCGAATCGTCGAGCGTCGACGGAATCAGCATTTCCACGATCGGCTGCTTCGACCAGCCGTGCGCGCGCGCGTCGAGGTAGGCACGATCCATGTAATCGAGGCTCGGCGCAATGATGATGCCGGCGGTGAGGTGATCGCCCGGTCCGGGCAACGCGCGGAAGCGCGGCAGCTCCGACAGCGCGACGTTCATGCGGAACGTGCCCGAGCCGCAGCGCCAGTTCGCCATGCGCTCGCGCACCGGCGCCGGCACGTGCGCCGGATCGAGCAGGCGCTCGTACAGCAGCTTCGGATTGACGTTGGCGACGACCGTGCGCGCACGCAGCGTTTCGCCCTTGTCGGTGACGACTCCGACCGCGCGGCCGCGCTCGACGATGATCTCGCGCACGCCGCAACCGGTGCGGATCTCCGCGCCCGAGGCCGCGGCCGACTTCGCCATCGCCTGGGTGATCGCGCCCATGCCGCCGATCGCGTGGCCCCAGGCGCCCTTGACGCCGTTGACCTCGCCGAACACGTGGTGCAGCAGCACGTACGCGCTGCCCGGCGTGTAGGGGCTCGCATAGTTGCCGACCACGCCGTCGAAACCGAACAGCGCCTTGATCGGCTCGCTCTCGAAGAAGCGGTCGAGATACTCCGCCGCGGAGATCGCGAACAGGTCGAGCAGGTCGGTACGCAGGCCCGCGTCGAGTGCCTTCACGCGCCGGCCGAGCCGGCCCGCGCGCAGGAGTTCGGGCAGCGCCTTCAACCAGCCGCCTTCGACGATGTTCGGTGGCGCCTCGAGCGCGAGCGCGCGCAACTCGTCGGCGATCGCATCGAGGCGGCGTTCGTATTCGGGCAGGCGCTCGGCGTCGCGCGGCGAGAACTTGGCGACTTCGGCGAGCGTGCGACCCGCGCCGCTGACGAGGTAACGGTCGTCCGCGAGCGGCAGGAAGTTGTTGAGCTTGCGCTGCACGACGCGCAGGCCATGACGTTCGAGTTCGAGCTCGCGGATCACCTTCGGCTGCAGCAGCGACACCGTGTAGGCGGCGACCGAATTGCGGAAACCCGGATGGAATTCCTCGGTGACCGCGGCACCGCCGACGACGTCGCGCCGTTCGAGCACGGTGACCTTGCGCCCCGCGCGTGCGAGGTAGGCCGCACAGACGAGGCCGTTGTGGCCGCCACCGATCAGGATCGCATCGCGCATGGGTTCGCTCATGTGCCCGATTATCCGATGATTCGGACGGAAGCGGCGCGCCGGTCAGGGCGACGGGTCGTCGAAACCGTCCGCGAAGACCAGGTCGGCGAACTCGGGCACGAAGCGCTCGGCCGCCGCGGTCGGCATGTCGCCGACCGTGTCGCCGGCGAAGGCCCAGCCACCCGCGAGCAGGATGCTGCCGTCGGCGAGCGTGACCGGCATCGCCTCGTAGCGCGGCACGGCCATCGTGCCGATGTCCTCGAAGCGCGCGGTCGCCGGGTTCCAGGCTTCGGCGATCGGCACGGTGACGCTGCCCGGCTCGCCCGCGAGATGGGCGCCGCCGGCGACGAGCACGCGCCCGTCGGGCAGGAGCGCTGCCGACTGCAGTTCGCGTGCGTGCGCGAGCGTGCCCGCCGGCGTGAACGCGCCACTGGCCGGATCGTAGACGGCCGCATCGGGCAGGTAGATCGGGAAGCCGCCGTTGTAGCCGCCATCGCTGCCGCCGACCATGAGCACGCGGCCATCGGCAAGGCGTACGAACGACTGCACCTCGCGCGGTTCGGGCAGGTCGCCGGTCGGCGCGAACGTGCCGGTGAGCGGGTCGTAGAGTTCGGCGCTCGCTAGCGGGCCGCCGAGGCCATCGCCGCCCGCGATGAGCACGCGGCCATCGGCGAGCCGCACCGCGAGCGGCTGGATGCGCGCTTCGACCAGCGACCCCGTGGCGCTGAAGACGCCGGTCGCCGGATCGTAGAGTTCGGCCGTCGCAAGCACGTCGCGCGCGGTGAGGCCGCCGGCGACGAGCACGGTGCCGTCCTCGAGCAGGGTCGCGCTCGCGACGTAGCGCGGGCCGGCCATCGAGCCCGTTGCGCTGAACTGGCCGGTCGCGGGGTCGTAGATTTCCGCGGTTCCGAGCGCATCGCCGGTCTTGCCGCCGCGGCCACCGAGCACGAGCACGCGGCCGTCGGCGAGCGCGACGACCGTCGGCCGCATGCGGACCTCGGTCATCGATCCGGTCGGCACGAATGCGTCGGTCGCCGGGTCGTACAGCTCGGCCTGGACCAGGTGCACGCCAAAGTCGGCGATGCCGCCGGTGAACAGCACGCGGCCATCGGGCAGCAGCGCGGTGCCGTACGACGCGCGCGGCGTCGCCATGTCGGCGCTGCGGTGGAAAGAGCCGCCGGCGAGCGCGTCGGCGGACGAGAGGACGAAGGCGCCGATCGCGCAGGCGATCGGATGCAGGCGGCGCATGGCGGGACCCCGGTCGGCGGCAATGGACGCAGGCACCCTGCGCCGATCCCTGCCGTACCGCATGCGCGTCGCCTCACGCGCGCATTCGCGCATCATTTGGAACGCGTTCGTAGCGCGCTGCGGCAGGGCTTCCGCTTCAAGTCGCCGTCGCCGCCTTCGCCCGCATCGGCACGAACGCGAGCACGAGGCCGAGCACGCAGAGCGCCGCGACGTACCATGCCGGCGCGAGCGGCGCGTCCTGCATGAGCATCGTGACGACGAGCGGCGTGAGGCCACCGAACACCGCGTAGGCGATGTTGTAGGCGAACGACACGCCCGAATAGCGCACCGCGGGCGGGAACGCCTGCACGAGCAGCACCGGGATCACGCCGACCACGCCGACGCAGAAACCGGTGGCACCGTACAGCGCGTGAAGCCGCCCGGGCGTCTGTGCGAGGCCGTAGTAGAGCAGCAAGGTCGTCGCGAGCAGCATCACGCAACCCGCGCCGAGCGCCTTCGCGGCGCCGATGCGGTCGGCCAGCAGGCCGAACGCGATGCAGCCGAGCGTGAGCGCGAACGTCGCGACGCTGTTCGCGGCGAGCGCGCGCGCCGCGGGGATCGCGTACAGCTTCTGGATCAGTGTCGGCGTCATGAGGATGAGCACGACGATCGCCGCGGTGAGCAGCCACGTGAGCAGCATCGACAGCACGACCGCGCGGCCGTGGCCGGCGAGCACGACCTTGAGCGGCAGGCCGCGCACGAGTTCGCGCCGGCGGCGCAACTCCTCGAAAACCGGCGTTTCCTCGAGCATGCTGCGCAGGAACACCGCGCACAGGCCGAACACGCCGCCGACGAGGAACGGCACGCGCCAGCCCCAGGCCGCGAGCTCATCGGCATCGAAGCGCGTATTGACCCAGGTCGCGATCAGCGAGCCGAGCAGGATGCCTGCGGTGAGGCCCGCGGTAAGCGTGCCGCAGGCGAAGCCGATGCGCCGCCCGGGCACGTGCTCGGCGACGAAGGTCCATGCGCCCGGCACTTCGCCGCCGACCGCGGCGCCCTGCAGGATGCGCAGCAGCAACAGCGCGATCGGCGCGGCCGCGCCGATCGACGCCCAGGTCGGCAGCAGGCCGATCGCCAGCGTGGGCAGCGCCATGAGCAGCACGCTCAGCATGAACATGCGCTTGCGCCCGTCGCGATCGCCATAGTGCGCCATCAGGATGCCGCCCAGCGGCCGCGCGAGGTAGCCCGCCGCGAACAGTCCGAACGTCTGCAGCTGGCGCAACCAGTCGGGCGTGTCGGGCGGGAAGAACAATTGCCCGATCGTCGCGGTGAAGAACACGAAGATGATGAAGTCGTAGAACTCGAGCGCGCCGCCGAGGGCGGCGAGGGTAAGCGTGCGGATTTCGTCGCGACGCAGCGTCGGGGCGGGCATGGGCGTCCGGGATGGCGGGCGGTGCGCATACATACCACCGGCGGCGGCCGCATGCCTACCCGCCCCGGCTGGCGCCGATGCGACCGGCCGCTTGCCCGCCGGCGCACGCCGTCGCCCTGGCATGTTGTATACGTTGATCTAGGTATACTAATATCGCGGCGACGCCGCCCGGCGCCCGGCACGTCGCCGCTCTTCCATCTACAAGGAGTCGTCCCATGAAGATGCTTCATGCGCTCGCGTTCGCCGTCGCGGTTTGCGCCTCGCCGCTCGCACTCGCGGCAGGCAAGGGGCCTGCCAGCGCGCAGGATCGATCGGAGAACGCCGTTCCGACGAGCAGCAGCGACACCACTTCGCTCGCCTGCTATTTCCAGAAAGGCGACAGCATCACCTGGTACTGGGGCCTGACGTCCGACTCGCAGTGGTACACGCTGCCCGGAAGCTGGCAGACGACCCCTTACACCAAACTGCAGAAATTCTTCTCGACGGCAAGCCAGAGCGACATCACGCAGGCCTGCGGCAATTCGTCGACCTACTACGGCCTGGTCGGTTACTCGCTGCTCGCCGCGTTCGCGGCGGACAGGAAGGCCGGCAGCAACTACCCGATCATCGTCGGCGGCAGCACGGAGCTGTGGCCGCAGTACTGACGCGGCGCGACGACCGGCGTCGTGCGCGACGCCGGTCCGTCCGCGCGTTTCACAACCGGCTCGCGAGTTCCTTGCCGATCGCCTCGGGCGTGTCGGTCGGCGCGTAGCGCTTGACCACCTCGCCGTCCTCGTCGACGAGGAACTTGGTGAAGTTCCACTTGATCGCCTCGCTGCCGAGCAGGCCTTTCGCCTGCTTCTTGAGGTAGCGGTAGAGCGGGTGCGCGTTCGGGCCGTTGACGTCGATCTTGGCGAACATCGGGAACTGCACGTCGTAGGTGAGCGAGCAGAAATTCCTGATCTCCGCCTCGTCGCCGGGCTCCTGGTGGCCGAACTGGTCGCAGGGGAAGCCGAGCACGACGAGGCCGCGGTCGCGGAACTGCTCGTACAGCGCTTCGAGCCCGGTGTATTGCGGCGTGAAGCCGCATTTCGACGCGACGTTGACGATCAGCATCGTCTTGCCCCGCCAGGTCGACAACGACTGCTCGTCGCCGTCGATCGTCCTGGCGCTGAAATCGTAGATCGACGTCATGGCCACCTCCGCATGGACGGCCAGTGTATGCCCGCGGCCTCGCGCGGCCTAGGGGCGTGCGGGAGGCTGCGGGGCGCGGCCGTCAGCCCCGGATCTCGCCCAGCCTGCCGGTGTGCGCGAAGTACGGTCGGCTTCGCAGGCTGCCGAGCCCGATGATGCCGCCTTCGGGGCGGCAGGTTCAGCCGACGCGGCGGAACGCGATCGTGGGATCGGCGAGCGCTTCGGCGGGCAGGTAGTGGTCGACCAGCAGGAATGCGAACAAGGCCATCAGGTAGACGACGGAGTACTTGAACACGCGCATCGCGAAAAAGTCGTCCGGCGGGTCGAGCAGGCGGATCGCGTAATAGAGGAATGCGCCGTCGAGCACGAGCGCACCGCCGAGGTAGAACAGGCCGCTCATGCCTGTCAGGTACGGCAGCACGGTGATGACGACGAGCAGCACGGTGTAGAACAGCACGTGCCAGCGCGTATAGGTCACGCCGTGCGTGACCGGCAACATCGGCACCTGCGCACGCGCGTAGTCCTCGCGGCGGAAGATCGCCAGCGCCCAGAAATGGGGCGGCGTCCAGATGAAGATGATGAGGAACAGCAGCAGTGCGTACGGATGCACGTTGCCGGTCACCGCGGCCCACCCGAGCACCGGCGGCGCGGCGCCGGCAGCGCCGCCGACGACGATGTTCTGCGGCGTCGCGCGCTTGAGGTAGGCGGTATAGACGACCGCGTAGCCGATCAGCGAGGCGAACGTGAGCAGGGCCGTGAGCGTGTTGACGAACACGACGAGGATCGCCATCGACACGACGCCGAGCACCACCGCGAAGGCGAACACCTGCTTCGGCGTCAGCGCCCCGGTCGCGAGCGGCCGGTGCGAGGTGCGCGCCATCACCTTGTCGATGCGCTGGTCGATCAGGTGGTTGAACGCCGCCGCCGAAGCGGCCGCGAGCCAGATGCCGATCGTCCCGGCGATCACCGCCCGCAACGGCGGCAGGCCCGGTACCGCGAGGAACATGCCGATGACCGCCGTGAACGCGATCAACGCGACCACGCGCGGCTTGGTCAGCTCGAGGTACTGGCGGGCGATGGGGGGCATCGTGGTCGGATTTTTGCTCGGGAGGAGAAAGATTGAAACACGAAGGACACGAAGGACACGAAGGAAACAAGAAAGGCTCGAGAGGTCGTCAGCGAAGGCCATGGAGCGCACCGCGGGAAGAAAAGCTGCGTCCGGAGGCGTGCTCTGCCCAGCCTGTTGCGTATTCCTGTTCTTCCATTTCGCCTTGCTTCGTGTCCTTCGTGTTTCAGGCTCTTCGATCGACGGCGACTGGCGGTACGACCCGCACGAGGAGTGCGATCAGGGAGAACAGCAGCAGTGCGGCGACGCCGTTGTGCGCGGTCGCGACCGGCAGCGGCAGCAGCAGCTTGACGTTGAGGATGCCGAGCGCGACCTGCGTGCAGAGCAGCATGGCGACGGCGGCCGCGTTCGCGCGCAGGCCGCGCCGCCAGGCGAGGATCGCGGTCGCGAGCACGTGGCCGAACACGACGAGCGCGCCGAGGCGGTGCGCGATCTGGATCGCCGCGCGCGCCGCGGCGTCGAGTACGCCGCCTTCGTAGTTGACGCCGACGCCACGCCAGAGCACGAAGCCCTCGCGGAAGTCCGTCTGCGGCCACCAGCTACCGGCGCAGGTCGGGAAATCCGCGCCACAGGCGAGCGCGGCGTAGTTCGCGCTGGTCCAGCCGCCAAGCGCGATCTGCAGCGACAGCAGCACGAGTGCGGCGACGATGATCGGTCGCAGCCGGCGCTGCGCATCCGTCGGCGCGGTGCGCGCCGCCAGCGCGAGCGTCACCGCGGCGAGCAGGGAAAACGTGAGCAGGCCGCCGAGCAGGTGTCCCATGACGACGATGGGCTTCAGCAACAGGGTGACCGTCCACATGCCGAGCGCCGCCTGGAACACCACGACGCCGAATGCGGCGACCGCGATCCGCCATGGCCAGGCGCGCGGCAGGATCGCGGCGACGGCGAGCGGTGCGGCGAACGCGAAGGCGAACAGCAGCGCGGACGCGCCGTGGTGCGCCTTCATGTAGAGCGCGACGCCGGCCGCCGCCGCGAGCGCCGCGCCGAGCAGTGCGGCGACGTGCGCGCGCCGCGGCCACGCGGCGACCAGCGCGAGCGCGAACACGAGCGTGCCGAGCGTGCCCGCGAGCATGCGGTGCACCTGCTCGCGCCAGGCCTTGTGCGTTTCGAACGGACGATCCGGGAATGCCTCGTTCGCGCGTGCGATCTCCCCTGCGTGCCCGGGCCAGGTCGCCTTGCCGTAGCAGGTCGGCCAGTCGGGGCAGGAAAGGCCCGCGTCCGACAGGCGCACGAACGCGCCGAACACGATGACGAAGAACGCGAGCAGCGCGGTGAACGCGGCGAGGCGGAACGGTGTCACGGGATTGCGCATGTCAATTCTTCACCACGCGCGCAAGATCCTTGCGCAATTTGTTGGCATCGAAGCCGACCGGGTAACTGAGCACGAGGAAGCCATGCGGATCGGCGAACGCGACCGCGACCTCGTCCGCGTGCGCGGGCCGCAGGGCGGCAAGCCGTTCGTCGAGATCGCGCACCGTGTACACCGGTTTCAGCGCCGCGAGCGCGTCGGCCGGGAGGTCGCCGACGACGACCACGCGCACGCGGTACGCGTTCTGGTTCAGCGTGAGGCGGGCGCGGCGCAGTTCGTCGATGCGCTGGAGGCACGCGTCCGCGCACGCCGGGCCCGGCAGCGCGAACACCGTCCACGACCAGTTCTCGTCCTTCCACGCGAGCGACTTGCCGTCGCGATCGACGATGCGCGCGCCGGTGATGTCCTGCGGCGGCTCGATCAGCGTGCCGTAGTTGCGCATGCCCGCCGGACGCCAGCCGAACGCGTTGAGCACGTAGGCGGTCACCAGCGGCGCGGCGAACAGCGACGCGATCAGGATCAGGCCGATGCGGTTGCGCATGCGGGGGGTCATGGATGGTCCTCCCGCCGTCGCGGCGGCCGGTGCAGGATGAAGAACGTCGCCGCGACGACCGCGGCGAAGGTGAACCAGGTGAAGGCGTAGCCGTAGTGGCGCTCCGGCGGAAACACCTCCGGCTTCCACTCGCGCACGAACGTCGTGACTTCCTCGCCGGGCAGCTGCAGCAGCACGCGCGTATCGAGCGGCCGGCCGAGGTCGGCGGCGACTTCGGCCGGATCGAGGTAGATCGTCGTCTTCGGCCAGCGCGTCTGGTGCGGCAAGGCATCGCCGCCGAGGCGCAGGCCGCTGCCCGGCGCAGGCGCGTACAGTGCGCGCAGCGTACGTGCGCCTTCGGGCGGCGGCGGGATCGTCGGCATCGCGCCGTGGGCGTCGCGCGCGAGGAACCCGCGCGCGACGAGCACGGCCGCGCCGCCCGTGGACGGCTCGAACACGTCGTAGACGATGACGCCCGCGCGCCCGCCGCGCACCTGGTTGTCGAGCACGTAGGCGTGCGCGGGATCGAACCGGCCGGTCACCTCGACCAGCGGATAGCGCATGCCCTCCGCGAGGCGCGCCTGCTCGAGCGAAACGGGCGGCTGGCGCGCGGCGCCGTCGAAGGCGGCGAACAGCGCTTCCTTCTCGTGCGCCCGGCGCAGTTGCCACAGGCCGAGCGAGACGAACACGGCGATGCCGGCCAGCGTCGCGACGATGGCCGCCGGATGCGGGTGCCTAGCCATCGGAACGCGGGGCTATAATCGACGAGGCTGCCGGAACCGCGTTCCGGCCGGAAGCGCAAGCCATGCTCGGCACCGTCCTGATCGTCGTGTTCTTCATCGCCATCGTCTACAACCTGGGCGCCGGCTTGTATTTCATGATCACCGACAAGGGCGGCACCGACCGTACGCTGAAGGCGCTCACGCGGCGCATCGCACTGTCGGTGCTGCTGATCGCGCTCGTCATGCTGGGCATCTGGACCGGCATCATCCGCCCGCACGGCGTGGGCGGATGATTCGAGGCTGAGGGCCGGTGACCGGGCGCCGAGGGCTGCGAGCCCACGGCGCCTGCGCGCGATCATTTCCGATCATCCGGCCGGCGCGTCCGTTCGAGCCGAGGGCGCGGGCTTCGACCCTCAGCCCTCCGCCCTCAACCTGCCCTCACAGCACGTACACGAACAGGAACAGCCCCAGCCAGACCACGTCGACGAAGTGCCAGTACCACGCGACCGCTTCGAAGCCGAAGTGGTTGTCGCGGCTGAAATGGCCCTTCGCGCAGCGGAACCAGATCACCGTGAGCATGATCGCGCCGAGCGTGACATGCATGCCGTGGAAGCCGGTCAGCATGAAGAACGTGCTGCCGTAGACGCCGCTGCCCAGCGTGAGGTTGAGGTGACCGTAGGCCTCGGCGTACTCGTGCGCCTGGAAGCCGAGGAAGATCGCGCCGAGGAGGACGGTGAGCGCGAGGAAGACCAGCAACTGCTTGCGGTTGCCCGCGCGCAGCGCATGGTGCGCGATCGTGATCGTGACGCCCGACGACAGCAGCAGCAGCGTGTTGAGCAGCGGGATGCCCCACGGCGACATCGTCGAGAACGCGCCACCGACGTCGCCCGGGCCGTTGGTCGGCCATGCGGCCGAGAAGGCCGGCCACAGGTAATGGTTGGTCAGCGCGCCATGGCCTTCGCCGCCGAGCCACGGCACCGAGTAGGTGCGCGCGTAGAACAGCGCGCCGAAGAACGCGGCGAAGAACATCACTTCCGAGAAGATGAACCAGATCATCCCCATGCGGAACGAGGTGTCGACCTGCTTGTTGTACTTGCCGCCGACCGATTCACGGATGACCGTGCCGAACCAGCCGAACATCATGAACAGCAGCAGCGCGATGCCGACGAACATGATCGGCTTGCCGATATCGGCTTCATTGAGCCAGAGGCCCGCGCCGCCGACCGTGCCGAGCAGGCCGAACGAGCCGATGATCGGCCAATGGCTGCCGTGGGGAACGTAGTAAGCACCTTGTGTTTGCGCCATGGCGGCTGGTCCCGATCGTTGCGTCAATTGCCTGGAGTCAGCCCGCTGCCGGCGGCGGCGAGCCCGTCTTGGTGTGTTGCTCCGCGGACAGGCGCACGGTGGCGGCCTCGTTCGCGTAGAAAGTGTACGACAGCGTCAATTCGCGCACGGCCCTCGGCAGCTGCGGATCGACGTAGAAGCGCACCGGCATGCGGCGCGATTCACCTGCCTGCAGCACCTGCTCGGTGAAGCAGAAGCATTCGGTCTTGTTGAAGAACGCCGACGCTTCGCTCGGCGCGATGCTCGGCACCGCATTGCCGACGATCGCCTCGCCGCCATTGTTGGTCGCGTCGAACCACACCTCGGTCAACTTGCCCGGGTGCACCTCGACGCTGGAAAGCTCCGGCGTGAACGACCACGGCAGCTTGCTGTTGACGCCGGTCACGAACTGCACGCGCACCGTGCGGCCCGCATCCTCGACCAGCCCCGCGACCCGGCTGCGATCGACCGCACCCGGCGCCAGCTTGATGCCGAGCACGTGCTCGCAGACGACGCGGTACAGCGGCACCATCGCGAAGCCGAACAGGAACGCACAGGCGACCACCACGCCCGCCGTCTTCAACACGCCGAGATTGCGGTTCCCGGCATTCATCGATTCAACACGACGCCGGCGATCGCGACCAGATAGATCGTGACCGCCACCAGCCCGACGACGAGCGCGGTGCGGCGCGCTCGCGCGCGGCCGGCAACCTGTTCCTCGTTGGCGTGCTGGTATTTCATCACCTCGAGGTCGGTTCGCAGCGCGCTGTATTCCACGAGTGCGGCCATGGATGGCCGCTTGTGGACCAGCGACTCACGCAACGCTACGAACCAACTCCACCTCCATCGAAACGGCGATCACGGACGATCGCACCACTCAGTGCGTCACGTCGCCATGGGCCAGCGCATCGTCGCGAATCACCGGCGGCACCGTGAACGTGTGGTGCGGCGCCGGCGACGGTACCGTCCACTCGAGGCCGTGCGCGCCTTCCCACACCTGGGTCGTCGCGCGGTTCTTCGAGAAGTACACCGCGTGGATCACCACGCCGACGAAGATCAGCTGGCTCGCGCCGAACCAGAAGCCGCCGATCGACGAGATCATGTTGAAGTCGGCGAACGCGACGTTGTAGTCGGGGATGCGGCGCGGCATGCCGGCGAGGCCGAGGAAGTGCTGCGGGAAGAACAGCACGTTGACCGAGATCACGCTCGACCAGAAGTGGATCTTGCCCCAGCGCTCCGAATACATGTTGCCGCACCACTTCGGCAGCCAGTAGTACGTGGACGCCATGATCGCGAACACCGCGCCGGTGACCAGCACGTAGTGGAAGTGGGCGACGACGAAATAGGTGTCCTGGTACTGGAAGTCGGCCGGCACGATCGCGCACATGACGCCGGAGAAACCGCCGATCGTGAACAGGATGACGAATGCGATCGCGAACAGCATCGGCGTCTCGAACGTCATCGAGCCGCCCCACATGGTCGAGACCCAGTTGAACACCTTCACGCCGGTCGGGATCGCGATCAGCATCGTCGCGTACATGAAGTACAGCTCGCCGCCGAGCGGCATGCCGACCGAGAACATGTGGTGCGCCCAGACGATGAAGGACAGGAACGCGATCGAGGCGATCGCGTACACCATCGCCTGGTATCCGAAGATCGGCTTGCGGCTGAAGGTCGGGATGATCTCCGACACGATGCCGAACGCCGGCAGGATCATGATGTAGACCTCGGGGTGCCCGAAGAACCAGAAGATGTGCTGGAACATCACCGGGTCGCCGCCGCCGGCCGCGTTGAAGAAGCTGGTGCCGAAGAACTTGTCGGTGAGCAGCATCGTCACCGCACCGGCGAGCACCGGCATGACCGCGATGAGCAGGAACGCGGTGATCAGCCAGCTCCACACGAACACCGGCATCTTCAGCAGGTCCATGCCCGGCGCGCGCATGTTGAGGATCGTCGCGATGATGTTGATCGCGCCCATGATCGAGCTGATGCCCATCAGGTGCACCGCGAAGATCATGAAGGCGACGTTGGTGCCACCCTCGAGCGACAGCGGCGGGTACATCGTCCAGCCGCCCTGCGGGCCGCCGCCCGGCATCCAGATCTCGGAGATGAGCAGGAAGAACGCGAACGGCAGGATCCAGAACGACCAGTTGTTCATGCGCGGCAACGCCATGTCCGGCGCGCCGATCATCAGCGGGATCATCCAGTTGCCGAGGCCGACGAACGCCGGCATGACCGCGCCGAAGATCATGATCAGCGCGTGCATCGAGGTCATCTCGTTGAAGAACTCCGGCTGCACGAGCTGCATGCCCGGCTTGAAGAGTTCCGCGCGGATGATCATCGCCATCGTGCCGCCGACGAAGAACATCAGCAGCGAGAACACGAGGTACAGCGTGCCGATGTCCTTGTGGTTCGTCGTGAACAGCCAGCGATGCAGGAAGCCTTGCGGCTTGTGATCGTGGTCGTCGTGGGCGTCGTGATCGATCGCGGGATTGGCAGCGGCCATGGCCTTCGAACCTCTATCTGTCTTCGCTCGCGTTCACGCATGAACGCATGGATGTCTCTCAGCCCTGCGCAGCCGGCGCCGGCGTCGCCTGCGCAGTCGCGCCGGCCTGCTCCGCGGCCTTGGCCGCTTCCTGCTCGGCGAGCCACTTCTCGAACTCGGCCTTCGGCACCGCCTTGACGACGATCGGCATGAAGCCGTGGTCCTTGCCGCACAGTTCCGCGCACTGGCCGCGGTACACGCCAGGCTGGTCGATCTGCGTCCAGTTGTCGTTGATGATCCCGGGGATCGCATCCTGCTTCCAGCCGAGGCTCGGCACCCACCAGGCGTGGATGACGTCGTCGGCGGTGATCACGAAGCGCACCTTGACGCCGACCGGCAGCACCAGCGGCTTGTCGACGTTGAGCAGGTAGCTCGGGTAGTCGCCGTCCTTGATCGAGCGCGGGTCGATGCCCGAACCCAGCTGGCGCGCCTTGTTCGACTCGGCGTCGAGGCTGGAAATGAAGTTGACGCTCGACGGCTTGTTGAAATAGTCGACGTACTCGTAGCGCCACTTCCACTGGTAGCCGGTGATCTTGATCGTCATGTCCGAGCCCTTGGCTTCGGCCATGTCGACGAGCAGCTTGGTCGCCGGCCACGCCATCACGACGAGGATGATGATCGGCACGACCGTCCAGATCACTTCCATCGTGGTGTTGTGGCTCCACTTCGCCGCGACCGCGCCCTTGGATTTGCGGAAGCGCACCATCGCGACGATCATCGCGCCGAACACGACGACGCCGATCGCGACGCAGACCCAGAACGCGAGCATGTGCACGCCGTGGATGCGCTGCGAGATCGAGGTCGCACCGGGAGCCATGTTGAGCTGCCACGGCTGCGGATTCGCGAACGCCGTTCCGCTCGCCAGCAGCGCGAGTACCGCGAACGCGCGGCAGGCGCGCAGGACCCCGGATGAAATCATCGCCATCACCTTTCTGGTTTTGCTCGGATGCGCCCCATTGCGCGGTCGCCACGACGACCGCGCGGCCGAGGCCGGACGCGCCAAACGTCGGGAGCGTAACCCGTCAATGATAGTGGAGCGCGCGCGGCAGCGGCAACCGCGCTGCCGCGGCGCGAACGGCCCGGACGGGGCAGGCCGCGACAAAGCGCCGCAGGCGCCCCGGCCGGCCCGGGCTCGCGCGCGCGGTCCTTGGCCGGCCGCGACGCGCTCACTACACTAGGCCATTCTGGCGTCTTCCCGTCCCCGCACCGGCCACCGCGCCGGCGCTTCCCAGCACCCGAGACCGGCCCTTGAGCGCATCGCTGCTGCCTGAACTCCCGCCTGCCCCCGACGCCGTCTGGGCGCGCATCACCGCCGCCTGGACGCGCGACGAGGCCGAAGCCGTCGACGACCTGCTCGCCCAGGCGACCCTGCCGCCGGCCGAACGCGAACTCGTGCTCGCCCGCGCATCCGAGCTCGTCGCGCGCGTGCGTGCGCGCGCCGGCGAGCAAAGCGCGGTCGAATCGTTCATGCGCCAGTACGACCTGTCCAGCGAGGAAGGCGTGCTGCTCATGTGCGTGGCCGAGGCGCTGCTGCGCATCCCGGACAAGCTCACCGCGGACAAGCTCATCCGCGACAAGCTCGGCGAGGCGGACTGGAAGAAGCACCTTGGCACGAGCGACTCGGTTTTCGTCAACGCGTCGACCTGGGGCCTCATGCTCACCGGCCGCCTCGTCGCGCTCGCCGAGGAGACGCGGCGCGACTTCACCGGCGCGCTCAAGCGCCTCGTCGGGCGCGCCGGCGAGCCGGTGATCCGCCTCGCGGTGCGCCAGGCGATGCGCATCATGGGCCACCAGTTCGTCATGGGCCGCACGATCGAGGAAGCGCTCGACCGCTCCGCGGAGAAGGACAACGCGGCCTACCGCTATTCCTACGACATGCTCGGCGAAGCCGCGCTCACTGCCGCCGATGCCGAGCGCTACCACCGGGCCTACAAGGACGCGATCGACGCGCTCGGCCGGCGCGGGCCGTTCGACAGCGTGCTCGCCGCGCCGTCGATCTCGGTCAAGCTGTCGGCGTTGCATCCGCGCTACGAAGTCGCCAAGCGCGCACGCGTGCACGCCGAGCTCACTCCCAGGCTGCTCGAACTCGCCCAGCTCGCCAAGGCGAATGGCATCGGCATGACCGTCGATGCCGAGGAATCGGACCGGCTCGAACTCTCGCTCGAAGTCATCGGTGCGGTGTTCGCCGATCCGTCGCTGGCCGGCTGGAACGGTTTCGGCCTCGCCGTGCAGGCGTACCAGAAGCGTTGCCCGTTCGTGATCGACTGGCTCGCCGAGACCGCGCGCAAGGCCGGCCGCCGCTGGTGCGTGCGCCTGGTCAAGGGCGCGTACTGGGATTCGGAGATCAAGCGCGCGCAGGAACAGGGCCTGTCGGGTTACCCGGTCTACACGCGCAAGCCGAACACGGACGTGTCCTACCTCGCCTGCGCCAAGCGCCTGTTCGCCGCCGGCGCCGACCTCATCTACCCGCAGTTCGCGACGCACAACGCGCACACCATCGCGGCGATCCACCATCACGCGCGCAAGCGCCCGTTCGAATTCCAGCGCCTGCACGGCATGGGCGCGGACCTTTACGACGAAGTCATCGGCGAGAAGAACCTCGACGTGCCCTGCCGCGTCTACGCGCCGGTCGGCAGCCACGAGGACCTCTTGCCGTACCTCGTGCGGCGCCTGCTCGAGAACGGCGCCAACACCTCGTTCGTCAATCGCGTCGTCGACGAGAACGTGTCGATCCGCGATCTCGTCGCCGACCCATGCGAAACGGTCGCCGCGTTCTCCTCCAAGCCGCACCCGCGCATCCCGCTGCCGGTCGGCCTCTACGGTGCCAGCAGGAAGAATTCCATGGGCGTGAACCTCGCCAACGACAACGAACTCAAGGCCCTCGCCGACGCCGTCAATGCGCCGCGCGCACCGTGGACTGCCGCGCCGCTCGTGCCGGGCGCGAGCACCGGCGAAGCGCCGCGCGCAGTGACCAACCCTAGCGATCGCCGCGAAGTCGTCGGCGAGACGCGCAATGCCGACGCGGCGACGATCGAGAAGGCGCTCGCCAACGCCGTCGCCGCTCAGCCGGACTGGGACACGCTGCCGGCCGCGAGCCGCGCCGCGATCCTCGAACACGCGGCCGACCTGCTCGAGCAGCGCCGCGGCGAATTCATCGCGCTGTGCGTGCGCGAGGCAGGCAAGACGATTCCCGCCGCGATCTCCGAAGTGCGCGAGGCGGCCGACATGTGCCGCTACTACGCGTCCCTTTCGCGCAAGCTGTTCGGCACGCCCGAGGCACTGCCCGGCCCGACCGGCGAATCGAACCAGCTGTTCCTGCGCGGCCGCGGCGTGTTCGTCTGCATCAGCCCGTGGAACTTCCCGCTCGCGATCTTCATGGGCCAGGTGGCCGCCGGCCTCGCCGCGGGCAACGCGGTGATCGCCAAGCCGGCCGACCAGACCACGCTCGTCGGCCATGCCGCGGTGAAACTGCTGCACGAAGCCGGCGTGCCCGAAGCGGTGCTGCAGTTCGTGCCGGCGAAGGGCTCAATGATCGGCAACACGCTGCTGACGAAGCCGGAAGTGTCCGGCGTCTGCTTCACCGGTTCCACCGAAACCGCGTGGACGATCAACCGCACGCTCGCCGCGCGCAACGCGCCGATCGCCGCGCTGATCGCCGAAACCGGCGGGCAGAACGCGCTGATCGCGGACTCGTCCGCGCTGCCCGAGCAGCTGGTCAAGGACGTGCTCGCCTCGGCGTTCGATTCGGCCGGCCAGCGCTGCTCGGCCGCGCGCGTGCTGTACGTGCAGGAAGACATCGCCGACAAGGTCATCGCCATGCTCAAGGGCGCGATGGACGAACTCGTCGTCGGCGACCCGGCCAGGCTCTCGACCGACGTCGGCCCGGTCATCGACGAACCCTCGCGCACCTTCCTCGTCGAGCACGCCGCGCGCATGGACCGCGAGGCGAAGAAGATCAACGAGGCGAAGCTCGACGCGGGCAGCGAGCACGGCACGTTCTTCGCGCCGCGCGCGTACGAGATCCCGTCGCTGTCACTGCTCACCCAGGAAGTGTTCGGCCCGGTGCTGCACGTGCTGCGCTGGAAGGGCAGCGAACTCGACCAGGTCATCGATGCGATCAACGCGACCGGCTTCGGCCTCACCCTGGGCGTGCACAGCCGCATCGACGCGACGATCGAGCACATCGCGCGCCGCGCGAAGGTCGGCAACTGCTACGTCAACCGCAACCAGATCGGCGCCGTCGTCGGCGTGCAGCCGTTCGGCGGCGAAGGCCTCAGCGGCACCGGCCCGAAAGCCGGCGGCCCGCACTACCTCGTGCGCTTCGCGACCGAACGCACGCTCACGATCAACACGACCGCGGCGGGCGGCAACGCGTCGCTGCTGACATTGGGTGAGTAAGGATCCCGCCAAGCTGCAGGAAAGGTTGCTGCATCTCGTGTTTCACCCCAAGTGAGCTGCCGCCGACATGCCAACGGAGATATCCGCTCGATCACGGGTGGCCAAACGACGACATTGTCGAATTGCTGAAAAACGCGCCGACCTGTCCGAATTCCCTACGTGATCTGGCTTCCCGACTCGGGTCGAGCGGATATTCTCCAAGCTAGTTCACGGCTTCGTTCTGGATGATTACGTCATTCCAGAATCGCCCTCACCGCATCGAGAGCTTCTTCCACCACCGCCGCAGGCGCCTTCTCGATCCTGCGCCAACCGCGCGCACGCGCGTCGACCGTGCGCGTCTGGTCACAGAGCACGACGCCCTGCGTTCGCACGCATGGCGCATTGCAAATGCCTGCTAGCGGTGGACTCCCTGAATGGACTGGGCGAGACCGAAACGCCCCGCGCGCGCGAATGCGCGTTCGAGCAGGCCGACGAGGCGCTCGGCGAGACGGCCGTCGGCGTCGAGGTCGGGATCGAAGATCGTGAGCTCGAGGCCGAGCGCGCGCGGCGAAGCGAGGGCGAATGCGAGGGCGTCCTCGAGTTCGGCGAGACGCAGGCCGCCCGGATCGGGCGAGTCGACCGCGGGCATCACCGCCGGGTCGAGCACGTCGACGTCGACGTGGATCCAGAAGCCGCCCAGTTCGCTCCGTTCGAGACGCCGCAGCGCTTCGCCCATCGTCGCGGCGACGCCGTCCGCGCGCACGCGTTCGATCGGCAGGTGCAGGAATGCGGCCCGCTCGAAGCGAGCGGTATCGACTTCATCGGGCGTGCCGTGATCGCGATACGCGTAGACGACGGTGTCGGTTTCGGCGAAGTACGGCGTGTTGCCATCGACGCCGACGAGCGCATCGGGACCGTGGCCGGTCGCGAGCGCGAGATCCATGCCGGCGGCCGTCAGCGGCCGCGCCACATGCGGGAAATAGAAATCGCTGTGGCCATCGATGAACAGCAGGCCGTGGCGACCGCGCCGGCGCAGCGCGAGTGCGCCGCCGAGCAGCACGCTGCAGTCGCCGCCGAGCACGAGCACGAAGCGGCCCTCGTCGAGGCTCGCGCCGATGCGCTCGGCCAGGCGCGGCGTATAGGCGGCGAGGCCGGCACCGTTGCGATAACCGGTTACCGGATCGGGCGAGGGATCGTAGGCCGGCGCGGCGACGTCGCCGCGATCGCGCGCGCCGAGGCGATCGACGAGCCGATGCGCGCGCAGTGCGGCCGGCGCGCGGAACGCGCCCGGCACGTGGCCCGGCCGCAGGGGGCGCAGGCCGAGGTTCGACGGCGCGCCGATGACGTCGATCCCGCCGGGCGCAGAGGCCCGCAGGTTCGGCATGGCCACGCAGGCTCCCGCGAGCGCCATCGTGCGAAGCAGGCGGCGACGCGCGGGATCGGGCGTTCCGGACGCACCCATTGACTAACCCTCCAAATGCGTTTGGACGGTTATCATGCGCCTGTCTTGCAAACCTGTCAAAATGCGTTTGATGGTTACTACGGAGCGCGCTGGCCCAATGGATCTCTCCCGGATCGAACGCGTCGGCGGCAGCCTCTGCCTCGACTTCGTCAACACGCGCGCCTCGCACTTCGACCCGGCCGCGCCCGAGTACCTCGCCGGCTACGCGGACCTGGTCGAGTGGCTGCGCGGCTGCGACGGCGGGCTGGACGCCCGTTCGGCGAGCCGGCTGCTCGTCGCCGCCCGCGCGCACCCGCGTCGCGCCGCGGCCGCGTTCGCCCATGCGCACGACCTGCGCGGGCTGCTCGAGCGCGTGTTCGCCAGGCGCGCGCATGGCCACGCGCCCGCGCCGGCGGACCTCCATGCGCTCGAGCGCGAAGCCACCGCCGCATTCGCGCATCGACGGCTCGAAGCCGGTGCGCAGTGGCAGTGGCGCTGGGACGAGGATGATGCGCTCGAGCGGCCGCTGTGGGACGTGCTCGCGTCGGCGGTCGACCTGCTTCGACACGGCGATCCCGGCCGGCTCAAGCAATGCCCCGCGCCCGACGGCTGCGGCTGGCTGTTCCACGATGCGAGCAAGAACCGGACGCGCCGCTGGTGCAGCATGCGCATGTGCGGCAACGGCGCGAAGGCGCGCCGCTTCCAGCAGCGCCGACGCGACGCGGGCAACTGATCGCATCGCGGCTTTCGCGTCGCCCGTTCGGGTTTCGCGCGCCGCTTCACGTATCAGATCGCATCATCCTGCGATCGAGGAGCCGGGATGCGAGTCGCCCTTGTTTCCACCGCCACCTGCGCGCTCGCGCTCGCGCTGGCGGCGCCCGCTTCCGCCGCGAGCTGGTGCGTGCGCGACCATGTCGAACTTCAGCAGGCCCTCACCGCCGCGGCCGCCTCGCCCGGCGACGACGAGATCCGGCTGCGCGAGGGCGTCTATACGACGTTCAACGGCCCTTTCCTGTATTCCGCGCAGACCACCGGCTGGCTGACGGTATCCGGCGGCTGGTACACGGTCGACGGCAACGACTGCGCGCAGAGGCGCATGGACGCTTCGCGCACGATCCTCGACGGCGCCGGCCAGCACCAGGTCCTGCGCATCTACCTCATCCCGCCCGCGGGTACCACGCAGGAAACGCGCCTCGCGGTGGTCAATCTCAGCGTGCGCAACGGCTACGGTGATTCGGCGACGTTCCAGCGCGGCGGCGGCATCGACATGGGTGCGTACTCGGATGCGTTCACCGAACTCTGGCTCGACAACGTGATCGTCGCGAACAACGAAGGCTACTTCGGCGGCGGTGCGAACCTCTATGCGAACTACGGCGCCGTGCGCGTCGCCAACAGCCTGTTCGACGACAACAGCGCATCGGCGTCGGCATTCGGCCAGGCCGCCATCACCGTCAACGCAACCGCCGAGGGTGTTTCGCCCGCGGTGCTCGTCGCCAACAGCACGTTCGCGCGCGGTCGTTGCGCAGGGCAGGGTTGGCGCGGCTGCGGCATCGGCGCCGGCCTTGCCGGTGGCGTGCACATGGACGTCGTCAACAGCCTGTTCTTCGACAATGCGATATCCGACCTCAACCTCGAGGGCGCCGCGGTGATCGGTCTCGGCGACGGCAGCGCGAGCGCGGACTACAGCCTCGTCGGCATAGTCGGCGGCAACCTGCCGCTGGCGAGGAACCATGAGCTCGCCGGCGATCCGCTGTTCGTCGACGCGGCCAACGGCGACTTCCACCTGCGCGACGAGTCACCCTTCATCAACCAGGCCCTCGCGCCCGTGCCGTTCCCGCCGTTGAACGTGCTCGATCTCGACGCGCTGCCGCGCGACCGCTTCGGCGCGCCCGATCCCGGGCCGTACGAGAACCAGGGCTGGGACTTCCTGTTCGCCGACGGCTACGACTAGCGCAGACGCCGCGGAGAGGGTGCGGGCGGCGGCACGCGCTGCGCGCGTACCGCCCTACACGCGAGCCCGCGCCAACGGCGAACATGTAGGGCGGGTCGAGCCGCGCAGCGGCGAGTCCCGCCGCGCCGACACGCCCCCCTCAGCGTAGCTGCGAAGCCACTCGCCCCCCAAAAGCGACAGGCACCCGAAGGTGCCTGCCGGTCCCTCCCCATCCAGGGCGCGTGCGTCAGAAGATGTACTGCGCCGATACGCCGAGCACGTTGCCCGAGCTCTGGAACGCGCCGCTCAGGTGGTTGAACGTCGACGTCGTGTGGTCGATCGAGCCGTCGTCGACCCACAGGTGGACGAAGCCCGCGTCGAAGCGCCAGTCGGCGCTCGGCTTCCAGCCGACGCCGACCGACAGCCACGTGCGGCTGCCGTCCGGCACGCGCGGCGTGCGGGTGGCGTCGATGGTCGGCGTTTCGTCGTAGGCGACGCCCGCGCGCAAGGTCCATTCGTCGTTGAGGCGGTATTCGCCGCCGAACGAATACATCCAGCTGTCGTCCCAGGTGAATTCCTGTGCGCGCGTGAACGGGCCCATCGCGGCGTCGGAATACTTGATCAGCAGCTGCTCGAAGCTCGACCAGTGCGTGAAGCTGACGTCGGCGCCGATGCTCAGGCGATCGTCGAACGTATGCCACCAGCTCGCGGTCACGTACCACGGCGTGTCGAAGTCGGCCTGGCCCTTCTGGTTGAGGAAGGCGCCACCGAGCAGCGGCAGGATGTTGCTCGGCACCTGGAAGCGCGCATCACCCTCGAGCGTGTGATCGATCTGCGAGTGGTAGTTGAGGCCGATGCGATCGCTCGAGGTCGGCTTCCACAGCAGGCCGACGGTGAATCCGTAGCCCCAGTCGTCGCCCTTGAGGCCGCCGAAGCCGTCGGCTTCCTGCGGCAGCACCGCACCATTCGTCGGCGAGGCGAGGATCGTGCCGAAGTCGACCACCTGGGTCAGTTCCGCGCTCGTGCGCTGCGCGATGATGCTGCCGCCGATCGACCACTGGTCGTTGATCTTGAACGAGGTGGCGAAGCTCAGATCGATCGACTCGAGCTTGGACAGCACGCCTTCGTAGCGCAGCACCGAGCGGTCGCCGTACTCGGTCTCGAAGCCGAACGGCGCGTTGACCGAGGCGCCGATCGACCACTGGTCGTTGATGTGGTGGGTCAGGTAGATCGCCGGCACCGGCTTGGTCACGCCACCGTCGCCGCCGTTGTTGCCGGTCAGCGGGCGGCCGAGCAGGTCGGTGCCGCTGCCGTGGAATTCGGTCTTGAAATTGATGACGTTGAGATCGACCTGGACGCAGTTTTCGCCCGGCAGGTCACCGATCGCGGCCGCGTTGTTGGCGACCATCGAGCAGTCGCCCGGCGCGGACGCGCTGCCCGCGTAGGAACGGCCCAGACCCTGGACGCTGTTTTCCTTGAGCTGGAAACCGCTCGCGTACGCGTCCTGGCCCGCGAGGGCCGCCGCGAGCGCCAATGGCAGGGCGGCGAACGACGGGACGAGCCTGGTCCGACGGGTCTTGTGCTGCATACGGCACTCCTTGGGGCGAACGGTTTCTTTGCGGGTCTGTAACGAATCCGCAGCGATCTTAACGTCAAGTTCGACGATCTGGCCATCGTGCGCTGCCGCAAACGGGTGCGTATGGTCGGCGGCCGATCGGCGCCGCCGCGGCATTCGTGACGGCGACCGCGACGGGCCTCGCCGGCGGCCGCTAACGTTCGCCCTGCCCTCCCCACGAGAAACCCCATGCGCCGATCGAGTCTCTTCAGCCTGCTGCTCGGCCTGCTCCCATACGTCGGCGTACCGGCGACCGCCGGCGCCGCGAGCACGGTGCGCCTGCCGGCGACGATGTGCCCCGGCGGCGATGCGATCTTCGACGACGGCTATGAACCCCGCGTGGTGCCGCACGATCCGTCCGGCGGCAGCGGCGGCAACTTTCCCGGCAACGTCACGCGCACGATCAGCGTGCCCGGCCTCGGCACGCGCAGTTACTACCTGCGCGTGCCGAGCGGCTACCAGCCGTCGCAGGCCGCGCCGCTGCTGCTCGCGCTGCGCGGGCAGGCGCTGCCAGCCGCGAGCGCCGCGCAGCAGGTGCGTGCCGACTGGTCGGGCTGGGCCGATGCGAAGGGCTTCCTCGTGCTCGCACCGGTCGGCAATTCGACCCAGGGCGGCTGGGGCGCGAACGGCGACATCGCGGAAATGAGCGCCGCGCTCGACGATGCGCTCGCCGCGTACAACATCGAGCGCAGCCGCATCTACCTGTGGGGCTATTCCGCCGGCGCGCACTACGGCCATGCGGTCGCGCTGTCGAATACGGACGTGTTCGCCGCCTACGGCGTGAGCGCCGGTTCACTCGAGCAGTACGCCTGCACCGACGATGGTTCGCTGCCGCCGAGCTGCGCGAGCCTGCTCGGTGGCACGCAGCCGAAGATCCCGGTCGACATCCACCTCGGCAACACCGATCCGCTCTACACGCAGTACGGCGCGGGTGGCGATGCGCAGCGCTTCCAGAACGCCGGCTGGATTCCCGGCCGCACGGTCCACTACACCTTGTTCGCCGGCGGGCACGTCTACACCGTCGCCCATCTCGGGCAGATCTGGTCGCACCTGTGCCCCTTCGCGCTCGGCCCCTGAGCGGCTCAGGCGCGGGCGGCGGGATCCTCGCGCGCGAGTTCGGCGATCGCCTCGCGCACGAGCGCGTCGAGGCCGTCGCCCCCCGCCGCGGCATGCGCGTGGATGCGCCGGCGCATGCGCGGTTCCCAGAAGCGGCGGATGTGCGTCGCGATGCCGGTGACGGCGGCGCGGTGGTCCGGTTCGGCGCGGAAGTACGCGCCGATGTCGTTGGCCATCTTCACGAGCTGGTCGAGTCCGCTCACGCGCCCGCGTCCTCCATGCCGATGATGCGCCCGGCGTGCGCGTAGGCGACATGGCTGTCGCCACGCGCGAAGCCGACGAGGGTGAGGTTCGCCTGCGCCGCGAGCTGGATCGCGAGCGCGGTCGGCGCCGAGATCGCCGCGAGCAGGCCGACGCCGAGCGTCGCCGCCTTCTGCACCATCTCGTAACTCGCGCGGCTCGTCACCACCGCGAAGCCGTCGCGTACGTCGAGGCCGCTGCGCACGAGCGCACCGAGCAGCTTGTCGAGCGCGTTGTGCCTGCCGACGTCCTCGCGCAGCAGCACGAGTTCGCCATCGACGCCGGCCCAGCCGGCCGCGTGGGTCGCGCCGGTCGCCGCCGCGAGCGCCTGCCGTGCCTGCAGCGCCGCCAGCGCGCGCGACAGTGCGTGTGCGGCGATGCGCGGCCCGTCGGCGACCGGCTGCGGCTGGCGCAACGCGTCCTCGAGCGCCTGCGCTCCGCACAGCCCGCACCCGCTGCGGCCGGTCAGGTTGCGCTTGCGCTGCTCCAGCGCAGCGGCGCGCGCGGCCGGCACGCGCAACTGGATCTCGATGCCCTCGAGCAAGGTTCGCGTCGCGGCGACGTCGAGTTCCGGGGCGTTCGCGACGATGCCTTCGCTGAGCGAAAACCCGAGCGCGAAGTCATCGAGGTCGCACGGCGTCGCCATCATCACGACGTGGGGGCGTTCGTTGTAGACGAGTGCGACGGGCACTTCCTCGGCGATGCGGTCGTCGGCGCGCTCGAGCACGCCCGCGCGCATGCGCGCGACCGGCCGCTGCACGAAGCCCGCGCGGGTTTCGGCGACGAACGGCATTTCAGCGCGGCTCGTCGATCGCGGACGCGGCGCGCGCCTGCTGCAGCAGGGCGCGTTGCCGTTCGTCGGCGGCGCGGAAGCGCCGCTGCCATCCGGACGGCTGGCTCACGCGCGTGACCTCGACCGCGGTGACCTTGTATTCGGGGCAGTTCGTCGCCCAGTCCGAGTTCTCGGTCGTGATCACGTTCGCGCCCGAACCCGGGAAGTGGAACGTCGTGTAGACGACGCCGGGTTGCATGCGGTCGCTGAGGCGCGCGCGCAGCACGGTCTCCCCGGCGCGGCTCGCGATGCCGACCCAGTCGCCGTCGCTGATGCCGCGCTGCTCGGCGTCATGCGGATGGATCTCGAGCCGGTCCTCGGCATGCCAGCGGTTGTTGTCGGTACGGCGCGTCTGCGCGCCGACGTTGTACTGGCTGAGGATGCGCCCGGTGGTGAGGATGAGCGGATGTTTCGCGGTCACCTTCTCGCTGGTCGGCACGTACTCGGTGAGCATGAAGCGACCCTTGCCGCGCACGAACGCATCGACGTGCATGGTCGGCGTGCCCGCGGGATGCTCGTCGTTGCATGGCCACTGGATGCTGCCGAGCGCGTCGATGCGCGCGAAGCTGATGCCGGCGAACGTCGGCGTGAGCCTCGCGATCTCGTCCATGATCTCGGATGGATGCGCGTAACGCATCGGGTAGCCGAGCGCGTTGGAGAGGAGCTGCGTGACCTCCCAGTCGGCATGGCCACCCCGCGGCTCCATTACCTTGCGCACGCGCGACACGCGCCGTTCGGCATTCGTGAACGTGCCGTCCTTCTCGAGGAAGGTGGACCCCGGCAGGAATACGTGGGCGAATTTCGCGGTCTCGTTGAGGAAGAGGTCCTGCACGACCACGCATTCCATCGCGGCCAGCGCGGCGGTCACGTGCTGCGTGTTCGGATCGGACTGCGCGATGTCCTCGCCCTGGATGTACAGGCCCTTGAACTCGCCGTCGAGCGCGGCCTCGAACATGTTCGGGATGCGCAGCCCTGGCTCCGCCTGCAGCGGCACGCCCCACGCCCGTTCGAACGTCGCGCGCACGGCATCGTCGGCCACGTGCCGGTAGCCGGGGAACTCGTGCGGGAACGAGCCCATGTCGCAAGAGCCCTGCACGTTGTTCTGCCCGCGCAGCGGGTTGACGCCGACGCCGACGCGGCCGAGGTTGCCGGTCGCCATCGCGAGGTTGGCGATCGCCATCACCGCGGTCGAACCCTGCGAATGCTCGGTCACGCCGAGGCCGTAGTAGATCGCCGCATTGCCGCCGGTCGCGTACAGCCGCGCGGCCGCGCGCACCTCGGCCGCGGGCACGCCGGTCACGGCCTCGAGCGCCTCGGGCGAATTCGCCGGCGCCGCGACGAACGCGCGCCAGCGTGCGAACGAATCGGCCTCGCAACGCTCGCGCACGAACGCTTCGTCGACGAGACCCTCGACGACGACGACGTGGGCGAGTGCGTCGAGCAGGGCGACATTGGTGCCCGGTCGCAACTGCAGGTGGTGGTCGGCACGCACGTGCGGCGCGCGCACCAGCTCGATCCGCCGCGGGTCGGCGACGATGAGCCGCGCGCCACGGCGCAGCCGGCGCTTGAGTTGCGAGGCGAACACCGGGTGCGCGTCGGTCGGGTTGGCGCCGATGACGAAGATCACGTCGGCGTGCATGACCGAGTCGAAGTCCTGCGTGCCGGCCGATTCGCCGAGCGTGCTCTTGAGACCGTAGCCGGTCGGCGAATGGCACACGCGCGCGCAGGTGTCGACGTTGTTGCTGCCGAACGCGGCGCGCACGAGCTTCTGCACGAGGTAGGTTTCCTCGTTCGTGCAGCGCGACGAAGTGATGCCGCCGATCGAGTCGCGCCCGTACTTCGCCTGGATGCGGCGGAATTCCGCGGCGACGTGCGCGATCGCCTCGTCCCAGCCCACCTTGCGCCAGGGATCGGAGATCCTCGCGCGCAGCATCGGCTCGAGGATGCGCTCGCGGTGCGTGACGTAGCCGGTCGCGAAGCGTCCCTTCACGCAGGAATGGCCGTGGTTCGCCTGGCCGTCCTTGTTCGGCACCATGCGCACGAGCCGCTCGCCCTGCAGTTCCGCGCGGAACGAGCAACCGACGCCGCAGTAGGCGCAGGTGGTGACGACGCTGCGCGTCGCCTGGCCATGCTCGAGCAGCGACTTCTCCATCAGCGCGCCGGTCGGGCAGGCCTGCACGCAGGCGCCGCAGGAGACGCAGTCCGAGTCCATGAACGGCTCGTCCTGGCCGGCGACGATCGCCGAGGCGTAACCGCGACCCTGCACGGTCAGCGCGAACGTGCCCTGCTGGTCGTCGCAGGCGCGCACGCAGCGCGAGCAGACGATGCATTGCGCAGGATCGAAGCGGAAATACGGGTTGGACGCATCGACCGGCCGCGGCTCCGCTTCGCAGGCGCCATAGCGCGCCACGTCCGCGCCGATCCGCTCGACCATGCGCTGCATCTCGGTGCCGAAGCCGCCGGCAAGCGCATCGGGGGGATGATCGGACAGGTACAGCTCCATCACGCCGCGACGCAGGCGCTCGACCTGCACGCCGCCGGTCGTCACCTTCATCCCCGCCGCGACCGGCGTCGTGCACGAGGCCGGGAAGCCCTTCATGCCTTCGATCTCGACGAGGCACAGGCGGCACGAACCGAACGCGTCGAGCAGCTCGGTCGCGCAGAGCTTCGGGATCTCGATGCCCGCCTCGGCGGCCGCGCGCAATACCGACGTGCCCGCGGGAACGCGCACGTCGACGCCGTCGATCGTCAGCGCGACGAGGTCGGTGGAGGTCGATTTCGGCGTGCCGAGATCGGTTTCGGCGATGGACAGCATGGTCTGTGCTCCGCATTGCCCTTCTCCCGGGGAGAAGGTGTCCCGCAGGGATGGCTAGGGCCCGGTGGGGCGAACGGCGGCGGTCGCTCCGTCGCCGCGCACCACCTTACTCCCGCGGGGTGGAAATCCCGAAATCCTCGCGGAAATGCTTCAACGCGCTGGTGACCGGATCGGGCGTTAGCCCGCCGAGCGCGCACAGCGAGGCATGGCGCATCGTCGTGCACAGGTCCTCGAGCAGGGCGAGCTGCCGCTCGCGATCGATGCCCGCGCGCAGGCGGTCGAGCACCTCGACCCCGCGCGTCGAGCCGATCCGGCACGGCGTGCACTTGCCGCACGATTCCACCGCGCAGAATTCCATCGCATGGCGCGCCTGTTCCGCCATGTCGACGCTGTCGTCGAACGCGACGATGCCGCCGTGGCCGAGCATCGCGCCGATCGACGCGAACGCTTCGTAGTCGAGCGGCGTGTCGAACTGCGATTCGGGCAGGTATGCGCCGAGCGGCCCGCCGACCTGCACCGCACGGATCGGCCGACCGCTGTACGAACCGCCGCCCCAGTCGTAGAGGAGCTCGCGCAGGGTCACGCCGAACGCCTTCTCGACGAGGCCGGTGCGTTTGAGGTTGCCGGCGAGCTGGATCGGCAGGGTGCCGCGCGAGCGCCCCACGCCGTAGTCGCGGTAGTACGCCGCGCCACGTTCGAGGATCAGCGGCACCGAGGCGAGCGAGATCACGTTGTTGACGACGGTCGGCCGGCCGAACAGCCCCTTGATCGCCGGCAGCGGCGGCTTGAAGCGTACCTGGCCGCGCTTGCCTTCGAGGCTGTCGAGCAGCGAGGTTTCCTCGCCGCAGATGTACGCACCCGCGCCGATCCGCACTTCGAGGTCGAAGCGGCGGCCGCTGCCGCGGATGTCCGCGCCGAGCCAGCCGGCGGCATAGGCGTTCGCGATCGCCGCATCGAGCGCGCGGCGGGCATGCGGGTACTCGCTGCGCAGGTAGATGTAGCCTTGCGTCGCGCCGACGGCGATGCCGGCGATCGTCATGCCTTCGACGAGGCAGAGCGGGTCACCTTCCATGAGCATGCGATCGGAGAACGTGCCCGAATCGCCTTCGTCGGCGTTGCAGACGACGTATTTCGAGGGCTGGGGGCCTGCGGCCGGCTGCGTAACCGGCGCATCGAGGACCGTCTTCCACTTGAGGCCGGTCGGAAACGCGGCGCCGCCGCGGCCGCGCAGGCCGGAGTCGATCACCACCTTCACGATGTCCGCAGGCGCCATCGCCAGCGCGTTGCGCAGGCCGCGAAAGCCGCCGTGCGCGACGTAGTCGGCGATGCCGAGTGGATCGGTGACGCCGACGCGAGCGAAGCAGAGGCGATCCTGCCGCGCGAGCCAGTCGAGCGACTCGACCGGGCCGACGCGCGCGGGATGCGCGCCCGCCCGGGTGAACCCCGCGTCGAACAGCCCGGCGACGTCACGCGCCGCGACCGGTCCATAGCCGATGCGCGTCGACGCGCCATTCGTGGCGACCTCGACTTCGACCAGCGGTTCGAGCCAGAACATCCCGCGCGAACCGGTGCGCACGAGGTCGATCGCGATGCCGCGCTCGCGCGCGACCGCTTCGATCGCGCGTGCGGTCGCGTCGGCGCCGAGTGCGAGCGCGCTCGCGTCACGCGACACGTACACGCGCAGCGGCATCGATGCTGCGGGCAGGCTCACCGCCGCAGCTCCGCGACGAGGGCATCGAACGAAGCCGGCGTCACGCGCGCGTGCAAGCCATCGTCGTCGACGAGCAGCGACGGGCCGCAGCCGCAGTTGCCGAGGCAGTACACGGGCTCGAGCGTGAGCGCGCCGTCCGCAGTCGTGCCGTGCCAGTCGATGCCGAGTACCTGCTTCACGTGCGCCTCGAGCGCGCGCGCGCCGAGTGCCTGGCACGCCTCGGCGCGGCACAGGCGCACGACGTGGCGGCCCGGCGGCGTGCTGCGGAAATGGTGGTAGAAGCTGACCACGCCGTGCACTTCGGCTCGACCGAGGTCGAGCGCGCGCGCGATCGACGGCAGCGCCGCGGGGGGCACCCAGCCGAGCGCGTCCTGGATGCCGTGCAGGATCGGCAGCAGCGCGCCCGGGCGGCCACGGTGCAAGGCGAGCACCGCGTCCACCGCGGCGCGCTGGCCGAGCGTCATGTCGCCGTCGGCCGGCGACGAATCATGCGTTGATGGCGTGTCGCCCATGCTCGTGCGCGCCACCATGCCCCTGCGACGCGAAAAATCCGGATCGGATCCCGACTCTGCACCACGACGCCCGCTGCTGCAACCGCGGAACGCGACGCTGCAGTGCGCCATGCGCCGCCGTGCACGTGGGCACTCACTCGATCCAGTCGTAGCCGTCGGCGAAGATCGTGTCGCCGAAGCGGATCGGCACGACGTACGGCAGCTCGCCTTCGCTCGCCGTCGCGGCGCCGACCAGGCCGAGGTCCATGTCGGCGGGCGGCGCGGTCGACACGAATTCGAAGTGGTAGAGCGTGCCCCAGTCGAGGCTGTTCGCACCGGCCGGAGCGCTCCACGTGACCGCCGCCGTCGTCGTCGCGACCGCCCAGTCGTTGCCGGCATCGAGGTCGGCGTCGTCGAAGCGCGTGTCGCTGACGATCGCGCCCGCGGCGAGCGGCACGCTGAAGCGCACGAAGCCGTGGTTGGCGTCGAGCTTGAGGTTCGGTTCGGACGGATGCGCCGGGTCGACCTGCGCGTGCGCGTAGTCGAAATTGGCCACCGCGAACTCGTAGCGCCAGTGCCCGCTGCCCGCGGGACGTACGCGCACCGCGACGCGTGCGCGGCCGAGCGGCGTGGCGAGTTCGGTGTTCACCGCGTTGACGAGGGCGACCGCAGGGCTCACCCAGTGGGCGAGCATGGAACCGGCGTGGTAGTCCGCGCCGGCGGGCACGTCGCCGACGAGCGTGACGTCCCACGCCGACGACGGCGGCTGCGTGCCGAGGTCGGACTTGCCGAAGGCGACTTCGCGGTAGGCCATGGAGTCGTAGATCGCGTCGTCGTCGCGCACGACGTACCAGTACTCGAGGTAGTAGCGCGCGCCGGTCGCCTTCGGCGGCGACAGGTCGCTCTCGTCGACGACCATGCGGTACTGGAACAGGTCCTGCGCGCCCGAGCCGTCGTCGTTGACGCCGTCGCAGTCCTCGTCGTAGATCGAACCGCAGCGGCCCCAGATGGCCGTGTGCGGGACGATTTCCGAACGCGGGCCGAGGTAGGTGCTGCCGTCGTTGTTGTAGTTGGAGTAGGTGTCCTCGCACTGGGGGTAGATCACGTGGCCGGGGCCGCAACCGGGATCGGTGCAGGCGAAGTTGACCGTGTAGAACGCGTGCTTGACGCCCGACGCGCCGATCTGCCGGATGCGCCCGGCCGCGTCGACGCGGTAGAGGTTCCAGATGAGGTAGGGATGCTGGTCGTTGCCGTAGGGCGGTTGCGGCACGCCTTCCGCGCCGGGCTGGTCGCGGTTGAACTTCTCGTACCACGCGACCGCGGTCGTGCCGCTGTTGCGCAGGCTGGAGTCGGCATTGACGACGATGCGGCAGTTCGTGCTCGACGGCGTGCAGTCGCCGCTGTCGCGCTTGACGTAGACCGAATCGCTCCAGCCGTTCCAGGTCACCGCGCCGTAGATCATCGAAATGCCCGCGGGATTCCCCGGCGTCGGCCACGGCGCGTCGCAGGTGCCGCCGTCGGGCGCGAACGTGGCCGACGTCGACGCGTGCAGGTCGAGTCCGCCGATCGGCGCCCCCGCACGCGCGCCGAGCAGCGCGGCGAGGCGCGGCGCGAGGCGCAGGTTCATGTGACGCATCGCGAAGACGTCGCGCGCATCGCCCTCGAAGCCGTAGTGCGCATGGTCGGCGGTGAACCAGGTGCGCCCCTGCGCGTCGACGAGGTCGAGGCCGAGGCGCGTGTCCGGGCTCGCGCGCAGGGCGAAGCCGCGCAGGTCGATCACCTCGCCGCGATGGCGCAACACGAGGCCGCCCGCGTGGCGCAGCGAGCCGCCACCGATGCCGGTCAGCACCGCGCCGCGATGGTTCAACTGCAGGTCGCTTGCGGCGAGCGCGGCGAACTCGCTGGCGTCGTAACGACGACCGGGTACGCCGGGCACGCGCTCGAGCGCGCCGTCGACGCGCTCGATCGCCAGGTCGAGGCGGCGCAGCGCATCCGGGTTGAACTCGATCCGCGTGCGACCGCCCCAGGCGAACCAGCTGCCGTCGCCCGCCGGCGCGAGCGCGCCGGACGCAGCGGACGCCGGTACGCCGGCGGTCGACACGGCGGCGACGAACATCGCGAGCAACGATGCGCGCATGGCCTCTCCGACGGGCGGCGACGCGACGCCGCCTGGTCCGATCGAGGCTAGCACAACGCCTGCGCGGCGACGTGCGCGCCGTCGCGTTTCCGGTGGTCGCCGTTGCCGCACGCGCTCCATCGCGCGGCTACACTCGTGTCCACACGGCGCTCGCCGTGGCGTTTTGCACCGGAAGTCCCGTGCAGGAACCTGGATGACCGAGCCGCTGCCGAATCTGCGCGAGTTGTTCGAATACGCGCTCGCCCTCGCGCCAGGCGAACGCGCGGCCTGGCTCGCCGACCATCCGTCGCCGACGCGCACGACGCTCGAACGCATGCTCGCGGCCGATGCGGCGCGCGACGCGCCGCTCGACGGTTCCTTCGAGGACCTGCTCGGCCGCGTCGGCGAGGCCGAGCCCGAGCCGCCGCTCGCGGAAAGCGGGGCGATGATCGGTCCGTTCGTGCTCGGCGATCGCCTCGGCGAAGGCGGCAGCTCGATCGTGTTCCGCGCGACGCGCGAGCAGGCCGGCGTGTGCCAGGTGGTCGCGCTCAAGCTGCTGCGCCGGGGCATCTACACCGCCGACGAGCAGCGGCGCTTCCGCAGCGAGCGCCGCGCGCTCGCCCAGCTGCGCCATCCGGGCATCGCGCGCCTCATCGAAGGCGGCGTGACCGAGGCAGGCGTGCCCTACATCGCGCTCGAGCTCGTCGAAGGCGTGCCGATCACCGAGCACGCGCGCCGGGCGCGGCTCGACCTGCGCGCCCGCCTGCGCCTGTTCGTCGCGGTCTGCCGCGCGGTCGAGGCCGCGCATCGCGCGCTGATCGTGCATCGCGACCTCAAGCCGTCGAACGTGCTGGTCACCGCGGACGGCGAGGTCAAGCTGCTCGACTTCGGCATCGCCAAGCTGCTCGACGCCGATGACGGCGGCGACGCGACGCGCACGCATGCGATCGCGATGACGCCGGCCTACGCGGCGCCCGAACAGTTCCGGCACGGGCTGGTGACCGCGGCGACCGACGTCTATGCGCTCGGCGTGCTGCTCGGCGAACTGCTGACCGGGCACCGGCGCGAACCGGGCGACACGCGCACGCTGTCGGCGCAGGCGCATGCCGCGACGCCCGATGCGCCGCTGCCGCCGGCGGCGCTGCGGCGCGCGTTGCGCGGCGACCTCGACAACATCGTGCTGCGCGCGATCGATGCCGAACCCGAGCGTCGCTACGCGAGCGCCGGCGCGTTCGCCGACGACCTCGAGCGGCACCTGGAAGGCCAACCCGTGCTGGCGCATCCGCCGTCGCGGCGCTACCGCGCGCGCAAGTTCGTCGCGCGCCATCGCGGCGGCGTCGCGGCGGCGCTGGTCGTGTCCGTGGCGATCGTCGCCGCGCTCGGCTTCGCGCTGTGGCAGGCCGACGTCGCCCGCGCGCAGGCGCGCCGCGCGGCGACGATCAAGGATTTCCTCATCGACATGTTCCGCGCGAGCGACCCGCGCGTCGCGCAGGACAAGCCGCGCGGCCAGGTCACCGCGCGCGAACTGCTCGACGCGACCGCGCCGCGCATCGCGGGCGAGTTCAGCGACGACGCACAGACGCAGGTCGAGCTGCTCGGCGTGGCCGCGTCGATCTACCGTGAACTCGGCGACGATGCGCGCTACCACGCGCTGCACGAGCAGCAGGTCGAACTCGCGCGGCGCGCGTTCGGCGACGCGCACCCGGCGATCATCGATGGCCTGCTCGACGACGCCTGGCACGCGAGCGGCCGCAACGACTATGCCGCCGCACGCCACCTGCTCGCCCAGGCCGATCCACTGATCCGCCGCGCGGGCCTCGACCGCAGCGTCCAGCGCGCACGCTGGTGGGTGATCCAGGCCGGGCTGTTCACCAGCAACGCGGCCGAGCGCGCGCAGTCGCGGGTCGCACTCGACCGCGCGATCGCTTTGTACGCGCGCGTCGCGCCGACCGCGCCGGGTTACGTGCATGCGCTCGGCATGCTCGCCTTCCGCCTCGCCGGCGACGATCCGCACGCGGCGGAACAGGCCTACCTGCGCGCGATCGACGCTGCCGAGGCGAGCCATCGCCGCGACGACGGCGAGTTGCAGCAGTTGATCCTGCCGGGGCTCGCCGCCGCGCGCGAGGACCAGGGCGACTATGCCGGCGCCGAGCGCGCGTACGAGCAGGGCGCCGAACTCGCGCGCCGCACGTACGGCGAGGACCACAGCACCGCATGGGTGCCCGCGGCGCAGCACGCCTGGATGGTGCACCGGCAGGGCGATCGCCAACGCGCGCTCGCCTTGTTCGACCACCTGCTCGCGATGATCCCGGCCGACTGGGACACCGATTCCTACGACGAGTACGCACGCGAATTTTACGCGGCGAGCCTCGCCGCCGAAGGCCGCGCGGCCGAAGCGATTCCGATCCTCGAGGCGGCCCAGCGCGCCTATCTCGCCCGGCCCGGCGTCGACTACGAGCTGCGCCGCAACCGGCTCATCCTCGGCGATGCCTACGACCGCGTCGGGCGCATCGACGACGCACGCGCGATGATCGAGGCATCGCTCGACGAGCGCATCGAGAAGGAGCCCGCCGACGCACGCACCCTGCTCGATGCACGCGAGCGCTGGGGCCGCTTCCTGCTCGACCGCGGCGAATTCGCCGCCGCCGAGCGCGAGTTCAGCGAAGTACTCGCCCAGCAGCACGGCCGCCACCTCGTGACGGCCGCGCTCGCCGAGGGCGACTTCGCCCGGCTCGCGCTCGCGCGCGACGACGTCGCTGGCGCGGTTGCCGCGAGCACGCGCGCGGTCGATGCGTTCGAGCACGTGGTCGGGCGCCGCGACGTGCGCAGCGGGCCGTACCTCTGGCTCGTGCACGCCGAGGCGCTGCGCCGCAGCGGCGATCGCGCGGCCGCGCGCAGCTGGGCGCAACGGGCACTCGAGGCGAGCCGGCGCTACGACGCGCCGGGTGCGGCATCGATCGCGCGCGCGGAGGCGGTGTTGCGGATGGTGGAACAGGGCTGAGGGCCGGTCGCGCTTCGCGCACCTCGTCGCATGGTGGCGGTGGAGCGGGCCCCGGTGAATACGTATGCTGCGCGCTCCCATGGAGAAGGAGTGCCATCGCATGAAGAACCGCATCGCCGTCGCCGTCGCCGTCAGCCTGTTCGTCGCCGGTGTCGGCGTCGGCTACGCCGCGCAGAAGGTCGCCGCATCGACGTTCCAGGGCAAGTCGAAGGAAGACGCCGCGCGTGCGTTGCTCGACATCGCGCGCGTGCAGGCGAAGGACGGCAGCTGGGAGCGCATCGCGATCGGCCGCGTGCTCTATCTCGGCGGACACAAGGCGGAAGGCCAGGCCATCTTCGACGGCCTGCTCGGCGGCGAGCACGAGGACAGCGACGAGTTCCGCATCGCACGCGTCTACCGCGAGGCGGGCGAGTGGGCGAAGGCGAAACCGCTGTTCGACAAGTTCGCCGCGAACAATCCGAAGGACGAGAAAGGGCTCGCCGAGATCGGCGCGTTCTACCTGCTCAACGGCGACCGCGCCACCGCCGAGAAGCTGTTCGAGCGCTCGTTCGGCATCGCCGCCGAGTTCTGGGCGACGGTCGGCGCTGCCGGCGCGTATCTCGGCGTCGTGCCCGAAGAGTGATCGCGGCGGCCGCGCGCTGCGACGCTGCAGCGCGCTGCCGCGTCGGTTCGCAGAGGGGCTCCCGGGGGACCGACGTGAAGGCCATCTGCTGCGCGGGATTCATCGTCGCGGGCGCTGCACTCGCGAATCCGGCCGGCGCGGGCGAGATCTGGCGTAACGACTTCGTCGTCTCCGCACCGCCGACGCTCGATGCGTTCGTGCCGTCGGCGGCGCCCCTGAAGCCGGCCGCGGCGGTCGCGTTCGCGGACGGCGGCGACGTCGTCTACGGGGCGCTCGCGCCGAACGCACTCGACGTCGAAGTCGTGCGCGTACGCGCCGATGGGAGCGTGCGCTGGAGTTTCGCGTTCGACACCACGGTGGCGATCGCAGCGCTGCTCGCCGACGGCGACGGCGGCGCGACCGTCGCGTACGCCGATCCCGAGGACGACGATCGCGCCAACCGCATCGTGCATGTCGGAGCCGACGGCCAGCTCGGCTGGTCGCGCACGCTGCCGTCGGGATGGCTCGCGCGCATTTCGACCGGGCGCATCGCGAGCGCGGGGCGCTCGCGCCTGAGCGTCCTCGATACGAGCACGGGCGATGTCATCTGGCAACGCGTACTTTCGCGTGCGAGCTACGGTGACGCGGGTGGCCTCGTCGTCGATGCGGCGTCGAACCTGTACGTTTCGGCGCCGTCCGGTAACGGCGCGTTCCGCACGCTCAAGTACGACGCCGACGGCACCCTGCTGTGGAGCGCGACGACGACCGACAGCGATCGCGGCGGCGTCGTTGCCGTCGGCACCGGCACGCTCTACGTGCGCGCAGGTTTCGACGTGCGCGCACTCGACGTCGCCGACGGCAATGTCGCCTGGAGTTCGTTCGTTGGCGATGCGGCGATCGTTCGCCTCAGTGCGGACTCGTCCGCGGAACCCATCGTCGCGACCGCGTCGGGCATCACGCGTCTCGTCGCCGGGGATGGCACTACGCGCTGGAACAAGCCGCTCGCGGACATCCTCGGCATCGACGTGCTCGACGATGCGCTGCTGGTCGCGACGTCGTCGAGGCGCGCACGCCTCGACCCGGACAACGGTGCGATCGTCTGGAGCGCCGTCTACGGCGACGGGCCGCGGCTGCCGCTCGGTGTCGGCGCGCGCAGCGGCAACGAAGCACGGGCGATTGCTCGCCCTGCGGCAACCGCGCCCGGCATCGCACGCGCGATCGACGAACGCATCGACCTCGCGAGCGGCGCGACGGTTGCATCGACGGACGTCGCAGCGATCGATCACGGCGTGGATGCCACGAGCGTGCTCGACGCCGACGGTCGCGTGCTCGACGCCGGTGCCAGCCAACACGCCGACGGACCGCGCCTGCAGCTGCGCGCGATCGACGGCGCGAGCGGTACCGAGCTCTGGCGCACGAACGATGCGATCGCACCGCCCGGCAATGCGTTCGCGCCCGCGCTGTCGCGCGCGCGACCGGCGGTCGCGAGCGGTGGTGACGTCGTCGCCGTCGTGCAGGTCCTCGGCGACGGCGGTCTCTGCGCGAGCAATGCCGCGTGGACGCGCGTGGCCGCATACGCTCGCGCCGACGGCACGAGACGTTGGGTGAGCTGGTTGCGCGATGCCGACGCGCTGTACTGCCCGTACGCGTCCGAACCCGTCGCTGACGCCACGGGCAACACGTTCGTCTCCATCGTCACGCTCGTCTCGTGCCCGGTGGCGCCGAGTCTCGGTTGCCAGCGCCGCACGCTGTACAAGCTCGCGGCGGCGGATGGCGCCGTGCTCTGGCGACACGACGAGGCGGTCGATGCAGGTATCGAGGGGCTCGTGCTGTCGCCGGCGCCGCTCACGCTCGTCGACGGCGACGTCGTCCTCGCCGGCGGCTTCCTCGATGCGCCGGCGACCGCGCTGCGAGTGGCCGGCGCCGACGGCTCGATCGTGTGGGGCTCGCATGTGTTCGATGGGCTCCGGCCCGGCGACACGCTCGATCGCCTCGGCGACGGCTCGCTGGTCGCTTACGGGGGCACCGATTCGAGCTATTCGTGGGCTCGCCTGGATGTCGCGACCGGCAACGCGACGTGGACGAATACGGTCTCGTGGGTGCCGTGCTACGACGCCGGTTGCAACGGTTACGGCGCGTCGCTGATCCTGCCCGGCGGCGACAAGATCGTACCGTTCCAGCGGGACTATGCGCCCTGGCTCAAACGCCAGCACAACGACGGCAGCGGTACCGTCGACGAGTGGATGCTCGGCGAATCGTCGCCCATCCTGTCCTCGTCGGTATCGCAGGTCCTGCGTGACCCGGACGGCCAACTGCATGTCTACCTGCGGCGCCGCCACCGCTTCACGGGATCGGCGACCTTCCTCGCCGCACTCGATGCGCAAGGTGCGCTGCTGGGGCAGCAGGCGGTGTACGCGTACGATGGCGATCTCACCGATGCCTCGTCATACCCCGCTCCGTTGGCGATGCCGGCGGCGAATCGACTGCTCGCGCACACGGTCGCGACGCGACTGCCGTCGCCCACGACCGCGGGCGTCGCCCTGTACGACACCAGTGTGACTGCCCACGGCAACCTCGCCCTGACGCTCGACGCCGACCGCACGCAGGTCGCCGCGGACATGCCGCTCGCATTCCACCTGCACGTCACCTACGCCGGCGACGCGCCGATCGCCGGCGCACGCCTCGTCGCGAACCTGCCGTGGGCGAGCGGCATCGCCGGCGCGACATGCGCGGTGCAGTCCGGCGGCGACTGCACGCTCGACACGCGGACCGGCAACGTGCGCGCGACGTTCGATCTCGCGCCGGGCGGCACGGTCGACGTGTCGGGTTCCGTGCGCGTGCTCGATGCCGACGGGGAAACCCCTGCGATGACCGCGACGACGTACGGCCCCACAGGCTTGAGCGAATCCGACACGATCGACAACTTCGCGCGCGTCGATCTGATCCAGAGCTTGTTCGTCGACGGCTTCGACGACTGAGGTCCCGCGGCCGATACGCGCTACAATGGGACTTTGCGCGGCGGGTCCGCTGTCAGGGGATGTGAGGATGATTGGTCGACCGACGTCATGGATCGCCGGCCTGTTCGCCGGCGCGGTGTTCGCTGCGAGCAGCGCCGCGCACGCCGGGTTCGCCTGGGAGCAGGACTGGCTCTCGTCGGCGCCGATGACGTTCGGCTGGCCACGCAGCCAGCCCGACCAGAAGGTCGCTTTCGGTGCGGACGGCGGCGTGCTCGTCGAGGGACAGTCGCCGATGTACGCGCGCTTCGACGCTGCCGGCGCGCTGCGCTGGTCGGTCGATTCCCCCCTCCTCTACTCCACCCCGGAAATGACCGCAACCGCCGATGGTGGCGCGTACATGCTGGCGACCGGCAGTGCCGAATCGCAGTTGTTGCGGATCGATCCGAGCGGATCGAAGACCTGGTCGCGTTCGATTTCGGCGCTGCATTTCGTCGAGGTCGGCAACACGCGCATCGCCGCGGTGGACGCCGCCTTCCTGACCGTGATGGACGCCGCCACCGGCGACGTCGTCTGGCAGCGGCCCATCATCGCAGGCGTCGTGAACGGAGCCGGAGCCGGCATCAGCGTGGCAGCGGACGCCGCCGGCAGCCTGTACGTGACGGCGGGTTCGGCGACGGGGTTGCGCACGATCAAGTTCGACGCCGCCGGCACCGAGCAATGGAACGTCAGCGGCGCCGCATCCGGCGAGGGAGGCATCGTCGGCGTCGGTGCGACGATGCTGTTCGAACGCTTCGGCGATCTGTTGCGCGCACGTCGGGTCGGCGATGGCGGTGTCGCGTGGACGCAGGACATCTACGCGTCCGACATCGTGTTGGCCAGCGACGACGGCACGCGCGAGCCGATCGTCGCCAGCGTCGCGAACATCCGGCGCTTCGCCGCGGACACGGGGCAGGCGCGCTGGACGACTGCGTTGCCCAATCCCGGTTATCCGGCGAGCGTCATCGGCGGCAAGCTCGTCCTGTCGAGCAATGCCCAGCTCGTCGCCGTCGACGCGGCGAGCGGTGCCACCTCATGGTCGATCTCGCGGCCGTCGACCGACGCCTACGGCAACGACCTGGCACTCGACGACATGGGCGGGCTCCAGGGCGGCGTGTTCTTCATCGTCGGCCATCCCTACGGGCACTACCAGCGCGCGCCGCTGTTCCTGCAGCGGATTCGTCTCGACAATGGCGCGTCGGCCGCGACGCCACCGACGCCGACGGTGCCGCAACGCACGCTCGTTGCCAGCATCGCGCCGGATGCCGGACACGCGATCACCGCGTCGGCGTCGCAGCACGCGTCGACGGTGGATATCCAGCTTCGCAAACTCGACGCGACGACGGGCGCGGTGACCTGGCAGATGTCGGACCCCGTCACCGAGTTCGGTGCCGATGGGCCGTTGTATCCGACCTGGCTCGCGCTCGCCGAACACGCCGGCAAGGTCGCGACGACGTCGTCGCTGCAGCAGCAGGGTTGCATCCGGTCGCCATCCGGCGCTCGCGTCTCCCTGCACGACGCGGCGAACGGCGCGCGCCTCTGGAGTGCGCTGCTGACCGACCCTGGGCGCGTCTGCACGACCGTCTACGAGCCGCAACTCGACGACAGCGGCAACGTGTTCGTCTCGACCAGCGAAGGCGCTTCCTGCGGCAACGGCAATGTCTGTTACGAGGCCGCGATCTACAAGCTCGCATCGGGCGACGGCCAGGTGGCGTGGCGCGAGGGCCTGGAAGACGGCAGTCGGACGACGCGCGAGTTCGTGCTCGCCACCGACCACGTGGTTTCGACGTTGCCGTCCGGCGGCAGTGTGACGTTCGAGGGCCTGTCCAGCGCCAGCGGCGCAGTCGCATGGTCGTCGTCGCTGTATGCCGGCTACGGCATCGACCGCCACGTGTTGAAGGTCGACGACACGCACGTCGTCGTGTTCGGCGAGACCGCTTCCGGCACCTCGTGGGCGAAGCTCGATGCCGCCACCGGCGCCGTCGTGTGGGACCGCAGCGTCGCGCATGCGCGCTGCAAGGATCTCTGCTTCGAGAACGGCCCGATCGTCCTGCCGGGCGGCGACGTGCTGATCCACGGCGCGCTCGGCTCGCGCGCACTGCTGCGGCGCTTCCACAACGACGGCAGCGGCACCGTCGACGAATGGCTGATCGGTACCGACGTCCCGCCGCAACGCACGTCGATCCTGCGCGCCGAATTGGAAGCGGGCGGAAACCTCGTGTTGCAGCTCTGGCGTCACCCGCGCGCGACGGTACTGCCTTCGTTCAAGTCGTTCGCGCATTTCGACCTGCAGACAGGCGTGCTGTCCGACGAGCAGTTCTTCGCCGCCTACGACGAAGACCCGTACGGCGAACTCACCGACCAGGACCTGCTGCGCCAGGTCGACGCCGACCGTTTCCTCGTGCAGACCTACAGGACGCACGCGCCGCAAACGGCGACGACGGGGATCGCCCTGCTCGATCTCGCGACCACCGCGCACGGCGACCTGGCGATCGAAGCGCACCTCGATCGCGCGAGCGCCGCCGTCGGGGACAGCGTGGGTTTCCACCTGCGCGCGACGTACACCGGTGACGCCGCGGTGCAGGGTGCGACCGTGTTCGCGCACATGCCGTGGCCGAGCGGCGTGACGGCACCCGCATGCACGACCAGCGCCGCCGGCAACTGCGTCGTCGACGTCGACTCGGGCGACGTGCGCGCGACGTTCGACGTCTCGCCCGGCGGGTCGATCGAGATCAGCGGCAGCGTGGGCGTGCTCGGGTATCCGGCGCGTCCGCTGCTATCGGCGTACGTGCATGGCTCGACCGCGCTCGGCGAATCGGACCTGCGCAACAATTTCGCCACCGCGGAAACGAGCCTGTTCGTCGACGGCTTCGACGCGCGCTAGCGCCGCCTGTCGCACCCGCGTCCGCCCGGCCGGAGCCTGCGACCCACGCGTTCCCGCGTGCATCGGGAGCACATGACTTCCGGCAGGTTGCGCCGGCCGCGTCGATCTACTACAACTGTAGTACTACGACTGTAGAGAGTGGACGCCGATGGCGCGGACGAAGGACGTCAGCCTCAGCGAGTTGCAGATCGCGCTCATGCGCGTGCTGTGGCGGCTCGGCGAGGCGAGCACCGCCGACGTCGCCGCAGAGCTCGGCGACGCGCGCGGGCTCAAGCACACGACCGTCGCGACCCTGCTCACGCGACTCGAGAAGCGCGGCGTCGTCGCGCAGCGGCGCGACGGCCGCCAGCTGCTCTATCGCGCGCTCGTCGACGAAGCCGATGTGCGCCGCTCGATGGTCGACGACCTGCTCGGCGCGTTGTTCGGCGGGGACGCCCGCCAGCTCGTCGCGCACCTCGTGCAGGAATCGGAGATCGCGCCCGGCGATCTCGCCAAGGTGCGGCGCCGGCTCGCCCGCGGAGGTCGCGATGAAGATTGATCCGCTCGTCGCCTGGCTGCTCACGTTCGCGCTGCACGCGGGCGCGATGCTGTCGATCGCATGGCTGCTCGATCGCACCGTCCTGCGCCGGCTGCCGGCGTGGCGCGAACTGCTCTGGCGCGTCGCGCTGTTCGGCGGCGCGCTCAGCGCGAGCGCGCAGCTCGCATTGTCGTCGCCGTTCGCGGCACGCTTCGCGTTCGAGCAGGGCGATGCCGCGGCCGCCGTGCAGGTCGCCGCGACGCGCATCGATGCTGCGCCCGTGCCGGTCGATGCGACAGAGGCGACCGACGCGTCCGTCGATGCACGGCGTACGTCCGCGTCGCACGATGCAGCCGCGCTCGCACGCGACGGCGCACGCACCGACGCGCCGGTCGTCGACCGCGCGGCCCGCGCGTCGTTCGCGCGCGTCTGGCCGGGCTGGCCACGCGTGCTCGTCGCGGCGTGGCTTGCCGGCGCCTTGCTCCTGCTCGGACGCCTCGGCCTCGCCTGGCTCGGCCTCGCGCGCGCGCTGCGCGACGCGACGCCGCTCGAGGACGCGGCGCTTGCCCGCGACGCCGACGCGCTCGCGCGCGCCGCGCACATCGAAACGCCACGCCTTGCCGCGCTCGCCGCGCTGGCGAGTCCGATCGCCGCGCACGGCCGCCGCATCGCCTTGCCGTGCTGGGCGCTCGAACTGCTCGACCGCGCGCAACTGCGCGCGATGCTCGCGCACGAAACCGCGCACCTCGCGCGGCGCGATCCCGCGTGGAAGCTCGCGACCGCGGCGTGGTGCGCGCTGCTCTGGTTCCTGCCGCTCGCGCTGCTCGCACGGCGGCGCCTCGACGAGATCGCCGAGCTGTCGTGCGATGCGTGGGCCGCGCGCCATCTCGGCGACGGCCGCCCGCTCGCCGAATGCCTCGCCGAATGCGCGAGCCGCCACGTCGGGGGCGACGACCTCGCCCTCGCGCCGGCGATGGCGCAGCGCGAGTCGCCGCTCCTGCAACGCATCGAACACCTGATCGAAGGCCACCCGATGAACACGACTCCTTCGCGCCTGCGTGCGTTCGCGGCGAGCGCCGCGCTGATCCTCGCCGCCGCATTGCTGCCCGGTTTCACCGCGGTCGCGCAGACCTCGCCGCCGGCTCCTCCGGCCCCACCCGCGCCGCCCGCGCCCCCGGCGCCGCCAGCGCCGCCGAAGGACGGCGCCTCGCGCATCCACATCTCGAGCGACGGCGGCGTGCTCGGCCAGTCCACCTACGTGGAGGTCGGCGACGGCGACCGCGAGTACCGCGCGCGCATCAAGGGCAAGATCGCGTTCAACGATCGCGACGACGACGTCGCCAGCCTCACCGACGGCGGCAGCGCGACGTTCGAGGAGTCGGCTCCCGGCCTCGACCGACGCATCGAGTACCGCAGCAACGGCGGCAAGCTCGTGCAGCGCTACTTCGTCAACGAGCAGGAGCAGCCGATCGATGCCGCGGGCCGCGCCTGGGTCGCCGGCGCGATCGCCGGCCTCGTACGCGAGAGCGCGCTCGGCGCCGAGGCGCGCGTGAAGCGGATCCACGCGGGCGGCGGCGCCGACGCCGTGCTCGACGAGATCGCGCGCATCCGCTCCGGCTACGCGCGCGGCGTCTACATCAAGCTGCTCGCCGGAATCGGCCATCTCTCCGGCGCGCAGGTCACGCGTGCGATCGGCCTCGTCGACGGCATCGATTCCGACTACGAGAAGCGCAACGCGCTCGGTGCGCTGGGTTCGGCGCGACCGTTCGACGCCGAGCAGCAGAAGCTCGTGGTCGCGCAGGCGCGCAAGATCGGATCCGACTTCGAGCGCGCCGAGCTCCTGACCGGACTGTTGCCGTCGCTCGCGCCGGACCCGTCGCTGCGCGCGGCGTGGCTCGCCGCCGCGAACGGCATCGGCTCGGATTTCGAGCACCGGCGCACGCTGACCGCGCTGCTCGCCGCGCACGAACTCGACGACGCGACGCTCGCGTCGGTGATCGACGCGTCGACGACGATCGGTTCCGACTTCGAGCGGCGCAGCCTGCTCGTCGACGCGGTCGGCCGCGTGCGCGACGCCGAACGCATCGCCGCCGACTACGCGGCCGCGAGCGCGGGCATCGGCTCGGACTTCGAGCGGCGCGAGGCGCTGCTCGCGCTGATCCGCGCGCCGAAATTCGGCGTGGCCGGCGCGCGCGCGGTGCTCGATGCGGCCGGTTCGATCGGCTCGGACTTCGAATGCCGCACCGTGCTCGTCGCACTCGCGCACGCGATGCCGAACGATCCCGCGCTCGTCGCGCGCTATCGCGATGTCGCACGCCACCTCGGCACGTTCGACCGCGGCGAGGCCGAACGCGCGCTCGACCGCTTCGCCGGCTGAACCCGCGGCAACCGCGGCGGTGCGCGCGCGTACCGCCGACGAACGCGACGCCCGCGCCGGCACGCGCGGGCGCATCGTCGTCGTGCGATGCAACCTTCCGGCGCGCCGCCGGTACCCACGCATGAATGTCCGCCACCCGCACGGAGTCCATCATGCGCATGCGCACCGCGTTTCCCATCCTCTGCCTTCTGTTCGCCGGTCTGGCGCAGGCAGAGAATCACACCGTCACCGTCAGCAGCAACCGCTTCAGCCCGGCCCAGTTGACCATCAACGTCGGCGACACCGTCACCTTCACGAATGCGGGCGGCTTCCACAACGCCTCGGCCGACGACGGTTCGTTCCGCTGCGCACAGGGCTGTGACGGCGTCGGCAACGGCAACGGCAATCCGAGCAACAACACGTGGAGCGCGACGGTGTCGTTCGACGCGCCGGGCGTGCATCCGTACCGCTGCGAAGTGCACGGCGACATGGGCATGACCGGCACGATCACCGTCGAAGGCGCGGCGCCGCCCGCGTTCACGATGAACCAGCACGGCATCGCCGGTTCCTGGGCCAATGCCGCGACCGAGTCGCAGGGCGTCGTCATGGACGTCTTCCCCGACTTCTACGCCGCCGGCACCGGCCTGCTCTTCGGCGGCTGGTTCACCTTCGACACCACTGCCGCCGGCGGCCTGCGCTGGTACACCGTCCAGGGCCAGGTCGGCAATGACGACTCCGCCACCATGGCCGTCTACCAGACCCTCGGCGGCAGCTTCGATTCCGCCCAGGCCACCACCACCCACCCGGTCGGCGAAGTCACCTTCCACTTCGACGACTGCGACCACGCCAGCCTCGACTACAGCTTCACCGACGGCTCCGGCCGCCACGGCACGATCCCGCTCACCCGCCTGCTCGGCAACCTCGCCTGCACGCCCACCGGCAGCACGCCCGGCAACCCCGGCAACTACCTGCTCGGCGGCACCTGGTACGACCCGGCCAGCAGCGGCCAGGGCCTCGTCTTCGACGTCAACGCCACCCAGGGCGTCCTGTTCGCCGCCTGGTACACCTACCTGCCGAACGCCGCCGCCGATGCGGGGGCGCCCGCGCAGAGCTGGTACACCCTCCAGGCCGCGGTCAGCCCCGGCTTCACCCACGTCGAGGACGTCGGCATCTACGAGTCCACCGGCGGCCTGTTCGACCAGCACGCCGACACCACCACGACGCGCGTCGGCACGGCCAGCCTCGTCTTCAACAGCTGCACGTCGTTGACGATGGACTACACCTTTACCGCCGGCCCGCATGCCGGCCTCTCCGGCACGCTCGACCTCGCGCGCCTCGCCCCGGTCCCGGCCGGCTGCACGCTCTGACGGCCACGCCGGCGCGCGCTCACCCGCGCGCCGGCGGTTTCGCGATCACCGCAGCACGACCCTGCGCGAGCACGACGCCGTCGTGCTCGACGCGGAACGCATACTGCCAGCTGCCGCCGTCACCGAGCAGGCACTCGGCCCGCACGTCGAGCACACCGGCGAGATCGTCGATGCGCTCGACCGAAAGATCGACCCCGCGCAACGACACGAGATAACCCGGCGCAGCCGCCGCACCCCGCGCGCTCGCGACCAGGCCGCCGTGCACGGCCATCGCCTGGGCGCCGTACTCGCACAGGTGCAGCGCACGCAGGCGACCATCGCTGCGCAGCGGATGGCCGGCACCGCGATGCGTCGACGTGCGCATGTGGATCGAGGCCGCATCCCAGGCGACGATCTCCTCGAGCAGGCACATCGTGCCCGCGTGCGGGATGAGCCGGCGCCAGCCGGACGCGGAAGGGTCGGAAACCTGCATGGCCTGCCTCGATCGGGGTCGCGATTATGCCTGCCCGGCACCGCCGCGATCCGCGCTAACCTAGTGCGATGGCAACACCGTTGATTCGCTTCGGCGCTTTCCGGCTCGATCCGCAGGCACGCGAGCTGTTCGAGAACGGCGAACGCGTCGACCTTCCGCTCAGCACGATCGACTGCCTCATCCACCTGGTCCGGCACCGCGACCGGCCGGTCGGCCGTGACGAGCTCGCCGCCGCGGTCTGGGGCCGGGTCGACGTCAGCGAGGTTTCACTCAGCCATGCGATCGTGCGCCTGCGCCGCCGGCTCGGCGACGACGGCAACGCGCAGCGCGTGATCCGCACCGTGCCGCGGCTCGGCTATCGCTGGGTCATGCCCGGCACGGTCGAGGAAGCGGCGGCCCCAGCAGCTCCCGCGCCGGCGCCACCACCGGCGCTGGCCGTCGCGCCGCCTGCCGCGCCCGTGCCCGCGCGTGCGTCGCAGGGGGTCGTCGCAGTGGTGGTCGGCGTCGTGCTCGCCGTCGCCCTCGCCGCGATCGTCTGGCGCACGCGCGAGCAGGCCGCGGCGCCTTCGCCGGCGTTGCCGGCCACCGCCGACAGCGCGCTGGTCCTGCCCGTGCAGGTCGATGCCGATGCCGAATGGGCATGGCTGCGCCTCGGCCTCATGGACCTCGTCGCGACGCAACTGCGGCGGGGCGGGCTCGCGACGACGCCGAGCGAAACCGTGGTCGCGCAGGTGCAGGCGCGCGGCGACGGCGGCGTCGACCTGCCCGCAGCCTGGCGCATCTCGCCGCGCATCGCACGCGAGCACGGGCAATGGCACCTGCGCCTCGAGGCGCGCGGCGAGGCGCGCGAGCTCGCGATCGACGCACGCGCGGCCGACCCGCTGCGCGCGGCGCGCGACGCCGCCGCCGAGCTGCTGATCAAACTCGGCCATGCCCCGCCGCCCGATGACCGCGGCGACGATGCGCTCGCCGTGGCGAGCTTGCGCCAGCGCGCCAACGCCGCCCTGCTCGCCAACCAGTTCGACGTCGCGCGCCGACTCGTCGAGCAGGCACCGGCAGGCCTGCAGGCGAGCCCCGAGATCGCATTGATCCGCGCCAAGCTCGCGTTCTATTCCGGCGCCTATGACGAAAGCGTGCAGCAGGCCGCGGCGCTGTTGGCGCAGCTTCCGGCGCAGGCGGACGCCGGCCTGCGCGCGCGTGTCGCGAACACGCTCGCCTCGGCGCAGTTCCGCCTCGCGCGCCTCGACGACGCCGAGCGCACCTATGCCGACGCGATCCGCATCGCGCGCGACGCGCACGCGCCCGACGTGCTCGCGCATGCCTACCTCGGCCGTGGCGGCGTGGCGAGCCAGCGTGCGCGGCTGGAGGAGGCAGCGGCGGATTTCGGCCGCGCGCGCACCCTGTTCGAGGCCGGCAACGATCCGCTCGGCGTCGCCGCGATCGACCTCAACCTCGCGATCAACGCGATGCAGCGCGGCCAGCCCGCGACGGCACTGCCGCTGCTCGAGCGCGTGCGCACGCGCCTGCGCGCGCTCGCCGCCGTGGACGCGCTCGCGGCGACCGAGGTGACCCTGGTCGAGGCGCAGCTCGCGTTGCTCGACCACGACGGCGCGCTGGCGACGAGCGCGGCGTTCGTCGCGGCCGGCAACGAGGACGGCAATCCACGCCGGCGCTGGCAGTTCACCTTCGCGCGCGCGGCGGCACTCGCCGGCAGCGGGCGCCTCGACGAGGCGGACGTCCTGCTCGCGCGCCTGCGCGACGCGAGCGATCCGGGTGCCGACGCGATCGCGCGCGCGCTGGCCGAATCGCTGTCCGGCGAGATCGCGCTCGCGCGCGGCGAGCCGGCGCGCGCGGCCGAGTACGCCGCCGGCGCGCTCACGCCCGTGCTCGACGCGTTCAACCACGAGCAGTACGTGCAGGCGTGGTGCGTGCGCATCCGCGCGCTGCAGCGCGCCGGCGCGGTCGCCGACGCCGCGGCGGAACTCGAACGGCTGCGCGCGCGCGTGCTCTCGCCCGGCGACGGCGTCGCCGCCGACCCGGGCGCCGAGGTACTGCTCGCGCTCGCCGGGGCGGAACAGGCCGAGGCCGAGCGGCGGCCGGAACTCGCACTGCGGCGCTATGCCGATGCGATGGCGCGGGCGACCGCACGCGCGGTGCCGGAGGAACTCGTGCGCGTCGGCGCGCCGTACGTGCGCGCGCTGGTCGCCGCCGGCCGCGCGGACGAGGCCGCATCGGTGCACGGGCGCATCGCGGCCTGGGCCGATCGCGACCTGCGCGCGGCATGGAGCGCCGCGCTCGTCTACCACGCGCTCGGCCGGCCGGCCGCCGCGGACGGCGCGCTCGCGCGGGCTCGCGCGCTCGCCGGCGAACGCAGCGTCGCCGCGCTCGAGACGGCCCTGCGCTGAGGCCGCATCACGCGCGTTACACGACCGATACATGGTTTTTACATGCCGCCGGCGCCGCGTTCGTGGATGGTCGGGACGGCACCACCTGCCGTCTCCCGTTTCCGAGGTCCCGATGATGCTGCGTCCACTCCGTCCCGTTTCGCGTCTCCGTTCCGCGCCTGCGGTGCTCGCCCTCGCGGCGAGCATGCCTGCGCTCGCCGGCACGCCGGCTCCGCTGTACCACCTCGTGACGCTCGACGCGCCCGGCGGCAGCGCGGTCATCGCGCGCGACATCAACGACGCCGGCCAGGTGGTCGGCCGCTACCTCGATGCCGACTTCAATGCGCGCGCCGCGCTGTGGGACGCCGACGGCACCCTGCACGACCTCGCGCTGCCGGGCCCCGGCGACGGCGCCGCCGCCGCGATCAACAACGCGGGCCAGGTTATCGGCACCTTCAACGACTACGAGAATCCGCAGGCCGGCCTGCTCTGGGACCCCGCCGCGTCGCCGCAGCCGACCGTCATCACTGCCGGCCCGGGCGCGTTCGTCGAGGCGATCGACATCGGCGACGGCGGCGAGGTCGTCGGCGGCTTCGGCCAGCCGGCGCAGGAGCGCGCGTTCGTCTGGACCCCGGCGGGCGGCCTCGTCGACTACGGCGTGCAGGACGAGAACGTCGAATTCCAGCAGGCGCGCTGGACCGCGGTGAACGCAGGCGGCACGCTCGTCGGCCACTGGAACCAGCATTCGTCGAACGTGCATGCGATCACGGGCGAGGTCGGCCTCGCGAGCGTGTCCGCGATGAGCGGCATGACCGAGGAATTCCCGAGCATCGCCACGGCGATCAACGACGCCGGCGTCGCGGTCGGACTCGGCCTCGCGGTCGAGGCGCCCGAACTCGTGCCGGTCGTGTTCGCCGCCGATGGCAGCTTCAGCGAGATCCCCGGTGCGACGCTCGACCAGGACAATGGCTGCGCCGCCGCGATCAACGCGTCCGGCGTCATCGTCGGCAGCGCCGGCATCGGCAGCGCGAGCGGCTGCGTGCCGGGCCTCAAGGCCTGGGTGCAGCGCGACGGCACCGTGTACGACCTCTACGACGTCGTCGACGCCCACGGCCCGTTCGCGCGCTTCCAGATCGCGCGCGCGATCAACGCCAGCGGCGTCATCGTCGGCATGGGCGTCACCGCGGACGACGAGGTGCTGAGTTTCAGGCTCGTGCCGATCGGCGGCGACGCGATCTTCGCCGACGGCTTCGACGGCTGAGTCAGCGGCGCGCGCGCGCCATCAGGATCGACAGGCAGAAGTGGAAGCCGACGCCGAGCGCGACGGTGAGGCCGATCGCGCGCAGCACCGGCAGTGACGACAGCGCCTGCAGCCCGAACACGAGCAACGCGGACGCGACGCAGACGAGCGTCGCGTGCAGGGTGCGGCGCGCCTCGGCGGGATCGGCCACCGGACGTTCGAAGAACAGCGCGTAGTGCAGGCCGAGGCCGGCCGCGAGCGTGACCGCGACGAGGTGGAACAGCGACAGCGAGAGCCCGCTCGCGCGCTCGACCACGACCACGAGCACGGTCGCGAGCGTCATCGGCGCGAGCACGTGCCAGGCGCGCCGTATGCTGCGCAACGCGACCACCACGGTCAGCGCGAGCAGGCCGAGCGCGAGGCCGAGCGCGCGCAGGATGCGTTCGCGGTAGGCGACGACGAGCGACTCCGATGCGGCCTTGAGGTCGAGCAGGCGCACCGCGCCGTGCGTCGACGCGGCGAACGCATCGAGCGCGGCCGCGTCGTGCACGCCCGACAGCGTCGCGAGGCCGAGCCAGCCATCCTCGCGCGCGACCAGCATCGCGGCGAGGCGCGCGCCGAGCGGCGACGAGGCGAACGTGGCCGGCGTCAGCGGTTCGAGCGTGCGCGCGGCCTCGACGTCGTCGACGAACGGCGCGAACAGGCCGGCGCGGAACGGCAGCTCCGCGCCCGCCGCCGCGAGCGCCTGCTCGAGCGCCGCGCGATCGGGCAGCTTCGCCTGCCGCGCGCGCTGCGTCGCGAGGCTCGGCAGGTAGCGGCTCGGCAATTCGGCCGCGTCGAGCACGTGCGCCTGCACGAGCGCGTCGAGGCGAGGCTCGATCGATTCGGACAATGCGAGCACGCCATCGGCGTCGGCCGCATGCAGCACGAGCAGGTAACGCACGTCCGGCGCACCGAGTTCGCCGCGCAGCTTCGCATCGCGCAGCAGCAGGTCCTGCGGCACCGGCGTCAGCGCGGCGAGATCGTTCTCCCATGTCGGCCCGGGCGCGCGCCAGAGCACGACGAGGCCGAGTGCGGCGAGCAGCCACGGCAGCCAGCGCGGCCGCGGCAGCGCGTCGAGCGCGCGCACCGCGCCTGCGAGCCAGGCATGCGTGGCGACGTCGTGGAAACGCGACGGCAGCACGCGCGGCAACAGGTAGCGCGTGCTGAAACCGGCCGCGAGCAGGCCGGCGATCGTGAATACCGCGAGCTGCTGCAGGCCGGTCACGCCGGAGGCGAGGAATGCGAGGTAGGCGATCGCCGCGGAGACGATCGCAGTCGCGAGCAGCGGCCACAGCGCGCGCACGCTCGCCAGCGCATCCTCGCCCGCGCGGCGATGGCTGAGCACGCGGATCGGGTATTCCTGCGCGACCCCGAGCAGGGTGAAGCCGAACGCGAGCGTGATGCCGTGTGCGCTGCCGGACAGCAGCGCGAGCGCGGCGATGCCCGCAAGGCCGCCGCTGAGCACGGGCAAGCCGGCGAGCAGCAGCGCCGGCAGGCTGCGATAGGCGAGCACGAGCAGCAGCACGAAGCCGAGCGTGCTGACCAAGCCGATGCGATCGGCCTCGCCACGCGTGCGCTCGTTGATGAGCACGGTGAACCAGCCCGGGCCGCTGATCGTGAGCTTCGCCGCGCCCACATCGGGCAATGCGCGGAACGCCGCCTGCAGCGCATCGATCGCCGCGCCCTGCACCGCCGGGTCGAAGCCGGCGCCGCGCGTCTGCGCGAGCAGCAGCGCGGCACCGTCGGACGAGAACCAGACGCCGTCGCGCACGATCGGCGCCTTCGGCGGCGACCAGCGCTGCGCGAGCGCGAGCACTTCGAGCGTCGGGTCACGCGGCAGCAAGGGTTTGAGCAACGTAGCCGCTGGCGAAGCGAGGTCCTCGACGCGCTGGCCGAGCTGGTCGGCGAGGTACTCCGCATCGAGCGCGTGCGTATCGAGCGTCGGCGACAGCAGCCAGCGGTACGGCAACAGCTTTTCATCGAGCGCGGACGGGTCGAAGGCGCCGTTGATCGCCTGCTCGAAACGGGCGTCCGCGCGCAGCGCCGCGGCGAGGCCACGGCTGAGTTCGGCGAGCCGCGCCTCGGGTGCGCCATCGATCGACAGCAGCAGCAGGCGCGAACCGGGGCCTTCGCCGATCTGCTCCATGAGCAGCTTCTGGTCCGGCGTCTGCGGCGGCGGCATGAAGCTGCGCAGGTCGGTGCCGATGCGCAGCGTGTGCCACGCGAACGCGGCGAGCGCCGCGAGCGCGAGCAGCCAGACGGCGAGCAGCGCGACGCGCGAGCGCATCAGCAGGTGGCCCGCGCGGTCCGCGTCACGGCGCGGCGCCGGAACGGCAGATCGCTTCGAGCTGCGGCTGCGACGGCCGCGCGGGCAGCTTCGCCGAGGCGAGGCGGTCGACCAGCAGCACCGCGACGTCGCCATCGCCCTCGCGCGTGACGAAGCAGAGTGGCGTATCGCCGCTGCCGTCGACGCGGATTTCACCGACGCGGCGCGCGAGGCGCGCGTCGCGCGGCTTCAGCACGAGCTGCCACGCGTGCGCGTCGCCACTCGCCGACAGCGTGAAGTCGGCCGCGAGCGTCGCCGCATCGCCGCCGAGAAGCGCGGCGAAGCCGCGCAGGAAGCCTTCGAGCTCGGGCGCCTGGCCGAGCGAGAACGTGCGCGGCGGGCGATCGCCGCGCTGCACGCTCGCTTCTCCGTCCTGCACGCGCGTCTGCTCTCGGTACGGCGTGTCGACGCGCTTGCCGAGGCGCCCGGGGCCGAGGTATTCGAGTTCCCCGCGCAGGATCAGCGGTCGCTCGAGCAGGCCGGAGAAGCGCACTTCGGTGTACGGCGTGCGCGCGGGCACGTCGCGGCGCAGGGCCGCGACGAGCGCTGCCGCATCGGGGCTCTTGTCAGCCGGCGCCGCGAACGACGACGTCGTCGCGACCCATGCCGCGAGCAGCGTGGGCACCAGCCGCCTCGACGCCGCGGCCTTCGGGATTCCAGAAGTCATGCCAGTTGAACCAGTTGTAGGGATCCTGCCGCACGTGGTGTTCGAGCCGTGAAGCGTAGCGCTGCACGACCTCGCGCAGCGCCGCCTCGCGCTCGCGCCGCGGCAGCGCGAGCTCGTCCGCGAGGGGCTCGAAGTAGAGATCGTAGCGGTTGCCGCCGCGGTACATGCCGAGGCAGAGCACGATCGGCACTTTCAGGATCGCGCCGAGCAGGAACGGCGCGGTCGGGAACCGCGCCGGCGCACCGAAGAACTCGGCGTCGATCGTCGCCTCGTGCTCGCGCGCGCGGTCGGCGAGCAGGGTCGCGAGCGCGCCTTCGGCGAGCGACTCGGACAGCGCGAGCACGATCTCCGTGCCCGGTCGCGAGGCGTCGATGACGTTGCGGCCGATTTCCGGGTTGAGCGCGTGCAGCAATTCGGTCAACGCGGGCGTCTTCTGCGTGTCGAGCACGACGCGCACCTTGATGCCGGGGCGGGCGTCCGCGGCGACGCGCAGCACCTCGAAGCTGCCGACGTGCGCGCCGAGCAGCAGGATGCCGCGATCCGGATGCATGCGCGAGGTGAGTTCTTCCAGGCCATGCATGCGCACGTCGAAGCGCGCGTAGCGCTCGGCGAGCAGGAACACGCGGTCGAGGATCGTGCCGGCGAAGCGGTGGATGTGCCGCATGACCTGCCACGCGCTCGCGCGGCGGCCGGTCGCGCGTTCGAGGAACGCATACGACACGCGCCGCTCGTACGGGCGGCGGAAATAGAAGTACAGCGTGATCGGCAGCAGGCACAGGCGCGCGACGCCGCGCCCGCACTTGAGGCCGATCGTGCGGATCAGCCAGATCGCGAACCGGCCGCCGCCTTCGGGACGCGCGCTCCAGTGCTCGCTCATGCGAGTTCACCCTCGCCGCCGAGGATCGCGACGCCGTCGCGCTCGATGCGGAAGCGCACGCGCGCACCGTCGCGCGCGAGCGTGAGCACGGCATCCTCGCCCGGGCGCAGCGGCGCGACGAACTTGACCGAATGGATGCGCCGCAGCGTGCCGCCATCGCGTTCGATCGCGGCGGCGATGCGGTCGAGCAGCACGACGCCCGGCACGACCGGGTCACCGGGAAAGTGGCCCGGCAGGCTCGGATGGTCGGCTTCGATGCGCACTGCGATCGTCATCGCGCACCCCGCGCGCGCGGATCGTCCGCATCCGCGGCGATGCCCTGCAGCAGCACCGGCCAGCGCCGCACGACGCGCGCGATGAACAGCGGCAGCGGTGCGTGCGGCACGCCGCGCAGGTGCACGCGGCGATACGCGTATTCGAGCACGAGCACGAGCGGCACGAGCGCGTAACCGCCGACGTGCAGGTACCAGCGCCAGCCCGGCGCGGCGAACGCGGCCGGCGGGGTGGCGCCCAACGCGGCGAACACGCCGCCGGGCACGAGGCCGAGGATCGCGCCGAGCACGCAGGCCTGTGCGCCGAGCAGCAGCGCCCACGCCCATGTGAGCCGGCGCGCATACGCGGCGACGCGCGGCAGCGCGAGCCGCTCGGGGCTTTCCAGGATCGCGATGAAGCGCGCGATCAACGGCTCGCGCCCGTGGCGCAGGGTGCTCGCGAACAGCGCGCACAGCGCCGCATTGACGAGGATCGGCAACGCGTCGAGCGCGAGCAGGCCTTCACCACGCGCGGCGAGCAGGCCGAGCAGCAATGCGAGCGCGCCCCAGGCGCCCCAGGCGGCGAGGCTGCGCCGGCGCAACGCCGGCGACAGGAGTGCGCCCGCGAGCACGAACACCGCGAGCGCGGCGAGACCGCCGCGACCGCTCGACCACGCCGCGAGCGCGAGCAGGAAGTACACGGCGACGCCGGCGAGCAGCAGGCGCGAGCGGCGAGCCGGCGTCTCGGGCGTAACGGCGGGAGCGGGCAGGGACACGGGAACGGACACGCGCGACGACGAGGCAGGAAAGTGCGCCCGGACTGTAGCATGCGTCCACGTCGCTTCGCGGCCGCTGCGTCGCGCGCGCCGTCGGCCCGGCGCGCGGTCGCGACGCTGCGGCGCAGGTAGCCGCAAATGGTCGGTGCAGCGGCTCGTGTTCCGGCTAGACTCGGCCGACTTCGGGTGAGGAGCGCGGGCGATGGCGAACACGATCGAATGCGACGTGCTGGTGGTCGGCGGCGGGCCGGGCGGCTCGACCGTGGCGACGCTGCTCCGCAAGCAGGGCCGCCACGTCGTGCAGCTGGAGAAGGACCGCCACCCGCGTTTCCACATCGGCGAGTCGCTGCTGCCGTCGAACCTGCCGATCTTCGACGTGCTCGGCGTGATGGACAAGGTGCGCGCGCTCGGCGTGCTCAAGCTCGGCGCCGACTTCCCGTCGAAGGAAGGCAACTACCAGACCTTCCACTTCCGCCGCGCGCTCGGCAACACGCCGCCGCACGCGTTCCAGGTCAAGCGCGAGGAATTCGACCGCATGCTGTTCGAGCACGCGCGCGAGAACGGCGTCGACGCGCGCGAGAACGTCAAGGTCGAGCAGGTCGAGCTCGGCGGCATCGGCCAGGTGGTCGCGCGCGCGAAGGACGCGGCCGGCGAGGAGCTCGTCGTGCGCGCGAAGTACCTCGTCGACGCGAGCGGACGCGACACCCTGCTCGGCAACGCGCTCAAGCTCAAGCGCAAGAACGACGCGCACCAGAGCGCGGCGATCTTCGCCCACTTCAGCGGCGTCGAGACGCGCCCCGGCGAGGACGCCGGCAACATCAGCATCTACAACTTCGAGCACGGCTGGTGCTGGTTCATCCCGCTGCGCGACGGGATCATGAGCATCGGCTGCGTGTGCCGCCCCGAATACCTCAAGCGGCGGCGCGGCCGCAACGAGGAGTTCCTGCTCGCGACCCTCGCGATGATGCCGGACGCGGTGCGCCGCATGCAGGGCGCGAAGATGGTGTCCGAGGTGCGCGTGACCGGCAACTACTCCTACACCTGCGAGCGCATGCACGGCCCGGGCTGGGTCATGGTCGGCGATGCATGGGCGTTCGTCGACCCGGTGTTCTCGTCCGGCGTCTACCTCGCGATGCACAGCGGCAAGCAGGCCGCCGCGATGGTCGGCGCCGCGCTCGACGACCCGGCGCGCGAACGCGCGCTGCAGGCCGACTTCGAGAAGCGCATCCGCCGCGGCGTGCGAGTGTTCTCGTGGTTCATCTACCGCTTCAATTCACCCGTCATGCGCAAGCTGTTCGCGAGCCCGCGCAACACCTGGCGCGTCGAGGAAGGCGTGATCTCGATGCTCGCCGGCGACGTCTTCGACAGCCCCCCGGTGATGCGCCGGCTGCACCTGTTCAAGCTCATCTACGCGACGGTCGGCCTCGCCAACCTGCGCCGCTGGCTCGGCGAACTCGGCGAGCGCCGCCGCCAGGCGAAGGTCGCGTTCACTGGCGGCAATACGCCGGTGGATCCGGCGTGAGTTGGTGATTGGGGATTCGTGATTGGGGATTCGTGATTGGGGATTCGTGATTGGGGATTTGTGATTGGTTGAAAAGCCAAGCGCCCGCATGCTTTTCACGAATCACCAATCCCGAATCACCAATCCCGAATCACCAATCCCGAATCACCAATCACCAATCCCGAATCACGACTCCCGCGCACGATGCTGCTCGATGTGCGCCGACAACGCGCGCAGGCTGCCGAAGATCGTGCGGTTGTCGGGATTGTCCGAGCGCAGCTGGAAACCGTAGCGCTTGGACACCGCGAGCGCGAGTTCGAGCGCGTCGATCGAGTCGAGGCCGAGGTCGCCGCCGAACAGCGCGGCTTCCGGATCGATCGCTTCCGCCTTGATCCAGTCGATGTTCAGGCTGTCGACGATGAGCCGGGCGAGTTCCTGTTCGGCGGGCGTCTGGGCGGTGGCGAGATCGGTCATGGCGGGCGCTGGCTCGGGTATTGCAGGCAGTGACGGTCGGGCCAGTGTATCATCCGCGACCCTTTCCGATCCGAACCCGCGCGGCACCGATGTCGACCCCGATGAGCCTGCATGCAGCGCCGGTGGCGCCGCTCGCGATTCGCTACGAGCACGCCGCGCTCGACGCGCTGCTCGCCGCGGACGACGTGCTCGCGGTGATCGGCTTCGGTCGCGCTGCGCCCGCGTCGGACGATCCGCGCGTACTGCGCGTCGGCCTCGAGCCACTCGCGGCGGAGGTGGCACCGTTCGAGGTCTGGCGCGGCGTCGCGCCGGTGCGCCATGGTCGCGACGGCGAACTCGCCTGGAGCAGCGACGGCGAACACCTGTTCTTCGCGATCGAGGTCGACGAAGCCGCACACGGCGGCATCGGCGGCGCAGCCGAACACGCATATGCCTGCCTCGGCCCCTTCGTCGCCGCGAGCGACACGCCGCACATCCTGCGCCTGTGGAACTACCTCGACGCGATCAACCTCGGCGACGGCGACGATGAACGCTACCGGCGCTTCTGCGCCGGACGTGCGCGTGGCATGGACGCGCACGTGCCCGCACGCTACCCGGCCGCGACCGCGATCGGCCGCCATGACGGCGTGCGTCGCCTGCAGGTGTACGGCCTCGCCGCGCGCCACGCCGGCACGCCGGTCGAGAACCCGCGCCAGGTCAGCGCGTGGCGCTATCCGCGCGAATACGGCCCGACCGCGCCGACGTTCGCGCGCGGCATGCGCACCGCGAGCGCGGAACTGCTGATCTCCGGCACCGCCGCGGTGGTCGGGCACGCCTCGCGCCACGCCGGCGACATCGACGCGCAGCTCGACGAGACGATCGCGAACCTGCAGAGCCTCGCGATCGAGGCGGGCGCGCGTCCGCCCGGGCTCGACGGCCACAGCGTCATGAAGGCGTACGTGCGCCGCGAAGCCGATGCGCCGCACGTCGCCGCGATGCTGCACGCGCGCCTGCCCTCGCTCGGCGGCCTCGTCCTGCTCGGCGGCGACATCTGCCGGCGCGAGCTGCTGGTCGAAGTCGACGGCGTGCACGTGCTCGGGGACTGAGCCTCGTGCTGCGGCGCCGCACCGCACGCTGCGCGCTGCTCGCGCTCGCCTGCGCCACCCTGCTCGCGGCATGCGGAACGCCGCCCGGTCCCGAGCCCGTCAGTGACGCCGCCAGGGCCGGCGGCAGCAATGAGCACGGGCTCGCACGCCTGCGCAATCCGCTCGAAGGCGACGCCGCGGCGATCGCCGCGGGCGGCGCGCTGTTCGCGGGCAGGGCCTGCGCCGGCTGCCACGGCGCCGCGGGCGGCGGCGGCATGTGCCCGCCGCTCGTCAACGACGCCTGGGTCTACGGCGACGACGACACCACGCTCTACCACCTGATCCGCGAAGGCAGCATGGCGATGCGCGCCCACGGCTACGTGCGCGGCGATGCCGAGAAGGTCGCCGGCGACATGCCGCCGTTCGGCGGCGCGCTCAGCGAGCAGGAAACCTGGCAGCTGATCGCGTGGATCCGCGCGAACCATGCGCACGCGGCGCCGACGGAGCCGGCGACACGGTGACGCCGGCGCGCGCGAGCGCGTATCGTGTCCGTCCCTGCCGTCTTGCCGGAGTCGCGATGTCCGTCCATCTTCCGCGCCTGCTCGCCGCCGCGTTGCTGCTCGTCGCCGGCACGACCGCCGCGGCGCCGCTCGCCTGGGTGCCGAACCAGAAGAGCGGTTCGATCTCGGTGATCGACACCGCGACCGACACGGTCGTGCGCACGCTGACCGCCGGCGGCGCGCTCGGCGACCGCGTGCAGGCGCTCGACGTCGATGCACGCGGCAGGACACTCTACGTCGTCGATGCCGGCCACGACCAGCTCGTCGTGCTCGATCCCGCGACCGACCAGGTGCGTGGCAAGGTCGCGATCGGCGCCGACGCCGAGGGCGTGCGCCTGTCGCCCGACGATCGCACGATCGCGATCTGCGCCGAGGGCCAGCACCAGGTGCTGCTCGTCGACGCGGCGACGCTCGCGATCAGCGCGCGCATCAAGGTGCGCGGGCGCAACCCCGAACACTGCGAGTTCTCGCCCGACGGCAAGTACCTCGTCACCAGCAACGAAGGTTCGAACGACCTCGACGTTATCGACCTCGCCACGCGCGCATCGGTCGGCTCGATCGCGACCGCGGGCCATCCGCGCGGCGCCGCGTTCCTGCCGCGCTCGTCGATGCTCTACGTCGCGCAGGAGTCGGCCAACGGCGTCGACCTCGTCGACTTCGACGCGCGCCGCAAGATCGCGACGATCGCGACCGCCGACCGTGCCGCGGGCGTCACGGTCGCACCCGACGGCAAGCGCGTCTACGTCGCCAACGGCAGCGGCAGCGTGACCGTCATCGACGTCGCCAGCAGCGCCGTCATCCGCGAGATCGCGGTCGGCAAGCGCCCGTGGAACATGGCGATCACGCCGGATGGGCGCAAGCTCTACGTCGCCAACGGCCGCTCCAACTCGGTCAGCGTCATCGACACGCGCTCGTTCAAGGTGATGAAGGAGATCGCCGTCGGCGAACTGCCCTGGGGCGTCGTCATCGCGCCCTGAGCAGCCCCTTTCGCGGCAGGCGCGCGCGGCGCGACAATGCGCACCCCGCGCCGTCCGGCGCCGATCGTTTTTACGAGGTGATCGATGAAGACCCGTGCCGCCGTCGCCTGGGAAGCGGGCAAGCCGCTGTCGATCGAGCAGGTCGACCTCGAAGGCCCGCGCGCGGGCGAGGTGCTCGTGCGCATCGTCGCCACCGGCGTCTGCCACACGGATGCGTTCACGCTGTCGGGCGCCGATCCCGAGGGCCTGTTCCCGGTCATCCTCGGCCACGAGGGTGGTGGCATCGTCGAGGAGGTCGGCCCGGGCGTCACGAGCGTGAGGCCGGGCGACCACGTGATCCCGCTCTACACGCCCGAATGCGGCCAGTGCAAGTTCTGCCGTTCCGGCAAGACCAATCTCTGCCAGGCGATCCGCGCGACGCAGGGCAAGGGCCTGATGCCCGACGGCACGTCGCGCTTCTCGCTGGACGGCAAGCCGATCCTGCACTACATGGGCTGCAGCACGTTCTCCGAGCACACGGTGCTGCCGGAGATCGCGCTCGCGAAGGTCAATCCGGCCGCGCCGCTCGACAAGGTCTGCCTGCTCGGCTGCGGCATCACGACCGGCATCGGCGCGGTGCTCAACACGGCCAAGGTGACGCCGGGATCGACCGTCGCCGTGTTCGGCCTCGGCGGCATCGGCATGTCGGTGATCCAGGGCGCAGTGATGGCCAGGGCCGAGCGCATCCTCGCGATCGACACCAACCCGGACAAGTTCGAGATGGCGCGCCAGCTCGGCGCGACCGACTTCGTCAACCCGAAGGACCACGACCGGCCGATCCAGGAGGTCGTCGTCGAACTCACCGACGGCGGCGTCGACTACTCGTTCGAATGCATCGGCAACGTCAACGTGATGCGCTCGGCGCTCGAGTGCTGCCACAAGGGTTGGGGCGAATCGATCATCATCGGCGTCGCGGGCGCGGGCCAGGAGATCTCGACGCGCCCGTTCCAGCTCGTCACCGGCCGCGTCTGGCGCGGCTCCGCGTTCGGCGGCGTCAAGGGCCGCTCCCAGCTGCCCGGTTACGTCGACCGGTATCTCGCCGGCGAGTTGAAGATCGACGAGTTCGTTTCGGCGGAACTGCCGCTCGAGCAGATCAACCATGCGTTCGACCTCATGCACGAGGGCAAGGTCATCCGCTCCGTCATCCGGTACTAGACGTCATGGCGGTGCCTGCGGTCGTGGGCACGCGACGGATCGATGTGTCGGTCCAAGGCAAGGGATGCCCGCTTTCGCGGGGATGACGGAGGTCGGGAACATTCGTCCTGTACCAGGAACCCTGCGACGGCCTGTCGCCGTCGCTGATGGAAGCGATCGCGGGACACGCGGCCAAGGCGCCCGACGTATCCGCGGGCCGGGCGTGCAATCGGCGCAGCGCGCGCGGCGTGGCGCCGCATTCATGCTCCTCGTGCTCGCGGCGCTGCGCGTCGAAGCCGCGGATGCGCAGCAGCGCGCCGACGAGGACGTCGACGCGCTCGACCTCGTGCGTGTCGTCGGCGTCACGCCGCTGACCGGCACCGAGCTGCCTGCGGCGAAACTGCCCTACGACGTGCAGTCGATCGACGACGCCGCGTTTTCGCGTGCGCAGGTGACCAGCCTCACCGACTACCTCGATCGCCATCTCGCCGGCGTCAGCAGCAACGCGGCACAGAACAGTCCGCTGCAACCGGACCTGCAGTTCCGCGGCTACACGGCGACGCCGCTGCTCGGCGGCTCCGAAGGCCTGTCGGTCTACCTCGACGGCGTGCGCGTCAATGAAGTGTTCGGCGACACGGTCAACTGGGACCTCGTGCCCGACGCCGCGATGGAACGCATGAGCCTGCTCGCCGGCGCCAACCCGATCTTCGGCCTCAACACGCTCGGCGGTGCGATCTCGATCCGTACGAAGAGCGGTTTCAGCGACCCGGGCACGCGCGTTTCGCTGCACGGTGGCTCGTTCGGCCGCAGCGACGCGACCTTCGAGACGGCCGGCAATACCGGCGCATGGGGCTGGTACCTCATGGGCCGCCGCTTCGACGAGGACGGCTGGCGCGACGCGTCACCGTCGAACGCGAAGAACGTCTACGGGACGCTGTCGTGGCGCGGCGACGCGGCGACGTTCGACCTGCACCTCGGCCACGGCGACACCGACCTCACCGGCAACGGCCCCGCGCCCGTGCAGCAACTCGCCGGGCGCTGGCCAGCCGTATTCACCGCGCCCGACGAGACCGCGAACCGCATGAACCTCGCGAGCGGCGAAGGCTCGGTCGACGTCTCCGAGCATGCCAAGCTCTCGTTCACGCTGTTCCATCGCACCGTGACGACGCACTCGTACAACGGCGACGGCAGCGACTTCGATGAATGCGACGACGACGATGCGATCCTCTGCGACGACGACGGCGAGCCCGTGCTCGACCAGCATGGCGTGCCATTGCCGGCGATGTTCGACGCGATCAACAACATCAGCCGGCGCCGCCAGCGCAGCAGCGGCGCCACCATGCAGTTCACGATCGATGCGCCACTCGCGGGGCGCGAGAACCAGCTCGTCGTCGGCCTCGATGCGAACGACGGGCGCCTGCGTTTCGATTCCGCGGTCGAGGCGGCCGTCCTCGATGCCGATCGCCACACCTCGGCGGACTCGGGGCTGTTCATTCCCGCCGATGCACTCAGCGTGCGCAGCCGCACGCGCAGCCTCGGCCTGTATGCGACCGACACGCTGTCGGTGACGGAACGCCTCGCCCTCACGCTGTCCGCGCGCGGCAACCATACGCGCACGACGATCGCCGATCTCGGCGGCGAGAATCCCGATCTCGACGGCCGCCATGCGTTCTCGCGCATCAACCCTGCCGCGGGTTTCACCTGGCGCTGGAGCGACGCACTGAACGCGTATGCGGGCTACAGCGAATCCACGCGCGCGCCGACGCCGGTCGAGCTCACCTGTGCGGACGAAGATGCGCCGTGCAAGCTGCCGAACCAGTTCCTCAGCGACCCGCCGCTGCAGCAGGTCGTCGCAAAGGGCTGGGAAGCGGGGCTGCGCGGCGCAGTCGCGCAAGGCCGTGGTGATGATCGCCTCGACTGGCGCATCGGCCTGTTCCGCACGACCAACACCGACGACATCCTGTTCCAGGCGACGGGCGGTGCGCAGTCGAACGAAGGCTTCTTCGCCAACGTCGGCGACACGCGCCGGCAGGGCGTGCAGGCAGGCGTGTCGGGCACGTCGTTCGGGCGGCGCCTCGCGTGGTACGCGAATGCGACGTGGCTGGACGCGACCTATCGCAGCGCCTTCGTCGAGAACAGCGCCAACCACCCGGACGCCGACGACGACGGGCTCATCGCGGTGCGGCGCGGCGACCGCATCCCGGGCCTGCCGCGCGCGGGCGTGAAGCTCGGCGCCGATTTCGCACTCACGCCGGCATGGTCGCTCGGCGGCGACGTGGTCGCGAACACGGGCCAGTACGTGCGCGGCGACGAGGCGAACCGCCTGCCGCGCACGGGCGGCTGGACGGTGGTGAACCTGCGCGCGGAATGGAACCTCAACGCGCACGCGAGCGTGTTCGCGCGCGTCGACAACGTGTTCGACCGCCGTTACGTCACGTTCGGCACGCTCGGCGATCCGGGCGAGGTGTTCGCGGGATTCGATGATCCGCGCTTCCTCGGCCCCGCGGCGCCGCGCGGTGCGTGGGTGGGCTTGCGGCTGTCGCTGTGACATCACGACCGCGCAGCGCCCTGCGCGCGGCGTCGCCGCCGCCGTGCGCCAACCGTGAAACGCGCGGCAAAGCAAGCCTTGACCGCACCCGGGGCATCACTACGATACGGCGCTCGCGCATGCGTGCGCGAGATGAGCGGATGCGTCGCGGCGCGATCCGTCGCCTTCTTCCACGAAGACCCTTGGACGCCCGCTCGAGCGGGCATGACGGCCTCGTGCACGGCGCGATCGCCGTCGCGACACAGGACGATCCATGCTGAGCATCGAACAACGCATCGCCGCCGACATCGCCGCGCAACCGGCGCAGGTGAAGGCCGCGGTGGAACTCCTGGACGGCGGCGCGACCGTGCCGTTCATCGCGCGCTACCGCAAGGAAGCCACCGGCGGGCTCGACGACACTCAGCTGCGCCTGCTCGAGGAGCGGCTCGGTTACCTGCGTGAACTCGAGGACCGGCGCGCGGCGATCCTCGCGAGCATCGAGGAGCAGGGCAAGCTCGACGATGTGCTGAGGGCGCAGATCCTCGAAGCCGATACCAAGGCGCGCCTCGAGGACCTCTACCTCCCGTACAAGCCCAAGCGCCGCACCAAGGCGCAGATCGCACGCGAAGCCGGCCTCGAGCCGCTCGCGCTCGGCCTGCGCGAGGATCCGACCATCGCACCGGAAGTGCGCGCGGCCGCGTACGTCGACGCGGGCAAGGGCGTGCCCGACGTGAAGGCGGCACTCGACGGCGCGCGCCAGATCCTCATGGAGACGTTCGCGGAAGACGCCACCCTCGTCGGCGGCCTGCGCGCATGGATCTGGGACAAGGGCCAGATCCGCGCCAAGGTCGTCGAGGGCAAGGAGAACGAAGGCGCGAAGTTCCGCGACTACTTCGACCATGCCGAGCCGATCGCGAAGATCCCTTCACACCGCCTCCTCGCGCTCATGCGCGCGCGCAACGAAGGCGTGCTCGCGCTCGAACTCGCGCCGACCGCGGAAGCGGAGCAGGGCCACGCCGAAGCGGAAGCGCGCGTCGCCGCGCACGCGGGCATCGCCGCGCGCGGGCGCGCGGCCGATGCGTGGCTGCTCGAGACCTGTCGCCTCGCCTGGCGCGTGAAGCTGCACCTCTCGCTCACGCTCGACCTCTTCTCGCGTGCGCGCGAAGCGGCCGAGGAAGAAGCGATACGCGTGTTCGGCGACAACCTCAAGGACCTCCTGCTCGCCGCGCCCGCAGGACCGAAGGCGGTCATGGGCCTCGACCCTGGCATCCGCACCGGCGTCAAGGTCGCGGTGGTCGACGCGACCGGCAAGCTGCTCGCGACGACGACCGTGTATCCGCACGAGCCGCGGCGGCAGTGGAACGAGTCGATCGCCGAGCTCGGCGCGCTGTGCCTCAAACACGGCGTCGAGCTCATCGCGATCGGCAACGGCACCGCCTCGCGCGAGACCGACAAGCTCGCCGGTGAAATGATCAGGAAGCTCGGCGAGCGCGCGAAGATCGCCAAGATCGTCGTCAGCGAAGCGGGGGCATCGGTGTATTCGGCGTCGGAGACCGCGGCGAAGGAATTCCCGACGCTCGACGTGTCGCTGCGCGGCGCGGTGTCGATCGCGCGGCGCCTGCAGGACCCGCTCGCCGAACTCGTGAAGATCGAGCCGAAGGCGATCGGCGTCGGCCAGTACCAGCACGACGTCAACCAGGCGCGGCTCGCGCGTGCACTCGATGCGAAGGTCGAGGACTGCGTCAACGCGGTCGGCGTCGACGTCAACACCGCCTCGGCGCCGCTGCTCGCGCGCGTCGCCGGCCTCAGCGGCAGCGTCGCCGAGAATATCGTCAAATACCGGGATGAGCATGGCGCGTTCGCGACGCGCATGGCGCTGAAGAAGGTGCCGCGCCTCGGCGACAAGGCGTTCGAGCAGGCGGCCGGCTTCCTGCGCATCCCGCACGGCGACAACCCGCTCGACGCAGGCGGCGTCCACCCGGAAGCGTATCCGGTGGTCGAACGCATCCTCGCGCGCTGCGGCCGCGAGGTGAAGCAGGTGATCGGCGACGGCGCGTTCCTGCGCAGCCTGCGCGCCGAAGACTACGTCGACGAACGTTTCGGCGTGCCGACCGTGCGCGACATCATCCGCGAGCTCGAGAAGCCCGGCCGCGACCCGCGCCCGAGCTTCGTCGCGCCCGCGTTCGCCGACGGCGTCGAGGACCTCAAGGACCTCGTCGTCGGCATGGTGCTCGAAGGCCGCGTCACCAACGTCGCCGCATTCGGCGCGTTCGTCGACATCGGCGTGCACCAGGACGGTCTCGTGCATGTTTCCGCGCTGTCGCGCACGTTCGTGCGCGATCCGCGCGAAGCGGTGAAGGCGGGCGACATCGTCAAGGTCAAGGTCATGGAAGTCGACCTGCAGCGCCAGCGCATCGCGCTCAGCATGCGCCTCGACGACGTGCCCGGCGAAGCACGCGGCGCACGCCCTGCGCGCGACGAACGCGGCGGCGGCGAGCGGAACGCGCGCCGCGACGGCTCCGCACGCAAGCCACCGGGCGCGCCCGCGCCGACGAACAGTGCGTTCGCGGATGCGTTCGCGCGGGCGCGCAAGGGCTGAGGGACCGCCGGGGGCCGAGGGCTGGGGGCATCGCGGCTTCCGCCCCGGAGAAGGCGACCATGCGAGACATCCTCATCCGTTCACCCTGAGCGCAGGCCGCGGGCCGGAGTCGAACGCCGTGCCGCGGGCGCGTTCAATGCGCTGGCTGCGCAGCTTCGCTCGACGCGAACGGAACTTCGTGGTGTGCGCGATCGCGGCGCACACGGGGAAGGCGCGCTTTCGGATTCTGTCCGCTCCGTGTGTTCGGTGCGCTCCGCGGTCCAGCTTTACCGCCCAATCTCAACCTGAGCGCGAACCGAACGGGAATCCGCCTACGGGTCGATCACGCGAAGGGCCGCCGTAGACTGTCGCGGGTTACACGATTCGGATCGCCATCATGAACATCCACACGAAAACCGGCTTGCCGATCGCGATCGCCGCCGCCGTCGCGCTCGCGGGCTGCAGCGAGAAGCCGGCGGCCACCGGCACCAGCGACGCGCCCGCCGCGAGTGCGCCCACGCAGGCATCGACGGATGCGCCACCGCGCGAAGGACTCACCGCGCGCGAGATGATCTCCGCACCGCGCGGCAGCCTGCCCTCCGCAGGCGACGCCGGCCCGCCCGATGCGGATACGGCGGCCGTGCCGGCGCCGTCCGCACGTGCCGAACTGGCCGCGGCGCCCGCGCGCGACGGCGCGGACGCTCCGCCTGCACGCTCGCAGGATCCCGGCAGCACCGCCGCACCGCATTACGCGAACGTGATCAGCGTGCAACCGGTCAAGCAGACCACGACGCGTGAACGCGAGGAATGCCGTGACGAGCGCGTCGTGCACAAGCGCCGCCCGAAGGACGACCGGCAGATCGCCGGCACCGTGATCGGCGCGGTCGCGGGCGGCGTGATCGGCCACCAGGTTGGCGGCGGACGCGGGCGCGATCTCGCCACCGTCGCCGGTGCGGTCGGCGGCGGCTACGCGGGCAAGAAGATCCAGCAGCGCCAGCAGGATCGCGACACCTACACGACGACCGAACGGCGCTGCCGCACGGTCAAGGAACCGGTCGAGGACCTCGCTTACGACGTCGTCTACGAATACCTCGGCCAGACGCACCAGGTGCGCCTCGACCACGACCCGGGCGAGCGCGTCGAACTGCCGGTACGCGGCATCGAGTAGGCGCAGCGGGCCGCTCGCGTTCTCGCGAACGGCGCTGCGCCGATGTCGTCAGGGCGCGCCGTACTTGACCGAGCAGCCGTACGGTTCCGACGTCGGCACGCTGACCGGCTTGCCCGCGGCGAGCTCCGCGAGCGCGAGCGGCACGTACTGCGTCGCCTTCGCGACGTCGTCGGCATCGGCGCTCTGGATCGAGTCGATGCCGCCCATGTAGCGCAGCACGCCATGGCCGTCGATGACGTAGAGGTGCGGCGTCGTCTTCGCATCGTACGCATGGCCCATCCTGCCGTCCGGATCGAGCAGGTATGCGTTCGCCTTGCCGCCGACCCTGGCAATCCATGCATTCGCGCCGGCCGCGTCGAAGTGGCCCTGCTTGCCGGGCGCGCCGGAATTGATCGTGAGCCAGACCACGCCCTGCGCGGCCGCATCGGCCTGCTGCTTCTGCAGGTTGCCGGCGCCATAGTGCTTGCGCACGAACGGGCAGTCGGGATTGGACCACTCGAGTACGACGGTCCTGCCCTTGTAATCGGCGAGCGTGTGCGTCCTTCCGTGGCTGTCGACCACGCTGAACGCGGGTGCGGGTGCGCCGACGACGGGCTTGGCCCACAGCGGCGTGGCGACGGTGCACGACAACGCGAACAGGAACATCGATTTCATCGCGGACTCCGATGCAATGCCGGTACGGGTTCTGGGACCTCAGTTCGCGGGCGCGGTTCCGGCCGCGTACGGCACGCGCACGTGCCAGCCGCGCGGCGCGGGGCCGTCGGTCGTCGTGACGACGAGATCGAGGTCCACGGGCGCCCGGGTGAAGTATTCGCTGCGCGCCGCTTCGATCAGCAGCGCATCGCCGTCGCGGCGGATCGAAGGCGGCGCGTTGCCGACCACCTTGCGCTGAACGACGAACGCATCGAGCCTGGCCGACATGGACGGCAGGCCGGCACCGGCGAGGCGCACGGCGATGCGCGCGCCGCCGTCGTGGGCACTGCCACTCCACGCACTCGCCTGCGGCTGCGCGAGCCGCGCCGTGGTGAACGCAGCGGCGACGCGCGCATCGGGGCGAGGCATTTCACGCGCGACGGGCAGCTCGAGCGAGAGCGTCGCCTTGCCCGGGATGCACTCCTCGCGGCAGGCGAGCCACTTCACGGTCACGGCGAGAGGCGCATTCGATCCGGCCACTGCATCGGCCGGCACCTTCAGCGCGACCGGCAACAGCACGTCGCCTTCGTAACCGATGTTGTGAAGCCCACCGACGTCGAACCGCTTCGGCACCGGCCACTCGACCTCGCCCGCCGTGTACCCGGCCGGCAGCGACCACGCGAGCGTCGTCGGCAGGCCCGAATCACCTGGATTGATCCAGTAGCTGTGCCAGTGCGGCGCGTGGCGCAGGTGCACGCCGAGCGATGACGTCCCGCCCGGCACGAGCGCCACGTGTTCGGCGACGAGTTCCGCCCGCACAGGCTCGAACGCCGTTTCGTCGGCCGCGCACGCGGGCGAGGCGTACGCGAGTGCGAACACCGCGCGATGGAACAAGGGCGGGAAGGTATACGGGAATCGCATCGGCACCGGCTCCTCGGATCTGCGCACGGTAGACGATGATGCGTTAGCCGGGCGCAACGTCGCGCGACAGAGGTGCCGCGAACGCCAAGCCGAAGTATGGAGATGGAGAATGGGAAACTGAAGCTTCGCGCCCTGGGCGTCCGGCTTCGTGTTCCACCGACACTGCTCCTCCATGCGGTCTGGACGTCGGTCGCGCGGGCATTCGCCCGCGCGATCTCGTCCGGCCGGAAGATTGACCGGCGAGCGTTGCGCCTACGAAGTGCCCCGCCTTCATTGCGCCGGATGGAGGGGATTGGTGCGCTTATCCGACCCTTAAAGATGCGGTAAGTAACTGTTTTACAGGCTCCACGACATAACTACTACGGTGCCATGCCCCCGATTATGCCCCCTACTGCGTCAAGTCGAGAAGCGTAGACTGCGGGCCGAAAACGAGGGGATGAATGCCATGCACGGAACGATGGTGAGGGTCGTGATTCAAGCTGTACTTGCGACGCAAGTACTTCTGCCGCTCGCCGTCGCAGCTGCGCCCTTCGGTGAATCAAAGACGGTAACCAACGGGACGCCGGTTTGCCCGGGCGATGGAACCCTCGCGGCAGGGGTGCTCACCACGCTACCGGTCGAAGTTGGCGTGGATTCGCGCATCTTCGTCGTCGTGAGCGTGAGTACCGGAGCGCATTCAGCGGGCGCGTATGCAGCCATAACGCGCGGAGCCAACATGCCCGTGCTCGGCACCATCGAAAACGGATTCCAGGCGTGGCAATCAGGCCAAGAGCAACAAACGCGGCCTCCGATTGTCGTCCAAGGTGTCATGCACGCCAGCTCGAATCCTGTCGACCCGAGCGCTACGCCGCTGACCCTTGCGCCTGGCTCATATCAGCTGCAGTTGCGCGTCTATTCGACCGGCAATTGCGGGCAAGGCTTCGGGGCCACGAGTGCGACGCTCACCTACATCCTTTTGTCTTCGAGCTACGACCGGATATACGCCGACGGCTTCGCCTAGCCGCTGCTCTCCAAACGTGCGATGAGGCTTTGTGCCCAAGCTCGAATTGCAGGGTTCAAGGTGGGATTCGCACGTGCCGCGACGACGAGTTCGTCCGCAATGGCCTCAGGGCTTGGAACTGCTCGGGTAGCACCGCAATGCTCGACCTCTTGTTTATCGCGCCATTTCGACCGTTGACGGTTTTTTAGCCAGAAAATCTGTGCCGTAGGATGACCAGGAATGTGCACCCCCTGACCCGTCGTATAGCCCGTCGCGCGTCGAAAGAGCGCGCGCTCCACCTCCGCGTCGGCTAGCCCCTTTCGCTTTAGGACCGCCGAAAAATCCGCGTGATCTTGCAACCAAGCCCGTATGGTCGATTCCGCGCGGTTGAGTGCGTACGCGACGTCTGCGTTTGTCGCACCAATCTCGTACATCCGCTCGGCTACGCGAGGCATCCAAGGCTCGTAATTCGATGGACGGCCTTTCTTGAGTTCAATCATCGCCCTGTTCCAATGCTGATTCTCGGCCGAGGAATATTGTGGCGTGCCCGCACATGGCACCACGGGCAACCGGCAGCCGTCGGCAAATTGCGGACTACGGGCAGCACCCGTGCAACTTCTGGCGCGGCGTAAACGGGGCCACAGTGCATGCAGCGAATCGCCGCGGTTTCGTGCGACGGCACGGAGCCGCGCTCGCGTAGGTCGGAATCGCGCAGCGCGCGGACATAGGCGCGCAGCACATCGTCCGACAGCTCCGCGCAGGCTTCCAAGCCCGCTGTGGGCAGTTCCCGCACGATGACGGTGCCAACGCCTTCAGCAAACGCAAGGCTTTCCAGCTTCGCGCGCAGTTCGCCCGTCGTGAGCGCTGCAAGGATTGCTGGCTTCGCTTCCGTAAGCGTCTGGCGAAGCTCCGGCGTAAGTGTGCCGCGCGGCGCGACAATGCGCAGGTTCTCGCCGTTGCGCGAGAGGCGAACGCCACGCGCGGAAAGATCGCGGATCATGGTTTCGGCCGTGGCGCTCATACCTCGGTTGCCTCCTCGGAATCGTCTCCCCCGTTACCGTCCAACTGCGAAACATCCGTAACATCCGTAACAGTGGGCGGCGTTGTTACCGCAGTTACCCTTGTTACGGCGCTATCGGGTTGCGGGAGAGAGGCAGGCAGGTAACGCTCCCAAGCGTCGTGCAGGTCGGTGCGGCGGTAGCCTTTCGCCGTCGTGCTGCCGACGCGCAGCGTGCGCGATGCGATCCCATACGGGCGCAAACGATGACTCAGGCCGCGGTTATCCAGCGGCTTCCCGCGCAGGTCACCCCAAGGGCTTTCCTCGATCGCGCACAGGCCATCCAGTACCGCTTGAGTGGTCAGGGCGTCATCTTCGCCGAACACGCGGCGCAGGTCCGCCAACAACTGAATCCCCAAGCTCGGCGCGCTGCGTTTCGCGTCCGCCAGCAGCGCGACAGCGGAAGCACGTGCGCGCTTCGGCCAGTCCCCGCCCGCCGCGTCCGCGACCGCGATCAGCGGTTCCCACACATCCGCGTCGCGATCATTGATCCCGTCGGGCAGTTCCGGCCACTGAATGCGAGGGCCAACCAATTCCATCCATGCGGCGAGACGCACGGCCAAGGCGTCGCCTTCGGCACTATGGACGCGGTGGCGGTACGGCTCCACGGTTTCGGATGGCGCGCGGCGGCGCATGCGCACGATCACGGCGCGCGTCAGGATCGTATCCGGCAAGTCCCCGAGTCCCGCGAGTGCGACCGCGCAGTACGCCGGGATTTCCTCCGTGAACACTTCCTTTCCACGCACGACGCAGCGCCCGGCTTTGGAGTGCTTGCGATGCCCCGCGTTCAACAGGCCGCGGATTTCCTCGTTCTCCTTGGCCTTCGGGCCGAATACGGTGTCGATTTCGTCATAGAGGATCGTCGGGCGGCCTTCGTCCGATCCGACCTTGCGGAACAGGTAGGCAGGCGTGACGTTCACCGCTTCGACCGGGTGCGGCACCAGTAGCGCGGTCACTTCCAGCGCGCGAGACTTGCCGGAACCCGGCTCCGGTGAGAGGAACGCGAGGCGCGGCGTGGAATCCCACATGTCCATCAAGTGCGTGTGCGCGATCCAGAGCGCGTGCGCGGCGTGCGCGTGCTCGTTCGGGTAAGCGACGAACCGGCGCAGGAAAGCGGTCACGTCCGCCAGCACCTTTTCGCCGGAATCGTTCGCGGGCAGCGTCGGCGTGGCGACCGCCACGCGCGGCAACGGCCTCGGGTTGCGCTTCGCGGTTTCGAGCATCGAAAGCCGCCGCTCGGCTTCCGCTTCTACGCGGCTCACGTGCGGATTAGCGGCCATGCAGAACCTCGCGTGCGTCGCGGATGCGGTTTGTCGCGAGGTGCACGCGGCCCATGTCGTCCGGCGTCATCGGCTCACCGCGCGCGATCGTTTCCGCGGCGATCTCGATGACGGTCGATTCCATCGCCAGCACGCCAAGAGCCGCGCCCCAAGCGGCCGAACGGAACGCGGCGCGTGCAGCGCGGCGGTCTTCGGGAGAATCGTTGCGGGGACGGCTTGGGAACAGGTTCGCCAGCGTCAGGCCGGCGGAGGCCACGACATCGGCAGCGGAGCATCCAGCGAAGCAGTGGAGCATCACTGCGCCGTCGTCGCGCTCGCAAATGGACAGCGAGCCGCGCGAAGAATGGCCGACTGGACAGTCCGCGCGCCAGCCATTGGCGGAGGGTCGCGCACCAACGAGGCGGCACAGCACTACGTCGAGAGGAGTTGCGCAACGCACCGGCGCGCTCACCTCCACGTCGATTCCGGAGGGGCCCCGCATGGTCGTCACCCTTCCGCTTTCGGCGCGCAGTTCTCGATTAGCGCCCGTATCGATTCGACAGACCATGCTGTGATGCGGGTGCCCAGTGCCCTTGTCGGTTGGGGATAGCGGCCAGACCGCACTCCCTGCCACCAGGTGGACCGAGAGACGGGAACAACTCGCAAAACTTGGGGAAGACGCAAATAGCCCGTTTCGGGCAGCGACGATTCGTATTTCATGATGCCGTCCTGTATCGGTCGTCGGTGGACCGGACGGCGGCGATCCTGAGCTATCGCACAGGCGACGCCTAGGGACGGAAGTGCACCGACTTACTTCCCTTTCCGTATACTTGGCCAGTTTTTCCAGGCTTTCTCGGCTACCGCCTCAGAAACGCCGAATTCCTCAGCGGCCTTCGCAATCGCCGAAGCTGAGCTTCCAAGCCCGATCGGCCTTCCGGCATCCGATAGCTCTTTGATACGAGCGGCTATACGTGACGCGCGGTAATCCGCCTCACCACGTGGGCGATTGGGCTTATGAACGAGGCCGAATGCCGCAGCAGCGTGTCTTGGGTTCAAGGCCGTTTCAATGATGGCTTTGGCCAGCCAATTCCGGACGTCGCCACCAAGCGGCTCGTTGTCCTGCAACCGCATAGCGACTGCCACGAGATATCGCGCCGTTCCGATCGGGTCGGTGCGATCGATCGCAGCAAACAACTGCGCGTCCCGCGCAATTTCATAGTGTCGCCGCTTGTTCCCCGACAGCGTTTTCAGAACCTTGCGCTCTTGTACAACCCCATCTGAAATAGCTTGCACCATGTCTGGCGTTATAGCGTCGCCCTTTCGCTGCGAAGAAGCTCTTCTTTTCATTCGGTCGAGTTCCTCGCCGGACCCTGCGCCCCAACCTGCTTGTCGCTTCGAGGCTGCTCGCCGGTGCCTTCGTCATCCGTTAGTGGAGGCACCCACGAGCCGTTACGCAAATAGTGTGTTCCCGGCGTGGGTGGCTCGCGAAAGCCGAGCAACGAAGATTCAGTCGGAAATTTCCCGGCGCACGCGGCTTCGACGATTTTTGCGACCTCGACGCCCATACCGGGCCTCACGTGACCCAGGATGCAATCGCTATAGGTGCGCGTTTGCGTGGAAAGAAGAAATCCTGCAGCGCCAGCCACAGCAATTCCGACCCAGTACGCCGCGTGAACGATCGCCTTCATCTCCGCGCCTCGCGATTGATCGGGATAATCCGAGCGCCCGTGCGCAGAGCATCAAGGTACTCAGCCCACGCCTGCATCATCTTTCGACGTGCGTCCATGTGTTGCGCTCTGTTGTAGGCGGCTCGCACCTTATTCCTTTCGGCGTGCGCAAGCTGGCGCTCGATCACGTCGGGCGGATACCCCAGCTCGTTGAGACGCGTGGACGCCATCGCGCGGAACCCGTGCGCGGTCATCTCGGCTTTGTCGTAGCCCATCCGGCGAAGCGCCGCGTTGATGGTGTTTTCCGACATGCACCCCTTCGGGTCCGTCACGCCCGGGAATACATATCGACGGCCCCCCGTAAGCGGCCTCAAGTCGGCCAGAATCGCCACTGCTTGCGGCGCCAGCGGCACGACATGAGCTTCACGCATCTTCATCTTGGCCGCAGGTATGCGCCATTCCGCACGCTCCAGATCGATCTCCGACCACTCCGCCCTGCGAATCTCGCCCGGCCGCGCGAACACGAGTGGGGACAACCGTAGGGCGCACAGCGTAATGAAGCTCCCGCTGTAGCCATCGATCGCGCGCAGCAGCTCGCCGACGCGCGCGGGATCGGTAATGGCCGCCCGGTGCTGCTTCTTCGGCGTCGCCAGTGCGCCGCGCAGATCGGCCGTAGGGTCGCGCTCCGCACGGTCTGTGGCCACGGCATAGCGAAAAATCTGCCCGCACCGCTGCTTCACGCGCTGGGCGGTTTCGAGCTTTCCTCGCTCCTCGACGCGGCGGAGCATCGACAACAGCTCCGAAGCAATGATCTCGCCAATGGGCCGCTTGCCGATCCACGGGAACGCATGCACTTCCAGTTCACGCTGGGCCTTGTCGAACGTCGTAGTCGCCATGTGCGTCTGCTTCGACAGCCACTCCCGCGCGACGATCTCGAAACTGCTCCCGAGTGCAGCGCGTACAGCAAGCTTACGTTCGCGACGCTCGGCTGCCGGATCGCGGCCATCGCGCAATGCGGCGCGCGCCTTGTCGCGCAGGTCGGTCGCTTCGGCCAGCGGCACCTCGGGGAACACGCCGAGCGCCAGGCGCTTCTCCTTGCCCGCATAGCGGTACTTCCAGCGCCAGTACTTCGCGCCGGTCGGCATGATTTCGAGATACAGACCACTGCCTGCAGCGAGACGATAGGGCTTCTCACGAGGCTTCGCTTTCGTGGCAGCGATAGCGGTCAATTGCTTGGTGGCCATGCAGTCCTCGCGACGCGATTTGTGCCCCCAGCAGGGGCAGCGGATGCCCCCGATTGTTCCCCCAGATGCCCCCGGATTCAAGCGGACTCGATTGGACGTTGGCGGATGGTCTGGCACAAAAAACCCCGCGATTTGCGGGGTTCATTGGATGCATGCGGATGCTGTCGGACTCTATTGTGGTGCCGCTTATCCGACTCGAACGGATGACCTACCGCTTACAAGGCGGTTGCTCTACCAACTGAGCTAAAGCGGCACGGTGGCGGATTCTAGCAGCATCGTCCCGCGCGGCCGGCGGCGGTGGGAGCGCGGGGCGGCGCAGTGGAAGGCAGGCCTAGTAGGCCTGGCAGCGCGTCGCTTCGAGATGCGCTTCGTGCGCGCCGGCGACGCGGCTGGCGAGGTCGGGCGGTTCGGCGCCGGCGAGCGCGAAGTCGAGCCAGTAGACGGGAAGGTCCTCGGTGCGCGTGTTGACCTTCGGCGAGAAGCCGAGCGCGGCGATTTCCGCGCGGCGACGTTCGGCGTTGCCCTGGTCGCGGAACAGACCGAGCGAGATCGTGTTCTGCTGGTCGCCGGCGGTGACGACGTAGTAGTCGTGCACGCTCTTCGCGGCGAGCGCGCGCGCGGTCGCGAGCGCCTGCTCGCGCGTCGGCATCGCGGGCAGGTAGACCCAGTAGCCGCGCGTCTGCGTCGCGTGCTCCTCGCGCACGCGGATGCGCTTGGTCAGTGGCGTCAGCGCGGTCATCGCCGCGCGTGCATCGGCCTGCGTCGGGAACGGGCCGAACCGACGGCACTGGTCGTTGGCGAGGTCGGCCGGGCTCTCCGGCGCGCTCGCGAGTTCCGCGTGGTCGTCGCCGTCGCGTTCGGCGAGCAGCTCCAGCCGCGGCACGCCGGGGTCGGTCGCCGGCGCGACGTCCGCGGGCGGGCGGTTGGCGAACGCGAGCCAGCACGCGCCACCGATATTCAGCGCGAGCAGGAGCATGAACAAGGCGCGGACGAACATGGGCGGCGTTCGGGTCGGTGATCGCGACGATTCTAGTCGAGTCGCCCGGGTTCGCGGCGCGTCGAGCCGCGCGCTACGTGCCCGGCGAAACGTCGCGCGCCCACAATGCGAGGCCATGCAGCACGAGGTCGTGCACGCGCTCGACCGGCGCCAGCAGCGGTTCGAGTTCGTCGGCGCCGCCGCCGCCGAGCAGCAGCGGCGGCAGCGGCTCGCCCGGCGGCACGAGGCTCGCGCGGAAGCGCTCGATCGCGCCGGCGGCCGCGTACAGCGAACCGGTGACGACCGCGTCGGCGGTGGAGCGTGGTCGTTCGCGCAGCTGGCCGCCGCTGGCGTCGACGCGCGCCGTACCCGCGACGATCGCCTGGCGCATCGCCAGCGGACTCGCGACGATGAGGCCGCCGAGATGGTTACCACCGGCATCGAGCGCGTCGACGGTGAGCGCCGTGCCGACGCTGACGAGCACCTGCAGCCGCGCCGCGCGCGCGTGCGCGGCGGCGAGCGCGAGGAAGCGGTCGACACCGAGCCGTTCCGGCTCCGCGTACGCGTTGCGCACGCCGAGCGCGGCGGCCGGACTGCGCACGAACTGCACGCCGAGGCCGAAGCGCTCGCGCACGAACGCGGCGAGTTCCTGCTCGCGCACGCTCGCCACGACGCTGGCGACCCAGGCGGATTGGACGCGCGCGAGACCGCCCCATTCGCGACGCAGTTCGGCGACGAGCGAGCCGTCCGCGTGCGCGAACACGCCGCCCGGTCGCAGCTGGCCGTCGGCGCCGATGCTCGCCCATTTCAGGCGCGTGTTGCCGACGTCGACGAGCAGCTTCATGCACGCACCCGCAGGCTCACTTCGCCGGCATCGACGGTTTCCTCGCCGCCGGCGAACGCGACGCGCAGGGCGCCACGCGCATCGATGCCGCGCGCGATGCCCTGGCGGCGCTCGGCGCCACGCACGACGTCGACCTCGCGCCCGTGCAGCGCGTCGTGGCGCGCGTAGGCATCGGCGAACGCGGCGAAGCCCTGCGCCTCGAAACGATCGAGTGCGGCGACGAGGTGGTCGACTAGGCTCGCGACGACCCGCGTGCGCGACGGCTCCGGCGCGAGCGTGGCGAGATCGATCGCCGCCTGGTCGATCGCCGCGGCGGCCGCGCCGAGGCGCAGGTTGATGCCGAGCCCGATCACCGCATGGCAGGGGCCGAGCGCATCGCCGCCGAGTTCGACGAGGATGCCGCCGAGCTTCGCGCCGCGCGCGACGAGATCGTTCGGCCACTTCAACGCGATTTCACCGATGCCGCACGCGGCGAGCGCGTCGACCGCCGCGACGCCGACGGCGAGGCTGAGCCCGGCGAGCGCCGCCATGCCCGCGTCGAAGCGCTTGAGCAACGACAGCGCGATGCCACCGCCGGGCGGCGTGTGCCAGCGGCGGCCACGCCGGCCGCGGCCGGCGGTCTGAATTTCGGCGAGGCAGACGAGCCGGTCGCGCGGGTCGTCCGCGGCGCGGCGCAGCAGCTCGCTGCTGGTCGAATCCAGCTGCCAGTGCACGGCGAGGTCGCCGACCTGCGTCGAGGGCGCGAGCGCGCGGCGCAAGGTCGCCGCATCGAGCAGTTCGAGCGGTGCATCGAGGCGATAGCCGCTGCCGGCCTGCGCCTCGATCGCGATACCGGCCGCGCGCAGGCGTTCGACCTGTTTCCAGACCGCCGCGCGCGAGACACCGAGGCGCCCGGCGAGCGCGGCACCGGAAATCGCGCCGTGCGCGCCGAGTTCGGCCAGCACCGCGCGCGCGCTCGGCTCGATGGCAGTGGAGGAGCGGCTCGGACGGGATGCGGCCACGCGAATCGGTCGATGGTCGGTCGAAGCTGCAGTGTAGCGGCGGCGGCCACCCGCGCGGGAACCCGTCGGCGGTGCCGTCCGGCCGACTGTCCGCGCGTGTCCGCCCGTGTCCGGCGGACACGGGCGAACGGGCGGCGGGCGCGCTGCGACCGTGCCGAAAGGCACTGGCACGCCTCGTGCTACCCGCGAGGACGTGCCGACTGGAGTCGGCCACCGGATCGTGCGAGCATTGCGGCTTCCTTCGGCCGCGCCGCCAGGGAACCGTACCATGAACAAGACCGTCATCCTCCTCGCCGCCCTCGGCTGTTCCCTGACCGCCACGGGCGCGTTCGCGCAAAGCGCGCCGCTGCGCGGCGCCGGCCTGCTCGCCCTCAACGGGGTCGATTCGAAGACATGCCCGACCGTGGTCGAGCGCATCGATACGGGCGGCGGTTCGGGCGGTTCGACCGGCGCGCGCGCGCTGCGCGGCAGCGACGCGACGCCGCGCGCGACGCAGAGCGAAAACGACGAAAGCGCGGTACCGCAACCGCCCGATCCGCTGCCCAAGCCGATCGCCGGCGGCGACCCGTCCGCACCCGCCGCGGCGACGCCGAAGCGGCCGAGCTACCGCTGGCAGTCACTGGTCCCCGGCGCAATCAAGTGAATCCAGGATGGATTCATCCCGCGCAGGCCATGCATGGTCGGCGACACGGGATCTGCCACCTTCATCCGTGGGCCATGGATGATCGATGACGCGGGATCAGGCGCCTTGACCGCGTTCGACGCAGGTCCCCGGACGCACGCGAAAACGTGCCGATGCACGGCTGGCTGACCCGGCTGCGCCGCGCGCTGCAGCCTCCCGCACGCATCGCCGACGCCGACTGGGACGCCCTGGTCGCATCGTCCGCCCTGTTCGCCCGCCTCGACGCTGCCGATCGGCTCGCGTTGCGCGCGCTCGCGGAGTGGTTCCTCGCACGCAAGTCGTTCAGCGCGGCGGGTGGCCACGTGCTCGAGCCGTCGCATGCGCTCGCGATCGCCGCGCTGGCGTGCCTGCCGGTGCTGCGCCTCGGCCACGGCGCGCTCGCCGGCTGGCGCGAAGTGATCGTCTATCCGGGCGAGTTCCGCGTGAAGCGCGAGCACCACGACGAGCACAGCGGCGTGGTGACCGAGGGCGAGGACGTGCTCATCGGCGAAGCGTGGGAACGCGGTCCTCTGATCCTGTCGTGGGCGGACGTCGCGACCGACCTCGCCCACCCGTTCGACGGCTTCAACGTCGTCGCGCACGAGATCGCGCACAAGCTCGACCTGCTCGACGGCGCGATGAACGGCGTGCCGGCGCTGCCACGATCGATCGCGCGACGCGAATGGATCGAGGCGATGCAGGCCGGCTACGACCGCCTCGTGCGCGCGGCCGAACGCGGGCGCGATACCTTCATCGACCCGTACGCGACGGAAAGCGCGGACGAGTACTTCGCGGTCGTCAGCGAGCTGCATTTCTCCGACCCCGCCGGGCTCGCGCGCGCCGAACCTGCGGTGGCAGCGCTGCTCGCGCGCTACTACGGCGGCGAAACGGCGTGAACTTGGTTGCAGCCGCGCGGTCCGACCGGTAGCCTGCCGCGTTTTCGATTCGTATGCGCGGGCGTCGTTCCGCGAACCCCGTCATGCCCATCAAGACCTTCCTGCGCCCGCTCGCGACCATCCTCGCGCTCGTTCCGCTCGCTGCCTCCGCCTGCGAAGGCGAGCTGCACATCGAACTCGAGCAGGCCGGCGTGTACGCGCTCGACCACGCCGCGATCGTCGCCGCCCAGCCGGGCCTGGCCGACTGCGCCGCGGACGACCTCTGGCTGCGCGAGGCCGGCAAGGACGTGCCGCTGCACGTCGTCGCGCGCGGCGCCCGCTTCGCCGACGGCGATCGCATCGAATGGATCGGCCGGCGCCTGCACGGGCCGGAAAGCTGGTTCGACCCGTACAGCGTGAACAACGTCTACGTGCTCGGCGCCAGCGCCGGCCCGCACGCGCGCATGCGCGTCGCCGAGGCGCACGGCGAGGGCCGCGCCACGCTCGAGCGGCGCGTCCACCTCGAGCAGGAAAACCTCATGATCCGGCTCGACCAGACCCAGCAGAAGCCGGGCGAGGAGCCCGACGTCTGGCAATGGGCGAAGCTGACCCATGTCGATCCACAACCGTTCGAGCTGCGGTTCGACCTCGCCGACCTCGATGCGCGCGGTGGCGAGGCGCGGCTTGCGCTCGCCTTCCGCGGCCTGTCGGAACTGCCGCGCTCGCGCAAGGGCAAGGACACGTCGGCCGCGATCGACGACCACGTGCTCGAACTCGTGCTCAACGGCACGCCGCTCGCCGCGCAGCAGTGGAACGGCCGTGACGAGGTCCGGCGCGAGATCGTGCTGCCGGCCGCGCGACTGAAGGCGCGCGACAACGTGCTCGTCATGCGCGTGCCCAAGCGCGCGCTGCCCTGGGCACCGTCGCAGACCGCGGTCGACGTCGTGATGTTCAACTACCTCGAGGCACGCTATCCGGCCGCAGGCGACCTCGAGGCGAATGCCGGACCGCTGTCGGTCCGCGCCGACGCCGGCGCGGCGCTGCAGCTCGCCACCGGCAACGGCGAAGCGCCCGCGCTGTACGGCGAGGACGGCGTGCTGCGCCTGCCCCGCGCCGCGGGCGCGCGTCGCCATGCCTATGCACCCGCGCCGGCCGGCGTCGAGTTGCTGCCGGCGACCGCGGCCACACTGGCCCGGCCCGTGTTCCTGCGTCCGGTGCACGGTGCGCAATGGCGCGCGCCGACGCAAGGCTACGACTACCTCGTCGTCGCCCATCCGCGCCTGCTCGACGCGATCCAACCGCTCGCCGACTTCCATCGCCAGCGCGGGCTTTCGGTCGCCGTGCTCGACATCGACAGCGTGTACGACCAGTACAACAACGGCATCACCCACCCGCAGGCGATCCGCAACCTCGTCGACGCCGCGTGGCACCGCTGGCCGTCGAAGCCGCGGTTCCTGCTCCTCGTCGGCGACTCGAGCTTCGACATCCGCCACGAGACGTACAACGATCTCGCCTACGCCAAATGGACCGACCGCGAGCTGCTCTACCCGGGCCATTTCGGCGCCGTGCCCGGCGGCACGTACGCGAACGCGCCGAAGAAGCTCGCCGACCGCAACCTCATCCCGACCTGGCAATACCCGTCGCCGGAAGGCCAGTCGGCGAGCGACAACTGGTTCGGCGCGGTCGACGGCGACGACTGGCATCCGGTCGTCGCGGTCGGCCGCTTCCCGGTGGTCGAGCCCGAGGAAGTGACCGCGATCGTCGACAAGACGATCGCCTACCTGTCCAAGCCGCAGCTCGGCGCCTGGCGTCGCGACGTGATGTTCATCGCCGACGAGATCGAGACGTTCCAGCGCGCATCCGACGAAATCGCCGGTGCGCTCGGCAAGGAAGGTTTCCTCGCCGACAAGGTCTACGCCAAGCCGGACATCACCGAGAACGCGGTGCACCAGCGCGCTATCCACGACGGCATCGACGCCGGCCGCCTGCTCGTGCATTTCATCGGCCACGGCGGGCGCTACATCTGGCGCACCGGCCCGCCGGACCTGCGCAAGAACAATGACCTCTTCACGCTCGACGACGTGTCGAAACTCGGCAACGGCGCGCGCCTGCCGATGGTGCTGTCGATGACCTGCTATTCCGCGCCGTTCGACAACCCGACCGAGGATTCGATCGGCGAGCGCTTCCTGCGCGAGAAGGACAAGGGCGCGATCGCGGTGTTCGCCGCGTCCTGGCGCAACTCGCCGTCGCCGGCGTTCAGCAAGGACGTCATCGCGCAGTTGCTGGAGCCTGGCGCGACGATCGGCGAAGCGATCGTGCGCGCGAAGCAGCGTTCGACCGATCGCGTGCTCGTGGAGATGTACAACCTGCTCGGCGATCCGGCGGTCGTGCTCGAGCGCCCGCACGACGCCCTCGTCGCCACGTTCGACGACGACCGCTGGAACCCGGGCGTGCTCGTCGACCTCGGCCAGTCCGCGTTCGGCGGCGAGGTCGCGGTCGACTGGCTCGCCGCCGACGGCACGCGCCTCGCGTCGTCGACGCATCGCGTGCACGAGCCACGCTTCCGCCTGCCCGTCCCGGCGGCGGTCGCGGGCGAGGCGACCCAGGTGCGCATCTACGCCGCCGCGCCGGCGAGCGGCCGCGATGCGGTCGGTGGTACCGACCTCGTGCGCGCGTCGTCGCCGTCGCTGGTCGCGCGTTTCGCGGCCGCGTGGAAGCAGTGGTGGCGCCCCGCGAACCCTTCGAAGCGGCACGACGACACGATCGCGATCCTCGATTTCGACGGCCCCGCGCGCTGAGGCGACCACGCCGCGGAGCGTCGCGCGCAGGGTGGCCTCGGCTCACCCTCGCGACGGGCACCGCGCCGGACAACGACCCGCGAAAAACGTCAGTCGGGCATCGACGCGCCGTCGTCGTCCGCCGGTTCCTCGCTGCGCGCGTCGTCGAGGCGTGCCTTCAGTGCGGCCGCGCCTTCGAAGAACGCCGCCGGCTCGCGCGACGGAGCAAGCCGCAGCCATGGCGGCGCGAGGCGTTCCAGCACGACCGGCTGGCCGAAGTCCGCACGCCGGTCGGCGAGCGTGAACGCCTGCGTGGCGATCGCCAGCGTCGCGAGCGCGCCGACGACGATCGCCTTCAGGCGCAGGCGCTTGTTGCCGACGACGCGCAGGTGCGCGAAGCAGGTCGCGGCGAGCGCGATCCACGCGCCGGCCCAGGCGTACAACGCGAGCCGCGGCCACGACAGCGCGAACGCGAGCAGTTCGCACGCCGGGTCGTACAGGCTGTAGGCGAGCACGCCCGCGGCGGCGACGAACAGGTGCGCGCCGAAGCGCGCATGGCCGGCGAACAGGCGCGAGACGAGCGCCCAGGCGGCCGTCCACAGCGCGAGTACGCTGGCGAGGGCGAGCGATACCGTGACGTAGCGGATCGGCTTCGGTTCACCGGTATCGCCGCGCCAGAACTCGGCGAGCTCGATCAGCACGACGAGCGCGACGAGCACGAGCGCGACCGGCCATGGCGAGCGTCGCTGCAGCGGGACCTCCGGCGCGACATCCTCGTCGCCGCGATGCAGGCGCACGAGGCTGTGGCCGACCTGCAGGGTCGTATTCGGCGCGAACATGACGCGATCGCGACGGCCGCGCTCGCCTTCAACCTGCATGCCGTTGATGCTGCCGAGGTCGTGCGCGGTCCAGGTGCCGTCGTCGCCACGCTCGAGGCGCAGGTGGTGCGCGGCGACGTGCGGATCGTCGAGCACGACGTCGTTGTCCCAGGCGCGGCCGATGGTGAGCACGTTCGCGCCGATGCGCTGGCGCAGGCCGTGCTCGCGGTGGCGCGGCAGCACCTCGATCCAGGTCACTTCGTCCATGCAACGCCCTCCAGGAAGCGGCGGCCGAGAGTCAGCGCGTTGTCGTAGGCGATGCCCTGCACGACCAGGCGCGAGACGAGCGCCTCGCGGTCGCGGTCCTGCGTGACCACGGTCAACGCGACGTCGTAGAGGTCGGCGAAGTCACGATAGGCGCGCGCGCACCAGATCGCATGCAGCGCAGGGGCCGTCGGCGAGGCGGCGACGAAGCGCTCCTCGCACTCGGGCCGCGTCAGGCGCTTGCGCTGCCAGGCGCCGGTCATGCCCGCGGAACGGAAGATCGGCAGCTGCGACACGAAGGTCGCGAACTGGAACGAATCGAGTTCGGTGCTGCGCACGTAGGCGTGGCTGAACTGCGCGCTGCCGCTCTGGATGTCTTCGGCGACGAACAGCGCGCTCGGCGTGCTGCAGGTCGCGCCGTCCACTTGCGCGCGCGGCCTGGGCGCCTTCTCCGCATTCGTCTGCGCCCAGCAGTTGAACCACGGTGCTTCGCTCTCCGGCGCCTGGTACGGGCCGAACGGCGTCGCGCGCCAGCCCTTGGCGACGAGCGCGCCGTAGAAGCCGGCCTGCCAGTCGAGCAGCTGGCGATCGATTTCCTCGCGCACGGCATCGATGCCGATCGGCGGATGGCTGCGCGCGCGCTCGACCAGCGCGGCCGCGCGGCGCGCCGGCACGAGGAAGCTCACGAGTTCGCCGTCGAGGCGCTTGGCGACGTTGACGCCGACGACGCGGCCATTCGCATCGACCGCGGGGCCGCCGCTCATGCCCGGATTGATCGCGCCGGTGAAGTGCACGCGTTCGTTGTAGCTGCGCTCGACCAGGCCGTTCCACGTGCCTTCGACGATCGTGAAGCCGAGATCGAGCGGATTGCCCATCGCGTAGGCGCGTTCGCCGCGCGGCAGCTCGCCTTCCACCGCGCGTGGATCGAAGTCGAGGTGCGGCAGGCCCGCGCCGTCGAGGCGCACGATGGCGAGGTCGTTGGCGATGTCGATCGCGAGCAGCGCGAGCGTGCCTTCGCTGCCGTCCGGACGCTTGAACTCGAGGCGGTAGGTCTTCGGCTCGAGCGCGTACTGCGAGACGACGTGGTAGTTCGTGACCGCGAGCCCGTCGGCGCCGACGAGGAAGCCCGAGCCGATCGACGACTGCCGTCCCGCGGCCGCGACGAGCGTGCGCACCTGCAGCAGGCTCGGGCGCACCTGCGCGTAGACGCGCTCGGCGGCGGCGGATACCGGCGCGTCGGCCGGCGCGGCGACGACCGCCGCGGGCGGCATCGGGTATGGCGCCGGCTCCGGTTGCGCCGACGCGATTCCGGACTGGAACACGCACAGCAACGCGAAGAGCAGGCGCCGCAGGCATTCACGATCCATCGGCGACTCCCAGCATGAGGGTCGCAGCCTATAGCACCTCACGATAGACCGCGACCGTCTCCTCGACGCAACGCGCCCAGCCGAAGCCGGCCGCGCGCCGGATGCCCGCGCCGGCGACGCGCGCGCGCCAGCCTTCGTCCTCGAGCAGGCGCGCGAGGCCGTCGCGCAACGCGCTCTCGTCGAGTGGATCGACGCAGATCGCGACGTCGCCGTCGTCGCCGCGCACGATCTCGGCCAGCGACGAACCGGCCGACGTCAGCACCGGCACGCCGCTCGCGAGTGCTTCGAGCACGGGCAGGCCGAAACCCTCGTACAGCGACGGGAATGCGAAGGCATGTGCGGCCGCATACAGCAGCGGCAGCTCCGCCTCGTCGACGTAACCGAGCCGCCGCGCCTCGCCGGCCGCCTCGAGCGGCGCGAGCGCGCGTTCGAGCTCCGCGTTGAGCCAGCCCCGCGCACCGGCCACGACGAGCGGATGGCGCCGACGCAATGCCGGCGGCAGCGCCGCGTACGCACGCGCGAGGCGCGCGAGGTTCTTGCGCGGCTCCTGGGTCGCGACGACGAGCAGGTAGTCGAGGCCGTCGAGGCCGTGACGCGCGAGCGCGGCCGCGCACCCGGCACGCGGCCGCGGCCGGTACGCGGCGTCGACGCCGAGCGGCACGACGCGCAACTTGGCCCGCGGCACGCCGAGCCGCGCGACGATCTCGTCGGCGATGAAGCGCGAGTCGGTGATGACCGCCGCCGCCTGCTCCAGCGAACGCGGCAGGTGCCGCTCGAGGAAGCGCACGCGTTCGGGCGGATGCGTTTCGGGATGGTTGAGCCAGGACAGGTCGTGCACGGTCGTCAGCGACACGCCGTCGAACGGCATCAGCACGTAGTTCGGCGTGTGCAGCAGCCAGCCGCGCATGCCGCGCGTGTGCAGGCGGAACAGGCCCGAGCGCATGCGCGTGTACAGTTCGAGCGCCGCGCTCTTGAACGGCACGTGGCGCCGCACCGCCGCGATCGTGCGGTTCGCACCGAGAGCGTGCTCCGGATCATCGACCCATTGGTAGGCCGAGTACAGCCGCAGCGCCTCGATCGCCTCGTGTCGCGCGAGCCCGCGCGCGAGCTCGAGCGCATAGCGCCCGATCCCGGTCAGCGGCGCGGTGATCGCATCGACATTGAAGATCACCCGCATGCGTTGCCCGCGCCTCGGCCGGAAAAGACAAGATGGAAACACGAAGCACACGGAGCAAACGGAGGAACAGCCCCGGAAGCTCTTCCCCGCGTCCTCCGCGTTTCAGGCTTTCGCTTCATGTCGAAGCGGCGCGTTCGCGGGCGAGGTCGGCTTCGACCATGCGGCGGGCGAGGCCGGCGAGGTCGACGCTCGGGGTGAAGCCGAGGTCGCGTCGTGCCTTGCCCGCGTCGCCGACCAGCAGCGGCGCGTCGACGGGGCGGAAGAACGCCGCGTCGACGCGCACGCGTGCGGCGCCGCTGCCGCGCTCGAGGCCGACTTCGGCGAGGCCGTCGCCGGTCCAGTCGAGGGCGATGCCGGCGGCCGCGAACGCGGCCGTGGCGAAATCGCGGATGCTCGCCGCCACGCCGGTCGCGAGCACGTAATCGCCCGGCTCGGCGCGCGCGGCCATCGCGACCATCGCGGCGACGTAGTCGGGCGCGTAGCCGAAGTCACGGCGTGCGTCGAGGTTGCCGAGCGCGACGTCCGCGGCGCGGCCGAGCGCGATGCGCGCGACCGCGCGGCTCAGCTTGCGCGTGACGAACGCCTCGTCGCGCAGCTCCGATTCGTGGTTGAACAGGATCGCGCTGGACGCGCGCAGGCCGTAGCTCGCGCGCCAGGTGCCGACCGCCGCATGCGCATGCAGCTTCGACAACCCGTACGGCGTGCGCGCCGCGAGCGGCGTCGATTCGTCCTGCGGCGCGGTCGCCGGGGCGCCGAAGATCTCCGCGCTCGCGGCGAGCACCAAGTGCGCGGCCGGCGCGTGCGCGCGCACGGCCTCGAGCAGGTTCAGCGTGCTCGTGCCATTGGCGTCCGCGCTGCCGAGCGGGTCGCGGAACGAGTCGGCGACGCGTGATTGCCCCGCGCAGTGGAACACGGCGTCCGGCTGCACGGCGGCGACGAGCCGCGCGCAGGCGTCGCGGTCGCGCGGATCGAGCGCGGCCATGCGCAGGCGCGCGTGTCCCGCGAGGCCGAGTTCGCGCAGGCGCCAGCCGGCGGCGTCGCCGCCCGGCCGGTGCGTGCCGACGACCTCGCCGCCCGCGGCGAGCAGGCGCGCGGCGAGCAGCGCACCGTCCTGGCCGCTGATGCCAGTGACGAGGGCACGTCGGATCGCATTCATGGGGCGGGGTCGTCGGGCAGGCGCGCGTGGGGCAGCCATTCTGCCGTGCGCAGCGCGGCGGCGGCAGTCCCGGCGAGCGGTTCGGCGACGCGCACGCGCGCGATGCCGAGCAGGCCGCAGAGGATCTCCACGACCGTATCGCGCGGCTCGGTGACGAGCAGCGCCTCGATCGCGTGGAGCTGCAGCCAGTCCCACAGCGTGCGATACGACGGCTCCGGGTCGCGCGCGACCCACTCGCTCGCGGCGACGATCCTGCCCGCGTGGACGAGTTCGTTGCGCGTGCGGTTCGCGCGCAGGGTCCAAACTTCGGCGTCGCCCCAAGCCGGCGCGCCCGGGCCGACCCAGAGCAGGCGCTGCAGCGGCGCACGCCCGCCGCGCGCGTCGGCGTGGATGCGCCGCACGCGCCAGTCGAGCACGCGGCGTTCGTACGAGTGCAAGGTGCGCGCAACGTCGCTTTCGTAGCGCGGCCATCGCTCGCGCAGGATCGCCATGCCGGCGCGACCGAGCGCGATGCGCCGCTCCTCGCCGAAGCTCGCGCTGCGCGCATGGCGTACGAACACGTTGCCGGCGACCACGTGGCGCAGGCCACGCTGCGCGGCGCGCTGGCTCCAGTCGTTCTCCTCGCCGTACCCCTGCGGGAACGCGGCTTCGTCGAGCACGCCGACCGCGTCGAGCGCATCGCGGCGCAGGTACATGCAAAAACCATTGCCGGTCGGCAGTTGCGGATAGGCGAGGCCCGCCCATTGCCACGCCGCCCGGGCCGCGTGTTCGGTCGTCCAGCCGGGCGGCAACGGGTTGTACTGCTCGAGTTCGGGTACCGAGAACGCGCCCGCGTTGTCGGACACCGCGGTCGCGCTGGCGATGTCGTCGGCCGCGTACGCGGCGCGGCGCAGGCCGGCGAGCCAGTTGGGCCCGACTTCGGTATCGGCATTGAGCAGCACCACGTCGGCGCGGCCGGCTTCGGCGATGCCGCGATTCGCGGTCGCCGTGAAGCCACGGTTGACGTCGTTGCGCAACACGCGGGCGAAGCCGGCGGCGCGCTCGAGCAGCGGGCCGATCGCGTCGTCGCGACTGGCGTCGTCGATGACGATCACGCGCGTCGCGGCGTCGAGGTGCGCGCGCAGCGCGGCGAGGCAGCGCTCGACGAGTTCGGGCGCGTCGTGCACGGGTACCACGACGACGACCTCGCGCGCGCAGACATCGCGGCCGAACGGTACGAGGCACGAGGCCGCCAGCGGCGCGAGCGACGCACGACGCGCACCTGCGGACGCGGTGGCGAGGCCGGGCCTGCCGAAATGCAGGCGCAGCGGGCCGGCGACCAGTGCCGCGCCGTCGCGTCCTGCGCGCAGCAACAGTTCGACCGCGTCGGTGCCGGACGGTGCGAACGGGAACGCGCAGTGCGCGCGGCCCTCCGCATCGACGGCGACGCTCGTGAAATAGCAGCCGTCCAGATCGAGCGCGATGTCGGCGAGCGCGCCCGGCGTGCACGTGGCGCGCAATTCGCGGCCGTCCCATCGCAGCTCGAGCAATGGCGCCAGGAGCACCGGCTTCGCGCGGCGCAGCAGGCCGAACATCAGGCGCGCTCCGTCATCAGGCGCTCCGTGGCACGGCGACGAGCGACGCGGGCGGCGCGTCGGCGAGGATGCTGCGATCGGCGATCGCGGCCTGCAGCGCGCGCTGCGCCGCCGTGGGCAGCGCCGCCGCTGCGCGCACGCGCTGCGCATTCGGCTCGATCCACGCCTGCACGACGTCGGCCGGCGGCAAATGGATGCCGTCGACGCCGGCGGCGCGCAATGCATCGAACAGGCGGCGCGTTTCCGCTTCCGGCTCGGCACAGAGGACGTCGTAGTCGACGACGAGGCGCGGCCAGCCGCGGCTCGCCTCGAACGCGTCGCGCGTGTAGCGCTCCCACAGCGCGAGCGCGGCCTGGGGCGTGAACCCGTCGCGCGCGGCGAGCGAATCGGCGACCGCGAACGGATCGCGCACGACGTGCACGAACAGCGGTCGCGTCAGCAACGGCAACAACTCGCGCGCGAGCAGGCACAGGCGCGGCTCCTTGAACAGCCACGGCCGCTGCGCGTCGAACTCGTCGACGAGCGCGCCGACTTCGCGGCGGAAGGCATCGACCGCGCCCGGCGTGGCCACGCCGGGCGGATCGCGCCAGTCGCCGCCGGCGGCGGCGAGCCGTCGCACGCAGGCCATGTGCAGGCGCGCGGACTCGTAGTGGCCTTTCGGATTGTCCGGACCGAGCAGCAGGTCCTGTTCCGGCCCGACCGCGACGCCCATGCGTGCGAGCAGGCCGGCGACGCTCGAGGTGCCGGACCGATGCATGCCGAGCACGATGATCTGCCCGCTCGGCGGGCGCGGTAGATCGGCCGGGCGGTGCGGCCGTGGTGCCGGCAGTGGCGCGCGCAGCCCGGCGAGTTCGCCGATGCGCGCGGCGAGCTGGTCCGCGCTCGCTTCGATGTCATGGGCGCGCGCGAACGCATCCGCGTCGTGCCGCGCACGCGCGAGCCGTTCCTCGCGGCGCGCGTGCACCTCGCGCAGCGCGGCGACGAAGGCATCGTGGTCCGGCTCGGCCCACGGCAGGCCGCTCGCGGGATCGGTCGAGCGCGCGCAGGCGACGGCGACGCCGTATGCGCGCGCGAGTTCGGCCTGGCTGCCGAAGTCGGCGGCGACGAGCACCTTGCCGCAGGCGAGCGCCTCGGCCGCGTACGGGTCCCAGCCGCCGCCGCGGCGCACCGAGACGTAAACGTCGGTGCCGGCGAGCCATTGCGCGCGCTGGTACCACGGGTGCGCCCAGTCGGCGATGACGCGGATGCGCGGGTCGCCCCCGCCCGCGCGGGCGAGCGTTTCGGTTACCGCGGGTGATTCGCCGCCGGGGCGCACGAGCACGAGCAAAGCGACCGCTTCGTCGCGATCGAACGCGGCGCGGAACGCGCGCACGAGACCATCCGGTGCATCGCGCGCGAGTGCGTCGACGACGGCGAAGAACGCGAGTCGCCGGGCCGGATCGCGCGGCGCCGGCACGCGTGGATGGCAATAGTCTGCGTCGACGCCGATCGGAAGGATCTCGATCGGCAGGTCCGCTCCGGCGGCGCGGAACGCCTCGCGCTGGAATGCATCGGGCACGAGCAGGAGATCGAGCGAGCGCGCGGCGTCGCGCCAGCCGGCAGGCACCTGCGCCCATTCACCGAAGCCGAGGCCGACGCGCACGCGGCCGCGCGCGCGCGCGAAGGCGGTGCCATCGCCGCAGACGACCGCCGCCTGCGCGGGCGGCGCCCACCGCCGCCGGCCGGCGAGGGCGAGGCGGAAATCCTCGGGCGAGGGCACTTCCGGCGCGAGCGGCACGTGCGCCATGCGCAGGCCGCGCGCATCGAGGCGGCGCACGAAGCTGCGCGCGAGGTGCGCGTGCGCATAGGGCCAGCGCGTCGTGCCCTGCCAGGCGACGTCGCCGCGATATCCGGCGCGCAGGCGGTCCTGCCAGCGATCGGCGAATGCCGCGCGGCTCGCCTGCCACAGGCGCGCGCGGAAGCCGCCGTCGTCGCGCGTCGAGCCGTGCTGCTCGTGCTGCAGCGTGACCGCGCCGGCGACGATCGTCGCCACGCCGGCATCGGCGGCGCGCAGGCAGTAGTCGGTGTCCTCGAAATAGCTGTGGAAGATCGTGTCGAGCACGCCGATGCGGTCGATGCAGTCGCGCCGCAGGTAGGCGAGCGCGAACGCGACACCCTGCACGCGGCGCGTGCGCGTGAACTGCGCGACGTCGCGTTCGAGTTCCCCCGCTTCGGTCTGCTGGCCCCACAGTTCGTCGGCCTCGATGAAGCCGCCGGCATGGTACAGGCGTCGTCCTTCGCCGAGCTGGCGGCAGCCGACGACGCCGTTTTCAGGCGCTGCGTACGCCGCGTCGCGCAGGCGGCCGAGCCAGTCGGCCTGTTCGAACACGAGGTCGTTGTTGAGCAGCACGACATCGTCGTCGGCGCGCGCGGCGTCGATGCCGGCGTTCATGCCGCGCACGAAGCCGAGGTTCGCTGGCAGCGTCACGATCCGCACCCGGTCGGCGTAGGCGGCGAGTGCCAGCGGCGTCTCGTCGCTGCTGCCGTTGTCGACGACGATCACCTGCGCGGCGTCGAGGTCGGTCGCAAGCATCGAGTCGAGGCAGCGGCGCGTGGTCGGCCACTGGTTCCACGCGAGCACGATCAATGCCGCGCCGCGGACGCTCACGGCAGTCGCACGCGCGCCGACCAGGCCATCCCGAGCGCGCGCTCGACGTCGTCGAGCGCGTAAGCCCCGGGTCCGAGCAATGCCAGCGCGGCGGCGTCCCGTGCCGGTTCGGGCGCCGCGGCGACGCGCGCGAGCTCGCGCCGCAGGCCCTCGCCGTCAGGCGGCGCATCCGCCGCGGCCGCCAGGCGCGCGACCGCGACGAACAGCGCGCGCGGTTCCACCTGCAGGCGCGCGGCGAGCGCGGCGACGCGTCCGGCATCCGGCGGGTTCGCGCTCACGCGGCCTCCGGCGGGTGGTGCAGGTCGCGGTGATAGGCCTCGAACACTTCGTCGCGCGGGCCCTCGAGCACGCTGCGCCCGTGTTCGATCCACAGCACGCGATCGCAGCGCTCGGCGATCTGCTTCTCGTCGTGGCTGACCAGCACGACGGTGTGGCCTTCGCCCATGCGCGCGCGCAGGGCCGCGCCGGACTTCTCCTGGAACTCCGCGTCGCCGACCGAGAGTACTTCGTCGATGAGCAGCACGTCGGGTTCGACCTGGATCGCGACCGCGAACGCGAGGCGCAGGTTCATGCCGGCCGAGTAGGTCGCGATCGGCTTGTCGAAGAAGTCGCCGAGCTCGGAAAATGCATGGATCGCGGGCAGGCGCGCGACGATGTCGCGCCGGCGCAGGCCGAGCAGCAGCCCGGACAGGATCGCGTTGTCGCGGCCGGACAGGTGCGGCACGAAACCGAGCGCGAGCGACATGAGCTGGCACGACACGCCGCCGCGGCGGATCGTGCCGCGGTCCGGCACGAGGATGCCGGCGAGCACGCGCAGCAAGGTGCTCTTGCCCGCGCCGTTGCGGCCGATCACGCCGAGCCGTTCGCCGCGGCGCAGCTGCAGGCTGACGTCCTCGAGCGCCCAGTAGCGCCCGCCACCGAGGCTGCGCTGCGAGGCGAACGCGATGCCGACATGGTCGAGTTCGATCACGACGTCGTTCACGCGGGCCTCGCGCGGGCGGGATGGGAGTCGTTCATCGTCAGTTGGCGAGTTTCGGGAACCGCGGCGCGAGCCGTTGCACGAACAGCACGCCGCCGGCGCAGAGCACGACCGAGATCAGCGCGACCTTGGACAGGCCGATCCAGTTCGGCAACTGCCCGTGCAGCAGGATGCCGCGCGCGTCGTCCATGACCACCGCGACCGGGTTGAGCGCCATGACCCAGCGCAGGTGCTCGGGCACCTTGTCGAGCGGGAAGATCACGCCGGACAGGAACATCACGACCATGAGCACCTGCTCGATGACGAAGCGCAGGTCCGGCACGAGCGGCACCAGCGCGGAGATCACGAAGCCGGCGCCGGCCGCGGCGAGGAAGATCGCGGCGAACACGATCGGCAGCGCCCAGTAGGCCGCGTTCGGCGGGTAGCCGAGCGCCCACAGGATCATCACCAGCAGCACGAAGATGCAGGCGAACTTGACCGTGTCCGACAGCATCGCGATGAGCGGGAACACCAGCGGCGGCAGGCGCACCTGGCGCACCATCGGCAGGCTGCCCCAGATTGCATAGCCGCCGTGCGTGATGCACGACTTCATCCACTGCCACAGGGTCATGCCGATGAGCAGGAACGGCACGTAGTCGGGGCCGCCGGTCCTGAGGATCACGTCGAACACGAGCCAGAACGCGCCCATCATCATCGCCGGCTCCAGCACCCACCAGATCAGGCCGAGGTAACTGCGCGCGGCTTCGGCGCGCAATTCGGCATAGGTGCTGAAGAGGACGAGTTCGACGAGGTGGAGACGCATCGCGAGGCAGGCACGGGGGGCGGGCGCGAGGATACCGGATTCACGCCGGCTCAGCCCGCGCAGAGGCGGTCGAGCGCGGGCCCGGCGAACGCGAGGAACAGCAGCACGGCGGCGAGCGCGGCGCCGATGCCGAGGCGCAACGGCGTCATCGTGGTCGCCTCGTCGTCGCCGCGGCGGCGCAGCGTGACGAGGAAGCTGCCGGCGAAGCCGCACAGGAACGGCAGCAGCGGCAGCAGGAAGCGCGCCTTCACGTGGATCAGCGCGAACAGCGCGAGCTGGTAGCCGGCGAACAACGCGAGCACGAGCAGGAGGCGATCGGGCCTGCGCCGCCATGCCGCGATGCCGAACGCGGCCGTGGCGAGGATCAGCGCATGGAAGGCGTCGTTGGCCCAGGTCAGCACGCGCGTGAGCACCGGCGAGCTCGTGTACACCGACAGGTGGCCCGCGCACGCGGGTCCGGGCAACTGCGACACGAGCGGCGTCTTCGCGCTGAACAGGCGGAAGTACTGCCGGCCGAGCTGCGCCATCGCGACGTCGACGACGCCGCGTTCGGCGACGAGCGCACGCACCTTGGCGAGGTAGATCGCGTTGCGCGCTTGCGGCGTGTCGGCGCTGGCGAGGAACCCGGGCAGCGTGCGACCGCCCATGTCCTCGACGTAATCGCTGCGCCAGTGGTCGTTGAGGCCGACCCAGAGGTTGTAGATCGAGCTGTCGGCGATCATCGGCTTGCCGTACTCGCGCCAGCCGTGCAGCAGCGCCGGTGCCGTGACGAGGCCGATGCCGAGCAGGAAGATCACGACGGGACGCAGGCCCGCGAGGGGCCGCTCGCCGCGCACGAGCAGCCAGGCGAGCACCGGCCAGAACGGCGACAGCAGGCTTTTCGCGAGCAGCGCGAGGCCGACGCACAGGCCGGCGGCGAAGGCGCGCGCGCGCAGCAGCAGGGCGAGCGCGCCGAGCAGCAGGAACAGGTGCGGGATCTCCGGCCACAGCCAGTGCGCGTAGGCGGCGATGCCGGGGTCGAGCAGGAACAGCGCGGCCGCGGTGTTCGCCGCGGCGACGCTGCCGCCGAGGCGGCGCCAGAGGTCGCGCAGCAGCGCGCCGCACGCGATGAACAGCAGCGTCTGCAGCAGTTGCGCGGCGAGCACGTGCACGCCGCACAGCGCGTACACCGCCGCGAGCAGCAGTGGCTGCAGCGGCGGCCAGATCGTGCCCGGCATCCATGCGCCGCCGGCGAGGATCGACAGCGCCGTCTGCTGGTAGGTCAGTTCATCGCCGATCAGCGCCTTCGCGCCCGCGCCGTAGTAGGCGTACCACAGCAGCGCCTGCGACAGCGCGAACGCGGCGACGAACGCCGCGGCGAGCACGCGGCGGCGCCGCGCGGTCGCCGCGGCGGTGTTCATCGCGGCGCGCGCGGGAACGGCATCAGCCGTTCTTCGCCGGTTCCGGCGCGGCCGCGGCGCTCGCGCGCGGACGCACCTTCGGCGGTGCGCGGAAGGTCGGCGTGAACTTCTCGTGCGAACCGCTCGTCGTGATGCCCTCGACGTAGTACCAGTATTCCTTGCACGGATCGATCGTGTCGTCGCGATACTCGTACTTGTGCGTCTCGTCCGAAGTGCCGGCGCCGAGGATCGGTTCCTTGGTCAGCTTGGTGAACTCGCCTTTCTCGCTGTCGCCGCGGAACACGTCGAAACCGAAATTGTTCTGCTCGCTGGCCGTGGTCCAGCGCGCGGTGTTGGCGATGCGCTGCTCCGGCGGCAGCTTCGACTGGTCGCCGCAGTCGCCCTCGGGGATCTCCTTGGCGGGGGCGGGCGCCGCCGCGGTCGGTTCGGCGGGCTTGGGCGCGCTGGCGGGCGTCGCGGGCGGCGCCGGCTTCGCCTCCGGTGCGGCCGGTTGCGGCGACGGACTGCAGGCGCACAACACGGCGGCGGCGAGGATGGTGAGGGCGAGCGGACGCATGCGGAACTCCCTGGGTTCGAGGCTGGACAACGGCCGGCGCCGGCAACGATAGTGGGCGGATGCGTCCACTGGCAACCGCGCCGCACTGGCGCCCGTCCCGCCTGCTGGCCGTCGCCGGCGCGCTCGCGCTCGCATCCGCTGCCGGCGTGGCGCACGCGTTCGACTGGCAGGTCGAGGTGACGCCCGCGGGCGAACTGTTCCCGGCACTGCAGTTGTCGCAGTCACCGCGCCCGCGCGCGGGCGGGTTCGGCGACGGCGATGGCCTGGTCAGCGTTAGCCTGCGCGGCAGCGACCTGCCACGCCACCTGCGCCTGCGCATCGACACGCCCGGTCTGCGCCGGCCGGTCGTGCTCGAGGCGGACGTCGAAGCCGGCGCGCACCGCGTCGACCTGCACCCGCGGCTCGAATGGGACATGGCCTGGCTGCGCACCCTCGACGCCACGCGCGAGCAACCGCTGCGCCTGAGCCTCGAGGCGGACGGCGTGACCCGCACGCATCGCGTCGACGTGCGCGTGCATGCGCTCTTCGATGCGCCGTACTACGTGCGCGAGGGGCGCGATCGCGTCGACCTCGGCTGGGCGTTCGCCGGCTACGTCGACCCGCGTGACCCGGTCGTCGACGAGATCCTCGCCGATGCGCGCCGCGCCGACGCGGGCTTCGACCGTGGCAGCGACCTGCACCGCGTCGCCGCGATCTGGGCCGCGCTCGAGCGGCGCGGCGTGGCCTACGACGCGGGCGACCCCGCGCTGAGCCGCGGCCCGGTGGTGTGGAGCCAGCGCGTGCGGCTGCCCGCGGCGGTGTGGCGTGACCGCCGCGCCAACTGCATCGACAGCAGCGTGCTTATCGCCGCCGTGCTGGAGCGGCTGGGCATGCGCGCGCTGATCGTGCTCGTGCCCGGCCACGCGTTCGTCGGCTATCGCGACCGCGACCGCGCCGAATACTTCGAGACGACCCTGCTCGGTGCCCGCCACGGGCGCGCTGCCGCGGACCCCGCCGCGAACTTCGCCGCCGCGCGTGCCGCCGGAGGCGCGCGCTGGCGGCGCGTCGCGGCGCGCCTCGATGGCCGCCACGGGCCCGACTACGCGCTCATCGATATCGGCACCGCGCGCGCGTATGGCATCATCCCGCTCGGCGCCGGGGAGCGCGCCAGCCGACATCCATCCGAGGCCACGCCGGCGCCCGCCGGATCCTCCCGACAGCGCGGGTTGCCGTGAATCACGAGTACGACGACGAACAGCTGGAGCGCGTGCACGGCGAGATCCGCGCGCAGGCGGCGGCACTGGCGCGCCGCCCGCTGCTGCCGCGCAGCCGGGCGGCGGTCGAGGCCGGCGAGATGGCGCCGCGCATCGACAGCTCGCGGCTGTCGTACGCGGTCGGCGAGCTGACCGACGCGCATCATCGTGCCTTCGTCGACGGCGCATTCCGCGCGCTGCTCAAGCGCACGCCGACAGCCGCGGAATCCGCGGCGGCGATCGCCCGCCTCGCGCGCGGCGCGGCCAAGGCCGAAGTGCTCGGCGACCTGCGCTGGTCGGCCGAAGGGCGCCGCGTCGGCGCCCGTGTCGCGGGCCTGGCGCCACGCTACGCCCTGGCCAAGCTGCACCGCATCCCGCTGCTCGGCCCGCTCGTCGATGGCCTGCTCGCGCTCGCCGGCGCGGGCGCGCAGCAACGCCACGTGCGCGCGATGGAGACCTATTTCGCCGCACGCGACGAAGACACGCGCGCCACGCTCGACGCGCTCGGCGCGCGCGCGGACCACCTCGAGGCGAACGTCGCGCTGCTCGGCCAGCGCATCGACGACCTGCACGCGTTCGTCCACCAGCTCGTGCTCGCGCGCGAAGCCGACGCGCGGACGATCGCCGCGATCGAGGTCGCGCTGCGCACGCGCGTCGAGTCGCTCGAACAGGCGAGCGAAGCGCAACGCAACAAGCTCGGCGAACTCGAGTTCGTTCGGGATCGCTTCTACGCGATCAACCACTGGCTGCACCGCCTGGAAGAGACCTTCGCCGAGGTGGAGCGCGTGGCGGACGCGCAGGTGGGCACCACGCAGGCTCGGGCGGCGCGCATCGCCCTGCAGGCCGCCGCCGGCGATGCCGCGGGCGCGTCGCGCCACGCCGGCTGGGAGGCGCGACTCGCGCCGGTCCTACCCGCGCATGCGCGCGTGGTCGCGCTTGCCTGCGACCCCGACTGGACCCGCCGGCTCGCCGCGCACGGCTTCGAGGTTTCGTGCGTGCAACCCGACCCCGTGCTCGCGCGCGAGGCACACGGCGAGGGCGTCGTCGTCGAAGTCGTGGATGCGCGCGCATTCCTCGAGCGCTGTGCCGACGCGAGCGTCGACGCGCTGACCGTGCCCGGCACCGGTGCGATCGCGGCGCAGCTGCCGGTGCTGGAACTGCTCGGGCTGGCGCACCGCGTGCTCCGTCCCGGCGGCGCGCTGCTGCTCGCCGACGCGCACGGCGGTGTCGCGGCGACGGCGGCGGAACTCGCCGGACAGGCGCGCGACGCCCGCCTCGAACGCTGGTCCGCGGCGTTGTTCGCCGCGGCGGGATTCGCCGATGCGGCGCGCATCGATGCCGCCGACGGCACGCCCGCTTGGTTGCTCCGACGCGAAACCCCATGAAGGTCGCGATCCTGGTCGCGGTGCTCGGCGAGCGCGACGCCATCGGCACCGACGCACGCGAGATGGCCGCGGCGTTGCGCCGACACGGCCACGAGGCGCGCATCTTCGCCGCCTCCGCGCCCGCCGGCGGCGCGGAGCCGCTTGCCGCGCTCGAACCGCTGCTCGACGATCCGGGTGCGGTGCTCGTCTACCATTTCGCGTTCGGCTGGCCGCCGGGCGTCGACATCCTGCGCCGGGCGCGCTGCCGGCGCGTCGTGCGTTACCACAACGTGACGCCGCCCGCATTCTTCACTGGCTGGTCGAGCGAATACGAACGCGTCTGCGGCGCCGGTCGCGACGAGGTCGCGACGATCGCCGGCCTCGATTGCGAGCTTTACCTCGGCGACTCGCCGTTCAACGTCGAGGACCTGCTCGCCGCGGGCGTGGCGCGCGAGCGCACTGCCGTGGTCGCGCCGTTCAACCGGCTCGACCACCTCGTCGAGCGGCCCGCCGACCTTGGCCTGCTCGACGCGCTCGCGCACGACGGCACGACCTGGCTCGCGGTCGGTCGCCTCGCTCCGAACAAGGCGCATCTCGCGCTGCTCGACGCCTTCGCCCTCTACCTCGACCGCTGCGATGCACATGCACGGCTGCTCGTCGTCGGCGGCGAGGATCCGCGCCTGGAACGCTACAACGCGGCGATCCGCGAGCGCGTATCGGCGCACGGGCTCGGCGCGCACGTGCGCTTCCTGCACGGCGTGCGCGACGACCAGCTAAAGGCGGCCTACCTGCGCGCCGATGCCTTCGTGTCGTTGAGCGCGCACGAAGGATTCTGCGTGCCGCTCGTCGAAGCGATGGCGCTCGGCGTGCCGGTCGTCGCCCGCGCCGCCGCCGCGCAACCGTGGACGCTCGGTGGCGCCGGCCTGCTGTGGGACGAGCCGGAGCCGGCGCTCGTCGCCGCGTCGGTCGAGCGCCTGCGCGGTGACGCCGAGCTGCGCCACGCCCTGCGCGAGCGCGGCCTGCGTCGCGTCGCCGAAGCATTTGCGCCACGCGTACTGGAACACCAGTTGCTCGCATGCCTCGAGGGGTTGTCGTGACGCGCGTCGGCGTGGTCGTCCAGCGTTGCCACGCATCGGCCGTCGGCGGTTCGGAGGCCCTCGCGTGGCAGTACGCGCGCATGCTCGCGCAGCGCCACGAGGTCGAGGTCCTGACGTCGACGGCGACCGAGCACGTACGTTGGGACGACGCCCTGCCTGCCGGGGTCGAAGTGCGCGAGGGCATCGCGATCCGGCGTTTCCCCGTGGTGATCGGCCGCACGCCGTACTGGGACGCGCTCTACCACCGTCTGCCCGCCGCGGGCGCAGTCGGCGCGACGGCGTGGACGGAGGCGCTGCAGGACGAATTCATCCGCTTCCAGGGACCGTGGTGCCCCGCCCTCGTCGACTGGCTGCGCGCGCAGGCCGGCGCGTACGACGCCGTGGTGTTCTGCACGTATCTTTATGCGACGACGTACTTCGGCCTGCGCGCAGTACCCGCGGCGAAGGCGATCCTCGTGCCGACGCTGCACGATGAACCGGCTGCGCACCTGCCGGTGTTCCGCCGTCTCTATGCGGGCGGCGCCGACTGCATCTGGTTGACCGATGCCGAACGCCGCATCGCCGAGCGGATCTGGGGGCGCGGTGACGGCGAGGTGCTCGGCATGGCGGTGGAGCAGACCGCGCCCGCCGAACCGGAAGTGCGCGAGCGGCCCTATTTCCTCTATTGCGGGCGCATCGAGGCGGGCAAGGGCTGCGACGACCTGCTGCAGGCGTTCGAGCGCATGCCGGGCCGGGAGCGCGCTTCGCTCGTCTTCACCGGTGCCGACCACCTCGGCCTGCCGGATGCACCCGGCATCGAGTACCTCGGCTTCGTCGACGAGGACCGCAAGCGCGCGCTGATGGCCGGCGCGGCCGCCTTCGTCATGCCGTCGCGCTACGAAAGCTTCAGCATCGTCACGCTCGAAGCGATGGCGCAGCGCACGCCCGTGCTCGTGAACGGCGCGTGCGAGGTGCTGCGCGACCACGTCCGCGCGTCCGGCGGCGGCATGTGCTACGACGCGCCGCAGGAAATGCCCGCGATGATGGCGTCGCTGCTCGGTGCATCGCGCGCCGAGCGGGCGCGCATGGGCGCGGCCGGGCGCGCGTACGTGATCGACCGCTACCGCGAGGAGATCGTGCGCGAGCGACTGCTCCGGCGCATCGACGCGGTCGCGGCCCGAGCCAGGAACGGATCATGACCCTGTACATCGATTTGACCACGAGCGTCCGCTGGCGCCGTCCGCCGGTCGGCATCGTGCGCGTGGAGCGCGAGTTCGCGCGCCATTGCCTGTTGCACGAACCCGGCACGGTGTTCTGCGAGATCGATGCCGCGGGCGAATACCGCGTGATCGAGCCGCGCCAGGCGCGGGTGATCCTCGACGACGCCTGGTGCCGCGCCGAACCCGTCGCGGCGATCGGCGCGCCGCCGCCGGCACCGGCGCCCGCGGCGCGCAGCCGCGTGCAACGCATGTTCGACTGGCTCGCTGCGCGCGGACCGCGGCTCGTGCCCAGGGCGGCCTACCCGCTGCTGCGCGACCTCGGCAAGGTGCTGGCCGACCATCACGCCGCGTTCGAACGGCATCGTGCGTCGAAGCGCGCCTTGCGCGAGGCGGCATCGCAGGCGGCGCCGGAACCGGCGGCACCCACCGCCGTCGCGCAGCGCATCGAGCCGACCGCGCAGGACACGTTCTACTCGATCGGCCTGCAATGGCACCACGGCGCGCTGCACGCGTGGCATCTCAAGCAGCGCACCGGCGTGCGCGTCGTGGAAGCGTGCTACGACACGATCCCGATCGACTACCCCGAATATGCCGGCAGCGCCAAGCAGCCGTTCTCGGAACACTTCACGACGGTCGCGCACACGGCCGACGTCGTGTTCGCGATCTCCGACACCTCCGCGGCCGACCTCGCCGCGTTCTACCGCCGCGTCGGCCTGTGGGACGTGCCGCCGATCCGCAGCGTGCACCTGGCGACGCCGGACGTGCATCGCGACGCCGACGTCGATGCGCTCGCCGCCGACGAGCGCGCCGCGCTCGAGGCGCTCGCACCGGGCGACTACGTGCTCTACGTGAGCACGTTCGAGACGCGCAAGAACCATCGCCTGCTGCTGCAGGTATGGAAGGAGCTGTACCGCCGTCGCGGCGATGCCTGTCCCAGGCTCGTCGTGGTCGGCATGTTCGGCTGGGGCGTGAACGACCTGTGGGCGGAGATGCAGGCGAGCGAGGTGTGGGAAGCCGGCCGCATCGTCATGCTGCATCACGTCTCCGACGCCCTCCTCGCCCATCTCTACCGCGGCTGCGCCTTCACCGTGTTCCCGTCGATCTACGAGGGTTGGGGGCTGGCCGCCACCGAAAGCCTCGCCTACGGCAAGCTCGCGATCGTGTCCGATGCGCCCGCACTGCGCGAGGCCACGCAGGGGCTGTGCCCGGCGATCCATCCGTTCGACTTCCCGCGCTGGCACGAGGCGATCACCCGTTACCTCGACGACGCCGCGGCCCGCGCCGCGGCGGAAGCGCGCATCCGCGCGGAGTACGTACCGCGGCACTGGCGCGATTTCGCGCTCGACCTGCTCGCCGCGACGAGGGCCGGCGCATGAAGCGCGTCGTGCAACTCACCACCTATCCGCTGCGCTCGCCGCGCCACGGCGGGCAACTGCGCTGCGCGGCGATCCGCGCGCGTTACCGGGACGCCGGCATCGACGTCCGCACGATCGCCGTGATGCACGAAGACACCTACCGCGGCGAGCGCGAAGCGGACGACATCGGCCTGGCGGCCGCTTTCCCGGGCTGGAATGCGGCATTGTCGCGCTTCACCGACCTGCAGACGGGCGACGCGCTCGCCGGTGACGAGCGCGCGTTCCGCGAGTTCGCCGCGCGCATGGCGCAGGCGCAGCCGGACGCGATCCAGCTCGAGCAGCCGTGGCTGTATCCGGCCGTGCGCCGCTGGCTGGACGAGTGCCTGCCGCGCGATGCGGCACGCCCGCTGCTGGTGTATTCCTCGCAGAACATCGAGTGGAAGCTCAAGCGCGACGAGATGCCGGCCGGCTTCGCCGATCCGCGTGCGTACGCGCGCGAAGTCGCGCGGGTGGAGGCGCTGGAACGCGCCGTGGTCGCCGCCGCCGACCTCGTCGTCGCGTGCACGGACGAGGAACTCGCCGAGCTGCGCGCGGCCGACGCGTCGCCGACGCGTCGCGCCTGGGTTACCGCGCACAACGCGATCGCACCGTTCGCGTTCGACACCGAACGCGTCGCGGCGATGGAGCGGCGCCTCGGCCTGCGGCGTTACCCCTTGTTCGTCGGCAGCGCGCATCCGCCGAACGTGGAAGGGTTCTGGCAGATGCTCGCGCCGTCGTTGGCGTTCCTGCGCCCCGGCGAGAAGATCGTCGTCGCCGGCGGCGTCGGCCACGTGTTGCGCCAGCACCGCCGCTTCCTCGCCTGGAGCGGCATCAACGAGCCACGCCTCGCCGTGCTCGGCGAGGTTCCGCACGAGGATCTCGTCGCGCTTCTCGGTGGAGCCGGCGCGATCCTGCTGCCGATCACCACCGGCGGCGGTTCCAACCTCAAGACGGCCGAAGCGATCTACAGCGGCCGGCCGGTGCTCGCGACGCCGCATGCGTTGCGCGGTTACGGCGATGCGCGCCATTGGCCGACGATCACCGTCGCGGCCGAAGCGGATGCGTTCCGGCGCGCGCTGCGCGCGCTGCTCGACGGCGCCGCGCCCGAAGCCGGCGCCGATCATGCGGCGCGGCGCGAGGAAGTGACCTGGGCGCATGCGCTCGCGCCGCTCGCCGAAGCGATTGCACGGCTGGTGGCGCGCGGCCCCGCCCGGGCGTGAGGCGCGCGGTGCAGCCGGCGCTCAGCGCACGCCGAGCCGCACGTTGAAGCGCGCGCCTCCGAGCGTCGGCGAGCGGTCGACGCCGAGTTCGCCGCGATAGGCCTTGACGATGTCCTGCACGATCGCGAGGCCGATGCCGTGGCCCTGCACGCGTTCGTCGCCGCGCACGCCGCGCTGCAGGAGATGCTCGACCCGGTCGTCGGGAATGCCGGGCCCGTCGTCCTCGACCGTGAACTCGAGGCCGGCGCGGCGCCCGCCGGCGGTCGCGAGCGGGCGCGCCTCGAGCAGCACGCGCCGGCGCGCCCACTTGAACGCGTTCTCGAGCAGGTTGCCGAGCAGTTCCATGAGGTCGCCCTGGTCGCCGTGGAAGCGCGCCGCCGGGTCGATGTCGAACTCGCACAGCACCGACTTGCCGGCGTATACCTTCTCCAGGCTGCGCACGATCTCTTCCGCGTACGGTTCGAGCAGCAGCGGTGCGGCGAAGGTCTGGTGGCCGGACGTCGCCGCGCGCGAAAGCTGGTAGGCGACGATCTCGTCCATGCGCCCGACCTGCTCGAGCACGGTCCAGCGCAGCGACTCGCCGTCGCTGACGGTCTCGAGCTGGCTGCGCATGACCGCGAGCGGGGTCTTCAGGCTGTGCGCGAGGTCGGACAGGGTGTTGCGGTAGCGCTTGACGCGTTCGCGCTCGGCCTCGATGAAGCTGTCGAGGCTGGTCGTGAGGCCGGACAGCTCGACCGGATACTGGTCGCCGAGGCGCTCCTGCATGCCGCGCTCGACGCGCGCGAGGTCGGTGGCGACGCGCCGCAGCGGAGCGAGGCTCCAGCGCAGCACCGCGAGCAGGAGCAGCAGCAGCGCGATGCCGAGCACGCCGAGCCAGGTCAGCAGCGTGCGGCGGAACACGTCGATCTGCGTGCGCAGCGCGTCGCTGTCCTCGGCGACGTAGAACGTGAGGTGCAGGGCCTCGCTCTTGCCCCCGCTGTTCCAGTCCACGCCCTGTGCGAGCACGAACAGGTCGCCGACGGGCGTCTCGACCGGTCCGCGGAACTGCGCGGGGCCGCGCGGCAACGGTTCCGTGAACGGCAGGTCTCGCCCGGCCGCCGACGGCGAGCGCCAGCTGCCGTCCTTCGAGCCGAGGATCTTCGTGCCGACGATGCCGGCGTAGAGGCCGCTCAGCGAAGGCCGGTCGAACCGCGGGTCCGGACCGACCTCGGGCGGGATCAGCGACCCCGCGCGCGTCGTGTCCGAACCGGCGAGGTACGCGTACATGTAGCCCTGCAGGCGCTCGCGCAGCGAGCTCTCGGCGGCCTCGTAGAACGCGCGGTCGAGTGCGATGAAGGCCAGTGCCAGGAACGCCGCGAGCACTACGCCCGCCGCCGCGAGTGAGCGCGCTTGCAGCGAAAGCGGGCGCGCCACGCGGGGGATCTCAGGCGTTTTGGGCTTGCGCGTTGTCGTCGACCGGGTTGTCGCTGCGTTCGAGAGCGAAGCGGTAACCGCGGCCGCGCACGGTTTCGATCGGTTTGATCGTGTTGTCCGGATCGAGCTTGCGGCGCAGGCGGCCGATGAACACCTCGAGCACGTTGGAGTCGCGGTCGAAATCCTGCTGGTAGATGTGCTCGGTCAGGTCCGCCTTCGACACCAGCTCGCCCGCGTGCAGCATGAGGTACTCGAGCACCTTGTACTCGTAGCTCGTCAGGTCGACCGTACTGCCGTTGACCGCGACCGTCTGCGCGGTCGTGTCGAGCACGACCGGGCCGCATTCGAGCGTCGGCCGCGACCAGCCGCTCGCGCGTCGCACGAGCGCATTGAGGCGGGCCAGCAGTTCCTCGACGTGGAACGGCTTGACGAGGTAGTCGTCGGCACCGTTCTTGAGGCCCTGCACCTTGTCCTGCCACGACGAACGCGCGGTGAGGATCAGGATCGGATAGCGCTGCCCCGCCTCGCGCAACTGCTTGACGAGGTCCATGCCGGACAGCTTCGGCAGGCCGAGGTCGATGATCGCGACGTCGAACGGTACTTCGCGGCCGAGGTACAGGCCTTCCTCGCCGTCACCGGCTGCATCCACGGCGAAGCCGTCGCGCTTGAGGCGCGCGGCCAGCGTTTCGCGCAAGGGCGCCTCGTCTTCCACCAAAAGTACGCGCATGTGTCCTCCGTCAGTCTCGTCCGTGCCCGCGCGGGCGTGCCGCCTACTGCTCGGCCTGCACCTGCACGATGCGCACCTGGCCATCGCGCGTCAGGATCTTGATGCGATATACCTTGCGCTTGCCCACATTGAGCGCCTGCACCGACAGCACCTTGCCGTCGACCTCCTGCTGCGCCTTCGCCACGGCTTCCTGCACGCTGATCTCGCGCGCATGCACGACCGTCGCGGCGAGGACGGCGCAGAGCAGGAACAGCAGGCGGTTTCGATTGGCTCGCATCACTCCGTCCGCATCATAGCGACCGCGGCCATAACCGCGGTAGCCACGATCGCCGTGGCAGGCAGTCTCGGCAGCGGGCATTGAATTCCGGCTGAACCTGCACGCGGGGCGCGGCGCCATGCGCCAGCGCGGTGCGGCGCGGCGGTTGCAGGGCGGCGCGCGAGCGCCGCGGCGGCTCAGAAGATCTCGGCCACGCAGCAGCGCAGGCTGCCGCCGGCCTTCTCGATCTCGTCGAGGTCGACCGCGCCGAGCGAGAATCCGGCGCGCTCGAGCAGCCGGCGTTGCGCGGGTTCCAGTGCGGCCGCTGCCGCCGCGCTCATCCAGACGCGGTCGGGCGCGAGTGCGATCGCGTTGCCGGCGAACGCGCGCTTCTGCGCCGGATCGAGGCGTATCGCCTGGCCACCGTAAGCGCGCGCGATCGCGTCGGGCACGGCCGGATCCGCGAAGCCGTCGCCGGCGAGGATCACCACGCGGCCGGCGAGCACGGCGAGCACGACGTTGGTGTGGTACTCGCCCGCGGCGAGCTCGAACGCGAAGGTCAGGCGCAGGCCGAATGCCTCGTGCATCGCGCGCGCGCCCGCCATGTCGCAGCGCTCGGACAGGCCGCAATAGCCGATGCCGCGCGCGCGGTCGATCACGAGCGCGCCGGTCAACTCGGCCACGTAGTCGCCGCTCGACAAGTCCAGTTCGCGATAGCCGAGCACGTCGCGGAAGAAGCCGCGGATGTCGCTCCGCGCGGCCTCGCGCCGGCGTACCGGGTGGCGCATGCGACCGACGATGAGGTTGCCGCGCGCGGTCGCGAACACGTTGTTCGGGAACATGCCGTCGGGGCAGTCGGGATCGCCGGGGAAGGTCAGCACCGGCACGTCCGCGCCGAGGCGGCGCGCGAGCTCGGCGTGCTGGCGCAGCGCGCGCACGGGGTCGGGCGTGCGCGAGAGGTCCATGTAGCGGTTGTCGCGCGCCGACTCCTCGGCGAGCACGCCGCTCGCGGGGCTCACGAGGAACGCGCTGCGCGCGGTCGCCGCGCCGCGCATCGGGTAGCGTTCGTCGCTGAACTCGGCGAGGAAGGCGGCGGGATCGGTGACGAACATGGCGCGGCCTCAGAGCACGGCGTCGTGGCGGAAACAGCCGACCAGGTGGTCGTTGACCATGCCGGTCGCCTGCATGAAGGCGTAGCAGATCGTCGAGCCGACGAAGCGGAAGCCGCGTTTGCGCAGCGCCTTGCTCATGCGATCGGAGACGTCGGTGGTCGCCGGCACTTCGGCACGCGTGCGCCAGCGGTTGCGCAGCGGCCGGCCGTCGACGAACGACCAGAGGAACGCGTCGAGGCTGCCATGCTCGTCGATCGCCTCGAGCGCCGCGCGCGCGTTGTCGCGCACCGATTCGATCTTCATGCGGTTGCGGATCAGGCCGGCATCGCCGAGCAGCCGCTCGATCCGCGCGTCGGTGAGGCGCGCGCAGCGTGCGATGTCGAAGTCGGCGAATGCGCGGCGGTACGCCTCGCGCTTGGCCAGCACGGTGCGCCAGCTCAGGCCCGCCTGCGCGCCTTCGAGGCAGAGGAATTCGAACAGCGCGCGATCGTCGTGCAGCGGCACGCCCCACTCGGTATCGTGGTAGTCGCGTTCGATTTCGCTGCCTGCGGCCCAGTCGCAGCGGACAGGCTCCCGGCCTTTCATGTAACGACCCTCGATCGTGGACACGTATCATACGCAGCCCGCCGCCCGCGCCACGCGCACGACCTGTGACCACCGTCTCATCTTCCCGCCGTCCCGCGCTCGTCGCGCTGGCGCTGCTCACGCTGGTCTGGAGCTACAACTGGATCGTCATGAAGCAGGCGCTGCGCTACAGCGGCCCGTTCGAGTTCTCCGCGCTGCGTTACGTGTTCGGCAGCGTCGTGCTGTTCGCGGTGCTGCTGCTGCGCGGCGAGTCGCTGCGGCCGCCGCCGCTGTGGCCGACTACGCTGATCGGCCTCGCGCAGACGACCGGTTTCCAGCTGTTCGTGCAATCGGCGCTGCTCGCCGGCGGCGCGGGCAGGACCGCGCTGCTCGCCTACACGATGCCGTTCTGGGTCGTGCTGATCGGCTGGCTCGCGCTCGGCGACAGGCCGACGCGCCGCCTCTGGCTCGGCCTCGCGGTCGCCGCGGCCGGCCTCGCGCTCGTGCTCGATCCGTGGCACGGGCTCGGCAGCGCGGGCAGCTCCGCGCTCGCGCTCGCCGGCGGCGCCTGCTGGGCGATCGGCGTGGTCGGCTCCAAGCGCCTGTTCCAGCGCGGCGGCACGAGTGCGCTGTCGCTGACCGCATGGCAGATGCTGATCGGCACGCTCGCCGTCGTCGTGATCGCGCTGGTCGTGCCGGAACGGCCGATCGAATGGTCGAACTGGTTCATCGGCGCGCTCGTCTACAACGCGCTGCTCGCCTCCGGCCTCGCCTGGCTGCTGTGGTCGTACGTCGTCGAGCGCCTGCCTGCGAACGTCGCCGGCCTGTCGAGCCTGGTGATCCCGATCGCCGGCGTCGGCTTCGCCTGGCTCGTCCTCGGCGAGCGACCGACACTCACCGAAGGCACCGGCATCGTGCTGATCGCGGCCGCGCTCGCCCTCGTCAACCTGCGCCGCGGCGGTTGAGCGGCGTGGCGGCTTGCTCCGTGGGAGCGGGAGCAGGATCAGGATGGATTCCCGCTTCCGCGGGAATGAAGTGATCGCGCAGCCGAGGCTGCATCGCGCGTGCATGGTCGCCGTTGCTGTTGCCTGTCGCCTTTGCTCCTCCAGGGGGCTCCTGCGTCCCGGCGACCGGGCGGAGGATCAGCCCGCAGCGGCGGCGCAGGCCTTGCGCAGCGGAACCGGACGCCTTCATGCACGACGACACGACGAACTGGATTCCGGCTTTCGACGGAACGACGGAGTGCCTACCCGTGGATCATGCCCCGCGCCATCACCACCGCCGCAAGCGGAATCAGCGCGAGCAGATGCAACTCGACGAGGATCCAGCGCCGCGCCGCGCGCCATTCCGTTTCGGGCACGCGCCACGCCGGGTCGGCGCGGCGCGCGCGACGCCAGCGCAGGAAGGCGAGGGTGGGCAGGATCGAGAGCAGGCCGACCAGCACGAACAGGGTTATCTTGAGATGGAACGCGGGGTTGTGCACATAGAACGCCCAGCCCTTGAGGCCGTATGCGGCGCGCAGCGCGCCGCTCAGCACGACGACGACGGCAAGCGCGCCGTAGCCGGCGTCGGCGCGCGCGATGCGCTCGACGTCGACGGCGCCCGCACCTGTGCGCAGCAACGTCCATTCGCGCGACAGGAACCAGATCATCGCGAAGATCGCCGCGAAATGGATATACGCGAGCAGGGCATCGGTCCACATGGTTTTCGACTCCTCGTCAGTCCACGTTGCCGCCGGAGAGGATGATGCCGACGCGACGTCCGGCGAAGGCGTCGCGCTGGGCGAAGACCGCGGCGAGCGCGATCGCCGACGACGGTTCGACGACCTGCTTGAGGCGCGCCGCGATCAACCGCTGCGCGGCGAGCGTGTCGGCATCGTCGATGGTGAGCACGCGCACCGAGCAGGCCTGGAGCAGGGCGAGATTGATCGCGCCGATCGTTCCGCGCAGGCCGTCGCAGACGGTGTCCGGCACGATGTCGGTCACGCGCACGCCGCGGCGGAGTGACTCGTACGCGTCGGCGGCGCCGCTCGGCTCGGCGGCGAACACGGCGATGCCGGGTGCGAGCGCGCGCGCGGCGAGCGCACTGCCGCCGATGAGTCCGCCGCCGCCGATCGGCGTGACCAGCACCTCGAGGCCGTCGACTTCGCGCAGCAGTTCCATCGCCGCGGTGCCTTGCCCGGCGATCACGCGCGGATCGGTGTACGGATGCACGAGCGTCGCGCCGGTCGCCTGGCGCACCGCTTCGGCGGCCTCCTCGCGCGCGGCGATCGTAGGCGCGCAGCGATGCAGCGTCGCGCCCCAGGCTTCGATCGCGGCGAGCTTGGAGCGCACCGCGCCTTCGGGCACGACGACGTGCGCGGGAATGCCGCGCGTGCGTGCGGCGAGCGCAAGCGCCGCACCGTGGTTGCCGGAGGAATGCGTGACGACGCCGCGCGCGGCATCGGCCCCGTCGAGCGACCAGACCGCATTGCACGCACCGCGGAACTTGAACGCACCGCCGCGTTGCAGGTGCTCGCACTTGAAGTGGAGCTCGGCGCCGGCGAGCGCGTCGAGCGAGCGTGAGCGCATCACCGGCGTGCGCTGCGCGTGCGGCGCGATGCGCGCGGCCGCGGCTTCGATCGCGCGGAAATCCGGCAGGGTGTGCGCTGGCATGTTCGCGGCATCAGGCGGTCGGAGCGCGCCACGATACACGCGCGCCGGGCGTGCGTGCTAGCCTGCGCTTCCGTTCCATTCTCGTGTTTTCTCCGTCGATGAGCGAGCCCGCCGGCGCCAAGCCGACCCGTTTCCTGCGCGACTACCGCGCGCCGGCCTGGCGCATCGACGACGTCGAACTCGTGTTCGACCTCGATGCCGCCGCGACGATCGTGCAGGCACGGCTGTCGTTGCGCCAGGACGACGCGGCGGCGCCGCTCGAACTCGATGCCGAAGCGCTCGAACTGCTCGAACTGCGCATCGACGGCCGCGTGCTCGGCGCGGACGAGTTCTCGCTCGCGGCCGACCGGCTCGTCGTGCCCGGCGCGCGCGGGCCGCTCGTGCTCGAGTCACGCGTGCGCATCGCGCCGGAGCGCAACACGGCCTTGCAGGGCCTCTACCTCAGCGGCACGCGCGAACAGGGTTTCCTGCTGACCCAGTGCGAGGCCGAGGGTTTCCGCCGCATCACGCCGTTCCTCGATCGCAGCGACGTGCTCGCGCGCTACAGGGTGACCTTGCGCGCCGACCGCGCGCGCTATCCGGTGCTGCTCGCCAACGGCAACGCCGACGGCGCCGGCGAACTCGGCGACGGTCGCCACTGGGCACGCTTCGTCGATCCGCACCCGAAACCGAGCTACCTGTTCGCGCTCGTCGCCGGCAGGCTCGAATCGATCGAGCGCACCTTCGTCACCGCGGAAGGACGGCGCGTGCGGCTCGTGATCCATGCCGAGGCCGATGCGATCGGCCGCTGCGGCTGGGCGATGCAGTGCCTCGAACAGGCGATGCGCTGGGACGAGGAGCGCTTCGGCCGCTGCTACGACCTCGATGCGTTCCACGTCGTCGCCACGCACGACTTCACGATGGGCGCAATGGAGAACAAGGGCCTCAACATCTTCAACGCGAAGTACCTGCTCGCCGATCCGGCGAGCGCGACCGACGACGACCATCGCCACGTGCTCGCGGTGGTCGGCCACGAATACTTCCACAACTGGAGCGGCAACCGCGTCACCTGCCGCGACTGGTTCCAGCTGTGCCTCAAGGAAGGCCTCACCGTCTACCGCGAACAGGAGTTCGAATCCGACCTCGCCTCGCGCACCTTGCGCCGGATCGAGGACGTGCGCCTGCTCTGGCGCGCGCAGTTCAGCGAGGACGCCGGCCCGCTCGCGCATCCGGTGCGGCCGGACCGTTACAGCGAGATCAACAATTTCTACACCGCGACCGTCTACGAGAAGGGCGCGGAGATCGTGCGCATGCTCGGCGTCGTGCTCGGTCGCGACGGCTTCCGCCGCGGACTGGACCTGTACTTCGCGCGCCATGACGGCCACGCGGCGACGATCGAGGATTTCCTCGCCGCGCTCGGCGACGCGAACGGCGTGGATCTCTCGCCGTGGCTCGCCTGGTACGAGCAGGCCGGCACGCCGGAACTGCGCGCGAGCGGTCGCCACGACGCGCGCCGCCGCTGCTACGAGCTCACGCTCGAGCAGCACACGGCTCCTACGCCCGGCCAGCCGCACAAGCGCGCGCTGCCGATACCGGTCGCGATCGCCCTGTTCGACGCCGCCGGGCGCGCGCTGCCGCTGCGCCTCGACGGCGAGGACGCGGACACGGCCGCGCACGAACGCGTGCTGCTGCTCGACCGGGACGCCGCCACGTTCCGCTTCGCCGACATCGACGAGGAACCGACGCCCTCGCTGCTGCGCGGCTTCTCCGCTCCCGTGCGCCTCGTCCAGGATACGCCGCCGCCGGCGCTGGCTGCACTCGCGCGCCATGACAGCGACGGCTTCAACCGCTGGTTCGCGGGCGACGCGCTCGTGCGGCGCCTGTTCGCCCAGGCGCTCGCAGGCAGCGAACCCGACGCGGCGCTGTTCGCCGCGTGGACGGCCTGCGTCGGCAGCGCGCTCGATGATCCCGGCGTCGACCCTGCGCTCGCGGCGGAGATGCTCACGATCGCCGATGCGACGTCGCTCGCCGACGGACTCGCGGACATCGACCCGGAAGCCGTGCACCAGGCGCGCGCGCGCATCGAGACCGGGCTCGCGGTCGCCCTCGCTTCGAAGCTCGTGCGACGACATGCCGCGCTCGGCGACCTCGACGACCTCGCGGTCGATCCGGCGACGCAGGCGCGCCGACGCCTGCGCAATGCCTGCCTCGCCGCGCTGTGCCGTGCCGACGCCGCGCACGCGCCGCTCGCGCGCGCGCAATACGCACGCGCGCGCAACCTCACCGATCGCCTCGCCGCGCTCGGCGCGCTGCTCGGCATGCGCGACACGGAAGCGGACGCGGCGCTCGCCGATTTCGCCGAGCGCCACGCCGGCGACGCGCTCGTGCTGGACAAGTGGTTCTCGCTGCAGGCGACCGAGGCCGACCCGCGTGCCTGCGAGCGCGTGGCGGCACTGCTCGTGCATCCGGCGTTCCGCTGGAGCAACCCGAACAACGTCTATGCCTTGCCCGGCGCGTTCGCCCTGCGCAATCCGCGCGCGTTCCACCGCGTCGATGGCGACGGCTACCGGCTCGTCGCGGACGCGATCCTGCGCCTCGATGCGCTCACGCCGCAGGTCGCCGCGCGGCTCGCGACGGCCTTCGGTGCCTGGCGGCGCTACGAACCCCTGCGCCGCGCGCTGATGCGCCGCGAACTCGAGCGGATGCTCGGCCGCGAACGCCTGTCTCCCGACCTCGCCGACATCCTCGGGCGCAGCCTCGCCGGCGCCTGAGCGCCGCCGCCGTCGCGCGCCTGATAGCCGCGCGCGCCGCAATCCGCTTACCCCCATGCACGGCCGCCATCCGGCGCACCGTCAGCGATCGCCTCGCATCGCACTTGGGGAGTACCGCCATGCATCACCCGACCGTCCCACGCCTGCTCCGGCTGGCCCTGTCACTCGCCGGCCTGTGCGCGCTCGCCGCCGGTGCCGCGCCGCTGCCGCGTTTCGCGACGCATGAGTACACGCCGCTCGATTGCGACCAGACGCCTTTCGGCCGCCACGTCACGCTCGGCGGCGAAGCCGAGTACATCGACTTCGTCGCCGCCGGCAGCGGCTTCAGCAACATCGACGAGTACCAGCCGGCCGGCCCGAGCGGCGATCCGCTCGCGCGCACGTTCCGCAACGCGCTCCTTCCCGGCGCACTGGCCGGCAGCACCTTCCTCAAGGCGATCAGCGTCGACTTCGACGGCGACGGCCGCGACGAGGTCGTCACGGCCAACCGTTCGAGCGGCGGTGCCCTCGTGCTCGGCGTGTTCGAGCGTGGCACGGGACCCGCGGCGACGCTCATCGACACCTGGACGATGGCGCAGCCGTTCAACATCGTCGACCTCGCCGCCGGCGACTTCGACGGTTCGACCGACCAGAAGCAGGAACTCGCCGTGCTCGTGCGCACGAGCACGTTCGGCCTGCGCCTGTTCGTGCTCACCGGCGCTGCCGATGGCAGCATCGCGCAGGCGGACGGCCAGGCCGCCGGCGAATGGGTGCGCACGGACCCGGTCGGGCAGGTCAGCCTCGCCGCGGGCGACATGCTGCTCGATGGCCGCACGCAGGCCGTCGTCGTCAACGAGAAGAGCTTCGGTGCATCGCGCACGCTGAACTACCACCTGCTCGAATACCTGCCGGGCACCCCGCAACTGCCGGTCGGCGCCGGCGACACCGCGATCGGCAGCAAGACGTTCACGAGCGCGATCGGCATGACTTACGAGGCGGAGAACGGCACGCCCGGCATCGACAACGTGATCAAGATCGAAGCCGACGCCGGCGACGTGGTCGACAGCGCCGCGGCCGAACTCGTCGTGCTCACGCAGTTCGAGCAGTCGGGCTCCAACTACATCGGCGCGCGCCTGCACCACTTCACGACCACGCGCGACGCCGGCAACGCGATCACCGGCATCGGTTTCGCGGGTCGCGGCGCCGGCCAGGAATACGATTCCAGCCGTATCGTGCAGGGCCAGAACGAGAGTGGCATCGCCAGCTTCGAGGCGACGGTCGCCGACGTCGACCGCGTGTCGCCGGGCGAGATCGTGCTCGCGCGCGCCGACGCGGGTTCGCGCCTGCAGGTGGACGTGTACAAGGCCGCGGTCGATCTCGCCGCCGGCTATACCTGGGTCGAAAGCGGCATGACGGTGAGGTTCACCGATACCTCGACCGGCGCGATCACGCAACGCGACTGGAACTTCGGCGACGGCACCGGCGTCATCCACGACCGCAGCCCGACGCACATCTACACGCAGGCGGGCAGCTACAACGTGGTCCTGAAGATCTACGACGGCGGCGCCACGCGCACGTATTCGCAGACGATCGCGGTGGGCACGGGCGGCAGCGGTTCGGGCGGTACCTCGCCGGGCTACATGTACCACCTGCGCGACACGCCGACCTATGCGGCCGGTTATCCCGTCGACAGCCTGCAGTCCCTCGCGTTCGTCAACGTCGCGGTCGGCGACATGGACAAGGACGGCATACCCGAGGTCATGACGATCGCGCGCAACACGACCGATTACCTGCTGCGCTCGGTCTGGCGCCTCGCCGACACGTCGGTGCCGGCGAGTTTCTCCGGACGGCATTTCAGCGAAAGTTCACCCGCGTTCCCGTCGATGACCGCACTCGACCTCGTCGCGAGCGATTTCGACGGCGACTCGGTGCAGGCCACGCTCGGCACCGATTGCCGCCAGGTCGAGGAGCCGCAGCTGCGCCAGGTCGTCTGGCTGCCGCCCTACTTCAAACGCCTGCAGGACGGCGCGGACAAGCTCGCGACGTTCGGCAAGTCGACCAGCGGCGGTTCGAGCTACGAGAAGCAGTCAGGCAGCTTCACCTCGCACGACGTGTCGGCCTACATCGGCATCGGCGTCGGCTCCGACGTGGCCGGCGTGAAGGCGTCCGTGCACGCGACCGCCGGCTACAACTACCAGTCGAGCCACGGCGCGATCCATGGCACCGAGAACACCTACACGATCAACCAGGGCTACGCACAGGACGACGGCGAGGCGCTCGCGGTGGTCGAGGAGAACAGCTTCAACTGCTACTCGTACCAGGTCGAGAGCGCCGCCGGCGGCGTCGACGGCGACAGTGCGGTGCGCATGTGCGAAGTCATCGACGGCAGCCGCTACATGTCGGCGAGCGACGCACAGTCGTGGGACAGGGAAATCCCGGCCGCCTCGCCCGGCCATCCACCGGCGCAGTGGATGCCGCTGCACCGTGACTGGAACAGCCTCGCGCTGTTCCGCCCGGTCACGAGCAACGCGTCGTTCACCACGGGCAACGGTGCCGACAAGGCGACCGACGGCCTGTTCTCGAGCGCGACCGAAGCCGGTCCGGGCACGCAACCGTACCTGCAGGTCGACCTCGGCGAAGTGCGGGACATCTCGGACATCCGCGTGTTCCCGGCACGCGGCGAGGAAGCGTCGCTGAAGGGCTTCCGCGTCTACGCCTCGATCAACCCGATGAACGGGGCCGGCGTGCCGGGCGGCGGCGGCGTGCGCGCGTTCGCGCCGGAAACCGCCGACGACGTCGGCTTCGATCGCTGGAACATCTGGACACGTGACGCGGCCAATCCGGCGAACATGCTGCGCGCGCGATACATCCGCCTGCAGAACCCGGGCACGGCGAGCCTGCGCGTGGCAGAGATCCAGGTATTCGGTGACGTCCATGCCGAACCGCCTGCCTATCCGGAAGCGGTCTGCGACCCCATCGCGGACGACGGCCTGTTCAATGCCTACGTGTGGGATTCGACGCATGCAACGTTCAAGACCATCGAAGTGCGCGGCGACATGCTCTGGAACGGCACCGGCGAAATGGACGACTGCACGAACCACTCCGGCCTCCTGCAGGCGGACATCTGGCCGGGCACCGTCGTCGGCGCGAGCGGCACGCTGACCTGGGACCTGAGCCAGGATGCGAACACACTGGTCGGCAGCAACACGAGTTTCGAGAGCTCGACGCGCGTCGGTGCGGAATTCGACCTCGAGGCCGGCTTCATCGCGACCGTGCAGGCCGGCGGCGCGTACGAGTACACGACGGGCATCACCGAGGAAGTGCAGACGACGAGCTTCTGGGGCACCGGCCTGGAGATCGGCGGCGAGATCAGCGGCTTCGCCCCGGCGTACTCGGGACTGGTCAACAGCTGCCGCTACAACCCGCGGCCATACGCCTACCATCTCGTCGACCTGTCGAATACCGGCTATCGCCACGACATCTATGCGGTCGACTATACCGTGCACCAGGGCCCGGGCTTGTGGCAGCGAGGCAGCGTGCCGGTGCTCTGCCTGCACGACGACCCGATCTTCGGGAACGGTTTCGACTGAAAAAAAAGATCGGGGCCGCGCGCCGCACGGCTCCGATCTTCCCCTGTTCCACCCGCTGGCGCGCGGCGCGAGGCCGCGCGCGTTGTTTCGATCAGGCCGGCAGCCTGCTCAGCGCTTCGTTGATCTTGGCGAAGCGCGATTCGAGCTGGTCGAGCGAACCGTTCGACGGCGCCTCGGAGCGCGCGCCTTCGATCGCCATTTCGAGGCGACCCAGTTCGATCATGAGGTCGTGACGCAGAAAGAGCGGATTGATGCTCATGGTGGCGATGTTGCTCATGGCGCGTGCTCCCGGATTCCCTGTATCCGGTGCTCAGCAAGCGGCGTGCCAACCGCGCCATCACGTATCCGCCGCGTTGCGAAGCGCATTTCCAGCGCGCATGATGGCCACGGCAGCGACGCGCTGCGTCGAAACCTGACGAGGGAAATCCCTCGCGGGCCATGGCGGGCAGGAGTTCGCGACGATCGTCACAGTCTGCCAGTGGCGGTTGCGGCTAAGGTCCGGTTATCGGTGTCGCGCGCAGCCGCGACGGCACGTCGACTGGGGAGGTTCCAGGCGGAACCCGCCGTGAGGCGGTTCCGGACGACAACCGGGAGGGCACAGGGGCCACCCGGCACTTCGCGAAACGCGCCCCACGCGCGGTCTCCACGCACATTCCGGCACGCCGCGCGAGGCGGTGTTGCCACCGTTCACTGGCGCCCGGCACACGGTCCTCTTGGATTCCCCCTGTTCCTACGACCGCCGGGCGCCAGCCTCTTCCGCAGACGCCGCACGGTCAGGCGATACGCGCATCCGTGGGCCCTGGCGCGCTCATGGCCGGGAAACCGGGGCGTACCGCTGACGCGCGCACCAGTCACTGGATCCCGGCTTTCGCCGGACGACGAGAAATGAGGTGTGCCGTGCTTTCGAGGCACGACGAATCGCGCCATCGAAACCGTGCTTCACTTGAAAGGTGCGGCCATGGACGGCCCGCTGTTGGACGATCCGAAGTCGCAAGGCCGCAGAACGCGCTTCAGTCCTTTCGGGGCGGCGATCCAGGACGGATCGCAAAAGCAGAGGTGCTCCCACCGACGCAGGCCGGCCCCTGAATTCCGGCCATCGACGTGCTCGCATACGCCGTGCGTCGGTGGGAGTGTACGTCCGATGCAGCATGTTCCATGCCAGCGCCCCGCCGCCACCTTGCTAGAATGCGCGCAAGGCCGGCGTCCCGGACCCGGCACCGGTCGACATGCACCATGTACACGTATGACGTCATCGTCGTCGGCGGCGGCCACGCCGGCACCGAAGCCGCGCTCGCGAGCGCGCGCTGCGGCGCGCGAACGCTGCTGTTGACGCACAATATCGAGACGATCGGCCAGATGAGCTGCAATCCCGCGATCGGCGGGATCGGCAAGGGCCACCTCGTGCGGGAGATCGATGCGCTCGGCGGCGCGATGGCCGCGGCGGCCGACCGCGCCGGCATCCAGTGGCGCACCCTCAACGCCTCGAAGGGCCCGGCGGTGCGCGCGACGCGCTGCCAGGCCGACCGTGTTTTGTACAAAGCGGCCATCCGGCGTCTGGTCGAGACGCAACCGGGCCTGGCCGTGTTCCAGCAGGGCGTCGATGCCCTGCGCGTCGAGGGCGGCCGGGCCGCCGGCGTCGTCACCCAGTCCGGGCTCGAGTTCCGTGCCGCGGCCGTCGTGCTCACCGCGGGTACGTTCCTCGCCGGCAAGATCCACGTCGGCATGACCCAGCATGCGGGCGGCCGCGCGGGCGACCCGCCGGCGCAGCGCCTCGCCGAGACCCTGCGCGAGCTCGCGCTGCCGGTCGGGCGCCTGAAGACCGGCACGCCGCCGCGCATCGACGGCCGCACGATCGACTGGTCCGGGCTCGAGGAGCAACCGGGCGACGACCCGGCGCCGGTGTTCTCGTTCCTCGGCTCGCCCGCCGACCATCCGCGCCAGGTCAGCTGCTGGATCACCCACACGAGCGAGCGCACGCACGCGATCATCCGCGGCGCGCTCGACCGCTCGCCGCTCTACGGTGGCGTCATCGAGGGCACCGGCCCGCGCTACTGCCCTTCGATCGAGGACAAGATCGTGCGCTTCGCCGACAAGGCCTCGCACCAGGTCTTCCTCGAACCGGAAGGCCTCGACACGTGCGAGGTCTATCCGAACGGCATCTCGACCTCGCTGCCGTTCGACGTGCAGGTCGAACTCGTGCGCTCGATACCCGGGCTCGAACACGCCCACATCACGCGTCCCGGCTATGCGATCGAATACGACTATTTCGACCCGCGCGGCCTCAAGGCCTCGCTCGAGACGAAGGCGATCGACGCGCTGTACTTCGCCGGCCAGATCAACGGCACGACCGGCTACGAGGAAGCGGCAGCGCAGGGCCTCGTCGCCGGCCTCAACGCCGCGCGCGCGGCGCGCGGCCTCGCGCCGTGGACGCCGCGCCGCGACGAGGCGTACATCGGCGTGCTCGTCGACGACCTCGTCACCAACGGCACCAGCGAGCCGTATCGCATGTTCACATCGCGCGCCGAATACCGCCTGCAGCTGCGCGAAGACAATGCGGACCTGCGCCTCACGGCGCAGGGTTACGCACTCGGCTGCGTGCCACGGGAACGCCACGACGCCACCTGCCGCAAGCGCGACGCGGTCGAACGCGAGGCGGAGCGCCTGCGCGGCCTGTGGGCGTCGCCGGCCAATCCGCTCGGCCGCGCGATCGACGCGACGCTTGGCATCACGCTCGCGCGCGAAACCAGCGCGCACGACCTGCTGCGCCGGCCGGAGGTCGGCTATCGCGATCTCGTGCGCGTCGAAGGCATCGGTCCCGGCGTCGACGACGGCGCGGTCGCCGAGCAGGTCGAGGTCGCGGTCAAGTACGCCGGCTACCTCGAACGCCAGCGCGACGAGATCGAGCGCAGCCGTCGCCACGACGACACGCCGATCCCGCCGGCCTTCGATTTCGATGCGGTGCGCGGCCTGTCGGCGGAAGTGCTCGCCAAGTTCAAGCAGGTGCGACCGCTGACGGTCGGCGAGGCGCGGCGCATCGCCGGCGTGACGCCGGCCGCCGTGTCGCTGCTGCTGGTGCATCTCAAGCGCGGCCACGGCCGCCGCGTCGCCTGACGCCGTGCGCGTGCTCGTCGTCGAGGACGATGCGCTGGTCGCCGATGCGATCCGGCGCGGACTCGGCGAAGCCGGCTATGCGGTCGACCACGTCGATTCGGCCGAGCGCGCCGGCACCGCGCTCGGCGCCGAATCGTTCGACCTCGCCGTGGTCGACATCGGCCTGCCCGGCGCGGACGGGCTGGCCCTGCTGCAGCGCATGCGCCGCAGCGGCACCGCGGTGCCCGTGCTGATCCTCACCGCGCGCGATGCGCTCGCCGATCGCGTCAATGCGCTCGACCTCGGCGCCGACGACTATCTCGTCAAGCCGTTCGCCCTGCCCGAACTGGTCGCGCGCAGCCGCGCGCTGATCCGGCGCAGCCGCTCGGCGGCGAGCGCGGAACTCGTGATCGGCACGCTGCGGCTCGACCTCGCCGCACGGCGCGCGGAGGTCGATGGCGGCGCGGTCAGCCTGACGCGGCGCGAATGGGCCGTGCTCGAATGCCTCGCGCTCAACATCGGCCGCGTCGTCGCCAAGGACCGCCTGCTGCAGGCGATCGCGAACTGGGACGAGGACATCGGCGCGAACGCGATCGAGGTGTACGTGTCGCGGCTGCGCACGAAGCTCGGCGGCGCGGCGCCGATCCGCACCGTGCGCGGGCTCGGCTACCGCCTCGATGACACGCCCGGCTGAGCCCGCGCCGTCGGTCAGCCGGCGCCTGCTGGGCCTGCTGCTGCTGCCGCTCGCGCTGCTGCTCGGCATCGGCGTGTTCTTCGATTACGTAAGCGGCTCGGCGGCGATCCGCGCCGCCTACGACCGCGCGCTGCACGAGATGGCGCTCGCGGTCGCGGCGCACCTGCGCGATGCCGACGCCGACGGCCACATCGACGCGGACCTGCCGCCGCAGGCCGTCGCCGTGCTGCGCGCCGACAGCGTCGACTCGATCTACTTCGCCGTGCGCGCGGCCGACGGCCATCTCGTCAGCGGCGACGAGGAGCTCGCGCCGCCCGCGGCCGGGGCCCGCTCCGAATTCGGCGACGGCAGCCTGCACGGCCAACCGATCCGCTTCGTCCGGCACGCGGCGGTGATCGGCGGCCGCACGCCGGTCACGATCATGATCGGCGAGACGACGCGCAAGCGCAGCGCGGCGATCCGGCGCATCATCACCAGCGTCGTGCTCACCGACATCGTGCAGCTCGCCGGCACGCTGCTGCTGGTCTGGCTCGGCGTGCGTTACGGCGTGCGGCCGCTGCGCGCCCTCGGCGAGCAGATCGCGCAGCGTTCGGCGCGCGACCTCGCGCCGCTCGATCGCGCGCAGGTACCCGCCGAGGTGCGCCCGCTCGTGCATACGCTCAACGCACTGTTCGAAACGGTGCGCGACAGCGCGCGCGCGCAGCAGCAGTTCCTCGCCGACGCGGCGCACCAGTTGCGCACGCCGCTGACCGGGATCATCGCGCAGCTCGACCTGCTCGCGCGCGAGTCCGGCAGCAATGGCCTCGCACCGCGGCTGCTCGCGCTGCACGAGAGCACCCGCCGCCTCGCGCATACGGCGAACCAGCTGCTCGCGCTCGCGCGTTCGGAGCGCTCCGCGACCACGCACGACGATTTCGCGCAGGTCGACCTCGAAGCGCTCGCGACCGACGCGGTCGCACAGTATCTCGACCGCTCGCTGCTCGCGCACATCGACCTCGGCGCGGAAGCGTCGCCGGCGCGCACGCTCGGCAGCCTCTGGCTGCTGCGCGAACTGCTGGGCAACCTCGTCGACAACGCGCTCGCCTACACGCCGGCCGGTGGCCGCGTGACCGTGCGCAGCGGCACCGAAGGCGCGCTCGCGTTCCTGGAGGTCGAGGACGACGGCCCGGGCATCCCGGCCGACCAGCGCATGCAGGTCCGCGAACGCTTCCGCCGGCTGCCCGGCTCGCCCGGCAACGGCTGCGGCCTCGGCCTCGCGATCGTCGACGAGATCGCGCATGCGCACGACGCGCGGTTCGTTATCACCGAAGGCGCGGACGGCCGCGGTACGCGCGCGCGCATCGACTTCCGCGCCGCCTGAGCGCAGCGCGATCATGACCGCGGTGTCAGGTTCGCGTAAGCGAGCCGGCGCTATCGTCGCGGCGCGATGGCGCCGGGACCTTCCACCCCAGGGGAGCAACGGCCGATTCGCACATTCGAGGCGGCCCATACCCCCAGGGTGGGCCGCCTTTTTTATGTCCGTGCGATCGTCCCTGATCGCGGCTTCGACGCTGGCGTCGCGGTCTGCAGCTTCCCGGGTGTGGAAGCTGCAGCGGCTATCCATGATTCGGGGTCATCTACTTCTTGCGGGCGGCGTCGAGTTTTTCCTGGGCCATCTGCAGTGCCTTGGTCGCCGCGTCATGCATCGCGGTGATCTCGGCCGGCGCGACCTGGCCGCCGCCGTGCTTCTCGTTGACGAGGACCGAGCCGTCGTCGGCCCAGCCGACGAGGGCGCCGCCCTTCTGCTGCACGGCCATGACCTTGCCGTCCTTGAACGCGTAGTACACCGCCGAGCGGCCGCCCGCGTCGAGTTCGGTGTTGACGCGCACGTAGCGCACGACGCCGCCTTCGCCGAAGGCGTCCCAGGCGACCGACGAGGTATCGGTCGTGTAGGTGCCGTTGACGCTCTTCATGCCGCCGATGCGACCCTGCAACTTGGTGAATTCCGCCTTGAGGTTCTCCGCCGGCGTGGCTTCCGCGGTGAGGACGATCTGCACGCTGGTGCCGGCGCCGTGGGTCAGCACCGGCGCGGCGAGGCCGGCCTGGAAGCGGCGGTCGCCGTCGACGAGCGTCGCGTTGAGCACGTAGGTGCGGCCGGCAACGATCTTCGTGCGGTCGAAGTCGAGCGAGAAGTTGAACGGCGCGTCACCGCTCACGTCGATCGTCTTCTCGGCGATCGCCGGCTGCGGCTGGGCGACGTCGACGAGGCGCAGGTCGAGCTTGCCCGCGGCGATCGTCATCGGATCATGCAGGGTCACGCTGCCGCTGATCGCCGTGCCCGGCGCGATCGCCGGCGCCACGGGTTTTCCGGGGGTCGCCGTGTCGGTCGAGGTATTGCAGCCGCCGAGCAGCGAGAGGGCGGCGATAGCCGCGAGCCAGTAGGTGCGCATGACTGTCATCTCCAACGAGAACGAAAATTATCGTGAAACCGGCCGCGCCGCGGGACCATGACGACGGCGACGCGCGGTCGCGACACCCGGAATCACGCGGTGGCGCTGGCGTGGCACGCCGAACGCCCACCATAGTCCGCACCCGCGCGCCGCGCAATCGCGCGGACGACCGCAGCGTGAACGGTGCGCAGGATCGGCAACACCTGCAGTCGCCGCACCGTGCTAGGCCGCCGGCAACTGCGAGATGTCGGCGACGGCGAGGAAGGAACCGGCGACCGCGCCGAGCAGCGACAGGCGGTTGGCCCGCACGCGTCCGTCGTCGACCATGACCATGACGTCCTGGAAGAATCGGTCGATCGGTTCGCGCAATTGCGCGAGCCGCCTGAGCATGCCGACGTAGTCGCGCTGCGCGACATGCGCCTTCGCATCGGCGGCCGCAGCGCGGAACGCCTCGCTCAGCGCGCGCTCGGCACCGTCCTCGAGCAGCGCATCGTCGACGTCGCCGAGTTCCATGCCGCCCGCCTGCCGCAGCAGGTTGTTGATGCGCTTGTTCGCCGCGGCGAGCGCGCGCGCCTCGGGCAGCGCGGCGAACTCGACCACCGCGCGCAGGCGCCGGTCGAAGTCGGCGAGATCGGCCGGGGCGAGTTCGCGCACGGCCTGGAAGGCTTCCACAGGCACGCCGCGATCGACGTAGTAACCGCGCAGGCGGTCGAGCACGAAGTCGTACAGCTCGGCGCCGAGGGCCGCACGGCGCGCGGCCGCGTCGAACACGGCGACCGTGCCGTCCTTGCCCTTCGGCAAGCCCGCGGCGAGCGCGCCGTCCGGCAGTTGCGCGAGCGCCTCGTCGAACTGCGCGCGCAGGTCCAGCGCGAGGTCGCCCTCGATCAGCGTGCGGGCGAGCCCGAGCGCGGCGCGGCGCAGCGCGAACGGGTCCTTGTTGCCGGACGGCTTCATGCCGACCGCGAAGATGCCGGCCAGCGTGTCGATGCGTTCGGCGACCGCGAGCACCTGGCCGACCTTGCCCTGCGCGATGCCGTCGCCGGCGAAGCGCGGGCGGTAGAACTCGTCGAGAGCCTGCGCGACCTGGGCGTCCTCGCCGCCCGCGGCCGCGTAGTAACGGCCCATCGTGCCCTGCAGTTCGGGGAATTCACCGACCATGCGCGTCATGAGGTCGCACCTGGACAGCGCGGCCGCGCGCGTCGCGAGCGCGGCGTCGACCGCGATGCCCGCGTCGCGCAGGCGGTTGGCGATCACGCGCGCGAGCTCGGCCACGCGCACGGTCTTGTCCCAGACCGAACCGAGTGCCTGCTGGTAGGTCACGCTCTTCAGCGCGTCCTGCTGGGAGGCGAGCGGCGTCTCGAGATCTTCGTCGAAGAAGAACTTCGCGTCGGCGAAGCGCGGGCGGATCACGCGCTCGTAGCCCTTGCGGATCTCGGCGGGGTCCTTCGATTCGATGTTCGCGACGCCGATGAAATGCGCGGTGAGGCGGCCTTCGGCATCGAAGACGGGGACGAACTTCTGGTTCGTCTCCATCGTCGTGACGAGCGCTTCCTGCGGCACGGCGAGGAATTCGCGCTCGAAGGCGCAGGCGATGCCGACCGGCCACTCGGTGAGGTTGGCGATCTCGTCGAGCAGCGCATCGGACAGGCGCGGCGTGCTGCCCGCCGGCGCGACGCGCGCGACTTCCGCGCGCACGCGCTCGCGGCGTTCGGCCGGGTCGGCGAGCACCTTCGCGGCGCGCAGCGCATCGAGCCAGCCGTCCGCGTCGGCGACATGCACGGGCTGCGGATGATGGAAGCGGTGGCCGCGCGAACTGCGCCCCGAACGCAGGCCGAGCATGTCCGCGTCGACGACGGTGTCGCCGTGCAGGATGACGAGCCAATGCGCCGGGCGCACGAACGTGTAGTCGTGCTCGCCCCAACGCATGGGCTTGGGGATCGGCAGCGCCTTGAGCGCCTCGGTGACGATCTCCGGCAGCAGCGCCGCGGTCGACTGGCCCGGCTTTTCGCTGCGCGCGACGAAGCGCTCGCCCTTCGCGTCGGTCGTGCGCTGCAGCTGGTCGACCGCGACGCCGTTCTTCGCGGCGAAGCCGAGCAGGGCCGGCGTCGGCGCGCCGTTCGCATCGAGGCCGATGTTCACGTACGGCCCGAGCGCCTCGGATTTCTGCAGCGGCTGCTGCGCGGCGACGCCGGGCACGAGCACGGCGAGCCGGCGCGGCGAACAGTAGCGCCGGGCGCCGGCGAGGTCGGCGGCGATGCCGCGCCGGGCGAGGCCATCGCAGATGCCGCTCGCGAACGCGGCCGCGAGTTCGTCGAGTGCCTTCGGCGGGAGTTCTTCGGTGCCGAGTTCGATCAGGAGGGAGGCGTGGTCTTGGCTCATGGCGGCGATCTTGGTCTGCCGTCATTCCCGCCGGGCAGGCATCCATCCTGGCGATGGAGCCGCGGTGCGCGGATGACGTCGTGATGGATCCGGTGGGTGTCAGGCAGCGGCGGACGTCTTGCGCAGTCCCGGGAAGCCGAGTTTCTCGCGCTGCGCGTAATACGCTTCCGCGACCGCGCGCGACAGCGTGCGCACGCGCAGGATGTAGCGCTGGCGTTCGGTCACGCTGATCGCGCGGCGCGCGTCGAGCAGGTTGAACGTGTGGCTCGCCTTCATCACCTGCTCGTACGCGGGCAGCGGCAGGCCGGCATCGACGAGCCGCTTCGCTTCCGCCTCGCAGGTGTCGAACCAGTCGAACAGCTTCGCCACGTTGGCGTGCTCGAAGTTGTAGGTGCTCTGCTCGACCTCGTTCTGGTGGAACACGTCGCCATAGGTGACGACGCCGTGCGGCGCCTGCGTCCAGACGAGGTCGTACACGTTGTCGACGTTCTGCAGGTACATGGCGAGGCGCTCGAGGCCGTAGGTGATCTCGCCGGTGACCGGCCGGCACTCGAGTCCGCCGGCCTGCTGGAAGTAGGTGAACTGGGTGACTTCCATGCCGTTGAGCCAGACCTCCCAGCCGAGGCCCCAGGCGCCGAGCGTCGGCGATTCCCAGTTGTCCTCGACGAAGCGCAGGTCGTGCACGAGCGGATCGACGCCCAGCGCCTTCAGCGAGCCGATGTAGAGGTCGAGGATGTCGTCCGGATTCGGCTTAAGCACGACCTGGTACTGGTAGTAGTGCTGCAGGCGATTCGGGTTCTCGCCGTAGCGGCCGTCGGTCGGCCGGCGCGACGGCTGCACGTAGGCGGCGGCCCATGGTTCCGGTCCGATCGCGCGCAGGAACGTGGCCGGGTGGAACGTGCCCGCGCCGACCTCGGTGTCGAGCGGCTGGATCAGCACGCAGCCCTGTTCGGCCCAGTAGCGGTTGAGGGTCTGGATGACTTCCTGGAAGGTCGGTCCGGGCATGCGCCAACTCACAAAGTTGCGTGCGAAAAGCGCGCTAGTATAGCGGCGATACCCCTGCCGGACTCGCACCATGGCCAGCGTGACCCAGCTTCCGGGTGCCCAGAATGCGCATCCGCTCGGCATGCATCGGCGCCTCGACCTCGACGAGACGCTCGCCGCGCTCGTCGGCGACGGCCTGCTCACCGAGGCCGACGCGAAGCGCGTGCGCGCGGACATCCGCACCGCGCGCGGGCGCAGCGAGCTGCACCCGCTCGTGCTGGTCGCCAACCTCAAGCTCGTCGACCAGCGCCAGCCGGACAAGCCGCTCAGCCTCGAAGTGCTCACGCAGTGGCTCGCCGCGAAGGCCGGCCTGCCTTACCTCAAGATCGATCCGATGAAGATCGACGTGGCCGGCGTGACCCAGGTGGTCAGCCACGCCTATGCGCAGCGCTACCGCATCCTGCCCGTCGCGGTCAGCGAGATGCAGGTCGTGTTCGCCACGTCCGAGCCGTTCGAGACGCGCTGGGTGGCCGACCTCGGCCACATCCTCCGGCGCGACATCCAGCGCGTCGTGGCGAGCCCGCTCGACGTCAACCGCTACCTCGCCGAATGGTGGAGCGTGCAGCGCTCGATCCAGCGCGCGAAGGACGCGAAGAACGACGTCCACGACGGCCGCGCGATCCTCAATTTCGAGCAGCTGGTCGAACTCGGCCGGACCGGCGAAGTCGGCGCCGACGATCGCCACGTCGTGCACATCGTCGACTGGCTGCTGCAGTACGCGTTCGAGCAGCGTGCATCGGACATCCATCTCGAGCCGCGCCGCGACATGAGCAACATGCGCTTCCGCATCGACGGCGTCATGCACAAGGTGTTCGAACTGCCGACGCCGGTGATGACCGCGGTTACCTCGCGCATCAAGATCCTCGGCCGCATGGACGTCGCCGAGAAGCGCCGGCCGCAGGACGGCCGCATCAAGACGCGCTCGCAGGGCGGGCGCGAAGTCGAACTGCGCCTGTCGACGATGCCGACCGCGTTCGGCGAGAAGGTCGTCATGCGCATCTTCGACCCGGACATCGTCGTCAAGGAGTTCCGCCAGCTCGGTTTTTCGCCGTCCGAGGAGACGATCTGGCGCGAGATGGTCGAGCGCCCGCACGGCATCGTGCTGGTGACCGGCCCGACGGGTTCGGGCAAGACCACGACGCTGTACTCGACGCTCAAGCACCTCGCCACGCCCGACCTCAACGTCTGCACGGTCGAAGACCCGATCGAAATGGTCTCGCCCGAGTTCAACCAGATGCAGGTGCACCAGGCGATCGACCTCGATTTCGCCGCGGGCGTGCGCACCCTGCTGCGCCAGGACCCCGACATCATCATGGTCGGCGAAATCCGCGACCTCGAGACCGCGCAGATGGCCGTGCAGGCGTCGTTGACCGGCCACCTCGTGCTGTCGACGCTGCATACGAACGACGCGCCGAGCGCGATCACCCGCCTGCTCGACCTCGGCGTGCCGAACTACCTGATCCAGTCGACCCTGACAGGGATCGTCGCGCAGCGCCTCGTGCGCACGCTGTGCCCGCACTGCAAGACCGAAGCGCCACTCGACGTGCAGGCCTGGGCCGCGCTTACCCACCGTCGGCACCTCGCGCCGCCGGCGAAGAGCTACGGCCCGAAGGGCTGCCTCGAGTGCCGCAAGACCGGCTTCCTCGGCCGCACCGGCATCTACGAGATGCTGCGCATCACGCCGGCGGTGCGAGCGCTGATCCAGCCCGACATGAACCTCGCCAAGCTGACCGAGACCGCCTACGCGGAAGGCATGCAGCCGCTGCGTGCGTCGGCCGCGGCGCAGGTCGCGCGTGGCGTGACCACGATCCCCGAAGTCATCAATGTCCTGCCGCCGACCGACTGAACGCCGATCCGCCGCGCGATTCCTGATCCTCCAGACCGGCAGCACGCTGCCCGCGGTACGCGCGCGCCACGGCGATTTCCCGGACTGGTTCCGCCATGGCGCCGGCCTGCACCGGCGCGAGGTCGAGGTCGTGCGCGCGCACGCGGGCGAGGCGCTGCCCGGCCCGCGCGCTATGCGGCCGCGATCGTGACCGGATCGCCGGCGATGGTCAGCGAACGGCTGCCCTGGAGCGAGGCGGCGGCGGCCTGGTTGCGCGACGCGGTCGCGCTGGGCCTGCCGATCCTCGGCGTCTGCTACGGCCATCAGCTGCTCGCCCATGCGCTCGGCGGGCGCGTCGACTACCACGCGAGCGGCCGCGAGATCGGTACGGTCGCCATCGAGCGCCTTCCCGCGGCGGCCGACGACGCGCTGCTCGCGGCGGCCCCGGCACGCTTCGTCGCCCACGCCTCGCACCAGCAGAGCGTGCTCGAACTGCCCGCGGGAGCGGTCGTGCTGGCGCGCTCGGCGCACGACCCGCACCATGCGGTGCGCTACGCGCCGCGCGCCTGGGGACTGCAGTTCCACGCCGAATTCAGCGTCGAATCATGCGCGGCTACCTGCAACGGCGCCCTCGCGCCGCCCAGGCGATTGCCCGGCGCCCTGTTGCCCGGCGCGCGCACACGCGCCCGCGCCGGCGGCCGCCGGCTGCTGCGTCGCTTCCGCTCGATCGCGCTGGCGCGCGCCTGAGCGCACTCCGGCGCCACCCCCGGACTACTTGCGGGCGCGGCCCGCGCGGCGGATCGCGGCGAGCGGGTCGCCGAGCTTGAGGCCGGACAGGTAGTCGCTGATCGCTTCGTTGGTGACGTCGTACAGCGGGCGGCCCATGACCGCCGCCGCGGCCTTGAGGCTGTCACGTACGCGCTTGGAAACGCGCAGGCTGGCGTCGCGCGCGTCGTCGGTTTCTGCAGCAACTGTGGACTTCTTCATGTTCTCTCCCGGCACCGGTGGTGTAACCGCACTTTATTTTGACTGTTTTAGAAGTGTAACTGTGATTGGGGGGCGACAGGTAGGCCCGGGCGGGCAACTGTGTGACGATTTGTAACCGGGAAGCACGCGGCGGGGCGGCCGGAGGCCGGCCCGCGGCGTCCGGCATGCAGGGGATTTGCCGCGACCGGCCGGGCGCCGGGCGGGTCGTCAGGCCCCGGAAGCGGGGTCGGTGGGGGCTGGCGCGGGGCGGGCGAAGGTGCGTGCGCCGAAGATGCCGACCTCGTAGAGCAGGCACATCGGCACGGCGAGCATCGTCTGCGACAGCACGTCGGGCGGGGTCAGCACGGCGGCGATCGCGAACGCCCCGACGATCGCGTAGCGGCGGCTGCCGGCAAGCTGTTCCGGCGTGACGAGGCCGAGCGCGACGAGGATGACCAGCACGACCGGCACCTCGAAGCAGAGGCCGAAGGCGAGGAACAGCATGAGCACGAAATCGAGGTAACGGCCGATATCCGGCGTCACCGCGACCCCCGCCGGCGCGATGCCGGTCATGAAGGCGAATACCGCGGGCAGCACGAGGAAATAGGCGAACGCGCAGCCGATGTAGAAGAGGATCACCGACGAAACGAGGATCGGCACGGCGAGCCGCTTTTCATGGCGGTACAGCCCCGGCGCGACGAACGCCCAGAGCTGGTACAGCACGAACGGGATCGCGATGAACAACGCGACGAAGAAGGCGAGCTTGAGCGGGGTCAGGAACGGCGAGGCGACCTCGGTCGCGATCATCGTGCCGCCCTGCGGCAGGTGGCGGATCAGCGGCAGCGCGAGCCAACCATAGAGCTTGTTGGCGAACGGCATGAGCGCGAGGAGCACGAGCAGCACCGCGGCGACCGCCTTGAGCAGGCGCTCGCGCAGTTCGACCAGGTGCGAGATGAAGGACTGCTCGCCGTCGTGCTCAGGTTCGCTCATCGGTCGGCGCTGCTGGCGGCGTGGTGGGGGGAGGCGTACGCACCGCGGCCTCGACGTCGGCCGCCGTCGCGTGCACGTCGGCGCGCACGTCGGCGGCGCGACGGGCCTCGTCGATCGATTTCCTGAGGTCCTCGGCGGCGAGTTCGCGTTCGATCTCGCTGCGCACGTTCTGCCAGCTCGCGCGCGCGCGGCGCACGAGCGCCCCTGCCGTGCGCGCGACACGCGGCAGGCGCTCGGGGCCGAGCACGAGCAGGGCGACGACCGCGACGAGCGCGATCTCGCTGAAGCCGACGTCGAACATGGCGAATCCCGGGGAATGGCGCGGTTGCGCGCGCCCGCGCGTCAGTCGACGCGTTCGGTCTTGCTGCTGCTCGTGGAGCCGGCCGTGTTCGACGGCGGCGGATCGGCCTTGAGCCGGGCCGGGTCGTCGTCGCCGTCCTGCATGCCCTTCTTGAAGCCCTTGATCGCCGCGCCGACGTCTTCGCCGACGTTGCGCAGCTTCTTGGTGCCGAACAGGAGGGCGATGATCGCCAGCAGGACCAACCAGTGCCAGATGCTGAAACTACCCATGGGGACTACCCGACGAAATGACCGACGCGGCGCGTCGCGTTACTTCGTAGTGTACTCCTCCAGCAGGTCGCGGAAGTCCACGACCACGTTCGGCACGCCGGACACGCCGCCTTCGAAGATGCGGCGCGCGGTCACGCCGCTGCCGTAGACGGCCTGGTTCGCGTCGTTGTCGATCTTGAGCGCGGTGCCGTCGAGCGCCGCGCCCGCGAACAGCCCGCGCGCACGCGAGTAGGAATAGATCTCGGCCTTGAGCTGGGCGTCGGTGGACGCCTGCGCGGAACGGCCGACCGGGCCGGCCGCGGCGGACGCGTCGGCGCCGAGCGTGAACTTGCCGTGCACGATCGAATCCACGCCGCGCTGCGTGCGGAAGACGAGGATCACGTCGGTCGAGGACACGCCGGCCTGGAAGCCGATGCTGCCGCCGGTCATGCTCACGAACGAAGGATTCGACCAGACGCCGTCGCGCGTCTTCACCGCGATGAGGCCTCTGCCGTGGCGGCCGCCGATGACGAGGCCGGCCTTGATCACGTCGGGCACGACCGCAATCGCATGCGCATTCTCGAGCAGGTCCCGCGGTATCGCCCTGTCGGGCGCTTCCATGACCTCCTTGAGCACGCGCACGGCATTTTCGGCGAGCTTGTTCTCCTCTTCCCCGGCGCGCGCCGGGTGGGTCATCGAGGCGAGCACGACGGAAAGCAGGACGAACAAGGCGGCACGCATGCGCGACTCCGGCAGGTGGATTCGACCCACGTTAATCGGCGCGAGCTGAGCCGGCGATGAAGCCCGTTCAGGCGGGCTGGCGGCGCCGGTGCAGCGTCGCCGCGGCGACGAGCAGGAGCGCGAGCACGCCGAGCGCGAGCGGCGTGCCGACCGGCGCGGCCGCGGGCGCGGCGCCCGCGGCACACGGACCGGCACCGGTCGTGAAGCCCTTGATGCCGACCTTGCGCAGGGATTCGGGCCCGGTGATCGGCCCGACGATGTGCACGACGCCGGTGTCCGGGTCGATCGTCGCCAGATCGCTCCAGTCGGCGATGGCGTCGTTGTCGTGCTCGGGCGGCACGTAGTTGATGACCGCCCACAGCCTGCCGGTTTCGTCGAAACTCATCGAGATCGAGTTGACCCAGCGCTGCAACTCGGGACCGAACGAGCCGATCGCGGTGGCCGCACCGGTTTCGCGATCGATCCGGTAGAACGTGTTGTCGCCCTTGCCGCCCGCGCCGTAGAGCGTGCCGCCGCGCGCGACGAGGCCGGTGATCGTGTGCCCGGTCGGCCCGACGAGGGTTGCGCTGCCGTTGGCCGGATCGACCGTCCACAGCTTGTCGGCGATCGCCGACACGAGCCAGAGCGTGCCGTCGCAACTCGCCGTCATGTTGAGGTCGAGAGCGTCGTTGTGGTTCGGATCACCCTGGCCCGAGAGGCCGAGATCGCCGACGATGCGCGCCTCGCCGGTCGAGGTGTCGAGCGCGATGAGCAGCTTCAGCGCGCCGGCCACCGCGTACATCACGCCGTCGTCCTGCGGCGCGAGGCCACTGATGTTGCCGATCAGCTGGCCGGCATGACGGCCGGCCGCGCCGACGCGGGTCGCCTCGTGCTTGTCGAGGTCGATGCGGTAGAGCGTGTCGAACGCCTCTCCATAGGCGGTCGCCGCCTGCGCCGGTACGGCGGCGACGGCAAGCATCCCTGCTGCGATGACGCAGGTCAGTGGGCGCATGGCGGCATGTTATCGTTATGGTAATCGTCAGCCCCGCGGTGTTCCGCGGTGGCGGCCCGAGTCTACCAGCAACCTCAACGCCGTCAAAACCTTAGCGTCCGGCCGCCTCGCCCCGCGGGTCGCCGCGCGATGGCGCCCCTGCCCGAAGCCACGATGCCGCGCTATTTCGGATTGTCGAACCATCGCCACGGCGACCCTGCCGCGGCCGGCGTGCTGCTCGTCAACCTCGGTACGCCCGACGCGGCCACGCCGCGGGCGGTACGGCGCTACCTCGCCGAATTCCTCGGCGACCCGCGCGTGGTCGAACTGCCGCGCTGGCTCTGGCGCCTCATCCTGCACGGCTACGTGCTGCGCGTGCGACCCGCGCGCTCGGCCGCGCTGTACCAGCGGATCTGGACCCCGGAAGGCTCGCCGCTCGCGCTCGGCACCGCCGCGCTCGCGCAGCGGCTGCAGGCCGCGCTGCAGGCGCAACGTCCCGGTCCGATCCTGGTCCGCCATGCGATGCGCTACGGCCGCCCGGGCCTGCGCGCGGCCCTGCGCGACTTCGCCGCGGCCGGCGTGCGGCGACTGCTCGTGCTGCCGCTGTTCCCGCAGTACTCGGCGACGACGACCGCCTCCGTGTTCGACGCGATCGCGCGCGAGTTCGCCGGCTGGCGCTGGCCGCCGGAGCAGCGCTTCATCAACGACTACCACGCCGAGCCGCTCTACGTCGAAGCGCTCGCGCGCAGCGTCGAGGCGCACTGGCAGCGCCACGGCCGCGCCGGGCGCCTGCTGCTTTCGTTCCACGGCATTCCTGAGCGGAACCTGCTCGCCGGCGACCCGTATTTCTGCCAATGCCAGGCGACCGCGCGGCGATTGCGCGAACGCCTCGGCCTCGAGGAGCCCGAACTGCTCGTCACGTTCCAGTCGCGCGTCGGTCGCGCGAAGTGGCTGCAGCCGTACACCGAGGCGACGCTCGCCGCGCTGCCCGGCGAAGGGATCAGGCACGTGCAGGTGCTCTGTCCCGGCTTCGCGGTCGACTGCCTCGAGACACTCGAGGAGATCGCTATCGGCAACCATGCGCGCTTCCTGCACGCGGGCGGCGAGCGGTTCGAATACATTCCCGCGCTCAACGCGGGTGACGACCACGTGGCGGCGCTGGCCGAGCTCGTGCTGCGCCACGGCCAGGGCTGGAACGAGTTCGATCCGGGCTGGGATGCGGCGCGTGCACAGGCGCAACAGGCGGCCGCGCGCGCGCGGCGCGAACGATTCCGCGATGCGCGCTGAGGAGCTGCGCATCGCCTTGCCGATGGCGACGCTCGCCGCGAAACGCTGGGGCGACGAAGGTTCACCGCCGCTGCTCGCCCTGCACGGCTGGCTCGACAACGCCGGTTCGTTCGACCAGCTCGCGCCGCTGCTCGCCGAGCGCTGGCAGGTGGTCGCGCTCGACCTGCGCGGCCACGGCCATTCCTCGCACATCGCGCCGGGGGCCTGGTACCACTACGTCGACTACTTCGACGATATCGGCGCCGTGCTCGGGCATTTCGGCTGGACACGCGTCGACCTGCTCGGCCATTCGCTCGGCGGCACGCTGGCGAGCCTGTTCGCAGCCGCCTATCCGGAACGCGTCGGTGAACTGCTGCTGGTGGAAGCCCTCGGCCCGCTGACGACGACGCTCGAGGACGCGCTGCCGCAGCTGCGCCGCGCGCTCGACCAGCATGCGGCGTTCGCCGCGCGCCGGCCGCTGCGCGTGTTCGCGACGCTCGACGAGGCGGTCGTCGCGCGCATGCTGGCGAACGACCTGTCCGATGCCGCGGCGCGTGCGATCGTCGCGCGCGGCGTGCTGGCGGTCGAAGGCGGCTGGGTATGGTCGAGCGACCCGCGCCTCACGCTCGCAAGCCCGCAACGCTACGGCGAAGAGCAGGTACGCGCGATGCTCTCCGGCATCCGCGCACGCACGCGCCTCGTGCTCGCCGACCCGCCGACGAGCTACCTGCCGGCCGCGATGATGGACGCGCGCGCGGCGTGCGTCGCGGACATCCGCGTCACGCGCATCGCCGGCCACCACCACTTGCATCTGGAAAACGCCGCGGCGGTCGCGGATGCGCTGCTGGGCAAGGCGAGCGATTGAAACGGAAGCACACCGGATGTGCTTCGTGTTTCAGGCTTGGCTCTTATTCGATGTCGCCGTGTCGCAGCGGCGGGAAACGCGCAACGCGTGCCGCCGAAGCGCCTGGCCAAAGCGAGAGATGCATGCTTCCACGCCCTGGCTTTCCATGTCGCCGTGTCGCAGCGCACGAAGGAACGTTTCCTCTCCTCCGTGCTTCCTGTGCTCCGTGGTCCAGGCTTTCTTCTGTCTTCCGCTCAGGCCTGGATCAGGCGATTCAGTTCGGCCTTCAGCGCCTGGCCGTTGAGGCGGAGCCAATCGCGCTGTTCGCGCCAGTCCGGCATGAGCTTCTCGACCAGCGCCCAGAAGCGCGGCGAGTGGCTGCGGATGCGCAGGTGACAGAGCTCGTGCACGACGACGTAGCGCAGCGCCGCGGGCGGCGCGAGTGCGAGCGCGAGGTCGAGCGTGACGCGGTCACGCGTATCGAGGCTGCCCCACAGGCTCTTCAGCGGGCGCAGCTTGACCGCGGTCGGCGCGCGGCCCAGTTCGGGACAGTACCGCGCGAGCCAGCGGCTCACGTCGCGGCGGATCTGCGCCTCGAGGAACGAGCGCAGCAGCGCGCGTGCGGCGGGCAGGGTCGACTTGCCGTGCGGGCGCGGCAGCGTCAGCACGAGACGATCGTCGATCTGCTCGATCTGCGGATAGGCACCGTCGCGCCATGACAGGCGCGTGGTTTCGCCGCGCAGCGGCATCACGGTCGCCGCGCCCGGCTTGAGCGGCGGCGGCGCGGAACCGAGGCTGAGCTCGTCGAGCTTGCGCTCGAGCCATTCACCGTGCTTGCGCAGGAATGCGAACACCTGGGCCGGATGAGTGCCTTCGGGATAGGTGACGCGCGCACCGCCCGGCGTCACGGTCAGGCGCAGGCGGCGCGCCTGCGGATGGCTCTTGCGCAGCACCTTGATCGTTTCGCCGGCCGGCGTCGCCAGTTCAAGGTAGTCGTGCGCAAGTTCCACTTCATTTCTCCGACAGACCCGCGCGCGCGGCGCTCAGTCGCGCTCGCCCGGACGGGGGATTCCGAACCACTTTTCCAGGCGCTCGACCAGGTTCCTGAGTTCGAGCGTCATCAACGCAAACGTCGCATCGAGCTCGGCGCGCGCCGATTCCGCCGTGCCGTCGCCGAGCTCGTCGAGCACGACGTCGAGGAAGCGGAGCCTGCGCACGACGAGGTCTTCGTCGAGCACGAACCCCATCCGGTCATCGAACACGAGGCCAAGCTGGAAGACCTGCTTGCCCGACTTCAGATGCTCCCGGATTTCGTCCGATTCAAGGTCCTGCCGGCGGCAGCGTACGATCGCGCCGGCCTCGGCCGGATCCCGCAATTCGACCTCCTCGCCGAGTGCCAGTCCTGGCGGCAGTTTCCCATCTATGAGCCAGCCCGTCATCAGGTTCCGCGGGGATTCCGAAGGCGCCATCGGCGTCGCCGGGAAACGGCCGAGCGCCTCGCGCACCTGGCTCACCGCGTCCTCGGCCGCCTTGCGGCTGGCGCTGTCGACGACGAACCAGCCCTGCTCGGCATCCAGATACGCAGACAGCCGTGACGGGCGTATGAACGCACGCGGGAGGAGTTCTGAAATCACCTCTTCTTTCAATCGCTTGCGCTCCTTCGCGCCGGGCCGGCGACCCTCCTTGTCAGCGATCTTCGCGATGCGGTCGGCGAGCTCCTCGGCGACCACGACGCCGGGCAGCAGGCGCTCCTCGGCGCCGATCGTGAGGAGCGAAAATGCACCCGTCTGGTGCAACAGCTCCTCGCTGTCGCGTCCGTACGGCGAAACGAAGCCGCGGGTCGAGAGCTCGAGGGGCCCGCATTCGCGCAATCGATGCGAGTCGAGGTCTTTTGCAAGATGTTTGAGGCTTTTAGTGACACTTTCAGGAAAACGGAACAGGCTGAGATTGCGAAAGAACATGGCGGGGACCGGTTTTTCGGGAAATCGGGGGATCGGAATGGATGTGACGCGGCCCGCAGCCGAGCGGGAGAGTCTCGTGGAGGCGTCGCTCCGGCGGAAGCCGGAATCCATTTTCGCGTTCGTAGGAAGATCGCGATCGGCATCCGTCGAGAACGGAGGCATCGCTGGCGGCGAGGTCAGCTCGGCCCGTCCACCTGCGCCGGCTCGGCGCCGGCGAGCCAGGCATGTGCGTCGGCCCGCTCCGCCTGCGGATTCGCGCCCAGCCCGGCGAAGTCGAACAGCGTGCGATCGGCGAGCTGCGACGGCGCGACGTTGCCGAGCGCACGGAAGATCGTCTCGGTGCGGCCCGGGTGCTTCTTCTCCCATTCGGCGAGCATCGCCTTGATCGCCTTGCGCTGCAGGTTCTCCTGCGAGCCGCACAGGTTGCACGGCATGATCGGGAAGCCCTGCTGCGCGGCGTACGCCGCGATGTCGTCCTCGGCGCAGTAGGCGAGGGGGCGGATCAGCACGTTGCGGCCGTCGTCCGAACGCAGCTTCGGCGGCATCGCCTTCAGGGTCGCCTGGTGGAACAGGTTGAGAAACATGGTCTCGACGATGTCGTCGCGATGATGGCCGAGCGCGATCTTGGTGTAGCCACGCTCGGCCGCGTGCGTGTACAGCGAGCCGCGACGCAGGCGCGAACACAGGCTGCACATCGTCTTGCCTTCGGGGATCACGCGCTTGACGACGCTGTAGGTGTCCTGCTCGAGGATCTCGAACGGCACGCCGAGCGCGCGCAGGTAGGCGGGCAGGATCCCGGGGTCGTAACCGGGCTGCTTCTGGTCGAGGTGCACCGCGACGAGTTCGAAGCGCACCGGCGCCTTCGCCTGCAGCTTCAACAGGATGTCGAGCAGCGTGTACGAGTCCTTGCCGCCGGACAGGCAGACCATGACGCGGTCGCCTTCCTCGATCATGTTGAAGTCGGCAATCGCCTGGCCGACCTGGTGGCGCAGGCGCTTGGCCAACTTGGCGGCTTCGTAATCGTGCTTGCGGGACGGGATCGCGTTCATGACCGCCTATTGTAGTCGGCGCCGTCCCGGCGCCGATACGCGGCGGGGACGGAAGGCCGCATTCACTTCCGCGGCCGGCGCCGTTGCGGCAAAATTCGCGCTTCTGCGCACCGGAACGGACTCCGGGCGAATCCCTCGTCTTCCGCACGTCCGCCCCCGGCGCCGCCGGCCTCGCGCGTGCCCTTCCGGAGTTGCTCCATGAACACCCCGCGCGTCGACACCGCCCGCCTCGCCAACGCGATCCGCTTCCTCTCCGCGGACGCGGTCGAACAGGCGAAGTCGGGCCATCCGGGCATGCCGATGGGCATGGCCGAGATCGCGGTCGCGCTGTGGACGCGCCATCTCAAGCACAACCCGGCCAATCCGCACTGGGCCGACCGCGATCGTTTCGTCGTGTCGAACGGCCACGGCTCGATGCTGCTGTATTCATTGCTGCACCTGACCGGCTACGACCTGCCGCTCGCGGAGCTGAAGAATTTCCGCCAGCTGCATTCGAAGACGCCGGGCCATCCCGAAGTGCACGTCACGCCCGGCGTCGAGACGACCACCGGGCCACTCGGCCAGGGCCTCGCCAACGCGGTCGGCATGGCACTCGCGGAGAAGCTGCTCGCGGCCGAGTTCAACACCGACGACGCGCGCATCGTCGACCACCACACCTACGTGTTCCTCGGCGACGGCTGCCTCATGGAAGGCATCTCGCACGAAGCCTGCGCGCTCGCCGGCACCTGGCAGCTCGGCAAGCTCATCGCGCTCTACGACGACAACGGCATCTCGATCGACGGCCAGGTGCAGGGCTGGTTCACCGACGACACCGCGGCGCGCTTCCGCGCCTACGGCTGGCAGGTCATCGGGCCGATCGACGGCCACGACGTCGACGCGGTCGACCGCGCGATCCGCGAGGCGAAGGAACACACGGCGCAGCCGAGCCTGGTGATCTGCCGCACGACGATCGGCAGGGGTGCGCCGACGCGCGCGGGCACGGCGAAGGCGCATGGCGAGGCGCTCGGTGCCGACGAGCTCGCGGCGACGCGCAAGGCGCTCGGCTGGGAGTACGGTCCGTTCGAAATTCCTGCCGACATCGCCGCGGCGTGGGACGCGCGCGCGGCGGGCGCGCGCCACGAATCAGAATGGAACGCGCGGCGCGACGGCTATCGCTCGAAGCATGGCGAGCGCGCGGCGGAATTCGAGCGCCGCCTCGCCGGCGAGCTGCCGGCCGACTTCGCCGAACGCGCGGCAACGCTCATCGCCGAGGCGAACGCGAAGGCGGAGACGGTCGCCTCGCGCAAGGCGAGCCAGTACGCGATCGAGGCGTTCGCGCCCGCGCTGCCCGAGATGGTCGGCGGCTCGGCCGACCTCACGCATTCCAACCTCACGCTGTGGAAGGGCGCGCCGCTGCTCGCCGGCGGCGGCACCGGCCGGCACATCAGTTACGGCGTGCGCGAGTTCGGCATGGCGGCGATCATGAACGGCATCGCGCTGCACGGCGGCTACATCCCGTTCGGCGGCACCTTCCTCACCTTCAGCGACTACAGCCGCAATGCGATCCGCATGGCGGCGCTGATGAACCAGCGCGTGATCCACGTCTTCACGCACGACTCGATCGGCCTCGGCGAGGACGGCCCGACGCACCAGTCGATCGAGCACGTGTCGAGCCTGCGCCTGATTCCGAACCTCGACGTCTGGCGTCCCTGCGACACGGTCGAGACGGCGGTCGCGTGGAAGCTCGCGCTGGAGCGCCGCAACGCGCCGACCGCGCTCGCGCTGTCGCGCCAGAACCTGCCGTTCGTGCCGCGCAGCGAGGCGCAGGTCGCCGCGATCGGGCGCGGCGGCTACGTGCTCGCCGACAGCGACGGCACGCCCGCGCGCATCCTCGTCGCGACCGGCTCGGAGGTCGGGCTCGCGCTCGCCGCGAAGAAGCTGCTCGACGCCGACGGATTGCCGACGCGCGTCGTGTCGATGCCGTCGACCGAGGCGTTCGACCGCCAGGACGACGCGTACCGCGCATCGGTGCTGCCGGCAGACGTGCCGAAGATCGCGATCGAGGCCGGCGCCACCGCGCTGTGGTGGAAGTACGTGCGCGGCAACGGTGCCGTCGTCGGCATCGATCGCTACGGCGAGTCCGCGCCGGCCGGCAAGCTGTTCGAGTTCTTCGGCTTCACGCCGGAACACGTCGCCGAAGTCGCGCGCAGCGTGTAGGGCGGGTCGAGCGCGCAGCGCGAGTCCCGCCGTTGCCTCGTCGCAGCGCCGACGGCGGCCCGCGCGGCGCGCGTACCGCCCTACGGTAGACTGCGTGGTGCCATGTACCCGGAAGATCCCGCCGCCATCGTGCGCCGCCTGACCGAACTGCGGATCGAGCATCGCGACCTCGACGCGGCGATCGCGCGCCTGCCGACCGGCCCCGGCTGCGACGAGCTGCAGCTCACGCGCCTGAAGAAGCGCAAGCTCAAGCTCAAGGACATGATCGCCTACCTCGAGAACAAGCTCATCCCCGACCTCGACGCCTGACGCGCGCGCTCAGGCTTCGGTCGACGCGGCGACTTCGTTGCGCGTGAGTTCGGCCTGCTTTTCCGGCGTCAGCTTGAGGATGCCGTGGCGGATCTCGCGCGAAAGGATCACGCGCGCATCCTTGGCGACTTCCTCGAGCGTGAGGTCGAAATCGAGCTTGCCGTTCTCGTCGGCCCAGACCACGCGCCGCTCGCGCAGCTTCTGGATGAAGCCGCGGAAGAGGCTGCGGTCGAAGAACTCCGGCGCATTGAGCTCGTGCAGGAGCGACAGGCGCTGCGCGCTGAGGTGGCACAGGTTCTCGAGCTCGCCCGCAGTCAGCGTGTGCGGCCCGTTCTTCACGAGCAGTGCGAGGCCGATGTAATAGCGCTCGATCGCCGGCAGCAGCGTGTGCGCGAGCGCGCGCAGGCGGAACGCGCGATCGCTCTGCCCCGGGCCACGCGCGATGATGCGGCCGTCGGCGTCGGCTTCGAGCAGGCCTTGGGCGATGAAGAAGTCGAGCGTCTTCTGGATGCGTTCGCCGAATTCCTCCTCGCTCCACGGCAGGAACAGCTCGGCCTGCACGAACGGATAGATGAGGCGCCCGAGGCGCAGGATCGACGTGCGCGCGAGACGGCGGTTGTTGAGGAAGCAGCAGGCGACCCACGACGCGGTCGCGAACAGGTGCGTGACGTTGTTGCGGAAGTAGCTCAGCAGCACACCCTGCTTCGCATCGACCGTGAGCACGTCGCCGAGCGGGTGCGCGATGCGGCGGATCCACTGCATCTTTTCGCCGTAGGCGATGATCTCCGCCGGCTCGAGCGAGGTCAGCGTGACGCGCTCCGAATACGGCAGCGAGGACAGCAAGGCCTTGTACAGCTCGAGCTGGGCGAGCAGGTCGGCCTCGGCCATCGCATGCTTGGGGGTCGCGAGCAACGCGACCGCGAGCAGGTTGATCGGATTGGCGTGCGCGGCGCGGTTGATGTTGACGAGGATGCGCTCGCCGAGCGTGTCGACCGCGGCCTTGAGCCACGCCGGCTTCGCGTCCGGATTCGTGGTCGCCACGCGCCAGTCCGGCTCGATCCGGTCGAGCAGCGGCGTGAGGAACACCGGCTCGCCGAAGTTGACCGTGACCGCGCCGTAGTTGTCGCGCAGCGCGCCGAGGCCGCGCAGCAGCGCGCCCCAGGATTCCTTCTCCTTCGGCTTGCCGGACAGCTCGCCGATGTAGGACTCGCCCTCCATGATCTTCTCGTAGCCGATGTAGACCGGCTGGAACACCACCGGTCGGTCGGGCTGGCGCAGGAAGCTGCGCAAGGTCATCGACAGCAGGCCGCCGCGTGGTTCGAGCGTGCGACCGGTGCGCGATCGGCCACCCTCGATGAAGTACATGAGCGAGATGCCGCGCGCGATGAGCTGGCTCATGTACTCGCGGAACACGGTCGAATAGAACGGGTCGCTGAAGCTGCGCCGCAGGAAGAACGCACCGCCGCGACGCAACAGCGGGCCGATCAGCGGCAGGTTGAGGTTCACGCCGGCCGCGATGTGCGGCACGGGCAGGCCGTTGCGGTAGAGCAGGTACGGCAGCAGCGCATCGTCGGTCGTGCTGCGATGGCAGGGCACGAACACGACTTCATGGCCGGGCACGATCTTGCGCAGCTCGGCGAAGTGGTTCATGTGCACGCCGCGGTAGATCTTCTCCCACAGCCCGGTCAGCATGAACGACGCGGAGCGCACGACCAGGTGCGACTGGTCGGCGGCGATTTCCCAGGCGAACGCGCGCGCCTTGCGCGCGGCCTTGTCGCGGTCGATGCCTTCCTTGCTCGCGTTGGCGTCGATCGCCTGCTGCACGGGCGCCGCGTTGACGACGCCGTCGATGAGCGTGCGCCGGTGCGACAGGTCGGGCCCGATCACCGCGGCGCGGATGCGGCGGAAGTGCGCGCGCAGGATGCGCTGCAGCTTGCGCACGCCGCGTTCGGGTTCGGGCTGGTCGGCGATGACGTCGCGCAACGACACCGGCGCGGCGAACTGCACGTGCGTGTCGCGGCCGTTGAGCGCGAGCGCGAGCAGGCGCCGGAAGCGGCCGACCACGACCCAGTTCTCGGAGAACAGCACGCTGAACCAGCCCGATTCGCGGTCCGGCGCGCGGCCGACGAAGATCGACACCGGCACGAGGCGCACGTCGTGCCCGGGCTGCGCGCGGACGAAGTCGGCGAGCAGGCTCAGTGTTTCCGATCGGGTCGGATGCGGCTGGCGGCCGAACACGCGCGGCCGCCGCGACAAAGCGACGACGGCGCGGCGGCGCTTGATCGGCAGCTCGTCGGCGGCCGCATACGGCGAGGGCAGGCCCGCTTCGGCACAGGCCTGCTCGAGGATGAGCGTGTCGGACAGGCCGTAGCGCTCGATCACGTACACGGTGGGGCGCGCATCGTCGGGCAGCAGCGCGTGGACGTCTTCAGGCGTGCGGTGGATGCGGATCCACGGGCGCAGAAGCGCGCCGAACGCCTTGAGCCAGGCGGGTACCTGCGCGGCCTCGGGCGGGCGTGGCGCCGGTTGCGAGTCGTTCATGCGTCGAGTCTATCAGGATGGCGGACGGCGCCCGCGTGGGCGCATCGACGCGTCGCGTCGATGCGCTTGCGGACCCTGTCCGCCGCGCCGGGCGCGGCGCGCGTCAGCCCTGCTTCGGCTCGGCCGCCGGCGCGGATTCCGCGGCCGGTGCCTCCGGTGCCGTGACGGCGGACGGCGCCGATTGCTCGGCCTGTTCCGCGGCCTTTTCCTTCAGCTTGTCGATCGTCTGCTTGCCGTACCAGCGGCCGTCGACGTTGACCATCTCGGTGGTGGCGGTGAGCGGCGCGCCGAGCAGCGTGTAGGAGAGCTGCACCGTCGCCGTCTTGCCGTCGTTCGAGAGCACCTGCGGCTTGATCGAATCGAGCGTCTCGTCGATCGACAGGCCGTACACCGCGAGCGCGTCCTTGAGGGCGAGCACGGCGACGCGCGCCTTCTGCATCGCCTCGTCGTAGCCGAGCGCTCGCGCTTCGTCGAGCGACTTGAGGTTCATCTCGCGCGCGGCCTTGGCGACGATCGCGATGACCTTCTTGATCGAGTCGGCGTCGGTGAAGTGCGTCTTCACGACCCACGCCTGCAGCGCGTCGACCGCGGCGGCCGCCTGGGTGCGCTCGGCTTCGGTCATGGTCTGGTTCTGCTGGATCATGTTCTTGACCCAGCCCGCGCCGGCCATCGCGTACATCGGCAGCTGCTGCTGGTACTGCGCGTCGAATTCCTTGAGCTTGGGCTCGATCTCGGCGAACAGCTTCTGCTCCGCGTCGGGCGCGGTCAGCTTCGCCATCGTCTCGTTGAACTGCGCGCGCTGCTCGTCGGTGATCGGCTCCTGGTCCTTGTCCTTGCCCCAGTCGGCCTTCGCCTTGGCGAAGTCGGGCGGCGGCAGGGCGTTCTGCATGAGGCCGGCGATGTCGCCCTGCTTGATCGATTGCACCGAGGCGAGGATCGCCGCGTCCGGCGTCGCGGCGGCGGCGGGCGCGCTCGCGGCGGTATCGGCGGGCTTCTGTTCGCAGCCGGCGAAGAAGACGAGCAGCGACGCCGCGAGCGCCGCGCGGACCAGAGGCTTGACCATGAGCGTTCCCCAAGGATTGAAGGCGGCGAACTGTAGCAGCGCCGCGGTACAGCGGCCACTGTGCGTCGCACCGGCCGCGCCCAAAAAAATACACCCGGAGGGCGAACCTTCCGGGCGGAATCCGGCAGTGCCGGAGGAGGAAATCGTACGTCGTTCTCTGGGGGCTGTGCTTCGGCGGGCGCCGCGCGGCGGACCCGCAACTCCTGTGATTGATTGTACTTAGCGCCCTAAGTTCATGCAATACCTGACGTAATGAACAGCAAGTATTTGATCAATAACGTAGATTTTTCAGCTTGGCCGCACGCTGGCCAGCCTCGGGCAGGCTGCGGTCATTGTCGAACAGGGCGGCCTCCCAGGACCCGTAGGTCGGATTCGGCAATGCGAACCAGCGCTCGCCGAACCAGTCGGCGTAGGCGGCCACGGCGGCGGCGCGGCCCTGCGCGGTGTTCGCGGCCACGTCGACGAAGTCGCCGACCTGATCGCCGACCTGCAGCAGCACGCGGTGCGTGCGCCCGATCAGCTTGCGCCGGCATCCCTTGTTGCTTCCCGCCGCCCGGCAACCCTCGACGACGGTGCCGAGCCCGAGGAATACCGGCTCAGCGGTGGCGATCGGAAAGCCGGTCTTGCGCAGGTTCGCGAGCGTCGCATCGTTGAGGTCCTGCGCGCGGTTGGACAGGTAGAACACGGTGACGCCGTGCGCCGCCGCCAGTCGGGTGAACTCGAGTGCGCCGGGCAGCGGCCGAGCCGCTTCCTCGCGGCACCACTGCGCCCAGCTGGCGTCCTCGTACCGGCGGCCGTCGCGCACCAGGCGCGCCTGGTACGGCGAGTTGTCGAGTACGGTCTCGTCGATGTCGAGGATCACTGCAGGCGCGAGCCCGCGCACCGCACCCTCGCGCTCCTCGCGCGGCAGCGCGTCCCAGTCCTGGTCGGCGAGCGCGCGCAGCAGCTGTTCGCCGGCATGACGGTAGACCTCGCGATAGACGAGGTCATGCTCGATCGCGCCCTGCGTCCAGGCGACCGCGTTGAGGTTGTCGTTCGCCGCCGGCCCGGAGCCGGCCTGCGCGGCCGCGACATCGGCCCGTGGCGGATGCGACGCCGTGCAACCGGCGAGCATGGCCAGCGACAGTGCGATCAGGAATGGACGAAGGTTCGACATCGTGGCTCCGGGATTGGAAAGCGCGAGGGCAGCCCCTAGGATCGGACAGTGTATGACACGCGCTCGCACGGACGCCCGTCGGCCGCCTGCCCCGCCATCGCCCCGGGACGCCCCATGGATCCTTCGACCAGTTCGCGCATCCAGATCGCTTCGTACGTCCTCGCCGGCTCCGCGCTCATCCTCATCCTCGAACTGCACCTGCTGTCCGCGCTGCTCGCCGGGCTGCTCGTCTACGCGCTGGTCGAGGCGCTCGCGCCGCCGTTGCAGCGGCATCTTCCCGGCGCCCGCGCGCACGGCCTCGTCGTCGCGCTGCTCAGCGTGGTCGTGGTCGGCCTGCTCACGCTCGCGATCATCGGCGCGGTGTCGTTCCTGCGCCGCGAACTCGGCGAGCCGGGCGCGCTGTTCGAGAGCATGATGCCGCTGATCGACCGCGCGCGGGCGCAGCTGCCGCAGGTCGTCGTCGACCACTTGCCCGACAGCATCGACGACTTCCGCGCCGCCGCGATCGAGTGGCTGCGTGCGCACGCGGCGCAGCTGCAGCTCGCGGGCAAGACGGCCGCGCGCGTCGTCGTGCATCTCCTGATCGGCATGGTCCTCGGCGCGATGGTCGCGCTCGCCGACGCGGCGACGCATCCGGACAAGCGCCGCGGCCCGCTGGTCGAGGCACTCGTGCAGCGCTGCCGCAGCCTCGTCGCGGCGTTCCACGACATCGTGTTCGCGCAGGTGAAGATCTCGGCGGTCAACACGCTGTTCACCGCGATCTTCCTGCTCGTCGTGCTGCCGCTGTTCGGCACGAACCTGCCCTTCGCGAAGAGCCTCGTCGTCACCACCTTCGTCGCCGGCCTGTTGCCGGTGGTCGGCAACCTGATTTCCAACACGCTCATCTTCGTGGTCGGCCTGTCGGTGTCGTTCGGCGTGGCGATCTCGGCGCTCGTCTATCTCATCCTCATCCACAAGCTCGAGTACTTCCTCAATGCACGCATCGTCGGCACGCAGATCCGCGCGCGCGCATGGGAACTGCTCATCGCGATGCTCTTCATGGAAGCCGCGTTCGGCGCTGCCGGCCTCGTCGCCGCGCCGATCTACTACGCCTACCTCAAGCGCGAGCTTTCGAACGCCGGACTGATCTGAAACGGCGGCGTCACGCCGGAGGCGCGGCCGCCTCGGCGCGGCGCAGGCTGAGCGCCGTGCCTGCGGCGGCGATGACGATCGCCGCGATCGCGAGCCATTGCAGCAGGTCGAGGCGCTCGCCGAGGAACGCGGCGCCGGCCGCGGCCGCCAGCGCCGGCTCGAGGCTGAGCAGGGTGCCGAACGTGCGCGACGGCAGGCGCGTCAATGCGATCATCTCGAGCGTGTAGGGCAAGGCCGAGCTCAGCACCGCGACGCCGAGCGCGAATGGCAGCAGCGCCGGCGACAACAGCGCCGTGCCGGCATGCGCGAAGCCGATCGGCACTACGAGCAGCGCGCCGATCGCGGTGCCGAGCGTGACGGCGTCGGCGGCCCAGGACATGCCAGCCTTGCGGCCGAGCACGATGTAGAACACCCAGCCGACGCCCGCCGCGAGCGCGAGGGCGACGCCCAGGGGATCGAGTGCCTGCGCCTGTTCGCGCAACGGCAGCAGCATCATCAGGCCGACGACCACGAGCGCGACCCAGACGAAGTCGATCCAGCGGCGCGAACCGGACAGGGCCAGCGCGAGCGGCCCGGTGAACTCGAGCGCGACCGCGATGCCGAGCGGGATCGTGCGCAGTGACAGGTAGAACAACAGGTTCATCGCGCCGATCGCGAGGCCGTAGCCCCACAACGCACGCATGTCCCTCGGCGCGCCCGTGTTGCGCCACGGGCGCCGCCAGGCGAGCAGGATCAGCGCGGCGAGGCCGAGTCGGTACGCGGTCGCGCCTTCGGCGCCGACCGCCGGGAACAGGTGCTTGGCCACCGCCGCGCCGCACTGGTACGACGCCATGCCGAGCAGCAACGCGCCGATGGCGAGCAGGATGCGCGTGAAATGCGAATGCGGGGGCATGCGGTCGGTCGCGGCAGGATGCATGTGGCGATCTTCGCATGCGCGGGCCGCGCGCGGCCCGCGACTGCCGACAGCGCGTGTCGGCAGGGCAGGTCAGTCCGCGAAAAGGCTGGCAAGGCGCGCGATGTGCGAGGACGCGAGTTCCTGCCTGTGTGCCGCATCCTGCTCGGCGTCCCGTCCGGACCAGTGCAAATCGTCGGCCGGCAGCTCGGCGAGGAAGCGGCTCGGCTGGTTGGCGATGATCTCGCCGAAGCGCTTGCGCCGTTTGGCGTACGACAGCGACAGTTGCTCCTTCGCGCGCGTGATGCCGACGTAGAGCAGGCGGCGCTCTTCCTCGATGCGCCCCTCCTCGATGCTGCCCTCGTGCGGCAGTGTCGTGTCGTCGACGCCGACGAGGAAGACGAAGCGGAACTCGAGGCCCTTGGCCGAGTGCAAGGTCATGAGGCGCGCGGCATTGCCCGGATCGTCGCGGTCGCCGTGGCTGAGCAGGGCGAGCTGCGCGGCGAGGTCGCCCGCGGCGCCGTCCTTCCGCATCGCGCGGAACCACTCGCCGAGTTCCTTCAGGTTCTCGAGCCGGCGCTCGCGCAGCGCAGGCTCCTTGACCTGCACCGCGATGTGGTCGGCATAACCGATGCGCGTCACCAGTTCATCGACGAGGTCCGCCGCCGGCGTGCGCTCGGCCTTGGCCGCGAGGTCGCGGATCAGGCCCGTGAACGCGACCAGCGACGACGCCGCGCGGCCGCTCAGCTGGCCGAGCACCGCGTCGTTCTGCGCCGCGCGCAGCAGCGATACGTGGCGCACGCCGGCGAGTTCGCCGAGCTTCTCGAGCGTGGTCGCGCCGATGTCGCGGCGCGGCAGGTTGACCACGCGCAGGAATGCCGCGTCGTCGTCGGGGTTGTTGATGAGGCGCAGGTAGGCGAGCAGGTCCTTGACCTCGGCGCGGTCGAGGAACGCGGTGCCGCCGGTCACGTGGTACGGCACGCGCGCAAGGCGCAGCGCCTTCTCGAGCGCACGCGACTGGTGGTTGCCACGGTAGAGGATCGCGAATTCGTGCCACGGCGCCTTGTGCTTCTCCGCGAGATGGGCGATCGCACCGGCGACGCATTCGGCCTCGTGCTCGTCGTCGCGGCATTCGAGCACGCGCACCGGCGGGCCTTCGCCCTGCTCGCTCCACAGGCGCTTCTCGAACAGGTGCGCGTTGTGCGCGATGACCTTGTTCGCGCAGCGCAGGATGCGCCGCGCGCAGCGGTAGTTCTGCTCGAGCTTGACCACGCGCAGCTTCGGATAGTCGCGCGCAAGCTCGGCGAGGTTCTCCGGGTTCGCGCCGCGCCAGGCGTAGATCGACTGGTCGTCGTCGCCGACCGCGGTGAACAACCCGCGCTCGCCCGCGAGCGCCTTGACCAGGCGGTACTGCGCGGAATTGGTGTCCTGGTACTCGTCGACGAGCAGGTAGCGAAGGCGCTCGCGCCAGCCTGCGCGCGCTTCCTCGTCGCCTTCGAGCACGCCGAGCGGCAGGCGGATGAGGTCGTCGAAGTCGACCGCGTTGAATGCGGCGAGGCGCCGCTGGTAGGCGGCGTAGATCTCCGCGGCCTCGCGCTCGCGCGCGCCGGTCGCGGCCGCCGCGGCCTGCTCGGGCGTGAGGCCCTCGTTCTTCGCGCGCGAGACCAGCGATTGCAACGCGAACAGCGCGTCGGGCTTGATCGCCTTCGGCGCGAGTTCCTTGATCATGCCCTGCGTGTCGTCGGCGTCGAGGATCGAGAAGCCGCGCCGCAGGCCCGCGCGCGCGTGCTCGATCTGCAGGAACTTCAGCCCGAGCGCGTGGAAGGTGCACACCGTGAGGCCTTCCGCGGCCGTGCCCGAGACGAGCTTGCCGACGCGCTCGCGCATCTCGCGCGCAGCCTTGTTGGTGAACGTGATCGCGGCGATCTTCGCCGCCGGCACCTGCCGGCGCTTGATCAGGTGCGCGATCTTCTCGGTGATCACGCGCGTCTTGCCCGAACCCGCGCCGGCGAGCACGAGCAGGGGGCCGTCGCAATATTCGACGGCGGCGCGTTGTTGCGGGTTGAGGCTCATCGGCAGGGATCGTCGGCGCGACGCGGGACGGACGGGCGATTGTGCCGCGGCGCGGGCGCCGCCGACAGCTTGACACCTGTCGTGCGCGCATGACGCGGCCGTCCGCGGGCGCAGCCCTCGATCGCGCGCGCCTGCGTCGGATTGGGGTTTTCGCCGCGCGACCGCGTAACGGGATGGCAGCCCCTGCCGGAAAAACGCCATGGCCACTGCCCGTGCATCGCTCCGCCCGCTCGCCGCGGCCCTGCTGCTCGCCGTCGGCCGCGCCGGCGCCGCCGGGATCATCGACGTGAACATCGGCGGCGATGTCCACGTCTCGGGCCGCTGCACCCTGCGCGAAGCGATCGTCGCTTCGAACACGCATGCGACGCCGGCGGACACGAACTGCTGGTCCGGCAGCGACGGCGGCAACACGATCGTGATTCCGCCCGCGATCGCGCCGATCGAGGTGACCGGTGCGCCGCTCGATATCACCGATGCCGGCGGCGAGACGACGATCCGGTCCGCCGTGAGCGGTACGCGCGTCGAAGTGCGGCGCGTGTCGGGTACGGGCACGGTGTTCACCGCGAGCCGGCCGGTCGCATTCGAGGACCTGTCGATCTCGGGCGGGCAGGCCGACATGGTGGGCGGCGGCATCTCCGTCTCCGCCAGCACCGCCACGCTCACGCGCTGTCGCGTGTCCGGCAACCACTCCGACTACGCGGGCGGCGGCATCCTCGTCTCGGACGGCGGCACGCTCACCGTGAGCGATAGTACGATTGCCGGCAATTCGACTGGCGAGCTCGGCATCGGCGGCGGCATCGCCTCGGACGACGCTTCCACCGTGGTCCTCGCCAACACCACCGTCTCGGGCAACTCATCGAGCGACGGCGGCGGCCTGTTCATGTGGAAGGGCCATCTCAGCCTCGCCAACAGCACCGTGTCCGGCAACACGGCCATCCGCGCTGGCGGTGGCATCGCGACGTATGCACTCGACACGCTCGACCTCGTGCACAGCACCGTGGCAGCCAACTCCGCTTCGGCCGGCGCGGGCATCCGTCTCTACAGCGGACCCGCGCTCGCCACGGCCGTCACCGCCTTCGACAGCCTGCTCGCGGGCAATATCGGTTCACCCGACATCGAGCACACAGGTAGCGTGGACGACATCATGACCGGCGACCACAACCTCATCGGCAGCGTCGGCGAGAACGTCACCGTGCCGCCCGACACGCTCGCGTGCGATCCGGGGCTGCTGCCGCTCGCCGACAACGGCGGCCCGACAGCGACCCATGCGCTCGCCGGTGACTCGTGCGCACGCGATGCCGGTGGAACGATCGCCCGGAGCGAATTCGACCAGCGCGGCGAGGGCCATCCGCGACTCGCGGGCGAAGCGGTCGACATCGGTGCCTGCGAACTGGACGCCGTGGACCTCGATCGCCTGTTCGCCAACGGCTTCGACTGATGCCGTCGCTCGCTCACAGCGCGCCGAGCACCGCGGCGCAGTCGGCCTCGATCTTCAGCGACAGCAGCTCGTCGGCGCGCGTACGGCCGAGGTTGAGCGCCGCGATCGGCTTGCGCGCCTGCGCCGCCGCGCGCGCGAAGCGGTAGCCCGAGTACACCATCAGCGACGAGCCGACGACGAGCATCGCGTCGGCTTCCTCGAGTGCCTGCGTGGCTCGCTCGAAGCGCTCGCGCGGCACGTTCTCGCCGAAGAACACGACGTCGGGCTTGAGCAGGCCGCCGCAATCCGCACAATCCGGCACGACGAAGCGCTCGAACGCGAGGCCCTCGAGGTCCGCGTCACCGTCGGGCGCGTCGAGCGCGTCGACGGCGAGCCAGTCCGGATTGCGCCGCTCGAGTTCACGCTGGAACTGCGCGCGCGGCAGGCGCCGCTCGCAGCCGAGGCAGCGCACGCGATCGAGGCGGCCGTGCAGGTCGACGACCGCCTCGTGGCCCGCCGCCTCGTGCAGGCCGTCGACGTTCTGCGTGACGAGCAAGGCGACGCGTCCGCGTCGTTCGAGCGCGGCGAGCGCATGGTGCGCCGCATTCGGTCGCGCGACGCCGAAGCGCCGCCAGCCGACGAGGCTGCGCGCCCAGTAGCGCGAGCGCGCGAGCGCGTCGCCGACGAAGACCTGCAGGGTGATCGGCGGCGTGCGTTTCCAGCCGCCGTCGCGGTTGCGATAGTCGGGGATGCCCGAAGCAGTGCTGATGCCGGCGCCGGTCAGCACGAACAGGCGCGGATGCGCGTCGATGAAGGCGGCGAGTCGCGTCGCGGCGCCGGCCGGCGCGACCGGGTCTTCGAGAACGGCGTCCATGCGCGCATTCTCGCGCGATTCACCGCGCGGGTGCAGCCGGGCGGGTATGCTGTGCGCCCGCCCCGCATCCCCGCTCCGCATCGATGGCGAAACTGTATTTCTATTATTCGGCGATGAACGCCGGCAAGACGACGACGCTGCTGCAGAGCGCGTACAACTACCACGAGCGCGGCATGCGCACGCTGATCCTCACGCCGCAACTCGACACGCGCGCGGGCGAGGGCGTGGTCGCGTCGCGCATCGGCCTGCGTGCGAACGCGCGGCGCTTCATGCGCGACGACGACCTGCTCGCGCTCGCGCGGGCCGACATCGCCGCACGCGGCAAGCTCGACTGCGTGCTCGTCGACGAGGCGCAGTTCCTGTCCCGGGCGCAGGCATGGCAGCTCGGCGACATCGTCGACGTGCTCGGCATCCCCGTGCTCGCCTACGGCCTGCGCACGGATTTCCGCGGCGAATTGTTCGAAGGCAGCCAGTACCTCCTCGCCTGGGCCGACAACCTCGTCGAGATCAAGACCATCTGCCACAGCGGACGCAAGGCGACGATGGTCGTGCGCGTCGACGAGCACGGCCGCGCCGTCACCGACGGCCCGCAGGTCGAGATCGGTGGCAACGACCGCTACGTCTCGGTCAGCCGCGCCGAGTTCAAGAAGATCATGGCCGGCGAAAGCACGGTCGAGCTGCAGCAGCCGGTACTGCCGCTCGATCATCCGCGGGAGTCCGCATGAGCACCCCGGCGTGGCCGCGCCCCGGCTGGCGTGATGGCGGCGACGAGGCGTTCCTGCTCTGGTTCGTGTTCGGTCGTTTCGCCTCGGACCTCGTGATCGACGCGCACCGCTACCGCACGCGCGGCACGCCGCCGGGCATCGACGTCGTCCGCTACGAGAACCGGGCGCTCGCGCACTGGGACGGCTATCCGCTCGCCGGCACGCTCGGGCGCCTGCTGTGGGAAGAAGACGCGCGCCTGTTCGAGCGTGCCAAGGCCGCGCGCGACTGCACGATGCTGCGCGGGTCGATCCGCGACCCCGCCGACCTCGACGCCTTGCGCGACCTCGTCGGCACGATCACCGCGCTCGTCGACGGCGGCGGCGTCGCCGTGGTCGATCCGCAGATCCTGTCGATGTTCGACGCGGCGCAGTGGCACGAGCGCTTCGACGAGGATGCGTTCCACACGCGCGACCACGTCCTGATCATGTGCAGCGAGGACGAGCACCATGCAGGACGCTCGTGGGTGCACACGCGCGGCCTGCGCAAGTTCGCGCGGCCGGACGTCAGCATCCGCAACGTGCCCGCGCCGGCGGTCGGCGTCGCCGGCGAGCTCGCCGAGCGCTTCGCCGACTTCCAGGCGCGCGGCGGCATCGTCGAGGAGGGCCGGGACATCGAGGTGTCCGGCGTCCCGCGCGGCATGACGGTGCGCGTCGTCGGCGCGCCCGACGATCCGGAGTTCAACAACCGCCACATCGCGCTGGACTGGCCGGCGTGACCGCCCGCGCGCCGCTACCACGCGCGCATCGGGTCAGCGCTGGCAGCGCGGGCAATGGAAGGTCGAGCGCTGGCCGATCACGCTCGCACGGACCGGCGTGCCGCAGGCGCGGCACGGTTCGCCCGCGCGTCCATAGACCATGAGCTCCTGCTCGAAGTAGCCGGGCGTGCCGTCCGGGCTGATGAAGTCGCGCAGGGTCGTGCCGCCACGGCCGATCGCGTAGGCGAGGATGCGCTTCACCTCCGCGGCGAGGCGTGCATAGCGCTCGCGCGAGACGCTGCCGGCCGCACGCCGCGGATGGATGCCCGCGGCGAACAGCGCTTCGCTCGCGTAGATGTTGCCGACGCCGACGACGATCCCCTGGTCCATGAGGAACAGCTTGACCGCCGCACGGCGGCCGCGCGAACGCAGCCACAGGTGATCGCCGTCGAAGGCGTCGGACAACGGCTCGGGCCCGAGGCCGGCGAGGAGTTCGTGCGTTTCGCCGCGGGGCTGCCACAGCTGCGAGCCGAAGCGTCGCGGATCGGTGAAGCGCAACACCCGGCCCGAGTCGAGGCGCCAGTCGACGTGGTCGTGCGGGCCGACCGGCGTCGTCGCCGGCAGCACGCGCAGCGAGCCGGACATGCCCAGATGCAGCAGCGCGCTGCCCGGCTCGGTATGCACCAGCAGGTACTTCGCGCGGCGTTCGATCGCCTCGATGCGCTGGCCCGGCAGCTGCACCCGCAGTTCGCGCGGGATCGGCCAGCGCAGCTTCGGCTGGCGCACGTCGAGCGCGACGACGCGGCGACCCACGAGGTGCGGCGCGAGGCCGCGGCGCGTCGTTTCGACCTCGGGCAGCTCGGGCATGCGCCTAGTCCTGCTTCGGCGTGGCGGCTGCCGTGAACAACGCGGCACTGAAGCGGTCCGGCACGAGCGCGATCGCGTCGTCGATCGCGACGTAGCGGTCGCCGCGGATCGCGTCGGTGCCGCCGAAGCGCAGCTCGGTGTCGTCGATGCGCAAGGTCGCGAACGGCGGCACGAGGCCGACCTTGGCCGCTTCGAGTTCGCCCGCGGCGTGGCGGAAGCGCACCGGCGCATGGGCGATCGCGAGCAGGCGCGCGACCAGCGCCTCGTCGGCCGGCGCATCCGGGTCGCGCTGGCGCCAGTGTCCGTCGACATTGGCGTAGTGGCGCGGCGTGCAGCCGGCGCAGGTCACGTCGATGCGCTTGGCGGCCGCGAGGTCGAGCGTGGTCAGCGGATCGAGCGCGAGTGCCTGCTCGTGTCGCAGCTCGGCGAACACGGCGGCGACGAGCAGCGCGACCGCCGCGACCAGGAACACGAGGGTGCGCGTGCGTCGCTTCATCGAGGCAGCCTAGCAGGTCGCGCAAGCGCCGGTGTCAGCGCCGCCGGCGACGCCACGCGACCAGCATCCCCGTCGCGACGAGCAGCAGCGGCAGTGCGACGAGGAAGAGCACGGCGATGAGCGTCAGCGCCGCCTGCGAGAGCGCGAGTTCGCGGTCGGGTGCGCTGCGGTCGGGCACCGCGACCTGCGCATCGTCGCCGAGCAGCCAGTCGAACACGCGCTGGCCGAACTCGCGGTTGCCGCCATTGCCGAGGTAGCTGTTGGCGAGGAAGTCGCCGTCGCCGACGACGACGACGCGCTGCTCGCGCTTGTCCGGCCGCGGCGACACGCGCGTCAGCGCGAACGCGAGGTCGAGCGGACCGGGGATCTCGCCGGCGTCCGCGTCCTGGCGCACCGTGTCGGCGTTCTCGCCCGCCTTCGGGATGTGGCCGGTCTCGTTCCACGACTTCGCGCTCGAGCGCAGCAGCGGTTGCACCGCCCAGTGCGCATCGCTGAGCCGGGCGAGCGCGGCGGGCTGCGGCAGCAGCGTGGTGAGCGCGAAGCCCTGCGTGACCGGCGATGGCGGATACGTGTTGATCGCGACGAAGCTGGGATCGGACAGGCCGAACGCCTGGCCGTTGCCGTCGACGACCGTGCCTGGCAGCACGCGCACGCCGAGGGCGCCCGCGAGCTCGTCGAGGCCGGCGTCCTCGCCGGGTTCGGTCAGCCAGAGCAGGGCGCCGCCGCCGTCGACCCAGGCGACGAGCGCGGCGGCGACCGACGGATCGAGCTTGACCTGCGGATTGGCGACGACGACGAGGTCGGCGTTGTCCGGCACCCTGCCCATGCCCGCCAGCGGCAGCGGCACCGCGCGCACGCCGCGGCTTCCGAGCGCGGCGACGAACGTGCCGAGGTCGGCGTTCGCCTTGCCGAGCGGCTGGCGTTCGCCGTCGCCTTCGAGGAACGCGACGATGCGCTCGCGCGTGCGCGACAGGCGCAGCAGCGCGCCCGAGAACTCTGCCTCGCTCAGCACCTTGAGGCGCTCGCTGCGATCGCGGTAGCGCAGCTCGAGTTCGCCGTCGACGCTGACGCCGGCCGCGCGCATCGCCGCGGGATCGGCATCCGGATCGACGAAGCGCAGCGTGAGGTCGGGCTTGGCACGGCGGTAGCGGTCGACGAAGTCGGCGACGACCGCGCGCAGGCCGCCCTGCCGGCTCGCGTAGCTCGTCACCTCGACCGGGCCCTCGAGCGTCTCCAGCACGGCGAGCGAACCGGCGCCGAGGCTCGCGCCCTCGCCGTGGCTCCAGTCGCGCGAGAAACCGAAGCGCGTGCTGAGGAACGCGAGCAGCGCCGCCGCGACCAGCACGAGCAGCGTGTACACCGCATCGCCGAGGCGTTCGCGCATCAGTCGGCGCTCCCGCGCAGCGCATCGAGGCGGCGCGTCGCGAGGGCGAGCGCGACCGCGGCGACGAGCACGAAGTAGCCGATGTCGACGCTGGCGACGATGCCGCGGAAGAACGGCTCGAGGTGCGTCGGCAGCGCGAGATAGTTGATGCCGGAGTTGGCCACGCCCTGCAGGCGCGCGCCGGCATCGACGACGGCGAGCAGCGCCGCGATCGCGAAAGCCGCGGCCGCGGCGAGGGCAGGCTGCGCGGCCCAGGCCGAGCACGCCACGCCGATCCCGGTCAGCGCCGCGGCGAACAGCGCGAGGCCGAGCAGCGCGGCGGCGATCTTGCCGAGATCGAGCGCCGTGCCGACCTCCAGCGCGAGCGGCATCGCCGCCACGAGCACGACGAGCGCGAGCACGTAGCCGTACGCGCCGGCGAACTTGCCGAGCACGATGCGCAGGTTGCCGGCGCCGCTCGCGAGCAGCAGCGGCAAGGTCGCGGCGCGCCGCTCGCCGGCGAAGGCGCGCATGGTGACGAGTGGTACGAGCGGCAGCAGCAGGTTGGACAGGCTGCGCAGCAGCGGGATCGCGGCGAGGTCGGTGACGCCGGGCGCGTCCTTGAGCCCGCCGAGTTTCGGCGCGAGGTCGACGAACGCCTGCAGCGCGAGCAGGAACTGCCAGGCCATGAACGCGAGCACGATCGCGGCGAGCGTCCACGCGAACGGCTGCGCGCGCAGGCGCCGCCATTCGTGGCCGGCGATGAGCCAGGTCGCGCTCATGCGGCGGCGGCCGGCGCGTCGCTCGCGGCGATCGCGAGGAAGGTCGATTCGAGTGGCAACGCGTCGGCGCCGAGCGCGGTCAGGCCGAAGCCCTGCGCGACGACCGCGGCGGCGAACGCGTCGATCGAACTACCGGGCGCGAGTTCGACGCGCCAGTGCGCGAGGTCCAGCGGTTCGGCCGCGGCGACCATCGGCAGCGCGCGCCACTCGTCCGCGCGCAGCGCGCGCGTGACGCCGACGCGCAACGACGTCGTCGCCGACGCGTGCACGTCGCCGACGTGGCGCAGCTCGCCGCGATGCAGGATCGCCACGCGATCGCAGCACGCGGACACGTCGGGCAGCACGTGCGTCGACAGCACGACCGCGTGTTCGCGGCCGAGGCCGCGCACGAGTTCGCGCAGGCGCAGCGCTTGCACCGGGTCGAGCCCGGAGGCCGGTTCGTCGAGCACGATGAGCTCGGGTTCGTGCACGATCGCCTGGGCGAGGCCGACGCGCTGGCGGTAACCCTTCGACAGCGCGCCGAGTGGTCGCCGGCGCAACTCGCCGAGTTCGCAGCGCTCGATCGCGCGCTCGACCGCCGCCGCGACCGCGCCGCGGGCGACGCCGTGCAGGCGCGCGCAGAAGCGGAGGTATTCCACCGTGTCGAGTTCGGCGTGCAACGGCGGCGTCTCCGGCAGGTAGCCGATGCGTCGGCGCGCGAGCTCGGGTTGCTCGTACAGGTCCTCGCCGGCCAACCGTACGCTGCCGGATGTCGGCGCGAGCACGCCCGCGATCATGCGCAGCGTGGTCGTCTTGCCGGCGCCGTTGACGCCGAGCAGGCCGAGCACTTCGCCGCGCGCGAGCTCGAGATCGAGCCCGCGCACGACCGCCCGGCCGGCGAGCCGGCGGCCGGCGTGGACGAGTGCGAGGGTGGGCGCGGGGGACGTCACGACATTCGATTGTTAGGGGATCGGCCCGGCGGCGGCAAGCCTGAACGCGCCGATCGCGATCGCAAACGTTGACGCAGTCGCATGGCGACCCCACCTGAGTGCGCGTATAGTGGCCATCTCCTCCCGGGGTTCTGCGCAAGTCCATGTCCGATACACTGATTTCCCTCGCCGCCCGCGGCCTCACCCAGGCGAGCTGGGGCACCTGGATCGTCTACCTGCTGGTCGTGACCCAGTTGACGATCTTCGCGGTCACGCTCTACCTCCATCGCAGCCAGACCCATCGCGGCGTCGACTTCCACCCGGTCGTGGCGCACTTCTTCCGCTTCTGGTCGTGGCTCAGCACGGGCATGGTCACGAAGGAATGGGTCGCGATCCATCGCAAGCACCATGCGAAGGTCGAGACCGAAGACGACCCGCACAGCCCGCAGGTGTACGGCATCCGCAAGGTGTTCTGGGAAGGCGTCGAGCTGTACCGCGAGGCGAGCGAGAACCGCGAGGACATGGAGAAATACGGTCGCGGCACGCCGGACGACCGGATCGAACGCGTGCTCTACAGCGGCCACCCGTACTGGGGCCCGACCCTCATGGCGATCATCGACCTCGCGCTGTTCGGCGCGGTCGGCGGCGTGATCTGGGCGATCCAGATGGTGTGGATCCCGTTCTGGGCCGCCGGTTTCGTCAACGGCATCGGCCACTGGTGGGGTTATCGCAATTTCGAGTCGGCCGACACCTCGACGAACGTCTCGCCGTGGGGTTTCTGGATCGGCGGTGAGGAGCTGCACAACAACCACCATGCGTTCCCGAGCTCGGCGAAGTTCGCGCTGCGCAAGTGGGAATTCGACATCGGCTGGGTCGCGATCCGCGGCCTCGAGAAGCTCGGCCTCGCCAAGGTGCTGCGCGTCGCGCCGGCGCTCGACGTGCGCCCGAACATGAACCTGCCCGACACCGAGACCGTGAAGGCGCTGCTGTCGCACCGCTTCCACGTCATGAGCGACTACTTCCGCGGCGTGATCGCGCCGACGCTGCGCGAGGAAGCCGCGAACGCCGGCGCCGGCATCAAGGCGCTGCCGCGCAAGCTGCGCAAGGCGCTCGGCAACGGCGGGCGCTGGCTCGACGCGGCGTCGCGCGAACGCATGACCGCGTTCACCGAGAAGCATCCGCAGCTGCGCACCGTGTGCGAGTTCCGCGCGCGCCTGGCCGAGCTCACCGAGCGCAATGGCCGCAACGCCGAAGGCATGCTCGAGGGCCTGAAGGAATGGTGCCGCGAGGCGGAGCAGACCGGCATCCGCACGCTCGCCGAGTTCGCCGCGCGTCTCAAGGGCTATCGCCTCGCGGGCGAAACCGCCTGAGGGCGGCATATCGACGTGTTCGAACGAGCCCGCCGCGTGCGGGCTTTTTCTTGCGCGTCAGTCGAGGAAGCGCGCCGCATGCTCCGGCGCGGGCAGCCAGCAGGCATCGCTGCGGCCGAACCAGCGGTAGCGGTTGCGCGCGAGCCAGCGGTAGGCCGGGTCCCGCATCATGCGCGGCACGAGCCGCAGCACGCCGGCCAGGCGCCACGCACCACCGAAGCCGGCGAGCACGCGCAGGATCGCTTCGCTGTCGGTACTCGCATGCCCGCGTTCGAGCAACAGCAGCGAGTTCGGATCATCTGGATCGAGCCCGTGCGCGCGCAGCAGCGCGCGACCGTTCGCCGATTGCATCGAGGCGAAGCGGAAGCGCCGGGCGCGGTCATGCGCGAGCACGAAACGCACCCAGCGGCTGCACAGCAGGCAGACGCCGTCGTAGACGAGGATCGCGTCACCGGCGGCAGGGACTGTCGCCGGCTCCGCCGGCTTGCTGCCGCGCGTGGCGGACATTCACTGCGCGGGGTGCGGGAGGTCGGTCGGTTCCATCGGTCGGGATGCTGCCTGAGGCGCGTGCAAGGAAACACTGCTGCGGCCCCTTCGCCGATCGGGCGTGCAGTTCCGAAGCTTCGTCATCGCGGCGAAAGCCGGGATCCGGCTCCTTGGAATCGGCAGCGCGAACAAACCGCAAGACGAAAAGCCCGCCATGGAGGCGGGCTTTTCGTGATACTGAAGGCGCTGGATCCCGGCTTTCGCCGGATGGCGCAAGGGGCCTTCGCGCGTGCGCGAAGGCGCCATCGCGTCACTTGATCTTGCCTTCCTTGTATTCGACGTGCTTGCGCACGACCGGGTCGTACTTCTTCACCGCCATCTTTTCCGGCGTGTTCTTCTTGTTCTTGTCGGTGGTGTAGAAGTGGCCGGTGCCGGCCGAGGAGATCAGACGGATCTTGTCGCGCTTGGATGCCATGGTGTTGTCCTCCTCAGACCTTTTCGCCGCGCTTGCGCAGTTCGGCGATGACGACTTCGATGCCCTTCTTGTCGATCGTGCGCAGGCCGTGGCTCGACACGCGCAGGCTCACCCAGCGGTTTTCGCTCGGCACCCAGAAGCGGCGCTCGTGCAGGTTCGGCAGCCAGCGGCGCCGCGTCTTGTTGTTGGCGTGGGAAACGTTGTTGCCGGAAAGGGCGCCCTTCCCGGTGACTTGGCAGATTCTGGACATGCGAACCTCGGATTCTCGGTGCCGACCTTGGCCAGGACGGCGGCGGCCCAGCGGCGACGATGCGCCATGCGGTGCTGGAAGCTCCTGGCCGATCGACGCGGGCGGACCGCATGCCGGGATCCGCGTGCCCGAAGGGCGATGAAAGGCGCAGGGAGCCGCGCTTTATAGCGGAATCAGCGGCTTGCGGCAAGCGGGCCGTGGTCCGCCTCGCCGTGCGACCCCGCGCGGGAGCCCGACGGCGGCCCGCTCCGCACTGGTAGAGTCCACGATTCCCCGAAGCGGAGCCGGCAAACCGTGGCAACGACGCGCGAGACGGCATTCGAACCGACCGACCCCGCCCTGCGCGAGGACGTGCGCCGCCTCGGGCGGCTGGTCGGCGAGTTGCTCGTCGAGCAGGCCGGCGAGGCGTTCTACGAGCGCGTCGAAGCCGCGCGCACGGAAGCGATCCGACGCCGCGGCGAAGGCGAAGGCATCGAGCGCCTGGCGGGGCACCTCGCCGGGCTCGAGGCGGCCGACGCCGATGCGCTCGGCCGCGCGTTTTCGACCTACTTCCAGGTCGTCAACATCGCCGAGCGCGTGCAGCGGATCCGCCGCCGTCGCGACTACCAGCTCGCCGGCGCCGCGCCGCAACCCGATGGCGTGCACGACGTGCTGCTTCGCCTGCGCGCGGCTGGCGTCGGCGCGGCGGAACTGCTCGACGCGCTTCCGCGCATCGACGTCGAACCGGTGTTCACCGCGCATCCGACGGAAGCCTCGCGCCGCTCCCTGCTCGAAAAGGAACAGGAGATCGTGCGCGCGCTCGTCGCCGACTTCACCGGTCCACGCACCGCGGCAGAGCGTGCCGTCGACTGGGCGCGCCTGCGCATGGCGCTGACCAGCAGCTGGCAGACCGCCGACCTGTCGCCGGTGCGCCCGTCCGTGCAGGACGAGCTCGACCACGTCGACTTCTACCTGTCCGATCCGCTCTATCGCGTGATCCCCGTGTTCTACGAAGTGCTGGAACGGGCGATCACCGAGGTCTACGGCACCTGCCCCGCCTTGCCGCGCATCGTGCGCTTCGCCTCGTGGGTCGGCGGCGACATGGATGGCAATCCGAATGTCGGTGCGGCGACGATCACGGCCGCGCTGCGCAAGCAGCGGCGGGTCGTGCTCGGTGCCTACCGGCGTGAATGCGCCGAACTCGCGCGCCTGCTGACCCAGACGCTGGACCGCGTCGGCGTCGACGAGGCGGTGCTCGCGCGCTTCGCGGCCTATCGCGAACGCCTGCCCGACGCCGCGGCGAAGATCCGCCCGCGCCACGAGAACATGCCGTATCGCTGCCTGCTGCAGCTCGTCGGCGCGCGGCTCGCGGCGACCGCGCACGATGCGCCCGGCGGCTATGCCGACGTGTCGGAGTTCGCCGCGGACATCGGCCTCGTCGCGGACAGCCTGCGCGCGCACGCGGGCGTGCATGCAGGCTGGTTCGCCGTGCGGCGGCTGCAGCGGCGCATCGCGACGTTCGGCTTCCACCTCGCGCGGCTCGACGCGCGCCAGGATTCGCGCGTGCACGCGGCGGCGCTCGCCGAAGCGCTCGGGACGCTCCCCGGCGACGCGACGGCGCGCGCGAGCGCGATCGCGCCGTATGCCGAGGGCACGGCTTCGCTCGAGCCGCGCGACGGTGCCGACGTGCTCGCCGAGGCGACCGCGGTCTTCGCCGCGTTCGCCGATGCGCGCATGCGCCATGGCGACGCCGCGCTCGGCGCCTACGTGATCAGCATGGCGGGCTGCGCCGCCGACGTGCTCGCGGTGCTCGCGCTCGCGCGTGCAGGTGGCCTGGTCGACGCGCGCGGCACGGTACCGCTCGACGTGGCGCCCTTGTTCGAGACGATCGACGACCTGCGTTCGGCCCCGCCGACATTCGCCGCCTTGCTCGCCGACCGTGTCTATCGCGCGCATCTCGCCGCGCGCGGCGACCGGCAGATGATCATGCTCGGCTACTCCGACAGCGCGAAGGACGGCGGCATCCTCGCCGCGCGCTGGTCGCTGCAGCGTGCCCAGGTCGAGCTGCTGTCGATCGCGCGCATGCACGGCATCACGCTCACGTTCTTCCACGGCCGCGGCGGTTCGATCAGCCGTGGCGGCGGCAAGGTCACGCGTGGCGTGATGGCCGCGCCGCGGGGCGCGGTCGACGGCCGCCTGCGCGTGACCGAGCAGGGCGAGGTGATCCACCAGAAGTACGGCATCCGCGCGCTCGCGCTGCGCAGCCTCGAGCAGGCGGTCGGTGCGGTGCTCGTCGCGACCTTGCGACCGCGCGCGGCCGAACCGCGCGAAGCGCGCTGGCGCGAGGCGATGCACGCGCTCGCCGCCGACGGCGCGGCGGCCTATCGCGAACTCGTCGCGGGCACGCCCGGGTTCGTCGAGTACTTCCGGCGGGCAACGCCGATCGACGTGATCGAGCGCATGACGCTCGGCTCGCGCCCGGCCCGACGCGGCAGCGGCTCGGGCGGCGTCGAGTCGCTGCGCGCGATTCCCTGGGTGTTCGCCTGGACGCAGTGCCGCGCCGGCCTCACCGGCTGGTACGGCGTCGGCAGCGCGCTCGAGCGCGCCGCCGCGCGTGGCGACGAGGCCCTGCTCGCCGAGATGGCTCGCGATTGGGCGTTCTTCCGCACGCTCGTCGAGGATCTCGAGATGCTGCTCGCCAAGTGCGACCTCGACATCGCCGAACGCTTCTCGCGCCTCGCCGGGACGCTGCACGACACGTTCTTTCCGCGCATCGCCGCGGAGTTCGAGCGCACCGCCACCTGGCTGCTGCGCCTGCGCGGCCGCGGCCAGCTGCTCGCGGACGATCCACGCCTGGCCGAGTCGATCCGCCTGCGCAACCCGTACACCGACCCGATCAGCCTGATCCAGGTCGACCTCCTGCAGCGCTGGCGTGACTCGGGTTCGCCCGACGACGCGGTGTTCGCCGCGCTCGTATCGAGCGTGCATGGCGTGGCCCAGGCGCTGCAGAACACCGGGTGACCGCTCCTCTTCCGTGGGCGGCGGAAGCCGCGATGCCCTCGAAGGCCGAGGGCCGGGGGCGAGTGACGCAGGGCGAGGGCCGCAGAGCGAATCGGAGGGCATCGCGACCGAAGTCACTCCCACGCAAGCGCCATCACCTGTATGAGCGCACCCTGCGCGAGCGTCGCGCCCCGGCGCGTTGCGATGCTGCGGTGGCCCTCAAGGTGGCCTCCTGCGGGGAGAGCGGCAAGCGTTCGTGCGAGCGAGGGCATCGCGGCCCGCCCCACGCGAATCAGATCTCTTCTGTCGCCGTCCGCCGCGAGCGCTTGATGAGCCAGGCGACGCCGCGCAGGTCGGCGATGCCGACCAGCGCGCGGTTGAGGTTGTTGTACTTCGAAGCGCCGCTGCCACGCGGCCGGTGGTTGACCGGGACCGATTTCACCTGCCAGCCCGCGCGCTGCATCAGCGCGGGCAGGTAGCGGTGCATGTGGTCGAAGTAGGGCAGATCGAGGAAGCTCGCACGCTCGAACAGCTTGATGCCGCAGCCGGTGTCGGGCGTGTCGTCGCGCAGCAGGCGCGAGCGGATCGCGTTCGCCCACTTCGACGCCCAGCGCTTGCTGCCCGAATCCTGCCGGTTCACGCGCCAGCCGGCGTAGAGCTTGATCGTCGCCGGGGACTCGTCGCGCATCGCGAGCAGTTTCGGGATGTCGGCCGGGTCGTTCTGGCCGTCGCCGTCGAGCGTCGCGATCCAGTCGCCGCGCGCGGCCTTCACGCCGTTGCGGATCGCCGTGCTCTGCCCGCTCTGCGCGAGATGGCGCACGACGCGCAGCTCGGGGTACGTGGCCTTGGCCGCCGCGAGGACGGCGAGGCTGTCGTCCTTGCTCGCGTCGTCGACGTAGACGATCTCGAAATCGACGCGGCCGCGCAGCGCCGCGGCGATCTCGGCGAGCAGTGGCGGAATGTTGTCGCGCTCGTTGAAAACGGGCACGACCACGGACAATGCGGGCATGACGTCGGATCGCTTCGCGGAAGGCGCGCATTATCGCCGGTTTTGCCGGCGGCGGCGGCTCCGGCTGCGCGAACCTGCGCGCAATTGCCGCAGGCAGCGCGCGCGGGCGCCGCTCAGTTGCTGCCGGACGCCACCGCCGGCAGGCCTTCGAGCGCGTTGCGCCACGCGTGCTCGAGTGCGTCGAAGCGCGTGTCGGATGCGGCGAGCATGAACAGGGTACCGTCGCCCATCGGCACTTCGCGCGCGACCAGGCCGGCGCGATGGAACGCGGTCGCCTTCTCCGCGCGGTCGCGCGGTATGTAGACGACGCTGACCGGGCCGTCCGCACCCGCGCTGACCATGTGCACGCTGCGCCAGCGGCCGATCCCGCACTCGGCGACGTAGGCGACTTCGGGCGGTACGTCGGCGAGCTTGACGCCGCGATCGGCGAAGGCCTGCTCGACCTCGGCCTGGGGTACCGGCGCGACCATCGCGAGCGCGGCGTGCTCGTCGGGCGCGGTCACGTGCGCGGCGACCATCGCGCGCAGGCTCGTCGACTGGCGATGGCGCGCGACGCCGACCGCGAGCAGCACGCTCGCCGCCGCGGCGAGGGCGATCCAGGCGAGGCGGCGGCGCGGCTGGAACGGCTCGACCGTCGCCTCGGGGCGCGCGGCGAGGATGCGCTCGGCCAGACCCTCGGGCACGGGTACCGCGAGCGCGGCCGACAGGCGCGCCTCGAACGCCTGCGCGTCGGCGGCGAGGGCGGCACAGTCGCTGCACGTCGCCATGTGTGCACGCGCGTCGGCGGCGCCGACATGGGGATCGCTGCCGAGCAGGCGGCGGAACTCAAGGCAGTCCATGCAGCTCCGCCTCCGGTTCCTTGCCGTCGAGCAGCGCGCGCAGCTTCTGGCGCGCGCGGAAAACCTGGGTCATCACCGCCGATTCGCTGATGCCGAGCTGCGCGGCGACCTCGGCGCAGGAAAACCCGCCGAGCACCTGCAGCACGAGCGGCTCGCGGTATTTCGGTTCGAGCCTGGCGATCGCCGCGCGCAGCACCGCGTCCTCGCCGCGGTGTTCAGGGCCAGGCGAATCATCGCTGAGTTCGAGGTCGGTGATATCGGTGGTCGGCATCGGCTTGCGTTCGTACAGGCGCGCGTGTTCGCGTCGCAGGATCGTCGCCAGCCAGGCTTTCGCCGCGATGTCGTCGCGTAGCGCGTCGAGCGAGCGCCACGCGCGCAGGAAGGTCTCCTGGACCAGGTCCTGCGCGAGCGCGTCCTGGCCACAGAGCCAGTACGCGTAGCGGTAGAGCTCGCCCGAATGCGCGCGCACGAGAGCCTCGAACTGTTGCTGGCGGTTGACCGCCATCCCAACAGACCGGGGATTGCCGTCCTGGCTTGCATCTTCCGTCATGCGCGAGGATCACCCATCGAAGCCGTTTTCGAAGATCAGGTCGGGCGTATTGACGGTGAAACTGACCGGCAGCGTCAACGGGTCGTGGACCGCGTCGTTGCTGTGCACGCATATGTTCGCATTGTAGGCGCCCGGTGTCAGGCTCGACGCGTCGAGGGTCACGTCGATGCTCGCCGCGGTGGCGCCCGGCGTGATCGAGCCCGAGGTCGGCGCGAGCACGATCCACGGCACGTCGACCGGGGCGCTGCAGCCGGTGGAGGAGGTGTCGAGGGTCCAGTCCAGCGTCGCGCCGCCGGTGTTGGCGAGTTCGAAGCCGGTACTGGCGCTGCCGCCGGCCTCGGCCGACCCGCTCACCTCGCCCGGGGCGACCTCGACGATCGGCAGCGCCGCGGCCTCGACGACGATCGTGCCGGCCATGCCGAGGCCGCCGCTGCTGCCGTGGACCTCGCAGTGGTAGCCGATCGTGCCGGCGGTCGGGAAGGTGACTTCGGCGACCCAGAGCGAACTGGTCGGGGACCCGTTTCCGCCCTCTCCGTCGCATCCGGCCGCGCAACGGAACTCGGTGATGGCGTCGTCGTCGGAAACGACGTTGTGGAATCCGCCCGCGTTGGTGAACCTCACGGTATCGCCGGCACTGATGGTCAGGCTCGACGGGCTGTAGGCGAGGCCGGCGGCACCGCCGACGCTGACGTCATGGATTGCGGCGAACGCAGGAGCGGAAACGAGGGTGGCGGCAACGGCGAGAACGGTACGGCGCATGGCGGAACTCCCCAGGGGTGGCGGTCCCCGTGGGTTCCGGAATGGCGCGTGCGGGTTGCGTCTCCCGCGAGATCCGGCGTGGAGGAACCCGCTCGGCCCCAGTCCTCAGCGGATGCGCTCGAGGATGCCGTCGAGCTCGTCGAGGCTGTGGTAGTGGATGACCAGCTTGCCGCGACCGTTGCGCGCATGGGCCAGGCGCACACGCGTGGCGAGCTTCTCGGCGAGGTCGCGCTCGAGCGCCACGATGTTCGGATCCGGTTTCGCCGCGGGCTTGGCCGGTTTCGCGGGGTCGCCGGCGGACTGGCGCACCGCGTCCTCGAGTTCGCGCACGGACCAGCGTTTCTCGACCGCGACGTGCGCGAGCGCGACCGCGCGCGCTTCCGGCAGGGTCGCCAGCGCGCGTGCGTGGCCCATCTCGAGTTCACGGTCGTCGAGCAGGCGCTTGATCTCGGCAGGGAGCTCGAGCAGGCGCAGCAGGTTCGACACGGCCGCGCGCGAGCGGCCGACGGCTTCGGCGGCCTGCTGGTGGGTGAGGCCGAATTCGTCGATGAGGCGCGACAGCGCCTGCGCTTCCTCCAGCGGCGACAGGTCCTCGCGCTGGATGTTCTCGATCAGCGCCATTGCGACGACGGCCTGGTCGGGCACGACCTTAACGAGTGCAGGGATCTCGCCGAGACCGGCCTGCTGCGCCGCGCGCCAGCGGCGTTCGCCGGCGATGAGTTCGTAGCGATCGGCACCGATCGCGCGGACGACCACCGGCTGGATCAGCCCTTGCGCCTTGATCGACGCGGCGAGTTCCTCGAGCGGCTCGGCGTCGAAGTGATGGCGCGGCTGGTACTTGCCCGGCTGGATCGCATGGATCCCGAGCGTGCGCAGCTCGCCCTCGGTATCGACCGTGGCGGCCGGTGCGTCACCGCCGCCGCCGAGCAGGGCGTCGAGGCCACGGCCGAGGCTTGAGGGGCGTTTCTTGGCTGCCATGCGTGCGGTTCCTCGTGCGTCGTCAGTGCGTCGCCGGCACACCGGCCGGGTGTCGCCGCAGCATCTCCCCGGCGAGGCCCAGGTAGGCGACGGCGCCGCGCGATTCGCGGTCGTACAGGTTGATCGGCTTGCCATGGCTCGGCGCTTCGGCGAGGCGGATGTTGCGCGGGATGATCGAGCGCAGCACCTTGTCGCCGAAATGCTTGGTCAGCTGCAGCGACACCTCGTTGCCGAGGTTGTTGCGCACGTCGTACATCGTGCGCAGCAGGCCTTCGACTTCGAGCTGCGGATTGAGGCGCATGCGCACCGCCTTGATCGTGTCGAGCAGGCTCGTGAGTCCTTCGAGCGCGAAGTACTCGCACTGCACCGGGATCAGCACGCCGTGCGCGGCGGTGAGCGCATTGATGGTGAGCAGGTGCAGCGTCGGCGGGCAGTCGATGAGCACCGTCTCGTAGCGGTCGCCGAGCTTGGCGATCTGCTCCTTGAGGCGCGACTCGCGCGCGAGCGCATCCATGAGCTTGAGTTCGGCCGCGGTGAGGTCGCCGTTGCCGGGCAGCAGGTCGAAGCCGCCTTCGGTGGTGACGATCGCGCGCTCGATCGGCGCCTCGTCGAGCAGCACCTCGCAGCCATTCGGCTTGGCGGTGCGCTTGTCGACGCCCGATGCCATCGTCGCGTTGCCCTGCGGATCGAAGTCGATCAGCAGCACGCGGTGTTTTTCCTCGGCGAGCGCCGCGGCCAGGTTGACCGCGGTCGTGGTCTTGCCGACGCCGCCCTTCTGGTTCGCGATCGCGATGATGCGCGTCATGCCCGTACCACCCGTTCCTGTCGGTCCGGGCCGTCGGCGCCGGAACCCCTGATTATGACCACGTGGCGCTCCGCCTCCAAACCGGGGACGGCGAGCGGCACGACCGCCTCGACCGTGAACCCGGCCGGCAGCGCGTCGATTTCGTCCTGCGGATGGCGCCCCTTGAGCGCGAGCCAGCGGCCGCCGGGCGCGAGCAGGTGGCCGCCCCAGGCGAGCATGTCGGCGAGGGTCGCGAACGCGCGCGCGGTGATGCAGTCGAAACGACCCTGCACGGCCTCGACGCGCGCTTCGGCGACCCTCACATTGGCGAGGCGCAGTTCGCGCACGGCCGCGCGCAGGAAACGCGTCTTCTTGCCGTTCGAGTCGACCAGGGTCACGGCGCGCCCGGGCGCGACGATCGCGAGCGGGATGCCGGGCAAACCTGCCCCGCTGCCGAGGTCGGCGAGCGTCGCACCGGTGACGTAGGGCACGATCGCGAGCGAATCGAGCAGGTGGCGCGTGACCATGTCGGCCGGATCGCGCACGGCGCTGAGGTTGTACGTCGTGTTCCAGCGGTGCAGCAGGTCGACGTAATCGAGCAGGCGCTCGACGGTGGCGTCGGGCAGGTCGAGTCGGAGGGCTGCGAGACCCGCGCCGAGGCGCTGCCGCAGCGAATCGCGGTCAGCCATGGCGGTCGCAACGATACGGGGGCGCGCAGTATCCGCGCGCGGGCGCGCAAAATCCACCGCGCCGGCGGTTCTTCAGGCGGCGGCGAGGTCGACGCGGGCGACCAGCAGGCCGCGCTCGCGCAGTTCGCTGTTGAGCGACTGCTTGAGCCAGCGCCGGCGGGCTTCGGCCTCGTCGGGCAGCACCGCGTAGTCGAAAAGGCGCCGCGTGGTCACCTTGAGCAGCCCCTCGAGATCGTCGATGACGACGTCGGCGCGCTGCGGATCGAGCACCTGGAAGTAGACGAGGGCGCGGAAGTCCTGCGCGCCGCGGTGCAGCTGGTCCACGGCGACGGTCGCGCCGCCGAGGTCGATCTTGTGCGCGACGCGCTCGACGATCGGCCACACGACGTGCAGGCCCGCACCGAGCGTGCGGACGCGACCCCCACGGGTGCGCAACGTATAGACCTGGCCCTGGGGGATGCGACGGACGCACGCGGCGGCAAGCAGGGCCATCCCGCACAACGCGGCGATCAGGATCGGGGACATCGTGTTCTCTGCAGCGTTCTTGTTATCGGGGCAGCGGTATGGCAGGGCACTTGAACACGATACGCCCCGAAGGACTAACGATTGCTTAACAGTTTTCCATGTTGCGGCGCGAAAGCAGCGTGACGCCATGCCGCATGGGCACTGCGGACGCCCGCGTACAATGGTGATTTCGCCGTTCCGAAGATCCCGCGACCCATGGCCTACCCTCATACCCGCCTGCGCCGCATGCGCCGCGATGCGTTCTCGCGCGCGCTCATGCGCGAAACCGACCTCACCCCGTCCGACCTCATCCTGCCGGTGTTCGTGCGCGAAGGCCGCGACGTCGCCGAGGCGATCCCGTCGATGCCCGGCGTCGAACGCGTGTCGATCGACCGTCTCGTGCGCCTCGCCGAACAGGCGCACGGCCTCGGCATCCCCGCGCTGGCGCTGTTCCCGGTCACGCCGCCCGAGGCGAAGTCGCTCGACGCCAGCGAAGCCTGGAACCCCGACGGCCTCGCCCAGCGCGCGGTGCGGGCGCTCAAGCAGGCGTTGCCCGAGCTCGGCGTGATCACCGACGTCGCGCTCGATCCATTCACGACCCACGGCCAGGACGGCCTCGTCGACGACCGCGGCTACGTCGTCAACGACGCGACCGTCGAGGCGCTCGTCAAGCAGGCGATCTCGCACGCCGAGGCCGGCGCGGATGTCGTCGCGCCGTCGGACATGATGGACGGCCGCGTCGGCGCGATCCGCGCCGCGCTCGAGGTCGACGGCCACGTCAACACGCGCATCCTCGCCTACGCGGCGAAGTACGCGTCGGCATTCTACGGCCCGTTCCGCGACGCGGTCGGCTCGTCCGGCAACCTCGGCAAGGGCAACAAGTACACCTACCAGATGGACCCGGCCAACGGCGACGAAGCGCTGCGCGAAGTCGCGCTCGACCTCGAGGAAGGCGCCGACATGGTGATGGTGAAGCCGGCGATGCCGTACCTCGACATCGTGCGGCGCGTGAAGGAACGCTTCGGCGTGCCGACGCTCGCCTACCAGGTCAGCGGCGAGTACGCGATGCTCAAGGCCGCGTTCGCGAACGGCTGGCTCGACGAGCGCGCCTGCGTGCTCGAGGCCCTCACCGGCATCCGCCGCGCCGGCGCCGACGCGATCCTCACCTACTTCGCCCTCGACGCCGCGCGCTGGTTGCGGGCTTGACAGGGAAGCGCCGGGCACGGCGCGAGGACCGAAAGCGGAAAGATTGAAGCACGAAGGACACGAGGAAGAGCCGGAATTCAAGGGTTGAAACACGGAGCACGGAGGAAACGCTTTCGAACAAGGAAAGGTCTCCCTTGCACCTGCTTCCTGCTTCAAGCTGTTTTTTCCCATTCCGCTTTTCTTCGCGTCCTTCGAGTTTCAGGCTTCTGCCTGGCATCCTCTCCCTCAGGACACCAGATGAACCGCTACGCCGTATTCGGACAGCCGATCGCGCATTCGTTGTCGCCGCGGATCCATGCGGCATTCGGCGCGCAGTTCGGCATCGCGATCGACTATCGCGCGATCGAGGCCGGGCGCGAGACGTTCGCGGCGACGCTCGAGGCGTTCGCGCGCGACGGCGGGCGTGGTGCGAACGTGACCTTGCCGCTCAAGGAAGACGCGGTCGTGCTGTGTGATGCGTTGTCCGATCGCGCGCGGCGCTGCGGCAGCGTCAATACGCTGCTACGCGAAGGGGAACGCTGGGCGGGCGACAGCACGGACGGAGTCGGGCTGCTGCGCGACCTCGCCCGGCACGGCATCGATGCGCGCGGCCTGCGCGTGCTCCTGCTCGGTGCGGGTGGCGCCGCGCGCGCCGCCGCATTCGCGTTCCTCGACGCGGGTGCGCGCGAACTCGTCGTCACGAACCGCACGGCGGCGCGCGCGCAGGCGCTCGCCCACGTGCTCGGCCCGCCGGCGCGCACGTGTGCGTGGGACGCGCTGCGGCATCAGGCTGCGTTCGACCTCGTCGTCAATGCGACCTCCGCCGGCCACGCGGGCGACGCATTCGACTGGCCGCTCGCGGCCGGGGCCACGCCGGCTGCCTGCTACGACCTCTCGTACGGCAGGGCGGCACGGCCGTTCCTCGCCGCGGCGCGTGCCGCGCATGCGCGTGCCATGCACGACGGCCTGGGCATGCTCGTCGAGCAGGCGGCGGAATCGTTCGAACGCTGGCACGGCGTGCGTCCCGAGACCACGCCCGTGCACGAGCAGGTGCGCGCCATGCTCGATGCGCGCGGCTGAGATGACGGCGGCCGCCTCGACCGAGGCATTCGCCTGCCGCGCGGGTTGCGGCGCCTGCTGCATCGCGCCGTCGATCTCCTCGCCGATCCCCGGCATGCCGCACGGCAAACCCGCCGGCATGCCGTGCGTGCAACTCGACGACGATTTCCGCTGCCGCATCTTCGGCCGGCCCGAACGACCGGCGGTCTGCTCGTCGCTGCGGCCTTCGCCATCGATGTGCGGCGACAGCCGCGACGAGGCGACGCGCCATCTCGCTGCACTGGAAGCGGCGACGCGGCCGCGCTGATCACTCCCGGCGACCGCGACGGGTTCCGCCCGGACGCCACCCGGCGTTGAATCCAGGCGCCGCCCTCGACGCATCCAAGCCTTCGACACCGCCGTTGCGCGGTCGACACCCAGGCTTTCCATCCCAACGACGGTCCGGCCCTCGCAGCGCGGGACCTGTCCGGAGTGCAGTCGATGAAAACCGCAAGACCGCTCGTGCCGTCCGACCACCGCAGGCGCCTCCTGCACGCCGCGCTCGCGCTCGCCGCCTGCTTCTGCGGCGCCCCGGCCCTCGCCGCACGCGCAGCGGTCCTGCCCGACACGCCGGAGGGCAGGGCCGGCGCCGCGTTGATCGAGCACATGAATGCGGGTGACCGCGAGCAGATCCGCGGCTGGGCGCCGACGATCCTGTCGCCGGACATGGATGCAGCCGAGCGGGCAGGTTTCACGGCCGGCCTGGTCGCGGCGACACGCGACAGCGGCGGCGTCGACCTGAGCGACGCGCACGAACAGCAGGGCATGCTCGTCCTGACCGTGAAGGCGCGCCGCAGCGGTCGCCTGGCGGCCATCGTGCTTGGTAGCGATGCGGCGCGGCCCGGCCGCTTCGCGCACGCGGAGATCGTGCCGGTGGACGACCCCGCGCTGTACGCCGGTTGGCCGAAGGCTGCGGTGTCCCGCAAGGACCTCGCGCGACTGGTCCGCGCCACGCTCGACCGGCTCGTGCGTGCCAGCGATTTCTCCGGTTGCGTGACCGTCGTCGACGGCGGCGAAACCGTGGTCGACGAATGCCGCGGCCTCGCCGAACGGCGCTTCGGCGTGCCGGTCGACCACGGGACGAAATTCCACATCGGCTCGATGGACAAGATGTTCACCGCCGTCGCCATCGCCCAGCTCGTCGAGGCCGGCAAGCTGGCGTGGGACGACACGCTCGCGCAGCGGGTGCCCGAGTATCCCGACCGCGAGGCGGCGAAGAAGATCACCGTATGGCAGTTGCTGCACCACACCGCCGGCCTCGGCGACTTCCTCGTGCCCGAATTCTTCCGCCAGCGCGAATCCTTCCTCGACACGACCGACTACCTCGATCTCATCGCGCGCCAGCCCAGGGTGGGCGAGCCGGGCAGGGACTGGAACTACAGCAACGCCGGCTACGTCCTGCTCGGCCGCATCATCGAGAACGTCTCGCGCGAGAATTACTTCGACTACATCGAGCGCCACGTCTTCGCCCCGGCCGGGATGCACGCCAGCGGCTTCGACGAGCTCGACGAAGTCGTTCCGAAACTGGCGGTCGGGTATTTCCGTGACGGCGTGTTCTCCGGCGAATGGAAGGCGGACTGGATGAGGATTCCGTTCAAGGGCGGTCCGGCAGGCGGCGGTTACTCCAACAACGCCGACCTGCTGCGCTTCGCCAAGGCGTTGCGCGAAGGCCGGCTGGTCCGGCCGGCGACGCTGGCGAAGATGTTCGAGGACGAGGTGCCGGCCGGACCGGGCGCCTACGCGGCGGGCTTCGGCGATCGCGTTTCGCACGGCCGCCACGTGCGTGGGCACGCCGGCGGCATCGAGGGCACGGACGCGAACCTCGCAATGGTCTGGGAACGCCAGGCCGACGTCGTACTGACCAGCAACCAGGGGCCGGGACAGGCATGGCTGTTCGCCGAACGCATCGCCGACCTGCTCGCCGCGCAGGACGCCGCGCCCTGACGGCGTGCCCGCTGCGCCGCCATCCCGTGCCCATGCCAACCACTTCGGAGCAAGACCATGGAATTCATCGTCATCCCCCTCGTCGTACTCGCGGCACCCGTGCTGATCGTGCTGATCACGCTCCGCTACCGCGATCGGCAGACCCAGGCGCGCTACCGCACCTTGCTGCAACTGGCCGACAAGGGCGTGGAGCTGCCACCCCAACTGCTGGTGGAATCGCAGCCGGGCGACGTGGAACGGCGCCGCGCGCTCGTGCTCATCGGCGGCGGCCTCGGCCTGATGGCGATGTTCCTCGCCTTGCCGGGCCAGTTCGACGGCAACGGCACGCACGTCCGCGAGCTGTGGGGCCTCGGCCTGTTGCCGCTGATGACGGGCCTGGGCTATCTCGCGAGCTGGTGGTTCAACCGGCGCGAGCGCGCGCGTGGCTGACAGCGCCGCCGAGGCGCGCGTCGATCGGGCCCTGGTGACGCGGGTCCTGCTCGACGATGACCGACGCGCGTTCGAGCAGCTGGTGCGCAGGCACCAGGGCATGGTGCGCGCGCAATTGCGTCGCCTGCTGCGCGGCGACGAAACCGCGGCCGACGATATCGCCCAGGAGGTGTTCCTGCTCGCCTGGCGCAAGCTCGACCAGTTCCGCGGCGAAGCGTCGTTCCGCACGTGGCTGTATCGCATCGCATGGACATGCTTCCTGCAGGCGCAGCGCAGGAACCCGGCGCCGGCGGACGACGCCGACGAGGTCGAACCGCCCACCGCGCCGGCCCAGCCGGTCGACCTGCAACTCGACTTCGAGCTCGCGTTGCGCCGCCTGTCCGATGGCGAGCAGGCCGTGCTGCTGCATTGCGTGCAACTCGGCCTCAGCCACGAAGAGGCCGCCTTCGTGCTGGCGATGCCGCTCGGCACGGTGAAGACCCACGCCACGCGCGGCAAGGCGAAACTGAAATCGTGGTTGTCGGCGTGGCGCGCCGGCGCCGCGCAGGAGGATCCGGCATGACCCATTCCCGTGAAGACGACGCGGTCGAGGCGCTGCTGCAGCGGCAGTTCGAAGGCGCGGTGGCCGACGACGGTTTCTGCGATCGCGTGATGAAGCGCCTGCCCGCGCGGCCGCGGCACCGCGCGTGGCCGTTGTGGAGCGGCATCGCGGTCGGCGTCGCGGCGTGCGCGTCGACCCTGTCGTCCAACCCGGGGCTCCAGCTCGGCTGGCGCGGATGGATCGGCGGCGACATGTCGCCGTCGGCACTCGCCGTGCTGGCCGCGCTCGCCGGCATGTCGCTGCTGGCGATGTGCTGGAGCCTGGCCGAGGCCGACGGTGGCTGAGGCGATGGCGGGCGGGCGCTCGGTGTTGCGCCCGTGCGGGCTCAGGCGCCCGCGGCGAGGTAGCGGTCCTTGAGCTGCACGTAGTGCTGCGCCGAGTAGTACAGGCGCTCGATCTCCTGCGTGGACAGCTTGCGCACGCAGCGCGCGGGGTTGCCGACCCAGAGCTCGCCCTCGCCGACGACCTTGCCCGGCGCGACGAGCGCGCCGGCGCCGATCATGCTGTGGCGATGCACGATGGCGCCGTCGAGCACGGTCGCGTGCATGCCGATGAGGCAGGCATCGTGGATCGTGCAGGCATGCACGACCGCGGCATGGCCGATCGTGACGTCGTTGCCGATGACGAGCGGGAAGCCGTCGTCGGTGTATTCGCCTGCATGCGTCACGTGCAGGATCGAACCGTCCTGCACGTTCGTGCGCGCGCCGATGCGGATGTGGTGCACGTCGCCGCGCGCGACGACACCGGGCCAGAGCGACGCGTCGTCGCCGACGTCGACGTCGCCGATCAGGTGTGCGCCGGGATCGACGTAGACGTTCGCGCCGAGGCGCGGAAGGATGCCCTGGTACGGCCGGATGTTCATGGCGAAGGCCCGCGGAAAAGCCGCAAGCCTAGCATCGGCCTGTCGCGCACGGACGCTTGATTTCCGCGGCCCGACGCGCCACGTTGTCGGGCCGCACACCACGACTGCAACCCCCATGACCCACCCCAATCCGCTGCTCGCCGGGTCCGGCCTGCCGGCGTTTTCGGCGATCCGTCCGGAACATGTCGAACCCGCGATCGACGCGATCCTCGCCGACTACCGCGCGCGCATCGACGCCCTGCTCGCCAGCGACGCGCCGCGTGATTTTGCCGGCGTGCTGCTGCTCGGCGAGGAACTCGAGGACCGCCTCAACCGAGCATGGGCCCCGGTGTCGCACCTGCACGCGGTCGCCGACTCGGACGAACTGCGCAAGGCGTATGCGGCCGCACAGGAAAGGATCGTCGAACACGCGAGCGAACTCGGCCAGAACCGCGCGTTGTACGCGGCGGTCGACGCCGTCGCGCGGCGCGAGGACAGCGCGCGCCTGCCACGCGCGGCGCGTACGCTGATCGAGCACGAGCTGCGCGATTTTCGCCTGTCCGGCGTCGCGCTCGAGGAGCCCGCGCGTTCGCGCTTCCGCGAGATCGCCAGCGAGCTGGCCAGGCTCGCGACCGAGTTCGAGGAAGCCGTGCTCGACGCGACCGATGCGTGGAGCGAGACGATCAACGACGAGCGCGCGCTCGCCGGCATCCCCGAATCGGGCCGCGCGGTGCTGCGCGCCTACGCCGAGGAGAAGTCGCAGGACGGCTGGCTCGTCACGCTCAAGCAGCCGAGCGTGCAGGCGGTGCTCGCCTACGCCGACGACCGCGGCCTGCGCGAGCGCGTCTACCGCGCCTACCAGACGCGAGCGTCCGACCAGGGCCCGAATGCGGGCGAGTTCGACAATTCCGCGCGCATCGAGCGCATCCTCGCCTTGCGCCACGAGGCGGCCCAGCTGCTCGGCTTCCGCGACGCCGCGGAGGAATCACTCGCGACGAAGATGGCACCGTCGCCGGATGCGGTGCTCGCGTTCCTGCACGACCTCGCCGCGCGAGCGAAGCCGGTCGCGCAACGCGAACTGGAGGAATTGCGCGCGTTCGCCGCGGACGAACTCGGCATCGCCCCGCTCGAGCCCTGGGACGTCGGTTACGCGGCCGAGAAGCTGCGCGAGAAGAAGTATTCGCTCAACGAAGAAGAACTCAAGCCGTACTTCGCGCTGGACCCCGTCATCGAGGGCCTGTTCGCGATCACCGAGCGCGTGTTCGGCGTGTCGCTGCGCCGCCGCGACGGCGTCGACACCTGGCATCCGGACGTGCGCTACTACGATCTCGTCGATGCCGACGGGCGCGTGTTCGCCGGCGCGTACTTCGACCTGTATGCGCGCAGCGGCAAGCGCGGGGGCGCCTGGATGGACGTGTGCGCGAACCGCTTCGACCGCGAGGGCGCGTTGCAGCTGCCGGTCGCGTTCCTGACCTGCAATTTCGCGCCGCCCGCGGCGACGACGCCATCCCTGCTCACCCACGACGACGTCCTCACCCTGTTCCACGAGTTCGGCCATGGCCTGCATCACCTGCTCACCGAAGTCGGCGTGCCGGGCGTCGGCGGCATCAACGGCGTCGAATGGGATGCGGTGGAGCTGCCGAGCCAGTTCATGGAGAACTTCGGTTGGCGCCGCGAGGCGCTCGACTTGTTCGCGCGCCACTGGCGCACCGGCGAGAAGCTGTCCGACGCGCTGTTCGAACGCATGCAGGCCGCGCGGCATTTCCACGCGGGCCTGTTCCTCGTGCGCCAGCTCGAGTTCGGCCTGTTCGACTTCCGCGTCCACCGCGAATTCGATCCCGCGCGTGGCGCGCGCGCGCTCGAGATCCTCGACGAGGTGCGCGACGAGGTCGCGGTGATCCGGCCACCGGCATGGCAGCGCTTCCCGCATGCGTTCACGCACATCTTCGCCGGCGGCTATGCAGCGGGCTACTACAGTTACCTGTGGGCCGAGGTGCTGTCCGCGGACGCATTCGCGCGCTTCGAGGAAGCGGGCGTGTTCGATCGCGCGACCGGCGAGGCGTACCGCAGGTCGATCCTCGCGGTCGGCGGCTCGCGCCCCGCGCTGGAGTCGTTCATCGAGTTCCGCGGTCGCGAACCGCAGCCGGACGCGCTGCTGCGCAGTTACGGTCTCGCGGCCTGAGCGCGGCCGGCATGCCGAGGCCATGCGCTAAGATGAACGGATGAAGATCGCGAGCTGGAACGTCAATTCGCTCAACGTGCGCCTGCCGCACCTCGAGCGATGGTGCGCGGAGGCCCGGCCGGACATCGTCGCGCTGCAGGAAACGAAGCTCGAGGACGCGAAGTTCCCGGTCGCCGCGCTCGAGGGGGCCGGTTATCGCAGCGTCTATTCGGGGCAGAAGACCTACAACGGCGTCGCGATCCTCGCGCGCGCGCCGATCGGCGAGGTGGAGCACGGCATTGCCGGCTTCGACGATCCGCAACGGCGCGTCCTCAGCGCGACGGTCGGCGAACCCGGCTCCGCACAGGCGCTGCGCATCGTCAACCTCTACGTCGTCAACGGCCAGTCGGTCGGCAGCGAGAAGTACGCCTACAAGCTCGACTGGCTGGCCAAGGTCGGCGCGTTCCTCGCCGAGGAGATCCGCCGCCATCCGCGCCTGGTGGTGATGGGTGACTTCAACATCGCGCCCGACGATCGCGACGTCCACGATCCGGCCGCCTGGCACGAGCAGGTCCTCTGTTCGACGCCCGAGCGCGACGCGCTGCGTCGCCTGCTCGACATCGGCCTGGTCGACAGTTTCCGTCTGTTCAACGAGGACGGCGGACACTACAGCTGGTGGGACTACCGGCAAGGCGCGTTCCGGCGCAACCTCGGCTTGCGCATCGACCTCGTGCTCGTGTCCGACGCCTTGCGCGCGCGCTGTCGCCGCGCCTGGATCGAGCGCGAACTCCGCACCTGGGAACGTGCGTCCGACCATACACCCGTCGTCCTGGAACTCGAAGATGACTGCTGACTGGATGGTGTCGCCGAGCGACAACGAACTCGAGGAACTCGACCGCTTCCTGCGTGCGCACGCGGGCGACGAGGACATGCTGCTCGATGGCGTGCACGGTTTCCTCACCGCGCTCGCGATCGGGCCGGTGCCGGCCAAGCCGGAGGAATGGCTGCCGGAGATCCTGCATGAACCGTTCGCCGATGCGGACGAGGGCGAGCGCGTACTCACGCTACTGGCGCGGCTCAACGATGCGATCACGCCCGAACTCGAGACCGGCAGTTACGAACCGATCCTCGGCGAGCTCGAAGTCGAGGACGGGCCGCCCGCGTTCACCGCGCGTGGCTGGTGCGAGGGCTTCTCGCGCGGCATCGACCTGCGCGCGCCGTCGTGGGAAGGGCGCCTCGGCCAGGATTCCGAATTGATGGAACTGCTGTCGCCGATCATCGCGCTCGCGATCGACGACGGCGTGTTCGAGAGCGATGCGGATTTCGCACCGCTCGGCGACGAGGACTACGACGAGTGCCTCGCGCAGATTCCGAATGCGGTCGGTGCGGTGGCCGAGTACTGGCGTTCGCATCCACTCGCCGCCGACGAAACGCCGGGCGAAGGCGGCGCGCTGCCGCCGCGCCGGCGGGGTGGGCGCTGGGTGCATTGATCCTGCCGTGCGCTTCGGTGGCAGCACTGCGTCCGACAGCGCTGCCCGTGGAAGGCGCGGTTCCTGCAGGAGCCCACCCTGTGGGCGGCCGCAGCGTCGCGATGCACCGGGGGCGACGGTCGCGCCCTGACATGTGCCGCACTTGTGTGGGAGCAACCGTCTTCGGCGGCCGGCATACCGGCAATCCATCCGCGCCGAGCGCAGCCCGCGAAGCAGGCGGAGTCTAAGTGCCCGCCCTCAGCGCGCGGCATTCCCCTTGGCGGCCGGCGTTGCGGCCGTGCTCGGCGCGCGCATCAGTTTCTCGTCGAAGTACGCCGCGATCATCGCGTAGACGTGCTTCTTCAACGCCGGCGTGGAGAGGCCGTGCTTCGCTCCCGGGTAAGTCATCAGGCGGAAGGGCACGCCGCGCTGCTGCAGGGCGGCCATGAGCTTGGTCGAATTCGTGAACAGCACGTTGTCGTCGGCCATGCCGTGCACGAGCAGCAGCTTGTCGGGCTGGATGCCGTCGAGCCAGTGCAGCACGTTGGATGCTTCGTATCCGGCGGCGTTCGCCTGCGGCGTGTCGAGGTAGCGCTCGGTGTAGTGCGTGTCGTACAGCGACCAGTCGGTTACCGGCGCGACCGCGACGCCTGCGGCAAACGCGTCGCCGGCCTTGGCGAGCAGCATGAGCGTCTGGTAGCCGCCGTAGCTCCAGCCGAAAATGCCGATGCGTTGCGCATCGACGTAGGGTTGCGACTTGAGCCAGGCGACGCCAGCGAGCTGGTCGGCGACCTCCGCCTTGCCGAGCTGGCGGAAGATCGCGTCGGAGAAGCGCCGTCCGCGCCGCGGCGTGCCGCGGTTGTCGAGCGCGAACACGACGTAGCCGTGCTGCGCCATGTACTGCTCGAAATGCGCGCCCCAGGCGCGATTGACGTATTGCCGGCCAGGCCCGCCGTAGTAGGTCATGAATACCGGATAGCGCTTGCCTTCCTCGTAGCCGAGCGGCTTGTACACGCGATAGTGGAGGTCCTGCCCGTCCTCGCTCGCGAGATGGCCGAACGCCGGCTCGACGAGGCTGTCGCGGTACGGCCAGTACGGATGGCCGGGCTGGAGTTCGTTCTGCTCGATCCACGCGATGCGGCTGCCGTCGGGCTTGCGCAACGAAACCTGCGGCGGCGTGTGCGGATCCGAATAGGTGTCGATCCAGGCCGCCGCATTGTCGCCGAACACCGCCTCGTGCCAGCCGTCGCCTTCGCTGATGCGCCGCGCACGGTCGGCCTCGCTGCCGTCGAGCCGGGTCGCATAAACCTGCGCCTGCAGCGGATCGTCGCGGTTCGCCGCGAAATAGACGGTGCCGCCTTTCTCGTCGACCGCGAGCAGCTTGTCGACGTCCCAGTTGCCGCGCGTGAGCGCGCGGCGCAGCCGGCCGTCGAGGCCGTACACGTACAGGTGCTTGTGGCCGTCGCGTTCGGATGCCCAGACGAACGCGTCCTCGTTCTTCAGCCAACGCAGGTCGTCGTGCAGGTTGATCCAGGTCGGGCTCGTCTCGCTGAGCACGATCGTCTGGCGCTGCGTCGCGAGGTCGGTGACGACGAGGTCGAGCGCGCGCTGGTTGCGACTCTCGCGCTGGAACGCGAGGCGCTTGCCGTCCGGCAGCCAGTCGACGCGCGCGAGGTAGATGTCGGCGTCCTTGCCGAGGTCCACCCAGTGCGTCCTGCCGCCGCGCGGCGCGACGACGCCGAGGCGCACCGAGACGTTCGGCCGGCCCGCCGCCGGATAGCGCTGGCGCACGGTCGTGCTGCGCTCGGCATACACCTCGGTGCGCTCGACCTCGTCGACTTTCGCTTCGTCGTAACGCTCGAACGCGATCGCGTTGTCGTCGGGTGCCCACCAGTAGCCGGTGGCGCGATCCATCTCTTCCTGCGCGACGAACTCCGCTTCGCCGTTGTGCACGGTGGCCGCACCGTCGCGGGTGAGCTGGTAGTTGAGATTGCGCTCGAGGTCGATCACGTAGAGGTTCTGCCGGCTCACGAACGAGACGTATCCGCCGCGCGGTGAAACCTTCGCGTCGTTGACCTCGAAGCCCTTGGGCGTGAGCGCACGCAGCTGCGCGCCGGGCTTGCCGTCGAGGTCGTACAGCCACAACCGTTCGTCCACGCTGAACAGCAGCTTGCGGCTGTCGGGCGACCAGCGGTACGAGACGATGCCCTTGAGCTGCGCGATGCGCTCGCGTTCGCGGCGCGCCTTTTCGGCATCCGACAGTTCCCTGTGCTCGCCGAGCGCGGCGGAGTCGACCAGGCGCTGCATCGTTCCGCTGGCGATGTCGTACTGCCACAGGTCGAGCTGGTTCTGGTCGTCTTCGCGACCGCGCAGGAAACCCACGCGCGTGCCGTCGGGCGCGATCTTCAGTGAACGCGGGCTTGGCCCATTGAGGTCGGGGTCGCCGTAGATGCGGTCGATGGTCAGGCGTTCGGCATGCACGAGGGGACTCAGGGCCAGGAGGGCCGGCAGCAGCAGGCGATACATGTGGGGACTCCGCGGTATCGCCGCATTAGACCGCAGCACGCCCGCAGCGCCAACCCGGGAACGTCACGCTGCGGGCGCCGGGTCCGTGCCGATGCCGCGCGCGACGACGAATGCCTCGAGCAGGCGGCCGAGTTCGGCGAGGTCGTCCGCGAGCGGACGCAGCGGCAGGGCATGCGCGGCGTCCTCGATGCGCGCCGCGCACGTGGCCATGGCATCGGCGCCGACCAACCCGCTGGCGCCCTTGATGCGGTGCGCCTCGCGCGCGATCGCGTCCGCGTCCCGCGCGTCGACGGCTGCGGCGAGTGCCGCGAGGTCGTGTCGCGTGCTGTCGACGTAATCGCGCAGCAGTTCGGCGTCGACCGCGATCGGCGGTGCGGCCGTGCCCGACGGCGCGTGGTCGAACGGCAGGTAACGCTGCAATGCATCCGCGATCAGCTGCAGCGGCGCGGGCTTGGCGATGAAATCATCGATGCCCGCCGCGCGGCTGCGCTCGACTTCCTCGGTGCTCACGTTCGCGCTCATCGCGATGATCGGACGGCGCGGGCGCGAGCCTGCGCGTTCGTCGGCACGCACGGCTTCGGCGAGCGAGTAGCCGTCCCGACGCGGCATGTGCAGGTCGGTCAGCAGCAGCGCGTAGCGCGCGCTGCGCCAGCGCTGGAGCGCGGCCTCGCCGTCCGCGGCGACGTCGCAGGCGTAGCCGAGCTGGCGCAACTGGCGCGAGATCACCGCGCGGTTGGTCGGATGGTCGTCGACGAGCAGGATCAGGCGCCCGCTGCGCTCGGCCTCGTCGACGCTCGGCGCGGTGCGCGCGGGCGTGCTCGCCGGCGACGACGACGACGCGACGAGCGCGGGATCGGCGAGCGGAAGCTGCACGACCAGGCTCATCGTCGTGCCGACGCCGAGGCGGCTCTCGACCGTGATCTCCCCGCCCATGAGCTCGGCCAGGCGGCGGCAGATCGAGAGACCGAGGCCGCTGCCGTCGGCGCGTTGCGCGCTGCCGTCGCGGGCCTGCACGAACGGCTGGAACAGGCGTGCCTGGTCCTCCGCGCCGATGCCGATGCCGGTGTCGCGCACGCGCAGCGCGACGAGTTCGCGCTGGTCCGCCGCGGCGAGCCGGTCGAGCGCAACGACGACGCTGCCGCGCTCGGTAAACTTCAGCGCATTGGATAGGAAGTTGCTGAGGATCTGCCGCAGGCGCAACGGATCGGCGAGGTGCGCCGGCGCGAGCCGCTCGTCGATCGTGCAGTCGAGGCGCAATCCCTTCGCCGACGCGGTGGCGAGGAAGTTGCCGGTCGATGCGCGCACGAGTTCGCGCAGGTCCACCGCCACCGGCAGCAACTCGAGGCGGCCGGCCTCGATCTTCGAGAAGTCGAGGATGTCGCCGATGATCTGCGACAGGCTCTGCGCGGAGCCCTGCACGATCTCCACCTGCTGGCGCTGGTCGGCATCGAGGTCGGTGCGCGCGAGGAGTTCGAGCATGCTCGCGACGCCGACCATCGGCGTGCGGATCTCGTGGCTCATCGAAGCCAGGAACGACGACTTCGCGCGGCTCGCCGCGAGCGCGCGCGCTTCGCTCTCGCGCAGCTCGCCTTCGTAGCGGAGCAGGTCCTGGCGCATCGTCGAAAGGGCCTCGTGCACTTCGCCGAGTTCGCCCTCGGGCACGTGGCCACCCGGCTCGAAGTCGCGCTCGCGCGCGTGGCGGGCGAGATGCTTGAGGCTCTCCACGCCCTTGTAGATGTTGCGCAGCATGCTGCGCCCGGCGACGAGCACGATGAAGAGCGTGATCAGGCTGAGGACCACGCGCCAGCGGCCGACGCGTCGCGCGGTGTCGAGGTGCGCGCCGATCATGCGCTCGGTATCGAACATCTTGAGGTCGGCGAGGAACTTCAGGCGCGAGGCGACCGGGTCCATCGCCGGGTAGAGCTCGGTGTCGGCGAAGCGGCCGAGCGCGCCGATGTCCGCGGCGTGGAAGATGTCGAGCAGCTTCCGCGCGGCGCGGTCGGCGCTCACGCGCGCACGCGCGACCTCGTCGACGACGGCGCGCTGCTCCGGCGGCAGCTCGGACGCGACGAGTTCCTTCCAGTCGCGATCGATCGCGCGCCGCGCGCCTTCGACGACTTCGACGCCCTGCTCCCAACCCATGAGGTTGTTGCGCACGCGGAACACCGCGCTGACGATGTCGAGGCCGTAGGCGTCGGAGATCGATTTCGCCAGGCGCAGGCCGGCGAGCGATTGCTGCTGCACGCGCTGGAACGTCGCGACGTCCGAGCGCTGGTTGATCTCGTCGAGCACCAGCACGGTGAACCCGGTCAGCAGCAACAGGCCGAACAGCGCCTGCAGTTGCACGCGGATGCGGACGCGGCGGTACAGCGGGATCATTGCGCCGGCGCCGCCTCGGGCTGGTGCCAGTCGCGGATCGCGCCGGGCAGCGCGTGGCCGGGAACGGCGGCGCTGACGAGGAAACCCTGCGCCTGCTGGCAGCCGAGTTCGGCGAGCATCTGCCATTCCTCGACCGTCTCGACGCCTTCGGCGACGACCGTGAGATGGAGCTTGCGCGCGAGGTCGAGGCTCGCTTCGACCACCGCGCGCTTGCGCGGCTGCGCCGGCGCGCCGCTGACGAAGCCGCGGTCGATCTTCAGCTCGGTGAAAGGGATCTGCGACAGCTGCGAGAGCGACGAGTAGCCGGTGCCGAAGTCGTCGATGGCGAGGCCGAAGCCCTTGAGGCGCAGGCGCGCGAGCACGTTGAGCACGTGCGCGGCGTCGCTCATGACCGAGCTTTCGGTGACCTCGATGACGATGTCGCGCGGGCGCGCGCCGTGATCGGCGACGATCTGCTGGTAGCGGTCGGCGGTGGCGACGTCGGCGAGGTTGAGCATCGACACGTTGACCGACAGGCCGAGTTCGAGCCCGTCGTCGGCCCAGCGCCTGCGCCAGCGACAGCTCTGCTCGAGCATGCGCTCGGTGAGCGCGCCGATCATGCCTTCGCGCTCGAGCAGCGGAATGAAGCGCGCAGGCCCGATCATGCGGCCCTCGTGCGGCCAGCGCGCGAGCGCCTCGACGCCGACGACGTTGCCCGTGCTGATCGCGACCTTGGGCTGGAACCAGGCTTCGAACTCGCCCGCGGCGAGCGCTCGGCGCAAGGCATCGGGCCCGATTTCGACGTCGGGTTCCGCGGCGGGGGATTCTTCCTCGAGGTGGAAGCGGCCGAGCACGTCGGCGAGCTTGAGCGTGGTCAGCGGCTTCTCGACGACGCCGAGCACGCGCAGGCCGTACGCGCGCGCCATGCCTTGCACGGTGTTGAGCAGGGCGGGATCGAGCGCGCTCGTGAGCGCGATCGCCCCGCTGCGCTTCTGCGCGGCGAGATGGCCGATGAATTCGATGCCGTCCATCTCCGGCAGGTCGAGATCGACCAGCACGACGTCGGCGGGCGCCGCCCGCAGCGCGGCGAGTGCGGCGCGACCGTCGGCGGCCGCCTCGACGCGGCGCAACCCGAGTTCCTCGAGCAGGCGCATCGCGACGCGGCGCTGGAAGCCGTGATCCTCGACCACGAGCACCGACAATTCGGTCAAGCGCATCGTCAGCCCTCCCCTGGGCGCCAGACTAGCGCAAAGCGCGCGCCGTGCAGAGGGCACGCCGCCGGGCGCGCGCCTCACGGCGCGTGATGGGACTCAGCGCGGCTGCTGGCCGAACAGCACGCGCCGCTCTTCATCGCTGAGCGGGCGATCGCTCGGCGGGTTCACCTCGACGCCACGCGCATACGCGCGCTGCGTCGCCGGCCGCGCCGCGATCACGGCATGCCAGCGGCGGATTTCCGGGTACGCGTCGAGATCGATCGGCGCCTTGCCGTAGGGGCTGATCCATGGGTGGCAGGCCATGTCGGCGATCGTGTAGTCGTCGCCCGCGATGAACGCGCGGCCGGCGAGGCGGCGTTCGAGCACGCCGAGCAGGCGATGCGCTTCCTTGGTGTAGCGCTCGATCGCATACGGGATCGGCTCCGGTGCGTAGACGCGGAAATGCCCGTACTGGCCGGTCATCGGGCCAAGCCCGGCCATCTGCCAGAACAGCCACTGCAGCACGGTCTGCCGTCCGCGCAGGTCGGTCGGGATGAAGCGACCGGTCTTGTCGGCGAGGTAGAGCAGGATCGCGCCCGATTCGAACAGGCTGAGTGGCGCGCCGCCGTCGGCCGGCGCGTGGTCGATGATCGCGGGCATGCGGTTGTTCGGCGCGATCGCGAGGAACTCCGGCCGAAATTGCTCGCCCTTGCCGATGTCGACCGGCTTGATCGTGTAGTCGAGCCCGCTTTCCTCGAGGAACATCGTGATCTTGTGGCCGTTCGGCGTGGGCCAGTAGTGCAGGTCGATCATGCTCGGTCTCCGTGGATGTGCGCTCGTGGTTGGGTCGGCCGCCGGCGTTCTCAATGGACGCCGCGGCGGCGGATGTCCAGAGCGCGGACGGCGATGCCATGCGCGATGCGCGCCGGCGTTGCTTTGCATCTGTTTACATCTTTCCTTTTTCGCTCGTGGTTTCGGTGAAAATGTCGCGCCGGCGGGTTGTGCAGGGCAGGCGCGTGTCCTACGCTTGCGCGGCGAAGGAACCGCGCGGCATCGCATCCGGGCGACGCACCAAGGGGCTTCATGTCGGCGTCGCGTGCATTCGAGCGCCACGCACGCCTTCCCGCAAGACACGAGCGCGTTGCGGGCAACGATGCCGCGGCGCGGGATGTCGAGCGCATGCGACCGATCATCCTTCCTTCTGCGAGTTCCGACATGACGAGCGAGATCCTGCGCTGCAAGCCTTTGCCTTTGGCCATCACGTTGCTGCTCTCGGGCGGCGTCGCGCAGGCACAGGACATCGAACTCACGCCGTCGCCGGGCGGAGCCGTATCGGTCAAGGATCCCGCGACTTCCGCCGAGCGCTTCCGCGTCGAAGGTGACGGCCGGGTCTATGTGCCGGGCCTGCCGTCGACGACGCAAGGCTCGGACGGCGTCTGCTATGCGGCCGATGGCCAGCTCACGCGTTGCACGAGCCTCGTCGGACCGACCGGACCGACCGGACCTGCGGGCCCCACGGGTCCTGCCGGTGCGACGGGTGCGACCGGCCCTGCCGGTCCGGCGGGCGCAGACGGCGCGACCGGTCCGGCGGGCGCCGCGGGTCCGACGGGACCGGCAGGTGCAGCGGGACCCACGGGCCCGGCCGGTGCAATCGGCCCCACAGGCCCGGTCGGGCCGCAAGGGATAGCGGGCCCGACGGGGCCCGTCGGCTTGACCGGTCCGCAAGGGATGGAGGGCCCGACGGGTCCCGCCGGCCCGACCGGTCCGGTGGGGCCGACCGGACCCATGGGGCCTATGGGCGCAGCGGCGGGCGTCACGCGCATCGCACACGGCTGCGTCAATGCGAACGGCTCGGTCGCCTCGGCCGGGTCGGCGAACTGGACGGCTGCCTGCGCGGGCGACTGCGCGGCGGTGATACCGTCACCGACCAATGTCACCTACACGGTGACGTTCTCGCCTGCGTTCGCGAGCGCACCGACCGTGATCGTCACGCCACTGAATCCGGAGGTCTACGCGGGTGACGGCCAACGCTACGTGGTCACGCCGATCGTGACCGGTCGCGCTGCCGGCAACTTCACCGCGCAGTTCGGCTATACCTCCAATGCCCTCCTGAACACGACGTTCCCGAACTCGTTCTGCTTCTCCGCGATGAACTGAATGGCGCGCACACGGGCGGAGACATCCATGACCAGGCAACCATCGGGCAGGTCCGTGCATGCGCTTCGTGCGACCGCCCTGCTGTTGCTCGCCGCCGCGGCGGGCACGGCGTGCGCCGGCACGATCGTCGTGCCCGCCGGCTCGCTGCGCGACGATGGCGCAATCAGCGGAGCCGGCGTCACCATCTCGGGCAGTGGCGTCGGCGCAGGTACCGGCAGCATCGCCGACGATCTCACGCTCGCTGCGGGTGGGACGCTGGCCCCGGGCGGCGCATCCGCGGTCGGCGTGCTCGACGCGATCGGACTCACGTGGCAGGCCGGCGGGAGGGTCGCGATGCGCCTCGGCGCGAACGACGCGGCGTCGGACCAGCTCATCCTCTCGGGCGCGCTCACGCGCCAAGGCACCGGCAGCTTCGCCTTCGACTTCAGCGACGGTGCGACGCCGCCGAGCGCGGGCGCGACCTACACGCTGATCCGCTACGCGAGCCAGAGCGGTTTCGACGCGGCGGATTTCAGCTACGTGTACACGGGCAGCGCGAGCGCGCTGGTCGGCGAATTCCGCCTCGATCCCGACGCGCTGCGTTTCGTCGTGATCTCGACGCCGGTGGAACTGCAGTCGTTCGGGATCGACTGAGCGTCGGCGTCACTTGCCGATGCAGAAGCGGAATTTCTGCCGCATATCGTTGATTTTCAAGGCAGTCATGACGGTCCCGCAATGCGCTTGGACCTATTCTTGGACCCAAAAGCCAAGCGTGTCCCTTGGTAGCGGCGGATGGCCATCCATGGACGCTTCCCGCGCTCCTGTTACCGATGCGATGTGTCAGCGGTCAACCTGATCAGAGGCAGTGAACCCGACCATCGACGTCCGCCAACGTTCAATGCGCTGCAACGGTCTCATTTTCCCACCTCCTGATCCGGAAGACCAAGGATGTTGTGCCCTGCTCAGCTCGAAAAAACGGGAGGCGCGCAGTTCGGATTGATGGCTGCGGCAGCGGTGATGCCGGGGTGAGATGAAGGCTCCTTTGGCCCAGTTGGCCGATACCGATGGGAGCCTCGCCATGTCACACCCAGCTTCAGACATCATCACCCCGAAAGCCCTGTTGCTCGATGAGCGGCTGACGCCGCTGGAGCGCAATGCCTGGCTGACTTTCCGTGCGCTGGCCAGCAGCGATGGCACCGTGATCCTCAGCTACGACGAGCTGCGCAAGTACCTGCCCAGCGCACCTGGCAGCAAGCGGGCGGCCCTTGAAACCGTGTCCAGGGCCGTGCTGTGCCTGCGGCTGTCCGCGTGGATTGCGCTGGTCGAGTACCGCCGCAATCCGATGACTGGCTTCTCAATGGCCAGTCGCTACGTGGTGCGGAATCAGCCCCTCGCGTTCGACGAGGCCTGCCTGGAGGACAAGGACTACCTACCCCTGCTGGAACGGGCGCTCGGCCATGCCAGTGCGACGATTCGCCAACTGGCACAGTCCATTCTCGACGAAGCCATGCGTCATCCGGACCGGTTGGAAAAGCTGCCCGCCACGATGAAAGAGCGGATCAGGCGCTTGCAGCACCGTGGCGACGACCATGATCCGGGCAGTCCTGGTGGCTCAACTCTGCGCGACACCCGCGTGCCCGAAGCCAGCGGCGACATTCCGAAACCCGTCCCGGCATCTGCGACAGCAGTATGTACTGTACAAAAAGAAGTATTTAAAGAAGTACATACGTACCGGTCACCAACCGAAGTGCAGGCATCGCGGTCGGATGTGCCCATCCGCTTCCAACAACTGCCGCAGGATCAGCAACGGGTTCTCACCGCGCGTCTCAAGGGCTTGCCTCCGGAACAGCGCCTGGCAGTGCTGGCCGAGTGGGACGTGCGCTGTGAATCAGGTGGCGTGTGCAACGCCATCGCCTACCTCTACGGATTGATCAAGAAGGCCGTGGAAGGCGTCTTCAAGCTCTGGGCGGCACGCAAATCCGCCCCGCAGCAGACACCCGTGCAGGCCGTCAGCAACAGCCCGCATGGCTCGCCGCCTGCCCCTTCTCCATCGTCCAGCAGCCAAGCCGCAAAACCTGCATCGCGTGAGGTCGCGCAACGGCATCTGGAGCAGATCCGGCGCATGCTGAAGACGCCATCGCTGCCCATCGGGCAGATCATCGGGGGCATGGCTGACAGCGGAATGCTGCCAACAGCCCCGGGAAACACGCCTGCTGCTGCAAGGCTGGGGTCGCTGGGCTCGGCGTGAGACAGATGGAGCCGTCACTGCCCGCCGCAGTGACGGCCCGGCGAACTGCAGCAACAATGCGGATTGGCGCAGCATCGCATTGATGGCTGCGCACATGACGATGCCCCGGCACACTGGCCCTGCAACGACCTGCCGGGTGGGTATGAACACCGGAACCCTGGCGCAGGTTCCTGCAAGCGCCGACCCGGCCTCACCGGGCGGAACCGCCCAGGCACACCCAGGCTCGCTCTGTGTGCCGCCCTACCCATAGGCAGAGCCTTCCTCATCCTCGGCGTGATTCGTCCCGCTATCGTCGCAACACACATCCGCCGTTCCAGGCACTCATTGCTGGTCGCCCGTCCTCACACGGCCTGCCGACACCTTTTCCACACTGCATCACAGGAGGTACTCATCCCAGCACATCGCGTTGTCGTCTCTTGCCATCCCTCCGCCCGGCCTTCCCACAGGAAGCAAGGCGGACGCCTCATTCGAGGCCACAGTTGAACTGAGCACCTGGCCCTTGCCCTTCGGGGATCTCGCCTTGGCGAGTTGGCAAAAACACTGACCGTTTGCTTCTCAGCCCCGACAACCGATGGAACAACACCGCGATGGACGACCTGACCTATACCCTGCGCCAGCTTTGCCAGCGCAACCGCGACGGCAGCCATGCCACCCAGGCCGACCGACAACGGTCGCTGATTCTGGCCGCTCGCCAACTGCGCGAAGCAGGCTTCCGCCAGATGCGGGCCACCTCGCTCAAGGGCAAGCATGTCGGAGCCCTGTTGCAGCGCTGGCAAGCCGAAGGTCTGTCTGTCGGCACACTGATAAACCGCATGGCGCACCTGCGCTGGTGGGCCGAGAAGGTCGGCAAGGCAGGCATCCTGCCAGCGGACAACACCAAGCTGGGCATCGCGGACCGCCGCTATGCGACCAACGAAAGCAAAGCCAAGGAACTAGGCGATGGGCTGGCCAGGATCACCGATCCCTACGTTCGCATGAGCCTGCGCTTGCAAGCGGCCTTGGGCCTGCGGCGGGAAGAGTCCATCGTAAGCGTCCGCCCACCCCACCTAGCGTCACGCAGCCGCGTTATGCCAGCGGCAACAACGTCTCGATGTCGCGTTCCCTGGTGGTCGGCAGTCG
>NZ_SLWQ01000002.1 GCF_004342425.1 Dokdonella fugitiva | reverse complement strand
CGAGCTGGACGCTTGATGCAGTCGGCAACCGCACGAACCAGACGAAGGATGGTGCAGCCAGCACCTACACCTACGACGTCACCGACCGCCTGACCCAGATCACGGGCGGCGACGCGGCGACCTATACATGGAACACGAACGGCCAGCTGCAGAGCAGGACGGTCGGCAGCGGCGCCAGCGCGCAGACGAGCACCTACACGTTCAACAGCCGCCACTATCTCGATGGCGTCACGCTGCCCGACGGCACCGCGATCCGCTACACATACGCCGCCGACGGCAACCTCGAGACGCGCAGTCGCACGCAGGGTGGCGCGACGGAAACGACGCACTACCTCGTCGACCCGAACCTCGCGTTCGCGCAGGTCGTCGCCGAATACGGCGACGACGGCCACGCGACGGCCGTGTACGTCTACGGCGACGAGCTGCTGCTGCGCATCGAACCGGCGCAATCGAACAGGGCCACGGTCTACCACCACGACGGCCTCGGCAGCGTCGTCGCGTTGACGGACGCGACCGGTGCCGCGATCCAGACCTATGGCTACGACGCTTGGGGCAACCGGGTCGAGAGCATCGGGGGCGACGCCAATCCGTACGGATATGCGGGTGAGCGCCACGACGCCAACGCTGGGTTCATCTATCTCAGAGCCCGCTGGTACGACCCTGCTGCAGGCAGATTCGTCAGTGAAGACGCCGCGCCCGGTAGCACCAAATTGCCGATTTCGCTCAATAAATATCTGAATGCCAATGGCGATCCCGTGAATCGCGTGGATCCATCGGGATTGATGACCGCAGCGGAAACAAGCGTCGCGGGGAACATTGCTGCTGGCCTTGCAATCGCCTCACTCGCCTATATCGGTGCAAGATTGTTCATTGGTGCTGTAGTGGACAATTCGACGGGAGCCCGAACATTCGGCTTGTGGGACGCGGTTGCCGTGACGCAGTTCCGTGCGCGCGCGGTCAGTGAAGAACGCGACAGAACCGACCCGCTCATTGATGCACTCGTGCAACAAGCGGTAAGGGAAGACGGTCATCATACAATCCCCATTTACCTCTGCGGCGGCATGGATCAGGAGATGTCGCGCATTAGTCGGGCGCAGCACGTGGCGATCCACACGGAGATCGCCGCAATCGCGCTTGTAATCGACGGTGCAGAGCCATATGCGACCAGGACATTGGGCAGGACGAGATCGAGCGTCGTACTACGAATCGCGCAAACAGAGGCGGGCCGCAGTTCGATAACGAACGCACTGCAACAGGTATATGACATTGGCGGATGGTGGGGCGTAGGTATCCTACCGATCGGTGATGTCTTTACCCGCGAGCGGAGATACTTCGAGTCCGGTGCGAAGACGTCGTTGCCGTGGTGTTCACGTAACGGGACGCCATGATGCATTCCATGGATCATATCCAACTGGACACATGGGAATTGGCTGCGCTCGAAAGTCAAGACACGTATGCCAAGGCCCGGTCCACTCATGTTCGCGTTTACTGGACTGCGCTGGCAGGCACAGGAGCACATGTCGCCAATGTTTTTTCCCCCGTTGGCAACATATTCTGGTCATTGGATGTGCATCCGGCGATGGATCGAGCGCACTCGGATTTCCTGGAGCGGCTGCGCACGCGCGGCGGGTTGCAGGAGCGCATCCGGGAGATGTGCGCCGAAGTGGGGGCGTCCACGCATTCGGCCTACGCAACGATACTGCTCGGTGCGCTGACGCGGATACTCGGCGACCACTTCGTGTCACACGTGCCGCTATCGGAGTATTGTCTGCTGGACCGGAGGCACATGGGTTTTGTCGTCCCTGACGGCTGCGTTCCAATGGTTTCCCGCTACCTGCAACGACAAGTGGATGCGCTCGGTCCAGAGGCCCTGCGGCGTTGTGATGAGGATGTATGCCTGACGCTTCTCGGGCTACCCACCGAGCGGCGCAAATCCAGGCCTTTCCTGACGGTGTTGGAAGCTCCTGTCGGCGCGGTCGAGACGGACGAGCTGAGGCGCATTGCCGGTGAGGCGGACGCCGCGCTGGCTGACCCGGACGAATGGTGTTCGCGACATCTCAAGCATCTCGAGTACTACGATCGCGGCATATCGACGTCCGTGGCGTATCCGGCACCGTACACCAGGGATTTCGTCAAGGATGCGTCGAAGGTCCTGCGGTTCCGCTGCGAGTTCGCGGTCAGGTTCCTTCCTTTGGGCGCATTGAGCAGATTGCGGCGTGGACTTGATGACCCTAATTGGCATTCGTTGGAGTTTGTCGACCTGCGTGAGCAATTGGTCGAAGGCATCGACCGTCGGCTGTGCAACTATGGGTTCATTAGCACAAACCCGCTTCAGGAGGGCCGATAGCGAACTTGCGTATCAAGTAGCCAGGTTTCGCGTTGGGGTGCGCTTCGGTTTGTCCGCGCAAGACCAAAACGGACACAAAACGTGGGCGGGTTCACTTATCGGTACCTGATTCGGGCTGAATCTATTGCGTGGAGGTGGAACGGATCCGTGCCGAGAAGCCATTGGTGACGTCGGGAGCCGCCATCAGGATATCAGCCGCTGTGTCGAGTATCCCGTGTCGCGTCTTGAATCGGCCTATCGATAGTCGCGACGGTCGCGATGATGCTCCGTGACCTCGCCATCGGGCGCGATCGCAGCAACGACGTTCTTGATGCCGTTGAAGATGGGGAAGTCGTGCCCGACGCATGCATCATCGAATCACTGGATGGCAACGGGACTCGCCTCGTCGTGAGTGGAGGCTGGTCCGAAGGCGCTGTCGCCTGCATGGCGCGGCACGATTTTGATCGTCTGGAATTCCACGGTGGCGAGTATGAGGACTTCCGCTTCCTCCGACCTTGGGCCGCGAAGATCGCGTCGCTGGCGATCCCGAGCGGCGCGTGGAAAAGTGCCCGGGGGCTGGAGGAACTGACGTCGTTGCGTGCGCTCCGGCTCGGGCCGCCGCTCAAGGGTGTCGATTTCGCGTCACTCGCCTCGCTGCAGACGCTCGGGCTCGAATCATGGACCCCGGCCTATGCGAAGACCTTGTTCGAATGCACGCGTCTCGAGTGGCTGCACATCGAAGGCTTCGCCGAGCCGGACTGCGAGCACATCGGGCGGCTGGGCACCCTGGAAGGGCTTTCGCTGGTGCGCGGAAAGCTGGCCAGCCTCGGGGGATTGGCCGGATGCACGAAGCTGCGCGCGCTGCAGCTTGCCCATCTGAGAAAGCTGTCCGACATCGCCACGATCGGCGACATGGCGTCGGTCAGGGAGATCGAACTCGTCGAGTCCCTGCCCCTCATCCATGACATCGGTGCCGTACAGGCAAGAGCGGATCTGCGCCGGCTCGATCTTCGTGGCTTCGCCGGTCGTCACGACGGCATCGCCTGGCTCAGGGACATGGTGCGCCTCCACGTGCTCGGCCTGTCCAATGTCGTGCCGCTCGACTGGGATGCCTTGTTCGCCTCCAGGGAATTGAAGAAGATCGCGGTGACATTCACCCGGCCTTTGCGCGCGACGATGGACGATGTACGAAGCGCTGCGACGGAGCGCGGCCTGCGCCCGACCAGCGTCCAGCCCATGGGCGCGCCGGCGCGGCCACGGGGATTCGTCGTCGAGTTCCGCCCGGAAGGATCCACGCAGAATCTCTGGTTCTGGAAGGATCCGTCGGACGGGGAAGTGCCGGTGCATTGATCGCTCGAATGGACGGCTGGGTGAGGTTGTAATGAGGCGCGTCGTATTCGAGCCGTTGCGGTGGCGATGGACGAAATCGTCGAGTACTGCATTCCGTACCTGGAGTTGAAGACCTGACGACTGGGAATCGGGATCCCTCCGCCTCGGGTCGCCGCTGAAGGGCGTGGATTTCTCGTCACTTGCGCCGCTCGAGACGCTCGGTCTCGAGTCGTGGATACCGGCCCATGTCGCGCAGCGAAACTGGCGTCGGCTCGGCGGCAACGAAGCGCGTCCGCCGAATCCACTGCCCCTGAAGCCACGCCGGTAGCGCATTCCGCCCGCAATCGGCCCGAATCCGCCCGCGCTGCGCCGCGCGGCGCGGGTGCAATGGTTGCTCCCGACGAACGGAGGCAGACCATGATTCCGCGATTCACGCCCGGCGTCACCGCGAAGGTGCTCGGGGTCGCGTTGCTCGCGCTGTTGATGCTCATCCCGCTCGCGCAGGTCAATGATCTCATCGGTGAGCGCGCCGGTCGCGCGCAGGAAGCGGCGCGGCAGATCGCCGTGCGCTGGGGTGCGCCGCAGGTCGTCGGCGGGCCGGTGCTCGCGGTGCCGGTGCGCTGCGAGGTCGAACGCGACGGCAAGCCGGCGACGATCGAACGCACCGACTTCGTGCTGCCCGACCGCCTCGCGCTCGGCGCGACGCTTGCGCCCGAGTTGCGTAGCTACGGCATCTACGAGAGCGTCGTCTACACCGCGACGATCAAGGCGGAGGGTCGTTTCATGCCGGGCGACGTCGCGCGCGTCGGCGGCGACGGCTGCAGCGCGCAGTGGCGGCGTGCCGAGCTGCGCGTGCCGGTCGCCGACGTGCACGGCATCCGGCGCGCGTCGCCGCTGCGCATCGGTGCGGATGCGCCGGAGTTCGGGCCTGACGGCGCCGGCGTCGGCGGACTTACGGCGATCAGCGCGCCATTCGCGTTCGATCCGACGCTGGCCACGCAGCCGCTACCGTTCGCGTTCGAGCTGACGGTGGCCGGCAGCGAACGCTTCGCCGTGCTTCCGCTCGCGCGGCAGACCGAAACGCACGTCGACGGCGCGTGGGGCGATCCGGGATTCGACGGCGCCTTCGTGCCCGCCGAGCGGCGCATCGACGCGAACGGCTTCCGCGCGGACTGGCAGGTGCTCGACCTCAACCGCCCCGTGCCGCAGCACTGGTCGTCGCTCGAGGCCGCATCGGTGGACCTGGTCTCGAGCAGCTACGGCGTGAACCTCGTGCGCCCCGCGAACGCGTACCAGCAGAACGTGCGTGCGGGCAAGTACGGCCTCGTGTTCATCGCGCTGACCTTCGTCGCGTTCTTCCTGTTCGAAGTGCTGCGCGGGTTGCGCGTGCATCCGGTGCAGTACCTGCTCGTCGGCGCGGCGTTGTGCACGTTCTACCTCGTGCTGCTCGCGTTGTCCGAGCATGTCGGTTTCAGCATCGCGTATGCAACCGCGGCGGGAGCGACCGCGTTCATCGTCGGCGGCTATGCCGCGGCGATCCTCGCGCAACGGCGCGCGGGCATCGCGCTCGGTGGCATGCTCGCGCTCGTCTACGCCTTGCTGTACGGGCTCGTGCGCAGCGAGGACTACGCGCTGCTCATGGGTTCGCTCGCGATGCTCGCGACGGTCGTGGCCTTGATGGCGCTGACGCGGCGGGTGGACTGGTACGCGACGGGAGCGAAGGAGCCGGCGTGAAGCGCATGCGCGGCGGCAGCGCCGGCAGGCCATGCGCGTCGCGGGCGGCGGCACGCGCTGCGCGCGTACCGCCCTACGGGGATCGCGATCGCAGGAGCGCGTAGGCCGGATCATGGCCGCGAAACGGCGGATCCGGCGCATGCGCGCCTTGATCCGCCCTACGTCGTGGACTTGGCGGCATCGCGCTTACGCCACCCGCACAAAACCCGACCGCCTCGACCCATCGCCCCTCAGCCCTTTCGCCGCGCCCCGCGCGCTAGAATCCCGCACGCCATGAACCTGCTCGCGATCGAAACCGCGACCGAATCCTGTTCGGTCGCCCTGCTGTCAGGCGAACGCCTGTTCGCGCGCAGCGAACTCGCGCCGCGTCGCCATGCCGAGTTGCTGCTGCCGATGTGCGACGAAGTGCTCGCCGAGGCCGGCCTCGCGCGGCGCGGCCTCGATGCGATCGCGGTCGGCTGCGGGCCGGGCGCGTTCACGGGCGTGCGCCTCGCGATATCCGCCGCGCAGGGCATCGCGTTTGCGCTCGGCATCCCGGTCGTGCCGGTTTCATCGCTCGCGGCGCTCGCGCTGCAGGCGCCGGAAAACGATGCGCCGGTCCTCGCCGTCATCGACGCGCGCATGGGCGAGATCTACGCGGGCTGGTTCCGCCGCACGCCGGACGGCCTGGTCGAACCCATCGCCGACGAGACCGTGTGTGCGGCCGCGGACCTGCCGCTCGCCGCGCGCGAAGCGTGCAACGTCGTCGGCAGCGGCTGGTCCACTTACGGCGACGTGCTGCGCGCGCGCCTCGGCGTCGAATCTGTGTGGGCCGAAGGCGACCACTATCCGCAGGCAGTCGACATCGCTCGCCTCGCGCTGCCGCGCGTGCGCGACGGCGTCGCGCCCGAGCTCGCCCTGCCGGTCTACCTGCGCGACAAGGTCGCGCTCACGCTCGACGAACAGCGCCGCGGCGCCGCTTCCTGAGGCGCGCCGTGTGCGCGTTGCGCACCTTCGTCACGGCTCCGGGTCGACCGTCAACGGGATCGCGGCGAGCACGCGCCGACGTTCATCGTCGAGCATGACGACCGTGAGCTGCTCGCCCGGGCGCGGATCGATCACGTAGCCGTCGAAGCCACGCTTGGCAGGGACGTTCAGGCGCAGCGAACGGCGGCCCGGCCCGATGAAGTCGATCGCTGCGAGACCGCGCAGCGCCCCGTCCGCATCCACGACCGCGACGAGCGGATCACGCCCGCGCCCGCGAACGCGGGGGAACCAGCCCTCGAACGCCGCTACGCGGTGACCCGACGGCGCGTCGTCGAAGCCGCGGACGAAGCGCGCCGCGCCGTCGGGTGCCGGCGGCCACGGCCGCGCGGGTGCGTGCCAGCCGGGCGATTGTTCGGGCGGTGACGCGAAGCCGTGCTGCAGGCCCGCGGGCATTGTGTCGGGGACGTGCCCCGCGTCGCGCATGCCGAGGCGCGCCACCAGCATCGACCGTGCCGTCTGGCGGTAGGCGACGGCGCAAGCATCGGCGATCATGCGATGGCTCGGCAGGAACAGCATCAGCACCATGGCGACGGCGAACGTCGCCGCCGCACGCGCATTCACCGTCACGCTGCCCAGCGCGTACAGACCGAGGCCGAGCCAGAACAGGCTGCTCCACGGCAGGTAGGGGGCCGCGTACGCAAGCTCCGGCGTCGTCGCGAACCTGTCCGCGTGCGCGAAGCCGGTCACGATGGCTGCGCCGAGCGCGAAGCTCGACAAACCGAACGCGAGCACACGCATGCGCGCGAAGTCGCGGCCGCTGCGCCACGCCTGCACGGCGACGAATACCCATGCCGCCAGCCCCGCGGCGCCGAGCAGCAGGCCTTCGAGCAGCGCGGGACGCGCGCCGAATCGGACACCGAGCGAGCGCGCCGCATCCACCAGCGGCACCTCGCCGGCGCGCGGTGCGACGGCAGCCGGCATCCACGCCTGCACCGTCGGGTCCCCGAGCCCGAACAGGGCATGCATCCAGGGTGAGGCGAGCCAGCGCAGCACCGCGGCGCCGCCGACGAGCGGATCGAGTGCGAGGCTTGCGCTCGCACTGTCATCGCCGGAGCGCGCGAACCCGTACACGAGCAGGATCCCGACGGCCCACGCCACGACGAGCGCGAGATCACGCCGGCGCAGCCGCAGCACGGTGCCGAGTGCGAGAACGCCCATGAACACCGCGACGCCGGCTCGGGCCGACGCTGTCGCCGCGGTGGCCGCAAGGCCGGCGCCGATCAGCCAGGGCAGCGGTCGATCGCTGCCGGCGGCGGCACGGGTCGAGAGCAACGCAAGGACGCAACCGACCACGACGAGAAACGCCCGTACCGGCGTGTCGCCGTACACGAGCATGCGCGCGTTGCCGAGCCAGCCGAAGGCGAGCACGACGAGCGCGCAGGCGGCGGCCCGCACGAGCCGCGGCCACGTGCGCTCGCGCAGGATCGTCGCCACGACGAGCGCGGCCGCCAGCGCCACGGCGAATGCGCCGAGTGCGACGTGCAGCATCGGGCTCGCGCCGGGCAGTGGCAGGCGGAAGTTCGCGACCACCGCCAGTGCAGTCGCGGCGTAGAAAGCCGCGGCCAGGACGAAGCCGGCAACGCCCGCGTACTGCAGGCGCGTCGAGCTGCCGAACGCGGCAAGCGCGTCATGCAGCCGCGGGGCGCGAGCGCCGGCGCGTCGCAGGCGCGTACCGATCCAGGCGCGCGCGCGCGCCGACGCGTCCTTGAATGCGAGCAGGGGCTTTTCGAGCGCGTGCCACGACGCCACCCCGAGCAGCATCGCCGGCACGAACGCGACGACCGAGTTGAAGGTCGGCGATGCCTGCGGCCAGTGGTGCGCAACGACCTGCTGCATCGGGAAGCCCCACAGGTAGAGCCCGTAGGAATAGTCGCCGAAGCGGTTGAAGCCGTGCCAGCGCAGGCGATAGGCGAACCAGAACACGAACTGCACTTCCGCCAGCGCGAAGACGAGCGGATGCAGCGATGTCGCGCGCAGCGCCCAGCATGCCGCGGCGAGCAGCGCGAGCAGCGCGCCGTGTACCGGCACGACGTCGCGGTACAACCAGCACAGCGCGCCGAGCGCGAACATCCCGCCTAGGCGCGTCGCGCCGGGCATGCCCAGCGCGGGCACGTACTCCGGCATCAACCAGCCGGCGAGCAGCAGGGCGAGGACCGCGAGCGTCGCCACGCCGCGTCGCGCGAGCAGGCCGACCGCGCCGAGCAGCGCGACCCAGGCATACATGCGCACTTCGATCGGCAGGGTCCAGATCGAGCCGTTGATCGTGTCGCGCCGCGGATTGTCCGTGAACACGCCGGGCAGGCTCCAGCGCATGTTGCGACCGAGCTGGAGGTTGTCGAGCACGTAGCCTGTCGTGTGCGGGTCGCGCAGGTAGTCGCCGGGTGCGAGCGTGGTGTAAAGCGTGCCGAGCACGAATGTCGACAGCAGCAGGCAGGCGACGTACGCGGGCAGCAGGCGCAGCGCGCGTGCCCAAGCGAACGCGAGCAGATCGCGCCGGCGCACGAAACTGCCAGTGACGAGGAAGCCGCTGATGACGAAGAACAGGTCGACGCCGATCGTGCCGGAATAGCTGCTCCAGCCGAGGCTGATGAACACGTCCGCCGCGTCCGGTGCATGCACCACCATCGCGTAGCCGTGGCCGTAGATGACGAGCGCCGCGGCGAGGAAGCGCAGTAGCAGGAAATTGTCGACGCGCGCGGCGAGCCCGTCGGCCGGCGTCGTCACATGCGCGCGCAGGCGCGCGAACCATTGCGGTCGGCTTGCCGTTCCGGCGGTGGCGTCCCCGGCCGGGAGGGTGTCATGGCTCGACATGCGAGGGTCCTTCCTTCACGTCGGCGCGCACGGCAGCTCAACCGAAATGGCGGCTGCGCACGAAGCAGAACGCACGCTCGTCGCCGGCGGCCGTGGCCGGGTCCGACGCCTCCGTATTGCCGAGCGTGATGTAGTCGAGCACGTCCCAGCCGGTACGGTCGAGAGCGCGGCGCAGGCCCGCGTCGGAGAACATCCAGAAATTGGTCGCGTCGCCATTGGTCTCGCAGGTGTCGACGAGATAGGCGAGCGGCACGCTCTGCAGCTCCACGCGCGAGCGGTTGACGTGGTCCCCCGGGGACGCGTCCGGCGCGAGGTTGTAGCGCACGATGCGCGTGCTGACCAGCGCATGGCGCGTGTTGCGCGCGAGGCTCTCGAGCGCGCCGAGCGGATTCTTCAGGTGGTAGAGGATGCCGAGGAAGAACGCAAGGCCATAACGCTCGCCCGGCAGGTCGAAGCGCGCGTCGAGGTCGACCTCGCGGATGTCCACGCGCGAGCCGAGCTCGGCCTTGAGCGCGCGCACGCCGCGACAGCCGTTGAAGTTGGTCGGCGCGTAGTCGACCACGTCGGCGCGGCAGCCGAGCCTCTCCATGAAGAACGCCGTATCGCCATCGGCAGCGCCGATGTCGACGATCGGCGCATCGCCGACGAAATCGAGCAGGTCGCGCCGTTCGCCTTGCAGCAGCAGGGTCAGGATGTGGAAGTTGTCGAGCGTGCCGTAGGGATACCAGCCGAAGTCCGTCGGTGCGATGCGCTCCTTGAGTGCGTCGAGTTCGGTGCGGAAGGCGAGCGCCTGTCGTGCGATGTCGTCGATGTTCATGGCGATTCCGGCAGCGGAGATGATCAGGGGGAGGCCGCGACGCAACGGGCGCCGCGCCGGCGCATTAGCCCGCGCCGCGTCCGCGCAGCAGGCGCTGCGCGAGGTAGCGCAGGCGGCCGAGCCGGCCGGCGTACAACGCCGCCTGCGTGCGCTCGAGGTCGCGGGTCAGGCGCGTGATGTCGCGGTACAGGCGCTGGTTGTGCTGGTCGCGGCGCGCGAGCAGGACGCGCAACTCCTCGACGTCGCGTTCGTCGAGCGTGAGTCCGGCGCGGAAGCGTGCGGGCAGCGGACGGTCGACGTAGATGGTCGAGTGCGTGTCGGCGAGTTCCTCGGCGGGCCGTTCGCGCGTGTAGAAGTACAGCGCGATCGACTTGCGCGACAGCGCGCGCCGGTCCGGCGGCAGGGTGATGCGGCTGAAGCCGTGCCAGCTCCATTCGGTCGTCTCGAAGATCACGCAGCGGTTGAACAGCGGCGTGACGAGCGTCACGCGGTCGTCCGGCGAGCGCGGGTCGGAATGCAGTTCGAGCGAGCCGCCCCAACCGTCCTCCCATTCCGGATTGAGGTAGACGATGAGGTTGAGGCGGCGATGCCACGGCTCGCGCGGGTGGCGGTTGAAGTCGACGTGCGGGTCGAGATCCTGGCCTTCGCGGTTCTCGTGCGTGCCGCCGCCGAAATAGTCGGCGTCGTAGAGCAGGTCGGGGATGCCGGTGATGCGACCGACGAGGCCGAGGAAGTCCGGCGTGCGGATCAGGTCGTCGAGCTGCGCGTACGGCTCGCCGAGGCCGCGGATGCGCTCGATCGTCGACTTGCCGCCGAGTTCGCCGGCCTCGTTGCGCGCATTGCCGCGCTCGAATGCGGGGAACTGCGCGAGCAGCGCCGCGGCGTAGTCCGCATCGAAGAAGCCGTCGATGACGACGTGGCGGAACGGTTCGCGCCGCGCGAACGCGGCGGCGTGGCGGCCGGCGTCCGCGAGGACGCGCGCATCGATGCACCGGGACAAGGGGGAATCGGACATAAGTGCACATGATGCCATGTGGCAGGCCGTGTGGCATGGCCTTCTGCCGTGTTGGAGGACGCCCACGTTGCGTGCTCGACCGCGGTTACGCCCCGATGCCTCGTAGGGCGGTACGCGCGCAGCGCGTGCCGCCGCTTGCGATGGGGCCGAGCGGAAGGACTGGAACACGAAGCACACCGGGCACACCGTGGAAAAGCACTGGAGTGCGGGGCTCGTCGTGACGCAGCGGCAGCCCGGGCGGGACTCGCGCTGCGCGCTCGACCCGCCCTGGATCGCTCGACGTGCCCTACGGGGTGGTACCCATGCGCGCGAGCACGCGGCCGATGCGTTCGCGCGTGGGCGCACGCAGCAGCGCCTTCGCCTGCGCACGCGCGGCGGCGCAGTCGAGGCCGATGATCGCCTCGCGGATCTCCAGCAGCACGGCCGGGTGCATGCTGAAATCGGTGAGACCGAGCGCGAGCAGCAGGGCGGTGTAGCGGCGGTCGCCGGCCATCTCGCCGCACAGCGTGACGCGCTTGCCGGCGCGCCGCGCGCACGCGATCGTCTGCGCGAGGAGCTTCAGCACGGCCGGGTGGAGCGGGTCGTAGAGGTTGGCGAGCTGGTCGTTGTTGCGATCGACCGCGAGCGTGTACTGCACGAGATCGTTGGTACCGATCGCGACGAAGTCGAGTGAGCGGATCATGCCCTGCAGGGCGATCGCCGCGGCCGGCACCTCGATCATCGCGCCGAGCTCGACATTCTCGGCGATCTCGTGGCCGGCCGAACGCAGGTCGCGCGCGCAGTCGCGCAGCAGGTGGCGCACGCTGGCCATTTCCTCCGCGGCCGAAACCATCGGCACGAGCACGCGCACCGGGCCGTAGGCGGACGCGCGCAGGATCGCTCGCAGCTGCGTGCGCATGAGCTGCGGATGGCGCAGCGACAGGCGCACGCCGCGCACGCCGAGCGCGGGGTTCTCCTCGTCGTCGAGCACGAGTCCGCTCGAATCGGCCTTGTCGGCACCGAGGTCGAGCGTGCGGATCGTCACCGGCAGGCCGCCCATGCCGAGTACGAGGTCGCGGTAGCAGAGGAACTGCTCGTCCTCGTCGGGCACTTCGCGCCGCTGCAGGAACAGGAATTCCGTGCGGTAGAGCCCGATGCCGGCGGCGCCGCAGGCGCGGGCCTGGGCGATGTCGGCCGCGGATTCCGCGTTCGCATGGAGCGCGATCGGCACGCCGTCGAGCGTGCGCGTCTCGGCATCGCGCAGCAGCGCGAGGCGCTTGCCCTTCTGCGCCATCTCGCGCTGCCAGGCGCGATAACGCGCGAGGTCGGGTGCCGCCGGGTGCACGATCGCTTCGCCGCGGTCGCCATCGACGAGGATGAGGTCGTCGTCCTGGATGCGCGCGAGCGCGTCGTGTGCGGCGACGATCATCGGCAGGCGCAGCGAGCGCGCGAGGATCGCGCTGTGCGACACCTGGCTGCCGGAGGTGAGTACGACGCCGAGCACGCCGTGCTCGGCCAGCGGCACTAGCTCGGACGGCGCGACCGAGTCGCTGATGAGGATCTCGCCGACGCGCGAGGCGAGCTGGCGCTCGGCGCGGCTCGACTCGCGCGAGAGCCCGGCCTGCACGCGCGCGATGACGTGCTCGACGTCCTCCTTGCGGCTGCGCAGGTAGGGGTCGTCCATCGCCTCGAACACGGCGACGAGACGGTCCTTCTGCATCTTGAGCGCGGCACTCGCGCGGTAGCGGCCGATGCGGATGAGGTCGAACAGGCCGCTGGTCAGCTCGCGGTCGGCGAGCATGAGGCTGTGCGCGTCGATGAACTCGGCGACTTCGCGCGCCATCGCGCCGTGCACCTTCTCGCGCAGCAGCGCGAGCTCCTCGCGCGCGGCGGCGATCGCCTGCCTGAGGCGCTCGACCTCGGCGTCGACTTCGGCTTCGGCGAGCGGGCGGTCATCGACGAGGTAGCGGCTCGGTTGTTCGAGGCGTGCGCGACCGAGCGCCATGCCGCGCGATGCGCCGAGGCCGGTCAGTACGAGTCGCACGCGCTTTCCATCCTCCGTGTCGAAGAGACATCCGCGCGACGATCGCCGCGCCGATCCGCATCCTTGCCGCAGGGTCGCTGCGGCGGGCCTTCGCGGCATGCCGTGCCGCTAGGGCGGTTTTTCTACTGGCCTTCGTCGAACTTGCGCTCGAACAGGTCGACCATCGCATCCATCGCCGCCTGCTCGTCGACGCCGTCGGTGCGCAGGCGGATCGGCGTGCCGAGCCCGGCGGCGAGCATCATCACGCCCATGATGCTCTTCGCATTGACTTCCTTGCCGCGGCACGCGATGAACGCACTGGCCTGGAACGCGTGCAGCGCCTGCACGAGCTTGGCCGACGCGCGCGCATGCAGTCCCAGTTTGTTGCTGATCGTGATGTCCTTTTCGAGCATGGTTTGGGCTGAGGGCTGAGGGCTGAGAGCTGAGGGCTGAGGGCCGGGCAGTGATGTGGGCGGGTGGTCGCCGGGGCAAGGGCGGGACGTCGGCCCCGGTCAGGGGTTGTCGACGACGATGCCGCCGCGGCCGCCGCTGGCGGCGGTCTGCGCGAGTTCGTCGAGCGACTGTTCCGGGTAGTTGAGGACACGCAGCAGCATCGGCAGGTTCAATCCCGACACGCAGTGCATGCGCACGCCGAGGTCGGGCAGGCGCTGGGCGATATTGCACGGCGTCGCCCCGTAGAGGTCGGACAGCACGAGCACGCCGTCGCCGTGATCGAGATCGCGCGCGTTGGCCGCCGCCGCGCGCAGCATCTGGTCGGGATCGGCGTTCGCGGCGACTTCCTGCACCTCGACCGGCAGCGGCAGGCGGCCGAGCACATGGCGTGCCGCACTCACGAGCGCGGCCCCCATCGATTCGTGGGTCATGAGGAGGACGCCGACGCTCATGGGCACGCTCCGCGTGCCGGGAATGGGGAATGGGGAATGGGGAATGGGAAAAGCATGTCGCGATCCGACGCTGGCGTGGGCGCGCCAGCCATTCGCTTTGAACCATTCTCGATTCCCCATTCCCCATTCCCGGCTCTCATCACTCCATCTCCCGGTGATACGTCAGCACCTGGCCGTAACGCTGGCGCAGTTGCTCGGCGAGGCGCTCGGCAAGATACACCGAGCGGTGCCGGCCGCCGGTGCAGCCGAGACAGATCGTCACATAGCTGCGACCGTCCGCCTCGAAGCGCGGCAACCAGCGGTCGAGGAAGGCGAGCAGGTCGTCGCCGAACTGCTTCACCTCGGGCTTGGACTCGAGCCATTCACGCACCGGCGCGTCCTTGCCCGACAGCGGGCGCAGTTTCGAATCCCAGTGCGGGTTGGGCAGGCAGCGTGCGTCGAACACGAAATCGGCGTCCGTCGGCACGCCGCGGCGGTAGGCGAACGATTCAAACAGCAGGGTCATCGCGCCCGGTGTCAGCCCCATCTCGGTGATGACGAGGCGGCGCAACTGGTGCACGTTCAGGTCACTCGTGTCGACGACGCGGTCGGCGAGCGCGAGCATCGGCTTGAGCAGGCGGCGTTCCTCGGCGATCGCCTCGGCGAGGCCGAGGCCGTCGACCGACAACGGGTGGCGACGGCGCGTCTCCGAATAGCGCTTGATCAGCACCTCGTCACGCGTGTCGAGGAACACGAGCCGGTAGCCGATGTCCGAGCGCGCGAGCTCGGCGAGGATCTGCGGCAGGCGGTTGAGGTTCTCGGCGCGATTGCGCACGTCGACGCCGACCGCGAGCTTGCGGTGGCCGACCGTCGAATGCGACAGCGCCTGCACGAACGCGGGCATCAGCGCCGCGGGCAGGTTGTCGACGCAGTAGTAGCCGAGGTCCTCGAGCGTGCGCAGCGCGACCGTCTTGCCCGACCCCGACAGGCCGCTCACGACGATGAGCTGGTCGGGGCCGTTGGCGTGCGGCGTTTCGCCCGGCGTGGTCGTGGTCGCGGTGTCTACCATGGCGGCAGTCGGCGCATCTGGTGCGCCTGGCGGTCGATGAAGGTCTGCGCGGGATCGAAGCCCTTGCTCTTGAGCATGTGGCTGCGCACCGCGGCTTCCGCCAGCACCGCGATGTTGCGGCCCGGGGCGACCGGGATCGTGATCTGCGGCACGTGCACGTCGAGCACCTCGCGGTAGCCGACGTCGCCGGTCAGGCGCGTCATCGCGTCGCCGTGCGGCACGTCGAGCTTCTGCGGCTTGAGGTGCACGATCAGGCGCAGGTATTTCGACGGCTTCACCGCGGTATGGCCGAACATCTCGCGTACGTTGAGCACGCCGAGGCCGCGCACTTCGAGCAGGTCGCGCAGCATCTCGGGACAGGTGCCGTCGATGACGTCGGGGGCGATCAGGGTGAATTCCGGCGCGTCGTCGGCGACGAGGCGATGGCCGCGCGTGAGCAGTTCCAGCGCGAGCTCGCTCTTGCCCGTGCCGCTCTCGCCGGTGATCAGCACGCCGATCGAGTACACCTCCATCAGCACGCCGTGCAGGGTGACCTGGCGCGCGAGCGTGCGCGCGAGCTGGTATTGCAGGTAGGTGAGCAGCTCGTGCCCGCGCTTGGGGCTGATCCACAGCGGCGTGTTCGACTCTTCCGCGGCCTGGCGCAGGTCGGCCGGCACGGCCTGGTCCTTGCTCACCAGCAGCGCGGTCGGCTGGTAGGCCATGATCTTCTCGACGGTCTCCCAGCGCTGGCGCGAATCGAGGCCGTCGAGGTACTTGAGTTCCTCGGTGCCGACGATCTGCACCTTGTTCGGATAGATGATGTTGAGGTAGCCGACCAGCGACGGGCGCCGCTCGAGCGTGTCGCCGGTGTCGATCGCCCGCTGCTCGCCACGCAGCCCGGCCGCCCAGCGCAGCGACAGGCGCTCGCTGACGGCGTCGAACAGCTGGCGCGCGGTCAGGCGGTCCATGGGGTCGGGAGGGCTGGGGGCTGGGGGCTGGGGGCCATGGGCACGCGCATGTCCGGGCGATGGCAAAGTGTAAGGCATTGCCTGCTGCAGTCGCCTCGTGTCGTTGCAACGCGGCCCGCAGCCGCAGGGCGGATCAAGCCGCGGAGCGGGGATCGGCGCTGCCTCGGGGCCTCTGCCCTCAGCCCTCGGCCCTCAGCCCTCGCTCCAGCACCTCGCGCAAGGTCGCCGCGTCCGGCGCCGCGCGCAGCTCGGCCGTGATCGCCTCGTCCGAGAACAGCTCGGCGAGCTCGGCGAGCAACTTGAGGTGCTGGTCGGTGAAATGGGCCGGCACGAGCAGCGCGGCGACGAGGTCGACCGCGCGCCCGTCGTCGGCGCTGAAATCGACCGGGGTGGCGAGGCGCACGAAGGCCGCGCGCGCCTCGTCGATCTTCGCGCTGCGGCCGTGTGGAATCGCCACGCCGTGGCCGAGGCCAGTGCTGCCGAGGCGCTCGCGCGCGGCGAGCGCCTCGCGTGCGACCGCAGGATCCACGCCGTCGGAGAGCAGCCGTGCGAGCTGCTCGATCAGTTCGCCCTTGTCGGCCGCGGCAAGGTCGGTCCGCACCCGCTCGGCGGGCAGCAAGTCGAGGAATGGCATGGGCGGGCGCGGAATCCGTTGCGGATGAAACTCAACTGTACCGCGTCGCGCGCACGGTGTCCGCGTGGTGGTCGGTCAGCTTCTCCTTGTGCTTGCGCAGTTGCGTCTCGACCTTGTCGACCAGTGCGTCGATCGCCGCGTACATGTCGGGCGCGGTCGCGTCCGCATGCAGGGTCTTGCCCGAGAGCTGCATCGTCACCTCGGCCTTGTGCAGCAGCTTCTCGATGCCGAGCACGACCGTGACGTCATGCAGCTGGTCGAAGACGCGCGTGACGCGCTCGAACTTGCCGGCGGCGTAATCGCGCAACGCGGCGGTGACTTCGACCTGGTGGCCCTTGACGTTGATCTGCATGACTGGCTCCTCATGGACGGGCACGGCGACGCCGGGCCCCGAATAGAACACCGCGCGTCGCTCGGGCGTGCGGCTCCATCATTCGACACTTCATACGTTGCCTGCGTTCCCTCCGTCGTTTCGCCGCTGCCAATGCGGAATGTGGTGGTGCCGCGCGTTCATCCAAGCCGGCTGCGGTCGTTCGATGAGGGAATGTTCATCGCCTCGCGGTACTTCGCCACCGTGCGCCGCGCGACGTTGATGCCGCGGCGGTTCAGCTCGGTCGCGAGCAGCTGGTCGGACAACGGCCGTGTCGCGTGCTCCTCGTCGATGAGGCGCTTGATCATCGCCTGGATCGCGGTCGCCGAGGCGGCGCCGCCGTCGACGGTGCCGACGCCGCTCGAGAAGAAATACTTGAATTCGAACGTACCACGCGGCGTGTGCAGGAACTTGCGCGTGGTCACGCGGCTGATCGTCGATTCGTGCATGCCGATCTCGTCGGCGACGTCCTTGAGCACGAGCGGGCGCATCGCTTCCGGGCCGAACTCGAGGAACGCCTCCTGCGCGCGCACGATCGCGCCGGCGACCTTGAGCATCGTTTCGGCGCGCGTCTTGAGGCTCTTGATGAGCCAGCGCGCCTCCTGCAACTGGCCCTTGAGGTAACTCGCGTCCTCCCGGCGCGCCTTCGCGATCAGGCTCGCGTAGTGTTCGTTGATGCCCAGGCGCGGCTGGCAGCCCGGTGCGAGCGCGACCTGCCAGCGGCCGCCGACCTTGCGCGCGTACGCGTCGGGCGCGACGTATTCGGCATTCGTGCTCGCGAAGGCGCCGCCGGGCTTGGGCACGAGCGAGCGGATCAGCGCGAGCGCGGTTTCGAACTCCGCCTCGTCGGTCTGCAGGCGCTGGCAGATGCGCGCGCGATCCTGCCGGGCGAGCGCTTCGAGATGATCGGCGACGAGCAGTTGCGCCAGCGACAGGCCCGGCGTCTGCACGTCGAACGCATCCAGCTGCACGGCGAGGCATTCGCGCAGGTTGCGGCTGGCGACGCCGACCGGATCGAAGTGCTGCACGCGGTGGCGCACCGATTCGATTTCCTCGGAGGTCACGGTGTACAGCGCGGCGAGCGCGTCGCGGATCGTGTCGTCGCTCTCGGCGAGATAGCCGTCGTCGTCGACCGCCTCGATGATCGCAGTGGCGATCGCACGGTCACGCGGCGACATCGGCGTGAGGTTGAGCTGCCAGAGCAGGTGGTCGCGCAGGTCCTCGATCTCGGCGTCCTGCGGCTCGAGGCCGTCCTCGTCGCCCGAGCCGCTGCCGCGGTAGTCGGTCGGATCGGGTTCGAGGTCGAGGTCGAGCGGCTCGTCCGCTTCGGCGGAATCGGCCGACTCGGCGGGCGCCTCGTCGACCGCGTCGAGGCCTTCGCCGTCGCCGTCCTCGCCTTCGCCACCGTCCTCGGCCATGTCGAGCAGCGGGTTCGATTCGAGCGCGGTGTTCAGCTCCAGCTCCAGCTCCATGCGCGACAGCTGCAGCAGCCTGATCGCCTGTTGCAGCTGCGGCGTCAGGGCCAGCGACTGGCCGAGGCGGAGTTGGAGAGCGGGTTTCATGCCGAAAACGTGCCAAGTGGCGTTTCGGTCATCCTAGCGCCAAAGATCCGCCGAGGGCAGGGCTTGACGTGGCGCCGCGACCGGCGGAACCTCATCCGAATCGTTGCCCGTATCCGGCCGTGTCCGCGTCCGCGCGCCGCCGCCCGGGCGGACCGCTCACATGCGGAATTCGCGTCCCAGGTAGACCTCGCGCACCTGCTCGTTGGCGAGGATTTCCGCCGGCGTGCCCTGCGCGAGCACGCTGCCTTCGCTCATGATGTACGCGCGCTCGCAGATGCCGAGCGTCTCGCGCACGTTGTGGTCGGTGATAAGGATGCCGATGCCGCGCGACTTGAGCTGGCGCACGATGCGCTGGATGTCGACGACGGAGATCGGATCGATGCCCGCGAAGGGCTCGTCGAGCAGCATGTAGCGCGGCTTGGCCGCGAGCGCGCGCGCGATCTCGACGCGGCGGCGCTCGCCACCGGACAGGCTGATGCCCTTCTGGCCGGCGATGTGGCCGATCTGCAGGTCGTCCAGCAGCGCCTCGAGCTCGGCCTGGCGGCCGGCCTGGCCGAGGTCGTCGCGCAGCTCGAGGATCGCGAGGATGTTGTCCGCCACGCTCAGGCGCCGGAACACCGACGGTTCCTGCGGCAGGTAGCCCACGCCGAGGCGCGCGCGCGCGTGCATCGGCAGCGCGGTCACGTCGCGGTCGTCGACGCGGATCGAGCCGGTCTCCGCGGCGACGAGGCCGACGATCATGTAGAACGACGTGGTCTTGCCGGCGCCGTTTGGTCCGAGCAGGCCGACGATCTCGCCTTGGCGCAGGTGGAACGCGAAATCGCGCACGACGGCGCGGCCGCGGAAGCTCTTGCGCAGGCCCGACGCACTCAGCATCAGAGCGGCGCGCCCGGTTCGCCGGCGGGCTTCGCTTCCGGCTGCGCATCGGCGGGCTTCGCAGCGCCCGATTTGGCCTTCGGCTGCAGGATGATGTGCGCGCGGCTGCTGCCGCTCGCGTCGCCGCTTTCCATCTCGCCGGTGTTGGTGTTGTAGGTCATCTTCTCGCCGTGGAATTCACCGCGGCCCGACTGCACGACCTTCACGTTGCCGGTCAGCACCGCGATGCTCGTCTGGTTGTCGAAGTCGATCTGGTCGGCGTCGGCGGTCATCGTGCCGCCGCCGTCCTGCTGCTGCTCGACGTGCGCCTGCTTGCCCTTCATGACCACGCGCAGCACGTCGCCGTTCGACTTCTGGTGGATCGTCGCCTCGGCCGCGCTCGCCTTCATCGTGCCCTGCACGACGCGCACGTTGCCGCGCAGGTAGGTCGTGCCGGGCTGCTTGTCCCGGCCCTGGTTGATCTTCGAGTAGTCGGCCGTGACGTCCATCGGCTTGTCGCGGTCGGTGCCGAGCGCGTGCGCCGCGGGGAGCGCCGCGCAGGCGAGCAGGGCGGCGCACAGGCGCCGCAGGTGGTCATTGCGCGCCGTCGCGCGCGTGCCTCGATTGCAGGGTCGAACGGACATCGGAGAGGAGCTCCAGGGTCTTGTCGTTGAGGTCGCCACGAAGGCCGATGCCTTGCAGTATAGAGCCGGGCTGGTTGATCGTCGCCGCCGCCGCGGTTTCCATCTTCTTGTCCCTGGGCCAGGTCGTGAGGTCGCTCGTGACGACGTCGACCGGCTCGGACGTGTCGTCGCCCGCGCGATGCATCTCGACGTGGCCGAGCAGCTTCATGATCGTGCCGTCCTTGTTGACCCACGCCGAATCGGATTTGCCCGTCCATGGATGGCCGGCGCCGTCGACGAGCCGGTAGTCGGGCGCGTCGACGAAGATCGAACCATCGTCGCCGCGGCGCGCGAGGCGCGGGCCGCTGACCTGGAACGTGCGCTTGCCTTCGCCGTCGAGCGCATCGAGCGTGAATTCGCTCAGCGTGTAGTCCGAGCGCGGCGGCCCGGCGAAGGTCTGTTCGTTGGTGCGGTCGCGCACGAGCCAGAGCAGTGCCTCGGTGCCCACGACGAGCAGGCCGAGCACGAACACGATCGCCCAGTAGCGACGCTCCATCGTCGGTCAGCGCAGGAACGCGGCGAGCTCGGTCTCGGCGCGACCCTGCGCGCCGAGCAGCAGGTCACACACCTCGCGCGCGGCGCCATTGCCGCCGGCCAGGCGCGTGCGCCAGTGCGCTCGCTCGCGCACCCACGGATGCGCATTGGCCACCGCGATCGCGAGGCCGACCTTCTGCATCGGCGCGAGGTCGGGCAGGTCGTCGCCGGTGTAGGCGACCTGGCTCGCGTCGAGCTTGAGCGCGTGCAGCAGCTCGTCGAGGCAGGCGCGCTTGTCCTGCTGGTCCTGGTAGACGTGCGCGACGCCGAGCGTGGCCATGCGTTCGGTCACGACGTGGCTCATCCGCGACGTGATCACCGCGACCTCGATGCCGTTGGCGAGCAGGCGCTTGAAACCGAGCCCGTCGAGCACGTGGAACGCCTTGATCTCGTGCCCGTCGGCGGCGAAGAACAACTTGCCGTCGGTAAGAACGCCGTCGACGTCGAACACGGCGAGCTTCACGCGCGCGGCGCGGTCGCGGATGTCGGCGGGGAGGTCGTTGGGGAGCATGCGTGGAACGCTGGGAAGGGGAATGGGGAATGGGGAATGGGGAATGGGGACGATTCTCTATTCTCCATTCCCCATTCCCGGCTCTTACACCACCCTCGCCCGCAACAAGTCGTGGATATTGAGCGCGCCGACGACGCGGTTGTCCGTGTCGACGACGAGCAGCGCGTGGATCTTGTGCGCTTCCATGAGCTGCGCGGCTTCGACGGCGAGCTTGTCGGCGGTGATCGTCTTCGGCTGCGGGGTCATCAGGCGCATGACCGGCGTCGTGCGCAGGTCGATGTCGTCGTCGTCGACCGCGCGGCGCAGGTCGCCGTCCGTGAACACGCCGAGCAGGCGCTGGTCGGCCGGATCGACGATCGCGGTCATGCCGAGGCCCTTGCGCGTCATTTCGACGAGCGCTTCGGTCAGCGTGACGTCGGGGCCGACGGTCGGGATCTGGCCGTCGCGGTGCATGACGTCACTGATCTTGAGCAGCAATTGGCGGCCGAGGCTGCCGGCCGGGTGCGAGCGCGCGAAGTCCTCGTCGGTGAAGCCGCGCGCTTCGAGCAGCGCGATCGCGAGCGCGTCGCCCATGACGAGCGCGGCGGTCGTGCTCGAGGTGGGCGCGAGACCGAGCGGGCAGGCTTCGGCCGGCACGCTCGTGTCGAGGTGCACGTCGGCGAGGCGCGCGAGCGAGGAACCGTTGTTGCCGCTCATCGCGATCAGCGGGATGCCCTGGCGCTTGATCAGCGGCAGGATCGTCAGCAGCTCGTCGGTCTCGCCCGAATTGCTGAGCGCGAGCACGACGTCCTTCTGCGTGATCATGCCGAGGTCGCCGTGGCTCGCTTCGCCCGGGTGGACGAAGAACGCGGGCGTGCCGGTCGAGGCGAGCGTCGCGGCGATCTTGCGCGCGATGTGGCCCGACTTGCCCATGCCCGAGACGACCACGCGCCCGTTGCATTCGAACATGAGCTGGCAGGCGCGCAGGAAATTGGCGTCGATGCGCCCGTGCAGCGCCTCGATCGCCTGCGCCTCGGTCGCGATCACGGCCTGGGCGCTGCGCACGAGGGCGGTCGCGTCGAGCAGCGGGTTGCTCAGGGGGCGGGCGGCGGCAAGCATCGAAGCGTTCATCGTGGCGAGATGGAGGGCTGCATAGGCGTGGAAGATGTCGGGATTTCTGCGCTGCCCAAGGATTTTGAGTACCATGCGCCGCCTCCATTGTAGCCGCTTCCCCGCCGGGATGGTCCGGCAGGCCGGCTACAGGACGGGTCATGCGGCCACAGCGTCGCAGCCGGCCGCCGCCCACCCCGCCCACCGATCGCCCGAGGAAACGCAGAAGATGGACAGTTCCACCGTGCAGAGTCTGATCCAGCAGGGCATGCCGGAGGCGAAAGTCGAGGTGCACGGTCCGGACGGCGTGCATTTCGAGGCGCTCGTGGTCAGCCCGGCCTTCGCCGGCAAACTGCCGCTGGCGCGCCACCGCATGGTCTACGCGACGCTCGGCGACCTCATGGGCGGCGCGATCCACGCGCTGTCGTTGCGGACGTTGACGCCCGAAGAAGCGGGGAATGGGGAATAGGGAATAGGGAATGGGGACAAGGAGTCGCACTCTACTCCCTGCCGCTTTCCCCATTCCCCATTCCCCATTCCCAATTCCCAGTTCCCAATTCCCAATTCCCATTCCCCTCTCGATTCCCGGACCATGGCAAAAATCGTGATCAACGGGGGCCAACCCCTCAACGGCGACGTGTGGATTTCCGGCGCCAAGAACGCCGTGCTGCCGATCCTCGCCGCGACCCTGCTCGCCGACGGCCCGGTCACGATCAGCAATGTGCCCCACCTGCACGACGTCACCACGACGATGGAGCTGCTCGGCCAGATGGGCGTCGAGCTCGTCATCGACGAGCGCATGAAGATCCACGTCGACCCGCGTCCGGCGCGCCACTATTTCGCGCCGTACGACCTGGTCAAGACGATGCGCGCGTCGATCCTCGTGCTCGGCCCGCTGGTCGCGCGCTTCGGCGAAGCGGTCGTCTCGCTGCCGGGCGGCTGCGCGATCGGCTCACGCCCGGTCGACCTGCACCTGCGCGGCCTGCAGGCACTCGGCGCCGAGGTCAGCGTCGAGGCCGGCTACATCAAGGCGCGCGCGAAACGCCTGAAAGGCGCGCGCATCAACATGGACCTCGTCACCGTCACCGGCACCGAAAACCTCATGATGGCCGCCGTCCTCGCCCAGGGCACCACGATCATCGAGAACGCGGCGCAGGAGCCCGAAGTCGTCGATCTCGCCAACTGCCTCAACTCGATGGGCGCGAGGATCAGCGGCGCAGGCACCGCCACGCTCGTCATCGACGGGGTCGAGCGCCTGTCCGGAACCACCTACGAGGTGTTGCCCGACCGCATCGAGACCGGCACCTTCCTCGTCGCCGGCGCGATCACCGGCGGCAAGGTCACGGCCAAGCACGCGCGACCGAAGACGCTCGACGCGGTGCTGGCCAAGCTCGAGGATGCCGGCGCCCACCTCAATACCGGCGAGGACTGGATCGAGCTCGACATGCGCGGACGCCGGCCGAAGGCGGTCAACGTCACGACCGCGCCGTATCCGGCGTTCCCGACCGACATGCAGGCGCAGTTCACCGCGCTCAACTGCGTCGCCGAAGGCGTCGGCATCATCACCGAGACGGTGTTCGAGAACCGCTTCATGCACGCGCTCGAACTGCAGCGCCTCGGCGCCGACATCCAGCTCGAAGGCAACAGCGCGATCATCAAGGGCGTCGAGAAGATGTCCGGCGCGCCGATGATGGCGACCGACCTGCGCGCATCCGCCTCGCTCGTACTCGCCGGCCTTGTCGCCAGCGGCGACACGATGATCGACCGCATCTATCACATCGACCGCGGCTACGAGAACATCGAGGAAAAACTCGGTGGGCTCGGAGCGCATATCCGCCGTCTGCCGGCATGACCAGGTTGCGGCGCGTTTGTGGGAGCGGCGCAGGCCGCGATGCTTTGGCTTGATCCAGCCTACGAACCTGCATTGCTCGCCATCGACGTCATTCCCGCGAAGGCGGGAATCCATTTTGCTCGTGCTCGAAGCCGCGGATTCCCGCGTCCGCGGGAGTCGTGGTGATCGCGCCATCGCACCGGCGGCACGCGCCGCGCGCGTACCGCCCTACTGGATCTCGGCGGAGACGAGCCGCCCACGCTCGTCGTACTCGACGTTGCCGTAGCCGCGGTCGTCCTCGAGCTTGATGTACACATGTGGCTTGCCGCAAAACCCGCTGCGGCGGACCGCGGCGTCCTTGACCTCGGCCTGCGGCATCGACGGGATCTGCGCGGGCGCCTCGGCGATGAGGTCGGCCAGTTGCGCGAGCGGGAAATCGGCGCTCGCGAACGGCTTGTTGCAGTCGAACGGGATCGTGTCGTCCTCGCGCCAGAGCTTGATCGCGCCGTCGTCGCCGACGAGCCAGGTCGACACGCGCTTGCGGTTCGCGGGCTGGTAGACGTCGAGCGAGAGCTGCGTGTGGCCGATGCTGATGTGCCTGAAGCCGAGCGGCGCGCCGACCTCGGCCTGCACGCGCGCGAGATCAGCCTCGATGCCGAGCAGGAAGTCGCGCGTGCGGCCGTCACCCGCGACCGTCTTCGGCGGAGGCTTCGGTGCAGCCGGCGTCACCTTCGCGCCACCGGCGAGGAGCCTGGTGACGTCGACCTTGCGCCAGCCGTCCTCGTGCATCTCCTGCGCCTTCGGCAACGTGCCGTCGGGCGTCCACGTAACCTGCAGCATTGCATCGTCGTCGGCATCGCTGGTAAGGATCGCGCGCCAGCCGAAGTCGCGGCAGAAGATGTCCGCGCCGAGCGAAATGCTTTCGGGCGTCTTGTAGCCATTGGCGGCCGCGATCGTGCGCGCCTGCGCGAGCGCGCGCGCGCCGGCATCGAGGTCGAGCGCGGCGAACGGGATCTTCCTGCGGCAATCGATGTCGCCGACCTTCTTCGGCCGGCCCGGTTCGAGCGGCTGGCCCGGCACCGCCGCGAACTCGTCGTACTCGTCCGGTGCGGCGACGTTCTGCACCAGCGCCCGCGCGTAGTGCTCGCCGAGGTCGAAGGCCAGCACGTCGGCGGGATGGCCGATGCGCTCGGCGAACGCGGCCTTCAGCGCCGCGGTCGCCTCGAGCGGATGCACGGGCGCGACCGGCGCATCCGAGGCCGCGGCATGCAGGCTGCACAGCGTGGCGAGCGCGATGCCGTGGCGAAGCTCAGTCCTTGTCGACATCGAGCACCCTCCCTTTCAGGTCGAACTCGACGCGGCCGTCATGGCGCGGACCGTCCAGCGCGAACGTCCAGATCGGCGTGTCGGTCACCGAGAAGAACCCACTCGAGTCGCCGCGTTCGAGCTTGATGTAGACGACGCGCGCATCGGGAAGGCCGAGCTTCGCGCGTGCGGTCGCGAGCATCGCGGGCAGGCGCGGGAAATCGATCATGGTCAGCTCGATCACGTGGTAGTCGAGCGCAGCGACCGACGGGTAGTGGTCGAACTTCACCGGGATCGGCCCGTCGATGCGGCCGTGATCGTACTCCCAGCTGTCGACGAGGTCGGGATGCGCCTGCTGCTGGATCCACAGGTCGACCTTGCCGTCCCGATCCATCTCGAGCTTGTACACCTTCACCGGCGCACCGACCTTGCCGATGAGCTGCTGCAGGAAATCGGCCAGGTTCGGCCAGCCGTAGTCGGCGGCGGCCGGTTCGGCCCCCGCGCCGGCCACCATGAGGCCCACGCCTAGCGCGAGCAGGATCTTCGCCAGCGTCTTCGCCATCGCACGTTCTCCCCGCGCTGCAACAGCGACGCCAGCATACGCTGGCTCGCCTGCCTCTGGGAAAAACGCAAGAACCTGCACGGACCGACAGCCGCCCGGCGGGGCAAAGAGGTGCCCCGGCGAAAGCCCGGAGCCGGGAACCGTCGCGCCTAGCGCACCGCAACCAGGCGCAACGTGACCGTATCGCCCTTCTTCTCGGTTTGCTCGATCTCGACCGGGAGCCAGCCGAGCGATTCGGCGAACCAGCTGCGCGCGACGCGCTTGCGGTCCTCGCCGGGCTCGCCGTCGCGCTGCATGAGCTGCGCCCGGTATTCGCCCGCGGGCACCTTGCGCGACTCGACCGCTCCGCGCACGTAGCGCATCGTCTCCACGCGGTCCTTCACCGCGACCGGATACTCGAACGTGCCCGCGCCGTGCACGAGGTCGCTCGCCAGCGCGAGCGTCACCGACTGGCGATCGATCAGGCCCGGCACGGTCGCGTAATGGTAGTCCTTGCCGCCTTCGCTCACCGAGACCGAGCCCGCCTGCCAGTCGAACGCCGCATGCCGCGTGCGCTGCTTGAACGTGCCTTCCTGCTTGTAGTCGTAGGCGAGCGCCTCGGGCCGCCCATCCTTCCAGCGGAAGCGCGAGGTCTCGACGATATGGATGCCCGCGAGCCTGGCCAGCCCCGAGGTCCCGCGCGTCTCGCTGCAAAGCGTCCAACTGCCGTCGCCGTTGTCGGCAAGCTCGAGCGTGGTCCGGCCGACTTCGTCGCCATTGCGCAGGGTCGCGTACTCGGCACGGAACGGCTTGATCGCATCGGCCGCGAACGAAGGGGCGGCGAAGGCGAACAGGAGCGCGGCAACGAACGGAATCTTCATGGTCATGTTCACGACGACGGGACGTCGCAGTATCGGCGCTCGTGCCTGAACGAAGCGTGCAGGCGGAAGATTGAAACACGAAGGACACGAAGGAAAAACCAAGGGGTTTCAGGGATTGAAACAACACGAGGCAGCCGGAGTAAAACCATTCCGGACACGAAAGCTGTTCCTTGCCTTGCTCTTCTCCGTGTGCCCCATGCGCTCCGTCTTCCAGGCCTTTCCCTGGTCCTGCTTTTCCCTCGTGTCCTTGGTCCGGGCTTTCCGCTTTGCCGCCGGCCTCAGTCCACCACCGGCAAGTCGGTGCCGAGGCGGAGCGGGGCGCCGAGCGCGGTGCCATCGAGGCGGACCCGGGTGCCGTCGAGGGCGATGCGGCCAGCGGCGATCAGGGCGACGACGGCGACGAGCAGGCGGTGTTCTTCGGCGAGCAGGCGTTCGGCGAGGATCTCGGGCGTGTCGCCAGCGTGGATGGGGATCTCGGCGCGCGCGATCGGCGGGCCGCCGTCGAGTTCGGCGGTCACGTAGTGCACGGTCGCGCCGTGCAGTGCGTCGCCGGCGTCGATCGCGCGCCGGTGCGTATGCAGGCCGGGGTACTTCGGCAGCAGCGAGGGATGGATGTTGACGATGCGCCCGGCCCACGGCTCGAGCACGGCCGGGTCGATGATGCGCATGAAGCCGGCCAGCACGATCAGCTGCGGATCCGCGACAGCGATGCGCGCGAACAGTTCGGCATCATAGGCGGCGCGCGTCGGTGCGGACTTCGGCGCGAGCGCGAGCGTCGGGATGCCGACCGCCTCCGCGCGCCGCAGCGCATGCGCATGCACCTTGTCGCTGGCGACGAGCACGAATTCGATCGGCAGCGTGCCCGCGCGCTGTGCATCGATCAGCGCCTGCAGGTTCGAGCCGCGCCCGGAGGCGAGCACGGCGACGCGCAGGGGGTGGGGTTGGGAGGCGAGCGTCATCGGAGTGCGTGCCGGGTTGTTTCCAGGCGGAGCAGGCAAGGCGTCGGCGCTGCCTCTCTTTCGTGGGAGCGGCGGAAGCCGCGATGCTCTCCAGCCCTCAGCCCCCGGTCCTCACGCAATATGCACCCTTTCGTCCCCCTGCTGCGCCTCGACTGCCCCGATCGTCCACGCGGTGAGCCCGAGCGCCTCGAGCGCGTCGAGTGTCATGCCGGCCTGGTCGCGCTGCACGATCAGCGTGAATCCGATGCCGCAGTTGAACGTGCGCAGCATTTCGTCGCGCGCGACGTTGCCTTCGCGCTGCAGCCAGTCGAACAGCGGCGGGAATTTCCAGGTCGCGCTGTCGAGCGCGATGCCGAGGCCGTCCGGCACGACGCGGATGATGTTTTCCTTGAGGCCGCCGCCGGTGATGTGCGCCATGCCGTGCAGCGTCTGCTGGCGCAGCAGGGCGAGGATCGGCTTGACGTAGATCGTGGTCGGCGCGAGCAGCGCGTCGCCGAGGCGCACGCCGCCGACGTCGAGGTCGAAGCCGCCGTTGTCGGGCGTGATCCCGGCGCGTGCGACGATCCTGCGGATCAGCGAGTAGCCATTGGAGTGCGCGCCGCTCGAGGCGATGCCGATGATCGCGTCGCCGGCCTGGATCTGCGAACCGTCGACCAGCGCGGACTTCTCGACCACGCCGACCGTGAAGCCCGCGAGGTCGTACTCGCCGGGCGGATACATGTCGGGCATCTCCGCGGTTTCGCCGCCGACGAGCGCGCAGCCGGCGAGCTCGCAGCCCTTGGCGATGCCGCCGACGACGCTGACCGTGGTGTCGACGTCGAGCTTGCCGGTCGCGAAGTAATCGAGGAAGAACAGCGGCTCCGCGCCCTGCACGAGCACGTCGTTGACGCACATGCCGACGAGGTCGATGCCGATCGTGTCGTGGCGGCCGAGCATCTGGGCGAGCTTGAGCTTGGTGCCGACGCCGTCGGTGCCTGAGACGAGCACGGGTTCGCGGTAGCGCCCGCCCAGTTCGAACAGCGCGCCGAAGCCGCCGAGGCCGGCCATGACTTCGGGGCGGAACGTGCGGCGCACGAGCGGCTTGATCCGCTCGACGACTTCGTTGCCGGCGTCGATGTCGACACCGGCGGCGCGGTAGCTCAGGGATTCGAGTTCGACGGGCATGACGGCGGGAGGCGGCGCGGGGCCGCGCATTCTAGCAGGGTGCCGCGAAAGTGCTCCTTGCGCGGCCGGCGGGGTGCGGATCTTCGCGGCCGGACGCGCCGGAACACGCCGCCATACGCCGTTTTCGCCCGCTCCGCCGCCGCCGCGCGGCGCCCGTGCATGGACGCGCTGGCGCCCTTTGGGCAGACTTGCGCCCATCGACAGGCTTATGGAAGACCCCGTGCGAATCCCTGTTCCGCGCGTGTCCCGCCCCGTGACGGGGATTGTGCTGGCGTTGCTGGCGGCGCTGTTGCCGGTGCTGGCGGGCGCCGCTCCTTCGACCTATACCGGCACCGCGCCGGTCAATTCGCAGTCCGACGAGGAACGCACGGGCGCGCTGCAGACCGCGCTCGCCAACGTCGTGATCGAGCAAACCGGCGACAGCAGCGTGATCGCGCGCCCCGACCTCGCCAAGGCGATCGAGAAGGCCGAGCGCTACATGCTGCAGTACTCGTACCGGCGCAACCCGCAGGGCGACGCGCCGATGACCCTGGTCGTGCAGTTCGACGCCGGCGCGGTCGACCAGATGCTGCAGAAGTTCGGCCTCGGCGCGCTCGGCGCAGTCCCGCTCGCGCCGGAGACGCCGACCGAGGCGACCGTGTGGATCGGCGGCATCCGCGACGCCGACGACTACGCGCGCGTGATCGGCTACCTCAACCGCAACAACTTCGTGAAGGCGGTGCAGCCGACCGCGGCGACCTCGGACGGCATCCTCGTCCACCTGTCGCTGTCGACCGACGTCGCCCATTTCCTCGGCGTGGTCGCGATGGAGCGCACGCTCGCGGAAGGCACCAGCCGCGTCGACGGCGCGGACGCGGCGCTCGTGCTCGGCCACTGAAGCGGCGGCCGTGCTGCGCCACCTGCCCAACCTCATCACCGCGCTGCGCATGCTGCTGGTGCTGCCGTTGTGCTGGCTCATCGATGCCGGCCGCTACGACGGCGCGCTGCTCGTCGCCGCGGTCGCCGCGGCGAGCGATGCGCTGGACGGCTGGCTCGCCAAGCATTTCGGTTGGCAGACCTGGATCGGTGGCATGCTCGACCCGATCGCCGACAAGCTGCTGCTGATGGCCGCGTTCGTCTCGCTCGCGCTGTCGGGCGAGCTGCCGGGCTGGCTGCCCGTGCTCGTCGTCGGCCGCGACGTCGCGATCGTCTCGGGTGCGATCGCGTACCACAACCTCGTCGGTCGGTTCGACGCGGCGCCGAGCCGGCTGTCGAAGGCGACCACCGCGGTGCAGCTCGCGTTCGTGCTGGCCGAGCTCCTGCGCCTGTCGAATTGGCTCGCCGTGTCGCCCGCGGTGCGCAGCGCGATGATCGCCGTCACCGCGGCGATCACGCTCGCGAGCGGCCTGCACTACATCGTCGTATGGGGCACGCGCGCGCGCCGCACCCTGCGTGAAGGAAGGTCACGATGAACACCCCCGCCGGCGACGGCCTGCACCTGCGCTGGCAGTGGCTGATCCTGCTCGTTTCGGTCGGCTTCGTGGTCTGGCTGCTCGCGCCGGTATTGATGCCATTCGTCGCCGCGGCGCTGTTCGCCTATCTCGCCGACCCGATCGTCGACCGCCTCGAGCGCTGGATGAGCCGCGGCCTCGCGGTGAGCCTCGTGTTCCTCGTCGTCGCACTCGTCGTCATCGTGATCCTGCTGCTGCTCGTGCCGTTCACCGAGCGGCAGATCGGCGCGTTCCTCGGCCAGTTGCCGGTCTGGCTCGACTGGTTCCAGACGCGCGCGACGCCATGGCTCGAGACGCAGTTCGGCATCTCGCCCGACGTGCTCGACACGCAGCGCATCCTGGCTGCGCTGCAGGCGCACTGGAAGGAAGCCGGCGGCGTCGCCGCGGGCGTGCTCGCGAAGGTGTCGAAGTCCGGCATGACCGTGGTCGGCTGGGTGCTCAACCTCGTCATGGTGCCGGTCGTCGCGTTCTACCTGCTGCGCGACTGGGACGTGCTCGTCGAACGCATCCACGCGCTGATCCCGCGTTCGATCGAACCGGTGGTCGCGCGCCTCGCGCGCGAATCCGACGACGTGCTCGGCGCGTTCCTGCGCGGCCAGCTCAGCGTCATGCTCGTGCTCGGCGCGTTCTACGGCATCGGCCTGTGGCTGGTCGGCGTCAGTGTCGGCCCGCTGATCGGCATGATCGCCGGCCTCATCAGCTTCGTGCCGTACCTCGGCGCGATCACCGGCGTCGTCATGGGCGTCGTCGCCGCGCTCGTGCAGTACCAGGACTGGGCGCACGTGCTGCTCGTGCTCGGCGTGTTCGCGGTCGGCCAGACGCTCGAAGGCTACGTACTCGTGCCCAAGCTCGTCGGCGACAAGATCGGCCTGCATCCGGTCGCGGTCATCTTCGCGGTGCTCGCCGGCGGCGAGCTGTTCGGCTTCCTCGGCGTGCTGCTCGCGTTGCCCGCGGCGTCCGTGGTGATGGTCGTGCTGCGCTACGTGTACGAGCGCTACACCTCCAGCGAGCTCTACACGACGGGCTCGGCGCCCGGCATCGTGGTCGTCGCGAAAGGCACGCAGCAGGCCGCCGTCGCGGAGGCGGCCGCCTCGGCCGCGCCGGCGCCGGGGCCGGTCCCGCCCCCGGCAGGCGCGCCGCCGGCCTGACATGAGTTCGCAGTTGCCGCTCGCGCTGCGCTGGCCGGCGCACCAGCGCCTCGAAGGCTTCGTCACCGGCGCCAACGGCGTTGCGCTCGAGGCGCTGCGTCGTGCATCGCGTGGCGAGGACGCCGCCTGGCTGTATCTGCACGGCGCACCGGGCAGCGGCCGCACGCACCTCCTCGTCGCCACCTGCGCGGCGGCGAGCGCGGATGGCCGCACCGCGCAGTACCTCTCGCTCGCCAGCCTGCGCACGCGGCGCGCGGAAGCGATCCGCGGCTTCGGCGGCAGCGACCTTCTCGCGCTCGATGACCTCGACGCGATCGCCGGCGAGCGCGACGCCGAGCATGCGCTGTTCGACCTCTACAACCGCTGTCGCGCCGAAGGATCGCTGCTGCTGTTCGCCGCCTCGGCGCCGCCGGCGCAGCTCGGCATCGGCTTGCCCGACCTCGTCTCGCGCCTGTCGGCCTGCACCCAGCTCGCATTGCGACCGCTGGACGAAGGCGAACGCCGCGCGCTGCTGCGCGAGCGCGCGCTCGCGCGCGGCATCGAACTCGACGCCGCCGCGCTCGACTGGCTGTTCGCGCGCAGCAAGCGCGACCTCGCGACCCTGTTCGACGTGCTCGATCGCATCGACCGCGCCTCGCTCGCGGCGAAGCGGCGCGTGACCCTGCCGTTCCTGCGCTCACTGTTCGACTGAGGCGGGCAGGCCGCGGCGCCCGCCGCCCGCGGCGCGGCTTGCGTCGCGCGCGCCGTTTGGCGACGATCCGCCGCGGGCGTGTCTCCTTCCGCCCCGCTTTGACGTTCCACTCTTCGAGCCCGCTTCACGCGTACCGGAGGAATCGATGAACGCTCGCGCAAGGATCTCCCGCTTTCTGTTCGCATCGCTGCTGCTCGCCGCGGGCGACGCCGCCGCGACCAACGCGGTCGTCTCCCCGCCGAACTGCAACGAAGCCGGTTTCACCACCGCGCTCAACACCGTCGACAACAGCGGCGGCGGCACGATCACGTTCAACTGCGGCACGGCGACGATCACGTTCACCGGCTACAAGACGATCGCCCACGATGTCGTCATCGACGGCGGCAGCGCGATCACGTTCGACGGCGGCAACAGCTCGGCCCTGTTCCAGGTGTTCGCGAGCGCGCACGTGACGCTCAAGGGCCTCACGCTGCAGCACGCGAAGTTCAGCGGCGCGCACGCGCTGGAGAACTTCGGCATGCTCACGCTCGACCACGTGCGCGTGCAGAACAACGTGTCGACCGGACCCACGGTCGCCAACGGCGGCAGCCTGCGCGTGCGCTGGAGTACGTTCACCGCCAACCAGAACACGGCGACGGGCATCGGCGGCGACGGCGGCGCGATCGCCAACGACGGCGGCGACGCGACGATCACGTCCAGCACGTTCAGCGGCAACTCCACCGGACGTTATGGCGGTGCGATCTTCAGCAATTCCACGCTCGACGTGGTCAATTCCACGTTCACGGGCAACGGCGCCGGCACCGGCGGCGGCGCGATCTACCAGACCGGCGCCGGTACCAGCACCGTGATGTATTCGACGATCGCCGGCAATACCGGCGGGGTGTTCGGTGGCGGCATCTACAACGACGGTGGCGGCAACGCGGCCTTGATCCTCAGCCGCTCGATCATCGCCGGCAACACCAACGGCAATTGCGACGGCGTGCTGACCTCCGGTGGCTACAACGTCTGGTCCGGCGCCACTTCATGCCCGTTCTCGCAGCCCGGCGACGGCAGCGGCAACCCGGTGCTCGGCGCACTCGCCAACAATGGCGGTCCGACGCAGACGATGGCCCCCGGTAGCGGCAGCGCGGCGATCAATCGCATCCCCGTAGCACAGTGCGCCTACCCGTATGACCAGCGCGGCGCAGTCCGTCCGCAACCGGTCCTGCCGAGCGGCGGCTGCGACAGCGGCGCCGTCGAGGTCGGCAGCGTGATCGACCTGATCTTCCAGGACGGCTTCGACTGAGCCACCGCCGGCGCCGCACCGACCGAAGTCATTCGTCGTCCCGGCGAAAGCCGGGACCCGATGCCGGCTGCCGTCACTCCTTGAAGATCAGGAAGCCGGCGACGACGATCAGCGCGAAGCCCGCGAGATGGTTCCAGCGGATCGGCGCGCCGAGGTAGGTGATCGAGAACACCACGAACACCGCGAGCGTGATCATCTCCTGCATCGCCTTGAGCTGGGCCGGGTTGTACACGGCGAAGCCGTAGCGGTTCGCCGGCACCTGCAGGCAGTACTCGAAGAACGCGATGCCCCAGCTCACGAGCACGACGAGCCACAGCGGGCGGCCGGTGAACTTGAGGTGGCCGTACCAGGCGAACGTCATGAACACGTTCGAGCCGATCAGCAGCATGACGGGCAGCAGGGCGTTCCACATGGAGGCAGCTCGAGGGTCGGGTGCGCGCATCCTAGCCGGACGCGATCTCCCGCGCGCAGCTTCGCCGCGGGGCCTGCTTCGTCGCGGCAGCACGCGTCAGGGACGGCGGCCCCATCCCCCGTTTGCGCTGGGCGCAGCCCGCGAAGCGGGCGGAGTCGGAGCGCCCGGGCAACCGACCGTGAACCTCCGTGGCGGCCCCTGGAGCCGCCTCCGGGCCGGGCCCACACCGGGTTCCGAACGACCCGCGTTCATCACGCATCGCGCGCCGGCGACGTCGCCGGCGCGCTCAGAATATTTCCTGCAGGCTCTTGGCGGGCGGCAGCAGCAAGCGGGCACCGTCGTCGGTGACAAGCATTTCGTCCTCGGTGCGGATGCCGAATTCGCCGACGAGGTAGATGCCGGGTTCGTTGCTGAACATGTTGCCCGGCGCCAGCGCGCGCGTGTTGCCGCCGACGAGGTAGTACCACTCGTGGCCGTCCATGCCGATGCCGTGGCCGAGGCGATGGGTGAAGTACTTGTAGCCCGGGCCATAGCCGTGCTCGGCGATGTGGCGGCGTGCCGCGGCGTCGACCTTCTCAGCGGCGACGCCGGGCCTCGCGGCCTTGAGGCCGGCGTCCTGGGCGCCGCGCACGATCTCGAACACGCGCTCCATCTTCGCGCTCGGCTTGCCGAACGCCATCGTGCGCGTGATGTCGGAGTTGTAACCTTCCACCTTGCAGCCGCCGTCGATGAGCACGACGTCGCCGTCCTTCAACGTGACGTCGCGGGTCAATCCGTGCGGATAGGCGGACGCTTCGCCGAACAGCACGAGCGTGTCGTCCTCGACGCCGAATTCGGCGTAGCGTGCACTGATGATCCCCGCGAGTTCGCTCTCGCTCATGCCTTCGCGCAACTCGCGCTGCACCTGCCGGTAGACCTGCGCGGTGATGTCGTTGGCGACCTGCATCAACTCGATTTCATGCGGCGACTTCACGCTGCGGCATCCGGCCGTCACGCCCGTCGCGCTGCCGAGCGTCAGCGTGGACAGGCGCTGCAACTGCTCCACCGCGTAGTAGCGCGTCGTTTCCTCGATGCCGAGCCTGGCCGTGAGCAAGCCGCGATCCTTCAACCCCGCGCGAATCCGTTCGATCGGCTTCTCGTGTTCTTCCCAGGCGTAGACCTTCACCTCGCTGCCGAGCTTCTCGCGCGCACGACCTTCCTCGAACGCCGGCGCGACGAAGAACGGCTCGCCCCGCTGCGGCAGCACCATCGCGAACAGCCGCTCGCTCAGCCACCAGTGCAAGCCGGTGAAATAGGACAACGTCGTGCCGCCCTCGACGAACACGGCATCGAGCCCGTTCGCCTTCATCAGGCGCCGCGCGTTCTCCTGGCGAGCGCGGTACTCGTCGGCGGTGATCGGCCGGATGCGATCGCGCAGCGCCTTGACCGTAGCCGCGTCGAAACGGGCCTTGGCCGTGTCGGCGCGCTCGCCGGCCATTGCGCGGCCGGCTGCCAGTCCAGCCAAGGCGACACCGGCACCTGCGGAGAAGAAGCGACGTCTGTCCATCGTGGCCCCGACTGGCGAAAGGTCGGTCCACAGTATCCGCAAACGCCCGTGCGCGGAACAGGAAGCGTCCGCCGCCGCTTGAGTGACGCAAGCGGCGATGCGTTCGGGGCAACTCAGTCCCGGGCGAGCCTGGCGCCGCTATGATCCGACGCCGCCATGGTCGGCGGCCGGAGGACCGATGGGATCGATCGATGCAGCACCGGGGCGCCGTGCGGCCTGGGCTTTCCTCGCGGCGCTGGCTGCCTTGCGCATGCTGTTCGCCTGGCACCTGCCGTTCGACACCGACGAGGCGCAGCACCTGCACGTCGTGTGGGCGTGGACGCAGGGGCTGCTGCCGTACCGCGACGTGTTCGACAACCATGCGCCGCTGTTCCAGTTGCTGAGCGCGCCGCTGTTCGCGGCGATCGGCGAGAACGCGGACGTGATCCGCCTGATGCGCCTCGCGGTCGTGCCGTGGTACGGGCTTGCGCACGACGTTGTGCGTGAGCGTGCAATAGACGAGCGCATCCCATGCGCCCGCGAGCGCGAAGCCCAGCGCGACGAGGCCCGGCAGCACGAGGAAACCCGCGACGAGCGCCCGCCAGCCAGCGCGCGTGGCGCTTCGCCTTCCGTTCAGGCGCGGCGCAGCACCGCCATCGGCGACGTGCGCGCAATGCGCCGCGTGCCGGCCCAGCCGGCGAACGCGACCAGCGCCGCCGCGGCCGCGACCAGCAGGGCGAGCTGACCGAGCGGCGGTGTATACCCTTCCAGTTTGAACACGCCGGCGGCGAGCGCGTTGCCGAGCGCGGCGGCGGCGGCGACGGCGATGCCGCCCGCGAGCAGGCCGAGCGCGACGAACTCGGCGAGCACCGCGATCGCGAGCTGGCGGCCGTGCGCGCCGAGCGTGCGCAGCAGCGCGGCCTCGAAGCGCCGTTCGTCGGCGGTCGCGGCGAGGGCGGCGAGCAGCACGAGCATGCCGGCGACGAGGCTGAAGCCGAGCACCCAGCTCGCCGCGCTGGTGACGCGGCCGATGATGTCGCGGATGCGGTCGAGCACGGCGTTGAGGTCGATCAGCGACAGGTTGGGGAAGTCGCGAGACAGCGCCGCGAGGGGAGCGGCGCCATCGCCGGCGAGATGAAAGCTCGCGACCATGCTGTGCGGCAGTTCTGCGCCGGTCGCGGGATCGAGCATGAGGAAGAAGTTCGCGCGGAACGAATCCCACTCGACCTTGCGGATGCTCGTGACCTCGGCGGCGATCTCGCGATCGCCGAAGCGCAAGGTGAGGGTATCGCCGAGCTTGAGGTCGAACAGCTCGACCCAGACCTGTTCGACCGAGATCGCCGGTCGCCTGGTCGCGGCGTCGAACCAGCGTCCCTGCACGAGCCGGTTCGCTTCCGGCAGGGTATCGCTCCAGCTCGCGCGCACTTCGCCTTCGATGAAGTCGCCCGCGCGGCGGTCGCCCTTCTCGGCGGCCACGGGCGCGTGGCCGTTGATCGCGACGAGCTTGCCGGAGGCGAGCGGCAGCAGGTTGACGTTCGATGCGTCCATTGCCTGCAGGCGCTCGCGCAACGAAGCTTCCTGCTCGGGCTGCAGGTTGATCGCGAACCAGTTCGGCGTGTCGGGCGGCAGGTCGGCGCGCCAGCGTTCGAGCAGCGACGGGCCGATCACGCCGAGCACGGCGAGCGCGGTGAGGCTGAGAGCGAGCGCGCCGGTCTGCAGCAGGGTCAGCGCGCGCCGGCGCGGCAGGTTGGCGAGGCCGAAGCGCAGCGCGCCGCGCAGGCGCGTGGAGACGCGGCGCACGCACCAGAGCAGGGCGAGGCCGAGCACCAACGTCGCGAGCGCGACCGCGGCGAAACCGATGCCGAGCGTGCCGGCGAGGCGCGCGCTGCCGGCACCGACCAACACGAGCAAGGCGCCGACCGCGACGGGCAAGAGATAAAGCACATCGAAGCGGCGCACGCGCGCGACGAGGTCGTGGCGGAACACGCGCAGCGGCTCGACGTCGCGCAGGCGCAGCAGCGGCGGCAATGCGAAGCCGAACAGCACGGCTACGCCGACGAGCAGCGCGGCGAGCGGCGGGCCCCACGGCAGTTCCGGTGGCGCGCCGGGCAGGAGGCCGCTCGCGAGTTCGAACACGAGCTGCTGCAGGCCGAGGCCGAGCGCGAGCCCGGCGAGGCACGCCGGCACCGCGAGCAACGCAAGTTCGAGCAGCAGCGCGGCGAGGATCTCGCCACGGCGCGCGCCGAGGCAACGCAGCAGCGCGACTTCCTCGCTCTTGCGTCGCGCGAAGCGCTGTGCGCCGAGCGCGATCGCGACGCCCGAAAGCAGCGCGGCGAGCAGCGCGGCGAGGCGCAGGAAGCCCTCGCCGCGTTCGAACGCGTTGCGCAGGTTCTGCTGCGCGTCCTGCACGGTCGTGATGCGCGCGCCCGCGGGCAGGTTCGGTTTCGCCCAGGCCGCGAACGCGGCGATCGCATCGCTGTCGCCGGCGAGCAGCAGGCGATGGCCGGCGCGGCTGCCCGCGCCGAGCAGGCCACCCGCCTCGGCGTCGCCGAGGTTCATGAGCACGCGCGGCGCGATGCGGAACGGGTTGCCGCTGTCGGGTGCCTTGGCGATCTCGCCGGCGACGGCGAGTTCGCGGCCACCGAGCTGCACGTTCGCGCCGACCGCGACGCCGAGCGCGACGAGCGCGGCATGGTCGGCGTAGATCGACCCCGGCGGCGGCGCGTGCGCGTCGCGCTCGACGCCGTCGGCGCCGCGCACGCTGAGCGCGCCGCGCAGCGGGAACGCGGCGTCGCTCGCGCGCACCTCGCACAGCTGGCTGCGTTCGTTGGCGAACAGGACGCTCGGAAACTGGGCGAGGTGGTTGATCGCGAGGCCGCGTCGCTGCGCTTCTTCTGCGAGTCCGGTCGGCAACGCGCGCGGCGAACCAAGCGCGAGATCGCCGCCGATGAGTTCGGCGGCCGAGGCGACGAGCGCGCGTTCGACGCGCGCGGCGAGCGTCGCGACCGCAGCCATCGCGGCGACCGCGAGCACGAGCGCCATCGCGAGCGTCGCGAGTTCCGCGTGGCGGAATTCGCGGCGCAGGCTGCGTGCGGCGAAAGCAAGGGGCCTCATGCCTGGGACTCTCGTCGCGTGGCTTCGCTCATCCCGCCATCCGCTTTGCCAATGGTCTCCCCCTCTCCTGCGGCGGCAGAGGCCTCTATGCGGCCCTCCCGCAAGCGCAGGCTGCGCGCGCAGCGCGCCGCGAGGGTGGCGTCGTGCGTGACAAGCACGAGGGTGGTCGCGTGCTCGCGGTTGAGCGCGAAAAGGAGATCGCCGATGCCGGCGCCGGTGCGCTGGTCGAGGTTGCCGGTCGGCTCGTCCGCGAACAGGATGTCGGGACCATGCACGAACGCGCGCGCGAGCGCGACGCGCTGCTGCTCGCCGCCGGAGAGTTGCGCGGGATAGTGATGGCGGCGCGCGCCGAGGCCGACCCGAGCGAGTGCGTCGGCGGCGCGTTCGCGCGCGTCGTCGCGGCCGTCGAGTTCGAGCGGCAGCATGACGTTTTCTTCGGCGTTCAGCGCCGGTAACAGGTGGAAGCTCTGGAATACGAAGCCGACGCGGCTGCGGCGAAGGCGTGCGCGCGCTTCCTCGTCGAGCGCGTCAAGGCGCTCGCCGGCGAGTGCGATCGTGCCCGAACTCGGCCGGTCGAGGCCGGCGAGCAGGCCGAGCAGGGTGGTCTTGCCCGAACCCGATGCGCCGACGATCGCGAGGCTGTCGCCGCGTTCGACCGCGAGGCTCACGCGGTCGAGGATCGTCAGGCGGCCGTCGGGGCCGTCGACGGTTTTGCTAACCTCGCTCGCATACAAGGCCGATCCGGTGCCGTCACTCATGCTGCGTATCCTTTTCGTGTTGCTGTTGTCGTTGTCCGCTACGCCCGCCGTCGCCGCGCCGGGCCCGGTGCTCGTGCTCGGCGATTCGCTGTCGGCCGCCTACGGCATCTCGCCGAGGGAAGGCTGGGTCGCGTTGCTCGAAGAACGCCTCGCGTCCGCCAAGCCCATACGTAAAGTCGTCAACGCCAGCATCAGCGGCGAGACCAGTGCCGGCGGCCTCGCGCGCCTGCCGGCGTTGCTGAAGGAGCATGCGCCGGCGCTCGTCGTGGTCGAACTCGGTGCCAACGACGGCCTGCGCGGGTTGCCGCTCGCGCAGTTGCGCGCGAACCTCGCGAAGATCCTCGAGGCCGTGCGCGGGGCCGGCGCGCGCGCCGTGCTGGTCGGCATCGAGCTGCCCGTGAACTACGGGCCGCACTACCGCGACGGCCTGCGCGAGTTGTATCGGGGCCTCGCCGGCGAATTCAACGTGCCGTTGGTCCCGTTCCTGCTCGACGGCGTCGCGCTCGACCCCGCGCTGATGCAGGACGACGGCCTCCATCCACGCGCCGCAGCCGAGCCGCGGGTGCTCGAGAACGTGTGGAAGGTCCTCGAGCCTGCGTTGATGTAGGAGCCCGCCCTGCGGTGGTCGCGCACGGGGTGCGCTCCTGCAGGGGGCGCGGCCCTCAGCCCCGGGGCCTTCGGCCCTCGGCCGCCGCATGGGCCGAATGGCACATGGCGGCCGCCCCGGCCCGCGACTAGGCTGGCCGGCCATGCGTCGGTTTGCGTCCGCTCCGCCGCCTTTTTCCGCTACGGGGAACCCCAATGCTGCGAACGAAGATCCTCACGACGACGATGAACCTGATCCTGTTCGGCGCCACCGCCGCCGTGCTGCAACCGGCCGAGGTGTTCGCCAAGGCTGCCACCGCGGCGCTGCCGGCGAGCAATCCGTTCGCGCACGAGAGCACGCTGCCGTTCCACGCGCCGCCGTTCGACAAGATCAAGGACGCCGACTACCAGCCGGCGATCGAGGCGGGCATGCGCGAGCAGATCGCCGAGATCGGGAAGATCGCCGCGTCGAAGGACGAGCCGACGTTCGCCAACACGATCGAAGCGATGGAGCGCAGCGGCCAGACCCTGAACCGCGTCGGCGCGGTGTTCGGCGCGATCACGAGCGCCAACACCAACGAGACGCTGCAGAAGGTGCAGGCGGCAGTCGCTCCGAAGCTCGCCGAGCACCAGGATGCGATTTATCTCAACGACAAGCTGTTCCAGCGCGTGAAGAAGCTCTACGACGCGCGCGCGTCGCTCGGCCTCGATGCCGAGCAGACCGAGCTGGTCGAGCGCTACTACCGCAACTTTGTGCGCGCGGGCGCCCAGCTCGGCGAGGCCGACAAGGCGAAGCTGCGCGAGCTCAACAAGGAAGAGTCGACGCTCACGACCGAGTTTGGCACCAAGCTGCTCGCGGCCAGCAACGCGGGCGCGGTGATCGTGTCCGACAAGGCGGAACTCGCCGGTCTCTCCGATGCCGACATCGCCGCCGCGGCCGATGCGGCGAAGGCGCGCAAGCAGGAGGGCAAGTACGCGCTCACCCTGCAGAACACCACGCAGCAGCCGGCGCAGGTTTCGCTCGAGAACCGCGCCACGCGCGAGAAGCTGTTCGAGGCTTCGACGATGCGCGCCGAGCACGGCGATGCGAACGATACGCGCGCGATCATCCAGCGCCTCGCCGTGCTGCGCGCCGAGCGCGCCAAGCTGCTCGGCTACCCGAACTACGCCGCCTACACGCTCGAAGACCAGATGGCGAAGACGCCCGAGGCGGCCGAGAAGCTCATGACCGACATGGTGCCTGCGGCGACCGCGAAGGCGCGCGGTGAGGCGGCCGCGATGCAGGCGCTCATCGACAAGGAAAACGGCGGCTTCAAGCTCGCGCCTTGGGACTGGCAGCACTACGCCGAGAAGGTGCGCAAGGCGCAGTACGACCTCGACGAGTCGCAGATCAAGCCGTACCTCGAGATCAACCGCGTGCTGCAGGATGGCGTGTTCTACGCCGCCAACCAGATGTACGGACTCACGTTCAAGGAGCGCAAGGACATTCCGGTCTACCACCCGGACGTGCGCGTATTCGAAGTGTTCGACAAGGACGGCACGTCGCTGGCACTGTTCTACGCGGACTACTGGAAGCGCGACAGCAAGCGCGGCGGCGCGTGGATGGACAACTTCGTCGGCCAGTCGGGCCTGCTCGGCACCAAGCCGGTCGTGTTCAACGTCTGCAACTTCACCAAGCCGGCCGCGGGCCAGCCGGCGCTGATCAGCTGGGACGACGCGACGACGATGTTCCACGAGTTCGGCCATGCGCTGCACGGCATGTTCTCGAACGTGAAGTACCCGACCCTGTCCGGCACCGGCGTGCCGCGCGACTTCGTCGAGTTCCCGTCGCAGTTCAACGAGCACTGGGCAAGCGATCCGAAGGTGTTCGCGAACTTCGCCAAGCACTACCAGACCGGCGCGCCGATGCCGGCCGAGCTGGTCGAGAAGATCAAGAAGTCCAAGACCTTCGACCAGGGCTTCGCGACGGTCGAGTACCTCGCCGCCGCGCTGCTCGACATGAGCTGGCATTCGCTCCCCGCCGACGCCGGCAAGCAGGACGTCGATGCATTCGAGAAGAAGACGCTGCACGACTTCAAGATCGACATGTACGAAGTCCCGCCGCGCTACCGCACCTCGTACTTCGCGCACATCTGGGGCGGCGGCTACGCGGCCGGCTACTACGCCTACCTCTGGAGCGAGGTGCTCGACCACGACGCGTTCTACTGGTTCCGCGAGCACGGCGGCATGACGCGCGAGAACGGCCAGCGTTTCCGCGACATGGTGCTCTCGCGCGGCAGCACCGAGGACATGGCGAAGATGTACCGCGACTTCCGCGGCCGCGATCCGAGCGTCGAGCCGCTGCTCGAGCAGCGTGGCCTCAAGGAAGAATCGCCGGCCGCGAAGTAGGCGCTCGCGTTTTTCGAAGCATGCGAGGGAGGGACTTCGGTCCCTCCCTTTTTCTTGTCCATGGAGGCGCGACGGCTGTGGGATGAAGGCGGATCCGCCCTGCGGGTCTGCGGGCGCAACGGCCTTCGCGCGGACACACCGCCCTTCCGCTCGCCGGATGCGTGGTGGGAACCCGAACGTCGCGGACCGTCGCGCGCAGGGTGCGCTCCTGCACGGTACGCCGCGCTAACGTGGAGCGGTGGAGCCCGCGATGCCTCCAGCCCTCATACCGTATCCTTCGCGCATGAGGACCATCACCGCGACCCGCTACGTCACCCCGCTGCGCGAAGGCGGCTCGCTGCCGGCGATCGTCGAGGGCGACGACATGGGCCTGTACGTGCTGAAGTTCCGCGGTGCGGGGCAGGGGCCGAAGGCGTTGATCGCCGAACTCGTCGCCGGCGAACTCGCGCGCGCGATCGGCCTGCCGGTGCCGGAGATCGTGTTCGTCGAACTCGATCCCGAACTGGCGCGCACGGAGCCCGACCCGGAGATCCAGCACCTGATCCGTGCGAGCGGCGGGCTCAACCTCGCGCTCGACTACCTGCCCGGGTCGATCACGTTCGATCCCGTCGTCGACCGGCCGGACGCCGCGCTCGCCTCGGCGATCGTCTGGTTCGATGCGTTCGTGACCAATGTCGACCGCACGCCGCGCAACACCAACCTGCTCGTCTGGCATCGCAAGCTCTGGCTGATCGACCACGGCGCCGCGCTGTACTTCCATCATGCGTGGGACGGCTACCCCGCGCGCGCGGGTGATCCGTTCACGCGCATCAGGGACCACGTCCTGCTGCCGTTCGCGACGCAGTTGCGCGAGGCCGACGCGCGTCTCGTCACGCTGTTGTCGCATGACGTGATCGAGAACGTCGTCGCGCGGATCCCCGACGCGTGGCTCGGCGGCGATGCACCGTTCGCCGACGCCGCGGCGCATCGCGCGGCCTATGCGGATTACCTCTGCCGGCGGCTCGAAGCGCCGCGCGCGTTCGTCGAGGAGGCGCTGCGTGCACGTGTATGACTATGCGGTGATCCGCGTCGTGCCGCGCGTCGAACGCGGCGAGTTCGTCAATGCGGGCGTCGTGCTGTCGTGTCGGGCCGGGCGCTTCCTCGAGGCGCGCATCGAACTCGACGAGGCGCGCCTGCGTATGCTCGACCCCGATGTCGATCTCGATACCGTGCGCGCGCACCTCGCCGCGTTCGCGGCGATCTGCGCCGGCGGCGACGACGCCGGGCCGATCGGCCGGCTGCCCGCGCGCGAGCGCTTCCGCTGGCTCACCGCGCCGCGCAGCACGATGATCCAGACCTCGCCCGTGCACGGTGGCCGCTGCGAGGACCACGCGACGATGCTCGAACGCCTGCTCGACACGATGGTGCGCGCGCCGGCGCTGAGGGCACCGCGCGCGTGAAGCGACGCGGCTTCGACCTGCCCGGCGCGCGTTTGCGCCGCCAACGCCTCGTCGGCGACGGTTTCCCTGCGGTTGCGCAAGCCGTGACGGCGCAGCTCGCGGTGCAGGCACAGGACTACCTCGGCATGCTGTGGGGCCTCGGCCAGCGCGTGCAGGGCGCAACCGAGGCGTCGGTCGAACATGCGTTCGCCGAGCGCAGCATCGTGCGTGGTTGGCCGCTGCGCGGCACCCTGCACGTCGTCGCGGGCGCCGACCATCGCTGGCTGCTCGAGCTGCTCGCGCCGCGCGTGCTAGAGCGCAGCCGGCGTCGCCTGAAGGACGAGTTCGACCTCGATGATCGCGTGATGGAGCGCGCACGCGCCATCTGCGAACGCGTACTGGACGGTGGTCGCGCGCTCGCGCGCGAGGCGCTCTACGCGGCCTTCGACGACGCGCGCATTCCGACTGCGGGCTCGCGCGGCCTGCACCTCGTCTGGTGGCTCGCGCATGCGGGCGTGCTCTGCTTCGGCACGCGCATCGGCAAGCAGCACTCCTTCGTGCTGCTCGACGACTGGTTGCCGCCCGCTCCATCGCGCCCGCGCGACGATGCACTGGCCGAACTCGCGCGCCGCTATTTCGCGAGCCGCGGCCCGGCCAGCGTGCAGGACTTCGCGTGGTGGTCGGGACTTGCCGCGGCGGAGGCCGCCGCCGCACACGAGGCCGTGCGCGGCGCGCTCGAACGCATCGACATCGATGGTCGCGCGTACTGGCACCTGCCCACGCGCGACGACGTCATCCCGGCCAGGCCGGCCCGCGTGCACCTGCTGCCCGCTTACGACGAATACACGGTCGCCTACCACGATCGCAGCGCATTCCTCGACGCCGCCCATGCGGAGCGCGCCGGCAACGGCATCTTCAAGCCCGCGTTGCTCCTCGACGGCCGCATCGCCGGCAGCTGGAAGCGCACGCTCGCGAAAACCACGGTCGCGATCGAGCCGGACTGGTTCGACCCGCCATCCGCCGCCGCGATCAAAGCGTTCGATGCCGCGGCAGCTCGCTACGCGGCCTTCAGCGGACGAATGCGCAAGTGACGGCAGCGGGGACGGCGTGGTCGCCGTGATGCGCGACCGGCACGGCCGGAGAGCACGCGCCACGCGCACTCAATGATCGAAGCCGTCGGCATGGATACGGTCGGGATTGGTTTCGTAGGCGCCGACGTCCACGGCGGCGCCTTGCATGCGCGCATCGCCGTCGACGTCATTGCTGCCGCCGATGCCGGTCGCGACGCCGCTGTCGACGAGTGGCGAGTCCGCGCGCAGGCGCGGGTGGGTGGGCGTCAGGAAGCCGGGATTGCCATGGCTCGGCACGTTGTCGGTGATCGTCGCATTGAGGAAGCTGCGCGTTTCGTAGTGCACGCGCGTGAATACGATGCCGGGACCATTGGTGGCGATGTCCGGGATCCCTTCCGGCCCGGTGCCACCCCACACGATGCTGTCGTCGAGCGTGATCTGGCTCGGGAAGTTGGCCGCAGCGAAGATCGACAGGCCGGTCGCCTCCTGGCTCGTCGAGATCCCCGCATTGCCGGTGATCGTGAGATGCGCGAGGCGCGTGACGGCGTTGTTGTTGAGCGAGCGCACGGGTGCATTGGAGTTGAAGCCGCCTCGCACGACGCTGTTGGCGAGAACGAGATCGCCGCCCGCATTGTTCAGGATCGCGGCCGACCCGCCGGCGCAGCCATCCAGCCGCAGGCGATGGAGGCGTGCAGTGGAACCCGGGTTCATTACGACGTCCAGGCAGGCACCAATGTCCACGTTGATGATGCCCTGGACGTTGCGCAGGGTCAGGTCGGTCACGTTGATCGTGTTGCCGCTCGTGCTCAAGCCCGCGTTCAACTCCAGCGCCGTGAGGGCCGTCGTGCCCACCAGCACCGTGCCCGATTCCGCGCCGAGGCGATGGGTCGCGCAGCTCGCGCCGCTCCAGCCGCCGCTGATGCTCACGGCCTGGTTCGAATGCGTGAGGACCAGGTAGAACGCATTGCCCCCACCCGCGGCGTAGGTGCCCTCGCGGATCCTGATCGTGATCGACGGGTCGGTCGACGTGGTCGCCTGGCTCATCGCGGCGTCGAGCTCGTCGGCCGTGCCGACGCAGGCGGTGTAGGCGTGGGCGAGGCCCGGCAGGGCGAAGACGAGGCAGGACAGGAAGCGGCGGGCGGAACGGAACATGGCGGTCCTCGGGGCGGTGCGGCGATGGATGTCGCGGGCCGCGGTACGCCTGCGCTGCCACGCGCGTCGTACCGCTATCGGTCGAAACGGAAGAGCGACCGGAATCCGACAGGCCGTCCGCGCGCGCCGGCCTGCGACCCGGGCGACGGGGACCGGGTGGCTTCGGGGAGGCTCGATGATCCGTTTCGCCGCTGTCTTCCGATGAAGGCGTCACGGGGTTACTACAGGGGAATCGTCATGCCGTCTCGCAAACCCGCCGCGCGCCTGCGCCGCAAGCCCTTGTCGGTGCTGGTGGAACGCCTGCTCTGGTCGTCCGCGGCCGCGCTCGCGGTGCCGGCCGCACTGCCCACGCCCGCGCAGGCGGCGACGATCACCGTCACGTCCACGGCGGACCCGGGCAACCCGGGCACCTGCACGTTGCGCCAGGCGATCGTCTCGACCAATACCGGCTCGGTCGCAGGCACTGCCTGCGCCAACAGCGGCAGCCCGGGCTTCGGTGTCGACGACACGATCCGCTTCGACGCCTCCCTCTTCAGCGCTGGCAACGCGACGATCACCCTCGCCGACCTGCCGGACAACTACCTGCATGTGGCCTCCAACGGCATCGTCACGATCGACGCCGGCACCGGCCGCAACGTCACCGTGCAGCGGCCGGCGAATGCGCAGAACAAGTTCCCGATCCTGTTCGGCGAGGCCTTGCAGAACGGCAACATCACGATGCGCTTGTACGGGATGACGTTGCGCAACGGCTATCTCGACGACACGCGCGGCGCGCTCAACGGCAAGCTCAACAAGTACAGCTTCGGCGGCTTCAACTCGGCGGGTGCCGGCGTCGGCGTGATCTACGGCCACCTCACGCTGGATCGCTGCACGATCGCCGACAACACCGTGCATTCGCCGGCGGGCGGCGCGAAGGGCGCGGGCGTGATGGCCGGCAACAACCTCACGATCCGCTCCTCGATCATCAGCGGCAACGAGGCGAAGGGCCCGGGGTCGATGGCCGCGGGCGTCTACTCGCAGCTCGGCACGGTCTCGATCATCGATTCGATCATCAGCGGCAATGTCGTGCAGGGCCCGATGGGCGGCGGCGCGGCCGGCATCGGCATCATGCTCGTGCCGTTCACCGCGATCACCACGTCCAAGCTCAACATCGTCAACTCGACCGTGAGCGGCAACCGCGCGCCGAACGCGGAGGGTTGGGGCGCGGCGATCTCGGCGCCGTTCGCCGCGCGCGTGACGATCGCCAACAGCACGTTCGCGTGCAACGACGCGCCCGCGGGCTCGGCGGCGATACACGTGCTGACGATGCCGACCAGCACCGATTTTTCGGTGTCGAGCACCATCTTCGCCGATACCCCCAATGCGCTCTGCCCCGCGCAAGGAACCAGTCGCGAGATCGAAGTCGTCGGCAGCGGCCCGGGCCACGTCCAGGGCGATCACAACCTGCTCGTCACGCCGGGCGCGATCGACGCGACGATGCCGTTCCCCGCCGACACCGCGTTCGGCGATCCGCAGCTCGGGCCGCTGCAATCGCTCGGTGGCCGGACGCAGGTGCACCCGATCGCGACGACCAGCCCAGCGCGCAATACCGGCAGCAATCCGCACGCGCTCGCGCGCGACCAGCGCGGCGCGGACTTCTCGCGGTCGGTCGGCAGCGCGCCCGACATCGGCGCGTTCGAACTGCAGCAGGCGGGGCTGTGCGGCAGCGCGCAGGGCGGCAGCTTCGCGAGCCTCACCGCGAGCTCGCCGAACCTGTGTTCGTCGGGTGCGACCTTGCAGGGCTTCTTCGGTTCGGGGCCGTGGAGCTGGTTCTGCGCACTCCCGTCCGATCCGCTCAACAACGAGTTCTGCGGCGCGAAGGTGCTGGCCAGCGCAACGCTCCTGCTGCAGGAGGCCAATGGCCAGCCGCTCGCGCACGTGCCGGTCTACGGCGAACCCCTGCGCCTGCGCGCGCGCCTGACCGGGCCCGTAAGCCCGCCACCCGGCGGCAAGGTCACCTTCGTCGATGCGACCGACGGCGGCTTCGCACCGCTTTGTGCCGATCGCACGCTCGACACCGGTTCGGGGACCGAGGGACAGGCGGACTGCGTGCCCGGCACGGGTGGCGCGCCGTACCTCCGGGCGGGACAGCGCCAGTTCCGCGTCACCTACGTGGGCGATTCGCGCTACGGCGCGACACAGTCGGCGCTGCAGTCGCTGACCGTGTTGCCCGCGACGTCGGTGACGACGCTGGCGCCGCAGCCACCCGGCACGCTCGGCGAACCGTTCACGGTCGCCGCCGATGTGAGCCTGGCGGCACCCAGCGAGGCCCCGCCATCGGGCGTGGTCGAAATACATGATCTCGCCGACGATACGACCTGCGTCTATTCGCTGGACGGTGCACAGCCGGGATGCCCCCTCACGCCAGCGAGTGCGGGCGTGCATCCGCTGCAGGTGACGTTCCACGGCGGTAGCGACATGCTGTCGAGTTCCGCGAGTGGCTCGCGCACGATCGCGCGCGCGCCCACCCAGGCCAGTGTCACGCTCGCACCGCCGGCGATCGTGTTCGGCGAAGCCGCGACGGCGATGATCGACATCGCCACGTCGGTCGATCCGCAGCTGGCCGTGCCCGGTGGAACCGTCGAAGTCGGCGACGGCGCGGGCGCGAGCTGCACGATCGTGCTGCCCGCGACGGATTGCACGCTGGTGCCGACGAGCGGCGGCACGCATGCGTTCACGGCGAGCTATGCGGGCGACGGCAACTTCGCCGCGAGCGCCTCGGCCCCGGCCGCGTTGCAGGTCGCGCAGGCGCCGACGATGACGGCCGTGTCGCTGTCAGCCGACACGATCGAGTTCGGCGCGTCGGTCCTCGTCACCGCGAGCATCGCCAGCGACGTGCCGGCCGCGCTCGCGCTGCCCGGCGGCTCGATCACCGTCGGCGACGGCGACGACGGTGCGGGTGACAGCTGCACGATCGTGCTGCCCTCGACGAGCTGCGAGCTCACGCCGACGAGCGCCGGCCAGAAGACGGTGACAGCGAGTTACGCCGGTGACGCCGGCTTCGCCGGCAGCAGTGGCTCGGTCGCGCTCGTCGTGCTCGAAGCGCCCGCGCAGCTCGCGCTCACGATCGACGACGGCCGCGATCACGCGCGCTACGGCGAAGCCCTGACGTACACGATCGTGTTGACCAACAGCGGCAACGGACCGGCGACCGATATCGGCATCAGCGGCGTGCCTGGCGCGGCGTTCGACGGCGCGACGCTCGCCTGGACCTGCGTGGCGGACAGCGGCGCGACCTGCACCGCGAGCGGCGGCGGCACGACGCTCGCCGACACGGTCACGTTGCCGCCGGGCAGCTCATTGACGTGGAGCGTGGACGTCACGGTTCCTCAGCAGGCGACCGGACCCGCGGCGGTGTTCAGCGCGAGCGCACTCGATGCGAATGCGAGCGACAGCGACGTGCTCGTGCTGTTCCGCGACGGCTTCGAGTCGTAGGCCCGGCCAAAGGCCACGCCATCCACGCAGTGCGCACCGAGCGCGACCGCAGCGCTTCGGCGTAGTAGTGTGACGCGCGGTCGCCCACGGGGTGGGCTCCTGCGGGGAGTCGGGCAACTGCGCGACCGGAGGTCCGCTTCGATCGCCCTCAGTCGTGCGCTTCGCGCACGGGCCGCTTGGCCAGCTTGCGCTGGAGCGTGCGGCGGTGCAGGCCGAGCCTGCGCGCGGCTTCGGAGATGTTGTTGTCGCACTCGGCGAGCACGCGCTGGATGTGCTCCCATTCGAGGCGCTTGAGCGGCGGCGCATGGCCGGGCACCACGCGTTCGACTTCGCTGTTGCCGTCGCCGAGCAGCGCGCCGACGACCTGGTCGGCGTCGACCGGCTTGGCGAGGTAGTCGTGCGCGCCGCGCTTGATCGCCTCGACCGCGGTTGCGATCGAGGCGTAGCCGGTGAGCAGCAGGATGCGCAGGTTCGGCCGCAGCGCGAGCAGGTCCGGGATCAGCGCAAGGCCGTTTTCCGCACCGAGCTTGAGGTCGAGCACCGCATAGTCCGGCGCCTTCTCGCGTGCGAGCGCGAGGGCGCGCGCGCCGTCGTTGGCGATGTCGACCGAGAAGCCGCGCGCGCCGAGCGCGCGGCCGAGCACGGCCGCGAAGACGGCGTCGTCGTCGATGAGCAGGAGCGGGCGCGGATCGTTCATCGGGATGGATTGTCGTTCGCAAGCAGTGGCAGGCGCAATCGCTGGCGCAGGCCGCCGCCCTCGGCCGCATGCGCGGACAGCTCGCCGCCGAGGCGCTCGGCGGTCGCATGGGCGAGGGCGAGGCCGAGGCCGAGGCCGTCGCGCTTGCTGGTGCGGAACGCGACGCCCGCGCCCGGCGCGATGCCGCTGCCGTGGTCGCGCACGGCGAATTCGACCAGCGAGCGCGTCGCCGCGACACGCAGTTCGACCGCGTCGGAGCCGGCCGCGCGCGAGGCATCGGCGGCGTTGCTGAGCAGGTTGATGAGCGCGTGGCTGAGGTCGGGCGGCGCTTCGATGCGGCGCTCGCCGGCATCGCCGTCGAAGTCGATGTCGAGCGCGATCTCCGGCCGCAGCAGGCGGAACTGGTGCTCGCAGCCGTCGACGAAGGCGGCGAGGGTGAGCCGCTCGGGCACGCCGGCCAGGCGCCGGCTGCCGACCTCGACGAGCTGGCGCAGGATGTCGCGGCAACGCTCGGCCTGGCCCGCGAGCAGGGCGAGGTCCGCGGCGAGCGCGGGTTCGCCGGCGCGCTCGCGCTGCAGCTCGGCGAGCAGGGTGCGGATCGTCGACAGCGGCGTGTTGAGTTCGTGCGCGGTGCCCGCCGCCTGCGTCGCGATCGCGAGGATGCCCTCGTCGCGCAAGGTGCGTTCGCGTTCGCGTTGCACCTCGGCCTCGCGTGCGCGCAGCGCGCGCGACAGGCGCGCGATGAAGAACGCGAGCACGGCCGCGGTGACGACGAAGTTCGCGCAGACGGCGATCACGTGCAGGTCGGAGCCTGCGATGCGCACTTCGTGCAGCGAGGGCAGCGGCGCATGCCAGCCGATCAGCAGCACGAAGCAGGTCGAGGCGAGCAGCGCGACCGCCGCGACGTAGCGCAGCGACAGCGCGGCCGCGGCGAGCGCGATCGGCATCACCAGCAGCGAGACGAATGGATTCTCGACGCCGCCCGACCAGTACAGCAGGTAGGACAGCACGAGGATGTCGACCGCGACGTGGCCGAAGGCCTCGGCCAGCGTCACCGGCCACGGTTGCTCGAGCCGCCAGAACGCGAACAGGGCGAACAGGCCGAGTACGCCGATGCCGAACGCGAGCGGCGCGACCGAGATCGGCAGGCGCAGGCCGAGCGCGACCACCGCGACCGTGAGCGCCTGGCCCGCGACCGCGCACAGGCGCAGCCAGGCGAGCGTTTCGGCGAGGCCGCGCGCACGCTGGAAGAAGCCGCGGCGGGTGGCGGTTGAGGTGGTCATCGCGGCATTGTGCCAGCGCGGCGGCCGCGCTGCCGGCGTGAAGGAGGGGGGCGCGTCAGGGCCCGATCGGCAGTTCGATCGTCACCTCGAGCCCGCCGCCGTCGGCGTTCTGCGCGAGGATCGTGCCGCCGTGGCGCTCGATCGCGCGGCGCGCGATCGCGAGGCCGAGGCCGGTGCCGCCGCTCGAACGCGCGCGGGCGGTGTCGGTGCGATAGAACGGTTCGAAGATGCGTGCGAGTTCGCCCGGCGGCACGCCGGGACCGTGGTCGCGCACCTTGACCGACGCCCATGCGCCGACGCGTGCGAGCCGTACGCCGACCGCGCTGCCGTCGGCGGTGTAGGCGAGCGCATTGCGGATCACGTTCTCGAAGGCGCTGTACAGCGCGGGATGCGAGCCGACCAGGGAAAGCCGCGTGCGTTCGAGCAGCACGACCTTGCGCCCGCGCGGCACGCCTTCATAGTCCGCGTTGGTGATCACGTCGTCGAGCAGCGCGTCGAGTTCGACGTGGTCGTCCATCGGCATGATCGCGGTCTCCAGCCGCGACAATTCGAGCGCCTGCGCGAGCATCGCCTCGAGCCGGTCCGATTCGCATTCGATGCGGTCGAGCGAAGCGTTCACCTGCGCGGCATCGCCGCCGCGCGCGAGTTCCAGCGCGACGCGCTGGCGCGCGAGCGGCGAGCGCAGTTCGTGCGAGACGTCGCGCACGAGCCGGCGATGGCTTTCGATGAACGCCTTGATGCGTTCGGCCATCGCGTCGAATTCCGTCGCGAGCGCGTTGATCTCCGTGCTGCGGCCGAAGCGCAGGCGCCCGACGCGCGCATCGAGGTCGCCCTCGGCGAAGCGATGCGCGCTGGCGCGGATGCGCTGCAGCGGCGCCGCGACGTACCACGCGAACAGCAGGCTGAACGCGGCGCTGACCGCCATCGCGACGAAGATGTTCTGCCAGAACCAGGTCGGCCGGCGCGAGGCGAGGCGCGACAGGAAGCTGCCCTCGAGCGCAGCGACCACGGCGTAGACGCCGATCGTGCGCGTGCGCACCGAAAATGCGCGCAGGCGTTCGGCACTCTGGATCGCCCCGTAGGGCGCGGCGCCCGCGGGCAGGTTCGAAAACGCGGCGGCGGCCGCGCGCGCGACGGTTTCGGACGTGGACCGGCCGATCAGCTCGTGACCGTCGGGGCCGAACACGTAGACGCTGACCGGGCCGAAGCCGCTCGCCGCGCGCAGCCATTGCCGCGTCGACTCGATGCCCTCGTGGCGCAGCTCGCGGCCGGTGCGGGCGAGCAGGTCGTCCATCGACGCCTGCAGCCGCGTGATGTCGAGGCCGGGCATCTTCTCGGTTTCGAAATTGCTCGTCGCCACCCACGAGAACACGACGAGCAGGAAGACGGTCGCGATCCACAGCGCGGCGAAGATGCGCCAGAACAATCGCTGCATCATGGTCGTGCCATTCTCGCCGCGTTCAAGCGGCTTCGCCGAGCTGCCGCAGCAGGTAGCCGCTGCGGTGGATCGTCGTGATCGGCGAGCCGCCGTCGGGCGCGTCGCCGAGCTTGCGGCGCAGGTTGGACACGTGCACGTCGATCGAGCGGTCGAACGGCCCGAGCGGACGGCCGAGCACGCTCTGCGAGATGCGTTCCTTGCTGACCACGCGGCCCGCCTCGCGCAGCAGCAGCGCGAGCAGGTCGAATTCGGTCGCCGTGAGCGACAGCGGCCGGCCGTCGACGGTCACGCTGCGCGAGGCGGCGCGCAGCCAGATCGGCCCGTTGTGCAGGTCGGTGAGCGTGTCTCCGCCTTCGCCGCGCACGCGACGCAGCACCGCTCGCAGTCGCGCCGCGAGCTCGCGCGGGTTGCACGGCTTGGGGATGTAGTCGTCGGCGCCGAGCTCGAGGCCGAGGATGCGGTCGATATCCTCGCCGAGCGCGGTCAGCATGAGCACGGGCAGCGCCGATTCGCGGCGCAGCTCGCGCAGCGCGTCGAGGCCGGAGCGGCCCGGCATCATGACGTCGAGCACGAGCGCATCGAATGCCTGCGCACGCGCGGCCGCGAGCGCGGCGTCGGCCGTGTGCGCGATGACGACGTCGAAGCCTTCGCGGGTGAGGAAGTCGCGCAGCAGTTGGGCGAGTTCCTCGTCGTCGTCGGCGATCAGGATGCGGTTGCGGGCCATGCCACAAGCATAGCGCCGGCCCGCGCCGGCGAGCGGCGCAGGTTCACGCCACGACACGCCTTTGCATGGTTTTACGCGCGCTGCGTCGCCGCCTGTCGGGCGGTACGGATTGCCCTCACGCGGCCGCGGCCGGCAGCGCTTCCGCCGCCGCCCCGGCCCGGACCGGCGCCGGCAGCCAGCGGCGCAGCACGCTCGCGACGAGCAGCGCGTACGACGCCGCGATCAGCGCCGAGGCGGAAACGTCGGACAGGAAATGCTTGGCCAGGTCGATGCGCGCGAGGATCGCGAACACCGCCACGGCGACGAGCAGCGCGCGTTGCCATGCGCGCGGGCAGGCGGCCGCGAGCGGCAGCAGCAGGCCGAAATAGAACGCCGAATGACCCGACGGGAACGAGCCGCCGCCCGCATGCCAGACGTGCGACCAGTCGCCGCCGGCGAGGACCTCGTGCGGCCGGAGGCGGCCGAACAGGCCCTTGCCGAAGCTCATCGTGTGCATCGTTGCAAGCTGCACGACGCCGGCGGCGAGCAACGCGCGCGGCCAGCGCGCGTCGTGCCGGACGGCCCAGCCGAGCGCGCCGAGCGCGAGCGCGACGCAACCGGCCAGCCAGAACCAGAGCCGCATGCCGGATAGCGTGTCGAGCGCGCCGAGGCCGACGGCGAAGAAAGCAGCGTCTTCGATCCCGCTCGCGTGCACCCATTCGGCGAGCGGCCGGTCGACGCCGGCAAGGCCCAGCAACATCAGCAATGCCGCGGCGAGCGCGGTCCAGGCAAGCAGGCGGCGGTCCATTCGTCCCCGGGGGCAGGCGCCGGCGAAAGGCCGGCCTATGGCATGATAGCTCGCATCCTGCAGCCTCCGAACGTCCATGCCGAGTAACGAACCGCGCGGCCCGCGCCAGATCGCCCGTGCCTTCAGATGGTCGATGATGGGGTTGCGCGCGGCGTGGCGTCACGAGGCCTCGTTCCGCCTCGAAGGCTACCTGTTCGTGGTCCTGTTTCCGCTCGGCCTGTGGATCGGCCACGGGCCGATCGAGAAGGCACTGCTCACCGGCAGCCTCTTCCTCGTGCTGTCGGCCGAACTGCTCAATTCCGCGGTCGAGGCGATCGTCGACAAGGCGTCCCCCGAATTCCACGAGCTCGCCGGGCGTGCCAAGGACATGGGGTCGGCGGCGGTGCTGCTGATGATGGCCAACGTCGTGCTGTGCTGGGGACTCGTCCTCGCGCCGCGGCTCGGTTGAGCTGACGCGTGGAACTGCTCACCGACCCGCAGGCGTGGATCGCCCTGCTCACGCTCGCGACGCTCGAGATCGTGCTCGGCGTCGACAACCTCGTCTTCATCTCGATCGCGGTGAGCGAACTGCCGCCCGCGCGGCGCCCGGCCGCGCGGCGCATCGGCCTCGCGTTCGCCTGCGTCACGCGCATCCTGCTGCTGCTCTCGCTCGCCCACCTCGCGCGCATGGACGACCGCACCTCGGGACTGTTCCGCCTGTTCGGCCAGGTCATCTCGATCCGCGACCTCGTGCTCATCGGCGGCGGCATCTTCCTCGTCGTCAAGGGCGTGATGGAAACGTGGGAAGCGCTCAACGAGGACGCGGCCGAGCAGCAGGCGTCGCAGGCGTCGGCGAGCTTCGCGCTGGTGATCGCGCAGATCGCCCTCATCGACATCGTGTTCTCGCTCGACTCGGTCATCACCGCGGTCGGCATGGTCAACATGCTGCCGGCGATGGTCGGCGCGATCGTCCTCGCCGTGCTCGTGATGATCACGGTCGCCGACGCGATCGGCAATTTCATCGATCGCAACCCGACCATCAAGATGCTCGCGCTCGCGTTCATCATCCTCGTCGGCGCGGTGCTGCTCTGCGACGGCTTCGGCGTGCACGTGCCGCGCGCCTACCTCTACTTCGCGATGGCCTTCTCGGCCGCGGTCGAGTCGCTCAACCTGCTCGCCCGCCGCCGTCGCCGCCGCCGCGCCGCGGAACGCGCCGCGCAGCGCGCGGATGGCGCCTGAAGGCCGGGCTGAAGCCCAATCCCAAGCCAAGCCAGAGCTTTTGACACGAAGGACACGAAGGACACGAAGGACACGAAGGAAAAGCAAGATCAGGGAAAGCGTCAGAGCTTGAAACACGGAGCACATGGAGCACACGGAGAAAGCAAAGCAAGCAAGGGCTTTACTGTTTGGAGCTTCTCCTCCGTGTGCTCCGTGTTTCAATCTTTGAGCTGCCTTGCTTTCCTTCGTGTTTCAATCTTTTGGTCTTTGGTCTTTGGTCGATGCCGTCCCGGGGCCGGGGCGGTGGGCCACTTGCGCGCGGGGGCGTCCGGCTCCACAGTGTAGGCAGCGTCGTTCACGAGGGAGGACGTCCCATGCGGTACCTGATTCTGGCGTGCGTGCTCGTCGCGTCGAGCCTGCTGTCCGGTTGCGGCTACAACGCGATCCAGTCGAAGGATGAAGCGGTGAAGGCGGCCTGGTCCGAGGTGCTGAACCAGTACCAGCGGCGTGCCGACCTCGTGCCGAACCTCGTCAACACGGTGAAGGGTTACGCCGCGCACGAGGAAGAGGTGTTCACCAAGGTCACCGAGGCGCGCGCGAAGGTCGGGCAGATCAACCTGACCGCCGACGACCTCACCGACGAAAACAAGATGCGGGCGTTCCAGCAGGCGCAGGGCGAGTTGTCGAGCGCGCTGTCACGGCTCATGGTGGTGTCGGAGAACTATCCGCAGCTGAAGGCGGACGGCCTGTTCCAGAACCTGCAGGCGCAGCTCGAGGGTACCGAGAATCGCGTGACGGTCGCGCGCAACCGCTTCATCCAGAGCACGCAGGAATACAACACCTTCGTGCGGCAGTTCCCGCAGAACCTCACCGCGATGATGTTCGGCTACAAGGCGAAGGCGAACTTCACGGTCGAGAACGAAAAGCAGATATCGACCGCACCGACGGTCGATTTCAGCAAGCCCGCGCCGCCGCAACAGCCGCCGGCGCAGCCGCAGCCGGAACCGGCGCACTGAGCGGACAAGCCTCCTGCGGGAGCGGCAGCAGCCGCGATGCCCTTCGTCGATACGAAGCGAACGCAGCACGGCTTCCGCCGCTCCCACGACGGGCCTCCCCGATGCGATCCCTCTGCGCCCCGGCATTCCTCGCCACGCTGCTGGCAGCGTGCGCGAGCGCATTCGCCGCCGATGGTGACGTCAAGCCGATCCCTGCGCTGACCGCGCGCGTGAGCGACTACACCGGCACCCTCGATCCGGCCCAGCGCCAGTCGCTGGAGGACGAACTCGCCGCGCTGGAGAAGGCGAAGGGCGCGCAGGTCGGCGTGCTCATCGTGCCGACGACGCAGCCGGAGGACATCGCGCAATACGGCATCCGCGTCGCCGATGCATGGAAGCTCGGGCGCAAGGGCACCGACGACGGCGTCATCCTCATCGTCGCCAAGGACGACCGGCGCGTGCGCATCGAAGTCGGCCGCGGCCTCGAGGGCGCGATTCCCGACGCGGCCGCCGCGCGCATCATCCGCGAGTACATCGCGCCACGCTTCCGCAACAACGACTACTACGGCGGGGTGCACGATGCGATCGGCGCCTTGACCAAGCTCGTCAACGACGAGCCGCTGCCGCCGCCCCTGACCGAGGAACACGGCAATGAAGGTGACGCCTTCGCCCCGGCCGTCGTCGCGGCGTGGTTCGCCGCGCTGTTCCTGCGCGGCCTGTTCGGCGGCGCGCCGGCCGGCGTGCGCGCACCGATCGTCGGCCTCGGCGCCGGCGGCATCGGCTGGCTCATCAGCGGCCTGCTGCCGCTCGGTCTCGGCCTGGGCGTATTCGGCCTGCTCTTCGGCCTGATCGGCGGCGGTGGTGGCGGCGGTTTTGCCAATCGCGGCGGCTCGGGCGGTTTCGGCGGCGGAGGTGGCGGCTGGGGCAGCGGTGGTGGAGGCTGGAGCAGTGGCGGCGGTGGGTTCAGTGGTGGCGGCGGCGGCTTCAGCGGCGGCGGCGCCTCGGGGAGCTGGTGACATGCGCCTGATCCGTCATCTGTTCGCCTCGGCGAAACGGCACTTCCCGCCCGCGCGGCTCGACGCGATCCAGCACGCGATCGCGGCGAGCGAGCATCGCCATCACGGCGAGATCGTGTTCGCGGTCGAAGGCAGCCTGCCGTTCACCCACGTCGTGCGCGGGCGCAGTGCACGCGATCGCGCGGAAGAGGTGTTCGCGCGCCTGCGCGTGTGGAACACCGAGCGCAATACCGGCGTGCTGATCTACCTGCTGCTCGCCGACCACGCGATCGAAATCGTCGCCGATCGCGGTGTCGCGAAGGAAATCCCCGAGCACGAATGGGTGCCGGTCTGCGCGCTCATGCAGGACTATTTCCGCAAGGCCGACTACGAGCATGGCGCGCTCGAAGGCGTCGCCGCGGTGGGCGAGCTGCTCGCGCGGCATTTCCCCGCCGACGGCGAACGCAATCCCGACGAGTTGCCGGACCGGCCGGTCCTGCTGTAGCGCCGGAGTTCGTTCGCCGCCCATCCATGGCATCGGGTGAGCTCTCGCGGCGCGCGGGGATGCGCGCCGGGCGGGCTGGCGTGCTTCGCGCGCGCATGCGGCATGCGTCGAGCCATCCTCCGTTCGCGTTGGGCGGAGCTCGCGCAGCGAGCGCGGTCGAAACGCCGCGAAGCGCCCGTTCGACTCCGCGCTTCGGCGCTGCGCCCGGCGCGAACGGGCTGGAGCGATGGCATCGATGGAGAAAAGTGCCGCCGGGGATTACCTTGTGCGACCTGGCCCACCACGGAGCATTGCATGAACAACACCAAAGCCTGGGGCGCCCGCGCCGGCGACAAGCCGCTCGAGCCGATGGACATCGCTCGCCGCACGCCGGGCGCGCGTGACGTGCAGATCGAGATCGCGTACTGCGGTGTCTGCCATTCCGACCTGCACACGGTGCGTTCGGAGTGGGGCGGCACGCGCTACCCCTGCGTGCCCGGCCACGAGATCGTCGGCGAGGTCACCGCGGTCGGCGACGCGGTCACCGCGTTCAAGGTCGGCGACACGGTCGGCGTCGGCTGCCTCGTCGGCAGTTGCCAGCGCTGCCCGTCGTGCGCCGAAGGGCTCGAGCAGTACTGCGAGAACGGCTTCGTCGGCACCTACAATGGACCGACCGCGGACCCGCCGGGCCACACGCTCGGTGGCTATTCGCAGCGCATCGTCGTCGACGAGAAGTTCGTGCTGAAGATCCGGCATCCGAAGGAACAGCTCGCCGCGGTCGCGCCGCTGCTCTGCGCCGGCATCACGACCTATTCGCCTCTGCGCCACTGGAAGGTCGGTCCCGGCAGCAAGGTCGGCATCGTCGGCATCGGCGGGCTTGGCCACATGGGCATCAAGATCGCGCACGCGATGGGTGCGCACACGGTCGCCTTCACGACCAGCGAAGGCAAGCGCCAGGATGCGCTCGATCTCGGTGCCGACGCAGTCGTCGTGTCGCGCAATGCCGCGGAGATGCGCGCGCACGCGGGCAGCTTCGACTTCATCCTCGACACGGTCGCGGCGAGCCACGACCTCGACGCCTTCACGCAACTGCTCAAGCGCGACGGCACGCTCTGCCTCGTCGGCGTGCCCGAGCACCCGCACCCGAGCCCGAACGTCGGCGCGATCATCTTCGGCCGCAAGGCGATTGCCGGCTCGCTCATCGGCGGCCTGCCGGAAACGCAGGAAATGCTCGATTTCTGCGCCGAGCGCGGCATCGTTGCCGAGATCGAGATGATCCCGATCCAGAAGATCGACGAGGCTTACGACCGCATGCAGAAGAGCGACGTGAAATACCGCTTCGTCATCGACAGCGCGAGCATCGGTCGCTGAAGCGGGGCAACGACGCATGAAGACGCGCACGCTCGGCCGCGGCGGCCTCGAGGTTTCGGCGATCGGTTTCGGCTGCATGGGCCTCAGCCATGCCTACGGCCCCGCGACCGATCGCGCCGAGGCGATCGCGTTGCTGCGCCACGCGGTCGAACGCGGCGTGACCTTGTTCGACACGGCCGAGGTATACGGCCCGTTCACCAACGAGGACCTCGTCGGCGAAGCACTCGCGCCGCTGCGCGAGCGCGTCGTGATCGCGACGAAGTTCGGTTTCCGCGATGCCGATGCGAACGCCGGGCTCGACAGCCATCCGGCGCATATCCGCGCGGTCGCCGAGGCCTCGCTGCGACGCCTGCGCACCGATCGCATCGACCTGTTCTACCAGCACCGCGTCGATCCCGCGGTGCCGATCGAGGACGTCGCCGGCACGGTCGGCCGGCTCGTCGAGGAAGGCAAGGTGCTGCATTTCGGCTTGTCGGAAGCCGGTGGCGAGACGATCCGCCGCGCGCACGCGGTGCATCCCGTCACGGCGCTGCAGAGCGAATACTCGCTCTGGTGGCGTGAACCGGAGACGAGCGTGATGCCCGTGCTGGAGGAGCTCGGCATCGGCTTCGTGCCGTTCAGTCCGCTCGGTCGCGGCTTCCTCACCGGTGCGATCGACGCGGACACGCCATTCGCGAGCAACGACTTCCGCAACATCCTGCCGCGCTTCTCGGTCGAGGCACGCCGCGCGAACCAGGCACTGGTCGAGCGCATTGCGGCGATCGCCGCAGGCAAGGGCGCAACGAGCGCGCAGATCGCGCTCGCCTGGCTGCTCGCGCGCAAGCCGTGGATCGTGCCGATCCCGGGCACGACGAAACGCCATCGCCTCGACGAGAACATCGCGGCGGCCGCGATCGAACTGTCGTCCGCCGAACTCGACGGCATCGACGCCGCGCTCGCGGACGTCGCCGTCCACGGCGATCGGTATCCACCCGACCGGCAGCGCCAGGTCGGGCGCTGAGGCAACGGAGCAAGCGCCTTCAAGGGATCTCGCGTGCCGCTGCCTCTTGTCGCCCACTCCGTGCTTCAATCTCCGCGCAATCCACCGAAGAGTGCCGCCCATGACCCATCGAACGAGAGCCGGCCGCCGCGCGATCGCGCTCGTGCTGGCGGCCGTCGCTTCCGCGTGCACGCAGCAGGCGCCCGCGCCGCCGCCGCCGGACCCGTACGCGAAGACGGTCCGCCTCGACTACCGCTTCAAGCGAACCGCGCCGGTGCCGAGCCTCGTCACCGATTTCACGGTGACGAACATCGGCACCGCAGCCTTGCGCGCGGTGCGCATCACCTGCTACCAGACCACGTTGTCGGGCGCGCACCTCGGCAGCAGGAGCCTCGTCGTCGCCGGCCCGGTCGAGCCGCAGGCGAGCGCGACCCACGCGGATTTCGACAGCGGCTTCCTGCGGCCGTCGGAAAGCCACGTCACCTGCCGCGTGAGCGGGATCGACACATGACGGTCACGTCCGTCGCGGTTTGACCGCGGCGCGAAGCCGGGCGCACGATGTCCCGGCGCGCCTGAACAGCAACTCCCCATGGACATGATTCCCGTGCAGTCCTCCGCGATCGCCGCCGTCGGCTACGACGCGTCGACGCGCCTCATGAAGATCCGCTTCGTCGAGGGCAATACCTACGATTTCTGCAACGTGCCGCGGGGCGTGTTCGACGGACTGCTGCACGCCGCGTCGAAGGGCAGCTATTACAGCGAGCACATCCGCGACCGCTACCCCTGCCATTGAGCGCATGTCGCGGGCCGGCGGCTACACGCTCGCGCGCACGTTGGAGCCGCAGCGGTGGGACGAGGTGACGCGCGGTGCGACGCTGCATCGCTTTCGCGCATCCGGTGGTGATCCGATCAAGGACATCGCCATGCGCATCGGCGTTCTCCTCTTCCTGTACCTTCCGGCGCTCGCGCTCGCTGCGTCGCCGGCACGCGAGCGCTGGCTCGTCACGACCGACCTCTGGGGCAACCCGAGCTACGCGCTGCTCGAATGGGGGCGCGAAGGCGATGCGCTGAGCGGCACGTTCGACGGCGATCCGCTCGCGGGCGAGCGCCATGGCGACACGATCCGCTTCCACGTGACGGCCGGCGACGGAACGGCGTACGCGTTCGACGGCGAGCGCCGCGGTGACGCGATGCGCGGGATGGCGGACTGGCCCGACAGCAACCATCCGGGCCGCCGCGTGCCGCATGCGTTCGTCGCGCGGCGCATCGCCGAGCGGCCGCCCGGCCCGCCGCGCACGGTCGTGTTCGAGCCGACCACGTTCTCGAACGAGTTCTCGCCGCATCGCGCGCCCGTGCTGACGATCTGGCCAGGCGACAGCGTGCGCACGCGGACGATCGACTCCGGCGGCATCGACGCGCACGACGTCACGCGCGCGCTGTACGGCAATCCGCAGACGGGGCCGTTCTACGTCGACGGCGCCGCACCGGGCGACACGCTCGTCGTGCACGTCGTGCGTCTGCATCCGAACCGCGACTACGCCGACAGCCTCGACGCGATCGTCGGCCGCGCGCTCGGTGCGCGTCTTGCCGGCGACGCGCGCGGCCTCGGCAAGCCGGTGCGCTGGCTGCTCGATCGCGAACGCGGCACGGCACGCCCGCAGGCACCGGGCGAGCGGCTGCGCCATTTCGAAGTGCCGCTGCGGCCGATGCTCGGCGGCCTCGCGGTCGCGCCGCCGTTCGGCTTCGCGCCGGTTTCCACCGGCGATACCGGCCGCTTCGGCGGCAACATGGACTTCAACGAGATCGTCGAAGGCACGACCGTGTACCTGCCGGTGTACCAGCCCGGCGCGCTGCTCTACCTCGGCGATGCGCATGCGCGCCAGGGCGATGGCGAGACGTCGCAGTACGCGCTCGAGACCTCGATGGACGTCGAGTTCCGCATCGACGTCGTGCACGGCAAGGCGCCGTCGTCGCCGCGCGTCGAGTCGGCGACGCAGATCATGGTGCTCGGCCAGGCCGGCTCGCTCGAGGACGCGGTACGCGCGGCGACCAGCGGCCTCGTCGAATGGCTGCACGAGGGCTACGGGCTCGACCTGTCGGAGAGCGCGCAGGTGCTCGGCAGTGCGGTCGAGTACCGCATCGCCAACCTGGCCGGTCGCAACGTCGGCGTCGCCGCGAAGCTCGACAAGGCCTTGCTCGCGCGTATCGGGCGCATCGTCCCTTGAACGCCTCGTGCGCGTGTGCACGCGCGACTGTCGCGGAATGCCGCGGCGGCGTAGAGTCCGCACGCCAGCCCTTCGCGGACGCGCTGCCGTCCGTCCATCGCGCCGACGTGCCGGAGCCCGCATGACCCGCCTCAGTGACCGCGAAACCACGAGTACCCGCGAACAGGTGTTGCACCAGCTCTACGAGGCGGCCGAGCTCGAGCACTGCCTCATGTGCACCTACCTCTACGCCGCGTTCTCGCTCAAGACCGACGAAGGCGACGGCCTTTCGCCCGCGCAGCTCGAGGCGACGCGGCGCTGGCACGACGTGCTGCTGCAGGTCGCGATCGAAGAGATGGGTCATCTCGTCGCGGTGTGGAACATCACCTCGGCGCTCGGCGGCGCGCCACGCATCGGGCGCTTCAACCTGCCGCTCGATCCGGGTGCGTTGCCGGCGAGCGTGGTGGTCAAGCTCGCGCCGTTCGACGAGGACACGCTGCAGCATTTCATCTTCCTCGAGCGGCCCGCCGAATCGGACGAACACGACGGCGAAGGCTTCGCCGCCGAACGCTGGTTCACGCGTGGTGCGCCGGGCAAGCGCATCACGCCGATGGCGATGGACTACGAGACGGTCGGCGCGTTCTACGAGGCGATCGGCCAGGGCCTGCGCGATCTCGCCGACCAATGGGGCGAGGCGACGACGTTCTGCGGCGATCCCGCGCTGCAACTGACCGCGGCGGAAGCGGGGTTGCCGAGCGCCGCCCGCGTGATCTGCTCGAAGACCGCGCTGGCCGCGTTCAACGCGATCGTCACGCAGGGCGAGGGCGCGCCGAGCCATGTCGAGGGCTCGCACTACCAGAAGTTCGCGGCGATCCGCAGCGAGCTCGCCGCCTTGCGCGCACGGGCGCCGGGTTTCCAGCCGGCCTACCCGGCGGCGGTGAACCCCGTCCTGCGCAGCCCGCCGCGTGCGGAAGGGCGCGTGCACATCGAAGAGCCGCTCGCCGTCGCGGTGGTCGACCTCGCGAGCAGTTGCTACGGCCTCATGTTGCGCCTGCTCGCGCATGCGTACGCGGTTCGCTCGGGCGAAGCCGACAAGTCGCTCAGCCTCGATCTCGCGATCGGCCTCATGCATGCACTCGTGCCGCTGGCCGAACTCGCCGCGCGGCTGCCCGCGGCGCCCGGCGCGAGCGTCAACGCGGGCGTGTCGTTCATCGCGTTGCGCGACGCGGCGGCGTTGCCGCCGGGGCCGTCGGCGCGGCGCATGTTCTGCGAGCGGTTCGAGCAGATCGCCGACGCGGCGCAGGCACTCGCGCGGCAGCCGCATGCGCGCGCGCGGGCGGCGCATGCGGTGATCGCGCGGCTTGCCGCGCGCGCGCTCGCGGAGTTCGACCTCGGTGCAACGGCGCCGAAGCCGGCGGATGCCGTCCCTGCGACGCCGGCGAGCGGACCGGCTGCGGCCGCGGCGACGGCACCCGCCGCGCCCGCGATCGAAGTGGTCGAAGCCGACGACGTGACGCTGATGTTCGAAGGCAAGCGCTGCATCCATGCGCGCTTCTGTGTCACCGGCGCGCCCACCGTGTTCCTCGCCAACGTGCAGGGACCGTGGTTGCATCCGGAAACACTCGGCGTCGATCGCCTCATCGAGGTCGCGCACGCCTGCCCGTCGGGCGCGATCCGCTACGCGCGCAAGGACGGCAGGCCCGGCGAGTCCGCGCCGCCGGTCAACCTCGCGCGCGTGCGCGAAGCGGGGCCGTACGCCTTCCACGGCGAACTGCGCATCGACGGCCAGCCTGCCGGTTACCGCGCGACCCTGTGCCGCTGCGGCGCGTCGAAGAATAAGCCGTTCTGCGACGGCAGCCATCACGATGTCGCCTTTGCGGCTACCGGCGAGCCGGCGACGACGAGCGATACCGACATGCTTGCACAGCGCGACGGTCCGCTCACGATCGATCCGCAGCAAGACGGGCCGCTGCGCGTGCGCGGCAACCTCGAGATCGTCAGCGGCACCGGCCGCATGGTGAGCCGCGTGACCGACGTGCGCCTGTGCCGCTGCGGCGGCAGCGCGACCAAGCCGTTCTGCGACGGGACGCACGCGCGTATCGGCTTCAAGAGCTGAGGCCACGCGGCGTCGCAGCGCGGACCCGAACGTCTCCGGCCCGCACGACGTGTTCCCGCTCTCGCGGGAACGGCGCCATGGGGCCATGGAGACATGAAGGACGGAGCGATGGCGTCGCGGAGCATCAAGCCCATGAAGTCGACCCACGCACGACGCTGCAACGCCACGCGCCATGCCCCAGCGGCCACACGTGGTGAGCCGGGAGCAGCGGTGGTCCATCGGGCGGGGAACCCACCGGGCAAGAAAAAAAGAAAGCCGCATCGCTGCGGCTGGGAGTCGAAGTGTCGCTGTGGCCCCAGGCCTTGTTGTCGTTGTGCCCCTTCGTGCATCGCGTGGGGATTGAAGGCGGCCGGGTGGCCGGCCGCCTTCACGCGAAGCGTCGTCGGGTCTAGGGTGTGTACGTCGCCTTGAGCGTGATGCCCGAGGCGGCGGTGTAGCCGTAGATGCGGATGTAGTACGTGTCTGCGACCGGCGAATTGATCGAGCACGACTCGGTGTTGCCGCTCGCCCACGAGCGGCAGGTGTACGTCGACGTGGTCGGCGCGGCGCCGCGCCGCACGTAAAGGTCGCCGTCGCCGCTGCCGCCGCTCGTCGTCACGGTGAGGTTCGTGCGCCCCGACGGCACGACGATCGTGTACGTGGTCGAGTATGCATGCAGGCCCGCCGAGACGCTGGTGACCGGCACGCCGCTGGTGAGCACGGTACCGCCGCCACCACCCGTCGAGTAGCTGCCGGTGAGGCTGAGGCCGGTAAAGCTCGAGTAGGCGCGCACCATCACGTAGTAGGTACCGGCCTGCGGCGACGGGAACGAGCAGGTTTCGCTCGACGAACCCGTGTACGGGCGGCAGTCGTAGCTCGACGTGGTCGGCGCGGAGCCGAAGCGCACGTAGAGGTCGGCGTCGCCATTGCTGCCCGAGGTCGCGAACACGAGGTTGGTCGCGCCGGCCGGCACGGTCATCGTGTAGACGGCCGTGGTGTTGCCGGTCGTCGCCGAGAGGCCGGTCACCGGTACGCCGTTCTGCAGCACGTTGCCGCTGCTGGACACGGTGACCGAGCTCGTCTTCGTGTTGCCCGCGCCGCCGTTGTCGGTGACCGTCAGCGAGACGCTGTAGGTGCCGGCGCTCGCATAGGTGTGGCTCGGGTTGGTCGCCGTCGACGTGCCGCCATCGCCGAAGCTCCACGAACGCGAGGCGATCGTGCCGTCGCTGTCGGTGGAGCTGTCGGTGAAGTTCGCGGTGAGGCCGCTGGTCGTGAAGCTGAAGTTGGCGACCGGCGGCGTGTTGGTCGGCGAGCTGACCGGGACGGACGTCGTCTTCGTGTTGGTCGCGCCGCCGTTGTCGGTCACCGTGAGCGACACGCTGTAGGTGCCCGCGCTCGCATAGGTGTGGCTCGGATTGGTCGCGGTCGACGTGCCGCCGTCGCCGAAGTTCCACGCGCGCGAGGCGATCGTGCCGTCGCTGTCGGTGGAGCTGTCGGTGAAGTTCGCGGTGAGGCCATTGGTCGATACGCCGAAGTTCGCGACCGGCGGCACGTTGCCGCCACCGCCGCCGCAGCCGGCGAACTTGAAGCTGCCGATGCGCGTGCGCCAGTTGAAGCTGCTGTTCGACGCGTAGTACTCCTGGGTGTACCAGAACGTGCAGTCGTCGACCGGATCGACCGTGAGGTCGCTGTAATCGCCCCAGCGGTTGCCCGAACCGGTCTGGCTGCCGCCGCCGTCGAACAGGTGCGTCTCCGTCTGCGTGATCGTGTTCAGCGCGTCGCCCGCGAGGCGTCCCGCGTAGCGGATCTGCGGGTTGATCGAACTGCTCGACGCCGAGTAGGCGAGAGCGAGGTTGCCCTGCCGGTCCATCGCCGCGCTGCCCATCCAGCGCCACGTCGAGTCGGGCTGGTAGGTGCTTTCCTGGTACTTGGTCGGCGTACCCGAGGTCACGTTGCGCAGTTCGAACCAGCGGATGCCGGCGACGTTGTTCGCCTTGACGGTGTAGTTGCCGACCAGCGATTCGTGGTCGCCGAAGTTGCGGTAGGCGAGGCGGAACATCAGGCGGTCGTCGAGGCCGTTGAGGTAGTTCGACGAGCCGCCCTTGGTCGGCACGCATTTCGCGTTGCTGCCGCAGGGCTGGGTGAACGCGGCCGCGGACGGGCTGCCGGCGAGCGTGAACGTCGTATTCGACGGCGTCACGAAGTCGGCGTGGAAGCGGTAGGTCTTGTACGTGTTGGTGTCCGGATACTCGACGAACACGCCCGGCGCGCCGGTCGGCGGCAAGGTCGAGCCGTCGAGGTCGGCCGGCATCAGCGGTGCATTGCCCGAGCCGAGCGAGGTCGTGGTCACGTAGGCGGCGCTGGTCGCGCCCGCGATCATCGCCGCGCGATCGAACGCGAACGGTTGCGGCCGAAGGTATGCGGTACCGGCCGCGTTGAACACGTTCATCGACATGTAGTAGCCGTCCGGCCACACGCCGAGGTGCGGATAGTCGTAGAACTCCGAGCCGAGGTGATAGCCGTAGCGCTTGTAGCTGCCGGTCGCATCGGAACTCGTCGACACCGCGATGCACTCGTCGGTGATCGTGCTGCCGCCGGCGAACTGCGTGATGACCCAGCGGTCGGCGATCTGGTCGTACAGCACGATCGGGTCGCCATGGCCGGACGTCTCGCAGACGCCGCCGAAGCCGGCCCAGATCGACGAGGTCGCGCGCGGGCCGAGCAGCGAGGCGCCAGTGACCTTGTCGAACACCTGGTAGCCCGCGTTCGTCATCTGCACGTATTGCGTGCGGCCGACCTCGCCGTTGGGATCGGGCGGCGCGCAGCCGCAGGAGCCGACGCCCATGCCGTCGAAGCTGATGATCGGCGCGGGCATCGCCGCGGCGGTGAGGTTGCCGATGTTCTGCACGATCGGGTCCTTGCCGTCGATATGGCGACCCGGGATGCGCCAGTTCTCGGCGGCTTCGCGTTCGTCGGACGAGCGCTCGCTGACCGAGCCTTTCCACTCGGGCAGGTAATAAAGCGGCAGCGAGGTGTCGCTCTGGTACGAGGTTCCGTAGACGACCGTCTGGCCGTGGGCGTTGACGACCGCATTCGGCTGCAGCTCGGGTGGAAGCCGCGTATACGAGGACGCCGATGCGACGGACGGCGCGAGGCCGCCCAGCATCACGAGCGTCGCCGCGGCGAGCAGGCCGCGGCGTGGACCGGTTTCGAAGTTCACGATTGATCTCCCCATCAGGAAGCAGGCAACGCCGCGGCACGCCGCGGCACCGTCGCAACTCCCTTGCGCCCCGCGGTCGCGTCCACTTCGTCGCATCGCCCCTCTCTTGGCGGCACGGGAAGCCGTTTCTGCGAAAGATCCGGGCAGGCCCGGAACCGGGTACCGGTCTTGTGTCAGCCTTCGACACGAAGCGATGGGACCATAGCACCATGCGATATCCGTCTCAAAGCGGATACGCCTGAGCCTTGAGGCCTAGTTCACGGTTCGGCACGTTGCGATGCAGCACGGCTGCCCATTGCGGGCGCGCGCGCGGCTCAGGCGAGTCGTGTGAGCAGATCGTCCGGCGTCGTGATCGGTGGCAGGCAGGCGGCGCCGCGGCAGAGGTGGGCGACGCCGCCGGGCGAGTGGACCTGCGCAGCGAGTGCGCCGGACAGGCTCGCGCCGGGCGGAATGCGCCAGCGGTCGATGCCGATCGCGTCGGCGTGCGCGATTGCCGCGACCCAGCGTCGCGCTTCCGCGTCGTCGGCGCGCAGCACGAGGGTCGTGCGCGGCTCGAGCGCGTCGCCGAGCGCGAGCAGCAGGCCGCAGCAGGCATGCGGCGACTCGGCGAGCACGGGCCACGCCGCGCGCAGGCAGCGCTCGGCGGCCTGCAGCCAGCGCGGCTCGCCGAGCAGGTGGCCGATGGTGGACAGCGCGCGCGCGGCGACGCCGTTGCCCGCGGGCAACGACTCGTCGACGAACGGCTTGGGTCGCTGCGGCAACGGCTCCGCGTCGTGCGCGGTGAACCAGAAGCCGCCACGGTCGCGGTCCTCGAAATGCTCGAGCAGCGCTTCGGCGAGCGCGATCGCCCAGGCGAAGTCGCGTTCGCGCCAGCGGACCTGCAGCATCGCGAGCAATGCATCGAGCAGGAAGGCGTGGTCGTCGAGGTAGGCCGGAAAGCGCGCGCGGCCGCCGGCATGGCACGCGTACAGCCGGCCGCCGATCCACGCATTCGCGTGCAGGAAGTCGAGCGCGCGCTCGGCGGCGGCGAGCAGGGGCGCCTGTGCCATGTCGCGCGCCGCGCGGGCGGCGCCGCCGATCGCGAGCGCGTTCCACGCCGTGAGGATCTTGTCGTCGAGTCCCGGCCGCACGCGGCGTTCGCGCGCGGCGAGCAGCTTCGCCTCGGCGCGCGCGCGCCGCGCCGACGCGCAGCCGACGTCGATGCCGAGCGCCGCCGCGACGTCGTCGGGCGATCGCTTGACGACGAGGTGCCAGGCATGGCCTTCGAAATTCGGTGGCTGGTCGAGGCCGTAGAGCGACTCGACCAGCGCGAACTCGCCGGCGTCGAGCACGCCCCGCACCTCGTCGCGCTGCCACACGTAGTAGCGACCCTCGTCGCCCTCCGAATCGGCGTCGTAGGAACTCATGAAGCCACCCGTGGGCGCCTGCAGTTCGCGTTCGAGCCAGCGCGCGCAGGCATCCGCCGCCTGCGCGAAGGCGGGTTCGCCGAACAGGCGCGCCGCGCGTGCGTAGAGCGGCAGCAGCTGCGCGTTGTCGTACAGCATCTTCTCGAAATGCGGGATCTCCCAGCGCTCGTCGACGCAGTAGCGGAAGAAGCCGCCACCGAGGTGGTCGGCGAGGCCGCGTGCAGCCATGCACTCGAGCGTGCGGCGCGCCATCGCGCGTGCCCCGTCGTCCCGCGCCAGCAGCCACTCGATCTCGCTCGCATGCGGGAACTTCGGTCCGCCTGCATGGCCTCCGTTGGCATGGTCGAAGTTCCGCGCGATGCGCGCGAGCGCGTCGTGCAGCGGTGCGGCGTCGAGCGCGCCGGCGTGCGCGGCCTCCTGTCCGTACCCGGCGAGGAAGTGCGCAAGCGCATCGTTCCGTGCACGCAGCTCGTCCGGCCGGTCGTCGTGCCAGGCGCGCACGGCGCGCAGTACCTGCGCGAAGGCGGGCAGGCCGTAGCGCGGCGTGGTCGGGAAGTACGTGCCGGAGAAGAACGGCACGCGATCGTCGGGCGCGAGGAACACGGTCAGTGGCCAACCGCCGCCTCGCTGCGCGAGTGCCTGGTGCGCGAGCTGGTACACCTTGTCGATGTCGGGCCGCTCTTCGCGATCGACCTTGATGTTCACGTAGAGGGCGTTCATGAGCGCCGCGGTCGCTGCATCCTCGAAGCTCTCGTGCGCCATCACGTGGCACCAGTGGCACGCGGCGTAGCCGATCGACAGCAGGATCGGCTTGCGTTCGCGCCGCGCGGTCGCGAGCGCGTCCTCGCACCACGGCCACCAGTCGACCGGATTGTCCGCGTGCTGGCGCAGGTACGGGCTCGTTTCGCAGGCGAGGCGGTTGCTCATGCCGGGAGTCTACGCCGCGAGCCGGACGGGGGCGTGCGCGCGGCGCCGGGCAATTCGTACAGGTGCGCGCACGCGGCGCCGATCGCCGCGCCGCCCGCGTGCTTGCGACGATCACCGCATGGACATCCGGACCTGCATTGAACCCGTGCACGTGCGTCGTCGCTGCGATGCGATCGGCGAGGGCCGCATCTATCGCATCGACTTCGGTACCGCGGGCCAGGCGAGTACGTTCGACGACTGGACGCTCGCCTGTGCGGCTGCGCGCGCATTCGGCGAGCCCCGCGTCTGGCGCACCTCGCGACTGCTTTGCTGGGCCCTGCTCCCGGACCGCTGGCACGGCCTCGTGCGCCTTGGCGGGCTCGATTCGCTGCCGATCCTCGTCGCGCGCCTCAAGGCCGTGGCGGCCGGCTCGGTCAACCTCGCCGCGGCGCGCAGTGGCGCGGTGTGGGCGCGCGGGTACCACGAGCGGGCGCTGCGGCCCGACGAGGACTGTTTCGCGCTCGCGCGCGAGATCGTGCGCCAGCCGGTGCGCGCGGGCTTGTGCCGTCGCGTCGGCGAGTACCCGTTCTGGGATGCCTCGTGGCTCGCGTGACGCCGCGGCATCGCGCCGCGCCGAGTTGTGGCGCCGGCACCGGCGCGCTACCGTGCGGAATTCCGCGTTCCCAAGGTCCCGCCGTGTCCGAGTCGATCGAGTATCCCGCCCTCTACCTCAAGCGCGGAGAGGATGCGCGCCTGCGCGCGGGGCACCTGTGGGTGTTCTCGAACGAGATCGACGTCGCCCGCTCGCCGCTTGGCGCGTTCGCGCCCGGCGACGTCGCCGCGATCGTCGACCATCGCGGCAAGCCGATCGGCATCGGCTACGTCAATCCGAAGTCGCTGATCGCCGCGCGCCTCGTCGTGCGCGGCCTCGCCCATCCGTTCGATCGCTCGCTGATCGTGCATCGTCTCAATATCGCGCTCGCGCTGCGCGAGCAGCTCTACGCGGAGCCGTACTATCGGTTGGCCTACGGCGAAAGCGATGGCCTGCCGGGCCTCGTGCTCGATCGCTTCGGCGACGTCGTCGTCGGCCAGATCACGACGGCCGGGATGGAACGGCAGAAGGAGGCGATCACCGACGCGATCGTCAAGGTGCTCTCGCCGCGCCAGCTCTGGTGGAAGAACGACGCCGGCATCCGCGCGATGGAACAGCTGCCCGAATACGCCGACCTCGGCTACGGCGAGTATGGCGGGGAGGTCGTCGCGAAGGAGGGCGGCCTCGAGTTCGGCGTCGATCCCGTTGGTGGGCAGAAGACCGGCTGGTTCTACGACCAGCGCGAGAACCGCGACGAGCTCGCGCGCTTCGTGACCGGCAAGCGCGTGCTCGACATGTTCAGCTACCTCGGCGGCTGGGGCATCCGCGCCGCGGCCTACGGCGCGCGCGAGGTCGATTGCGTCGACGCGTCCGCCGGCGCGGTCGAGGCGACCCTGCGCAACATCGAGCGCAACGGCCTCGCCAATCGCGTGAACGCGCTGCGTGCCGATGCGTTCGACCATCTCAAGGCGCTGCGCGAGGCGCGCGAGCGCTACGACGTCGTGATCCTCGACCCGCCCGCGTTCATCAAGCGCCGCAAGGATTTCAAGGAAGGCAGCCTCGCCTACCGCCGCCTCAACGAACTCGGCATGCAGGTGCTCGCGCGCGACGGCATCCTCGTCACCTGTTCGTGCTCGCATCACATGCCACGCCAGGCACTGCTCGACGGCGTGCAGCAGGGCGCACGCCATCTCGACCGCCAGGTGCAGATGCTCGTCTCGCTGCAGCAGGGACCCGACCATCCCGTGCACCCGGCGATCCCCGAGACCGACTACCTGAAGGGCTACATCCTGCGCGTGCTGCCTGCGTAGGGCAGTACGCGCGCCGCATCGCCTTTCGCGCGGTCCATCAGCTACGCGAGCATCGCCAGCCATGCGCGAAGTGGCGCCGTGCCGGATCTGGTCGCCCGCAAACGCCGGGAGAAAGAACCGTTTTCGATCATCCCCTGGAATCCCGAGTGGCCGCGGCACCCTACGGGTCTGTCGACCGGCGGTTGCCAAGCCGTGGATCTTCCCGGAAGCGCACCCCAAGGCAACGATTGCGGGGAGTGGGCGGCCGACGCCGAAGCGTGCACAATCCCCGCGATACTCGCCATGCCGCCCCCTTCGTGACCCACTACTTCGTCGACATCGACCCCATCGCCTTCTCGCTAGGCCCGGTGCAGGTGCACTGGTACGGCATCATGTACCTCGTCGGCTTCGGCATCGCCTGGTGGCTCGGCCAGCGCCGCCGCGCCGCGGGACGGCTCGCGGTCACGCACGACGAGTTCTCCGACCTCTGCTTCTACCTCATGCTCGGCGTGATCCTCGGCGGGCGCATCGGCTACATGGTGTTCTACAACACGGCCGAACTCGTCGCGCATCCGCTCAGCCTGATCCGCGTCTGGGAAGGCGGCATGTCGTTCCATGGCGGCCTGCTCGGCGTGCTCGTCGCTGGCTGGCTGTGGACGCGCCGGCGCGCCTTGAACTATTTCGACGTGATCGACTTCGTCGCGCCGCTCGTGCCGATCGGCCTCGGTCTCGGGCGCCTCGGCAACTTCATCGGCGGCGAGCTCTGGGGACGCCACACCGACGTCGCCTGGGGCATGGTCTTCCCGCGCGCGCTCGATGCGCTCGACAAGACGCGCGAGGAACTGCACGCGATGTATCTCGCGGGCCAGCTCGAGCACGAGGCGCGCCATCCCTCGCAGCTGTACGAGTTCGGCCTCGAGGGTGTCGTGCTGTTCACGGTGCTCTGGTTCTACTCGCGCAAGCCGCGCCCGCGCTATGCGGTCTCGGGGCTGTTCGCACTGCTCTACGGCTGCTTCCGCTTCGCGGTCGAGTTCGTGCGCGAGCCGGACGTGCAGCTCGGCTTCCTCGCGTTCGACTGGTTGACCATGGGGCAGATACTGTCGCTGCCGTTGATCGCCGTGGGATTGGTCCTCCTTTGGCGCTCGCGATCGGCGCCGACGGCGAGCCTGTACTCGGTGGCGCTGCCGGACGCTGCTGGCAGTCCCTCGGAAAAGCATCGCGGCTGAAGCCGCTCCCGCCAAAGAGAGCGATTTTCGCAATGCGCCCCTATCTCGACCTGCTCCGCCACGTGCTCGAACACGGCACCGCGAAAGCCGACCGCACCGGCACCGGCACGCGCAGCGTGTTCGGCTGGCAGATGCGTTACGACCTCGCCGACGGATTCCCGCTCGTCACGACGAAGAAGCTGCACCTGAAGTCGATCGTGCACGAGCTGATCTGGTTCCTGCGTGGCGAGACCAACGTGCGTTACCTCAAGGAAAACGGCGTCTCGATCTGGGACGAATGGGCGGATGCGGACGGCGAGCTCGGACCGGTCTATGGCAAGCAGTGGCGCAGCTGGTCCGCGCCGGACGGAAGCACGATCGACCAGATCGCCTGGGTCGTCGACGAGATTCGCCGCAATCCCGATTCGCGCCGCCTCGTCGTCAGCGCGTGGAACGTCGCCGACCTGCCGCGCATGGCGCTGCAGCCGTGCCACACGATGTTCCAGTTCTACGTCGCGGACGGGCGCCTGTCGTGCCAGCTCTACCAGCGTTCGGGCGACATCTTCCTCGGCGTGCCGTTCAACATCGCGAGCTACGCGCTGCTCACGCACATGGTCGCGCAGGTGACCGGCCTGGCGCCGGGCGACTTCGTGCACACGCTCGGCGATGCGCACCTGTATTCCAATCACTTCGACCAGGCGCGCGAGCAGCTCGCGCGCGAGCCGCGGCCGCTGCCGAAACTCGTGCTGAACCCCGACGTGCGTTCGCTCATCGACTTCCGTTACGAGGACGTCGCGATCGTCGACTACACGCCGCACCCGGCGATCAAGGCGCCGGTCGCGGTGTGAGCGTGCAGTCGGCGGTGCAGCGGAACCACGCCGCGCTGCCGGGGTAGTCGATCGTCATCGCGAAGTGGCGCAGCGCATTGCCGCCGAGAGCGCCTTCGACTCTCGCGTCCATCATGCCGGACATGAATTCGTGGAAGGCACGATCCGGACGCCAGGTGAACCAGACCGGGCCGATCGCGTGGCCGGCGATTTCCACGCTCGGCACCTCGATCATCGCCGCATGCGTGCCGTCCTGCGCATCCTCGATCACGCGCCAGTCCGGGTGGGCAGTGCGCCACGCCTTGAACTGCATGTCCGCGATCATGCTCGTCGCGCGCACCGCCGGCTGCGCGTCGGCGAGCGCGGTCATCGCCGCGGGCGTCAGGCGCGTCATCGCGCCGGTATCGAGCAGGAGGTCGATCGGCTTGCCGTCGATGCGTACGCCGATACGCGGGAAGTTCGTCTCGCGCGTGCCGTTGGCGCCCGCCTTGAAACCGAGCGCGACGCGCGTCGCGCCGGGCGCGGGTTTCCAGTCCCTGCCTTCGAGCACGAGACGCTTGGCCGGATAGTCCCAGGTCCAGACGTGCCCGCCGAACCAGCTCTCCCCGAGCATGCCGTCCCAGGCGATCCATGCGGGCGCTTTCGGGTTCGGCGGCATGACCGGCAGGACGCCGTTGCCGGGCGGAGGCGGAATCGAGGCGTCGCGCAACGCGGGCCACCGCACGCCGCGCGCGCCGGGTGGCGCGTCGCCGCCTGCGGGCAGTTCGACCGTCGGCAGACCGAGCCGCTCCACCGCGGCCTCGGTCACGAACAGGCCGCCGCCGCTGTCGGTGTAGAAGTGCAGCGTGCCGCCGTGCGCGAGCGGCGCGTCCAGGTGCACGAGGTCGGCTTCGAAGCGCGCGTGCAGGTCATGTGACGTGGCGTGCGCGCTCGAAGCGGCGAGTGCAAGGATCGGCAGCAGTGACGGCAGGATCGGCATCGAAGTCCTCCGGAAGGCGGCGCCAGTCTCGACGCGATCCGCATGTGCGATGCAGTGTCGGAAGTCATCGCCCGCTGACTTCCGCGCGCCGGGCCGTCACACTACGCGGATGAAGATCTCGTTGATCGCCGCGCTCGACCGCCGGCTCGCGATCGGCCGCGAGGGCACGATGCCGTGGCACCTGCCCGACGACCTGCGCCGCTTCAAGGCACTCACGCTCGGCAAGCCGGTGCTGATGGGCCGGAAAACCGCGCTGGCGATCGGCCGCGCATTGCCGGGTCGCGACAACCTCGTGCTCACGCGCGGCGACGTCGCGCCGTATGCGGGCCAGCGCGTCGTGCATTCGCTCGTCGAGGCGATCGATCGCGCGCGCGACGCCGGCGAGCTCGCGGTGATCGGCGGCGGCGAGGTGTACGCGCTCGCGTTGCCGCGCGCGACGCACCTGGACCTGACCTGGGTCGACACCGAGGTCGCGGGCGCCGATGCGTATTTCCCTGCATTCGATGCGCGCGACTGGGTCGAAACCTCGCGCGAAACGCGCGCCGCCGATGCGCGGCATGCGTTCGCGATGACCTTCGTCGACTACGCGCGGCGCTGATGCGGCGCACGAGCCGTGGCCCGCGCGCTGTTGCAGCGTGGGTCAGCGCATGCCGCCGGACGCACGCAGTGTCTCACCGGTGATCCAGCCCGAATCCGCCGAGGCGAGGAATACGGCGATCGACGCAATGTCGTCCGGCTGGCCGATGCGGCCCAGTGGTGTCTTGGCGACCATGTCTTTCTCGAAGTCGCTGCCGATGACGCCGATCGCATGCGTGCCTTCGGTTTCGACGCCGCCCGGATTGATCGCGTTGACGCGGATGTTGCGCGGGCCGAGTTCCTTGGAGAGGACGTGCGTGATCGCATCGACCGAACTCTTGGTCGCCGCGTAGATCGACGTACCCGCCATGCCGAGCTGGCTCGCCACGGAGCTGATGTTGATGACGCTGCCACCGTCGCCCGTGAAGTGTTTGGAGGCTTCCTGCGTCGACAGCAGCAGGCCGAGCACGTTCGTGTTGAACTGCCGGTGGAATTCCTCCTCGGTCACTTCGTCGAGCGAGGCGAAGCGGTACACGCCCGCATTGTTGACCAGCACGTCGACCTTGCCGAACGCACGCTTCGTCTCGGCGAACAGGCGCTGCACGTCGGCGGACTTGGCGACGTCGCCCTGTACCGCGATCGCCTTGCCGCCGCCGGCGACGATCTGCGCGACCACGCGATCGGCGCCTTCCTTGCTCGTCGCGTAGTTGACGACGACGGACGCGCCCGCGGCCGCCAGCCCTTTCGCGATCCCCGCGCCGATGCCCTTCGATGCGCCCGTCACCACTGCCACCTTGCCTGCCAGCTTGCTCATGTCGGATCCTTTTCATTGGTTTGACGATTAGACAAGTGTCTAATCGTCGTACCGACAAGGGGGCGCCGGAACGGCTTTCAAGGGGAGGGCTCAGATTTCCGCGAGCTGTTCGAGGTAGGCGCGCAGGACGTCGCGCTGCACGCTGAGGCGGGCGAACTTGCCTTCGCGCACGATGCGGATCAGCCCCGCGGCCTCCAACTCCTTGATGTGATGGGAGATGGTCGCCGCGCTTACGTTGTGCGTTTCCTGCAGCGCGCAACACGGCATCGGCTCCGGGTGCTCGCCGATCGCCCGCAGCATCTGGTAGCGCCGGGGCTCGGCCAGCGCGCGCGCGACCAGCGAAAACTGCAGCTCGCTCAATCGCTTCTTCTTCGCCGTCGCCATCGTTTCACCTCACATCCACTTCCCGGATGGTACCTGCTGGGGGAAAGCGAAGCGCGGGACGAGCGACAGGAGGCGAGGCGCCGCCCGCGAGGCGCATCGGTACCGGAGCGCAACCCATGCGTGCGATCCCAGACTCGAGCTCCGCCGCACGCCGGGTCGCCCACAGGGTGGACTCCTACAACGGCGTCGCAGCGCAGCGGTGGACCCCCAGCCACCAGGACACGCTGTAGGCGCAGCCTGTGCGCGACCGTCGCGCATCGGTGCATTGCGACGCTGCGGTCGCGGGTCCCGCCAGGCCGAAGCGCACGCAACCGGCAAGCGCCGAGGTCAGTCCATTTCCTTGCCCGGCGCGGGCTTGCGATCCGACTTGATCGTGACGTACTCGGGTTCTTCGGTGTCTAGGCGCAGCGCGGTGAGCCAGCCGCCCCAGACGCAACCGGTGTCGATCGCGTGCACGCCGAGGCCGGCGAAGCGGCCGAGCGTCGACCAGTGCCCGCAGACGACGCGCACGTCGCGCTTCACCTGGCCCGGCACCTCGTACCAGGGGTACAGGCCGGGGCGCTGCGTGCCCGGCGCGCCCTTGTCGCCGAAGCCGATGCGGCCGCGCACGTCACAGTAGCGCATGCGCGTGAACACGTTGATGCCCGCACGCCAGCGGTCGACGCCGCGCAGCTTCGGTGTCCACAGGTCCGGCTTGTTGCCGAACAACTGCTTCAACAGGCGCCGGTAGCCGTCGCTGCGCAGCTTGTCTTCGATTTCCTGCGCCATCTCCATCGCCTGCGCGATCGTCCAGCGCGGGAACAGGCCCGCGTGCACGAGCGCGAACCCGAGCGTGCGGTCGACGTGCAGGAGGTTCTGCCGGCGCAGCCAGGCGAGCAACTCGTCGCGGTCGGGTGCGAACAGGATTTCGCGCAATTCCGGATTGACGCGCTGCTGATCCTCGCGTTTGCGCTCGGCGATCGCGAGCAGCGACAGGTCGTGGTTGCCGAGCGCGACGACCGCGCGCTCGCCGAGCGCCTTCACCGTGCGCAGCACGGCGAGCGACTGGCCGCCGCGGTTGACGAGGTCGCCGCAGAACCACAGCGTGTCGCGTGCGGGATCGAACTGGAGCTTGTCGATCAGGCGAGTCAGTTCGTCGTGGCAACCCTGGATGTCGCCGACGGCCCAGACTGCCATGTCAGCGCGCCGGCTCGGCGGGGCGCTGCGCGCGCGGGGCGGGGTTCATGCGGAGGTCGGCGTCCATGGTCAGTGCAGCGTCCTGGGTATCGACAGCACGAACGCGGGGATCATCGCGTCGAAATGCGTGCCGTCGTCGGCGATCATCTGGTAGCTGCCGCGCATCGTGCCGAGGGAGGTTTCGAGCACGGCGCCGGAGGTGTATTCGTAGTCGTCGCCCGGGCGCACCCACGGCTGCTCGCCGACGACGCCGTCGCCGCGAACCTCGTGCACCTTGCCGTTGCCGTCGGTGATGATCCAGTGGCGCGACAGCAGGCGCGCGCCGACCGTGCCCTCGTTGACGATCGTGATCGTGTAGGCGAAGGCGTAGCGGTTGTCCCCGGGCGCCGACTGGTCGTCGAGGAAGCGCGTATTGACGGAAATGGTGATGTCGTAGGGCTTCTTGCCGGTCATGGAGGGGGATTGTCGGGGAGGCTGGCCACGCGGGCAAGTTCGACGAAGGCGGCCGGCGCCAGCTGTTCGGCGCGCGCGCGCGGGTCGACCCCGGCGAGGGCGATGCGCTCGGGCACGAGCAGGCCGTGCAGCGCATTGGACAGTGTCTTGCGGCGCTGGCCGAACGCGGCCTTGACCACGCGCTCGATCATCGCCGCATCCGCATCCGGCCGTTCGGCCGGCGGGCGCGGCCGCAGGCGCACCACCGCCGAGTCGACTTTCGGCGGCGGGCGGAATGCGCCCGGCGGCACCTCGATCAGCGGCTCGACGCGGCAGGCGAGCTGCAGCATCACCGACAACCGCCCGTAGACCTTGCTCCCCGGCGCCGCGGCCATGCGGTCGACGACTTCCTTCTGCAGCATGAAGTGCATGTCGCGGATCGCGTCGATCTGCCCGATGCAATGGAACAGGATCGGCGAGGAGATGTTGTAAGGCAGGTTGCCGACCACGCGCAGCGACGCGTCGCCGGCGAGCCGGCCGAGGTCGACCGAAAGCACGTCGGCGTTGACGATCTCGAGCTCGCCGACGCCCTCGGCGGCGGCGCGCAGGCGCGGGATGAGGTCGCGATCGAGCTCGATCACGGTGAGGCGCCCGAGTGCGCGCAGCAGCGGCAGCGTGAGCGCACCGTCGCCCGGCCCGATCTCGACGACGCGCTCACCCGGCCTGGGCGCGATCGCCTGCACGATCCGCGCGAGTACGCCGGCGTCGTGCAGGAAGTGCTGGCCGAAGCGCTTCTTGTGCTGGTGCGGAACGTTCGTCTCGTGCATGCGCCTATCGTAGCCGAGCGTGCCCATGTGCGCGTTCAAAGAGCAGGGCATGACTGAAACACGAAGGACACGAAGGACGCGAAGGAAAGCGGATCAAGTGAAAGCCTTCGACGCCGAGCACACGGAGCATGCGGAGTAAAAGCCAGGAAGGTTCTCTTGCTCCTCTCCGTGTGCTTCGTGTGCTCCGTGTTTCAATCTCTTGAACGCTTTTTTCGCTCTTCCTTCGTGTTTCAATCCTTGGACGCTTCTGCTTTTCAGCTTCTCGCAAGGGCCAGCGCGAGGCGGGCCGCGGCGAAGAGGCTGCCGGGGTCGGCGCGGCCGGTGCCGGCGAGGTCGAGCGCGGTGCCGTGGTCGACCGAGGTGCGAAGGTACGGCAGGCCGAGCGTGACGTTGACCGCATGGCCGAAGCCCGCGTGCTTGAGCACGGGCAGGCCCTGGTCGTGGTACATCGCGAGCACCGCGTCGTAGCGTTGCAGCTGGGTCGGCACGAAGGCGGTGTCGGCGGGGATCGGTCCCTGCACGTCGAAACCGGCCGCGCGCAGCTGGCCGATCGCGGGCGCGATCACGTCGATTTCCTCGCGGCCGAGATGGCCGCCTTCGCCCGCGTGCGGGTTGAGGCCGAGCACGGCAATGCGCGGTGCGGCGATGCGGAAATGCGCGATGAGGTCATCGCAGAGGATGCGCAGCGTCTGCACGAGCCCGGCGCGCGTGATCGCCGCAGGCACGGCCGCGAGCGGCAGGTGCGTCGTCGCGAGCGCGACGCGCAGGTCGCCGCCGTTGCGCGCGCCGCCGGGCGCGGTAAGCATCATGACGACGTCGCGGCCGGCGCGCGCGGCGAAGAACTCGGTGTGGCCGGTGAACGGGATGCCGGCGTCGTTGATCACGCCCTTGTGCACGGGCGCGGTGACGATCGCGGCGAATTCCCCGCTGCCGGCACCGTCGGCCGCACGCGCGAGCGTCGCGAGCACGTACGGCGCATTGCGCGGATCGAGCCGCCCCGGCGTGGCGGCTGCGGACAGCGTGGTCGCGACGACGCGCAGCTCACCGCGTGCGCGCGCCGTGACCGGGGCGCCGTCGTAGCTGCGCAGGGAGAGCTCGATGCCGGCTGCGCGTGCAGCCTGCGCGAGCAGGGCGGGATCGGCGATCGCGACGAGGTCGGCCGGGAGGTCGCTCGCGGCAAGCCTCGCGACGAGTTCGGGGCCGATGCCGGCCGGTTCGCCGGCGGTCAGCGCGAGGCGCGGCAGGCTCATGCCGCGCGCGGTCAGCCGCCGTTCGTGCCGCCGGCGGCGCCGGGCAGGCGGATCTCGATGAACGCCTCGCTGCGAAGCTGGCGCAGGAAGCTCGCATACTCGTCTTCGGCCTTGCGGCCGAACAGCATGTTCTTCGCCTCGTCGCGCTGCATCTCGCCGGCCTTGTCGGTCTCGCGCACGTCGACGAGCTTGAGGATGTGCCAGCCCGCGTTGGTCTGGAACGGCTGCGAGATGTCACCCGGCTTCATGTCCTTGACCGTATTGGCGATGCTCGTGCCGTAGGCCTCGCCGACGAACCAGCCGAGGTCACCGCCGAGGCCGGCGGTCTGCTCGTCGTCGGACGTCTCCTTGGCGACCTTGGCGAAGTCCTCGCCGCCGACGACGCGAGCGCGGATCTCGTTGATCTTCTTCTCGGCCTGCTCGTTGGTGACGAGTTCGCTCGTCTTGACGAGGATGTGGCTCGCCTCGTACTCGGTGACCATGTGCGTGGCGGTATCGCGCTTGCCGATGAGCTTGATGATGTGGAAGCCGTTCGCGCCGCGGATCGGGCGCGACACCTCGCCTTCCTGCATCTTGTCGGCGGCGTCGACCATCGCCGGCGGCAGCTCGTTGGCGCTGCGCCAGCCGAGGTCGCCGCCCTGCAGCGCGTTCTCCGCGTTGGAATAACGGATCGCGGCCGCGGCGAAGTCCATGCCCTCGTCGATCTGCTTCTTGACGTCGTCGGCCTTGGCGCGCGCTTCGTCGACCTGCTCGGGCGTCGCGCCGTCGGGCACGTTGATCATGATATAGCCGATGTGCATCTGGCCCGGGTGCAGGTTGCCGTTCCTGATCAGGCTGTCGACCTCGGCGTCGCTGACCTGCACGCGGCTCTGCGCGACGCGCTGGCGCAGCTGCTGCATGATGAGCTGCTCGCGCACGTTGTCGCGGAAGCCGTCGTAGCTCATGCCCTGGCGTTCGATCGCGACGCGCAGCTGGCTCACGTCCATGCGGTTCTGCTGCGCGATCGTGCCGAGTGCCTGGTCGATCTGCGCGTCCGACACCTTCACGCCGGTCGAATCGGCGCGCGCGACCTGCAGCTTCTGCATGATGAGGCGGTCGAGCAGCTGGCGCTCGAGCACGTCGTGCGGCGGCAGCTGCTGCGGATTGTTGGCGAACTGCGCGGTAACCGCGGCGACCTGGCGGTCGAGCTCGCTCTGCAGCACGACGTCCTCGTCGACGACCGCGACGATGCGGTCGATCGGTTCGCTCGCGACCGCCTGCGCGAACGCGGGCGTGGCGAACGGGGTCAGCAGGGCGAAGGCGAGGGCGAGGCCGGGCAGGGTTCGTTTCATGGGAATTCCGGTCAGGGCGCTTGCGACGCCGCGAAATGCGAAGGATGTCGAATCGACCCCGGCGCCGCCGGTTGGTTCCGGGGGAGCCACGGGACGGGCCGGCCGGAGCCGGCAAGTCATTGATAACCTAGGATACCACGCCGCAGGAACGAGTCCGTCTGCTGGCCGATCGAACCGACGCCCTTGAACTCGAGCTCGAAGTAGATCGCATTGTCGGCTTCGCCGCTCGCGCTGCGGATCCAGTGGCGCGCGATCACGCGCCAGGCGACGCAGCAGGTGTCGTGCTCGATGCCGATGAAGCGCTCGAGCGTGCGGCCGTCGCGTCCGCGCGGATCGTTCGCGCTCGCGAGCGGGTCGTTCAGCGCGTAGTTCTCGCGCGCGATGAGCCGCCAGGCGGGCGTCAGCGGGATCGCGGCGGAAACGTCGACCTGCTCGAGGAAGTCGCGCCGGTAGCGATACGAGAAGTTGACGATGCCATCGTCGCCGAAGCGGTTCTGCAGGGTGAACGTCGACAGCTCGGTGCGGTGCGCGTTCGGGTCCCACTGCTGGTCGAGCACGATGCGCCAGCGGTCATTGAGGTGCAGGTCGATCTCGCCCGCGTAGATCGAACCGTCGTAATCGGTGGGTGGCCGCGGCACGCCTCCGGCCGTGGGCAGCTGCACGCGCTGCTCGTCGAAGTAGTGGATCTGGCCGATGCTCGCCGACAGGCGCTCGACGCCGCTCGCATCCTCGAGGAAGCGCGTGGTCAGCGCGAGCGAGAGGTTGTTCGCATCCATCTGGCGGTCGGCGCCGACGAAGCGGTTGCTGCGGAACAGCTGGCTGAAGCTGAACGGCACTTCCTGCGTGTCGAAGACCGGCAGGTCGTCCTGGTTGCGGTACGGCACGCGCAGGTAGTACGCGCGCGGTTCGAAGGTCTGCGTGTACGCCTCGCCGCCGATGTCGAGCGAGCGCTCGAACACGAGGCCGCTGTCGACGCTGAAGATCGGCACGCCGCGGTTCGGATGGCGGTCGCGCAGCAGGGGGTCGTCGCCTTCGTCGAGGTGGTCGAGACTGTAGCTCGTCCAGCGGTAACCGAGTTCCGGGCGCACGAACCACGCCGCGCTCTCGAGCGGCAGGTCGAGGTGCGGGTAGAGATCGACGCGGCGTCCGTCGAGTGCATGGTCCTTCGAGAAGGCGACGGCTTCGGCGTCGATGCCGCCTTCGAGCAGGCCGGCGAGGCCGTGCTGGCCGCTGAACGTCATGCGCGGCAGGCGGCGGTACGGCTCGTACTGCGAGGGCAGCGTCGGATCGGTGATCTGGTACTGATCGCCGCCGATCGACGCGGTCCACCACGAGCCGTGGCCGTTGACGTACGCGCTCGAGGGCAGGAAACCGATCGCCGAGCTGTACAGGCCGCGGCCGAAATCCTCGAAGTAGCGGTCGTCCGAGACGCGGTTGAGGTTGACGTTAGCGCCCCAGTTGGCATTGAACGTCGTGGTGTCCTTCCACTGGTACCACCAGCGGCGACCCGGCACCTCGTCGCCGACCTCGAGCGATTCGTTGGCGGCGCGGCTGTCGTGCGCGAGGAAGTCGGCGCTGAACGTGCCGCTGCTGCCGTCCGTGAGGTAGCGGAACTCGCCGCCCAGCATGAGCCCGCGCTCGGTCATGATGCGCGGCGTGACCGTCGCGTCGTAGTTCGGCGCGATGTTGAAGTAGTACGGCAGCGCGAAGTCGAGCCCGCGCCGTTCGCCGTAGCCGATCGTCGGATAAAGCAAGCCGCTGACGCGGCGGTCGTCGAGCGGGAAGCGCAGGTACGGCAGCCAGAACACCGGCACGTTGTGGACGCGGAACGTGACGTCGTGCGCGCGGCCGATGCCTTCGGCGCGGTCGAGGTCGAGGTCGCGCGCGGCGAATGCCCACTGCTGGTCGCGGAGGTTGCAGGTCGAATAGGTCGCGCGCGTGAGGCGCGCGTGGTCGACGTCGTCGATGACCGCGACCTCGGCGACGCCGTTGCCACGCGACTGCAGCAGCTGGTAGCGCACGCCGTCGAGCGTGCACTGGTCGAGATCGGTGTTGCCTTTGGCGTTCGCGGCCGAGAGCAGCAGGCCGCGGTCCTGGTAGGTGACCGGGCCGGCCGCGGTGAAGTCGGTCGTCTCGGCGTCGTAGGTGATCTTCTCGGCGTGCAGGAACAGGTCGAGCTGGCGGATCTCCGCCTTGCCTTCCAGCACGTAGTGGTTCTTGTCGGTCGTGCTCACCTTGAGCGCGCTCGCGTCACGCGGTGCCGCGCTGCGGTCGCCCGTCGTGGGCAGGCCCGCGACGTAGAAGTCGAGCAGGTCGTTCTTGCCGCACATGCCCCAGTCGACCGGCTTCTTCGGGCATTTGAGCGTCCCGGCAGGGCACGACGGCGCATCGACCGCCCACGCGGGCGACAGCGGCAGGGCGAGCAGGATCGCGAGCGCGAGATGACGCCGGGCGGGAGCGGAGAGAGTGGGATGCACGGAGGTCCGTCTATGGCGGTGCAAAGCCGGTAGCTTGCCGAAACCGGCGCCGCCCGGCAAACGTCCGCGCCTCCCGGCTCAGTCGAAGCCGTCGGCGAAGATTCGGTCGAACACGCCGAAGTCGCCGATGTAGGTCAGCGTGAACGGGCCGCAGGCGTCGGGCGCGCCATCCGCAGGGCTCGTCGTCACGAGGAGGTCGTATTCGCCCGGGGGCACCTTCGCCAGCGAGATCGGCGTGGTCGGATCGCCGATCACGCATCCGCCCTCGTCGCAGGAGGGGCCGACGAGCACCATGATCATCGGAAGCGCGTCCACGCCGCCGAGGCTCAGCTCGGCCGTGGCGCTCTCGCCGACCTGCACGGTGGCGACGAACGCGGGTGCGTTCGTGAACAATAAGCCGTTGCACAAGGACAATCCGGCGGCCTCGCCGCCGCACGTCTGCGCCGAAAACTGGTTGAACATCCACAGCATCGCCATCGGCGCCGGGCATGTCTGTGCGTTCGCCGAGGCGAACGACAAGGCGAGCGCGCCCGCGTACGCACGGACGAAAAGGCTGCGAAAAGGTCCGTTCATGATCATCGCTCCTGGGACAGGTTCCGTCCTGGCCATCCCGGACGGGCGGCGGGATCGACCGGCGGCCGAGTCGCTGCGTGCCGGGTAACGATGTGTCGCTCTGCCGACGGACACGGCGCACGCCGTGCGCGGTGTTATGCCGCTGGATCCATCAGCGCAGCGACGTGGGCCTGGGTCGAGGCGCGCAGGGCCTGGAGGTCGTAGCCGCCCTCCAGGCTCGACACGAGGCGGCCGGACGCGTGCCGCTCGGCGAGGTCGACGAGGCAGCGCGTGATCCAGGCGTAGTCGTCGGTTTCGAGTTCGAGGCTGGCGAGCGGATCCTGCCGGTGCGCGTCGAAGCCGGCCGAAATGATCACGAGCTGCGGCGCGAACGCGTCGACCGCCGGCAGCACGGTGCGGATGCAGGCATCGCGGAACTCGATGCTGCCTGCGCCGGGACGCAGCGGCGCATTGACGATGTTGCCCGCGGTGCCGCGCTCGTCCTGCGCGCCGGTCCCCGGGTAGTGCGGCCACTGATGCGTCGACGCGTAGAGCACGCGCGCGTCGCCCCAGAAGATGTCCTGCGTGCCATTGCCGTGGTGGACGTCGAAGTCGACGATGGCGATGCGTTCGAGGCGGTGCGCGGCGATCGCGTGCGCCGCGGCGACCGCGACGTTGTTGAACAGGCAGAAGCCCATCGCGCTGGCCGGTGTCGCGTGGTGCCCGGGCGGTCGCACCGCGCAGAACGCGCGCCGCACCCTGCCCGCGACGACCGCATCGACCGCAGCGCACGCCGCGCCGGCGGCGCGCAGCGCGGCTTCGGCGGAGTCCGGCGACATGCGCGTATCGGGATCGAGTTCGAGCCAGCCGTTGCGCGGGGCGTTCGCGAGCAGGTCGTCGGTGTAGTCCTCGCGATGCACGCGCGTGAGCTGCGCACGCGTCGCGCGCGGGGCCTCGATGCGCACGAGCGGCGCGAACAGCTCGTCCTCGAGCGCGTCGAGCACGGCGGCCAGCCGCGACGGCGCTTCGGGATGGCCGGGACCCGGGTCGTGCGCGAGGCAGCTCGCGTGCGTGTAGAGCGCGACGCTCATGCCGGCACATCCAGCACGGCGGCGAGCGCGTCGCGCGCAGCGACTTCGTCGAGGCGCCGGCCCGCTGCGAGCGTCGCCGCGTCGAGCCAGTCCGGGAACGGGATTTCCTCGACGCGGTGCCGGCCGTCGCTGCCGTGCACTTCGCGCAGGCGCGCGAGCCGTTCGCGCGGGAACCGGTCGGCGAGGCGCGCGAGCGCGGGCCACAGGCGCGCGTGCACGAAGCTGATCTTGCCGTCGACGAGGCGGCAGACGAGCACGTCGGCGGCTTCACGCACCGCGCGCGTCGCGGCGAAGATGAGCTTGCCCTGCGCGTGCGCCCACCAGTTGCCGGCAATGGCTTCGCCGGCGACGGCATCGGCGAGTGAGGGGATCGCGCCGCGTCGCGCAGCCTCGAGCACGATCCCGTGCTGCGCGACGAATGCCATCGCCTCGGCGGGCGTCAGTCCGCCCGTCGTGCATGCCGGGGCATCACGCGTGCTCATCGGCGCGGGGCGCAGGTGCGGGACGCGATCGGGACGGAATGGACGTGACTGCGACCGGCCATGCTGCGCCTGCGATGCCCGGCTATCCGCGCTTGCGCCGCTCGTGCTGCCACAGCACTTCGCCGTGGCCGGAGTCGCGCGCGAGCACGCGCGCGATCACGAACAGGAGGTCGGACAGGCGGTTGAGGTAGCGCACCGCCTCGCCGCGGACCGTGTCCTGGCGCGCGAGCGTCACGACTTCGCGCTCGGCGCGACGGCAGATCGTGCGGGCGAGATGGCAATGCGCGGCGGCGAGACCGCCGCCGGGCAGGATGAAATCCTTCAGCGGCGGCAGGTCTTCGTTGAAGGCGTCGAGCACCTGCTCGAGGCGCTCGATGTCGCCGGCGTGCACCATCGCCATGCCGGGAATGCACAGCTCGCCACCGAGATCGAACAGGTCGTGCTGCACCTGGGTCAGCACCTCGCGCACGCGCTCCGGGATCGCGCAGGCGAGCACGATGCCGATCGCGCTGTTGAGTTCGTCGACGGTGCCGTAGGCGGTGACGCGCGCCGAGTCCTTGGCCGTGCGCGTGCCGTCACCGAGGCCGGTGCTGCCGTCGTCGCCCGTGCGCGTGTAGATCTTGGAAAGGCGGTTGCCCACGGCCGGGTCGACTTCGGCGAGCGAGTGTCGCAACCGCTCAGCGGTGCGACTGCGGCGAGCGCTGCGCGGCGCCGCCGAGCGCGCGAAGCGCGAGCGTCGCGCCGACGTGCAGCGCCGCGGCGATGCCGACGTAGACGAGCGTCGTCTGCATGAACGGCAGGTACCAATCGCCGAGGTTGGCGACCCAGCCGCCGAAACTGCGCACGGGCACGCTCGGGCTGATCCAGTAGAAGCTGCCGTTGGAGACGAGGTAGCACGCGCTCGCGGCGACGATCGCGCTGGCCACGAGCAGCGCGCCTTCGCGCGCGTGCAGGCCGCGGTAACGCGCGCGCAGCCAGGCGCCGCCGAACCACAGCACCGCATAGCTCGGCACGAGGAACCAGTAAGCCGGCGACACGCAGTAATGGCTCCAGAAGTCGAGGCCCTGCGCGCTGATCACCGCGTAGTCGACCGCGATCGCGAGCACCATGAGCAACGGGAACGCCCAGCGGAACGCGCCGCCGGCGAGCGTGACCGGCTGCTGCGGCTTGCCCGGCGACAGGTAGAAGCCGGCGATGAAGAACATCGCCCACGACGCGTCCGGCAACGGGCCGAAGTGATGGCTGCGCGTGGCGACCATGACGAGGCCGAGCAGCAGGAACAGGCCGAGGCGCAGGTCTTTGGCGAGGGGGGAGGCAGTTTCGGTCATGGTTCGAGGCCCTGGAAGCAGGTCGCCGAGTTTAGCCCAACGCGCGTCGATGCGCCGCGCCATGGCGGGGCTGTGCGCCGGGTATGATCGGCGGGTGAACAGCGATTTCGACGTCCTCATCATCGGCGGCGGCCTCGTCGGCGCCAGCCTCGCCATCGCGCTCGACGGCGCCGGCCTCGGCGTGGCGCTCGCCGAGGCGGTGCCGCCGCGCGTCGAGCTGCAGCCGAGCTACGACGAACGCAACCTCGCGCTCGCCCAGGCGAGCGTCAACGCGCTGCGTGCGCTCAGCGTGTTCGCGGCGGACACGCCGCTCGCGCCGATCCGGCGCATCCACGTGAGCCGCCGCGGCGATTTCGGTGCCGTGCGCCTCGACGCGGCCGAATTGGGCCTAGGTGATCTCGGCGCGGTGCTGCCGGCGCGTGAACTGGGCAACGCGCTGCTGCGCCGGCTCGATGCCTGCCATGACCTGCAACGCATCGCCCCGGCGCAAGCCGTCGCGCTGGCGCCGCGACCCGACGGGGTCGCGGTGACCCTGCGCAGCGGCGATGCGACGCGCGACGTCCGCGCGCGCCTCGTCGTCGGTGCGGACGGCAGCGAATCGTTCGTGCGCACCGCGCTCGGCATCGGCGTGCAGCGGCACGATTACGCGCAGTCCGCGCTGGTGACGACCGTGACCACGGAATGGCCGCTCGACGGGCTCGCCTACGAGCGCTTCACCGATTCCGGCCCGGTCGCGCTGTTGCCGCTCGCCGACCGGCGCGCGGGCCTCGTGCTCAGCGTGCCGAGGGACGAGGCGGCGCGCGTCGCCGCGCTCGACGACGACGCCTTCATCGCCTTCGTGCACGAGCGTTTCGGCTGGCGCGCCGGGCGCCTTTCGCGGCCCGGACGACGCAAGCCGTATCCGCTCGCGCGCGCCTTGGCCGAACGCACGACCGCCGCGCGCAGCGTGCTGGTCGGCAACGCGGCGCAGACGGTCCACCCGCTCGGCGCGCAGGGGTTCAATCTCGGCCTGCGCGACGCGCTCACGCTCGCCGAGCTGCTGCGCGAGGCGGCGTCGCATGGTGCCGATCCCGGCGACGCTTCGCTCCTCGCGCGCCACGTCGAGCGGCGCGCGGAGGATCGCGCGGCGACCACCGCATTCAGTGACGACCTCGTGCATCTCATGGGCAACGAACACCTGCCGCTGCGCGTGCTGCGCTCGCTCGGTTTCCACGCGCTCGAACGCAGCACCGCGCTCAAGCGCCGCTTCGTGCTGCGCGGCATGGGTTTCCGCGGCGACGCGTCGATGCTCGGGCTGCGCCCATGAGCCGGCGCGGTGAACTCGACGTCGTCGTCGTCGGTGCCGGAGCGGTCGGCGGTGCGCTCGCACTCGCCCTCGCGCAGGACGGTTTCGAGGTCGCGCTGGTCGAGGCGCGCGAGCCGAAGCCGTGGCGTGCCGAAGACGAGGTCGACCTGCGCGTCGTCGCGCTCGCACCGGACGCGCGCGCACTGCTCGAGGATCTCGGCGTGTGGCGATCGATCGCCGCCGCCCGCATCGGTCCCTACCGGCACATGCGCGTCTGGGACGCACTGGCGCCGGGCGAGCTGCATTTCGATGCGGCCGAACGGGGCGAAGCCGCGCTCGGCTGGATCGTCGAGAACAAGCTCGTGCAATGGGCGCTGTGGCAGGCCCTGCACGAAGACAGTGTCGGCAGGAACGGCTTTACCCGCGCTGCCGCGGAGCATTCGAAGGGCGTGCGCAAAAGCATCGCGGCTGATGCCGCTGCCACCAGGCCCATGATCCACTGCCCCGGCGAAGTCGCGGAAATCGAAGACGGCGAGAGCGGCGTGACCGCGACGCTCGCCGATGGCACGCGCCTGCGCGCGCGCGTGCTCGTCGCCGCCGAAGGCGCCGAGTCCCCAGTGCGCAAGCGCCTCGGCATCGCGTTCGAAGGCCGTGACTACGCGCAGCGCGCGGTCGTCGCGCACGTCGCGACGGAACGGCCGCACGCGGGCACCGCATGGCAACGCTTCCAGCCCGGCGGTCCGCTCGCGTTCCTGCCGCTCGCCGACGGTCGCTGTTCGATCGTCTGGTCGCTGCCGGAAGCCGACGCCGTGCGCCTGCTTGCGCTCGACGACGACGCGTTCCGCGCCGAACTCGGTTGCGCGTTCGATTTCCGCCTCGGCGCGATCACCGCCACCACGCCGCGCGCCGCGTTCCCGCTGAGGTTGCGCCTCGCCGCGCGCTATGTCGCCGGCCGCTGCGTGCTCGCCGGCGACGCCGCGCACGTCGTCCATCCGCTCGCCGGGCAGGGCATGAACCTCGGCCTGCGCGACGTCGCCTGCCTGCGCCGCGTGCTGCGCGACGCGCGCGACCGCGGCAGCGACCTCGGCGCCGCCCACGTGCTACGCCGCTACGAACGCGAGCGGCGCAGCGACAACACGCTGGCCGCGCGCGGCTTCGACGCGATCGAGCGCGTGTACGGTTTGGCGAGCGAGCCGGTCGCGACGTTACGCGGCGCGGCGCTTGCGCTGGCGGGGCGATTCGCGCCCGTGCGCGGAATGCTCGCCGCTATCGCCGCCGGCCGGCGATGATCGTGCACGACGGGGTGGCGCATCAGAGCATCGCGAACGTGATGACCGCGCAGGCGATGGTCATCAGTAGCAGGCCGACGAGGAAGATCGCGTCGGCCGCCTGTTCGATGCGGTGCATGCGGCGCGCGCTGCGCGCGCGCAGCGCCCAGTAGGACAGCAGGCACGAGACCATGAACAGCGTCGCGTCGCCGGCGAGCAGGTCGTCGGCGATCGTGCCGACCTTGGTCGTCGTCACGACGATGCGGATGAGGCCGATCACCGTGAGGCAGACGCCGACGAGCGCGGCCGACGCGGTGAAGATGTGGATGCACAGGTCCGCCTCGAACGCGCGGTCCGGCGCGGGCGACGAGGGGCGTGGCGTGAAAACGGCCGACATGGGCGCTCGGACTCGCGCGCCGTCCGCCGAGTTCACTGCGCGGCGCGCAATTGTTGTAAAGACGCGCGCAGCAGCAGCGAAAGCAGCCGCCCCGAGGCGGGGTCTACCGGCTCGCCCACGCCGTCGACGGCGAAGCCGCCTGCGTGCAGCGCGTCGAACCAGCCGGACAGCGCGCGGAAATACCATGGCATCGCTTCGCTGAAACCGTCGAGGCCGGCGAAGTGCTCGACGCGCCAGCCGTCGGCGTAGGGCGGCTCGACGGCGAACGGGTGCAGGGTCTGCACGAAGAGGTGGCCGCGCGATTGCAGGCATGCGCGCGCGGCGCGCAGCGGCGAGTCCAGGTCGGCATCGAGCAGGGCGAAGTTGCAGGCGACCGCGTCGAACGTGCCGTAGGCGACTGGGTCGGCTGCGAGGTCGGCGTAACTGGCGCATTCGAAACGTGCACCGCCGAGCGCGCGCGCGGCGTCGACCAGCGCGACGCTCGCGTCGATGCCGATGACCTCGAGGCCGCGCGCCGCGAGCGCGCGCGAGCCAGCCCTCGCCGCAGCCCAGGTCGAGGATGCGGCGCGCGCCGCTGGCGAGCAGCGCTTCGACGATGGCGGCATCCGTGCCTGCGCGGCGGCTCGCGATGCGCTGCTCGTGCACTGCGCGCGTCCAGCGCGCGCGTTCGCCTGCCAGCTTCGCTGCAGCCGCGCGGCCGCGTCGTCGCCGGGCGAAGCCGTCATTGCGCCGAGACGTCGCTGCCCGCGCGCGAGCGCTTCGCCGAGCGAATGCGCATGCGGCCGGTAGTGCTGTACCCCGAACGCGAAGCCGACGACCACGATCGCGGTGACGAGGAACGGCCCGATCGTGTGGCGCAGCGCCGTGTCGAGCCAGTGGCGCCGCTCGAGCACGCGCAGACGGCGATACAGCGTCGCCGACAGCGCGCCATCGACGAGCAGTTCTGCGAACAGCGTCGGTGCGGAGACGACGATCCACAGCGACGCGCATGCGATCGCGATCACCGCGATCACGAGCAGCAGCGGCAGGGCTTCGAGCGCGCCCGCGCCGTCGAGCCAGCCCGGGCCGTGCGCATGCGCGCCAGGGACGCCCGCTTCGGCGTGAGTGCCGCCGGGGCCGCCCGCCTGCGCATGGCTGTCGCCCGAACCGGGCAAGTCGAGGTTCGGGTCGCCGCGTAGCGCGAACGCGCGCACGAGGGCGAGGAAAACGACGTATGCGATGCACAGCGCGAGCAGGTAGCGCTGCGGCATCGAGACGAGCCCCGCGCGCAGCAGCAGCCATGAGGCGAGCAGGCCGCTGCCGCCGGTGACGAGCACGAGCAGCAGCATGCGTGCGCGCGGGAAACCGAAGCGCAGCAGGCGTTCGCGGATGCGCGCGACTTCGTCCTCGCGCCGCAGCCGACGCACGCTCAGCGCTCCCAGCGGTAGTTGATGCCGGCGCGGTTGCCGCTCGTCGCGTTCTGTGCTTCGAAGTTCCAGCGCTTGTTGAAGATGTACTTGAGGCTCACGACCTCGCCCGGCGTGAACAGGCCGACGCCGTAACTGAGGTAGAGCTTGGGAGAAAGGTACTTGCCGACCGTGAACGCGGCACCGCCGACGGCGGCGTTGTCCGAGACGCCCGCTTCGACGCCCATGCGCGCGCCGATGCCTTTCGCGAGCAGGTCGCCGGTCGCGCTGCCGAGCGCGCGCGCGGCGGTGCCGAGCATGTCGCCTTCACCGCTCTTGAGGCCGGACAGGGGCTTGCCGGTGACGAGGTAGGACAGCGCCTCGGACTGCTCCATCGCGGGCTGCGAATACACCGTGAGCACGGGCACCTGCGCCGTGCCGCGCACCTGCAGGCCGGCGATGATCGTGTCGTCGCTCTGTCCGCCCGAGGCACCGAGGATCGTGCGCGCGGCGCGGATGTCGAGCCCGGGGTTGTCGAGCGCAGTGCCGGCGAACAGCAGGCGGCCGCTCTCGATCTTGAGGTCCTGCCCGTATGCGCGGTACGTGCCTTCGACGTTCATCGTGCCGGTGCCGGTCGCGAGCTTGCCGGGGCGCTGGTCGATGCGCAGCTGGCCGTGGACGCGGCCGTCGAGGCCGAGGCCGGCGAGCCTGACATCGTCGCCGAGGCGGATCTCGACGCCGACGACGACCGGCAACGGCTTGCCCGGCGCGGGCTGTTCGGCGTCGACGACGTCGACGTCGGGCGAGGTCTTCGCGGTGCCGCCGCCGGGCAGCTTGGCGAGGTCGACATCGGTCTTCGGGATCGTCACGCTGCCGCCGACGCTGAGGTTCTCGCGCGTGCGCTCGATCACGAGGTCGGGCGAGATCACGACCTTCGCCGCGGGGATGTCCGCGGCGAGGAAGTTGTCGCCGTTGATCGTCGCGTGCAACGGCGCATCCGCGCCGATGCCGCCGCTGCCGGACAGCGTGAGCGTGCCGTCGCCGGACTTCAGCGTGCCGTCGAGCGCGAAGTGGTCGGCGTCGGTCGCGCGCGCCGTGATGTCGCCGTCGTGCAGCTTGAGGCCGGCCGACGGCAGTTCCGCGGCGAGTTCCTTCAAGGTGAGCGCGCCATTGAGCTGCGGTGCCGCGGTCGTGCCGCCGAACGTGTAGTTCGCTACGAGCCTGCCCTTCGCATTCGCGACCTCCGGCGTCAGCAGCTCGACGAACGCGAGGCTGTTGAGGGCGAGGTCGAGGTGGCCGCCGAGCGCCTGTGCGGATCCGGCCGGCCCGCTCAGGGTGACGTCGCCGTCGAGGCGGCCGTCGTGGTCGAGCGCGGCGCGCACGTTCGCGTGCGTCGACTGCGGCGACAGCGTCGCGTCGAGGGCGAGGCCGGTGTACGCGAGCAATGGCTGGTTCGCGTTGTCGGGATAGGCGACGCTGCCGCGCTCCGATGCGAGCGTCGCGGTCCCGTCGAGCGCGCCCGCTGCGCTGCGACGCACGTCGCCATGGCCACCGATGAGACCTTCGACGCGCACCGGCATGTCGGGCGAAGCGAGCTTCATGACGAGCGCGAGCGGCAACTGCTCGATGCGGTAATGTGCCGCGAGCGCGCCGTCGGCGCCGCCATTGCCGCCGACGCACACGCGCGGGCCGCCGCTGGCGAGGCAGATGTCCGTCGCGTTGAACTGCTTGCCGTCCCAGCTCATCGCGGCGGGCTGCTCGAGGGCGAGCGGTGGCGCGTCCTTGATCGCGAGGTCGAGCGTCTTCAGGCTGCCGGCCCAGCGCCCCTGCTCGTTCGCACTGCCGGAGAGGGCGAGGCGCAGGCCGAGCGGCGAACCACGTGCATCGACGGCGAGCTGGTGCGCGTCGCGGTTGCCACTGCCGTCAAGATCGATCGCCTCGAACGCGAGCGCGCCGCTCGCGATGCCCTGCGCCTTCAGCGAAAGCGTGCCGTGCGGCGGGTCGAGGCTCGCGATGTCGGTGACGAGGTCGAGCGCCTCGACCGTACTCCCGCCCGACGCGATCTTCGCGCCATGCGCGTGGCCGCTCACCGCGAGTTCCGGCCAATGCCCCTGCACGCGGAAATCGCCGTCGAGGCGACCGCCTGCATCGGGCAGCCAGTCGCCGAGCGAGGCGATCGCGAGCGTGATCGTCGCGTCGGTCCGGTCGCCGCCGCGGCCGACGACGGCGACGCGGCTGCTGCCCGAGGCGAGTTCGAGCGTGCCGTCGACGACGTAGTCGGGCTTGATCGCGAGGTCCGCATGGCCGGACAGCGCGCGCTTGCGCAGCGTGCCGCCGAGATGGTCGAGCTTGATCGTCGCGTCGGGACCACGGTCGGTCAGCGTGCCTTGTGTGGCGAGATCGAAATCGAGCGCGCCCGGCCACGCGGCCGCGAACGCGCCGGGGTCGAGCCGGTTCGCCTTCGCATCGATCTGCCAGCCGATCGCGGGCTTCAGCGTCACCGTGCCGTGCGCATCGAGGCCGCCCTTCGGCTGCTGCAGCGCGAGCTGCTTGAGCGTGATCGTTTCGGGCGTGCCGTCGAGGTCGAGCGCGAGATCGGCGAGCTGGCCCGGCGGTCCGAGCGACAGGTTGCCGGCGGCATGGAAGCGTTCGGCACTGCCGTTCGCATCGAGTTGGCCATGCGTCGCGAGCGCCTGGCCGACGAGGTCGGCGGGCAGCACGACATCGGTCCAATGCAGCGCGAGCGACGCCGCAACCGGTTTCGCGTCGAGCTGCACCTCGCCGTTTGCCTCGAGTGTGCCGGCGGCTTCGGGGCTGCGCACGGTCAGTGCGTCGATCGTGAAGCGCTGGCCGTCGAGCGCGAAGCGCAGCGGTTCGATGCGGACGCGGTGGTCGTTCGCGGCGAGGTCGCCGGTGATCGTGCCGCCGTGCAGGTTGCCGCCGCCCTCCAGCGAAAGCTCGAGCGCGGCGAGCGCCGAATCCTTCAGCACGCGCTTGGGATCGAAGCGTGGCACGGCGACCTTCGCGGTCCACGGCCAGTCCTTCGCCTGGGTGAGCTGCGCATCGACGTTGGCGGCGATCGGCTCGCTGAGCGTCACCGCGAGATGGGCGAGCTTGCCGTCGCTGTTCGCCGCCAGCGTGCCCGCGCAAGTGACGTCGGCGACGTTCCAGCGGAAGTCGAGCGCACCGTCGCCGGGATAACCGGGCAGCGCGGAAACGGTGCCATGCAGGTCGAGTTGGCCGTCGGGCGAACGCAGCGCGATCGAATCGAGCTTGATGCCGTCGTGCGTCCAGCGGCCGATCACGTCGAGCGTGTCGATCGCGAGCAATGGCGCGCCGTCGCTGGTGATCTTCGCGCGCGCGAGCACGAGGCGGTCGAGCACGATGTCGAGCGGCGCGACGAGCGAGAACCCGCCGGTGGGCGGTGCGGGTTCGGCCGGCGGCGGCACGCTGGTCAGTGCGACGTCGAGGCCGTCGAGCTGGAGGCGCGTGAGGTGCAGGCGCGAGGCGATGAGTTCGAGCGGCGCGAACGCGATCGTCGCGCGCTGCGCGTGCACGTCGAGCCCGGCTTCGGCATCGCGGTAGCGCAGGTCCTCGATCGTCGCGGGGCCGGCGAGGCTGCCGCTCGAGCGCGCGATCGTGAGCTTGCCGTCGGTCGCGCCGACCGCGCGCGCGAGCACGAACTGCAGGCCCGATTCGGTGCGCAGCAGCCAGAAGGCGAGCAGGCCGACGAGCACGAGCAGCACCGCGAGCGCGATGCCGAGGCGGGCGAGCAGGCGGGGCCAGGCGAAGCCCGCATTTTTCCCCCTCCCGGCGGGAGAAGGAGCGCCGAAGGCGCGGGCGAGGTTTCGGCCGGGGCGCAGCGGCACCGGACCCTCTCCCAAAAGCCTCCCCCGGCGGGAGAGGGCCTTCCAAGCGTGCCGTGCGGTCATAGATCCGGCCCGATCACGATGTGCAGCTCGACGCCGTGGTTCTGGTCATCGCGCACGGGCACGCCGAGGTCGACGCGCACCATGCCGACCGGCGAGCGCCAGCGCGCGCCGACGCCGACGCCGATCTTCTGGCGGTAGCTCGCGAAGCTCGAGAATGCATCGCCGGTGTCGATGAACGTCGCGATGCCCCAGTTCGGCTTGAAGTAGTACTCGTACTCGGCGCTCGCGACCGCGAGATTCTTGCCGCCGATGATGAAGTCCTGGCAATCGCTCTTCGGGTGTGCGGCGCAGTAGGCGGTCGCCTGCCCGCGCAGGTCGTCCGGCAGCGGCGGGCCGATCGTCTGGAACGAGTAGCCGCGGATCGAGCGGTCGCCGCCGGCGAAGAAGCGCAGTTCCGGCGGCAGCTTGTCGAAATCGCCGACGTGGGTCGCGCCGAGCGAGCCGCGCGCGATGAAGCGGCCGTGTTCGCCGAGGCCATGGATCCATTTCGCATCGGCGCTCGCCTGCAGGAAGCTCGTGTCGGAGACGAGACCCTTCTGGCCCGCACGCGCGGCGAACGTGAGCGACCAGCCGTCGCGCACGAAGGCAGGGTCGTCGGCCTTCTTGCGTGCGAGCGACGCCTCGGGATAGAGCAGGGTCGTGTCACCTTCGATGTTGGCGACCTTGAAGTCACCGGTGAGGAACTTGAGGCCGAGCGTGCGCGTCCAGCCACGCCACTGGCGCGAATCGGTCGCGGCGAGGCCGAAGGTGCGCGCGGTGCTCGTGTCGGTGTCCTCGTCGCGGAATGTCGCGCCGAAGGCGAGGCTGTGGTTGTCGGGCCCGGCGAGCGGGATGCGGTACTGCGCGGACGCGGTCTTCAGGCGCGTCGCGACGATCGTCTCGACCTTGAACTTGTGCCCGCGCGAATTGATCCAGCGGCGTTCGATGCCGCCGCGCACGCCCGGGCCGGTGTCGGTGCCGATGAACACGCCGCCGGTGTAGATCGTGCGCTTGGCCGGGGCGAGCATGACCTTGATCGGCACGGTCCCGTCGGCCGCATGCTCCACGTCCGGCTCGACCTGCACGACCGCGAAGTAGTCCGCGTCGATCAGGCGCTGCTGCAGCGCGAGCACCTGGTCCTGCGTGTAGAAGTCGCCCTTCGCCCACGGGATGTAGCGCTCGAGGAATTCGTCCGGGAACTGCGCGCCCTCGAACGTCGTCGTGCCGAGCCGGTAGCGCGGGCCGACCTTCCAGGCGAGATGGATATCGGCGCTGTTCGCCGACTGCGTGACCTCGACCTGATGCGTGACGAGTTCGGCGTCGAGGTAGCCGCTGGCGAACAGCGCAGCCTGGATCGTCGCCTTGCTCTTCTCGTAGGCGGCATGGTCGAGCGACGCGCCCTTCGCAGGCGCGAATGCGGCGAGCGCCTGGCGCACGGGGCGCTGGCCGTCGGCGTCGCCGTCGATCTGCACGTCGACCGTCGCGACCTTGACCGGTTCGCCGGGCGTGACGTGCAGCACCGCGACGTAGGCGTCGCCGTTCTCGCGCAACTCGCCGTCGACGGTGACCGAGTAGTAGCCGTACGGCTCGAGCGCCTTGCGCACCTGCGCGGCCGCATGTTCGTAGAGGCGGCGCGCCTGCGCCGCGGTGACGTCGCGCGACGTGTACTGCTGCAGCTCGAGCCCGCCGAGCGCGGCGTCGCGCAGCAAGCCGTCGACGCCGTCCAGTTCGACCGAGACGCGACCCGCGTGCGCGACGCCCGCGCCGAGCAGCAACGCGAGGCAGGTCGGCGTGGCGAGGCGGTGCGGGCGAAGACGTAGGCGCATCGTGCAGTTATAGCAGGCTGGCTCAGTGTGCGGCATCGCGTGTCGTGTCGCCGCCGAGCACGTCGGCGTAACTCGCCGCGAGCCCGTCGGCGAGTTGCGCGAGCGCGCCCAGGCGCGGCAGGAGCGCCGCCGCGATGCGCCGGCCGTCGGCATCGCCGCCCGGCGGCAATGCCGCGAGCTGGTCGACCGCGGCTTCCTGCACGTGCAGGAAGCTGTCCTGCAGTTCGTAAACTTTCGCGACGCGCATCGTCCATTCGAAATCGATGCGCTGGCTCGACTGCGTCGCGAGCGCGGCGCGCCACGCCGCGGGCGACAGCAGCGACAGGCCGAGCTCGACCTTGAGTTCATGCGGTTCGGCCTGCGCTGCGTCGAGTGCGCCATGCAGCGACGCCAGGACCGGCGCGAGCGCGCTGCGCGTCGACTCGATCTCCTTCGCGTTGGCGTGGAGCTCACGCACGATCGCCTCGCGCGCTACAGCGGCGCGCTCGTCCTCCTGGCGCCGGTCGTGCCATTCGTTGACCGCGAAGGCGAGCAGGAGGGCGAGCACGACCGAGCCGGACTCGATGAAGATCTCGGGGAGCTTGTCGCGCAGGCGCTCGCCCAGGCGCGCACCCGGCCGGCTTGCGTCCACGATGAATCAGACGCGCAGGTTGGGGAACAGGCCGAGCAGGCCGATGATGATGAGGTAGATCGCGACCACGTAGTTGAGCAGGCGCGGGCGGATCAGGATGAGGATGCCGGCAATCAGCGCGATCAGCGGTTGCAGTGCAAGGTGCATGGGTCGACCTCCGCGATGGGGAGATCGAAAGGTAGCAGGTCGTCCTGTCGCGTGGATGAAGGACACCGCGCCGGAGTGCGCGCCCGCGCGTCAGCGCGTGAACACCGTCGCGGCGAGCAGGCGCTGCGTCTTGCGTGTCGAGCGCTTGCGCTTGCCGATCGTCTCCGGGCTCGGGTCCCAGTTGCCGAGGCGGCGCGTCTCGATGAGGCCGAGCGCGTCGTAGGCGTTCACGACGTCGAACACGTCGGCCATCTTCGCCTTCGCCGCCCTGGCGATCTCGTGCAGCGGTGCCTCGCGCATGAGGGTGAGTGCGATGCGGTGCTGCTTGCGGTAGTCGTTGTCGAGCGGCAGCCAGCGCTTGAGCTTGTAGCTCGCGCTCGGGTCGAGGTGCGCGGCGAGCCAGCCGTTCGAGCGCAGGAACGCGTGCAGCCAGCGCAGGCGCACGAGCGGCCGGCCCGGATGCTGCTTGCGCAGCTCGGCCAGTTGCGCACCGCCGACGCGCTTGCGTTCGTGGCCGCCCAGTGGCTCGAGGAAATACGGCTCGAGCTCGACCAGGCGTGCGCTGGTGTGGAACGTGTCGGTGACCGGGTCGATCAGCAGCGGCGGGATGCCATGCCGCTGCACGAGCACCGCGCCGCGCTTGACCAGCGCGTCGAGGTCCGTGCAGCGGCGCTCGCGTTGCACGTCGATGAACGACGCGCGCGTCGATTCGGGTCCGGCGTCCTTTTCCTCGTCGTCTTGCCGCTTGGTCTTGCGCGTCTGCGGCACGATGCGCCGTTCGACCGCGCTGAAGTCGATCAGGCGGCGTGGCTCCGGCGGCGCGGCGCGGCCGACGTGGTTGAGCAGGCCGACGATCGCCTTCGCGCTGAACGGGCGGTGCAGCACGAGGTCGGCGCCGAGCACGTCGTCGCCGGCGTTGGCGATCACGGCGAAGTGCTTGCCCTCGTCGAGCGCGCGCACGCGCGCGCAGCGGCCGCCGAAATCGGTGAGGTCGGTGAGCACGAAGTCGATTTCGTCATCGTCCTTCGCGAAGCGCCAGGCATGGTCGAGCTGCGTCTGGGCCACGCGCATGAACGTGCCGATTTCCGAAACGTCGGCGGGAGCGGCACCGGCCACGACGAGGTGCTTGCGGGGTTTCATGGTCTTGGCGAGTTTCGGGACGGCGCATCAGGGGGCGCAGTGGCCGCCATTATCCGGACACGAGCCCGGAATAATGTGACCCCTGCACCGGAAACGGCCCGCGCCCGCTGCCGCCCGGTGGCCCCGATCGACCGCTCGGCACCGTGCGTCGACGAATGGCGACTTGCGCACGGCGCATTCCGGGCGGACGATCACATTCCGGCGCAACGAGGGATTTTCCGGATGGACGGGCAGGCAATCTGGCGCAACCTGGTGCAGCTGGCGCGGCGCATCATCGGCGTTCCCGACTACGACACCTACGTCGCGCACCTGCGCGAGCACCATCCCGAGCGCCCGATCCCGACGTATGCGGAGTTCTTCAACGAACGCCAGGAAGCGCGCTATCGCGGTGGCGGCGGACGCTGCTGCTGAGCGAACGACGTCGTCCCCGGCCATGGCCGGGTCGGTGGCGGTACACCGGTACGATTCGTCATTCCCGCTTTCGCGGGAATGACGTCGCGTTGCGCCGGACGTTGCCGGCCTCAGGTGCCGGCCAGGGCCACCCGTGGCGTCTCCTGTGCGGTCGGCGTCGGCGAGCGCCGCGCGGCGAGCGCGGCGCGCACGCCGAAGATGATCATCACGACCACGAGCGTGGTGAACGCGGCGGCGAGCGTCGCGTCGACGTAGTCGTTGAAGACGATGCGATGCATGTCGTCCAGCGTCTTCGCCGGTGCGAGCACCTGGTTCGCGTCGAGCGCGGCCTGGAACTTCGATGCGTGCGCGGTGAAGCTGATCTTCGGGTCGGCGCCGAACGCCTTCTGCCAGCCGGCGGTGACGGTGCAGACGACGAGCCAGGCCGTCGGCAGCAGCGGGATCCACAGGTACTTCTCGCGCTTGAGCTTGACCAGGCACACGCAGGCGAAGATCAGCGCGATCGCGGCGAGCATCTGGTTGGCGATGCCGAACAGCGGCCACAGCGTGTTGATGCCGCCGAGCGGGTCGACCACGCCCTGGTAGAGGAAGTAACCCCAGCAGGCGACGCAGAGCGCGGTGGCGACGAGGTTCGCCGCCCACGACTCGGTCTTCTTCAGCGACGGCACGGCGAGGCCGGCGAGTTCCTGGATCATGAAGCGGCCCACGCGCGTGCCGGCGTCGACCGTGGTGAGGATGAACAGCGCCTCGAACAGGATCGCGTAGTGGTACCAGAACGCCATCATGCCTTCGCCCGGCACGAGGCCGTGGAGGATCTGCGCCATGCCGACCGCGAGCGTCGGTGCGCCGCCGGCGCGCGAGAGGATGCTCGTTTCGCCGATGTCCTTCGCGGTCTGCGCGAGCAGTTCGGGGGTGACGACGAAACCGAGGTTGGTGATCGCCTGCGCGGCGCTCTCGACCGACGTGCCGATCAGCGCGGCCGGCGCATTCATCGCGAAATACACGCCCGGCTGCAGCACGCATGCGGCGATCAGCGCCATCACCGCGACGAACGCTTCCATCAGCATCGCGCCGTAGCCGACCAGCGGAGCGTCGGCTTCGCTGGCGATGAGCTTGGGCGTCGTGCCGGAGGAGATCAGCGAGTGCCAGCCGGACACCGCGCCGCAGGCGATCGTGATGAACAGGAACGGGAACAGCGTGCCGGCGAACACCGGCCCGGTGCCGTCGATGAACTTCGTGAGCGCCGGCATCCTGAGCTCCGGCATCGCGAACACGATGCCGACCGCGAGCAGCAGGATCGTGCCGATCTTGAGGAACGTGCTGAGGTAGTCGCGGGGCGCGAGCAGCAGCCAGACCGGCATCGCTGCGGCGCAGAAGCCGTAGGCGATGAGCATCCAGGCGAGCGCCTTGCCGTCGAACGTGAATGCCTTCGCCCATGCCGGATCGTGCGCGACGATGCCGCCGAGCCAGATCGAGACGAGCAGCAGCACGAGGCCGATCACCGACACCTCGAGCACGCGGCCCGGGCGCAGGAAGCGCAGGTACAGGCCCATCAGCAGCGCGATCGGGATCGTCATCGCGACCGTGAACGTGCCCCACGGGCTGATCGCGAGCGCCTTGACCACGACGAGCGCGAGCACGGCGAGGATGATGAACATGATCATGAGCACGCCGATCATCGCGATGACGCCGGCGGCAGGCCCCATCTCCGCGCGCACCATCTCGCCGAGCGAACGGCCGTCGCGGCGGATCGAGAGCCCGAGGATCATGAAATCCTGCACCGCGCCGGCGAGCACGACACCGACGAGGATCCACAAGGTGCCGGGCAGGTAGCCCATCTGCGCCGCGAGCACGGGGCCAACCAGGGGGCCTGCGCCGGCGATCGCGGCGAAGTGGTGGCCGAACACGATCCAGCGGTCGGTCGGCACGTAGTCGAGGCCGTCGTTGCGGCGCACCGCGGGCGTCGCGCGCGTGGCGTCGAGGGCCAGTGCGCGGTCGGCGATGAAGCGCGCGTAGAAGCGCTGCGCGGTAAGGAAGATCGCGGCAGCCGCGCCGACCAGCCAGATCGCGTTGATCGACTCGCCGCGGCTCAGCGCGACGACGCCGAGGCAGAACGCGCCGACGATGGCGAGAGCGGCCCAGCCGGCCTTGGCGAGCGGACTCGAGGGAGCGATGGTGGCCACGTTCATGGTGTCGGTTCTGCACGGCGGACGATGGTTCCAGCGTGGGCTTTCACGCTGGAACGGTCAATGCATTGCGCCGGGAACGCGCGTTCGACTTTGGTCGAATCCGCGCCCCGGGCGGCTCCACCCCGGATGCCGGCGCCCTCGCGCGGCCGGCGTCGCGGCTGCGCTAGACTGCATCGACGCAATCGATGGCGACGCCCGTGCAGCAGGATGGCGAACCCGCGGGACTCGAGACGGACGCGCTGTTCCGGCAGGTCTACGATCGCCTGAAGGCGATGGCCGGGCGCCAGCTCGGCGCGGGCCGGCACACGCTCGACGCGACCGCCCTCGTGCACGAGCTGTACCTGCGCATCGGTGGGCGTGGCCGCGAGCTCGTGTTCGCCCACCCGCAGCAGTTCTTCGCCTACGCCGCGCGCGCGATGCGCCATCTGCTGGCCGACCGCGCGCGCGGTCGGCTGCGCCAGCGCGCCGGTGGCGAGTGGGTGCGCACGACCCTGACCGGCAGCGACGGCCGACTCGCGCTCGACAGTGCCGAGCAGGCGCTCGAACTCGACGATGCGCTGAAGCGGCTCGAGGCGGTCGACGCACGGGCCGCGCGCGTGGTCGAACTCGTCTGCTTCGCCGGGCTCGACCACGCGCAGGCCGCCGAAGCGCTCGGGATCGGCGTGCGCACGATCGCGCGCGACTGGCGCTTCGCGCGCGCCTTCCTCAAGAGCGAGCTCGGCGAGCCGGATGCGGCCGACGATGGCGCGTGAGCGCGCGATCCGGCGTTGTCCCTAGCGACCATGTCGACGACGAACCTGCGCGACCTGTTCGAGTCCGCCGTCGCGCTCGCTCCGGCCGAGCGCGCGTCGTTCCTCGACGCGCATTGCCCGGACGCGGCGTTGCGCGCGCGCGTCGAGGCGCTGCTGCGCGCGGACGCGGCCGACGGCGAGCCGGTGTCGCCACGCCGGCTCGCGTGCCTCGCGCACGAGATCGGCGACGAGCCGGCGGCGCCGCCGGCCGGCAGCCGCATCGGTCCGTTCGAGATCGTGCGCGTGATCGGCGAGGGCGGTTCCTCGACGGTGTTCGAGGCGCATCGCGTGTTCGATGGCGCGACCCAGCACGCCGCCCTCAAGCTGCTGCGCCAAAGCCTGCTGTCGCCCGAGGCAAGGCGCCGCTTCGCCCGCGAACAGCGCGTGCTGTTGCGCCTGCAGCATCCGAACATCGCGCGCATGATCGAAGGCGGGGTCGCGCCCGGGGGGCTCGCCTACATCGCGCTCGAGCTCGTCGACGGCGTGCCGATCACCGAGCATGCGCAGGCGCGTGGGCTGGCCGCGCGCGAGCGGCTGCAGCTGTTCGCGACGGTGTGCCGCGCCGTCGATGCCGCGCACCGCGCCTTGATCGTGCATCGCGACCTCAAGCCGTCGAACGTGCTCGTCACCGCCGACGGCGAGGTCAAGCTGCTCGATTTCGGCATCGCCAAGCTGCTCGCCGACGAAACCGGGCCGGACGCGACCGTGCTGCCTGCGTTCACGCCCGCGTACGCCGCGCCCGAACAAATCGACGGCGGCGCGATCACGACCGCCACCGACGTGCATGCGCTCGGCATCGTGCTCGGCGAACTCCTGACCGGCGAGCGCGGTGGCGGCGCCGCATCCGGCGGCTCGCATGCCGGCGCGCGCAACGATGCCGCCACGCCGACCCGGCCGCGCATCGGCGGCGACCTCGGCGCGATCGTCGCCAAGGCGACCGAGCCGGACCCGGCGCGACGCTACGCGTCGGCGGGCGAGCTCGCCGAGGAGATCCGCCGCGTGCTCGAGGGCCGGCCCGTGCATGCGCGGCCGCAGACGCGCCGCTACCGCCTGCGCCGCTTCGTCGCGCGCCATCGCGGCGCGGTCGCCGCGACCTGCGCATTCCTCGCCGCGTTGGTCGGCGCGCTCGGCGTCGCGCTGTGGCAGGCGCGCGTCGCGCACGACGAGGCGGCCCGCGCGAACCGGCAGACGCAGCGGGCCGAGACGGTGCGCGACTTCCTCGTCTCGCTGTTCGAGGCGGCGCAGCCGGACCTGCCGCGCGAGCGCCGGCCGACGGTCGAGCAACTCGTCGACGACGCCGGTGCGAAGGTGCTGCGTGATGCCGCGCTCGCCGCCGACGCCCGCGCCGACCTGCTGCTGACGCTCGCGAAGGTGAGCGGCGCGATTGGCGCGTACGAGCGCGAGCACGCGCTGCTCGACCGGGCGCTGCCGGACATCGACCGCCTGTCGCCGTCCGCGCCCGAGGCCCGCCGCGCGCGCGTGCTGCGCGCATCCGCGCTGGTCGCGCAGGCGCGACAGGACGAGGCGATCGCCTTGCTGGCGCCGCTGCGCGCGCCGCTCGTCGCCGAAGGCGGCGCGGACGCGGTGGAAACGCTGCTCGTGCTGGTGGACGCACTCTCCGCGGCGAACCGCGGCGACGATGCGCTCGCGGTCGTCGCCGATGCGCGCGCCGTCGCCGAGCGGGTCGGCGACGGTAGCGACGCGCTGCTGCTGCACGTCGACGTCGCGCACATGCGCATCCTCGTCGACGCCCAGCGGTTCGCGCAGGGACTCGCGCTCGCCGATGCGGCGTGGGCGCGCTGGACCGCGCGGCCACGCGAGGCGTCGCGCGACGCGCTCGCCCTGTGGTCGTCGATCAGCCTCGCCGCGGAAATGACCGGCGACCTCGCGCGCGCCGATGCCGCCTATCGCGAGGCGATCGCGCTGGCCGAGCGTCTGTACGTGCGGCCGCATCCGGATACCGCGTGGGCGATCGGCACCTACGGCAGCTTCCTCGTCGCCAAGGCGCGTTACGACGACGCCGAGCCCTACGTGCTGCGTGCGCTCGCGATGCGCCGCGCGCTGTTCGGCGATGCGCACCCGGACACGCTCAACTCGATCGCCGCGCTCGGCCGCCTGCGTTCGGGGCAGCTGCGCCGCGACGAGGCGCGCGCGGCGTTCGAGGAGGGCGTCGCCGTCTGCCGGCGCGAACGCATCCGTCACAATGTCTGCCCGCGCCTGTTCGGCTCGCTGTCGCAGGTGCTCGCGGGCGCCGGCGACTTCGATGGCGCGCGCGCGCGCGCCGTCGAAGCGGTCGCGATGCAGCGCGAGCTGACCGGCGACGGCAGCGCGCAGCTGGTCGGTCCCCTCGGCTTCCTCGCGCGCGCGCAGGTCGCCCAGGGGCGCCACGCCGAAGCGCTGGCGACCACCGACGAGCTGCTCGCGATCGCGACGCGCAACGGCAGCGCCGCGTCGAAGGACGCGATCTATGCGCGCTTCCAGCGCGCGCAGGCGCTGTTCGCGCTCGGCCGCAACGCCGAGGCGCTGGAGCTCGCGAATGCGGTGGTCACGGCGCAGAAGGAGCGCTCGCCGGACGAGAAGTCGACGCTGTTCGCGATGCTCGCGCTGCAGGCGCGTGCACTCTCCCGTGCGCGCCGCCACGACGAAGCGCGCGCGGCGGCGGTCGAGGCGCTCGCGATCGAGCCGCGACCGCGGTTGCTCGACCCTGCGCTGCCGGCGGAACTCGAGCGCATCGCCCGCGGCGGTTGACGGCGGTGCGGCTCGCTGGGCGCACGTGGCAGGCGCGCCGCCCGGGCGGCGTTACCCGGGATGCCAAGGTGGCATCCCGGGAGCCCGTCCATGATCCTCCGTTTCGTTCTTGTCCTGTCCGCATCGATCCTGTCGTTCGGCTCGGCGCGCGCGGCCGTGTACTCGGTCGGCGCCGACGGCAGCTGCACGCACACCACGATCCCGGCTGCACTCGCCGCCGCGGAGAGCCATCCCGGCCCGGACGTGATCCACATCGCCTACAACCAGTCGTACACGGCGCAGGCGATCGCCTTCACGACGAGCCAGGAGGTCGAACTCGCCGGCGGATTCGCCGATTGCGCGCAGTCGGCGGGCAATGGCAGTTACACGACGATCGACGGCAGTGGCGGGGCGGCCGAGCCGGTTTTGCGCATCACGGCCAACACCGGCGCACGCGTGAAGCTCGCCTACCTCGCGATCCGCGGCGGCGACGAGGACGGATCGGACGGCGGCGGCGTCGATTTCCGCGGCGACGGCATCCTCGAAATCCGCTTCAGCGACATCACCGGCAACAGCGGCGGCAGCGGCGGCGGCATCCGCGCCGCCGGCACCGGCAGCAATGCCGGACTCGTGATCGGCGAACACGTGTGGATCAGCAACAACACCGCGCGCTACGACGGTGGCGGCGTCTGGGCGGCCGGACTCGAAATGACGATGATCGAGCCGGACAGCCTCATCTACCTCAACGAGGCGACGGGCACCGTCGTCGGCGGCCAGGTGGTCGGCGGGCGTGGCGGCGGGCTGTTCCTGTACGGCGGCTCGATCGATGGTCATGCCCGGATCGGCAGCAGCGGTTTCAACCAGACCGGCCCGATCGCATCGAACACCGCGCGCCGCGGCGGGGGCATCTGCGTGTACGCGGGCGACGATGGCTTCGCGACGCTGCGCATGTTCAGCACGTCGTACGACCAACGCAGCAAGCTGCAGGGCAACTTCGCCTCCGAGGGCGGCGGCGCGCTCTATCTGTACGCGGAGGACCGCGGCGGTTTTCTGATCGGCTATGCCGCGGCAGCGTACCTGCGCGGCGTCGACATCGTCGACAACGCGTCGGCGCATGCGCCGATCGCGTGGGTGCAGGAAACCGGCGGCGCGTTCCCGGTCGGCTACAGCGCGGTGTTCCTCAACGACGACGAGCCCCCGATGCCCGGCGAGCTGCCGTGCCCGGTGGGCCGGCCGTGCTCGGTGGTCGCGGGTAATGTGGTCCAGGACGGGAACGGTACCCCGGTCGACAATCCACTGGTCGCGGTCGAGGACCGCAACGAGTTCCATCTCGGCTCGGCCGACGTCCACGACAACCATGGCCGGCACCTGATCCGCTCGCGCGGCGATGCCGCGACGATCTTCAACTCGCTGGTCGCCGGCAACGTGCTCAGCGGCAACGTCGTCAGCGCGTCGGACGGCGCCGGCGTCACGATCGAGAGCTCGACCATCACCGGCAACGTCGTCGGCGCGGCGCAGGTCCTCGACATCGACGGCGACTTCCAGATGCAGCGCTCGATCCTCTGGCAGCCGGGCCGCACCTCCCTGCACCACTCGGGCGGATCGTCGACGTCGCAGAACGTGGTCACGAGCGAACGCGGTTCGCTCGACGGCGGCAACACGCCGTATGTGCTCGAGGCGGACCCGCGCTTCGTCGATCCCGTGCGCGGCGACTACCACCTGCGCGCCGCATCGCCGGCGGTGGACTTCGCCTCGAGCGGTGCCGGCCCCGATCTCGAGGGCCGGGCGCGCGCGGTCGACCTGCCGATCAAGGCCAACCGGATGGGAACCGCGGACCTCGGCGCGTACGAACGCCAGGCGCTGCTGCCGCTGGTGTTGAATGGCGAATTCGACATCGACCTCAACCTGTGGGACGAAGTCACGCCCGGCACGACCTCCCGGGACGGCACCCAGAACGCGACCGGCGCCGCAGGATCGGGTTCGATCAAGGTCACGCTCAGCGATTTCCCCGGTTTCGAGGTCTACGGCGCCGCGCAGTGCATCCACCTGCCCGGACCGGGACGCTACCTCCTCAACGGCTGGGGGCGCGGTGGCGGTTCCGGCGCGATGCGCGACGGCACGTCGCTGCGATGGGAACTGCGGCGCGACGGCGGTGAAGCGTGCAATGCCGGCATGGCCGATGCGTCCGGCACGCATTTCCTGTCGGCGAGCGGATCGTTCGTGCGGCCGGCGAATCCCGCGGTGATCGACCTGGCGGAGTCCGACTGGACCCACAACAGCTCGATCACGATCCTGCTGCGCGTCGTCGACAACGGTACCGCGGCGCCGCCCAACAACTCGGCGACGGGCTGGTTCGACGGCATCACGCTCGGCGTCGAAGGCGACGACGTGATCTTCGACGACGGCTTCGATCCGCTGTAGGCGCCGCCTCGGGCCGCGGGACCGGAAGCCTTCGACACGAAGCACGCCCGCCCGGTACGCGAGGGAAGCAATCCGGAAGCTTCTTCTCCGGGTGCCCGGCGTGCTTCGCGTTTCAAGCTTCTCTGCAGCGTGCGCAACCCCTACAACCAGCGCGCCTTGCGCAGCAGCCAATAGAGCACGCCGCAGATGCCGAGCGTGGCCGCGATCATCGTGGGGTAGGCCCACGGCTGGTCGAGTTCGGGCATGTGGTGGAAGTTCATGCCGTACCAGCTCGCGAGCAGGGTCGGTGCGGCGAGCAGCGCGGCCCAGCCGGCGAGGCGCTTGACCACTTCGCCCTGCGCCACCGTCACGAGCGCGAGGTTCACGCTGAGCGCGGCGGTAAGCATCTCGCGCATCGTGTCCGTCGACTCGTTGATGCGCGTGGCGTGGTCGTAGACGTCTCGGAAGTACGGGCGCACCTCGTCGCGGATGAGGCCGGGGTACTGGCGGATCAGCTGGTTGGTGATGTCCTGCAGCGGCGCGATCGCGAGGCGCAGGGTGACCAGCTCCTTCTTCAGCACGTACAGGCGGCGGATCGTCTCGCGCTTGAACGTCTCCTCGAACACCTCGTCCTCGAGTTCCTGCAGCTCCTCGCGGAACTCGCGCACGATCGGGAAGAAGTTGTCGACGATGAAGTCGAGCACCGCGTACAGCGAATAGCTCGGGCCGAGCGCGAGCATGTCCTGCGACTGCTCGCAGCCGCGCCGCGCGCTCGCATAGCTCAGCGAGGCGCCATGGCGGATGGTCACGATGTAGCGCTTGCCCATGAAGATGTGGGTCTCGCCGAACGCGATCTTGCTCGCGACGACCTGGGCGGTGTGCGCAACGATGAACAGCGAGTCGCCGTAGACCTCGATCTTCGGGCGCTGGTGCGCGTTGTGCGCGTCCTCGACCGCGAGTTCGTGCAGGCCGAATTCCTCCTGGAGCTTGTCGAGCAGTTCCTCGCTCGGCTCGCGCACGCCGACCCAGACCCATTCGTCCGGCGTCTCGAGCACGTCGCTGATCTCCTCGACCGTGATGTCGCGCAGGCGGCGCCCGTCCGCGGCGTAGGCCACGCAATTGACGACCATCGGATCCTTGCAGGTCGGATCGGTCGGCAGCGGGCTGATCGAGAGGTCCATGCCGCATGATGCCGCGTGCGGCGCAGTGGCGGCAATCGCCCGTGTTCAGCGACGATCGACCCGGCACCATGACGCGGATCGGCCGTGGCCTGTCCCGTGTTCCGCGCCGCACCGATGGGCAGCGGCGCCGATCGTGCTACGCCGCCCGACGCAGGCGCAGGGCGAGCGCGAGGTGGATCGGCAGGAACAGCACGATCCAGTGCAGGTTCGCCTGCGCGAAGGTCGACAGGATCTTCGAGAACAGGGCGAATGCGGCGGTCGCCACGACCACCCACGCGAGCGCGCGCGCCAGCGGGCGATCGCGCATCCGGCCGCGCGCGACGGCGAACCAGGCGGGCAGCAGCGCGAGGCAGAGCGGGTTCAGCAGCAGCAGGTTCTCGTTGCGCCAGGCGGCGCGGTGCTCGGTGCCGAACCAGAGGAACAGCAGCAGCAGGCCGCCGATGCCGCAGAACAGTTCGAACAGCAACGCGAATGTCGCGAACGGCACGCGGCGCGACGCGCGCGCGGAACCGCCGAGCGCGTGGAGGATCGCGCCGAGCGCGATGCCGAGGCCGAGGAACGGCCAGCGCAGGTCGGGCGGCAGCACCGGCGACGGTTCGACCTCGCCACGCGCGAGCGTGACGGGCGGCGCGGCGAGCGGGGCGCCGCCGTTGTCCGCGCCGGCGACGACGTCGACGAGCGTCGCGGGCACGAAGCTTTCCTGCCAGAAGTCGATGCGCTGGTCCGCGTACGGCCCGAGGCCGAGGTCGATCAGCAGCATCAGCACCGGCTCGGGCGCCATCAGGCGCAGCGCGTCGAGGCGGTAGGTGTAGCCGCGCGAACGACCTTCGCTCTGCGCGTGCAGCGCGCCGCCGAGCGCGCGATCGAGCGCGTCGCGCACGCGCGTCGAGCAGTTCGCTTCGAAGTAGTCGTAGTGGTACTGCGCGTTCTCCGGCTGCGCGTTCCATTCGAGGAACGCGACGAGGTCGTGCGCCTGCTCGGGCGTGAGGGCGAGGCGTTGCTCGACGATCTCGCGGCGTTCCTCGCGGTACATGTCGAGGTCGTCCTCGAGCTCGTCGACGGCCATGCGGTAACGCATGCGGCCGCGCGCGAAGTTGAGCAGGAAGTCCTGCTGGTCGAAGTCGAAGATGCCGTAGTTGTAGGCGACCGCGCGCCCGCTCGCCGGGTCGCGCACGACGATCGCGTTGTGGCCGAAGCGCTCGAAGAAGATCTCGCCGGGGCCGATGGTCAGCAGGCTGACGGACGGCTGGGATCGGGGATCGGAAACCGGAGAGGCGACCGAAACGGCTTCGCCCGGCGCCTGCGCATGCGCGCAGACCACGCACGCGAACAGCCATAGGGTCGCCAGGAGAGCGGCGAGGATCGGGCGGCGAAAATCCCGCCTTCCCCATTCGCCATTCCCGATTCCCGATTCCCGGCTGTCAGGCCTCATGCACCCGCACCGCGAACTGCTGCACGCGACGCGCGTCGGCTTTCGTGACCTGGAAATGGAAACCGCCGAGCGTCGTTTCTTCGCCGACTTCGGGCAGGTGGCCGATTTCCGAGGTGATCATGCCGCCGACGGTGTCGAACGCCTCGTCGCTGAGGTTGCAGCCGAAACGTTCGTTGAACTCGGCGATCGGCGTCAGCGCGTTGACGAGGAAATCGCCGTTCGCGGCGGCCTGGATCATCGTGTGCTTGTCGTCGTCGTCGTCGTGCTCGTCGCCGATGTCGCCGACGATCTGCTCGAGCACGTCCTCGATCGTGATGAGGCCGGCGACGCCGCCGTACTCGTCGACGACGATCGCCATGTGGTTGCGCGACAGCCGGAATTCCTTGAGAAGGATGTTCAGCCGCTTCGATTCCGGGATCATGGTGACCGGGCGCAGCAGCTTGCGGATGTCGCAGTCGGCGCCTTCGGCGAAGCAGCGCAGCAGGTCCTTGGCGAGCAGGATGCCGAGGATTTCGTCCTTGTCGCCCGCGTGCACGGGGAAACGCGAGTGGCCGGACTCGAGCACGTCGGCGAGGATCTGCTTGAGCGGCGCATCGATCGGCAGCGAGACCATCTGGGCCCGTGGCACCATCACGTCGGACACGGTGAGATCGGCGACCTCGATCGCGCCCTCGACCATCGACAGCGTGTCGTTGGACAGCAGGCCGTTGGCCTGGGCGTGGCGCAGTTCCTCGATGAGTTCCTCGCGACTTTGCGGTTCGCCGGAAAGCGCCTGGGTGATGCGCTCGAACCACGATCGTGGCGGGGGGGTACTGGGAGGATCCTCGCTCATCTCTTGCTTGCAGGCGCCCGTTCAGGCGGAACGGCGAGTGTAGCAAAGGCGTATTGCGCTTTCCCGCGGGCGCATTCGGCCATGCATGACGCACGGACGTGCAGGCTCGGGGGCGGGCCGATCATTCGAAACCATCCTCGAAAATCCGATCGACGACGACGGGGCCGGACCGTTCGAATGCGCCGATGTCGGCTGCGCCGCCGTGCACGCGCGGGTAGCCGTCGCCGCGCTGGTCGGCCGCGAAACGGCCCGCATTGCTACCCTGGTCGATCGCCGGGCTGCCATCGGCGAGCGCATGGGTCGGCGTCGGGCCGCCGTAGTCGCCCAGCGGCAGGAGCCCCGGGTCGCCCGACAGCGTGCCGGCGGGCGGCGTGCCGTTCATCGCCGTGATGAAGTCGTGGTCGCCGATGACGGTGACAGCCGCGAGACTGCCGATGTCCGCCGCGGGGCCACCGCTCGTGTTGGCGGCGACGATCGAACTCGTGATGTCCAGCGACGGTGCGAGCGGAGCGCCGTCGACGATGTTGCGCACGAAGATGCCGCCACCACCGGACCCCGTGGCGGCATTCGCGCTGATCGTGCTGTTGCGCACGAGCAGGTCGGAATAGGTCAGGTGCACGCCGCCGCCGACGCTGCCGGCGCTGTTGCCGCTGATCGTCGAATTGTCGATCGTCGTGGTGAACTGGCCGACCGTGCACACGCCGAAGCAGCCCGGCGCGAACACGCCGCCGCCTTCGAGATCGGCGTGGTTGTCGGCGATCGTGCTGTTCCGTATCACGACGTCGCCGGCGACGCTGCAAATTCCAGCGGCGCGGCCGCGGCTGTGGTTGCCCGACACCACCGAGGTATCGAGCGTGACATTGCGCAGTGCGTAGAGCCCGCCGCCGCCGAGGGCCTGCGCGTTGCCGGCCGTGCCACCGATCATGCTCTGCGTCACGCGGCTGCCGGAGAGAACGATGCTGCCGCTCGAGAACACCGCGCCGCCGGCGTACTTGCCGCCGTCGATGAAGCCGCGCGTGATGTCGAGGTGATCGAGCGCGAGTACGCCGCCGCCCCGGTGCTGGATCACGCGATCGCGCAGGTCGCCGTCCAGCTTCAGCGTCCGATCGGCGGGGCCGACGATCGCAATGTCGTCGACATCCGCGGTGAGCGCTCCGTTGGCGAGCGTGATCGTGCAATGCGACAGCAGCGACAGGTCGACCACGCCGCCTTGCGGTGCGTTGGTGACGGCCGCGCGCACGGCAGCTTCCGAGCAGGCGTCGACCGGTGGCGACGGCGCGCCCGACTCGAACGCACCGATGTCGGCGACGGCGCCGAGCACGCGCGGGAATCCGGCGCCACGCTGGTCGAAGAACGTGCCCGACGTCACGCGGCCGGCATCGATCGCGATGCTGCCCGCGGCCAGCCCGTGTGCCCGCGTCGGACCGCCGTGGTCGGCCAGCGGCAGCAAGCCGGGATCGGCACTGATCGTGCCGGCCGGCGGCGATGGCGTGGCGGACATGATGATGTCGTGGTCGCCGTCGAACGGCGGTGCGTCACCCGACAGGTGGAACTGCGTGATATCGGCGCCATTGTTGTGCGCGGTGTTGTTGGCGACGATGCTGTTGGCCAGTCGCAGCGGGCCGTTGCCGCAGATGCCCCCGCCGCCGCCGAACCAGCCCGGGACGGGCGTTCTCGATGCGGTATTGAAAGCGATCGTGCTGTCGTACACGTACACCGGGCTTCCGTACAGGGATGCCACGCCGCCGCCGTCCATCGCCGTGTTGCCGCTGATCGTGCTCGCCCTCACGGTCAGTCCCACCAAGGCATCGCCGACGGGCGGTCCCCCCTGGCGGATCGACACGCCACCACCCTTCTGCGTGGCGCTGTTGCCGGTGATCGCGCTGTGCGCGATGGTGACGTTGCCTTGCGCATACACGCCTCCGCCACCGGTCGCGTACGCGCCGTTGCCGCTGATCGTGCTGTACGCGATGTCGACGTCGCCGCCCGCGAAAATGCCGCCGCCCGCGCCGCCGTGATAGCTCGCGACGCCGAGCGCCGAGGGCAGCACGGTGCCGCATGCCACGTTGCCGGAGACCGTCGAGCGGATAACGGCGACGTCGCCTTGCGCGAACACGCCGCCGCCGAAGCCCTCGTTGTATTCGTTGCTGCCGGTGGCGTGGCAGACGGACGAACCGGTCAACGAACTGCTGGAAAGCGTCACGCTGCCGTCCGAATGCACCGCGCCGCCGGTGCCCCGATGGACGGTGTACTTGCCCTGGTCGTAGGCCGTGGTGTGCTTGCCGGCGGTGAGCGCGAGGTGGTCGAGCCGGAGCAGGCCGTGCCCGGTGTGGGCGAAGATGCGGCTCGCCTGGTTGCCGCTCAACGTGAGCGAACGGTCCGCCGGCCCCTGCAGCGTGAGGTCGTCGACGGTGACGGCGATTTCGCCGGCCGTGAGCGTGATCGTGCATCCGGCGAGCGCGGAGAGGTCGATCGTCGCGCCATTGCCGGCCGTGGCGACGGCATTGCGCAGCGCGCTTTCGCTGCATTCGCCGACCGCGACGGTGGCGCCGGCCCGAACCGGCGTGGACGCGCGTGCCTGCGCATCGTGCGCGAGCGGATCGGCGAAAAGGAGGACGGCGAGGGCGGCAGCGAGCGGCCGGGATGGCAATGGGCGACGAACGCTGCGACCGGTGCGCATGGCAATCCCGCGTGAGCGTGCAGTATCGGAGCGTACACCATCGAGGAGCAACGGACCGCCTGCGCGCGCGACGCCGCAGCGTCGCGACCGACTATCGATATGGGTCGTCGATGCCGAGCGAGGCGAGGATGCGCGTTTCCAGCGCTTCCATCGCGTCGGCGTCGCGCTCGTCCTCGTGGTCGTAGCCGAGCAGGTGCAGCACGCCGTGGATCGTCATGTGCGCGAAATGGTCGCGCGCGTCCTTGCCCTGTTCGCGTGCTTCACGCGCGACGACCGGCGCGCAGATGACGAGGTCGCCGAGCAGGCCGCTGTGTTCGCCGGGTGCGGGCTCGTACGGGAAGCTCAGCACGTTGGTCGCGTAGTCGCGGCCGCGGAACTGCCGGTTGTAGCGGCGCCCGGCCGCGCGGCCGACGATGAGGATGTTGAGTTCGCTCCAGCCGCGGCGCTGCTGCAGCTCGGGAATCGCGGCGACCCAGCGTTCGAACGTGCGCAGCACCGGCACCCCCTTGCGTCCGGCTTCGTTGCGCAGCCACAGGCAGATGCGCGACTCCCGTTCCGCGCGTGGCGCGCTCCGGGTGGCGCCGCGGCGGCGCGCCTCAGCCTTCATCGGCGCGCGTCGCCTTCGAGGCGAGCGATTCCGCGGTCGCCTCGCGCTGTTCGTACGCGCGCACGATGCGCTGCACGAGCGGGTGGCGCACGACGTCGCGCGCGGTGAAGAACGTGAAACTCACGCCGTCGACGTCGCGCAGCACCTCGATCGCGTCGCGCAGGCCGGATTTCACGTGGCGCGGCAGGTCGTTCTGCGTCATGTCGCCGGTGACGACCGCGACCGAACCGAAGCCGATGCGCGTGAGGAACATCTTCATCTGCTCGACCGTGGTGTTCTGCGCCTCGTCGAGGATCACGAACGCATCGTTGAGCGTGCGCCCGCGCATGTAGGCGAGCGGCGCGATCTCGATCACGTTGCGCTCGATGAGCTTGCCGACCTTCTCGATGCCGAGCATCTCGTACAGCGCGTCGTACAGCGGGCGCAGGTACGGATCGACCTTCTGGGTGAGGTCGCCGGGCAGGAAGCCGAGCTTCTCGCCGGCCTCCACCGCAGGACGCACGAGGATGAGCCGCTGCACGCGGTTGTCGTTGAGCGCGTCCACCGCCATCGCGACCGCGAGGTAGGTCTTGCCGGTGCCGGCCGGGCCGACGCCGAAGTTGACGTCGTTGGTCGCGATCGCGTGCAGGTAACGTTGCTGGTTCGCACCGCGGCCGCGGATCGTGCCGCGCTTGGTCTTGATCGCGACGTCCTGCGCACCCTCGGCCGCGCGTGCGTCGAGCGCATCGATGCCCGACTCGGACAGGCGCAGGTTGACCTGCGCGCCGCTCAGCACTTCGTGCTCGGTCGCCGCATAGAGATCGCGCAGTACGCGCTCGCCGAGTTTCACCGCGTGCTCGCTGCCGGTCACGCGGAACACGTTGCCGCGGTTGGCGATCTCGATGCCGAGGCGCAGCTCGACCTGGCGCAGGTTTTCATCGAATGGCCCGGCGAGGTTGGAAAGGCGCTCGCCGTCGTCGGGCTCGAGCGCGAAGTCGTGATGGGTGAGGTCCGTCATAGGCGGGCGAGGGTAGCGCGCGGGCACGGAGGTCGCCAGCAGGGTGCCCCCCCTTCGACTCGCCCTTCGGGCCTGCGCCCAGGGCGAACGGTTTGAGTGGTTCGCGTTTTTTTTCCAATTCCGTTCGTGTTGAACGCAGCGAGCATCGCACGCGGCGTCGACACGCCCGCGACGTCGTCACGGGAAGCCCGATGCCTCTGCAGCAAGGGCCGAGGGCTGAGGGCATCGCGGCTTCCGTCGCTGCCAATGGCGCGCGTGCGAGACCTGTGCAGGAGCGCGAGCGCCCTGTGCGCGACCGTCGCGCCTCGATCCGCGCCGAGGCCGAGGCCGAACACGTCGTCCATTGCGAGACTCGGTCGTTCAAGCGGTGGGCTCCTGCAGTCGCACCGCGCGAGCGATGGGAGTCCATCCGTTCGCCCTGAGCGCAGGCCGCAGGCCGGAGTCGAAGGGCTGTCGCGCTCGATGGCCGGGGCTTCGACTCCGCCCGCTTCGCGGGCTGCGCCCAGCGCGAACGGATACGCGCGGCACGCCGGCGGGCGAAGACAGGTGTACCTGCCAGCGCGGCCCGATTCCAGGGCAGTCCAGCCTGTTGCAAATAATTAATCGATGAATTAAATTAGGCCCATGGCAAGGGAAACGAAGAGCCCATCCAATCGCGCCGCCCCGGGTGGGCGGCGCACGAGTGATCGCCCGGGTGCTGCTTCCGGGCGTCCGCGTACACCCGGGCGCCCGGCCGCGGCCAGCCCGGAACTGCGACCGCACCTGCTCGACTCGGCGCTCGCCTGCTACGTGCGCGACGGCATCGCGGCGACATCGCTGCGCGCGATCGCGCGCGAGGCGGGCGTCACGCCGGCGCTGCTGCACTACTACTTCGGCGACGCGCAGCAGTTGCGCGAAGCCGTCGTCGAAGAGCGAGTGCTGCCTGCGGTCGGCGTGCTGCGCGAATCGCTGCCGACGCAAGCCGGCGACATCGCTGCGCTGGTCGCCGCGTTCGTGGGCGGCGTGGCGCGGCTGGTCGAACGGTTCCCGTGGCTGCCCGCCCTGTGGGTGCGCGAGGTGCTCTGCGAGGGCGGGCAGTTGCGCGGCCTGCTGCTCGAGCGCGTCGGACCGCAGCTGCCGGTGCTGCTCGCGCAGCGGTTCGCGCAGGCGCAGCGCGAGGGCGCACTCAATCCCGATCTCGACCCGCGCCTCGCGGTCGTCTCGCTGGTCGGGCTCACCTTCTTTCCCGCCGCGAGCGCGCCGATCTGGCGCAGCCTGTTCCAGGCGTCGGACATCGATGCCGAGGCGCTGCGTGCGCACACGATCGCGTTGCTCGATCGCGGCTTCGGTGCAGGCTAGGAGCATCCATGACCACGTCCGACCCGTTCCGTCGCATGGCGCCGCGCCTCGCGGTGTTCGCTTCGCTGCTGCTGCTCGGTGCCTGCGCGAAGTCGCCGCCGCAGGCGGTCGGCACGCTGGAGTTCGATCGCGTAAGCCTGCCGGCGCCGGCGGCCGAGCGCATCATCGGCATCGACGTGCGCGAGGGCGAGCAGGTCGCCGCGGGGCAGCCGCTGCTCGAACTCGACCCCGCGCATACGAAGGCGCAGCTCGCGGCGGCCGAAGCGGGCGCGCAGCGTGCGCGCGATGTGCTCGCCGAACTGAAAGCCGGGCCGCGCGCGGAAGACATCGCGCAGGCGCGTGCGAACCTCGCCGCGGCCGAGGCGCATGCGCGCGAGGCACGCGCGTACTACGCGCGCCTGCTGCCGCTGAAGGACCGCAACTACGTCGCCGCAGCCGACCTCGACCGCGCGCGCGCGGCCGCCGGTGATGCCGAGGGCAAGGTGAACGCGGCGCGCGCCGCACTCGACGAATTGCTGCACGGCACGCGCAGCGAACAGGTCGCACAGGGCGAGGCCGCGCTCGCCGCCGCGCTCGCCGAGGTCGAGGCGCAGCGCGTGCTGCTCGGCAAGCTCGCGGTGGTCGCGCCGCGCGCCGCGCGCGTCGACAGCCTGCCGTACCGGCTCGGCGACCAGGCGCCGGTGGGCGCCGCGCTGGCGATCCTGCTCGCCGGCGACGCGCCGTACGCGCGCATCTACGTGCCCGAGCCGCTGCGCACGGGCGTGCAGGTCGGCGACCGCGTGCGCGTCCTCGTCGGCGATCCGGCGAAGCCGTACGAGGGCAGCGTGCGCATGATCCGCAGCGAGCCCGTGTTCACGCCGTACTACGCCCTGATCGGCGAAGACGTCGCGCGCCTGAGCTACCTTGCCGAAGTCGCGCTCGGCAGCGACGCCGCGGCGCTGCCCGCGGGCCTGCCGGTGCGCGTCGAATTCGGCGGGGCCGCGAAATGAACACGCCGGCCGAAGGCGAGCTCGCGATCCGTGCACGCGGGCTCACCAAGCGCTTCGGCGCGCTGGTCGCCGTCGACCACGTCGACCTCGCGGTGCCACGTCGCAACGTGTACGGCTTCCTCGGTCCCAACGGCTCGGGCAAGTCGACGACGATCCGCATGCTGTGCGGCCTGCTCACGCCGAGCGAAGGCGAGATCGACGTGCTCGGCCTGGCGATTCCCGCGCAGGCCGAGGCGCTGCGCAAGCGCATCGGCTACATGACGCAGAAGTTCTCGCTGTTCGAGGATCTCACCGCGCGCGAGAACCTCGAATTCCTCGCCGACGTGCAGGGCGTGCCGCGTGCGCGGGCGAAACGGCGCATCGACGAACTCGTCGAGCAGTACCACTTCGCCGACCGCCAGAAGCAGCTCGCCGGCACGATGAGCGGCGGGCAGAAGCAGCGCCTCGCACTCGCCTGCGCGGTCATCGACGAACCGGAACTCTTGTTCCTCGACGAGCCGACCAGCGCGGTCGATCCGGAATCGCGGCGCGACTTCTGGGAGAAGCTGTTCGAACTCGCCGATGCGGGCACGACCCTGCTCGTGTCGACCCACTACATGGACGAGGCCGAACGCTGCCATCGCATCGCGATCCTCGACCGCGGCGTGCTCGTCGCCGACGGCACGCCCGCCGAACTCACCGCGGGCCTCGCCGGCCGGACGCTGCTCGTCACGGCCGAGGACCCGCGCCACGCGCAGCGCGCGCTGGTCGGCGTCGAGGGCGTGCTCAGCGTCGCGCAGATCGGCAACAGCCTGCGCGTGCTGACGGCGGACGACCTTGGCGATGCACGCGAACGCGTCGGCGATGCGCTCGCGAGCTCCGGCCAGAAGGCTGGCATCGACGAAACCACGCCGAATCTCGAGGACGTGTTCGTCTCGGCGACGCACGACGGCGAGCGGGAGCGTGCCGCATGAACCTGCGCCGCCTGTGGGCCGTCGTCCTCAAGGAGCTGCGCCAGATGCGCCGCGACCGCATCACGCTGGCGATGATCGTCGGCATCCCGGTCATGCAGCTCGTGCTGTTCGGCTACGCGATCAACCTCAACGTACGCGGCCTCGCCGCCGGCATCGCAGACCAGGCGAACACCGCCGGCTCGCGCGCGGCGGTGATGGACCTGCTCGCGACGGGCGTCGTCGCCCCGGTCGTCGAGACGCGCACCCCGGATGAACTCGTCGCGCTGCTGCGGCGTGGCGAGATCAGCGTAGGCATCGCGGTGCCACCCGACTTCGAGCAGCGCAAGGCGCAGGGGCGCGAAGCGGTGCAGGTGATGGTCGACGGCAGCGATACGTCGGTGCAGGGCGCCGCGGCGCAGCTCGCGCAGATGCCGCTCGACGGGTCGGCGCGCCTGCGCGAGGCGCCACTCGCGAGCACGCCGCCCGCGGCGCCGATCGACGTCGTCGCGTTCTACAACCCGGAGCGACGCTCCGCGGTCAACATCGTGCCCGGGCTCATAGGCGTGATCCTGACCATGACGATGGTGCTGTTCACGGGCGTTTCGATCGTGCGCGAGCGCGAGCGCGGCAACATGGAGCTGCTCATCGCGACGCCGCTGTCGCGCACCGAGCTCATGGTCGGCAAGGTGTTGCCGTTCATCGCGATCGGCCTCGTGCAGACGACGGTGATCCTCGCGCTCGGCCTCTGGCTGTTCACCGTGCCGGTGCGCGGCAGCGTGCTCGACGTCTATCTCGCCGCCGGCCTGCTCATCCTCGCCAATCTCACGCTCGGCCTGATGATCTCGACCAAGGCGCAGTCGCAGTTCCAGGCGATGCAGATGACCTTCTTCGTGTTCCTGCCATCGATCCTGCTGTCGGGCTTCATGTTCCCGTTCGCCGGCATGCCCCAGGTCGTGCGATGGCTCGCCGAGGTCCTGCCGCTCACGCATTTCCTGCGCCTGATCCGCGGCATCATGCTGCGCGGGGCGGGGCTCGCCGAGATGTGGATTGACGTGGCCGCATTGCTGGCGTTCACCGCCGTGATGATGGGCGCGGCGATCCTGCGCTTCCACAAGCGGCTCGATTGAAGGTGCAACGGGGGCGGTGCCCCCGTTGCGCGTCGCCGATGCGTTACGGTTCGAAGAACTCGACCGTCAGTGTCGCCGCGTCTATCGAGCCGGTGTCCGCCGGGCACTGGTCCGTGGCGGTCAGCGTCCAGGTCCCGTTCGCGGCAGCGGCCGGCAAGGCGCCGAACGTCGCCGCGAGCGAGGTTGGCGTGCCGCCGCCCGTCGCAGTGCCGCCGGTCTGGCTGGTGCGATACGCGCCCGCCGGGATCGGCGCCGTTGCGCCCGTCGCGGAGGCCTGCGCCCACCAGTCGCCCGTCGCGTCGTCGGCGAAGTCGTACGGACCGGCGAAATCGGAACTGTCGCCGACACCCGCCGGCGTCGTCGAGCCGGTCTTCGCGAACAGCAGCATGCTCGGGCTGCCACCGGGTGCGGCGAGCGTGAGTGCGACGTCACCCACCCACGTGTGCGTGCCGGTCACGTTCACGCGGACGCCGGAAACGTCGCTCGTGACGCCCGACACGTCGAAGCTCACCGTCAGCAGCTCGCCGGGTGTCCCGCAGGTAACGCCGTCCGGAATCGAGCCGGTGCCCGTGCCGGTCGCCTGGACCGAACTCGGCTCCGGCGGCGCGCCGTCGAAACCGTTCTCGAAAATGAGGTCGATGACCGGCGGCGACCCCGTGATCGCGCCTTCGTATTCACCGGCGAGCGGGGTGGCGACGCTCGTGGCGGCGCCAGTGGCGAGATCGATCGTCGCGAACGTGTTGACGCCCCCGCCCTGGTAGAGCCACGCGTAGAGCACGCCGGTCGTCTTGTCGAACTCCATCCCCTGGGCGAAGTTCGCCGCGAATCCGGTCGGGCCGATCAAGGTGGCCGCGCCCGTCGACGTGTCGATCGAGTAGATGCTGTCGGTATCGATGTCGTGGCCGTACATCTCGCCCTGTGCATTGATCGCGATGTCGATCATCAGCGCGACGCCCATCGGGCCGACCAGCGTCGCCGCGCCGGTGTTGGTATCGAGCGTGTAGAGGAATGAGTCGGTTCCGTCCGCCGTGGACAGGTAGAACGCCGAGGCGGGGTCGACGAACGTGATTCCCGTGGGGTTCTCGCCGGTGCCCGTGCCGGTGATCGTCACCGAAGGCGTGAACGCGCCGGTCGTCGTGTCGAGGGTGCCGAGCTGGAGCAAGTCGTCGACGCCCCAGAGCGTCGCTGTCGCGTCATCGTATTCGAGGCCGTAGATGTTTCCCGTCTGCGGGCCGATGACGGTCGCGGTGGCGGCGTCCGGCAGGATGAAGCTTTGCAACGAGTCGAACGTCGGACCGTCGCCGGCACGCATGTTGAACTGATAGGCGAGGTTACCCAGGCCGACTGGAGCGGTCGGCAACGGGTTGGCGTGCAGGGACGGGCGGCAGGCCTGCGCGTACCAGTCCGGTTCACGCAACGCACTGTTGGACAGAGCCGCGCACATCGACGACAGCGATGCCTGCGCGGATGCGTCGGGTGCAGCGAACGCCAAGGTTGCAAGCAGGAACGAGCCGATCGTTCTGTATCCCATAACGGTATCTCCCCAGGTAGAGCCGTCGGGCGCCGTGCCGGACGGCGGGGCCATTGTGGCATGGGGGAGTGGCCGGGTGCGCTAGAGCGCGCGATGCATGACCAGCACGGCGGTCGGCCCGAGGCGCGCATGGCGGAAGGCGCCGGGGACGCGGCCTACGATCGCGAAACCGTGGCGCTGCCACAGGCGTACCGCGGTCTCGTTGCTGGCGACGACGAAGTTGTATTGCATCGCGGCAAAGCCGGCGCGACGCGCTTCGTCGAGCGAGTGTCCGCACATTGCCGAGGCGATGCCTTGGCCGCGTGCGTGCGGTGCGACCATGTAGCCGCAATTGGCGACGTGGTCGCCGAGGCCGGGCTGGTTGGGGCGCAGCATGTAGACGCCGACCACCTCGCCGTCGCGCTCGGCCACGAAGCAGCGGCTCGGCGGCGTCGTCCACATCGCGCGCGCCTGCGTTTCGTCGATGTCGGGCGGGTAGCTGTAGGTGTCGCCCGCGGCGACCACCGCATGGAAGATCGGCCACGCCCGCGCGAAGCCGCCCGCGCCGATCTCGCGGATGGCGAGCGGGGCAGTCACGCGGCCGACGCGGCGAGCCCGTCGTCGAGGTGCACGCGACCGCGCAGCGAATTGGTCAGTGCCTCGGTGATGACGACGTCGACGAAACGGCCGATCAGGCGCGTGGGCGCGGGGAAGTTCACCGAACGCATGTTCTCGGTCTTGCCGGTGAGTTCGTTCGGGTTCTTGCGCGACGGGCCTTCCACCAGCACGCGCTGCACGCTGCCGACCATCGCCTCGCTGATCGCCTTCGCGTTCGCATTGATCGCCGCCTGCAGGCGTTCGAGGCGGGCGTGCTTGACCGCGTCGGGCGTGTCGTCGGCGAGGTTCGCCGCGGGCGTGCCGGGCCGCTTGGAGTAGATGAAGGAGAAGCTCTGGTCGAAGCCGACGTCGTCGATGAGCTTCATCGTCCTGTCGAAGTCGGCGTCGGTTTCGCCGGGGAAACCGACGATGAAATCCGACGAGATGCAGATGTCGGGGCGCACCGCGCGCAGCTTGCGGATCTTCTGCTTGAACTCGAGCGCCGTGTAGCCGCGCTTCATCGCGGCGAGGATGCGGTCCGAGCCCGATTGCACGGGCAGGTGCAGGAAGTTCGCGAGCTGTGGCACGTTGGCGTAGGCCTCGACCAGCGAGTCGGAGAACTCGAGCGGGTGCGAGGTGGTGAAGCGGATGCGGCCGATGCCGTCGATCTCGGCGATTGCGTGGATGAGCAGACCGAGGTCGGCGATGGAGCCGTCGTGCATCGCGCCGCGGTAGGCATTGACGTTCTGGCCGAGCAGGTTCACCTCGCGCACGCCCTGTTCGGCGAGCGTCGCGATCTCGGCGACGACGTCGTCGAACGGCCGGCTGATCTCCTCGCCGCGCGTGTACGGCACCACGCAGAACGAGCAGTACTTCGAGCAGCCTTCCATGATCGAGACGAACGCGCTCGGTCCTTCGGCGCGGGGCTCGGGCAGCCGGTCGAACTTCTCGATCTCGGGGAAGGAAATGTCGACCTGCGGCTTGCCGGTGGCGCGGCGCGCCTCGATGAGCTCGGGCAGGCGGTGCAGGGTCTGCGGCCCGAACACGAGGTCGACGAACGGCGCGCGCTTGACGATCGCGTCGCCCTCCTGGCTCGCGACGCAGCCACCGACGCCGATCAGCACGGGCTTGCCGTCCTGCTTGTGCTGCTTCCAGCGGCCGAGCTGGCTGAACACCTTCTCCTGCGCCTTTTCCCGGATCGAGCAGGTGTTGACGAGGATGACGTCGGCTTCCGCCTCGTCCTGGGTCAGCTCCAGGCCGTGCGATGCGCGCAGCACGTCGGCCATCTTGGCCGAGTCGTACTCGTTCATCTGGCAACCGTGGGTCTTGATGTAGAGCTTGCCGGTCATGGTCGGGGCGGGTGCGTCATGGACCGAGCAGTTTAGCATTGCCGGGCAAGGGCTTAGCGGTCCGGGAACCGCGACGGTATGGCGGGGTCTGTAAATCCCGGCTGCATGGTGCGGCGCATCACGTTTTGCGCTTGGCAACGTGAACAATGCAGCGGAAACTGTTGAGTCGAATAGGATTGAATGTCATCCATGTTGCCGTCCCGCATTCCCGCCACTGCCATCGGGATCGCCCTCCTGCTGCTCGGTCCGGCAGGCGCGCGCGCGAGCGTGCTGTACAAGTGCGATACGACCGACGGCAGCATCGCCTATACGAGCACGACCAAGGGCTACACCCACTGCAAGGCGATCTCGGTATTCGCCGACCCGCCGAAGGCGAAGGCGCCTGCAGCGGCGCCGCACGCGACGGCCGCTGCGCCGAAAGCGCCGTCGAAGACGGGCTGGACGTACGACGAGAACGTCGCGGACTTCTCCGGCGTCGAGGCGGCGGTCGTGAGCGAGCCTGCGTCGATCGTGCGCGCGGACTTCCGTCGCGTCGTGGCGGATGTCGCCAGCAGCGCGCCGGTGTACGTGCCGCAGGATTTCTCGACCGTGCTCGCCGACGTCGCGAGCACCGCGACGACGGTCGGCAACCCGCTGTTCATCGCCTCGCCGTATCGCCCGTCGCCGAACCGCGCGCGCGCCGTCGCCCGGGCCGAGCCGCGCGAAACCGCTGCAGCGCCGGCGGGTCCGCGCGTCCTGCGCGGCGCGGTCTACCGCGTGCAGCGCAAGGACGGCATCACCGAATACACCAACATCAGGCCGAGCGGCGGCGCCTTCGCGGTGCTGTTCACCTACATCGCGACCTGCGTCGCCTGCGACCTTCATTCGAAGATCGATTTCGCACGCACCGCGCTGCATCTCGACGCGTACAAGGCGGAGATCGCGGCTGCGGCGGCCGAATTCGGCCTCGACAGCGCGTTGCTGCACGCGGTGATCCACGCCGAGTCGGCGTTCAACCCGATGGCGTTGTCGAACAAGGGCGCGCAGGGCCTCATGCAGCTGATGCCGGGCACGGCGACGGACATGGGCGTCGCCGACGCGTTCGACGCGGCGCAGAACATCCGTGGCGGCGCGCGCTATCTCGCGATGCTGCTGAAGAACTTCAACGGCGATGCGCGCCTCGCGACGGCCGCCTACAACGCGGGGCCCGGCGCAGTGCAGAAGTACCGTGGCGTGCCGCCATACGACGAGACGCAGGTGTACGTCGAGCGCGTGGCGACGCTGCGGGATCGGTATGCGAAGGCGTTGTAGTGTTCTGGGGGCGGGGGACTGAGGGCCGGGAGCGCGGAGCCGGGCCGGGTGCCGCCTTGCTAGGCGCCCGTCGTGCTGGGCGCGGGGCGCTGGACGAGCACGAGGTCGACCGCGAAAGGCATGTTGCCGCGCAGGCCTTCCAGGCGCACCTTGGTGCCGGGTGCGAACGCGGCCTCGCGCGTGAGCAGGTCGCCCTGGTCGGCGATGGCGACGCCATCGATCTTCAGCAGCAGGTCGCCCGGCTGCAGGTTCGCCTGGGCCGCCGGGCTTTCCGGCAGCACGCGCATGACGATCACGCCGGGCTGCCGCCCGGTCGCGCCCGGAACGGGCGGGATATCGGTGTATTCGGCGCCGATCCAGCCGCGGATCACGTGGCCGTGCTTGATGATCTGGTCGAGCACGGTCTTGGCGGTCGTGACCGGGATCGCGAAGCCGATGCCTTCGGGCATCTGCGCGCGCCCGAGGCCGGTCGAGATCGGCTTGTTGTACACCGCGGTGTTGATGCCGATGAGTTCGCCGAGCGCGTTGATGAGCGCGCCGCCCGAATTGCCCGCGTTGATGGCCGCGTCGGTCTGGATGAAGTCCTCGTAGGCGGACAGGTTGAGCTGTCGCCCGGTCGCGCTGACGATGCCCATCGTCACGGTCTTGCCGAAGCCGGCCGGATTGCCGATCGCGAGCACGACGTCGCCGACGGTCGGCGGGGCGTCGTCGGCGACGTCGATCGCGGGGAGGCCCTTCGCGTCGATCTTCAGCACCGCGAGATCGGTCTCGGCATCGGTGCCGGTCACCTGGGCCTGGGCGACGCGGCCGTCGTCGAGCAGCACCTGGATGTCGTCGGCGCCGGTGATGACGTGGTTGTTGGTGAGCACGTAGCCGTCGGCGCTGAAGATCACGCCGGAACCGAGGCTCTGGTCGCGGCGCTGGATCAGCGGGCCGGCCACGTAGCCGAGCAGGCGCTGGTTGATCGGATCGGGCACCGGATAGGCGCGGCGCAGGGTGGTGATGCGGTTCGCGTAGATGTTGACGACCGAGGGTGACGCACGACCGACCGCCTCCGCGTACGAGACCGGACCGCGGCGTGCGTAGCTCGTTTCGGCGCCGGCCGTCACGCCCGGCGAGCCGCGCAGTCGTTCGACCAGGCCCGGCGCGAACACGGTCAGCACGAACGCCGCGGCGAGCCCGACGACGACGCTGCGCAGGACGAAGACGGCGATGTCGTGGTAGCGGCGGCTCTGCATGGATTCCGGTGGCCGCGCGCTGCCGCGGCGATACGTAAAGGGCACCGCTTTGATTGTGCGGTGCGGGGGCGTTCGTTAAACTACCACGATTTTGGGGCCCGGCCGCGGGCCGCGCGACGCCGGTTCTTCGCGAAGACGCGCCTGCGCGGCCGAGCCTGGCGGCGCGATCGGCGCGGCCGGTCATCGACGCGGGCGATGCGGTTCCCGTGGTTTTTTTCAGCTTTGCAGCGGAGTGCTGATGGCAAACGATGCTGTGGTGGACAAGGGGCGCCGTCGATTCCTGACCGCGACGACCTCGGTCGTCGGTGGTGCGGGCGTCGCGCTGGCCGCGATCCCCTTCGTCAAGTCCTGGGAGCCGAGCGAGCGGGCGAAGTCCGCCGGTGCGCCGGTGCTCGCCGATATCGGCAAGATCGAGGCGGGCCAGAAGGTCACGTTCGAGTGGCGCGGCCTGCCCGTGTTCGTGGTGAACCGCACCAAGGCGCAGCTCGACACGCTCGCGTCGGTCGATGCGCGCCTGCGTGATCCGAAGTCGGACAACACGGCGCAGCAACCCGACTACGCGAAGAACGAATACCGCTCGATCAAGCCCGAGTGGCTGGTCGTGACCGGCATCTGCACGCACCTCGGCTGCGTGCCGGACTTCTTCCCGGAGCTCAAGCCCGAGCCGTTCGACCCGCAGTGGAAGGGCGGCTTCTACTGCCCGTGCCACAAGTCGCGCTACGACATGGCCGGCCGCGTCTACGACGGCGTGCCCGCACCGGCGAACCTCGCGGTGCCGAAGTACCACTTCGTCGACGACACGCACATCCTGATCGGCGTCGATCCGGACAAGGGGGCAGCGTAATGGGCACCACGATGACGCGCCTGCAGCCGAAGAACCGCGTGCTTGCCTGGGTCGAGGACCGCCTGCCGGTGCTCTCGTTCCTCAACGCGCACACGGGCGGCTATTACGCGCCGAAGAACTTCAACCTCTGGTACTACTTCGGCTCGCTCGCGCTGCTGGTGCTGGTCAACCAGATCCTCACCGGCATCTTCCTGACGATGCACTACAAGCCGAGCGCGGAACTCGTCGCGCCGGGCATCTCGGCCGCGTTCGCCTCGGTCGAGTACATCATGCGCGACGTCAGCTGGGGCTGGCTGATCCGCTACATGCATTCGACCGGCGCCTCGCTGTTCTTCGTCGTCGTCTACCTGCACATGTTCCGCGGCCTCATGTACGGCTCGTACAAGAAGCCGCGCGAGCTGGTGTGGATCCTCGGCATGCTGATCTTCCTCGCCCTGATGGCCGAGGCGTTCATGGGCTACGTGCTGCCGTGGGGCAACATGTCGTTCTGGGGCGCGAAGGTGATCATCTCGCTGTTCGGCACGATCCCCTTCATCGGCGATTCGCTGGTCGAGTGGATCATGGGTGACTACCTGCCCGCCGACGCGACGCTCAACCGCTTCTTCGCGCTGCACGTGATCGCGCTGCCGCTGGTGCTGCTGCTGCTCGTCGTGCTGCACCTCGGCGCGCTGCACGAGGTCGGCTCGAACAACCCGGACGGGGTCGAGATCAAGCAAAAGAAGAAGCCGGACGGCACGCCGCTCGACGGCATCGCGTTCCACCCGTACTACACGGTCAAGGACATCTTCGGCACCGGCTTCTTCCTGCTGATCGCCGCGTTCATCATCTTCTACGCGCCGACCTTCGGCGGCTGGTTCCTCGAGCACGACAACTTCCTGCCGGCGAACAACCTGGCCACGCCGACGCACATCAAGCCGGTGTGGTACTTCACGCCGTTCTACGCGATCCTGCGCATGATCCCGTCGTTCTTCGGCACCGCGGTGTGGGGCGTGATCGCGATGTTCGGCGCGATCGTGCTGCTGTTCCTGCTGCCGTGGCTCGACAAGGGCATGGTCAAGTCGGTGCGTTACCGCGGCCTCGGCTACAAGGTCGCGCTTGGCCTGTTCGCGCTGTCCTTCATCATGCTCGCCGCGGTCGGCGCGGGCGTGACCGCGGAGAAGATCCCCGAGTGGTTCGGCGAGAAGGCGGACGCGACCTTCATCGAGAACCTGTTCGGCCGGTTCTGGACGTTCGTCTACTTCGGCTACTTCGTCTTCATCTGGGTCTACACGAAGTTCGGCTTCGAGAAGACCAGGCCGGTGCCGGAACGGGTGACCACGCATGACTAAGGCCACGACCAACACTCCGAGGACCGCGATGTTCCGCAAGATTGCAGCCCTGCTCGTGGCCGGCCTGATCGGCGTCGGCGTCGCGCACGCGTCCGAAGAAGGCGGCCTCGCGCCGGCCAACATCCGGCTCGACGACGTCGCCTCGATGCAGCGCGGCGCGCGCCTGTTCTTCAACTACTGCTCGGGTTGCCACTCGCTGCGCTTCATGCGCTATTCGCGCATCGCCGAGGACCTCAAGCTCGATCCGAAGGACGTCGAACAGAACTTCATGTTCGGTGGCGGCAAGATCGGCGACCCGGTGATCAGCCCGATGCCGCCGGCCGACGGCACCGCGTGGTTCGGCAAGGCGCCGCCGGACCTGTCGCTGGAAGCGCGTGCCAAGCCGGAAGGCTGGATCTACAACTACCTCAAGTCGTTCTACGTCGACCCGAGCCGCCCGACCGGCTGGAACAACACGCTGTTCCCCAATGTGTCGATGCCGAATGCGTTGTGGGAGCTGCAGGGCATCCAGACCGCGGTGACGAAGCCGGCCGCGGAAGGCCAGGACGCGGTCATCGAAAAGCTCGAGGTGCACACGCCGGGCCGGCAGAACGCCGAGGAGTTCGACCGCACCGCGCGCGACATAGCGACGTTCCTGCAATACGTCGGCGAACCCGCTGCGTTGCAGCGCGAGTCGATGGGCGTGTGGGTGCTGCTCTACCTTGCCCTGTTCACCCTGCTCGCCTACCTGCTCAAGCACGAGTTCTGGAAGGACGTGCATTGACGCGAGCCCCGGGGCGGCGACACCGCCGCCCCGCCTGCGGGCCGGGATCGCGCCGGTCCGGCCGCGCCGGCTTCTTCGCCAGCGCGGTGTCCACGCCGGGAACCCGCGTCCCGGCGCGCATTTCCCCGCTCCTAGGCGGCCGCTGCCGCCGCGTAGTACATTGCCGGCGAAGGGCTCGCTTCGAAGGGAGTAGGGGATCCAGCATGGCCTTGAACCAGCGTTCGCGTACCGTCTTGACCCTGTATTCAGCCCACAACTGCGTGCATTGCCATCGGGTACGCATGACGCTCGCGGCCAAGGGCGTGACCTACGACCATGTGCTGGTCGACCTGAACGACCCGCCCGAGGACCTGATCGACCTCAATCCCTACAACTCGGTGCCGACCCTCGTCGATCGCGACCTCGTCCTGTACGACACCTCGGTCATCTGCGAATACCTCGACGAACGCTATCCGCACCCGCCGCTGATGCCGGTCGATCCGCTGTCCCGCGCGCGCCTGCGCCTGGCGATCGTGCGCATCGAGAACGACTGGCTCACCCTCGTCGACGAGATCGAAGCGGGCGGGCGCGCGGCCGAGACCGCGCGCCGCGCCCTGCGCGACGACCTCGTCAAGAATGCAGGCGCGTTCAAGGCGTCGCGCTTCTTCCTCAGCCCCGAGATCAGCCTTGCCGATTGCGCGCTCGCGCCGCTGGTCTGGCGCCTCGATTCTCTCGGCGTCCAGCTGCCGCGCGAGGCGCAGGCGATCATCGACTACGGCGAGCGCATCTTCCGCAGCCAGGGTTTCACGCGCAGCCTGACCGCGGAAGAAAAGGGCCTGCGCCCGTGACGCATCGCTGCTGCGCGCCACTCCACGGAGAACCGCTGTGAACGCACCGGCGATGACGTCGAACCGCCCGTACCTGCTGCGTGCGTTTTACGAGTGGATCAGCGACAACGGCCTCACCCCGTACCTGCTCGTCGACGCCGCCGCCGAAGGCGTGCGCGTGCCGCCCGGAGCGGCCAAGGACGGGCGCATCGTGCTCAACGTCGCCGCGCGCGCGGTCGGCCAGTTCGAGATCGCCAACGACCGCGTGCAGTTCCTCGCGCGCTTCGGCGGGATCAGCCATTCGGTGTACGTGCCGATGGCCGCCGTGCTCGCGATCTACGCGCAGGAGAACGGGCAGGGCATGATGTTCCAGGCCGACGGTGCACCCGCCGAGCCACCGCCGGGCGCACCGCCGCCCGACGAAGCGCCGAAGCGCCCGCACCTGCGCGTGATCAAGTAACACGACGCCTCGCCGGGCCCGGGCGACCCAGGGTATTCGCATTCCGGGTGGCGTTCCGACGACGGCTGCGCCGGCTTCGCCCGAAGGTCAACCGGCCCCTTCGGCAGCGGGCGCGGCGCCGGTCCGGCTACTGCACGAGATGGAGCCGCGTCGGCCGCTCCAGGCGCGCTCGGGCTTCTTCGCCGAGCGGCAGGCTCCAGGCTTCCAGCCGGCGGCCGGCGAGGTCGAGGTGGCAGCGATGGCGATCACTGCCGTCGAGGCTCACCTCGAAGCCGTAGCGGCGCACGACCGTCGGCAGCCCGTCGCGGCGCGCAAGCGAGAGGCGCTTGAGCGAGACGGTCTGGTCGAGCAGTTGCACGCCTGCCTCGCGGCAGAGCGTGCGACTGTGCGCGATCGCGAGTTCGCGCGCGCGCAGGATGTCCATCCAGGCCCAGACGGCGACCGCGATGGCGAGCAGGAACAACCAGGTGCCGATCATCGCGACAGTGTGGGGATGAGCGGGCGACGCGACAAGCCCTGCCGTGCACCTGCCTTCCGCATGCCTGCGGAATGATGCCCAGCGACAACGGGCCGGGCACGGGTACAATCCGCCGACGCTCGGCTTCCAATGGGGGGAGAGGATGAAACTCGTGTTTCCTGGCGGTGAACACGTTCCGGTGGAACTCACCGACGGCGCGCGCACGCTCGGCAGCGGCAGCGACTGCAGCATCGTGCTCAAGGGCGAAGGTGTCGCGGCGCGCCATTGCGAAGTGCTCGTCAAGGCCGGCAATGCGAGCATCCGGCCGCTCGACGCGCAGGCGGCGACGGTACTCAATGGCCGGCAGGTCACGGCCGCGACCCCGATCAAGGACGGCGACCTGCTCGTGCTCGGTCGCGTCGGCGTGTCGGTCGTCGGCGAGCGCAAGCCGGCCGTCGCGCCGGCCGCCAAGCACGAGCCGGTCGACGACCGCACGCGCGTGCGCACGGCCCTGCCGCGCTACCTGCTGAGGGGCGTGTCCGGAGCGACGCTCGGCAAGACGTTCGCGGTGACCGACAACGCGGTCATCGGTCGCCAGCCCGATTGCGACATCCCGATTCCCGCCGAAGAGGTCTCGCGCCATCACGCGCGCCTCAAGGTCACGGCCGAGGGCGTGCTGGTCGAGGACATGGGCTCGGCGAACGGCACCTACATCAACGACAAGCGCACGCAGAGCGGGCTGCTGAAGCCGGGCGAGGAACTGCGCCTGGACACGGTGCGTTTCCTGCTCATCACGCCGGGCATGGATGCACGCCAGCAGTCCGCGGGCGCACGCGTCGAGGAACCGAAGGGCCGCAAGGGTGGTTCGAGCGGAGCGATGATCGCGATCGGCGTGGTCGTCGCGGCGGTCGTGCTCGCCGCGGTCCTCCATTTCGCCGGCATGTTCTGACCGCCGCGGCCGGCGCCGTCAGGGGACGGCGTCGACCAGTTCCACGCGCATCGACAGGTCGAGCGCGCGCACGTGCTTGGTCAGCGCGCCGACCGAGATGAAGTCGACGCCGGTGTCGGCGATCGCGCGCACCCGATCGAGCGACACCGAGCCCGAGACTTCCAGCGGAACGCGCCCGCCGACCTCGGCGACCGCCTGCGACAGCTCGTGCAGCTCGAACTCGTCGAGCATGATGCGGTCGACGCCGGCCGCGAGCGCCTCGCGCAGCTCGGCGAAATTCTCGACTTCGGTTTCGACCAGCACGCCCGGGTGCAACGCGCGCGCCCGCGCGACCGCGGAGTGGATCGATCCCGCCGCGGCGATATGGTTTTCCTTGATGAGCACGGCATCGTAGAGGCCGATGCGGTGGTTGACGCCGCCACCGACGCGCACCGCATACTTCTGCGCGAGGCGCAGGCCGGGCAGCGTCTTGCGCGTGTCGAGGATCGCCGTGCGCGTCCCGCGCGCCGCCTCGACGTACGTCGCGGTGGCGGTCGCGGTGGCGGACAGCGTCTGCAGGAAATTGAGCGCGGAACGCTCCGCCGTCACGAGCGCGCGTGCGCGCCCTTCGATCCGGCAGAGCAGGGCGCCTGCGGTGACCCTGTCGCCGTCGGCGGCGAACCATTCGAAGCGAACCGCGGGATCGAGCTGGCGGAAGCACTCCTCGAACCAGTCACGCCCGCACAGGGTCGCCGCTTCGCGCGTGATCACGCGGGCCCGGCCGTGCGAGCCTTCCGGCAGCAGGTCGGCGGTCACGTCACCGCTGCCGATGTCTTCCTCGAGGGCGCGCCGTACGTCGCGCGCGATTGCGTCGCGCGGCGGAACCAGTGCCGGAGTCGTCACGTGCTCTTGCCTTCTGCGGTGGGCGGGCGCGCAGGATAGCAAGCAGCGATGCGGCGCGTGGTGTTCAGCCTGCCTGCGGCGCGGGCGGTGTCGCCGGGGCCTCGTCGCCGGCGTGGCGCAGGCGCGCAACGATCGCGTCGAGCGCTCGGTCGAACAGCGGCACCTCCTCGAGCACCACCGCGCTGCCGCGGCGCAGCTCGGCGGCGAGGCCGTGGACCGTCTTGTCGCAGACCTTGAGCCCGCGCCGGTTGACGAACAGGTACTTCGAACTGATCGGGCTGATCCAGGACAGTTTCGCGCGCTCGCGCTGCTCGTTCTCGTCGATGAACTCGATCCACGTGCCGACCTTGATCGCGCGTACCGCCTGGACGAACTCGTCTTCCTCGACGGGCTCCGCGGGCTCGGACTCCGCCGTGCCCTCGGCGTCGGACGAGCCGAGCACGATCTCCTCGACCGGGCTCTGCGTCGCCGCCACGGCCGGAGCGGGGGCCTCGGCGTCCTCGCCCGGCGTCGCCGGCGTGACCTGTTCGGCGATGACTTCCTTGACCGTCTTGGTTTCGATCTTCTGCCCGTCGAGCAGGCGCTTGTAGAACAGCGACAGCTCGCCCATGAGCTGCTTCACGTCGCTGTCGTGGTAGGCGACCGTCGCCAGGCCGTGGCGCAGCGCCTTCTCCAGCTGCGGCAACAGCGCGCGCAGGCGCGTCACTTCGCTTTCGGTGGTCTTCGGCTGCGCGCTCCAGACGAACTCGTCGGCGAAGCGCAGCGCGTTCTTCCACTCGTCCGATTCCTCGCCCTGGCGCAGCACCGTGAGCACGAGGTAGTTCGCCCACGGACGTGACAGGACGCTGTGCACGACCGGCGGCAGGTTGCGGTCCTCGATGCGCTTGAGGATCTCGCGCGCGGCGGTGCGGCGCGCCGCCTGCAGCTTCTCGCGGCCTCGCGTCGCGTCGGCCGCGCGCTGCTCGGCGAGTTCGGCGCGCTTCTTGTGCTGGTCGATGAAATCGCCGAACGAGGCCAGTTCGCGTTCGAACACGCCGACGTCGTCGTCGAAATCGCGCAGCACGGTCTCCACGCAGGCCTTGATCCGCTCGTACAGGCGATGGTCGCGGTCGGATTCCTCCGACCAGCTCTTGCCCGCGTCGGCGAGCAGGTCGAGCAGGCGCCGCGCCGGATGCGACTTCTGCGCGAACAGGTGCTTGTCGAGGATCGCGACCTTGAGGTACGGAATCTGCAGGCGGCCGAACAAGGCCTGCATCTGCGCCGGCAGGTTGCGGTCCTGCAGGATGTATTCGAACAGCATGCCGACGAGGTCGATCGTGTCCTCGTCCGCGCTCGACACGCGCTTGTCCTTGGCGTCGCCGGACAGCTTGTTGACCTGGTCGAGCAGCTCGCGCTTGATCTGCTGCACCGCCTGCGCCGCGTCCGCCACGCTTTCGGCGCGCGCCTGCGCGACGGCCGACTGGCTCTGCAGGATCGTCAATGCACTGAGCAGGTCGGTCGGGCTGAAACCGATGCCGCCGACCGCGCCGTCACCGGCATGGCCTTCGGGGCCATGGCGGTTGGCGAGCAGCGAGCGCAGCGTGTGGTAGATCTCGGCCTGCAGCTGGTCGGCGGCGGGGTCGTAGTAGGTGGGCGCGCTGGTCGTCGCGGCGGGAGCCGCGGCGCCGGGTGGCAGTCGCACGCCGGCTGCGGGCGCGGGCTGCTTGTTCGTCGGCGCCACGTGGCGCACCTGCGGCAGCACGCCCGCGCGGATCAGCTCGACGTTGACTTCGTCGTAGATCGGCTCGAGGCCGGTCATGACGTAGCGGTCGAACAGCTTGTAGATGATGAGCTTGACCTGGACGTTGACCTCGAACTCGCGGATCGCGCTGCGGAACGCGTTGCCGAGCACGGCCGGGCCGATCGGATTGTTGTTGTCCTCGACCTTGCCGCCGCCGATGATGACGGACAGGCGCTGGTTCACCTGGTAGAGCGCGCGCTGCAGGCGGTTCTCCGCCTTCGCGACCATGCTGGTCACGGCGAGCGATTCCTCGAGTTCGGTGTCGTCGACGAGCGACAGGCCACCCGACGCCGGTTGCGGCGACACTTCCGTGCGGGCCGCCTTGAGCTTGCCGTCCGCGAAATCGGTGAAAGCCTTCGTCGCCTGGTCCTGGAACAGACGCTCGACGAGCTGGCGCTTCTTGCGCACCTCGCGCATGCCGTCGAAATATTCGGTCTGCACCGCATTGCTGCCGGCGCGCTCGGCGAGGTCGAACAGCGCGTCGTCGACGTTCTCGAACAGGGTGCCGACGAGCGCGTTGATGCGCTTCAACGAGACGCCGCGCACGAGCTTGAGCAGGTCGCCCAGACGATCGGTCGCGGCCGTGCCCGGCTGGCGCTGCTGCAGGTCGACGACGTTCGGATTGTCTTTGGGAGCGGTCATTGAAAGCTTTCCGTAGGGCGCCGGAACCCCGCTGCGCGCGCATGCGCCGGCCTGTGGCCTAGCTTAAAGGGGTATCGTTCCTGGAATGTGACTGGCATCACACTCGACTGGGGCAAATGGTATCAGTGGTCCGGAAAGTCACCCAGCTGGGCGGTGGCGACCGCCTCGTCGGCGAGCATGACCGGGATGTCGTCGTCGATGCGGTAGATGGTATGCCGGTCGCGCGTGATCAAGCCGGCGCTGAACGCGGACGTGACCGTCGCGCCCGCGCCGTTGCGGACCGGCCCCGACGCGATCGCGCGGTTGAGCGCGGCGAGCTCGCCCTCGGTGAGCAGGCGCAGCGGCACGTGCGTGGCAGGGCAGCAGAGGATGTCGAGCAGGTGTTTGTCCATGCGCGGAAGCGGGAGGGCCGGATGCGGCCGGATGCGCGTACAATAGCGATTTAGGCTGACGACGGCCATGACAGAAAGCGCGAGCGGACAGCCCCGCATCGGCGTCGTGATGGGTTCCCGGTCGGACTGGGACACGATGCGCCACGCGGTCGAAACCCTGGAGCGGCTCGGCATCGGGCACGAAGTGCGCGTGGTGTCCGCGCATCGCACGCCGGACCTGCTGTTCGACTACGCGGCCACGGCGGTCGAGCGCGGCCTCGCCGCGATCATCGCCGGCGCCGGCGGCGCGGCCCACCTGCCGGGCATGCTCGCCGCGAAGACGCGCCTGCCGGTGCTCGGCGTGCCGGTGCAGTCGCAGGCGCTCAACGGCATGGATTCGCTGCTGTCGATCGTGCAGATGCCCGCCGGCATCCCGGTCGCGACCTTCGCGATCGGCCGCGCCGGCGCGATCAATGCGGCCCTGTGCGCCGCGGCGATGCTGTCGACGACCGATGCGCCGCTCGCGCACCGCCTCGATGCGTTCCGCCACGAGCAGACCGCGAGCGTGCTGGCCCACCCCGACCCGCGCACGCCGGCATGAGCGCGCGTCACGACTCCCCGCGCGCGCAGCGCCGCGCACCTGTCTGCGTGGCACGCCGATGAACCACTCCGGACGAACGATCGGCGTGCTCGGTGGCGGCCAGCTCGCGCGCATGCTCGCGCTCGCGGGTGCGCCGCTCGGCCTGCGCTTCCTCGTCGTCGACAGCGCCGAGGACGCGTGTGCGGCGCAGGTCGCGCCGATGCTGCGCGCGGACTGGCGCGACTTCGACGCACTCGCGGATTTCGCGCGGCGCATCGACGTGGCGACCTTCGATTTCGAGAACGTGCCGGCCGACACCGCGCACTGGCTCACCGAACACACGAAGGTATTCCCCAACCCGCGTGCGCTCGCGACCTCGCAGGATCGCCTCGCCGAGAAGAGCCTGTTCCGCGAAATCGGCCTCGACACGCCCGCGTTCGCCGCGGTGGATTCGCGCGACGACCTCGCGCGCGCGGTCGAAACGATCGGCACGCCGTCGATCCTCAAGACGCGCCGCCTCGGCTACGACGGCAAGGGCCAGTTCCGCCTCAAGTCGGTGGCCGACGTCGACGCGGCGTGGGAGGCGCTCGGCGGCGCGCCATCGATCCTCGAGGCATTCGTGCCGTTCGAGCGCGAGCTGTCGGTGGTCGCGGTGCGCGCGCGCGACGGCGAATTCCGCACCTGGCCGCTGACCCAGAACTGGCATGCCGACGGCATCCTGTCGGCGAGCCTCGCGCCCGCGCCGCACGCCGAAACGCTCGCGCCGATCGCCTTCGCGCATGCGCGGCGCATCGCCGAGGCGCTCGACTACGTCGGCACGTTCGCGCTCGAACTGTTCGTGCGCGACGGCCGCCTGCTCGGCAACGAGATGGCGCCGCGCGTGCACAACTCCGGCCACTGGACGATCGAAGGCTCGCCCGCGAGCCAGTTCGAAAACCACGTGCGGGCGGTGCTCGGCATGCCGCTCGGCGACACCAGTGCACTCGGCATCAACGCGATGCTCAACTGGGTCGGCGAACTGCCGCCCGCCGATCCCGTGCTCGCCGAGCCACGCGCGCACTGGCACGACTACGGCAAGAGTCCGCGCGCCGGTCGCAAGGTCGGCCACGCGACGTTCTGCGCCGACGACGCGGCGGAGATGCGCGACCGTCTCCGGCGCATCGGCGCCGCGCTCGGCCGCGAGGCACAGGTCGCGCCGGTGATCGCCGCGCTCGGCTGAGCGGGCCGGGCACCGGCATCCGCGCATGAAAAAAGCCGCTCGGGTGAGCGGCTTTTTCTTTGCGTGATCGCCGTGGGCTCAGGCCATCTGGCTGGCGACGAAATCCCAGTTGACGAGGTTCCAGAACGCCTCGACATACTTCGGGCGCGCGTTGCGGTAGTCGATGTAGTACGCGTGTTCCCACACGTCGCAGGTCAGCAGCGGGCGGTCCGCACCGGTGATCGGCGTGCCCGCGTTGGCCGTGCTCGCGAGCGCGAGGCTGCCGTCCGGACGCTGCACGAGCCAGCCCCAGCCGGAGCCGAACGTGCCGACGCTGGTCTTCGTGAACTCGTCCTTGAACTGCGCGAAGCCGCCGAAGGCCTTGTTGATCGCGTCGGCGAGGCGGCCGGTCGGCTCGCCGCCGCCGTTCGGCTTGAGGCAGTTCCAGTAGAACGTGTGGTTCCAGACCTGGGCGGCGTTGTTGAACATGCCGCCGGACGACTTGCGGATGATCTCCTCGAGCGGGAGGTTTTCGAACTCCGTGCCCTTGATCTGGTTGTTGAGGTTGGTGACATAGGTCTGGTGGTGCTTGCCATAGTGATAGTCGATGGTCTCCGCCGAGATGTGCGGGGCCAGCGCGTCACGCGCCCACGGAAGCGGGGGCAGTTCGATCGCCATGGAACACTCCTTGCCGATGGGGTAGGGCCCACCAGTCTAGCAGGATGTCCTGAATCCCCACCCCGATGCGGCCCGCTGCAGGCCGCTGCCGCGCGACGCCGCGCAGGCGTCGCTCGCCGAACCGGCGGGAGCGCGGTGGTACCATACGGGATTGCGCGCAGCACGCGCCGATCCATCCGAAGGCCAGCAATGGACGTCATCGAACGCATCAAGGGTACCCTCGCCGATCACCCGATCGTGCTCTTCATGAAAGGCACGCCGCAATTTCCCATGTGCGGCTTCTCCAGCCGCACGGCGCAGGCATTGAAGGCGGTCGGAGCCGACTTCCATTCCGTCAACGTGCTCGAGGATCCGGAAGTGCGCGCGAACCTGCCGCGTTACTCCAACTGGCCTACGTTCCCGCAGCTGTTCATCCACGGCGAGCTCATCGGCGGCTGCGACATCACGCTCGAACTGTACGAGTCGGGCGAACTCGAGCGCCTGGTGCAGGACACGCGGAAGGCCTGAGATGCTCGCTCCCGTGCAACCCGCGGCCGGGGCCATCGTGCCGGCCGCCGATTCGCTGCGCGAGCGCGTCGTGCTCGTCACCGGCGCGACCGGCGGGCTCGGCCGTGCCAGCGCGCTCGCCGCTGCCGCCAGCGGCGCGACCGTCGTGCTGCTCGGGCGCAAGGTGCGGCCGCTGGAAGCGTTGTACGACGAGATCGAACGCCTCGGCGGCGCGGCGCCGGCGATCTATCCGATGGACCTCGCGGGCGCGACGCCGAAGGACCATGCCGACCTCGCCGCCGCGGTCGAACGCGAATGCGGCCGCCTCGACGGCATCGTCCACGCGGCCGCCCACTTCGATTCGCTGCAACCGTTCGAGCAGCAGGCGCCCGATGAGTGGAACCGCAACCTGCAGGTCAACGTGACCGCGCCATTCCTGCTCACCCGGGCGTGCATGCCGCTGCTGCGGCGCGCGCCGGACGCCGCGCTCGTATTCGTGTTCGACGATGGCGCGCGCGTCGGCAATGCGTACTGGGGTGGCTACGGCGTTTCCAAATTCGCGCTGCAGGGACTCGCCTCGATCGTGCACGAGGAAACGGAGAGCTCCACCGTGCGCACGCATGCGCTGCTGCCGGGGCCGATGCGCACCACCCTGCGCCGCGCGGCGTACTATGGCGAGGACACGATGGCCCGCCCCGATCCGGGCGGCGCCGCGCAGGCGGTGGCCTGGCTGCTCGGCGCCGCCGCGATCGGCGTGCGCGGCAAGGTGCTCGACCTGCGCTGAAACACCGGGCGCGGAGTCCGGGCAGGGAGGCCCGGGCAGTCCTTGTCTTTCTTCGTGTGCCCGGTGTGCCCGGTGTTTCGATCTTTGCGCTTCTGTCCGTAGCTTTTTCGCCAGCAGCAGCCAGTCCAGGGGAACCCGATGGAAAGTTCGATGAGCACGGTCTCGGCGGGGATGCTGCTGTTCCTCATCATGGACCCGCTCGGCAACATCCCGCTGTTCCTCGCGTTGCTGCGCAACGTGCGGCCGGAGCGGCGCCGTCTCGTGCTCGTGCGCGAGATGATCATCGCGCTGGTCGTGCTGTTCGTGTTCCTGTTCGGTGGCCAGTACCTGCTGCACGTGCTGCAGCTCAAGCAGGAATCGGTCGGCATCGCCGGCGGCATCGTGCTGTTCCTGATCGGCGTGCGCATGATCTTTCCGCCGAAGGAAGGCGGGGTGTTCGGTGACAGCCAGGGCGAGCCGTTCATCGTGCCCATGGCGATCCCCGGCGTCGCCGGCCCGTCGGCGATGGCGGCGGTGATGCTGCTCGCCAACAGCAATCCGGGCCGCACGGTCGACTGGAGCGTCGCGCTGTTCGTCGCCTGGCTCGCGACCGCGGTGATCCTGCTGTCCTCGACCTATCTCTACCGCTGGCTCGGCTCGAGCGTGCTGACCGCGATCGAGCGGCTGATGGGCATGCTGCTTGTGGCCTTGTCGGTGCAGATGTTCCTCGACGGCGTCGTCGCCTACCTGCATCCCGTTCGCTGAACCGGACGGGCGCGTCCCGCGGCGCCGGATCGGCTGGCTGCAACTCGACGGGCCACCCCGGGCACTCAGCCCGCCGCCTGCGGCGAAATGGCAGGGGGCCGCCTTGACGCGATGTTACAAATCCGTCACCGAACCCTGTTAAACTAGGGTTAAGGATGCGCGACCGTATGGCCGGCGGGTCCTGGCCGTCCAGGGGCGGTCCCATACAAGAAAACGCCCAGCCGCATCCGCAACGTCCCGCGGGACGTGCGCCGCGGCCTTTTATGTCCGACATTTCGCACGTTACGAGGGAAAGGCAGCAATGAACAAGCAACTTCGCATGCGGCTGTTGCCGTGGGTGATCGGTTCGCTCTTCGCGGCGTCGAGCGCCTTCGCGCAGAACACGTCGTCGTCGATCAGCGGTCGCATCGTCGACGCGAGCGGCGCACCCGTCGCCGGCGCGACGGTCGAGATCATCCACGTGCCGTCGGGCACGTCGCGCACGGTCATCGCCGACCAGAACGGTCGCTACAGCGCGCAGGGCCTGCGCGTCGGCGGCCCGTTCGAAGTGAAGGCGTCGGGTGACCACGGTGAAAGCGCCGACAAGCCGGACGTCTACCTCAAGCTCGCCGAGGAAACGACCCTCAACCTGACGGTCGGCGCCGCCGCGTCGACCCTCGAAGGCATCACCGTCACCGCGATCGCGCCGGGCGCGACCTTCCAGGCGGACAACAAGGGCCTCAGCAGCAACGTCTCGCAGCGCGAGCTCAAGGTCCTGCCGAACCCGAGTCGTTCGATCCAGGACATCGCGCGCACCGATCCGCACATCACGATCACCAACGTCGCGCGCGGCGAGATTTCCGCGCTCGGCCAGAACAGCCGCTACAACAACATCACGATCGACGGCGTGCCGACCAACGACTCGTTCGGCCTCGAGCCGAATGGCCTGCCCTCGCTGAACCAGCCGCTGTCGTTCGACGCGATCGAGGAATACAACATCTCGACCGCGAACTACGACGTGACGAACAAGCGCGCCGTCGGCGCCAACGTCAACATCGTGACGAAGTCGGGCACCAACGAGTTCCATGGCGACGTCTACTACGCGTACACCAACGCGGACGACCTCACGAGCGACGAGCCCAACGACTTCAAGGGCTACGACGCGAAGAAGACCTACGGCGCGACGCTCGGCGGCCCGATCATCAAGGACACGCTGTTCTTCTTCCTCAGCTACGAAGAGTCCAAGACGCTCGCCCCGGGCCCGACCTTCGGCCCGATCGGTTCCGGCGCGACCAACACGGTCAACATCACGCAGGAGCAGATCGACCGCATCACGCAGATCGCCCGCGACTACGGCATGACCCCTGGCACGCTCGGTGCGTCCGACGCGAACCAGGACAACAAGCTCTACCTCGGCAAGCTCGACTGGAACATCGCCGATGGCCATCGCGCGAGCTTCCGCTACAACAAGACCAAGAGCGACCAGCCGATCATCCAGACGTTCAACGCGAACACGTTGAGCCTGTCCAGCTACTCGTACGTGCAGAACCGCAACCTCGAGAGCTACGTGCTGAACCTGTACGACGACTGGACCGATACGTTCTCGACCGAAGCGTCGGTGTCGTACGGCAAGTATGACGCGGTGTCGCAGACGCTCGCCGACCAGCCGCAGGTGCAGGTCTGCATCGACGGCTGCGCCTCGAACAAGCCGTCGCTGTTCCTCGGCACGGACCAGTTCCGCCACTACAACGTGCTCGGCGTGAAGACGTACAACGCGTTCTTCGCCGGCAACTGGTTCCTCGGCGACCACACGGTCAAGGCCGGCTTCGACTTCCAGCGCGACAAGTTCTTCAACCTGTTCGGCCGCACCGAGTTCGGCGCCTACCAGTTCAACACGATCGACGACTTCGCGCAGGGCAACTGGGCCTCGTACAGCCTGTACCAGCCGGCCAACGGCAACATCAACAGCATCGCCGCGGACTGGGAACTCGACCAGTGGGGCCTGTTCGCGCAGGACGTCTGGCAGGTCACCCCGCAGCTGTCGCTGCAGTACGGCCTGCGCTGGGACATCCCGAAGACGGGTGACAAGCCGCCGTACAACGCGTCCTTCCGCCAGGCGTTCGGCTACTCCAACCAGGGCACGATCGACGGCAACAGCGTGCTCGAGCCGCGCGCGTCGTTCAATTACACGTTCGACACCGAGTACAAGACGCAGCTGCGCGGTGGCATGGGCATCAGCGAAGGCATGACGCCGGGCGTGTGGCTGAGCAACCCGTACTCGAACAACGGCCTCAGCACGCTGACGTACTTCGGCACCAACGGCTCGGGCTTCATCGCCGATCCGTACCACCAGGTGCCACCGAACACGGCACCCAACGCGCAGCAGACCGTCGACACCGTCGACAAGAACTTCCAGCTGCCGACCGTGCTCAAGGCGAGCCTCGCGTTCGACCGCGAGCTGCCGTGGTGGGGCCTCGTCGCGACCGCGGAACTCGCCCACGTCGGCGTGCGCCACGGCCTGTGGTACCAGGAAATCAACCTCGGCCCGGGCAACGGCACGCTGCCGGATGGTCGCATCAGCTACTGGCGCAGCACCGATCCGGCCGCGTGGGCCGGCAGCACGACGCCGGCCGGATATTCGGGCCTCCAGCGCTTCGGCAACAACCCGGCGTTCGGCGGCGCTTCGACGTACCTGACCAACACGGGCAAGGGCGAGTCGAACTCGCTGACCCTGTCGTTGCAGACGCCGTTCAAGGAAGAAGGCTTCTCGGGCGGCACGAGCCTCACGATCGGCCGTGCCACCGAAGTCAATCCGGGCACGTCGAGCCAGGCCTCGAGCAACTTCAGCGGCCGCGCGACGTACAACCCGAACGAGGCGGTCGCGTACCGCTCGAACTACGACGTCAAGGCGCGCATCCTCGGCACGCTGACCTGGCAGCACAAGTTCTTCGGTGACTACGTCACCAGCGTGTCGGCGTTCTATGACGGCCACAGCGGCCAGCCGTACAGCTTCGTCTACGGCAACGACGCCAATGGCGACGGCATCGCCAACAACGACCTGCTGTTCGTGCCCAAGCCGGGCGACGTGCAGTTCGTCGGTGCCTCGCAGACCGCGATCGACGAGTTCTACGCGTTCATCAAGGGCAACGACTACCTGCGCCACCACCAGGGCGGCGTCGTCGGCCAGAACGGCGCGACCTCGCCGTGGATCAACCAGATCAACCTGAGCTTCCGCCAGGAAGTCCCGGGCTTCTTCAAGGACCACAAGGGCGAGCTGCGCTTCGACATCTTCAACTTCGGCAACATGCTGAACAAGAAGTGGGGCCAGATCTACGACGTGCCGTTCGCGAGCGCCGGTGGTTTCACCCGCAGCATCGCCAACTTCCGTGGCATCGATCCGGCGACGGGCCAGTACATCTACTCGCTGCCGACCACGAGCGACGGCCACTTCAATGCGCCGCAGTACATCAGGGAAGACGCGGTCGCGCAGTCGCGCTGGTCGGTGCTCGTCACCCTGCGTTACACGTTCTGACCAACGCTGCACCGCTGCACCGAACGGCCGGCCTTGCGCCGGCCGTTCGCTTTTGCGGGATCGCTTGACCGCGGCGGCGCGTGGTGGCATTGCTAGCGATCCAACGAAAGACGAAAACGAGGAAACAACGAGCATGGAGCCTGTCCCGACCAAGTCCGCCACCTTCAGCGCACGCATCTCGCCGGTCGCGGGGCTCGACGTCCTGTCGCGCCACGAGGTCGCGCGCCTGCGCGACGCCGGGGCAGGCGGCCTGCACGAGCTGCTGCGCCGCTGCGCGCTCGCCGTGCTGACCCAGGGCAGCGGCAGTGACGACGCACGCGCGCTGCTCGACCGCTATCCGGACTTCGACATCCAGATCCTGCAGCAGGACCGCGGCGTCAAGCTCGAACTCAACAATGCGCCCGCCGAAGCGTTCGTCGACGGGCACCTCATCCATGGCGTCAACGAGCTGCTGTTCGCCGTGGTGCGCGACATCGTCTACGTGTCCAACCAGATCGAAGCGGGCGCGTTCGACCTCGAGAGTTCCCCGGGCATCACGCACGCGGTGTTCGAGATCCTGCGCAACGCGCGCGTGCTGCGCCCGAACACCGACCCGAACTTGGTCGTCTGCTGGGGCGGCCACTCGATCGGCCGCAACGAATACCTGTACACCAAGAAGGTCGGCTACGAGCTCGGCCTGCGCGCCTACGACATATGCACGGGCTGCGGACCCGGCGCGATGAAGGGGCCGATGAAGGGCGCGACCATCGCGCACGCGAAGCAGCGTCGCCACAGCAATCGCTACATCGGCATCACCGAGCCAGGGATCATCGCGGCCGAATCGCCCAACCCGATCGTCAACAACCTCGTGATCATGCCGGACATCGAGAAGCGACTCGAGGCATTCGTGCGCATCGGCCACGCGATCATCGTGTTCCCCGGCGGCGTCGGCACGGCCGAGGAAATCCTTTACCTGCTCGGCATCCTGCTGAACCCCGAGAACGCGTTGCTGCCGTTCCCGCTCGTGTTCACCGGTCCGGCCGAGTCGGCTGCATACTTCGAGCAGATCGACCGCTTCCTGCGCCTGTCGCTCGGCGACGATGTCGCCCGGCACTATTCGATCGTCGTCGACGACCCCGCCGAGGTCGCGCGGCAGGTGCGCAAGGGCATCGAGCGCGTGCGTCTGTTCCGCCTCGACAACCAGGACGCGTTCTTCTTCAACTGGGCGCTGCACATCGAGCGCGAGTTCCAGGTGCCGTTCCAGCCGACCCACGCGGCGATGCGCGCGCTCAACCTGCACCGCGACCAGCCTTCGCACCGCCTCGCCGCGGACCTGCGCCGGGCGTTCTCCGGCATCGTCGCCGGCAACGTCAAGGAGGAGGGCATGCGTGCGATCGAGCAGCACGGCCCGTTCGAGATCCACGGCGACCGCGACATCATGCAGGCCCTCGACGCCCTGCTCGCGAGCTTCGTCGTGCAGCAGCGCATGAAGCTGCCAGGCTCGCGCTACGTGCCGTGCTACCGCGTCCTCACCGACTGATTTCGCGCGGTCGCATCGGACAACATCCTGAAACACGGAGCACACGGAGAAGGAAGAGCAACAGACGTTGAAAAGCTCTTCCTCTGTGTGCTCCGTGTTTCAATCTTCGGCTTTGAAGCTGCTCCGCCCCGGGGATCAACCTGGTGGTTTCGCAGCCGTCGAGGTGACGCCGGCGACGACCTGGCTGCGTGAGGCGACCTGCACCTTCTGGCCGTCGCCAAGGCGCTCCGCGCCGCGCACGACGACGAGGTCGCCCGCGGTGAGCGCGCCTTCGACTTCGGTCAACTCGCCGTCGCTCGCGCCCGTGCGTACGGCGACCTTCTCGCTCGTGCCGTTGCCGCCGATGCGCATCACGTAGCTGCCGTCGGCGCGCACGACGAGCGCATCGCGCGGCACGGCCATCGCGCGCACGGGCGTGCGCTCGGGCAGGGCGACTTCGATCGCGCTGCCGACCAGCGGCTGCGTGCCGAGCAGGGCGAGCCGCAGTTCGAACTGGCGCGAGCGTTCCTCGCCGACCGGCACGACCGCGCGTACGCGCGCCTTCGACGTCTCGTCGCCGATGCGGACCGGCAATTCCATGTCCGCCTTCAGCATCTCCGCGAGCGCGAGCGGCGCCTGCACGCGTGCCTCGAGGCGCCCCGTGTCGACGAGGTGCGCGATCGCCGCGCCGGTCGCGACGAACTCGCCGCGCTGGGCGAGGCGTTCGGTGACCACGCCCGGGAACGGCGCGCGCACTTCGGTCTGCCCGAGCTCGTACTGCGCGGTGCGCACGCGCGCCTCCGCCTGGCGCAGTTGCGCGCTGTATTGCTGGACCTGCGCGCGCGCCTCGTCGACCTGGTTGGCCGCGATGCTGCGGTTCTCGGCGAGCCGCTCGTAGCGCTCGCTCTGCCGCTGCGCGAGCGTGCGTTGCGCCTTGATGCGCTCGACTTCGCTGCGCGCGTCTTCGAGGTGCAGGCGGATCGCTTCGTCCTCGAGTTTGGCGACGCGCTCGCCGGCCTCGAGGCGCGTGCCGACTTCGGCGACGTACTCGAGCCGGCCCGCGGCGCTCGTCGCGAGCCTGGCGTCGTCGCGGCTGACGACGCTGCCCGGCACCCAGCGGCGCGGCGCGATCTCGGCCACGTCCGCCTTGGCGACTTCGACGATCGTCGCCGGCGCGGCCGGCGCCTGCGCGGTCGCGAAGCCGGGCAGGGCGAGCGCGAGCTCGAGCAGAAGGAAGCGGGTCCGGTGCGGGCGGTGCATGGTGACCTCCGGTCGTATGCGATTGCGAGTGGATTCCGTCGGATTCATGCCGCGCGCGCGACGGCGGGGTGCTGCTCGCCCGACGGGGTCGGCCCCGCCTGCACATCGGCCTTGCGCTCGCGCGTGGTCAGGCGCATGAGGCTCGGCAACAGCAGCAGCGAGAACACCATCGCGACGACGACGCCGCCGACATTCACCGCGGCGAGGCCGCGATAGATCACGCTGCCGGGGCCGGGATTGATCGCCATCGGCAGTGCGCCGAGCGCACCGGTCAGCGTGCTCGCGAGGATCGCGCGCAGGCGCTGGTTGAGCGCGAGGCGGATCGATTCCTCGAGCGTGTGGCCATGGTCCTGGGCATCGCGCGTGCGGTCGACGAGCAGGATCGCGTGGTTGACGATCACGCCGACCATCATGATGAAGCCGATCATCGTCAGCAGGTCGAGTGGCTGGAACGCGACGAAGCCGAGCACGCGCAGGCCGAGCACGCCGCCGACCAGCGCGACCGGCACGGTCAGCACGACGACGAGCGCATCGCGCACCGAGCGGAACATCGCCGCCATCAGCAGGAACAGCACGAGCAGGGCGAGCACGAAGTTCTTCGCCATCGTCGACACGGTCGCCTCGAGGCGGTCCGCGCTGCCGGCGAGGCGGATGTTCGCGTCGGCGGGCAGTTTCGCGCGCAGCGCCGGCACGACGTCCTGCTGGATCGTCTTCAGTGCGTCCTCGAGCGAGAGCGTCTGCGGCGGATCCATCGTCAGGGTCACCGTGCGGCGATGGTCGAGGCGGCGAATCTGGTTCGGGCCGAGCGCGGTTTCGAGCCGGATCACGTCGCCGAGCGGGATGACCTGGCCCGTCGGCGTCACCAGCGGTGCTTCGGCGAGCGACTCGGGTGTCTCGCGGCGGTCCGCGCGCAGGATGATCGGCAGGCGCGTCTGGCCGTCGAAGTACTCGCCGAGCCAGGCGCCGTCGCCGAGCGCGCGCACGATCGTGCCGAGCGAGGCGCGATCCCAGCCCGCTTCGGCGATGCGCCGGTCGTCGGGGATCGCATGCAGTTCGAGCGTCGTCTGGTCGGTCGCCGGGTTCGCCTGCACGTTCGCACCGGGGAACTTCTGCTCGAGCAGCTTGCGGCCGTCCTCGGCGACGCGGTTGAGCGTCTCCGCGTCGTCGCTCTGCAGATGGATCGCGACCGAGCGCGCCGAGCCGCCGACGCCGCCGAACAGCTCGCCTTCGGTGGCGAACGCACGCGTGTCCGGGAAGCCGACAGTGATCTCCTCGCGCATGATCCGCTCGAGCTCGCCGATGCGCGTCTCGTCCACGACGCGCGCGCCGATCGTGCCGCCGCCCGGCCACAGCCAGATGTAGTAGTTCTTCAGCGCCGGCTGCTTCTCGCCCTTCATGTACGGCGTGAGGCGCTCGATCAGCGTCCCGCCGATCTCGTCGTTGACCTTCTCCGGACTCATGCCGGGCGGGAAGCTGAAGAACGCGTCGATCGCCGCGCGCTTCACCGGTGGCAGGTAATCGAGCTTGGGCAGGAAATACCAGCTCGCGGCGAGCGGCAGCACGAGCAGGCCGAAGACCCAGCCGAGCTGCTTGGCCCGCGTGTCGGTCCAGCGCAGGATGCGTTCGGTCAGCGCGGGCCAGCCGTCGCCGTAGCCGGACTTGAGCTTCTTCGCCTTGAGCGCGCCGGCCGCGGCGGGCAGCACGGTGATCGCGACGACGATCGACAACGCAACCGCGATCGAGATCGTCAGCGCGAGGTCGGCGAAGATCTGCCCTTCGACATCACGCAGGAACAGCACCGGCAGGAACACCGCGATCGTCGTGATCGTCGAGGCAACGAGCGCGGGCACGACCTGCGCCGTGCCTTCGCGTGCGGCCTCGAGCGGCGTCATGCCGGCTTCCTTGAGCCGGATGATGTTGCCCGAAACGACGATCGCGCCCTCGACCACCATGCCCACCGCGAACGCGAGGCCGGCGAGCGAGATCACGTTGAGGCTGCGGCCGCCGAGGTCGAGCGCGCCGAACGTCGCGAGCAGGCAGATCGGGATCGCGCTCGCGATCAGGATGGTCGCGCGCCAGTCGCGCATGAACCACCACACGCACAGCAGCGCGAGCAGCGCGCCGACGATGAGGTTCTCGGTGAGCAGGTTCACGGCGCGGTGGATGAACAGCGCCGAGTCGAAGCTCTGCTCGATGCCGAGGCCGCGCGACTTGAGCGGCCCGTCACGCAGTTCCGCGACGACCTTCTTGACCTGTTCGAGCGTGCCGAGCACGTTCGCGCCCGGTGCGCGCAGTACCTGCAGGCCGATCGCCGGATTGCCGTTCTGGTAGACGAAGAACTGCTGCTCGGGCGGCTTGCGCTCGATCGTCGCGACGTCGCCGAGCTTGATCGGCCTGCCATCGCGCCAGGCCAGCACGAGGTCACCGAGGTCCTCCGGTTTGTAGCGCCCGGTGAAGCGCAACTGATACTGGCGTCGCCCGACTTCGACCTGGCCGCCCGAGACATCGTTGGCACTCGCCGCCTTCTGCGCGATGTCGGGGATCGCGATGCCCATCGCGGCGGCCTTGGCGAGATCGACCGTGATGCGCACGTCGTCGGGCGGGCCGGCGTTGACGTTGACCGAGGCGACGCCGGGCACGGCCTCGATGCGCGGCCGGATCACGTCCTCGATGTAGCGGCGGTAGTTCTCGATCGGCCCCGGCGTGCCGGGCAGTAGCTGCACGAAGAACCAGGACAGCGAGCTGTTCGAGTCGTTGCCGCCGCCGCCGAGCTGGATCACCGGGCGATCGGCGTCCTGCGGCAGCGGGCGCATGCGGTTCATGCGGCCGATCACGTCGACGAGCGCGGAGCGCATGTCGGTGCCGATCGCGAATTCGAGGTTGATGAACGCGCCGCCGGTGTTCGCATTGCCTTCGATCTGCTCGACGCCGGCGAGGCCCTGCAGGACCTGTTCCTCGGGTTCGAGCAGCTGCGCCTCGACTTCCTCGGGCGAGGCCGCGCGCCAGTTCGTGAAGATCGTGATGTTCGGCCGGTCGATGTCCGGGAACAGCTGCAGCGGCAGCTTGACGAGGCTCATGCCGCCGAACAGGCAGACGAGCAGGACGGCGACGCAGACCGCGATGGGATTGCGGATCGATGCTTGGATCAGGCGCATGGCGGGCTCCCGGCTCGACGCCAGCGTGCGCCGTCGTCGTGCGCAATGGATGCGCCAGGAGTAACGAAGGTTGCGTCGGCTTCGGCGAACCGTGCGTACGGGGCGACGAGGCGTGACGGCTTTCGTTCGAGTACCCCGGGCTGAGGGCCCGGGGCTGAAAAGCAGGTTGTCGGCGCGGCCAGCGTTGCCTTCGCCTTCGAGGCATGGCGTTTGCGGCCGGCACCTGCGCTCCGCGCTCTTCGGCCCCGGCCCCTCAGCCCTACACCCGCGGGGCGGGTCGAGCCGCCCGGCAGCGACTCCCGCCGTCGTCGCCCTCAATCAATGCAACAACCGCACCTTGTCCTTGTAACTGCGCGACAGCTTGAGCTGCTGGCCGGAGTCGAGGATGAGGAAATACTCGCCGTTGAGGTGCGCGCGCAGTTCCTTGACGCGGCCGACGTTGACGATCGTCGAGCGGTGGATGCGCTGGAAGCGGCGCGGGTCGAGGCGGCTTTCGAGTTCGCGCATCGTCGCGCGCAACACGTGGGTGTCCTTGCCGGTGTGCACGCACATGTAGTCGCCAGCCGCATCGATCCACAGGATCTCCTCGACCGGCACGCGCAGGATGCGGCCGGCGTCGCGGATCGCGAGGCGCTCCTCGACCGGCTGCGCCAGGCGGTCGGCATCGACGAGCGCTTCGTCGAGAGTGAGATCGGGCTTGCCCGAGACGTTGCCGAGCAGGCGCAGCAGGCGCGCGCAGTGGTCATCCGCGTCGCGCGCGGCGAGCGCCCGGCGCACGCGTTCGACCGCGGCGTCGAGGCGCGCGTCCTCAATCGGCTTGAGCAGGTAGTCGATCGCGTTGGCCTCGAACGCCTGCAGCGCGTACTGGTCGTAGGCGGTCACGAACACCGTCAGCGGCAGCTGCGCGAGCGGGACCGCGCGCAGCAGCTCGAAGCCGTCGACGCCCGGCATCTGCACGTCGAGGAACATCAGGGTCGGCAGGTGTTCGGAAATCGCGAAGAACGCCTCGCGCCCGTTGGCGGCCTCGCCGACGACCTCGATGTCGGGGTGGCGCGCGAGGCGCAGCGCGATGCCGCGGCGGGCGAGGGGTTCGTCGTCGACGATCAGGGTGCGGATGCTCATCGGTTGCGGTTTTCGCTGGCGGTTTCGAACGGGAACTGGAGTCGCACTTCCGTGCCCTGCGGCTGCAGGCGCACGATCTCGAAGTGCTGGCGGTCGCCGTACAGCACGCGCAGGCGTTCGCGCGTATTGGTGATGCCGACGCCCTGGCCGTCGGCGCGCTCGGGGCGATAGCTGAGGCTGCCGGGGCCGTTGTCGCGCAGCACGATGTCGAGCACGCCCTCGTCGACGACGCGCGCGATGATCTCGATGCGACCGCCTTCCTCGCGCTTGGAAATGCCGTACTTGACAGCGTTCTCGATCATCGGCTGCAGGATCAGGCTCGGCACGAGCGCCTCGCCGGCCGGCGGCGTGACGAGGATGCCGACCTTGAGGCGGTCGCCGAAGCGCACCTGCTCGATCGCGAGGTAGCGCTGGATCGAACCGATCTCCTGGTCCAGCGACACCTTCTGCTCGGGATCGCTGTCGAGCGAATAGCGCAAGAAGCCGGACAGCGCTCCGACCATGCCGTTCGCCTGCTCGGCGCGGCCGTCGAGCACGAGCGTGGAGATCGCGTTGAGCGTGTTGAACAGGAAATGCGGATTGAGCTGGTAGCGCAGCATGCGCAGCTGCGCCTGGTGCGCCATTGCCGTCGCCTGCAGCGCGGTCTCCTTCTCGTGCTGCAGCTGGCGCGCGAGCTTGATGCCGACGTAGGCACCGGTCCACGCCACGAGCAGTTGCAGCCAGCCGAAGAAATAGGAGAGGTAGCCGAGCCAGCTCTTCGGCGGCTTGCACTCGGCGCACATGTTCGACACGGCGATCCACCAGAGGTAGCCGCCGACGATCGAGGCGACGACGAGCGCGCCGATGCCCCAGCGCACGCGCTGGGCGGGCGCGTGCGTCCAAGTCGCCTTGAGCACGGCACGGATGCCGAGCGTGAGCAGGAATCCGCACAGCGCGTCGTAGGCGTTGAGCCGCCACATGTCGAGCGGCCGGCCGTAGCCGATCTCGGACAGGAAGCTCTCGAGCCCATAGGCGGTCCACGCCCCGGTTTGCAGCAACCAGAACTGGCGCTGGCGGTTCATCATCGATGCGGCTGGCGGCGGCGGCTCGGACCCATCCGGGGATCATAGGATGATTCGGCGCCGTGCAGGCGCGTCTCGGCGCGGCGCGGCCACCGTTCGCCTCGGCGCATCGGTGCCGGGCGCGCGCGTCGGAGACGGGCGGTGCCCACGCAAAGAAAAAGGCCGCGGAAAACCGCGGCCTCGTTCCGATCCCGATGGCGCGAGGTCCTCAGACCTGCATCGCCTTGGCGACTTCGGCGGCGTAGTCCTCGACCACCTTCTCGATGCCTTCGCCGACCGCGATGCGCTGGAACGCGACGACGTCGGCGCCGGCGGCCTTCGCCGCGGCCTCGACCGTCTGGTCGGTGTTCAGCACGTAGGGCTGGCCGTACAGCGTGACCTCGTTGACGATCTTGGCGACCTTGCCGCCGATGATCTTCTCGAGGATCTCGGCCGGCTTGGCCTTGTCCTTCTCGCTCATCTTCGCCAGTTCGATTTCCTTCTCCTTGGCGAGGAAATCGGCCGGCACGTCGGCCGCCTTGTTGTACGGCGGGTTCATCGCCGCGACGTGCATCGCGACGCCGCGCGCGAAGTCGGCATCGCCGCCCTTGACCTCGACCAGCACGCCGATGCGGCCGCCGTGCACGTAGGCCGCGACGTTGTTGGCCGAATCGGACGCGACGAGGCGGCGCACCTGCACGTTTTCGCCGACCTTGGCGATGACCGCCGCGCGCGCTTCCTCGACGGTCTCGCCGCTCGGCAGCTTGACTGCCTTGAGCACTTCGACGTCCTTCGCGCCGGAGGCGAGCGCGGCCTTGGCGACCGCGTCGGCGAATTTCAGGAAGTTCTCGTCCTTGGCGACGAAGTCGGTCTCGGAGTTGATCTCGACCAGCACGGCCTTGCCGCCGTCCTGCGCCATCGCGATGCGGCCTTCGGCGGCGACGCGGCTGGCCTTCTTGTCGGCCTTGGCGAGACCCTGCTTGCGCAGCCATTCGGCCGCGGCGTCGATGTCGCCCTTGTTTTCGGTGAGTGCCTTCTTGCACTCCATCATGCCGGCGCCGGTGCGCTCGCGCAGGTCCTTGACCAGGGTAGCGGTGATTTCCATGGTGTCCTCGATGGCTGCTGCGGCGGCGCGTGATCGCGCCGCCCGTTGAAACTGCGATCGCCGCGCGCAGGCGCGCGCGGCAAATCAGTGGATGCCCGCAATGCGGGGCCCGGGGCGGGCCCGTACGTCGGTCGCGCGCCCTGCAGGCGCGTCGCGACGCATCCGGAACCGGGCCGCGCGGACGCGGCCCGGATGCGGCTTACTCGGCGGCCGGGGCTTCGCCCTTGCCCCCACGCGGCGCGGCGCCGCGGCGGCCGGCCGGCGGACGCTTGTCGCCGCCCGGCTTGCGCGGACCCGACGGACGACGGCGGTCGTCGCGCTCGCGCGCGTCCTTCTTGGCGATCGGGTTGCCGTCGGCGTCGAGTTCGACGAAGTCGTCCTTCTCGCTGGCGACGATCGCCGGGGCGGCAGCCTTGCCCTCGAGCACGGCGTCGGCCGCGGCGCTGGCGTACAGCTGCACGGCGCGGATCGCGTCGTCGTTGCCGGGGATCGCGTAGTCGACGAGGGCCGGGTCGTAGTTGGTGTCGACCACCGCGATGACCGGGATGCCGAGCTTCTTGGCTTCCTTGATCGCGATGTCCTCGTGGCCGATGTCGATCACGAACAGCGCGTCGGGCAGGCGATTCATGTCCTTGATGCCGCCGAGCGACTTCTCGAGCTTCTCGCGCTCGCGCACGAGGCCGAGCACTTCATGCTTGACCAGGCGCTCGTAGCTGCCGTCGGTCGCCATCGTCTCGAGTTCCTTCAGGCGCGCGACCGACTGCTTGACCGTGCGGAAGTTGGTCAGCATGCCGCCGAGCCAGCGCTGCGAGATGTACGGCATGCCGCAGCGCGCCGCTTCTTCCTTGACCGCCTCGCGCGCCGAGCGCTTGGTGCCGACGAACAGGATCGTGCCGCGCTTCTGCGCGATCGCCGAGATGAAGTTCATCGCGTCGCTGAACAGCGGCAGCGTCTTCTCGAGGTTGATGATGTGGATCTTGCCGCGCGCGCCGAAGATGTACGGCGCCATGCGCGGGTTCCAGTAACGGGTCTGGTGGCCGAAATGCACGCCGGCTTCGAGCATCTGGCGCATCGTGACTTGAGGCATTGCAGGTATTCCTTGCGAAGAAGGGAACCGGGGCGCGTTTCGCCACGAGCAGCCTGCACGCGAACGTGCCGGCCCTCGCGAGCGGACTCGCGAACCAATTCCGGGGTTGGACCTCCACGTACCCGCCGCGTGCGACTCCTTGCGGAGCACCCCGAACGCGGTGACGATACGTGTGCGGATTCGGCACGATTGCCGTAGCGGCCTTGCGGATTGCCCGGTCGGCCGCATATTTTCGTTTCACCGCCAACGACTTACGAAAGTCGGCTGGTGAAACCATAGAATTATAGCCCGCTCCGCGCGTCCACGCCAGTCAACTACCCGGATACCATGCCCGTCACCGTCAAGACCCCCGAGCAGATCGAAAACATGCGCGTCGCCGGCCGGCTCGCCGCCGAAGTGCTGGAAATGCTCGTGCCGCACGTCAAGCCCGGGGTCAGCACCGAGGAACTCGACCAGCTCGCCTACGAGCACATCGTGCACAAGCAGAAGGCGGTGCCGGCCAACGTCGGCTACAAGGGCTTCCCGAAGACGCTCTGCACTTCGGTCAACCACGTCATCTGCCACGGCATCCCGCATCCGGGCAAGGTGCTCAAGGACGGCGACATCGTGAACATCGACGTGACCGTCATCAAGGACGGCTGGCACGGTGACACGAGCCGCATGTACTGCGTCGGCACGCCGTCGGTGCTCGCCAAGCGCCTCGTCGACACCACGCTCGAGGCGATGCTGCGCGGCATCGCCCAGGTGCGCCCTGGCGCCACGTTGGGCGACATCGGCCATGCAATACAGAAGCATGCGGAGGCGCAGGGGTTCTCGGTCGTGCGCGAATATTGCGGCCACGGCATCGGCCGGATCTACCACGAGGACCCGCAGGTGCTGCACTACGGCCAGCCGGGCGCAGGCCTCAAGTTGCAGAAGGGCATGACCTTCACGGTCGAGCCGATGATCAATGCCGGCAAGCCGCACACCCGCCTGCTGCCGGACGGCTGGACCGTCGTCACCAAGGACCATTCGCTGTCCGCGCAGTGGGAGCACACGATCGCCGTGACCGACGACGGCTACGAGATCCTCACGGCCTGGCCGAGCGCCGCCTAGTCCGATGGACGCGCGCGACGCGATCGACGCGCGCCTGCCCGACCTGCCGCGGCTTCCCGCGGCACTGCCACGCAGCGGCGTATCGGCGCAAGCGCGCCTCGCGCTGCGCCAGGTCCTCGGCGACAACGAGCGCGCGCTCGCCCACGCCTTCCATGCAGGCGCCGACGTCGCCGCGCTCGTGCAACTGCGTGCAGGTGCGGTCGGCGCGATCGTCGTGCACGCCTGGCGATCGTGCGTGGGCGAAGCGGGCGAGTGCGCGCTGCTGGCGGTCGGCGGGTTCGGGCGCGGCGTGCTGTTTCCGCAGTCCGACGTCGACCTGCTCGTGCTTGGTGGCATGGATGCGCTCGCACGCCAGGCGCGCGCGCTCGAAGCGTTCTTCGCCTGCCTGTGGGACATCGGCCTCAAACCCGGGCATGCGGTGCGCACGCCCGCCGATTGCCGCGCGCTCGCCGCCGCGGATGTGAGCGTCTACACGTCGCTCATGGATGCCCGCCTGCTCGCGGGCGAGCAGGGCCTGGCCGACGCCCTCGCCGCGCTCGTCGCCGATCCCGCCCTGTGGCCGCCCGGGCAATTCCTCGCCGCCAAGCGCGCCGAGCAGAGCGCGCGCCACGCGCGCTACGACGACACCGCCTACAACCTCGAACCCAACCTCAAGGACGGGCCGGGCGGCTTGCGCACGCTCGATCTCATGTGCTGGCTCGGGCGGCGGGTCGCCGGCGCGGGCGACTTCGAGGCGATGGCCGGGCGCGGTCTGCTCGACCGCACCGAATGCGCCGCGCTCGAACGCGCGCAGGCGACGCTGTGGCGCTACCGCTACGCGCTGCACCTCGCCGCCGGCCGGCCCGAGGAACGCCTGCTGTTCGACTACCAGCGCCGGCTCGCGGGCGAGTTCGGCTACCGGGACGAACACGCGACCAACCTCGCGGTCGAGCAGTTCATGCAGGCCTATTATCGCGCCGCGACGATCGCCGAACGGCTCGGCGTGCAGTTCCTCGAACGATGCACCGAATCGCTCGAGCCGGCGGCAGGCCCGCCGCGCGAACTCGACCGCGACTTCATCGCGCTCGGTCCGCGCATCGAACTGCGCGACCCGGACCTGTTCCTGCGCCGGCCGCGCGCGATGGTCGACGTGTTCGTCGTGCCGCTCGACCATCCCGAGCTGCGTGGTCTCTCGGCCGAGACGATGCGCCGCCTGCAGCAGGCGCTCGCCCACTACGGTGACGGCTTCGCCGCCGATGCGCACGTCCTCGCCGCCTTCCTCGCGCTGCTGCGTCGCGGTGCGCGGGCGGTCGAGGCGCTCGCGGGCATGAACCGCCACGGCGTGCTGGCGGCGATCCTGCCCACGTTCCGCCGCGTGGTCGGCCGCATGCAGTACGACCTGTTCCACGTCTACACGGTCGACGAACACACGTTGCGCGTGCTGCGCAACATCGCGCGCTACGCGGACCCCGAAGGCGCGGCGGCGATGCCGCTCGCCGCCGAGGTCTTCGCCTCGCTCGACAAGCCCGAACTGCTGCTGCTCGCGGCGCTGTTCCATGACATCGCCAAGGGTCGCGGTGGCGACCATTCCGAGCTGGGCGAGGTGGAAGCGCGCGCGTTCTGCGCGCGCCTGGGCCTGCCCGAGCCCGACGTCGACCTTGTTGCCTGGCTCGTGCGCTGGCACCTGCTCATGAGCGTGACCGCGCAGCGCCAGGACATCACCGACCCCGACGTCGTGCATCGTTTCGCGGTGCAAGTCGGCGACCGCGAGCATCTCGATCACCTCTACCTGCTCACGATCGCCGACATCGCCGGCACCAATCCGAAGCTGTGGAACGAATGGAAGGCGCGCCTGCTCGCCGACCTGCACATGGCGGCGCGCTACGTGCTGCGCGCGGACCTCGGCCGGCCCTCGAATGCCGGCGAGCGCGCTGCCGACTGTCGCGCGCGCACGCGCGAGCTGCTCGTCGAGGGCGGTGCCGGTCCCGCCGAGGCCGAACGCTGGCTCGATGCGTTCCCGCAATCGAGCTTCCTGCGCCACCGGCCGGCGCAGCTCGCGCGCCAGGCGCGCGCGATCGCCGCGGCCGGGCCGGACGGCGTGGTCGTCGCGGTCAATCCCCAGTCGGCGCGCGGCGGCAGCGAATTGTTCGTCTGCGCGCCCGATCGCGACGGCCTGTTCGCCGCGATCGCCGCGACGCTCGATCGCCAGGGCCTCGGGGTCGTCGACGCGCGCCTGCTCGTCGGCGCCGGCGGGCGGGTGTTCGACACGTTCCAGTTGCTCGACGAGCGGTCCGGCAATGCACTCGCGCCGGCGCGTGCGCGCGAACTCGAGACGGCGCTGCGGCGCGTGCTGGAGGCGCGCGAGCTGGTCACGCGCGTCGCGCGTCGCACCCTGCCGCGCCGGCTGCGCCACTTCCAGCGCATGCCGCAGGTCGAGTTCGCCGACGTCGAGGGTGCGACCCAGCTCGCGCTCGTCTGCAGCGACCGTCCCGGCCTGCTCGCCGAAGTCGCGCAGGCACTGCGCGAGGCACGCGTGCGCGTGCACGACGCGCGCATTGCGACATTCGGCGAGCGTGTGGAAGACTTCTTCGTCCTGACCGACGAGACCGACGCCGTGCTCACCGAGGCGGCGCGCCAGCGACTGCGCGCGCGCCTGCTGGAACGACTCGGCGCCGATTCGCCCTGACCATTCGAGAGTAGACCCATGCCTTCCCAGCAAGCCCGGATCGACGACGCCTGGGAGCGTCGCACTGCACTCACCGACGCCGACATGGCCGCGCTGCGTCCCGCGCTCGAAGAGGTGCTCGACGACCTCGAGGCGGGCCGCGCGCGCGTGGCCGAACCCGACGGCCGCGGCTGGCACGTGCATCAATGGCTCAAGAAGGCCGTGCTGCTGTATTTCCGCATCAACGCGAACCGCGTCATGGACGGCGGTCCGATGGCCGCGTTCGACAAGGTGCCGCTGCGTTTCGCCGGCGCGGATGAAGCCGCGTTCCAGGCCGCGGGCGCGCGCGTCGTGCCCGGCGCGCTCGTGCGCCGCGGCGCGCACGTCGCGAAGGACGCCGTGCTCATGCCGAGCTACGTCAACATCGGAGCCCATGTCGGCGCCGGCACGATGGTCGACACCTGGGCGACCGTCGGCTCGTGCGCGCAGATCGGCGCGCGCGTGCATCTGTCCGGCGGCGTCGGCATCGGCGGCGTGCTCGAGCCGCTGCAGGCGAATCCGACCATCATCGAGGACGACTGCTTCATCGGCGCGCGTTCGGAAGTTGTCGAGGGCGTCGTCGTCGAGCGCGGCAGCGTGATCGGCATGGGGGTGTTCCTCGGCCAGTCGACGAAGATCTACGACCGCGCGACCGGTGAGGTCTCGTACGGGCGCGTGCCCGCGGGCAGCGTCGTCGTCGCCGGCACGTTGCCCGCGGCGGACGGCAGCCACAGCCTGTACGCTGCCGTCATCGTCAAGAAGGTCGATGCACGGACGCGGGCGAAGACCGGCATCAACGAACTGCTGCGCGCGTAGTCTGGCGTGTGGGGGAGGGACATACCTCATCCGTTCGCCCCGGACGCAGGCCGCGGACTGGAGTCGAAGGGCCGTCGTCCTCGAGGGGCGCTTCGACTCCGCCGCTTCGCGTGCTCCATGTCGCGCATTCCGGCACAGTTGCTCCCCCGGAAAATGCGGTCGCGCCGCGTTACGCTCCAGCCCACAGCCACAGCCCAAAGACCTCGCCATGACCACCCGCATCTACGGCCTCGACAAATGCGACACGTGCAAGAAGGCACGCAACTGGCTGGACCGCTTCAAGGAGCCTTACGAGTTCGTCGACTACCGTGCGCAGCCGATTCCGGCCGCATTGCTGAAGGAGTGGGCGCCTGCGCTCGGCGGATGGGAGAAGTTCGTCAATCGCGCGTCGACGACGTGGCGCGCGTTGCCCGAGGCGCGCAAGTCGCCGGGGAGCGCCGCCGAATGGACGCTGCTCATCAGGGAATATCCGGCGCTGATCCGCCGCCCGCTCATCGTCATGGATGACGGCAGCGTGTACCAGGGATTCAGCGACGCGCTGTTCAAGCGCCTCTTCCTCGCGGAAGCGTGACGATGCCGTCGCCGGTGTTCGAACTCACCTGCGAGCTGATGCGCCGCGCATCGGTGACGCCCGACGACGCCGGTTGCCAGGCCTTGATCGGCGAGCGCCTCGGCCGCGCCGGCTTCGCGATCGAGCACCTGCGCTACGGCGACGTCGACAACCTGTGGGCGACGCACGGCGACGGCGCGCCCGTGCTCGTCTTCCTCGGACATACCGACGTCGTGCCGAGCGGACCGGCCGCGAACTGGACATCGCCGCCGTTCGAACCCGTCGTGCGGGACGATCGCCTGTACGGACGCGGCGCGGCCGACATGAAGTCCGGCGTCGCGGCGATGGTCGTCGCGCTCGAGGAATTCGTGCGCGCGCAGCCGCAGCATGCCGGCACCATCGCGCTGCTCGTGACGTCCGACGAGGAGGGCGCGTCGATCGACGGCGTGCGCCGCGTCGCCGACGAGTTCCGCCGCCGCGGCCAACGCATCGATGCCTGCGTCGTCGGCGAACCATCGTCGAAGCAGCGCCTCGGCGACCTCGTGCGCATCGGCCGACGCGGCTCGCTGACCGGGCGGCTCACCGTGCGCGGCGTGCAGGGACATGTCGCCTATCCGGAAAAGGCGAACAATCCGATCCATGCGTTCGCGCCCGCCCTGGCCGCACTCGTCGCGGAACGCTGGGACGAAGGCAACGACGCGTTTCCGCCGACCTCGTTCCAGCTGTCCAACCTCGACGCGGGCACCGGTGCCGACAACGTGATCCCGGGCGAACTGCACGCGGTGTTCAACTTCCGCTTCGGCACAGCGAGTACCGCGCAGGCACTGCGCGAGCGCACCGAAGCGATCCTGCGCCGCCACGGCGTCGACCTCGGCGCCGGCGCGGGCACGCTCGACTGGTGGCTCTCGGGCGAACCCTTCGCGACGCCGGCCGGGCCGCTGCGCGCGGCCGCGCTCGCGGCGATCCGCGAGTCGTGCGGCGCCGAACCCGAACTCAGCACGGGTGGTGGTACCTCGGATGGCCGCTTCATCGCGCCGCTCGGCGCGGAAGTGGTCGAACTGGGTGTGTGCAATGCGAGCATCCACAAGGTCGACGAACACGTCGCGCTCGACGAACTCGAGCGCTTGCCCGCGCTGTACGGGGCGATTGCAGCGAGGATGCTGGGCGGTCGCTAGTTTCGAGCGCTTTTGACGCCGCGCCGGGTGTGCGATACGTTGGGCGCATTGTGCACAAGGAGGGGCTTCCATGCGTCGATCGATTCCCATCCTGCTGCTTGCCCTCCTGGGTGGGCAGGCTTGCGCCGAGGAAACCGGCAAGCCGCTGCACCTCACGCGTTCGTGGCGGTTGTCGCTCGACGCGGCCGGGCGTGTCGCCAGCCTCGACGGCGATCGGGAACTGGACCCGGCCATCCGCGTGCCGCTCGAACAGGCGATCCGGCGGTGGGAGTTCGAGCCCGGCCGTGTCGCGGGCGAACCCGCGCCGACCGAAACGACGCTCACCCTCGACGTCACCTTCCATGCGGCCCCCGACGGCAACTACGTCGCGCATGTCGACGACGCCCCGCGTCGGCGGCACGATCGATTTCAAGCCCGGCAAGATGGCACCGCCGCGCATCCCGCGCGATGCGGTGCGCATCGGGCTCGTCGCGCGGGTCGTGGTGAAGGCCGAGTACGACGGCGACGGCCGCATCGTCTCGGTCGAGCCGCAACGCGAGGAGGGCATCAATTCGCTGCCGTCGCTCGAGCGGGCGACGGTGAACGCAGTCAAGCGCTGGACCGTCGTGCCCGAGCGCGTCGGTGGCCATGGCGTCGCTTCGAGCGTCATGGTGCCGATCTGTTTCACGGTTACGCGTGGCCTGCACGCGCCCGATTTCGACTGCACATGGACGCCGGCAGGCACGCGCACTCGCGTCGGTGATGGCAGCGCGTACGCGCTACAGCCTGCGGCGAAGCTGCTCAGCGACGTGATCGGACACGCACTGTGATTCCGGCTGGAACGGGCATATGAAGGCGATCGTCGCGTGGTGGCATCCTGCCGGTGGCCTCGACCCGCTCGCAGGGAAAGCCGCGATACCGCTGTGCTTCCGGCTCAATGGCCTGAACCCGCGGGACTGCGAATGGAAGAATCTGCGCACCGCGCCAAGGGCAGCAGCGACGCCGTCGCCCTCGATCCGGTCGCACGGCTCGACAGCGATGTGATCGGCAGCGTGCTCTGACTCAGCCCGCGGCGGTCAGCATCTGCAACTGGTCGGCCTGGTCCTCGCGCGTGAGCGTGTCGACGAGTTCGTCGAGGTCGCCCGCGACGATTTCCGGCAGGCGGTACAGCGTGAGGTTCACGCGGTGGTCGGTCACGCGCCCTTGCGGATAGTTGTAGGTGCGGATGCGCTGGCTGCGGTCGCCCGAGCCGACCTGCAGGCGGCGTGATTCGGCCTGCGCCGCGGCCTGCTTCGACTGCGCGTCGTCGAGCAGGCGCGCCTTCAGCAGCGACAGCGCGCGCGCGCGGTTCTTGTGCTGGCTGCGCTCGTCCTGGCACTCGACGACGATGCCGCTCGGCAGGTGGGTGATGCGGATCGCCGAGTCCGTCTTGTTGACGTGCTGGCCGCCCGCGCCCGAGGCGCGGAACGTGTCGATCTTGAGGTCGGCGTCCTTGAGTTCGATCTCGTCGACTTCGTCGAGTTCGGGCAGGATCGCGACGGTCACCGCCGAGGTGTGGATGCGCCCCTGCGATTCGGTTTCCGGAACGCGTTGCACGCGATGCGTGCCGGACTCGTACTTCAGGCGCGAGTACGCGCCGTGGCCTTCGACGCGCGCGATCACCTCCTTGTAGCCGCCGTGCTCGCCGTCGCTCGCCGACAGTATTTCCACGTTCCAGCGGCGGCGCTCGGCGTAGCGCAGGTACATGCGCAGGAGGTCGCCGGCGAAGATGGCTGCCTCGTCGCCGCCGGTGCCGGCGCGGATTTCGAGGAACAGGTTGCCTTCGTCGCGCGGATCCCCGGGGATGAGCAGGCGGTTGAGTTCATCCTCGAGGCGGGCGCGTTCGGCATGCAGCAGCTCGATCTCTTCGCCGGCGAGGCCCTTGAGGTCCGGGTCGCGCAGCATCGCCTGCGCCGATTCGAGCGCGCTCGCGTTCTCGTCGTACGCGCGCAGCGCGTCGGCGAGCGGGGTGAGCTGCGCATGTTCGCGCGAGACCTCGCGCAGGCGCCTGGCGTCGCCGAGCACCTCGGCGCTCGCGAGCAGGTGTTCGAGTTCTTCGTGGCGCTCGACGAGTTGTTCGAGCTTGCGGCGGATGCTGGCTTGCATGGGGCCTGGCGGTTCGGTGGGGGTGGCGCGGCAACCCGGCGGGCGGATGGCGCGTGAGCGGGAAGCGGCGGCGGGGGCCGCCTGTGGCGCGCGAAGCTAACGTTCGCGCTCGGCCGACGCTGCGGGGGCGGTGTCGAACAGCCGTTCCGCCGCGCGCAGCAGCTCGTCGTCGCCGCGCAGCGCGGCCGCGCGCAGATTCGCGCTCGGCGCGTGCAGCAGCTTGTTCGTCAACGTGTTGGCGAGGAACGCGAGTGCTTCCTCGGGGGACTTGCCGCGCGCGAGCAGCGCCTGTGCCTTCGCCAGCGTTTCGTCGCGGTTCGCTTCGGCGACGCGGCGCAGGTCGACGACGGGATTGCGCGCGTCGAGCGCGCGCCACCAGCCCATGAAGTGCTCGACCGACAGTTCGATCATCGCCTCGGCCTCGCGCGCGGCCTCGCGCCGCGAACGCAGGTTGTCGTCGATGATCTCGCGCAGGTCGTCGATCGTGTAGAGGTACACGTCCTCGATCTCGGCCGTGCTCGGCTCGACGTCGCGCGGCACGGCGATGTCGACGATGAACATCGGCTTGCGCTTGCGCGCCGCGATCGCCGCGGCGACCTGGTCGCGCAGCAGCACCGGTTCGCGGCTCGCGGTCGAAGCGATCACGACGTCGGCTTCGGCCAGATGCTTCTCGATGTCCGACAGCGAGATCGCGTAGCCGCCGAAGCGCGTCGCGAGTGCCTGCGCGTTGTCGAGCGTGCGATTGGCGACGATCAGGCGACGCGCCTTGGCTTCGACGAGGTGGCGCGCGGCGAGCTCGACCGTCTCGCCCGCGCCGATCAGCAGCACGCAGGCCTCGCCGAGGTCGGCGAACACGCGTTCGGCGAGGCGCACGGCGGTGAACGCGACCGATACCGGGTTCGCGCCGATGCGCGTGTCCGAGCGCACGCGCTTGGCGACCGCGAAGGTGTTCTGGAACAGGCGCTCGAGCGGTGCCTTGAGCGTGTGCGCGTCGCGCGCATACGCATACGCGTCCTTGACCTGGCCGAGGATCTGCGGTTCGCCGAGCACCATCGACTCGAGCCCGGTCGCGACGCGGAACAGGTGGCGCACCGCGTCCGCGTCATGGTGCCGGTAAAGGAACTCGTCCACGCGAGCGCTGGTCAACTCACGGTGGCGGTGCAGCCAGCCGGCCGGTACGTGCTCGGCACCGGGTTCGACCGTGCAATAGAGCTCGGTGCGATTGCAGGTGGACAGGATCGCCGCTTCGCGCACGCCCGGTTCCGCCGCGAGTCCGGCCAGGGCGCCTGCGGTCGCTTCCGGCGGGAAGGCGACGCGTTCGCGCAGGGCGACCGGCGCGGTCAGGTGGTTGAGTCCGAGGGCAATCAGCGCCATGGTGGAAGGGTCGAAGGGTTCGCGGTTTCCGCCTCGGAAAGGGTCGTCTGCGTCCCGAACGAGGCGCCAGGATCGGCTAAGCTAACCCGGTGCGGCCTGCGCCGCGTTGGCGCGCCGCGAATTGTGCGGGCGCGTTACCGCGATATCAAGCAAGACAAGGCTTTGCATGCGATTCACGATGTCCATCGATCGACTTCCCGCGCTGCGCGCGGCGCTTCCTTTCATGCTGTGCGCCGGGCTCGCGGCGTGCGCGGCGCCGCCGCCGCGGCATGCTGTCGCACCCCTGCCCGCGACTGGGTCGGTGGCGCCGGTCGCTCCCGAGCACGACCTCATGCTGAAACTGCTGACGGCGCAGTTCGCATTGCAGGACAACGACCTCGCCGCGGCGGCGCGCGGGTTCGCCGATGCGGCACTGCTGTCGGATGATCCGGCGCTGTCGGAGGAAGCGACCCGCCTCTCGCTGTCGCAGAAGGACTGGCCGCTCGCGACGCGCGCGCTCGCACGCTGGCAGCAACTCGCCCCCGGCGACGCCGGCGTCGTACAGGCGCGCGCGTGGATCGCCCTCGGCGAGAAGCGCATGGACGCCGCACGCAGCGAACTGTCCGCGCTGGCGATGCGCGGTGGCGACGCGTCGTGGCGCCTGGTCGCGCAGCTGTTGCTGAACGCCGACGACAAGCCCGCGGCTCTGTCGCTGCTCGATGGCCTGCTGGGATCGGCGGCGGCGGTGGCCAGCGAATCGAACCAGGTCGCGCTCAGCCAGCTCGCATACAAGCTCGGTGACAAGGCGCTCGCGCGCCGCATCGTCGATGCGGCGGTCGCGCGTTTCCACGGCGTCGACGCCTACGCCTGGAGCGCGCGCCTCGCGATCGACGGTGGCGACAAGGCAATGGCGCGAAGGATCTATGCCGAGGGCCTCGAACGCGAACCGCAAAGCCTGCGCCTGCGCAGCGGCTACGCCGCGCTGCTCGCCGACAGCGGCGACAACGCCGCCGCCGCGCGCGCACTCGTGGCGGGGCCGCAGGACGACACGACCTACGCGGCACGCGCAGCCTATGCCGCGCGCGCCGTCGACAAGGCCGCGTTGACCGCGCTCTACCGCGAGGTCGAATCCGACAAGACGGAGCGCACGCCCAAGCGGCTCTACCTGCTCGGCCAGATCGCCGAATTGACGGGCAAGCTCGAGGCGGCGCTCGGCTGGTACCGGGAGGTGCCGCTCGAGGACGAGCACGGCTTCGATGCGCAGATGCGGGTCGCGCTCGTGCTCGACCAGCTCGACCGCCTGCCGAAGGCGCTCGACCAGTTGCACCGGCTCGTCGAAATGGCTGCGGGCGACAGCGAGCAGCAGCGTACGGCCTGGCTCGCGGAGGCGGAGCTGCTCGTGCGACGGCAGCGCCAGAAGGATGCGCTGGCCGTCTACGACCGCGCGCTCGCCAACCTGCCGGACGATGCCCGCCTGCTCTACGCACGCGCCCTGCTCGCGGTGGACGAGGGCGACCTCGCTGCAGGCGAGCGCGACCTGCGCCGCGTCATCGAGCTGCGGCCCGACGACGCCGAGGCGCTCAACGCACTCGGCTACACGCTCGCCGACCGCAGCTCCGCGAGCGATCCGCGCCAGCGCGAGGCGCTGGAGCTCATCGAGCGCGCGCTCAAGCTCAAGCCGGAGGAGCCGGCGATCATCGACAGCCTCGGCTGGGTGCGCTACCGGCTCGGCCAGCTCGATGCGTCGGTGCAGGAACTGCGTCGCGCCTACGCCAAGCAGCCCGACGCGGACATCGCCGCGCACCTCGGCGAAGTGCTGTGGGCGCAGGGCCAGCACGACGAGGCACGGCGCATCTGGGACGAAGGGCGCAAGAAGGACGCGAAGAACAAGGCTCTGCTCGAAACGATCCGGCGCATGACGCAATGAGCGCGCCGGTCCTGCGGCGCCTCGCGCTACTGTGCGGCTTGCTCGTCCTCGCCGCGTGCGCCGGTCCGCGCGTGCGACCGCCGCCCGCCGATGCCGACGCGCTCGCGCGCCAGGCCGCGCGCGAGACTGCGCTCGCGATGTCCCCCGGCTGGACACTGCACGGCCGCCTCGGCGTCGCCGACGCGCGCGACAGCGGCAGCGGTTCGCTCGAGTGGCGCCAGCGGGGCGAGGATTTCCGCTTCAGCGTGCATGCGCCGGTCACCGGCAAGACCTGGGTGCTCAGCGGCGGGCGCGGCCACGCCGTGCTCGAAGGCCTGCGTGAGCACGCGGTGGAGGGCGACGACGCGACGGCGCTGCTCGAGCGCGAACTCGGCTGGAAGGTGCCCCTGGCCCAATTGCCGTACTGGGCGCGTGGCCTGCGTACCCCCGGCGAGGCGCGCATCGAATTCCGCGCTGACGGCCTGCCCGCGCAGATCGAGCAGGACGGCTGGAAGGTCCGTTACCTCGCCTGGGACACCACGCACGATCCGCCACTGCCGAGCAAGGTGTTCGCGAGCCGCGGTGACTACAAGGTGCGCCTCGCGATTCGCGACTGGTCCCTGCCATGACGGCGCCAGCGGCCGCCGCAGCCGGCTGGAGCGAATGGCCGGCGCCGGCGAAGCTGAACCTGTTCCTCCACATCGTCGGCCGCCGCGCCGACGGCTACCACCTGCTGGAGACCGTGTTCCAACTGCTCGACCGCGGCGACACGGTGCGCCTGCGCTTGCGCGGCGACGGCGAAATCCGCCGCGTCGCCCCGCTGCCCGGGGTGCCGGTGGAGCAGGACCTCGTGGTGCGCGCGGCGCGTGCGTTGCAGGACGCGACCGGCACACGGCTGGGCGCGGACATCGCCGTCGACAAGCGCATTCCCATGGGGGGCGGGCTCGGTGGCGGCAGTTCCGACGCGGCGAGCACCCTGGTCGGGCTCGACGCGCTCTGGGGTTGCGGGCTCGGCGAGGACCGTCTCGCCGCGCTCGGCCTTGGCCTCGGTGCGGACGTGCCGGTGTTCGTGCGGGGTCGAAGCGCCTGGGCGGAAGGCGTCGGCGAGCGCCTCGTTCCGATCGACCTGCCGCCCAGCTGGTACGTCGTCGTCGACCCCGGCGTGAGCGTGCCGACCGCCGCGCTGTTCCAGGCGCCTGAATTGACACGGGATGCCGCACATCTGACAATCCCGCTCTTTCTTTCGGGCGCCACCACGGTCAACGTGTTCGAGCCGGTCGTGCGCGAACGCCATGCCGCGGTCGCGTCCGCGCTGGATTGGCTGGCGCGCCACGGAAGGGCGCGCTTGAGCGGCAGCGGTGGTTGCGTGTTCGTCGCCACGCCGTCGCGCGAAGCCGCGGAAGCGATCGCGAGGGAATGCCCGCCGGGAATGCGGGCGTGGCCTGCGCAAGGCGTGGTGGAATCGCCACTGCTCGCGCAGCGCCGCGGCTGGGACGGGCGGGGCACCTGAGATCGGCCTTTCGGCGTGCAGGACGCACCGCCGCGCGTCGCGGAGCGACGCGGCGTGGAAACCCGGCGCGGCCTGGCTGCGACGGTTTTCGTGCAGAAGGGCGGGATGCCAGTTGGCTCATGGTGGGGCGTCGCCAAGCGGTAAGGCACCGGGTTTTGATCCCGGCATTCGCAGGTTCGAATCCTGCCGCCCCAGCCACTCCGCGTGGCGCGTGCGCGCGCGGGTTCGGTTGAAGGAATGCAGGGTCCGGCGAGCATGGTGTCCGCCGGCATGGCGCAGCGGAGCAGACTCGTGGATCCCAACATGGATACGTCCGGCCTGCTGGTCTTCGCCGGCAATGCCAATCGCGCGCTCGCGACCTCCATCTGCGCCGAGCTCAACGTGCCGCTCGGCAAGGCGCTCGTCGGCCGGTTCAGCGACGGCGAGGTGCAGGTCGAGATCGAGGAGAACGTGCGCAAGCAGGACGTGTTCGTCGTGCAGCCGACCTGTGCGCCGAGCGCGGACAATTTCATGGAACTGCTCGCCCTCGTCGACGCGCTCAAGCGCGCCTCGGCGGCGAGCGTGACCGCGGTGATCCCGTACCTCGGCTATGCGCGCCAGGATCGCCGGCCCCGCTCGGCACGCGTGCCGATCACGGCGAAGGTCGCGGCGCAGATGATCGGCGTGGTCGGCACCGACCGCGTGCTGACGGTCGACCTGCACGCGGACCAGATCCAGGGCTTCTTCGACATCCCGCTCGACAATGTGTACGCCTCGCCGGTGCTGCTCGCCGACATCTGGCGCTACTACGCGGCGGACAACCTGATCGTGGTGTCGCCCGACGTCGGCGGCGTGGTGCGCGCGCGCGCGCTGGCCAAACGCCTCGACGACGCCGACCTCGCGATCATCGACAAGCGTCGTCCGCGGGCGAACGAGGCGACCGTCATGAACATCATCGGCGAGGTCAAGGACAAGGTCTGCGTACTCGTCGACGACATCGTCGACACCGCGGGCACCTTGTGCGCGGCGGCGGCGGCGCTGAAGAAGAACGGCGCGCGCAAGGTCGTCGCCTACTGCACGCACCCGGTGCTGTCGGGACCGGCGATCAGGAACATCGAGGGCTCCGCGCTCGACGAACTCGTCGTCACCGACACGATCCCGCTGTCGGACGCGGCGCGCGGTTGCAACCGCATCCGCCAGCTGTCGGTCGCGGAACTGCTCGCGGAGACGATCCGCCGCATCGCCTACGGCGAATCGGTGAGTTCGTTGTATGTGGATTAGAGCGGGAATGGGGAATAGGGAATAGGGAATAGGGAATAGGGAATAGGGAATAGGGAATAGGCGACGCGAACCTGCTTTTACCATTCCCCATTCCCCATTCCCCGCTTTTTCACCCTCTCCTGGTCGCGGGAGAGGCCATCGCCGCCGCAGGGCGGCATCATTGCAAGAAGGCAACACACAAATGGCAACCACACACATCATCAACGTCGAAAAGCGCAACGACGAGGGCAAGGGTGCGAGCCGCCGCCTGCGTCGCGCTGGTTACGTCCCGGCGATCGTTTACGGCGGCGAACTCAAGCCGGTCAGCATCCAGATCCAGCACAAGGACGTCTGGCACGCGAGCCAGAACGAATGGTTCTACTCGTCGATCCTCGACCTCAGCCTCGGCGGTGACGTGCAGAAGGTGCTGCTGCGCGACATGCAGCGTCATCCGTTCAAGCAGATCGTGCTGCACCTCGACTTCCAGCGCATCAACGAGAACGAAGCGATCCGCCTGCGCGTGCCGCTGCACTTCCTGAACCAGGAATCGTCGCCGGCCGGCAAGGCGTCGGGCGTCGTCATCACGCACGAGCTCAACGAAGTCGAAGTCTCGTGCCTGCCGAAGGACCTGCCGGAATACATCGAGGTCGATCTGGGCGAGCTGAAGACCGGCGACATCGTGCACCTGTCCGACCTCAAGCTGCCCAAGGGCGTCGAGATCCCCGAGCTGCGCCTGGGCAAGGAACACGACAACGCGATCGTCATCGCCAAGGAAGTCAGGGAAGAGATCGAAGCGGCTCCGGCCGAGGGCGAGGCCGCCGCGGCTCCTGCCGCTGCCGCGCCGGCCAAGGCACCGGCGAAGAAGGACGAGAAGAAGTAACGAGGCTGCGTTTCGCTGCCCGCGTCCGCGCGGGCAGCGTGCGTGCGTATCCGCCACATGGCCGGCCTGCGCCTCATCGTCGGCCTCGGCAATCCCGGGGCCGAACACCTGAGGACCCGGCACAACGCCGGGTTCTGGTTCGTCGACGCGCTCGCCGGGCGCGAGTCGGCGCGCTTCGGCATGGAATCGAAGCTGCGCGGCGAGACTGCGAAGATCGTACTCGGCGGCAAGCCGTTGTGGATGCTCAAGCCGGTCACCTACATGAATGCGAGCGGCGCATCGGTCGGCGCGGCGCTGCGCTACTGGAAGATCGAGCCCGACGAGATGCTGGTCGTGCACGATGACCTGGACCTGCCGCCGGGCACCGCGCGCCTCAAGTTCGACGGCGGCCACGGTGGCCAGAACGGCCTGCGCGACCTGTTCGCGCACATCGGCCATGGCAGGTTCCACCGGCTCAGGATCGGCATCGGCCATCCGGGCCACAAAGACCGCGTCAGCGGCTGGGTACTGGGCCGGCCGTCGAAGGTCGACGAGGACCTCATGCTCGACGCGATCGCGCGCTCGCTCGACGTATTGCCGCTCGCGGTGGCCGGCGAGTTCGAGGCGGCGATGAAGAAGTTGCACACCAACGGCAGGGATTCGTGATTGGTGATTGGTGATTCGAGCCGGTTGCACCCTCCAGGTCCGATGCGTCCGAATCACCAATCACGAATCACCAATCACGGAATTACGCGTCCATGGGCATCAAATGCGGCATCGTCGGCCTGCCGAACGTCGGCAAGTCGACCCTGTTCAACGCGCTGACCAAGGCGGGTATCGCCGCGGCGAACTTCCCGTTCTGCACGATCGAGCCGAACGTGGGCGTCGTGCCGGTGCCCGATCCGCGCCTCGCCGCGCTCGCCGGCATCGCCAAGCCGCTGAAGATCATCCCGACCTCGATCGAGTTCGTCGACATCGCCGGGCTCGTCGCGGGCGCGTCGAAGGGCGAAGGGCTCGGCAACAAGTTCCTCGCGCACATCCGCGAAGTCGACGCGATCGCGCACGTCGTGCGCTGCTTCGAGCACCCGGACATCGTGCACGTCGCCAACAAGGTCGACCCGATTGCCGACATCGAGACGATCGACACCGAACTCGCGCTCGCCGACCTCGAGTCGGTCGACAAGGCGCTCAACCGCGTCGAGCGCGCGGCGAAGGCGAACGACAAGGAAGCGCTGGCGAAGCGGCCGGTGTTGCAGAAGCTCGCCGCCGGCCTCAACGAAGGCCGCGTCGCGCGCAGTCTCGGCCTCGATGCGGAGGAACGCGCGCTCGTGCGCGACCTGTTCCTGCTCACGCTCAAGCCGCTCATGTACATAGCCAACGTGCGCGAGGACGGATTCGAGAACAACCCGCACCTCGACCGCGTGCGCGAGCGCGCGGCCGCGGAAGGCGCCGAGGTCGTGCCGGTGTGCGCCGCGATCGAGGAGGAGATGGCGCAGCTCGAGGACGCCGACCGCGACGAATTCCTCAAGGACCTCGGCCTCGACGAGCCCGGCCTCAACCGCGTGATCCGCGCCGGCTACAAGCTGCTCGGCCTGCAGACCTACTTCACCGCCGGCGAGAAGGAAGTGCGCGCCTGGCAGGTGAAGAAGGGCGCGACCGCGCCGCAGGCCGCCGGGGTGATCCACACGGACTTCGAACGCGGCTTCATCCGCGCCGAAACGATCGCCTACGACGACTACATCAAGTACAAGGGCGAAGCCGGTGCGCGCGATGCGGGCCGCCTGCGCCTCGAGGGCAAGGAGTACGTCGTGCAGGAAGGCGACGTGCTGCACTTCCGCTTCAACGTCTGACCGGCGATCGTCCGGCGCATGCATCGTGCGCCGGCGGCGGGCCTGATAGGTTCCGGCGCCCGATCGCGTTCTCCTGGACGAGCGCCGCATCCGCGGCTGCTGTCGGAGAATCCATGCGCATCGTCCTTGCTGTCACCTTGATGCTCGCCGCCGCCGGCGCGCGGGCAGCGGAACCCGCGCCGGCCAGCGCCCCCGAACTCGACGTGCTCGCGCTCGAAGAGGGCGTCTGGGACGCGGTGATCGAATTCCCGCCGGCCAAGCCGGGTGAAAAGCCGACGCGCGCGACCGGCGTGCAGACCAATACGTTCGTGACCGGCAAGCGCTGGATCCGCAACGATTTCGAGGTCGACGCGAAATACGGCGGCCACGGCACCTGGGGCTACGACCCGAGGAAGCAGCGCTACGTCGGCATCTGGGTCGACAGCAACACGGACTACATCCGGCTCGACGAAGGCGTGTGGGATGCCGCTTCGAAGACGATGACGTGGACGGCGGAACTGCGCCAGCCCGAGCCGCACCCGCCGGCGAAATACCGCATGACCGAGGAGTTCCGCGGCGGCACGCGCGTGCTGACGATGACCGCGATCGGCCCCAGGAGCGGCAAGGAAGTGCCGCTCGGCACGATCACCTTCACGCGCCGCGCGGCGCGCTAACGCCGTGGCCGGCCCGTCGCGCGGGCGGGCAGCGGACGCACGAGCAAGGGCGGGCCGTCGAAACCATTGGCGAAGATCACGTCGCTGACGGCGGCCTCGAGGTCGAGGGTCGCGGTGTTGTTCGTGCCGGCGGGGTCGGTCGCCGGTGCATTGACGACCGCGGTCATCGAATTGGTCAGGGTGCCCGTCGTGCCCGGCGCGACGGTGCCATCGACGGTAAACGTGATATGGCTGCCGGCCGGCAGTGCGGCCTGGCCGATGATGTGGCCGCTGCTGTCCGCGGGGCAGGTCGCGCCGCCACTGCCCGTGCAGGTCCAGGCGGGTGCCTGCAGCGCGGCCGGGAAGGTGTCGACGAGGGTCGTGTTCGGCGAGGACGCGGGCCCCGCGTTGGCGACGACGATCGTGTATTGCAGCGCGCTGCCCGCGGTATACGCGTCCGGCGTCGCGCTCATGCTGACCGAGACGTCCGCATCGGTGGAGACGGTCGTGCAATTGACGACGGCGCGGATGACCCAGTCGCCGGTGACCCCCAGCGTCGCACTGTCGAACCATACGAACGACGAACCGATGTCCGCATAGATCGTATTGTGTCCGGGGGTGTTGCCGTCGGTGTCGCGCACGACGCTGGGATCCGTCCCGGCCACCGGGGGATCGGCGAACTCGAGCGCCACCACCACCGTTTCGTTCATCGTGACCGGCACGACCAGTGGAATCGAGTTGTTCTCGTCGAGGTAGCGCCACTCGTTGAGCGCGTTGTCCTGCAGGACCGGCCCGCCGACTGTCTGCGCCTCGATGCCGGGATTGGGGAATGTGCCGCTGCGATAGATGTGGATCGCACTGCCGATCACGTCGGCGCTCGTGCCGCTCGGCGAACGCCAGAAGATCTGCACCGCGACGAGGTTGCCGTCGCACGGGCTGGTCAGCCACGAGCCGGCCATCTCCCCGCTGACGAAGCCCCAGATGATCGCGGCGCCGCCGAAGTCGGTGAGGGAATCGTTCTTGATCGTGACTTCGTTCGCGCCGGCGTTGCCGGCGAGTGCCAGGGCCAGACCCAGCCAGACCGTCGTGCGCATCGTCGCTCCCCTGATCGCCGCGATTGCGGTCCAGCTTAGGGATCGGCGGCACCGCCTTGCGCGACGCCGGTCACACAAGCGCGCAGCGGGGCGGTAGGCTAACGGGATTGCGAGGGGAGACGCCGATGCCGGGCCAGCAGCGCGAAGTGGAATTCAGGTTCCTGACCGAACCCGGGGACGTCAATTTCGGCGGCAAGGTGCACGGCGGGATGGTCATGAAATGGATCGACCAGGCCGGTTACGCCGCGGCGGTCGGCTGGAGTGGGCGTTATTGCGTGACCGTCGCGGTCGGCGGCATCCAGTTCGTCCAGCCGATTCTCATCGGCGACCTCGTCACGGTCCGTTGCAAGCTCATCCATACCGGCACCTCGAGCATGCATTTCGCGGTCGACGTCATTGCGCGCGACCTCAAGACCGCCGCGGAACGCGTCGCGACGAGTTGCGTGATCATCTTCGTCGCGCTCGATGCGCCGGACGGCAAGCCGGCCCCGGTGCCGGCCTGGCAGCCGACCAGCGAGGAGGATCGGCGGCTCGCCGACTACGCGCAGCGCCTGATCGCGTTGTCCAAGTCGATGGAAGCCGAAGTTTCGCGATTTCGTCCGGCAGCCGCCCCCTGAGCCGGCCCGCGCTCGACGGATTCGCGCGGCGCCCGCTCTTTCGGTGTCCAAGCGCCTTGACACTGGCAGCCCCATGCAAGGAAAATGCGCGGCTCCGTGAACGGAGGGATACCCAAGCGGCCAACGGGGGCAGACTGTAAATCTGCTGGCTTACGCCTTCGGTGGTTCGAATCCACCTCCCTCCACCATCGATCGAGTGCGAAGCGGTTGCCGGGATGGATCGAACCACCCGGGTACGACCGGTTCGACGAATCCGCCGGAGCGGATTCGGCTTGCAGGAAAACGGCGAACGGAATCGCGAGGTGGGATGCAGCCACCGGCCCGGGACGGCCGCCATGGAAACAAACCGGCGGTGGCAACGCCGGCGCAATACCCAAGCAGGTTCGTCCGGCGCGGGAGTAGTTCAATGGTAGAACTGTAGCCTTCCAAGCTACTAGCGCGGGTTCGATTCCCGTCTCCCGCTCCATTGCGCTCCAGCTTTCGAAGCAGGCGGCTTCGAAGCGTCGCAGACGGGCATGATGTCGTTCGAAGGTCCGACTGGATGTCGGTCCGTTCCAAGCGGTCATGGAGGGCCGCCGAAGTACATGCTCACGTAGCTCAGTCGGTAGAGCACCTCCTTGGTAAGGAGGAGGTCGATGGTTCGATTCCATTCGTGAGCACCATCCAAGCGGTCGGTTTCGCCACGCCATCCAATCAGTCGTTTACACCAGATCGGGGTTTTCGCCATGTCCAAGGAAAAATTCGAGCGCAAGAAGCCGCACGTGAACGTGGGCACGATCGGCCACGTTGACCACGGCAAGACGACGCTGACGGCGGCGCTGACGAAGATCGGCGCGGAGCGCTTCGGTGGCGAGTTCAAGGCGTACGACCAGATCGACGCGGCGCCGGAAGAGAAGGCGCGCGGCATCACGATTTCGACGGCGCACGTGGAATACGAGAGCCCGACGCGGCACTACGCGCACGTGGACTGCCCGGGTCACGCGGACTACGTGAAGAACATGATCACGGGTGCGGCGCAGATGGACGGCGCGATCCTGGTGTGTTCGGCGGCGGACGGCCCGATGCCGCAGACGCGCGAGCACATCCTGCTGGCGCGCCAGGTGGGCGTGCCGTACATCGTGGTGTTCCTGAACAAGGCGGACATGGTCGACGACGCGGAGCTGCTGGAGCTGGTCGAGATGGAGGTCCGCGAGCTGCTGTCGAAGTACAACTTCCCGGGCGACGACACGCCGATCGTGAAGGGTTCGGCGCTGAAGGCGCTGGAAGGTGACCAGAGCGAAATCGGCGTGCCGGCGATCATCAAGCTGGTGGAAGCGCTGGACGCGTGGATTCCGGAGCCGCAGCGTGACATCGACAAGCCGTTCCTGATGCCGGTCGAGGACGTGTTCTCGATCTCGGGCCGCGGCACGGTGGTGACGGGCCGCATCGAGCGCGGCGTGATCAAGGTGGGCGACGAAATCGAGATCGTGGGCATCCGTCCGACGCAGAAGACGACGGTGACGGGCGTGGAGATGTTCCGCAAGCTGCTGGACCAGGGCCAGGCGGGCGACAACGCGGGCCTGCTGCTGCGCGGCACGAAGCGTGACGAAGTGGAGCGCGGCCAGGTGCTGGCGAAGCCGGGTTCGATCACGCCGCACACGAAGTTCGAGGCGGAAGTGTACGTACTGTCGAAGGACGAGGGCGGTCGCCACACGCCGTTCTTCAAGGGCTACCGCCCGCAGTTCTACTTCCGCACGACGGACGTGACGGGTGCGTGCGAGCTGCCGGAAGGCGTGGAAATGGTCATGCCGGGCGACAACGTGAAGATGGTCGTGACGCTGATCGCGCCGATCGCGATGGACGAGGGCCTGCGCTTCGCGATCCGCGAAGGCGGCCGTACGGTCGGCGCGGGCGTGGTGGCGAAGATCATCCAGTAAGAACCAACGCCGGGTTGGCGGCTCGCCGGAAGCGAATCGACGAGTCGCCGCATCGGAATCGCTGTTCGTGAGATGTCCAGCATGGATGCTGGTCTGTTCCTTGCGATCAGGGAAGATCGCAAAAGCCTACGCCAGTAGCTCAATTGGCAGAGCAGCGGTCTCCAAAACCGCAGGTTGGGGGTTCGAGTCCCTCCTGGCGTGCCATACGACGACGAGGAAACAGGCGGGGACCCGCTGATAGGCGCGCAAGCGCGACCACAGCACCGGGAAGTCGCCACGAGATATGAACGCCAAGGTCGAAAAAGCGGGCGCATCGAATGCGCTCGACGTCGTGAAGCTCGTGCTTGCCGGCGCGCTGCTCGTCGCGGGTCTGGTCGCGTACTACTACTTCGCGGACTGGAACGGCTGGGCGCGCCTGGGCATGCTCGCGGTCGGCGTGATCGCCGCCGCGGCGGTCGGCGCGTTCACCGGCGTCGGCCGCACGGTGCGTGAATACATCACCGAGTCGCAGTTCGAACTGCGCAAGGTCGTGTGGCCGACGATGGACGAGACCCTGCGCACCACGCTGGTCATCGTCGTCGTCGTGATCATCCTGAGCCTCCTGCTCGGCCTGATCGACCTGCTGCTGAAGTGGGCGGTCCTCGACCACCTGCTGAAGATCGGGCGCTGAGGTGCCGGCATGAGCAAGCGTTGGTACGTCGTGCACGCCTACTCGGGCTTCGAGCATACGGTCGCCCGCTCCTTGAAGGAGCGCGTCGCGCGCGCCGGCATGCAGGAGAAGTTCGGCGAAGTGCTGGTGCCGACCGAGGAAGTCATCGAGATGCGCGGCGGCCAGAAGCGCCGTAGCGAGCGCAAGTTCTTCCCCGGCTACGTGCTCGTGCAGATCGAGACGCACGACGAAGGCAAGGCGCTGAAGATCGACGACGAATCCTGGCACCTCGTCAAGGAGACACCGAAGGTGATGGGCTTCATCGGCGGTACCGCCGACCGTCCGTTGCCGATCAAGGATTCCGAGGCGGAAGGCATCCTGCAGCGCGTGCAGGAAGGCGCCGAGAAGCCGCGCCCGAAGGTGCTGTTCGAGCCGGGCGAGATGGTGCGCGTCATCGAAGGTCCGTTCAACGACTTCAATGGCGTGGTCGAGGAAGTCAACTACGAGAAGAGCCGCCTGCGCGTTGCGGTGCTGATTTTCGGCCGGTCGACGCCGGTCGAGCTGGAATTCGGCCAGGTCGAAAAGGCCTGAGCGTCGCTGCCGACGGACGCTCGAAACCTGCTATACTTTCCGGCTCCCTGCCTGGCCGGGACTGCGACCGGCCGCCTCGTGCGGCCGTTGGCGCATGCGAGATTCACAAGCGTGAAGCCGGGACACGTGAAATTCCCGGCGCGATGGGGAGCCTGAATCGTCAGGCGCTTGCACCCGGAGAAGAGCAATGGCAAAGAAAGTCGTCGGTTACATCAAATTGCAGGTGAAGGCCGGTCAGGCCAACCCCTCGCCGCCGGTGGGCCCCGCCCTCGGCCAGCGCGGCCTGAACATCATGGAATTCTGCAAGGCGTTCAACGCCGCCACGCAGAAGCTCGAGCCGGGCCTGCCGATTCCGGTCGTGATCACCGCGTACTCAGATCGCACGTTCACATTCATCACGAAGACCCCGCCGGCGACGATCCTGCTCAAGAAGGCGGCAGGCATCACGTCCGGTTCGAAGCGTCCGAACACCGAGAAGGTGGGCAAGGTCACCCGCAAGCAGCTCGAGGACATCGCGAAGGCGAAGGAGCCCGACCTGACCGCGGCCGATCTCGATGCCGCCGTCCGCACGATCGCGGGCAGCGCGCGCAGCATGGGCCTGGTGGCGGAGATCTGAACATGAGCACGAAGATCAGCAAGCGTTACAAGGCGCTCAGCGCGAAGGTCACCCCGGGCAAGGTCTACTCGATCGACGAAGCCCTGCAGATCGTCAAGGACGGCGCCAAGGCGAAGTTCCCGGAGTCGGTCGACGTAGCGGTCCGACTCGGCATCGACGCGAAGAAGTCCGACCAGGGCGTTCGCGGTTCGGTGATGCTGCCGCACGGCACGGGCAAGACGGTCAAGGTGGCGGTGTTCTGCCCGCCGGGCGAGAAGGCGGAAGCGGCGAAGGCCGCCGGCGCCGACGCGGTCGGCATGGAAGACCTCGCCGAGCGCATGCAGGGCGGTGACCTCGACTTCGGTCGCGTGATCGCGACGCCGGATGCGATGCGCGTGGTCGGCAAGCTCGGCCAGCTGCTCGGCCCGCGTGGCCTCATGCCGAACCCGAAGGACGGCTCGGTCGCGGCCGATGTCGTCACCGCGGTGAAGAACGCGAAGGCGGGCCAGGTCAAGTTCCGCAACGACAAGGCCGGCATCGTGCACTGCTCGATCGGCAAGGCCTCGTTCGAGGCGAGCGCACTGAAGGACAACCTGAGCGCGCTGCTCGCCGACCTGCAGAAGGCCAAGCCGGCGACGGCGAAGGGCCAGTACCTGCAGAAGGTGTCGATCTCCAGCACGATGGGCGTCGGCGTCCCCGTCGATCCGTCGTCGGTCGTCGCCTGATCGAGAAATGAGGGCCGGCGCGGTGGTTCGCGCCGGTTCGCCTGCCGCTGGCGGCAGGGCGTGACGGCGATCCGGGGGATCGCCGGGCTGTATCGAAAATTTTGAGGGCGACCGCGCGAGCGGGAGCCGTCAAAGACCGCAGGCGGCCGTGACGGCGCGATCGGGACGCAGGGATGCGAGAAGTGCAGGGATCGTCCCGATCCTGCCGGCGAGGCCTCAAAAGCCCAGCCTGCGTAGATGGTGTCGCCTCGTGGAAATCTGGTTCAACGCCTCTGGGCAGACCAGTCGGAACGGGCCACCACCGGGATGCTTCCCGCATCCCCGGCGTCCAGGAAGGATGCCGTTCAGGACCGCAAGCGGCGCGAGCCGTGCGCGGAGTTCAATTGGAGGAGTGCTAATGGCTCTCAATCTGTCCCAGAAGAAAGAAGTTGTCGCCGAACTGGCAGAGGTCGCCGCCAAGGCCCACTCCCTCGTTGCCGTCGAATACGCGGGCACCACGGTCGAGCAGATGACCGCGATGCGCAAGAAGGCCCGCGAAACGGGCGTGTTCCTCAAGGTTGCGAAGAACACGCTCGCCTCGCGCGCCGTCGCCGGTACCGAGTACGAGTGCGTCAAGGATTCGCTGGTCGGTCCGCTGCTGTACGCCTTCTCGAAAGAGGAGCCGGGTGCAGCCGGTCGCCTGATCAAGGAATTCTCCAAGAGCAACGACAAGCTGAAGGCGAAGGTCGTCGCGATGGGTGGCCAGATGTATCCGGCCAGCCACGTCGACGTGCTCGCTTCGCTGCCGACCCTCGAGCAGGCGCTCGGCATGCTGGCGCGTGCACTCGCCGAACCGGCAGCCATGTTCGCGCGCGCCGTCAAGGCGGTCGCCGACAAGCAGGGCGGCGGCGAAGCCGCTCCGGCCGAAACGGCCTGAGCCTTTCCGCCGCCCCACGCTGAACCCATTCCAGAATATTCACCGAGGTAACCATCAATGTCCCTTTCCAACGAACAAATCGTCGAAGCCGTCGCCTCGAAGACCCTCATGGAAGTCATGGAGCTGGTCAAGGCGATCGAAGAGAAGTTCGGCGTCTCCGCCGCCGCTCCGGTCGCCGTCGCTGGCCCGGCTGCCGCCGCCGCCGCTCCGGCCGAAGAGCAGACCGAATTCACCGTCGTGCTGAAGAGCGCGGGTGACAAGAAGGTCGACGTGATCAAGGCCGTCCGCGCGATCACGGGCCTCGGCCTGAAGGAAGCCAAGGACCTCACCGAGGCCGGCGGCGTCCTGAAGGAAGGCGTCTCGAAGGACGACGCCGCGAAGTTCAAGAAGGATCTCGAGGCTGCCGGCGCCACCGTCGAAGTCAAGTGACGCCAGGATGGCGTCACCCCGGACGGCACAGGACGTGCGTTGATCCGGGGTCCAGCTCTTGATGAGTACAGGAAGACGAAAAGCAAAGACTGGATTCCGGCCTCCGCCGGAATGACGAACCCGAAGCCTGGGGGCGAAAGCTCCCGGGCTTTGCCCGTTGCGGCGACGCCGAAGCGGGCATGGGAAATTGCGATGGAGTCCTCATATGAGGGGGTTCCCCGCGCCATTTCCGATGTCCGTTTACCCGCCGGTTTTCTTCCAGCGACGTGCCGCCGTCGCGCGCTGTACGAGGTGTGCCCCTCATGACCCAGACGACCTACTCCTTCACCGAAAAGAAGCGTATCCGCAAGGATTTCGGCAAGCGTCCGCCGGTGCTCGGTGTCCCTTTCCTGCTGGCCATCCAGGTCGACTCGTACCGCGAGTTCCTGCAGGCCGAGGTCGACCCGAACGCGCGCGAGGACAAGGGCCTGCACGCGGCGCTGCGTTCGGTGTTCCCGATCACCAGCTACTCCGGTAGCGCGGCGCTCGAGTACGTCAATTACCGCCTCGGCGAGCCGCCGTTCGACGAGCGCGAATGCCGCTCGCGCGGCATGAGCTACGGCGCGCCGCTGCGCGTGACCGTGCGCCTGGTGATCTACGACAAGGAGTCGTCGAACAAGGCGATCAAGTACGTGAAGGAGCAGGAGGTGTACATGGGCGAACTGCCGCTCATGACCGACACCGGCACCTTCATCGTCAACGGTACCGAGCGCGTCATCGTCTCGCAGCTGCACCGTTCGCCGGGCGTGTTCTTCGACCACGACCGCGGCAAGACGCACAGCTCGGGCAAGCTGCTCTACAGCGCCCGCGTGATTCCCTACCGTGGCTCGTGGCTCGACTTCGAGTTCGATCCGAAGGACGCGCTGTTCACCCGCATCGACCGTCGCCGCAAGCTGCCGGTGACGGTACTGCTGCGCGCGCTCGGCTACACCAACGAAGAGATGCTCGCCATCTTCTTCGAGCACAACGTGTTCCACCTCGGCAAGAAGGACGGCGCCAGGCTGGACCTCGTCGCCGAGCGCCTGCGCGGCGAAACGCTCAACTTCGACCTGCGCGTCGACGACAGCGTCATCGTCGAGGCGGGCAAGCGCATCACCGCGCGCCACGTCAAGCAGCTCGAGAAGGCCTCGATCAAGTCGCTCGAGGTGCCCGACGAATACCTCATCGGCCGCATCCTCGCCCACGACGTCGTGGACACCAAGACCGGCGAGCTGCTCGCGTCGGCCAACGACGAGCTCAATGACGCGCACCTCGAGGCGTTCCGCAAGGCGGGCGTCGACAAGATCGCCACGCTGTGGGTCAACGACCTCGACCGCGGCGACTACATCTCCAAGACCCTGCGTATCGATCCGTCGAAGACGCCGCTCGAGGCGCTCGTCGAGATCTACCGCATGATGCGTCCGGGCGAGCCGCCGACCAAGGATGCGGCGCAGAACCTGTTCCAGAACCTGTTCTTCTCGGCCGAGCGCTATGACCTCGATCGCGTCGGCCGCATGAAGTTCAACCGCCGCGTCGGACGCAAGGACGACAGGGGCCCGGGCATCCTCTACGACGGCAAGTATTTCGGCGAGCGTAGCGACGAGCTGTCGAAGGCGCTGGTGAAGGAATTCGGCGCGGGCTCCGACATCCTCGACGTGATCAAGGTGCTGATCGAGATCCGCAACGGCCGCGGCATCGTCGACGACATCGACCACCTCGGCAACCGTCGCGTGCGCTCGGTCGGCGAGATGGCCGAGAACGTGTTCCGCATTGGCCTCGTGCGCGTCGAGCGCGCGGTGAAGGAGCGCCTGTCGCTGGCCGAGGCCGACGGCCTCACGCCGCAGGACCTCATCAACGCCAAGCCGGTCGCGGCCGCGGTGAAGGAGTTCTTCGGCTCCTCGCAGCTGTCGCAGTTCATGGACCAGAACAACCCGCTGTCGGAAGTGACGCACAAGCGCCGCGTCTCGGCGCTCGGCCCGGGCGGCCTCACGCGCGAGCGCGCCGGCTTCGAGGTGCGCGACGTGCACCCGACGCATTACGGCCGCGTCTGCACGATCGAGACGCCGGAAGGCCCGAACATCGGCCTGATCAACTCGCTCGCCGTGTACGCGCGCACCAACGACTACGGCTTCCTCGAGACCCCGTACCGCAAGGTCAACAACGGCAAGATCACCAATCAGGTCGAGTACCTGTCGGCGATCGACGAAGGCGAATACGTGATTGCGCAGGCGAACTCGCCGCTCAACAAGGATGGCACGTTCGTCGAAGACTTCGTCTCTTGCCGCTTCCGCGGCGAATCGGAGCTGCGCCCGGCGAGCGAGATCAACTACATGGACGTGTCGCCGATGCAGACCGTGTCGGTCGCGGCGGCGCTGGTCCCGTTCCTCGAGCACGACGACGCGAACCGCGCGCTGATGGGCGCGAACATGCAGCGCCAGGCCGTGCCGACGCTGCGCTCGCAGACGCCGCTGGTCGGCACCGGCATCGAGCGCGCGGTGGCGCGCGACTCCGGCGTCACCGTCGCCGCCAAGCGCGCCGGCGTGATCGACCAGGTCGACGCGGGCCGCATCGTCGTGCGCGTGAATGAGGACGAGATCGGCGAGAACGACGCCGGCGTCGACATCTACACGCTGACCAAGTACACGCGTTCCAACCAGAACACGAACCTCAACCAGCGCCCGCTGGTCAACGTGGGCGACCGCGTCGAGCGCGGCGACGTTCTGGCCGACGGTTCGTCGACCGACCTCGGCGAGCTCGCGCTCGGCCAGAACATGCTGGTCGCGTTCATGCCGTGGAACGGCTACAACTTCGAGGACTCGATCCTGCTCTCCGAGCGCGTGGTCGAGGAGGATCGCTACACGACGATCCACATCGAGGAGCTCACCTGCGTCGCGCGCGACACCAAGCTCGGCCCGGAGGAAATCTCGGCCGACATCCCGAACGTCGGCGAGCAGGCGCTTGCGCGCCTGGACGAGTCGGGCGTCGTCTACATCGGCGCCGAGGTCAAGGCGGGCGACATCCTCGTCGGCAAGGTCACGCCAAAGGGCGAGTCGCAGCTGACGCCGGAAGAGAAGCTGCTGCGCGCGATCTTCGGCGAGAAGGCCTCCGACGTTAAGGACAGCTCGCTGCGCGTGCCGCCGGGCATGGACGGTACCGTCATCGACGTCACCGTGTTCACCCGGGACGGCATCGAGAAGGACAAGCGTGCGCGCCAGATCGAAGAGATGGAGATCAAGCGCATCAAGAAGGACTTCGACGACCAGTTCCGCATCCTCGAAGGCGCGATCTACAACCGCCTGCGCGCGGCGCTCGTCGGCAAGGTCGCCAACGGTGGCCCCGGTTCGCTCAAGAAGGGCGCCGAGATCACCGACGAGTACCTCGATGGCCTCAAGAAGGACGAGTGGTTCGCGATCCGCATGAAGGACGAGGACGCGGCCGAGTTCCTCGAGCGCGCGCAGGAGCAGGTCAAGCGCCACAAGGAGGAGTTCGAGCAGCGCTTCAAGGCGAAGCAGGCGAAGATCACCGCCGGTGACGACCTCGCCCCGGGCGTGCTCAAGATGGTCAAGGTCTACCTGGCCGTGAAGCGCCGCATCCAGCCGGGCGACAAGATGGCCGGCCGCCACGGCAACAAGGGCGTCGTGTCGATGATCGTGCCGGTCGAGGACATGCCGTACGCGAAGGACGGCCGTCCGGTCGACATCGTGTTGAACCCGCTCGGCGTGCCGTCGCGAATGAACATCGGCCAGATCCTCGAGGTGCACCTCGGCTGGGCGGCGAAGGGGCTCGGCGAGAAGATCGATCGCATGCTCAAGGCACAGGCGAAGGTCGCGGACCTGCGCAAGTTCCTCGACGAGGTCTACAACTCGAACGCGAGCAAGGAAGCCGCGGCCGGCCACCACGTCAACCTGAAGTCGCTCACCGACGAGGAACTGCTCGCCCTCGCGCAGAACCTCACCGATGGCGTGCCGATGGCGACGCCGGTGTTCGACGGTGCGTTCGAGGAAGAGATCAAGGCGATGCTCAAGCTCGCGGACCTGCCCGAATCGGGCCAGACCACGCTGTACGACGGCCGCACCGGCGAGGCTTTCGATCGCCCGGTCACGGTCGGCTACATGCACATGCTCAAGCTGAACCACCTCGTCGACGACAAGATGCACGCGCGCTCGACCGGTCCGTACTCGCTCGTCACCCAGCAGCCGCTGGGCGGCAAGGCGCAGTTCGGCGGCCAGCGTTTCGGCGAGATGGAAGTCTGGGCGCTCGAGGCCTACGGCGCGGCGTACACGCTGCAGGAAATGCTGACGGTGAAGTCCGACGACGTCTCCGGCCGCAACCAGATGTACAAGAACATCGTCGATGGCGACCACGAGATGGTCGCTGGCATGCCGGAATCCTTCAACGTGCTCGTGAAGGAAATCCGCTCGCTGGCGATCAACATGGAGCTGGAAGAAAGGTGAAGCGGGAATGGGGAATCGGGAATAGGGAATCGTCGAGAAGCTTCGACGATCCCGCATGGACCCGGTTCCCCGCATCCAACGATTCCCGATTCCCAATTCCCGATTCCCGGAGATCCACATGAAAGACCTGCTCAATCTCTTCAACCAGCAGCGCCAGTCGCTCGATTTCGATTCGATCAAGATCGCGCTGGCTTCGCCCGACCTGATCCGCTCGTGGTCGTTCGGCGAGGTGAAGAAGCCCGAGACGATCAACTACCGCACGTTCAAGCCCGAGCGTGACGGCCTGTTCTGCGCGGCGATCTTCGGTCCGATCAAGGACTACGAGTGCCTGTGCGGCAAGTACAAGCGCATGAAGCACCGCGGCGTCGTCTGCGAGAAATGCGGGACGGAAGTGACGCTGGCCAAGGTGCGCCGCGAGCGCATGGGCCACATCGAGCTCGCCTCGCCGACCGCGCACATCTGGTTCCTGAAGTCGCTGCCGTCGCGCATCGGCCTCATGCTGGACATGACGCTGCGCGACATCGAGCGCATCCTCTACTTCGAAGCCTACGTCGTGGTCGACCCGGGCCTGACCGCGCTCGAGCGCGGCCAGCTGCTCAACGAAGAGCAGTACCTGCAGTCGGTCGAGGAGCACGGCGACGAGTTCGACGCGCGCATGGGCGCCGAAGCCGTCTACGAGCTGCTCAAGACGATCGACCTCAACCAGGAACTGATCAAGCTGCGCGAGGAAATCGCCTCGACGAACTCGGAAACCAAGCTCAAGCGCCTCAGCAAGCGCATCAAGCTGGTCGAGGCGTTCCTCGAGTCCGGCAACCGACCGGAGTTCATGGTGCTGACCGTGCTGCCGGTGCTGCCGCCCGACCTGCGCCCGCTGGTGCCGCTCGACGGCGGCCGTTTCGCGACGTCGGACCTCAACGACCTGTACCGCCGCGTCATCAACCGCAACAACCGCCTCAAGCGCCTGCTCGAGCTCAACGCGCCCGACATCATCGTGCGCAACGAGAAGCGCATGCTGCAGGAAGCGGTCGACGCGCTGATGGACAACGGCCGTCGTGGCCGCGCCATCACGGGCACGAACAAGCGCCCGCTGAAGTCGCTCGCCGACATGATCAAGGGCAAGCAGGGCCGTTTCCGCCAGAACCTGCTCGGCAAGCGCGTGGACTACTCCGGCCGTTCGGTCATCGTGGTCGGCCCGACGCTCAAGCTGCACCAGTGCGGCCTGCCGAAGAAGATGGCGCTCGAGCTGTTCAAGCCCTTCATCTTCTCCAAGCTGCAGCGCCGCGGCCTCGCCACCACGATCAAGGCGGCGAAGAAGCTCGTCGAGCGCGAGAGCGCCGAGGTGTGGGACATCCTCGAAGAGGTGATCCGCGAGCATCCGGTGCTCCTCAACCGCGCGCCGACGCTGCATCGACTCGGTATCCAGGCGTTCGAGCCGGTGCTGATCGAAGGCAAGGCGATCCAGCTGCATCCGCTCGTCTGCACCGCGTTCAACGCGGACTTCGACGGCGACCAGATGGCCGTGCACGTGCCGCTGTCGCTCGAGGCGCAGCTCGAAGCGCGTGCGCTGATGATGTCGACCAACAACATCCTGTCGCCGGCGAACGGCGAGCCGATCATCGTGCCGACCCAGGACGTGGTCCTCGGCCTGTACTACATGACGCGCGCGCTGGAAAACGCCAAGGGCGAAGGGATGGCGTTCTCGAACGTCGCCGAAGTCCACCGCGCCTACGACAACCGCGCGGTCGAGCTGCACGCGAAGGTCAAGGTGCGCCTGCACCAGGTCGAGTTCGACGAGGAAGGCAACCGCGTCGAGAAGTCGTCGCTGGTCGACACCACTGTCGGTCGCGCGCTGCTCGCCGAGATCCTGCCGGAAGGGCTGCCGTTCGCGCTGGTCAACATCGAGTTGACCAAGAAGGCGATCTCGCGCCTGATCAACCAGTGCTATCGCCGCCTCGGCCTGAAGGACACGGTCGTTTTCGCGGACCAGCTCATGTACACGGGCTTCCACTACGCGACCCGCGCGGGCATGTCGATCGGCATCGACGACATGAAGATCCCTGGCGAGAAGAAGGGCATCCTCGAGGAAGCGGAAAAGGAAGTCACCGAGATCCAGCAGCAGTACCAGTCCGGCCTCGTCACCGCCGGCGAGCGCTACAACAAGGTCGTCGACATCTGGTCGCGCACCAACGAGCGCGTCGCCAAGGCGATGATGGACGGCATCGGCTCGGACAAGGTCAAGAACGCGAAGGGCGAGGTGGTCGAGCAGAAGTCGATGAACTCGCTGTTCATCATGGCCGACTCGGGCGCGCGCGGCAGCGCGGCGCAGATCCGCCAGCTCGCCGGCATGCGCGGCCTGATGGCGCGTCCGGACGGCTCGATCATCGAGACGCCGATCAAGGCGAACTTCCGCGAGGGCCTCAACGTCCTGCAGTACTTCAACTCGACCCACGGTGCCCGAAAGGGCCTCGCGGATACCGCGCTGAAGACCGCGAACTCCGGCTACCTGACGCGCCGCCTCGTCGACGTCGCGCAGGACGTCGTCGTGACCGAGACCGACTGCGGCACCAAGGCCGGCCTCACGATGGCCCCGATCGTCGAAGGCGGCGACGTGGTCGAGGCGCTGAAGGATCGCGTGCTCGGCCGGGTGGTCGCCGAGGACGTGTTCGCCCCGGGCAACGACGAGGACCCAATCGTCGCGCGCAACACGCTGCTCGACGAAGCGATGGTCGAGAAGCTCGAAGTCGCCGGCGTGCAGTCGGTGCTGGTGCGTTCGCCGATCACCTGCGACGCGCGCTTCGGCGTCTGCGCGATGTGCTACGGCCGCGACCTCGCGCGTGGCCACCTCGTCAACATCGGCGAAGCGGTCGGCGTGATCGCCGCGCAGTCGATCGGCGAGCCGGGCACGCAGCTGACGATGCGTACGTTCCACATCGGTGGCGCCGCGTCGCGAGCCGCCGCGGTCGACAACGTGCAGGTGAAGACCACCGGTACGCTGAAGTTCACCAACCTCAAGACGGTCGCGCACAGTGCCGGCCACCTCGTCGCCGTGTCGCGTTCGGGCGAACTGTCGGTCATGGACAACCATGGCCGCGAGCGCGAGCGCTACAAGGTGCCGTACGGCGCGGTCATCGACGCGCGCGACGGCGCCGCGGTGAAGGCCGGCCAGACGGTCGCGAAGTGGGATCCGCACACCCATCCGATCGTGTCGGAAGTCGCCGGCGTGGTCCGCTTCATCGACTTCCAGGACGGCATCACCGTGCAGGAGCAGGTCGACGAACTGACCGGCCTCGCCAGCGCGGTCGTCACCGACCCGAAGCGCCGTGGCGGCACCGCCAAGGACCTGCGTCCGATGGTGCGCCTCGTCGACAAGAAGGGCGGCGAACTGCGCCTGCCCGGCACGGACATTCCCGCGCAGTACTTCCTGCCTGCGGGAGCGATCGTGTCGCTGCAGAATGGCTCCGAGGTCGGCGTCGGCGACGTCGTCGCGCGTATCCCGCAGGAAACGTCGAAGACCCGCGACATCACCGGCGGCCTGCCGCGCGTGGCCGACCTGTTCGAAGCACGCAAGCCGAAGGAGCCGGCGATCCTCGCCGAGCGCTCGGGCATCATCAGCTTCGGCAAGGACACCAAGGGCAAGCAGCGCCTGATCATCCGCGACACGGACGGCAACGAGCACGAAGAGCTCATCCCGAAGTGGCGTCACGTGATCGTGTTCGAAGGCGAGCACGTGGAGAAGGGTGAAACGATCGTCGACGGCGAGCCCAACCCGCACGACATCCTGCGCCTGCTCGGCGTCGAGCCGCTGGCGGCCTACCTCGTCAAGGAGATCCAGGACGTCTACCGCCTGCAGGGCGTGAAGATCAACGACAAGCACATCGAGGCGATCATTCGCCAGATGCTGCGCAAGGTGGAGATCGCCGAGCCGGGCGACACGCGCTTCCTGCGTGGCGAGCAGATCGACCGCTCGCGTCTGGTGGAGGAGAACGCGCGGGCGGAGGCCCGCAACGAACGCCCGGCCGAAATGCTGCCGGTGCTGCTCGGCATCACCAAGGCGTCGCTCGCGACCGAGTCGTTCATTTCGGCGGCTTCGTTCCAGGAAACGACGCGCGTGCTGACCGAAGCGGCCGTGCGTGGCACCCGCGATACCTTGCGGGGCCTCAAGGAAAATGTTATCGTCGGACGCTTGATTCCGGCCGGTACGGGTCTCGCCTACCACGCCCAGCGGCGCAGCAAGGCAGGCGCGTTGACCGAGCAGGAACGCGAAACGCTGGGGGCCACGAGTTCGGTGGCCGAGGCGGTCGCCGAAGACGGCGATTCGCACTGATCCAGGCCCCGTGTGGGCTGAGTCGACCAGGCCTGCGAGAGCAGGCGTCCGGATGAACCGGACCTCCCCGTGGCGGGGTGGCGACCAGCAGGGGCGATGCGACGACATCGAAAAGAGGCGAAGGATTCGCCTCGTGTTCGAGGGCAGGGAGCAGAGCGCTGGACGCGCGGCGGGTTGACCGTCGCGTTAGGCGCGCGTTATACTCTTTTGTCTTGGCAGGCCGAATTCATTCGGCCTGCCTTTTGTTTCCCGGATCATTCCGGGTCTTCTTCCAAGATCTCGCAGGCACGGTTCAAACGCATGTCAACAGTCAATCAGCTGGTACGCAAGCCGCGCAGTCCGAAGACGTACAAGAGCGCGTCCCCGGCTCTCGCGAATTGCCCGCAGCGTCGCGGCGTCTGCACGCGCGTCTACACGACCACGCCGAAGAAGCCGAATTCGGCCCTTCGCAAGGTCGCCAAGGTGCGCCTGACGAACGGCTTCGAAGTCATCAGCTACATCGGCGGCGAAGGCCATAACCTGCAGGAGCACTCGGTGGTGCTGATCCGCGGCGGCCGTGTCAAGGACCTGCCGGGCGTGCGCTACCACACCGTGCGCGGCAGCCTCGATGCGGCCGGCGTGACCAAGCGTCGCAAGAGCCGTTCCAAGTACGGCGCAAAGCGCCCGAAGGGCTGATCCGCCCGCATTCCACGACAGGCGCTCCGGCGCTTGAGTATCAAGCGGCCCGTGTGGCCGCATCATTGAGAAGAAATCCATGTCACGCAAAGGTCAAACCCCGACTCGTACCCTCCTGCCCGATCCCAAGCACGGCAGCCAGGTGATCGCCCGCTTCATCAACATGGTGATGCAGAGCGGCAAGAAGTCGGTCGCTGAAAAGATCGTCTATGGCGCACTCGACCACATCGGCGAGAAGCACGCCGAGCCGGTCGCCCTGGTCGAGAAGGCGCTCAACAACGTCGCCCCGGCGGTCGAGGTCAAGTCCCGCCGCGTCGGTGGCGCGACCTACCAGGTTCCGGTCGAAGTGCGCTCGACGCGCCGCACCGCGCTGGCGATGCGCTGGCTCATCGACGCGGCGCGCAAGCGCGGCGAGAACACCATGCCGCGCAAGCTCGCGGCCGAGCTGCTCGAAGCTTCCGAAAACCGCGGTGGCGCGGTGAAGAAGCGCGAGGAGACGCACCGCATGGCGGAAGCGAACAAGGCGTTCTCGCACTACCGCTGGTAAGCGGTTTTCTCGCGCGCGCTTCGCCCGTATCGCGGCATGCGGGGCTCGATGCCCCGCGTCTGGACATGCACGGCAGCCGGGACGGCTGCTTCATCGCGGGATAGGGAACAATCCCGGGAAAGGTAATCACAATGGCTCGCACCACTCCTATCGAGCGCTATCGCAATTTCGGCATCATGGCCCACATCGATGCCGGAAAGACCACCACGACCGAGCGCATCCTCTATTACACCGGCGTCAATCACAAGATCGGCGAGGTGCACGAGGGCGCCGCGACGATGGACTGGATGGAACAGGAACAGGAACGCGGCATCACGATCACGTCGGCCGCGACGACCTGCTTCTGGACCGGCATGGACCGTTCGTTCCCGCAGCACCGCTTCAACATCATCGACACCCCCGGGCACGTCGACTTCACAATCGAAGTCGAGCGTTCGTTGCGCGTGCTCGACGGCGCGGTGTTCGTGCTGTGCGCGGTCGGCGGCGTGCAGCCGCAGTCCGAGACGGTGTGGCGCCAGGCCAACAAGTACGGCGTGCCGCGTCTCGCGTTCGTCAACAAGATGGATCGCACCGGCGCCGACTTCGACAAGGTCGTCGGCCAGCTGAAGTCGCGCCTCGGCGCGCACCCGGTCCCGATGCAGGTGCCGATCGGCGCCGAGGACGCGTTCGAGGGCGTGGTCGACCTCGTCAAGATGAAGGCGATCTACTGGGACGCCGAGTCGCAGGGCATGTCGTTCGAATACCGCGACATCCCTGCGCACCTCAAGGACGTCTGCGAGAAGGCTCATTCGTTCCTCGTCGAGTCGGCCGCCGAGACGTCCGAGGAGCTGATGAACAAGTACCTCGAGGAAGGTTCGCTTTCCGAGGACGAGATCCACGCGGGCATCCGCGAAGCGGTGATCGGCAACAAGCTGATCCCGGTGTTCTGCGGCACCGCGTTCAAGAACAAGGGCGTCCAGGCGATGCTCGACGCGGTCGTGCGCTACCTGCCGGCCCCGTCCGACCGCCCGCCGGTCAAGGGCATCGACGAGAACGAGAAGGAAGATTCGCGCAACGCCGATGATGGCGCGCCGTTCTCCGCGCTCGCGTTCAAGATCATGACCGATCCGTTCGTCGGCTCGCTGACGTTCTTCCGCGTCTATTCGGGCGTGCTGAACTCGGGCGACACGGTGTACAACCCGGTCAAGAGCAAGAAGGAACGCGTCGGCCGCATCCTGCAGATGCACGCGGCGGAGCGCAGCGAGATCAAGGAAGTCCGCGCGGGCGACATCGCCGCGGCGGTCGGCCTGAAGGACGTCACGACCGGCGACACGCTGTGCGCGACGGACAACGTGATCACGCTCGAGCGCATGACGTTCCCGGATCCGGTCATCGCGATGGCAGTGGAGCCGAAGACGAAGTCGGACCAGGAAAAGATGGGTATCGCCCTGTCGCGCCTCGCGCAGGAAGATCCGTCGTTCCGCGTCCGCTCGGACGAGGAGTCGGGCCAGACGATCATCGCCGGCATGGGCGAGCTGCACCTCGAAATCATCGTCGACCGCATGAAGCGCGAATTCAACGTCGAGGCGAACGTCGGCAAGCCGCAGGTGGCCTACCGCGAGACGATCCGCAAGGCCGTCAAGCAGGAAGGCAAGTTCGTGCGCCAGTCGGGCGGCAAGGGCCAGTACGGCCACGTCGTGCTCGAGATCGAGCCGCAGGAGCGTGGCGCGGGTTACGTGTTCGAGAACCTGACGGTCGGTGGCTCGGTGCCGAAGGAGTACGTCCCGGCGGTCGACAAGGGCATCCGCGAGGCGATGACCAGCGGCCCGATGGCGGGCTTCCCGGTCGTCGACATCAAGATCAAGCTCGTCGATGGTTCGTACCACGAGGTCGACTCGAACGAAATGGCGTTCAAGATCGCCGGTTCGATGGGCTTCAAGGAAGGCTTCAACAAGGCCAACCCGGTCCTGCTCGAGCCGATCATGAAGGTCGAGGTGGTGACGCCCGAGGACTACATGGGTGACGTCATGGGTGACCTCAGCCGCCGGCGTGGCGTGCTGCAGGGTTCGGACGACTCGCCGTCGGGCAAGGTCATCAACGCGATGGTGCCGCTCGGCGAGATGTTCGGTTACGCGACGAGCCTGCGCTCGATGTCGCAGGGTCGCGCGACCTTCACCATGGAGTTCGACCACTACGCCGAAGCGCCGAACAACATCGCCGAAGCGGTCATCAAGAAGGGTTGACCGGCGCGATCACGCGGGATCGCCGGAATTTTCGAGAAGCGGCCCTGCGGGGCCGCATTGTCCAAATAGTCTGCTTTGAGGTTGCAAGTCATGTCGAAGGAAAAATTCGAGCGCAAGAAGCCGCACGTGAACGTGGGCACGATCGGCCACGTTGACCACGGCAAGACGACGCTGACGGCGGCGCTGACGAAGATCGGCGCGGAGCGCTTCGGTGGCGAGTTCAAGGCGTACGACCAGATCGACGCGGCGCCGGAAGAGAAGGCGCGCGGCATCACGATTTCGACGGCGCACGTGGAATACGAGAGCCCGACGCGGCACTACGCGCACGTGGACTGCCCGGGTCACGCGGACTACGTGAAGAACATGATCACGGGTGCGGCGCAGATGGACGGCGCGATCCTGGTGTGTTCGGCGGCGGACGGCCCGATGCCGCAGACGCGCGAGCACATCCTGCTGGCGCGCCAGGTGGGCGTGCCGTACATCGTGGTGTTCCTGAACAAGGCGGACATGGTCGACGACGCGGAGCTGCTGGAGCTGGTCGAGATGGAGGTCCGCGAGCTGCTGTCGAAGTACAACTTCCCGGGCGACGACACGCCGATCGTGAAGGGTTCGGCGCTGAAGGCGCTGGAAGGTGACCAGAGCGAAATCGGCGTGCCGGCGATCATCAAGCTGGTGGAAGCGCTGGACGCGTGGATTCCGGAGCCGCAGCGTGACATCGACAAGCCGTTCCTGATGCCGGTCGAGGACGTGTTCTCGATCTCGGGCCGCGGCACGGTGGTGACGGGCCGCATCGAGCGCGGCGTGATCAAGGTGGGCGACGAAATCGAGATCGTGGGCATCCGTCCGACGCAGAAGACGACGGTGACGGGCGTGGAGATGTTCCGCAAGCTGCTGGACCAGGGCCAGGCGGGCGACAACGCGGGCCTGCTGCTGCGCGGCACGAAGCGTGACGAAGTGGAGCGCGGCCAGGTGCTGGCGAAGCCGGGTTCGATCACGCCGCACACGAAGTTCGAGGCGGAAGTGTACGTACTGTCGAAGGACGAGGGCGGTCGCCACACGCCGTTCTTCAAGGGCTACCGCCCGCAGTTCTACTTCCGCACGACGGACGTGACGGGTGCGTGCGAGCTGCCGGAAGGCGTGGAAATGGTCATGCCGGGCGACAACGTGAAGATGGTCGTGACGCTGATCGCGCCGATCGCGATGGACGAGGGCCTGCGCTTCGCGATCCGCGAAGGCGGCCGTACGGTCGGCGCGGGCGTGGTGGCGAAGATCATCCAGTAAGGTCCGAAAGGGCCTGCGGGTCCCGGGACGGACGTTCCGGGACTCCGGTTTCGAAAAGCTTCACATTTCGTGGGCGTCTTGCTATAGTAGGCAACTCACCGCCGCTGCGGCTTCGCCGAAGGCGGCAACAGACAGCGAAATGAGGCGCAGGAAGCGCTTCGAGTTCGCCGACAGGATGTCGACCGCACCGGCCCCGCCTGGGGTCCGCCTCGAGGAGGGGTCGGCTGCGAGGATGTTTCCCAAGTTTGAGCGGACCGGCAACGGTCCGCTCATTCTTTCGCGTAGTTGCACAGGCGTACGAAGGCCGCCCCATGCGGGTGCGGCGGGCGGGGTTCAGTGAACCCCGTCGTCGATGAACAGCGTTCTTTCAGATTCAAGGACACGGCAATGGCGGACCAGAAGATTCGTATCCGGCTCAAGGCATTCGATCATCGCCTGATCGATCGCTCGGCGAGCGAAATCGTCGAGACGGCGAAGCGCACCGGCGCACAGGTTCGCGGACCGATTCCGCTGCCGACCAAGATCGAGCGCTACACCATTCTTGTGTCGCCGCACGCCGACAAGGATGCGCGCGACCAGTACGAGACGCGCGTGCACAAGCGCGTGATGGACATCGTCGACCCGAACGACAAGACCGTGGACGCGCTGATGAAGCTCGACCTCGCGGCCGGCGTCGACGTCCAGATCAAGCTGCACTGAAGCAAAGTAACGGGATACGACGATGAGTATCGGGTTGGTAGGTCGTAAATGCGGCATGAGCCGCGTCTTCACCGAAGATGGTCGCTCGGTGCCGGTGACGCTGATCGAAGCGACGCCGAACCGCGTGACGCAGGTGAAGACCGTCGAGGTCGACGGCTACAGCGCCGTCCAGGTCACCGCCGGCGCGAAGCGCGCTGCGCTGATCAACAAGCCGCTCGCCGGGCACTTCGCCAAGGCGAGCGTGACGGCAGGTCGTGGCCTGTGGGAGTTCCGCGTCGAAGCCGGCGAGCTCGGCAAGTTCGCCGTCGGTGGCGAGGTCAAGGCCGACGAGGTCTTCACGGTCGGCCAGAAGGTCGACGTGCAGGGCGTCAGCAAGGGCAAGGGCTTCCAGGGCACGATCAAGCGCCATCACTTCACCATGGGTGACGCGACGCACGGCAACTCGCTGTCGCATCGCGCGCCGGGCTCGATCGGCCAGCGCCAGACGCCGGGCCGCGTGTTCCCGGGCAAGAAGATGGCCGGCCACATGGGCGCGGTGACCCGTTCGTCGATGAACCTCGAGATCGTCAAGATCGATACCGAGCGTCATCTGATCGCGATCAAGGGCTCGGTGCCGGGTGCGCCGGGTGGCGACGTGATCGTGCGTCCCGCCGTGAAGACGAAGTAAGGAGGACGCCATGGAACTCAACGTCATCGGCGCCAAGCCGGTCTCCGTCTCCGAGGCGGTATTCGGCAAGGAATTCCGCGAAGACCTCGTGCACCAGGTCGTCGTTGCGTATCGCAACGCCGGTCGCGCGGGCACGAAGGCGCAGAAGTCGCGCTCGGACCTGTCCGGCACGACCAAGAAGTTCAAGAAGCAGAAGGGCGGCGGCGCGCGTCACGGCGACTTCCGCGCCCCGATCTTCGTCGGCGGTGGCGTCACGTTCGCCGCCCGCCCGCGCAGCTTCGCGCAGAAGGTCAACCGCAAGATGTTCCGCGGCGCGATGGTTTCGATCCTGTCGGAGCTCAATCGCCAGGGCCGCATCTCGGTCGTCGAATCGTTCGGCATCGAGCAGCCCAAGACCAAGCAGATGGTCGCCAAGCTCGCCGAGCTGAAGGCCGAGGGTCGCGTGGTGCTGGTGGCCGAGAACGCGCCGGAAGCGCTGTATCTCGCCGCGCGCAACGTGCCGTACCTGCACGTCGTCGACGTCGCCGCGCTGGATCCAGTCAGCCTGGTCGGCGCGGACAAGATCGTCATGACGGTCGAATCGCTCAAGCGTATCGAGGAGTGGCTGGCGTGAAAGAGCATCTCTACACCGTCCTGCGCGCGCCGCACATCTCCGAGAAGAGCGCGCGGCTGCAGGAAAACAACCAGTACGTGTTCGAAGTCGCGCCGGCCGCGACCAAGGCCGACGTGAAGGCGGCCGTGGAAGGCCTGTTCAGCGTCGAAGTCCAGTCGGTCAACCTGGTCAACGTCAAGGGCAAGGCCAGGGCATTCCGCAACCGCGCCGGCACGCGCAGCAACAAGCGCAAGGCCTATGTCCGACTCGCCGATGGCCAGACCATCGACGTGACGGCCACGGCCTAAGGTGGATATGGGCGCGACGAGCGTCCATGGAAATCAGGAAAAAACATCATGGCACTGATTACAGTCAAACCCACCTCCGCCGGACGCCGCGCCGTCGTACGCGTGGCCACGCCTGGCCTGCACAAGGGCGCGCCGTACGCACCGCTGACCGAGTCGCAGTCCAAGACCGGCGGCCGCAACCACTACGGCCGCATCACGACCCGCCACAAGGGCGGCGGTTCGAAGCAGCACTACCGCGTGATCGACTTCAAGCGCGACAAGGAAGGCATCGCCTGCCGCATCGAGCGCATCGAATACGATCCGAACCGCACCGCGCACATCGCGCTGCTGTGCTTCGTCGATGGCGAGCGCCGCTACATCATCGCGCCGAAGGGCGCGAAGGTCGGCGACCAGCTCATGTCCGGCCACGACGCGCCGATCAAGGTCGGCAACTCGCTGCCGCTGCGCAACATCCCGATCGGCTCGACCGTGCACTGCATCGAGATGAAGCCGGGCAAGGGCGCGCAGATCGCGCGTTCGGCGGGCGCCTCGGCGCAGCTGGTCGCGCGCGAGCAGGGTTACGCCACGTTGCGCCTCCGCTCCGGCGAAATGCGCAAGGTGCCGGCGGAATGCCGCGCTACGATCGGTGAAGTCGGCAACAGCGAGCACAACCTCGAGAAGCTGGGCAAGGCGGGTGCGTCGCGCTGGCGTGGCGTGCGTCCGACCGTTCGCGGTGCCGCGATGAACCCGGTCGACCATCCGCACGGCGGTGGCGAGGCGAAGGCCGGCCAGGGTAATCCGCATCCGGTTTCGCCGTGGGGCATGCCGACGAAGGGTTACAAGACGCGCAAGAACAAGCGCACGACGCAGTTCATCGTTCGCGACCGCAGGGGTTAAGCAATGGCTCGTTCTCTGAAGAAAGGCCCGTTCGTCGATCATCACCTGATGAAGAAGGTGGAAGCGGCGGGTACCACGAAGAAGCCGATCAAGACCTGGTCGCGTCGTTCGATGATCGTGCCGGAGATGGTGGGCTTCACGCTCGCGATCCACAACGGCCGCCAGCACGTGCCCGTGCTGGTCAATGAAAACATGGTCGGCCACAAGCTCGGCGAATTTGCGGTCACCCGCACGTTCAAGGGGCACGGTGGCGACAAGAAGGCCGCCGAGGCCAAGAAGTGACGGTGAGCACGATGGAAGCCAAAGCGATCCTGCGCAGCGCGCGCATTTCCCCGCAGAAGGCCCGCCTGGTCGCCGACCAGGTGCGTGGCATGCCGGTCGGTCGTGCGACCAACCTGCTGCAGTTCAGCGACAAGAAGGCGGCGCACCTGATCAAGAAGGTGCTGCTGTCGGCCGTCGCGAATGCCGAAAACAACCTCGGTGCGGACGTCGACGAGCTGAAGGTCGCGAAGATCTTCGTCGACGAAGGCGCGATCCTCAAGCGCATGCATGCACGCGCGAAGGGCCGCGGCTCGCGCATCTCCAAGCGTACCAGCCACATCACCGTGGTTGTCGGCGAATAAGGCACAGGACGACTACGATGGGTCACAAAGTCAATCCGATCGGCATCCGCCTCGGCATCGCCAAGGACTGGAATTCGAAGTGGTTCGCGAACAAGCGCGAATACGCCGAATACCTCGGCGCGGACCTCAAGGTCCGCGAGTTGCTGAAGAAGAAGCTCGCCCAGGCCGGCATCTCCCGGATCCAGATCGAGCGTCCGGCCAAGACCGCCCGCGTGACGATCCACACGGCTCGTCCGGGCGTCGTCATCGGCAAGAAGGGCGAGGACATCGAGAAGCTGCGCAAGGAAGTCTCGAACGTGATGGGCGTCCCGGCGCACATCAACGTGACGGAAGTGCGCAAGCCCGAGCTCGATGCGCAGCTGGTCGCGGAATCGATCGCGCAGCAGCTCGAGCGCCGCATCATGTTCCGTCGCGCGATGAAGCGCTCGGTGCAGAACGCGATGCGCCTCGGCGCGCTCGGCATCAAGGTCAACGTCGCCGGCCGCCTCAACGGCGCCGAGATCGCGCGTTCGGAGTGGTACCGCGAAGGTCGCGTGCCGCTGCATACGCTGCGCGCGGACATCGATTACGGCTTCGCCGAGGCGAAGACCACGTACGGAATCATCGGCGTGAAGGTGTGGGTCTTCAAGGGCGAGATCTTCGACCTCCATGCATCTCAGCAGGAAGCCAAGGCCGAGGCCGCTGAAGAGCGTCCGCAGCGTCGCGCGCCGAAGGCGGGAGCGTAAGTCATGCTGCAACCCAAGCGCACCAAGTACCGCAAGGTCCAGAAGGCCCGTAACCGTGGCCTGTCCTATGTCTCCAACAAGGTCAGCTTCGGCGAATTCGGCCTGAAGGCGACCACGCACGGCCACCTGACCGCGCGCCAGATCGAAGCGGCCCGCCGCTGCATCACGCGCTACGTCAAGCGCGGCGGCAAGCTGTGGATCCGCGTGTTCCCCGACAAGCCGATCTCGAAGAAGCCGATCGAAGTCCGAATGGGCAACGGCAAGGGCAACGTCGAGTATTGGGTGGCGCCGGTTCAGCCGGGCCGCATGTTGTATGAAATCGAGGGCATCGCCGAAGTCGAGGCTCGCGAGGCGTTCCGTCTCGCCGCCGCCAAGCTTTCGGTGCAGACCCAATTCGTGGCCCGGACGGTGCTGTGATGGAACTGAAAGAACTCCGCCAGAAGAACGCAGAACAGCTTGCCGAGCACCTCGGCGAACTGCGCCGCGAACAATTCAACCTGCGCATGCAGAAGGGCTCCGGCCAGCTCACGCAGACCCACCAGTTCGGCCGCGTCCGTCGCGAGATCGCGCAGGTCAAGCACCTGCTCGGCGCGAAGAAGCAGGGGCAGTGACATGAGCGAGAATGAGAAGAAGCAGCGCACCCTCGAGGGGCGCGTGGTCAGCAACAAGATGGCCAAGACCGTGACCGTCCTGCTCGAGCGCCAGGTGCAGCACCCGCTGTACGGCAAGATCGTGCGCCGCTCCACCAAGGTGCATGCGCACGACGAGGCGAGCGAGTGCAAGGAAGGCGACGTCGTCCGCATCGCGGAATGCCGTCCGCTGTCGAAGACCAAGAACTGGCGCGTCGTGAAAGTCGTCACGCGCGCTGAAGCCTGAGCGTGGCGGGACTGGAGGAGAAGGCGACATGATCCAGATGCAGACCACGCTGGCCGCGGCGGACAACAGCGGTGCGCGCGAACTGATGTGCATCAAGGTACTCGGCGGCTCCAAGCGCCGGTACGCGCAGATCGGCGACGTGATCAAGGTTTCCGTGCGCGAAGCGATTCCGCGCGGCAAGGTGAAGAAGGGCGAGGTCTACGACGCCGTCGTGGTGCGCACCCGCAAGGGCGTGCGTCGTGCCGACGGTTCGCTGATCCGCTTCGACGGCAATGCGGCCGTCCTGCTGAACAACAAGCTCGAGCCGATCGGCACCCGCATCTTCGGGCCGGTCACGCGCGAGCTGCGTGGCGAGCGATTCATGAAGATCGTCTCGCTGGCGCCGGAAGTACTGTAACGAGGTTGATGCCATGAACCGTATCCGCAAGGGCGACCAGGTCCTGGTGATCGCCGGCAAGAACAAGGGCCAGAAGGGCGAGGTGACGCGCGTCGCGGGTGAATCCGTGTTCGTGCAGAACGTCAACCTGGTCAAGCGCCACACCAAGCCGAATCCGCAGGCGAACCAGCCGGGCGGCATCGTCGAGCGCGAGGCGCCGATCCATATTTCCAACGTAATGCTGTTCAACACCGCCACCGGCAAGGGTGAGCGCGTGGGCTTCAAGACGCTCGAGAACGGGCGCAAGGTCCGCGTGTATCGCTCGTCCGGCGAAGTGGTCGACGCCTGAGGCCTGCCGACATGACCCGCCTTGAAAAGATCTACAAAGAACAGGTCGTGCCGAAGCTGACCCAGCGTTTCGGCTACACCAACCCGATGCAGGTGCCGCGCCTGACCAAGATCACGCTCAACATGGGCGTGGGCGAGGCGGTCGGCAACAAGAAGATCCTCGAGAACGCCGTGGCCGACATGGCGAAGATCGCAGGCCAGAAGCCGATCGTGACGCTGTCGCGCAAGGCGCATGCGACGTTCAAGATCCGCGAGAACTGGCCGATCGGCTGCAAGGTGACCCTGCGCCGCCATCGCATGTACGAGTTCTTCGACCGCCTGATCAACATCTCGCTGCCGCGCGTGCGTGACTTCCGCGGCATCTCGGGGCGTTCGTTCGACGGCCGCGGCAACTTCAACATGGGCCTGAAGGAACAGATCATCTTCCCCGAGATCGATTTCGACCAGATCGACGCGCTGCGCGGCATGGACATCGCGATCACGACGACCGCCCGTACCGACGAAGAAGCGAAGGCGCTGCTCGAAGCGTTCAGCTTCCCGTTCCGCAACTGACAGCGCAGCAGGATCCAGGATTATGGCCAAGACCTCGATGATCAACCGCGATCTCAAGCGCGCCAAGCTCGTGAAGCGGCATGCCGCCAAGCGCGAGGAGCTCAAGAAGATCGTTTCCAGCACGACGGCGTCGTACGACGAGAAGATCGCCGCGGCGGTGAAGCTGCAGAAGCTGCCGCGCGACTCGAGTCCGTCCCGCCAGCGCAACCGTTGCGAACTGACCGGCCGCTCGCGTGGCGTCTACAGCAAGTTCGGCCTCGCGCGCCACAAGCTGCGTGAAGCGACCATGCGTGGCGACGTCCCGGGCCTGCGCAAGGCGAGCTGGTAACACGCGGAATCTCCGCACGAGCCCGGGCACGCGTGGCCGGGCTTCCAAAAAATCAGATCATTCGCATTCCGCGGATATCGGTGCACTCAGAGGTAGTTTTTCATGAGCATGACTGATCCCATCGCCGACATGTTCACGCGCATTCGCAATGCGCAGGCCACGGGCAAGCGTTCCGTGGCGATGCCGGCCTCACGCGTCAAGCACGCGATCGCCAACCTGCTGAAGGACGAGGGCTACGTCGCCGACGTGCAGACGAGCACGGTCGAAGGCAAGGCGAAGCTCGAGATCGCCCTCAAGTATTACGAAGGCAAGCCGGTCATCGAGCGCATCGAGCGCATCAGCCGTTCGGGCCTGCGCGTGTACCGCGGCAAGGACGAGCTGCCGAAGGTGCTCAACGGCCTCGGCATTTCGATCGTTTCCACGTCGTCCGGCATCATGACCGACGCGCAGGCCCGCAAGAAGGGCCTCGGCGGCGAAGTCATCGGCCTGGTCGCCTAAGTTTCTTGGAGAAATAAGACATGTCCCGCGTTGCCAAGAAACCCATCAACCTGCCCAAGGGCGTCGAGTGCCAGGTCAAGGCCGATGCGATCACCGTGAAGGGCCCGAAGGGCACGCTCGCGCTGCCCGCCCCGGCCGGTGTCGACGTCGCCGTCGACGGCGGCACGATCCAGCTCAGCGTGAAGAACGCGAGCGACATGAAAATGGCGGGCACCGCCCGTGCGCTGATCAACAACATGGTCACCGGCGTGAGTGAAGGCTACCAGCGCAAGCTGGAGCTGGTCGGCGTCGGCTACCGCGCGGCGCTGCAGGGCAAGGACCTCAGCCTCACGCTCGGCTTCTCGCATCCGGTCGTCTTCCAGGCGCCGGAGGGCATCACGATCACGGTTCCGGCACAGACCGAAATCCTGATCGCCGGTGCGGACAAGCAGCGCGTCGGCGAAGTCGCCGCGAAGATCCGCGCATTCCGTCCGCCGGAACCCTACAAGGGCAAGGGCGTGCGTTACTCGGGCGAAAAGATCACCCTCAAAGAGGCCAAGAAGGCATAGTGCGGTTCCCCCGCAAGGGCCCGGCCATCCCTGGCCGGACTTCTCACTAGAGCAGCCGATCCGCTTCTGGAATCAAGACCATGGAAAAGAACATCGCAAGACTCCGCCGCGCCAAGTCGACCCGCGCGCACATCCGTACGCTGGGCGTGCCGCGCCTGAGCGTGCATCGCAGCGCGCAGCACATCTACGCGCAGGTGCAGACTGCAGAGGGCGACAAGGTCATCGCGGCCGCGTCGACCACGCAGAAGGCGATCGCCGAAGGCCTCAAGGGCACGAAGAACAAGGCCGCCGCCGCTGCCGTGGGCAAGGCCGTCGCCGAAGCTGCCCTGAAGGCGGGCGTCGAGAAGGTCGCGTTCGACCGCTCGGGTTTCCGCTATCACGGCCGCATCCAGGCGCTCGCGGAAGCGGCGCGCGAGGCGGGCCTGAAGTTCTGATCGCGCGCGGCCCCGCGGCCGCGTGACGCGACGAATCCGGCCTCGTGCCGGGCGCCAGGGCAGGCGCAGCGACAACCGGATTGAGCCGTTCCGGAACCGTTCCATCACAACTCCAAGCGGCGATGCCGCAAGCAGAAGTCCGCAACCGCTCCGGCGGGCGGCATGACAGGTGAAACATGGCGAATACGAACGAACGTGAGAACAGCGACGGCTTCCTCGAGAAGCTGATCGCGGTGAACCGCGTGGCGAAGACCGTCAAGGGTGGCCGCCAGATGAGCTTCACGGCCCTGACCGTCGTCGGCGACGGCGATGGCCGCGTCGGCTTCGGCTACGGCAAGGCGCGCGAAGTGCCGGTCGCGATCTCGAAGGCGATGGAGCGCGCGCGCAAGGGCATGGTCAAGGTCGAACTCAACAACGGCACGCTGTTCCATGCGGTGAAGGCGAACCATGGCGCCGCCAAGGTGTTCATGCAGCCCGCGTCGGAAGGTACCGGCGTGATCGCCGGCGGCGCGATGCGCGCCGTGCTCGAAGTGGTCGGCGTGAAGAACGTCCTGGCCAAGGCGGTTGGTTCGCGCAACCCGATCAATCTGGTGCGCGCGACGATCAACGGCCTGCAGGCAATGGTGTCGCCGGCGCGCATCGCGTCCAAGCGCGGCAAGTCGGTCGACGAGGTGATGGGCAATGGCTAAGACGAAGGCTACGGCGGCCAAGACGATCCGCGTCCGCCTGTTCAAGAGCATCAACGGCTGCCAGGAGCGCCATCGCGTCAGCGTGCGCGCGCTCGGCCTGCGCAAGCTCAACGACGTGCGTGAGCTGGTGGATTCGCCGTCGGTGCGCGGCCTGGTGAACCAGGTCAGCTATCTGGTGCGCATCGAGGAAAGCGCCTGAGGCGCCCGGGGCATTGAACTCGCGTTCGGTGCCTCGACCTAGCAATTTCTCTGGAGTCGATCGACATGCGTCTCAATACACTCAAGCCCGCTGCAGGTGCCCGCAAGGATCGCGTCCGCGTCGGTCGCGGCATCGGTTCCGGCCTTGGCAAGACGGCCGGCCGTGGCCACAAGGGCCAGTACGCGCGCGCCGGCAAGGGCAAGGTCAAGGCCGGTTTCGAAGGCGGCCAGATGCCGCTGCAGCGCCGCCTGCCGAAGGTTGGTTTCCGTTCGAAGAAGGCACACGAGGTCAGCGAAGTGCTGCTGTACAAGCTCGATTCGCTCAAGGCCGACGTGGTCGATTTCGACGTGCTCAAGGCCGCCGGCCTGATCGAAACCCGCGCCGCGCGCGCGAAGATCGTGAAGAAGGGCGAGATCAAGCGTGCGGTGAAGCTCAAGGGCGTGGCGATCACCGCCGGCGCCAAGGCCGCGATCGAGGCTGCCGGCGGCAGCGTGGAGTAAGCGCGTGGCGTCTTCGCAGTCCAATCCGCTCGCTTCGCTCGGCAAGCTGACGGAACTGAAGCAGCGCCTGCTGTTCGTGATCGGCGCGCTGGTCGTGTACCGGCTCGGCTCGTTCATCCCGGTCCCGGGCGTCGACCCGGAAGAGATGGCGCGCCGCATCCAGCAGGGCGGCGGCCTGCTCGACATGTTCAACATGTTCTCGGGCGGCGCGCTGAGCCGACTGTCGATCTTCGCCCTCGGCGTGATCCCCTACATCTCGGCGTCGATCATCGTGCAGATGTTCGCGTCGGTGATCCCGAGCTGGCAGCAGTTGCGCAAGGAAGGCGAGGCGGGGCGGCGCAAGCTGACCACCTACACGCGTTTCGGCACCGTCGCGCTGGCGTTGTTCCAGTCCTTCGGCGTGGCCTCGATGCTGCAGGCGCAGACGGGCATCGTCTACGCTCCGGGGCCGAGCTTCATCTTCACGACCGTCGTCGGCCTCACCGCCGGCACGATGTTCCTGATGTGGCTCGGCGAGCAGATCACCGAGCGCGGCATCGGCAACGGCATCTCGCTGCTGATCTTCGCCGGCATCGTCGCCGGCCTGCCGGCCGCGGTGGTGCACACGCTGGGCATGGCGCAGACCGGCGAGCTGCCGATCCTGCGCGTGCTGATCGTGTTCGTGATCGTGCTCGCGGTGACCGCGTTCGTGGTGTTCATGGAGCGCGGCCAGCGCCGCATCACCGTGAACTATGCGCGTCGCCAGGGCGGGGCGGGCAAGGCGTACATGAACCAGAGTTCGCACCTGCCGCTGAAGATCAACATGTCGGGCGTGATCCCGCCGATCTTCGCCTCGTCGCTGCTGATGTTCCCGGCGACGGCCGCGACCTGGTTCAACAACTCGAACGAGATCCATTGGCTGCAGGTGCTGACCGCGTCCCTCGGGCCGGGCGAGCCGCTGCACATGCTGCTGTACGCGCTGCTCATCATCGTGTTCGCGTACTTCTACACGGCGCTTACGTTCAATTCGCAGGAAACCGCGGACAACCTCAAGCGCTCGGGCGCGCTGATCCCGGGACTGCGCCCGGGCAAGGCGACGGCCGACTACATCGATGGCGTGCTGACCCGCCTGACCGGCGCCGGGGCGCTGTACCTGGTGGCGGTGTGCCTGGTGCCGGACATCCTGCGCAACGCCTGGCACGTGCCGTTCTACTTCGGTGGCACGTCCCTGCTGATCGTCGTGGTCGTGGTCATGGATTTCACGGCGCAGATCCAGGCGCACCTGGTCTCGCACCAGTACGAAAGTCTGCTCAAGAAGGCGAATTTGCGCGGCCGTTGAGCGGCAAAGGTCCAGATTCGGGGCCGTCCGGCTGGGGGTTCCCCGGCCGGGGCAAACCGGATATAATGTCAAGTTCTCTGCGCACTTAAGTAGTTTTTCTGGAGATCAACAAGCATGGCACGCATTGCGGGTGTCAATCTGCCGGTTCAGAAGCATGTCGTGATCGGCCTGCAGAGCATTTTCGGCGTCGGCCGTTCGCGCGCGAAGAAGGTCTGCGCCGACGCGGGCGTCAATCCTGCGGCCAAGATCAAGGACTTGACCGAGGCCGAGGTCGACAAGCTGCGCCATGAGGTCGGCAAGTTCACGGTCGAGGGCGACCTGCGCCGCGAAGTGGGCATGTCGATCAAGCGCCTGATCGACCTCGGTACCTACCGTGGCCTGCGCCATCGCCGCGGCCTGCCGCTGCGTGGCCAGCGCACCCGTACCAACGCGCGCACCCGCAAGGGCCCGCGCCGCGCCATCAAGAAGTAATCCAGGATATCCGGGCAAATGAACAAACCCGCTGCAGCCAAGCCGAAGAAGAAGACCAAGCGTGTGGTGACGGACGCCGTCGCCCACGTGCAGGCTTCGTTCAACAACACGATCGTCACGATCACCGACCGCCAGGGCAATGCGCTCTCGTGGGCGACCGCCGGCGGCGCCGGTTTCCGTGGCTCGCGCAAGTCGACGCCGTTCGCCGCGCAGGTCGCTGCGGACAAGGCCGCGCGCGTCGCCGCCGACTACGGCGTGAAGACGGTCGAAGTCCGCATCAAGGGCCCGGGTCCGGGTCGTGAATCGGCCGTGCGCTCGCTCAACAATGCGGGCTTCAAGGTCACCAACATCATCGACGTGACGCCGATCCCGCACAACGGTTGCCGTCCGCCGAAGAAGCGTCGCGTGTAAGGGGAATCAGGAACCATGGCTCGTTATCTCGGACCCACCTGCAAGCTCGCGCGCCGCGAAGGCGCCGACCTCAGCCTCAAGAGCCCCGCGCGCGCGCTCGATTCGAAGTGCAAGCTGGAGCAGAAGCCCGGCCAGCACGGCGCCGCCGGCGCCAAGCGCGGCCGCCTGTCGGACTACGGCGTGCAGCTGCGCGAGAAGCAGAAGGTCAAGCGCATCTACGGCCTGCTCGAGCGCCAGTTCCGTTCGTACTACCAGAAGGCCTCGGGCCAGAAGGGCAACACGGGCGAGAACCTGCTGCGCATGCTCGAGTCGCGCCTCGACAACGTCGTGTTCCGCATGGGCTTCGCCGTGACGCGCGCGGCCGCGCGCCAGCTGGTGTCGCATGCCGCCGTCCGCGTGAATGGCAAGAAGGTCAACCTGCCGTCGTACCAGGTGCGCCCGGGCGACGAGATCGCCCTGAGCGAGCGCGCCAAGAGCCAGCTGCGCGTGCAGGAATCGCTGACCGTGTCGCAGGAAATGGATCTCGTTCCGTCGTGGGTCGAGGTCGACGCGAAGAAGGCGAGCGGCCTGTTCAAGGCGCTGCCGGAGCGTTCCGACCTGCCGTCGGACATCAACGAAAGCCTGATCATCGAGCTTTACTCGAAGTAAGAAGGCCGGGCTTCGCCCGGACCTTCGCAGGAACACATCACTGAGGAATCCGCGAGGATTCTTGGAGTCAACTGCATATGGCGGGATCGTCCACCAACGTGCTGCGTCCGCGCGGCATCCAAGTCGAACGCCTCGGTACCGACCGCGCCAAGGTCGTGGTCGAGCCGCTGGAGCGCGGTTTCGGCCACACCCTCGGCAATGCGCTGCGTCGCGTGCTGCTGTCGTCCATCCCCGGTAGCGCGATCATCGAAGTCGAAATCGACGGCGTGCTCCACGAGTACACCACGCTCGAGGGCCTGCAGGAAGACGTCATCGAGGTGCTGCTCAACCTCAAGGACGTCGCCATCCGCATGCACGGCCAGGACGAAACCACGCTCACGCTCAGCAAGAAGGGCAAGGGCGTCGTCGTCGCGGGCGACATCAAGGTCGATCACTCGGTCGAGATCGTCAATCCCGACCACGTGATCTGCCACCTGACCAAGGATATCGCGCTCAACATGCGCCTCAAGGTCGTGCGCGGCGTCGGCTACCAGCCGGCGACGGCGCGCCGCCTGCCGGACGAGGAAGCGCGTCCGATCGGTCGCCTGCAACTCGACGCCTCGTTCTGCCCGGTCCGTCGCGTTGCCTATAACGTCGACAGCGCCCGCCTCGAGCAGCGCACCGACCTCGACAAGCTCGTGCTCGACGTCGAGACGAACGGTGCGATCGACGCCGAGGAAGCGGTGCGCAAGGCCGCCGAGATCCTGCAGGACCAGATCAGCGTGTTCGGCGACTTCGCGCGTCGCGAAAGCACCGACGCGAAGACCGACAAGAGCGGCGTCGACCCGGTGCTGCTGCGCCCGATCGACGACCTCGAACTGACCGTGCGTTCGGCCAACTGCCTCAAGGCCGAGAGCATCTACTACATCGGCGACCTCGTGCAGAAGACCGAGGTCGAGCTGCTGAAGACGCCGAACCTCGGCAAGAAGTCGCTGACCGAGATCAAGGACGTGCTGTACCAGCGCGGCCTGCAGCTCGGCATGAAGCTCGACAGCTGGCCGCCGCCGGGGCTCGTCCACGGCATGCAGCTCGGTTGATTCGTTTCTCCGCGGCCATGAGTGACGTTCGTCGCCCATGGCCGCTGTTCATTCGGTGCGATCGCCCTTGATCGCCATGGCGGCCGGTTTGGCCGCGAGGGGATGCCCCGGCATTCCCGTCGAAGTCCAGGAGCGGCCATCGTGGGCCGCATCGCCAGAGTACGGCCCGTACTGAAAGGGCCGATCATCAGCGGGTAACCGCGGGTGTCCGGGACATGCTCCCCGGCGTCCCATAACAATCGAAACGAGAGGATTCTTCCATGCGCCACCAGAAGGCCGGTCGCAAGTTCAACCGCACGAGCAGCCATCGCGAAGCGATGTTCAAGAACATGGCTGCGTCGCTGTTCAAGCACGAGCTCATCCGCACCACCCTGCCGAAGGCGAAGGAGCTGCGCCGCGTCGCCGAGCCGCTCATCACGCTCGCAAAGACCGACGGCGTGGCCAACCGCCGCCTCGCGTTCGCGCGCCTGCGCGACAAGGAAGCGGTCGGCAAGCTGTTCGTCGAACTCGGCCCGCGTTACCGCGAGCGCAAGGGCGGCTACCTTCGCCTGCTGAAGTGCGGCTTCCGCGCCGGCGACAACGCGCCGATGGCGTACGTCGAACTGGTCGATCGTCCGCGTTCCGACGCGGGCAACGAGTCGGCGGATTGACGCCGCAGTCGCCAACCAGCGAAAAGCCCCGGCCTGTCCGGGGTTTTTCGTTTCTGGAACGCGCATCTTCGCCGCCGGGCGCGTGGGCGTTCGGGCTGCTGCTCGGCGCCCTCTACGTCGCCGGGATCGTCGCGCTGCGCCTGCGCGCGCCGTTCACCGACGAGATCGACCACTTCACCCAGATCACGCAGTTCCTGCGTGGCACGAATCGAATCCTGACGGAACTCACGACGATTCCGGGTTACCACGCGCTGGTGGCGGCGATCATGCGCGCGTGCGGCGCGGATTCGCTCGATGCCGCGCGCCTCGCCAATGCCGGCTTCGGCCTGTTCGCCGTCGCGGGCTTCCATGCGCTGCGCCGGCGTGCGTGGCCGGGCACCGAGACGCTCGCGACCGCGCAAGTGCTCGTGCTGCCGATCCTCGTGCCGTTGCTGTTCCTCGTCTATACCGACGTGCTCGCGCTGGCGCTGCTGTTGTGGGCGGCATGGGCGAGCGTGTCGCGCAGGCACGTGCTCGCGGCACTGTTCGCGACCGCGCTCGTCGGCGTGCGCCAGCACGAAGTCGTCTGGACCGGGCTGCTGGTGCTGCTCGCTCTCGGCGATGACGCGGGTCGCCTGCGCAGCGAGCCGCGCCGCTTGCTCGCCTCGCTCTGGCCGTATGCGGTGCCGGTTGCCGTATTCGTCGCGTTCTGGGCCTGGAACGGATCGATCTCGCTGTCGCGCACGCAGGCCGCGTTGCATCCCGACGCGACGCTGCACGCGGGCAATCCGCTGTTCGCGTTGCTCGTCGCGGGGCTGGTGCTGCCGCTGCAGGTGCTGCAGGGGCTCGTGGCGTGCATTGCGGCCTTGCGCCGGCGACGTCGCAACTGGCTGCTCGCGGCGGTCCCCGTGTTCGTCGCGTGCGGGTTCTGGTTCGGCTTCCACGCCGATCATCCGTACAACAGCGCCTACCCGTCGTACTACGTGCACAACCACCTGCCGTTGCTCATCGAACAACGGCAACTCGCACGCGCGCTCGCGGCACTCGTGGCCGCCGCGGCGGCCTGTGCGCTCGCGACGTTCCGCCTGCGGCCGGCCGGGGCGTACGGGCTGTTCCCGGTCGGGCTGCTGTTCCTCGCCGCCTCGTGGCTGGTGGAATTGCGCTATGCGCTGGTGCCGCTCGTGTTCTGGCTCGCGTTCCGCGAACACCGCTCGCGCGCGGTCGAGTATGCGACCTGGGCACTTTGGCTCGCGCTTGCGGTCTGCATGTACCTCGGCACGCTGACGCTACGGCTTTTCCTGTAGCGCGGCCGTGACGCTAGAATTTTCCGCCTCGACCCCGGAGCACGCATGAACCCCAATCCGTTCGCCTGGTCCTTCCGTTCGCAGTTCGCGCTCGGTGCGTTGATCTGCTTCGGCCTGGTCGCCTACGCGTACTTCATCCTCGAACGCCAGCAGGGCATCGTGCCGTGCCCGAAATGCATGTTCCAGCGTGGCGCCTTCGTCGGCATGGGCGTGTTCTTCCTCGCCGGCGCGCTGCACGATCCGGGCGCGCTGGGGCGGCGCGTGTACGCCGCGCTCGTCGCGCTGTTCGCGCTCGTCGGCGGCGTGATCGCGGTGCAACACCTGTGGATGCAGCTCAACCCGCCCGACCCGCTCATGGGCGGCTGCGGCATGGACTTCTACACGCTGTTCGACAACCGCTTCCCGCTTTCCCAGGCGATCCGCAAGGCCTTCATGGCGAGCGGCGACTGCAGCGAAAGCAGCTGGCGCCTGCTCGGCATCACGATGCCCGGCTGGACCCTGATCAGCTACGTGCTGCTCGGCACGGGCGCACTCTGGGCCGGATTCCGCCGGCGGATCGCCTAGCCGCCGATACGCCGCCGTCTGTATGACGGCGCCGAAGGCTGTGGCATGATCGTTTTCCGCATTGCAGCAAACGACGATCGCCATGGCCGCTCCGGAACGCATTGCATCGCTCAGCACCGCTCCCGCCGAATGGTCGCCGTCGTCGTGGCAGGCCTGCCCGCAGGCGCAGCAGCCCGCGTACGCGGACGCGACCGAACTCGAGCGCGCGCTCGCCCAGCTGTCGCAGCTGCCGCCGCTGGTCACGTCGTGGGAAATCCTCTCGCTCAAGCGGCTGCTCGCCGAAGCGGCGGCCGGCGAGCGCTTCCTGCTGCAGGGCGGTGATTGCGCGGAGAGCTTCGACGACTGCAGTTCGCCGCTGATCTCCAACCGGCTCAAGGTCATGTTGCAGATGAGCCTCGTGCTCGTGCACGGTCTCAAGCTGCCGGTCGTGCGCGTCGGCCGCTTCGCCGGCCAGTACGCCAAGCCGCGCTCGGCGGACAGCGAGACGCGCGACGGCGTCACGCTGCCGAGCTACCGCGGCGACCTCGTCAACGCGGCCGCCTTCACCGCGGAGGCGCGACGCGCGGACCCGCAGCGCCTCATCCGTGGCCATGCGCGTTCGGCGATGACGATGAATTTCGTGCGCGCGCTCGTCGACGGCGGTTTCGCCGACCTGCACCACCCCGAGTACTGGGACCTCGGCTGGGTCAAGCACTCGCCGTTGCAGGACGAATACCGCGCGATGGTCGAGTCGATCGGCAATTCGCTGCGCTTCATGGAAACGCTCGCCGGCGAGCCGCTCGGCAGTTTCCAGCGCGTGGACTTCTACACGTCGCATGAAGCGCTGGTGCTGCACTACGAGCAGGCGCTCACGCGCCAGGTGCCGCGCCAGGCGGGCTGGTTCAACCTGTCGACGCACTTCCCGTGGATCGGCATGCGCACCGCGGCGATCGACGGCGCGCACGTCGAGTACTTCCGCGGCATCCGCAACCCGATCGCGGTCAAGATCGGCCCGTCGGTGACGCCGGACCAGCTGCGCCGACTCGCCGACGTGCTCGACCCCGAGCGCGAGCCCGGGCGCCTCACGCTGATCCACCGCATGGGGGCGACCAGGATCGGCGACGCATTGCCACCGCTGCTGGCCGCGATGAAGGCGAGCGGGCGCACGCCGCTGTGGGTGTGCGATCCGATGCACGGCAATACCGAGACGGTCGGCAATGGCGTCAAGACGCGCCGCTTCGAGAACATCCGCGGCGAGCTCGACAGCGCCTTCGACGTGCATGCCGCGGCGGGTACGCGCCTGGGCGGCGTGCACCTCGAGCTCACCGGCGAGAATGTCACCGAATGCATGGGAGGCGCGCGCGACCTCACCGAGACCGATCTCGCGCGCGCGTACAAGTCGCAGGTCGACCCGCGCCTCAACTACGAACAATCGCTCGAGCTGGCGATGCTGATCGTGCGCAAGCGCGGCGCGTTGCAGGCGAGTCGCTGATCCTCGCGCGGCGATCGAATCGCCGCCGCCGCATTTGCCGGCGCGCCTCGTGCGAGGCGCGCGGTGCGGCACCCGTGCGGACCGTCAGGCCGCCTGGCGCGAGGCGCGCTTGCGGTCGTTCTCGGTGAGGTGCTTCTTGCGCAGGCGGATCGCCTTCGGCGTGACCTCGACGAGTTCGTCGTCCTCGATGAACTCGAGCGCCTGCTCGAGCGACATGCGGATCGGCGGCGTCAGCTGCACGTTGTCGTCCTTGCCGGCGGCACGGATGTTGGTGAGCTGCTTCGCGCGCAGCGCATTGACCGTGAGGTCGTTGTCCTTGGCGTGGATGCCGACGAGCTGGCCCTCGTAGATCTCGTCGCCTTCGCTCACCAGCAGGCGGCCACGTTCCTGCAGGCCGACCAGCGCGTAGGCCGGCGCCGGCCCCTGGCCATTCGAGATCATCACGCCGTTCGGGCGCTTGGCGATCGCGCCTTCCGCCTTCGGGCCGTAGTGGTCGAACACGTGGAACAGCAGGCCGGTGCCCGCGGTGATCGTGCGGAACTCGGTCTGGAAGCCGATCAGGCCACGCGCCGGGATCATGTACTCGAGGCGCACGCGGCCCTTGCCGTCGGGCTCCATGTTGACGAGCTGGCCGCGGCGCATGCCGAGGCGCTCCATCACGCCGCCCTGGTACTGCTCCTCGAGGTCGCACACGAGCTGTTCGATCGGCTCGCTCGGCACGCCGTCGATGTCCTTGATGATGACTTCCGGGCGCGACACGGCGAGCTCATAGCCCTCGCGACGCATCGTCTCGATCAGCACCGACAGGTGCAGTTCGCCGCGGCCGGACACCTTGAACTTGTCCGGGTCGTCGGTTTCCTCGACCCTGAGCGCGACGTTGTGCAGGGTTTCGCGCAGCAGGCGGTCGCGCAGCTGGCGCGAGGTGAGGAACTTGCCGCCGCTGTGGTCGCGATTGCCCGCGAACGGCGAGTTGTTGACCTGGAACGTCATGCTGATCGTCGGCTCGTCGACGGTCAGCACCGGCAGCTGCTCGGGTGCTTCCGGCGCGCAGATCGTGTCGGAGATGCCGAGTGCCTCGATGCCGTTGACCGCGATGATGTCGCCGGCTTCCGCTTCGGCGACTTCGCGCCGCTCGAGGCCCATGAAGCCGAGCACCTGCAGCACCTTGGCGTTGCGGCGCTTGCCCTCGCGGTCGATGATCGTGACCGGCATGTTGGTGCGCACCTTGCCGCGCTGCACGCGGCCGATGCCGATCAGGCCGACGTAGTTGTTGTAGTCGAGCTGGCTGATGCGCATCTGGAACGGGCCGTCGAGGTCGACCTGCGGCGGCGACACGTGCTGCATGATCGCCTCGTAGAGCGGCGTCATGTCGCCCGAGCGCGCTTCCGGGTCGAGGCTCGCGTAGCCGTGCAGCGCCGAGGCGTAGACCACCGGGAAGTCGAGCTGCTCATTGGTCGCGCCGAGGCGGTCGAACAGGTCGAAGGTCTGGTTGAGCACCCAGTCGGGGCGCGCGCCAGGGCGGTCGATCTTGTTGATCACGACGATCGGGCGGAAACCCATCTGGAACGCCTTCTGCGTGACGAAGCGCGTCTGCGGCATCGGCCCGTCCATCGCATCGACGAGGATCAGCACGGTGTCCACCATCGACAACACGCGCTCGACCTCGCCGCCGAAGTCGGCGTGTCCCGGCGTGTCGACGATGTTGATGCGGTTGCCCTGCCAGGTGATCGCGGTGTTCTTCGACAGGATCGTGATGCCACGCTCCTTTTCCTGGTCGTTCGAGTCCATCACGCGCTCGGCGAGCACGGTGCGTTCGCTGAACGTGCCGGACTGCTTGAGCAGGCAGTCGACGAGGGTGGTCTTGCCGTGGTCGACGTGGGCGACGATCGCGATGTTGCGGAGGTTTTCGATGGACATCGGGGCGGGGGCCTGCGGCCGTCGGTGCGGCCGGTCTGGGGTGGGAGGGCGGCGAAGCCGCAAAGTCAGCCGGATAGTATAGCGGGAATTCGCGGGCGCTGCCGGGCCGGCCGGGAATCCCGCGCGCGGATCGGTTAGGCTGCGCGTCCCACGAACCCGGAGCACCCCGATGTCCCTCCCCGAGCTGACCGCCGAAATCGCCACCGCGCACGGCACGATCCACCTGCACCTGTTCGCCGACCAGGTCCCGATGACGGTCGCGAGCTTCGCCAACCTCGCGCGCCGCGGCTTCTACGACGGCAAGACGTTCCACCGCGTGATCCCGGACTTCATGATCCAGGGCGGTTGCCCGCAGGGCAGTGGCACGGGCGGACCGGGCTACCAGTTCGACGACGAGATCGTGCCGGCGCTCAAGCATGACCGCCCGGGCATCCTGTCGATGGCCAACGCCGGCTCGCGCATGGGCCGCGGCACCAACGGCAGCCAGTTCTTCATCACCCACGTGCCGACCCCGTGGCTCGACGGCAAGCACAGCGTGTTCGGCAGCGTCGTCGGTCCGGCGGACCAGGCGATCGTCGACAGGATCAAGGGCGGCGACCGCATCGAGTCGATCACGATCCAGGGCGACACCGCGCCCCTGTTCGCCCAGGAAAAGGCCCACCTCGATGCGTGGAACGCGGTGCTCGACCGCGCCTGAGGCTCCGCGCCGGCAGGAGCAAGTCCCGGCCTGCCGATCCGGCGCATGCGCCGGATCGGCCGAACGCCGCCTGGGTGGCACGACGGCATCACCGATCCGCGCGATCGCTCGCAGCCGTCGCCTTCGCCGCATGCGCATTGCGGAACCCGTGCGGCAGCCGAACCGCAGCCGGCTGCCGGCGCGCAAACAAGGCTCGGAACACGAAGCACGCCCGGCACACGAAGAAAGCAAATCGGGCAAATTTTCGTCCTGTGTGCCTCGTGTGCTCCGTGTTCAAATCGGCGAACGCCGGCTTCGATCATCTGGTCGCGAGGTGCGGATGGAAGTACGTGACGCGCTGGGTGAGGACCTGCTCCCGCTCGCTCGCCTGTGGCACCACGGGTGGACCGATGCGCATGCGGACATCCTGCCCGTGGCACTGGCACGGCTCAGGACCGCGGAGAGCTTCGTGGAACGCCTGCGCCCCGCGATGGAGTCGGTGAGGACCGTCGGCGAACCCGGCGCGCCGCTCGGCTTCCACTGGATCAAGGGTGACGAGCTTTACCAGATCTACGTTGCCGCCGAGGCTCGTGGCCAAGGCGTGGCGCAGGCCTTGATGGCCGATGCCGAGGCACGCTTCCTCGCCAGGGGAATCGCCCGGCCCTGGCTTGCCTGCGCGATCGGCAACGAGCGTGCGGCCCGCTTCTATCGCAAGGCCGGTTGGACGATGACCGGCGTGGAGTGCGTGCCTGCCGACACGGCCGAAGGTCCTTTCCCGCTCGACGTCTGGCGGTTCGAGCGCGCGCTCGGCGTCGATACCGCCTCGGGCGGGGCGCGCGGAATGTCACCGGCTTGATCACCGGCCCCTTCGATGTCCCCGTGTTCCGGATTGGATGCGCAGGCTCGAACCGCCACGGACCAGTCGATATCCGATGAATGCTCCCGCCATCCGTCCCGAAGACGTGGAATATCGTTTTCCCGATATTGAACCGAGCGAAGTCGCTGCGTTGTTGCTGCCCGTTTGCAGCGAGATCTTTCCCGGGTTCGACCCGACCTACCTCGACCGGCTGAAAAACGTGGCCGACCCGCTATTGCTGTTCGCCTCGCATCGGGACGAGGTGATCGGGTTCAAGCTCGGCTACCGCCGCGGTGCCCATCTCTTCTACAGTTGGCTGGGTGGCGTACGCCCGGTAGCGCGCCGGACGGGCGTGGCCGCCGCGTTGATGCGCCTGCAGCACGAGCGTGTTGCGAAACTCGGCTATCCGTTCATCGAGACCCGTGCGCGTGCCGCCAACAATCCGATGATCGTGCTCAACCTGCGCAGCGGCTTCCAGATCGTCGGCTTCGAGGTCGACGCCCGCGCGATTCCGGTCGTCATCCTGCGTCGTGCGCTCGAGCCGCCCACGTGAAACGGGCATGGGCGCCATGAAGCGATTCCACGGTGGCAGGCAAGCGGCCCTTCCGCCGCAGCCGGTGCTGGCAAATCTCCGGAAGATCTGCGCTGGCCTTCCGGAAAGCTGCGAGGAGAACGCGTGGGTCGGCGTTCGCTGGCGCGTGCGCCAGAAAACCTTCGCGCATGTCCTGATGCTGGATGAAGGATGGCCGCCCGCTTACGCCGAAGCCTCCGGTCTGCAGGGGCCGGCCTGCCTCATCACGTTCCGGACGGTGGAGAAGGCGTTCCAGCCGGAACGCTTCAACGCGCCGCCGTTCTTCCGGCCGAAGTGGTTTCCCGACATCATGGGGCTGGAGCTCGATGATCCGATCGACTGGGCAGACGTGAGCGAGCTCGTGCGCCGGAGCTACCTGCATCTTGCGCCGCGCAAACTGGCCGCGATGGCCTGCTAGCGCCCGACGAAGTCTCGGTCCGGACGCCCGGCGGCCAAGCCCCGCGTCACGTCGGTGACGCCGGCTTGGGCTCCGCGACGAAAAAAATGCCACCAGCGGAGGCTGATGGCGATTCGACACTTCGCTGGAAGGGCCTCGCGCGGCCCTCTCGTTGCCTGCCCTGTTCGTCAGGCAGGGCGGTTGCGACGGAACAGGCGGTAGATGATCAACAGGATGATCGCGCCGATCACGCCGCCGATGAAGCCGGACGGTTCGATCGTGCCGCTGACCGCGGATTTGAAGCCGAGCGTCTGGGCGAGGAAGCCGCCGACGAACATGCCGGCGACGCCGAGCAGGCCGGTGACGAAGAAGCCGCCCGGATCCTTCCCGGGCATGAGGAACTTCGCGACGATGCCGACGAGCAGGCCGACGATGAACATCCACAGGTAGTGCATGGCAACTCCTCCTGGCGGCGAAAGGCCGCTGGCACTCTAGCGCATGCGCCCGAGGCATGGCTTGTTGCGACGCGTCGCCCGCACGGGCATCGCCACGCCGGCCGGGCCGGACGCGACGCTGTGCTAGAATTTTGGGCTGTCCGGCTCCATTTCGAGCCCCGTCTCCTGCCGAGGAATCGCATGCCGACTCTCGCTGCGCGCATGAGCCGCGCCAAGCCCAGTGCCATCATGGCGGTCGCCGAAAAGGCCAAGCAACTCAAGGCCGAAGGTCGCGACATCGTCAGTTTCTCGATCGGCGTGCCGAACTTCCTGCCCGGTGAGCACGTGTATGCCGCGGTCCGCGACGCGCTCGCCAAGGACAGCGGCCAGTACGGTTCCAACCGCGGTGCCGATGCGCTGCTGGATGCCTTCCTGCACCACCTCGAGGGCACCGGCCTCGGCGGTTACACGCGCAAGAACGTCGCCGCCGGCATCGGGGCCAAGCACGTGCTCTACAACCTCGCCGAGGCCCTGCTCGATCCGGGCGACACGATCGCGTTCGCGGTGCCGTACTGGACCACCTACGTCGACATCGCCGAGATCGTCGACGCGAAGATGCGCCTGATGCCGTGCCCGGCCAGCCAGAACTACAAGCTGACGCCGGCCCAGCTCGATGCCGCGTTGCCGGGCGTGAAGGTGTTCCTGTTCAACAACCCGAACAACCCGACCGGCATGGTCTACACCAAGGACGAGATCGCCGCGCTCGCCGACGTGCTGGTGAAGCATCCGGACGTGTGGATCGTCTGCGACGACATCTACAACCGCATGGTGTTCGACGGCATCGGCTACCACAACTTCGTCAATGCGCGGCCGGAACTGCGCGAGCGCACGATCCACGTCGACTCGATCTCCAAGACGTACGGCATGCCGGGCTGGCGCGTCGGCTTCATCGCCGCCCCGGAAAAGGTCGCGCAGGCGTTCGTCACGCTCAATTCCAACCACATCACCAACGTGCCCGAGATCGTCACCGCGGCCGCGGTCGCCGCGCTCGCCGGTCCGCAGGACGTGCCGACGCAGAAGTGCGCCGAGTTCCAGGCCAAGCGCGACCAGGTGCTCGCGGCCATGAACGCGATCCCGGGCGTGGTCTGCCCGCGTCCGCAGGGCGCGTTCTACGTGTTCCCCGACATCTCCTGCGCGTTCGGCAAGCGCCACGGCGAGCGCACGATCGCCAACGACGTGGACCTCTGCGACGCGCTGCTCGAGGTCAAGGGCGTCGCCTGCGTACCGGGCTCCGCGTTCGGCGAGCCGAACGCGCTGCGCATCTCCTACACCTGCCCGACGGCGCAGCTGCCGGAAGGGCTGAAGCGGTTCCGCGAGTTCTTCGCCGAACTGAAGTGAGTGCACGCGGCGCCGCGAGCGCCGCGCGCCGATCCCGTTCAACGTTCACTGGAGCACCCCATGAAGACCCCCGTCCGTGTTGCCGTCACCGGCGCCGCCGGCCAGATCGGCTACGCCCTGCTGTTCCGCATCGCCGCCGGCGACATGCTCGGCCCTGACCAGCCGGTGATCCTGCACCTGCTCGAGATCACGCCGGCGCTGCCCGCGCTGCAGGGCGTGGTGATGGAACTGAACGACTGCGCGTTCCCGACGCTCGCCGGCGTGGTCGCCACCGATGACGTCAACGTCGCGTTCAAGGACGTCGACTACGCGCTGCTCGTCGGCGCGCGCCCGCGCGGCCCGGGCATGGAGCGCAAGGACCTGCTCGAGGCGAACGGTGCGATCTTCGCGCCGCAGGGCAAGGCGCTCAACGACCACGCCAAGCGCGACGTCAAGGTGCTGGTGGTCGGCAATCCGGCCAACACGAATGCGCTGATCGCACAGCAGAACGCGCCGGACCTCGACCCGAACTGCTTCACCGCCATGGTGCGCCTTGACCACAACCGTGCGCTGTCGCAGCTCGCCGAGAAGACCGGTGCGCACACGACCGACATCAAGCGCATGACGATCTGGGGCAACCACAGCTCGACGCAGTACCCGGACATCCATCACGCGACGATCAAGGGCAGGCCGGCGATCGATGCGGTCGACGGCGCCTGGTACAAGGACACGTTCATCCCGACCGTGCAGCAGCGTGGCGCGGCGATCATCAAGGCGCGCGGCGCATCGTCGGCGGCGTCGGCCGCATCGGCGGCGATCGACCACATGCGCGACTGGGCGCGTGGCACGGCGGACGGCGACTGGGTCTCGATGGGCATCCCGTCCGACGGTTCCTACGGCATCCGGCCCGGCGTGATCTACGGTTACCCGGTCACGATCAAGGACGGCAGGTTCACGATCGTGCAGGGCCTCGAGATCGGCACGTTCTCGCGCGAGCGCATGGACGCGACCGACAAGGAACTGCGCGAGGAGCGCGCCGGCGTCGAGCATCTGTTCGCCCAGCGCTGATCCACGAGGGCGCCGCCCGCTCGGGCAGCGCCCGTGTTTTCCTGCCGTGTCGCGGCGCGGCCCGGCGGTTCGTTTCGACGGCCGGTTGCCCCACGAAGCGACCGTGACGTGCCCTCAGCGCGCGCCTTCCGGCGCGGGCTCGAACCGAAGGAGTGGTCATGTACAAGCTCGCAGTCGGCATCTTCCTCGCGTTCGCGACCGGTTCGGCCGCGCTCGCCGGCGAAGGCATGTGGACGCCGGACAACCTGCCGACGGCGCAACTGCAGGCGAAGTACGGCTTCACGCCGACCGCCGAATGGACCGCGCATGCGCAGCACGCGGCGCTGCGCCTCGCCGGCGGCTGTTCGGGCTCGTTCGTCTCGCCCAAAGGCCTCGTGCTGACCAACCACCACTGCGTCAATTCGTGCGTGCAGCAGTTGTCGACCGCCGACCGGGACTTCATCAAGTCCGGCTTCCTCGCCAGGGAGGAAAAGGACGAGATCAAGTGCCCCGAGATCGAGCTCAACCGACTCGACACGATCACCGACGTGACCGCGCGCGTGAAGAAGGCGACCGCCGGCAGGAGCGGACAGGCGTTCAGCAAGGCCGACAAGGCGATCAAGTCCGAGATCGAGAAGGAATGCGTCGCCCAGGACAGCGCCGGCACGCGCTGCGACGTGGTCGACCTCTACCACGGCGGCGTCTACGCCCTCTACAAGTACCACCGCTACCAGGACGTGCGCCTCGTGTTCGCGCCCGAGTTCGAGATGGCGTTCTTCGGCGGTGATCCGGACAACTTCAACTTCCCGCGTTACGACCTCGACGTGGGCATGCTGCGCGCGTGGGAAAACGACAAGCCGGCCGTGGTCGCCGACTATTTCCCGTTCTCGAAGGACGGCGCCGCCGAAGGCGAGATGGTCGTCACGATCGGCAATCCCGGCGGCACCGATCGCCAGCTCACGATCGCCGAGCTCGAATCGGCGCGCGACCTCGACCTCGTGCCGCGCCTGTTCCTGCTCGCCGAGCAACGCGGCCTGATCACGCAGTTCCGCAGCGAATCGCCCGAACACTGGCGTATCGGCCAGCACGACCTGTTCAGCGTGGAGAACGCGTTCAAGGCACTGCGCGGGCGCCTGCTCGCGCTGCAGGATCCGGCCGTCTTCGCGCTCAAGCGCAAGCAGGAAGCCGAGCTGCGCGCGTTCGTCGACGCCGACCCCGCGCGGAAGGCGAAGTACGGCGGCGCGTGGGAGGCGATCGCCGGGGCGATGGATGCGTATCGCTCGATCGCAACGCGCTACAAGTACCTCGAAGCGCGCCGCGGCTTCTTCTCCGAATACTACGCGCACGCGCGTACGCTGGTGCGTGGCACGCTCGAGCGCGGCAAGCCTAACGCGGAGCGCCTGCGCGAGTACACCGACTCGAAGCTGCCCAGCGTGACGCAGCACCTGCTGTCGAGTGCGCCGGTCTACCCTGACTACGAGCAGGTGACGCTCGGCTGGTCGCTCGCCAAGCTGCGCGAGGCGCTCGGCACGGACGATGCCCTCGTGCGCAAGATCCTCGGCAACGAGGCGCCCGACGCGGTCGCCCGTCGCCTCGTCGCCGGCACGCGGCTCGGCGACCCGGCCGTCCGCAAGGCGCTCTGGGACGGCGGCGCCGAAGCCGTGGCGAAGTCGGACGATCCGTTCATCGTGCTCGCGCGCACCGTCGACCCCGAGGCGCGCGCGATCCGCGCGCGCTACGAGAACGACGTCGAGGCGGTCGTCGACAAGAATTCGGAACTCATTGCCGGCGCGCGTTTCGAGAAATACGGCGCGAGCGTTTATCCCGACGCGACCTTCACCCAGCGCTTCTCGTTCGGTGAGGTGCGCGGCTGGGACGAGAACGGCACGGCGGTGCCGCCGTTCACCGACATCGCCGGCACGTTCGCCCATGCGACCGGTTCCTATCCGTTCGCGCTGCCGGCATCGTGGCTCGCCGCGAAGGACCGCCTCGACCTGCGCAAGCGCATGAACCTCGTGACGACCAACGACATCATCGGCGGCAACTCGGGCAGCCCGCTCGTCAATGCCCGCGGCGAGATCGTCGGCCTCGTGTTCGACGGCAACATCCATTCCCTCGGCGGCAACTACTGGTACGACGAGCGGCTCAACCGCACCGTGTCCGTGCACAGCAGCGCGATCCTCGAAGCGCTCGGCAAGGTCTACGGCGCGGAGCGCCTCGTGCGCGAACTCGAGTCCGCTCGGTACTGATCCGCCGGGCAGCCGGCCGGGGTCGACCGGGTGCCGGGCCGTGATCGCGGTCGTCCCGGCGCGTCCACTATTGACACCTGCAGCGCCGCGCGCTGCACTGGTGGCGTCCTGCGGCGAAGGGGTGCCGCGGCCGCAGCCTGCCATGCACGGGCGGAGTCCCATGGTCCACTGTTCCACAAACCTGCCGTCGGGCGACGCGGTGCAGCTGGAGTGCCTACTGCGACTGGTCGAGCTGACCGCGCCGCGCGAAACCGCGCGGGCGATCGTGGACATGGTGCAGCGCCACTTCGGCTGCAGCGCGCGCGTCGTCATGTGGCTCGAGGACGTCGCGGAGGCGATCGGCATCGAGGGGGGCGGGCGCCCGGACCGGGCCGACATGCAGCGCGTCGCCGCGCTGATGGCCGGCGAGGAGCCGCTGCGCGTCGATGGCCGCCGCGTCGACGTGCGCCTCGACGACGATCGCGCCGCCCTGTTGCTGCTGTTCCCCAACGAGGTGTCGGCGCCCGTGCTCGACGCACTCGCGCCGTGCATGCGCCTCGCCGGCATCCACCTGCGCCGGGCCCTGCAGCTGCAGGACCTGCACGAATCACACAAGCAGCTCGAGCACTCCGAGGCACTGCAGCGCGCGCTGTTCGCGATCTCCGACCTCGCCGGTTCCGACCGCGACATGCCGGACCTGCTGCGCGGCATCCATCGCATCGTCAGCACGCTGATGTACGCGGAGAACTTCTTCATCGTCCGCTACGACGCGGAGAGCGACAGCTTGCGCTTCCTCTACTTCGCCGACGTCGAGGACAAGGAAGTGCCCGACACCTCGCGCGACATCCCGATGGAAAGCCTGCGCGGCACGCTGACCTGGCACCTCATCATCGAGGGCAGGGCGCTGATGGGCACGATGGACGAGCTGCGCAAGCAGGTCGCCGCGCCGCTGAAGCCGGTCGGCCCCGACAGCCACGACTGGCTCGGCGTGCCGATGCTGCGCAACGGCAAGGCGCGTGGCGCGCTCGTCGTGCAGAGTTACCGGGAGGGCCTGCGCTTCACGCCCGAGGATCGCGCCCTGCTCGAGTTCGTCGGCAGCCACATCCTCACCGCGCTCGAACGCAAGCGCAACCAGGAGGACCTCGAGCAGGAGGTGCGCCTGCGCACGCTCGAGCTGGCCGAGGCGAACCGCGGCCTGCAGCTCGAAGTACTCGAACGACAGCGCGCGGAGCGCCTGCAGGCGGCACTGTTCCACATTGCGCAGCTTGCCACCGCGGACATCGACGAGAACGAGTTCTACGAACGCCTGCATGCAGTGGTCGGCGAGCTGCTCAATGCCGAGAACTTCTTCATCGCGCTGCTCTCGGACGACCGCCGCATCCTGTCGTTCCCGTACTACGTCGATGCGGGTGCGCGCCGCACCGCGTCGCGCGAGGTCGGCCGTGGCCTCACCGAATACGTGCTGCGCACGGGCGTGGCGCTGCTCGGCGACAGTGAGCGCATCGCCGAGCTCGGCCGCCGGGGCGAGGTCGACCCGGCGCGCATCGGCCGCCCCGCGTTCTGCTGGCTCGGCGTGCCGCTGCGCGTCGACGACCAGCCGATCGGCGTCGTCGTCGTGCAGAGCTACACCGAGTCGGTGTCCTACGGCGCGGCCGACCAGGAACTGCTCAGCTTCGCCGCGCTGCAGATCGCCAACAGCATCCACCGCCGCCGTTCGGCCGCGACCCTGCAGCGCGCGAACGCGGAGCTCGAGCAACGCGTCGCCGAGCGTACGCGCGAGCTGAGCGAACAGATCCTGCAGCGCGAGCGCGCGCAGGACCAGCTCAAGCACCAGGTCATGCACGATGCCTTGACCGGCCTGCCCAACCGGGGCTTCCTGCGCGAGCGGCTCGACCACATCCTCGGTCGCCTGCGCGAGGAGCCGGGCCGGCGCTGTGCGTTGCTGTACCTCGACGTCGACCGATTCAAGGTCGTCAACGACAGCCTCGGCCACCTGGCCGGCGACGAGATGCTGAAGGCCGTCGCAGGCCGGTTGCTCAAGTGCGTGCGTGCGCCGGACATGGTCGCGCGCCTGTCCGGCGACGAGTTCGCGGTGCTCATCGAGGACGTCGGCGACCGCGCCGCGGCCGAAGACGTCGCGCGGCGCGTGCTCGACACGCTCGGGGTGCCGCTGCAGCTCGCCGGGCGCGAACTGGACCCGTCAGTGAGCATCGGCATCGCGATCGGCGACGGCAACTACATCGTCGCCGACGAACTGTTGCGCGACGCCGACATCGCGCTGTACCGCGCCAAGGAGCTCGGCCGCAAGCGCTACATGCTGTTCGACGACACGCTTGCGAAATCCGCGATCGACGTGCTCGCGATGGAGGGCGAACTGCGCCAGGCGCTGCGTCGCGGCGAATTCCAGCCGTATTTCCAGCCGTTCTGCCGCCTCGCCGACGGCGAGGTGGTCGGCTACGAGGCGCTCATGCGCTGGAACCATCCGCGCGACGGCGTGCTCGGCCCGGCCACGTTCCTGCGCGTCGCGCAGGACGGCGGCCACATCGAGGCGATCGACTGGCGCGTGTTCGAGGCCGCCTGCAGCGCAATCCAGCAACTGCACGGGACCCGGCCGTTCCTCACCATCAACGTCTCGGCCCTGCACCTGCAGCACGCCGACTTCGATCGCCGCCTCGTGCGCCTGCTCGAGCGCACCGGCCTCGATCCCGCACGCCTCATCATCGAGGTCACCGAGGGCTCGCTGCTCGACGACCCGGAGCGCGTGCGCGGCACGCTGGAGCGGCTGCGCGGGCTCGCCGTGGGCGCGGCGCTCGACGATTTCGGCACCGGCTATTCGTCGCTGAGCTACCTGCACTCGCTGCCGCTGCGCATGCTGAAGATCGACCGCTCGTTCGTGCACGCGCTCGACGAAGGCACGCCGGCGACGACCACCGTCGTCGCGGCGATCCTCGCGCTCGCGCGCGCGCTCGGCATCCAGGTCATCGCCGAGGGCATCGAGACGCCGGCGCAGCGCAATGCGTTGCTGCGCATGGGCTGCGAGTTCGGCCAGGGCTTCCTGCTCGGCCGCCCGGCGCCGATCGAGCGCTGGGCCGACGCGGTGCCCGCGGCGGTGGCCGGCGCCGGCTGAGGCACGACGTTCGGGTTGCGCGGGACCCGGGTGGGTTAAAATGCCGGGCTGGCGCATCGTCAGCATCCGGAGCACCCTCATGACCAGCCTTTCCGCCGGCGCGAAGTTCCGCGCAGCCGTCGCCGAAGAGCGGCCACTGCAGGTCGTCGGCGCGATCACCGCCTACGCCGGCCTCATGGCCAAGCGCGTGGGTTACAAGGCGCTGTACCTGTCCGGCGGTGGCGTGGCGGCGAATTCGCTCGGCATGCCGGACCTCGGCATCAGCACGATGGAAGACGTGCTCACCGACGCGCGCCGCATCGTCGACGCGACGCAGATGCCCCTGCTCGTCGACATCGACACGGGCTGGGGCGGCGCCTTCAACATCGCGCGCACGATCCGCTCGTTCGTCAACGCCGGCGTCGCCGCCGTGCACATGGAGGACCAGGTCGGGCAGAAGCGCTGCGGTCATCGGCCGGGCAAGGAAGTCGTGTCGAAGGACGAGATGGTCGACCGCGTGAAGGCGGCGGTCGACGCGCGTACCGACCCGACGTTCGTGATCATGGCGCGCACCGATGCGGCCGCGGTCGAGGGCATCGACGCGGCGATCGAGCGCGCGGTCGCCTACGTCGAGGCGGGCGCCGACATGATCTTCCCGGAAGCGATGCAGACGCTCGAGGACTACCGCCGCTTCCGCCGCGCGGTGAAGGTGCCGATCCTCGCCAATCTCACCGAGTTCGGTTCGACGCCGTTCTTCACCACCGGCGAGTTGCGTGGCGCCGAGGTCGACATCGCGCTGTACTGCTGCGGCGCGTATCGCGCGATGAACAAGGCGGCCCTGAACTTCTACGAGGCCGTGCGCCGCGACGGCACGCAGAAGGCCGTGGTACCGAGCATGCAGACGCGCGCGGAGCTGTACGATTTCCTCGGCTACCACGCCTACGAGCAGAAGCTCGACGCGCTGTTCGCCGGCGGGCGTTCGGACGGCTGACCGGCGGGCGACGATCGATGAGCGGTTCGCCGTCCCCCGGGCAGGCCCGTGCGCGCAACTGGGACGCGCTCGCTGCCGTGATCGCGTCGCTGGTCGGCGCGCTCGCGCTGCTCGTGTCCGGCTACACGGCCTACCTGCAGCGCAGCCAGGTGCGCGCGCAGGTGTGGCCCTATCTCATGCTCGCGAGCTACGACACGGAGAATTCGGTCAAGCTGCTCAACAAGGGCGTGGGGCCCGCGATCGTCAGGAGCGTGCGCGTACGCGTCGACGGCAAGCCGATGCGGACCTGGCGCGAGGTGACCGACGCGCTCGGCCTCGGCCATGTCCCGCTGCGCACCTCGACGATCGGCGGCAACGTGATCAGCGGCGGCGAGGTGGTGCCGATGCTCGTGCTCGGCGACGCCGACACCTATCACCGGTTCCGCGCCGCCAGCCGCGGCCACACCGCCGTCGACATCTGCTACTGCTCGACCCTCGACGAATGCTGGGCGTATGCGGCCGACGACCCGACCGCCCAGGCGATCCAGAAACCCGTCGATTCCTGCCCGGCACTTCCCGCTGCGGAAGCCTTCGGGGATTGACGCAAATGTGCATGCGAAAGAGCCATCACGAGAGAACACCATGACCGACACCGCCACGCCGTTCAAACCCAAGAAGTCCGTCGCCCTGTCCGGCGTCGCCGCCGGCAACACGGCGCTGTGCACGGTCGGTCGCAGCGGCAACGACCTGCACTACCGCGGCTACGACATCCTCGACGTCGCGACCACCTGCGAGTTCGAGGAGATCGCGCACCTGCTCGTGCACGGCAAGCTGCCCAACCGCGCGGAACTCGCCGGCTACAAGGCGAAGCTGAAGGCGCTGCGCGGCATCCCTGCCTCGGTGAAGGCCGTGCTGGAGCAGTTGCCGGCCTCGGCGCATCCGATGGACGTGATGCGCACGGGCGTTTCCGCGCTCGGTTGCGCGCTGCCGGAGAAGGACGACCACAACCATCCGGGGGCGCGCGACATCGCCGATCGCCTGATGGCCTCGCTCGGCTCGATCCTGCTCTACTGGTACCACTTCGCCGTGAACGGCAAGCGCATCGAGGTCGAGACCGACGACGACTCGATCGGCGGCCACTTCCTGCACCTGCTGCACGGCGAGAAGCCGAGCGCGCTGTGGGTGCGCGCGATGCACACCTCGCTGATCCTCTACGCCGAGCACGAGTTCAACGCGTCGACGTTCACCGCGCGCGTGATCGCCGGTACCGGCAGCGACATGTACTCGGCGATCGCCGGCGCGATCGGCGCGCTGCGCGGCCCCAAGCACGGCGGCGCCAACGAGGTCGCGTTCGAGATCCAGAAGCGCTACGACGCGCCTGACGAAGCCGAGGCGGACATCCGCGCGCGCGTCGAGCGCAAGGAGGTCGTGATCGGCTTCGGCCATCCCGTCTACACGATGAGCGACCCGCGCAACAAGGTGATCAAGGAGGTCGCGCGCGAGCTTTCGGCGGCGCAGCAGAACATGAAGATGTTCGACATCGCCGAGCGGCTCGAAGCGACCATGTGGGACATCAAGAAGATGTTCCCTAACCTCGACTGGTTCAGCGCGGTCAGCTACCACATGATGGGCGTGCCGACCGCGATGTTCACGCCGCTGTTCGTCATCGCGCGCACCTCCGGCTGGAGCGCGCACGTGGTGGAGCAGCGCATCGACGGCAAGATCATCCGCCCGAGCGCAAACTACACCGGGCCCGAGGACCTGGCCTTCGTGCCGATCGAAAAACGCCCTTGACGGATCGCTGCGCGCGGCGATACTGGAATCGAGAGCAGCCGCGCCGGGGGGCGCATGCAGGCAGCCATCGTCTACGCCAAGACCGAAGCCGGCCGTGCCGAAATCGGCACGCGCCAGCACAAGCTCGCATCACCCGTGCGCTCGTTGTTGCTGCTCGTCGACGGTCAGCGCGACATCGTGCAGCTGCGGCGCATCGGCGAAACCCTGCGCGCGCCCGCCGACGCGATCGACCAGCTCGCGACGCTCGGCCTGATCGCGCCGCTCGGTTCGGCCGCCGCGGCTCCCGAGCCGGCGTCGACGGTGCCTTCGCCGGCCGCACAGCGCTACATCACGCTGAGCGGCCTGATGTCGGAGGCGGTGAGGGAGCACCTCGGCCTGCGCGGCTTCATGACCCAGCTGCGCATCGAGCGCTGCGGCAGCGCGGACGAATTGCTCGCCCTGCTGCCTGACGTCACCGCCGCGATCGCGAAGGCGCGCAGCGCCGAATTCGCGCAGGAATGGGAACGCATCGTCCGCTCCGCCATCGCGTAGGGGGCGTCGTAGGGCTGGACGCAGCGAGCACGCCTCTGCCCATCGATGCGAGCGCATCCACCCGGGTCCCGCCGGGCGCTCGAAAAATGCCCGCCCGCAAGGCAGGAGCGCCGGCACGGCCACGAACCATCAGGCGGCTTCTTCCGCCAGCACCTTCCGCACCGCCGCGTCCGCCTCCATGCGCGCGACGAACTTCGCGAGGTTGTCGAGCCCGCCGAGGTCGATGTCCTGGCCCTTCGCCCAGCGCAGGGTCACGAACAGGTACGGATCGGCGATCGAGCGTTCGCCGGCGATCCATTCGCGCCCGGCGAGCTGCGCGTCTGCGCGTTCGAACAACACGCGCAGGCTCTTGCGCGCCGCGTCCTTGGTCCTCTCGATCGTCGCCGGATCTTCGAGATACGCGGTCGCGCCGAACAGCGGCTTGAATGCCGGATGCACGTCGGAATTGACGAATGCGAGCCAGCGGTTCACCTCGGCGCGGCCCTTCGGCGTGCCGTCGCCGCCGAGATTCGCTTCCGGGAAGCGGTCGGCCAGGTAGTTGAGGATCGCCGCGTTCTGCGTCAGCAACCAGCCGTCCTCTTCGAGTACGGGCACGGCGCCGGCCGGGTTGATGCGCTGCTTGTAGTCGGCACTCGCGCGCTCCTCGCGGCTCACGCGCTGCGTCTCGTACGGCTTGCCGATCCATTCCAGCACGATGTGGTCGGCGAGCGAGCACGCGCCGGGCGAGTAGTAGAGTTTCATGCGGGTCTCCATGGGTGAAAAACGGTGCGTGCCGCCGCCCGCTGCCGACGGGCAGCGAACCGGCGCTTGCCGGCGTGGTCAGGGCCTGGGCGTGATGTCCTCGAAACGGACGTTCTGGATCGCGTAGGCGCGCCAGCCGCGATAGTCGAAATGCCACCATTCGGTTGCATACACGCTGAACCCTTCCGCTTCCATGCGCCGGCGCAGCAGGTCGCGGCGTGCGCGTTGCGTGGCGGTTCCGCCGGCGTAGCCCGGGTAGGCGCGCTCGGTCATCTCGTCGTAGAGGCTCGGCATTTCGACCGCTTCGCCGCTCGCCAGGTCGTACAGGGTGAGGTCGACCGCGCAGCCGCGATTGTGGCGCGAGCCCTTGTCCGGATCGGCGACGAAGTCGTGCTTGTCGGCCGGCGTCGCGTCCCAGAACAGGCGCGTCACGTACCACGGCCGGTACGCGTCGTGCACGAGCAGGCCGTAGCCGTCGCGCGCGAGCGCATCGCCCACGCGCACGAGCGCCTCGGCCGCGGGGCGTTGCAGGAACGCCCGCGCCTCGCTGTACAGCGGCGTGCCGAGGAAGTTGCGCGAGCTCGCGTAGCGGATGTCGAGATGGATGCGCGGGTCGAGCCCGGCCAGCTCGACGAGGTCGGGGGCGCGGAATTCGCCACGCTCGACCGGTGGCTTCGCCGCAAGCGCGATCGGCAACAGCTCGGCGACCGGTCGCACCGGTTCGATGTGGAAATACGCTGCCGGCGCGGCAGGCTCGCGCGCGTGGGCGAACGCGGTGGCGCCAGCGCACAGGGCGAGCGCAAGGATGCGGATCGGCAGGGGGCGTGCGTGCACGGTCGTCCTCGACGGTGTGCCTGCATCATTCTGCCATACGCGCGCGCGCTGGATTCGCGCCTGCACCGATCGCCGGCGAGCGGCCGCGCTCACAGGCGTGCGGCGAGGCGCGTGCCCTGTTCGATCGCGCGCTTCGCATCGAGTTCGGCCGCGACGTCGGCGCCACCGATGAGGTGAACGCGCGCAGCGTCGCCGCCGAACGCCGCGTGCAGCGCGCGATTCGGTTCCTGGCCCGCGCAGACGACCACGGTGTCGACCGCGAGCACGCGCGCCTCGTCACCGGCGCGGATGTGCAATCCCTCGTCGTCGATGCGTTCGTAGGAAACGCCGCCGAGCATCGTCACGCGCTTCGCCGCGAGCGTCGCCCGGTGCACCCAGCCGGTGGTCTTGTTGAGGCGCTTGCCGGGCTTCCCCGGCGAGCGCTGCAGCAGCCAGACCTCGCGCGCAGGCGCTTCCGGTGCGGGTTTGGCGAGGCCCGCGCGCGCGCCAAGCGTCATGTCGACGCCCCATTCGCGCGTCCAGCGCGCCACGTCGGTAGTCGGCGACGGCGATGGTTCGACGAGGAATTCGGCGACGTCGAAGCCGATGCCGCCCGCGCCGATGATCGCGACGCGGGCACCGACCGACGCGCCGTGCAGCAGCACGTCGACGTAGCTGACGACGTTGGGCCGCTCGCTGCCCGGAATCGTGATCGCGCGCGGCGTCACGCCGGTCGCCAGCACGACCTCGTCGTAACCCTGCAGCTGCTCCGGCGTCGCGCGCGTGCCGAGGCGCAGCTCGATGCCATCGCGCTCGATGCGACGCGCGTAGTAGCGAAGCGTCTCGTGGAATTCCTCCTTGCCCGGGATCCGCTTGGCCATGTTGAACTGGCCGCCGATTTCGCCGGCCTGCTCGAACAGCGTGACCGCATGGCCGCGCTCGGCGAGCGTGGTCGCGCAGGCGAGGCCGGCCGGTCCGGCGCCGACGACGGCGATGCGCTTCTTCACGGTCGCAGGCGCGATCACGAGTTCGGTCTCATGGCACGCGCGCGGATTGACCAGGCAGCTCGCGCGCCGGTTCTCGAACACATGGTCGAGGCAGGCCTGGTTGCAGGCGATGCAGGTATTGATGTCGGCGACGCGATCCTCGCGCGCCTTGCGCACCCACTCGGGATCGGCGAGCAGCGGGCGCGCCATCGACACCATGTCGGCATCGCCCGCGGCGAGGATGCGCTCGGCGACCTCGGGCATGTTGATGCGGTTGGTGGTGACCAGCGGGATCCTCACTTCCGCCTTCATGCGCCGCGTAACCCAGGCGAAGCCCGCGCGCGGCACGCTCGTCACGATCGTCGGCACGCGCGCCTCGTGCCAGCCGATGCCGGTGTTGATGAGCGTCGCACCGGCCGCTTCGATCTTCTTCGCGAGCGCGACGATTTCGTCCCAGGCCTGGCCGCGCTCCACGAGGTCCAGCATCGACAGGCGATAGATGATGATGAAGTCGCGCCCGACCGCCGCGCGCATGCGCCGTATGATTTCGACCGGGAAACGCTGGCGATTCTCGACGCTGCCGCCCCATTCGTCCTCGCGCCGGTTCGTGCGCTCGGCGAGGAACTGGTTGATGAGATAACCCTCCGAACCCATGACTTCGACGCCGTCGTAGCCGGCATCCTGCGCCTTGCGCGCGCAAGCGACGAAGTCGTCGATCGTGCGCTCGACCCCGCGTGCCGACAGCGCGCGCGGCGTGAACGGCGTGATCGGCGACTTCACCTTCGATGGCGCGACCGACAGCGGGTGGTAGGCGTAGCGGCCCGCGTGGAGGATCTGCAGGCAGATGCGCCCGCCTTCGGCGTGCACCGCGCGCGTGATGCGCCGGTGCGGCGCGACCTGCCAGGGCATCGACAGGCGGCTCGCGAACGGCGTGAGCCAGCCGGCCATGCTCGGCGCGAAACCGCCGGTGACCATGAGGCCCACGCCACCGCGCGCGCGTTCGGCGAAGTACGCGGCGAGCTTGTCGAAGTCGCGCGCGCGATCCTCGAGGCCGGTGTGCATCGAACCCATGAGCACGCGGTTCGGCAGGGTCGTGAAACCGAGATCGAGCGGGGCGAACAGCGACGGGTAGCGCACGGGCGGCCTGGCGGATTCAAACGATCGTATGAAGATGCCCGGAATACGCGCCGCCGACAAGCGCCGGGCGCCCGCGGCCCGGGCGGCCGCGCTCAGTGCGCGATGCGCAGCACGACCAGGGTCTGGTCGTCGCTGCCCGCGTCGCTGCCCTGATGGGCGACGAGCCGCTCGCGCAGAAGCGCGAGCAGGGCATCGGCTTGCCGCGGCCCGGTGCGGACGAGTTCGGCGAGGCGTTGCTCGCCGAACGGCTCGCCGCTCGCGTCGCGCGCCTCGACCACGCCGTCGGTGTAGAGCACGAGGATGTCGCCGGACTCGACCTCGAAGCTCTCGTTCTGCCAGGCATGCTCGCGCAGTACGCCGAGCGGGATCTGCGTGCCGGCGCCGTGGCGCAGGATGCGGTCGCCGCGTCGTTGCAGCAGTGGCGGGTGGCCGGCATCGACGAAGGTCGCGCGGCGCAGGTCCGGGCGGTAGAGCAGCGCGAACGCGGTGAGGAAATGGCCACGGCTGCGCCGCGAAAAGAAATGGCGGTTGGCGTAGGTGAGCGCGCCGGCGGGCCCGGCGTCCTCGTCGCCGTCGTAGGTGCGCAGGATCGCGTCGAACTGCACCGCTTCCATCGCCGCGGCGGCGCCGTGGCCGGAGACGTCGGCGAGCATGAGCGCCCAGATGTCGGCGCCCGGATCGACGAAATCGGCCGGCGCGTACTGCGTGAGCGGCATGAGGTCGTAGTAGTCGCCGGCGGCGGTCTCGGCCGGTTGCCAGTGCGCCGCGTATTCGAGGCCGCGGATCACCGGATCGTCCGGCAGCAGCAGGCGCTGCACGTCGGCGATGCCCTCGATCGCCCTGCGCTGGCGCACCGTCTCGTCGCGCAGCGCGCGCGTCGCGAGCGGACGCACGATGAGGTTCGCGGCGAGGTTGACATCGGCGAGCCAGGCGGCGAGATCGAGGGCATCGAAACGGGTTGCGTCGGTGCTGCCGAACGCGAGCCAATGGCGCACCACGCCTGCGTTCGCGACGGGCACGCCGAGCACGGCCGCCGGTGCGCCGAGCGCCCGGGCGAGCGGCGTGCCGGCGAGCGCAGCATCGACACGGACGATGCGCGGCTCGCGTCGCGCGAGCAGCGTCGCCGCGAGCGCATCGTCGAATGGGGGCGTGCGGTCGTGCTGGCCGAGCGGATCGACATTCGCGATCCGCTCGACCCCGGCGTCATCGACGAGACCGGCGATGCGGCACCGGCCCGCCGGGTAGCCCGCCACCTGCAGCAGCGCCAGCGAACAGCGCGGCAGCGCGGTGGCGAAATGCGCGTGCAGGGTGCGCAGCGCGGCGACGGAATCACCGTCGAACGCGCCGAGCGCGAGCATCTGGTCGAGCGTGATCGGCATCGCTCGATTGTCGGCGACGACACGCCCGCGCGCGAGCCGCATCGCGTCACCAGCCGGAAAGGACCAGCTTGCCGATCGTCGTGCCGGATTCGAGGCGGCGGTGCGCTTCGCGCAGGTTCGCTGCATTGATCGGCGAGAGCGTGTCGCCGAGCGTGCCGACCAGTTCACCCGCGTCGACGAGCGCGGCGACGCGTTCCAGGATGCGTCCCTGCTCGGCCATGTCGGCGGTATGGAAGCGTGGCCTCGCGAACATCATTTCCCAGTGGATGCCGATGCACTTGGCCTTGTAGGGATCGCCGATCTTCAGTGCGCCGCGGGGTTCGACGATGAGGCCGACGTGGCCTTGCGGCGCGAGCAGCGCGCCGAGTTCGTCCCAATAGCGGTCGGTGTCGGCGAGGTTGACCGCGGCGTCGATCGCTTCGAAGCCGAGCGCGGCGAGCTGCGGCGTGAGCGGCTGGCGGTGGTCGATGACATGGTGCGCGCCAAGGCGCTGGCACCAGGCGATCGTTTCCGGTCGCGATGCGGTCGCGATGACGATGAAACCCGCGCGCCGCGCGAGCTGGATCGCGATCGAACCGACGCCACCCGCGCCACCGATGACGAGCAGCGACTTGCCGGCACCGCCGTCGTCGGCATCGAACGGCATGCGCTGGAACAGCAGTTCCCATGCGGTGATCGCGGTGAGCGGCAGGGCCGCGGCCGCGGCGAAGTCGAGCGTCGCCGGCTTGCGCGCGACGATGCGCTCGTCGACGAGCTGGAACTGTGCATTGCTGCCCGCGCGCGTGACGTCGCCCGCGTAGTACACCGCATCGCCGACGCGCACCTGCGTCACCGCATCGCCGATCGCTTCGACCACGCCCGCGGCGTCGTAGCCGAGCACCTTCGGCTCCGCTTCGACCTGTGGCCTGGGCGCGCGCAGCTTGGTGTCGACCGGGTTGACCGATACCGCTTCGACGCGCACGAGGATGTCGCGTCCATGCGGCTCGGGGCGTGGCAGCTCGACATCGACGAGTGACTGGGGGTCGTCGATCGGCAGGTAGCGGGTGAGGGCAACGGCTTTCATGCGCGTGTCTCCAGGGCTTCGAGGTGAACCCACGATAGGCGCGCGCGCCGCCGTGAAAAAGGCGGCACGCGCCGAATCATTCTCAAGGATTCGTGAAGAATGCGCGCCGCAGGAGGTTGCGGCGCGCCGGGGACGTCAGCGCGCGAGGCCCTCCGCGGCGAGCGCGGCCTTGACCATCGGCCGCGCCGCGACGCGCGCGCGGAATGCGACGAGGTTGGGGAACGGCGCGAGGTCGAGGCCGACGAAACCCGACCAGCCGCTCACGACGAACAGGTACGCGTCGGCGATCGTGAACTCCTTGCCGGTGAGGAACGGCGTCGCGGCGAGTGCCCGCTCGACGATCGCGAGGCGTTGCGCGAGCAGGGCGAGCGCCTGCTGCTTGTACTCGGCCGGCGTGTCCGGCTTGAACAGCGGCGAATAGCCCTTGTGCAGCTCGCTCGTGACGAAGTTGAGCCACGACTGCAGCCGGTAGCGTTCGAAGCTGCCGTGCGCGGGCGCGAGGCCGCTCGCGGGCGCATGGTCGGCGATGTACTGCAGGATCGCCGGCCCTTCGGTGAGAACGACGCCGGGTTCGATCTCGAGCGCAGGCACGTAGCCGGCCGGGCTGATCGCGTGGAAGTCGCGATCGTCCTCGGTGCGCTGGGCTGCGAGATCGACCTTCACGAGCTCGAACGCGAGTCCGGCTTCGCGCAGCGCGATGTGCGGGGCCTGCGAGCACAGGCCGGGACCGTAGTAGAGACGCATGGATGACTCCTCGTTGGACGTGGAATGAAGGCGGCTGCGGATCAGGTCGCGGCCATTGCGGGGCGGCGCGACGCGGCGAACGCGCCCGGGCCGAGCAGCGCCTGCGCGAACGAGACGATCGCGATGAACAGCGGGTATTCCCAGCCGCCGCCTTCGTTGGCGAACTCCCAGCCATTGGCCGCGTGAGGCAGGATCGCGCCGAGCGCGATGAGGCCGAGCACGACGGCGACCGGCCGCACGCATGTGCCGGCCAGCAGCGCGAGGCCGCCGAGCAGTTCGGCTGCGAAGACCGGGTAGACGAGCGGGCCGGGCAGGCCGTGCTGCTCGAACCAGATGACGGTGCCGGGCAGCGTGAACACGGCGAGCTTGAGCAGGGCGTGGGCCAGGAACAGCACGCCGAGGGCGAGGCGCAGCAGGGCGGCGCCGAGAGCGGGGGAATGCATCGTGAAGCTTCCTGTGAATGCCGGCGCTGCCGGCGGTGCGCACAAGCTAGTGATTGCCGTGTTGCACGTAAATCAGTGAATAAGGCAATCCTGATTTGCAATCATGCAAACATTGATGCGATGCTCCGGGTAGCCGGGATCACGCTGCCATGTTCGACTGGAATGATCTGCGCCACCTGCTCGCGATCGCGCGCGGCGGCAACCTCGCCGCGGCCGCGCGCAGCCTGTCGGTGAACCACTCGACGGTGTTCCGTCGCCTCGCTGCGTTCGAGGACGCGCTCGGCGTGCGCCTGTTCGAGCGCCTGCCCGAGGGTTACGTGCTCACCGCCGAAGGCGAGACGATCCGCGCGCATGCGGAAGCGGTCGAGCGGTCGATCCACGCGCTCGAGCGCGCAGTCGCCGGCAGCGACTTCCGCCTGTCCGGCGACGTGCGCATCACGACCGCGCCCAATCTCGCGAGCAACTACATCGCGCGCTACCTGCCTGCGTTCCGCGCGCTGCATCCGGACATCCGCGTCGAGATCGCCGCGGCCGACAGCGACTTCGATCTCGCGCGCCGCGAGGCCGACCTCGCGCTGCGCGCGACGACGCAGCCGCCCGACTATCTCGTCGGGCGCAAGGTGGTCGACCTGCCGTGGCTGGCCTGCGCCAGCCGCGACTACCTCGCCAGACACGGGCGCCCACGCACGACCGATGAGCTCGCCGCGCATGCGCTGATCGGCGCCGATGCGCGCTTCGCGCGCCTGCCGGTGTTCGCGTGGCTGCATGCGCGGCATCCGTACGAACGCTTCGTCACGCGCGCGGGCGACCTCAACACGATGGCTGCACTCGCCGGCGCCGGCCTCGGCATCGCCTTGCTACCCGCCGATCAGGCCGACGCGTCGCTCGTGCAGCTGTTCGCGGTCGAGCCGCCGTTCGCGTCACCGCTGTGGCTGCTGACCCATCCGGACCTGCGCCACGTCGCGCGCATCAAGGCGCTCGCCGATTTCCTCCACGAGCGCCTGCGCGAGGATCCGCGCCTGCGCGCTCACGCGATCGTCACCGCAGGCAAGCCGGCGCCGAGGGTGCGCGGCGCGCGGCGCGCGCGCTGAGGCAGCTCAGACCGGCGGCGGGTTGCGTTCGGCGAAGCCGGCCTGGTGCCAGTACGGGTAGTACGGATACGCAGTGGTTCTGTGGCTCGCTTCGTCGAGCCGCGCGACCTGCTCCGGCGTGAGGTTCCAGCCGACCGCGCCGAGGTTCTGCTTCAGCTGCTCCTCGTCGCGTGCGCCGATGATCACGCTCGACACGGTCGGCCGCTGCAGCAGCCAGTTGATCGCGATCTGCGGGATCGTCTTGCCCGTTTCCGCGGCGATGCCGTCGAGCGCGTCGACGACGCGGTAGAGCTGCTCGTCGTCGACCGGCGGTCCGAACTCCGCGCTGCCATGGAGGCGGCTGTTCGCCGGCAACGGCTGCCCGCGGCGGATCCTGCCGGTGAGACGGCCCCAGCCGAGCGGGCTCCACACGATCGCGCCGACGCCCTGGTCGAGGCCGAGCGGCATGAGTTCCCACTCGTAGTCGCGGCCGATCAGCGAGTAGTAGGTCTGGTTGGCGACGTAGCGCGACCAGCCGTGGCGATCGGCGATGGCGAGCGACTTCATGAGGTGCCAGCCGGAGAAGTTGGACACGCCGAGGTAGCGGATCTTGCCCGCGCGCACGAGGTCGTCGAGTGTCGATACGGTTTCCTCGATCGGCGTCTTCGCGTCGAAGCCGTGCAGCTGGAACAGGTCGATGTAGTCGCTGCCAAGGCGCTGCAGCGCGGCGTCGATCGCGCGGATGAGGTGGAAACGCGAGGAGCCGACGTCGTTCGGGCCGTCGCCGCTGCGGAACGTCGCCTTGGTCGAGATCAGCACCTTGTCGCGCCGGCCCTTGATCGCGGCGCCGAGGATCGATTCCGATGCGCCGCTGGAGTAGACGTCGGCGCTGTCGAACAGCGTGAGGCCGGCGTCGAGGCAGATGTCGACGAGGCGCTTCGCGCCGGTGACATCGGTATTGCCCCAGGCGCCGAACAGCTTGCCTTCGCCGCCGAACGTGCCAGTGCCGAAGCTGAGCACGGGGACCTTGAAGCCGGAGCGGCCGAGATGACGGTATTCCATTGCGAATCTCCGAAAGGGGTGCGGAATCAGTGTGCGCTGCACGGCGCCGCGTGTGCGTGCGGCGGCGTGGCCAGGGTCGCGCGCCGTCCGCGCGCAACGGCGAGCGCAGCGACGCCGAGGCCGGCGAGCGTGACGAGCGCGGCGCTCGGGCCGAGCGCCGCGAAGCCCGCACCCTGGTCGATGACGACGCCGCCGAGCCAGGCGCCGAACGCGTTGCCGAGGTTGAATGCGCCGATGTTGAGGCTCGAGGCGAGCGATTCGCCGCCGCGCGCGGCATGCAGCACCGACGCCTGCAGCGGCGCGACGATCGCGAACGCGGCGACGCCGAGCAGGCCGACGCCGAACGCCGCGGAGGCCGGCGAGTGGATCGCCAGGCCGAAGCCGAGCTCGACCAGGGCGAGCACGCCGAGCGTGCCGATGAGCGCGCCGCGCAACGAGCGGTCGGCGAAACGCCCGCCGAGCATGTTGCCGGCGATCATGCCGACGCCGAACAGCAGCAGGATCGGCGAGACGGCGGCTGCGGAAAAACCCGCGACATCGATCAGCGCCGGCTGCACGTAGGTGTAGACGGTGAACACGCCGGCGAAACCGAGCGTGGTCGTGAGCAGCGCGAGCAGCACCGGCGCACTGCGCACGGCAGCGAATTCGCGCCGCACGTCGAGCGCCTGCGCCGACGGCTCGCGCGGCACCAGCGCGAACACGATCGCAGTCGCGGCGACGCCGATCGCGGTCACCGCCCAGAACGTCGCACGCCAGCCGAATTGCACGCCGAGCCACGCACCCGCGGGCACGCCGAGCAGGGTCGCGACGGTGAGCCCCGTGAACATCACCGAGATCGCCGAAGCACGGCGCTCCGCGGCGACGAGGCCGGTCGCGACGACCGCGCCGACGCCGAAGAACGTGCCATGGGCGAGCGAGGTGAGGATGCGCGCGGCCATCAACAACGCGTAATTCGGCGCGAGCGCGCAGGCGAGGTTGCCGAGCGTGAACACGAGCATGAGCGCGAGCAGGACCTGCTTGCGCGGCATGCGCGCGGTCGCGACGGTGAGCAGCGGCGCACCGAGGAACACGCCGAGCGCGTAGCCGGAGATGAGCAGGCCGGCGCTCGCGATCGTCACGCGCAGGTCGGCCGCGACCTGCTGCAGCAGGCCCATGATCACGAACTCGGTCGTGCCGATGCCGAATGCGCCCGCGGCGAGCGCATACAGCGCGAGCGGCAGGCGTGGGCGGGCAGGGGATGGTGCAGGCAGGGACATCGGCTGGCTCGTTGGAATGCGGAGGCCGGCAGCTTAGGTCCACGCAGGCCGGTGAAAAACCTTTGATATGGACAAGGACTTTCTCCAAAGTATTGAGAATGGATCGCCTCGACGACATCGCCCTGTTCCTGCGCGTGCTCGACCTCGGCTCGATCAGCGCGGCCGCGCGCAGCCTGGACCTGTCGGTCGCGCTGGCAAGCCAGCGCCTCAAGCGGCTCGAACAGCAATTGGGCGTGCGCCTGCTGCACCGGACCACGCGGCGCCTGCATCCGACCGCCGAAGGCACCGCGCTCGCCGAGCGTGGGCGTGCGCTCGTCGACGACCTCGAGGCGCTCACCGGCGAACTGCGTCGCGGCGGCGGCGAGGCTTCCGGCACGCTGCGCCTGACCGCGTCGGCCTCGTTCGGCCGCCAGTACCTGTCGCCGCTGCTGCCCACGTTCCTCGCGCGCTATCCGAACGTGCGCATCAACCTCGACCTCAGCGACCTCATGAAGGACCTCGTGAGCTCGGGCTACGATCTCGCCGTGCGCATCGGTGCACTCGAGGATTCCAACCTCGTCGCGCGCAGGATCGCGACGAACCGCCGCGTGCTGTGCGCCTCGCCCGCCTACCTGGACAGGCATGGGGCGCCGCAGGTGCCCGAGGACCTCGAACGGCACGAATGCCTCGTGCTCGTCGGCAGCCAGGGCCGCCAGGACGTATGGCGCATGCGCGATCCGGACGGTCGCGACGTCGCGGTGCGCGTCGGCGGGCGCTTCGAATGCAATTTCGGCGAGGCGCTGCGCGACGCCGCGGTCGGCGGCCTCGGCATCGCCCTGCATTCGACCTGGCACGTTTGCGAGGACCTGCGCAGCGGTCGCCTGCGCCAGGTGTTGCCGGCCTGCACGCTCGCCGAATCGGGCATCCATGCCGTGATGCCGCAACGTCGGCTCGTGCCCCTGCGCGTGCGCGCGTTCATCGATTTCCTCTGCGAGCAATTGGCCGAGCCACCGTGGGAACGAGGCGTCGCGCCGCCGCGATCGCCGCGGCGGCGCGACTGACGAGGCGTGCTGCCAGCCGGCTCGCGCGCGATGTGATCGAGCGCGCGCCTGCGGCCGCGATGCGCTGGCATAGTGCGCGGGGTTTTCCGATCGAGGCAGTGCGCGATGCGCATGATCCCCGGGCTCGCGCTGTACTGCGTGGCATCGCTCGTATCCGCACAGTGCCCGCGCACGGGCGACACCGTGTTCGGCTCCGGTTTCGAGCGCCCGCCGTTGCACGCCTACCACGTCGCACCAGTGGGCGATGACGGCGCCGACGGCAGCGCCTCGTCGCCATGGGCGACGATCCAGCACGCCGTGGACATGGTCGCGGCGGGCGACGCGATATGCGTGCATGCAGGCATCTACAACGAGCTCGTGACGATCGCGCGTTCGGGTTCGGAAGTGGCCGGGCCGATCGTGCTGCAGGCGGTGCCCGGCGAGGCCGCGGTCGTCGACGGCGCGGGATTGCCGATCCCCGGCGGCCAGTACGGCCTCGTCACGCTCGTCGACGCGAGCCATGTCGTCGTGGCCGGCCTCGAGCTGCGCAACTATGCGACCGCGTCGTCCTCGAAGGTGCCGATCGGCCTGTACGTGACCGGCGCGGGCAGCGACATCCGCGTGCTCGGCAACCACATCCACGACATCCGTACGACGGCGAGCGGTTGCGCAGCGAATGCGTTCGGCCTGAAGGTCGACGGCACGCGCGCGCCCGCGTCGATCAACCATCTCGTGATCGCCGGCAACGAGATCGACCATCTCGTGCTCGGCTGCAGCGAATCGTTCTCGCTCGACGGCAACGTCGAGCAATGGACGATCAGCGGCAACCACGTGCACCACGCCAACAACATCGGCATCGGCGCGATCGGCTTCGAGGGCGTCGCGCCGGATCCCGCCTTCGACCAGGCGCGCGACGGCACGATCGCCGGCAACGTCGTCCACGACATCAGCTCGTACGGCAACCCGGCCTACGGCAACGAGTACGCCGCCGACGGCATCTACGTCGACGGCGGCACGCGCGTCACGATCGAGCGCAACCTCGTATACCGCGTCGACCTCGGCATCGAGCTCGCGAGCGAGCACGCCGGGCGCACGACGAGCCATGTCGTGGCGCGGTCGAACATCATCCATTCGGGCAACTCGAGCGGCATCTCGCTCGGCGGCTACGCCGCCGGGGTCGGCGGTACCGAACACTGCTCGGTGATCGGCAATACCCTGGTGCGCAACGACGTGCGGGGCACGGGCTCGGGCGAGCTGCAGATCCAGTACCACGCTAGCGACAACCTCGTCGTCGACAACGTGTTGTACGCGGGGCCTGCCGGCGTGCTCGTCTACGCCTACACCGGCGACACCGCCTTGCCCGCCGTGTTCGACCACAACCTCTACTGGTCCGATGCGGGCGCGGCGGGTGCGAGCTGGACCTGGCGCGGCACCGACTACGACAGCCTCGCGGCGTGGCGCACCGGTTCGTCGCAGGATGCGCATTCGCCGTTCGCCGATCCGTTGTTCCTCGACCTCCTCGCGCCGGACCTGCGCGTCGACGCGGGGTCGCCTGCAATCGACGCCGGCATCGATCCGGGTGATGGTCTGGCCGGCCTGCTCGACTACGCGGGCGGTCCGCGCGTCGCCGGCAACGCAATCGACATCGGTGCCCACGAGCGTTGATGCGTCGCTACGCCGCCCGCATGTATGCATCGCGGGGCGCAGCGGTTCCGCGCGGCCATCTGGCACAATAGCGGGCTCGGAACGCTCGTGGATCGCATCGCCGGATCGCGTCGTCGTCGCTCACCGGCCCGCCGCGACCATCCATGTCCGCCCCGTGCTTCCCGCCGACCGTCACCTGCAGATCCGTCGCCATGAACAGCCGATTCCGCAAGCCGCTGCCGGGCACTTCGCTCGACTACTTCGATGCGCGCGCCGCCGTCGACGCGATCGAACCCGGCGCCTGGGCCACCTTGCCGTACACCTCACGCGTGCACGCCGAGAACCTCGTCCGCCGCGCCGAGCCGGACAAGCTCGACGCTTACCTCGGCCAGCTCATCGGCCGCCGCCGCGACCTCGATTTCCCGTGGTTCCCCGCGCGCGTCGTCTGCCACGACATCCTTGGCCAGACCGCGCTCGTCGACCTCGCCGGCCTGCGCGACGCGATCGCCGGGCAGGGTGGCGACCCGGCCAAGGTGAATCCGGTCGTGCCGGTGCAACTCATCGTCGACCACTCGCTCGCCGTCGAATGCGGCGGCTACGACCCCGGCGCGTTCGCCAAGAACCGTGCGATAGAGGATCGTCGCAACGAGGACCGCTTCCACTTCATCGACTGGACGAAGAAGGCGTTCCGCAACGTCGACGTGATCCCGCCCGGCAACGGCATCATGCACCAGATCAACCTGGAGAAGATGTCGCCGGTGATCGGCGTCGAGGACGGCGTCGCCTATCCCGACACCTGCGTCGGCACCGACAGCCACACGCCGCACGTGGACGCGCTCGGCGTGATCGCGGTCGGCGTCGGCGGGCTCGAGGCCGAAAACGTCATGCTCGGTCGCGCCTCGTGGATGCGCCTGCCCGACATCGTCGGCGTCGAGCTGGCCGGGAAACCGCAGCCAGGCATCACCGCGACCGACGTCGTGCTCGCGCTGACCGAATTCCTGCGCAAGGAAAAGGTCGTCGGCGCCTACCTCGAATTCCGTGGCGAAGGCGCCGCGGCGCTCACCGTCGGCGATCGCGCGACGATCTCCAACATGGCGCCCGAATACGGCGCGACGGCGGCGATGTTCTTCATCGACGAACAGACGCTCGATTACCTGCGCCTGACCGGTCGCAGCGACGAGCAGGTGCGCCTCGTCGAAACCTATGCGAAGACCGCGGGCCTGTGGGCCGATGCGCTCGCGACCGCGCGCTACGAGCGCACGCTCCACTTCGATCTCTCCGGCGTCGTGCGCAACATGGCCGGCCCATCCAACCCGCACCGGCGCCTGCCGACGTCGGCGCTGGCCGAGCGCGGCATCGCCGCCGGGCTCGAGGGCGCGCGCGCGCAGGAGGCGCAAGGACTGCTGCCGGACGGCGCGGTCATCATCGCCGCGATCACGAGCTGCACGAACACGTCCAATCCGCGCAACGTGATCGCAGCGGCGCTGCTCGCGCGCAATGCGAACGCGAAGGGCCTGGTGCGCAAGCCGTGGGTGAAGACCTCGCTCGCGCCGGGCTCGAAGGCGGTGCAGTCGTACCTCGAGGAAGCGGGGCTGCTGCCCGAGCTCGAGAAACTCGGCTTCGGCATCGTCGCGTTCGCCTGCACGACCTGCAACGGCATGAGCGGCGCGCTCGACCCGAAGATACAGCAGGAGATCGTCGAGCGCGACCTCTACGCGACCGCGGTGCTGTCGGGCAACCGCAACTTCGACGGCCGCATCCATCCCTACGCGAAGCAGGCGTTCCTCGCCTCGCCGCCGCTGGTGATCGCGTATGCGATCGCCGGCACGATCCGCTTCGACATCGAGAAGGACGTGCTCGGCCACGACGCGGACGGCAAGCCCGTGCGCCTCGCCGACATCTGGCCCGACGACGCCGAGATCGACGCGATCGTTCGCGAGCATGTGAAACCGGAGCAGTTCCGCCGCGTCTACGAGCCGATGTTCAGGATCGCGGTCGAACACGGCGGCGCGGTGAGCCCGCTGTACGACTGGCGCCCGCAGAGCACCTACATCCGCCGTCCGCCGTACTGGGAAGGCGCGCTCGCCGGCGAGCGCACGCTGCGCGGCCTGCGCCCGCTCGCGCTGCTCGGCGACAACATCACGACCGACCACCTGTCGCCGTCCAACGCGATCCTTCCCGACAGCGCGGCGGGTGAATACCTCGCGAGGATGGGCTTGCCGGAGGAGGACTTCAATTCCTACGCGACCCACCGCGGCGACCACCTGACCGCGCAGCGCGCGACGTTCGCCAATCCCAAGCTCGTCAACGAAATGGCGGTCGTCGACGGCCAGGTGAAGCAGGGTTCGCTTGCGCGCGTCGAACCGGATGGCAAGGTCATGCGCATGTGGGAAGCGATCGAGACCTACATGGACCGCGGCCAGCCGCTCATCATCATCGCTGGCGCCGACTACGGCCAGGGCAGCTCGCGCGACTGGGCCGCCAAGGGCGTGCGCCTCGCCGGTGTCGAGGCGATCGTCGCCGAGGGCTTCGAGCGCATCCACCGCACCAACCTGATCGGCATGGGCGTGCTGCCGCTCGAGTTCGAGCCCGGCACCAACCGCAAGACGCTCGCCCTCGACGGCACCGAGACCTACGACGTCGTCGGCGCGCGCACGCCGCGCGCGACGATGACGCTGGTGGTCCATCGCCGCAACGGCGAGCGCGTCGAGGTGCCGGTGACCTGTCGCCTCGACACGGGCGAAGAGGTCGCGATCTACGAAGCGGGCGGCGTACTGCAGCGCTTCGCGCAGGATTTCCTCGAATCGACACGCGCCGCCTGAGCCGGCGCCTGCCATCCATGCCGGCGCCTCGCGCCGGCCAGCGACACGGGATCCCCGATCGATGTCCAGCCTTCCGCAACTCCGCATCCCCGCGACCTACATGCGCGGTGGCACGTCCAAGGGCGTGTTCTTCCGCCTGCAGGACCTTCCCGACTTCGCGCAGGCGCGCGGGCCGGCGCGCGACGCGCTGCTGGTGCGCGTGATCGGCTCGCCCGATCCCTACGGCAAGCACACCGACGGCATGGGCGGCGCGACCTCGAGCACGAGCAAGGTCGTCATCATCTCCAAGGCATCCGTGCCGGACCACGACGTCGACTACCTCTACGGACAGGTGCCGATCGAGGGCGACTTCATCGACTGGAGCGGCAACTGCGGCAACCTGTCCTCGGCGGTAGGGCCGTTCGCGATCGCCAACGGCCTCGTCGACCCGTCGCGCGTGCCGCGCGAGGGCACCTGCACGGTGCGCATCTGGCAGGCGAACATCGGCAAGACCATCATCGCCCACGTGCCGATGCGCGACGGGCAGGTGCAGGAAACCGGCGACTTCGAGCTCGACGGCGTCGCGTTCCCCGCCGCCGAGATCCAGCTGGAGTTCCTCGATCCGGCCGACGAGGGCGAGGACGGCGGCGCGATGTTCCCGACCGGCCACGTCGCCGAAACGCTCGAAGTGCCCGGCTTCGGCACGGTCGAGGCGACCCTCATCAACGCAGGCGTGCCGATGGTGTTCGTCGAGGCGGCCGCGCTCGGCTGCGACGGGACGGAGCTGCAGCCGGCGATCAACGAGAACCCCGCGCTGCTCGCCAGGCTCGAGGCGATCCGGGCGGCCGGCGCCGTGCGCATGGGCCTGATCGACGACGTGGTCAAGGCCGCGGGCCGGCCGCTCACGCCCAAGGTCGCCTTCGTCGCTCCTCCGGCCGACTACGTCGCCTCGAGCGGCAAGCCCGTGCGCGCGGCCGACATCGACCTGCTCGCGCGGGCGATCTCGATGGGCAAGCTGCATCACGCGATGATGGGCACGGCGGCGGTCGCGCTCGCCACCGCGGCGGCGGTGCGCGGTACGCTCGTCAACCGCGCCGCGGGGGGCGGCGAGCGCGAGGCGGTGCGCTTCGGCCACCCCTCCGGCACGCTGCGCGTCGGAGCGCAGGCGCGCGAGGTCGAGGGCAAGTGGACGGTGACGAGGGCCATCATGAGCCGCAGTGCGCGCGTGCTCATGGAAGGTGCCGTGCGCGTCCCCGCCGAGCCATTCATGATCGCCGCAGCGGGCCTGCGGGATTCCTGAATGCGCGTGCGCGGAAGCTCCCGTACGCAGTGCATTTTGCGTCAACTGAGCGAAGCCTTAACGGCATCTTCACAATAGCGTTGGCGCCATCCAATGATGTGGCTACACTGCGGCCGCAGCCCGGCGCCCATGCTAAAGTGTTAAGCGCTCGTTTCCCCGTCATGGATTTGGCGTAGACTAGGGGAAGGAGTGTGAGCGTCCTGCGGACATTGGGCGGGCACGCGTTGATACCAAAACGAGAGAGGAGTCCTCCAGAATGAAACGTAATGCCCTTAGTGCGCTCATCGCCCTGGCGCTCGTCGGCGGCAGTGCTGCCGTGCACGCGCAGGATTTCGGCAACTGGTACATCGCCCCGCGCATCGGCGCGAACTTCTCCGACAGCGATCGCATGACCGACACTTCCGTGTGGGGCGGCATCGGCGTCGGCGTGTGGGTCAACCCGCACTTCGCGCTCGACTTCGAATACACGATGAACAACGCCGAATTCGAGAACGACGCCTGGCGCGCCCACCACGAGTGGGAAAGCGTGGGCCTCGGCGTCAGCGGCCGCTGGTTCTTCGGTGACGAGGGCGCGCAGTGGCGTCCGTACGTGATGGCCGGCATCGGCGCGCTGCGCCACGCTGCGTACTCGGGCTACCTGCTCGAGGGCAAGGGCTATGACGCGCACGGCTGGGATCCGATGGCCACGGTCGGCGGCGGCATCCAGTACAACCTGTCGGAGAACGTCGCGATCCGCGGCGAACTCGCGGCGCGTTGGGACCGCGACAACAACACGCGCGGCAACCTGTCCGACTCGCTCGGCTACAACATCTCGCACAAGACCGGCTACGTCGACGGCATCGCCAGCGTCGGCCTCGTCTACAGCTTCGGCCACGCCGCTCCGCCGGCCGCCGAGCCGGCGGTCACGACCCCGCCGCCGCCGGACTGCCATTCGCTCGACGATGACCATGACGGCGTCAACAATTGTGACGACCGTTGCGCGGACACGCCGGCCGGCACGATCGTCGGTCCGGACGGCTGCCCGCAGAAGGTCGTCATCGACCTGCGCGGCGTGAACTTCAAGTTCGACCGTCCGAAGAAGGGTGAGCACAACATCGAGCCGACCCTCGCGGTCCCGACGGCCGATTCCATCGCGATCCTCGACCAGGCGATCGACGCGCTGAACCGCTATCCGGAGATCAAGGTCGAACTCGACGGCCACACCGACTCGATCGGTACCGACGAGTACAACCAGGGCCTGTCGGAGCGCCGCGCGCAGATCGTCGCGGACTACCTGACTTCGCATGGCATCGATGCCAGCCGCATCACTGCGGTCAAGGGCTTCGGCGAGAGCCAGCCGATCGACACCAACTCGACGAAGGAAGGCCGTGCGCGCAACCGCCGCACCGAGCTGAAGGTCGAGAACCCGTAAGATCGGTTCTGCCACACGCAACAAGAAGAAGCCCGGCGCGAGCCGGGCTTTTTCTTGTGCGGTTTCAGCGGGCGAGCACGGGCGTGACTTCGGGGGCGATCGCCTTGACCATCGCGTTCGCGACGTGGACGTTGCCGGCGACGAGGTTGCCGGTCTCCGGGATGCCGTCGCGACCGGTGAAGTCGCAGTAGCGGCCGCCGGCCTCGCGCACGAGCAGGCAGCCCGCGGCCATGTCCCAGGTGTAGAGGCCGATCTCGAAATAGCCGTCCATGCGCCCGGCGGCGACGTAGGCGAGATCGAGCGCGGCCGAGCCGGTGCGGCGGATGTCTTCGGCCTCGGCGAGCAGCACGCGCGTCATGCCCAGTTGCGCATCGAGATGGCGGCGCTGGCGATAAGGGAAACCGGTCACGAGCAGGGCGCCGGCGAGGCCGTCGCGCTTGCCGACGCGGATGCGGCGGTCATTGAGGTAGGCGCCGTCGCCCTTGCTCGCGGTGAACAACTCGTCGCGCAGCGGATCGTAGACGACGCCGACGACGGGTTCGCCGCCTTCGAGCAGCGCGATGGACACGCAGAAGTGCGGAAAACCACGCAGGTAGTTGTGCGTGCCGTCGAGTGGATCGATGGCCCACACATTGCGCGAGTTGCCGATCTGTCCCGACTCCTCGCCGAGGATCGCGTCGCGCGGATAGGCGCGGCGCAGTTCGCGGATGATCTCCGCTTCGGCGAGCCTGTCGACCTCCGACACGTAGTCATGCCGCTGCTTCTCGATCACTTCGAGACTGTCCAGGCGGTTCATGTAGCGCAGGATGATCTGGCCGGCGGCGCGCGCGGCGCGCACCGCCACGTTGACGGCGGGTCTGGGCATGGGTGGTTCCGCTGTGCGGCGTTGGAAAGAACGGACGCGGTCGGGCCGCGCAGGCGCGCGAGGGTAGCAGATCGGGTGCCACTTATGCGATCGTCCGCGGTCCGCCAGGGCGGAAGCGGCCTTCCGGCTGCACTCCGAGGACCTCGTGACATCACCGCTCGACCTCGTCCGTTTCGTGCTCGTGCGCACCTCGCATCCGGGCAACATCGGCTCCGCCGCACGCGCGATCCGCACGATGGGCCTGCACCGGCTCGAACTGGTCGCGCCCGAAGCGTTCCCGCACGCGGAGGCGACCGCGCTCGCGGCAGGCGCCGGGGACGTCATCGAAGCAGCCACGCAACATGCCGCGTTGCCCGCGGCGATCGGCGATTGCCGCCTCGTGCTCGGCGCGACCGCGCGCCGACGCGGCGTCGTGCTGGAAGAACTCGATCCTCGCGCCGCGGCGCAGCGCGTCCTGGATGCGGCGCTGGGCGGGCACCGGGTCGCACTGCTCTTCGGCAACGAGCGCTCCGGGCTCGACAACGACGAAATCAAGCATTGCCACGCGGGCATCACGATCCCCGCCGATCCGACCTATTCGTCGTTGAACCTCGCGCAGGCCGTGCAGGTCGTCGCGTGGGAACTGCGCATGGCCTGGCTCGAGCGGCAGGCGGACGCGACGCCCGCCCGCGGCGATGCGCGCGCGACGGCGGCCGAGATGGAGCAGTTCTTCGCCCACCTCGCGCGCACGCTCGACGCGATCGATTTCCACAAGGGCCGCTCGCCCGAACGCATCCTGCAACGCCTGCGCCGCGTGTTCCTGCGCGCGGCGCCGGACGCGCGCGAGCTGCGCATGCTGCACGGCGTCCTCGCCGACGCGACGCGCATGGCCGGGCTCGCGCGAAGCGCGAAGGGCGGCGGGCCCGGCGCGTAGCGGGCAGGCCGCGTAGTCGGCAGTGCGGGGCGAGCGCGAAGCGGTAGGCGGGTCGGGTGCGTGGCGCGAGCCCGCCGCGCCCACGCGCCGACGGCTCGCGCAGCGCGCGTACGGCCCTACGGTTGCGGCGCTTCCTCGACGCGCGAGATGAGCAGCTTGTCGATGCGCGCGCCGTCGAGGTCGACGACTTCGAAGCGGAAGCCGCTCCAGCTGAAGTGCTCGCCCGCCTGCGGGATGCGGCCGAAACGGGCCATGACCATGCCGGCCGCGGTGCGGTATTCGTGCTCCTCCTCGTCCGGCAGTTCGGACAGGCCGAGCAGTTCGCGCACGTCGTCGATGCCGACGCTGCCATCGACGAGCCAGCTGCCGTCATCGCGCCGTACGATCGGATGCTCGACCGGGCCGGTCGACGGTGCGGCCGCGGTCCTGCCGAGCACGGCCGACAGCACGTCGTTGAGGGTGACGAGGCCGTCGATCTCGCCGTACTCGTCGACGACCAGCGCCATCGGCAACTCCGCGTCGCGGAACTCCTCCAGCAGGTCGAGCGCGCGCGCGGTCGCCGGCACGTACAGCGGTTCGCGCAGCTCCGCGAACAGTTCGCCGGAAAGCGGGCTCGCGAGGCGGCCGATCACGCGCTTGGTTTCGAGGACGCCGAGCACGTCCTGCAGGCCGCCGCGGCAGACCGGATAGCGCGAATAGGGCGTTTCGCGCATCGTCGCGAGGTTCTCCTCGAGCGGCGCGTCGGCATCGAGCCAGGCGATGCGCGTACGCGGCGTCATGACGCTGTCGGCGCTGCGATCGCCGAGGCGCAGCACGCGGTTGACCATGTTGCGCTCGTCGCTGTCGATCACGCCCTGGTCGGCGCCTTCGGCGACGAGCAGGCGGATCTCTTCCTCGCTGACGTTGCCGCGGTTGACGCGGTCCATGCGCAGCAGCCGCAGCAGCCAGCGCGTCAGCCCGATCAGCACGAAGGTGAACGGCGCGGCGAGCCAGGCCATCGCGCGCATCGGCAGCGCGACCGAGATCGCGAACTTCTCGGGATCGACGAGCGCGATGCGCTTGGGCGCGAGTTCACCGAGCAGCATGTTGAGGAACGTGATGCCGGCGACGCTCAGCGACACGCCGATCGCGACCGCATACGGATCGAGCAACGGCAGGTCGAACGCGTCCAGCGCGAGGCCGATGCGGTCGCCGATGTCGGCGCCGAGCGCGGCACCGGCGCTGATCTGCAGCAGGGTGATGAACACCTGCACGGTCGCCAGGAAGCCTTCCGGCTGCTGCACGAGGTCGAGCGCCGCCTGCGCGCGGCGGCTGTCGCGCGCGAGCTGCTTGAGGCGGCTGTGGCGCGCGGTCATGAGGGCCATTTCGCTGAGCGCGAAGAAGCCGTTGCAGAGCGCGAGCACGACGACGAGCAGGAATTCGATCAGCATCCGGGCCGGTTGCCCCCAGGGTGGCGGGGCGTCGTCGCCGACGCCCCGGAACGGCGTCGCGTGGCGCCCCGCGAGCCGCCGGCCGCGCCGGCCGGCATGCTCACCCGCCGAGTGTAGCAACGACGCGCCGGCGGGCGCTCGCGTGGGCTCGCTGACACGATCCGGAAGCCGTGCTGTAACATACGCGCCGCTCGCGTGGCACCCGCGCGACGACCACAGGACCACCATCCCCCATGTTTTCGCTGCAGACGATTTTCGGCAAGGGCGACAAGTTCTACGGCCTGCTCGAGGCCAGCGCGGACGCGGCGCGTGATTCCGCCGCCGCGCTCGTCAAGATGCTCGCCACGCGCCAGCCGGCGATCTCGCTCGACGAGTTCACGCTCGCGCGCAAGCGCGAGAAGGACCTCACCGCGCAGATCAGCAGGGAACTCGTCAACACCTTCGTGACCGCGCTCGACCGCGAAGACATCGAGGCGCTGTCGGCCGCGCTCAACAAGATCACCAAGTCGATCTCCAAGTTCGCCGAACGCTATTCGCTCGCCGCCGACCGTCTCGGCGACATCGACTTCGGAACGCGCGCCGCGCTGCTGGAGAAGGGTGCCGACGTCATCCGCCAGATGGTCGCGCAGTTGCGCAAGGGCATGAATCTCGAGGCGATGAGCGCGCTCAACGACCGCCTGCAGGCGATCGAGAACGAGGCCGACCGCCTGCTGCTGGAGCTGTACCGCGACCTTTACGGCGGCCGCCACGAGCCGATCCGCATCCTGCTGCTGAAGGACCTGTTCGAATTGCTGGAGAAGGCGATCGACCGCTGCCGCGACGCCGGCAACGTCGTCTACCAGATCGTCCTCAAGAACTCCTGACCGTAACGCGGGCGAGCAAGGATCGTCGTCGATGGAACTGACCCTCGTCCTGCTGGTCGTGCTGATCGCGCTGGCCTTCGAATACATCAACGGCTTCCACGACACCGCCAATTCGATCGCCACGGTGGTCGCGACCAAGGTGCTGAGTCCCGGCCAGGCCGTGTTGCTCGCCGCGGCGACCAACCTCGTCGGCGCGCTGCTCGGCACCGCGGTGGCGAAGACGATCGCATCGGGACTCATCGACACGAACCTCGTCGCGGTCACGCCGGTGGTGCTGATCTGCGCGCTGCTCGGCGCGGTGATCTGGAACCTCATCACCTGGTGGTGGGGACTGCCGTCGAGCTCGTCGCATGCGCTCGTCGGCGGGCTCTGCGGCGCCGCGCTCGCCGCCGCGCACGACGACTGGGGCGCGATCATCTGGGCGCAGGGCGGCGCGCACTGGTGGGGCGAGAAGGGCGTGTTGCCGAAGGTGGTCATGCCGATGGTGACGTCGCCGATCGCGGGCTTCGTGCTCGGACTGCTGTTCATGGGCCTGCTGTTTTCGCTGATCGAATACCTCGGCTCGCTCAAGGGGCCACTGCAGCGGCTCGGCCGCACGCGCTTCGCCAATGCGTTTTTCGGCAAGGCGCAGCTCGTTTCGGCGAGCGCGATGGGGCTCTCGCACGGCATGAACGACGCGCAGAAGACGATGGGCATCATCGCGCTCGCGCTGGCCGCGGCGACCGCGTCGGGCACGCTCGACGGGTTGCCCGATTGGCTCAGGTTCCTGCGCATCGAGGAAGACTCGGGCAAGCAGTTCGAGATCGCGTTGTGGATCAAGGTGCTCTGCGCGCTCGTGATGGCGGCGGGCACCGCGGTCGGCGGCTGGCGCATCATCAAGACGCTCGGCCACAAGATGGTGAAGCTGCATCCGATCAACGGCTTCGCCGCCGAGACCGCATCGGCGAGCGTGATCCTCACCGCATCGCACTTCGGCATCCCGGTATCGACGACGCACAACATCTCCGCGGCCATCCTCGGCGTCGGCGTGGCCAAGCGCGCCAACGCGATCCGCTGGACGATCGTCGAGCGCATGGTCTGGGCCTGGATCCTCACCCTGCCCGTGACCGGCGGCATCGCCTGGCTGCTCGTACGCGCCGCGCGCGCACTCGGCTTCGTCGGTTGAGGCCGGGGCATCGGTTGCCCCGATGCTCCAGCCCTCGGCCGTCGGCCTTCAGCCCCAGGCCCTCAAAACGTATCGCCACCTTCGGAAATCGCCTGCTCCATGCGATCACCGAGTGCGCCGAGCTCGGCGATCACGCGGTCGATCTCACTCGGCGAGAGCAAGGTGTACGGGCGGTTCTCGCACAGGTGCAGGTAGGGCGAGCCTTCGAGGTCGCTGAGGGCGAGATAGCCGGTGCGCTGTTCCCAATTGAAGCGCAGGCAGCGCGTGCCGTCCATGCCGGCGTACGGGCCGATCGGTGTCGAGATGCGCAGGTACTTCGCGCCTTCCTCGTCTTCCAGTTCCGTCAGATAGACGCCCTGGTGGCGGCCGTCCGCGAGCGCCAGGTCGAAGCTGATCAGGTACGGATCGTTCGTGCGCAGCGCGTGGCGGCTGCCGACATGGGAACGGATCTGTTCGAAACTCTGCACGAGGAAGTCTCCGGCGGATGCGACCCCTATGCTAGCGTGCGTGCGGCATGAAGTCAGTCCGACCCGACCTTCCTCCCGCCCATCGCGCGATCCGCGCCATGATCGCCGCGATCCCCCGGGGTCGCGTCGCCAACTACGGCGAGATCGCTCGCCGCGCCGGATTGCCAGGACGCGCGCGCCTGGTCGGCACCGTGCTGCGTGAAGCACCGGCCACGCTCGGCCTGCCGTGGTTCCGCGTGCTGCGCGCCGACGGACGCATCGCGTTCCCGCCCGGCAGCAAGGCGTTCCGCGAGCAGGTGCGCCACCTCGCCGGCGAAGGCGTGCTCGTTCGTGGTGGTCGCGTCGATCTCGCCGTGCATGGCTGGGAGCGCGACGTCGACCACCTGCTGTGGGGGCCGCCCGCGCCTCCGGCGAGGCGCAGGCGCGAGCGCGCGAAAACCTGAGCCGTCGTCGCGCAATTGCGGCGCGCGTCATGAAATGCCGTCACGCTCTCGGCTTAGAGTCCGCGCACTCCGGATCGTCGGGAGGGGAGACCGTGATGCGCTTCGCAAGATCCCTGCAGGACTTCCGGGTCGTCGCGCTGGCGTGCCTGTGTGCGTTGCCGGTCGTGCGCACGCATGCGCAGAGCCACTGGCCCGACCAGAACTTCCATGACGGCTTCGAAGGCATCGGCGGGGGACCGGCGACCGACGCCGATGCATCGCGCTTCCTCGCCCAGGCGACGTTCGGCGCCACCCTCGAAGAGATCGCGCACCTGCGCGCGGTCGGCTACGAGGCGTGGCTCGCCGAACAGTTCGCCAGGGCGCCGTCGAAGCAGGTGCCCTACCTCGACTGGGTGCAGGGCTTGTCCTGCCCCGGCGACGACGAGTACTGCAACGAGGTCGCGGAGTGGAGCGGCACGCGCCTGCAGGCGTGGACGATCAATTCGGTCGGCACGCCCGACCCGAGTCGTTCGCAGCAGGTGCCCACCGACCAGTTGCGCCAGCGCGTCGCGTTCGCGCTGAGCGAAATCTTCGTCGTCTCCAACAGCAACGGCACGCTCGCGCAGCAACCGTGGGCGCTCGCGAGTTTCTACGACATGCTCGCGGCGGACGCGTTCGGCAACTACCGTACCCTGCTCGAGGACGTGACCAAGCATCCCGCGATGGGGGTGTTCCTCAGTTCGATCCAGAACCAGAAGGCCGACCCGGATGAGAACATCCATCCGGACGAGAACTACGCGCGCGAGATCAACCAGCTGTTCTCGATCGGCCTCGTGCAGCTCAACCTCGACGGCACGCCCAAGCTCGTCGGCGGCCAGCCGGTGCCGACCTACGGCCAGGAGACCGTGAGGGGTTTCGCCGCGGTGTTCACCGGCTGGGACTTCAACAGCATCGGCTGCAGCATCGACTACCAGGACGGAATGCCGCTCTGTTGCGACAATCCGGACAACCCGTGGCAGTACTTCTACTGCGGCCCCGCCAACGCCGACGACCCGGCGTGGCAGCGACCGATGGAACCGGTCGAATACTGGCACGACGACACGACGGACAAGCAGTTGCTCGACTATCCGGGCGTGGCGCTGCCGGGTGGCGTACTCCTGCACGGCGGCACTGCACAGGCGGAATTGACCGCCGCGCTCGACAACGTGTTCAACCATCCCAACGTCGGCCCGTTCATCGCGATCCGCCTGATCCAGCGCCTCGTGACCAGCAACCCGACGCCCGCCTACGTGCAGCGCGTCGCGCGCGTGTTCAACGACGACGGCAGCGCGGCGCACGTGCGCGGCAACCTCAAGGCCGTGGTCAAGGCGATCCTGCTCGATCCCGAAGCGCGCTACGGCCAATGGCAGAAGCCGGACACGTTCGGCAAGCTGCGCGAACCGCTGCTGAGGATCACCCAGCTCTGGCGCGCGATGGCTTCGCGCACGCCGACCGGAAACCCCGTGTACAGCGGCCGTCCGGCCAACCTCGACACCTGGCCGCCGATCGTCGAACAGATCGGCGAGGCGCCGCTGTATTCGCCGACGGTATTCAACTTCTTCAAGCCCGACTTCGCGCAACCGGGCGAAGTGCGCACGCGCGGGCTGGTCAGTCCCGAGTTCCAGATTCTCGGCGACACGACGTCGACGGCGATGCCGAACTACCTGTTCCACCAGGTCTTCTGCAACTACACCGCGAGCGACGCCTGCTGGGACGCCGACGATCCGCAGACGCTGCAGGTGAACGAGGCGCGCGACGCGCCCCTCGCGGCGAGCAATCCCGCCGCGCTCGTCGATCGCTACGACGTGCTCATGATGGGCGGGCAGATGTCGCCGTTCATGCGCAACGTGATCGTCACGCGGCTGCTTGCGATGGATGCGGACGACTACGACGACATCGGCCGTGCGCGCGTGCAGGAAGCGCTCTACCTCGTCTTCAATTCGCCCGAATACTCGATCCAGAAATGAGCCGCGCTGCCGGCGGCCCGACCGCTTAGGCCGAGAGGATCCTCCCATGCACGTGAATCGACGTGAATTCCTGCGGCGGAGCATCTGCGCCGCGCTCGGCGGCGCCAGCCTGCACGGCGCCCTCGGCAACCTGCGCCTGATTTCCGCGGCGGCCGCGGCGCATCGCCATGCGTTCACCGACTACAAGGCGCTCGTCTGCGTCTACCTGTACGGCGGCAACGACAGCTTCAACACGATCGTCCCCTGCGATTCGACGCACTACGGGATCTACCAGGGCACGCGCCAGGGCCTGGCGATACCCCAGGCCGGCCTGCAGCAGAACGTGCTCAATCCGCTGCCGGCACAGGGCGGCCTGCCCGGCGGCCCGCCGAGCGACGGCGCGACGTACGGCATGCACCCGTCGATGGGGCAGCTCACGAACGGCAATGCGGGCCTGCGCGGGCTGTTCAACAGCGGCAAGGCCGCGATCGTCGCCAACGTCGGCTCGCTGCTGTACCCGATCACGCAGCAGCAGTACCAGAGCGGCAGCGTGCCGACGCCGGCACAGCTGTACTCGCATGACGACCAGACCAATCAGTGGCAGACCTCGCGCCCCGACGATGCGAACGCGAACGGCTGGGGCGGGCGCATCGCCGACATGCTGTACAGCGCCAACTTGGGCGACCTGCCGATGAGCATCACGCTGTCGGGCGAGAACCGCTTCCAGCGCGCGACAACCGTCAACCAGTTCGCGGTCGACTCCTACGGTGCGGCGTTCGCCGCGGCCGGCGTCGACGAGGGCGGCGACCCGGTCGATTTCTTCCAGGTACAGGGCATGAGCTTCCGCGGCGACGGCCCGGAATCCTGGGTCGTCGGCAATGATCCCGGGCGTCGCGCCGCGTACGACGCGCTGCGCGCGAGCGGCACTCAGGCGCACGTGCTCGAACGCGCGTTCGCCGACACGGCCAACCGCGCGATCGCCAATGCGGCGCTGCTCAATGCCGCGATGACGGGCACGCGCCTGCAGACGCGGTTCCCCGACACCGATCTCGGCAACCAGCTCGCCGCCGTCGCGCTCATGATCAAGGTGCGCGCGGCGCTCGGCATGAGCCGCCAGGTGTTCTTCGTTTCGGTCGGCAACTACGACACGCACGGTTCGCAGCTCGCGGACCAGGCCGGCAACCTCGAGCAGTTGTCGCAGGCGCTTGCCGCCTTCCACGCGGCGACCGTCGAAATGGACGTCGCCGAAGGCGTCACCGCATTCACCGCGTCGGACTTCGGCCGTTCGCTCGCGGTCAACAGCGACGGCACCGACCACGGCTGGGGTGGCCATCATTTCGTCGTCGGCGGCGCCGTTCGCGGCCAGCGCTTCTACGGCCTCATGCCGTCGCTGGCGCAGTACGATGAAGGCCATCCCGGCAACGGCAATCCCGATGACACCGGTTATGGCCAGATCATCCCGACGCTCGCCGTCGACCAGTATTCGGCCACGCTCGCGCGTTGGTTCGGCGTCGATGCCGGCGGCATCGCGGACCTGTTCCCGAACCTCGGCCGTTTCCCCGGTGGCGGCGATCTCGGCTTCATGGCCTGACCGGATGCGATGGCTTGCATTCGCCTGCGTGTTCGGCGCGGCGCACGCGCACGCGCGTTCGTTCGTCGTGACCGCGAACGAGGACATGACGTTCACGCCCGCCCAGCTCGAGATCTACCAGGGTGATTCGGTCCGCTTCGTCAACGCCGGCGGCCTGCACAACGTGCGCGCCGACGACGGCAGCTTCACCTGCGCGCTCGACTGCAACCTGCACAACGCGCCGAGCAGCCAGCCATGGCAGGTGTCGGTGCGCTTCAACCGCGTCGGCAGCATCGGCTACTACTGCGAACAGCACGGTGACCAGACCAGCGGCATGCGCGGCGTGGTCGTCGTCGTCGATCGCATCCTCGTCGACGGATTCGACGCCGCCGCGCCCGCGGAATGGTGACGCAGTCCACATTGTGGATTACGTTGCTGCGCCGCCGCGTTACGCGCCCGCGCCATGCCCATACGCTCCGCGCGCGGCTTTGGGGGCCGCGCGGGCATCGGACGATGCCTGCTCCTGACCACATGAGGGAGAGCCATGATGGGCAAGGCAATGTTGGGAACGTTGTTGCTCGCCTGCGCCTTCGCAGGCAGCGCCGCTGCGGCACCGGGCGGCATTTCCGTGCATCTCGACGCATCGGGCAAGGCGGCCGACATCGGCAGCGGCAAGCTCGTGTTCACGATGTCGAACGATGCCGGCGCGCCGCTGCACGTGCTGCGCTGGCAGACACCGTTCGACGGCGTCACGTCGGACCTGTTCAGCGTCGAGCGCGACGGCGTCGCCGTCGCCTACGTCGGCCCGATGTACAAGCGAGCGGCGCCGCGCGCGGCCGACTACGTCGAACTCGCCCCGGGCGAATCGCGCACGGTCGAGGTCGACCTCAGCGCGTACTACGACATGAAGGCGGGCGGCCAGTACGCGATCCGCTACGCACGCGATGCGCAGAGCGTGCTGCTCGAGGCGCAACAGGCCGCCAAGGCCGGCGTCGCCGCGACCGTGGCGATCGATGGCGAAGCGGTGACGCTTTGGGTCGACGGCGCTCCGGGCGCGTTCGACGACGACATGTCGACGCAGGGCGTGCCCGGCGTGCTCGCCGCGACCAACAGCTTCGTCAGCTGCAGCAACACGCGCCAGTCGCAGCTCGCCACCGCGCGCAATTCCGCGGTGACCTATGCGACCAATGCGAAGAGCTATCTCGACGCGGGCACGCACGGCAGTCGCTACACCTGGTGGTTCGGCACCTACACGAGCAGCCGCTACTCGACCGTGCGCACGCACTTCACCAACCTGAAGAGCGCGCTGTCGTCGCAGCCGTACACGTTCGACTGCACTTGCACCGATCGCAACACCTACGCGTACGTCTATCCGACGCAGCCGTATCGCGTGTACCTGTGCGGCGCGTTCTGGTCGGCACCGAATACCGGCACCGATTCGCGCGCGGGCACGCTCGTGCACGAGACGAGCCATTTCAACGTGGTCGCCGGCACCGACGACTGGGCCTACGGCCAGACGGCCGCGCACAACCTCGCCAACAGCAATCCGAGCCGCGCGATCGACAACGCGGACAGCCACGAGTATTTCGCCGAGAACAATCCGGCGCGCAACTGACGCCCGAGGGGGCCGCCGCGGCGGCCCCCTTTCCCGGGCGGGCGGACCGACCGCACTCGCGCTGCCCGGCGTGAGCGGTCACAATGCGTCGTCGCCACCGCCGCCCCGCGCATGCCCCTCGATACGCCTCCGATCACCCGCGCCTTGCTGATCGCCAACATTGCCGCCTACCTGCTGCAACATGTGATCGGCGATACGCTGCTGATCCATTTCGCGCTGTGGCCGCTCGGCCCGTCACCGTACGGCGACGTTCCGGGTTTCGAACCGTGGCAGCTCGTCAGTTATGCGTTCCTGCACGGCGGCTTCACGCATCTGGCGTTCAACATGCTCGCGCTGTGGATGTTCGGCGGGCCGATCGAGCAATTGTTCGGCTCGCGGCCGTTCGCGCTCTACTACTTCGTCTGCGTCGTCGGTGCCGCGCTGACGCAGCTCGCCGTGCTGCACTTCTTCGGAGACGGCTACCAGCCCACGCTCGGCGCGTCCGGCGGCGTGTTCGGCCTGCTGCTCGCCTACGGCATGATGTTTCCCCATGCGCGCATCCTCGTCTATTTCGCGATCCCGATGCCCGCATGGCTGTTCGTCACGCTGTACGGCGGGCTCGAGCTCTACCTCGGCGTGACAGGCTCGCAGGTCGGCGTCGCCCACTTCGCCCATCTCGGAGGCCTCGCCTTCGGGTTCGTGCTGATCCAGTACTGGCGCGGCCGCCTGCCGTGGAAACCGCGACGCATCCTGCGCCGCTGAGGAACCCCAATGCCGACCCGACCGGAGCGTCTGGCCGACTGGCTCGACTACCAGCAGCGCGTGCATCCGCAGGCGATCGAGCTCGGCCTCGAACGCGTGCGCGAGGTCTGGCGACGGCTCGGCGCGCCGGTTCCCGCGCCGGTCGTCGTCACCGTCGGCGGCACCAACGGCAAGGGCTCGACGGTCGCGTTCCTCGAAGCCATGCTTGCCGCGGGCGGGCGGCGCGTCGGTGCGTACACGTCGCCGCACCTGTTGCGTTACAACGAACGCGTGCGCATCGACGGCGTGGAGGTCGATGATGAACGGTTGACCGACGCGTTCGCGCGCATCGAGGCGGCGCGCGTCGCGGCGGCCGGCACCGGCGCAGACATCGCACTCACCTATTTCGAGTACGGCACGCTCGCCGCGTTGTGGATCTTCGCCCACGCGGCGCTCGACGTCGCCGTGCTCGAGGTCGGGCTCGGCGGGCGCCTCGATGCGGTCAACATCGTCGATGCCGACGCATCGATCGTCACCACGGTCGATCTCGACCACCAGGATTGGCTCGGCGACGATCGCGAGAGCATCGGTCGCGAGAAGGCCGGCATCTTCCGGGCCGGACGTCCCGCGATCGTCGCCGAATCCGTGCCGCCGGCGTCCCTGCTCGACGAAGCGCGGCGTGTCGGCGCGTACCTGCGGCGCGCCGGTCGCGACTACGCGTTCGAGATCGCCGCCGACGGCCACTGGACCTGGCACGGCGGCGAAACGCGCCTTTCACTGCCACCGCCCGGGTTGTCCGCACCGTGCCAGCATGCCAATGCGGCCGGCGCGATCGGAGTGTTGCACGCATTGCGTGGACGACTCGGCTGGAATCCCGCGGCGATCGCGCGCGGCGTCGCCGAGGCGCGCGTCGGCGCGCGCCTGCAGCGTTCCGGCGGTGATCCCGAGCTGGTCATCGACGTCGCGCACAACCCGCAGGCGGCCCGCGTGCTCGCCGAGTGGCTGCGCCGCGAGCCTCCGCGCGGTCGCACGCTCGCGGTGTTCGGCGCGCTCGCCGACAAGGACGTACGCGGCATCGTCGAGGTGCTCGCGCCACACGTCGACCGCTGGTACCCGGCCGGGCTCGACCGCGATTCGCCGCGCGGGCTGGAGGCGCATGCGCTCGCCGCGCTGCTCGCAGGCCTCGGCGACGCGATCGTCGCCGAGGCCTGCGACGACGTGGCGGCCGCGCTCGCGGCCGCCTGCGCGGATGCGCGGCCGGGCGACCGCGTGCTCGCCTTCGGTTCGTTCTTCGTCGCCGCGGCCGCGCTGCCGTTCGCGACGCGACGCTGAATGCGCGTGCATCACGCGGCGGGATCGGCGCGCGGGGCGGGTATAATCACGCCGTCGCCCGAAGCGGATCGATCATGGATCTGTCGTTGAAACAGCGCCTGCTCGGCGCCGCGGTGCTGATCGCGCTCGCCGTGATCTTCGTGCCGATGCTCATCTCCGGTTCCGCGCCGCAGAAGTCGGCTGAGATGGAAACATCGACCCTGGCGATCCCGCCCGAGCCCGATCGCGAGTTCCAGACGCGCGTGCTGCCGGTCGATCCCGCTGCAACCAATCCGACCAGTCCGCCCGCGCCGAGCGCCCCGCCGGCAGCAACGCCCGCGCCGGAGACCATTGCGACCGCGACGGCGCCGGAGCCGCCGCCTGGGGCTCCCGCTGCAGCGCCGGCACAGCTCGCCACGGCAACGCCGCCGAAGCCGGCGTCGCCGAAGCCCGAACCGGCCAAACCGGCCCCGGAAACGACGAAACCGTCCCCGGGGCAGGCCGCCAACGGGCGCTACTACGTCCAGCTCGGCACCTACGCCAACACGAAGAATGCGCGCGATCTCGTCGCCAGCCTCAAGAAGGGCGGTTTCCCCGCCTCGACCGAAGCGAGCGAGTACCAGGGCAAGCCGGCCGAGCGCGTGCGCGTCGGCCCGTTCGCCGATCGCGCCGCGGCGGAAGCCGCGCGCCTGCGCATCAAGCAGGCGCAGCCGGCCGTGCCGGGGAGCGTCGTCGCGACCGCCGAAGACGCGAACGAGGACGCGCCGGCGAACGCGGTGCCCGCGGGCCGCGCGGGTGGTTGGGCCGTGCAACTGGGCGCACTCAAGACCGCCGACGATGCGAACAAGCTGCGCGACCGCGTCAGGAACGCCGGCTTCGCCGCCTTCGTCGACAAGGTCGACGCGAACGGCACGACACTGTGGCGCGTGCGCGCCGGCCCCGAAGTCGATCGCGCCGCGGCCGAGAAGCTGCGCGCCGGCATCAGGGACAAGCTCAAGCTCGACGGCATCGTCGTGACGCAGTGATGAAAGCGGGCATCGGGAACCGGGAACCCGGCCTCGTCGAAGCGGCCACGTCGGCCGCATCCGGCTTGCCGCCGTTGTCGGTCGCCGGTTCCCGGTTCCCGGTTGCGGCATGAACTGGGCCGACTACACGATCATCGCGGTGCTCGGCCTTTCGGTGCTCATGGGGCTGTGGCGCGGCTTCGTCGGCGAAGTGCTCGCGCTCGCGGTGTGGGTGTGTGCGTTCTGGGTCGCCTGGATGCTCGGTCCGGCCCTTGCGGAACGGTTTTCCGCCAGCATATCCACGCCGTCGGTGCGCGTCGTGCTCGCCTACGCACTCTGTTTCATGGCCGTGCTGATCGCCGGTGCGATCGTCACGTTCCTCATGCGCAAGCTCGTCGAGGGCAGTGGCCTGTCCGGCAGCGACCGCATGCTCGGCATGGTGTTCGGGCTCGCGCGCGGGCTCGCCCTGGTCGTGCTGGTCGTGTTGCTGCTCGGGTTCACGCCGTTCACGCGCGATCCGTGGTGGCATCAGTCACAATTGCTGCCCGGCTTCGAGCGTGGCGCGCAATGGCTCGCCGCGCGCCTGCCGCAGCAGGTCGCCCGCCACCTCGAACCGGTGCAGGGCGTGCTCGGGCCGCTCGCGCAGCCCGTCGTGCCGGGCCCCGAACCGGCCAAGCCCGCCGGGGCGCCACGCGGCAAACCGGGCGACGGCGGTGCAGCCGCCGGGACCCAGACCCCATCCACGTAGAAGCAGTCCAATACCATGTGCGGAATCATCGGCATCGTCGGCAAGTCGGAAGTCGCCTCGGCGCTCTACGACGCGCTCACCGTCCTGCAGCACCGCGGCCAGGACGCGGCGGGCATCGCGACCCTCGACGGCAACCGCCTGCGCCTGCACAAGGGCCCCGGGCTCGTGCGCGACGTGTTCGACCAGGCCAGCATGCTCGCGTTGCGCGGCAGCGTCGGCATCGGCCACTGCCGCTACCCGACCGCGGGTTCGGAAGGTTCGGCCGAGGCGCAACCGCTCTACGTTAATTCGCCGTACGGCATCGCGCTCGCGCACAACGGCAACCTCATCAACACCGGGGCGCTGCGTCGTGAAGTGTTCGAGGACGACCGGCGCCACATCAACACCGATTCCGATTCCGAGGTGCTGCTCAACGTGCTCGCGCACGAACTGCAGATCCAGGACCGGCGCCAGCTCACGCCCGACCACATCTTCAAGGCCGTCGCTGGCACGCATGCGCGCTGCGTCGGCGGCTACGCGGTCGTGACGATGCTGCTCGATTACGGCGTGCTCGCGTTCCGCGACCCGCACGGCATCCGGCCGCTCGTGCTCGGCGAGCGCGACACCGCGGCCGGCAAGGAGTACGCGGTCGCGTCCGAGTCGGTCGCGCTCGACATCCTCGGCTTCCGCCTGCTGCGCGACGTCGCGCCCGGCGAAGCGGTGCTGATGACGCTCGACGGTCGCCTGCACACGCGCCAGTGCGCGGAGCCGGCGAAGCACGCGCCGTGCATCTTCGAATACGTCTACCTCGCCCGGCCCGATTCGATGATCGAGGACGTGTCGGTGTACAAGGCACGCCTGCGCATGGGCGAGAAGCTCGGCGAGAAGATCCTGCGCGAGATGCCGAACCACGACATCGACTCGGTGATCCCGATCCCGGACACCTCGCGCACCGTCGCCGGTCCGCTCGCGCAGATCCTCGGCGTGCCCGTGCGCGAGGGTTTCGTGAAGAACCGCTACATCGGCCGCACGTTCATCATGCCTGGGCAGAGCGAACGCGTGAAATCGGTGCGTCGCAAGCTCAATCCGGTCGGCCTCGAGTTCCGCAACAAGAACGTGTTGCTCGTCGACGACTCGATCGTGCGCGGCACGACTTCGAAGCAGATCATCCAGATGGCGCGCGAAGCCGGTGCGAAGAAGGTCTACCTCGCCTCGGCGGCGCCGCCGGTGCGCTATCCGAACATCTACGGCATCGACATGCCGGTCACCGCCGAGCTCGTCGCGCACGGGCGCACGGTGGAAGAGGTCGAGCGCATCCTCGGCGCGGACAAGCTCATCTACCAGGATCTCGACGATCTCATCTGGGCCGTGCGCGACGGCAACGAGAAGCTCGCCGATTTCGATACATCATGCTTTTCCGGCGAATACGTCACGGGCGTCGAGCCGACCTACCTGCGCGACCTCGAGTTCGCGCGCTCCGACGACGCGAAATCGCAGCGGCGCCAGGCCGGCTGAACGACGCGTGCGCGAAACTGCGTGTCCGGTCCGCGTGCCGGACCACGTTGGTCGTGGATAATGGGCGGCGGCGCACCTGCGCGCCGCGAGCCGCGCAGGTGCGCGGCGCCACGACGGAGTCGAGACATGGGCGGCAGCGCGAAGGAAAACCTGTTTGACGCCGCCGCGCGCTGCCTCGGCTGCGCCGACGTCGCGCGCAAGCTCGAGCTGACGCACGCCACCGCACAGGCGATCCTCGCCGGTGAATTGCGCACCGACGCCGGCGCGAGGCCGCCGTCCCCGATCGGCGAGCCCGGCCGGCCCGAACGCCCGCGGCTCGTGTCGCCGCGCGACCTCGCGCAACGCGGCCTCGGCTCGGCGGGCGGACGCGCCGCACTCGTCCACGCGGTCGCGCACATCGAGTTCAATGCGATCAATCTCGCCTGGGACGCGGTGTACCGCTTCCGCGGCATGCCCGACGACTACTACCGCGACTGGGCGCGCGTCGCCGACGACGAGGCGCGCCATCATGCGTTGCTCGCCGCGCGACTCGCCGAACTCGGCCACCGGTACGGTGATTTCGATGCGCACGATGGCCTGTGGGACATGGCGGTGCGCACCGCAGACTCCTGCCTCGCGCGCATGGCTCTCGTTCCGCGCGTGCTCGAAGCACGCGGCCTCGACGTGACGCCGGGCATGATCGCGCGCCTGCGCGCCGTCGGCGACGAAGCGACGGCCGCGATCCTCGAGGTGATCCTGCGCGAGGAAGTCGCCCACGTCGCCGCGGGGTCGCGCTGGTACGCCTGGTGCTGCGAGCGGGAAGGACTCGATCCGCAGGCGATGTTCCGCCGGCTGCTCGACGAACACATGCGCGGCAGCCTGCGCGGTCCGTTCAACGTCGAAGCGCGGTTGCGCGCGGGTTTCACGCCGGCCGAACTCGCCGGCCTCGACGACCTCGCCGCATGACGGTCGCGCGCGGGCGCCTCGTCGCATTCGCCCTCGCGCTCGCCGCGACGTGGCTGGTGTTGCTGCTCTGGGCGGCCGGCATCGATCCGCGCGTGCCGTTGACGCCCGCCCGCACGCAGGCATTGCCGGGTAGCCGCTACCACGCGGTTTTCGGGCAGGCCACGCCCGATGGCGGGCGCCTCGAGGTCACTGCCGCGGCCGAAGACTACTCGGCGCTGCAGATGACCGACGTCATGGAACTCGCCGCGGCCGAGCTGCCGATCCTGCGTTATTCATTCGAGAATTTCCCGCGCACGCTCGAGTTGTCACTCGTGTTCCGCACGCGCGAGGCGCCCGACGACGTCGAAACGGTGTCGCTGCCCGCGCCGGGCGGCGGCACCACGACGTTCGACCTCTCGCGCGTCGCGAGCTGGCGCGGAACGATCATCGAAATCGGCTTCTCGCAGTTCCCGGTCGCGCAGCTGGTGCCACCCGACGAAGGATTCCGGCCGTTCACGTTCGCCGGGGCGAAGCTCGAGTCCGACTCCTGGCGCGGCCGCTTCGCCGCGACCTGGTCGTCGTGGTTCGCGCATTCGCCGTGGCAGCTCATCTCGGTCAGCGCGATCGGACCGGCCGAAACGGGCGACGCGTCGCCGCATGCGCCGCGACCCCCACTCGTGCTCGCGCTCGCGCTCGCGGCACTCGCCCTGCTCGCGCGCTTCGTGCTCGGCTGGCGACGCGATCGCCTCGCCCGGCCGTTGTTCGCCGCAGCCGTCATCGCCTGGGTCGTGGTCGATGCGGCGTGGTTGCGCGAACTCGCCTACCGTCGCGCGGTCGATCGCGACATCTGGGGCGCGATCCCGTTCGCGGAGCGGCAGGACCACGTGGCCGACGCGCAGACGCTCGCTGCGGCCGAACGCGTGAAGGCGCTGCTCGCGAACGAGCCGCCGAGCACGCGTGTGCTCGTCAATGCGCAGACAGCGCACGACATCCTCCGCCTCATCTATCTCGTCGCGCCGGTGAATGCTTCGAGTCTGGGCGGTTACCTCGGTGCGCCGTATACGCGCATCCCCAGCGGCACCGTGCTGGTCAACTACCATGTCGAGCGGCCGCGTCCGCTGAACGGCGTGATGCGCATCGGCCTGCGCAAGGTGCGGGTCAAAGTGATCGACCGCAACGAGGACTTGGTCGTCTATCGCGTGGAAGCGGTACTGCGATGAACGTACTGCCCGCCCTCGTCGTCTGGCTCGCACCGTTACTGCTCGGCAGCGGCCTGTGGGCGGCAGCCGCTGGCTGGCCCCGTCGTGGCGGCGCGCTGGCGACGGTGCTCGGTGGCGGATGGATAGTCGGCGTGCTCTCGTGCGGCCTGCTCATGCGCGCGCTCGCCGCGTCCGACTTGTCCGCCGGCCTCGCCCGTGTCGGCGTGACCGCCGCCTTGATCGGCGTCGCGGGCTGGGCCGTCGCGGCATGGTCGAGGGAGCGCACGTCGACGCCGCGCGTGCGCCTGCTGCCGAGGCGCCACGACCAGGTTGTCGCGCTTCTTGTTTTGCTCGCGATCGCATGGCGGGCTTGGGCGTTCGCGACCGACATCGCATTGCATCCGACCCTGCCGTGGGACGCGTGGGCCGTGTGGGAGGCCAAGGCGAAGACGTGGGTCTTGGCCGGTCATGCGTCGCCATATGTTTCCTTCGGGCGCTGGCTGTTGCACCCGCAGTTCGACGCGCGCACCGCCGCGGCGTGGAACTACCCCGAACTGCTGCCCTGGTCACTCACATGGTTCGCCGCCGATACGGGGTGGCTGGAGCCTTGGATCAACATGGCCTGGCTGGGCTTGTGGCTCGGCCTCCTCGTCGCGCAGTATGGTCACTGGAGGGTGCTCGGCGTATCGCCGACCCACGCGCTTGCGGGGGTTTACCTGCTCGGATCGCTGCCGCTGCTCGACGCGCACGTCGCACTCGGCGGCTATTCGGACCTCTGGGTCGCCGCACTGATGTCACTCGGCAGTCATGCATGGCTGCGCTGGCGCACGATGGGCGAGCAACGCCAGCTCCTCGTGCTCGCCGGCATCGCCGTGTTGCTGCCGATGCTCAAGCTCGAGGGCGCCGTATGGAGCATCGTGCTTGGCGTCGCGACGGTGTTCGGTGCCTTGCCGCGCCGCCTGCGCAGCAAGCGATTCCTCGTCGGTGCAGTGGCCGCGGCAATCATCATCGCACTGTGCGTGTCACTTAAGGTGCCCTGGGTCGCAGTCGCCCGCCACTACGTCCGCGGCAGCATCGACGTCGACGGCGGGCGCATCGTCCAGTCCCTGTTCGCACTGGCGAATGCGCTGTGGGGGCAGTGGAACTGGAACCTGCTCTGGTTCGCATTGCCCGCGGCATTGCTGTGGAAGCGGGCGAAGTGGACGCGCTCGACGACAGTACAGCGCCTGTTCGCCCTGGTCGTGGTGCCGTTGCTGCTCATCGTCGGATTGTTCGTGCTGACCAGCGCGGCGCGCTATGCGCAGAGTTATTCGGCCGTGAATCGACTGCTGTTACAGCTGGTACCGACCTCGGTAAGCCTGCTGGTGCTCGTGCTCTGGCTGCCGGCGGATCAGCCGGACGAGCGCAACGCGCCCGACGAACCTGCGGCGGCGTAGAGTTCGCGCACCGCGTGCACGCTGCGCGCGAGCGTGAATCGTGCGAGCCAGCGTTCGCGACCTGCGTCGCCGAGTCGCATGCGCAGCCCCGGATCGTGCAATCGCGCGAGGGCGGCGGCCAGCGCCACGCGATCTCCCGGGGCGACCAGCAGCCCCGACTCGCCATCGGCGACGACGAAGCCGACGCCCGAGCCCGGGATCGCGCTCGCCACGACCGGCAGGCCGGCGCGCATGGCTTCGAGCAGGACGAGGCCGAACGCTTCGCCACGATCGAGCGACGGCAGCACGAACGCGTCCGCGCCCGCATAGGCTGTTTCCAGCGTCGCGTCGTCGACGTCGCCGGCGAATGCGATGCGTGCGTCCACGCCGCGCGCGCGGGCGAGGGCGCGAAGTTCGAGCGCGCATTCACCGTCGCCGACGAGCAGCAGGCTCGCGTCCGGCGTCGACGCCAGCGCTTCGACGAGCACGTCGAAGCCCTTGTAGCGACCCAGGCGGCCGACGGCGAGCAGACGCAGGCCGCTCGTGGCGGGCCACAGCTCCGGCCGCGGCGCAGCGGGGCCCGCTTCGTCGATGCCGAGCGGGACCACGTGCACCTTCGCGTGCCACGGCTGCAACGCGCGGCTCGCCTCGAAGTACGGCTGCGAGGTCGCGATCACCGCCGCCGCGCGCGCGAGCAGGGCGCGTTCGAACGGCCGATAGAACCGGTAACCCAGGCGCAGGCGCCAGTCCGGCGCGTCCGGTGGCACGTCCGCGTGCCAGTGCACGAGCCACGGCAGTCGCCGCGCCGCAGGACTTGCGAGCACCGCGAAGCAGGACGGGTTCGGCAGGTGCAGGTGCAGCAGGTCGGGCGAGAATTCGCGCAGCGCACGTGCGAGTTCGAACGGGAACGAGGGACTCAGCGGCGTATAGACCGGCGCGGCAATGCACCCGGCGCGGCGCACCTCGACGCCGGCGATCACGTCGTGCGCGCGGCGCCAGTTTCCGGGCGCGCGATGCACGAGCACGGCCACCGCGTCGCCGGCCTGCACGCAGGCTTCGGCGAGCGCCTGCGTATGGCGCTCGATGCCGCCGCGCTGTGGAGCGTAGTACTTGCCGAGGTGCAGGATGCGCATGCGCCGGCCGGCACTCAGGCGTCGTCGTCGTCGCCCGGCGGTTCGGGCGGCGCGCCGCCGAGCCGGATCAGTTCCTGTTCGAGGATCGCGAGCTTCTGCGTCAGGCGACGGACCCGGCGTTCCTGCTTGGAGCGGTCGACGTCGAGCTTGAGCAGGCGGATGAGCACGAGCGAAAGGCCGATGATGATAGGCAGCACGGGCGCATAGAAGATGCCGGTCTGGTGGCCGAGCCAGATGACGATGCCGGGAAACACGCCGAGCAGGAAGGTCGCCGCGGCGATCACGAACCACCAGACCGCATACGGGCCATGCAGGTGGTCGCGGCGCACGAGGAAGAGGATCGCGCCGGCGAGGGCCACGCCGAGGATCGCCGAAGTGATCTGGCCGGTCAGCATGCGGAACAGTCTTCGTGCAAGCCCTTCTCCTTGCGTCGCCCGGCGTCGATCTGGGCGAGGCAGAGCACGGTGGTGTGCAGCATGTAGCGCGCGACCACCGGCCACGATGCGAACACGCGTGAATGCCCTTCGCGGCGCGGCAGCATCGGCACCGGCGTCTCGTCGATGCGCAGGCCGTTCTTCGCCAGCAGCATCAGCACGCCGACGTCCTGGTAGTCGAGCAGGCTCGCTTCCGGGCCGGCGAGGATGGCCGTCGCCCGCGCATCATACAGGCGCAGGCCCGAGGTGAAGTCGGTCAGGCGTAGGCCCGTCAATGCGCGCAGGTAGAGCCAGGCGATGCGCTTGGCGCGGCTGAGGCGCCCGACGCAGGTGCCGATCACCACGTTGGCCGCGGTCCGCGCCTGCGCCTCGAACAGCGCCGGCAGGGAATCCGGCTCGTGCTGACCGTCCGCGTCGAGCGTGACGACCCCGGCGTAGCCGTTGCGTCGCGCGTAGCGGATCCCTGCCTGGGTCGCTCCCCAGGCGCCCAATCCGAACGAGAGGCGCAGGGATTCCGCCCCGGCCGCGCGCGCCGCGCCACTGGTGCCGTCCGTGCTCGCGTCGTCCACCACGAGTACGGCACAGCCGAGCGCCGCGCGCACGCCCGCCACGACGGCGCCGACGGTCGCGGCTTCGTCGCGTGCGGGAATTACCGCCAGGCACTCGGCGGCACGGAGAGGGGTAGGGCGAGCGGTCACGGGACGGTGCGGCGGAGGGGACGGCGATTCTGCGCATCGTGCCGGACGAGGTCAACGCGCGGCGCGGCGGCCTGCCGGTTCCCTAGGCGGATGTGATCCCTTTTGGCCCCTCGTCACGTATACAGGTGCGGCTGGCCGAAATGCCGTGTCCGGTTTCCCTCCGCTCGTGCGTCATTGAGCTGCGTGGGCTGGAGGCGATGCGCCGCCGGCCGGGTCCGGACCCTCGAAATGGGGCGTCCGTCTCGAAACTGGATGGTCGGCCAGGCCCACGCTCGGTTCGTGTTGACACGGTGTTAAGACTTCACTATCGTCCGCGCGGATCGGGCTTGGTTGACCACTAAACCAATGGGGACGGGAGCAGGCGCTCCGCCCGAGACACTCTGGGAGATTTTCCATGAATGCAAAGATGAAAGTCCTGTCGATCGCTCTCGTTGGCCTCTGCGGTTTCGCGGGTAGCGCGATGGCGGCCTGCCCGGCCGGTCCGACCACGGCCGAAGGTGGCGCGTGGACGAGCAAGGCCGTGCTGCCCCCGTCGACGTCGGCTCTCGCGATCGCGACGCCGGGTCTGGACGCGACCGAGTGCAAGCTGAATTCGTCGCTTGGCCCGAGCATCTCGGCCGCCGCGACCGTTCGTTACGATCATGCGGCTTCCGAGCCGTCGTACCGCTTCCAGTTCCTCGTCGACAACACGAACCTGAGCGCGTTCAGCGCGACGGACAACGTCGTCCTGTTCCAGGCTCCGGCCACGACGACGGCGAACGGCTTCAACCGCCTGCTGCGCGTCTCGCTCGTTGCGGGCCCGGCGGGTGCAAAGCGCGTCAAGTTCTTCGCCCAGTGCAGCGCGGCGGGCTTCATTTGCTCGTCGACGTTTGCGACCGATCTTCTGCCCGGCGTGAACACCATCGAAGGCAAATTGACGGTGGGTGCAGGCGCGGCTGGCTCGCTGACGTATTGGGTCAATGCCGGCCCGGGCACGACTGAACCGGCTCCGTCGGGTTCGATCGCGAACCTCGACAATGCGGCGTGGGGTGGCGTCTCGGCGGCTTCGCTGGGCCTCGCAGCACCGAGCGCAGCGTTCAAGAACAACCACGCAACGCAGGTGGTGAGCTTCGACCGCTTTGATTCGCGCCGCCAGACCTACATCGGCAGCTGATCAGGGTTTGTTGTTCGAATTTGATAAATGATCGAATAGGAGTGACGATAAATGAAGCGTAATTTGCTCTGTGCAACGATCGGTGCGACGGCCCTCGCCGCGCTGTTCAGCGTCTCCGCTGGCGCCCAGACGTGCGCGGCCCCGGCAAGCTGGACTCCGGATGCGGGCGGCAACCCGGTCATCAATGACACGACCTGCGGCCACGAGACCGGTATCGTCGGTACCTGCCAGACGTTCACGGCCCCGGCCGCTGCCTACGTCGCGCAGATCGACGTTGCCGCCGCTGGCACGTTCACCGACATCACCTTCACGGGTGGCGCCGGCTACACGATCGCCGCGTACCTTGTCCCGTCGGCGAGCGGCTGCAATGCGAACGCTCCGTGCACGACGACCGGTGACGGCACGACGCACATGCTGCATGGCGACATCCCGCCGGGCAACTACTACCTGATCGTCACGGGCGCAGACTTCGACGCGTCCGGCGCTTGCGGTACGTTCACCATGCAGGCCAACGGCACGTTGCCGGTTACGCTGCAGAGCTTCACGGTCGGCTAAGCTAGCGCCTTCGTGATTCGACTCGACCCACCTGCGGCGACGCAGGTGGGTTTTTTATTTGGATGGTGTCCACAACGATGATGTTTTCAGCAACTGCATTGATGTTGTCGCTTCTCGCCGCGACTGCCACGGGTCCACAAACGCATCTGACCATTTCGCCGTGCCGCATAGGCGAGCACCAGCAATTCGACGTCGCTTCATGTGATATCGAGTTCAAGAACGATGGCGACAAGCCAATCACGATCAGCAAGGGCGAGGCCGCCCTGCCTTGGGACATGGTGGAAAAAGGCGCCGTAGTGCCGGCCCATGGAACGAGCTACATCAAGGCCACGGTCGATCTGCGCGACAGTGTCGGGTTCGTCAAGCGATCGTTTCGTTTCGCGACGAGCGAACCGGGACAGCTCGCCGTTCGAGGCGCGAGCGTCCATGCTTTCGTCTCGACCGTGCTCGACCAGGTTGCGCCGAAGATCGATTTCGAAGCAGTGAAACTCTCGGGACCGATGCCGACCAAGTCGATTTCGCTAAGCAGTCGCGAGGTCGCCGATTTCCGCATACTGTCGATCACCGAGAAGCCCGCCTACGTCGATGCGCGCGTCGGAGATGACGGGCGTACCGTCTACGCGACGCTGCGCAAGGACGCCCCGTGGGGCCTCCAGCACGAGAAGATCAAGCTAAGGACCAACGTCCCGCAGCAGCCGCAGGCCTGGATCTCGGTGGATGTCAATGTCATCGGCGATGTCGCACCGAGCGGGAATCCGTTCTCCTTCGGCCTCATGCGCACGAACGCCAACAACGAATTCCTGCTGCGCCTCACGAGCGAATCGGGTAAGGACTTCAAGGTCGCAACGGCGAAACTCGACGGGATCAAAGGCCGAGTGGATGTGACGGCGTGCGTTGTCGCCAGTCCCGGGTGCAGGATGCTCCGCATCCAGGTCGCGAACGACCAGCAGCGGGGACGCCTGCAAGGAACGCTCCTCGTCGAGCTGCCGGAGTTCCACCGAACCCTGCCGATCGAGGTCGTAGGCATGCTCCTACCACCCGATTATGTCGTCCACGATTTCGAGAAGGACCTGGAGAAGTCAGGGCAGGCTGCCAGTATCACTACCGCATCACCTTCGACCGGAGCCCCCGCAGGCATCGACCTCAAGCAGGCCATCAAGCAGCAAGTCCACAGGAATGACAGCCCGCCGCCCGCTGGTGACGGTCCGCTGCTGAAATGGTCGGTCGCGAACGAAGGCACTGTCTACGCGTACATCATCTACCGCTCCGATTCCGAATCCGGTCCGTTCGTGCGCGTGAACAAGGAACTCATCCGCGCCGCGGACGATGAAGGCAACGCGTTCGGCACGTACCAGTACCGGGACAACAGCGCGGTGCCTGGCCGAACCTACTGGTACCAGATCGGCACGGTCAAGGGCACTGGCGAGAAGGCGCCGTTGAGCGGAGCACAGAAGGTCGTCGCGAAGTGATATAATGTATTTTGCATCCCGCCGGTGGACAGCCGGCGGGCTTCACCACTGGGAGGCTGCATGTCCATCGCTCGTGTCCTCGCGCTTGGTGCAATTGTCGCCGGTTTCGGCTTCTCGTCCCTCGCGCTCGCGCAGACGTGCGCTTCGCCAGCGATATGGGCCATGGACGCCACCGGCAGTCCCGCCCTCGCGGGCACGACCTGTGGCCATGAAACCGGCATCGTCGGTACATGCCAGACGTTCACGGCACCGGGTGCGGCGTACGTCGTTCGCATCAACGTCATTGCGCCCGCGACGTTCACGGATATCGCGTTCACCGGTGGCCCGGGCTACACCCTCGCGGCCTACCTCGTGCCCGAAGCGAGCGGCTGCAATGCGAATGCCGCGTGCACGACGACGGGCGACGGCACGACGCACATGTTGCATGTCGACATCCCGCCGGGCGCGTATTACCTGATCATCACCGGTGCCGATTTCGATGCCCCCGGTTCATGTGGCACGTTCACAGCGGCGAGCAACGGCTTCCTGCCGGTGACATTGCAGTCGTTCAACATCGATTGAACCGTCGTTCGCGTACGCTCACCGCAAGCAGCCATCGACATGCGGGTATCCGCTGCCGTCAGCGTCAGCATGGGAGCCATCATCGCCGCTGCGTCGGCCTCGGTCGCATCGGCGCAGACTTGCGCTGCGCCCGCCATATGGGCAATGGACTCATCCGGCAATCCAGCGCTAACCGGCACCACCTGCGGCCATGAAACCGGGATCGTAGGGACCTGCCAGAACTTCACTGCGCCCGGCCAGGCCTAAGTCGTACACGTCAACATCATCAATGCCGGTACCTTCAACCAGATCGTGTTCGTCGGTGGCGCGGGCTATACACTCGCGGCGTATCTCGTGCCCGAGGCGAGCGGCTGCAAAGCCAATGCGCCTTGCACCACGACTGGGGACGGCACGACCCCGATGCTCCACGCCGACATGCCTCCGGGTGCGTACTACCTGATCGTTACCGGGGCCGATTTCGATATCCCGGGGGCGTGCGGCACGTTCACGCTGCAGAGCAACGGCTTCCTGCCCGTCACGCTGCAGTCGTTCGACATCGACTGACGTTTACCTGCCACGCGGCGCACGAGGCAACGTTTCGAGTGCAGCTTCGCACGCGGACGCGAATCGCACTACGCTGCCCTGTTCGTACCAGTCGCCGAGCACGATGCGCTCGGCGGGCGTGCCGTCAAGGTCGAGTCGATGCTGCGCCGGTCGGTGCGTATGGCCGTGGACGAGGCGGCGCACACCGTGCGCGCGCAAGGTCGCTGCGACCGCGTCCGCGTTGACGTCGGTGATCGCGTCGCCCACCGAGCGCGTGTAGCGCTGGCTCTCCGCGCGTGCCTGCGCCGCGAAGGCGCGGCGCTCCTCGAGCGGTCGCGCGAGGAACGCACGCTGCCATTCGGGGGTGTGCGATTGCACGCGAAAAGCCTGGTACGGCACGTCGTCGGTGCACAGCGTGTCGCCGTGCATGAGCAGCACGCGTTCGCCCCCGATCTCGATGACGCTGCCGTCAGGCAGCAAGGTCATGCGTGCCCGGCGCGCATAGGCGTCGCCGAGCAGGAAGTCGCGATTGCCGTGGATAAAGAAGGTCGGCACGCCGTATGCGTGCAGGCCGGCTAGTGCAGTAGCGACCTGCTCGGCCGTTTCATCATGCGCGTCGTCGCCGATCCAAGCTTCGAACAGGTCGCCCAGGATGTATAGCGCACTCGCCTGCGACGCCTCTTCGCGCACGAAGGTGACGAACAGCTGCGTGATGTGCGGTCGGCTCGCATCGAGGTGCAGGTCCGAGATGAACAGGGTCGTCACGGTTCCCCCGTAAGAGTTTCGCGATTCCCCACGCGCCACCGGCACGTGTCACTTTCCATCATCGGCCCTTCTTCGCGCAGCGTGCCGTGGTGTCGTCTCGAGCGCGCGGGCGGCGCGTGGTGGGGATCGCACACGCCGCGCGACGCTGCAGAACAGGCAACGCCGAGGTCAAGGCAGGACGGCGACCTTCTCGATCACGACCGCCGTGGTCGGTACGTCACTGCGGAACGGACCCTGCGCGCCGGTCGGGACCGCGCGGATCTTGTCGACGACGTCCATGCCCGCGACGACCTTGCCGAACACGCAGTAGCCGGGATTCGCGTCGCCGGCATAGTCGAGGCGCGGGTTGTCGACGGTATTGATGAAGAACTGCGCCGTCGCCGAATTCGGGTCGGCCGTGCGCGCCATCGCGATGGTGCCACGCAGGTTGCTGAGGCCGTTCTTCGACTCGTTCACCACCGGCGCGCGCGTCTTCTTCTGGCGCAGGTCCGCGGTGAAGCCGCCGCCCTGGATCATGAAGTCGGCGATCACGCGATGGAAGATCGTGCCGTCGTAGAAGCCGCTCTTCACGTAGCCGAGGAAATTCTCGACCGACTTCGGCGCCTTGTCCGCGTAGAGCTCGACCGTGATGTCGCCGAGGCTCGTCTTGATCTGCACCTTGGCCGGGCCTTGCGCATCGGTCGCGGTCGCCGCCTGCACCTTCGCGGCAGGCTTGGCCGGCGCCTTCGGCGCGGGTTTGGCACTGGCGGGCTTGGTCGCGGCTTTCGGTGTCGCGGCGGGCTTGTCCGGATTCGCCTGGGCGAGTGCGATCGCGGGCAGCATGAGCATGAGGGCAAGCAGCAGTCGACGGATCATCGGGATCTCCGGTGAGGTACGGAAGCGGGAAACCGCAATGATAGGGGCTCGTGCCCGGCACGTCAGCCGCCGGCGAGGCTGGCGCTCAGGCCGCGGCTGGTTCGAGCGGGCGTACCTGCAGCTTGAGGTCGAGCAGCTTGATGTGGTCGCGCTCCTGGTCGAGGTCCGCGCGCGTGAGCGGATGCTGCTCGAGCCAGCGGCTCGGCAGCTCCAGGCGCAGCAGGCGGTCCTCGGCGGCGAGGCGCAGCGACGGCAGCGGCTCGGTCGTGCGGGCGCGCTCGAGCAGCGCGGCGAGGCGCAGCAGCGCGGTCAGGCGCCGCACCGGCTGGCGCAGGCGCTCGGGCAGGGCGTCCATCGTCGCGCGGTCGGGCTTGCGCCGGTGCGAGCGGATCATCGCCGCGAGCGCCTGCTGGCCCTGCCGGCTGAAGCCGGCAAGGTCCGAATGCGCGACGATGTAGGCGCCGTGGACGTGGTGCAGGCTGTGCGCGATCGCGAGGCCGATCTCGTGGATGTCCGCGGCCCAGCCGAGCAGGTCGCGCTCGATGCTGCCGAGCTGCCAGTCGTCGGCGATCTGGTCGAACAGTTCCAGTGCGGCATGATGCACGCGCGCGGCCTGCGCCCGGTCGACCGCATAGCGCGACGCGAGCGCGGCGATGCTGCCCGCGCGCGGATCGCCGTGCATTGCACGGCCCACCATGTCGTAGAGCAGGCCCTCGCGCATCGCCGTCTCGCACACGCCCATCTGCTCGAGCGCGAACGTCGTGAAGATCGCCTCGAGCACGGCGACGCCGCCCGCGATGATCGGCGCGCGATCCTCGGCGAGGCCGGCCAGGCGCAGATCGTCGACGCTGCCGGCGTCGAGGATCGCCTCGCGCAGCAGCGCGAGCGACGATGCGGTGATGCCCTGGTCGCTCCAGCCGTTCGCCTGCACGATGCTGCCGATCGCCTTCGCCGTACCCGAGGAGCCGATGGCTTCGCCCCAGCCGCGCGCGCGGTAGCCTTCGGCGAACTGCTGCAGTTCGACCGAAATCTCGGTCTGCGCCTGGCGCCAGCGCTTGGCGGTGACCTTGCCGTCGCCGAAGAAGCGCAGCGTGCTGGCGACGCAGCCGACCTGGATGCTCTCGGTCTCGAGCGCCTCGAAGCCCTGGCCGATGATGAATTCGGTGCTGCCGCCGCCGACGTCGACGACGAGCCGGCGCTGGCTCGAACGGGCTAGGTCGTGCGCGACCCCGAGGTAGATCAGGCGCGCTTCCTCGCGGCCACTGACGATCTCGATCGGATGGCCCAGTGCGGTCTCCGCGGGCAGCAGGAACGCCTGCGGATTGGCGAGCTGGCGCACCGTGTTGGTGGCGACCGCGCGCACGCGCTCGTGCGGCAGCGCGCGCAGGCGCTGGCCGAAGCGCGCGAGGCAGGCGAGCGCACGCTCGCGATATGCGGGCTCGAGGCTGCCATTCGGGCGCAGGCCCATCGCCATGCGCACGCTGTCGCGCAGGCGGTCGATGATGCGCAGGCTGCCGTGCTCGTAGCGCGCGACGACGAGGTGGAAGCTGTTGGAACCGATGTCGACCGCCGCGAGCAGTTCGCCGTCACGCAGCTGGGTGGCAGGCGCGTCCTTCACGGGTTTCCGCTCGCAGGGGGATACGCCGGGATTGTCGCATGGCCGCGGCAGCCGCGGCAGCGGCCCGCGCGCGCCTCACTGCGCCAGCTGTCGCAGCAGGGCCTGCTGCGCCGAGTGCTCCGGCGCGTCGCCCGCGACGATGCGCCGGTAGCTGCCGTCGGGCTCGAGCTGCCAGGCCTGGGTGTTGTCGGCAAGGTAGTTGGCGAGCGATTCGTCGTATACCCGACGCGCCAGTTGCGGGTCGCGGATCGGGAAACAGGTCTCGATCCGTCGCAGCAGGTTGCGCTCCATCCAGTCGGCGCTTGAGCAGTAGATCTCCGGCGAGTCGTCGTTCTGGAACCAGTAGACGCGGCTGTGCTCGAGGAAGCGGCCGACGATCGACCGCACGCGGATGTTCTCCGACACGCCCGGGATGCCCGGGCGCAGCGCGCAGGAGCCGCGCACGATGAGGTCGATCTGCACGCCCGCCTGCGAAGCGCGGTAGAGCACCTCCACCACGTGTTCTTCGTTGAGCGCGTTCATCTTGGCGATGATGCGTGCGCGTTTGCCCGCCTGCGCGTGGGAAATCTCGCGCTCGATCTTCTCCATCAGCCCCTTGTGCAGGGTGAACGGCGAGTGCAGCAGGCACTTGAGCTTGATCACCGGGCCGAGGCCCGAGAGCTGCAGGAACAGCAGGTGCGCATCCTCGCCGATGTCCGGATGCGCCGTCATCAGGCCGAAATCGGTGTAGAGGCGCGAGGTGATCTGGTGGTAGTTGCCGGTGGACAGGTGCGCATAGCGACGCAGCGTGCCATGTTCGCGCCGCACGATCAGCAGCATCTTCGCATGCGTCTTGTAGCCGACCACGCCGTAAACGACCTGCACGCCCGCCTCCTGCAGGCGGTTGGCCAGGCGCAGGTTCGCTTCCTCGTCGAAGCGGGCGCGCAGCTCGACGACGACGGTGACGTCCTTGCCTTGCCTCGCCGCCTCGATCAGGTGGTCGACCAGCGGCGAGTTGTTGCCGACCCGGTACAGCGTCTGCTTGATCGCGAGCACGTCGGGGTCGAGGCTCGCCTGGCGCACGAGCTCGATCACCGCGCCGAACGACTCGAACGGATGGTGCAGCAGGATGTCGCGCTCGCGGATCGCATCGAACAGGTTGCCTTCCTCGACCACCACGGGCAGCACGCGCGGCACGAACGCGGGGAACTTGAGGTCGGGGCGATCGATCTGCTCGTATACCGCATTGACGCGGCTCACGTTGACCGGGCCCTCGCAGCGGAACACTTCCGATTCCGTGAGCTCGAAGTTCTGCATGAGCATGTCGGCGATCGCCTTCGGGCAGTTGTCGGCGACCTCGAGGCGCACCGGGCGCGCGAAGCCGCGCCCCTTGAGTTCGTCGCGCAGTGCGAGCGCGATGTTCTGCACTTCCTCCTCGTCGACGACGAGTTCGCTGTTGCGCGTGACGCGGAACTGGTAGGACCCCTTCACCTGCATGCCGGGGAACAGTTCGTCCATGAACTCGTGCAGCACGCCGGCGAGGAACACGAAGTCGTATGGCGCCTGCGCCACTTCGGCCGGCATGCGGATCAGGCGCGGCAGCGAGCGCGGCGCGCGCACCAGCGCCATGTGACCCTCGCGCCCGAACGCGTCCCGACCCTTGAGCACGACGGCGAGGTTGAGGCTCTTGTTGAGGATGCGCGGGAACGGATGCGCCGGATCGAGCCCGAGCGGCGACAGCACCGGCAGGATCTCGTTGCGGAAATAGCCTTGCAGCCAGCGCCGCTGCTTGACCGTCCAGCGGTCGCGCTTGGAGAAGCGGATGCCTTCGGCCTCGAGCGCGGGCTGCAGCGTGGCGTTCCAGAAATCGTATTGCGCCTTCACCAGGGTCAGCGCGCGCTCGCGGATGCGGGCGAGTACTTCCGAGGGCGGCATCGCGTCGGGCCCCGGGCGCGAGTCGCTCATGTTGACCTGCTCGCGCAGCACGGCGACGCGTACCTCGAAGAACTCGTCAAGGTTGGTGCAGGAGATGCACAGGTAGCGCATGCGCTCGAGCAGCGGCACGCGCGGGTCCTCCGCCTGCGCGAGCACGCGGAAGTTGAATTCCAGCTGGGCGAGCTCGCGGTTGAGGTAGAGACTCGGGTCTTTCAGGTTCATCGCGACTTCGCGGTTCATGGAGGCCTCGCGGCGCGAGCGTATCAGGACGCGCCGTCGGCGCGCTTCCCCGGCGCGTTCATGGCGCGCCCGCCAGCGCCAGGGGCTCGAGCAGGCGCTCGTGGCCGAATACGCAGGAAAACGTGCTGCCGGCGCCGGGGGCGCTTTGGATCTCGAGGCGCGCCTGGTGCAATTGCAGCACGTGCTTGACGATCGACAGTCCGAGGCCGGTGCCTCCGGTCTCGCGCGAGCGGCTCGTGGATACGCGGTAGAAGCGTTCGGTCAGGCGCGGCAGGTGCTGCGCCGGGATGCCGTGGCCGGTGTCGGCCACCGCGAGGCGCGCGCCACCATCGGCCTCGCGCTGCCAGCGCAGCGTGACCTGGCCACCTGCCGGCGTGTACCGCACCGCGTTGGTGACGAGGTTGGAGAACGCGCTGTGCAGTTCCTTGGTCGAGCCGAGCAGGTCGCGGCCGTCGTCCATTTCCACGAGGACGGTGTGCTGGCCCTGGCTCAGCGCGGCCGCTTCGCGACTCAGTGCCAGCAACAGCGGGCGCATGTTGATGCGCTCGCGCGGCAGGTCGTCGCGCGCCTCGAGGCGCGACAGCGTGAGCAGGTCCTCGACGATCTGCGTCATGCGGCGCGACTGGTTGCGCAGCTCGTGCAGGATCGATTCGTACTCGGGCACCTGTTCCGGCTCGATCATGTCGAGGTAGCCATGCACGACGGTGAGCGGCGTGCGCAGCTCGTGCGAAACGTTGGCGACGAAGTCGCGGCGCACCTGCTCGAGGCGCAGCAGCTGGCTGACGTCGCGTACGACGAGCAGCGAGCGATCCTCGGCGCGGCGGATCAGGCGCAGGCTCAGGTGGCGCTCCGCGTCGACCGGCGAGGGCAGGTCGGCCAACGGGTCGCCGGCCTCGCCATGCAGCCATTCGGCGAAGCGTGGCGCGCGGACGAGGTCGTGCAGGTGCGCGCCGAGGTCGCGCGGGTATTCGAGGCCGAGCAGGTTCGCCGCGGCGGCATTGAACCATTCGATGCGTTGCTCGCGGTCGAGCGCGACCACGGCATCCGGCAGCGCCGCGGCCGCGTCGCGGAAATCGTGCAGCCGTCGCAACATGCGCCGTTTGCCGGCGAGCGCGAGCCGCTGCCGCTCGCGTATCGTGTCGGCGATCACGCCCCAGACACCGCTGCCGTTCGCCGCCGGCACGAGGCGCTGCGTGGCGAGCACGCGGGCGAAGCGCGCGAGCCGCAGCAGGTTGTAGCCGAGTGCAAGCGCGCTCGCGGCGAGCAGGCATGCGATCGGCGCATGTGACGCGAGGCCAATCGCCAGCGCGATCGCGAACAATGCCGCGAGTCGCCATGCGCCGGCGCGCCAGGCGCGCCGGAGGCGGCGCATCACGGCCGGATCCGCGGGCGGCGAGGGCAGGCGGGGCGTCGACGGTTGCACGGACACCCGCGCTCAGACGCTGGTGGAGAAGCGGTAGCCCGCGCCGCGCACGGTCTGCACGAGTTCGTGCTTGCCGAACGGCTCGAGCGTCTTGCGCAGGCGCAGGATGTGCACGTCGACGGTGCGCTCCTCGACGTAGACGCCGCCGCCCCAGACATGGTCGAGCAGTTGGCTGCGCGTGTACACGCGCTCGGCATGCGTCATGAAGAAATGCAGCAGGCGGTACTCGGTCGGGCCCATGTGCACGGGCTGGTCGCCGCAGAACACGCGATGCGCTGCACCGTCGATGCGCAGGCCACCGAGTTCGACCATGCCCTCGCCGTCCTCGCCGTGCGTGCGGCGCATCACCGCGCGGATGCGCGCGAGCAGCTCGCGCGTCGAGAACGGCTTGACGACGTAGTCGTCGACGCCGGCGTCGAGGCCGCCGACGCGGTCCGATTCCTCGCCGCGCGCGGTGAGCATGATGATCGGCACTTCGCGCGTGAGTTCGTCCTTGCGCAGGCGGCGTGCGAGCTCGATGCCGCTCATGCCGGGCAGCATCCAGTCGAGCAGGATGAGATCGGGTACGCGCTCGCCGATCGCGGCTTGCGCGGCACGCGCATCCGGCGCATGCATCGCTTCCATGCCGGCCTTGCGCAGCGCGAACGCGACCATCTCGCGGATCGCGGTTTCGTCTTCGACGATCAGGATGTGTTTCTGCACGATTCCACCGCGTGGCGCAGTCCGGGGCGCTTCATGACGCGAGCATTGCAACGTCGTCGTGTTACAGGCGAATGACATCGCGCCGTGATGCACGGCCGCAGTACCCTGCGGAACCAGCCGCCGCCGCGCGTGCGGGTGCCGAAAAGCATTCTACATCAGTGGGATGGAGCAGGCCGACGGGTCGGCTGGTGCGGCGCCCTGCGCGGCAGCGGACATTACGGATTGTTGATGGAACCTGCGCGCACGCGGCAGCACGACAGGCTCGTCGCGGTCAGCGAGCCGGGCTCGCTCGGCGACGACCGCTTGCGCAGGGCGAGCACGGCGGGCGTCAGCTCGGCGATGCGCGCATCGATGCGGCTGCGCTGGTAGTAGCTGAGGTCGGCCTGCTTCGACAGCGCCTTGAGCTGGTTCAATGCGTCCTCGGCATGGCCGCTGAGCCACGCGGCTTCCGCATAGGCCTCGCTCGCGCGCACCTTGTCGCCGGCGAGTTCGTTCGCGCGCGCGAACGAGCGCTGCAGCCCCGGATCGCCCGCGTTGCGCTCGACGAGCGGGCGTAGCAGGTCGAGCGCGAGCCGCGCGCTCTTCGCGTCCGCGTGCGCGACGAGGGCGTCGCTGTAGGCGAGCGTGATCGCGCGGTTGCCGGGGAAGTCGCGATGCAGCTGAGCGAACGTCGCCAGGGCGTCGTCGCGGCGCCCGGCCTGGTCCTGCGCGTCGGCGAGCGCGAGCCGCAGCACCGGCGAATCGCCCTGGCGCGCGATGAGCGGTCGCAGTTGCTCGATCGCCGCCGCCGCGTCGCGGCTGGCGATCAACGCGAGCGCATAGCCGTAGCGGTTGGCCACGCTGTCGAACGCGGGATCGTCGCGCAGGTTGTTCGCGTAGTACGAGCGGATCGCGGTCGGCGACTTGGCGATCTGCACGCGCACGCGTTCGCGCATGAGTTCGAAATAGGCCTGCGCGCCCTTGCCGCGCGGCGCGCAGGTCGAGACGGTCACGCGCGGCAGCGCGTTGCCTTCGCCGCGCCCGGCGACCGTGACGCTCGTCGCCGCGCTCGCGGCGAGCGCGCTCGCCTCGTCCACGGCGCCGCCGTCCGCGTCGGGGCGGCGCGGCGGGAGCGTGAGGTCGAGGCCGCCGCCCGCGTCGGATGCCGGCGCGCTGCGCAGGTGCGCGGTCTTCGGGCAGCCGAGCTGCTCCGCGCGCGCCTTCGCGTCGGCGATGCGGCGGGTGTCGAGCGGATGGTCGAGCAGGAATTCGGGAATGTCGATGCCGTTGACGCGCATGACCTTCTGCAAGGCCTGGAAAGCGCCGGCCATCGCCATCGGATCGAAGCCCGCGCGCGCGAGCGTCTGGATGCCGACCCGGTCGGCTTCCGCCTCGTCGCCGCGCGTGAAGTTGATCTGCCTCTGCTGGATCAGCGACGTGCCCGTCATCATCGCCGCCGCCGCGGCGTCGTCGGTGCGATGCGCGCTGGCGATCATGACTCCGAGCATGCCGAGCATGATCGGGATCGACATCTTCTTCTGGTCCTCGAACGCGCGCAGGATGTGTTGCTGCTCGACGTGCGAGATCTCGTGCGCGAGCACGCCGGCGAGCTCGTCCTCGGTGTCCATCGCGGTGATCAGGCCCGCGTTCGTCGCGACGTAACCACCCGGCGCGGCGAATGCGTTGATCTGGTCGTCGCGCACGATGAAGAACGTGAAGTTCGGGTCGGGATGATCGCTCGATGCGACGAGGCGGTAGCCGAGCGCGTTGATGTAGTCGGCCAGCAGCGGATCGTCGACGACGAGGTCGTACGCGCGCATCTCCTGCAGCATGCCGGCGCCGTACTCGCGCAGTTCCTGCGGCGTGGCGAGGCTCGCCGCGGAGCTGCCGATGTCGGGCAGCTTCACGTCAGGTTCGCGCGCACCGGCGAGCACGCTGAGGCTGGCGGCGGCGAGGGCGGAAAGGGCGGGGACGAGACGCATGGCGGAGGCCGCGGGAAATCGTTCTGCTCCGACCACATTAGCGCGCGCGTGTTCCCGTCGCCACCTTCGCCGCGCCGGGCGCGCGGCCGGTACCGCCGGCGCTCAGGCGACGTTCATGGCGTGGACAGGGGGCGCTCTTGCAAGCGGCCGCGCCGCGCCCCACTCTTGCGCCGTTTCCATGGACGTGCGCGGCATGAACCGAGTCGAGATCTACACCACGGCGATCTGCCCCTATTGCGTGGCGGCCAAGCAGTTCCTGAAGCAGCGCGGGCTGCCCTACGAGGAGGTGCGCGTGGACACCGAGCCGGCACGGCGCGAGGAGATGCTCGCGCGCAGCGCGGGGCGGCGCACCGTGCCGCAGATATTCGTCAACGGCGAACACGTCGGCGGCTTCGACGACCTCGTCGCGGCGGAACGTTCCGGCCGCCTTCGCGAACTGACGGAGACCGGCGCATGAGCGACCGCATCCGCGATTTCACCCTGTTCCGCCAGCGCATGAACGAGCGCATCCTCGGCCAGGACAACCAGGTCATCCGGCGCTTCTTCGCGCTCGACACGCAGACGTACAAGGCCGGCGCGCTCGACGTGAAGACGAAGGAAATGCTCGGCCTCGTCGCCTCGCTGGTGCTGCGCTGCGACGACTGCATCAGCTACCACGTCGCGCAATGCCTCGAGGCTGGCGTCGACGAAGACGAATTCTTCGAAGTGTTCAGCGTGGGTCTGGTCGTCGGCGGATCGATCGTGATCCCGCACCTGCGGCGCGCGGTCGATTTCCTCGACCAGATGCAGGCGCGCGACGCGACGACGGGGACGGCCGCGCCGGGCGCGGCGGGCGGGACTTCAGGGGCGTGAAACACGCATGAGGCGCACGCGCTCGCCGTTCGTGCCGCGCCCGTCGAGCCGATCCAGGCCGACCTGGTCGAACTCCGCGATCGGCGACGCGCCGCCGGACAACGTGCACGCGCGAGGCACGCCCGAGCCGCTCGCGCGGCATTCGAGGGTGGCTCCGCTCGCATCGAAGAAGCGCAGGGTATCCGCGTCCTGCCGCGTCGGGGTGGCGAACTCGAACTCGCGCAGCGCGCCCGCATCATCGCCGACCAGCACCCAGCGGCCGTCCCAGTCGACGCGCGCGTCGATGTTCGAGAAGTTCGAGCGGGCGAAGGTGAATGCGCGCACCGCGATGTCGCGGCGATCGTCGCTGCGCACGAGCCAGGCGCGCGCGCGCGCCGGCGAGAGGAACTCGAGTTCGAGGCGCAGTCCGTCGACCGCGCTCGGCCGGCTGCCGGTCGGCGAGAACAGCGGGTCGCCGTTGCGCAACTCCAGCAGGGGCACCACCGCGGTGCGGCCTTGCCGCCGCGCACTGCCGAAGTACCAGGTCGGGTTGCCGGCGTCGCCGAAGCCGAACAGGCCGACCGCGAGCTGGCCGCCCTGCGCCTCGAGGCTCATGCCCGTGCTGCGCGACGCGGGTCCTGTCTCCGCCGAGTCCTGCGACCACCAGAAGCCGTTCTCCGGCTGCGGAGCATCCGGCGTGGCTGGCGGGTCGAGGGTCGCGTCGAGCAGGCGGAACGTGACAAGGCCGGGCGCGTCACCCGCATCCGAGAACACGCTGACCCGGTAGACGGTGCCCGGCGTCATCGTCGCGCCCACCTCGGCCGGATCGACGTGGAGTACGTAGCCGCTGCCGCTGCCGGTCCAGCAGCCGACCTTCGGGCTGTGCAGGACGATGCCGATGTCCTGCCCGTCGATCGTGACGTGATCGACCGACGGCTTGCAGTTGGTGGGTGCCTTGCCGATGATGCCGATCCGCGGATGCAGCGTGCCGCCGGACGTGGCGGGTTCCACCCGCACGCCGATCGCGCCCGCGCCGCTGGCGGCACAGAGGGCGACCGATGCGAGCGCGATGCGCAGCATCGTCCACCGCGCGCGGGGGCGCTTTCTTGTGCGGTGCGGTGACATTCGCGGATAATGCGCGACTGCGCCGGTCCAGGCAAGCCTCGGATGCGGCGATCGTCTTGTCGCAAAAGGGTTTTTCGCGCGGCGTCCGCCGCCATTCCCACCTTGCCGGAACCGCGACGGCCGCACGGCCGCACCGCGGCGGCGTGTCACGAACGGCGTGCATCGACCCGCCGCACGGAGCTGGATTCATGAACAACACCATTGCTGTGATCCGCGGCGACGGCATCGGCCCGGAAATCATGGAAGCGACGCTTCGCGTGCTCGACGCGATGAAGCTCGGCCTCGAGTACGACTTCGTCGAAGCGGGCCTCGCCGCCTATGAACAATGCGGCGACCTGCTGCCCCAGGCGACGATCGACGCGATCGCCAGGCACCGCATCGCGCTGAAGAGCCCGCTGACGACGCCGGTCGGCGAAGGCTTCAGCTCGATCAACGTGCTGTTGCGTCGCAAGTTCGACCTGTACGCGAACGTGCGCCCGGCGATTTCCTTCCCCAATACGCGCTCGCGCTTCCCCGAGAACGTCGACCTCATCACCGTGCGCGAGAACACCGAGGGTGCCTACGCCGGCGAAGGGCAGCAGGTGTCGGAGGACGGCGCCACCGCGACGCTGGTACAGAAGATCACGCGCAAGGGTTCGGAACGCATCGTGCGCTATGCGTTCGACCTCGCGCGCCGGAATGGCCGCAAGAAGGTCACGGTCGTGCACAAGGCGAACATTCTCAAGTCGACGTCCGGCCTGTTCCTCAAGGTCGCGCGCGAAGTCGCAGCGCAATACCCTGACATCGCCTGCAACGAGCTCATCGTCGACAACTGCTGCATGCAGCTGGTCATGAAGCCCGAGCAGTTCGACGTGATCGTCACGACCAACCTGTTCGGCGACATCATTTCCGACCTCTGCGCGGGCCTCGTCGGCGGCCTCGGCCTCGCGCCGGGCGCAAACATCGGCGCCGACGCCGCGATCTTCGAGGCCGTGCACGGTTCGGCGCCGGACATCGCCGGCAAGGGCATTGCCAATCCGTGCGCGCTGCTGCTCGGCGCGGCGCAGATGCTCGATCATCTCGAGCTCCCCGGCGACGCGAACCGCCTGCGTGGCGCGATCCGCGCGACGCTCGAGGCGCGCGACCGCGTCACGCCGGACCTCGGCGGCAGCGGCAGCACTGCAACGTTCGCCGACGCGATCATCCAACGCCTCGCCTGAGGCGCGGCCGCCCGCGGCGGTTCAGGGTGCGGCGGCGGTGAAATCGAGCACCTGCAGCGCGCCGCGGCCGGGGCGATAGCCCGCGGCGATCGCGCGCTGCACGAAGCCGATCGCCGCCTCGACCGCGTCGTCGAGCGGTCGCCCGAGCGCGAGGCCGGCGGCGATCGCGGCCGACAGCGAACACCCGGTACCGTGGAATTCACCGCGCCGCCGGCGCTGTTGGAACCAGTGTTCGCCGCCCGCGCCGAGCAGCAGATCCGCAACCTCGGCGCCGCGCAGGTGCCCGCCCTTGAGCAGCACGGCGCGAGCGCCCGCTTCGCGCAACGCGTGCGCCGCCTCGAGCATGGCGTCGCGCGAGGCGATGCGCCGACCGAGCAGCGCTTCCGCCTCCGGGATGTTCGGCGTCACGAGCGTCGCGAGCGGCAGCAGCCGTCGACGCAGGCTCGCGACCAGCGACTGCGTGCCCAGCCGCGCGCCCGTGGTCGCGACGAGCACGGGGTCGAGCACGACCGGCAGGCGCGGCCGCGTCGCCAGCGCGCCAGCGACCGCCTGCGCGATCGCGGGCGTCGCGAGCATGCCCAGCTTGACCGCGCCGACGCGAAAATCGCCGAGTACCGCCTCGATCTGGGCGTGCAGGAAGGCGGTCGGCGCGGTATGGATCGCCTCGACGCCGCGGGTGTGCTGGGCGGTCAACGCGGTGATCGCGCTGGTGCCGTGCACGCCGAACGCGGCGAATGTGTGCAGGTCGGCGTGGATGCCCGCGCCGCCGCCCGAGTCGGAGCCGGCGATGGTGAGGGCGGTCGGGATGCGGCGGGTCGGCATGTCCTTGCTCGTTGTTGTGTTTTCGCGACGCTGCCCGAAGACTCGACTGCGTCACAATGAGGTGGCGAAAACGCCGGTTTCCTAACGGGTTAGGGCGTAACCTGCGGCGTTTTTCGCTTGACAACTGTTGCGTTTTCGCAAACGATAGCGCGGGGATTACACCACAACCTTTCTCACGATCGCAGCAGGGCGATGCAGCGGGCAACAGCTACCGCAGGGAGATGGATGGGAGCGCTCGGCACAGGGCTGGCGCTCCCGTTTTTTTCGATGATGGCGCAGGCCGCCCCGCTCGAGGGGCGCTCGGCCGCGGATGCGTTCGCACCGCCGTCGGCGAGCAGCTCCGCGCTTGCGCGCTGGCACGACTACGCGCTCGCCAGCATCACGCCGCAATTCTCGTGGGCCTTGCAGCCGCAGGCGCTCGTCGCGCCGGACGTGCTCGACAACTATTCCGGCGAGATCGCGCGCGCGCCGCTGTTCGAGGCGCGCGCGAAAGCGCCGGCGCGGCTGTCCATTTCGGTCGCGACCGGCACCGTTTCCGACACGCCCGCGGTGATGCCGCCCGTGCAACCGCAGAACCTCGCCGTGCCTTCCCCCGGCCTGCAGCGGACCGTCGTCGCGCCTTCGCTGGCGACGACGTGGGGCGAAACCGGCAGCCTGCGCCTCACCGGCGTGCTCGCCTACCAGCGCTTCGCGAGCTTCGGCCTCGGCACCACCGTCGATGGCTGGTATCCGCTGCCGGCCTGGCAGCGCGACAGCTCCTACGGCGCGGGTGCGCGCCTCGACGTCGGCAACGACCTCGGCGAGCGCCTGCATTGGACCTTCGGCTACCAGTCGCGCGTCGGCATGGATGCGTTCTCGAACTATCGCGGCGTGTTCGCCGACGCGGCCGACTTCGACATCCCCGCGAGCGCGCTCGCGACGCTGAGTTATTCGCTCACGCCGGAGCTGTCCATCGACGCGGGCATGCAGCGCGTGCAGTACAGCAGGATCCGTCCGTTCACGAGTTCGAACCTGCCCACGCGCTTCCTCGCCCTGCTCGGCGACAGTTCGAGCCCCGTGTTCGCCTGGCGCGACCTCGACGTCTACAGCCTCGGATGGACCCTGCGTGACCCGCACGTCGGCAGCCTGCAGATGCGCTACACCACGCGCCAGCAGCCGGTGCCGACCTCCCGCCTGCTCGAGGATGCGCTCTCGTCCGCGACCGCGAAGGGCATGTATTCGCTCGCCTGGGCACGGCCGTTCGGCGAGGCGACGAGCGTGAGCTTCTCGGCGAGCTACGCGACCTCGCCGTACTTCCTGCTGATGCCGACCTACGTTTCGCGCGAGAACGCGACGGCAGGCCGATTCGAGTTCGAGGCGCTCTGGTCGACGCGCTTCTGAGCACATCGGGTTCCATCGCCTTTGCCGACGCCCGCATTCGCGGGCGTCGTGCTTTCGAGACCGTCAGCGGCGTGGTCGGCATGGGCCTGGTGCTTCGGATCAACGGCATCGCCCCGCCGTTCGACCACGACGGCAGCTTCTCGCTGCCTTTGCCCGACGGCAGTGATTACTCCGTCACGGTGCCCGCACAGCCGTCCGGACCGGCGCAGACCGGACCGCGCGACGCTCAGAGCACCTCGGACGCGTAGTCGGCCAGGCGCGAGCGCTCGCCGCGACGCAGCGTGATGTGCGCGCTGTGCTCCCAGTCCTTGAACCGGTCGACGGCGTAGGTGAGGCCCGACGTCGTCTCGGTAAGGTAGGGCGTATCGATCTGCTCGACGTTGCCGAGGCAGATGATCTTGCTGCCCGGGCCCGCGCGCGTGACCAGCGTCTTCATCTGCTTCGGCGTGAGGTTCTGCGCCTCGTCGATGATCACGTAGCGGTTGAGGAAGGTGCGCCCGCGCATGAAGTTCATCGAACGGATCTTGATGCGCGAGGCGAGCAGGTCGTTGGTCGCCGCGCGACCCCAGGCGCCGCCTTCCTGCGGATTGGTCAGCACCTCGAGGTTGTCGGTGAGCGCGCCCATCCACGGCGTCATCTTCTCCTCTTCGGTACCCGGCAGGAAGCCGATGTCTTCGCCGACCGAGACGGTCGCGCGCGTCATGATGATCTCGCGGTAGCGCTGCTGGTCCATGACCTGGGCGAGTCCGGCGGCCAGTGCGAGCAGCGTCTTGCCGGTGCCGGCGGTGCCGAGCAGGGTGACGAAGTCGATTTCCGGGTCCATCAGCGCATTGAGGGCGAAGTTCTGCTCGCGATTGCGCGCCTGGATGCCCCACACCGAATGCGAGGCACCGATGCGGTAGTCGTCGACGATCTGCAGTACCGCCTTGTGGCCTTCCAGGCGCAGCACGCGCAACTCGACCTCGTCCTCGCCCGGGAGGTAGAGGTTCTGGTTCGGATGCCAGTCCTCGTCCTTGCGCCGCCTCACCTCGTAGAACGTGCGGCCGCGTTCCGACCACGAGCGCAGCTCGCCATGGCGGTCCCAGAAGTTCCCGGGGAGTTCGGCGAGGCCGTTGTAGAGCAGGCTGAAGTCGTCGAGCGCGCGGTCGTTCTCGTAGTCCTCGGCGGTGATGCCGTAGATCTTCGCCTTGATGCGCAGGTTGATGTCCTTGGACACCAGCACGACGGGCTCGCGCGGGCGCGCCTCGCGCAGGCCGACGACCGCCGCGAGGATGAGGTTGTCCGGCATCGTGCGCGTCGAGCGCTTGTCGACGGCGACATGCGCATTGGTCTGGAAATACAGGCGCCCCGCCTTCGGCTTGCGATCGAGCTGCAGGCCCTGCGGCAGGCGCAGCTCGACGCCGTCCTCGATCGGGTGGCCGTTGCCCGCGACCATGAGTTCGTTGAGGAAGCGGCTGACCTGGCGTGCGTTGCGCGATGTCTCCGAGGTGCCTTTCTTCGCGGCATCCAGTTCCTCGAGCACCGTCATCGGGATGAACACGTCGTGCTCCTCGAAGCGGAACAGCGCCGTGGGGTCATGCATGAGCACGTTGGTGTCGAGTACGTAGATGCGCTTGCCTCGAGTCATGCGGGAGCCTCGTGCGGGAAGGAAGGGCCGCGCACGCGCCGGTGCGCGGGCGGGTCGTGCGGCAACATCGGGAACGGCAGGCGTCGCCGCGGGCGCCGGTGCAGGGAGCGGCTCGCCGTCTCGAACGTCCGCCGGCAGGGCGGTCGGTCGAGGTTCCCGTTCGGGATGCGGCGGAGCGGGATGTCGGTCACAGCCGGGTGGCGCGCTCCAGCACGGCGGCGGCGTGTCCGGGCACGCGCACGTTGCGCCATTCCTCGACGAGGGTACCTTCCGCGTCGACGAGGAAGGTGCTGCGGATGACGCCGACGAACTTGCGCCCGTACAGCGTCTTTTCGCCGAGCACGCCGAACGCGTTGCACCACGTTTCGTCGGTGTCGGCGACGAGCGGGAACGGCAGCGCGTGCTTGTCGCGGAACTTCGCGTGCGAGGCGGACGAATCGCGCGAGACGCCGACGATCTCGCAGCCGGCCTTGCGGAACTGCTTGTAGAGGTCGCGGAAGCCGTGCGCCTCGTTGGTGCAGCCGGGCGTGTTGTCCTTCGGGTAGAAGTATACCACCACGGCCTGGCCGCGGAAGTCCGCGAGGGCGAGCGTGCTGCCGTCGTGCAGGACGCCCTTGAGACTGGGAACCTTCTTGCCGATGTCGGGCATGGTCAGAACTTCATCGGGTCCATGATGGCATCGAGGTTGAGGCCGTCGCAGAACTCGAGGAAGTCGTCGCGCAGCGCGGCGATGTGCATCGTGTTCGGGATGCCGATGGTGATCTGCGCCGAGAACATGTCCGCCCCTGTCTGCATCGCGCGGTAACGCGTCGAATGCAACTGCTCGATCGTGATGTTCTGGCGCTCGAAGAATTCGGCGAGCTGGAACAGCACGCCGGTCTTGTCGGCGGCGACGACCTCGACCACGTACGGCAGCAGGTTCGCCTGCGGTTGCCGTGCGCTCGTGCGGAAATGCGTGAGTCGCAGCTCGCCGTCGCGATCCAGTCGCGCCAGCGCGTTCTCGAGCTTGGCGATCGCATCCCACGCGCCCTGGGCCAGGGCGAGCACACTGAGTTCGTTGCCGAGCGTGGACACGCGCGCTTCGGCGAGGTTGCAGCCGCATTCGGAAATGCGCTTGCTGAGGGCGACGAGCGGCGAATGCGCGGGAGTGCCGAAGGCGCTGATGAGGAGGTAGTTCTCGTTCGAAGCGGGTCGCGTGGCGTCGCCCGGGGCCTGCCTTCCTGCCTGCTTCACGGTTCCCATGTCCTGCCCGCCGCACCGGCCGGCGATGCGCTCGATCGCAGAATACTTGCGCACCCCCGGGGTCGCAAGCGGACCCGGCAAGGCGCCGCACGCGCCCCGGCATTGCCCCGAATCGCCCGCGCCAGCGCATGGACTTGCGCGAAGCTTCCCTCGTACCATCGACGGCTCCCGATCCGCAGGGCAGGTTCCGGCGTGGCTCTTTCAGGCAGCATCTGCGCACTCGCGACGCCGTTCCGCGCGCGCGACGGCGCCCTCGACCTCGACGCCTACGGCCGTCTCATCGACCAGCAGCTCGCCGATGGAACGCGCGCGCTCGTCGTCGCCGGCTCGACCGGTGAAGCGGCCGCGCTGGACGACGACGAATACCCGGCGCTGATCGCGTTCGCGGTCGCGCGCGTCGCCGGGCGCGTGCCGGTGCTCGCGGGCAGCGGCCTGCCGTCGACGCGCAGGACCATCGTGCAGACGCAGCGCGCGGTGGACGCGGGCGCCGACTACGCACTCGTCGTCGCGCCGGCCTACGTGCGGCCGACGCAGGAAGGAATGCTGCGCCATTTCAGCGAGGTCGCCGATCACGCCCGCGTGCCGGTCGTGCTCTACAACGTGCCGGGCCGGACCGCCTGCGACCTGCATCCCGACACGGTCGCGCGCCTGGCCGGGCACGGCAACATCGCCGGTATCAAGGAAGCCGTCGGCGAGGAGGCGCGCATGCGCGACCTGCTCGCGCTGCGGACGCCATCGTTCAGCATCCTCTCGGGCGACGATCCGACCTGCGCGCGTGCACAGCTCGCCGGCGCGGACGGCGTGATTTCGGTCGCCGCCAATGTCGCGCCCGCCTTGTTCGCGGCGATGTGCGAGGCCTGCGCGCGGCGCGACGAGGCGCAGGCGAACGAGCTCGATCGTCGCCTGCGACCGCTCTACGACGCGCTCGCGCTGGAGCCGAACCCGATCCCGCTGAAGTGGTGCCTGTCGCGGCTCGGCCTCGGTTCGGCGACGCCACGGCTGCCCCTGACCGAGCTCTCGCCGCCGTTGCGCGCGGCCGCGGACCGCGTGCTGGCTGAACTGGGTCTGGTCGAGGCGGCGCCCGCCGTCGGGTAGTCGGGTAGACTAGGCAGATCACTGACGACGGGACGGTATCTGTGAGACGGAACATCTCTGCGTTGCTGGCGGCGCTGGTGTCGGCGTCGCTGCTCGGCGGCTGCGGCTTCATGCATCGCCATTTCGAGCGCAAGAACGACGAATACAAGACCGCGGTCGAGTCGCGACCGCTGGAAGTGCCGCCCGACCTCGACACACCCAACAGTGCCGGTGCGCTGACGGTGCCGGCGGTGAGCGCGCGCGCTGCCGCCACGCCGACGCCCGGCGCGGCGCCGGTCGACGCGAACGCGCCGGGCGCCGATACGGGCACGGCAGCGCCGCCGCCTGTCGTCGCGGCGACGCCGGGTGCTTTGCTGAGCGGCAATGGCCTGACGGTGGCCGATGCGGTCGCGAGCACCTGGTCGCGCGTCGGCCTCGCGCTCGAGCGTTCCGGCGCCGCGACGATCGTCAATCGCGACGACGCGGGCTACACATACACGGTCGAGACGACCGGCACGACGACGAGCAAGCCGGGCTGGTTCAAGCGGGCGATCACCCTCGGCCGCGCCGGCAACAAGACCACGGCGCGCGTGCAGCTGACCGTGCGGGTCGCCGCGGAGGGCGCGGGCAGCCGCGTCAGCGTCGAAGGCGCGGACGACGATGCATCGCGTGACGCCGCGCGCGCATTGCTGCAGGCGCTGCGCGACCGCCTGTCCTGATCTGCTTCGGCTTGTCGGCCTGCCGGGCACGCGCCCGGCAGGAACGACCAAGGCGCCGGATCAGCGTTCCAGCAAGGGCAGCTTGCCGGGTTTGCCGTCCCATTCCTTGGCGTCCGGCGGCGCGTCCTTCCGTTCGGTCAACACCGGCCACACCTTGGCGAGCTCGGCATTGAGCGCGATGAAGCCTTCCTGGCCCGCCGGCACGTCATCCTCGGGATAGATCGCCTTGGCCGGGCATTCCGGCTCGCACAGCGTGCAGTCGATGCACTCCTCGGGATCGATCACGAGGAAGTTCGGCCCTTCGTGGAAGCAGTCGACCGGACAGACCTCGACACAGTCGGTGTACTTGCACTTGATGCAGTTCTCGATGACGACGAAGGGCATGGATGCTCGAATGCGGTGGCGAGGCGCGCATTGTAAGTGAGCGCGCCGCGGCGGTCATGCCTCGTCGCGGCTGAAGCCCCACGCAAGCGCGACGCACATCACCTGCAGGAGCGCACCCTGTGCGCGACGTCGCGCCTCGGCGTGCCGCGACGCCGCGGTCGCCCAGAGGTTGGGCTCCGGCAGGGCACGCCAGCGTTTCGTATGAGGGGGAGCATGGCGGCTGAAGCCGCCCCGGCATCGCGACGCCGGCCCCGGGGGAAGCATTCCAGGGAAGTGGCTGATCGCGGAAAGTGCGGCCAAGGTTTGGCCGCTCTGCTGAAGTGCGGCTCCGAGGGGGTTCATCAGGCCGCGATCAAGCAGGATCGCAAGGCAAATCCCTGGCGCTCCCTACGAGGTTCGAACTCGTGTTCCCGCCTTGAGAGGGCGGTGTCCTGGGCCACTAGACGAAGGGAGCGTTTGGGGAATTGCCGAGCTGCGTAGTATAACGAATCGGTAACGCGCGGCAAACCAGGAGCAGAAGCAGCGGATGACGTCGGAACGAATCGTACAGGAAGCGCCCATCCCCGGCTCGTTCCGCATCATCCCGCGCCCTGAGCACGCGATTTCGCGCAAGAGCATCTCGGCGGGTGCGCTGCGCGTGCTCTACCGGCTGCACGAAGCCGGCCATCGCGCCTGCCTCGTCGGCGGCGCGGTGCGCGACCTGCTGCTCGGCGGCCATCCCAAGGATTTCGATGTCGCCACCGATGCGACGCCCGAACAGGTCCGCGCGCTGTTCCGCAATTGCCGCCTCATCGGCCGGCGCTTCCGCCTTGCCCACGTGGTGTTCGGACGCGAGATCGTCGAGGTCGCGACGTTCCGCGGCAGCAGCGACGACGGCAGCGGCGATCGCCATCTCGTCGACGGCCGGCTCGTGCGCGACAACGTCTACGGCACGATCGAGGAAGACGCCGTGCGCCGCGACTTCACCGTCAACGCGCTCTACTACGACATTTCCGATTTCAGCGTGCTTGACTCGGTCGGCGGCATGGAGGACCTGCAGCACCGCGTGCTGCGCCTGATCGGCGATCCGGAACAGCGTTATCGCGAGGATCCCGTGCGCATGCTGCGCGCCGCGCGCCTCGCCGCCAAGCTCGGTTTCACGATCGAGCCGGCGACCGCCGCGCCGTTCGCGGCGCTCGGTCCGCTGCTCGCCGAAGCACCGCCGGCGCGGCTGTTCGACGAATCACTCAAGCTGTTCCTCAGTGGCCATGGCCTCGCGAGCTTCCGTTCGCTCGAACAGCACGGCCTGCTGCAACACGTGTTTCCCGCGACGGCGCGCGTGCTCGCGCAAGGCGACGCGGCGCATTTCCGCCGCCTCGTCGAGCAGACGCTCGCCAACACCGACGCGCGCGTGCGCGAGGACAAGCCGGTCACGCCCGCGTTCCTGTTCGCCGCGCTGTTGTGGGAGCCGGTGCGGCGCGCCGCGCAGGCGGCCGTCGACGCCGGTGCCGACGTCGGCGCGGCATGGTCACACGCCACCGAGCGCGTGCTGCGCGAACAGGCGCAGCGTGTCGCCGTGCCGCGGCGCTTCACGATCGCGGTGGAGGAAATCTGGGCGATGCAGCCGCGCTTCGCGCAGCGCACGAAGAAGCGCGCATTCCGCCTCCTCGAACATCCGCGTTTCCGCGCCGCCTACGACTTCCTCGTGCTGCGCGCCGACGAATCGCCCGAACTCGCCGAACTCGCCGCGTGGTGGACCGAGGCGCAACAGCTCGACCAGGACCAGCTCGCCGAGCGCCTGGCGTCCGCCCCGCCGCCGCCCGGCAGCGAAGCGCCGCCGGCGACGAAGCGCAAGCGGCCGCGCCGCCGCCGCCGCAAGAAATCAGGCGTGGCCTCGGCTGTCGATGCCGGTGACTGATCGCGGCACGTGCCGCGTCTTCGTCGGGCTCGGCAGCAACCTCGGCGAACCACGCCGCCAGGTCGAACGTGCCTTCGACGACCTCGCCGTGCTCGCCTCGACGCGGCTCGTCGCGCGCTCGTCGCTCTATCGCACCGCGCCATGGGGCGTGACGGACCAGCCGGCGTTCGTCAATGCGGTGGCCGAACTCGCCAGTACGCTGGCGCCACGCGAACTGCTCGATGCCCTGCTCGCGATCGAGCGGAGCCACGGCCGCGTGCGCGACGGCACGCGCTGGGGGCCACGCATGCTCGATCTCGACCTGCTCGCCTGCGCCGACCTGCAGCTCGACGAGCCCGGTCTCGTGCTGCCGCACCCGCAGCTCGAACGGCGCGCCTTCGTGCTCGTGCCGCTGGCCGAGATCGCGCCGGATTTCGTCATCGCCGGTGCCGGCATGGTGCGCGACCTGCTCGCCGCGGTCGATACCGACGAGGTCGTGCGGCTCGACTGAGAGACGGCGGGCAATGGCCCGCCTTGCATGCGCGCGGCATGGGCGCATCTTCCGGTTCCCACGCTGCGCGGAGGATAATGCGCGGCCTTCACCGCAGGTTTCGACGATGTACGCGAACACAGCGCCCGCCGTTCCGATCACCGTGCCGGACCTGCAGGCCCGCAAGCGGCGTGGCGAGAAGATCGTCGCTATCACCGCCTACGAAGCGGGCATCGCCGCGCGCGCGGACGAAGCCGGGGTCGACCTCGTGCTGGTCGGCGACTCGCTCGGCATGGTCGTGCAAGGGCATGCGAGCACGTTGCCGGTGACGATGGATGCGATGGTCTACCACACCGCCTGCGTCGCGCGCGGCCTGCGTCGGCCGCTGCTCGTCGCCGACCTGCCGTTCATGAGCTATCGCAACGAGGATCTCGCGCTCGCCAACACCGCGCGCCTGCTCGGCGAGGGCGGCGCCGCGATGGTCAAGCTCGAAGGCGCGGAGTGGGTCTGCACGATCATCCACGCGCTGAAGCGGCACGAGGTTCCCGTCTGCGCGCATCTCGGTCTCACGCCGCAGTCGGTGCATCGCCTCGGCGGCTACAAGGTGCAGGGGCGCGACGAACCGACCGCGGCGAAACTGCGCGCCGACGCGCGCGCGGTGCAGGACGCCGGCGCCGACCTGCTCGTGCTCGAGTGCGTGCCGGCCGGGCTCGCCACCGAGATCTCGCGCGACCTCGCCATACCCACGATCGGCATCGGCGCAGGCGCCGGTTGCGACGGCCAGGTGCTCGTCGTGCACGACCTGCTCGGCATCACGCCGGGCAAGCGTCCGCGCTTCAGCAAGGACTTCCTCGCCGGTACGAATTCCGTGCTCGGCGCGATCAGCGCCTATGCGGCCGCGGTGCGCAGCGGCGAGTTCCCGGCCGCCGAGCATTCGTACTGATGATGCACACCTGCGTTTCCGCTGCCGAATTGCGCGCGCTGCTCGCGCCGATGCGGCGCGAAGGCCGGCGAATCGGCTTCGTGCCGACCATGGGCAACCTGCACGCAGGCCACCATTCGCTGCTCGGGATCGCACGCGAGCAAGCCGACGTCGTCGTCGCGAGCGTGTTCGTCAACCCGACCCAGTTCGGCCCGAATGAGGACTTCGCGCGCTACCCGCGCACCCCCGAGGCGGACGCGGCCGGGCTCGCCGCGCACGGCTGTGACGTGCTGTTCCTGCCCGGCGTCGACGAGCTCTATCCGTTCGGTACCGCGCAGAGCGTCAAGGTCAGCGTGCCGCAGGTCACGGACGTGCTCGAGGGCGCGATCCGCCCGGGTCATTTCGACGGCGTGGCGACGGTCGTCGCAAAACTTTTCAATCTCGTGCAGCCACAGGTCGCGGTGTTCGGGCGCAAGGACTACCAGCAACTGCTCGTGGTCCGCCGCATGGTGCGCGACCTCGGCTACGCGATCGACGTCGTCGGCGCGCCGATCGTGCGCGAGGCGAACGGGCTCGCGATGAGCTCGCGCAACCAGTATCTCGACGCCGCCCAGCGCGAGCGTGCCGGAGCGATCCACGCCGTCCTGCAGCGCATGGGCGCGGGCGTGCGGTCAGGGCAGGCGATGGGCGAGGTCGAGCGGGACGCGCGCAGCGGGCTGGAGCGCGCGGGGCTGGTTCCCGACTACGCGGTCGTGCGGCGCGCCGACGACCTCGCGGAGCCCACGGGCACCGAAGCGCCGGCCGGTCTCGTCGCGCTCGTCGCGGCGCGGCTCGGGACGACGCGGCTCATCGACAATCTCGCGATCGACGCGGCGTAGCTTTTTCGTTGCAGGCTGTGGTATTCTTCCCACCGTCGTTAGGGATTTGCGCAACATGTTGCCGGATTCCGAGGACACGCAGGGCGCATTGTAGGTAATCGTCACTCCGATTAAGACCCTCGCAGCGGTTGTCGCGCGAGGGTTTTTTTTGCCCTGGATTCCAGTATATCTATTGAAAATCATGGGCTTGCGTCGGCCTGTCGGCATTCGGAGCCACACCATGCTGCCCTGCACAAGCGTTTGATATACTGGTTGCCCCAGCGCCTGTTGCGCGCACGCAACAATCCAGGTCGACGACCCATGCATCTCAACATGCTCAAGGCGAAGATCCACCGCGCCAGCGTGACCCACGCGGAGCTCCACTACGAAGGTTCCTGCGCGATCGACGGCGACCTGCTCGACACCTCGGGCATCCGCGAGTACGAGCAGATCCACATCTACAACGTCAACAACGGCGAGCGCTTTTCCACGTATGCGATCCGCGCCGACGAAGGCTCGGGCGTGATTTCGATCAACGGCGCGGCGGCGCACCGCGCGCAGCCGGGCGACATCATCATCATCTGCGCGTACGGCGGGTACAGCGAGGCCGAGGCGGAGCAGCACAAGCCGCAGCTCGTCTACGTCGATCGGCAGAACAAGATCACGCACACGAATCGCTCGATCCCCAAGCAGGCGGCTTAGCTTTTGCGGTCGTCCGTGACCGCCGAGGATGGGATCTTCTTGGGGGGTTGTGCGGGGAGGCTCGCCGGCTTCCAGAGCGACCATCCATGGCCGCACTTTTCGAGTGAAGCGAGAGCTGAAGAGCTCTCAGCCGTGCGCGGACGCGTGGCGGGCGAGGGCCCAGGCGACGTGTTCGCGCACGAGGGCGGACGGGTCGTCGGCGCGGGAACGCAACGCGCGCACGACGTCGTCGCGGGTCGGGGCGTTGCCGAGCGCGACCGCGATGTTGCGTGACCAGCCTTCGTAGCCGGTGCGGCGGATCGCCATGCCTTCGGTGCGGGCGAGGAACTCCGCTTCGCTCCAGGCGAACAGGTCGACCAGGCGAGCCGAATCGAGGCCGCTGCGCGGCGCGAAGTCCGCCACGGTGGTCACCTGCGCGAATTTGTTCCACGGGCAGACGAGCTGGCAGTCGTCGCAACCGAAGATGCGGTTGCCGATCAGCGGGCGCAGGTCTTCCGGGATGGCGCCGCGCAGTTCGATCGTGAGGTAGGAGATGCAGCGGCGCGCATCGAGCCGGTACGGCGCGACGATGGCCTGCGTAGGGCAGACGTCGATGCAGCGCGAGCAGGTGCCGCAGTACGCGCTGGCAGGTGCATCGGTCGGCAGCGGCAGGTCGGTGTAAATCTCGCCGAGGAAGAACCAGGAGCCGGCGTCGCGATCGAGCAGCAGCGTGTGCTTGCCGATCCAGCCGAGACCCGCGTTGCGCGCGAGCGCCTTCTCGAGCACCGGCGCCGAGTCGGTGAAGACGCGATGGCCGAACGGGCCGGTGACGCCGGCGATGCGGTCGGCGAGCTTCTGCAGGCGGCCGCGCAGTACCTTGTGGTAGTCGCGGCCGAGCGCATAGCGCGACACGTAGCCGCGCTCGCCGTCGCCGATCACGTTCCACGCCTCGCGCAGGCCGGGCGGAGCGTAGTCGAGTCGCGCCGAAATCACGCGCACCGTGCCCGGTTGCAGCTCCGCCGGTCGGCTGCGACGCGCGCCGTGCCGCGCCATGTAGTCCATCTCGCCATGGTGGCCGGCGTCGAGCCAGTCGAGCAGGTGCGCTTCGTCCGGCGTGAGGTCGATGCCGGTGATGCCGATCTTCTGGAAGCCGAGTTCCTCGCCCCAGCGGCGGATGTCGGAAGCGAGGGCGGCGTAGTCGGTCATCGGCGGGAGGGTGCGGGCGGCGCGTGCGCCGGCGCGAACGGGTTTCGTGCGGCACGGTCGGGGCGGGAATGCCAGCATAGCGCGGCGCGCGCACGTCGTTAGAATGCGCCGATGCCGACGCGCGATCCGCTTGCTTCGCTGTACACGACCGCACAGGTCCGCGCGATCGATCGCGCGGCGATCGATCGCTGCGGCATCCCCGGTTTCGAACTCATGCGGCGTGCCGCGGACGCGGCGTTCGCGTGCCTGCGGCGGCGCTGGCCCGATGCGCGACGCATCGGCGTCCTGGCCGGCAGCGGCAACAACGGCGGTGACGCGTTCCTGCTCGCGGAACTTGCCCTGCGCGCCGGCATGGACGTCGACCTCGTCGCGCTCACCGGCGACTCGAGCGGCGACGCGTCGCGGGCGCGCGCTTCGTTCGTCGAAGCGGGTGGCCGCGCGCGACTCGCCGGCAACAGCGTCGCGCCGGTCGGCGACGTGCTCGTCGACGGGCTGTTCGGCACCGGCCTCAAGCGCCCGCTCGACGGGCTCGCGGCCGAACTCGTCGGGCGCAGCGCCGGCCGGCCCGTGCTTGCGCTCGACGTGCCGTCCGGACTCGACGCCGACACCGGCACCTGCACGGGCGCCTGCGTGCGTGCGGATGCGACGGTGAGCTTCGTCGCCTGGAAACGCGGCCTGTTCACGGCCGATGCGATCGACCAGTGCGGCGCGCGCGAACTCGCGACGCTCGACCTGCCGCAGGCCGCGTACGAGGGCATCGCGGTCGACGCCGAACTCGCCGATGCGTGCATCGGGCGCGCGCTGCCGCCGCGGCGCGCCAACGTCAACAAGTCGCGCTTCGGGCACGTGCTCGCGCTCGGTGGCGACCACGGCTATGGCGGCGCGATCCGGCTCACCGGCGAAGCGGCGCTGCGTTGCGGCGCCGGCCTCGTCAGCATCGCCACGCGCGCGGCGCATGTCGGTGCGATCAATGCCGCGCGACCGGAATTGATGGCACGCGGCGTCGACGACGCTGCCGCACTCGCTCCCCTGCTCGAACGTGCGAGCGTGCTCGCGCTCGGCCCCGGCCTCGGCCTCGGCGACTGGGGCCGGCGCCTGTTCGATGCCGCGCTCACCAGTGGCAGGTCCGTCGTCGTCGATGCCGACGCGTTGACCCTGCTCGCCGAAGCGCCGCGTGCATGGAGTGCGGACGCCGTGCTCACGCCCCATCCGGGCGAGGCCGCGCGCCTGCTCGGCAGCGACGTCGCTTCGGTGCAGCGCGATCGCTTCGCCGCCGTGCGTGAACTCGCGCGCAGGCATGCGGCCGTCGTCGTGCTCAAGGGCGCAGGCAGTCTCGTCGGCGCACCCGACGGACGCGTCGTGGTCTGCCCGTGGGGCAATCCGGGCATGGCCAGCGCGGGCATGGGGGACGTGCTGACCGGCGTGATCGCCGCACTGCTCGCGCAGGGTTGCAACGCCTGGGACGCGGCGCGACTCGGCGTGGCACTGCATGCGCGGGCCGGCGACGAGGCGGCCGGTGACGCACCCCGCGGGCTCGTCGCCAGCGACCTGTTCGTGCCCCTGCGCCGCCTCGTCAACGGGGCAGGCGCATGACGGTCGAGCTGCGTGGACTCGACGAAGCGCGGCTCGTCGTGCTCGCCGCACGGCTCGCACCCGCCGTGCGCGCCGGCGGCACGATCTACCTGAACGGTGATCTCGGCGCCGGCAAGACGACGTTCGCGCGCGCACTGCTGCAGGCACTCGGCGTCGGCGCGCGCATCAAGAGCCCGACCTACAGCCTGCTCGAGTCGTATCGCGTCGACGGGTACGACGTCCATCACCTCGATCTCTACCGGATCGCCGATCCCGGCGAGCTCGAGTGGCTCGGGCTCGGCGAGATCGCCGACGGCACGTCGCTCGTGCTCGTCGAATGGCCGGAACGCGGCGCAGGTGCATTGCCCGCGGCCGACCTCGAGCTTTCGCTCGTGCACGCCGGCGCCGCGCGGGACCTGTGCGCGCGTGCCTCCAGTTCACGCGGCGAGGCCATGCTGGCCCGCTGGGATCCCGCGGCCGCTGCCTGACGCGCTGCGGCCGGGTCCGGACGGTTACATGAAGAACGTCTTGCACCCGTCGGATTTTCAAGGAAAAAGCTTGCAATCCTCCGCGGCTTTCGGGTTGAATACGCCGCATGTCGGGGATCCGCAACCACCGATGGCTGGCCGCTTGCCTGATCGTCTGTTCGGGCCTGGTCGCGCACGCGAATGCGGCTGAAATCAAGAATTTGCGTGTCTGGGCGGGGCCCGAGTACACGCGCGCGGTGTTCGACGTTTCCGGGCCGCTCGAGTACAAGCTGTTCGAGCTGACCAAGCCCGACCGCATCGTGCTCGACCTGCGCGAGAGCGCGCTCTCGGCCGAATTCAGCGCGCCTGCCGCGAAAGGCCTGCTCAAGGGGCTGCGCGCGGGCAAGCAGGGCAAGGGCGATGCGCGCGTCGTGTTCGATCTCGCCGAAAACGTGCGGCCGAAGAGCTTCCTGCTGCCGCCGGCGGACAAGTTCGGCTATCGGCTCGTGCTCGACCTGTATCCCGCCGCCGCCACCGCCAAGGCCGCGCCGGTGAAGAGCGTCGCCGAGGTGTCGGCCGGCAAGGGCCGCGACGTGATCGTCGCGATCGACGCCGGCCACGGCGGCGACGACCCCGGCGCGACCGGCGCGAGCGGCACGCATGAAAAGACCATCACGCTCGCGGTCGCGCGCGAACTCAAGAAGGCGATCGACAAGACGCCGGGCATGACCGCGGTGCTGACCCGCGACGCCGACTATTTCATTCCGCTCGAGCAGCGCTACCTCAAGGCGCGCGAGATGAAGGCGGACCTGTTCGTGTCGATCCATGCGGATGCGTTCACGAGCAGCGATGCACGTGGCTCGTCGGTGTGGGTGCTGTCCCCTCGCGGTGCGACCAACGAAGCCGCGCGCTGGCTCGCCGATCGCGAGAACCGCGCCGACCTCGTCGGCGGCATCTCGCTCGACGACAAGGACGACACGCTCGCCAAGGTGCTGCTCGACCTGTCGCAGGGCGCGACGATGGGCGCGAGCAACGCGGTCGCCGAGCAGGTGCTCGCCTCGCTCAAGAAGCTCGGCCCGACGCACCGCAACTACGTCGAGCGCGCGAACTTCGTCGTGCTGCGCTCGCCCGATGTGCCGTCGATCCTGGTCGAAACCGCGTTCATCACGAACCCGACCGAGGAAGCGCGCCTGACCAGCCCCGATCACCGGGAGAAACTCGCAGGCGCGATCCTCGACGGCGTGCGCGACTATTTCCGCGCCTCGCCGCCGCCGGGCAGCCTGTTCGCGGCGAACAGCCGGCGTGATCGCGGCGAACGCGCGAAGGCCTCGCGCTACGTCGTCAACCGCGGCGACACGCTGAGCGCGATCGCGGCGAACCACGGCCTCACCACGGCGCAGTTGCGCGCAGCGAACAATCTCGCCGACGAACGCGTACGCGTCGGCGCCGTACTCGAAATCCCCTCCGGCTGACCCGCGCATCGCGCCGAGAGTCTTTTCGCCTGGGCTCGCGTTCCTGTTCAGGCCGCTTCCCGCAGTCGGATATGATGCGGGTTCGCCATGGCCCGCATTCGTTCGCTTCCTCCCGAACTCGTCAACCAGATCGCTGCCGGCGAGGTCATCGAGCGACCGGCGTCCGTGGTCAAGGAACTGGTCGAGAACAGCCTCGATGCCGGAGCGCGGCGCGTCGAGATCGACGTCGAGCAGGGCGGCGCGCGCCTGATCCGCGTGCGCGACGACGGCGGCGGCATCGAAGCGGACGACCTTGCGCTTGCGATCGCCTCGCACGCGACGAGCAAGATCGCCAGTTTCGACGACCTCGAGCGCGTCGGCACGCTCGGCTTCCGCGGCGAAGCGCTGCCGTCGATCGCTTCGGTGTCGCGCTTCTCGCTGACGTCGCGCGCGCGTGGCGCCGACGCCGCGTGGCGCATCGAGGTCGACGGCGGTCGTGCGCGCGCCGCCGTGCCCGCGCAGCACCCGCCGGGTACGGCCATCGAGGTGCGCGACCTGTTCTACAACCTGCCCGCGCGGCGCAAGTTCCTGCGCGCCGAGCGGACCGAGTTCGGCCACATCGAGGAACTCGTCAAGTCGATCGCGCTCGCGCGCACGGCGACCGAGTTCCGCCTCGGCCACAACGGCAAGGTCGTGCGCATCCTCAAGGCGGTGGAGAGCGAAGCCGATCGTGCACGCCGTGTCGCCGACGTGCTCGGCGAGGAATTCCTCGGCCAGAGCCTCGCGGTGGAACACGCCGGTGCCGGGCTGCGGCTGTACGGTTGGGTCGGCCTGCCGACGGCCTCGCGCGCGCAGGCCGACCAGCAATACTTCCATGTCAACGGGCGTCTCGTGCGCGACCGCCTCGTCGCCCATGCGGTGCGGCAGGCGTATGCGGACGTGCTGTTCCACGGCCGCCATCCCGCCTTCGTATTGTTCCTCGAGCTCGACCCGGCGCTCGTCGACGTCAACGTTCACCCGGCCAAGCACGAGGTGCGCTTCCGCGAAGGACGGCTCGTGCACGATTTCCTCTATCGCTCGCTCGACGACGCGCTGTCGGGCGCGCGTGCCGGTGGCACGGCGCAGGAAGCGTTCGCACCGGCGGCGCGCGCGGTGGCGAACTTCGCCTCGACGACGTGGCCGGCGCAGCGCCAGGCGGGCCTCGGCCTCGGCGTGCGCGAGCCGCTCGCCGACTACGCCGCGCTGCTCGGGAGCGCGCCGCAGGCGCAGCCGTTGCCGCCGGCCCGAATCGACGGCGAGGCTCCGGACGTGCCGCCACTCGGCTTCGCGCTCGCGCAACTGCACGGTATCTACGTTCTGGCCGAGAACGCGCATGGCCTCGTGCTGGTCGACATGCACGCGGCGCACGAGCGCATCACCTACGAGAAACTCAAGCAGGCGCAGGACGGCGACGGCATCCGCTCGCAACTGCTGCTCGTGCCGATGTCGCTCGCCTTGAGCGAACGCGAAGCCGCGGTCGTCGAGGAGCAGGCCCAGCGTTTCGCCGAACTCGGTTTCGAACTCGTGCGCAGCGGCCCGCAGAGCGTCTCGGTGCGGCGCATCCCGGTCGTGCTCGACGGCGCCGACGTCGGCCAGCTCGTGCGCGACGTCATCGCCGACCTCGCGGTGCACGGGCAAACGCGTCGCGTCGAGGAGAGCACGAATGAACTGCTCGCGACGATGGCTTGCCATGGCTCGGTGCGCGCGAACCGGCGCCTGAGCCTGCCGGAGATGAACGCGTTGCTGCGCGAGATGGAAGCGACCGAGCGTTCCGGCCAGTGCAACCACGGCCGGCCGACCTGGGTGCAGCTGGCGATCCCGGAACTCGACCGACTGTTCCTGCGCGGTCGCTAGGCGCGGTCTCCCGCGCGGACGCGGCGGAACTTGGCGCGCCCGGCGGTTTCTTGACATTTGCGGCGCCAGCTTCGACGCTTCGCCGTTCGCTCAACCCCCATTCCCGATCGTCCTGAGGTATCCCTCGCATGTTGATGCTGAAGAGCGCCGCCCTCGTCGCGGCCAGCTTCGCCGGAGTGCAACTGATGTCCGCCCACGTCGAAACGAGCAAGCCCGCTGCCGACTACACGCGGCAGATCGAGGGCTGGCGTGCGCAGCGCGTCGAGCGCCTGAAGGCGCCGGGTGGCTGGCTCAGCCTGATCGGCCTGCACTGGCTCAAGGACGGCGCGAACAGCGTCGGCAGCGCCAAGGGCAACGATATCGTGCTCGCCAAGGGGCCGGCCAGGCTGGGCACGATCACGTTGAAGGACGGCAAGGCGACGATCGCGCTCGATGCCAAGGCCGGCGCCACCATCGACGGCAAGCCGGCGCAGGCCGCCGAGCTGCTCGACGACGCGCACGAGCATCCGACCACGGTCGCGTTCGGTAGCGCGAGCTTCCACGTGATCGACCGCAACGGCAAGAAGGCCCTGCGCGTGAAGGACAGCGAAGCGAAGACGCGCACGGGCTTCAAGGGGATCGACTACTTCCCGATCGACCCGTCGTGGCGCGTCGAGGCGAAGTTCGAGGAATTCAAGCCGGCGCATTCGCTGGAAATCCCGACCGTGCTGGGCACGGTCGACAAGATGACGGTGCCGGGCAAGGTCACGTTCACGCGTGACGGCAAGAACTACACGCTGCTGCCCGTGCTCGAGACCGCTGATGCGAAGGAGCTCTGGTTCATCTTCGCCGATCGCACGAGCGGCAAGGAGACGTACGGCGCGGCGCGCTTCCTCTATGCCGACCTGCCGAAGGACGGCAAGGTGACGGTCGACTTCAACAAGGCGTACAACCCGCCTTGCGCGTTCACGCCCTATGCGACGTGCCCGCTCGCGCCGCCGGAGAACCGCCTCGATCTGCGCGTGACCGCCGGCGAGAAGAAGTACGCGGGCGCAACCCACTGAGCAGGGCGGCGCCGGGCCGGCCGGCCGGCCGCCGTTCAGGCGCCGGCCGGATCATGGCGCGGCGCGGGCCTTCCCGCGCCGGCCGCGTTCGGCATCGGCTCGCTTTGGACCTCGCCGGGCGTCGGGTACACTAGCGCGCTTTTCCCGGCGCGGCCCCGCTGCGGCATCGCCCAGATTCGCCATCCATCCCGGAGATACAGGCATGAAGTTCGGTTGGTCACTCGCCCTCGCGGCGCTGTTCGTTGCAGGGTCCGCGTCCGCGCAGGACACCACGTCCGACAAGGGCAAGCTTTCCTACGCGATGGGCTTCCAGCTGGGTAGCCGGCTGTCCGGCCAGAAGGCCGACGTCGACATCGCCACGTTCACGCGCGCGCTGCAGGATGCGTTCAACGGCAAGGAGCCGGCGGTGCCGCAGGCCGCCATGGCCGACGCGGTGCAGAAGTACGAACAGAAGATGAAGTCGGCGATGGACAAGGAACTGGCCGACAACAAGCGCGAAGCCGATGCCTTCATGGCGGCCAACCGCAGCAAGAAGGGCGTCGTCGTGCTGCCGAACAACGTGCAGTACAAGGCGATCGAGGACGGCACCGGCAAGATGGTCACGCCGGCGAGCGAAGTCACGTTCCACGTGCGCGTGTCGCTGACGAATGGCCGCGAGATCCGCAGCTCCTTCGTCGGTGAACCGGTCAAGGCGAAGGTTTCGGACATGCCGGGCATCTTTGGCACCAAGCTGCTGCCGGACGTGATCCAGAAGATGAAGGTCGGCGACCACTGGATGATCTACCTGCCGCCGGAGCAGGCGTCGGGCAACCAGGTCTTCATCTGGGAAGTCAAGATCGTCGACGTCAAATAAGGCGGCTTCGGCCCACCACGTCGATCGAGACCGGGCGCTCGGAAGGAAAAGCAAGACGATGGGCCCAGGCCCGCCGTACGTGTCGAGCAGCGGTACGAGTGATGTGTGCTGACCGGAATCCCGTCCAACCGCAACGCCGCGCTCCGTCGCGGCGTTTGCGTTTGCAAGGCCAACCATGAACCCGCAGTTCACCCCTGTCCTCAGCCCGTGCATCGGCGTCTGTCGCCTCGACCGCGACGGCTTGTGCGAGGGCTGCCTGCGCAGTGGCGACGAGATCGCGCGCTGGGTCGCGATGGGCGAGGCCGAACGCCGCCGGCTCATGGACGTCGTGCTGCCGCAACGCGAGGCGGCGCGGGGATGAGGGACGTCGACGCGGAGCAGCTGCGTCGCGCGGTACGCGATCTCGCCGATCCGCCCGATGGCGCAGGCTGGAACACGGCCGATCTCGCCGACGCGCTCGACGGCGGGCCGCTGCGTCCGGCTGCGGTGCTCGTGCCGTTCGTGCGGCGCGGTGACGACCTGTCCGTGCTTTTCACGCGCCGCGCGGATCACCTGCGCAACCACGCCGGGCAGGTCAGCTTCCCGGGTGGGGCGATCGACCCCGGTGACGCCGATGCGATCGCCGCGGCGCTCAGGGAAACCGAAGAGGAAACCGGCATCCTCCCTGCGGACGTCGAGCCGTTCGGCTTCCTCGACGGCTTCGACACCGTGTCGGGCTACCACGTTTTCCCGGTCACCGGGTTCGTGCGCAGCGGCTATCTCCTGCGCATGCAGGAAGCCGAAGTCGACGAAGTGTTCGAGGTGCCACTCGATTTCCTGCTCGCGCCGGAAAACCTGCGGCGCGAACGCATCGACTGGCGCGGCAAGGCGCGTACGATCTATGCCTACGAATGGGAAGGCCGGCGCATCTGGGGCGCGACGGCGGCGATGCTCAAGAACCTGATCGACCGACTGGAGCGTTCCGCATGAACCTCGCAACGCTGGTGACGGGCGCGGAACTCGCGCAACGGCAAGCCCGCGGCAACGTGCTCGTGGCCGACTGCCGCTTCGACCTCGCCGATGCGGGCAAGGGCGAGCGCGAACACGCGCAGGCGCACATCCCCGGGGCCGTGTACTTCCATCTCGACCGCGACCTGTCCGACCTCGGCAAGCGCGGCCTCGGCCGCCATCCGCTGCCGCACGACCTCGTGTTCTCCGCCGCGCTCGCGCGCGCCGGCTGGCGCCCCGGCGTCGATGTCGTCGTTTACGACGACGCGCAGGGTGCGCTCGCGGGGGCGCGCATGTGGTGGCTGCTGCGCCTCGCCGGCGTGCGCAATGCGGCGGTGCTCGATGGCGGATGGGCGGCCTGGCGCGATGCCGGCCTGCCGGTCGAATCCGGCGTCGCCACGCCTGCGGAAACCGCGGTGCAGCTCAATCTCGATCGCGCCCAGGTCGTCTGGTTCGACGAGCTCGAGCGGCGCCGCGCGAGCGGCGACGTGCTGCTGATCGACGCGCGGGCGGCAGCACGCTATCGCGGCGAGGTCGAGCCGATCGACGCGGTCGCCGGCCACGTGCCGGACGCGCGCAACCGGCCGTTCGCGGACAACCTCGAGCGCGACGGCCGCTTCAAGCCACGTGAACACTTGCGCCGCGAATTCGAACAGCTGCTCGGCACTCGCCCGGCGCGCGACGTCGTGCACATGTGCGGCTCCGGCGTGACCGCCTGCCACAACCTCCTCGCGATGGAACACGCCGGCCTCGCCGGCTCGCGCGTATTCGCACCCTCGTGGAGCGGCTGGATCAGCGACGCCTCGCGCCCCGTGGCGATGGGTTCGTAAGAAAACCGAAGGCCTTCGACACGAAGGACGCTAAGAAAGGCATCAAGAGTGTTCTGCTCGTCGCGGACGTCCGGCCGCGGTCGGGCCAGGCTAGCCTCTGGATTTCAGGCGCGCGACCAAGGCCTGCAGCACGGCCTGCGCTTCGGGCGCGAACCAGCGGTCGAGGAAGTCGTCGACAGGGAGCGCGTGCGGATCGGCGAAGAGCGCCGCGAGGTCGGCGCGTGCGAGGCGGCGTGTTTCGGCCATCGCGCGCGGCGGGAGCTTCAGGAGTTCCTCGAGCCAGGCGATCGCACGCGGAACGACCGCGTCGCCGTCGACGAGTTCGTCGACGAGGCCGATCGCATCGGCCTGTTCCGCTTCGAGCATTGCACCGACCACCATCAGTCGCTCCGCGCGATACGTGCCGACGAGACGGCGCAACGCCGCCTGGATGCACTCGGGCACCGACAGGCCGACCTGCACCTCGTTGAGACCGATGCGGTAGGCGCCGCGCGCCATGATGCGGTAATCGCACATGATCGAGAGCACGGCGCCGCCGGCGGGCGCATGGCCGGTGATCGCCGCGACGACCGGGATCGGCGAGCGCGCAAGCGCGCCGCAGAGGCCGAAGAAGTCATTCCAGAATTCGCGGAAGGCCTCGCGTTCGAGCTGCAGCAGCACGGGCACGTCGAGGCCCGCGGAGAACAGGCCCGGCGAACCGGACAGCACCAGCGCACGCACGCCTTCGCTCGGCGCCGCCTCGATCGCGACGCGCAGCGCATGCACGAGGCCGGGGTCGAGGGCGTTGACGGGGGCGCGGGCGAGGCGCAGTTCCTGGATCGTGTCGTGCTGGATGATGTCGAGCATGGGTGTCCCGTGGCGTTCGTCGTGGCTGGAAGGGCGCATCAGTCTTCGTTCGGCGACCACCGGTATTTCACGACGTAGTCGAGCGTCGCCGTGCCGCCGCCAGGCACCGCGACGAGGAATTCGAGCAGGTCGGGACTCTGTTTCGCCGGCTTGATGCTCGAAGAGACGAGCGACCACGCGCGCCAGCGGTTCGGGTGCTCGCGCACCGTCACGGTGCGTGCCCGTTCGCCGCGGTTGTCGAGCGTGATGCGCAAGCCCTCGTCGAGTTCGCGCGCGGCCTTGTCGAGCTTGAACGTGGTGCGCTCGCGCTTCGCGCCGAGGTCGAACGCGACGCCGAGATCGACCTGCACGTCGCGTCCCTTGCCGACGTCGGCAATGCGGTTTTCCCCGAGCAGTTCGGTGCGCCCGTCACGATCGCGCACGAGCACGCGCAGGTGGCCGGCAGGCATGTTCTCGGCGGCGACGAATGAAATCTGGCTCTGCACCGGGCCGCCACCGGCCTGCCATGCGTCGCGCTCGAGCATCGGCCTGGGCGGGAACCACGTGCCGCCGTTCTCGTACAGCCAGCGCCGTTCGCAGGCGAGCTCGTTGCTCGCGTAGAGCGGCACCTGCGTCACGCTCGCATCGGGCAGGTCGAGCGCCCCGTCGATTGCATAGGCGCGGTAGTCGCCGAGTGCCGACTGCTCGGGCGCGCTCTCCGGCGCGGGCGCCGGTGCCGCGGCCTTCATCATCATCACGCGTGGACCATGGTCGTACTTGGCGAAGTTGGGCGAGCCGGCGACGAGCTTGAGTCGCGCGCCCGCGTAGTCGCGGCCGCTGCGGTTGGCGATGCTCGCGAGCGCTTCCAGCCGCAGGCGGCAGCCGTCTTCGCCGAGCAGCAGGGCGGAGTATGCGGCGCGCCAGCCGAGTCCGGACGTGGGGTAGGTGAGGCTCGCCGGCGCAGCGCCGGCCTTGCCGTCGACGGCGACCTGCAGGGTGCTGCCCGGCGAACCCGAGCCTTCGGCGAACTCGACGCGCGCGTAGTCGCGCACGTAGGCGACACGCCCGTTCGCGCCGCGGATGCCGAGTCCGTTGGCATCGACTGCGACCAGCGTGCCCTCGGCGAGCGGCCGGCCGTCGGTGGCGAGCACCTGTACCGGTTCGCCGCGGTGCGCGGCGAGCAGGCCGGCCTCGCCCGCGGAAACCACGCGCTGGCCGAGCACGCGCGCGGCACCGCCGAAATCGATCGCGACCGCTTCGGTATCGAGCATGGACGGCAAGCCGTCGATGACGACGGTCTGGCGCCCGCCCGCGAGCGGCAGAGTGCGCTGTTCGTGCACGACCGCATGGCCGTCGGCGATCGGCTCGTTGCCCGGCTCGAACAGCACATCGCTGTCGCTGCGGTAGATCGTCAGGGCGGGATCGGCGGCGGACACGGGCGTGGAAGTGGCGGCGGTCATGGCGAACACCAGCAGGTCGAGGCGCATGGTCGCACTCCTGTTGCGCGGTGGGGTTGCGGCTATCATAGCCGCCACACCGGAGGCTGCCATGCATCGAACACGCGTCGTTCCGTTCCTGCTCATGCTGCTGTTCGCGTCCGGAGCCGTGCACGCGGACGCCAGGCTCGGCGTGTTCGACGCATGGATACGCGCCGCGCCCCCGGGCGCGACGATGATGGCGGGCTATGCCACGCTGAAGAACAGCGGCGACGAGCCGCTGACCCTGCTCACGGTGCAGAGCGATGCGTTCCGCCTGACCTCGCTGCACGAGACGATCGTCGATCGCGACGTGTCGAAGATGCGCGAGATCCACCGGCTCGTGGTCGAACCAGGCACCGAAGTGCGGCTTGCGCCGGGTGGCAAGCACCTCATGCTCATGCAGCCGCGCCATGCGATAGCCGTCGGCGACAAGGTGCAGGTGATCTTCCTGCTCGCCGACGGCACGCGCGTCGAAACCTATTTCGACGTGCTCGCGCCCGACTCCAGCGACGACTGACAGGCGCTGCGGATCGCCGGCGGCAGCGGCACCGAACGGCCGCTCGCCGGATCGATCCACACCATCACGACTTCGCCGTCGGCATAGACGAGCGATGCGTCGCGTTCGTCGACGATGCGGTGGCCGATCGTCACGGACGAGTTGCCGACGCGCCTGGTGGCGAGTTCGACCACGATGCGCGCGGGCCAGCCGAGCTGGCGCCGGTAGTTGACCTGCGCCGCCGCGACCACGGGCATCATGGTCTCGTCGAACCACGCCCCTTCGACGCCGGCGAGCCAGTCCAGGCGCGCTTCCTGCGCATAGACGAGGAAGGCCGCGTTGTTGACGTGATTGAATGCGTCGAGGTCGCCCCAGCGCACCGCCATCGGCACGCGTGCGAGGATCGGCACCGCGGCGCCGTCGTCGTCGTTCACCGCAGGGGCGTTCATGCGGCTTCCTTGCGGCCGCGCTTGCGCGGCGCGGTGTTCGCGCCCGCGAGCGTGCGGGCGAGAAAACGGCCCGTGTGCGAACCCGGCACGCGCGCGATCTGCTCCGGCGTGCCGGTCGCGATGATCGTGCCGCCGCGCTCGCCGCCTTCCGGGCCGAGGTCGACGACCCAGTCCGCGGTCTTGATCACGTCGAGGTTGTGCTCGATCACGACGACCGTGTTGCCGTCGTCGGCGAGCCGCTGCAGCACGCGCAGCAATTGCTCGATGTCGTGGAAGTGCAGGCCCGTCGTCGGTTCGTCGAGGATGTACAGCGTGCGCCCGGTATCGCGCTTGCTGAGTTCGCGCGACAGCTTCACCCGTTGCGCTTCGCCGCCGGACAGCGTGGTCGCGCTCTGGCCGAGCTTGATATAGGTGAGGCCGACGTGCATGAGCGTCTCGAGCTTGCGCGCGAGTACCGGCACCGGCTCGAATAGCTTGTGCGCGTCCTCGACCGTCATCTCGAGCACGTCGGCGATCGTGTGGCCCTTGTAGGTGATCTCGAGCGTCTCGCGGTTGTAGCGCTTGCCATGACAGACGTCGCACGGCACGTAGACGTCGGGCAGGAAGTGCATCTCCACCTTGATCAGGCCGTCGCCTTCGCACGCTTCGCAGCGACCGCCCTTGACGTTGAAGCTGAAACGGCCGGGCCCGTAGCCGCGCGAGCGCGCCTCGGGCACCTGCGCGAACAGCTCGCGCAGTGGCGTGAACAGGCCGGTGTACGTCGCCGGGTTGGAACGCGGCGTGCGGCCGATCGGCGACTGGTCGATGTCGACGACCTTGTCGAACAGTTCGAGGCCCTGGATCTCGCGGAACGGCGCCGGCTTCTCGTTCGCGCCGTTGAGTTCGGCCGCGGTGTACTTGTGCAGGGTGTCGTTGATGAGCGTCGACTTGCCCGAGCCCGAAACGCCGGTGATGCAGGTGAACAGGCCTGCGGGAATCTCGAGGTCGACGTTCTTGAGGTTGTTGCCGCTCGCGCCGAGCAGGCGCAGCATCCTGTCCGGATCGGCCTTGCGCCGCTGCTTCGGCACCTCGATGCCGCGCTGGCCGGAGAGGTACTGGCCGGTCAGCGAACGCTTCGACTTGAGGATCGCGTCGATGTCGCCCTGCGCGACGATCTCGCCGCCGTGCACGCCGGCGCCGGGGCCGATGTCGACGATGTGGTCGGCGAGGCGGATCGCATCCTCGTCGTGCTCGACGACGATGACCGTGTTGCCGAGGTCGCGCAGGCGGTTGAGCGTGCCGAGCAGGCGTTCGTTGTCGCGCTGGTGCAGGCCGATGGACGGCTCGTCGAGCACGTACATGACGCCGACGAGGCCGGCGCCGATCTGCGAGGCGAGGCGGATGCGCTGCGCCTCGCCGCCCGACAGCGAGTCGGCCTGGCGGTCGAGCGTGAGGTAGTCGAGGCCGACGTCGACGAGGAAGTGCAGGCGCTCGCGGATCTCCTTGACGATCTTCGCGGCGATCTCGCCGCGCCAGCCGGCGAGCTTGAGCGCCTTGAAGAACGCGAGCGACTGTTCGATCGGCAGCGCGGTCAGTGCGGGCAGGTTCGAGTCACCGACGAACACGTTGCGCGCGCTGCGGTTGAGGCGCTGGCCTTGGCAGTCGGGGCAGGCGCGCTCGCTGATGAACTTGGCGAGTTCCTCGCGCACCGCCGGGGATTCGGTTTCCCTGTAGCGGCGTTCGAGGTTCGGCACGATGCCTTCGAACGCGTGCTTGCGCGTGACCGCGCCGCTCGCGCCGGTGACGTAGCGGAAGCTGATAGGTTCGCCGCCCGATCCGAACAGCACGTGGTGCCGCGTCGCCTCCGGCAGGTCGTGCCAAGGCGTGTCGACGTCGAACTTGTAGTGCCTGGCGAGCGAGAGGATGAGCTGGAAGTAGTACTGGTTGCGGCGGTCCCAGCCGCGTACCGCGCCGGCAGCGAGGCTCAGCTGCGGGTTGACGACGACGCGCGCCGGATCGAAGAACTGGGTGACGCCGAGGCCGTCGCAAGCCGGGCAGGCGCCGACCGGCGAATTGAACGAGAACAGGCGCGGCTCGAGTTCGGGCAGCGAGTAATCGCAGACCGGGCAGGAAAAACGCGACGAATACGTGGCCTCGGCCGCCTTGGCGTCGTCGAGGTCGACCAGGATCGCGATGCCTTCGCCGAGGCGCAGCGCGGTCTCGAACGATTCGGCGAGGCGTTGCTTGATGTCGGCCTTCGGCCGGAAACGGTCGATGACGACTTCGATCGTGTGCTTCTGGCGCAGCGCGAGCGCGGGCACCGCATCCAGTTCGTGCACGGTGCCGTCGACGCGCGCACGCACGAAGCCCTGCGCACGCAACTGGTCGAACACCTGCACGTGCTCGCCCTTGCGCTCGCGCACGACCGGCGCGATCAGCATGTAGCGCTTGGCCGGATCGAGCGCGAGCGTCGCGTCGACCATCTGGCTCACCGTCTGCGCCTCGAGCGGGATGCCGTGGTCGGGGCAGCGCGGCGTGCCGACGCGGGCGAAGAGCAGGCGCAGGTAGTCGTACACCTCGGTGATCGTGCCGACGGTCGAGCGCGGATTGTGCGAGGTCGATTTCTGTTCGATCGAGATCGCCGGCGACAGCCCCTCGATGTGGTCGACGTCGGGCTTCTCCATCATCGACAGGAACTGGCGCGCGTACGCGGACAGCGATTCGACGTAACGCCGCTGGCCTTCGGCGTAGATCGTATCGAACGCGAGCGACGACTTGCCCGAACCGGAGAGCCCGGTGATCACGATCAGCTTGTCGCGCGGCAGATCGAGGTCGATGTTCTTGAGGTTGTGCGTGCGCGCACCGCGGATGCGAATGAAGTCCATGGCGGGGGAGGTGAGGGGCGTCGTCCACTATAGCAAGGGCGTCAGGATCGGGCGGGCGCGTCGCGCGGGCCGAGACGTCGCGCGGCGCGGCGGCGCCTTGCAATCCCCGTTCAGGTAGAGCGGCTCCGATGTCGCACCTGCCCGTTCACCTCGCCTTGCGCCTTGGCTTGGCCCGCGTGGTCGGACGCAACCGGCGGTGGGGCACGGCGTGCGCCGACGGTTTCGAGTACTGACCCACGAGTGTCCGTCGTGACGGAACAACGACTTGCGCGCGAAACCGCACTCCGTTAGACTGCGCGGCTCGCTCCGGGCCCATGGCTCCGGTGCAAGGCTGATTCCAGAATAACTACAGAGGCATGGCCATCATGTACGCAGTCATCGTTACCGGCGGTCGTCAGTACCGCGTGGCGCAGGGCGAAGTCCTGCGCGTCGAAAAGATCGCCGCGGACGTCGGCGCCGAGGTCAAGCTGGACCAGGTCCTGTTGGTCGGCGAAGGCGAAGGTGTCACCGTCGGCGCACCGCTGGTCGCCGGCGCGCTCGTCACCGCCAAGGTGAAGTCGCACGGCCGCGCGGAGAAGATCCGCATCGTCAAGTTCCGTCGCCGCAAGCACCACCGCAAGGAGACGGGGCACCGCCAGCACTACACCGAAATCGAAATCGTCGGCATCACCGGCGCGGGCAAGAAGTAAGGAGCACGGCAATGGCACATAAAAAGGCAGGCGGCTCAACCCGCAACGGTCGCGACTCGAATCCGAAGTACCTCGGCGTGAAGGTCTACGGCGGCCAGGCCGTCGAGGCCGGCAACATCATCGTGCGCCAGCGCGGCACGCGCTTCCACCCGGGCACCGGCGTCGGCCTCGGCCGCGACCATACCCTGTTCGCGCTCGTCGACGGCACGGTCGAGTTCAAGGTCAAGGGCGCCGAGGCGCGCAAGACGGTCAACGTGATTCCGGGCTGATCGCATTCGCGAGCGGTACCGCGGAAGGCCCCGCTTCGAGCGGGGTTTTTCGTTTTGCGGCATGGGGTTGGTGATTCGGGATTGGTGATTCGGAATTCGGGATTGGGAAAAGCCAGGATTTCGCTTTCTTGCCGACACCGGCATCCTCCAGCTTCGAGCACTGCAAGCAGCAGTGCCGTGACATCACCTTCGAATCCCGACCTTTGCCATTCACCAATCCCGAATTCCCAATCCCGAATCCCCAATCCCGGCCCTCCCATGAAATTCGTCGACGAAGCAGTCATCCAGGTCCACGCCGGCAACGGCGGCAACGGCTGCGTCAGCTTCCGCCGCGAGAAGTTCATCCCGTTCGGCGGGCCGGACGGCGGGGACGGCGGCAGCGGTGGCAGCGTCTGGCTCGTTGCGGACGAAGGCATCAATACGCTCGTCGACTTCCGCCACCAGCGGGTGTTCCGCGCCCAACGCGGCGAAAACGGGATGGGGCGGCAGATGGCCGGGAAGGGCGGCGAGGACACGCTGATCCGCGTGCCGGTCGGCACGGTCGTCATCAACACCGCGACCGACGAGGAAATCGGCGACCTCACCACGCACGGCCAGCGGCTGCTCGTCGCGCAGGGAGGCCACGGCGGCCTCGGCAACATCCATTTCAAGAGTTCGGTCAACCGCGCGCCACGCAAGGCGACCCAAGGCAGCCCCGGCGACGAGCGTGAAATCAAGCTCGAACTCAAGGTGCTTGCCGACGTCGGCCTGCTCGGCTTCCCCAATGCGGGGAAATCGACGCTGATCCGCGCCGTGTCGGCGGCGACGCCGAAGGTCGCGGACTACCCGTTCACGACCTTGCAGCCGCACCTCGGCGTCGTGCGCATCGAGGCCGATCGCAGTTTCGTGATCGCCGACATCCCGGGCCTCATCGAAGGTGCCGCGGAAGGGGCGGGGCTCGGCATCCAGTTCCTCAAGCACGTCGCACGCACGCGCCTGCTGCTGCACGTGGTCGACATCGCGCCGCTCGACGGCGTCACCGACCCCGTTGCCGAGATCCGCGCGATCGAGAACGAACTCGCGGGCTTCGACCCGGAGCTGCTCGATCGTCCGCGCTGGCTCGTGTTCAACAAAGCCGACCTCATCGCCCCGGACGAACGCGAGAAGGTCGCCAAGGCCATCGTGAAGAAGCTCAAGTGGAAGCAGCCGTGGTACCTCGTGTCGGCGATCGCGCGCGAGGGTACCTGGCCGCTGTGCCTGGACATCCAGCGCTTCTTCGACGAACAGAAGTACGCCGCCGAGGCGGCCGGGCAGGGCGCGTGAGTGCCGCCGCGCGCGGGGTGGGCCTCATCCCGGCGTCGTACGCGCGAACGTGGGGTTCGACGTCCCTGCCGCGCCGGCGCGCGGCAACGCCCGGTCCGGAAAAAAAGAAGCCGGCTTGCGCCGGCTTCTCCGATGCGATGACCGCGGGTCGCTCAGGCGAGCGCCTTGATGTGCGCGGTGAGGCGGCTCTTGTGGCGGGCAGCCTTGTTCTTGTGGATCAGGCCACGCGCGGCGTAGCGGTCCATCACCGGCTCGGCGATCTTCATCGCGGCCTCGGCTTTCGCCTTGTCCTTCGCTTCGATCGCCTTCACGACATTTTTGATCGCCGTGCGAACCATCGAACGCGCGCTGGCGTTGCGCTGGCGGTGCTGCTCGGACTGGCGCGCACGCTTCTTCGCGGACTTGATGTTGGCCAAGGGATTGCTCCGGTAATCGGGTTTGGAAAAAGACTGCGGATTATGCCGGCTGCCTTTTCGAGCGTCAATCATGGGGCCGGGAATGGGGAATCGGGAATAGGGAATTGCGGGATATGCCCAGGGGTGATGTCCCGCCCCGCCCGGAGCCTGCCGCGACAGGGTTGCCGGAATCGGCATCGTCTGGACCATTCCCGATTCCCGATTCCCCATTCCCGGTACACCCCATGACCCGCCCGAGCCTGCTCCGCTCGATGCTGAGCTTCAGCGGCGGCACCTTCGTGTCGCGCGTGCTCGGGCTCGTGCGCGAGCAGGCGATCGCCTACGCCTTCGGCGCCAACGCGGCGACCGACGCGTTCTGGGTCGCATTCCGCATCCCGAACTTCCTGCGCCGACTGTTCGCCGAGGGTTCATTCTCGGTCGCCTTCGTGCCGGTGTTCACCGAGGTCAAGGAGACGCGCAGCCACGAGGACCTGCGCCAGCTCGTTGCCCGGACCGCCGGCACGCTCGGCGGCGTGCTGCTCGTCGTGACCGCGCTCGGCATGCTCGGCGCGCACTGGGTTGCGGCCGGCTTCGCCCCGGGTGCGATCGACGAGCCGGCGAAGTACGCGCTGACCACCGACCTGCTGCGCGTGATGTTTCCGTTCCTGCTGTTCGTTTCGCTGACCGCGCTCGCGGGCGCGGTGCTGAACAGCTTCCACCGGTTCATGCTGCCGGCGATCACGCCGGTCATCATGAACCTGTGCATCATCGTGGCCGCGCTGTGGTGGTCGCACTGGTTCGACGTCCCGATCATGGCGCTCGGCTGGGCGATCCTCGTCGCCGGCGCATTGCAACTGCTCGTGCAACTGCCCGCGCTGGCGAAACTGCGCCTGCTCGCGTGGCCGCGCTGGGGCTGGCGGCATCCGGACGTGCGCCGCATCCTCACGCTGATGGTGCCGACCTTGTTCGGTTCATCGGTCGCGCAGGTCAACCTGCTGCTCGACACGTTGATCGCCTCGTTCCTGGTCACCGGCTCGCAGACCTGGCTGACCCAGACCGACCGCCTGCTCGAATTCCCGCTCGGCATCTTCGGCGTCGCGCTCGGCACGGTGATCCTGCCGTCGTTGTCGCGCCATCATGTCGCGACGGATCGCGACGGTTTCGCGCGCGCGCTCGACTGGGGGCTGCGCACCGCGCTGCTGATCTCGGTGCCGGCGATGCTCGCCCTCGTGCTGCTCGCCAAGCCGCTACTCGCAACCTTGCTGCAGCACGGTCGCTTCGGCGCGCACGACGTCGAGATGGCCGCGCTGTCGCTGTCGGCGTTGTCGTTCGGCTTGCCCGCGTTCGCGCTGGTCAAGGTCGTCGCGCCCGCGTTCTACGCGCGGCAGGACACGAAGACGCCGGTGCGGGCGGGGATCGTGGCGATGGTCGTCAACATGCTGCTGAACGTGATCTTCGTCGCGTTGCTGTTCCAGCTCTGGCATCGCCCCGGCGACCTCGCCGATGGCTGGCTCGCGGCGATCGCGAAGGTGCCTGGCCTGCACATGGGGCTCGCGCTCGCGAGCGCGCTGGCGAGTTATCTCAACCTCGCGCAACTCTGGCTCGCGCTGCGCCGCAATGGCATCTACGTGCGCCAGCCCGGCTGGGGCGCGCACCTGGTGCGCCTCGCGGCCGCGTGCGCGGCGATGGTCGCCGTGCTCGGCATCGGCCTCTGGCAGTGGCCGGAGTGGGGCGCCTGGGACACCGGCACGCGCGTCGTCCGCCTCGGCGTGCTCATCGGCGGTGGCGGTGCGACCTTCCTCGGCGTGCTGTTCGCCTGCGGATTCCGCCTGCGCGATCTGCGTGGCGTGTGAGCCGCGGGACGGGCATCGCATGCTGCGGCGCAGCGGCTATACTCGGTCGATGAGCCTGCTTTTCCGGGATGCCGCGGGGCCCAGCCTGGCCCCGGGCGGCAGCGTCGTCTGCGTCGGCGCGTTCGATGGCGTGCACCTCGGCCATCGCGCGCTGCTCGCGCGCGTGCGCGAGCGCGCGCTCGCGCAGGACCTCGTGCCGCTCGCGATCAGCTTCGAGCCGGTCCCGCGCGAATTCTTCGCGCGCGGCACGCCGGTGCCGCGCCTCGCGAGCGCGCGCGAGAAGATCGCGCTGCTCGGCGACGCGGGCGTGGCGAAAGTGCTGTCGCTGCGCTTCGACGCGAACCTCGCGGCCATGCCCGCGGAAACCTTCATCGAGGACGTGCTGGTGGCGCGCGCGGATGCGCGTGAGATCTGGGTCGGCGCGGACTTCCGCTTCGGTCACGCGCGGCGCGGCGACGTCGCCTTGCTGCGCGAGTGCGGCCGGCGCCTCGGCTATACGGTCGAGGTGATGCCCGACGTGGCGCTCGACGGCGTGCGCGTGAGCAGCAGCGCGATCCGCACCTTCCTCGGCGCCGGCGACTTCGACGCGGCTGCGCGCCTGCTCGGCCGGCGCTTCGCGATCGGCGGGCACGTCGTGCACGGCGCGCAGCTCGGCCGCAAGCTCGGTTGGCCGACCGCGAACATCCGTCTCGGTCGGCGCACGTCGCCGGTCGCGGGCATCTTCGCGGTACGCGTGCATGGCGTCCAGGCACAGCCGCGGGCGGGCGTCGCCAGCCTCGGCATCCGTCCGACCATCGATGGCGGCGGCGAGCCGCTGCTGGAAGCGCACCTGTTCGATTTCGATGGCGACCTCTACGGTCGCCGCATCGAGGTCGAATTCGTGCAGAAGTTGCGCGACGAGGCGAAGTTCGACGACCTCGACGCGATGGTGCGACAGATCGCCCGCGACGCCGCGCAGGCGAGGGCGATCCTCGGCGTGGTCGCGCCTGCATGAGTTTCCCGGTGCGGGCTTGCGGCAGCGTGGCGACCCGGTAGCCTTCCCGATTCCCGATTCCCGATTCCCGATTCCCGATTCCCGATTCCATTCCCGAGCCGCGCATGAGCAAGGACTACAAGGACACGATCAACCTGCCGAAGACCGACTTCGCGATGAAGGCGGACCTCGCCAGGCGCGAACCGGCGATGCTCGCCGAGTGGGAGCGCGTGGACCGCTACGGCGAGATCCAGCGCCGCACCGCCGCGCGCGAGCGCGCCTACATCCTGCATGACGGGCCGCCGTACGCGAACGGCGTGATCCACATCGGCCACGCGGTCAACAAGATCCTCAAGGACGTCGTCGTCAAATCCAAGCTGCTCGCCGGCCTGCGCTCGCCGTACGTGCCGGGTTGGGACTGCCATGGCCTGCCGATCGAGGTCGCCGTCGAGAAGGAGATCGGCAAGGTCGGCCAGAAGGTCGACGCGGCGACGTTCCGGCGCAAGTGCCGCGAATACGCCGAGAAGCAGATCGACCTGCAGCGCGCCGACTTCAAGCGGCTCGGCGTGCTCGGTGACTGGGACCATCCGTACCGCACGATGGACCATCGCTACGAGGCGGACATCATCCGCGCGCTGGCGAAGATCCATGCGAACGGCCACGTCGTGCGCGGCTTCAAGCCCGTGCACTGGTGCTTCGATTGCGCATCGGCACTCGCCGAAGCGGAGATCGAGTACGCGGACAAGGTGTCGCCGGCGATCGACGTCGCCTACGACGCGCGCGATCCGCGCTCGCTCGCCGCGAAATTCGGCGTGTCGATCGCCGATGGCGACATCGTCACCGTGCCGATCTGGACGACGACGCCGTGGACCCTGCCGGCGAGCGTCGCGGTCACGCTCGGGCCCGAGCTCGAATACGCACTCGTCGAAGGGCCGGCGCGTGGCGGCAAACGCGTGCTGCTCGTCGTCGCCGATGCGCTCGCGCCCGCGGCGCTCGCGCGCTACGGCGTGGACGAGGTGCAGGTGCTCGGTCGCGCGAAGGGCTCTGCACTCGAGAACCTCGTGCTCGCGCATCCGTTCTACGAGCGCGACATCCCGCTGCTGCTCGGTGATCACGTGTCGGCCGAGGACGGCACCGGCGCCGTGCATACCGCGCCCGGGCACGGCGTCGAGGACTTCGCGGTCGGCCAGAAGTACGGCCTCGTCGACAGGTACCCCGCCTCGGTGCTCAACCCGATCGGCGGCAACGGTGTCTACCTGCCGGGCACGCCGATCGTCGAGGGCCAGTTCATCTGGAAGGCGAACGACGCCGTCGTCGACCTGCTGCGCGAGCGCGGCGTGCTCCTCGCCGCGACGAAGATCACGCACAGCTACCCGCACTGCTGGCGCCACAAGTCGCCGGTCGCGTTCCGCACCACGCCGCAGTGGTTCATCAGCATGGAAAAGGAAGGCCTGCGCGCGACTGCCCTGAAGGCGATCCGCGACGACGTCGACTGGTTCCCGGCCTGGGGCGAGGAACGCATCGCCGGCATGATCGCCGGCCGCCCCGACTGGTGCATCTCGCGCCAGCGCACCTGGGGCGTGCCGATCGCGCTGTTCGTCGACAAGGCGACGCAGCAGCCGCACCCGCGCAGCGTCGAGCTCATGGAGCAGGTCGCGCAGCGCGTCGAGAAGGACGGCGTCGACGCGTGGTACGCGCTCGACCCTGCCGAACTGCTCGGCGCGGATGCGGCGAACTATGAAAAGGTCACCGACATCCTGGACGTCTGGTTCGATTCGGGCACGTCGCACTGGTGCGTGCTCGACCAGCGGCCGGAACTCGCGCGCAAACCCGGCGACGAGGTCATGTACCTCGAAGGCTCCGACCAGCATCGCGGCTGGTTCCATTCCTCGCTGCTGACCTCGGCCGCGATGAGCGGGCACGCGCCGTACGACGCGGTGCTCACGCACGGCTTCACGGTAGATGCGCAGGGTCGCAAGATGTCGAAGTCGCTCGGCAACGTGATCGCGCCGCAGAAGGTCGTCGACACGCTCGGCGCGGACGTGCTGCGCCTGTGGGTCGCCTCGACCGATTACCGCAACGAGATCGCGGTGTCCGACGAGATCCTCAAGCGCGTCGCCGATTCGTACCGGCGCATCCGCAACACCGCGCGCTTCCTGCTCGGCAACCTCGACGGCTTCGACCCCGCTCGCGACCTGTTGCCGGTGGCCGACTGCCTCCTGCTCGACCAGTGGGCCGTGCAGCAGGCGTACGACGTGCAGCAGGCGGTCGTCGCCGCGTATGCGCGCCACGATTTCCCCGAGGTCGTCGCGCGCGTGCAGAACTTCTGCACCAACGAGATGGGTGCGCTCTACCTCGACATCACCAAGGACCGCCTCTACACGATGCCCACCGACAGCCGCGGCCGGCGCAGCGCGCAGTCGGCGATGCATCGCATCGTCGAGTCGCTCGTGCGCTGGATCGCGCCGATCCTGTCGTTCACGGCAGAGGAAATCTGGCCGTTGATCCCGGGCAGGCGCGACGAATCGGTCATGTTCGAAACCTGGTACGACGGCCTCGCCGCTACGCAGGGCTCGCCGGAGCAGCGCCGCTGGTGGGCCGACCTGCTGGCGATCCGCTCCGGCGCGGCGCGCCTGCTCGAAGGCATGCGTGCCGCGGGTTCGATCGGTGCATCGCTGCAGGCGGAGGTCGTCGTGCACGCCGACGCGGCGACGCGCGCGCGATACGCCGAGGTCGCCGACGAACTGCGTTTCTTCTTCATCACCTCGAGCCTCGAACTCGCCGACCTCGCGGCATTGCCCGATCCCGATGGCCGCACCGACGTGCAGGGCGTCGAACTCGAAGGCGCGCAGGTCTGGGTCGGCGCGAAACCGAGCGACGCACGGAAGTGCATCCGCTGCTGGCACTACCGACCGGACGTCGGCACGCACGCGGAGCACCCGGAAATCTGCGGACGCTGCATCGAGAACGTCGACGGCGCCGGCGAAATGCGGCGGTGGTTCTGATGGCGCCACGCCCGAATGCGCTGGCCTGGCTCGCGCTGTCGCTGCTGGTGGTCGGACTCGACCAGCTGACCAAGCACGTCGCCCTGCTCGAGCTGCGCCCGTACGAGCCGCACGCGGTGATCCCGGGCCTGCTCAACTGGACGCTCGCATTCAACCCGGGCGCGGCGTTCAGCTTCCTCGCCGGCGAGAGCGGCTGGCAGCGCTGGCTGTTCACCGCGCTCGCGATCGGCGTGAGCGCGCTGCTCGCGACCTGGCTCGCGCGCCTGCCGCGCGGTGACTGGCGCAACGCGCTGCCGCTGTCGCTGATCATCGGCGGCGCGCTCGGCAACCTCATCGACCGCCTGCGCTTCGGCCATGTCACCGATTTCGTGCAGGTCTACTGGGGTGACTGGTCGTTCCCTGCCTTCAACGTCGCCGATTCGGCGATCTCGATCGGCGCCGTGCTGCTCGTCGTGTTCGGGTTCCTCCTCGGTGGGAAAGCCGCCGCCAAAGGCGGATAATCGAACGATGGAAGTCCTGCTCGCCAACCCCCGCGGATTCTGCGCCGGCGTCGATCGCGCGATCGAGATCGTCGAGCGTGCGCTCGAGACGTTCGGTGCGCCGATCTACGTGCGTCACGAAGTCGTGCACAACCGCTTCGTGGTCGACCGCCTGCGTGCGAAAGGCGCGGTGTTCGTCGACGAACTGCACGAGGTGCCTGACGGGTCGACCGTGATCTTCAGTGCGCACGGCGTGTCGCAGGCGGTTCGCGGCGAAGCGGTCGAGCGTGGCCTGCGCGTGTTCGACGCGACCTGTCCGCTGGTGACCAAGGTGCACATGGAAGTCGCGCGCCACGGCAAGGCGGGCCGCGACGTGGTCCTGATCGGCCATGCGGGCCATCCCGAGGTCGAAGGCACGATGGGGCAGTGGGACCCGGCCAATGCCGGGGCGATCCATCTGGTCGAAACACCCGGGTGCGTCGACCGCCTGCAGCCGCGCAATCCGGAACACATCGCGTTCGCGACGCAGACGACGCTGTCGATCGACGACACGCGTGCGGTGATCGAGGCGTTGCAGCGGCGTTTCCCCGCGATCCAGGGGCCACGGCACGACGACATCTGCTATGCGACGCAGAACCGCCAGGACGCGGTGCGCAAGCTCGGCCAGCAATGCGACCTCGTGCTCGTCGTCGGCTCGCCGAACAGCTCGAACTCCAACCGCTTGCGTGAACTCGCCGAAAAGCAGGGCGTGCCGGCGTACCTCATCGACGGTGCCGGCGACATCCGCCCGGAGTGGCTGCACGGCCGCACGCGGGTCGGCGTGACCGCGGGTGCGTCCGCGCCCGAAAGCCTCGTGCGCGAGGTCATCGCGGCGCTGCGCGAGGCAGGGGCGGGTGGGGTGCGCGAACTCGACGGCGAACCCGAAAACGTCACATTCGCCCTGCCCAAGGAACTGCGCCTGCGCGTAGTCGCCTGATCCGGCGGAAAAAAGCGTCGATCCGGCACCGCTCGTCCGGCAATTCCTACCTTGTGCCTGCGCTGGCTTGTCCGTCCTCGGGGACCTGCGTAGGGTAGCGTCATCCAGGGGTCTTGCCGGGGAAAGCGATGCTCGAATCACGATGCCAAGGCCTGTCGGCGGACCGCCGGTCCGTGCGCGGCTTCACCTTGCTCGAGTTGATGGTCACGGTGACGATCGTCGCCGTCCTGGCGGCCATGGCGTTCCCGAGCTACCGCGAGTTCACGACGCGGATGACCACGAGCAACAACACCAACGAACTCGTCGGCGCGCTCAACCTGGCACGCTCCGAGGCGGTCAAGCGCGGCCGCCAGGTGGCCGTGATCGCCGTCGGCGGCAACTGGTCGAATGGCTGGCAGGTCGTCGCCGGCAAGGCGGATGCGACGGGGTCGATCGCCGCGCCGGTCGCGCCGGGCGCGACCGAGGCCACCTGCCGGGCCTATCTCGACTTCGACAACACGACACCGCTGTGCCCGCGCTTCAACGATCCGTTGCCGGACACGTACTTCGTCCTCGGCAAGGCCACCGGCAGCGGTGCGTTGGACGATCGCGTCGTCTTCGGCAGCTCGGGGGCGCTGGTCGGCTCGGCCACGAGTTTCGACTTCAGCGTATGCCGCCCGAGCGCGCATGCGGATCCGAGCCAGTCGCGGCGCATCAACGTGCGCGCTTCCGGAATCATCACGACCTACCGCGGGACGAGCGATTCGCCCGCAGGTCCCTGCAGCTGACGCGGAGACTTGGCATGCAGCCTGTCACACGACGTGGTTTCACCCTGCTGGAAGTGCTGATCGCGCTTCTGGTGTTCAGTCTCGGCCTGCTCGGCCTCGCCGGCCTCATGGTGGTGTCCGTGAAGACCAACCAGAGCGCCTTCCTGCGTACGCAGGCGTCGTTCCTGGCACAGTCGATGGCCGACCGCATGCGCGCCAATACGGGGCAGATCAACGCCTACAACGGCGACTACGACGAGACGACGGCCGGCGACGAGTCGTGCGCGGACACCGCCTGCGACCCGGTCCAGCTCGTCGCGCGCGACCGCGCCGTCTGGAGCCGTCAGCTCACGCAGCTGATGCCTTCCGGTGTCACGGCGAACATCGACTGCGACGGAACCGTGCTCGGCACGCCGGCGACGAGCGGCGCCGCCACGTACGATGGAACCTGCACCTTCCTCATCCAGTGGGCCGAGGCGAACCTCGATCGCACGAGCAATGCCAGCGCGCCACCCACGCAGACCTTTGCATGGGTATTCCAGCCGTGAACCTTCCGACGATGACTCGCCCCATGCCCACGACGACCCTCGCCAGAGCGCGGCATTCCGGCTTCACGCTGATCGAAATCATGGTCGCGCTCGCGCTCGGCCTGCTGCTCAGCATCGGCATCATCAGCCTGTTCGGCAACACGAGCAGGACGAACCGGCTGCAGAACGGCCTTGCCCGCTTGCAGGAAAACGGCCGTTTCGCCGTGACCACGATGGAAACCGACCTGCGCATGACGGCCGCGCAGTACTGCAGCAACTTCGGTAGCTCTTCCACGCCGGGCACGGTCGTGCCGGTCATGCCGCTGCGCGCGCCGATGGTGCTCGCAGCGAACTTGGGCGTGCCCGATCCGGGGCCCGGCGCAGGCGACGCGAGCCTGGCCGTGATGAACAGCGTCGACGGCAGCGGGTATCCGTCCGCAGCGGCGGCGAGCGGCGGCTACGTCCTGAGTCCACGCTACTCCGTGCAGGGTTACTCGTGCACGAGCGGCTCGTGCACGCCGAATGGGCTGCCGTCGGACCTCCCCGATGCCGGGACGAACGTCGACGACCGCCTGCAGGGCAGTGACGTGCTGACGGTCCGCTACCAGCGCGGCACGGGCTGGTCCTTCCTCAGTGCGGCCGGCGCGGGCGCGGCGTCGTGCGCTGCAGGGTCGACGTTGCAGCTCAATCCGCAAACCGGTGACGACCCCCTCAATTTCAGCGCAGGGCAGCTCGCCCTCGTCACCGACTGCGTCAATTCCACGATCGTTCCCGTCGGCTCCGTCGCCGGCAACGTGCTCACGCTCGGCACGATGATCACGGGGTCGGGCATGTGCCTGAACTCCGGCAGCCACGACATGCGCGTGTTCAATTTCTCGAACGACTTCGTCACCGTGACGTATTACGTCCGACTGCGCGAGGACAACAACCCCGACGCGCGACCGAACAGCCCGACCAATGCCAAGCGCGTGATCCCCGTGCTCATGCGTCGTGAAAACGGCGTCGAGCAGGAACTCGTGCAGGGCGTCGACCAGCTCGCGTTCCGCTACGGCGTGCAGGATGCGACCGGCCGCACGCGTTTCTTGAGCGCCGCGGAGATCGAAGCGGGCGCAGGCGGCCTGCAGTGCACGCCGCCCCCGGATGGCGTGACGAACGAACCCGGTTGCCTCTGGCGTTCCGTCCGCCTCATCGAGGCTCACCTGCTGGTGAACACGGTCGACGAGATCATGAACCTCGATTCGATCAGCAAGACCTACGATTTCATGGGCATCGAGCATGCGACCACGGACACTACGGTACTGCCCTCGGGCCTCAATGCCGGCAGCATGCTGCGCCGCGAGTTCATCGCCTACGTGTCGAACCGCAACTACAACTTCTGAGTCCGCCGCCATGACCCACCGCATTCCGATTACGACGACCTGCCGGCATCAGCGCGGCGCCGTCCTGTTCGTGGCGCTCGTGTTCCTGATCCTGATCACCTTGCTCGCTTTGACGGCGACGGGTACATCGATCCTGCAGGAAAAGATGACCGGCGGCATGCGCAACCGACAGCTCGGGCTGATGGGATCGGAGAGTGCGCTGCGTGGCGGCGAGGCGCTGTTCACGACCGCCGATTACATGGGCAGCAACCCGCTGCCCAAGTGCGCGCCCACGCCGTCCAGCGGTGTCTGCGCCTACCCGGTCGCGCAGTCGGTGTTGTCGAGCGCATCGCAGACAGGATCCCAGTTGTCGCCCGTGGTACAGGCGTTCCGCACCAAGCCCGGGTGGGTGGCCGCACCCGGGGGAACGCCGACCTACCCGCACACGCTGACCGGCTTCAGCGGCGACGCGGAAACGGCTTCACTGCACGCGCAACCGCTCCTCATGATCGAGGATCTCGGTACGGATACGGCGCCGGGCCTCGGGCAGCAGACGGAATCGAGGGATTCGGAATACCAGCGTGGCAGGTTGCTCTACCGCATCACCGGACGCAGCCAGGGCGGCAGCGGAGCGGTGGTGCGCGTCACCGAAAGCACGTATTCGGCGCTCGCGATCGGTAACGCGGGTGCCAATCCCGGTGCTACCCCGTGAGCCAGAGACAGAGGACCGAGATCATGTACACGGCTCGAAAATTCCTTCTCCTCGCCGTCACCGCGTTCGGCGGCGCATGCGTGCTCGCCGCCTCGTCGCAGCCGGCGATGGCGCAACCGGTGATCGCCCCGGGCACCACCGACCTGTTGATCACGCCGCCCGAGCTGACCGCCACCGTCGACCCGAACATCGTCGTGACGTTCGACGATTCGGGCTCGATGGCGAGCCACTACATGGGCGATGGTCGTCCGTTCGACAACAGCGGGTGGGCGTCCCCCTGGGGCTGCGCCGGCACGATCGACCCGCGCGTCACCACGCCCGGCGACATCCGCAGCCATGCGATGAACGGCGTGTACTACAACCCCAACGTGCTGTACGTGCCGCCGGTCAGGGCTGACGGCACCTCGTTCCCGGATGCGGATGCCACATTGCAAGCCGTCTGGGTCGACGGTGTCGCAGTCAACCGGCCCCGTAATCACTCGACGCCCGCGTCGCCCGGCTACCACAACAACCCCGACAGCACCTCGAACGGCTCGGATACGAGGGTCACGAACCTGCGCGGCATCTTTGGAACCTCCGTCACCACGGGCTCGTCGAGCGGGCGCAATGCGAGTTGCCCGTCGAGTGGCGGTGGCACGGTGATTTCCAACTGCAGCTGCAGCGGTTCGGGTTCGAGCCGCCGCTGCACCTGGACAGAGACGACCACGACCGACAACCGGTGGACCTGCGGCTTCGGAAGCTACCCGACTTCGTTCGTCGGGGGCGAGGACGTCAATGCGGGCGGTCCGTACTACTACCGTTTGAAGGATTCCGTTTCGATCGCGGTCGATTCGTTCGGCAATCCGACCACGGCGGGACGTGGCGTACTCTATACCACGGGCAACTGGGAGGCCGTCGCGATTCCCAACACCTCGGCGACCATCGAGGGTGTCACGATCAACCAGTGGCAGAACTTCGCGAACTGGTACGCCTACTACCGCACGCGCAACCTCATGACGCGCACGGCGCTGTCGCGCACGTTCGCCAAGTTCAACAGCAACGTGCGCATCGCCTGGCAGAACATCAACGACGGCACGTTCAAGTTGCCGGCGGCTGCGATCATCACCAAGCTGCTCGACAAGGCCGGCGTGGCCTGCTCGACGATCGATCCTGCGACGTCGTTCGGCGCGGGTGGGCAACCCGACTGCTATCGCAGCGCGTTCTTCAACTGGGTGTTCCAGACCGGCGCCAACGGCACCACGCCCGACCGCGCATCGACGATACGTGCGGGAGATTTCTTCAAGCGGAGCAACACGCAGGACTTGAAGGATCCGTACTGGCAGCTCGCCGATGCGAGCGCAGGTACGCCCGGGCGCGAACTGGCATGCCGCCAGAATTTCCACATGCTCGTCACCGACGGCTACTGGAACGAAAATGATCCGACGCTGCCGACCCCGTTCCTGGATTCCGAAACCAGTGGCACCCTGGGGGATGGCTCCGCCTACGACGCGAGTTCCGCGCAGTCGCGCGTGTTCTGGGATGTCGACGGCAGCATCTACAAGTCGTCGCTCGCGAACATCGCCTTCAACTACTGGGCGCAGGACTTGCGCACCGACCTGGACAACAAGGTCAAGCCGTTCGTTCCCGACAAGACGACCGGCGTCACCGGACCGCTGGTCGATCCGGGCGCCAATCCGTTGTCCAACAAGGAAGTGTTCTACAACCCGGCCAACGACCCGGCGACGTGGCAGCATGTCGTGCAGTTCATGGTCACGCTGGGCATCGCCGGCAAGTTGAATTTCTCCGACGACGTCGATTGCGCCGACGCGCAGAATGACCTTTGCAAGCTGCGCAAGGGACAGGCCAACTCCGCCGGCGTCACGGGATGGCCGCGACCGTCGAACAACGCGCCGCCCGCGATCGACGATACCTGGCACGCGGCGATCAATTCGCGTGGCTCGTACTTCAGCGCGAGCAACCCCGGCGAACTCGTCAACCACCTCGAGCAGGTCATCAACAGCGTGCTGGCGCGCGGTGCGTCGTCCACGCCGCTGTCCGTCTCGCTGCCGCTGCTCGCCGTCGGCACGACAGGCTACAACGCAGGTTACGACAGCACCGACTGGTCGGGATCCCTGGTCCGCGAGCTCATCGATCCTGCGACCGCACAGCCGGGTGCGAATGCGGTGTGGGACGCGGGCTGCAAGCTTACCGGCGGCACGTTCGATACCGCAGCGCGGCGTTGCACGCAGCCTGCCGGTGGCCCGTGGGTTTCTCCTCCGGGTTATCCGGGCACGGCCCGCGCGCCGGATACGCGTCGCATCTTCACCGCGACCCGCGACAGCTCCGGCAACGGCCTCGGCATTCCGTTCCGCTGGAACACGGCGACGCTCGGTACCACGCTCGTCGACGGCCTCAACCAGAAACCTGCCGAGGCCACCCTGTGCAGCTCCGCCAACCTGATCGCTTGCGATGGCTTCGGCAGCCAGCGCGTCGACTACGTGCGCGGCCTGCGCATGAACGAAGCGACGGCCTCGCCGCATTTCCGCACGCGCAGCTCGGTGTTCGGTTCCGTCATCAATTCCAAGCCGTTGTACGTCTCCTCGCCGCGTGGCGGGTTCTACGACATCTACCCCGTCGGTTCGCCCGAGCAGATCGCGTTCGCGGCCGACCCGGATGACGGCTACGCGGCCTACCAGTTCAACAAGCGCGCGCGCACGCCGATGGTGTACGTCGGCTCCAACGACGGGATGTTGCACGCCTTCGACGCCACCACGGGCGAGGAAAGCTGGGCCTACGTGCCGAGCACGCTGATCGAGAACCGCCGCCTGGCGCGCTCGACCGCCGATACGGCAGGGCTCCTGCCGGGTGTCGACTCGCCGCCGCTCGAGCAGGACGTGTTCGTGAACGGCACGTGGCGTACCTATCTGATCGGGTCGTTGCGCCTCGGTGGTCGCGGCGTGTTCGCGCTCGACATCACCGACGTCCCGGGGGGCAGCGCCACCGAGGCGTCGCTCGCGACGAGTATCGTGAAGTGGGAATTCAACAGCGGCCCGACGCGCACGCCCGCGAGCGTCCCGGCGGTCGACCCGGTGTGCGCGGAAGGAGCGACCACCTGTCCCTCGCTCGGCTACACCTATGACTCGACCAACGTCGCGCGCATCCACAAGGACAACAAGTGGGTCGTGCTCGTGTCGAGCGGGTATTTCCCGTCGCTCGTCGGCGACGCGGCGATTCCCAATGACGCGAGCGAGCCAGCGGCGAAGCACACGTCGCTGCTGGTCATCGATCTCGTCACCGGCAAGCTGATCCGCGAGATCCGCACCGATCTCGCGCCGCAGACGCGCCCGGCGGGTTTCAAGACATTCGGCCTGTCCACACCCGTCGTGTACGACGTGGGATCCGATCAGGTGGACGACTACGTGTACGCGGGTGACCTCGCCGGCAACCTCTGGCGCTTCGACATCAGCAGCCCGGATGCTGCCCAGTGGAAAGTCGACCTCATGTTCACCACCTACGGTGACGGCGGCGCGACCACCGCGGGCGACCAGCCGATCGTGTTCAATCCCACGGCCATGCGCGATCCCGTCACGCGCCGGCCCATCATCCTGGTCGGTACCGGCAAGTATCTCGGTCGCGACGACCGCACGAGCGCGATTCCGCAGCAGGCGTTCTACGGTATCCGCGACTACGAGGGCTCTTCCTCGTATCCGATCCGCGTGAACCAGCTCGTGACCCAGTCGATCACCCAGGCTGCGCTGGACGCCAATGGCATCGCCCTGCGCTCGGTAACGGGCTACACGGCCCCGACGGGCACGCTGCCGAGCGGGACGCCGAACATGATCCTGCGCAAGCTCGACACGGCGACGGGCAAGCCGATCCGGGTCGCGGTTCCGGCGAACGGCTGGCGCATCCGCTTGAACGTCGCGGCGGAGCCCGGCGAGCGTGCGGACCGCCGTGCCATTCCCGATTACAGTCCGAACGTGACGGCCCTGTATTCCATGATCCCGCTTGGCGATGATCCGTGCGACCCGGGCCGTCGATTCGGCGTGATGTTCCTCGATGCTGCGACGGGCGGCGCGCTCTCCGCGACCGGAACCGGAAACGTCGGTGCCGTGCTGCGCAACTCGACGCCGATCCCGGACCCGGTGGTGCGCGAAGGTGGCGGGGAAATCATGATCCCCGGGCTGCCCCCGTCGATCAGCGGGACGATCAACGATGCGATCAATGCGGCGTACACGCCTGCGCCGTGGCACCGCGGCGCATGGAAGGAACTGCTCGATCTGCAATGACATGGCCGGCCGCCCGCTGTCGCGGGCGGCCCTCAAGCGTGGGGACGCACATGAACCGGAAGGTCAGGGGATTCACATTGATCGAACTCGTCGTCGTGGTCGCGATCGTCGCGATCCTCGCGATGATTTCGTACCCGAGTTACCGCAATTACGTCCTGCGCGCGCATCGCGCCGACGGCAAGGAACTGGCGATGCGGATCGCAGCGGCGGAGGAGCGTTTCTTCACGAACAGGAATCGCTATACCAACGACATCACGGGCGCCACCGGCCTCAACATGCAGGACGTGTCCGAGAAGGGCTATTACAAGGCGTCCGTGCAGACCGGCAACGGCGACCAGACCTTCGTGCTGACCCTGGATCCGCAAGGCATGCAAGTGCCCGACAAGTGCAAGAAGCTCACGATCAACAATACGGGCTTCAAGGACAAGACGGGCGACGAATCGAACGGCAAGTGCTGGTGAAGCCGCGGGCCGGCCTGCGGCCGCCGGGCGAGAGGTTGTCGCCTTGCCGCCGAATGTCTATACTCCGCGCCCCTCGCCGGAGTAGCTCAGTTGGTAGAGCGGCGCATTCGTAATGCGTAGGTCGGGGGTTCGAATCCCTTCTCCGGCACCAATCGTCGCATTCGAACGCAGGGTCCATTCCCCGCGTTCGCGTCGACCCGCGGCACCGGGGCGGTTAGCTCAGCGGTAGAGCATTGCCTTCACACGGCAAGGGTCGCAGGTTCGATCCCTGCACCGCCCACCAATCCTGCGGCGGCCTCCGGGCCGTTGCGCGACGAAAGCCGCCCCCGGGCGGTTTTTTCGTTCCTGCGCTGGCGTCTTGCGTCGCGAGACGTGACGCCGCTACAAGGAATCCTTCCGGACCGAACCGGCCCGGCGGAGGAAGGCGTTGAGCGAGCACGGACTGATCGTCCACCGCGGCAGCCGCGTCGAGCGGCTGGCACAGACGCTCGCCGCGCATCTCGAGGCGGAGCTGCCGGCCAATCCCTTGCAGCCGCAACGCATCGTCGTGGCCCATCCGGGCATGCAACGCTGGCTGCTCGGGTTCCTCGCGCGGCGGCCGCCCCCGCGCGGCGGGCATCCGATCGCGGCGAACGTCGAAATGGTCCTGCCATGGCAGTGGCTGCTCGCCTGCGCGCGCGAGTTCGAGCGCGATGCCCCGCCGGGGGACGAGGTCTGGCGCGGGGATGCGCTGCGCTGGCTCATCCTGGATGCCTTGGAGAAGGAGCCGCCGGCTGCGATCGCCGGCGCGGATACCGACCCGCGGCGCCGTTTCCGTTTCGCCGACCATCTTGCCGGCATGTACACGCAGTACCTGATCTACCGCGCCGACTGGATCCGCGAATGGGAACGCGATCCCCGCGCCGCGGCCGACTGGCAGGCCGCGCTGTGGCGCGAAGTCCGCAGGCGCGCGCCGGGCCCGCATCGCGTCGATCGCATGGAGCGCCTGCTGGCCGACCTGGCGCGCGACACGCGCGGGCGGCCGCCACTGCACGTCTTCGGCGTGAGCCACCTCGCGCCCGACGTGCTCGCCGCGCTGCGCGCGATCGCCGCACGCAGCGCGGTGCACCTGTACTTTCCGGACCCCTGCCGCGAGCACTGGAGCTACCTGCGCGACCGACGCGAACTCCTGCGCCTCGAGACGGATCCACAGGAACTCTATTTCGAAGTGGGGCATCCGCTGCTCGTCGCGCTCGGCCACGTCGCGCAGGACTTCTGCCTCGTGCTCGACGACCTCGACGCGATCGAGGAGCGCGATCGCCTCGACGAGGAAGAGGTCGTGCGACCCGACGCCGCACTGCTCGATCGGCTGCAGGCGAGCATCCGCTGCATGCAGCCGGACGAGGTCGGAGCCGCGTTCCGCGAATCGCTGCCCGCCGCGGCGGAAGAGGACGATGCGTCTGCCCGCGACGCGCTGCTCGAGGCGAGGCTGCGGCCCCTCCGCGCGGACGCGAGCCTGCGCGTGCATGCGTGCCATACGCGCCTGCGCGAACTCGAAGTGCTCAAGGACGCGCTGCTGCGCGCGCTCGCCGACGACCCGCGGCTGCGTCACCGCGACATCGTCGTGATGGCCCCGGACATGGCCGCCTATGCGCCGTACCTGCCTGCGGTGTTCGGCGAGCCGGCGCGCCAGGTGCACGATCCGCTGCACGTGCCCTGGCACATCGCCGACATCGGCCTCGCCGGTTCCCACCCATTGATCGGCGCATTCACGCGCTTGCTCGACCTTGCAGAGGGGCGGTTCGCGGCCAGTGACGTACTCGGCCTGCTCGACGTGCCGGCGATCGCGCGCCGCCACGGCTTCGACGAGGCGGGCAGGGAGGTGCTCGAGCAATGGCTGCGCCGCGCGCGCGTCGCCTGGGGGCTGGATGCGGACATGAAGGCGCAGGTGGGCGGTGCCGCGGTTGCCATGAACTCGTGGCAGTTCGGCTTCGACCGCCTGTACGCCGGCCTCGTCGTCGGCAACGAGGGCGATGACGTACTCGTCGACGGCGTGCTGCCGCTCGACGGCGTTTCCGGCGGCGCGACCAGCTCCATCGGCCAGCTCGACCGCTTGCTGGCGGAGTTGCGCCGGCTGCGCACGGGCTTCACCCAGGTGAGGCCGCTCGCGGACTGGTCGGCATGGCTCGCCGAGCGCGTCGATGCATTGTTCCTCGTCGATCCGCGCGACGACGCGGAGCGCGCCGCGGGCGAGGCACTGCGGCGACGCATCGCCGACCTCGCGCGACAGGCGCGCGACGCCGGTGTGGCCACGCCGCAGCCTTGGCCGGTCGTGCGCGAAGCCTTGCTCGGCATGCTCGCCGAACTGCCCGAGCGGCAGGCCTTCCTGCTAGGTGGCGTGACGTTCTGCGGCCTCGTGCCGCAGCGATCCATCCCGTTCAAGGTCGTCTGCCTGCTCGGCATGAACGAGGGGGAATTCCCGCGCAGTGGCAGCGATGCAGGCCTCAACCCCATGGCGACCCGGCCGCGTCGCGGCGATCGCGACACGCGCAACGAGGATCGCCATCTTTTCCTCGAGGCGCTCATGGCCGCGCGCGAGCGCCTGCACGTCAGCTACGTCGGCATCGGCGTGCACGACGGCAAACGGCGCAACCCGGCCACGCCGCTGGCGGAGCTGCTGCAGTTCCTCGACGAGCAGCACGCCATCCCGGTTTCCTCGGAGGTCGCCCGCCCGTGGCACGTTGCGCATCCGTTGCAGCCGTTCGATGCGCGCTACTACGAACGCGATGCGCGCGGGGCGCCTGCGCACGACGAGCGCCTCTTTTCGTACGACCGGACGTGGCTCGTGCCCGCGCGCGACGAAGCGACGCTCGCGCGCTCGCCGTTCATCGAGCCGGCGCCGCCGGCGGGCGCGGCGATCAGCAACGCCGAGGTCTCGCTGCAGGCATTGCGGCGTTTCTGGCGCGATCCCGCGCGTGGCGCACTCGACGCGGCGGGAATCGGCCTCGACGTGCTCGACCAGGAAGCATGGCCCGATCGCGAGCCGCTCGAATCGCGCGTCGCTCCGCTCGAGCGATTCGACCGACGCCTTTTGTTCGACGCACTTGCCGCCGGCGACGCCGCATTGCCCGACGCGCCGCCGCGTTGGCTCGCCGGCTCGGGCCAGTTGCCGGTCGGCGCGATCGGCGCCGCGACGTATGCCGCGGTGCGCGAGGCGGTGAACGCGATGCTCGGCACCGCGCGTGACTGGCTCGCGGGGGCTGTGCGCACCGATCCACTCGCGGTCGATCTCGACCTCGGCGACGGCATCCGCCTCGCCGGTCGCATCGATCGCCTGTTCCGCCGCCCGGATGGCCGCCTCGCCTTGTTCGACGTGAAGCCGTCCGGCGAATCCGGCCTGCGCGAGTGGCTCGCGTTCCATATCGACTGGGCCGCGTTCCGCCTCGCCTGCGACGAGCAGGCCACGGCCATGTTCCTCGATTACGACAAGGATGATCGCCGCGCGACGCCGCCGGACTGGCTTGCGTCGATGCTCGGCCAGGATCCGGCCCGCCTGCGCGCCGGCTTGCGCCGCCTCATCGGGCTGTGGCGCAGCAGCGAACGACAGCCGCTGCTGTTCTTCCCGCGCACCGCCTGGGCTTACGCGACCAGCTTGCCGGACAAGCGCCTCGAGGTCGCACGCGAGTGCTGGCTCGGAACCGAGAACGTGCGCCAGGGCGAACGCGACTACGCACCGGGCCATGCACGCCTGCTCGCGCGCGACCTCGACCTGTTCGAGGAGGAAACACGCGAGCATGCGGTCTTCGTGGCGACCGTCACCGCGGTCGCCGACGTGCTCGATCCCGCGCACGCGGTGCTGTTCGCGCCGCCACGACGTGGACGCGCCGCATGATGCCGACGCCCGTGCATGCGCCGCTGCAACCGCTCGACTGGCGCACGATGGCGCTCGATGGCCGTGCGCTGATCGAGGCCAGCGCCGGCACCGGCAAGACCTGGAGCATCGGCCTCGTCTACCTGCGCCTGCTGCTCGAACGCGACGTCGGCGTCGACCGCATCCTGGTCGCGACGTTCACGGTGGCCGCTGCGCAGGAGCTGCGCGAGCGGCTGCGCCAGCGCATCGTGCAGGCGGAACAATGGTTGCAAGGCCACGTCGACGGCGCGCACGACGCAGCGATGGCCGAGTCGCCGCTCGACGCCTATCTGCGCGAATGCTGCAGCGAAGCGGGCTGGGCAGAGCGCGCCTTGCGTCGCATGCGCGTCGCGCGAGCCGACATCGACCGCGCGCCGATCTCGACGATCCATGCGCTGTGCCAGCGCATCCAGCGTGATTTCCCGCTCGAGAGCGGCGCCGCATTCGGCGAGGAGCGCCTCGTCGTCGACGAGGACCTGCGGCGCGAATGCGTGGAGGACTTCTGGCGCCGCCGTTACCTCGACGATGCCCTGGACACAGGCGAGGATGCCGTGCTGTTCCGCGATGGCCCGGAGGGGCTGCTGCGCGACCTCGGCACGATTGCGGCCTCGGGCGATGCGTGGATCGAGCCGGACGGTCTTGCCGCGATCGGCCCGCGCGTCGAACGGATCGCGACCGCGGGCAACGTGGAAGAACTGCGCCGGCTCGCCGGCGACGAACGACTTTATGACGGCCGCAAGCGCGCGCTGGCCGAGCGATTGCAAAAGGTGGCAGCGGTGCTCGAGGCCGCGCCCGTTTCCCCCGACGCCCTGGCGGATACCCTGGACGAGTACTTCACGGAGGCGAAGATCGAGCAGCAGCAATCGGCCACGGCGCCGCTGCGCCTGCGCGAGCATCCGTTGGTGCGCGAACTGCTGGCGCTGCGCGGAATGCTCCGCGCACGCACGACGCTTGCCCGCGGCATCGTGCTCGCGGCGGCAGCGGAGGCCTGCCGCAGCGGTGTGCCGGAGCGCGCGCAGCGCCGCGGCGTGGCGACGTTCGCGATGCTGATCGACCGCATCCACGCGCGCCTCGCCGACCCCGTGCACGGCGCCGTATTCGCCGACCGGCTGTTCGACGCCTTCCCGGCGGCGCTCATCGACGAATTCCAGGACACCGACGCGCGCCAGTACGCGATCTTCGATCGCATCTACCGCGACGCCAGCGGCAGCGTGCGCGGAAGCCTCGTCATGATCGGCGACCCGAAGCAGGCGATCTACGGGTTCCGCGGCGGCGACATCGGTACCTATCTCGCGGCAAGCCGGCAGGCAGGCGCGCGCTATTCGCTGGCGACCAACCAGCGCTCCGCGCGCCGGCTCGTCGATGCGCTCAACGCGCTGTACGGCGACCGCGGCGGTTTCGGCACGGCCGGCATCGACTACCAGCCGGTGAGCGCCGCCGGCCGCGCCGACCGCAAGCCGTATTGCATCGATGGCCAACCGCTGGCACGGCCGCTCACCCTGCATCTGTTCGCCACCACCGACGCGAAAGGCGGGTTGCCGAAGGTCACGCGCCTGCACGAGCAGGCACTCGACGACTGTGCGGACGACATCGCCGCGCGCCTCGGCGATCGTTCGCAAACGATCGACGGCCGGCCGCTCGTCCCCGGCGACATCGCCGTGCTCGTGCCCACCAACCAGGACGTGATCGCGATGCGCCGCCGCCTGCGCGAGCGTGGCGTGCCGTGCGCGGGCGGCGGACGTGGCAGCGTGTTCGACAGCGAGGCCGCGTCCGACCTCGAGTTGCTGCTGCACGCGGTGATCGACGCGGAGGACGAGCGCGCGGTGCGCGCGGCGCTCGCGACGCGCCTGCTCGGCGCCGATCTCGCCATGCTGGAGCGATGGAACGAGCAGCCGGCGGAATTCGAGCGCGAGATCGAACGCTTCGCGGAGTGGCGCGAGCTCGCGCGCCGCCGTGGGGTGCTCGCCCTGCTGCGAGCCGTGCTCGAACGACGCGCGGGCGCGCTGCTCGCCGGCGTCGACGGCGAGCGCATGCTGACCGACCTGCGCCATCTCGGTGAATTGCTCGCCGCCGAGGAAACGCGCGTGCATGGCCTCGAGGGTCTGCTCGCCTGGTTCGCGACGATCCGCCGCGACAAGGGCGACGACGACACGGCGGCGACCGACGCGCGCCAGCTGCGCATCGAAAGCGACGCCGCGCGCGTGCAGATCGCCACGATCCACGCGAGCAAGGGCCTCGAATACCCGGTCGTCTACCTGCCGCTCGCGTGGCGCGTGCAGGACCTTTCCGGGCCGCGCGCGCCGCGCGTGCTGCGCTTCCGCGACGACGCGGGTCGGCTGTGCATCGACCTCGGCTCGGCCGGATTCATCGCCCATCGCGCGCGCCATCATCGCGACGCGCTCGACGAGCGCCTGCGCCTGCTCTACGTCGCATTGACGCGCGCGGTGCATGCGCTGCACGTGTACTGGGTCGATCGCAATTGCCTTCCCGCCGACGGCCGCGTCGACGATGCGCAGGCATGGGAGGTGCCTGCAATCGACCTGCTCATCGACGCGGCGCTGCGCCGCGAGGGCATCGTCCGCAGCGTGCAGGGGCTGCACGAGTTCGCGCGGCGAACCGGGGTCATCGAGGTTGCCGGCCCCCGTGCGGGGGGCGCATCCGTGTTCCGCGCCGAACAGGCCAAGCCCGTCGCGCGCGCGGTGCAGGGTCCCGCGCCGCAGCTGCGGCGCTTCGAGTGGCAGCACAGCTTCAGCTCGATCGTGCGCGGGGTCGCCGCGCGCGTGCTCGACGAGGCCGGCGCAGCCGACGAGCCGGTCGCGGCGGACGAGGTCGAGTCGTCGCCGGTCGAGGATCCGCGCCTGTCCGCGCTGCAGGCATGGCGCGGCCCGCGCTTCGGCGATGCCGTGCACAAGCTGTTCGAACGCGCCGAGCCGCACCCGTTGTGGCCGGCGCAGCGCGCCCTCGTCGAACACGAACTGCTCGCACAGGGGCTGCGCACCGTCGCCGGCGACGCCGTCGCGGTCGAGCGCATCGCGCGCATGGTCGACCGCTGCCGCGGCGCCGATCTCGGTGGCGGGTTCGCGTTGGCCGCGCTGCAGGACGGCCAGCGCGTCGCCGAATTCGAGTTCCAGTTCCCGGTGAACGACGTGTCGATCGCACGCCTGCGCGAGCTGTGCGTGCAGCACGGCGCCGCGGACGTCGTGCCGGCGCTGCTAGAACGACCGGTGCTGAACGGCATGCTCAACGGCTACATCGACCTCGTGTTCGCCCGGGACGGCCGCTACCACGTGCTCGATTACAAGACGAACTGGCTCGGTGCGTCGCTCGCCGATTACGCGGGTGTCGCGCTCGACGAGGCGATGCGCGCGCATCACTATCCGCTGCAGGCGCTGCTGTACACGGTCGCGCTGCACCGCTACCTGCGCCAGCGACTGCGCGGCTATGACGCCGCGCGCGACCTCGGCCACAGCTGGTACCTGTTCGTGCGCGCGCTCGGCTTCGAACCCGGCAGCGGCGTCTGGCGCCGACACTGGCCCGCGCAACTCGTCGAGGCACTCGACGACGCGTTCGCCGGTGCGGACGAGGTGATCGCATGAATGCGCCGGCCGAACGGGCGCTCGATCTCGGCCTCGCCCAGTGGGTGCGCGACCGCACCGGTTGCGAGGTGCTCGCACGCGCCGCGCAGGCGGCGAGCGCCGCCGAAGGCGACGGGCACGCGTGCGCGCGGCTCGTCGAATTCGACGACGGCGAGATCGGCACGCTGCGTGCCCACGCCTGGGTCGGCGACGGCAGCGCGTTCAAACCCTTCGTGCTCGATCGCGAGCGGCGGTTCTGGCTGTGGCGCAACTGGCGCCACGAACAGCGCCTCGCCGACGCGTTGCTCGCGCGCTGCGCCGCGCGGTCACGTCCGCTCGACGACGCGGCGCTCGCACGCGACGCGGGCATCCTGTTCGCCGGCAGCGACGCGGCGTCCACGGCCGACCAGCGCGCAGCGGTGGCCGCCGTCGCCGGTACGCGGCTGTTCGTGCTCACCGGTGGGCCCGGCACGGGCAAGACGACGGTGGTCGTGCGCATGCTGCTCATGTTGCTGCGGCACGCGACCGCCTGCGGCCTGCCCGCGCATCCGCTTGTCGCACTCGCGGCGCCGACCGGAAAGGCGGCGCAACGCCTCGCGCAGGCGATCGCGCGCGGCAAGGAGGACCTCGCGCCGCACCTCGCCGGAACCGCGTTCGACGGACTGCTCGAGGCGATTCCGCACGAACAGGCACAGACACTGCATCGCCTGCTGGGTTACCAGCCGACGCGCAATCGCTTCTCCTACGACGCCGGCCATCGCCTGCCGGCGCACATCGTCGTCGTCGACGAGGCCTCGATGGTCGATCTCGCGACGATGCGCCAGCTCGCCGAGGCGTTGCCCACGTCGTCGCTGTTGATCCTGCTCGGCGACCCGGACCAGCTCGCCTCGGTGGATGCCGGATCGGTGCTCGCCGACGTCGTCGCGGGGGCCGCCGCGCCCGCATCGCCGCTGCGCGGCCATGTCGCGGCCTTGCGTCACGTGTGGCGCGCAGGCGGCGACCTGCAGCAGGCGATCCAGGCCTTGCGTGACGGCGAGGCAGGCTGGGCCGCGCGGTCCCCGGACGCCGCCGCAGGCGCGTCGCTGCGCACCTGTGCGGACGCCGCCGCCCTGCATGCGTGCATCGACGCCTGGCTGGACCGGCATGCGCCGGCGCACGCCCGGCTGTTCTCGAGGTCGATCGAGCCGGCTTCGGCGTTCGCCATGTTGCGCGAGAGCCAGGTGCTGTGCGCGCTGCGCGATGGACGCTTCGGCGCCGCTGGCGTCAATGCGCGCATCGGCGAGCGACTCGGCTTGCGCCACGGCTTCGACGCGACGCAGGCCTGGTACCACGGTCGCCCGGTCATCGTCACGCGCAACGATTACGCGCATGGACTGTTCAACGGTGACATCGGCATCGCGATCGCGGGCGAGGATGGCTTGCGCGTATGGTTCGAGGCGGCGGGCCGCGACGGAGGCGCGTTGCGCGGTTTCTCGCCGCGCGTGCTGCCCGCGTGCGAGACGGCATGGGCGATCACGATCCACCGCAGCCAGGGGTCGGAGTACGACGAGGTCGCCGTGGTGTTGCCGCCCGACCCCGCGCATCGGCTGCTCAGCCGCGAACTCGTCTACACCGCGATCTCGCGCGCGCGCCGCCGCGCCGAGCTGTGGACCACGGCGGCGGCGTTGCAGGCGGCCCTCGCACGACGCGTCGAGCGCCACGGCGGCCTGCGCACGCGCCTTGGCGGGCCGGCGCGGCCGCTGCAGGGCAGCTTGTTCTAGCCGCGGCGGCATCTGGAGCGCGGAGCGCTGCGCTGCTAACCTCGTTTCCCCCGCCGATATGACCAGGCAGCGCAGTCCGCGCCGCCGCAGCCGCATGAATCCATCCCCCGAACGTTCCCACGACACGATCCGCGCCGTGCTTTGGCGGGGCGACCGCCTGCGCCTGCTCGACCAGCGGCTGTTGCCGCGCGAGGAGACGTACGTCGACTGCCGCACGTCGGACGAGGTCGCACAGGCGATCCGTGACCTCGTCGTGCGTGGCGCGCCGGCGATCGGCATCGCCGCCGCCTGGGGCGTCGTACTCGCGGCGCGGCAGGATCGCGCCGGGCTTGCGGCTGCGCTCGCCCGCCTGCGCGCCGCGCGGCCGACCGCAGTGAACCTCATGTGGGCACTCGACCGCATGCAGCGCGTGGCCGCGCGGGGTGCCGATGCGGACGCACTCGCCGCGGAGGCGCAGGCGATCCAGGACGAGGATCTCGCCGCGAACCGCCGCATGGGTGAACTCGGCGCGGCCCTGATCGCGCCCGGCAGCGGCGTGCTCACCCATTGCAACACCGGTTCGCTCGCGACCGCGGGCTTCGGCACCGCGCTCGGCGTGATCCGCGCCGGCGTTTCGGCCGAGCGCATCGCGCGCGTGTTCGCCGGCGAGACGCGGCCGTGGCTGCAGGGCGCGCGACTGACCGTGTGGGAACTGCTGCGCGATGCGATCCCGGCGACCCTCGTCGCCGACGCCGCGGCGGCGCACCTCATGAGCACGGGGCAGGTGCAATGGGTCGTCGTCGGCGCGGACCGCATCGCTGCGAACGGCGACACCGCGAACAAGATCGGCACCTACCAGCTCGCCATCGCCGCGCGCCACCATGGCGTGAAGTTCATGGTCGTCGCGCCGTCTTCGACGGTCGACATGGCGACGGCGAGCGGCCGCGACATCGAGATCGAGCTGCGATCGCCCGACGAACTGTTCGGCTACGCGGGACAGCGCACCGTGGTCGAGGGCGCGAGCGCGTGGAATCCCGTGTTCGACGTGACGCCGGCCGCGCTCATCGACGCGATCGTGACCGAACGCGGCGTGGTCGAGCGTCCGGACACCGCGCGCATGGCCGCCGTGTTCGGCGCCGCCTGAGCGGCCCGCGAAGGCGCCCGGGATGGCATTGCGCCGGCAGATCCTCCTGTTCGCGGTCAGCGGCGTACTCGGCTTCGTCGTCGATGCGGGCATCGTGCAGTTCCTCGTGCGCGAACTCGGCGCGAATCCGTACGGCGCGCGCGTCGTGTCGTTCCTCGCCGCGGCGACGACGACCTGGGGTTTCAATCGCACCTACACCTTCGCCGGACACGGCGGCGGCAGCCGGCGGCGCCAGCTCGTGCGCTACCTGGTCGCGATGGCGTTCGGTTTCGCGCTCAACTACGGAGCCTACGTGGCCTGCGTGCTGCTCTGGCCGCTCGTGCGGCAGTGGCCGGCGATCGGCGTCGCGGCGGGGTCGGTCGCTGGCGCCCTCGTCAATTTCCTCAGCTCCAAATACTGGATATTCCGGCCGCTCCGGCCGGCCCCTGCCGGGGACGCCGACGACGACGCTAAGTCCCGTTGAAATCAGGGAAAAAACGCCCGTTCGTCGGCCCCCGTGTGGTATCATTTCACGTTGCTTTCGCGCTCGCGGAACGACCTCGCCCCGGGGTCCTTCCACTGCCGTGCCGAATGCCGTTCCCGGCGCCCCGGACGGCAGCGTTCCGGCGCGGTGCGCGCCTCCCGAAATTGGACTTTTGAGGTTCCCGGATGGCTGAGCTGGCCAAAGAAATCATTCGCGTCAACATCGAGGACGAAGTCAGGAAGAGCTATCTCGACTACGCGATGAGCGTGATCGTCGGCCGCGCGCTGCCCGACGTCCGCGATGGCCTCAAGCCCGTGCACCGCCGCACGCTGTACGCGATGCACGAATCGAACACCACGTGGAACCGCCCGTACGTGAAGTGCGCGCGCGTGGTCGGCGACGTCATGGGCAAGTACCACCCGCACGGCGACTCGTCGATCTACGACGCGCTCGTGCGCATGGCGCAGGATTTCTCGATGCGCTACACGCTCATCGACGGCCAGGGCAACTTCGGCTCGGTCGACGGCGACGAAGCGGCGGCGATGCGTTACACCGAGTGCCGCCTCGAGCGGCTCAGCTCGGAGCTGCTTGCCGACATCGACAAGGAAACGATCGACTACCAGCCGAACTACGACGAGAAGGAACTCGAGCCGACGGTATTGCCGACGCGCATACCGAACCTGCTCATCAACGGCTCCGCCGGCATCGCGGTCGGCATGGCGACCAACGTGCCGCCGCACAACCTGTCCGAGGTCCTGTCGGCCTGCATCGCGCTCATCGACGATCCGGAGCTGGGCTTCGACGAGCTGCTGCGCCTCGTGCCCGGCCCGGACTTCCCGACCGCCGGCATCATCAACGGCTCGGCCGGCATCGTCGAAGCGTACAAGACCGGCCGTGGCCGCATCCTCGTGCGCGCGAAGTGCGAGATCGAGAGCGACGACAACGGCCGCGAGACGATCGTCGTCACCGAGATCCCGTTCCAGGTCAACAAGGCGCGCCTGATCGAGAAGATCGCCGAACTGGTCAAGGAAAAGCGCATCGAGGGCATCTCCGAGCTGCGCGACGAGTCGGACAAGGACGGCCTGCGCGTCGTCATCGAAGTGCGCCGCGATACCTCGGCCGACGTGCTGCTCAACAACCTGTTCCAGCAGACCCAGCTGCAGGTCACGTTCGGCATCAACATGGTCGCGCTCGTCGACGGCCAGCCGCGCACGCTCGGCCTGCGCGAGATCCTCGACGCGTTCATCCGCCATCGGCGCGAGGTCGTCACGCGGCGCACGATCTTCGACCTGCGCAAGGCGCGTGCGCGTGCGCACATCGTCGAAGGCCTCACCGTCGCGCTCGCCAACATCGACGAGATGGTCGAACTCATCAAGACCTCGCCCTCGCCCGACGAGGCGAAGCAGCGCATGCTCGCGCGCCACTGGGAGCCGGGCATGGTGCGCGCGCTGCTCGCCGCCGCCGGCGCCGACGCGTCGCGCCCGGAGGACCTCGATCCGGCCGCGGGCCTCAAGGCCGATGGTTACCAGCTGTCGGAGATCCAGGCCAAGGAAATCCTCGAGATGCGCCTGTCGCGCCTGACCGGGCTCGAACAGGAGAAGCTCAGCGACGAGTACAAGGACCTGCTGCAGACGATCGGCAAGCTGATCGAGATCCTCGAGAATCCCGACGTCCTGCTGCGCATCATCCGCGACGAGTTCGTCGAGCTGAAGGAGCAGTACGGCGATGCGCGCCGCACGGTGATCCAGGCGAGCCAGGAAGACCTCGACATCCTCGACCTGATCGAGCCCGAGGACGTCGTCGTCACGCTCTCGCACACGGGCTACGCCAAGCGCCAGCCGGTCAGCCTCTACCGCGCGCAGCGTCGCGGTGGCAAGGGCCGCTCGGCGACGAACATGAAGGAAGAGGATTTCGTCGAGCGCCTGTGGATCGCCAACACGCACGACACGCTGCTCGTGTTCACGAGTGCCGGTCGCGTGTTCTGGCTCAAGGTGTACAAGCTGCCGGACGCGGGCCCGAACGCGCGCGGCAAGCCGATCGTGAACCTGCTGCCGCTCGAGGCGGACGAGAAGGTGCAGGCCGTGCAGGCGGTGCACGACTACACCGAGGGGCGTTTCGTGTTCTTCGCCACGCGCAACGGCACGGTCAAGAAGACGCCTCTGCCGGAGTTCGAATTCCAGCTGCAGCGCGGCAAGATCGCGATCAACCTCGACGAGGGCGACGCGCTCGTCGACGTGCAGATCACCGACGGCGCGCAGGACATCATGCTGTTCGCGTCGAACGGCCGCACCGTGCGCTTCGCCGAAGACGAAGTGCGCCCGATGGGACGCACCGCAGGCGGCGTGCGCGGCATCCGCCTCGCCGATGGCGCGCAGGTGGTTTCGCTGCTCGTGGTCGAACATGCGGTCGAACAGGACGAGGCCGACGACGACGCGGGCGAGCCGGCCGAAGGCGACGCGCCCATCGAGGCGGATTCGGCCGAAGCCTGCGTGCTGACCGCGACGGAGCGCGGCTACGGCAAGCGCACGCCGCTGTCGAAGTATCCACGCAAGGGGCGCGGCATCCGCGGCGTGATCGGTATCCAGTGCTCCGAGCGCAATGGCAACCTCGTCGGCGCCGCGCTGCTCGACGACACGCACGAGGTCATGCTGATCTCCAACCAGGGCACGCTCGTGCGCACGCGCGCGGCGGAAATCGCCCGCGTCGGCCGCAACACCCAGGGCGTCACCCTGATCCGCCTGCCGCCCGACGAATCGCTGGTCGGCGTGGTCAAGGTCGATTCGCTCGGCGAAGGCGACGAGGACGAGACCGGCGCGGCCACTGACGGTGCGCCGGCCGAGTCCTGATCGGGCGAGGCGCGGCCGCAAGGCCATCCCGGGCGAATCGTGATCCCGCGAAAGCGGGGATTTTTTGCGGTGACGAAGCGAAAATGGATTCCCGCTTTCGCGGGAATGACGAGGTTGCGAGACTCGGCCCAGCTCCGTAGGGCGGTACGCGCGCCGCGCGTGCCGCCGCCGCGGGTCCTCAGCCTTCGGCCTTCAGCCAACCCAGCACCGCCTCGGCACTCGACACCCTGAACTCGCCGGGTGCCTCCACCGCGAGATGCCGCACCACGCCATCCTCGGCATACAAGGCGTAGCGTCGCCCACGCATGCCCATGCCGTACTTCGTCGCGTCCATCTCGAGGCCGAGCGCGCGCGTGAAATCGCCATTGCCGTCGGCGAGCATGAGCATGCCTTCGGGGACCTGTTGCGCCTTCGCCCACGCATCCATCACGAACGCATCGTTGACCGCGATGCAGGCGACGTCGATGCCGCGTGCGCGGAATTCGCCGTGACGCTCGATGAAGCCGGGCAGGTGTCGCTCCGAACAGGTCGGCGTGAACGCGCCCGGCACGCAGAACAGCATGACCTTGCGACCGCCGAAAATCTCCGCGGTTGTGATCGTCTGGACGCCCCCCTCGAGGATGTTCAGGGTTGCCGCGGGAATGGACTGGCCGACCTCGATCGTCATGGCTGGATGCTCTTCGTCAGGGGATTTCGCGGCGGATCGCCGCATCGCGGGCATCATACGTCGGCGCCCGCTCTTGAATCGATCCTGCCGGAACCCATCTATCCGCCATCGCGGCAATCGCCGCCCCTGGATCGCGGAGAGAGACTCATGATCGTCACCCACTACAACCCCTGGTTCGTGCGCGGCAACGTGCATGCGAAGCAGGCGCTCGATCGTTTCTTCAACGGTGGGCAGTCGGCTGCGCAGGCCGAGGCCGAAGCGCACTGGACCCCGCGCGTCGACGTGCGCGAGGAAGCCGAGCGCTTCGTCATCCTCGCCGACCTGCCGGGCGTCGATCCGGCCACGATCGAAGTGCAGATGGACAAGAACGTGCTGTCGCTGAAGGGCGAGCGCGCCGCCGAAACGCTGGCCGACGGCGCCAAGGCGACGCGCGTCGAGCGCGCACATGGCCGTTTCGACCGTCGTTTCGTGTTGCCCGATAGCGCCGACGCCGACGGCATCCGCGCCAGCGGCAAGCATGGCGTCGTCGAGATCACGATCCCGAAGAAGGCGCAGTCGGCGCCGCGGCGCATCGCGATCAACGGCTGAACGCGACGGGGCGCGAAGGCGCCCCGGAGTGCGCGGCTTTGCTACGCTGGGCCGCGCGCACCGCGGTCTTCGATATCCGGCCCGCGGACGCGTCCGCGGGCCGTTCGTTTTTGCGCGGTCCGTCGGGTCGACGCGACCGGTGCACGCGCCGGCATCCCGGCGGTTCCGGAGCGCTTCGACCGCGACCGTCCACGAGGCACGTTCTGGCGGGGTAACGGATGGAATTCAAGGACTACTACGACACACTCGGCGTGAAAGCCGACGCGAGCGACGCCGAGATCAAGTCGGCGTACCGCAAGCTCGCGCGCAAATACCACCCCGACGTCAGCAAGGAAGGCGGCGCCGAGGAGAAGTTCAAGGCGGTCAACGAAGCGTACGAGGCGCTCAAGGATCCGCAGCGCCGGCGCGCCTACGACCAGCTGCGCGCGGGCGGGTACCGCGGCGGCGACGAATTCCGCGGGCCGCCGCCGAACTGGCAGCACGGCCCCGCGTTCGACGAGGAGGGCGCCGACTTCAGCGACTTCTTCGAATCGCTGTTCGGCGGGCGCGGCGGCGGCGGGCGCGCCGGCCCCCGGCGCGGTCGCGACGTCCACGCACAGGTCGCGGTCGACCTGCGCACGGCGTACCACGGCGGTCGCGAGCGCATCAGCCTGCGCGACGGCCGCCGCGAACGCACGCTCGAGGTGAAGATCCCCGCGGGCATCCTGCCGGGTCAGCAGATCCGGCTCGCAGGGCAGGGTTCGCCCGGCGCCCATGGCGGGCCACCCGGCGATCTCATCCTCGAGGTCGGCCTGCGCGAGGACGACGTCTTCGCGCTCGACGGCAACAACGTGCTCAGCACGCTCGCGCTGTCGCCGTGGGAGGCCGCGCTCGGCGCCACGGTCACGGTGCCCACGCTCGGCGGCGATGTCGAGCTGCGCGTGCCGGCAGGATCGGATAGCGGGCGCAAGATGCGCCTGCGCGGGCGTGGCTGGCCGGGCAAGGTCGCCGGCGACCAGATCGTCACCCTCGTCGTGCATGCGCCGAGAGCCGAGACCGACGAGCAGCGCGAATGCTTCGAGCAGCTCGCGCGCGCATTTCCGGACTACGACCCACGTGCCTGAGCTTCAGGTAGGGCGGATCAAGGCGCGCAAGCGCCGGATCCGCCGCCGCGTGGTTTGACCAGCACGCGCGTTCTTCGTGGTAGCAACTGTCTCGATGCCACCGCGATGCTGGAGCGACGCCAGCGGCAATGCCCTCCCGCGCACGATGAACGCCTGGCGTTCCCTGTAGGAGCCCACGCTGTGGGCGATCGCAGCGTGGCGTTGTGCCGGGCCGCGACGGTCGCGCACGGGGTGCGCTCCAGGAGGTAGGGCGGCCCAAGGTCGAAGGCCATAGCCGCCGAGCTTGCAAAGGCGGATTCCGCCCTCCGGGCATCCGCTTGGGGCAGCGTGCGGTGCTTTTGTGGGAGCGCGGGCAGTCGCGATGCTCTTCGACAGGGCGCGCGCGATCAGCCCGGCGCTCGTGCGCAGGAGCATCGCGGCTTCCGCCGCCCAACACAGGTGCGTTCTGCGCGCCCGGAGCGGGCGTGCGGACTCAGCCGGCCGGCAGGTATTCCTTGATGACGCGCGTGAGTTCGGCGTCGTCGATCGGCTTGGTCACGTAGGCCTTGGCGCCCTGGCGCATGCCCCAGACGCGGTCGGTGTCCTGGTCCTTGGTCGTGACGAGGATGATCGGGATGTGGCTCGTCTTCGGATCCTTCGAGATCGTGCGCGTGGCCTGGAAACCGTTGAGGTTCGGCATCACGACGTCCATCAGGATCAGGTCGGGCAGCTCGCGCTTGGCCACTTCGACGCCGGCGGCGCCGTCTTCCGCGGTGATGACCTGATGACCGAGCTTCTCGACGGTACGCTTCATACCAACGAGCTGGGACGGCGAATCGTCGACGATCAGTACTCTGGACATGTTGCAGTTTCCCCTGTTGAAGGGTTCATTCTAGACGCCGGCGCGTTGCCGGCAAAGACCGCTCAGGCGACCTTCACGACCGTCCGGCCGAGGGAGCCACCGGCGAGCATCGTATCGAAAACCGGGGGCAGCTCCGAGAGGGTGACCTCGCGGTTTGCAATGGTGGCAAGATGCGCCGGTTTCCAGTCGGTCGCAAGGTGCTCCCAGACCTGGTCGCGGATCGCGCGCGCGGTGCCGGCCGAGGCGATGCCGAGCAGGCTGAGACCGCGGATGATGAACGGCATCACCGTGGTCGCGAGGTCGGCCGAGGCGGCGAGTCCGCAGCTCGCGATGTTGCCGTAGGGGCGGATCACGCGGGTGAGGCCGGCCAGCATGTCGCCGCCGACGTTGTCGATCGCGCCGGCCCAGCGCGCCGTCTCGAGCGGGCGCTGGCCCCAGTAGAGGCCCTCGCGTGCGATGCACTGCTTCGCGCCGAGTCCGATCAGCCAGTCGAACTGCTCGACCTTGCCGGTGATCGCATGGGCCTCGAAGCCGGCGCGGGTGAGGATGTCGATGGCGAGCGCACCGACGCCGCCGGTCGCGCCCGTGACGACGATCGGGCCCATCTCCGGCACCTGGCCGTTGCGCACGAGCTGGAACAGCGACAGCGCGGCGGTGAAGCCCGCCGTACCGAGCGCCATCGATTCGCGCAGCGTCAGCCCCTGGGGCAAGGGAATCGTCCACTTCGATTCGAGGCGCGCGTATTCGGCGTAGCCACCGTCGCGCGTCTCCGACAGGCCGCAGCCGGTGCAGAGCACCGCGTCGCCTTCCTTGAACGCAGGATCGGTCGAGGCGGCGACATAGCCCGCGACGTCGATGCCGCCATTGAGCGGGAAGCGGCGCAGGATCTTGCCCTTGCCGGTGCCGGCGAGCGCGTCCTTGTAGTTGACCGACGAGTACGCGACCTTGACCAGCACCTCGCCGGGCGAGAGGTCGTCGGTGCGCATCGTCTCGATGCCGGCGCGGTAGCCGGACTGGTCGTCGCGGATGCGGAAGGCGGAAAAGCCAGCTTGAAAAGTCATTGTCGATAACCTCGTCGTCCCACCGAGGGTCGGGCCACGTTTTCGGGCCATGCCCTCGCGATCGATGAACCCGTCGTCGTTCCTCGGGTCATCGCGCTTCGTCGACGGCGAAAACGCGCGCGCCAGCGACTTCATTGCGTCTGGATGCAAGACCGACGCGGGCGCGGCGACGAAGATCGAGTCTCGCGCCTGCCGCGCCGCCCGTTGCGATGCGACGTGCGGGGTGGGACCGGGCATCCTGCGCGCCTCGCGACCCGCCGGACACTTCGCCCGTGAACTCAGTTCGCCTTGTGGATCGCGCGCTTGTCGACCGACATCGCCGCCTCGTGCACCGCTTCGGACAAGGTCGGATGCGCGTGCACGATGCGCGCGAGGTCCTCGGCGGAGCCCTTGAATTCCATTGCGACGACGCATTCGGCGATGAGTTCCGACGCGTTCGCGCCGACGATGTGGCAGCCGAGGATGCGATCGGTTTCCGCGTGCGCGATCACCTTGACGAAGCCGGCCGGCTCGTTCATCGCGACCGCGCGGCCGACCGCCGCGAATGGGAAGCTGCCGGTCTTGTACGGGATGTTGTCTGCCTTGCACTGAGCTTCGGTCTTGCCGACCCAGGCGATTTCCGGTTCGGTGTAGATCACCCACGGGATCGTGTCGAGGTTGACGTGGCCGGCCTTGCCCGCGATGAGCTCCGCGACCGCGATGCCTTCCTCGAAGCCCTTGTGCGCGAGCATCGGGCCGCGCACGCAGTCGCCGACCGCCCACACGCCGTCCACGCCGGTCCAGCAGTGCTCGTCGACGACGACGCGGCCGCGCTCGTCGAGCGAGACGCCGGTACCGTCGCCGAGCAGGCCGTCGGTGTAGGCGCGGCGGCCGACCGCGACGAGCAGCTTGTCGACGACGAGCTGCTTCTCGCCATCCTTGCCCGCGTACGAGAGATGGACTTCGTTGCCTTTCACCTCGGCCTTCGACAGCTTCGCGCCGAGCTCGATCTTGAGGCCTTGCTTGGCGAACTCGCGCGCGGCGGTCCTGGCGACGTCGGCGTCGGCGACGGCGAGGAAGTCCGGCAGCGCTTCGATCACCGTGACGTCGGCGCCGAGGCGCTTCCACACGCTGCCGAGCTCGAGGCCGATCACGCCCGCGCCGATCACGCCGAGGCGCTTGGGCACGGCGTCGAAGGCGAGAGCGCCCGCATTGTCGACGATCGCCTTGCCGTCGAACTTGGCGAACGGCAGTTCGATCGGCGTCGAGCCGGTCGCGATGATGATGTTGGTGCCGGAGATGACCTGCTTGCCGCCGTCGGGCGCGGTGATCTCGACCTGGCGGTCCTTGAGCAGCTTGCCCTTGCCGAGGAACGAGGCGATCTTGTTCTGCTTGAACAGCATCGCGACGCCGCCGGTGAACTGCTTCACGATCTTGTCCTTGCGGCCGACCATCGTCTTGACGTCGATCGCCGCGTCCTTGGTCGTGATGCCGTGCACGTCGAAGTGCTGGGTCAGGTTCCAGAACTGCTTGGACGAATCGAGCAGCGCCTTCGACGGGATGCAACCGACGTTGAGGCAGGTGCCGCCGAGCGCGGCCTTGCCGTCGGCGCCGGTCCAGGCGTCGATGCAGGCGGTCTTGAGGCCGAGCTGCGCGGCGCGGATGGCGGCGTGATAGCCGGCGGGGCCGCCGCCGATGACGATGACGTCGAAGTTCTGGTCGCTCATTTCATTCGCTCTGCGGGAGTGGGGAATGGGGAATGGGGAATGGGAGGCGGGCCATGGCGCCTCGGCGCCTTCGATTCCCGATTCCCAATTCCCGATTCCCGATGCTGTCTGGGCTTACAGCCCCAGCAGCATCTTGTGCGGATTCTCGAGCTGGTTCTTGATGTCGACGAGGAACAGCACCGCATCCTTGCCGTCGATGATGCGGTGGTCGTAACTGATCGCGACGTACATCATCGGCGCGGCGACGACCTGGCCGTTCTCGACGATCGCGCGCTCCTTGATCGTGTGCATGCCGAGGATCGCGCTCTGCGGCGGATTGACGATCGGGGTGGAGAACAGCGAACCGAACGTGCCGCCATTGGTGATCGTGAACGTGCCACCCTGGAGGTCATCGAGCGTGAGGCCGCCTTCGCGCGCCTTCTTCGCGTAGGTCGCGATCGCCTTCTCGATCTCGGCGAAACTCATGTTCTGCGCGTCGCGCAGCACCGGCGTGACCAGGCCCTTGTCGGTCGACACCGCGACCGAGATGTCCTGGTAACCGTGATAGATGATGTCGCTGCCGTCGACCGAGGCGTTGATGATCGGGTGGCGCTTGAGCGCCTCGCACGCGGCCTTGACGAAGAAGCTCATGAAGCCGAGCTTGATGCCGTTCGCCTTCTCGAACGGCTCGCCGAGCTCCTTGCGCATCGCGCTGACCTTGGCGAGGTTGATCTCGTTGAACGAGGTCAGCATCGCGATCGAGTTCTTCGACTGCATCAGGCGCTCGGCGATCTTCGCGCGCATGCGCGTCATCGCCACGCGCTCTTCCGGGCGCGCGCCCGGCGTCGGCTTCGCGGCGGGCGCGGCCGGGGCAGGGGTCGCCGCCGGCGAACCGGAGCGCATGAAGTTGACGAGGTCTTCCTTCGTCACGCGGCCGTCGCGGCCGGTGCCGGCGACCTGCGACGGGTCGAGCTTGTTCTCGGTCGCGACGCGCTGGCCCGCGGGCGAGAGATCGGCCGACTTCGCCGGCGCGGGCGCGGGTGCCGCGGCGGCCTTCGGCGCTTCCGCCTTCGCCGGCTCCGCGGGCTTCGCAGCCGGTGCCGCGGCCGCCGCCGCGCCTTCCTCGAGGATCGCGAGCACCTGCTGGCTGGTCACCGTCGCGCCCGTGTCGAACTTGATCTCCTTGAGCACGCCGTCGGCCGGCGCCGGCACTTCCAGCACGACCTTGTCGGTCTCGAGGTCGACCAGGTTCTCGTCACGCTTGACCGCATCGCCGGGCTTCTTGTGCCAGGTCGCGATCGTCGCGTCGGAGACGGACTCGGGCAGGACGGGGACTTTGACTTCGGTGGCCATGGTGGATTTGTCCTTGGAAATTTTTCTCGAGCCCTTCCCGCCGGGAGAGGGGGTTTACTCCGCGATGCTGTCGGTGCCGGCCGGTGCGACGAGCGCCTGTTCGAGCAGCGCCGCCTGTTCGGCCGCGTGCGTGGACAGGTGGCCGGCCGCCGGCGCGGGCGAGCGCGCACGGCCCGCGTACAGCAGGTTCTGCTTCGGTCCGACGACCTTGTTGAGGTGATGCTGGATCTGGTACCACGCGCCCTGGTTCATCGGCTCCTCCTGGCACCAGACCACGTCCTGCGCGGCCGGATACCTGGCGAGTTCCGCGGCGACTTCGGTGCGCGGGAACGGATAGAGCTGCTCGACGCGCACGATCGCGACGTCGTCGATCCCGCGCCTGGCCGCGTCCTCGACGAGGTCGTAGTAGACCTTGCCGGAGCAGAGCACGACGCGGCGCACCTTCGCGCCCTTCTTGGCGGTCGTGTCGCCGATCGCGAGCTGGAAGCCGCCGTTGGCGAGCTCGTCGAGCGAGGACACCGCGAGCTTGTGGCGCAGCAGCGACTTCGGCGTCATCACGATCAGCGGCTTGCGGCAGTCGCGCAGCATCTGCCGGCGCAGCAGGTGGAACATCTGCGCCGGCGTGGTGGGCACGCACACCTGCATGTTGTCGAGCGCGCACAGCTGCAGGTAGCGCTCCAGGCGCGCGGACGAATGCTCCGGTCCCTGGCCTTCGTAGCCGTGCGGCAGCAGCAGCACGAGCGCGGACAGGCGGTCCCACTTCGCTTCGCCGGACGAGATGAACTGGTCGATGACCACCTGCGCGCCGTTGGCGAAGTCGCCGAACTGCGCTTCCCACAGCACGAGCGTGTTCGGCTGCGCGGTGGAGTAGCCGTATTCGTAGGCCATCACCGCTTCCTCGCTGAGCAGCGAGTCGATGATGGTGACGTCGGCGTCCGCGCGCACGCGCGACAACGGCACGTACTCGCCGCCGCTGCGCTGGTCGTGCAGCACCGCGTGGCGATGGAAGAACGTGCCGCGCCCCGAATCCTGGCCGACCAGGCGCAGGTCGCAGCCGTCGGCGATCAGCGAAGCGTAGGCGAGGTTCTCGGCGAAACCCCAGTCCATCGGCTGCTCGCCCGCGGCCATCTTCAGGCGGTCCTCGTAGATCTTCGCGACGCGCGGCTGCAGCGTGAGCCCCTGCGGCAGGGTCAGGATCGTGCGGTTGAGCGCGGCGAGCGCGTCCTTGGCGACGCCGGTCTTGACCGCCTGCGACAGCTTGGCGCCGACGTGGCGGCGCCAGTCGACCGCGAACTCGTCCTTGAACCCCGGATCGAGCTCGGCGATCGGCGTGCCGGCCTCGAGCTTGGCGCGGTACGCGTCGACGAGCTGCTGCGCATCGCCCTCGGCGATCACGCCCTCGGCGACCAGCTTCTGCGCGTACAGCTCGCGCGCGGTCTTGCGCGCACGGATGAGCTGGTACATGAGCGGCTGCGTCGCGGCCGGCTCGTCCGCCTCGTTGTGGCCGTGGCGGCGGTAGCAGACGAGGTCGATGACCACGTCGCGCTTGAACTTCTGGCGATAGTCGAACGCGAGGCGCGCGACGAACAGCACGGCTTCCGGGTCGTCGCCGTTGACGTGGAACACCGGCGCATTGACCATCTTCGCGACGTCGGTGCAATACAGCGTCGAGCGCGCGTCGTGCGGGTTCGACGTCGTGAAGCCGACCTGGTTGTTGACCACGACGTGGATCGAGCCGCCGACCGCGAAGCCGCGCGCCTGCGACATGTTGAGCAGTTCCATGTTGACGCCCTGGCCCGCGAAGGCGGCGTCGCCGTGGATGAGCACCGGCACGACGTGCTCGCGCGCCGTGTCGCGGCGATGCGTCTGGCGCGCGCGCACCGAGCCGCACACGACCGGGTTGACGATCTCCAGGTGCGACGGGTTGAACGCGAGCGCGAGGTGCACCGTGCGACCGGGCGTCTTCACGTCCGCGCTGAAGCCCATGTGGTACTTCACGTCGCCGGAGTGGGCCGGGTCGTCCGGATGGTCGAACTTGCCGTCGAACTCGGCGAACAGCTTCTGCGGCGACTTGCCGAGCACGTTGACGAGCACGTTCAGGCGGCCGCGGTGGGCCATGCCGATGACCATGTCCTTCATGCCGTCGGCACCGCCGCGGCGGATCAGCTCGTCGAGCAACGGGATCAGGCTGTCGCCGCCTTCGAGCGAGAAGCGCTTCTGGCCGACGTACTTGGTGTGCAGGTAGCGCTCGAGGCCGTCGGCCTGGACGAGCTTCTCGAGCACGCGCTTCTTGTCCGCGGCGTCGAGCCCGTAGTTGCCGGCCGCGCGCTCGAGCTGCTCGTGCACCCACTGGCGCTGCTCGACGTCGGAGATGTGCATGAACTCGGCGCCGATGCTGCCGGCGTAGGTCGCCTTCAGGCGCGCGACGAGGTCGCGCAGCTTGAGGCGCTGCGGGCCGGCGAGCGAGCCGGTGCTGAATTCGCTGTCGAGGTCGGCGGCCGAGAGGCCGTGGAAGGCCGGGTCGAGGTCGGGGGCCGCCGGGCGCGGCAGCAGGCCAATCGCCTCGAGGTCGGCGTCCGGGAACGCGTGTTCCATGTCGAGCGGATCGAGCCGCGCGGCGAGGTGGCCACGCGAACGGTAGGCCGTGACGAGCTTGAGCACGCCGGCCTGCTTCTGCGACGGTGCGTCGCCGCCGGCGACCGCGGCCAGCGGGGCCGCGGCGCGCGGGCCGAGCTTCTGCGCGGCCTCGATGCGTGCGATCGCGGCCGAGTGCGGCACGTCGCCGGCCTCGCGGCCCTTGAGCGAAGCGAAATAGGCCTGCCAGCCCGTGCCGACGCTCGCAGGATCGGCCAGCCACGACTCGTACAGGTCCTCGACGAACGTGGCGTTGCCGCCGGAAATCGGCGAAGTCGCCTGGAATTGCTGGAGTAGGCTGGGCTGGGAAGGATTTGCGCTCACGCTGCCACCATGCAGACGAAAAAGCGCGCGGTTGCGCGCCTCGGGGTGTGCCCGCCGTGGCCGTTGCTCGACCCGTCGGCACAACGTCGGAAGTATAGCCCGTTCAGGCGGGTTTGTTGCAGCTGCACACGTGCCCACGTGGGGCTTTGCGTTCAGATCGCAAGCACGCGCAGGTCCTCGCCCGGCACCGAGCGCTCCCAGATCTGGTCGAACAGCGCGACGAGCTGCGCGTGCCGTCCCGGTGCGTAGGTCGAGCCTTCGCCTTCGAGCCGGTTGCCGAGCGGCCGGAACAGGTAGCCGCGGCGGTCGTTGAGCAGGAAGGCAGCCGGATACTGCAGGTCCTGCTCCTCGACCGGCGTGCGGATCGCGATCGTGCTCGGCAGGCGCTGCGCGAGCGCGACGAGGCGATGGCCGTCGAGCACCGCCTTGCGCGGGTCCTGCACGAGGATGCGGATCCGCGCATGGCGACCCGACATCGCGACGCGCTTGATCGCGTCCAGCGACGCGGCGACGTCGAACAGTGCCGCGTCGAGGTCGCGCGTGTAGATCGCCAGTTCGTACTTCGCGTCGGCGAGCAGTTCGGCGACCGCCGTGAGCGCCTGTTCGCGGTCCTCGACCACGAGCAGGCGCGCTTCGGGCACGGGCGCGAGCGGCCGCTGTTCGCGTGGCGCGCCGGCCTCGAGATCCAGGCGCATCGCCTGGTGCGGGATGCCGCACTCGATGAACGGTTCGCCTTCGGCGTGGAATCCGAGCGCGGCGTAGAACGGGATCGCATGCGCCTGGCTGTGCAGCTCGACCGCCGGATAGCCGAGCGCGCGCGCCTGCTCGAGCAGGACGCGCATGATCGCCTGGCCGACGCCGCGCCCGCGCCAGTCGACGAGCACGGCGACGCGGCCGATCGCATGGGCCGGGGTCAGGCGGCCCGTGCCGATCGCGCGGCCGTCCGCGTCGCGCGCGATCACGTGGCGCGATTTCGGGTCCTGTTCGTCGATCTCGTCCTCGCGCGGCACCGCCTGTTCGACCACGAACACCTGTTCGCGCACGCTGCGCAGGTCGTCGAAGTCGGCATCCCAGGAGGCGGGCTCCACGCGGAAATCGTCACGGATCGTCGGTGCGTTCATGGACGTCCACCCTTGCGCGGCGTGCGCGCGAGCACGAAATGGCCGGCGTCGACGAGCGTGCGCAGCAGCGCGAGGTCACGCGGGTCGGTCGTGCCGTCGAGCGTCGGCGCCCGGTCGCCGCCGAGCGCGCGTGCGAGGGCCAGCGAACACGGATACGCCTCGCCGGCGACGAATAGCCGCGCGCCACGGCCTTCGCGCATCCAGGCACAGCGCGACCAGGGATTGCGCAGCACGCGCGCGCCGCCGGCGATCGCACGCCGGAACGCCGCGTCGCCGAGCCGCCGCGGTGGCGGCGCGGCGATCTGCGCGGCGCGGTAGCGCGTGATGAATTTGCCGAACCACGTACGAAGCGAGGACGCGGAAACGCTCCCCGAACAGCCGCCGGTCTCCCGTTCGCGGTCTACGCGGCCCGCATGCTTCGGTCCGCCCGCGCCATCGTCCCCGATCCGCAACCATGGCATCGCCCGCACCACGCGCGCGATCGCCGCCTCGTCAATCTCGCCGTCGCCGTTGGCCGGGGCGAGGTCGTCGTCGGCATAGCGCGCCTCCTCGGGCAGAGTCTCGATCAGGTGGTCGACGAAGTCGCCGAGGAGATCGGACTGCGACGGCGCGCGCATGCCGATGGAATAGGTCATGCAGGCGCCGAGCGCGACGCCGTGGTGCGGCACGCCGGGCGGCAGGTAGAGCATGTCGCCGGGTTCGAGCGTCCACTCGTGCGTCGGCGTGAATTCGGCGAGCAGCTTGAGTTCGACGTCGTCGCGGAACGCGGTCGGTGCGGCCGGGTCGGTGCTGATCTGCCAGCGCCGGCGGCCGAGACCCTGCAGCAGGAACACGTCGTACTGGTCGACGTGCGCGCCGACGGAGCCGCCGTCCTCGGCATAGCTGATCATGACGTCGTCGATGCGCCAGCGCGGCAGGAATGCGAACGCGTCGAGCAGCGCGGCGACCTCGGCATCCCACTTGTCGACGTCCTGCACGAGCAGGGTCCAGTGCGTCTTCGGCAGCTTCGCGAACTCGGCCTCGTCGAACGGGCCGGTGCGCAGCTCCCAGCGGCTGCGCGCGGGCGTATCGCCGCCGCGACCTTGCGCGCGCGCGCGCACCGGCGTTTCGACGACGATACGCGAAAGCGCCGACTCCTCGCAGGCGAGTCCGGCGAGGTCGTCGGGTGCGACCGGGCTGGAGAACCCGGGAAACGCGCCGCGCACGAGCAGCGGCTGCTTCTGCCAGTAGTCGCGCAGGAACGTCGCCGGCGACATGCCGAGCGGCTGGTTGGCGCGGGCCCGGACCTCGATCTTCATCGGATCGCTCCGCAGGCGCGCGCGCACGTGGCCCATCGATCAGATCCCGCGCGCGAGCTCGGACGCGAGCCCGACGTAGCTGCCGGGCTCGAGCGCGAGCAGGCGCTGCTTCGCGTCGGCCGGCAGGTCGAGCCCGCCGACGAAATCGCGCAGCGCATCGCGCGTGATGCCTTGGCCGCGGGTGAGCGCCTTGAGCTGTTCGTACGGTTCGGGCAGGCCGTGGCGGCGCATGACCGTCTGCACCGCCTCGGCGAGCACTTCCCAGCTCGCGTCGAGATCGGCGGCGAGGCGGTCCGGCGATGCGTTGAGCTTGCCGAGGCCGCGCTGCAGCGCGTCGAGCGCGACCTGCGTGTGGCCGAACGCCGTGCCCAGCGCGCGCAGTACGGTGGAGTCGGTGAGGTCGCGCTGCCAGCGGCTGATCGGCAGCTTCGCGCTGAAATGCTCGAACAGCGCATTGGCGAGGCCGAAGTTGCCTTCGGCATTCTCGAAGTCGATCGGATTGACCTTGTGCGGCATCGTCGACGAACCGACTTCGCCGGCCTTGAGCTGCTGGCGGAAATAGCCGAGCGAGATGTAGCCCCATGCGTCGCGCGCGAAATCGATCAGCACCGTGTTCGCGCGGCGCACCGCGTCGCCGATCTCGGCGACGCAGTCGTGCGGCTCGATCTGCGTGGTGTAGGGGTTGAACACGAGGCCGAGCGACTCGACGAAGCGGCGCGCGAACGCGGGCCAGTCGACTTCGGGATAGGCGGCCACGTGCGCGTTGTAGTTGCCGACCGCGCCGTTGATCTTGCCGGTCAGCTCCACCGCGGCGATCTGCCGGCGCTGCCGCTCGAGGCGCGCGAGCACGTTCGCGATCTCCTTGCCGAGCGTGGTCGGCGAGGCGGTCTGGCCGTGCGTGCGCGACAGCATCGGCAGCGCGGCGTGCTCGTGCGCGAGCGCGCGCAGTTTCGCGGCCACCGCATCGAGCGCGGGCAGCAGCACGCCGTCGCGCGCATCGCGCAGCATCAGCGCGTAGGCGAGGTTGTTGATGTCCTCGCTGGTGCATGCGAAATGGATGAACTCCCTGGACGCGGCGAGCTCGGCCTGGCCGGCGACCTTCTCCTTGATGAAGTACTCGACCGCCTTGACGTCGTGGTTGGTCGCGCGCTCGATCTCCTTGATGCGTTCGCCGTCCGCTTCGGAGAACGCGTCGCCGATCGCGAGCAGGGCGGCGCGCGCCGCGGTCGACAGCGGCGGCACTTCGCCGATCTTCGGCTCGTCGGCCAGCGCGAGCAGCCAGCGCAGCTCGACCTGCACGCGCCGGAGCATGAGGCCGAATTCGCTGAAGATCGGCCGCAGTGCGGCGGTCTTGGGGGCGTAGCGTCCGTCGAGCGGCGACAGGGCGGTGAGGGTCGGGCTCATTGCGAATCCTTGCGGTCGTTCGTGTCGGTGATGCGGGGCTGCACGAGGATCGTCTTCGCGCGGGCACCCTGCATCGTGCGCACGGTGAGGTCGAAGCCGTCGAAGGCGAGCGTCTCGCCTTCGAGCGGCAGGCGTTCGAGGCGGTGGATGATAAGGCCGCCGACCGAATTGACGTCGGCCGGCGCGTCGATGTCGCGCTCGAGCAGGCGCTCCAGCCGGTAGATCGGCGTGCCGCCGGAGATCGTGAATTCGGCGCCCTTCGGCCGCGGCGCGAGGCTGCCGCCGCTGCGCGCGTGTTCGTCCTCGATGTCGCCGACGAGCACCTCGAGGATGTCCTCGAGGGTGAAGAAACCGGCGACGCGCCCGGATTCCTCGATGCCGAGCGCGAGGTGCGTGTCGCCGGTGCGGAAGCGCTTGAGCACGTCGAGCACGGGCGCGTGCAGCGGCAGCAGGATCGGCGGCCGCAGCAGGGCGACGAGGTCGGTGGCGTCGCCGTGCTCGGCCATGGCGCCCAGCAGATCCTTCATGTGCAGCACGCCGCGCACGCGGTCGCCGTCGGCCTCGAACCAGGGATAGCGGCTGTAGCGGGTGCGGCGGAACTCCGCCAGCACCGCCTCGCGGTCCATGCCGTCGCGCAGGGACGCGAGCTGGTCGCGCGTGCGCAGCACGTCGCCGACGACGAGCTCGGGCAGGTCGAGCGCGTTCTGCATCATCGAGTACTCCTCGCCGGCGCGGCTGGCGTGCTTGGCGTGCACGATCAGGCGCAGTTCCTCGCGCGAGTAGTGATGCTCGTCGTCGGCATGCCCGGCGGCGCCGAGGCCGAACAGGGCGAGCATGCGGTTCGCGCTCGCGTTGAGCAGCCAGATCGCCGGGTACATGAGCCAGTAGAACGCGTACAGGGGCGCGGCCGTGAACAGCGAGTAGCGCTCCGGGCGGCGGATCGCCATCGATTTCGGCGCGAGTTCGCCGAGCACGATGTGCAGGTAGGAAATCAGCGTGAACGCGATCACCAGCGCGACCACGGCGGTCGTTTCCGGACCGATGCCGAGGCGCGCGAACAGCGGCTCGAGCAGGCGCGCGAAGGCCGGCTCGCCGATCCAGCCGAGGCCGAGCGAGGCGAGCGTGATGCCGAGCTGGCAGGCGGAGAGATAGGCGTCCAGACGGCCGTGCACGTCGGCGAGCAGGCGTCCGCGCCAGCCTTGGCTGGCGGCGAGGGTCGCGGCCTGGGTCTGGCGCAGCTTGACGAGCGCGAACTCGGCGGCGACGAAGAAGCCGTTGAGCAGCACGAGGAGCAGCGCCGCGCCGACGTAGAGCAGGTTCTGCAGCATGTGCCGGTCGGGTGGGACGGCCGGCAATTGTAGCATTCGGTGGCGTGCCGGCCGACGCGACCATCGTCGGCGCCGTGGCCGCCCGGCGGCGGTCCCGACGACCCGCTATAATCGGCGATTCCATTTTCCGCAGCGGAAACCTCGATGAGCCAGTACCGGATCGAACGCGACAGCATGGGCGAGCTGAAGGTGCCTGCCGACGCGCTCTATGGCGCGCAGACCCAGCGCGCGGTCGACAATTTCCCGATCTCCGGCCTGACGATGCCGCGCGAGTTCATCCGCGCGCTCGGCCTGATCAAGTCGGCCGCGGCACAGGCGAACGCCGACCTCGGCCACCTCAGGAAGACGAGCGCGAAGGCGATCCGCAAGGCCGCCCAACGCGTCGCGGCGGGCGAATTCGACGCGCATTTTCCCATCGACGTGTTCCAGACCGGTTCGGGCACCTCGTCGAACATGAATGCCAACGAGGTCATCGCCCACCTGTGCGCCGCCGCCGGCACCAAGGTGCATCCGAACGACGACGTCAACAATGGCCAGTCGTCCAACGACGTGATCCCGACCGCGATCCAGGTCAGCGCCGCGCTCACGGTCAGCGAGAAGCTGCTGCCCGCGCTGGCGCACCTCAGGAAGACGATCGACCAGCGCGCGAAGGAACTGCGCAAGGTCGCCAAGACGGGCCGTACCCATCTCATGGACGCGATGCCGGTCACGTTCGGGCAGGAACTCGGCGGCTGGTCCGCGCAGATCCGCTCGGGCATCGAACGCCTGCTGGACGCGCTCGAGCGCGTGCGCAAGCTGCCGCAGGGCGGCACCGCGGTCGGTACCGGCATCAATGCCGATGCGCAGCTCGGCCCGCGCGTGGCGGCCGAGCTCGCCAAGCTCACCGGCGTGAAGTTCGAGTCGGCCGACAATTATTTCGAAGGCATCAGTTCGCAGGATGCGGCGGTCGAGCTGTCGGGACAGCTGAAGACGCTCGCCTGCACGCTCATGAAGATTTCCAACGACCTGCGCTGGATGAATTCCGGCCCGCTCGCCGGCCTCGGCGAGATCGAGCTGCCCGCGCTGCAGCCGGGCTCGTCGATCATGCCGGGCAAGGTCAACCCGGTGATCCCCGAAGCGATGGCGATGGTCTGCGCGCAGGTGATCGGCAACGACACGACGATCACGATCGCCGGGCAGAGCGGCAACTTCCAGCTCAACGTGATGCTGCCCGTGGTCGCGCTGAACCTGCTGCAGTCGGTGGAACTGCTCGCCAACGCCTCGCGCCTGCTCGCCGACAAGGCGATCGCCGGCTTCAAGGTGCGCGAGGACAAGATCAAGGAAGCGCTGGACAAGAATCCGATCCTGGTCACGGCGCTCAACGCGGTGATCGGCTATGACAAGGGCGCGGCGACGGCGAAGCAGGCCTACAAGGAAGGCCGGCCGATCATCGACGTCGCGCTCGAGACGACCGGGCTGCCGCGCAAGAAGCTCGAGCAACTGCTCGATCCGGCCGCGCTGGCCAAGGGCGGCATCCACGGCGGCTCCGCCGGCGGCTGACAAGAAAGGTAAAGGTGGGGGCGGGCGTGGCGAACGGCACATGCCGCTGCGACGAACCGCTCAGCAGACTGCGTCGTTTGACGGGAAGCACTGGCCGCGAAGGAACGCATGGCGGCGACCGGTCGCAGGGGAGTTTCGATCGAAGTCCCGACCGAGCGGACCGCCGAGCCGAGCGCGTGCCCACCGGATTTCCCAAGACGAGCACTGATTGGAGTTTTTGACATGTTGAAGAAACTGATCCTCGCCTCGGCGCTGATGGCCGCCGGCAGCGCATACGCGCAGGAGAACACCGACATCAGCGGCGCCAACTTCCAGAGCGGCAAGGCGGATGCGGCGCTCGCCGCGCTCGGCAAGCAGGCCGCGGCGTCGGGCAGCAGGCTGGTGATCACCGCGCCGGCCGAGTGGCACGCGAAGATCGCGGCCAAGGTCAAGGCGGGCGGCAATGCCGACGTGGTTCTGCGCGAGGGTTTCTACGAGAACGTGCTCGTGCGCGTCGAGAGCAAGGCCGCGGCGGCCGCCGCCGCGCCGAAGGTCGCCGAGACGAGCAAGGCCGACGCGGAGAAGGCGAAGGCCGAGGCCGCGAAGGCGAAGGCCGAGGCCGAGCGGGTCAAGGCCGAGGCCGAGAAGGCGAAGGCGGAAGCCGAGCTCGAGAAGAGTCGCGCCGAGGCCGAGAAGGCCCGTGCGGAGGCGGAAGCCGCGAAGGCGCGCGCCGAGGCCGAAGCGGCCGCTGCGCGTGCTGCGACGCAGGCGCCGGCTGCCGCGGCTCCCGCAGCCGTCGCGGCGGCACCGAAGGCTGCGCCGGCGGACGACGCCGATGCGATCCGCGCCCGCTTCGAGAAGACGCTCAACGACGGCCGCAGCGCCGACGGCAACCTCAGCGTCGCCGCGCTGCAGTCGGGCGACACCCTCTACGTCGACGGTCCGGTGCGCGCGGTCACGCGTCGCGAAGGTCGTCGCCTCGCGCTGTACTGGCTCGATGGCGACATCGACGTGCGCCGCTCCGAACTGAAGCCGCTCGCGACCAACCGCTACCAGGTGCTGTCGGCGGTGCGCGGCGAAGGTACGCTGCGCAAGGAATTCGCCGCCGGTGCGGCCTCGTTGACGGCGCGTGAACCGGCCGACGGCTCGCCGGCGCGCACGTCGCTCGAGAAGAGCCTCAACGACGGCCATGCGATCAGCGAAACGATCGAGCCGGCCAAGCTCAAGAGCGGAGACGTGATCTACGTGAGTGGCGACGCCGCCGCCGTCGTGCGCCGCATCGGCCGCGACATCGTGCGTTTCTGGCTGGTCGGCACGCTCGACCTGCAGCAGGCGGGCCTGCAGGCCGACGGCGCCAACAAGTACAAGGTGCTCAACGACACCGTGCACTGATCGCGCTGCATTCGCAGGAAAAAGAAAAGGGCCGCGCAAGCGGCCCTTTTCCGTTCCAGCGATCCGGCGCCTCAGACGTTCACTTCGATGCGGCGACCGCGCAGCCGGACCGCCGCGGCGAGCAGGACGAGGCCGCCGGCGACGCCGATCCACAGGTTGGCCGAGGCCAGCACGTCGAGCAGGCGTTCCGGGGCGAGCAGGCCTTCGCTGCCGCTGCTGCCGTGGCCGGGCATCCAGTCGCGTGCCATGCCCGCCGCGTCGAGGCTCATCCAGCCGCCCGGCATGACGCTGAGCAGAAGCCGTCCGACGATCTTCGCGACGTCGAGCACGCCGGCGAAATGCGGGCCACCGAGCACGCCGATCCACCAATTGGCGAATACGACGAGGATCGGCAGCATCACCGCCCACAGGAACGGCTTGCTGCGCGCCCACGCCGACCAGAACATCAGCCAGCCGATCGCCGGCAGCGCCCACAGCGCGTCGACCGGGATCGTGAGCAGCATGCGCCACGCGGTGCGGAACGGGTGCGAGGCGGCGATCGCCGGCAGCACGTTGAGCCCGTGCAGCGACAGCCAGGTGCCGACGATGACGAGGAACGCGAGGTAGGCGAGCGTCGACACCGCGAGCGCGATCAGCGGCGCGACGAACATCGCCGACAGCGCCTTCGACGCGACCGTCGCGAGGTCCGACACCGGCAGTGATTTCCAGAACAGCACGCTGCGGTCGCGACGGTCGTCGTAGAGCGTGCCTAGCAGGTAGAAGAACAGCACGAAGAACAGGCCGATGCACGGCAGCGCGCCGAACACGAACTGCACGACGTCGAGCCCGTAGCCGGCATTGGCCCAGTCCTTCGCATCGATGTCCTGGCGCAGCATGTCGAGCGAAAAGCCGACCCGCACGTCCGCGCGGCTGCGGAACACCTCCGCGGTGACCAGGCCGAGCACGGTGAGCAGCAGGGTGATGCCGGTGACCCACACCGGCGTCCACAGGAAGCCGCCGCGATGTTCCCAGTATTCGCGCTTGACGAGGAGGGGGAGGGTCTTCATGCGTAGGTTCCTTTCATCGTCGCCACGAACAGGTCGGCGACGCTGGGCTTGTGCAATTCACCGAGTTCGGCGAGGCGGCTGCGCTCGACGCCGTCGAACAGGAAGATCGACTTGCCGAAGACCTGCCGTTCGTTGAGCGGCTTGAGCGCCCGCGCGATCTCGGCCTTGTCCGGGTTGACCATCACCTCGGCGTAGCGATCGCCGACTTCGTCCATCGTCGCGGCGAGCACGAGCTTGCCGTTCCGGATGAACATGAGGTCGGTCAGGATGTGCTCGATCTCCTCGACCTGGTGGGTCGTCACGATGATCGTCTTCTGCTCGTCGAAGTAGTCCGACAACAGGCTCTCGTAGAACGCCTTGCGGTAGAGGATGTCGAGGCCGAGGGTCGGCTCGTCGAGGACGAGCAGTTTCGCGTCGATCGCCATCACCAGTGCGAGGTGCAGCTGCACGATCATGCCCTTGGACAGTTCGCGCACGCGCATGCCCTGGCCGATCTTCGTGTGCGAGAGGAAGGCGAGGCACTTCTCGCGCGAGAAGCGCGGGTGCACGCCGCCGACGAACTCGATCGCCTCGCGCACGCGCAGCCAGCGCGGCAGCACCGCGACGTCGGCGATGAAGCAGACCTGTTCCATCAGCCGCGTGCGCTGCGTGTGCGGGTCGAGGCCGAGTACCTCGAGCTTGCCCTCGTAATCGGTCAGGCCGAGGATCGCCTTCAGCGCCGTGGTCTTGCCCGCGCCGTTCGGGCCGATCAGGCCGACGATGCGGCCGGCGTCGATCTCGAAATCGACCGCGTCGAGCGCCTTGGTCGTGCCGTAGCTCTTGCTCAGCCCGCGGGCCTGGACGATCGCGCTCATCGGCTTTCCTCCTTGCCGAGCGCCGCCATCAGGTCCCTGAGGCTCAGGCCGAGGCGGTCGAGGCGCGCCGACAGCGTCGGCCATTCCTCGCGCAGGAAGCGTTCGCGCTCGGATTTCAGCAGCGCGTCGCGCGCGCCTTCGGTGACGTACATGCCAAGTCCCCTCCGCTTTTCCACCAGATTTTCGTCGACCAGTTCCTGGTAGGCCTTGGACACGGTGATCGGATTGATCTGGAAATCACCGGCGACCTGGCGTACCGAGGGCAGCGGGTCGCCCTGCTTGAGGACGCCGTCGAGGATCATCGCCACCACGCGGTCGCGCAGCTGGCGGTAGATCGGCGTCGAATCGTTCCAGGCGATGCTCATCAGCGTCATTCCTCGGTGCCGTGGCGCAGGGGCTTGCCGAAGGAATAGTAGGGCATGCCGAAACCCGCTCCGGCCGAGCCGGCCGAGGCGAACGAAGTGACCGCGTGGACCGGCAGGAAGCGCGGCTTCGCCGGGGCGCGTGGCGTGTCGGGGTTCGAGTCCGCGGCGCGCACGGTGATCGTGGCGAGGGTGGGGATCTCCGGCTCGGCACGGACGACGACGGTCGGCAACAGCACCGGGGTCGCCTGCGCATCCGCCTGCCCCGGCGCATCGGCCGTGCCGGCACCGGCTGCGGCGCCGCCGGACAGGTAGGCGATCGCCGTGCCCGTCATGGCCAGTGCGAAGGCGAGGCAGAGGAGCTGGATTCCGCGACGGGGCAGGGCCCTGGTGGCCAACCGCATCAACGGGTTCGTACGATGGTTGCGCATGACAGCCTCCGGGAGGCATCTATGAACTAGTGTTGTAGTTAACTATAACACCTAAAAACCTCCCGTCAAGCGCCGGCGACCCATGACCGATGGGGGATGGGGGATGGGGGGCAGGCGACGAAAAATAAGGCCATGCAGGAAAACGCCGCCTCGTCGGGCGCAAGGCTTGCGGGGCGCGCGCGACCATCTCGCGATCGGCGCGCCGGCAGCCGCAATCGCTGCGCCGGACGGATCGACGCCTAGTCCGCGCCGGCGGTCTCGAGAGCCGCGTTCGCTTCGAGCCAGGCGTGCTCGAGCGCTTCGATTTCCCGTGCGAGCCGACCCTGGCGGCGGACGCGTTCCGCGACCTCGCTGCCACCGGCGGCGTACAGCGCAGGGTCGGCGAGTTCGCGTTCGAGGCCGGCGCGCTCGCCCTCGAGCGCGGCGAGTTCACGTTCGATGCGTGCGATCTCCTTCTTCAGCGGGGCGACGCGTGCACGCTGTTCGGCGCGGTCGCGTCGCGCATCACGCCGGTAATCACCGCCCGCGCCAGCCGGCGTCGCCGGTGCCCGCGTGCCGGCGAGCACGAGGCGCGCGTAGTCGTCGAGATCGCCGTCGAAGGGTTGCACGCGGCCACCCTGCACGAGCAGGTAGTCGTCGCAGACTGCGCGCAGCAGGCCGCGGTCGTGCGCGACGAGCACGACGGCGCCGGCGAAATCCTGCAGCGCTTCGGCGAGTGCCTCGCGCGTATCGATGTCGAGGTGGTTGGTGGGCTCGTCGAGCAGCAGCAGGTTGGGTCGTTCGAACACGATCAGCGCGAGCGCGAGGCGCGCCTTCTCGCCGCCGGAAAAGCCGGCGACGTCGGCGAGCGCGCGCTCGCCGCTGAAGCCGAACGTGCCGAGGAAGTCGCGCGCGGCCTGCTCGCCGAGCGCGCGGTCGAGGCGCAGCAGGTGTTGCACCGGCGTCGCTTCCGCGTCGAGCTGCTCGACCTGGTGCTGGGCGAAATAACCGATCGCCAGTCCCTTGTTCACGCGCCGCTCGCCGGCCAGCACCGGTAGCGTGCCGGCGATCGTCTTGATCAGGGTCGACTTGCCGGCGCCGTTCGCGCCGAGCAAGCCGACGCGGTCGCCCGGGCGCAGCGACAGCCGCACGCGCTCGACCACGCGGCGTTCGCCGTAGCCGACCGCGACGTCGTCCAGGCCGAGCAACGGGTCGGGCAGGGCGCAGGGCGCGGCGAATTCGAATTCGATGCCGGATTCGACCCGCACCGCGGCGATTTCGGTCATGCGTTCGAGCGCCTTGACGCGGCTCTGCGCCTGTTTCGCCTTGGTCGCCTTGGCCTTGAAGCGGTCGACGAAGCGCTGCAGGCGCGCGCGCTCGCGCTGCTGGCGTTCGTGCGCGACCTGCCGCTGGGCGAGGCGTTCGGCACGCCTGCGTTCGAACGCGCTCACGCTGCCGGCGAACAGTTCCGCATCCGCATCGGCGATGTGCAACACGTGGGTGACGACGCGATCGAGGAACTCGCGGTCGTGCGAAACCACGACGAGCGTGCCTTCGTAGCCGCGCAGCCAGTCCTCGAGCCAGAGCACGGCGTCGAGGTCGAGGTGGTTGGTCGGCTCGTCGAGCAGGAGCAGGTCGGAGCGGCACATCAGGGCCTGGGCGAGGTTGAGGCGCATGCGCCAGCCGCCGGAGAACTCGGCCACCGCGCGCGCCTCGTCGCCGGGCGCGAAGCCGAGCCCGTGCAGCAGTTCTCCCGCGCGGGCGCGCGCGGCGTAGCCGCCGATTGCGTGCAAGCGATCGTGCAGGCCGGCCTGGCGCGCCGCATCGTGCGCGGCTTCCGCCTCGACGAGTCCGCGCTCGAGGCGGCGGAACTCCACGTCGCCGTCGAGTACGTGGTCGAGCGCCGAGTGCGCGTGCGCCTCGGCCTGCTGGCGCACGTGCGCGAGCACCCAGTCGCGCGGGCGCGCGAAGTCGCCCGCATCGGCGGCCAGTTCGCCGGCGATCAGCGCGAGCAGGCTGCTCTTGCCGCTGCCGTTGCGCCCGGTCAGTCCGACGCGCCAGCCCGGATGAACGAGAAAGTTCACGCCGTTCAGCAAAAGCCGGGAACCACGACGCAGGTGGACGTTGTCAAAGCGCAGCATCCGGAGAGTGTAGGCGCTGCCGCTCCGCCCCGCCCAGGGGCCGGGGGGTGCTCCGGGGCGGGGGGACCGCCGTTTGCCAACGCCGGGTGCCGTGTTCACAATACGCGGCCCCGCATGATGGCCGGGTCCGGTCACGCCGTGACGCCCGTGGGCATTCACCGGCAAGACAATCGCAACTTCCAGGAGCAGACATGACGCGTTTCGTGCAGAAGACCCTCGTTGCCGCCCTCGCGGCCAGTTTCGCGATCGGCGCGATCGCGCAGGACAAGGATGCGCCCAAGGCGGAGGCGAAGCCCGCTCCGACCGTCAAGGTCGACAAGCACAGCATCAGCACGATGGTCGGCATGGACGTCGGTCGCGGCCTCACCCAGATCAAGGACGACATCGACATCAAGGTCGTCGAGCAGGCGCTCGAAGCGACGCTCAAGGGCGAGAAGACCTCGCTGACGCAGGAAGAAGCGCTGCAGGTCCGCCAGGAGTTCATGAAGACGCTGCAGGCCAAGCGCGTCGCCGAACAGAAGGCTGCGGCCGACAAGAACAAGAAGGAAGGCGAGGCGTTCCTCGCGGCGAACAAGTCCAAGCCGGGCGTGAAGACGACCGCTTCGGGCCTGCAGTACATGGTCGAGAAGGAAGGCACGGGCGCGAAGCCGAAGGCCACCGACACGGTCAAGGTCAACTACCTCGGCACGAAGATCGACGGCACCAAGTTCGACAGCTCCTACGATCGCGGCCAGCCGGCGACGTTCCCGCTCAACGGCGTGATCAAGGGCTGGAGCGAAGGCCTGCAGCTGATGCCGGTCGGCTCGAAGTACAAGCTGTTCGTGCCGGCCGATCTCGCCTACGGCGAGAACGGCCCGGGCCAGATCGGCCCGAATGCGACGCTGATCTTCGAAGTCGAGCTGCTCGACATCGAAAAGGGCGGCGAGAAGGCCGAGAAGGCGGGCGAAGCGAAGCCGGGCGCCGCGATGAAGGCGAAGCCGGCCGACAAGGCCGCCAAGACCGACAAGAAGTAATCGGTCGACACTTTGCTCGAAAGGCGCGCCGGGCACCGGCGCGCCTTTCGCGTTTTCGGGGGGCGGACCGCTCCCGCCCTGTTAAAATCGGCGATTCCAGCCCGCCGGACCGGCATCGGACAGGGTTGCCGTCCGGGCTCGCCTCCGTGCACCCGGACCGCCCGCCGCGCCGGTTCACGATCGCCACGAGAAGGGACAGCCGCATGCGCGTCACGATTTTCGGAACCGGCTACGTAGGCCTCGTCACCGGCACCTGCCTCGCCGAGGTCGGCAACGACGTCGTCTGCGTCGACGTCGACGCGAACAAGATCGCGCGCCTCGAACGCGGCGAGATCCCGATCTACGAGCCCGGCCTCGAGCCGCTCGTGCGCGCGAACCACGCGAGCGGGCACCTGCGCTTCACCACCGACGCGGCGAGCGCGATCGCGCACGCGCAGGTCATCTTCATCGCCGTCGGCACGCCGCCCGACGAGGACGGCAGCGCGGACCTCAGCCACGTGCTGACCGTCGCGCGCACGATCGGCGCGAACCTCGCGCGGCATGCGGTCGTCGTCAACAAGTCGACCGTGCCGGTCGGCACGGCCGACGCGGTGCGCGCGGCGATCGCCGCGGAGCTCGCCGCGCGCGGCGCCAACGTCGAATTCGACGTCGTTTCCAACCCCGAATTCCTCAAGGAAGGCGACGCGGTGCAGGACTGCCTGCGCCCCGACCGCATCGTCATCGGCGCCGACAGCGCGCGCGCGATCGACGCGCTGCGCACGCTGTACGCGCCGTTCAACCGCAACCACGAGCGCATCGTGCTCATGGACGTGCGCTCGGCCGAGCTGACCAAGTACGCCGCGAACGCGATGCTCGCGACCAAGATCAGCTTCATGAACGAGATCGCGAACATCGCCGAGCAGGTCGGCGCCGACGTCGAGCAGGTGCGCAAGGGCATCGGTTCGGACCCGCGCATCGGTTACCACTTCATCTACCCGGGCGCCGGTTACGGCGGCTCGTGCTTCCCGAAGGACGTCAAGGCGCTCGAGCACACGGCGCGGGCGCATGCCTACGAGCCGCGCCTGCTCAGCGCCGTTGAAGCCGTGAACGCGGCGCAGAAGCGCAAGCTGTTCGCGCTCGTCGAACGCCACTTCGGCGGCGCGCTGCGCGGTCGCACGATCGCGGTATGGGGCCTTGCGTTCAAGCCGAACACGGACGACATGCGCGAGGCGCCGAGCCGTACCCTGCTCGAGCAACTCTGGGCGGCCGGCGCCAAGGTGCGCGCGTACGACCCCGAGGCGGCCGGTGAAGCCGCGCGCATCTTCGGCGAACGCGCCGACCTGGTGCTCTGCGACCAGCAGTACGCGGCGCTCGAGGGCGCCGATGCCCTCGTCATCGTGACCGAGTGGAAGGCGTTCCGCAGCCCGGATTTCGAGCGCATCCGCGCCTCGCTCGGGCACGCGGTGGTGTTCGACGGACGCAACATCTTCGATCCGAAGGCGGTGGAAGGGGCCGGGCTCGCCTATTACGGCATCGGCCGCGGCCGCAGCATCGCCACGCCCTGAGCGCGGTCGCGGGCGCTTGCGCCGCGGCTTTTGCGCTACCATCGCCCGCTTGTGGAATTCACAGCCAAGGTCAATGGAAAAGAAACGCGCGCTGGTCACCGGCATCACCGGGCAGGACGGGGCCTACCTCGCCGAATTGCTGCTCGCCAAGGGTTACGAGGTGCATGGGCTCAAGCGCCGCGCATCGTCGTTCAACAGCGAGCGCATCGACCACCTCCACCACGAACTCGACGACACGCGTCCCGGCGTGCACCTGCACTACGGTGACCTCACCGACTCGCTGAGCCTGTTGCGCGTGATCCAGCAGGTGAAGCCGGACGAGATCTACAACCTCGCCGCGCAGAGCCACGTCGCGGTATCGTTCGAGGAGCCGGAATACACCGCGAACGCGGACGGCATCGGCACGCTGCGCGTGCTCGAGGCGATGCGCAGCCTCGGCCTCGGCGACCGCTGCCGCTTCTACCAGGCGTCCACGTCGGAACTGTACGGTCTTGTGCGCGAAACCCCGCAGCGCGAATCGACGCCGTTCCATCCGCGTTCGCCGTACGGCGTGGCGAAGCTGTACGCGTACTGGATCACCGTCAACTACCGCGAGGCGTACGGCATCTACGGCTGCAACGGCATCCTGTTCAACCATGAATCGCCGATCCGCGGCGAGACGTTCGTCACGCGCAAGATCACGCGCGGGCTCGCGCGCGTCGCCTGCGGCCTGCAACACTGCCTCTACCTCGGCAACCTCGACGCCAAGCGTGACTGGGGTCATGCGCGCGACTATGTCGAGGCGCAGTGGCTGATCCTGCAGCAGGACCAGCCGGCCGACTACGTGATCGCGACGGGCCTGCAGCACTCGGTGCGCGAGTTCGTCGTGCTCGCCGCGCGCGAGATGGGCATCGAGCTCGAGTTCCGTGGCAACGGCGCGGATGAACACGCGATCGTCGCCAAGGTGTCGAACGCGAAGCTGAAGCTGAAGGCCGGCGACGTCGTCGTGCGCATCCATCCGCAGTATTACCGTCCGGCCGAAGTCGAGACGCTGCTCGGCGACCCGACGTTCGCGCGCGAGCGGCTCGGATGGACGCCGAAGACGAGCTTCGCCGAGCTCGTGCGCGAAATGGCCGCGGCCGACCTCGCGCTCGCCGATCGCGAAGCAGCCGGCGCGACCGGCGCGCGCCACGGCCGTCACCTGATCGAGAAACTGCCCGGATAAGCCATGGCCGCCTCGCTCGAGGAACGCCTGACGGAACTCGAAGTGCGCCTGTCGTTCGTCGACGACACGATCGTCGCGCTGAGCGACACGGTCGCGGCGCACGATCGCCAGCTGCATGCACTGCGCAATGCGCTCGACGCGCTGCGCATCGAGCTGCAGGCGGTGCGTGGCACGTTGGGGCAGGCGGCGCAGGATGAGCCGCCACCCCCGCATTACTAGTGCGATCGTCCGTGATCGCGGCTTGTCGGCAGGGTGAGGGAGACTGCAGGTGACCGCCTGAGTGGGGTCCAGAAGCGGCCATCCATGGCCGCACTTTCAATGAACATCCGCTTCGATGATGGCGCCGGTTGAGCGGGCAAAAGCGGGTACGAGATGATGTGAAAGCGGCTTTAGCCGCGATCGCGGGACGCGATGAAATGAAGATGCACGACGCGTCTGAAGACCATGCTCCATTCCTGTTTCGAGTGTCACAGTCATGTCCGATTCGCTGCGTGACCAGTTGTTGAAGGCCGGCTTCGCGCCGCCGAAGGTGGAGAACCGTCCGCGGGCGCAGCAGCAGCAGCGGCCGGGGCAGGGCAGGCCGCATGGGCAGCCGAACGCGCGGCCGCAGGCGAAGCCGGCCGGAAGGCCGGATCGCAGCCATGCGGGGAAGCCGTCGTCACCGCCGCGCGAGCGGGGCGAGATCGACCTCGCCAAGGCGTATGCCCTGCGCGCGCGCACGGAGCGCGAACAGCGCGAGCGCGAGCAGCGCGAGGCGGAGCAGCGCGCGAGAGAGAAGCGCGAGCGCAAGCAGAAGCTCACCGCGCTGTTGCAGGGGCAGGGCGTCGCGTTCAACGACGCGAATGCGGAAATCCCGCGCCATTTCCCGCACGCCAACAAGATCCGCCGCATCTACGTCACCGCCGAGCAGCTGCCGCGCCTCAACGGCGGCGAACTCGCGGTCGTGCAGCTGGCTGGCCGGTACCTGCTCGTGAGCCGCGAAACAGGTCTCGCCGCACAGGCGATCGACCCCGACGCGCTGGTGCTGCTGTGCGATCCGCACGCGTCCGCGCAGGAAGACGACATCCCCGCCGACCTCGTCTGGTAGTCCCGCCGTTGCGACGCAGTGCGCGGAAATCCGCGCGCGTGCGCGCGAGGATGCGCCGTCGCCGAAGGGAGGGAGTCCGATGCGCCGATCGATCACGCTGGCCTGTGCACTGACGGCGTTGCCGGCCTTGGCGCCGGCGGCGCCGCTCCCGCATTTCACGCAGCCGACCGCGATCTGGAACGTCGACGTCAGCCACGCGACGCTGCGTGCGAATTCCGCCGCGATGATGACGCACCTCGCGTCATTCTCGCCGCACGGCTGGGGCGACGGTCGCGACTTCGACTTCCATATCGATTTCTCGTTCTACGTGCTGCACGCGAACGGATCGACGCCGACGCGGCCGATCGTCGCCTGGCCATCGGAAGGGGAATACTACAGCCCCGACTGCGACGCGCCCGGCCTGCCGTTCCCGATGCCTGCGGGCGGCGGCATCGAAGGCACCGATCCGCCCGCGTACGCCTGCGATGCGGGCGACGAGGACTGCCATCTGCTCGTCGTCAATGACGCGAGCAACATTCTCTACGAGGCCTATGCGACCGAGTCGGCCGACGCGACCGGCGTGCACGCGATCTGCGGCCTGCGCTGGGATCTCGCCAAGGTCTATCCGCGCCATGGCCGCGGCGAGCACTGTACGAGCGCCGACGGCGCCGGCTTCCCGATCGCGCCACTGCTGTTCAACGCCGACGAGGTGTGGGCCGCGGCGCAGGCGCACGGCGACCTCGGTCATGCGATCCGCTTCATCCTCGGCAACAACCGTATGGCGAACGACAAGTACGTGCACCCGGCGTCGCACGGCACGTTCACCACGTCCGACAACGACCCGAACGCGGTGCCGTACGGCTCGCGCCTCAAGCTCAAGCAGTCGTTCGACATCAATGCGTTCAGCACCAACGAATCGGTGCGCGTGCTGCTGCGCACGCTGCAGAAGTACGGCATGTTCCTGTCCGACGGCGGCGGCGTGCCGCTGACCGCGGAGTCGGACCGGTTCACGACGCACAAGTGGGACGATGCCGACATCGACGTCGACTCACACTCGCTCTACGGCCTGCGCCCGACCGACTTCGACGTGGTCGAAGCGGGCGACCCGATGACGGTGAGTTACGACTGCGAGCGCACGCCCGACGACTTCATCTACATCGACGGTTACGACTTCTAGCGCGCGCGTGCCTCAGAAATCCATGAAGTAGCCGCCGTTCACCGGGATGTTCGCGCCGGTGATGAAGCCCGCGTCGTCGGCCGTGAGGAACTCGACCGTGCGCGCGATTTCGCGCGGTTCGCCCAGGCGGCCGACCGGGATGTTGGCGATGATCTGGTTGCGGATCTCTTCGGGCACCGCCTGCACCATCGCGGTGTTGCAGTAGCCCGGCGACACGCTGTTGACGGTCACGCCCTTCCTCGCGACTTCGCGCGCGAGCGCCATCGTGAAGCCGTGCATGCCGGCCTTCGCGGCGGAGTAGTTGGTCTGGCCGAACTGGCCGGTCTGGCCGTTCACCGACGAGATGTTGACGATGCGGCCGAAGCCCTGCGCGGTCATGCCGTCGACGACCGGGCGGCACATGTTGAACACGCCGTCGAGGTTGACGCGCAGCACGTCGCTCCACTGCTCGGCGCTCATCTTGCGCAGCGAGGTGTCACGCGTGATGCCGGCCGCATTGACGAGGATCGCGATCGGGCCGTACTGCGCGGCGACGCGTTCGACGAAGGCGGCGCAGCCGGCATGGTCGGCGACGTTGAGCGGTTCGAAGGCGATCGCGCCGTCGAAGCCGGCGGTTTCGGCGCGGAATGCCTCGACCCGTTCGCTGCGCGAGGCAAGATCAGCCGCGATGACCTGGCGGCCGGCCCGTGCGAGGTATTTGCAGATCTCGCTGCCGAGTCCGCCAATGCCGCCCGTGACGACGGCGACGCGTTTGCTCATGGAAAACCCCTGGATCGTGCGATGCGGCATCGGCTGCCGCGCGAAAATGCTGCGATGCGTCGCCCTGCCGCGCGCCGGCAGGGCGGTGTTTCCGTCAGGATTTGCCTTCCTTCTTCTTGCTGGCGTCCTGCGCGCCGCGCACGCTGTTCGCGGCGGCGGTGAGGAAGCCCTGCTGCAGGGACTTCCACATGTCCATGTTGCGCTCGGTCAGGTCATTGAGCATCGACCACGGCCCCTGGCCGAGCATGTTGTTGAGCTGGCTGCGGAACTGTTGCTGCTGGTCGAGGAAGACCTGCAGGCTGCGCTCGAGATAGCCGCCCATGAAACCCTGCAGCGAATCGCCGTAGAAGCGGATGATCTGCGACAGCAGCTTGGTGGTGAACATCGGCTGGCCGCGTTCCTCGTACTCCGCGATGATCTGCAGCAGCACCGAGCGGGTCAGGTTCTCGCCGGTCTTCGCGTCACGGACCTCGAATTCCTCGTCGTCGAGCACGAGCTGGCGGATCTCCTCGAGCGTGATGTAGCTCGAGATCTCCGTGTCGTAGAGGCGGCGGTTCGGGTACTTCTTGATGATGCGGGGCGTGGTCATCGGCCAACGCTAGCAGAATGTGATGCGGCGCACCAGTTTGAGAATGTTGCGCAGCAAAGGGTTCGCGCCGGCCCGCCGGCGAAGTCGCGGCGAACCGACGCCCGCATGGGGCCCAGGGAGGCCGCAGCGGCAGGAAAACCCGTAGGGCGTAGGGCGCCCGCGAGGAGTCCCGCCGGGCGCGACAGCCGGTCGCGCGTGGCCATCGTGGCGGGGTTTGCGGTCAGCGCCCATTCGCGGCGACGGCGACGAGCGCGGCGGCCCCGCGGGCGCGGCCATGCGGCGTCCGGTGGGACTCGCGGTCGCGTGCCTCGCAGGCATGCGCGGTTCTCGTGCAGCTGCGTCACCTTGCCGGCGGCGGGCATCCGCTTGCGCGGGACGCCCGGTAGGGCGCGCTACCAACCCATGTATTGGCCGCCGTTGATCGCGAGGTTGGCGCCGGTGATCCAGCGTGCCTGTTCGTTGGCGAAGAAGCCGACCGCATAGGCGATCTCGTCGGGTTCGCCGAGGCGCCCGATCGGGATCTGCGCGACGATCTTCGCGCGCACGTCCTCGGGGACGGCCATCACCATGTCGGTGCCGACGTAGCCCGGCGACACGGTGTTCACGGTGATGCCGAACTTGGCGTTTTCCTGCGCCAGGGAGATCGTGAAGCCGTGCATGCCGGCCTTCGCGGCGGCGTAGTTGGCCTGGCCGTACTGGCCCTTCTGGCCGTTGATCGAGCTGATCTGGACGATGCGGCCCCACTTGCGTTCGCGCATGCCGTCGATGACCGGGCGCGTCACGTTGAAGCACGAACCGAGGTTCGTCGCGATGACCTCCTGCCACTGCAGCGCATTCATCTTGTGGAACGTCGTGTCGCGCGTGATGCCGGCGTTGTTGACGAGGATTTCGATCGGGCCGAGCTGCTTCTCGACCTCGCGCACCATCGCCTCGGCGGCGGCGGGGTCGGCGACGTCGCCCCTGGCGAGCGCGAACTCGAAACCTTCCTTGCGCTGGGCGTCCTGCCATGCCTTCGCCTTCGCCTCGTCGCGGTAGTTGGTGGCGACCTTGTGGCCGAGCTGGGCGAGGTGTCTGCAGATGGCCGTACCGATACCGCCGGTACCACCGGTGACGAGGGCGACGCGTGCCGTCATGACATGTACTCCATTTTCGAAGGGTCGAGCGGGAGGCGCGCTCGGCGCCTGCCGCGATTGTGCCTCAGCCTCGCGAGGTTGCATTGCGCGCTGCCGCAAACGCAGGCGGCATGCCCGCCGTGCGCGGGATCCGCGCCGGGTCGAACTCGCGCGCAGCCCGCGACAATAACATGTGCACATTGCGTTCTGTCGGCGCGGGCTGGCCGAGGAAGCGCAGCGCCGCGCCGAGCGCAGGCAGCGGGTCGCGCGCATCGACCGCGAGCGCGGCCTCGTGCTTGCTCAGCTTGCGACCGTCGGGCCCAAGCGCGAGCGGCAGGTGCGCGTAGGCGGGCTGCGGCAAGCCGAGCAGGCGCTGCAGCAGGATCTGCCGTGGCGTCGAGTCGAGCAGGTCGGCGCCGCGCACGACCTCGCCGATGCCTTGCGCCGCATCGTCGACGACGACCGCGAGCTGGTACGCACACGCGCCGTCCGCGCGCCAGACCACGAAGTCGCCGACGTCGCGCCGGAGATCCTGCTCCTGAGCGCCCAGCACGCGATCGGTGAATCCGACCGTCGCGGAACCGACGCGCAGCCGCCAGGCCGGTGGGCGATCGCGCACGGGTGCCACGCAGGCCGGCGGGTGAATGCCGTCGAACGGTTCGAGCTCGCTGCGGCTGCACCAGCAGCGGTACGCGTGGCCGTCGCGTTCGAGTCGCGCGAGCGCGGCGGCGTAGAGCGGCGTGCGCGCGCTCTGCCGCACCACCGGTTCATCGCTGGCCAGGCCGAACGCAGCGAGCGTGGCGAGGATCGCTTCGGCGGCGCCGGGCACCTCGCGCCCGCGATCGATGTCTTCCATGCGCACGATCCATGTCGCGCCCGCCGAGCGCGCGAACAGCCAGCTGCCGAGCGCGGCGACGAGCGAGCCGAAGTGCAGGCGGCCGGTCGGCGACGGCGCGAAGCGCCCGCGCGGGGACGTCACGGCGAACCCGCCGCGCATTCCGCGGTCCAACGCACACTCCCCTCCGCGACGCGAACCCGATAGGCTTCCAAACGCGGCGGTCGCCCCCATCTGGGTAGCCCGGAGGGCTTCGAGGTTTTCGCGGCACCACGGCGTGCCGCCCGCGAGGGCACCCACGCGACGCGCGCCTGGCGGCGCCGGCGCGACATCCGTTCGTAGACGACATCGAGGAAGGCCATGCTGCGCATCGTACTGTTTGTCCTGACCAACCTGGCGGTGATGGCACTGTTGACCATCGTCGTGAAGCTGACCGGGCTGGACGTCTATGCCTATCGCCGTGGTGGCCTCAACCTGTCGGGCCTGCTGGTCATGGCGGCGGTCATGGGCATGGGCGGCTCCTTCATCTCGCTCGCGATGTCGAAGTGGATGGCCAAGATGTCGGTCGGCGCGCAGGTGATCACGCAGCCGCGCAACGCCGAGGAGCAGTGGCTGCTCGCCGCCGTGCGGGCGCATGCGGACAAGGCGGGCATCGGCATGCCGGAAGTCGCGATCTACGACGGCCCCGAGATGAATGCGTTCGCGACCGGCATGTCGAAGAACAGCTCGCTCGTCGCGGTCAGCACCGGATTGCTCAGGAACATGGATCGCCAGCAGGTCGATGCCGTGCTCGGCCACGAGATCACCCACGTCGCCAACGGCGATATGGTGACGATGGCGCTGCTGCAGGGCGTGCTCAATACCTTCGTGATCTTCCTCGCGCGCGTGATCGGCACGCTCGTCGACCGCGCGATCAGCGGCAACCGCGACGGCGGCGGTGGCGGCCTCGCCTATTTCGCGATCGTCATGGTGCTGCAGCTCGTGCTCGGCCTGCTCGCGTCCCTGATCGTGATGGCGTTTTCGCGCTGGCGCGAGTTCCGCGCGGATGCGGGCGGCGCCCGGCTCGCCGGTCGTGCCGCGATGATCTCCGCACTCGAGCGCCTCGACGCGAACCATGGCGAGAGTACCTTGCCGAAGGCGATCCAGGCGTTCGGCATTTCGGGCGAAGGCGGCATCGCGCGCCTGTTCATGAGCCATCCGCCGATCGCCGAGCGCGTCGCGGCGCTGCGCGCCGCGGCCTGATCGGCGCGCGAACGGCTTGGACGCGACGCCGGGGTTGCAGGAGCGCACCCCGGGCGCGTCCGTCGCGCCCCGGTGTATTGCGACGGTGCGGTCGCCCACGGGATGGGCGCCTGCAGGCGATGCACCCCGTTTTCATCGCGACGCCTCGGTCGCCCGCAGGGTGGGCTCATATAGGCCACGGCATCTGGCCAGGCAGTAGGCCCGGGATCGATTGCGGAAATGAAAAAGGCCCGGAATCCGGGCCTTTTTCGTCGCTTCCAGGCAGCGGCAACAGCCGTGATGCCGCCAGCCCTCGGGCCTCAGCGCTCGGCCCAGCCCTCACGCCGCAGCGTGGCTGAGGATCTTCTCCGGCTCCTGCAGGAAGTTGCCCTGCACGAAATTGACGCCGCAGCTGAACAGGATCGACATGCTCGCCGCGTCCTCGACGAACTCGGCCACCGTGAGCTTGCCTGCATGGTGCGCCTGGTCGCAGATCTCCTTGATCTTTTCCTGGTTCTCCTTGTGCTTGGGCAGCTCGGCCATGAAGTTGCGATCGATCTTCAGGTAGTTGACCGGGATGTGCTTGAGCAGCTGGAAGGAATTGAGCCCCGAGCCGAACTGCTCGAGCGCGAAGCCGCAGTGGATCTGCTCGAGCCCCTTGGCGAACGCGCGCGCCGGCTTGAGGCTCGTCACGACCTTGCTTTCGGGCATCTCGAACACGAGCGAGTCGCCGCGCTGGCGCGCGGTCTTGAGCTGCTGCGCGACCCATGGCAGCAGGGTCTGGTCCTCGAGCGACTGCGGCGTGAGCTTCACGAAGAACGTCGTCTTGTGGCCGGCGCGTTCGCGTTCGGCGATCGCGCGGATCGCATTGGCGATGACCCAGCGGTCGATCGCCGGCATGCGGCCGTTGCGCTCGGCGATCGGCAGGAACTGCGCCGGCGGGATCTCGCCCTTCGGCCCGGCCATGCGCAGCAGGATCTCGTAGTAGTCGCCCTCGGCGCCGTGCAGGCTGATGATCGGCTGGTAGTAGAGGACGAAGCCGTTGTGCGCGAGCGCGTGGTCGATCGCCTCGAGCCAGCGGCGCGTGCTCTCGACCGCGGCCTTGTCCTGCTCGGACGGGTCGATCACGTTGATGCGGTTGCCGCCCTCGTTCTGCGACGAGCGTAGCGCGGTCGTCGCGCTGTTCAGCACGGTCGCCGCGTTCGCGTTCTTCTCGCCAAGCAGGGCACCGCCGATGCTGACCGTGAGGCTGATCGACTGCTTGCCGACTTCGAAGATCTTCTCGCCGAATGCATTGCGCAGTTTCTCGCCGAGCTTGCGCGTCGCCTCGGCGTCGTGCGAGGGCAGCAGCAGCCCGAACGTGTGCTCCGAAACGCGCCCGGCGACGAGGTCCTCGCCCGCGTGCCGGCGCAGCATCGTCGCCATGTCGCCGAGCAGCACGTCGGCATTGCCGAGCCCGACCGTGTCGAGCACGTGCTTGAAGTTGTCCGGCTCGAGCAGCAGCAGCGCCTGGTCGGTCTTGCCGTTGGCGGCCCTCGCGACCGCCTCCTCGAGCTGCGTCATGAGGTACTGGCGGTTGTACAGGTCGGTGACGAGGTCCTTCTGGCGCATCGCCTCGAGTTCCTGCGTCAGGTTCGGATCCACCGTCTGCAGGCGGAACGTGATCTGCTGGCAGGGCTCGCCCTCGTAGCTCGCCTCGGTGAATTCCATCGTCGCGTCGAAGGTCGACCCGTCCGAGCGCTGCGCCTTGAGGTTGAGGCGCTGCGGCGGCTTCTCGCCCTTGGAGAGGCGCTTCAGCAGCGACTTGAAATCGTCGGCGTCCTGCGGCGCGATCATGTCGAGGATCGACATGCCCTCGACGTCCTCGAAATCGTCGAAGCCGAACATCTCGAGGTAGGCCTTGTTGGCGCGCACGTGCATGCCTTCGTGCACGAACGCGATCGGGTCGCGCGAGGAATCGAGCAGCGCCTCGCAGCGTCGTTCCGATTCGCGCAGCGATGCCTCCAGGCGGCGCACGCCGCGGCGCATCGTCAGCGCCTCGAACTCGCGGCGGACGATCATCTGCACGTGCTCGTGCGAGTCGCGCAGCATCATCGCGCGCGCGCCTTCGCGGAACGCCTTGACGATCGCCGCTTCGGTCACGCCGCGCCCGCAGGCGATCAGCGTGATGTCGCGTCCGCCGCGCTCGGCCAGCTCGTGCACGCGCTGCAGCGGCAGGTCCTTGCAGGCGAGGTCGGCGATGATGAGGTCGGGAGTCTGCTGTTCGAGCGCGGCTTCGAGTTCGGCCTCGTTGCTGGCGCGCGCGGGCCGCACGGCAATGCCGCCGTTGCGCAGGATGCTGATGGTCTGTTCGGCGTCGTCGACCGAGTCGTCGACGAGCAGAAGCTTGATGATGTTGTCGGATCGGGTCATCGGGGCGGCGGATCGGGTGCGGCGGTGGTGGGGCCTGCCGGCTCCGCGCCAGGGGCACGCGTTGCGACGGAGTTCCGGAGGTGCGAGCCCACGGACGGCTGGGTGTTATTTACCGGATTCGGCAGTTCATTTCCATGGCCCGTTCGCCTTGCTTGCACGAGGCTTACAACGGGGTCTTGGACGGCTCTCCGGCGATTTCGCGCACGAGGCGCGGGACGAGGTAGCCCGGCAGGCGCCGGCGCAGTGCCTCGACGAGGGCCAGCGCACGCCCGTCGGGGACCTCGAAATGCGCGGCACCGGTCACCCGGTCGAGCTGGTGGAGGTAGTAGGGCAGCACGCCGGCTGCGAACGCGCGCTCGGACAGGCCGGCGAGCGCGTCGGCATCGTCGTTGACGCCGCGCAACAGCACGGCCTGGTTGAGCACGGTCGCGCCCGCGTCGCGCAGGTGCAGGCACGCGGCATCGACCGCCGCATCGAATTCGGCCGGATGGTTGGCGTGCAGCACGACCACGCGCTGCAGGGGCAGGGCCGCGAACCAATCGTGGAATTCGGCGTCGACGCGCTCGGGTAGCACGATCGGCAGGCGTGTATGGATGCGCAGGCGCCGCACGTGCGGGATCGCCGCGAGGGCATCGCCGAGTTCGGCGAGCTTGGCGGTGGAAAGCGACAGCGGATCGCCCCCCGACAGGATCACCTCGTGGATCGACGCATCCCCGCGCAGGTGCTCGACGGCCTCGCCCCAGCGGTTCGCCGCCGCCGTTTCATCGGCGTAGGGGAAGTGGCGGCGGAAGCAGTAGCGGCAGTGCACCGCGCACGAGCCGGTGGCGACGAGCAGGGCGCGACCCTCGTACTTGTGCAGCACGCCGTTCGCACTGCGCGCGGCGAGGTCGCCGACCGCGTCGCGCGTGAAGCCCGGCACGTCGCCGAGTTCCGCGGCCTGCGGCAGCACCTGGCGCAGCAGCGGGTCGGCGGGATCGCCATGACGCATGCGCGCGACGAAGCCGCGCGGCACGCGCAGGGCGAAGTCGGTGTCGATCGCAGGCAGCAGTTCGCCCGCGTGCCCGGACAGGCCGAGCACGGCGAGCAGCTCGCGCGGGTCGGTGATGGCCTCGCGCCAGAGCTGCTGCCAGCGCACGGGCTGCGCCGGGAGCCGGTTAGCAGGTATCATGGGCGGATACGTCCGAAGCGTTCGGTCGCAGGAACCGGCCATTGTAGCCGGTTTCGCCGAACGCCTCCCCCGACGACCGCGCCAGGGCCGCACGGCCCCGCGTTCGCCGGTCCGGCGCCCCGACACCATCCAGCAGGAGTGACCATGGCCAGCTATGGCATGAACGACGTCAAGAACGGCCAGAAGATCATCGTCGATGGCTATCCGTGCACGATCGTCGACACCGAGTACGTGAAGCCGGGCAAGGGTCAGGCGTTCACGCGCGTGAAGTACCGCAACCTCAAGACCGGCCGTACCGTCGAAATGACCATGAAGTCGACCGACTCGGTCGAAGCCGCCGACGTGATGGATACCGACATGGAGTTCCTCTACGCCGACGGCGAGTTCTGGCACTTCATGCATCCGGACACGCACGAGCAGATCGCAGCCGACAAGAACGCGGTCGCCGATGCGGCGAAGTGGCTCAAGGGCAACGAGGTCTGCATCGTCACGCTGTGGAACGGTGCGCCGCTGACGGTGACGCCGCCGGTGTTCGTCGAGCTCGAGATCACCGAGACCGACCCGGGCGTGCGCGGCGACACCTCGGGCGGCGGCGGCAAGCCGGCCACGCTCGAAACCGGCGCGGTCGTGCGCGTGCCGCTGTTCGTCGGCCAGGGCGAGAAGATCAAGGTCGACACGCGCACCGGCGAGTACATGTCGCGCGTCAAATGAAGCGGGGACCGGGGGCAGGGGGCTGAGAGCCGAGCAGCAAGGTTCGCTTATGCTTGGTGTCGCTTTTCAGCCCTAGGCCCTCGGCCCTCAGCCTTATGCAAGCCATCGACCTCCTCATCGAAGCCCGCTGGGTCGTCCCGGTCCAGCCACACGGCGTCGTGCTCGAGCACCACGCGGTCGCGGTCGATGGGGACCGCATCCTCGCGCTGCTGCCGATCGCCGACGCGCACGCGCATTACGCGCCGCGCGAACGCGTCGTACTCGACGAGCACGCGCTGATCCCCGGCCTCGTCAACGCGCACGCGCACAACCCGATGACGCTGATGCGCGGGCTCGCCGACGACCTGCCGCTGATGCGCTGGCTGCAGGAGCACATCTGGCCGGCCGAGGCGAAGGCGATCGGGCCGGAGTTCGTGCGCGACGGCATCGAGCTCGCGGTCGCCGAGATGCTGCGCGGCGGCACCACCTGCTGCAACGAGAACTATTTCTTCCCGGACGTGCAGGCCGCAACCTACCGCCGGCTCGGCTTCCGCGCGATGGTGGGCCTGCCGATCATCGAATTCCCGAGCGCGTGGGCGGCGACGCGCGACGAGTACTTCGACCGCGGCCTCGCCGTGCACGACGAGTTCCGCGGCGAACCCTTGCTCGGCACGAGCTTCGCCCCGCATGCGCCGTACACGGTGTCGGACGAGAGCTTCGAACGCATCCGCGTGCTGTCCGACCAGCTCGACGTGCCGGTGCACCTGCACCTGCACGAGACCGCCTACGAGGTCGACGAGGCCAAGCGCGAGCGCGGCGCGCGCCCGTTCGCGCGCATGCAGGCGCTCGGCATCGTCAACGACCACCTCATCGCCGTGCACATGACCCAGCTCACCGACGCGGAGATCGCCGCGTGCGCCGACGCAGGCGTCGCGGTCGTGCACTGCCCGGAATCGAACCTCAAGCTCGCATCGGGCTTCTGCCCGGCCGAGAAGCTGCGTCGCGCCGGCGTCAAGGTCGCGATCGGTACCGACGGCTGCGCGAGCAACAACGACCTCGACATGTTCGGCGAGATGCGCACCGCCGCGCTGCTCGCCAAGGCGGTCGCCGAGAACGCGAGTGCGCTCGACGCTGCCAGCGCGTTGCGCGCGGCGACGCTCGGCGGTGCGCTCGCGCTCGGCTGGGGCGAGCGCATCGGCAGCATCGAGGCCGGCAAGCAGGCCGACCTCGCCGCGGTGCGCCTCGACGACATCGAGACGCAGCCGCTCTACAACGTCGTCTCGCAACTCGTCTACGCGACCGGGCGCCAGCAGGTCAGCGACGCCTGGATCGCCGGCGTGCGCAAGCTGCGCGATCGCGTGCTGGCCGACATGGACCTCGGCGAGATCCGCGAGAAGGCGCGCCGCTGGCGCGAGCGGCTGGCCGGCTGAATGGGCATGCAGTATCCCGACGCGCGCACCGGCAACCAGGCCGCGTACCTGCGCGGTGCGCGGCTGGAGCGGGCGACCTGCGCGCCGACGGGCAGTCGGGCCATGAGTGGCGAGTTCCGCCGGGCGAAGTTCGCCGCTGCGTCGCTCGTCCCGGACGCTGCAGGGCGGCTATGCGACGCCCGATCGGCGACACTGGATCTGCGCGCCGCGCCTCGACGATTTCCGAACCGAGTGGGTCTGCGATGAACCCTGAGACCAACGTCGATCGCGGCGAAACCGCGAAGTTCGACCGCCTCGCCGCGCGCTGGTGGGATCCCGACGGCGAATCGCGACCGTTGCACGACCTCAATCCCGTGCGCCTCGCCTACGTCGCCGAGCGCGTCGCGCTGCGCGGCGCGCGCGCGCTCGACGTCGGCTGTGGCGGCGGCCTGCTCAGCGAGGCGCTCGCGCGCGAGGGCGCGAACGTCACCGCGATCGACCTCGCGCCGGCCGTGCTCGACGTCGCGCGCCTGCACCTGCACGAGAGCGGCGTGCGGGTGGATTACCGCGAGATCGCCGTGGAGGAACTCGCGGCGGAGAAACCCGGCGCGTTCGACGTCGTCACCTGCATGGAGATGCTCGAGCACGTGCCCGACCCGGCCAGCGTGATCCGCGCCTGCGCGACGCTGCTCGAGCCGGGCGGCAGGTTGTTCCTTTCCACGCTCAACCGCACGCCGTTCGCGTTCGGCGCGGCGATCCTCGGCGCGGAATACCTGTTGCACCTGCTGCCGCGCGGCACGCACCGGTACGGGCAATTCCTGAAACCGAGCGAGATTGCCGGCGAGTTGCGCGCCAGCGGCCTCGTGCTCGAGGATCTTTCGGGGCTCGCCTACAACCCGCTCACGCGCCGTGCATGGCTGACAGCGAACGTCGCGGTGAACTACCTCGCCTGCGCGATCAAGCCCGCGTGAGCGTCGTGGTACCCGGCGCGCTGTTCTTCGACCTCGACGGCACGCTCGTCGACTCCGCCCCCGACCTCGTCGCCGCGGTCGAGGCGCTGTGCGCCGAACTCGGCGCGCCGCCACCCGACGCGCAGGCGGTGCGCCGCGTCGTCTCCGCCGGCGGTCGCGCAATGCTGCGCCAGGGTCTGCCCGGCGCCGACGACGCGATGATCGACCAGTGGCTGCCGCGGTTCCTCGACATTTACTCGGTCGCGATGACCGTGCATACGCGCCTCTACGACGGCATGGCCGAGGTCCTCGACCGGCTCGAGTCGCGCGGCATCACGTGGGGCATCGTCACCAACAAGCCGGGCTGGCTCGCGCGGCCGATGCTCGAGCAGATGCAGTTCCATCGCGGCGCGGCCGCGCTCGTCACCGGCGATTGCCTGCCCGTGCGCAAACCCGACCCGGCGCCCGTGCTGTTCGCCTGCGGGCAGGCCGGCATCGACCCGGCGTCCGCGGTGATGATCGGCGACGACCTGCGCGACGTGCTCGCCGGACGCGCGGCGGGCACGCGCACCGTCGCCGCCGCGTGGGGTTACCTCGACGGTGGTGACCCGCATGCATGGGGCGCCGACCTCGTCGTCGATCGGCCGCTCGGCCTGCTGGACGCACTCGGCATCGGCTGATGGACGACACCATGCACGACGTGCCGCTCGCGAGCTTCGAGGCGAAGTGGGCCGACGCGCATCCGGAGTTCCAGCTCGCGCTGCCGTTCGTACCGGCGCCGCTGCGGCCCGCATATGCGGCGTTCTCGTGCATCGGCTACGAGATCGAGCACGCCGCATTCGGCATCCGCGAGGCACAACCGGCCGCGCTCAAGCTGCAATGGTGGGCGGAGGAATTCGCGCGCATGCGCGAGGGCGGCGCGCGCCATCCGCTCACCCGCGCGCTCGCCGCATTGCCGGGCGGCGCCGCGGTACCGCTCGCGCAATGGCAGGCGGTCGTCGTCGGTGCATTCGCACAACGCGACCCCGAACCTGCGGCGGATGCGTCCGCGCTGCTCGACGGCTACGCCGCGCTGTACCAGCCGCTCGCCATCCTCGAGGCGACCCTGTTCACGCCCCTCGATGCGGCCACGATCGCGCGCGTGCGCGCCTGCGGTCGCGCGGTGCGCGAGGCCGCGGTGCTCGCCGATGCGCTGCGCGACGGGCGCCTGCCGCTGCCGCTCGAACTGCTCGCGCGCCACCGGCTCGCGCGCGGCGATCTCGCCCAGGCCTCGCCCGCCCAGTCCGCCGCGTTGCGCGACTGGCTGGAAATCCTGCGCGCGCGGTTCGCGATGCTCGACGCGGCAGGGGGTGGACCACTCGCGGCGGCCGGGGCGAGTGCCGACCGCTGGCGCCTGCAGTCGGCCGCGCGGGCCGGCGATCCGCTCGCCACGCTGCAGGCGGCGATGACGCGGTTGCCGCTGCGTGCGTCGTGGGCCGCCTGGCGCGGCGGGCGCCGCTTCGTGCGCGCCTAGGCAGCCCGGGCGGCCGTCGTGCCGCCGGCCTGCGCTAAACTGTTGAACCCGCGCTGCGTGGCCACCATGTGTGACGCGCATCGCCCGCAGGAATCCCGCATGTCCGCACCGACGAGCCCGCAGCGCCTGCTGCCCGACATCGCCAGTGAAGCGCAGGCCGGCCACGCCGGCGCGCTCGATGGCGTCGGCATGCAGCGCATCGAAATGCCCGTGCTGCTGCTCGGTGCCGACGGCCACGCGCAGCGCGTCAGCGCGCGCGTCGACGCATTCGTGAACCTCGCGCGCGAGGACGCGCGCGGCATCCACATGTCGCGGCTGTACCTGCACCTCGATCGCCATCTTTCGGCGGAGCCGCTGACGCCGGCGAGCTTGCGTCGCCTGCTGCGCGACTTCCTCGACTCGCACGCGGCTCTTGCGGATCGCGCCTGGGTGCGCGTGCGCTACGACCATCTCGCGCGTCGTGCCGCGCTCGCGAGCGCGCACAGCGGCTGGCGCGCGTACCCGGTCGAGCTGCGGGCGTCACTCCACGGTGGCGAGTTCATGCTCGAGCTCGGCCTCGAGGTGCAGTATTCGAGCACGTGCCCGGCCTCGGCGGCGCTCGCACGCCAGCTCATCCAGGACCGTTTCGCCGCCGACTTCGACGGACACGGGCCGCTTCAGCGCGACGCGGTGCTCGCCTGGCTCGGTCGCGCCGACGGCATCGTCGCGACGCCGCACAGCCAGCGCAGCGCCGCGACCCTGCGCCTGCGCCTCGCCCCGGGCTTCGAGTTGCCGGTCGAGGACCTCATCGACCGGGTCGAACGCGCGCTGCAGACGCCGGTGCAGACCGCGGTCAAGCGCGAGGACGAACAGGCCTTCGCGCTCGCCAACGGCCAGAACCTCATGTTCTGCGAGGACGCCGCGCGCCGCATCCGCGGCGTGCTCGCCGCCGACGAACGCATCGCCGACTTCTGGCTGCGCGCCGAACACTACGAAAGCCTGCACCCGCACGACGCCGTCGCAATCGCGACCAAGGGCGTCCCCGGCGGCTACGCCGCTTCGTAGGCAGCGCGGCAAAAGCCTGAAGCACGAAGGACACGAATCCTTCGTGTTTCAGGTTCTGGCTTTGGCTTTGCTTGGCCCTGATTCGCACGGCTTCACGTCCGCGCGGGCGCGCGAACGGCCTCAGCCCGCGCTGCGCAGCGGCAGGGCGAGGGCGAGGTCGGGGAAGCGGCGGCGGATCGAGGCTTCGATGCCGGCGGCGTCGAGGCCGTCGCTGGCGAGCAGTTCCTCGCGGCTGGCGTGCTCGAGGAAGCGGTCGGACAGGCCAAGGTGCAGGACGGGCAGCGCGATGCCGTGCGCGGCGAGCGCTTCGGCGACCGCGCTGCCGGCGCCGCCCATGATCGCGTTGTCCTCGATCGTGACGAACGCGGCGTGCGAGCGTGCAAGCTCCACCAGCAGCGCCTCGTCGAGCGGCTTGACGAAACGCATGTTGACGAGCGTCGCGTCGAGCGCGTCAGCGACCTTCGCGCACGGCGCGACCATCGCGCCGAAGGCGAGCATCGCGATGCCGCGGCCGTGCCGGCGCACGTCCGCCTTGCCGACCGGCAGCGGCAGCAGCTCCTTCGAGATCGCCACACCCGTGCCGGTGCCGCGCGGGTAGCGCACGGCGGCTGGGCCCCGGTGCAGGAAACCGGTCGTGAGCATGCGCCGGCACTCGTCCTCGTCCGCCGGCGCCATCACCACCATGTTCGGGATGCAACGCAGGTAGGAGAGGTCGAAGCTGCCCGCGTGCGTCGCGCCGTCGGGGCCGACGAGGCCGGCGCGGTCGATCGCGAACAGCACGTCGAGGTCCTGCAGCGCGACGTCGTGGATGAGCTGGTCGTACGCGCGCTGCAGGAACGTCGAATAGATCGCGACGACCGGCTTGGCGCCCTCGCAGGCCATGCCGGCGGCGAGGGTGACCGCGTGTTGCTCGGCGATGCCGACGTCGAAGTAGCGCTGCGGGAATTCCTTCGAGAAGCGCACGAGGCCCGAGCCTTCGCGCATCGCCGGCGTGATCCCGTACAGGCGCTCGTCCGCGGCGGCCATGTCGCACAGCCAGTCGCCGAAGATCTCGGTGTAGGTCGGCTTGGACGTGCCGCCCTTCTTGACGACGCCCGCCTGCGGGTCGAACGGGCCGACTGCGTGGTACTCGATCTGCTCGCGTTCGGCCGGCGCGTAGCCCTTGCCCTTGGTCGTGATCACGTGCAGCAGTTGCGGCCCCTTGAGGCCCCTGAGCGTGCGCAGGGTCGAGACGAGCTGCGGCAGGTCGTGGCCGTCGATCGGGCCGGTGTAGTGGAAACCGAATTCCTCGAACAGCGTCGACGGCACGAACATGCCCTTGGCGTGTTCTTCCCAGCGCTTGGCGAAGCGCCAGAGGAAGCCGCCGCGCTTCATCATCTGCTTGCCGCGCTCGCGGATGTTGTTGAGCGTGTGGCTGGCCATCAGGCGCGCGAGCATCTTGGTCAGCGCGCCGACGTTCTCGCTGATCGACATCTGGTTGTCGTTGAGGATCACCAGCAGGTCGGGTTCGACGTCGCCGCCGTGGTTGAGTGCCTCGAACGCCATGCCCGCGGTCATCGCGCCGTCGCCGATCACCGCGACGACCTTGCGCGCATCGCCCTTGCGCTGCGCCGCGATCGCCATGCCGAGCGCGGCCGAGATCGACGTCGACGAATGGCCGACGCCGAACGTGTCGTACTCGCTCTCGTCACGCCTGGGAAACGGCGCGACGCCGTCCTTCTTCTTGACCGTGGTGATGCGGTCGCGGCGGCCGGTGAGGATCTTGTGCGGATAGCCCTGGTGGCCGACGTCCCAGACGAGGCGGTCGACCGGCGTGTCGTACAGCCAGTGCAGGGCGACGGTGAGCTCGATCACGCCGAGGTTGGCGCCGAAATGGCCGCCCGAGGTCGCCACCGATTCGATCAGGTAGGCGCGCAGCTCGCGCGCAACCTCGCCGAGTTCGGATTCCGGGAAGGTGCGCAGGTCCGCCGGGGTGTCGATGCGGGCGAGGCGGGGATAGCGCTGCGGGTCGATCATGGGAACGCCAATGTGCAAGCATGATATTGTCGGCTACCGGCGATTTCACGGCAAGAACGTGCCGAATCGGGCCATTGCGCCGCGGGATCGGCGCAGCGCGATTGCACGTCCTGCCCAGGGCGATGGATGGCACCGCCGCGCCGCGGCGGGCGCGGATTGAGGAACTTCATGGGGCAATCCACGATCACCAACAACACGGTCGGCGTGTCGTTCGGCACGGGAGGCGTCGTCAGCTCCTTCGGCAACAACCGCATCATCGGCAACGCCACCGACGGCAGTCCGACTTCGACCATCGCCGAGCACTGATCGCAATCAGCGCGCGCGGCGCCGCCCGATGCGGATGTGTCGGGCGGTTTCGGACGCTTCGCGCAGGCGTCGCGCATGGGCGGCGAGCAGGTCGCCGCGCGTGAGGATGCCGACCATCCCGTGCGGCGCCTGCGTCGCCACCACGATCACGCGCCCGACGTTCTCGGCGACCATGTGGTCGGCGGCCTCGCGCAGCGAGTGGTCCTCGCGCACGACGATGGGCACGCGGCGGACCATGTCGCCGACGCGGTGCATGTCCGGCAGGCGCATGTCGAGCAGGTCGCGCCGGGTCAGCACGCCGAGCACGCGGCCCTCGCCATCGAGAACCGGATAGCCCTGGTGCTGGGCTTCCGGCTTGCCCGAATTGAGCCAGTGGCGAACGTCGCCGAGGCGGTCGTCGGCGCGCAGCGGGACGACGTCGCGCGTGCAGGCCTTGCCGGCGGTCACCTGCTCGAGGAAATCCGCCGCGTACTCGCTCGGCACGCGCACGCCGCGGCGGGCGATCTTCTCGGTCATGATCGTGTTGCGCATGAGCAGCGCCGAAATCAGGTAGGCGGCGGTGCAGCCGCCGATCAACGGCAACAGGCCGACCGGCTGGCGCGTCGTTTCGAAGGCGAACACGATCGAGGCGAGCAGGGCGCGCGAGGCGCCGGCGAAGATCGCCGCCATGCCGACGAGTCCGGCGATGCGCGGGTCGATGCCGAACTGCGGCGCGAGCGAGGCGATCGCGATGCCGGCGACCGCGCCGAGCGCGCCGCCGATCGTGAACAGCGGCGCGAGCGTGCCGCCCGAGGTGCCGCTGCCGAGCGCGATCGACCACGACAGGAACTTCATCACGCACAGCGAGGCGAGCACCGCGACGCCGAGCCGGCCGGCGACGATGTCCTCGATGTTGGTATAGCCCACGCCGAGCGTGAGCGGCGCGTACCAGCCGATCAGGCCGACGGCGAGGCCGCCGATCGCCGGCCACCACATCCAGTGCACGGGCAGCTTTTCGAACAGGTCCTCGATGCCGTAGACGATGCGCGTCGTGCCGACGCTGACGAGGCCGACCAGTGCGCCGAGCGCGACGTAGAACGCGAGCGCGACGCCGCCGGGTTCGGCCAGCGGCGGCATCGGGAACACCGGCGCGGAGCCGACCAGCACGTGCCGCACGCCGGTCGCGACCACGGTCGCGAGGGCGACGGGGATGAGCGAACGCGGTTTCAGTTCGAACAGCAGCAGCTCGACCGCGAGGATGATCGCCGACAGCGGCGAACCGAACACCGCGGCCATGCCCGCCGCGGCACCGGCCGCGAGCAGGGTCTTGCGCTCGATCGCGGTCACGCGCAGCAGCTGGCCGAACAACGATCCGAGCGCGCCGCCGGTCGCGATGATCGGGCCCTCGGCGCCGAACGGCCCGCCGGTGCCGATCGCGACCGCCGATGACAGCGGCTTCAGGAACGTGATGCGCGGCGGGATCTTCGATTCGTTGAGCAGCACCTGCTCCATCGCCTCGGGGATGCCGTGGCCGCGGATCGCGCGCGAACCCCAGCGCGCCATCACGCCGACGACGAGGCCGCCAATGGCCGGCACCACGATGACCCATGCGCCGAGGTGGTGCCCGGCCGGTGAGCTGAACGCGGTCGACCAGCGTCCGTGGAACGCGAGGTTCGTGACGAGGCCGATCAGGGCGGTCAATACCTGGGCGATCACCGCCGCGGCGGCCGCGATCACGCCCGCGATCAGGCTCACGACGACGACGCGCCGGTCGACGAGGGTGGAGCGGCGCGGCATGCGCGCGGCATCGAGGCTGGCGCCGAGCGACGGCGCGACGGGCAGGGCGTCGGTGCTCGCCAGCGCCTCGATGCGCGGCGGATGCGGGTTCGGCTCGGTCATGTCGGACAGCGGCAGGCAAGGGAAGCCCGCAATGATAGCGCCGCGTTCCGCTCAGCGTTCCGTGCGCGACAGCACCGTCAGTCCGATCAGGCGCGATACGACCAGGGCGAGGTACATCACGCCGACGAAGATCTCCAGGCTCGCCAGTGCGCGCGCGTGCGGCGTCAGCGGCACGACGTCGCCGATGCCGGTGCTCGACAGCAGCACGAAGCTGAAGAACAGCAGCTCGGTCCAGCTGCGCGTCGCCAGCCCGGCGGGCGTGCTGCCGAAGCAGCCCGGCTGCAGCGCCTGGCAGGCGCTGAACACGTGCGCGAATGCCCAGGCGAGCAGGGTGAATGTGGCGCCCGCGGCGAACAGTTCGTCACTCGTCGCGCGCCGGTCGGCGAGCATGTAGGCGACGAGGCAGGCGGCCGCATGGAAGTAGAACAGCGCTTCGAGCACGGCCGACCACGGCGCGAGCCAGGCCACACCGCCCGCCGTCGCGAGGAGGTTCGAAGCGACCGCGGGCACGGCGAGCACGAGCGCGATGACGAAGCGCGCATGGCCCGCGGTGCGGTGGACCATGCGCATCGCCAGCAGCAGCACGACGGCGCCGAACGCTCCGAACCAGGCGGCGCCGCCCGGCGTCCCCTCGGAAAACGGATAGGCGAGCAGCGCAAGGAGCTGCGCGAGCAGGAGGATTGCCGAAGGATGCCGGCCGATGCGCGCGAGCAGGCGCAGGCGCGCCCAGCGCGCGGCGGTTTCGTTCGCCACGGCTACTGTGGACGGCGGTTGCGTGGCAGGTGGTTGACCAGGAATTCCATCTGGTCGGCGAGGATGTTGCGGTTGGACAGGATCAGGTGTTCCACCCAGCTCGGCCGGTACGGCACGGCGAGCAGGGGCATGCCCGCCTGCTGCGGCGTGCGGTTGCCCTTCTTCACGTTGCACGCCCAGCATGCGGTGACGACATTGACCCAGGTGTCGCGGCCGCCCTTGGAGACCGGCTGCACGTGGTCACGCGTGAGTTCGCCGCGGCTGAAGTGCCCGCCGCAATAGAGGCACAGCATGCGGTCGCGCGCGAACAGCGCGGCATTGGTGAGCGCGGGCGCCGGGTCGATCGCGTGCGGGCGCACGTGGCCGGTGCTGGCGACGATCGGGTGCAGGTCGAGCACGCTCTGTTCGCCGGTGCGCTGGTTGTAACCGCCGTGGATCGTCAGGCACGGTTCGCCGAGGGTCCAGGCGACGGCGCCGCGTACGTAGAGGCACGCCGCGTCCTGCCAGCTCATCCAGTCGAGGATGCGCCCGGTCGCATCCAGGGACAGGACGCGCGTGCTGTGGATGTCGCCGGAAGTTCTGACTTCCGCAAGCATCGTGACCTCCGTTCTCTGCGCGAAAAGCGGTGGCAAGCCCCGCCACGGGGACGGGGCGCCGCGAGCATAGAACAAAAGCGAGATGGCAGGAAATTGACCGCCGCGCGAAAAAGGCCGCGTGACGCGCTCAGCGCACCGGCTTGGCCATGCGCAGCACGTCGATGCCGAAGCCGTGGCGCTCGTACAGCGCGCGCGCGCGGGTGTTGCCCGGGAAGACGGCGAGCGTCAGGTGGCGGCAGTGATGCGCGCGCGCCCAGGCTTCGGCATGGGCGAGCAGGGCGGCGCCGATGCCCTGGCCGTCGAAGGCGGGCGCGACCGCGAGGTCGGAGATATGGCAGTTCTGCGCCGAGGTGAAGTAGTCGATCACGAACTGCAGGTGCAGGAACCCGACGCGCTCGCCGTCCGCGTTCTCGGCGACGAATATGTGCGACCCCGGCGGCTGTTCGGCGAGATGGCGCTCGATGTCGTTGCGGATGCCTTGCGCGCATTCGCCACGCCGGCGCCACGGCGGCAGCTCGAATTCGACGAAGCGGCCGACGAGGCCGAGGATGAAGTCGTCGTCGTCCGCATTCGCGAGGCGGATCGACAGGTCGGTTCGGACGTCGGTCGGCGAGGCCATGCAGCAGTGCGGCGGACGATCGGCTGGAGTGGATCCTAGCACCAGGAATCGTCCGCGTTGAGCGCAGCCGTGGACCGATTCGCGCTGGCACCGACTGCGCCGCAGGAGCGTCGCGAACGGCAAGCCAAGCCCGGGACTGGGCGCAAGCCGGCTTGATGCGGGCTGCCGGCCGCCTGGCTACCGTTCGCGTCGAGCGCAGCGAGCGGCGTCGAAACGCGCGCGATACCCGCATGCCCTTCGACGCCCTGCGGGCCGGCGCTCAGGGCGAAGGGAATGTGGACCGGAACTCCGCATCGAGCGAGCTCCAGCCCTCAGCCCTCACCCCAGGCCCTCAACCAAACTGCCCCTCCTCCAGCTCCAGCAGATTCGCCGCCCCACTCCGCATCGCCGCCACATGCGCCTGCGTGCGCGGCAGGATGCGCGCGTAGTAGAAGCGCGCGGTCGCGCGCTTGGCCGCCTTGAACCCGGCGGACTGCGTGGACGCGTCGGCCGCGGCGACGCTGCGCGCCCACAGGTAGGCGAGCGCGATGTAGCCCGAATAGAAGAGATAGTCGTACGCGGCTGCACCCATTTCCTCGGGGTTCGCCGCGGCACGCTTGCCGAGATCGAGCGTGAGCTCGCCCCATTCCTTCGCCGCGGCACCGAGCGGCGCGATGAATTCGGCGAGCGTGGCGTCACCCGCATGCCTCGCGCAGAACGCGCCGATCTCGGCGAGGAAATGCTTCAGCCCGACGCCTTGCAGCTGCATGACCTTGCGCCCGAGCAGGTCGATCGCCTGGATCTGCGTCGTGCCCTCGTACAGGGTCGTGATGCGCGCGTCGCGGGCGAACTGCTCCATGCCGTTCTCGACGATGTAACCGTGTCCGCCGAACACCTGCAACGCGTGGTAGGTGCATTCGATGCCGGTCTCGGTGAGCAGGCCCTTGACGATCGGGGTGAGGAACGAGACCAGCGCTTCGGCGCGCTCGCGCTCGGCCGGGTCGGCCGAGTGCCGGGCGATGTCCTCCTGCAGGTAGGCGTACAGCGCGAGCGCTCGCCCGCCCTCGGCGAATGCCTTCTGCGTGAGCAGCATGCGCCGCACGTCCGGATGCACGATCAGCGGATCGGCGGGCTTTTCCGGGAACTTCGGCCCGGACAACGAACGCATCTGCAGGCGTTCGCGCGCGTAGGCGAGTGCATTCTGGTAGGCGCGCTCGGTGAGCCCGAGCCCTTGCAGGCCGACCGCGAGGCGCGCGGTGTTCATCATCGTGAACATCGCTGCGAGTCCCTTGTTCGGCTGGCCGACCATCCAGCCTTCGGCGCCGTCGAAGTTCATGACGCAGGTGACCGAGCCGTGGATGCCCATCTTGTGCTCGATCGAACCACAGGCGAGCGAATTGCGTTCGCCGACCGTGCCGTCGCGCGCGACCTTGAACTTCGGCACGAGGAACAGCGAGATGCCCTTCACCCCCGCGGGTGCGTCCGGCAGGCGCGCGAGGACGAGATGCAGGATGTTGTCGACGAAGTCGTGCTCGCCCGCGGTGATGAAGATCTTCGTGCCGCTGATGCGCCAGCTGCCGTCGGCCGCGGGTTCCGCGCGCGTCTTGAGCAGGCCGAGGTCGGTGCCGCAATGCGGCTCGGTCAGGCACATCGTGCCGGTCCAGGCGCCCGCGACGAGCGGCTTGAGGAACACCTCGCGCTGCCAGTCCTCGCCGTGGTGCTCGAGCGCCGACGATGCGCCGTGCGACAGCATCGGATAGTTGCCCCACGAGAGGTTCGCCGAGTCGACCATTTCCTTGAGCGCCGCGCCGAGCGTCTCGGGCAGGCCCTGGCCACCGAATTCAGGCGCCGCTGTAAGGCCGATCCAGCCACCGTCGACGTACTTGGCGAACGCTTCCTTGAAGCCCTTCGGCGTGCGCACGCTCTGCGTCGCCTTGTCGTAGCTGCAGCCCTCGGCGTCGCCGCCCTGGTTCAACGGCGCGAGCACCTGTTCGGCGAACTTCGCCGCCTCCTCGAGCACGGCGTCGACGACGTCGCGCGTCGCTTCGGCGCAGCCGGGCAGGCGCGCGTAGGTGGTCGTGACCTCCAGCACGTCGTGCAGCACGAAGCGCAGGTCGGCGAGCGGGGCGGTGTAGCGGCTCATGGCAGGTTCCTCGGAAGCGCTTCGAGCAGCGGCGAAGCGGGCGGACGGGATTCGAACGATCGTTTGAATGGGCCGCTAGCCTAACCAATTGCGCCTGCCGCGCCTAGGTCCGCTGCAGGAGCAATCCCGGCTGCAGCGCCCGCGGTTCGCCATCGAGCCGACGGCGGAACACGCGCTGCATGAAGCGCGAAGCGTGCTGCACGGGAGGTTCGCGTGCCTGGCGTGCGCGCGATGCGGAAGGACACCAACGCCTCAGCGATAGGTGTTCGGCACGCCCGGCACCGGCGTCAGCCGGCTCGCGGTTTCGAACTTGAAGCTTTCCTTCGGCTCGCTCGTCTCGATCGTGCCCTTCAACGCGTAAGCGATGTCGGTGCCGAACGTGATCGCGGCGTCAGGCCGGAACGTCGCCTCGACCACGTCGCCGTTGTTGCCGAGGATGTCGATGTCGGGCACGGCCTCGAGCCGGCCGACATTCCTGCCGTCGATCGTGACGCCGGCTTCGATGCGGCTGAAATGCATCGGGAACGTGGAGTAGTTCTGGATGCGCAGGCTGAGTTTCCAGCTGCCGTCCGCCTGCACGGCGAGCTGCTGGATCGATGCCGTCGACGGATGCACCTTGCGCGGCGGGCCACCGCTGCCACAGGCGGCGAGCAGGCCGGTCAGGAGCGTCACGACGAAAGCACGGCGCAGCAGCATGGCGACCTCGGTCATCCGTTGCATCGGACGCCTAGCCTAGCGAATGCGCCCGGCGGCGGCCAGCCGCGAGCGCGACGCTCAGCCGGCTTCGATCACGCGTGCGTGGCGTGCGGCGAACTCGGCGACCGGCTGCTGGCGCACGACGCGGCCGGCATCGATGCGCACGACCTCGTCGGCGAGCGCGGCGACTTCGTCGGCATGATGGCTCACGAGCACGGTGAACACGCGCAGCTCGCGCTTGAGCCGGCGCAGGTGGTCGAGGACCTGCTGCCGCGCCTGCGCGTGCAAGCCGGTGAGCGGCTCGTCGAGCAGGAGTGCGCGCGGATCGGAGAGCAGCGCGCGGCCGATCGCGACGCGCTGGCGCTCGCCGCCGGAAAGGCCGTCCGGCCGCCGCTGCAGCAGCGCGCCGAGCCCGAGCAGCTCGACCATCATCGCGAACTGCGCATGCGGGCCTTCGACACCGTAGAGCAGGTTGCGCCGCACGTCGAGGTGCGGGAACAGGCGGCCATCCTGGAACACGTAGCCGATGCGCCGCCGCGACACCGGCACGGCGACGCCGCGCGCGGTATCGAGCAGCACCTCGCCGTCGATCGCGATGCGCCCGGATTGCGGCGCGAGCAGTCCGGCGATCGCATTGAGCACGCTCGTCTTGCCGGCGCCGGAGTCGCCGTAGAGCGCGAGCGTGCGCGCGTCGGAACGGAACGCGAGGTCGAGTTCGAGGTCGGCGTAGGCGTGGCGCAACGCGAGTTCGATCAAGCCGGCCTCCTCCGCCACGGCGCGCGGCCCGCGACGAGGGCGGCGGCCGTGCTCGCGCCGAGCGCGACGACGAGCGAGACCAGCGCGAGGCGATGCACGCCGGGCATGCCGCCCGGCGCGTTCAGCAGCTCGTAGATCGCGATCGGCAAGGTGCGCGTCTCGCCCGGGATGTTCGACACGAAGCTGATCGTCGCGCCGAACTCGCCGAACGCACGCGCGAACGCGAGCACGCAGCCGGCCACGATGCCGCGCAACGACAGCGGCAACGTGATGGTCGCGAAGCGTCGCCACGCGCCGGCGCCGAGCGTTTCGGCGGCCGCTTCGAGGCGACGGTCGACGTTGTCGAACGCGACGCGCACGCTCAGCACGAGCAGCGGGAAACCCATCACCGCGGCGGCGATCACCGCGCCCGTCCAGCGGAATGCGACGACGATGCCGAATTCACCGAGCAGGGCGCCGAGCGGACCATGCCGGCCGAGCAGGGCGAGCAGGGCATAGCCGGTGACCACGGGGGGCAGGATCAGCGGCAGGAACAGCAGTGATTCGAGCAGGATGCGTCCCGGGAAACGCCGGCGCGACATCAGCCAGGCGAGTGCGAGCGCGAACGGCAGCGAAACGAGCACGCTGAGGAAGCCGACGCGCAGGCTCAGCGCGAGCGCCTGCCAGTCGTCGGGCGCGAGCGCGCTCACGGCGGCGTCGTCGCGCGGCGCGCTGCGCGGGCGCTGCGCCGGGCGAGCGACCTGCTGCCCGTACCCGGGTCATTCTGGCGGTGCATCGAATCCATGCTCGCGGAAGATCGCCCGTCCTGCCGGGGCACGCAACAGGTCGAGGAGTTTGCGCGCAGCCGGCGCGTCGTGGCCGGCGAGGATCGCCACCGGGTAGACGATCGGCGCGTGGGTCGCCTCGGGGAACGTGGCGACGACACGCACCGCGGGCTCCGAGACCGCGTCGGAACGATAGACGACGCCGAGCACCGCCTCGCCGCGCGCGACGAAGTTGAGCGCGGCGCGCACGTCGTCGGCCGCGACGACGCGCGTGGCCACGCCATCCCATATGCCCAGTTTCGTCAGCGCGGCCTTCGCGTACTTGCCCGCGGGCACGCTGTTCGGCTCTGCCAGCGCGAGGCGGCCGTCCTTGCCGAGCGCCGCGGCGAGTGCGAAGCCGGGCGCGATGTCGAGCTTCGTCGCGCTGTCCTTCGGCGCGACCAGCACGAGCGCATTGCCGACGAGGTTCGCGCGCGTGCCTTCGACGACGAGCGCGTGTCGCTCGACGTGGTCCATCCAGTCCTGGTCGGCGGAGATGAACAGCGCGGCCGGCGCGCCCGCCTCGATCTGGCGGGCGAGCTGCGAACTCGCCGCGTAGCTCGCCCTGGCGCCGAGGGCGGCGGCCTCCGGCATCGCGAGGATCGCGTCGAGCGACGGCTTGAGGCTCGCTGCGGCGAACACCAGCAAACCGTCTGCGCGCGCCATGACGGGTGCGCACAGCGCGAATGCGAGCACGCCACGGATCGCGAGGCACCACGGGCGACTCGGGCCTGCTGCGCGGACCATGCGGCGTACTCCCATGCGATATTCCCGGCAGAACATAACGCCAGTCGGGGTGCGCGCGCGAGTCCCTGCGCGCGGATGCGCGAGCCGCTGGCTGGCCGGCGGCGGTGCGCCGGCATGGACGCGCGCGGGACGCGCGCGCATGATCGCCTTCCCGTTCCGCACGAGCGCCGCGATGGCCCGCACGAAACCGTCCACGTCGATCCACCTGCGCGTGATGCCGGCGCCCGGCGTCGCGCTCGGGCCGGGCAAGCGCGACTTGCTCGCAGGCATCCGCGAGACCGGTTCGATCGCCGCCGCGGGCCGGCGCATGCGCATGAGCTACCGGCGCGCATGGCAACTCGTCGAGGAACTCAACCGCGGTTTCCGCGGCCCGCTCGTCGAGGCGAGCAAGGGCGGCAGCGGTGGCGGCGGCGCGCGCCTGACGCGCCTCGGCGACACCGTGCTCGACCGCTACGAGCGCATGCGTGCAGCCGCGAACGCGGCCGTCGCCACCGATCTGGCCGCCCTGCGGCGACTCGTCGCACGCGACGACTGACCGCGCGACATTCGACCGCGGGCGCGCTGAGCATGCGTCCGCGTGCCCGGCGATATATCCGTGGGAACATATCGACGGGTCGACCGGCATGTCGTTAGAACCCGCGGTCAGTTCCGCCACGGCGTGCCGGCCTGCAGCATCTTCCGCATCATCACGGGGACCACGAGCCATGAACCAGGCAAGCCTGCGCGCGACGGTCGCGCTCCTGTTGGGTACCACCGCCGGACCGGCGGCCGCGTACGACCTCGAGAACTGGCCGGTGCATTACACCTTCGGCGACGGCACCGACGTCGGCCTGACCGGCGTCTACCGCTACGACGTCAACGCGTTCAGCGACGACCGCCGCGCCGACGGCAGCCATGCGTTCGAGGATTCGCACACGAACCGGCGCAAGGAGCTCGGCCTCACCCTGAAGAAGAAGGGCGTGTACGAGGCGATCATCGACTACGAATACCAGGGCAAGTCCTGGCTCGACACCAACGTGCGCGTGCAATCCAAGCCGTTCCTCGGCACCGACATCGGCGCGTTCCGCTTCGGCTATTCGAAGACGCCGGTGTCATTCGAAGGTGTCACGGGCACCAAGGCGACCTCGTTCCTCGAACTCGCGCTGCCGGCGCAGGCGATCTTCGAGGGCCGCCGCACCGGCATCGACTGGCAGTTCGAGCACCCCGCGTACATCGTCAACCTCGGCTACTACTGGGGCCAGGACCTGCTCGGCGACAACGACGGCACGACCCTTGGCGGCCGCATCGCGTGGACGCCGCGCAAGGCCGAGGGCGACGTGATCCACCTCGGCTTCTCGGCATCGCGCGAGGATCGCGACGGCACCACCGACGGCCGCGGCGTGCACCACGATCCGAGCGTGCGCCTGTCGACCCCACCGGAAACGGGGCTCACGCCGGTGCGCCTCGTCGACACGGGTTCGTTGTCCAAGGCCGATCGCGTCGATCGCAGCGGCCTCGAGGCATTGTGGATCACCGGCCCGTGGTCGGTGCAGGGCGAGCTGCTGCGCGCGGACGTGTCGCGCTTCGGTGGCAACCCGGACTTCCAGGCCAGTGGCGGCTACGTGTTCGGCAGCTGGGTGCTCACGGGCGAGTCGCGCCCGTACAGCGGCGGCAACGTCGGCAACATCAAGCCGAAGGGCAAGTGGGGTGCCTGGGAACTGCTGCTGCGCTACAGCGAGCTCGACCTCAACGACGGGCCGGTACGGGGCGGCAAGGAGCACGACTGGACGCTCGGCGCCAACTGGTACCTGACCCAGCACTTCAAGTTCCAGGCCAACTACATCCAGGCGACCAGCGACAAGGGCAATCTCTCGCTCGATCCACGCATCTTCGAACTGCGCGCGCAGATCCAGTTCTGAACACGCGCGGCAATCTGCACGAGGTGCGAGGCACGCCTGCGCACCCCGGGAGTTCAGCGTCGCAAATGCACGATTCCATCCGGGGGCATGACTTCAGGCAGGGTGTCCGTCACCCCCGACCGAAGGCACGCGTGCGCCTTAAACCTTGCGCCGATCCTGTGCATCGAAGGGCCGACACCCGAGAGGAGGATTGCGCATGTTCCGTTTTGCCTGTATGGCGGCGTTCGCGCTCGCCGGTAGTTCCGTCGCGCATGCCGGGATCGACCTGCACGGCGCCGACTGCGGCTTGCACAGCGACTATTCGATGGCGATCAAGCAGGACGCGCTCGTGTTCACGCGCAGCGGCGGGCCCGCGGCCGAGATCGTCATTGCGCACGGCACCTTGCGCGTCGACGGTCGCGAGATCGAACTCGGCGCCGCCGACCGCGAGCGCGTGCTCGGCATCGAGCACGGCGTGCGCGACGTGCTGCCGCAGGTGCGCGAGATCGCGCATGACGCGATCCAGATCGCATTCGACGCCGTCACCGAAGTGTCGGGCGCATTCGCGAAGGACGCCGAGACCGCGCGTGCGAGCGCACAGCGGCTCGCGCGCGTATCGGCGGACGTCCACCGCCGGATCGACGCGAACGAAAACCTCGCGGCGTGGAAATACGAGGACCTCGATCGGCTCATCGCCGAGGGCGTCGGCACGCTGGTCGCCGAAGTCGTCGGCAACGTCGCCGGCCAGGCCGTCACCGTCGCCCTCAGCGGCGACGAAAAGGCCGCCGCCGAACTCCAGGCGCGCGCGGACGGCATCGACGACAAGGTCGAGCGCATCGTCGCCAAGCACAGCAAGGACCTCGAAAAGCGCGCGGGCAGCGTGTGCGCGCGCCTGCGCACCCTCGCGCGGCTGGAGGCCGAACTCGAGGCGCGGCCGCTCGGGCGCCGCCTCGACCTCGTGCGGGTCGACTGATCTGCACCACTGCGGCGACGGCAGCGGATGCCGTCGTCGCGGCCCGGCGGGCTCGCGCGCGACGGCGCGACATTCCTGCGTGCGCGTGCGCGATTGCCTGATGCAACTTGCGGGGCGGCACACTAGCATTGCGCGATGGCATCGCGTGCAGAACAGGTTCTCCAGTCCGTCTTCGGTTATCCCGCGTTCCGCGGCGAGCAGCAGGCGATCATCGAACACGTGGCCGGCGGCGGCGACGCGCTGGTATTGATGCCGACCGGCGGCGGCAAGTCGCTGTGCTACCAGATTCCCGCGCTACTGCGCGACGGCTGCGCGATCGTCGTGTCGCCGCTGATCGCGCTGATGCAGGACCAGGTCGACGCGCTGCGCCAGCTCGGCGTCGAAGCGGCGTTCCTCAATTCGAGCCTCGACGCCGCCGCGCAGCGCGAGGTCGAGCGGCGCTTCGCCGCGGGCGCGCTGAAACTGCTCTACGTCGCACCCGAGCGCCTGCTCACCGAGCGCTGCCTCGACCTCGTCGCGCGCGCCGGGGTCGCGTTGTTCGCAATCGACGAGGCGCATTGCGTATCGCAGTGGGGGCACGACTTCCGCCCCGAATACCGCCAGCTGACCTTGCTGCACGAACGCTTCCCGTTGATTCCGCGCATCGCGCTCACCGCGACCGCCGATGCGCCGACGCGGCGCGAGATCGTCGAGCGTCTCGCGCTGGAGTCCGCGCGTGAATTCGTTGCGAGCTTCGACCGGCCCAACATCCGCTACCGCGTGGTGGAGAAGGACGATGCGCGCCGCCAGCTCAAGGACTTCCTCGGCGCGCACGCGGGCGAGTCGGGCATCGTCTACTGCCTGTCGCGGCGCAAGGTCGACGAAATCTCCGAATGGCTCTCCGGCGAGGGCGTCACCGCGCTGCCGTACCACGCCGGCATGGACGCAGGCCTGCGCGCGCGCAACCAGCAGCGCTTCCTGCGCGAGGACGGCGTCGTGATGGTCGCGACGATCGCGTTCGGCATGGGCATCGACAAGCCCGACGTGCGTTTCGTCGCGCATGTCGACCTGCCCAAGAGCATGGAAGGTTACTACCAGGAGACCGGCCGCGCCGGACGCGACGGCCTGCCGGCCGAGGCGTGGCTGTGCTACGGCCTCGCCGACGTCGTGACGCTCGCGCAGTTCATCGCGCAGTCCGAGTCGGGCGAGGAGCGCAAGCGCGTCGAACGGCGCAAGCTCGACGAACTGCTCGGCTACGCGGAGACGACCGCATGCCGGCGCCAGCGCCTGCTTGCGTACTTCGGCGAGACGCTGGCCGAGCCCTGCGGCAATTGCGACAACTGCCTGGATCCGCCCGAGACCTGGGATGCGAGCATCGTCGCGCAGAAGGCGCTCTCGTGCGTGTATCGCACCGGCCAACGCTTCGGTGTCGGCCATCTGACCACGGTGCTGCGCGGCGAGGCCGACGAACGCGTGCGGAGCCTAGGGCATGACCGGCTCAGCACGTTCGGCGTCGGCGCCGAACTCGACAAGCAGCAATGGCGCGGCGTGTTCCGCCAGCTCGTAGCGATCGGCCTGCTCACGCCGGACGACGAGGGCTACGGTACGTTGCGACTCACCCCGGCGAGCCGCGCCGTGCTGCGTGGCGAGCAGCCGGTGCACCTGCGCCGGCAGGCCGATCGCGGCGAGCGCCGTGCGCGCCGCCAGCAGGCGCGGGGCGAACGCACGCGTGCGAGCCTCGACATCGCCGCACACGAAGCGCCGCTGTGGGACGCGCTGCGCGGCCTGCGCGCGCGGCTGGCGAAGGAGCAGGGCGTGCCGGCGTACGTGATCTTCCACGACGCGACCCTGCTCGCGATGCTGCGCGAGCGTCCGCAGACCTTGGGCGCGCTCGGCGCGATCAGCGGCGTCGGCGAGCGCAAGCTCGAGCGCTACGGCGAAGCCTTCCTCGACGCATTGAACGCACGCGCGGCCTGAGTGGCGGCGGCGCGGCATGTCCGAACCGCGGGTGGTTCGGCGTTAACCGTGACCGTCCGTACCCAGGAATCCCGGTCATGAAGACTCCGAACGCCCGTCCCGTCCCGTCGCGCTCCCCGCTGCGGCCGCTCGCCGCCTGCATGGCCGCATGCCTGTCCGTAGCCGCGCCGGCGCTGCACGCCGATTCGCGCCTGGATGCCTTGCGCGCACGCGTGATCGATGGCCGCATCGTCGTGCCGCCGGCGCTGCTGCAACACCTGGCCGGCGCAGCCGGGCCCGCGGCGCCGGCTCGGCCGTCGACGACGTGGGTTGTCACCAATTGCAATGACAGTGGCGCAGGCAGCCTGCGCGACACGATCGCCGCCGCACTCAGCGACGATACGATTGACCTCACGCAGCTGGCGTGCAGCCGCATCACGCTGACGAGCGGCGCGATCTACTTCGCGCAGAACAATCTCGCGATCCAGGGCCCGGGCGCAAACCGGCTCGTGATCGACGGCAATCTCAATGACGGCATCCTCGTCGACATCGCCTCGGGCACGCTCGAGGTCTCCGGCGTCATGATGGAGAACAGCTTCAAGTACCGCACGACCGACGATGCGCTCGGCGGGTGCGTGCACGCGGCGGGCAACGTCGTGCTCGACCGCGTGCTGCTGCGCAATTGCAACGCGCTCAGTACGGGGAACCGCCCCGCGCTCGGTGGCGCGGTATGGGCGGGAGGAGGGGTGGTGCTTCAGAACAGCGTCATCACCGGCAGCATGGCCAAGGCGACGGGCTGGGGCTACGCCAGTGGCGGCGCCGTCTATGCGCACGACGGGCTGGTCAGCAAGTACAGCACGATTTCCAATAACGTCGCGATCAGCGAAAGCGCGACGCCGTCGTTCGGCGGCGGCCTGTTCATCTGGAACGGCGGCCTCGTGCTCGGCTCGACCATTTCCGGCAACCAGGCCGCGCGCATGGGCGGCATCGCCACCAAGGGTGATCCGGGCTACACGCTGACGATGGCCAACAGCACCGTGTCCGACAATGTCGCCAACCGGTTCGGCGGCATCTTCTCGGTCGGCAAGCTCAACCTCTACAACAGCACGATCGCGTTCAACACCTCGCACGAGTGGGACATCGGCCTCGGCTACTACCTCGGTGCCGGCGTGCACATCAGCGTCCCCGGCGAAATGGACAGCACGATCATCGCCAACAACGTCAACACGGCCGCGCCTGCGCAGTATCCGACCGTGGACCTCACCGGCAAGCCGGGGGCGGGTTTCAACGGCGGCCACAACAACGTGATGCTCTGCGGCGCGCCGTGTCCGAACGACACCACGCACGACGATCCGGGCCTTGGCCCGCTCGAGGACCAGGGAGGCTCGACGCGTACGCGCCGGCCGACGCCGGGCACGTGGGACACCTTCGGCGGCAACAACGTGCTCGGTTGGGCGTGGGACCAGCGCGGCGTCGGCTATCCGCGCCAGTCACCACCCGACTGGCCGGAGATCGGCGCGCTGCAGATCAATTCCGAGCTCATCTTCGCGAACGGCTTCAACTGAGGTCGACACGGACCTTGCGCCCGCGGGGTCGCCTGCAGGCGCGGCGCGACGCTGCGCCGTGCCTGCGGGCGCGTCGTGGGACAGCGCGGTTCGGTTAGACTGCGTGTGGTCGCCGCTGGCGGCCGCTGCCCGCACGTCGATCGCACCGCATGCCCGATCCCCGCACGCCGAAAACGCCGCGCACCCCGCTTCGTCGCCGTGCGCCGCTCGTCGCCGTGCTCCTCCTCGGCGGATGCGCCGTGGCGCCGCTGCCGCCCCTGCAGCGCGATGCGCCGCCTGCCTGGCAGCACGCAGGGCGCCCGGTCGCGCCGGCGCCGGACCTGCACGGCTGGTGGAAGACCTTCGGCGATGCCGAACTCGATCGCCTCGTCGATGCCGCGCTCGCCGACAACCTCGGCATCGCCCAGGCCGGCCTGCGCATCGAGGCTGCGCGCCTGCTGGATGCGCACGCGAATGATGCTTCCTTGCCGCAGTTCGGCTTCCGCACGTACGCCGAACCGACGCCCGACAGCAGCGCGAGCTATTTCCAGGCCGGTTTCGACGCCAAGTGGGAGTTCGGCCTGTTCGGCCGCGCGCAGAGCCGCGCGCGCACCAGTGCAGGCGACCTCGGCATCGCCGAAAGCGAGGCGCAGGCCGCGCGCGTGAGCGTCGTCGCCGAAGTCGTGCGCGCGTACGTCGAGCTGCGTGGTGCCGAACGCCGCGCCGAGCTGCTCGAGCAGATCGCCGCGCAGGCGCAGCGCAAGCGCGAACTGCTCGCGACCCGCGAAGGGCTGCGCCTGGCGGCCGCGCGCGAGGTCGCCCATGCGCGCGCCGAAGAGGCGAGCGCGCGAGCCGCGCTGGCCGAGCCGCGCTCCGCAATCGTGCGGGCGCGGCGCCAGCTCGCCGCCTTGCTGGCGCGCGACGACGAGGACGTGGTCGCCGCCGGCGCGCCGCTCGTGCTCGGCGATTCGGCGGCGGTGGTCGACGTGCTGCCGGCCGACCTCCTGCGCACGCGACCGGAGATCCGCCGCGCCGAATACGAAGTGGAGAAGGCCGCCGGTGAACTCGGCATCGCCGAGGCCGACCTCTATCCGCACGTCGGACTCGGTGGCGCGTTGACCTATGCCGCGCGCGTGATTGGCCACACGCGCCTGTCCGACGCGGACGGCATCGTCACGTTCGGTCCCGCGATCGAGATCCCGCTGTTCGACTGGGGCGCGCGCCGCGCGGCGCGCGACGCGCGCGCGAAGGCGCTGCAGGCGAGCGTGCTCGCCTATCGACAGGCCGTCCTCGACGGCGTCGCCGAAGCCGAAGCTGCGATGTCCGCGCTGCACGAACGCACACGCGCCTCACGCAGCCTGCGGGACGGCGCCGCCGCGCTCGCCGACGAGGCGCGCTCGACCGCGACCTTGCAGCGCCTCGGCCTCGCCGACGGCGTCGAGGCGACCGTATCCGAGTCGGCCGCGCTGCAGGCCCAGCTCGAACTGCTGCAGGCCGAGCAGGAGCGCAGCCTCGCATTCATCGCGCTGTACAAGGCGCTCGGCGGCGCGCCGTTGCCGCCCGGAGGCGCCGGCTGATGGTGCCGCTTGCGCGCAAGACGCTCGTGCACGAGTGGCGACGATTCCTGCCGTCCGCACTCGCGGTCGCGTTCTCGGGGCTGCTGCTGCTCGTCCAGGCAGCGCTCGTGTTCGGCATCTTCAACAGCTCCGCGGTCTATATCCGCAAGTCCGGCGGCGAGCTCTGGCTCGGCTATCCGGGCACGCAGAGCATCGAGCTGGGCCGGCCGATCCCGCAGCAGGCGGAGATCGCCGCGCTGATGGATCCGGCGGTCGAGCGCGTCGAGCCGTTCAACTGGATCGACGGCGACTGGCGCGGGCCGGCCGACAAGGGCGGCGTCTCGGTGTTCGTCTCGGGCATCGACACGCGCTCCGATGCACTCATGTTCGCCGACGCGCTCACGCCGGCGCTGCGCGCGTTGCTCGACGAGCCCGACGGCGTGATCGTCGATCGCGCCGACCTGCCCAAGCTCGGCCTCGACGTCGGCGGCCAAGCGGTCGTCAACGGCCATCGCGTGCGCATCGTCGGCGTCGGCAGTGGCCTGCGCGCGCTCGGTGGCGTCAACATCGTGACCTCGCTCGCGACGTCGCGTCGCCTCGACAACGGTGACAGCGACGGACGGGTCGCCTACTACGTCGTCAAGCTGCGTGACGGCAGCGATGCGGCGGCGGTGCGCCAGCGCCTACAACCGCGGGGGCAGGCGCGCAGGTTCGAGGTATGGACGCGCGACGCGTTCGCACGGCGCGCGGTCGCCTACTGGATGTTCGAGACCGGTGCCGGGCTCGGCGTCGTGCTGCTCGCGATCGTCGTGTTCGTGGTCGGCGCGCTGATCACGAGCCAGACCCTGATGGGTGCGGTCGCCGGCTCGATCCGCGAATACGCGACCCTGCACGCGCTCGGCGTCGGCTTCGCGCGATTGCGCCGCGTCGTGCTCGAGCAGGCGGCGTGGGTCGGCGCGTTCGGCCTCGTCGTCGGCGGCGTCGCGACCGCGCTCGTCGTCCTGCTCGCGCATCGCCGCGACGTGCCGGTACAGCTCGACCTCGTCACCGTCGCCATCTGCGCGACGCTGGTGATGGGCATCGCGCTGCTGTCCGGCCTTGCCGCGGTGCGCGCGCTGCGCCATGCCGACCCCGCCCTGCTGCTGCGCTGAGATGGACGCCACCCTCGTCGCCGACGCGTTGTCGAAGTCGTTCACCACGGGGGCGGTGCGCACCGACGTGCTGCGCGACCTGTCGATCGAGATCGCGGCCGGCGAACTCACGCTCGTGTCCGGCCCCTCCGGCTGCGGCAAGAGCACCTTGCTGGCGATCCTCAGCGGCCTGCTGCGCCCGGACGGTGGCCGCGCGTTCGCGCTCGGCCAGGACCTCGCGCGGCTCGAGCCGGCCGAACTCGAGCGGTTCCGCCTGCAGCACACCGGCTTCGTGTTCCAGGGCTTCAACCTGTTCCCCGCGCTGAGCGCGCTGGAACAGGTGATGCTGCCGCTGGGTTACCTCGGCCTCGGCGATGCGCTCGCGCGACGGCGCGCGGGCGATGCGCTCGCCGAGGTCGGCCTCGGCAGCCGCATGCAGCTCAGGCCGGCGGAACTGTCCGGTGGCGAGAAGCAGCGCGTCGCGATCGCGCGTGCGCTCGCCAAGGAGCCGCAGTTGCTGTTCGCCGACGAACCCACCAGCGCGCTCGATGCGGCGAACGGCCAGATCGTCATCGACACCCTGCATCGCATCGCGCGCACGCACGGCGCGACCGTGCTCTGCGTGAGCCACGATCCGCGTCTGGTGGGCCACGCGGATCGCGTGCTGGCGATGGAAGACGGGCGCATCCTCGCCGATCGGCGCGTCGCCGCGAGCAGGTCGCCATGAGGGGGGGGCGGCGCGCCGGTGCGGCAAGGTAGGATGCATCGCTTGGATGCGCGGGTATGCTCGACAGGTGCGCCCGCGCCGGCCTGGAACGAGGTGGAATCATCATGAGGATGCGTGCGGGCTGGCTGCCGCTGCTATTCGTGCCGATGCTGCTGGTCGCGTGTTCCGACGACGCGTTCGATCGCACCGCGTCGGCGGCGCCGGCGAACGGCAGCTGGATCGCGATGGCGCGTGGCCAGGTGGACGTCGAGGGCGGGCTCATCCGCGTCGTCGCGCCGCGGGACGGGCGCGTCGAAGAGGTGCGCGTCGAAGATGGCGACGTCGTCAGGCAGGGTGACGTGCTGGCGCGGCTCGAGCAACGCCAGGCGCGCACCGCGGTCGGCGTCACCGAAGCCGGCGTCGCGCAGGCGAATGCCCAGCTCGGCGTGCTGAAGGCGAAGCTCGCGCCGACGGCGCAAGCGGCGCAGCGCGCCGCCGCCGCGGCGACGGCAGGCGCCGCGAGTGGTCAGGCCGCCGACGACGCGGGAACCGCGCTGGCCGTGCTGAAGGCGGAAATTGCCGTCGCTGAAGCGGCGGTGAAGGCGGCGCACGCGCACCTCGACGAGGCACGCGCCGAATTGGATGCGCACACGATCACCGCGCCGGCGGCCGGACGCATCGTGCGTCGTTCGGTGCACGTCGGCGATGCGGTCTCGGCGCAGGCGGCGACCGAACTGTTCCAGCTGTTGCCCGATCGTCCGCGCATCGTGCGCGCCGAACTCAACGAGGCCTACGTCGACCTGGTCAAGCCCGGCATGCGTGCCGAAGTCGTGCGTGATACCGACCAAGGTACGCCGGTCGCGGCCGAAGTGCTGCGCGTCGGCGAAGTCTTCGGCCCCAGCCGCCTCACCGACGACCCGGTCGAACGCGCCGGCGCGCACGACGTCGAATGCGTACTGCGCCTCGACGGCGGCGCGTTCCGGGTCGGGCAGCGCGTGCTGGTACGGTTCGTGAAATCTCGCTGAGGCCTGGCGCGTCGCGCTGTCGCAGCCCGTGATGTTCGATTCTCCATTTTTTCTGCACCTCGCGCCGCCCGTGATCGGACCTCCATCGCGGCACGTTCCCGGCGCGAATCGGCGGTCCAGCCCGCCGCCCTCGCTTCAGCCCCGAAACCACCCCGAAAGGCACCCCCGCTAGGCTGCCACCGTGGCGGTCCTCCGACGGGCCGCGGGAAGCCATCCGTGTCCCACTGGACGATCCTCTGTGACTTCGACGGCACGATCTCCGTCGAGGACATCACCGACTCCCTGCTCGAGCGCTTCGGGCGACCGGGCTGGCAGGCGCTGGAGCAGGCCTGGAAGCGCGGCGAGATCGGTTCGCGCGATTGCATGGCGCAGCAGGTCGGCCTGCTCGAAGCGAGCGACGCCGAACTCGACGCGCATCTCGACGGCATGATGATCGATCGCGCGTTCCCGGCGTTCGTCGCGGCGACGCGTGACGCCGGCGTGCCGCTGACCGTGCTCAGCGACGGCCTCGATTACGCGATCCGCCGCGTGCTCGGCCAGCACGGCCTCGACGACCTGCCGATCGTCGCCAATCGACTCGAAGCGGTCGGTGAAAGCGGCTGGCGCCTCGATTTCCCGCATGGCCGGCCGAACTGCCGCAGTGGCAACTGCAAGTGCGCGAGCGCCGGCGATGCGCACGCCGAACGCAAGCGCGTGCTGCTGATCGGCGATGGCACGTCGGACTTCTGCGTCGCCGGCGAAGCCGACCTCGTGTTCGCCAAGCACCGCTTGATCGAGCATTGCCGCTCGGCCGGCATTCCGTACGTGCCGATCACCGGCTTCGCCGACGCGCTCGAGTTGCTGCCGACCCTGCTCGCCGGCGAGCTCGCGGCGCACGGCCACGACACTGCGCCGGCACCGGCGCCGCTGGTCGCCTGACGCATCGATACCGTCGCGCCGTAGCGGCTCGTGCACCACCATCGCGGGAGCGGCTTCAGCCGCGATGCTTTCCAGACACGCCCGCCGCGCCCGCGCGCGGCGATCCGCCTTCGGAGTCGCCTCCTTTGAACATGGATACCTCGAAACCTTCTTCCGTCGCACGCCTCGTCGACGGCTTCGACACCGCGCGCAGCGCCGACCTCTTCGACGCCGCCTGCAAACTCATCCCCGGTGGCGTCAACAGCACCGCGCGTGCGACGTGGTCGGGCTGGAACCCGTATCCGCTGTTCGTCGAGGGCGGGCAGGGCTCGCGCCTGCGCGACGTCGACGGCAACGAATACATCGACTACCTGCTCGGCCTCGGGCCGATGATCTTCGGCCACCGGCCGCCGCGCGTGACCCAGGCGGTGGTCGACTTCATCCAGCAGCGCGGCACCGTGTTCGCGCTGCCGACCGCCGACGAGGCCCTGCTCGCGCAGAAGATCGTCGATGCGGTGCCGAGCGTCGAGCGCGTGCGCCTGTGCAATACCGGCACCGAAGCGGTGTTGTACGCGACGCGCCTTGCGCGCGCGTTCACCAAGCGCAACAAGATCATCCGCTTCGAAGGCATGTACCACGGCTTCTCCGACGGCGTGTACTGGAGCAAGCATCCGTCGATCGACAAGGCGGGCCCCGACGCGCGCCCCGTGCCGGTGCCGCAGGGCCCGGGCATGCCCAAGGGCGTCGAGGAGAACCTGATCATCCTGCCATGGAACGACGCGCAGGCGCTTGCCGATGCGATCGCGCGCGAAGGTGATTCGATCGCCGCGGTGCTGACCGAACCGGTGATGTGCAACACGGGCTGCATCCTGCCGCGCCCCGGTTATCTCGAGGCGATGCGTGAGCTCACGTCGAAGCACGGCGTCGTGCTCATCTTCGACGAAGTGATCACCGGTTTCCGGCTCGGCCTCGCCGGCGCGCAGGGACGGCTCGGCATCCGGCCCGACCTGTCCGTGTTCGCCAAAGGCATCGGCGGCGGCTTCCCGGTGGCCGCGATGGGCGGGCGCGCCGACATCATGGCGCTCGTCGCCAATGGCACCGTGTCGATGGCCGGCACGTACAGCGCCAACGGCATCGCGATCGCGGCCGCGAACGCGGCGCTCGACGAACTCAACACGCCCGGCCTGTATGCGCAGCTCGACGCGGTGTCCGACGAACTGCGCTTCGGCCTCGGCAAGGTCATGAGCGACGCGGGCCTGCCGGCTTACGTCGTCGGCGTCGGTCCGCTCATGCAGGTGTGGTTCGCCACCAAGGAGATCCACAACTATCGCGATGCCGAGCGCCATGCGGACCAGGAGATCTTCCGCCGCTGGTGGCAAGGCATGCTGGCCAGGGGCGTGCTGTTCCACCCGGGCGCGTACGAGAACCTGTTCGTCTCCACCGCACACACGCGCGATGACGTCGCGGCCACGCTCGAGGCGGCGACGCAGGTCGCGGCGGAGCTGGCGCGCAGGGTCTGAGCAGGCGCTCGCCCGCGCCAGCGTGACGATTGCGCGCGCGAACGACCTGCAGCAGCGCACTCTGTGCGCGAACGCGGCATCGAATCCGCGCCGGTTCCGAAAACGACGGGGTTGTCGCGATGCGACGCTGCTGCGGCCATCACGCGGAGGCCGAGCCGGTGGCACCGCCATGAAAAACGGGCGGCCGCTCGCGCGGACCGCCCGTCGGAGACGGCTGGACTGCGGACTGGCGTCAGCGCTCCCAACGGCCGCCGTGGTAGCGCCAGCGATCGCCGTCGCGATCCCAGCGCGAGGGCACGTAGTGGTAGCCGTGACGCGCACGCACCCAGTGGCCGCGGTGCCAGCGATGGCGATGGTTGCTCCACCCCCAATAGCCCGGGACCCAGACGTAGCCACGGCGCGGCGCCGGTACGACTTCCGCGCGCAGGGGCGGCGGGGCGACGTTGGCGTAGATGTCGACGTGGACGCGCGCCTGAGCCGGCGTCGCCATCATCGCGCAGGTGCCGCCGATCGCGAGGGCGGCAGCCAGCATCAGTTGCTTGTGGACATGCATGGTCGGACCTCCAGGTGGCGCCCGGACGGGGCGCGTCGAACCGGCTTCCACGCTAGCGACGCCGAGCTGAATCCGCGCCAAGCCGCAGCGCGTCAGCGCTTCCGCGTTGCCGCCCATTCACGCACGGCGAGCACGAAGCGCAGGCAGTCGATGCGGCGGTTGTACAGCGGCGTCGGTGCGGCGCGGATCACGTCGGGCTCGCGCCAGTCGACGACGATGCCACGGGCGTGCAGGTGGTCGAACAGCGAGCGGCCCGCTTCGCGGGGTCCCTTCACGCGCAGCGACAGCTGGCAGCCGCGGCGTGAGGGCTCGCGTGGCGTGGTGATCTCGAGCACGTCGCCGGCGTGTTCGCGGATCAGCGCGTCGAAGTACGCCGTCAGTGCTTCCGACTTGGCGCGCAACGCGCCCATGCCGGCGCGGCGGAAGATCGACAGCGACACGCGCAACGGCGCGAGCGCGAGGATCGGTGGATTCGACAGCTGCCAGCCGTCGGCACCCGGCGTCGCGTCGAACTCGGGCGCCATGCGGAAGCGCGTGGCCTGGTCGTGGCCCCACCAGCCGGCGAAGCGCGGCAGCGCGGCGCGTGCATGGCGCTCGTGCACGAAGCAGCCGGCGACCGCGCCGGGACCGGAGTTGAGGTACTTGTAGCTGCACCAGACGGCGAAGTCGCAGCCGGTGTCGTGCAACTGCAGGGCGAGATTGCCCGCCGCATGGGCGAGATCGAAGCCGACGAGGCAGCCCTTCGCGTGCGCCGCGCGCACGATTGCGGCGAGGTCGAAGGCCTGGCCGGTGAGGTACTGCACGCCGGACAGCATGACGAGCGCGATGCGCGAGCCGTGCTGCTCGATCGCACCCAGGATCGCCGCGTCGGAGAGCGTGCCACCCGGCTCGTCGGGATCGATTTCGATCAGCGCGGACGCCGGGTCGTGGCCGTGGAAGCGGATCTGCGACTCGACCGCGTGGTGGTCGGAGGGGAACGCGTTGCGCTCGATCAGGATCGCATTGCGCGTCGCGTCCGGACGGTAGAAGCTGACCATCATCAGGTGCAGGTTGACGGTCAGCGAGTTCATCGCGACGACTTCGTGCGGCAGCGCGCCGACCAGCGCGGCGAGGTCGTCGCGCACGAAGCCGTGGTACGGCATCCACGGGTGGCGCCCGCGGAAATGCGCCTCGACCGCGAGACGGTGCCAGTCGTCGAGTTCGTCGAGCAGGGCGGCGCGCGTCGCGCGCGGCTGCAGCCCGAGCGAATTGCCGCACAGGTACGTCTGCTCCGACCCGTCGTCGTTGCGCGGCACGAGGAATTCGTCGCGGAACGCCGCGAGTGGATCGCGCGCGTCGAGCTCCAGTGCCTGCGCTTCGAGCAGGCTCGTCGCGTGGTCCGCCATCGTCAGCGCTTCAGGGAAGCGACGACCGACGCGCACGCGGCATCGAATTCGCTGTTCCACGACGCCGGCGTCGCCGCGAGCAGCGGCCGCTGGCAGCGCACTTCGACCGCGATCGTGCCGTCCAGCTGGAAGCTGTCGCGCACGAGGTACTTGGTCTTGCCGCGCACGACGAAGTACTGGTGCACGGAGCTGTCCGTGTTCGCCGGGTCGGTCTCGTAGCCGCCTTGCGCCTTGGAGCGCTCGAACTCGTCCTGCACGGTCGCGGTGAATTCGGACGCATCCTTGAGCTGGCGCGTCTTCACGGTCACGTTGGCCGAATCCTCGCTGCCCTGCGCCGTGGGGTCGGGCACCTGGAACGCGACGGCCTGCGGATTGCCGTCGGACTTCTCCATGATCGCGGTCCAGCTCGCCGGCACGTGGAAGCGGATCTGGTCGCCGTTGAGCGAATAGTCGGTCTTGGCCTGCGCGTGTGCGGCCGAGGCGGCGAGCGAGGCGAGCAGGATGGGCAGGGCGGTCGGCTTCACGGCGTCACTCCGTATCGTCGGCGAAACGGGAAAGGGGCAGGCCGAGCCACTCCAGGGCGGTGCCATGGAACAGCCGGGCCTGTTCGGTGGGCGGCAGGCCGAGCGCGATGATGCCGCTGCCCGGCTCCTGCTCGCCGAGCGGGAAAGGATAGTCGGTGCCGAGCATGATGTGGTCGGCTCCCGCGACGTCGAGCAGGTAGCGCAGCGCGGCGCGGTCGTGCACGCACGAATCGAAATAGAGGCGATCGAGGTATTCGCGCGGCCCGCGCGCGTTGTCGGTCGCGACGAGGTCCGGTCGCATGCGGAAGCCGTGCTCGATGCGTCCGATCGTGTACGGGAACGAACCTCCGCCGTGCGCGAAGCAGACCTTCAGGCGCGGCAGGCGCTCGAGCACGCCGCCGAAAATCAGGCAGCAGACCGCGCGCGACTGCTCGGCCGGCATGCCGACGAGCCATGGCAGCCAGTATTTCGGCATCGACGCCGCACCCATCATGTCCCACGGGTGCACGAGGATCGCCGCGCCGATTTCGGCGGCCGCTTCGAAGAACGGGAACAGTTCCGGCGCGTCGAGGTTCCAGTTCTCGCAGTGCGAGCCGATCTGCACGCCGGACAGGCCGAGCTGCTCGATGCAGCGTTCCATCTCCTGGATCGCCAGCGTCGGCGACTGCAGCGGGACCGTGCCGATGCCCGCATAGTGGCGCGGGTAGCGCCGGCAGAGTTCCGCCGTGTGGTCGTTGAGGTGGCGATGCAGTTCGAGCGCCTGGTTCGGCTTCGCCCAGTACGAGAACAGCACCGGCACGGTCGACACGACCTGCACGTCGACGCCGAACTTCGCGTAATCGGCGATGCGTACTTCGGGATCGAAGGCATTGGCCCAGACTTCGCGGAAGAACTTGCCGTCCTTGTAGATGCGGTGGCGGCCTTCGGCGCGGACCATGACCGGAAAGCGATCGTCACCGTACTTCTCGGCGAGGTTGGGCCAGTCGGGCGGAAGGATATGGGCGTGGGTGTCGATCTTGAGCATCGGGTCCGGAGTTTAACCGCATGCGCGGCGCGGCGGTCCGCGCCTGGGGAAAAAAAGGTTCTTCGACTCCGGCGGCGACGCGCGCGCGATGAGGCCTCGCCTCGTCGTCCCGGCGAAAGCCGGGACCCTGCGGCTTTCCCTTCCAATCGCCGGAAGCCGGCGATCGCGAGTGGTGCCCTGAAATCGCCAAAAAAAGGGCCGGTCGCGCACGACCGGCCCCGATTGATACGCGCTGGTGCGCGGATTTACAGCTCGTCGAACCCGTCGGCGAAGATCAGGTCGTCGACGTCATCCACGCAGGCCACGTCGACATCCGTCACGTTCGCGGCCGCTACCGTGCCGCTGCCGTTGGCGACCGAGCAGGTCTGGCCCGCCGGCTGCGTGCCGACCGTGACCGCGTACGCCGCACCGTCGGCGAGGCCGGTCGGGAACGTGAACGCGCCGTTTGCGGCGACCGGAAGCGTCTGCGCACCCGCATTGAGCGAGAGCACGAGGCCGCTGCCGGTGAGACCGCCGACGTTGCCGCCGATCGTGTAGGTCGGCGTCGCCGCGCAGGTGACGGTGACATTGGTGACGTTCGCCCCGCTGATCGTGCCGCTGCCGTTGGCGACCGAGCAGGTCTGGCCGCTCGGCTGCGTGCCGACCGTGACCGCGTACGCCGCACCGTTGGCGAGGCCGGTCGGGAACGTGAACGCGCCATTGGTGGCGACCGGAACCGTCTGCGCGCCCGCATTGAGCGAGAGCTCGAGGCCGCTGCCGGTGAGGCCGCCGACGTTGCCGCCGACCGTGAAGGTCGTGGGACCCGTGCTGGTGGCCGGCAGCAGGCACCACTCGTCGAGCGTGCCGGTGTCCTGGCCCGCCGCGTCGGACACGTTGAGCGTCCACGTGCCGCCGAGCGTCTGGCCGTTGAACGGCGTCGCGAGCGGGTTGTTCGGCTTGACGTTGCCCGACAGCGCCGGCGGCGCGGCATTGCACTGGTTCTCGACCACGGTGGTCGCGGCGTCGTCGATGACGACGTCGACGTTGTCGCTCGAGCAACCGTTGGTCGACGCCGGCACGCCCGGACGATCGATGACGATCGAACTGGTGTTGCTTTCGACTTTCTTCAGCGTGAACTTGAGGTCGCCGACCCAGGTGTGCGTCGCCTTGATCGAGAGCTTCAGGCCGGTCAGCGTCGACGCATCGGTCACGTTCAGCGTGTCGGTGAGGCCGGTGGCATTGTTGTCCGGAATCGCGGCGTGCGGCGCACGGCAGATCATGTTCGCGGTCGTGAAGCTGGACACCGCCGACGCCGCGCCTTCACCGCAACCGTTCACGCCGTAGATGCGCCAGTAGTACGTCGTGTTGGGATTCAGCGCCGTCGCCGGCGTGAAGCTCGTGCTCGACAGCACCTGGTTTTCGACGAACGTGCCGAATGCCGCATCGGTCGACAGCTGGAAGCGGTACTGCGCGGCGTCGGCGATCGCGGACCAGGTGAACGTCGGCGTGGTGCCGACACCGCTCGCGCCGTTCGCCGGGCTCGTCAGCGTGCCCGCCACGGGCGCGGCGGCGGTCACGCTCATCGTGGCCGCGGCCGTGTGCGCGATCGGCGTCGTTCCGTTCGAAAGTCCGTTGATCGAGAGGTTGTAGTTGCCGCTCGCCACACCGGCCGTGTTGCCGATCGTGAGATGGCTCGTCGCCGGGGGATCCGCCGGCGTCACCGGGGTGACGCTGAACACGCCGGTCGTCGCTCCCGGCAGACCGGTGACGCTCAATGCCACCGGATCGCTGAACCCGCTCAGGCTCTGCACGCCGACGTCGATGCCACCCGGCGTACCTGCGCACACGGCGATCGATGCCGGGTTCGTGAGCAGCGCATAGTCCGGATTCGAGCTGACGGTGAAGCTGCCGATGGCCGCGAGCGCGTACTTCTGCGGACCACTCGGCACGTTGATGCCGCGTACGCGGATCTGGTACGTGCCTGCTGCGGGAGCGGTGAAGCTGATCCGCTGCACCGTGTTGAGGTCGTCGTAGTTGCTCGTCGCGGTGCTTTGCGTCGGCGTCGCGTTGTTGACGTTGTAGCCGGCGGGCAGCTTCTGCGTCCAGACGTCGCCGTTGGGCGCCTGCACTTCCAGGCGCAGCGAATTGACCGTGGCCGGGCTCGCACCCACGGCGGCCGCGACGTCGGTCCACGTGAGCGCGATGACGAGCGGCTGGCCTGCAGCCACGGTCAGGCTGTGGTTGTCGACGCCGCCGGTGGCGAGTCCGGCAGGGGCGTCGTGGATGTAGAGATGGCTCTGGTCGCCGTTGAAGTACAGGGAGTTGTCGAGATGGATCCGGCCCCATCCTTGCGACTGGCCCGGGTTCGTACCCGCACCCGATCCAGTGAGCGTGCTGGCACCGGCGAGCATGATCGCCTTCACGAGTGCGCCCGAAGGATTCGGGATCGCGTTCCCTGCCACCTTCTGGCCGGTCGGGTAGAAGCCGCGTGCGAGGTAGTCGCGCACGAGCGCGGCGAGTCCCGCGGCGGTCGGTGTCGCCATCGACGTGCCGCTCATCGTCGTGGTGCCGCTGGCATTGCGTGCGGCGGACACGATGCTGGCGCCCTGCGCAGTGAGGTCGGGCTTGGTGCGGCTGTCCAGCGTCGGGCCGCGCGAGGAGAAGCTCGCCATCGCATTGCCGGCGGTGCCGCGGTTGTTGGCGCCGATGGTCAGGACGTTCTTCGCATTGCCGGGACTGCCGACGTTGTTGCCGTTGGAACAGGTGGTGGCGTCGTTGCCGGCGGCGAACACCATCAGCAGGTCGGGATGGTCCTTCATGACGCGGTCGGCATCGCGCGCGGTTTCGTCGTACGTGACCGTGCAGCCGGAAATGCACAGGCCGAACTGGTCCGTGCAACCGCCACCCCAGGAATCGCTGTGCAGGCGCGCGCCATTGTCGTAGGCGATCTGCGCCGCGTGATACGGCGTGCCGCCCTGCGTGTTGAGGTAACGCAGGTCGCTGCCGCTCTCCTGCATGACGAGCTTGGCGCCCGGCGCGGTGCCGTCGAGGTTGGTGTTACCGCCCGGCGTCGTGAATCCGGTGCAGTCCGTGCCCGGATTGGCGACGTTGTCGTTGCCGATCAGCGAGCCGGCGACGTGCGTGCCATGGCCGTGTTCGTCGGCCCAGCTGCCGCCGGCATCACCCGACCACTTGTAGTACGAAATGACCTTGCGTGCGGCGAGATTGGGCACGGGGATGCCGGGACAGCTGGAGCCCGTGTCGCAAATGTTGATCGGCGTCGCCTGGCTCGCGTCCTTGAACGCGACATTGTCCTGCCACAGGCCGGTATCGAGTTCACCGATGATCTGCCCGCATCCGTAGATGCCGCGATCGAAGACCGGCATGAACGGGCTCGGCGTGTTGATGTTGCTCTGGTGCAGCCAGTCCGCCTGCGAGTTGTACAGCCGCATCGGTTTGTGGAAACCGATCGCGAGCACGCCCGGATCGGTCGCGAGCCGCTCGACGGCGGTGCGGAGCTGGCTGCGCTCGAAGCGAGCGAGCAGGCGGGTTTCACCGCCGGCGACGACCGCGTTGGCGAAGGCGAGGCCCGGCGTCGAGGCGATCGCGTCCTGCACCGCATAACGATCGGCGCTCGCGTCGATGCTGATCTCCAGCGCATCGATGCCCGCGGCCGTCGCGATGTCGTTGCCTTGCAGTTGCGCGTAGATGTTCGCGTCGACCTTGAGCGCAGGCAGGAACGGTCCGCTCCAGACGACGCCGTCGATCGCGCGCATCGCGGCGTCGAGATCGGCCGGCATGCGCACGAGATACGCGTAATGCGGTGCGTAGCTGATGATCTGCGCGCCGGCCGCCTCGACCGCGGCGCGCTGCTGCGCGGTGATCGGCGCACCGAACTTCACCAGTCGCAGGGTCGAGTTCTTCACCGCGTCGAAGGAGAGCAGGGAGCTCATGGCAGGATCGGCGGCGGCATTCTTGCCGGTACAGACGTCCTGCTGGGCGCCGGAGAACGACACCAGGCATTCCTTTTCGGCGGCTGATGCCGCCAACGGCAAGGCCATGGCAATGGCCAGAGAAAGCAGGTTGCGCATCGGATTTCCCCAAGAAAATGAAACGGCAACGGAGTGCGAAAAAGAAGCTCCCCGCCGGTGGGCGGGGAGCTGGGACAACGACGCTTTACGGTGCTTCGAATCCGTCCGCGAAGATGCGGTCGATGCACGACACCTGCACCGACGTCACGTTCGCGCCGGCGATCGAGCCGCTGCCATTGGCGACCGTGCACACTTCCGGCGGCGAAGCCGGCTGGGTCTGCACCGTGACCGCGTACGAGGCACCGTCGGCGAGCGGCGTCGCGAAGGTGAACGAGCCGTCGCTCGCGACCGGCAGGCTCTCGGTGCCGTTCAGCGACAGCGTGACGCTGTCACCGAGCAGGCCCGTCACCGTGCCGCCGACCGTATACGTGATGTCGGTGCAGGTCACCGCCACGTTGGTCACGTTCGCACCCGCCACCGTGCCGTTGCCGTTGGCGACCGAGCAGCTCTGGCCGGCCGGCTGCGTGCCGACGGTGACAGCGTAGGGCGAAGCGTCGGCCAAGCCGGTCGGGAACGTGAACGAGCCGTTGGCGGCGATCGGCAGCGTCTGCGCGCCCGCATTGAGCGAGAGCACGAGGCCGCTGCCGGTGAGGCCACTGACGGTACCGCCGACGGTGTATGTCGTGCCGCCACTCGTCGCGGGCAGGAGGCACCACTCGTCGAGCGTGCCGGTGTCCTGGCCCGCCGCGTCGGACACGTTGAGCGTCCACGTGCCGCCGAGCGTCTGGCCGTTGAACGGCGTCGCGAGCGGGTTGTTCGGCTTGACGTTGCCCGACAGTGCCGGCGGCGCGGCGTTGCACTGGTTCTCGACCACGGTGGTCGCGGCGTCGTCGATGACGACGTCGACGTTGTCGCTCGAGCAACCGTTGGTCGACGCCGGCACGCCCGGACGATCGATGACGATCGAACTGGTGTTGCTTTCGACTTTCTTCAGCGTGAACTTGAGGTCGCCGACCCAGGTGTGCGTCGCCTTGATCGAGAGCTTCAGGCCGGTCAGCGTCGACGCATCGGTCACGTTCAGCGTGTCGGTGAGGCCGGTGGCGTTGTTGTCCGGAATCGCGGCGTGCGGCGCACGGCAGATCATGTTCGCGGTCGTGAAGCTCGATACCGCAGACGTTGTCGTGCCGCAGGTGTTGATGCCCTTGACGCGCCAGAAGTAGGTCGTATTCGGCAGCAGGCCGGTCACCGCGGTGCTCGTGCCGGTAATGCCCGGCAGCGTTTGCACGATGCTTGCGAACGCGGCGTCCGTCGCGATCTCGACCGTGTACGAGGCGCTGTTCGCGCCCGCGCCCCAGCTCAGCGTCGGCGACGTGGTGACGCCGGTGGCGCCGTTCGCCGGCGCCGTCGGCGTCGCCGCTCCCGGCGAGCCCGTGGTAATGACCAGCTGGCTCGTCGCGGAGTGGCCGGCGCTCGACGTGGCGGTGCCGTTGACCGTGACGACGGAGGTGCCGGCGACGGCCGAGCCGTTCGCCGTGAGGGTCATGATCGAGGTGTTGCCGGGCACGACGGGATTGACCGAGAACGAGGCACTGACGCCGGCAGGCAGGCCGCTCGCGTTCAGGGTGACCGCATTGCTGAAGCCCATCTGGCTGCCGACGTTGATCGTGTAGGTCGTGTTGCCGGGCGCGCAGATGCTCTGGCTCGCCTCGGTGATCGCCAGCGAGAAGTCGGGCGCGTCTGCGCTGCAGACCGGGCGCGTGCCGCAGGCGATGCCATGCGCGGTGAACGCATCCCAGATGCGGCAGCCGTTGGGCGTGCCGTTCGAGAGGTTGCCGTCGTCGTCGTCGGACGCGAGGAACACGGTGTACCAGTTGTTCGCGCCGCAGCCATCGATCGTCGCCGCAGTGTTGCAGGTGCCGCCGCTGACGACGCGATAGGCGCTCTTGCTCGGCGTGAGGCTGCCGTACCAGATGCGATCCATCTCGCTCCAGCCCTGGTTCGTGCCGAAGTGGGCCAGCAGCGACTGCGCGAGATCCCAGTTCGCCGAACTGGCGATGTAGCTCTCGCAGTGGCCTTCGTAGCCCATCGGACCTTGGTACGGGAAGATTCCCTGCGAGAAGTACGGGCAGGCGTAGCGGTCGCAGTTGATGCCCGCGTTGTCGGCGAGGAGGTTCGGGCGGGCGATGGTCGCCGCGCCGTGCGTGCTGAACGCGTTCACGTCACGCACGCCCGTGCAGGTGGCGTCGCAGTTCGCGCAGGCCTGGCCCGGGGTGAAGTTCTTGCCGATGCACGCGTCCTTGGTCTCGAGGAACGCGAACGTGTCGCCGACTGCCTCGCCGCTGCCGTTCTCGCTGGCCGCGCCGCCGCTGTTGGTGTCCATGCCGTGGCCCCACTCGTGCAGGAACACCGCGGCGATCTCGCCCGTGTTGGAGCAGCCGCCGCCGGACTTGAAGAAGTTCAGCGTGCTGCCGTTCCAGCCGGCGTTGCACAGGTCGTCGATGTTCATGTTCGCCGTCACCGTGCCCTGCAGCCACGAATTGGACGGGAAGAACGTGATCGCCTTCCGGTTGATGTTGGTCAGGTGGTAGAAGCCCGTGCGCGATGCGTGCGTGTTGCCGGCGCCGCCGACGCCCGGCGTGACGCAATCGGTGCCCGTGCTGGTGCCGAAGTTGAGGTTGCCGTCGGTCGAGTTCGACAGCGAGATGGAACCGCAGTTGTCCGACATGCGGAAGAACTTGCCGTTCAGCGTGACCGTCGCGGTGCCACCGCTGTAGTCGTAGATGCCGAGCACGTCGGTCACCTTGGTGCCGCCGTTGGTGACGGTCGCGAACGGCATCGGCCGCACGACTTCCGTGTCCGAATTGGTGGTCGGATAGATGCCGCCGGTGACGGTCGCGTTGACCCAGTCGTTGAGGTCGCGCACTTCGATGACGCGGTTGGTATGCGCGTCGAACAGCACCTGGTAGGTCGTCACGTCGCCGTCGAGGCGGAACACGAAGCGCCAGGCGAGGCGATGGCGGTAGCCCTTGCCCGCTTCACCGAAGTAGTTCGCCTTCGCGGCTTCGCCGGCCGGCGCGACCGGCAGGACCAGCAGTTCACCCGGCTCGACGATCTCGTCGACGCGCGTGCCGGCCGGGAAGTCGAGCTCGCGCAGGGCGAGGTCGAACGCGTTCTCGCGCGTCGAAACCGGCTGCACGTCGATCGCGACCGGCGCGACCGCATTGCTGCCGAACTGCACGATGTTGCCCGCGGCGATGCGGAAGAACAGGTTCGCGCCCTGGACGCGCACGCCATCCTTGACCTGCATGAACTCGACGAACCAGTGCGAGTCGTTCTTGCCGTAGGCGATGCTGCTTTCCGGATCGAGCGCGAAGTCGAGCCCGTCGGTCTTGAGCAGGTCCGCGTTGGCGGTGATGAAGTCCTGCAGGCGCGTCTCGACCACGGCGAGGTCGACGCGATCACCGGCCGCGAGGCCGACGTCGGCATCGCGGAGCGAATTGCCGCGGCCCGGAACCAGCGCGATGCCGCTGCCCTGGATCAGGTTCGGTCGATCGCTGCGACGGTCCCAGCGCATGTCCCAGCTGCCACCGTAGCGCTGCGCGAAGCCCGCGACCGCGGCGCGCGAGGCGGCGCCGGCAGTGATGGTCTCGCTCGCCTCGAGTTCTGGCTGCACGTCGAGCTCGGGTGCGACGAAGGCGCGCTGCAGCTTCGGATGCGCCGCGCGCTGGTCGGGCGTGACCGGCTGGATCGCGAACGCGAGTGTGGCGAACGTGGCCAGGCACGACGCGAGCAAGGCGCGCGCGAAACCACGCGTGCGCGCCTGCGTCGTGCCACGGTATGTCGGTGTCATCGAATCATCTCCCCGGCTGATGAGCGGACGCGATCGACTCACTGCGCAGCCGTCGCTACGACGTCGCTGGCAATGAATGCCGTCCGACTCGGTCTACGAAAGAAAAATCTCCCCATGCGCGCGTAGCGCCGTCCGCTACGGTAGCACGCGCCATGCCGCGCGCGAGCGGCGATTTTGCGCGACGCGCGCGATTCGAAACGCCGCTATGTCCGGCGACGCAGATCGGTGTCCGCCTGCAGGATGAGATGCGCCAGCGTATCGATGCTGTCGGTCATGCGATCGAACGCTTCGACCACTTCGGCCGCGATGCCCGCCTCGCGTTCGCCGACGGCGGCGTCGAGGCGGGCCGCGAACGCGCGCTCTTCGCTGCGCAGGTCGTCCATGCGTGGCAACGTGCTGCCTTCGCGCAGCGCGACGGCGAGGGCATCGAGGCTCGTCGCGATGCGCGTCGCGAACGCGGCGAGTGCCTCGCGCTCGGGCAATTCGCGGGCGTCGCGCAGCACGGCCTCGAACGACATGCACGCGCGCACGAAGCGGTTCGCATTGGCGAACAGGCCGTCGGCGAACGCGAGCAACCGGCGGTCGGGGCGCGGTTCTCCGCGCAGGCGCGCGATCGACGCCTGTGCGTTGGTGCGTGCGCTGCGCGCGAGCGTGCGCGTGGCCACGTGCGCGGCGACGTCGTCGCGCAGGAGGGTCGCGAAATAGGCGCGGTACGCTTCCAGCATCGAGGCGAGTGCAGGGCGCACGCGCCGGCGCTCCCAGGTCGGCCACAGCGCGTAGGCGAGCAGGGCGACCGCGCTGCCGACCGCGGTCGCGATGCCGCGCGCGACCATCGTTTCGCCGGGTGCGATGCCACCGAACGCGAGCAGGATCACCACCACGCCGGTAAGCATCATCACGCCGAGGCCGTAGTGCACGGTGACGAGCATGCGGAAGCCGATGCAAAGCGCGGCGAGCAGGGCCAGTTCTTCCCATGGCCCGGCGAACGCATAGTGGACGAGCGCGGTCGTGAGCACGAGGCCGAGCAAGGTGCCGGCCACGCGCAGCAGGCCGAACTGCAGCGTGCCGGCGAAGTCGGGCTTGAGCACGATCGCGATCGTCATCGGTATCCAGTAGCCGTGCTCGAGGCCGGCGAGGCGCTCGCCCGCGACGGCGAGCGCGAGGCAGACGCCGCAGCGCAAGGCGTGGCGGAACGCGACCGACGACAGCGCGACGTTCGCGCGCAACGTGGCGAGCCAGCTGCGCGGACGCAGCGGGCGCGGCAGCGCTGCCTCGGCGAGCTGTGCGCGCAGCTCGCCGCGGCTGCCGGCGAAGTTCGCGTTGCGCAACATCGCGCGCAACTGGCCGGCGAGGCCCTGCGCGCGCGCGAGTGCGATCGCGAGTTCGCGCGGCGGCGGCGCGCGGTCGCGCAGGTCGGCGAGGGCATCGAGCGTCGCTTCGAGGCCTTCCATCGCGGCGGCGCCGGCGAGCGGGCTGGTGCCGCGTTCGAGTGCGCCGGCGAGCGCGTCGAGCGCGCGCGCGGCGTATTCGAGCGTGCGGCCGAGCGTCGCGTTCGCGTCATGGTCGGCAAGGTCGGCGCGCAGGTCGGCCAGCGCGAGCAGTTCGAGGCGGATGCGCTCGACGAGCTCGGCCAGCACGCGGAAGGTCTCCATGATTTCGCCGCGCGCGCGATGTGCGCCGTGCAGCATGTGCTCGACGTCGATCAGCGCTTGCGTGACCGGCGGCGCCTGTGCGCGATCGGGCGCGCGGCGCGCGCTCGCGGCGAGCTGGCGGCAGATCTCGGCGAGTGCCTGCCGCTCGGGCCGATAGCGTTGCAACGGCCACGCGGCGATCGCGAACAGGGTCTGCAGTACGCCGCCGGCGAAAATGAGCCCGCCCGCGGCGAGCGCGCCGTCGAGCGGGCGCGGCTGCGCCGCGGTGATGACGAGCAGGATCATGCTCGTGAGTCCCGCGCGCGCCGCATCCGGCCCGAGCGCGACGAGCAGGCCGCCGCCGACGCCCCAGACGAGGCTCGCGATCACGAGCAGCATCGTGTGCGGCCCGAGCAGGCTGCCGAGGAACGCGGACAGGCCGGCGGCGAACGCGGTCAGCAGCATGCGCTTCATGCGCAGCCGGTAAGGCCCCGGCTGGTCGGTGAACATCGTATTGAGCGCTCCCGCGGCGACGCCGAGGCCAGCCTCGACGTGGCCACCCGCGATGCCGGCCGCGAGGGGCAGCACGACCGCGGCCGCATTGCGCACGGCGACGCGCAGCGGCACGTCGCGCGCCTTGATCTCGATCAGGCTACGTAGCATGGGCGCATGATGCGGCAGTCGCGCCAGGCTGCACAGGGCGCCGCGGCCGCGGGGGTTACCTCTTGCAACGCGTTCATCCCTCGAACGCGTACTTCTCCGGCGCGGGGTTCAGGTGGCCGCAGGCATCGCAGGTGCGCGCTTCGACCGAACGGTAGAAGTGCTCGAACACGCGCGGGAAATCGTTCTCGATGTCGACGAGGTGGAAGAATTCCTCGTACAGCTTGTGGTTGCAGCGCTCGCAGAACCACATGAGGCCGTCCTGCTCGTGCGCGAGCCGCTTGCGTTCGATGACGAGCCCGATCGAACCCGGCATGCGCTGCGGCGAGTGCGGCACGCGTGGCGGCAGGTGGAACACCTCGCCGGCGCGGATCGGGATGTCGCGCACACGGCCGTCCTCCTGGATCTTCAGCACCATTTCGCCTTCGAGCTGGTGGAAGAACTCGGGGCCTTCCTCCCAGTGGTAGTCGGTGCGCAGGTTCGGACCGCCGACGATCATCACGATGAAATCGCCCGCGTACATGCACTTGTTGCCGACCGGCGGCTTGAGCAGGTGGCGATGTTCGTCGATCCAGGCTTGCAGGTTGAAGGGTGCTGGCAGCATCGGCGGCGGTCCTGGGCACGAGCTCGCAGTTTATCGCATGCGTGGCGAGGCTGTGGGCCGGGGCTGAGGGGTGAAGAGCGTGGCGCTTGCACGATTCACGCAGCGGCCTGCTTCGCGGTGATGTTGGATCAACACTGGTAGGCCGGATCAAGCCGCGATGCGGCGGATCCGGCGCTTGCGCGCCTTGATCCGCCCTACGGCTACATGCGCAGGCACTGGGAGGTTCGCGAGCACGAGTAGATGAACGTGAACAGCAGCGCCGCCCATGTAACCAAAGCGATGCAGGTAGCGCGAGTGAATGAGCGTGTTTCTTCGCCGTGCAGTCTCGCACGCCATAGGCAGATAAAGCTCAGGCCCCCGGCAATAGGAACCCAGAGCAGGCTTGTCGTGAGCGCAAGCAAAAGGCCCCCGGCGAGGAAATCACCCGCACGCGTGAAAGCCAGATGTTGCGATAAGGGGATGATGGAAAGAAGCAGAAACGCACTGGGAACAGCAACGCATCCGATCAGGAGGACCGACAGCCGTTTCCAGCCGCTCATTGCTGTATCTGTGCAATGCACTTGAGCTCGATCGCGATCGGCGTCGGCAGCGCGGTGATGCCGAGCGTCGTGCGGCACGGTGCAGTGGCGGGGTCGGGGAAGTGCTCGGCGTAGACGCGGTTGTACGCGGCGAAATCGCGCGCCATGTCGGTGAGGAACACGGTCACGTCGACGAGGTCCTCCCAGCGTGCGCCGCTCGCTTCGAGCACGGCGCGCACGTTGGCGAACACCTGCCGGCATTGCGCTTCGATGTCGTACGCGACGAGCCGGCCGTCGGCGTCGTGCACGTTGCCGGGAATCGCGTTGCTGCCCGGCATGCGCGGGCCGACGCCCGAGAGGAACAGCAGGTCGCCGACGCGGCGCGCATGCGGATACGCGCCGACCGGTGCAGGCGCGGCATCGGTGCGGATCGCGTCACCCATCATGCGCCCTGCTCGCACGGCTCGGCGGCAGCTTCGCCACGCGGTTGCGTCATGCCCGTGTAGCAGCTCGGGCGCGTTTCACTGCCACGCCGCACGACCTTGCCGTCGGCACCGATCGTGACGCTGCCCTTGGAAATCTGCCGGTTGGAATCGTCGCTCGCCGTCAGGCGGTAGCTTCCCGGGCGCAGATAGAGGATGCCGTGCACGACGGCCTGGCCCAGCGACAGGCGGTCCTGCAGGCGCTCGGCGCCCTTGACCGGATCGAGCACGAGGCGGTCGGCCGGGATCGCGCCTTCGCCTTCGTCCGCGTAGCGCGCCTCGACGAGGCAGGGAAACTGGTTCTGGCAGACGCTGCCGTTGACGAAGTAGGGGAAGCGCAGGCCGTCGAGGTCGGCCCAGGTCGGGCGATCGTCGCGGATCTCGTCGACCGGGAAGAACACGCTGACGTCGTACGCCTTCGGCTTGAGCGTCCACGGTTCGCCCTTCGCGTTCTCGAACACGATCGGCGTCTTCGGATGCAGGGTGTCGACGACCGCGTGGTAGTAAGGATGGTTCTCGGTTCCCGGCGGATGCTCGATCAGCATCGTCTGCTCGACCGTGAGCGGGTCGATGCCGCTGAGCTTGCGGAAGTGCTGCGCCATGCTCCTGCCGCCGAGGTACTTGCCGTTCTCCTGGATGTGCGCGTAGCCGGCATTGACGACGAGTCGCGCGTCCGGATGGGCCTTGAACACGCGTTCGTACAGGTTCTTCGCCTGGTCGTACTCGCGTACGTCGCCGTTGCCTTCCTTCTCGCTCTCGTAGGCGACGATCCGGTAGCCGAGCTTGATCGCGGTGCGCACCATCTCCGCGCAGATCGGCTCCATCGTGTAGAAGCCGCTCTTCTCGGTCGGGTAGCCGCGCTGCTGCAGGTCGGGATCGCTCGCGTAGATCGTCTCAGCGGCGAACGTGTCGTAGCCGTCCTCGCGCAGCTTCTGCAGCAGCTCGACCGTGAGCGTGCGCGTGAGCGGCACGTTGTGCGCCTCGTTGAAGAAGACCGCCTTGCGACCCCTCGCGAGCGCCGCGACTGCCTCGATCGCCGGCCTGGCCGTATAGCCGCCCTTGAGCGGCGAGGGCGCATCGTCCGATGCGGGCAACTGGCGGATGGAATACGAATCGTGCGCGCCGACGTAGTCGCCGACGAAGCTCTGGTACCAGCTGAGGTACTGGCCGAAGACGATGCGGAACGCGCGGTTGTTGTCGCTGCGGTACGCATCGCGCATCGCGCGGTACTGGGACAGAAGGCCCGTGCGCTTGAGCGCATCGGTGTACACCTTCTCCGATTTCTCGAAGGCGGCCTTCTGCGCCTGCGCCCACTGGTACGGCGAGAGCGTTTCCTGTTCAGCGCCGTGCGCGAGGCAGGGCAGCAGGATGGCGAGGGCCAGGGTCGCGGGAGTACGCATCGTCGGGATCGTCCGTTCGGTTCGTGAATCGTGATACCACCCGGATCGTCGATGCGCCAGCCCTAAACCTGCTCGTTGACGAGGGCGAGGGCGGCGGCGGCGGCGCGGGCGAGCTCGTTGTTGTTCGCGACGTGCATCGCGAGGTCGCGGACGCGGCCGTTGCGCAGGCTGTAGATCCAGCCGTGCACGGCCAGCGCCTGGCCGCGGTCCCAGGCGTCGCGCACGACGGTCGTCTGGCACACGTTGATGACCTGTTCGAGCACGTTCAGCTCGCACAGTCTCGCATGCCGCTGCTGCGGATCGGTCACGCGCGCCAACGCTTCGGCGTGCTTGTGCTTCACGTCGTCGACGTGGCGCAACCAGTTGTCGACGAGGCCTAGCCGGCGCTCCTCCAGCACGGCGAGCACGCCGCCGCAGCCGTAGTGGCCGACGACGATGATGTGCTCGACCTTGAGCACGTCGACCGCGAACTGGATCGTGCTGAGGCAGTTGAGGTCGGTGTGCACGACGACGTTGGCGACGTTGCGGTGCACGAACACCTCGCCCGGCGCCATGTCGATGATCTGGTTGGCCGGCACGCGCGAATCGGAGCAGCCGATCCACAGGTACTTCGGCGCCTGCTGCTCGGACAGGCGGCGGAAGAACTGCGGGTCGTTCGCGACGAGCGAATCCGACCAGGCGCGGTTGCGGTCGAGCAAATCCTTGAGATCGTGCATGGTCAGTCCAGGCGGATGCAGATGTTCTTCGGCTCGGTGAAGAACCGCAGCGCGTCGAAGCCGCCTTCGCGGCCGACGCCCGAGTTCTTCACCCCGCCGAACGGCGTGCGCAGGTCGCGCAGCAGCCAGCAGTTGATCCAGACGATGCCGAACTCGAGCTTCGCGCCGAAGCGGTGCGCGCGGCCGAGGTCGCGCGTCCACAGCGACGCGGCGAGGCCGTAGCCGGTGCCGTTGGCGAGCGCGAGCGCCTCGTCCTCGTCGTCGAACGGCAGCAAGGTCACGACCGGCCCGAAGATCTCCTCCTGGTTGGTCGCGCTGTCGTTGTCGAGGCCCTCGATCACCGTCGGTGCGACGAACCAGCCGCCCGCGCAGCGGCCGTCGATGCGCAGTGCCTCGCCGCCGAGCAGCACGCGGCCGCCTTCGGCGCGCGCTCGCTCGATGCATGCGGTTACCTTGGCGAAATGGGCCGCGGATACGAGTGCGCCGAGGTCGCTCGCATCGTCCTGCGGATCGCCGACGCGCAATGCCCGGACGCGCTCGAGGTAGCGCGGCACGAATGCGTCCCAGATCGAGCGCTGCACGAGCAGGCGCGAGCCGCACAGGCAGATCTCGCCCTGGTTGGCGAAACCCGAGCGCACGATCGTATCGAGGTTCGCGTCGGACAGGTCCGCGTCGGCGAACACGATGGCGGGATTCTTGCCGCCCATCTCCAGCGACACCTTGCGGAAGCGCGTCGCGGTCGCCGCGGCGATCGCCGCGCCGGTGCGCGTGCTGCCGGTGAACGAAACGGCCTTGATGCCTGCGTGTTCGACCAGCGGCTGGCCGGCGCGCGGGCCGTCGCCGAGCACGATGTTGAGCACGCCGGGCGGGAAGCCCGCTTCGATCGCGAGTTCGCCGAGGCGCGCAGCCGTGCACGGCGTCACCTCGGACGGCTTGGCCACGACCGTGTTGCCGGCGGCGAGCGCGGGCGCGATCTTCCAGGTGAACAGGTACAACGGCAGGTTCCACGGCGAGATGCAGCCGACCGCGCCGAGCGGCTGGCGCAACGTGTAGTTCAGCGCGACCCCGTCGGTCGCGTGCGCCTCGCTCGCCCATTGCGTGATCGCCGCGGCGAAGAAGCGCAGGTTGGCGACCGCGCGCGGGATGTCGAGGCTGCGCGCGAGCTTGACCGGCTTGCCGCTGTCCTGCGATTCGAGTCGGGCGAGCAGGTCGAGCTCGCGTTCGACCAGCGTGGCGAGTCGCTCGAGCAGGCGCGCGCGCTGCTCGGCCGGCGTCGCCGCCCATGCCGGCGCGGCACGCGTCGCCGCCGCGACCGCGGCATCGACGTCGCTCGCATCGGAATCGGGGCAGCGCGCGAACACCACGCCGGTGGCCGGCTCGAACACGTCGAGGCGGCGGCCACCCGCGGCGGGCTGGAGGTGGCCATCGATGAGATTGGCGAGATCCTTCATCGGCGAGAGCTTAGCGGGTAGCGGACGGAAATGATCGCATGCGGCGGCGTATGCGGTCAGGTGCGCCGCGCTTCCGCTGTAGGCGGTACGCGCGCAGCGCGTGCCGCCGCAGCGCCGGTGTAGAGCTTTGGAGCACGAGGCACACCCAGCACACGACGAACGCTTTTCCTCCGCGTGCGCCGCGTTTCAGCTCTCGCAGCTTTCCATCCTGCCGCACCCCACGGCGCAACTCGCGCTGCGCGCTCGACCCGCCACGGGCTCGCCCTACGCGCTCGGATCGTGGAGGGGGCGCAGGGTGGGGGCGAGGGCCACGCGTTGGTCGAACACGAAGCAGGCGCCGTCGTACCCATGGCCACCGACGTGCTCGAAGTAGCCGAGGATGCCGCCGTCGAGCTGCCAGACGTGGTCGAAGCCGTTCCCCTGCATCCACAACGCGGCCTTCTCGCAGCGGATGCCGCCGGTGCAGAAGGTCACGACGGTCGCGTCGGCGAGCGCATCGCGCTGCGACTCCAATGCCGCGGGCAGGTCGACGAAGTTGTCGATCGGCAGGGTGAGTGCGCCGGCGAAGGTGCCGTGCGCGACTTCTTCGCGATTGCGCGTGTCGAGCAGCACGACGCGCCGGCCGTCATCATCGTGGCCCGCACCGATCCAGCGCGCGAGTCGCTCCGGTGCGAGCGCCGGAGCGCGTCCCTGGGCGGGCGCGGCGGCGCGACGGAACGCGATGATCTCGCGCTTGCGCTTGACCTTGAGCCGCGCGAACGGTTGCGACGCGCTGGAACTGCGTTTGGCCTCGATCGCCGCGAAGCGCGGGTCGGCGCGCAGCGCATCGAGGAACCCGTCCACCGCCGCGGGCTCGCCGGCGAGGAACAGGTTGAGACCCTCCGGTGCGACCAGCACGATGCCGCGCAACGCGCCGGCTTCGGCACGTTCGCGCAGGCACGCGGCGAGCGCGTCGGCGTCGTCGATCGGCGTGAAAAGATAGGCGGCGATATTGAGGATCATCGAATAGTCGCGGGGGTGGATCGTGCGCTGCATGCGGGAAAAGGCCTGAAACATCGAGCAGACGGAGCACACGGAGAGAGAAGAAGGTAATCGCCTTTTTCCCTCTCCGTATGCTCCGTGTATCAGTCGTTCGCGTTCGGTTCCGGCCCGCGATGCGCGCCGTCACAGTGACATCGTTCTCCCGCCGTCGACGGGGACGTTGATGCCATTGACGTAAGCCGCCGCGGGGGAGGCGAGGAACGCGATCACCGCGGCGATCTCGGCGGGCCTCGCGAAGCGGCCGGCCGGAACGGTCGAAAGCATCGCATGCTCGACCTCGGCGCTGCTCTTGCCCGTCGCGCGTGTGCGCTCGGCGAGGATCTGCTCGAGCCGTTGCGTCTGCGTGTAGCCGGGCAGGACGTTGTTGACGGTAATGCCGTGCGCGCCGAGTTCGCCGGCGAGCGTCTTCGCCCAGCTCGCGGTCGCGCCGCGGATCGTGTTCGACACGCCGAGGTTCCTGATCGGCTCCTTCACCGAGGTCGAGATCACGTTGACGACACGCCCGTAGCCGGCCGCCTTCATGCCCGGCAACAGCACCTGCAACACGGTCTGCGCGGCGACCACATGCTGGTTGAACGCGGCGAGGTATTCCTCGATGCCCGCCGTGTGCGCGGCGCCGCCCGGCGGCCCGCCGGTGTTGTTGACGAACACGTGCACCGCGCGCTCGGCCGCGGCGGTTTCGACCTTCGCGCGCAGCACCGCGTGGTCGCGCATGTCCACCGCGATCGTCGCATGCGCCTGCGCCGCATGCGTCTTCGGCAGCGTCGCAAGCGCGGCATCGAGCGGCTCCTGCGAGCGCGCGAGCAGGGTCACGTCGGCGCCGAGCAGCGCGAGCTCGATCGCCGCCGCCTTGCCGATGCCCTGCGAGCCGCCGCAGACGAGCGCGTGCTTGCCGGTGAGGTCGAGATTCATGTCGTGCTCCGGTTCTACGTGGAAAGCAGAAGCCTGAAACACGAAGGACACGAAGGAAGACCGATCGAACCACAACGCGGCTGGAAAAGTGGTCGCGCGCGAACGACGGATATTTCTCTCTTCGTGTCCTTCGTGTCCTTCGTGTTCCAATCTTTCGCCTTTCGCTTCGCCCCTCGCCGCGCAAAAGGATCAATGCCGCGGTGGGAGTTTCTGCACCATCTTGGCGAGCAGTTCCTCGTCGCTGTCTCCGCGCGGCGGCTCGAGCTCGTCGAGGTCGAAACCCATCGCCGCGGCGTCGTCGGCGTCGAGCCCGTCGAAGGCCCGGAATTCCGCGTCGAGCAGGGCCATGCGCGCGGCGGTTTCGTCGTCGTAGCGCAGCACGCGCCCGTCGTTGTCGAACACTTCGGCGATGCCGGAGTCGAGCACGTCGAGGCGGGCCCAGATGAGGGTGTCGCCGAGCGCGGCGAGCCACCACTGCGAAGCATCGGCGCTCATGCGGAAGCTCCGGTCAGCGACAGCAGCTTGGCGACGATCGCCGCCGCGGTGCCGAGCACGATCGCCCAGGCGCCGAGGCTGCCGGGCGTGCCGAGTGCATCCAGGCTGCGGTCGCGCAGCGCGCGATAACGCGCGGCGAGGTACCAGCCGAATGCGCGCGGCGCGAACAGGAAGCCGCCGAGCCGCGCGTGTTCGGCCGGATGACGCTCGCGCAGGTGCACGGCGACGAGCATCCAGGTGATGACGTAGGTGGTGAGCCCGGCGACGGCGAGGCCGAGGCCCATGATGAAGATGAACTGGTGCCACGCGGATGCAGGCATTGCTGGAATCTCCCGGTGTGCACGCGCGCCTTCGCACGCGCGCGTGCCGGACGCGTGCGTCCGGCGGAACCGCGCGCGGATGTGGGGGCGCGCGCGGCGGATCGGCATGGGGCCGGGCCGGCCCGCCGCCAGGATGCGCGAGGCGGCCGTCCCCAACCTAGAACTCCGCCGAACCCGGCACGCGCGGGTAGGGGATCGCGTCGCGGATGTTGGCGAGGCCGCAGACGTAGACGACGAGGCGTTCGAAGCCGAGTCCGAAGCCCGCGTGCGGCACCGTGCCGTAGCGACGGAAATCGCGGTACCACGAATACATCTTCGGATCGAGGCCGAACTGGGCGATGCGCCGGTCGAGGATGTCGAGGCGCTCCTCGCGCTGCGAGCCGCCGATGATCTCGCCGATGCCCGGCGCGAGCACGTCCATCGCGGCGACGGTGCGGCCGTCGTCGTTGAGGCGCATGTAGAACGCCTTGATCTTCTCGGGGTAGTTCTTCACCACCACCGGGCCGCCGACGTATTCCTCGGTGAGGAAGCGTTCGTGTTCGGTCTGCAGGTCGGCGCCCCATTCGACCGCGTAGTCGAACTTGCGGCCGGACTTCTTCAGGATCTCGACCGCGTCGGTGTAGTCGATCTGCGCGAACGGCGAGGCGATGATCGACTCGAGGCGCGAGATCGCCGTCTTCTCGACGCGCTCGGCGAAGAACGCCATGTCGTCCGGGCGCTCGGCGAGCACCATGCGGAAGATGAACTTGAGGAATTCCTCGGCCACGCGCGCGTCCTCGGCGAGGTCGGCGAACGCGATCTCCGGCTCCACCATCCAGAACTCGGCGAGATGGCGCGTCGTGTGCGAGTTCTCGGCACGGAAGGTCGGGCCGAACGTGTAGACCTTGCTGAGCGCGAGGCAGTACGCCTCGACGTTGAGCTGGCCCGATACGGTCAGGAATGCTTCCTTGCCGAAGAAGTCCTTGCGGAAATCCACCGCGCCCTTGTCGGTGCGCGGCAGGTTCATGAGGTCGAGCGTCGAGACGCGGAACATCTCGCCCGCGCCCTCGGTGTCCGACGTGGTGATGATCGGCGTGTTGACCCAGAAGTAGCCGTGCTCGTCGAAGTAGCGATGGATCGCCTGTGCGATCGTGTGGCGCACGCGGCTGACCGCGCCGAACAGGTTCGTGCGCGGGCGCAGGTGGGCGACTTCGCGCAGGAATTCGGGCGAATGCGGCTTGGGCTGGATCGGGTAGGTTTCCGGATCGTCGACCCAGCCGAGCACGGAAAGCGAGCTCGCCTGCACCTCGAACGCCTGGCCCTTGCCCTGCGACGCGACGAGTTCGCCCTCGGCGCTGATCGCGCAGCCGGCGGTGAGGTGCAGCACCTCGCTTTCGTAGTTGGCGAGCGCGGCCGGCGCGACGACCTGGATCGGGTCGAAGCACGAACCGTCGCTGAGGCTGACGAACGACAGCCCCGCCTTCGAGTCGCGGCGCGTGCGCACCCAGCCGTTGATGCGCACCTTGCTGCCCGGCGCGATCGCGCCCGAAAGTGCGTGCTTGACGTCCACCACCCTCACGTCGCCGTCGACGTCGGACATACCTTGAAACTCCCGATCGGAATACCCACCTCGGCAGGGCCGAGAACGATCGGCGATCATAACGGAAATCGTTCGCGCGCCAGTGCGTCGCGCTATGATTCCGGGCGGGGCGGTCCCGCCCGCCGCGCACGCCGGAAGGCAACCGCCGCCCAATCCACGAAGGACCCATGACGATCCAGCTCACCACCGCCGCGCGCCAGCGCATGCAGGACTTCCTCGCCAAGGAGCCGGCCGCCTGCGGCGTGCGCTTCGGCATCAAGCGTACCGGCTGTTCCGGCTTCGGTTACACGGTCGACCTGGCGACGTCGGTCGCGGGCGACGACACGGTGTTCGAGCAGGACGGCGTGCGGCTGATCGTCGACCGCAAGGCGTTGCCGTTCGTCGACGGCACCGAGATCGACTTCCAGCGCCAGGGTCTCAACGCGGCGTTCGTGTTCCGCAACCCGAACGCGACCGGCGAGTGCGGCTGCGGCGAGAGCTTCACGGTCGAGGCGCAGGCTTGAGCGCGGGTCCGCCGGGGCGGGCCGTAGCGAAGTCCGACGGCGGCGAGTCCGCACTGCAATCGATGCTGCCGCACGTGTTCGACACGCTGCGGCGCGAACCGGCGGTCGCGATCACGCTCGCCTACCTGCTCGTCGCGATGGCGGGCATCTTCTACAACTACTGGTTCTACCGCGCGTTCGGCATCCCGGTGCTGACCCTGTCGCAGATCAGCGACTTCCTCGTCGCCGGCCTGCAGCAGCCGATGGCGCTGGTGCTGGTGCTGTCGACGTTCCCGTTGTGCTGGCTGATGGACAAGGTCAATGCGCGCAGCCGGCGCAAGCATCTCGCCCTGATCCGCGAGCTGCGCGCGCTGCCGACTGCGGGGCATTGGCAGGCCTGGCGCCTGCGTGCGCTCGAATGGCGCGTCGGCGCGCTCTGGTACACCCGGCTCGGTTACGCCGCCGTGGTCGCGGCGTACGGCTGGACCTTCGTCGGGTTGTATGCGAAGGCGCGCGCCGATGCCCTGCAGCGCGGCGAGGGTGCGCGGGTCGAAGTCTGGCTCAGCGGCGAGCATGACGCCCTGCCGGCCAGCAGCCCGGCGGGCTGGTCCTACCTCGGTGCTGTCGCGAACTACGTGTTCGTCTACGACCGCGCGGGGCAACGCGCGGTCGTGCTGCCGGTGAACGCGATCGCGCGCATGGAGCCGCACGCACTGCCATCCGGGCCAGCCGTGTTCGCCGCGCCGGCCCGCTAGCCGCGGCGAAGCGGCGCAGGTTGCGCCAATCTCCTGATTCCATTAGTATCCGCGCCCCCTTTGGTCCATCCGGGGCGGCTCGCATTGCCGCCAGCCGTACCGAAGGGACCCTTGCCTCACCGCGTCGCGGGAGGCTGCCGCCCGGAAATCCGTCCGGCGGTACCCACAAGGAGCCACCATGCGTCATTATGAAATCGTGTTCCTGGTCCATCCGGACCAGAGCGAGCAGGTCCCCGCGATGATCGAGCGCTACAAGGCGCTCATCGAAGGCGACAACGGCAAGGTCCATCGCCTCGAAGACTGGGGCCGCCGCCAGCTCGCGTATCCGATCCAGCACCTGGCCAAGGCGCACTACGTCCTCATGAACGTCGAGTGCAGCGGCGCCGTGCTGGCCGAGCTGCAGTCGGGCTTCCGCTTCAACGACGCGGTGCTGCGCCACCTCATCGTCACGCGCGAGAACGCGGTGACCGAGATGTCGCCGATCATGAAGAACAAGGACGACAAGGGCGGCCGCCGCCGCGACGACGAAGGCTTCGGTTTCGGCAGCGACGACGACGAACCGCGCCAGCGCCGCGAGCGCGCCCCGCGCGAGGAAGCTTCCGCTCCCGCCGAAGCCGCCGAATAAGCCACCGCCCAGGTCCGAAGGAATACACCCATGTCCAAGTTCTTCCGCCGCAAGAAGTTCTGCCGTTTCACCGCCGAGGGCGTGACCGAGATCGACTACAAGGATCTCAACATGCTGCGCCAGTACATCAGCGAGACCGGCAAGATCGTGCCGAGCCGCATCACGGGCACGAAGGCGCGCTACCAGCGCATGCTCGGCACGGCGATCGAGCACGCGCGCTTCCTCGCGCTGCTGCCGTACAGCGACGCGCATTGATACGAGCGTCGCGCGCGAGCGCGACGACCACCTCCTCTCCCCGCCGGGGAGGGGCCGGGTGGGGGAAGCGGTCGTGACCGCATCCTTCCCGCACGAACATTCGGACAGCGAAAGCTGCGCCGGAACCTCCGACGCTAACGAATAGGCAAACCCATGGAACTCATCCTCCTCCAGAAAGTGAAGAACCTCGGCGCCCTCGGCGACAAGGTCAAGGTCAAGCCCGGCTACGGCCGCAACTACCTCGTGCCGCAGGGCAAGGCGACGGCGGCGACGCCCGAGAACATCGCCGAGTTCGAGAAGCGCCGCGCCGAGTACGAGGCGAAGGCGAACCAGCTCCTGTCCGGCGCCGAAGCGCGCAAGGCGCAGTTCGAAGGCGCCTCCGTCACGATCAAGGCCAACGCGAGCCCGGAAGGCAAGCTGTTCGGCTCGGTCGGCCCGCGCGACATCGCCGAGGCGTTCACCGAAGCCGGCATCGCGCTCGACAAGAGCGAAGTCGTGATGGGCGAAGGCCCGCTGCGCCACATCGGCGAGTTCGAGGTCCACGTGCACCTGCACGCCGACGTCGACACCACGGTCAAGGTCGTGGTCACCGCCGAAGACTGATCGACCGCTCCACCGCTTCGACGAAACGGGCGCCTCCGGGCGCCCGTTTTCTTTTGGCTGGAGCGGAGAGAAAGATTGAAACACGAAGGACGCGAAGGAAAGACGTGATCGAGCTTGGGCTGTCGTATGCCCGTCCGCACCAGGCTGATGCGATGCCTACTCCGTGTCCTTCGTGTTTCAGTCTTTCCGCTTCTCGCCCCGCGAAGAGAACATCACACACAGGTTATCCACAGAGTTGTTGTCTCGACAGGTGAGACGGCGCCGCGGATGATTCATCGCCGAACGAACGCAGCGTTGCCATGGCCCTGACCGAACGCAAGAACGTCTCCAACATCGAAGCGCTGCGCGTGCCGCCGCATTCGGTCGAGGCCGAGCAGGCCGTGCTCGGCGGCCTCATGCTCTCGCCCGACTCGTGGGATCGCGTCGCCGACCGGCTCGTCGAGGACGACTTCTACCGCAAGGATCATCGCCTCATCTATCGCGCGATCGGCGAGCTGTCGGCGAAGGGCATGCCGTACGACGCGGTCACGCTCGGCGACTGGTTCCAGGCGCAGAACCTCTCCGACCTCGTCGGCGGCGCGAGTTACGTGATCGAGCTCGCGAACTCCACGCCGAGCGCCGCGAACATCACCGCCTACGCGGACATCGTGCGCGAGAAATCGGTGCTGCGCCAGCTCATCGACGCGGGCACCGAGATCGCCGGCGATGCGTTCCAGCCGGAAGGGCGCAGCAGCCAGGAACTGCTCGAAGTCGCCGAGCAGAAAGTGTTCCACATCGCGGAGGCCGGCGCGCGCGGGCGCAAGGGCTTCGTGCCGATGCGCAGTGCGGTCAAGGAAGCGTTCCAGATCCTGCACCAGCGCTACGAGAATCGCGGCTCGGTCACCGGCCTGCCGACCGGATTCATCGACCTCGACGAGATGACCGCGGGCCTGCAGCCGTCCGACCTCATCATCGTCGCGGCGCGACCGTCGATGGGCAAGACCGCATTCTCGGTCAACATGGCCGAATACGCGGCGCTCAAGACGAAGAAGGCGGTTGCCGTCTTCTCGATGGAAATGTCGGCCTCGCAGCTCGCGTTCCGCCTGATCTCCTCGCTGGGCCGCATCAACCAGCAGCACCTGCGCACGGGCGACCTCGCCGAGGAGGAGTGGCCGCGCGTGACCAACGCGATCACGCTGCTCAGCGAAGCGAAGATCTTCATCGACGACACGCCGGCGCTGAGCCCGAGCGAATTGCGCGCGCGCTCGCGCCGCCTCAAGCGCGAACACGACCTCGGCCTCATCGTGATCGACTACCTTCAGCTCATGCAGGTGCCCGGCACGAAGGAGAATCGCGCCACGGAAATTTCAGAAATCTCGCGCAGCCTGAAGGCGCTCGCGAAGGAACTGAACGTGCCGGTGATCGCGCTGTCGCAGCTCAACCGCTCGCTCGAACAGCGCACCGACAAGCGCCCGGTGATGGCGGACCTGCGCGAATCGGGCGCGATCGAGCAGGACGCGGACGTGATCATGTTCATCTACCGCGACGAGTATTACAACCCGGAGTCGGGCGAGAAGGGCGTCGCCGAAATCATCATCGGCAAGCAGCGTAACGGCCCCACCGGCGTCGTGAAGCTCGCCTTCCTCGGCCACTACACCAAGTTCGAGAACCTCGCGAGCAACAGCTACGCGGGGACGTTCGAGTAACGACCAGTCGCAGGACGGTCGGCGCAGCCGTCGCGCGGGCACGGCGACTGCGGGAGGGTCAGCCAGCAGGAGCGGCACCGGCCCGGTGCCGCAGGGTGCTGCCAGCGCCACGACGAGGCTGCGGTGCCGTGTGCGGGCCGCTCCTGCGCGGCGTAGCGAACACGAGCCTACGAGGAACCGACGGAATGCGCGCGACCAGCGCCACGATCCATCTCGGCGCACTGCGCGAGAACCTGCGACGCGTGCGCGAACTCGCGCCCGGCGCGCGCGTGATGGCGGTCGTCAAGGCCGACGGCTACGGCCACGGCCTCGAACGCGTCGCGCGCGCGCTCGAGGGAGCCGACGCGTTCGGCGTCGCCGGCATCGCCGACGGCCAGCGCCTGCGCGCCGCGGGCGTGTCGCAGCGCATCGTCGTGCTGTCCGGCCATGACGAAGCCGCCGACCTCGCCGAAATGCGCCGCCTGCGCCTCGACACCGTCGTGCACAGCGACGCGCAGGTCGACCTGCTCGCCGCCGATGCCGATCCGCGCCCGCTGCGCGTCTGGCTCAAGCTCGACACCGGCATGCACCGCCTCGGCATCGCGCCCGAGCGCGCGCGCGACGTGCATGCGCGCCTGCGCGCGCTCGCCTGCGTCGAGCCGGACATCACCCTGATGACGCACTTCGCCAACTCCGACGTATTCGACGACGCGATGACGACGCGGCAGGTCGAACGCTTCGAGCGCGGCGTGTCCGGCCTCGACGGCGAGCGTTCGCTGTCGAACTCGGCCGGCGTCATCGGCTGGCCCGAGGCGCACGGGCAATGGGTTCGCGTGGGCGGTGCGCTGTACGGTATCTCGGTCGTCGCCGGGCGCATCGGTGCCGACTTCGGCTTTCGCCCGGCGATGACCCTGGCGACGCGACTCGTCGCCGTCAACCGCATACGCAAGGGCGAGCACGTCGGCTACGCGGCGGCCTGGCAGGCGCCGGAGGACATGCCGATCGGCGTCGCCGCGATCGGCTACGGCGACGGCTATCCGCGCCATTCCGACGGCGCGACGCCGGTACTCGTCAATGGCACGCGCGCACTCGTGGTCGGGCGCGTTTCGATGGACCTCGTCACGATCGACCTGCGCAGCCATCCGGACGCGAAGATCGGCGACCCCGTCGTGCTGTGGGGCAGGGGCTTGCCGGTCGAGGAAGTCGCCGCGCATGCCGGCACGATCGGCTACGAACTCACCTGCGGCGTGACGCGCCGCGTCCGCTTCGTCGAGGACGACGCCTGATGGCCAAGGCAAGGACCGCCTACGTCTGCTCCGAATGCGGCGCGGAGCACTCCAAGTGGCAAGGGCAGTGCATCGAATGCGGAGCGTGGAACACGCTCGCCGAAATCGTCGTGCAGCCGGCGGGGAAGCCGGTCGCGGCGTCGCGTACGGGATATGCCGGCGCGGGCGGGCCGGCGAAGATCAGGCGCCTCGCGAGCGTCGCCGCGGAAGCGGAGCGGCGCAGCGACACCGGCATCGGCGAACTCGATCGCGTGCTCGGCGGCGGCCTCGTCGCCGGCTCGGTCGTGCTGATCGGCGGCGATCCCGGCATCGGCAAGTCGACCCTGCTGCTGCAGATGCTCGGCACGCTCGGCCAGCGCGTGCGCGGCCTCTACGTGACCGGCGAGGAATCGCTCGCCCAGGTCGCCGGGCGCGGCCAGCGCCTCGGCATCGCGCTCGACGGGCTCGACGCGCTCGCCGAGACCTCGATCGAACGCATCCTCGGCGAAGCGGCGACGGCGAAGCCCGACGTGCTCATCGTCGATTCGATCCAGACGATCTGGACCGAGCAGCTCACCGCCGCACCCGGTTCGGTGTCGCAGGTGCGCGAGTCGGCCGCGCGGCTGGTGCGCTTCGCCAAGGAAACGGGGACCAGCGTGTTCCTCGTCGGCCACGTGACCAAGGAGGGCGGAATCGCCGGCCCGCGCGTGCTCGAGCACATGGTCGACGCCGTGCTTTATTTCGAGGGCGAGTCCGGCTCGCGCTTCCGCGTGCTGCGCGCGTTCAAGAACCGCTTCGGCGCGGTCAACGAGCTCGGCGTGTTCGCGATGGGCGACAGGGGCCTGCGCGAAGTGCCCAATCCGTCCGCGATCTTCCTCTCCGCGCACGCGCAGCCGACCGCAGGCAGCGCGGTGATGGTCACGCGCGAAGGCACGCGGCCGCTGCTGGTCGAAGTACAGGCGCTGGTCGACCAGAGTTCGCTCGGCAACCCGCGCCGCGTCGCGCTCGGCCTCGAGCAGAATCGCCTCGCGATGCTGCTCGCGGTGCTGCACCGCCACGGCGGCGCGGCGGTGTACGACCAGGACGTGTTCGTCAACGTCGTCGGCGGCATCCGCGTGCAGGAAACGGCGGCCGACCTGCCGGTGCTGCTCGCGGTGCTGTCGAGCTTCCGCGACCGGCCGCTGCCCGACAAGACCGTCGCCTTCGGCGAAGTGGGCCTGTCGGGCGAGATCCGCCCGGTGCCGAACGGCGAGGAGCGACTCAAGGAAGCCGCCACGCACGGCTTCCGCCGCGCGATCGTGCCGAAGGCGAACGCGCCGAAGAAGACGCGCATCGGCGAGATGGAGATTCTCGCGGTCGATCGCCTCGGCGAGGCGCTTTCGGCCGCGTGGGACGTATAGACAGAGCCATCGCGACGGAAGTCGCTCCCACATGCATGCGTCCCGGCTCTTGTGGGCGCAGCAGCGGAGCCGAACCGCCCCTCGAGGACGACCGCCCGTCGTGCCCGGACCTGCGACCTCCGTTCGGGGCGTACGGATGAGATGGGCGCCGCTTCTGCAGGAGCAACTGCGCCGATGCCACCGCGATGCAGGAGCGGCTCCGCGCTTGGCGTTTCCTCCGGGAGCCCATCCTGTGGGCGAGCGCAGCGTCGCAGTACACCGAGGCGCGACGGTCGCGCACAGGGTGCGCTCCAGGTGAGATGCGCTGCTTCCGTGGGAACAACGGAAGCCGCGATGCGCTTCAGTCCTGAGTCGTCAGCTTTCAGCCCTCAGCCCTTCACCCCCGCACACCCGCAGCAACACCAATGCATGCGTATGCGCACGGTCGCGCCCCGCGTGAACGAGCGTTGCCGGCCCGTCGGCGACGAGGCGGCGCAACTCGGCGACCGCGTCGGGACGTTCGCGCAGTTCAGCTTCGTAGCGATGGCGGAACTCGTCCCACTTCGCGGGATCGTGGCCGAACCAGGTGCGCAGGGCGGGGCTCGGGGCGATGTCCTTGAGCCAGACATCGATGCGCGCGGCTTCCTTCGTCAGACCCCGCGGCCACAGGCGGTCGACGAGGATGCGCAGGCCGTCGTCGTCGGACGCGGGCTCGTAGGCGCGCTTGATGCGGACAGTGGTCGAGCGCCCGCTCACGGCGCGCGGTGCAGGACCAGCTCCAGGACGAACTTGGAGCCGAAGAACGCGAGCAGCAGGATGGCCATCCCGGTGAGCGTGAGATTGACCGCGCGCCGGCCGCGCCAACCCCAGGCGCGACGCCCGTACAGCAGCGCGCCGAACACGACCCAGGCGACGATCGACAGCACGGTCTTGTGCGCGAGGTGCTGCGCGAACAGGTTGTCGACGAACAGGATGCCGGTGAGCAGGGTCAGGCTGAGCAGCACGAAGCCGGCCGCGATGAGGCGGAACAGCAGCGCCTCGGTCAAGGTGAGCGGCGGCAGCGAGCGCAGCAGCGCCCCGAACTGGCGATGGCGCAGCGCGCGCTCCTGCAATGCGAGCAGGATCGCGAGCGCGGCCGCGATCGACAGCACGCTGAACGCGAGCAGGGCGACGCTCACATGCAGCTTGATCTGCCAGTCGATCGGTTGCGGCGCGGTGTTCGGGGCGGCATAGACGTCGACGGCGAGCAGCAGCGCGGAGAGCGGGAACACGATCACGCCGAGCGTGGCGACCGGCCGCGCCAGGTTGACGGCGAGGGTAAGGGCGCAGACGACGACCGCGACGAGCGACAGCGCGGCGAAGAAGTGCAGGTCGAGCGCGCCGCGATGCGCGCCGAGCAGCACGCCTGCATGCGCGAGCACGGCGATCGTCGCGATCGCCGACGGCAGCTTCGGGGGCGCCTCGCCACGGCCGAGCAGCGGCCTTGCGAGCAGTGCGCTGGCGACGAGGTAAGCGAGGATCGCGAACGCGGCGAGGATCGGGATGAGCATGCATGCAAGTGTCGCACAGCCCTGCACCGGATCGGCATCGCTCGCCGCGGCCGTCCGCGCGGGGCCGCGGCTCGATGCGCCCGGGCCCGCTATAATCGGCCTTTTCCGCCCGCCGGTCCGCCCATGTTCGAGTCGCTCAGCCAACGCCTTTCCGCCACCGTCCAGCGCCTGCGCGGCAAGGGCCGGCTGACAGAATCGAACATCCGCGAGGCGCTGCGCGAAGTGCGCATTGCCCTGCTCGAGGCCGACGTCGCGCTGCCGGTGGTGCAGGCCCTGATCCAGCGCGTGCAGGTCAAGGCGCTCGGCCAGGACGTGATGCGCAGCCTCACGCCGGGCCAGACCCTGGTCAAGGTGGTGCGCGACGAGCTCACCGCGGTGATGGGCACCGCCAACAGCGACCTCAACCTCGCCGCGGCGCCGCCGGCGGTCGTGCTCATGGCGGGCCTGCAGGGCGCCGGCAAGACGACCACGGTCGCCAAGCTCGCGCGCTTCCTCAAGGAGCGGCGCAAGAAGAAGGTCATGGTGGTCAGCTGCGACGTGTATCGGCCCGCGGCGATCGAGCAACTGCGCACGCTCGCGGACCAGGTCGAGGTGCTGTTCCATCCCTCCAGCGGCGGGCAGGACCCGGTCGCGATCGCGAAGTCCGCACGCGACGCGGCCGCACGCGCATTCGCCGACGTGCTCATCGTCGACACCGCGGGCCGCCTGCACGTCGACCAGGACATGATGGCGGAGATCAAGGCACTGCACGCCGAGCTCGATCCGGTCGAGACGCTGTTCGTGGTCGATTCGATGACCGGCCAGGACGCGGCGAACACGGCCAAGGCGTTCGCCGACGCGCTGCCGCTGACCGGCGTGGTGCTGACCAAGACCGACGGCGACGCACGCGGGGGCGCCGCGCTGTCGGTGCGTTACGTGACCGGTCGCCCGATCAAGTTCATCGGCGTCAGCGAGAAGCCGGACGGGCTCGAACCGTTCCATCCCGATCGCGTCGCCACGCGCATCCTCGGCATGGGCGACGTGCTGTCGCTGGTCGAGCAGGTCGAGCAGGGCGTCGACCAGGAAAAGCAGCGCAAGCTCGCCGAGAAGGTCATCAAGGGCAAGCGCTTCGACCTCAACGACATGCGCGACCAGCTCGAGCAGATGGTCAACATGGGCGGCATGGCATCGCTGATCGACAAGCTGCCCGGCGTCGGCACGCTGCCCGACCATGTCAAGTCCAAGGTCAACGACCGCGAAGTCCACCGCATGATCGCGATCATCGGTTCGATGACGAAGAAGGAGCGGCGCCACCCCGACCTGCTCAATGGTTCGCGACGTGCACGCATCGCGCGCGGCTCGGGCACGCAGCCGGCCGACGTCAACAAGCTGCTCAAGCAGTACCAGCAGATGGAAAAGATGATGGCCAAGCTCGGCAGCGGCGGCATCAAGGGCCTGATGCGCCAGATGGGGGCGGCGATGAAGGGCATGGGTGGCGGCGGCTTCCCGCCGGGCGGCCTGCCCGGACGCTGATCGCGCGACGGCCGCAGCGTCCTCGTCGCTGCCGTCAACCAACCGCACGTCCGCGCGTTCGCACCGGACGTCGATCGCCGTCGCCGAGTGGGGCGATCGTCACAATCGGGCGCGGTCGCAACGGCTAATGTGCCGCCCGGTTGCCGGTATCACCCGGCCATCGGGGATGAGCAATGACACGTTTGGGCACTGCCTGCGGCGCGCTGGCCGCATGGGCTTCGCTGGCCGGCGTGGGCGCGCATGCCGCCACGCACGACCGCCTGTTCGTCTACGGCTTCGATCCGGCCCCGGACGCGCCTGCCACGGCCAACGAGGCGGCGCGCTTCCTGACCCAGGCCACCTTCGGCCCGACCAGCGCCGACATCGCGCGACTCACCGCACTCGGCTACGACGCCTGGCTCGAGGAACAGCTCGGCAAACCGGCGACGCTGAGTGCGCCCGCGGTCGAACAGGTCGTCAACGCGCGCACCGCGGCGGCCCAGAGCGTGAGCCAGTCGCAGCGCATCCAGCGCTGGTACTGGCAGGCGGCCTACGCCCCGGACCAGCTGCGCCAGCGCATGGCATGGGCGCTCAGCCAGATCTTCGTCGTCTCGGACCAGAACAGCTCGATCGGCAACTACATCGTGCCGATGGCGGGCTACTACGACATGCTCGCGAAGGATGCGTTCGCCTCCTACCGCACGCTGCTCGGCGACGTGACCTGGCACCCGATGATGGGCCGCTACCTGTCGTCGTTCCGCAACCAGAAGCCGAGCGCGACGACGAGCCCGGACGAGAACTATGCGCGCGAGGTCATGCAACTGTTCTCGATCGGCCTGATCCTGCGCGACATGGACTTCACGCCGATCCTGTCCAACGGCGTCGAGATCCCGACCTACGACCAGACCACGATCACCCACACCGCGAAGGTATTCACCGGTTTCACCTGGAGCGACGCGCCGCTGAACCCGCCGAACTTCAACGGCGGCGGCCTCACCTTCGCCGCGCAGTACGCGCCGATGCAGTGCTTCGGCACCGAGCATTTCCCGGCGAGCGGCAGCGGCAGCAACAACATGCGCCACGACATCACCGGCGACGACGGCACCACCGCGACGCCAAAGACGGTCGTCGGCGGCATGACGATCCCGCCGAACCAGACCTGCGCGCAGGACGTCGGCGACGAGCTCGACATCCTCGCCGCGCACCCGAACGTGCCGCCGTTCATCTCGCGCCAGCTGATCCAGCGCTTCGTGACCAGCAACCCGTCGCCGCAGTACATCGAGCGCGTCGCGACGGTGTTCGATGCGCCGGGCGCGAACCTCGGCGATGTCGTCAAGGCGATCCTCATGGACGACGAGGCGCGTCATCCGCCCGCGCTCGCGAGCGGCGACCGCTACGGCAAGCTGCGCGAGCCGATCCTGCGCCTGACCGCGGTGTGGCGCGCGTTCAACGCGCAGGCGCAGCCAGCCGACGCCTACGGCGAAGTGAAGATGACCGCCGGCAGCACGCAGACGAGCGCGTTCGGCCAGGGGCCGCTGCAGTCGCCGACGGTGTTCAATTTCTACGAGCCTGACTACCAGCAGCCGGGGCCGTTCGCCGACAACGACCGCTATTCGCCGGAGCTGCAGATCCTCAGCGAAGCGAGCGCGTACTCGACCGCGAACGCGTACTACAACTTCACCGCGAAGGCGTACCAGGGCATGTCGAACCCGCCGACCGACCGGCCGCTGCTCGACCTGTCGCCGCTGACCGCGAACGCGACGAATCCGGCCGCGATGGTCGCGACGATCGACCGCAGCCTGCTGTACGGCACGATGTCGGCGGGCATGAAGGCGACCCTGACCAGCATGCTGACCAACCTCAACGGCGCATCCGCGGCCGAGAAGGCGTGGTCGGCGGTCTACCTGACGATCCTGTCGCCCGAGTTCGCGGCGCAGCGCTGAGGAGACGTCGATGAGCCATTCCCGTACTTCCCGTCGCGAATTCCTGCGCGCGCTCGCGATCGCCGCCTGCAGCGGCGGCACTGCCGCGCTGTTCCCGCAACTGCGCATGATGGGCAGCGCGCTCGCCAACACGTCCTCGCTGCCCGGCTACAAGGCCCTCGTCTGCGTCTACCTCGCCGGCGGCAACGACTCCTGGAACATGCTCGTGCCGTTCGACGATGCGCGCCATGCCGTCTATGCGGAAGCGCGCGGCGGCGTGTACAACGCGCAGTCCAACGCCGACGGCCTCGCCCTCGGCATCCCGACCGGCGCCAACGTCGCATTGCAGAAGATCATCGACGCCGCCGACGCGAGCAGCGCGACCAACCAGTACTTCGTGCATCCGAGGATGGCCGACCTCGGTGCGCTGTACCGCGCCAACAAGCTCGCCTTCGTGGCCAACGTCGGCACCCTGGTCAAGCCGATCGTGAAGGCAGACTACGCGATCGCGGCGAACCGTCCGCCACAGCTGTATTCGCATTCGGACCAGGAGAACCTCTGGCACCAGGGCAACAGCCTGCGCAACAGCGTCATCGGCTGGGGCGGTCGTTGCGGCGACGTCGTGCGTTCGTCCAATGCCAACCAGGACCTGTCGGCCTGCATTTCGATATCGGGTGCGAACCGCTTCGAGATCGGCCTGTCGACCGTGCCCTATCGCATGTCGTCGAACGGCCTGTCCTCGCTCAGCGGTGCGTGCAATCCGACGCCGTGCAACGGCGTCAGTGCGACGAGCGTGCGCGACAATGCCCTCAACGCCTTGCTCGCCGATACCTATGCGAGCGATTTCGCGGGCGAGTACTCCAGGGTCTTCGCGCGCAGCCGCGACCTCTACAACCTGCTCAAGACCGGGCTCGACGGCACGACGATCGTGCAGGCGTTCCCGGCCAACAATTCACTGGCCTCGCAGCTGCTGATGGTCGCCAAGATGATCAAGCTGTCGAAGGCGCAGAATTACGCCTCGCGCCAGATCTACTACGTGCGCCTCGGCGGTTTCGATCTGCATTCGGGACTCATGTCCGGGGGCAACAACGACCACGCGGCGCTGCTCAAGCTCGTCTCGGACGCAGTTTCGGCGTTCTGGCAGGCACTCGCGCCCGGCGACGTCGATGCACAGAACGAGGTGACGCTGTTCACTGCGTCGGAGTTCGCGCGCACGCTGCAGTCGAACGGCTCCGGTTCGGACCATGCGTGGGGCGGGGTGCAATTCGTGCTCGGCGGCGCGGTCAGCGGCGGCCGGCTGTACACGAATGGCGGCGGGCCGATCAGCGGGTTCCCCGACCAGCGCCTCGACGCGCCGAACAATTTCTCGCGCGGGCAGATGATCCCCGGCATCGGCGTCGACCAGTACGCGGCGACGCTCGCGCAGTGGCTCGGCGTGACCTCGCCGAGCGACCTCGCCGCGATCTTCCCGAACCTCGCGAATTTCGGCAGCGCCAACCTGGGCTTCGTCTGAGCCCATGCAGCCGGCAGCGCGCATCCTCATCGCCGCCGGACTCGTGTTCGGCGGCGCGTCGCAAGGCATTGCGGGCGCGCCGGAAGGCTGCACGCGCATCGCGGACATCGCCCCGAACTACGCGATCACTTACGGCGCGGCGATCCAGGGCCTGTTCGACGACTACGCCACGAACGGTGGCAGCGCCGGGTGCGTCGACTGCCACTTCGCGCCGCCGCCGATGCCGAGCGCGGGACTCGATCTCAGCGCGGGCGCGTCATGGGGGCATCTCGTGGGCGTGCCGAGCAGCGCGGACGAGAACGTCTTCTACGTCGTGCCCGGACGGCCCGAGGAGAGCCTGCTGTTCCGCAAGGTCAATTGCGACACGCCCGGCATCGGCGCGCGCATGCCGCTCGACAATTACGGTGGCGGCCTGCAGCCCGAGCAGCAGGCGCTCATCTACGACTGGATAGCGAACGGCGCACTGCCGGGGACGAGCGCCACGGTGTTCCGCGACGGTTTCGACATCCGCGGCTTCGTTCCCTGAACGGACGCCGCAATCGCCGCAGCGAGAGCACCGGGGCGCGCGGGAAGCGGCCTCTCTTGCCCGACAAGTCGTTGCAGGGCTTTATTTTTTCCTGATTCCCGCTAGAATGCCCGGCTCCCGACGCGCGACGGCCGCACACAGGCCCGGGTGCGACGTCGCCGACTTCGCAAAATATCGAGCAAAAACAATGGTCAAGATTCGCCTTTCCCGTGGCGGTGCCAAGGGTCGTCCGTTCTACCACATCATCGTGACCGACGGGCGCAACGCGCGCGACGGCCGCAACATCGAGCGCGTCGGCTATTTCAACCCGATCGCGGCCGGCAAGGACGTGCGCCTCGAGCTGGACACCGCGAAGGTCAAGGCGTGGGTCGAGAAGGGCGCGCAGATGACCGAGAAGGTCAAGTCGCTCTACAAGGAAGCGAACAAGAAGGCAGCCTGATCGCGTGGGCGGGTCGGAGAAATTCGTCCTGCTCGGCAAGGTGGTCGGTGTTCACGGCGTACGCGGCGAGCTCAAGCTCGAGTCGTACACCGAACCGCGGACGCAGATCTTCCGCTACAAGCCGTGGCGGATGCGGTCGGCGACCGGCGAGACGGTGATCGAAGCCGGTGGTCGCGGACGGGCCCAGGGCAAGGGCATCGTCGCCGAACTGCCCGGGGTGACGGATCGCGACGCTGCGGCGGCGCTGGTCGGCACCGAAATCTGGGTTGCACGTTCGGCGCTGCCGAAGGCGAAACCCGGCGAGTACTACTGGACCGATCTCGAAGGACTCGAGGTCGTCACCGTCGAAGGCACGACGCTCGGCCGGGTATCGCACCTGCTCGCGACCGGCGCGAACGACGTGCTGGTGGTCAGGGATGCCGAACGCGAACGGCTGGTTCCGTTCCTGGTCGGGCAGTACGTGACCGAAGTCGATCTCGATGGTGGTCGCATCACGGTCGACTGGGATGCCGATTTCTAGGCGATGCGACCACGCATCGCGGCGGTTGCTGGAGGGAATGGCGCGGTGCGGATCGACGTCATCACGCTGTTTCCGGACTTCATCGAAAACTGTGCGCGGATAGGAGTCGTCGGGCGCGCGCGCGAACGCGGGTTGCTGCAGATCGCAACCTGGAACCCGCGCGATTTCGCGACCGACAACTACCGATCGGCCGACGATCGCTGCTACGGCGGCGGCCCCGGCATGGTGATGATGATCGATCCGTTGCGGAAGGCGCTCGACGAAGCGCGCGCCGCGGCCGGACCGACCGAAGCGAAAGTGATTTACCTGAGTCCGCAGGGAAAGCGGCTCGACCAGGCCAAGGTGGTGGAACTCGCGAAGCTCGATCACCTGATCCTGCTGAGCGGACGCTACGAAGGCGTGGATGAACGGTTTCTGGAGCGTGCGGTCGACGAGGAGATTTCCATCGGCGACTACGTGCTCTCCGGCGGCGAACTGGCTGCGGCGATCGTGATCGATGCGGTCGGGCGCCTGCAGCAAGGTGTGCTGAACGATGCGACGTCGGCCGAACAGGATTCGTTCTCGAACGGCCTGCTCGACTGCCCGCACTACACGCGTCCCGAGCATCACGAATGGGGCGACGTGCCGGCGGTGCTGACGTCGGGCGACCACGCGGCGATCGCGCGCTGGCGCCTGAAGCAGTCGCTGGGGCGGACCTGGCTGCGAAGGCCCGACCTGCTCGAGCGGGTCGAGCTGGACAAGAAATCCCGCGCGCTGCTGGTCGAGTTCCAGCGCGAGCACGAACAGGACGCGCCGGACCGCGAATCCGGCGAATGAAGACGGCGCTGCCGACGGGCGTCGACGAAAAAATCAGACCAGAGTGGTGAGTGTCATGAACCTGATCCAGCAATTCGAAGCCGCCCAGATGACCCGTACGCTGCCGGAGTTCAGCCCGGGCGATACCGTGATCGTCAACGTGAAGGTCAAGGAAGGCAACCGCGAACGCGTGCAGGCCTACGAAGGCGTCGTCATCGCGCGCAAGAACGCGGGCCTCAATTCGGCCTTCACCGTGCGCAAGATCTCGCACGGCACCGGCGTCGAGCGCGTGTTCCAGTCGCACAGCCCGACGATCGACTCGGTCGTCGTCAAGCGTCGCGGCAAGGTGCGCGGCGCGAAGCTCTATTACCTGCGCGGCCTCGAAGGCAAGAAGGCACGCATCAAGGAAGACCTTGCTGCGCACGCCAAGGACGAAGGCTGAGGCCTACCCACATCCGTCTTGGAGCATACGAGTCGCGTCTGTGCTCCTCGTCAGAGCGGCCGTCGGAAACGACGGCCGCTTTTTTTGTGCGCTCATCCTTGATCGCCACTCGACGAATCGCTGCAGTGTAGTGGGTGCCCTCCGGGCCTGGCGTCCAGAGCGGCCGTCCATGGCCCCACTTTTCATCAAGAGCCCCGCGTGACCGGTCGTTGGTGACGGGGCTCGTGTAGGGCGGTACGCGCGCAGCGCGTGCCGCCGCGCCCACCCGCCGGCAGCGGCGATCCCCCGCGCGGCCGGATCCGGGTCGCCTTGAACGTCTACGGCCCGGACACCATTGTCGGGCCTAGCCAGATCTACGGAGGGAGTTTCCATGTCCAACGCCGTCGAAACCCGGGCCTTCGAGGCCGAGGTCTCGCAAGTCCTGCATCTCGTCACGCACTCGCTCTACTCGCACAAGGAGATCTTCCTGCGCGAACTCGTCTCGAATGCGTCGGATGCGTGCGACAAGCTGCGCTTCGCCGCGCTGTCGGATGCCTCGCTGACCGCCGACGATGCCGAGCTTCGCATCGAGGTGTCCTGGGACAAGGACGCGCGCACGCTGACCATCCGCGACAACGGCGTCGGCATGAGCCGCGACGAGGTGGTCGAGAACATCGGCACGATCGCGCGCTCGGGCACGCGTCGTTTCCTCGAATCGTTGTCGGGTGACGCCCGCAAGGACACGCAGCTGATCGGCCAGTTCGGCGTCGGCTTCTATTCCGCGTTCATCGTCGCCGACCGCGTCACCCTCGTCACGCGCAAGGCGGGCGCGCCCGCGGGCGAAGGCGTGCGCTGGGAATCGGGCGGCAGCGGCGACTACACGCTCGAAACCGTCGACGAGCCGCGCCGCGGCACGACCGTGACCTTGCACCTCAAGGACGACGAAAGCGAATTCCTCGACGGCTGGCGCCTGCGCGAGCTGATCAAGCGCTATTCCGACCATGTCGCGTTCCCGATCCGGCTGCCGGTCGAGAAGGACGGCAAGCCGTCCGGCGAGTTCGAGACGGTCAACCATGCCGCCGCGCTGTGGACGCGGCCGAAGGGCGAGATCAAGGACGAGGAGTATCAGGCCTTCTACAAGTCGCTCTCGCACGACTTCAACGACGCGCTCGCGTGGGCGCACAACCGCGTCGAGGGTTCGCAGAGCTACACCTCGCTGCTGTACGTGCCGGAGAAGCAGCCGTTCGACGCCGTGTTCAGCGGTCGCGACGAGCGCCACGGCCTCAAGCTGTACATCCGTCGCGTGTTCATCATGGACGCGAGCGAACAACTGCTGCCGGCATACCTGCGCTTCGTGCGCGGCGTGGTCGATTCGGACGACCTGCCGCTCAACGTGAGCCGCGAGATCCTGCAGGAGAACCGCCTCGTCGCGCAGATCCGCAGCGCATGCGTCAAGCGCACGCTCGACCTGCTCGAGAAGATCGCGAAGGACGAGCCGGCGAAGTACCAGCAGTTCACCAATGCGTTCGGCAACGTCCTCAAGGAAGGCGTGGCCGAGGACGGCGCGAACCGCGAGCGCGTCGCCAGGCTGCTGCGCTTCGCTTCGACCCATGGCGACGATGCGCAGAAGAACGTCTCGCTCGACGACTACATCGGCCGCATGCAGGCCGGCCAGGACGTCATCTGGTACGTCACCGCCGATACGCACGCGGCGGCGAAGGGCAGTCCGCAGATCGAATCGCTGCGCGCGCGCGGCGTCGAAGTGCTGCTGCTCAGCGACCGCATCGACGAATGGATGATCGGTTATCTCGGCGAATACGCGGGCAAGAAACTGCGCAACGCCGCGAAGGGCGAGATCGACGCCGCCGACGGCGCCGAGGCCGAGCAGCGCAAGCAGGCCGAGGAGGCGGCGAAGCCGATGCTCGACAAGCTCGCCGGCGTGCTCCAAGGCCGGGTCGAGCAGGTGCGCGTGAGCCATCGCCTGACCGGTTCGCCGTCATGCATCGTGCTCGGCGAGTACGACATGGCGCTGCACATGCAGCGCCTGCTGCGCGAGGCCGGCCACGAGGTCCCGGCCAGCAAGCCGGTGCTCGAGGTGAATCCGGCCCATCCGCTCGTGCAACGCTTCGCCGACGAAGCCGACGCCGTGCGCAGCGCGGACCTGGGCGAACTCCTGCTCGAGGAAGCGCAGCTCGCGGCCGGCGACCAGCTCGCCGATCCCGCCGCGTTCATCGCGCGCATGAACCGGCTGCTCGTGGCCTGACCCACGGGCGAGCCCGGAACGAAAACGGCGGCCGGGTCTCCCCGGCCGCCGTTCTCGTCTCCCGCCTGCCGCGTGCTACGGCGTGTAGCTCGGCGTCAAGGTGACGCCGGAGAACGTCGTGTATGCATTGATGCGCACGTGGTACGTGCCCGCGGACGGCGAGGCGAACGTGCAGGTCTCGCTGTTGCCGCTGAGGTACGGGCGGCAGAGGTAGCTCGAGCTCGTCGGCGCGGAGTTGAGCTGCACGTACAGGTCCGCGTCGCCGCTGCCGCCGGAGATCTGGAACTTCAGGTTGGTCGCGCCCGAAGGCACCACCAGCGTGTAGTCCGAGGTCCAGTTGCCCGAGCTCGCCGCGAGGCCGGTGACCGGCACGCCGTTCGTGAGCGTCGTGCCGCCACCGCCACCGCCACCGGTCGAGTAGCTGCCGGTGAGGCTCATGCCGCTGAAGGTCGAGTACGCGTTGATCATCACGTAGTACGTGCCGGCCTGCGCCGTCGTGATGTTGCAGGTCTCGCTGTTGCCGGAGGCCCACGAACGGCAGTCGTAGCTCGACGTGGTCGGCGCGCTGCCGAACTTCACGTAGAGGTCGCCGTCGCCGCTGCCACCGGAGGTGACGAACTTGAGGTTCGTTGCGCCGGCCGGAACGACCATCGTGTAGTTGAGCTTGTTGCCCGTGGTCGCGCCGAGCCCGGTGACCGCCACGCCGTTCTGCAGCACGTTGCCGCTGCTGGACACGGTGACCGAGCTCGTCTTCGTGTTGCCCGCGCCGCCGTTGTCGGTGACCGTCAGCGAGACGCTGTAGGTGCCGGCGCTCGCATAGGTGTGGCTCGGGTTGGTCGCCGTCGACGTGCCGCCATCGCCGAAGCTCCACGAACGCGAGGCGATCGTGCCGTCGCTGTCGCTGGAGCTGTCGGTGAAGTTCGCGGTGAGGCCGCTGGTCGTGAAGCTGAAGTTGGCGACCGGCGGCGTGTTGGTCGGCGAGCTGACCGGGACGGACGTCGTCTTCGTGTTGGTCGCGCCGCCGTTGTCGGTCACCGTGAGCGACACGCTGTAGGTGCCCGCGCTCGCATAGGTGTGGCTCGGATTGGTCGCGGTCGACGTGCCGCCGTCGCCGAAGTTCCACGCGCGCGAGGCGATCGTGCCGTCGCTGTCGGTGGAGCTGTCGGTGAAGTTCGCGGTGAGGCCATTGGTCGATACGCCGAAGTTCGCGACCGGCGGGTTATTGGTCGTCGTCGTGCCGGTGAAGTTCTTGCCGCTGACGTTCGCGCCATTGATCGTGACGCTGCTGCTCGAGGGCGAGAACGTGTAGCCGGCGAGGCTCGGGGTCAGCGTGTAGGTGCCGTTGGCGAGGCTGCCGAGCGTGTACCCGCCGCTCGAGTTGGTCGTCGTGCTGGCGGCACCGGTGCTGATCGTGACGCCAGCGATGCCGACGCCGGTGCTCGTCGTGACCGTGCCCGAAACCGACCACGTGCTCGGCGCGGCGCCGCAGTCGTCGAACTTGAAGTCCTGGATGCGCGTGTTCCAGCTGCCCGACGGACGGTACATGCCGACCATCCAGAACGTGCAGTCGTCGCTCGGGTCGACCGCCATCTGGTAATAGTCGCCCCAGCGGCCGGAGGTTTCGGCGGCGGTGCCGGCCGCGACCGTGTTCTCGCCGAGCGTCATCACGCCGGCGGCATCGGACGCCTTGCGGCCGGTGTAGCCGAGCGTCGCGTAGATCGTGGGCGAGCTCGTCTTCGTGACGTTGTAGCCGAGGCCGATGTTGCCCTTGTTGTCGGTCGCGATCGACCCTTCCAGATGATGGGTGCTGCTGTCACCGGGGCCGAACGTGCCTTCCTGCTGCAGCGTCCAGTTGCCGCCGCCGGTGCGACGCAGTTCGAACCAGCGGATGCCCGCATTGACGGTCGTGCCGCTGCGCGCCGGGTTCATGTTCGTCGCGAACTGGCCGACGATCGACTCGTACGTGCCGAGGTTGCGATAGACGAGCGAATTGAGGATGACTTCGCGGATCGGGTCGAGGCGCGAGCTCGAGCCCGGCTGCGGCACCGTCGCGAACGTCGAGTAGTCGCGGAACCAGCTGTTGAATTCGCTGATCGTGATGCGCGGCAGGGTCGTGATCCCGCTGTTCGCCGGCGTCGTCCAGTCGACGTTGATCGAATACAGGTCGATGAAGTCGTGCGAGGTGTCGGCCGACGAGCCGGCATGCGCCTCGTCGTCGTTGTGGCGCGCGAGGATCTGCTTCGTGCCGGACGGTGGCGCGTGCGCGCTGTCACCCATGAACGTCGCCGGCGTCAGCGCCTGGAAGCCGTAGCCGGCGAGCTTGGGCACGCTGGCGAAACGCTGTTGCGCGCGCGCAGTCGCGCCGTTGAGCATGTTGGCGCGGTCATAGGCGTACGCGGTCACGTTGGCCGCGCCTTCGTTGTCGGTGCAGACGTAGGCGTTGGTCCACACGCCGCAATGCGGGTAGTCGTTCTGCGTCGGCGTCGAGAAGCCGTAGAACCACCAGCCGCCCGAGACCGGGTTTTCGGTCTTGGAGATGTAGATGCACATCTTCGGCGCCGACGAGGTGCCGCCCATCTCGAGCAGAAACCAGCGGTTGGCGAGGCGGTCGAACAGCACGATCGGATCGCTCACCGAGGTGCGGCAGCCGTCGCCGGAGGGTGCGAGCGAGGAGAACGTCGTCGGCCCGGCGAGCTTGGTGCCGCTCTTGTTGTAGACGGTGAAGTTCGTGCCGCTGCTGCCGTTGATGCCGTAGACGATGTAGTTGGCGCTGACATCGACGACGGGGTCGCCTGGCGATACGCCGGTCGAGCCGTTGTTGATGCTCACGTGGCCCTGCGTGCCGGCCTGCAGCGCGGACAGCGGCGCGTTGTCATCCCACAGCTTCTGCAGTTCGGGCAGGCGGTCGGGTGCGGCTTCCATCCAGTCCGGCGCGGCGGGATTGAGCTTCCCGAGCGGGAAGAACTGGCGCTTGTGCGCTTCCTTGATCGGCATGCCGGCGCGCCATGCCGGCACCACCGGCAGCTGGCGCAGGTCGACGTCGATGCTGATCGGCGTGACCGGCTCGCCGAGTTCGACGGCGCCACCGGCGCGGGAAAGGTCGGCTGCATGCGCGGCGCCGAACAGCAGCATCGATGCGGCTGCTCCGGCGAGTACGGTCCTCAAGCGTTTCATTCGAAATTCCTCCTGCGGAAGATCTGCCTAGGCTCGGGTTCCCTGCCGACGTCCGGCGACCGGCGCCGTGCGTGCGGACGGCGACTCAGTCACTGTCGTTGTCTTCGTACTCCTGGTCCGCTGGCGTGCCGCCCAACGGCGTGAATGCGTTCCGGCGCAGCAGGCGGATCTCGCCGCGCCGGCTTTCCACCGCGACGCGCGCGCCATCGCCGCCGATGGTCGCGTGCGCGCGCTTGTTCGGTTCCCGGTTCGCCAGATGCTCGACGTCGAGCGAGAACTCGGTCGCGAACACGCCGGAGGTCGCGAGCTCGAGCGTCGCGCCGAGGTGGTCGTCGACCGCGAGCACGATGTTGCCGGTGCTCGTCGCAAGCCGCTGCCGCGAGCCCTTCGGCGCGGTTTCGAACGAGGCCTCGATCGAACCGCCACCGGTCTGCGCCCGCACGCTGCCTTGCGTGCCGCGGATCGCGATGTCGCCGGATACGCTCTCGAGTTCGATGTCGCCGCGCACGCCGCGGCTTTCCACCAGGCCGCGCTCGGTGCGCACGGCAACCGCGTGGCCGAGCGGGATGAAGGCGACCACGTCCAGGCGTTGTCCCGGCGCGACGATCGCGCCGGCGGGCAGGCGTGGCGCGAAGCGGTAGCGGCCGCCTTCGACGCCGGGCTGCACGGCGATCGCGGCCGCGTCCGCGGGCTGCTGCAGCACTGCGTGGATCTCCAGCGCGTGCGCGAATCCGCCGAAACGCAGGCGCACGTCGCCGTACGGATTGTCGATCGTGACGGCCTGGTCGGGGGCGAGGAGGGCCTGGAAGTCGAGCCGTCGCGGTTCCGCTTCGGAGGGCTGCGCGCCGGTTCCGGACGTCGCCGCCGCCGACGACGGAGCGACCGGCCGGCCGGCGTCGACATGCGCACACCCATGCAGCGCGGCGAGCGCTGCGGCGAATACGACCGTCCTCATCCGCCTCTCCCCAGGCTTGGAAGACTTGCTGGAATGTCCAGGGGTGGCTCGCGCGTGCCGGCCCTCTCCGGCACTACGCCCCGGGACTGATCTTGCTTAGGTCTATCGACCCAAGCATTGCACGGGGCGCGGGCGGAATACAATCGGCCCGGACCCGTCTTGGCGCGAACCGTGAGCGGCTTCGCACCTTGCCGGTTGCCGGGCGCGTGCGCCGGCGCGCTGGGATGGGCAGCCCCGGCCTCGGCGCGCCGTCCCGCCCGGCCGCGCCGCATGCGCGTGCTACCATCGATCGTTCGGGCCATTTGGCCGTCCAAACGCGAAAGGCGACATGCAGATCGAAACCAAGCTGCCGAAAGTCGGTACGACGATCTTCACCGTGATGAGCCAGCTCGCGGCCGAGCACAAGGCGGTGAACCTCGGCCAGGGCTTCCCCGACTTCGACGGCCCGCCCGCGCTGCGCGACGCGCTCGCGCGCGCGATGGCGCAAGGACGCAACCAGTACGCGCCGATGACCGGCGTGCCGGCGCTGCGCGAGGCGATCGCGCGCAAGACCGAGCGCCTGTACGGCTGCAAGGTCAATGCGGACACCGAAGTGACGGTGACATCCGGCGCGACCGAGGCGCTGTTCGCCGCGATCGCCGCGGTCGTGCGCGCGGGCGACGAAGTCATCGTGCTCGATCCGTGCTACGACAGTTACGAACCGGCGATCGAGCTCAACGGCGGGCGCGCGGTGCACGTCGCGCTCGATCCCGCGGATTTCTCGCCGGACTGGCAACGCATCGCCGACGCGGTCACGCCGAAGACGCGCATGATCCTCGTCAACTCGCCGCACAATCCCTGCGGCGCGGTGTTCGACGCGGAAGACCTCGAAGCGCTCGCCGCGCTCGCGCGCAAGCACGACCTGTTCGTGCTGTCGGACGAGGTGTACGAGCACATCGTGTTCGACGGCGCGCCGCACCAGAGCGTGTTGCGCCACGAGGAGCTCGCCGCGCGCAGCTTCGTGGTCAGTTCGTTCGGCAAGACCTATCACTGCACCGGCTGGAAGGTCGGCTACTGCATCGCGCCGCGCGCGCTGTCGGCCGAGTTCCGCAAGGTGCACCAGTACCTCACGTTCTGCACGTTCACGCCGGCGCAGTGGGCGCTCGCCGAAGTCATCGAGAACGACCCGCAGCATTACCTCGACCTGCCCGCGTTCTACCAGGCCAAGCGCGACCGCTTCCGCGCGCTGCTCGCGGGCTCGAAGTTCCGCCTGCTTCCGGTCGGCGGCGCGTACTTCCAGGTCGCCGACTATTCGGCGCTGAGCGGCGCCGACGATCTCGCCTTCTGCGAGTGGCTGGTCAAGGAAGGCGGCGTCGCCGCCATACCGGTGTCGGCGTTCTACGAAGACCCGCCCGCGCAACAACGCCTCGTGCGTTTCTGTTTCGCCAAGAGCGATGCGGTGCTCGAGCAGGCGGCCGAACGCCTGAAGGCGCTCTGACATGGCCGCGCACCAGCGTCCGTTGCGGGTATCGCTCGTGCAAGGCGCGACGCGCTGGCACGATGCGCCGGCGAATCGGGATTACTACGGCGCGCTCGTGCGCCCGTTGCGCGGGCAGAGCGACCTCGTCGTGCTGCCCGAGACTTTTCTTTCAGGCTTCACCAACGAGACGCTCGGCAACGCCGAATCGATGGACGGCGACGGCCTGCGCTGGCTGCGCGCACTTTCAGCCGACGTCGGCGCGGTCGTCACCGGCAGTCTCGTCGTGCGCGAGGGCGAGCGCTGCGTCAACCGGCTGGTGTGGATGCGACCGGACGGCAGCCATGCGCTGTACGACAAGCGGCATCTGTTCCGCATGGCGGGCGAGCACGAACGCTACGCCGGCGGCAGCGAACGCATCGTGGTCGAGCTGCACGGTTGGCGCATCTGCCCGCTGGTCTGCTACGACCTGCGCTTCCCGGTATGGTCGCGCAACCGCTACGACCGCGCGGCGCGGCGCTTCGAGTACGACGTGTTGCTGTACGTGGCGAACTGGCCCGGCGTGCGCCGCCATCCCTGGCGCACGCTGCTGCTCGCGCGCGCGATCGAGAACTGGTGCTACTGCGTCGGCGTCAACCGCGTCGGCGTCGACGGCAACGAACTGCACTACGCGGGCGACAGCGTCGTCGCCGATTTCCTCGGCCAGCCGCTGGTCGAGCTCGGCGCGCAGGAGCAGGTGGTCACCGTCACGCTCGATCCCGCCGCGCTCGCGGCGCATCGCGAGCGTTTCCCGGCGTGGATGGATGCGGACGACTTCACGATCGTGACGTGACGCCGCGTGCGCGGCTCACGCCGCGATCGTTGCGAGTTCGCGCGTGACGATGTCGCGCTCGGCTTCGGCGCGATGCGCGAAGGTGCCGAGCAGCGCCTGCGATTCCGGAGCGAGCACTTCGTACCACTGCACGGCGACGTCGCCGCGCTCGTCGAAGCGGCGCACGCGTTCGATGCGATAGCCGAGGACGTTCACTTCGGTACGGCGCTGGTCACGCATGGGCGATTCTCCGTTGTTGTTGTCGTCGCCGGCACAGGATACGCAGGCACGGTGTGAGCCCGGTTAACGCGGTGTTGCCGTCGGGTTAACCCCGCGACGCGCGTCGCAGGTGCAAGTGGATCGGCCATCCTGCGGCGACGAGCACGGCGCCCCACGACAGCGCATGCGCGCCGGTGCCGAGCAGTGCCGCGAGGCTGAAGACGAGCGCGAACGCGGCGATCGCGCGGGAACCGCGCGTGGGGTGCGCGCCCGCATCGCGCAGGCCGTGCAGCGCGGCGGCACTGCACACGACGTACGGCAGCAGGCAGGCGGCCGTCGACAGCAGGATCGAGAACGTGAACAGGCCGACGAGGTCGTCCTGGTAATTGGCGAGCACGAGCATGCTCGCGAGCACGCTGCCGGCGACGAGGCCCTGCAACGGCGTGCCGCGTTCGTCGACGCGGGCGAACCATGCCGGCAGCACGCCGTCGCGCGCGGCGGCGAGCGGCAATTGTCCTTGCATCAGCACCCAGCCGTTGAGCGCGCCGAAACAGGCGATCGCGGCGGTCGCCGCGAACAGCGTGCCCGCCTTGGCGCCCCACAGGCGCGACGCCGCATCGGCGAACGGTGCGCCCGACGCGGCGAGCGCGTCGGGCGGCACGATCGCGCCGGCCACGCTGCAGGCGAGCACGGTCACGACGATCGCGATCGACGAACCGACGAGTGTCGCGCGTGGCAGGTTGCGGCGCGGATGCCCGACGTCCTGCGCGACCACGGTCGCGCTTTCGACGCCGAGGAATGCCCAGAGCGTGAGTGCGGTCGTGCCGAGCGCGACCGACCAGAGGCCTTCGCCGCTGCGGTTGAACGGCTGCCACGCGGCATGCGGCAACTCCGGTGCGGCAAGCACCACGAGCGCGAGTAGCGGCAGCAGTTTCAGCACGGTCGTCACCAGTTGCACGAACCCCGCGCTGCGCACGCCGAGCGCGTTGGCGAGCGTGCAGGCCCACAACGCGCCGAGCGCGGCGACGGGCGCGCCGCCCGGCGTCGCGGCGGGCGCGAACAGCGAACCGAAATAGCCCGCGAATGCGACCGCGATCGCCGCGTTCGCGCACCAGATGGATACCCAGTAGCTCCAGGCGATCGCGAAGCCGGCACCATCGCCGAAGGCGGCGCGCGCGAATGCGTAGGGGCCGCCGCTGCGCGGCAACCGGCGCGCGAGATCGGCGAACACGGTGGCGAGCGCGAGGCCGCCGAGCGCGCTCGCACCCCAGCCGAGCAGGGCGGCCGGACCGTAGGGCGCGAGTGATGCGGGCAACAGGAACAGGCCCGAGCCGATCATGTTGCCGGCGACGATCGCGATCGCGGTGGCGAGTCCGAGGGCGGCGCGCGGCGGATCGTTCGGCGCCGCCATGGCTCAACCTGCAGCGCTTCGGTATGCCGCGCGCAGCAGCTCGTGGAAGTGATGCACGCCGCTCTCGCGCTTCGGGTTGAGCCGCCCCGCAACATAGGAACCGGAGGCGAGCCCGCGCTGCACGTGCTCGCAGATCCCGACGTCTTCCTTCTGCACCGCATCGCTGAATACGAGGTCGCGTTCCCAGCGGCCGACCGCGTCGAGGTCGGCCGGGTAGTAGTAGTCGAACTCGACACGGCAGCGGTTGCCCGGCAGGGGCAGCACGCGATTGGTCTGCAGACGGTCGGGCAGGATGTTGAGCATCGTGTTCGGCCAGATCCAGTAGTAGAGCGCCTCGCCCTTGCCGTACAGCTCGCCCGCGCTCTCCAGCGGGCTCCATTGCAGCGAATGCCACAGCGCGACCTCGGTCACGTAGCTGCGGTAGTCGAGCATGCGGTTGAGTTCCGGATGGATGTGCGGGACGTGGTAGCCCTCGAGGTAATTGTCGACGTACACCTTCCAGTCGCAGGCGATGTCGTAGGCCACGCGGCGCTGGAACGCGTAGCCGTCGAACGCCTGCGCGCCGATGCGCGCGTCGATGCCGTCGAGCAGGGTGTCGAGCGGCGGAACCTCGCCGAGCGCGACGAAGACGAGGTTGCGCCATTGCGCCACGCGCGCCCGTGGAAGGTGTATCGCGCCGACCTCGAAGTTGCGCGCGGACTCCATCTCGGGAGCGCTCTGCAATTGGCCGTCCAGCGCATAGGTCCAGCCGTGGTAGCGGCAGCGCAGGCGCTTGGCGCCGCGGCCGTCGCACAGCGCGAGCGGACCGGCGCGATGGCGGCAGACGTTGTGCAGCGCGCGCAGCTCGCCGTCGTCGCCGCGCACGACCAGCAGCGGCACGCCCGCCACGTCGGTGACGACGTGGTCGCCGATGCCGGACACCTGTTCGGCGTGGGCGGCGAGCTGCCAGCTGCGGGCGAACACCGCCCGGCGGTCGAGCGCCTCGGCAGCCGCGCCGACGTAGTGGTGCGCCGCGAGCGCGGACGCATGCGCGAGCACCTGCGCGGCGAACTCGGGATGCGTGGAACCGATGGCCATCGTGCGCTTCCGTTGCCTCGCGCGGAGTATCCGGGCACGCAGGCCGGGCGTGCAACGGCCGGTCCGCGACAGCCGAGCTGATACGATAGCCGCGATATGACCCCGTCGATTCCGCTGGCGGCGCGCGAGCGCCGCGAATTCTGGCTGTTCATGCTGTTCGCGCTGGTCGTGCTCGGCATCGGCATCGGCCTGCGCGATCCGTGGCCGGCCGACGAGCCGCGTTTCGCGCTGGTCGCCAGGCAGATGGTCGAGTCGGGTGACTGGCTGTTTCCGCATCGCGGCCGCGAGCTGTATTCGGACAAGCCGCCGATGCTGTTCTGGCTGCAGGCATCGGCATACGAGCTCCTGCGCAGCTGGCGCATCGCGTTCCTGTTGCCTTCGCTGCTCGCCGGCCTGCTCACGCTCGCCCTGGTCCGGGACCTGGGCCGGCGCCTGTGGAATCCGCGCGCGGGCCTGTATGCGGCGATCGGCGTTCTGTTCGCGTTCCAGTTCACGTTCCAGGTCAAGCGCGCACAGATCGACCCACTCGTGATGGGCTGGATCACGCTCGCGAACTGGGGCCTGCTGCTGCACTTCCTGCGTGGGCCCAACTGGCGCGCGTACTGGCTCGGCTGCTTCGCGGCCGGCCTTGGCGTGATCACCAAGGGTGTCGGCATCCTCGCCCTGCTCATGTTCGCACCGTACCTGTTCGCGCGCTGGCGCGGCTGGGACGGCGTCGTGCGCCCGTCCGGGGCCGGCCTGCGGTGGGCCGCTGGCGCGCTCGCTTTCCTCGCGCCGATCCTCGCCTGGGGCGGCAGCGTGCTGCTGGTCGCGAAATCGGGTGCGACGCCCGAGTATGCCGCGTACGTCAATGACCTGTTCTTCCACCAGACCGCGGGCCGCTATGCCGGTTCGTGGTCGCATCCACAACCGTTCTGGTACTACCTGCCCGTCGTGACGCTGCAATGGTTGCCTTTGTCGCTCGCCTACATCGGTGCCGCGCCGCGCTGGGCAGGCGACGTGCGCGCGCGCGATGCGCGCGTGCTGCTGCCGCTCGCCTGGTCGCTGCTGGTCGTGCTGTTCTTCAGCATCCCGACCGGCAAGCGCGAGGTGTACCTGATGCCGGTGCTGCCGATGGTCGCGCTCGCGCTCGCGCCGCACCTCGAAGCGATCGTCGCGGCGCGCTGGCTGCGCGCGACGGCACTCGTGTTGGCGCTCGTCGCCGGCGTGGTGCTGGTCGGTGCCGGCACCTGGGCATTGCTCGGGCATTCGCCGGCCGCGGAAGAGTTCCTGCGCAGGCGCGAACTCGATGGTCTCGGCCACGTCCTCTGGGGCATGTTCGTCGCGATCGGCGCGGTATTCCTGCTCGCATCGGCTTGGTTCCGCGCGCGCCGCGGCGTACACGCGCTGCTCGCCGGCGTCACCGCCCTCTGGCTGGTCTGGAGCGTGTGCGCCTACCCGCTCCTCAATGATTCGAGTTCGGCCGCGGGCATCATGCATCGCGCACGCGAAATGGCCGGAGCCGACGCGGAGATCGGGCTCGTCGCCTGGAAGGAGCAGAACCTGTTGATGGCCGAGGGCCCCGTGCGCGATTTCGGTTTCCGCGAACACTGGGACCGCCAGTACGTCGCGGCCGCGCATTGGCTGCTCGAGGCGCCCGCGCAGCGTCGCGTCTTCATCCTCGACCAGGCGATGGACGCCGCCGGCGCGTGCGTCGATCGCAGCAAGGCGCACGCGGTCGGCCACGCGAACCGGCGCGACTGGTTCCTGCTCGAAGCGGATGCGATCGTGCCCGGCTGCACGCCGCAGCCGCGCGCGGCGACCCGTGCCGTCGATGCCGGCGACGACGCCGATCCATGACGTCGATGCACGCGCGCGCGCCGTGGCTAAAGGGCGATGGCAGTCGATGACGACGACGTACCGCTTCGATGATTTCGACCTGAGCCCGGCCAAGCGCGAGCTGCGCAAGGCCGGACGCCCGTTGGCGTTGCCCGCGCGCGCGTTCGATTGCCTTGCCTACCTCATCGAGCACCGCGAGCGCGCGGTTGGCCGCGACGAGCTCATCGCCGCGGTATGGGGCAGGGTGGAAGTCAGCGATGCGCTGCTCGGCCATACGATCGTGCGCATCCGGCGCAGTCTCGGCGACACCGGCAACGAGCAGCGGACGATCCGCACGGTGCCGCGTTTCGGCTATCGCTGGGCGCTGCCCCTCGAAATCGTGCCGGATCGTCCGGCGGCGCCGACCGGACCGGCCGATCCGGCCAGCGCGCCTGCAAGCGAGGCGACGGGCGCGGACGCAGCCAAGGGCGTGGCGAGCGAATCCGTCGCGGCCATCGGCGAGGCGCCGCCGGCGACGTCACCTCGGCCACGTGTCGTCGCAGGCGTCGCGTTCGCCGCGCTCACCGTATTCGTCTTGCTCGGCTACGCCGCCTGGCAGCGCGCGACGCACGTCGCGCCCGTGTCGTCGTCCGGACCGGTCGTGCCGGCAGCGGCGGATGCGGATGCGGACGGCGATGCCCCGGTCGCTGTCGCCGCACTCGTGTTGCCCGCCGACGTCGACGCGCCCGAGGAATGGCACTGGTTGCGCCTCGGCCTGATGGACCTCGTCGCCAACCGCCTGCGCGGTGGCGCGCTGCCGACGGCACCCAGCGAGAGCGTCGTGAGCCTGCTGCGCCAGCGCGGGAATGCGAGTCCCTCCGACCTGCTGCACGACGCGACGCTCGCGCAGGTCGCGGCACTGCGCGTGCTGCCGCACGTGGACCGGGCGGATGGCCGCTGGCGCGTGCGGCTCGAGGCGCTCGGCACGCAGCGTTCGCTCGACGCCGAAGCGCAGGCCGGCGATGCGATCGCGGCCGCGCGCGACGCGGCCGACGCGCTGCTGCGCAAGCTCGGCAAACAACCACGCGCGGCGTCGGCGGACGATGCGACGCCGGCACTCGAGGAACTCCTGCAGCGCAGCGGCGCGGCGATGCTCGCCGACCAGCTCGACGAGGCGCGCGCGCTGATAGCAGCCGCACCGGCCGCGCTCAGGGAATCGCCGCGGGTCGTGCATCGCATGGCGCAGATCGAGCTGCGCAGCGGTGACTACGATGCGGCCGAGACGCGCATGCACGCGCTCGTCGATCGCCTGCCGGCGGGGCGCGACGACGCGTTGCGCGCACGCGCGCTGCTGACGCTCGCCGCGGCGCAGGTGCGGCGCAACCATGCCGAACTCGCGGTCGACCTCTACGAGGAGGCGATCGCCTTGCGCACGGCCGCCAGTGACCACGAGGTGCTCGGCGTCGCCCGCCTCGGCCGAGGCGCCGTGCTCGGCCAGCAAGGCCACTGGGAGGAAGCGACCGCCGAGCTGTCGCAGGCACGTACCGAACTGGCGACAATCGGCGACAGCCTCGGCGTCGCCAGCGTCGACGTCAACCTCGGCGAATTCCAGCGCATGCGCCATCGTCCGGCCGACGCGCTCGCCGTGCTGAAGGCGGCCGCCCGCCAGTTCGAGCGCCTCGGCGCGCGCGAGGGACGTGCCTACGCGCTCGTGCAGCAGGCGCTCGCCGAAAGCGAGTTGCTCGAGGTCGACGCCGCACTGGCGACCAGCGAACGGTTCTGGCCGCCCGAGGCGCACACGAACAACCGCCGCCTGCGCTGGCAGCTCGTGCGCACGCGCGCGCTCGCGCTGGTCGGCGTCGGCCGCATCGCCGAGGCGCAGGCGCTGCTCGCGGGCATCGCCCGGGATGCCGATCCGCAGCGCGATGCCGCGACGCGCGCGCAGGCGGCGTTGCTGGAGGCGGTCATCACGCGGCGCAGCGGCGACGAGGCGGGCGCGGCGGTGGCCCTGCAACGCGCGCGGATACCCGCATTGCACGATGCCGACCCGGCGGACTGGACGCGCACCTTGGTGCTGCATGCGCGCGTGCAGCGCGAGCGTGGCGATCCCGCCGCGGCCGCGGCGACTACTGCCGCGCTGCAGGCGGACAAGGGCACCGACGCCTGGCGGACGATGCAGGCATCGCTCGCCGCAGCGGAACAGGCCTGGGCCGAACACCGGCGCGAGCCCGCCCTCGAGCAGTTCGCGCAGGCGATGAAGGCGGCCGAGCAGCTCGGCGTGCCGGAGGACCTCGTCGAGGTCGGTGCCGCCTACCTCGATGCACTCGTCGAGGCGAGCCAGCTCGACAGCGCGCGAGCGGTCAGCGGGCGGATAGCCATCTGGGCCGACCGTGACGCGCGCGCGGCGGGTGCGCAGGCGCGCCTGTTCCGCGCGCTCGGCCAGGACGACGCCGCGCGCGTCGCCGAAGAGAACGAAGCACGCCTCTTGGCGGGCTACGCAGGCCTCGGCGGTCGCGCCCCGCGTTGAGGCCATGGTCGGGCACCGGGTGCCCCTCCTGCATCGGAAGCGTCGGGACCAGGGGCGATCGTCGACCGCAGCAACGCCATCGCCTGTAGGAGCCCACCCTGTGGGCGACGCGGCGTGAGGGGTTTTGGGGACGGCGCGGTCGCGCACAAGGTGCGCTCCCACAGGGGTGGGGCATGCGCAAGCGTTTGTTTTTACGGGTATTCGATGTTGCGCGGTGCACGGTACATCGATCGCGCATCATTGCCGCATCGATGCGACATGCACGTGGGCGCGCGTATCGCGAGGATCGTCGGCGTCTCCCGCCGCCGCGGCGGCGGGGCTGCGCGCGACGCCGAGCGGCGTGGCCGCGTCCGTCCTTCACCCTGTCGAGGAATCCCCGAATGAAGTGGTTGCGCACCGTGGTTTCATTGTGGTTCGGCATGTCGATCCTGGCCGGGACGGCTGCCGCGCAGACGCTCCACCCGGTCGACGCGGGGGGTGGCGCGTTGTCGTCGCCCGCCGTGCACGGCGCCTACCTCTACGTCGGCACCGGCGCGACCATCAACGTCTGGGACATGAGCGATCCGGCCGAGCCGGCGTACGTGGGCCGCACCGGCGCGAGTCCCGCGCCCGGGCCGATCAGCAGCCTCGCGGTGGTCGGCGACTACCTGTATGCGGCCTGGAGCTCGATGGGCATGGCCGCGGGCATCACGATCTATTCGCTCGCCGATCCGGCGCATCCGGTCGGGGCGGCCGAGTATGACGACTATGTCGACTCGGCCTTCTTCGGCCCGGTCGGGCTGGTCGCCTCGGGCGCCTTGCTCTACCTCGGCGATGCGCAGAACGGGCTGTTCGTGCTCGACACGAGCAATCCCACCGCGCCGAGCGTGATCGGCCAGGCTTCGGACATCTATGCCTTCGACGCGATGGCGATCAACGGCACGCAGCTGCTCACCAGCGGCAGCAGCTTCCTCGGTGGCCGCCTCGTATACGCGATCGACGTTTCGGACCCGACGATGCCGAGCGTCGAAGGCAGCGCGGAGCTCGACGGCGGTTCGGTGCTGCGCGCCGTGCTCACCGACGGCTACGCGATCGGCGTCGGCAACGACCTGCTCGTCTACGACACCCATGACGGCGCCAACATCACCCAGGTGTATGCGACGGCGATCGAGCAGGCGACCGGCGCGATCCGCCTCGGCGACGTGCTCTATCTCGTCGGGGACAGCGGCATCCAGGTGTGGGATTTCGCGACGCCGACCGCGCCGTCGCTGATCCGCACGGTGGCTGCGCCGACGTTCGCGCCGGACCAGACCGCGGTGACGCCGTTCGGTCCGCTCGTGCTCACCCATACCGACCGCGCCGTGCTGCTCGGCACCACCGATCCGCTGCAACCGACGCTCGCCGCTCAGTTCGACGTGCCGGTCGGCGTGTCCGCGCATGCGGCCGGCTTCGATGGCACGCACGCCTACTTCGCCGAGGAAGGCTACGGCCTCGGCGTCGCCGACGCCACGACGCTCGCGCCGGTCGGTCGCTACGACGCCGACCTGCCGCCGTACCTCGCCGCGCGCGACATGGAGGACATTTCCGTCGACGGCGGCCGCGCCTATCTCGCCGCATGGGGATACGGCGTGCTCATCGCCGACCTCACCAACCCGGCCGCGCCGGTCGAGCTTGGTCGCTTCGAGTTCCCGTTCGCCAGCGCGATCGAAGCGCATGGCGACCGCGTCTATGTCGCGAGCACGACCAATGGCGGCATCTTCAAGGTGCTCGACGTGAGCAACCCCGCATCGCCGCAGGAGCTCGGCTCGATCCTGACCAGCCAGACCTACGATCTCACCGTGCGCGGCAACCATGCGTTCCTCGTCGACGGCGCCAACTTCGGCGACGGCGGCCTGCGCATCGTCGACATCTCCAATCCGTCTGCGCCGACCGTCGTCGGCCAGGAGCAGAGCTGCCCCTTCGCGAGCGGCGTCTTCGTCAGCGACGACGGCAACACCACCTATGTCGCGTGCAGTTCCGACACCACGTTCGCGAGCGCGCTGCAGGTGATCGACACGACCGACAAGACGCAGCCGCTCCTGCTCGGCAGCCTGGCCCTGCCGGGCCTGCCGCCGAACCTCACCGACTACAACGACGCGCATTCGGTCGTCGTGGTCGGCGACACGGCCTACGTCGGCAACGAGTACGGCCTCGACGAAGTGGACGTGTCCAATCCCGCCGCGCCGACCTGGATGGCGCGTCACGACACCGGCTATGTCGTGCGCAAGGTCGAGCTGGCACCCGATGGCCGGGTGTTCGCCTTCAGCTCGGTCGGCGGCGTCCACGTCTTCGCCCCGGAGCGGGGTGACGCGATCTTCGCCGACGGCTTCGACGGCTGAGCGGCAAGCGGCAAACCGGACCCGGTGCGATGCGCCGGGTCCCACGCGGCGTCTGCACGCCGAACCGGCGACCCGGCGCCGGGCGATCCTCGAATGAACGCGCCGGCCCGCGAACAGCGGGGCCGGCTGCACCCTAGAAAAACTCCTCCATCCAGCGCACGAACGCCTCGCGCTTGCGCCGCGAGATGCGCCGGAAAGCGACCAGCAGGCGATCCTCGAACTCGTCCGCGGCCAGTTCGCCCACTTCGATCGCCGGCGTCTCCGCTACCCCTTGCACGGCCGTCCCGCGGCCGGTCGCGAGCCATTCGAACGACACGCCGCAGACAGTCGCGATGCGCTCGAGATGTTCCGCCGTCGGCGAGGTGCCGTTCGGCAGTTCCCATTGCGCCACCGCGCTGGCGCCGACGCCGATGGCCTCGGCCAGCTTCGCTTGCGTGAGGCGCGCCAGTCGTCTGGCGTGCCTGATCCGGTTCGGACGTGGCCCGGTAAACGCGTGTTCGCGTATGTCGCGATCCTTCACAGCGGCGTCCCTCAGCGATGCTGCATCTTCAGTGATGTTGATTGAATTTACTCAGACGACCTTTTCCGGGTGACACGTGTGACGAGTCTTCGGGGGTGTTCGCGACAATGTACAGCAAGGCTGCGTCGGAGCGAGGGAATTTCCAGCTTCCGCATTTCGCCGATCCGAAGAAAGATTGCCCAATGAGTTGAAGTTTATACCTATACAGCAATACGGCATCACCAAGGTCGCTCGCAGCGCACCACGACCGCAAGCATTGCAATGGGTATTCCAGCCGTCCCTGAATGGCCGGGAATGACCCCACGACTCGCAAGGGCCGCCCGGCGGCCCGGAACGCGATCCGGTCGGGATCGCAAGGAAGGCGATGCCGCCGGCATCGCTTCGAATGTCGTAGCAACAGGAGAAATGCGATGACTCTGCATCTGGGTAACGTACGGAAGGCGGCCCTCGCCGCAGCGCTGCTCCTCGGCCCGGCGGCGGCCTCGGCGGCAAATCCGGTGGGCAATGCGGCTGCCCATGATTTTTCGATCCATATCAACCTCATCGGCCTGACATCGCTGGACGTCACCTCGCAGACCAGTGCGAGCCTGCTCGACGTCGTCACCGATGCGAGCGACCTGGACCAACTGCCGTCGCTGTCCCTCAGCGATCCCCTGAACCTCATCTCGCTTTCGAGCGGTGAACTCATCGCCGAAGCAGAATACGCAGCCGGCCCGATGTCGGCGATCGCCGCGCGCTCGACCGTGAACGACCTCGACCTGTCCGTGGCGACCGTGCTTGTCGACGTGCTGGGTCTCAGCTCCGGCGTCATCCGCTCGACCACCGCAATGTCCGGCTACTGCCCGGCCACGCCGGGGGCCTCGAAGTCGTTGCTCGGCGAATTCGTGTTCGGCACCGGCTTCGACTTCGGCAACCTCAACGGGGGCGGCGGAAACGGCGGCGGCGACGGTGGCGGCGGCCCGGGCGGATTGCCGCCGGGTGGAACCGATCTGATCGATCCGGTCATCACGATCCTCGGCATCCCGGTTCCCGCCCTGCCGACCAATCCACCGCCGAACACCTCGATCGACCTCAACGCGCTCGGCATCGCGGGCGTGACCCTGGTCCTCAATGAACAGACGCGCGACGGCGACGGCGTGCATTCGCTCAGCCTGGGCACGAATGCGATCCACCTCGGCCTGAACATCGCCGGCCTCGTGACGGGCGACGTGGTCATCGCCCATTCCGAAGTCTCCATGGCTTGCCCCTGAGCGCGGGCGGGCCCCGCGCATCGGCCCGTCGACGCTCGATCATGGCCGGATCCAGGGACGGGATCCGGCCAGGGGCAACTCGCCCTCGAACCTCCAGGAAACCCTTTCGCAGGAGCATGTCCATGTTCCACAAGACGCCTGCTGCCCACGATCCGCACCTGCCGCTCGATGCCCTCGAGCGTGGCTGCGACGACTCGGCCCAGCTCTGTTCACTCGGCGAGCCGATGACCGAGGCGCAACTCCAGTTGCGCGCAGAGCTCATCGCCAAGATCCTCGAAACCCGCACCAAGCTGCGCATGATCCGCGACAAGGCCGAAGAACTGCAGCTCGCGCTCGAACGCTTCACCGCGACGCGCGGCACGCGCCGGGCATGAGCGCGGCGACCATGCACAAGGGCGAGTTCGTGGCCGGCATGGCGGTGCGGCCGGTCGGCAGCATGCACGTGATGACGCTCGGCGGCACGCCGGACGAGTGGATCTGCTCGTGGTACGACAACGACGAGCATCGTGCGATGCGCTACATGCCGGAAGACCTCGAACCCGTGTGCATGCTGGAAGGCGACGCCGGGATCGATGACAGCGACGAGTGGCACGCCGCGATCGCCGCACCCGCCGACTGGGCGGACGATGCGTCGTCCGACGTCGCACCCATCAGCCTCGACGAGGACTGACGGCACGAGGACGGCGCGGTGGTCCTGCTAGACTCGCCGGAGCATCCGAACGCCGAGCCGCCAGTGGAAGACAACGAAGCGCCGAGCGGGCGCGCCACCATCGTCGAACTCGATCCGATCGAGGCACGCATCATCGGTTGCCTCGTCGAGAAGGCGGCGACGACGCCTGAAGCGTATCCGCTCACCGAGAACGCGATCCTCGTCGCATGCAACCAGAAGACCAGTCGCGAGCCGGTCATGCAGCTCGAGCCCGGCGCGGTCGCGCACGCATTGCGCGTGCTCGAAGGCAAGGGCCTGGTCAAGGTCGCTCCTTCATCGCAGCGCGCGCTCCGCTACGAGCACCGCTTCGACGCGACCTGGGGAACGACCGCGCGCCAGCGTGCCGTGCTGTGCGTGATGCTGCTGCGCGGTCCGCAGACGCTCGCGGAACTGCATGCGCGCACCGACCGGCTCGCCGAGTTCCCGAGCCTGGACGATGTCCGGGACACCATCGACCGCCTGGTCCAGCGCGAGCCCGCGCTCGTCGTGCGGTTGCCGCGCGCGCACGGGCAGCGCGAGGACCGCTACATGCACCTGCTCGGTGGCGCGATCGACGTCGATGCGATCGCCGCGGCGTCGCCACCGTCACCGTCGGCTTCGCGCGCGGACCTGGCCGAACGCGTCGAGCGCCTCGAAGCCGAACTCGCGGCATTGCGCGAAGCCTTCGACGCCTTCCGGCAGCGCATCGGCGACGGTTGAGCCGCCGCACGCCATCCATCCCTCGGAGGTGTCCATGCGCTGCCTGTCGATCATCGTGCTGTGTTCGCTCCTCGCTTCCAATGCGTTCGCCGCGACCGCGGCCACCGAGACCGGCTCGCTCGAAGGCGCCTCGTACCGCGTCGATGTACCGGCGGGCTGGAAGAAGGGCGGCGGCCTCGTCGTGTTCTTCCATGGCTATTCCGACGAGCCGGTCGCGTACGCGAAGGACGATCGGCTTTCGCCGATGTTCGATCCGGTGCTGCGCGAAGGCTACGCGGTGATCCAGTCCGGCTACTCGCGACCCGGCTGGGCGATCGAGCAGGGCAGCGCGGACAGCGAGCGCCTGCGCCGCTGGTTCGTCGCGAAGCACGGTGCCCCCGGACACACGTATGCGATGGGCATGTCGATGGGCGGCTCGCTCACCGTGCACGCGCTCGAGACCCATCCGGACGCGTATGACGGCGGCCTTTCGCTGTGCGGTGCGATCGAGCCGTCCGACCGCATGATGCAGCGCGACTTCGCGGTGCGCGCGGCCTTCGACTACTACTTCCCCGGCGTGCTCGGTGAACTCGTGCCGGTACCGGCGACCTTCGCCGCGGACCAGCCGACCGCCGTGCGCGTCGCGCGGGCGATGCGCGCCGATCCGAAAGCCTCCGCGTCGCTGCGCGCGCTCTACGGCGCCGGCGACATGGACAACCTGCCCGGCGTGATCGCCGCGATCACCTACGACATCAAGGAGATGCAGCAGCGCACACGCGGCAATCCGTTCGGCAACGCCGATCTCGTGTACACCGGTTCCACCGACGATGACGCTCTCAACGACGGCGTCAGGCGCTATCGCGCCGATCCGAAGGCGGCGGCCTACGTGTCACGCTGGTACACACCGAGCGGCAAGCTCACCCGGCCGCTGCTCGCCCTGCACGACACGCGCGACCCGCTCGTGATCGCGTCGAGCGCGTTCGAGTACGCGCTCATGCTCCAACGCACCGGCCACGCGGACAACTTCGTGCAGCAGTACGTGAAGCGCGAGGGTCACTGCGTGTTCACGCCGGAGCAGATCGGCAAGGCCTTCGACAGCCTCGTCGAATGGACGCGCGGCGGAAAACGACCCCCGTCGGGCGCGCAGCCCTGACCGCGCCGCTCACGGCGGCGCAGGATTCCTTAGCCGACCGTCGACGCAGCCAATCGCGATCGATATGGGCAACCCACGTCACGGGCGCTTGCGGGAACCATTGCCTTCGGCGGGCACACTGCAAAGTTCCGCTCTCGCCGAGCGCAGGCCGCCCAGCGGGCGGCGTCGCAGCGATCGCCCCCGACGGCACCATCGGGCAACGGCGCTTCGACTCCGATGCCCACCACCACGCACGCCGCCCTTGACGCCGCCCCCGCGTGCGGCTTTAATACGCGGCCCCGCTGCAGTCCGTTCGGACCGCACGCATGCAAGACATCCTGGCCGGGTAGCTCAGTTGGTAGAGCAGGGGATTGAAAATCCCCGTGTCGGCGGTTCGATTCCGTCCCCGGCCACCATCTAATCAAGCACTTGTGTAACTAACGTCAAGCACGGCCCATTACGTTTGCCGTTTGTTTGCCAAATGCCATCGACCCCCGTCGCTGTTCCGGCAATGCGGCAGAATCGCCCCATGTGCGTTGATGGAATGCGAAGCGGTCATGCGACTTCACTCAGTCGTTCCTAACGTCGATCAGGTGCTCGCAATGACCCATGCGCAGTTGGCGCATGCGATCCTGCGTGCCCTTTTGGTCGAGAAACGTGCGGCAAACGTCGTCAACTTCGGCGGAAGGGACCCGCCGCTTCGCTTTCATCCGCAGGACGTGCAGATCGACGGATACCCTCAAGAGCAGGCGGGGGCGGTTGATTTGGCCGTGGCCGAAGCTTGGGCGTGGATGGACCGAGAGCTGATCCTCGTTGTTTCTGACTTCCTCACGCCAGGTTGGCGCAAGCTCTCTCGCGTTGGCGAACAGTTCTTGGCAGCCGCAGATCCGGCGCCGCTTCTAGCAGCGCGGCAAATTGATAGGACGAATCTGCATCCAGCACTGCAGGGCGAGGCCTTGGACAATTTCTTGCGCGGGGCCTACGACGTTTCCGTGTTCTGCGCTTTTCGTGACGTCGAGGTCGCCGTTCGGAAGGCAAGCGGATTGCCCGAAACGCGGCTTGGCATTCAATTGATGGCCGATGCATTCAACCCCACGGGCGGCCCCTTGCGCGACACAGGAATAGCGGCTGGCGAGCAGACGGCGATGATGAATCTATTCCAAGGGGCGATTGGACTATTCAAGAATCCAGGTAGCCACCGTTACGTCCAGGTCGACGCGAAGGCTGCTGCCGAGCTCTTGATCTTGGCGTCGCATCTGCTCGCCTTGGTCGATGCCAGAACACCGCGTGCGTAGGCGCATGCCAATTGCACGGGACCAGAAGACGTTCGATCAGTACCATTTCGCGCGAGGCGCGTTTGGCGAGGTAGCGCTATATGCAAACGCGATGGAGCGGCTCGAGTTCTGGCAGCCAAACTTCTACGAGCCGCCAGCCGACATCCTTACGCGCCACGCAATGCGTCGCGCCTTCATGTCCGCGATCCTCGTTGCCTACAGCCGACCCTTCGGCAAATCCGATGCGGGCTGGCTGCCTTTGAGCGTCGATCTGCTGCAATACGATGCGGACGAACTCGCAGCACACAATCTGTTTAGAGAAATCCGTCACTTGTCGATTGCGCATGCGGCTGGATCAGTGCACCGGCTTCGTGTGTACTTCACCGAAACCGGTATTCAGACGACTGCGGACCACCCTCCAAGAGAGCTGACGCGGGAAGGCGTCGATTGCATTTCCGCTTTGGCGCGCAAAGCGGAACAAGTCTTGTCGCTTGAGATTGTGCGACTCGCCAAAAGGATTCGCGGAACCTAGCGACGGGATTGCGGCGGTCGCTGCGCCCGGAACCGACCGCTCAGGTAGTACGCACGCGCCGCAGCATCGACCCAGCTGGCGGAATTGCTCCAACTAACGGGGTCAGAGCACCTTATTCAGGCATGGACTCGGCATCGCGGCGTGGCCGATGGGCGGGCCGGACGCGAGCGCACCGCCCGAGTTCGGTTTCGATGAGGCGCTGGAACCGATCATTCCCCAGTGCGCGTTGCTGCTGGACGTAGGCGCGGATTTCCGCCAGCTGCTCATCGCCGATCGCTTCGTTGAAGAGCGCGCGGTAGGCGACGCAGCGTTCGGTGACGTTCGGCCCCAGGGCCAGGTAGACGGCATGGGGATGGACGAGCGGGTCGTCCCTGCCTGCGGCATTGGCATGGTAGCTCGACCAGGGATGCTCCGACGGCGCTGCCACCATCGCTGCCCGCACGGGATTGAGCTCGATATAGCGATAGCAGCGAAGCAGGTAGGTTTCCGAGTCGACGAGGCAGGACTTGTAGCGGCCTTCCCACAACGTGCCACTGCGGCGGTGTCTCGCATTGAAGGTCGAGACATACGCTCGCCCCAGTTCTTGCATCATGCGCGCGACACCCGCTGCCGTTTCCGGCGAAACCAGCAGGTGCACGTGGTTGCTCATCAGCACATAGGCGTGGATCCGGCAGCCGTAGCGCGAAGCGGCCTCACGCAGCATCCCTCCATATCGGCGGCGGTCGTCATCATCGAAGAAGCAAGGCATCCGATTGTTGCCACGCTGGACGACATGCTGTGGAATGCCCGCAAGATCGGGTCGTGGGAGTCGAGCCATACGGCGAGGATCGCCGGACGAGGCATCCACAGCCAACGCTGCAGCCGGTGAGATGGCGTCAGCCGTTTCCGCCGAGATGCGCGGGAAAGGTGCTCTGACCCCGTTAGGCGATACGGGCGGGAGAAAAACAAGTGGAGGAATATCGTAAAGAGCTGGAAGAGCATTTCGGAGGGACGTGGACTAGTAGTGTCGAGACATATGATCGATAACAGTTATGGAAAAGACATATTTTCAGAAGCTCTTTGGCAGATTATTGCGCGAGCACGGTTTCATGAAGCAAGGATCTCGCTGGTATCGCTCAATTGGCGAAGTGCTTCAAATAGCTGACCTGCAGAAGTCGAACTTCGGCCAGCAGTTCTACGTGAATCTTTGCTGGGTTCCCACTGGAATGACCGTAGATGGCATGCCTATTCCAAAGGAGCAAAACTGCCCGATTCGAATCCGCTTGTCGGCTGCCTACCCGAATCAAGAGGGAGACATTTCTCAAGGTCTCGATCTTGAGAATAAGTTAACTGATGACGAAAGGGAGCGTCGGGTAGCATGGATGACAAGGGACTTGATGCTGCCGCTTTTCGAGCGACTACAGGACAATAGATCTTTGCGCGCGGAAATTGCCGAAGGCGTATTGAGGCGAGGCGCGGTCAATGCGGCCGCACGGAGCTTTCTTGGCATCGCGGAACGGTAGAGTCTATTGCGGCAATCAAAGGGGACGGAGGAATCGTCCGCGCGGTGACGTTCGGACGAGGTAGGTCAATCGACCGCATTCCTTCCGAGGACACGCGTCACGTTCCGTTTAATCAAAGGGGACGGAGGAATTTGTCCGTTTGAATCGCCCGCGCGGTGACGTTCGGACGAGGTAGGTCGACCGCATTCCTGCCGAGGACACGCATCCGATCCGTTCGAGTGGCAGAGATGGACGCCGCCTCTTTGAATGGTGAATCAAAGGGGACGGAGGAATTCTCCGATTGAATCGTCCGCGCGGTGACGTTCGGACGAGGTAGGTCGACCGCATTCCTTCCGACTAACGGGGTCAGAGCACCTTATTCAGGCATGGACTCGGCATCGCGGCGTGGCCGATGGGCGGGCCGGACGCGAGCGCACCGCCCGAGTTCGGTTTCGATGAGGCGCTGGAACCGATCATTCCCCATGCGCGTTGCTGCTGGACGTAGATTCAGTAACGGCGGGGTAAGAACACAGCAGAACAGGGGGCAGATTTATCGAGGTGTATGGACGCGGGATGGCCCGGCCAGATCGGACAGGCCCGGCGGCCGCGTTGTCGCACACGGTGATCACGAAATCGATCGGCGGTGCGCCGGGCGTGGCGAACTCGTCCCAGCTCTTGCTGCGCAGGCGATCGGCCGGATAGCCGAGTTCCGTCGCGAGCTCCGCGGCGATCGGCTGGACGCGTCCCGCGGGCTGGCTGCCCGCGCTGTAGGCCTCGAAGCGTCCCTTGCCGAGCGTGCCGAGCAGGGCTTCGGCGAGAATGCTGCGCGCGGAATTTCCGGTGCAGAGGAACAGGACGCTGCGCATCGCGGACTTCAGCCGCAGCGCGACGTCGAGGCCGGGCCGCAGCAGGTCGCCCTGGTTTCCCTTGCTGCCGGCGCGGGCCCGCAGCACGCCGCGTCGTCGGTCGGCGCGAAGTAGGTGGTCGCTTCGCCGTGCGTCTGGAATGTTTCCCAGCGCAAGCCCTGCGGATCCTCGGACCAGTATTTGTCCGAGCGTGCATAGCAGCAGGTCGTGCCGGTCTCGGCGAGCTTGATCGCATCGGCCGCGGCGAGGCGCGCGCCGATGTCGGCGAGCTCGTCGGCCGATTCCGCCTGCAGGCCGAGGTGGTCGACGCCAGCGATGCGATCGCGACGCGAGATCGCGAAGTTGATGCGCGGGTCGTCGAGCATCCACTTCGCGTAGTCGGGCCTGACCACGGCCGGCGTGGCCGCGAACAGCTGCGAGTAGAACGCGATGCTCGCGTCGAGGTCGGTGACGTTCACGTGTACATGGAAGCGCTTCATCGCTTGTTTCTCCGCGTGGGTTTCGGTGGGCAGCTGCGTCCGGGCGTGCAGGCATCGCCGGCGCAACAGTTTTCGGTGAGGTAGGCGAGCAGGGCGTTCATGCGTGCGTAGTCGGCGCGCACGCGGATCACGCGGCCCTGGCGTTCGTCGCCGACGAGTCCGGCCGCGCGCAGCACGTTGAGGTGCGCGGTCAGCGTCGCGGGCGGCAGTTCCAACTGGTCGCGCAGCTCGCCGACCGAAAGCCCATCGCGCCCGGCCTGGACGAGGCAACGATAGGCGGCCAGACGGGATCCATGGCTGAGTGCGCCGAGGGCGGCAACGGCTTGGCGGGTGTCCATGCATCTATAATTCCAGAATAATCGAATTATAGCAAGGCGCTTCCCCGCCGGAGGAACACCCATGTCGTCGCCGCGTGCGGGAGCGGGAAGTTTTTTCCGCTCGACAATGCCGCCCCGAGCGGGTACGGTGACCGGGCCCATCCAGCCTGCCTTGGCGCGTGGCGTAGCAGCGTCCCGATCACGGGCTGCTCCGCAATCCGGTCCGCGCTCCCGGTGGCCCCAAGTTCCCGCCGCCCTGATCATGCGGCCGCAAGGCTGCCGAACATGTCTTCACCGATCGCGTCGAGCGGACGCTGGACGGTCGTCGCGACCGTCGAGGTCGATGCACGCGCCTCGTTCGTCCTGCGCCTGCCGACGGAAGCCGCCGGCTACCGGATGACACAGCGCGCGGCGGCGCCGAACGGCTATGCGTGGGTCGACGTCCTCGTCGACCTCTCCAACGGAATGGCACATGTCGCCGACGTGGTGCGCAAGGTGCTCACCGAGCTGTCCGAGAGCGGTGTCGACGGCTTCCGCGTCGTCACGGGCGCGCACTTCCTCGCGGTCGGCAGCCGTGCCTGAGGACGGGCGATGAGTGGCCTCATCTTCAGCAAGCATCGCGCGGGCGCCGCGACGTTCTACCTGCGCCAGGACAATCGCCTCGAAGTGCACGTCAACGGCGCGGTGCTCGCGATCGTGTCGGAGGAAGACGTGGACCAGCACATGCTGGTCGGTCCGCAGGGCATCGACAAGCTCGCGCGGATGATCATCGAATCGTTGCCGCAGAGCCTGGATATCGATCACGTACCGGTCCGCGCCTGGCTGCGCCTGTGGCAGCACTGCAATTACGGACGGGACTGATGCGTCCCGCCGTGGGTACGCGGGTGCCGCAGTTCCAGTTCCGGCTCGCGCGCGGACTGTCCATCGGGCCGGCCGCATTGAAGCATCTGTGGTCCGTCGCCAGTGGCTGCGAGGACGTCACCGTGTCGCGCGAGCCGACGAATGCGAACGAGGAGCGCTCCGGGCATCGGTATTCGCTGTGGGCGCCACCGCACCGCTTCGACCTCGCGATCGTCGAAGACCGCCTGCGGGCGACGCTGGAAGCGCGATTCCCAAAGGGGGGCGTCACGCTCTTCCGCCTCGACGGCGTGCCACGTGCGAAATGACGCGACGTCGCGGAGCGTGCGATTCGCCTTTCACCATTCCACCAGGAGACACCGATGATCACGTTGGACGTGCGCGGCTTGCCCAAGTCGATGACCGACAGCTCGCTGCAGGCACTTTTCGCGCAACATGGCCGCGTATTCGGCTTGCGCATGGCGCGCGACCTCTTCAGCGGCGAATGCCGCGGCTTCGCGCAGCTGGAGATGGAAGGACATGAAGCGCGCGGCGCGATGGCGGCGCTGAACGGCTCGACGCATGACGGCTCGACCATCCGCGTCGCGCTGCACGAAGAGCGCGGCAGGCAGCGTCGTCGCTGACCCGCTGGTCGCAACACCGGCACGACCGCGCGTACGTTCCCCGCGACGCTGCGCAAAACCGGGTGCGCGGCGGGCGCACCCGGGATACTGCTTCAGCGTGCCGCGACGCGCAGCGACTCGGCCGGCGTGGCCTGCAGGCGCGTGAGCACGGCGGCCTGTTCCTTCAGCATCGCGCGCATCTCGCCGAGCAGGGCGACGTCGCGCTCGCGCGCCTTGCGCAGCGCCTCGATCTCGCGGTGCTGCTTCTGCAGCTCGTTGAGCAGCATCGGCGCGAGTTCGTGGTAGGCGACCGAGTCGATTTCGCCATTTTCATTGCGCACGACGAGGTCGGGGTACACCTTGGCGACTTCCTCGGCGATCAGGCCGTACTGGCGAGCCTGGCTCGGATCGGCCTTGTAATGGAACGTGACCGGGCGCAGCTCCATCAGTCGGCTGCTCGAGTCGCCCATGTCCGCGACATCCTTCTTGAAGCGTCCGGACGAGACGACCGTGCCGAGCTGGCCGCTCGAATCGATCAGCACGGTCGCGCCGCCCGTGATCGTCGCGCCATAGATGCCGGCGACGAACGCACGGGTCTGCGCATCCCGGCTGCCCCCGGTCTTGCCGATGCGTATCGTCTGCGAGTCGCCGGCCACCCCCGGATGGCCGATATCGATGTTGGAGGCGCCCGTGGTGATCGCCGAGCCCGCGTTGCTGCCGACCCCGATATTGTCCGACCCCGTCGCTGCGGACAGCGCGCCCGAGCCGATCGCGACACTACCGTTGCCGGCCGTTGCCGCCTGCAGCGCGCCATGACCGATGGCCGTATTGTCGTAGCCGCTGGTCAAGTCGTGCAACGATCCCGACCCCACGCCGACATTGTGGTTACCCGAGCTGTTGGACCAGAGCGCCTCGACGCCGACCGCCACGTTGTCCTCGCCGCCGGGACTCCCCGCGTACATCGCGTAAGCACCCACCGCCGTGTTGTACCGCCCCGTGGAGTTCCCGAGCAGCGCAGCCTGGCCCAGGCCGGTGTTGTAGGACCCTGTCGTGTTCTGCTTCAGCGCATTGCCGCCGAACGCGGCATTGAACGCGCCGTTCGTATTCGAGTACAGCGCCGAATCCCCGAATGCGGTGTTGTAGCCGGCAGGCAGCACGAGGTTGAGCAGGGCGTCGGTGCCGCCGGCCGTGTTGTGTGCACCGTCGCTCGCGGTCGGGTTGGGAGGCTGCTGCGCGTGGGCCGCCGTGCAGGCCGCGAAGGCGACGAGCAGTGCCGTGGTGAAGTGGCTGCGCGATGCATGCGCGGTCCGCATTGTCCCTGAGGTATGGATGTCGTTCATGGCTTGCCTCGTTGTCGGAATGGGACGGGAGGCAGCCGCGGACGCGGACGCGACGACGGGCCCCCCGCTTACGACGCGCGCAAACGTGAAAAGACGGGCCATGAGTCCCTCGGGGATTCCCGGGTGTGCCATGTCCGCGATCCGGGCATTGCAGGACGCGGCGGGCCAATGCCGCAGGGCCATCCTTCAAAGGGGGCCGCGAGGGGCGGCCGCCATGCCGGTCGCGGCCGCGCTACTCGCCGGAAACGGCCGCCTCGCGGTTGGCGCGCTTCGTCGCCCGCTCGCCATGGCGCAGGCCGTGCTTGCGGTTGGCGAGCTCCTGGGCTTCGTCGAGCGAATGACTCTCCTTGACCCCGCCGCCTTCGGCCGCGCGGCGCGCGAGTTCGCAGTAGAACGCGCGCAGGATCTGCAACTCCTGCTCGTCGAGGTCCTCCACCGCGACGACGCGGTTGCTGGCCAGTTCGTGCGCGGCGAGCAATTCGTTGAGCTTGATATGGATCGCGAGGCTGTCCTTGTTCTGCGACTGCTGGATCAGGAACACCATGAGGAAGGTGACGATCGTCGTGCCGGTGTTGATGACGATCTGCCACGTTTCGGAAAAATGGTAGAGCGGCCCCGTTGCGGCCCACACGAGCACGGCGAGGAGCGCGAGCAGGAACGCCCAGGGCGAACCGACCCATGCCGTGACGCGGCCGGACAGTCGATCGAAGACCGAATGCCGGCCGCGCAGCCGTATGCGCGGGCGCGTGCGCGCGCCGGACGGGGCCTCCTTCACGGCAGCAGCTCGGCTTTGCGCGCTTCCAGCTGCTCGCCGAGCGTGGCGAGCTCGTCGCGCGTGAGGAGCTTGCGCGCGCGCGGGAACATTTCCTTTTCCTCCTCGTCGGCGTGGTGCTCGACGAGTTCCTTGAGCACCTTGGCCCGCCCGCTGAATTTCTCGCTGCCGGGGTCGGTGCCGAGCAGGTCGGGCAGTACGAGCTCGCCGGCCGCGCGATGTTCCTCGAGCGCCTCGAAGTACATCTTGTCGTCGTCGCTCTTCTGGCCGGCTGCCTTGAACGCGGGGTAGAAGATTTCTTCCTCGATCGTCGTGTGCGCCTCCAGCAGCGCGGCGATCTTCGCCACGAGGTCGCGCCGCTTCTTCAGCGCCCGCGCGGTGGATTCTTCCAGCGCCGCGAGCAGCTCGCGCACTTCGTCATGATCGTTCTTCAGCAGCTTGATCGCGTCCATCGTCTCTCCGTCGCAACGTGGGGAACCGGTCGGTCCCGGTGCGCGCACGGTGCAGCACGGCCGCCTGTTGCTGGCTGAACGCGTGCGGGTCGAGACAGGAGCGATTCAGCGCGTCGGGCGCGACGGCATGAATGAATGGCCATCGATGCACGCGGCCCCGATCGGCGCGATGTGCGCGATGGGCGAACGCGATCACGGCGACATTGCGGCGTGCGAGTGCTGTTGGTGTTCATTCGCGCGGACGCGCGGGCGGTGCGGGCGGTTGCTGCGGAATGCGCCGTCGGGCCGGTTTGTCCGGTGGCTGGTCCCGCTCGTGCACGATCGCGTCGATCTTCGCTTGGACCCGTTGCCAGTCCTCGTCGACCGGCGTCGGGATCGCCATCGACTTCCTGCGCTTGGCCATGATCGCTCCTCGGGCTGCGGTCGTTCCGCGATCGCGATCCTCACGCGCCATTGCGGATCGGAGCGTGAACGGCGGCCCTCGGGCTTCAGGCGCGATTCGGTACGGCGGGCGCGGGTGGCCCTTTCAATCCTCCGGCGCGACGTAGCCTGCCGGCTTCTCCGAGCCGCCGCCGAAGAAATACTTTTCCATCTCCGCCGCGATGAACGTACGTGTCGCGGGATCGAGCGGGTTGAGGCGGTTTTCGTTGATGAGCATGGTCTGGTGCGCGAGCCACGCGGCCCAGGCTTCCTTCGACACCTGCTCGTAGATGCGCTTGCCGAGTTCGCCAGGCCAGGGCGCGAAGGCGAGGCCTTCGGCGTCGCGGCCGAGCTTCACGCAGTGCACGATGCGCGTCATCGCGGTTCCTCCAGTTGCGAAAGCAGCTTGCGCACCGGCGCGGGCAGGCCGAGCGCGTCGTGGTCGTTGGCGTCGTGCCAGCGCGCGTCCGCATCGGCCACGCGCGTGGCGCGCGCTTCGTCGAACAGCAGCGGCGTGACGTCGAGTCGGTAGTGGCTGAAGACGTGCACGAACGGCGCGAGCGCGCGTGGCGGCGGCGCATCGATGCCGTGCCGCCGCAGCAGGACCGCAGCCGCATCCGAGGCGTCGTCCACTTCGGGCAGGCTCCACAGCCGTGCCCATACGCCGGCCGGCGGCCGGCGTTCGAGCAGCACGCGGCCGCGCGCGTCGCGCACGACGAGCATCGTCGTGCGGCGCGTCGGCAGCGCGCGCTTCGGCTTGGGTTGCGGCAGTACGGTCGTGAGGTTCCCGCGCCGCGCCGCGCAATGCTCGGCGACCGGGCATTCGGTGCAGCGCGGGCGGCTGCGCGTGCACACGGTCGCGCCGAGGTCCATGATCGCCTGCGTGTAGTCGGCGACGCGCGACGACGGCGTGTGCTGCTCCGCGTGCGTCCACAGGATGCGTTGCGTCGTGGTCGAGCCGGGCCAGCCGGAAACGCCGTGCCAACGTGCGAGCACGCGCTTGACGTTGCCGTCGAGGATCGCGTGCCGCTCGTCGTGCGCCTGAGCGAGGATCGCCGCCGCAGTCGAGCGGCCGATGCCGGGCAGCGCCGCGAGCGCCTCGATGTCGCGCGGCAGTTCGCCGCCATGCTGGTCCGCGCACAGCTGCGCGGTGCGATGCAGGTTGCGCGCGCGGCTGTAGTAGCCGAGGCCGGACCAGAGCGCGAGCACGCGGTCCTCGCTCGCCGCGGCGAGCGAGGCGAGGTCGGGCAGGGCGGCGACGAAGCGTTCGAAATACGGCACCACCGTGCGCACCTGGGTCTGCTGCAGCATGATCTCGCTGAGCCAGGCCCGGTACGGCGTGCGCGGATGCTGCCACGGCAGGTCCTTGCGGCCGTGGCGGTCGAACCACGCGAGCAGCGCGCCGGCGAATGCTCCGGTCATCGTGCCTGCACCGGCGCGTCGTCGCGCAGTTCGACCTTCAGCCCCTCGATGCGCGTACCGCCGACCTGCGCGGAATCGATGCGCACCGTGCCGGCGAGCGGCGGCACGAGATCGGGCTGGCCCGCGTCCCAGGCGTGCAGCCACGCGGCGAGGTCGGCACGATTGGCGAGATCGACGGCCACGCCCTCGGCGACCGGCTGGCCGCCTTGCAGGACACGGCCGTCCTCGACGTGCAACGCGAAGCGCACGTCCGGCGCGGCCGCCGGCGACGGCGGACGTGCCGCGAGCCACGAGCGCAGCGCGTCGAGGTCGAGCACGGGCCGCACGAGATCGATCCGCCCGATCTCCAGCCGTGACGACCAAAGCGAGTGCCAGGGCATCGCCACGCGCAACGCATCCGCGCGTAGCACGCGCGCGCCGCCGGCGACGAGTTCGGGCTGCGGCAATACCGCGCGCAGGCCGGGCAGCAACGTGTAGCCGCCGTCGCCGCCGAGGCGCAACTCCGCGCCGAGTTCGCTGCGCACGCGCTCGACCAGCATCGCCGTGATGCGCTGCGGCCGCGTGTAGCGATGCACGAGCGATGCGCCGATGATCGCGAGCGCGAGCAGCACCAGCAGCAGGCGCAACCACCGGCGCCGTCGGCGCGGTTGCGCGGCGGGCTTCTCAGCCACGGCCGAGCGACGCAGGCAGCAGGCCGTCCACGAACGCGGCCGCGTCGAACACGCGCAGGTCCGTCGCGCGTTCGCCGAGGCCGACGTAGCGGATCGGCAGGCCGAACTCGCGCGCGAGCGCGAACACGACGCCGCCCTTCGCGGTACCGTCGAGCTTGGTCACCACCAGGCCCGTCACGCCGATCGCCTCGCGGAACGTGCGCACCTGGCTGATCGCGTTCTGGCCGGTCGTGCCGTCGATGACGAGCAGCACTTCATGCGGCGCCTCGGGATCGAGCTTGCCGAGCACGCGGCGGATCTTCGCCAGCTCGTCCATGAGGCCGCCCTGGGTGTGCAGGCGGCCGGCCGTATCGGCGATCAGCACGTCGGTGCCGCGCGAGCGCGCGGTCTGCAGCGCGTCGAAGATCACGCTCGCCGAATCGGCGCCGGAGCCCTGCGCGATCACGCTGACCGCGTTGCGCGTGCCCCAGGTCTGCAGCTGTTCGACGGCGGCGGCGCGGAACGTGTCGCCGGCGGCGAGCAGCACGCTGCGGAATTCACCCTTGTAACGGTGAGCGAGCTTGCCGATCGTGGTCGTCTTGCCGACGCCGTTCACGCCGACGGTGAGGATCACGAATGGCTTGCGCCCGCCGGCGCCGACGTCGAGCGGCTGCTCGACGGGCTTGAGGCGCGCGACGAGCTCGGCGCGCAGCGCATCGAGCAGCGCGCCTGCCTCGGCGAACTCGCGCTTGCCGACGCGGCGGCGCAATTCGTCGACGATCGCGGTCGTGGTGGCGACGCCGACGTCGGCCGTGAGGAGGCAGGTCTCGAGTTCGTCGAGGAAAGCCTCGTCCAGTACCGGATGACGCTTGAAGATCGAGGCGAGCCCGCGCGCGAAACCGCTGCCGGCGAGGCGGTCGCGCCAGCCGCGGCGCGCCGGCGCGTCGTCATCGGCTTGCGCGGCGGCGTCGGCCGGGTCGCCGCTCGCGGCTGCGCCGTCGGCGGCATGGTCGCCAGCCGAATCGGCGATGCCCCTGCCGGTCGCCTCGACCGCGGCTGCTTCGGCGAGCGGCGTTTGCGCGGGTGGAGGCACGGCCGGCTCGGCGGCCGGCGCCTCGGGCGCAGCCGCGGCCTTGTCCTCGGCCGGCGGCTTCTTCTTCCAGAACTTCAGCATCGCAGGGAAATTGGGCGAAAATGCGGATCGACAATGCTAACACCCGGGCGCCGACGACATCGTGCCGCTGCGCAAACCCCCAGCCAGACCCGCGGGCGCGAGGCCGAGCGCCGGCGCCGTGCGCATCGTCGCCGGCCGCCTGCGCGGCTCGCGCCTCGCCGTGCCCGTGCGCGAAGGCCTGCGCCCGACGCCCGATCGCGTGCGCGAGACGCTGTTCAACTGGCTCATGCCGTACCTGCCGGGCATGCGCTGCCTCGACCTCTACGCAGGCACCGGCGCGCTCGGCATCGAGGCGCTGTCGCGCGGAGCGGGCGCCTGCACCTTCGTCGAGCGCGACCGCGAGCTCGCGCGCGCGCTCGCCGACAATCTCGCGCGGCTGCACGTCGAGGGCGGCGAAGTCGTCAACGCCGACGCGGCCGGCTGGCTCGCCGGGCCGGCGCGACCGTACGACCTCGTCTTCCTCGACCCGCCCTTCGACGCGAACCTCTGGACGGGCGCGGCGGCGGCACTGGAAAGCCGTGGCTGGCTCGCCGACGGCGGCTTCGCCTACGTCGAGTCGCCCCGCGACGCGCGCTTCGAGCTGCCGCCGGCATGGGCGCCACACCGCGAAGGCTTCGCGGGCGCGGTGCGCCATGCGCTCTATCGCCGCTCCGTGGCGGTTCCGCTAAGCTAACGGCCATTTTCGCAGGGACGGCCCATGCCAACCACGCAGCAGCGCGCGCGCATCGCGGTGTATCCGGGCACGTTCGATCCGATCACGAACGGCCACATCGACCTCGCCAGCCGTGCCGCGCCGCTGTTCGACCGCCTCGTCGTCGCGGTGGCCGACAGCTCCACCAAGGGGCCGGCGTTCGACCTCGCGACGCGCATCGACCTCGCGCGCACCGCGCTCGCCGGGCTGCCGAACGTCGAAGTGCGCGGTTTTTCGTCGCTGCTCGCCGATTTCGTCGAGGAGATCGGCGCCGGGGTGATCCTGCGCGGCCTGCGCGCGGTCTCGGACTTCGAATACGAGTTCCAGCTCGCGAGCATGAACCGGCATCTGATTCCCGCCGCGGAAACGCTGTTCCTCACGCCCGCGGAGCAATACAGTTTCATCTCGTCCTCGCTGGTGCGCGAAATCGCGCGGCTCGGCGGCGATGTCTCCGGATTCGTCCATCCGGTCGTGCAACAGGCGCTGCGCACGCGCTATCTGAATTCGACAACCACGAGGTAACACCACCATGCGCAAGATTCTCCCGATCGTAGCCCTCGCCGTCGCCGCGACGCTGTCGCTCGGTGCGTGCAGTCCGGGCGGCGAGCAGGTCGCCGTTCCGGCCGCCGAGCAGAAGCCCGCGATCCCGCCGATGCCGGCCAATCCGACCGACAAGAACGCGTGGAAGCAGTACCTGGTCGCGGTCGTGACGGCCAACATGCAGGGCGTCAAGAGCAATCATCCGTACATGTATTTCGTGCCGGCCGGCGACGACGAGGCCTCGGTCGCCGATCGCAACAACCAGCTCGAGAACGTGCGCACGGTCGTTTCGCGCGGCGTGCTGCCGGGTAACATGATGGCGTTCGGCGGTCCGGACTCGAAGCTGACCTCGGCCCTCATCATCGACGCGTTCAAGGACGCGACGCCGGGTTCGTTCAAGGACGTCGTCGTGCTGTTCGTCGGCGCGACCGCGGAAGGCGCGGCGGTCAAGCTCGCGCTCGACCCGACCGGCGCGGACGTGCGCTTCGTCGAAGCCAAGTAACGGACGGCAGCCGACCGGAAGGACCGGCAACCGCCACGGTTGCCGGTTCACCGCGCCTCGCCCCGCTTCCCGCATGTCACTCAAGATCACGGACCAGTGCGTCAATTGCGACGTCTGCGAGCCGGTCTGTCCGAACAAGGCGATCAGCCTCGGCCGCGAGTATTACGAAATCGCGCCGGACCTGTGCACCGAATGCGTCGGCCATCACGACGAGCCGCAGTGCGTGATCGTCTGCCCGGTCGAGTGCATCATCCCTGACCCGGAGCATCCGGAGTCGCCTGACGCGTTGCTCGCGAAGTACGCGCGCCTCACGGGTTGAATCGCGCCCGGCGCGCCACATCGTCCCGCCATCGTGCAGCGCGGCGGCGCACGCCATGCGCGCGTTGCCGTCGTGCCTCTTTGCCCGCGACCGCCGGAATGACGCAGAATCGAAAACCCGCGCGAGGAGCCCCGTCATGAATCATCGTTGGAAGCAGATCGTCCTCGCCGCCTTCGTCGCCTTCGCGGCCGCCGGCGCATCGGCGACGGACAAGCCGAGCCAGGCGGCGATCGCGAGCGCGCACGTGCTCGCGACCCAGGCGGGGTTCGAGGCGCTCGACATGGGCGGCAATGCGTTCGATGCCGCGGTCGCGGTCGCCTCGACCCTGTCGGTCGTCGAGCCGCAGAGTTCGGGCATCGGCGGCGGCGGCCTGTTCCTGCTGCGGCGCGCGTCGGACGGCAAGGAAGTCATGCTCGACGGGCGCGAGACCGCGCCGGCCGCGGTCGATCCGAAGGACTATCTCGATGCCAAGGGGCAGCCCGATCGCGACCATGCGCTGAACGGGCCGCTGTCGGCCGCGATCCCGGGCGAGCCTGCCGCGCTCGTCGCATTGGCCAGCCGATACGGCAAGCTACCGTTGTCGAAGTCGCTCGCACCGGCGATCCGCATCGCCCGCGAAGGCTTCCAGCCCGATCCGCGCGCGCTCCGGGCGATCGCGCGCCAGCGCGACAACCTCCTGCGCTGGCCCGCATCGGCCGCGCTCTACCTGGATGGTGGCGCGGTGCCGAAACAGGGCTGGACCCTGCGCCTGCCGGATCTGGCGCGCGTGCTCGAAGCGATCGCGCGCGACGGCAACGACGGCTTCTATCGCGGCGAGATCGCCCAGCGCCTCGTCGACGGCGTGCGCGCCGCGGGTGGCCGCTGGACGCTCGACGACCTCGCCAACTACGAGGCCAAGGAGCGCAAGCCGATCGCATTCGAATACCGCGACTGGCACATCGTGACGGCGCCGCCGCCGTCGTCAGGCGGCATCGCGCTCGCCGAGATGCTCAACATCCTCGGCGGCTACGACCTGGCCAAGCTGGATCGCGCGCACCGCGTGCATCTCGAGGTCGAGGCGATGCGTCGCGCCTTCCGCGACCGCGCCGAGTACCTCGGCGATCCCGATTTCGTGCAGATGCCGGTGGCCGAACTCACCCATCCGCTTTATGCGGCCGGCTTGCGCGCATCGATCCACCCGGACCGCGCGACGCCGAGCGACATGCTGCCCGGCTACATGGCACCGACGGAGAGCATGCACACCTCGCACTTCTCGATCATCGACCGCGACGGCAACCTCGTCTCCGGCACGCAGACTGTGAATACCACGCTCGGCTCGAAGTTCGTCGTCGCCGGCACCGGCTTCGTGCTCAACAACGAAATGGACGATTTCGCGCTCGTCGCCGGCAAGCCGAATGCCTACGGCCTGCTCGGCAACGACAACAACGCGCCCAAGCCGGGCAGCCGCCCGCTGTCGTCGATGACGCCGAGCTTCATCGTCGGCAAGGACCGCATCGGCGTGATCGGCACGCCGGGCGGCAGCTACATCATCACGATGGTGCTCGAGGGCATCCTCGCGTTCGTCGAGGGCGAGACGCCCGAGAAGATCGTCGCTCGGCGCCGCTTCCACCACCAGTACATGCCCGACGTGATCGAGGCGGAAGCGGGTGCGTTCACGCCGGCCGAGAAGGCCGCGCTCGAGGCGATGGGCCACACCATCAACGTCGCCGCGAGCACGTGGCCGTTCGGTTTCATGAACGTCGTGAGCTGGAACCGCAACACCGGCGAGATGCACGCAGGCTCCGATCCGCGCGGTGATTCCGGCAGCGGCATCGTCAGGTAACGCGAGCGGCTCCAGCCGCGATGCTTTTCAGTCCCGAGCCCCGAGCCCTCGACTCAAGGGTCATCGCGGCTTCCGCCGCTCCCCACGGAAGCAACGCCGCCAACGAAACGAACGGACATCCGCAATGAAACTCTGGTCCATCCTCGGCAACTCGCAGAAACTCGACGGTGGCGCGATGTTCGGCAACGTGCCGCGCGCGATGTGGGAACACTGGATCACGCCGGACGTGGACAACCGCATCCCGCTCGCGTGTCGCGCATTGCTGGTCGAAGGTCTCAATGGCAAGACCGTGCTGTTCGAGACCGGAATCGGCGCATTCTTCGAACCTAAGCTGCGTGAACGCTTCGGCGTGGTCGAGGATCGCCACGTGCTGCTCGATTCGCTGCGCGCAGCCGGGTTCTCGCACGAGGACATCGACGCCGTCGTCGTCTCGCACCTGCATTTCGACCACGCGGGCGGCCTGCTCACGCCTTGGGAGGAAGGCGAGGCGCCGGGCCTCCTGTTCCCGAACGCGACCTACATCGTCGGCGAGGAGTGCTGGCAGCGCGCGACGCATCCGCATCCGCGCGACCGCGCGTCGTTCATTCCCGAACTGCAACCGCTGCTCGAAGCCTCGGGCCGGCTCGAGCGCGTGCAGGGCACGCATTCGCTCACCCTCGGCATGCAGGTGCGCTTCACGTACTCGAACGGGCATACGCCCGGCCTCATGCTGTCCGAGATCGCGACGTCGGGCGGTGGCATCGTGTTCTGCGCCGACCTCATTCCCGGGCGGCCATGGGTACACCTGCCGATCACGATGGGCTACGACCGCTACCCCGAACTGCTCATCGACGAGAAGCGCGCGTTCCTCGAGGACAAGCTCGCGCGCGACGTGCGCCTGTTCTTCACCCACGACGTCGGCTGCGCCTGCGCGCACGTCACGCGAGACGACAAGGGCCGCTTCGGCACGCGCGGCGAAGTCGCCGAACTCGTCGGCGAGGCGGCCTGATGGCGCGGCGCGGGCGCCGTTCCCGCGGTAGGCCGGCGGTGCTGGTCGCCGTCGTGGTGATCGCGGTCGGCATCGCGACGGCGTGGTGGTTGCGTCATCGCCCGCACGCGCCCTCGACGGCGCCGGCGCCCGTGGTGCCCACGAACATCGACCGCGTCGATGCGCGCAACGAGGGACGCGAAGTCGAGCTCAGCGGCCGCCTGCAGGTCGCGCGCCCCGCGCGTGACGGCGAGCTGTCGATCCAGGCGGACGCGGTCATGCTCCTGCGCGAGGTGCAAATGCTGCAATGGCAGGAGCACTGCGCCGGTTCCGACTGCCGCTATGCGCTCGAATGGTCGCCGCGCCGCATCGATTCGCACGCATTCCGGGACGCGGGCCACCGCAACGACGTGCCGTTCCCGTTCTCGAGCGAAGCGTTTGCCGCGGGCGAAGTGCGCCTCGGTGCGTACGCGATCGATGCGGATCTCGCCGCCACCGGCGCGCCGGCGCAGCCGTACCCGGTGACGGCCGCACGCCTGCCGCCGAACCTCGCCGCGACGTTCCGCGACTGCGACGGCGCGCTGTGCACGGGCGATCCGGGCAAACCCGCCGCGGGCGACCTGCGCGTCGCGTACCGCATCGTGCCGGCCGGGACGCGCAACGTGAGCGGCGTGCAGCGCGACGGCCGGCTGCACGCGATCAAGCGCTGATCCCGGGCGCGAGCGCCGCGCGCATCATCGAAGCCGCATGCGTCGGCGCCGTCGTCCAGCCCGGGCCGCTTCGCCGATGTGACGAGCCGGTGGCGCGCGTGTACCGTAGGCGCATCACACCAGGGGACGACCATGCATATCACCGGAATCTACGCCGCGCTCGCGACCCTGCTCGTGCTGGTGCTCGCGCTGCGAACGTCGATCGGCCGCCACGGCAAGAACATCTACACCGGCGACGGCGGCGACGCGGACATGTTCCTGCGCATCCGCGCGCACGCCAACGCGATCGAGAACCTGCCGCTCGCGCTGCTCCTGCTCGGCCTGCTCGAATGGAACCAGACCGCGCCGCCCTGGCTGCACGCCTGCGGCTGCATACTGCTCGCCGGCCGCGTGCTGCATGCCCTCGGCATGTCGATCCCGTCCTTCTCGCGCATCGGCCGCGTCACCGGCACCACGCTCACCTGGGGCATCATGGCCGCGATGGCCATCCTGATCCTCTGGCAGTGGCTCGCCTTCACTTCGATCCGCTGATTCGAGGAAGAAGCGAAAGCTTGAAAGCAGGAAAGGAAGAGCCTGAAACGCGAAGGACGCGAAGGAAAGCAGGATCAGGGGAAAAGCTGGAGAAGGCTGAAACACGGAGGAACAGCTTTTACAAGAGCCTTTCCCCGGCTTGCCTTCCCGGTGTCCCGTGTTCCGGGCTCTTTGCCATCAGCTCTTCTTCGTGTCCTTCGTCTCTTCGCGTTCCAATCCCTGCGGCGGCTCTCTTGCGCTCGACGCGTCGCAGTCAGCGTGCGAACAGTGCTGCGTGGTCGAGCATGTACAGGCCGGCGAACATCTTGGGGTCGATCGAGTAGCCGGCGTTGATCTTTTCGACGAGCCACGTGGCCGCGTCGCGGCGCGGGACTTCGTGCACGGTGATGTCTTCGGTTTCGTCGCCGCCGCCCTGTTCGACGCGGACGAGGTCGCGGGCGTGGACGAAGGCGAGGATCTCGTTGCTCATGCCGGCCGAGGTCGGTCCGGCCATGAGGAAGTCGATGCGGCCGGCGCGGTAGCCGGTTTCCTCGACGAGTTCGCGGTGGGCCGCGTCGACCGCGCTCTCGTCGGCGTTGCCGGCGACGTCGCCGACGAGGCCGGCGGGCATCTCGATCGTCATGCATTCGATCGCCGGGCGATACTGTTCGACGAACAGGATGCGGTCCTCCGGGGTTACCGCGATGATCATGACCCCGCCGCCCGGATTCGTGCGCTCGGCGTATTCCCAGCGGCCGCGGCGCTTGAGGCGCAGCCACTTTCCATTGCAAAGGGTTTCCGTTTCGGTCATTGTAGGCGGCTTTCCTGAAACTTATCAGGGCGTTGGCGGTCTGTGTCCGCCCGTCCCCTCGAGGTAGACACGATGATCAAGCGCCGCATTCTATGCGCATTCACCCTCGCCTTCGCGGCGGGCTGGGCCCTGGCGCAGGAGCCGGCGGCTGCCCCGCGCGGCCTCGACCCGTCGGCGTTGACGAAGGCCGACATCGACAAGACGACGAGTCCCGCCCCGCTGCTGCGCCTCGCGGCGATCTACAAGGAGAAGGGCGACCTCGAGCACCTCGAGTGGACGCTGCAGCGCCTCTCCTTCCTGCTGCCGAACAGCGGCGAAGCGAAGTTCGCGCTGGCCAAGACCTACGCGCTGCGCGACGAGAAGGCGAAGACGTATGACCTGCTGCTCAACATGCAGAAGCAGGGCTACGCCTACGACATCGCCAACGATCCGGATTTCGCCAAGGTGACGACGACGAAGGTGTGGTCCTACATCCTCGATCGTTACGCCGAGACCGCCAAGCCGACCGGCGACGGCAAGCTCGCGGCGACGCTGCCGGCCGGCGACCATCTCTACGAAGCGATCGCCTACGATCCCAAGCGCGACAAGCTGCTCGTCGGCAGCGTGCGCGACGGCAAGGTGCAGTTGCTCGGCAAGGACGGCAAACTCTCCGACTTCATCAGCCCGGATGCCGGAAACGGCCTGTGGAGCGTGTATGCGCTCGCGGCCGTGCCGGAAGACGATGCGCTCTACGTCGCGAGCACCTCGTCGGTGTACTTCAAGGATTTCAACCAGGCCGACTTCGGCAAGGCTGGCGTGTTCAAGTTCCAGCTTTCGAGCGGCAAGCTGCTCGCCAAGTACCTGCTGACGCCGGATGCGAAGCCGCGCACGCTGTCGAGCATCGCGGCCGGCAAGGGCGGGCTCGTCTTCGTCGCCGACGGCCTGCGCAACATCATCTACCGCGTCGACGGCGACACGCTCAAGCCGACCGTCGCCAACCCCAAGCTCACGAGCGTGCGTGGCCTCGCGCTCAGCGATGACGGGCGCAAGCTCTATTTCGCCGACTATGCCCTCGGCGTGTTCGGCGTCGACCTCGCCGCGGGCACCGGCTTCGATCTGGTCTACGATCCGTCGAAGCTGCCGCTCGGCGGCGTCGATGGCCTCGCCTGGTACCAGGGCACGCTCGTCGCGGTGCAGAGTGGCATGGTGCCCAAGCGCGTGATCCGCCTGCGCCTCGACGACGATGGCCGCACGGTGACGCGCGCGATCATCCTCGATTCGGGCAAGCCCGAGTTCAAGGTGCCGACCGTCGGCGTCGTCGATGGCGACGGCTTCTATTTCATCGCCAACAGCCAGCGCGGTGGCTACGACTCGTACGGCAACCCGAACGACGCGTCCAAGCTCGAGGCGGTGAAGATCTATCGCAGCAGCCTCGCGGCGTCGTGGGACCAGGGCGCTCCTCTGGCGCCCGCCGTGCCCGGCAAACCGCCGGTGATCAGCGAATCGAAGCCGGGCAGCGGCAAGTTCTCGAACGTCGAAGGCGGTTCGCAGTCGGTCACGGGGAATTGACGCGGGGGCGGTGCGCGCGACGCGCTTTCCGCCCGGAGCCCGCGCGGCGGGATGGAATGAACGACGCCTGTGGCAGGAACGCACGCCGTGGGCGACCGCCACGCCCCGGTGCACGGCGACGTCGCGTTCGCCCGCAGGATGGGCTCCTGCAGGAGCCGTGCATCGCGGCTCCCGCCGTTCCAACGAAAAACCCCGCCGTACCGTCCGGGCTCAGCCTTCGCGCAATGCCCGCACGCGGGCGCGCGTGAGCGGCCCGAAGCGCATCCGTTCCAGCAGGTCGTCGATCGCGGCGTCGAGCGGCTTGCGCCGGTAGTCGTCGGCACTCGCCGGCACCGGTGCATCGAGCGCGATGCCGGTCAGCGCGCGCGACAGGCGTGCCAACTCCGCATGCTCGCGCAGGCGCATCGCCGCGGCCGCGGCGCCGCGGGCGCGCAGGAAGGCGACCTCTTCGGCACGCGACAGCAGCGCATCGAGCGTGCCGAAATGATGCAGCAGGATCGCCGCGGTCTTCGCGCCGATGCCGGGCACGCCGGGAATGTTGTCGACCGCGTCGCCGGTGAGGGCGAGGTAGTCGGCGACCTGGTGCGGATGCACGCCGAGGCGCGACTTCACGCCGGCGCTGTCCCAGCGTTGGTTGCGCGCCGGGTCCCACTGTTCGTCGGCGTGGCCGATGAGCTGGCCGAAATCCTTGTCGGCGGAAACGATCACTCCGCGGAAGCCGGCTTCGCGCAGGCGCGCGAGCGCGCTGCCGATGAGGTCATCGGCTTCGTACTGGTCGTCGCTGAGCACGGCCGCGCCGAGCGCGCGCGCGATCGCCTTGCAGCCCTCGAACTGGCGCATGAGGTCGGCCGGCGCAGCCGGTCGGTTCGCCTTGTAGGCCGGATACAGCGCGTTGCGGAACGACGTATTCAGCGATTCGTCGAATGCGACCGCGACGTGCGTCGGCTTCGCGCGTTCGAACAGGTCGAGCAGGAAGCGCGCGAAGCCGTGCACGGCGTGCACGGGATGGCCGTCCGCGTCGTGCGCATCGGGCACCTGTGCGAACCAGGCGCGACAGACGTACAGGCTGCCGTCGACGAGGTGGACGGTGTCGCCCATCGCCTCAGGTCCACTCCGACCAGACGTCGGCGAGCGCCGGCCGCGCGCGCTCGGGCGCGGGCTCCTTCGCGGTGCCGATGTGCACGAAGGCGATGATGCGCTCGTTCGCGCCGAGGCCCAGCTCGCGCGCGACCTCGCCGTCGTAGGCGGCCCAGCCGGTCAGCCATTGCGCGCCGAAGCCGAGCGCCTGCGCGCCGAGCAGCAGGTTGTAGGCGACGCAGCCGGCGGACAGCAGCTGCTCCTGCGCGGGGATCTTCGGATGATCGGCTTCGATGCGCGCGATCACCGCGACGACGAGCGGCGCGGCGTTGAAGCGCTCGTGGTCCTTCTCGAGCGCGCTGGGCGCGACCGCGGGCTCGGTCTGCGCGTGGATCGCGGCGAGGCGCTCGCCGAGGCGCGCACGCGCTCCGCCGCGGATCGCGAGCAGGCGCCACGGCACGAGCTTGCCGTGGTCGGGCACGCGTATCGCTGCCTGCAGGAGGTGTTCGAGCTGGGCGGCGTCGGGGCCGGGTTCGCCGAGCTGGCGCGCGGGCACGGAGCGGCGCTGGTCGAGCAGGTCGAGAAGATTCAAGGCGGATGCCGTCGTCATGTCGGAAGTACGCAAGGATAGCCTGACCGGAGCGGGTGAAGTGCGGACGCGCGCCGTGCTGCGCAAGCCGCGCGCGAGGCTCGCCAGCATCGCGCGATCTGGGCTAGGATCGGCGCTCCGACCGATAGGTGAGGATGGTCATGCCGACGACCGTTGTCGCGCTGCGCGAAACCGTACCGGGCGAACGCCGTGTCGCATTGACGCCCGAGGTCGCGAAGAAGCTCAAGGCGCGCGGCGCCGACATCGTCATCGAACCGGGCATGGGGCAGGGCGCGTACTTCGCCGACGCCGCCTATGCCGGTTGCGAGGCGGCCGCGGACGCGCGCGCCGCGCTCGCCCTCGCCGACGTGCTGCTGCGCGTGCAGCCGCCCTCACTCGACGAGATCGCCGCGCTCAAGGAAGGCGCGGTCGTCATCGCCCACCTGCAGCCGCACCTCGCGCCCGAGCGCACGAAGGCGCTGCGCGACCGCCGCATCACCGCGTTCGCGATGGAACTGCTGCCACGCACGACGCGCGCGCAGGCGATGGACGTGCTGTCCTCGCAGGCTGCGGTCGCCGGCTACAAGGCAGTGCTGATCGCCGCCGAGGCGGCGCCGAAGTTCTTCCCGATGCTGACCACCGCGGCCGGCACGATCCGCCCGAGCAAGGTGCTCGTCGTCGGCGCCGGCGTCGCGGGCCTGCAGGCGATCGCGACCGCGCGTCGCCTCGGGGCGCAGGTCGAGGGCTTCGACGTGCGCCCGGAGACGAAGGAACAGATCGAGTCGCTCGGCGCGAAGTTCCTCGACCTCGGCGTCAGCGCCGCCGGCAGCGGCGGCTACGCGCGCGAACTCACCGCCGAGGAGCGCGAACAGCAGCAGCGCGCACTCGCCGAACAACTCAAGGCCTTCGACGTCGTCGTCACCACCGCGGCGGTGCCGGGGCGCAAGGCGCCGCGCATCATCTCGGCGGCGATGGTCGCCGGCATGAAGGCGGGCGCGGTGATCGTCGACATCGCCGCCGAAACCGGAGGCAACGTCGAGGGCACCGAGGCAGGCCGCACCGTGCAGAGCGCGAACGGCGTGAGCATCATCGGCACGACCAACCTGCCGGCGAGCGCGCCCGTGCACGCGAGCGAGATGTATGCCCGCAACCTCTACAACTTCCTCGAGCTGTCGCTCAAGGACGGCGCTCTCACGCTGGACTGGAACGACGAACTGATCGCCAAGACCTGCCTGACGCACGCGGGCGAAATCCGCCACGAGGCGGCCAAGGCGCTGGTGGGTGATGACTGAAAGCGAAAGATTGAAACACGGTCGGTGTATCGAACCTGCCTCGCTTACGAATTGCAGGCCGCGGGGTGCGAACACGAATTGGAAAAGCCTGTGCCTGTTCGTTACTAGGAGACCGGGCCTGATTGCGGATTTCGCATGGACTTGCCGGTGGAACGGCAGCTCGTCGTGGAATTGAAGTCGGTGGAGTCATTGATGCCGGTGCACGGCGCGCAGTTGCTGACGTATCTCAGGCTCTCCGGCTTGCACAAGGGATTGCTCATCAACTTCAATGAAAAGGTATTGCGGCACGGTATCCGTCGCATGATCGTTTAGCTTTTCCCGTGTGCTCTGTGTGCTCCGTGTTTCAATCTTTCGCTTTCCAGCGCAGGTGACGCAATGATTGACGGATTTCTCGCGCTGTACATCTTCATGCTCGCCGCGTTCACCGGCAAGGAAATCATCGGCCGCGTGCCGGTGATCCTGCACACGCCGCTGATGTCGGGGTCGAACTTCGTGCACGGCATCGTGCTGGTCGGCGCGATGATCGCGCTCGCCCACGCCGAGTCGCCGCTGGCGATCGCGATCGGCTTCATCGGCGTCGTGCTCGGCGCGGGCAACGCCGCCGGTGGCTACGTCGTCACCGAACGCATGCTCGAGATGTTCAAGTCGAGCAAGGACAAGAAGTGATGTCGCCGACATTCCGATCCCACCGCCGCCGCACGTCCGGGAAGCATTGATGGATACGCAGACACTGCTGGTCTACTTCGCCAAGGCGTCCTACCTGCTCGCCGCGGCGCTGTTCATCCTCGGCATCAAGCGCATGTCCTCGCCGGTGACGGCGCGCGCGGGCATCAAATGGGCCGGCATCGGCATGGGTCTGGCGACGCTCGCGACGTTCGCGATCACCGGCGTGCACAACGTCGGCTGGATCGTCGGCGGCATCGCGCTCGGCGTGATCCCGACCTGGCTGTGGGGCAAGAAGGTCGCGATGACCGACATGCCGCAGATGGTCGCGCTGTTCAACGGCATGGGTGGTGGCTCGGCCGCCGCGATCGGCGCGGGCGAGCTGCTCAAGTTCTCGCAGCCCGGCGCGCCGGTGCCGCCGCTCGCGACGCTCGCGCTCGCGGTCGTCGGCGCCCTGATCGGCTCGATCTCGATGACCGGTTCGATCATCGCCTGGGCCAAGCTCGACGGGCGCATGGACAAGGTGTTCCGCTTCGGCGGCCAGCAGGCGCTCAACTTCATCGTGTTCGCCGCGGCCGTGCTCGCCGGCCTCGCGCTGGTCGCGTGGAAGCTCGACGCGAATCTCGTGATCGTGTTCTTCGCGCTCGCGCTCGCGTTCGGCGTTCTCATGACGCTGCCGATCGGTGGCGCCGACATGCCGGTCGTGATCTCGCTCTACAACGCGTTCACCGGCCTCGCGGTCGCGTTCGAAGGCTATGCGATGGGCATCGAGGCGCTCATCGTCGCCGGCATGGTGGTCGGTGCGGCGGGCACGTTCCTGACCCAGCTGATGGCCAAGGCGATGAACCGGCCGATCAGCAACGTGCTGTTCTCGAACTTCGGCGGTGGCGGCAGCGGCGAGGCGATCGCCGGTGCGCAGAAGCCGATCGAGGCGGCCGACGCGGCCTCGCTGCTGTACATGGCGGAGAAGGTCATCATCGTGCCCGGCTACGGCATGGCCGTCGCTCAGGCGCAGCACAAGATCTGGGAACTCTCGCAGGCGTTGATCAAGGCCGGCAAGGACGTCAGGTTCGCGATCCATCCGGTGGCCGGCCGCATGCCCGGCCACATGAACGTGCTGCTCGCCGAAGCGGGCGTGCCGTACGACCTGATCGCCGACATGGACGACATCAATCCCGAGTTCAAGACCTGCGATGTCGCGATCGTGATCGGCGCGAACGACGTGGTGAACCCGGCCGCGAAGACGGACAAGTCCTCGCCCATCTACGGCATGCCGATCCTCGACGTGGTCGACTCGAAGCAGACGATCGTGATCAAACGCGGCAAGGGCACCGGCTTCGCGGGCATCGAGAACGCGTTGTTCTACGCCGACAACACGCGCATGCTCTACGCCGACGGCAAGGAAGCAGCGAACCAGCTCATCGCCGAGCTCAAGGCGGTCGAGGGCGGCGGCAGCCACTAGTGCGAAAACGTCGTGTTTCGCCGCCGGTCCGACTGCCTGAACCCGGAATGGCACGAGCCCGTGAAGGCATGGAAGCGGCCTTCCTTGGCCGCACTACACGGTGACGCACGGCTACGCGAAGCGCATGGGGTGAACGTTGAACCGCCTGCGCTCCGGTTCATGGACGCATTCTGCTAGGCTCACGCGATGGCGTATCGCACGATGAAGACGCCGCGTTTGACCGCGCGGCCGGAATGGAAGGCCCTGCAGCGCCACGCGGCGACGATGCGCCGCCGCCACCTGCGCGAACTGTTCGCCGCCGACACCGGGCGGGGCGAACGCTTCGCGCTCGAGGCGGCAGGCCTCTACTTCGACTACGCCAAGCAGCGCGTCGACGCGCAGGCACTGAAGCTGCTGCTGCGCCTCGCGCAAGCCTGCGGCGTGCGCGAGCGCGCCGAGGCGATGTTCCGCGGCGAGCGCATCAACACGACCGAGGATCGCGCCGTGTTGCATGTCGCGCTGCGTGCATCCAGGCGCGAGCGCATCGTCGTCGACGGGCGCAACGTCGTCGCCGACGTGCACGGCGTGCTCGCGCGCATGGCCGCGTTCTGCGAGCGCGTGCGCAGCGGTGAGTGGAAAGGCCATCGCGGCGGGCGCATCCGCCACGTCGTCAACATCGGCATCGGTGGTTCCGATCTCGGCCCGGTGATGGCGTACGAGGCGCTGCGCGCCTACGCCGATCGCGAGCTGGACCTGCGCTTCGTCTCCAACGTCGATGGCACCGACTTCGCCGAGGCGACGCGCGACCTCGATCCCGCGCAGACGCTGTTCGTCGTCTGTTCGAAGACGTTCACGACCCAGGAGACGCTCGCCAACGCGCACGCAGCGCGGCGCTGGTGCCTCGACGCGCTCGGCGACGAAGCCGCGGTCGCGAAGCACTTCGTCGCGGTATCGACCAACGCGGCCGAGGTCGCGAAGTTCGGCATCGACACGGCCAACATGTTCGGCTTCTGGGACTGGGTCGGCGGCCGCTACTCGATGGATTCGGCGATCGGCCTGTCGACGATGCTGGCGATCGGGCCGGCGCATTTCGGCGAGCTGCTCGCCGGCTTCCGCGCGATGGACGAGCATTTCCGCAAGGCGCCGTTCGAGCGCAACCTGCCCGTGCTGCATGCGCTGCTCGGCATCTGGAACACGAACTTCCTCGGCGTGGAAAGCGTCGCGGTGCTGCCGTACGAACAGTACCTCAAGCGCTTTCCCGCCTACCTGCAGCAGCTCGCCATGGAGAGCAACGGCAAGCATGTCACGCGTGCCGGTGCGCGCGTCGGCGTCGACACCTGCCCGATCGTCTGGGGCGAGCCGGGTACCAACGGGCAGCATTCGTTCTACCAACTGATCCACCAGGGCACGCGCGCGGTCGCCTGCGACTTCATCGGCTTCTGCGAGACCGCCAATCCGCTCGGCGACCAGCACGACCTGCTCATGGCGAACCTGTTCGCGCAGGGCGAAGCGCTCGCATTCGGCAAGACTGCCGCCGAACTGCGCGCGGAAGGCGTGCCCGCCGCGCTGGTTCCGCACAAGACCTTCGACGGCAACCGATCGAGCAGCACGATCCTCGCGCGCCGTCTCGATCCCCGCACGCTGGGTGCGCTCGTCGCGCTGTACGAGCACAGCGTGTTCGTGCAGGGGGTGATCTGGGACATCGACTCGTTCGACCAGTGGGGCGTCGAACTCGGCAAGGTGCTCGCCAGGCGCATCGCCGCCGAACTCGCTGCGCCGAAGACGCCGCGGCTCGCCCACGACGGCTCGACCAATGCATTGATCAGGCGCTACCGCAGGCTGCGCGGGAGCACGCCGTGAGCGCGGCGAGGAGCCCGCTCGCGGGCAAGCCTGCGACGTCGGTGCCGCCGGTCGACGTCGAGCGCCTCGTCGCCGCCTACTACGACGAGCGCCCGGATCCGTCGATCGCCGCGCAGCGCGTCGCGTTCGGCACCTCGGGGCATCGCGGTTCGTCGTTCGCGGCGAGTTTCAACGAAGCGCACGTGCTCGCGATCACCCAGGCCATCTGCGAACACCGTGCCACGGCCGGCATCAGTGGTCCATTGTTCCTCGGCATCGATACGCACGCGCTGTCGAAGCCGGCGATGGACAGCGCGCTCGAGGTGCTCGCCGCCAACGGCGTCGAGGTGCGCATCGCCGCGGGCGGCGAATACACGCCGACGCCCGCGCTGTCGCACGCGATCCTCGCCTGGAACCGCGGGCGCACGAGCGGACTCGCCGATGGCATCGTCATCACGCCGTCGCACAATCCTCCCGAAGACGGTGGCTTCAAGTACAACCCGCCGAACGGCGGCCCGGCGGATACCGGCGTGACCGCCGCGATCCAGCAGCGCGCGAACGCGCTGATCGCCGAGGGCTTGCGCGGCGTGAAGCGCGTGCCGATCGAGCGCGCGCGCGCCGCATCGACGACGCGCGAACACGATTTCCTCGGCGCCTACGTCGACGGCCTCGGCGCGCTCATCGACTTCGACGAGATCCGCGCGGCGAACCTGCGCCTCGCGGTCGACCCGCTCGGCGGCGCCGGCGTGCACTACTGGCCGCGCATCGCCGAGCGTTGGCGCATCGCGCTCGACGTCGTCAGCGAGCAGGTCGATCCGACGTTCGCGTTCATGAGCCTCGACTGGGACGGTCGCGTGCGCATGGATCCGTCGTCGCCGCCGGCCATGCAGCGCCTGCTCGCCTTGCGCGAGCGTTACGATGTCGCGTTCGCCTGCGACACCGACCATGACCGCCACGGCATCGTCGCGCGCAGCGTCGGCCTCATGCCGGCCAACCACTACCTCGCGGTCATGATCGACTACCTGTTCCGCTCGCGCGAGGGCTGGCGCGCGGACGCGGCGGTCGGCAAGACGATCGTCTGCAGCGCGATGATCGACCGCATCGCCACGCGCCTCGGCCGGCGCCTGCACGAAGTGCCGGTCGGCTTCAAATGGTTCGTCGACGGCCTGTGCGACGGTTCGCTCGGCTTCGGCGGCGAGGAGAGCGCGGGCGCATCGTTCCTGCGCCGCGACGGTGGCGCCTGGAGCACCGACAAGGACGGCATCGCGCCGGCGTTGCTGTCGGCCGAGATCACCGCGCGCGAGGGGCGCGATCCCGGGCAATGCTACGCGCGTCTCGAGCAGGAACTCGGTGCCGTGTACACCGACCGCGTCGATGCGCCGGCGACGAAGGAGCAGAAGGCGCGTCTGGCGAAACTCGCGCCCGCCGAGGTCACGGCCGGCACGCTCGCTGGCTCGCGCATCGTCGCCGTGCTCGACCACGCGCCCGGCAACGACGCGCCGATCGGCGGCATCAAGGTGATCGCCGAGCACGGCTGGTTCGCCGCGCGCCCATCGGGCACCGAGGACATCTACAAGATATACGGCGAAAGCTTCCGCGATGCGGCCCATCTCGGCGAAATCCTCGCCGAAGCGCAGCAACTGGTCGACCACACGATCGCGGCGTGACGGGATCGCGGCTCGCGCGGGGGCAGCGACTTGATCGGCTCGGGGGCGCCCGCATTTGCACGTGATCGCCGTGCGCAGGATCTCCCCGATGGCCAAGCAACCGATCCGCATCGATTTCGTTTCCGACGTCGTCTGTCCATGGTGCGCGGTCGGCCTCAATTCGCTGGAACGCGCGCTCGAGCGCCTCGATGGCGAAGTCGAGGTCGAGCTGCACTTCCAGCCGTTCGAGCTCAACCCGGCCATGCCCGCCGAAGGCGAGGATGCGACGTCGCACCTCGTCGCCAAGTACGGGCTCACGCGTGAGCAGCTCGAGCGCAACCGCGCCACGATCCGCGCGCGCGGTGCCGACGTCGGTTTCACGTTCGGCGAGCGCGGACGCATCTACAACACCTTCGACGCGCATCGCCTGCTGCACTGGGCAGGCACGCTCGGCGCGGCCGGGCAGCGCGCGCTCAAGCACGCGTTGCTGCAGGCCTACCACGGCGACGCGCGCGACGTGTCCGATCACGACGTGCTCGTCGCGATCGCCGCAGCGGCGGGACTCGACGGCGCGCGTGCGCGCGCCGTGCTCGCCTCGGACGAGTTCGCCGACGCGGTGCGCGCGCAGGAGCGGTACTTCACCGACCGCGGCATCCATGGCGTGCCCGCGGTGATCCTCAACGAGCGCCACCTGGTGTCCGGCGGCCAGCCGGTCGCGGTGTTCGAGCAGGCGCTGCGACGCGTCGCGGCGGGTGACGTGCGCTGAACGATGCGACTCGTCGCGTCAAGCGCGACGCTTGACGAACGCGCCGGCGAACACGATCGCGGCCACGACGATCGCGATGCTGGTCGTGCCGGTGTTCGCGCGCGCGATGTCGATCGCCATGCCGGGTTCCATGCGCAGCAGCGTCTCGCGCATCGGCAGGCCGAGCATGCCCGCGATCCGTGCGACCGCCTGCAGGTAGAACGAGTAGAACGCAGCAAGCGCGACGCACGCGGCGGCGACGAGTGCACCCGACCAGCGTCCGGCGTAGCCGTGCCGGCGCAGCGTCCATGTGACCGGCAGCGCGACGAGGAAGGCCAGGCCGGCAAGATCGCCGCGGCTGTACAGCGAGAGCAGGCACCACAGCGCGCCGCCCGCGAGCGCGCACATGATCGCGGTCGCGATGCCGATTGCGCGCGGGCGGGAAGCGGGGGACGGCTCGGCGGGCATGCGGGTTCGGCACGAGGGCGGAATCGGCGATGATAGCCGCTCGGGACGACTGCGCGGTGGTTCGGGACTCGACGTGGCGTCGAAGGCTGCGTGGCGGGACACGCGATGCGCGCTCGACCCGCCCTTGCGCGTCGACCTGCACGTACGCCGCGAGGCGGTGCGCGCGAAGCGCGGGCCGCCGTTCGCCCACGACGTGAGGTCGTCGCAACTGGCGGGACTCGCGCTTCTCGCTCGACCTGCCCTACGGGATGGACTCGTTTTCGCGCAGCATCCACGCCTGCGGGAAATGGCTGAAGCCGACGTGCGGGTAGTAGCGCTCGGCAGCCGGCGCGGCGAGCAGCAGCAGCTTCGCCTGCGGCGCGGCCGCCTGCGTCCGGCGCATGAGTTCCTTGCCGATGCCCTGGCGCTGGTGCGAGACGCGCACCGCGAGGTCGGCGAGATACGTGGTCCAGGCGAAGTCGGTCACGCAACGCGAGATGCCGACGGGCAGGTCGCCGTCCCACGCGGTGATCGTGAGGTTCGCGTGGGCGAGCATCGCCGCGAAGCGCGCATCGTCGTCGATCGGCCGGCGTTCGCCGAGGGTCGATGCGCGGTACAGATCGCGCGCCTGTTCGAGCGGGAGTCGCACATCGTCGCGATAGATGATCATGCCGCGGCCTCGTCGGCGGCGAGCAGCCGGCGTACCGACGCGGGCAGGGCGGCATCGGCGAGGTCGGCTTCCGGCTGCGGCATGGCGTACCGCGTGCGCATCGGCACGACACCGGCCCAGTAGGGCAGGGCGAGGTCGGCCGGGTTGTCCTTCACGCCGCCGCTGCGGATCTTCGCGCTCGCATCCTCGATCGCCAGCCGCAACACCTGCGTCGCCGCGAGTTCGGTGCGGTCGGCCGCGCGCGACTCCGCCGCGCGCCCGGGGATCAGCGCGTCGACGAATCGCGACAACGCGGATGCCTTCTCGTCCGCGTCGAGCACCGCGCGCGCGCGCCCGAACACGACCACCGAACGGTAGTTGACCGAATGGTCGAAGTGCGAGCGCGCGAGCACGAGCCCGTCGAGATGGGTCACGCCGATGCAGGCGGGCACGCCGTCGGCGAGTTCGTCCATGAGCCGGCTCGCGATCGAGCCGTGCAGCACGATCGTCTTGCCGTCGCGCGCATAGAGCATCGGGATCACGAACGGCTGGCCACCGACGCTGAATGCGACGTGCGCGAGCATGCCCGCGTCGAGGATCGCGTGAACCGTGTCGCGGTCGTAGCGCGCGCGCGCCCTGGTGCGCTCGACGCGGTGGCGCGCATCGCGCGGCACGGTTTCGCTCTGGACGTCCATCGATCCTCCGTCAGGGTTGCGCGAGCGCGGCGCGCTCGCGGTGTCGCGGGATGCGCGCGGGCTGCCCGTCCGTCCGCATCCGCCGCATCGTGGTACTCAACATTAGGCTTGGATATTGGTACCCTCCAGTACCGGAATCGCGGATATCAACGGAGCCAATCGTGTACCTCGACCTCGACGGCCAGGGCGCGCGCTACGCGCAGCTCATCCGCGCACTCAAGAGCGCGATCCTCGACGGCCGCTTCGCCGCCGGGGCGCGCCTGCCGGCGAGCCGCGCGCTCGCGCGCGAACTGGACGTCTCGCGCAACACCGTGCTCGCCGCCTACGAACAGCTGCAGGCGGAAGGCTTCCTGCTCGGTCGCGTCGGCTCCGGCAGCTTCGTCGCCAATGTCGGCAGTGCGACCCCGCAGAAGCGCAGCGCGAATACGCTCGTCGCGCCGCTGTCGAGCTTCGCGCGGCGCGCGCTCGCCAACACCGACGGCCGGCGCATCCCCGGCCACCAGCACAGCGACCTGCGCTACGACCTGCAGTACGGCCTGCCGCTGGCCAATCCGTTGCTCGGCAGCGTCTGGCGCCGCGAAGTGAGCCGCGCGGCGGAGCACGTCGAGTTCGACTATCCGGATGCGCAGGGACTGCTCGCCTTGCGCGAACAGATCTGCGATTACCTCGCGCGACGCCGCGGCGTGCCCGCCGCGCCGGAGGACGTCGTCATCGTGTCCGGCACGCAGCAGGCCTTCGCGCTCGCCGCGCGCGTGCTGCTCGAAGCCGGCGACACGGTCGTGCTCGAGGATCCGCACTATCGCGGTGCGCGCCAGGTGTTCGCCGCGTTCGGTGCGCATGCACGTGGTTGCCGCGTCGACAACGAGGGTCTCGTGCCGGCTGCATTGCCGTCGAGCGCGCGACTCGCGGTGGTGACGCCTTCGCACCAGTTCCCGACCGGCGCGCTGCTGCCGCTGTCGCGTCGCGTCGACCTGCTCGACTGGGCGACCGAGCGCCATGCCTGGCTCATCGAGGACGACTACGACGGCGAGTTCCGCTACGGCGGGCGCCCGCTCGCGGCGCTGAAATCGCTCGACCGCGACGGCCGCGTGATCTACATCGGCAGCTTCTCCAAGGCGCTGTTCCCGGCGCTGCGCCTCGGTTACATGGTGGTGCCCGCGTCGCTGCGCGAAGCGTTCTCGGCGACGAAGTGGCTCGAGGATCGCGGCTGCAACGCGCTCGAACAGGCGACGCTGGCCCGCTTCATGGCCGACGGCGGCTTCGAGCGGCACCTGCGTCGCGCCGCGGTCGCGCTGCGCGCGCGCCGCAGCGCGATGCTGAGCGGCCTGCGTCGCCATGCCGGCGACGCGGTCGAAGTGGTCGATTCCAATGCTGGCATGCACCTCACCGCGTGGCTCACGCGCGCGAGCCACGCCGACTGCGAGCGCCTCGTCGCGCACGCGCGCACGCGCGGCCTCGGCCTCTACACGATCACGCCGTACTGCCTCAAGCAGCCGCCGCGCCCGGGCCTCGTGCTCGGCTACGCCGGCCTGCCGCCGGCCGACATCGAGGCCGCGATGAAGCTGTTCGGCAAATGCCTGCAGGAGACCGGCCTCGCCCCGTCGCGCTGAGGCCGGCGGTTGAACGCACGGATCGCAGCCCCGATATCGCAACGCACGAGGCCGCCCCCGAGACGGCATAATGTGCAGTTCCGCCAGGGCCACCGATCCGCCGCAATGGGTTACAGCCAGACTTCCGAACCGGTTCGTTTCGAGCGCGACTGCGCCGCCGTGATGGTGCCGCAGGGCGACGAGGTGACGTTGCCCGCCGGGCAGGTCGGTTACATCACGCAGGCGCTCGGTGGCAGTTTCACCGTGTACGTCGACGGCAACCTGTTCCGCATCCGCGGCGCGGATGCGGACGCGCTCGGCAAGGAGGCGCCGGCCGCGCTGGAACTCGCCGAAGGCGCCGACGACGCCGAGGTCGAGAAGCTCGTCTGGCAGCAGCTGCGCACCTGTTTCGACCCGGAAATACCGATCAACATCGTCGAGCTCGGCCTCGTCTACGACTGCGACCTCGAACGCCTCGACGACGGGCGGCGCAAGGTCAGCGTGCGCATGACGCTCACCGCGCCCGGCTGCGGCATGGGCGAGATCCTCGTCGACGACGTGCGCACCAAGCTCGAAATGATTCCCACCATCGCGGAGGCCGACGTCGACCTCGTGTTCGATCCGCCTTGGACGCAATCGATGATGTCCGAGGCGGCGCGCCTCGAAACCGGCATGCTCTAGGGCGGCAGGCGGCGCGCTTGCGCGCCGTCGTGCGTTTCGTTTTAGGATGGGGCGTCCCCTGACCGGCGCGCCCGCGATGAAACGCAACCTGCACGTGATCGCCCTCGTCCTGTTCGTGTTCTTCCTGCTCTACGACATCGTCGTCTGGGGCGCCGCGCCGCTGGTTCCCGACGTCGGCGACGACATCGTCGGCTCGGCCAACCGCGAGGCGCCGCTCGCCGCGACCTACATCCTGCTGGGACGGGCACTGGACGGCTCGATGCCCGCGCTGCAGGCCTTCGGCGAATCGCGCCTGACGGCCGCACTGAGCGAAGGCTTCCCGCGCATCCGCGCCGATTCCACCGTGGCGATGGACCTCATCTTCAACACGACCTGGAACGTCCAGCATCGCTGGCTCAAGACCGTGTACTGGTTCCCGCCGCTGATGCTCGTGGCGACCCTGCTCCTGTGGTGGCGCCGCCCGCGCCAGGTCACGACGATGCGCAGTCGCCGTTGATGCGCATGAGGGATCTTCCGCCGGCGCGCGGGTGATCGATGTGCTCGCGCGGTTTTATTGCGGTGCCGCAGGTGAAATCGGTTTCAAGACGCCGCTGCCGCGGTGCGCAATGCAGCGGCACATGCTGCGTTGCGACAAGGCGCCCGAAATAAGCCTGTAGCATCAACGGGTTATGCGACCGTGGTCGCTTTTCTTGCGAGTGCGTTGCTGCTAGGTTGGCAACTTCCGCGTGGCTCCTCCGCGCGGAACGGTACCCGAGGGCCGGTCTGGGGAGCAGTGCCGGTTTCCGCAGCAGGACGCATGCCGGGTCGGGAGAGGGTCGGCATCGCGAAGGACGCGGACGTGGGACACAGGGAGGCCCGCACGGTGTGGGGACACCGCGCCGGGCGCCCAGGGATCGTGGATCCGCGCGTGGCATCGCGCTCGCATCGCACGGCTTGGCCGTTGCAACGAGCGGCTCGCGCGGAGTGATGCGATCAGGGAGGTGAACGAAACGGCGGCCGGTGCGAACCGGCCGCCGTTTTTATTTGCAGCGCAGCACGCGCGGATGTTTTCGACGAGCACGTCGCCGTTGCCGATCGTCGCGGCCCGGCTGTCAGGTTCATGACAGCACGCGGGTGCTATCTCCTCGATGCGGACTGCAGTCCCGCCGATCGACAGCCTGCATCCAAGAGAGGGGATGCAGGGCCTGCAACGCCCCGTCACGCGCGCTGGCGCAGGGGACCTCGGCCGGCTGCAGCAGGCAATACGTACCGACCCGTTGACCGTTCCACGACGGCCCGCTGGAAGCGCGCCGGGGACGGTTTCGCCGCGTGCGACCGCATCGCTACACAAACCATCGGTATTTCGAACTTTGCATATTGAGGGAGTCAGTAATGCGTAATTCGAGAATCACCACGCGGCCCGCGGCGCTCGCCGTCGCCGTCGTCATGGCGTTCGGCACTTCGGCGGTGGGGGCCGCCTCGCTGGGCGAGGCGCAGCTTTCGGCGCAGCTTTCGCCGGCCACGTCACTGCGCGCAGGCGAGAACATCGACGGCATGGTGCCGTTCACGCAGCCGGTCCACATCGAGGTCGCGCTGAAGATGCGTGACCGGGCCGGCCTCGACAGCTACATCGCGTCGGCGGCGACCGCGCAGCGCCTCACCGGCGTGCGGCCGACGCTGTCGACCGCGGACGTCCTGCAGCGCCATGCGCCGACGGAAGACCAGGTCAAGGCCGTCGTCGATTTCCTGAAGTCGGCCGGCTTCACCAACATCGTGGTTGCCGACAATCGCATGCTCGTTTCCGCCGACGGCACCGCCGACGTCGCGCAGGCCGCGTTCCAGACCTCGCTCGCGCGCGTCACGCGCAAGGATGGCAGCAGCGCGATCGCCAACACCGAGCCGGTGCACATCCCGGCGTCGCTGCAAGGCATCGTGCTGGCCGTGCTCGGCCTGCAGGACGTTCATCGCCCGCGCGTGATGTCGCGCGTGCTCGAAGGCCCGCAGCCGCAGGCGGTGACCGGCCACTACCCGAACGAGTTCTCCTCGATCTACGGCGGTACCGGCGTCGCCACCGCGGCGGGCGTCACGGTCGGCATCATCACGCAAGGCAAGCTGACGCAGACGATCGCCGACCTCAACTCGTTCACGTCGGCGCACGGCTTCCCGACCGTGACGACGCAGACGGTCAATACCGGCGGCACGAGCAACGACACCAGCGGCATCGGTGAATGGAACCTCGACAGCCAGGACATCGTCGGCATGGCGGGCGGACAGGTCGGCAAGATCATCTTCTACAACGAGCCGACCCTGGCGAACTCGGCGCTCACCGCGAACATCAACACCGTGGTCTCGGCGAACGCGGCGAAGATCATCAACATGTCTCTCGGCGAGTGCGAGAAGGATGCGCACAGCGACGGTTCCGACGCCGCCGACGACCAGTTGTTCGCGACCGCGGTCGCGCAGGGCCAGACGTTCTCGATCTCGACCGGCGATTTCGGCGCCGACGAGTGCCAGGACGGCGGCGTCGACGAGGCGAGCAACCCGGCCAATTCGCCGTACGTCGTGGCCGTGTCCGGCACGACGCTGAACGCGTCGACGAGTGCATGGAGCAGCGAGACCGTGTGGGTCGACTCGGGCGGCAGCCAGAGCACGATCGAGCCGAAGCCGAGCTGGCAGACGCTCTGGTCGGGAAGCAAGCGCGGCGTCGCCGACGTCGCCTTCGACGGCGACCCGAACTCGGGCGCGAAGGTCATCGTCAACGGCGGCACGCAACAGATCGGTGGCACGAGCCTGTCGGCGCCGATCTTCGCCGGCATGTGGGCGCGCGTGCTCGCGGTGAAGGGCACGTCGGTGGGCTTCGCCGGTCCGATCATCTACCAGTTGCCGGCCAGCGATTTCCACGACATCACGTCGGGCAACAACAACGGTTCGACGGCGGCGGCCGGTTACGACCTCGCGACGGGCCGCGGAAGCATGATCCTCAGCAGCGCAATCAACCACATCGGTGGTGGCGGTGGCGGCGGCAACGTCGCGCCGGTCGCGAACTTCAGCTTCACGACCAATGCACTGGTGGCGAACTTCACCGACAGCTCCAGCGACAGCGACGGCACGATCGCCTCGCGTTCGTGGAACTTCGGCGATGGCGGCACGTCGACGGCGACCAACCCGAGCCACACCTATGCGAGCGCCGGCACCTACAGCGTCTCGCTGACGGTCACCGACGACGGCGGCGCGACCAACACCAAGACGAGTTCGGTCACGGTGACGGGCGGCGGCGGTGGCGGCGGCAACGTGCTGCAGAACGGCGTCGCGGTCACCGGCCTCGCGGCGACCACGGGCAACAAGCTCAACTACACGATGGTCGTTCCGGCCGGCGCGACGAACCTCAAGTTCGTCACCTCCGGTGGCAGCGGCGACGGCGACCTCTATGTGAAGTTCGGCAGCGCGCCGACCACGTCGAGCTACGACTGCCGTTCGTGGGTATCCGGCAACAGCGAGACCTGCAACATCACGACGGCGCAGGCCGGCACGTACTACGTGATGATCAACGCGTACTCGACCTTCAGCGGCATGAGCCTCACCGGCAGCTACTCGACCGGTGGCGGTGGCGGTGGCGGCACGACGCTCACGAACGGCGTGCCGGTCACCGGCCTCGCGGCGAGCTCGGGCAACTGGACCTCGGACTACACGCTGGTGGTGCCTTCGGGCGCGACGAACCTGAAGTTCCAGATCTCCGGCGGCAGCGGCGACGCGGACCTGTACGTGCGGCTCAACTCCGCGCCGACGACGTCGAGCTACAGCTGCCGTCCGTATCTCAGCGGCAACAACGAGAGCTGCACGTGGAGCGCACCGACGCCGGGCACCTACCACGTCCGCATCAGGGCGTACACGACGTTCTCCGGCGTCACGCTGACGCCGAGCTTCACGCCGTAAGCGAAGCGTCCTGCGCCAGGGAAGGCGATCGAACGACGGCGGCCGGTGCGAACCGGCCGCCGTTTTTCATGCGGCACGCGCCGTCGGCCCAATGACGTCGGGCGTTGCGCGGACGCGGATTCAGCCCTGCGCAGCCTCGAACCGGTTCGCGTCGCGATTCTTGCGCACGCGTTCCGGATCCCAGATGCGCCCGTTCATCGCGATGTACACGCCGTCGGGCAAGGTCTGCACCGCGCCGACCGCGCAGCCGATGTTGAACACGGCGTCGGAGCCCTTGAACAGCGCGGGGTTGAGCGCGCCGGTGAGCACGACGACGCGGCCGGCGAGCCCGGCGAGCGCCTGCGCGGTCTCGACCATCGTGTCGGTGCCGTGCGTGACGAGCACGTGGCGATGTGGCTGGCCTTCGATCGCGGCACGGATCGCCGCGCGGTCCGCTGCATCCATGTGCAAGCTGTCCTTGCGCAGCACCGGCAGCACCTCGAACGTGAAGGCGACGCCGAGTGCCTGGAGGATCTCGCCGATCTGCGGCTCGCCGATCTGGAACGTCGACTTGTCGTCGAAGTAGATCTTGTCGATCGTGCCGCCGGTCGTGACGATGGTGAGGTGCTGCATGGCCCGATGATCCTGCGCTGGGGACGCGGCGTCGCGCGTCAGGGAGCGCAATTGTCGGGCAGCAGCGCGTCGTCGTCCACCGCGCGCGCGAGCCGCGACAGCCCGGCGCCCGCGAACGCATCGAGTGCCGCGAGTGCGCGCCGGTCGCCGCGTTCGCGCGCGGCCCATGCCGCGTGTCGCGCGAGCACGGCGGCAGCGAACGCGCGCGCGAGGGTCGTGGCGAAGCCGCGCGCACCGGCCTCGAGCGCGTCGCGCGCGCCGCGTCGCGACGCATGCCAGTCGCGGGCCGCGTCGAGGCAGTCGCCGATGCCGTGGCGATCGCCGCCGGCTTCGGCGAGCAGTGCCCGCGCGGCCTGCGCGAGCGCGTCGACGCCGTCCGTGCCGAGCGCGCGCAAGACGTCGAGCGCGAGCACGTTGGTCGTGCCTTCCCAGATCGGGAACACCTGCGCATCGCGCAGCAGTTGCGGAATGCCCGTGTTCTCGATGTAGCCGGCGCCGCCGAACGCTTCGCAGGTTTCGCTGGCGACGCGTACGGCCAGGCGCCCGGTCCACAGCTTGGCGAGCGGCGTCAGCACGCGCAGCAGCGCGCGTTCCGCCGGCGTCGCCTGCGCGACGCGGCCGAGCAGGGCGGCCACGAAGAACACGAAATGGAATGCAGCCTCGAATTCGGCCGCGAGCGAGGCGAGGGTCGCGCGGTGCAGCGGCTGACGCGCGAGCGGCCGCCCGAACGCGTCCCGCCGGCGCGCATAGTCGACGGCGAGCGCGAGGCAGCGGCGCATCGTCGCGAGTGCGCACACCGCGTTCCAGGTGCGCGTCACGTTGAGCATCGGCGCGATCATGCGCACGCCGTGGGCGGGTTCACCGACCGGCATCGCCGGCACGCCCTCGAGATGGATCTCGGCGGTCGGCAACTGCCGCGTGCCGAGCTTGTCCTTGAGGCGGTCGATGCGGATGCCGTTCCAGCGCCCGTGCGCGTCGCGCGTCTCGACCAGGAACAGCGCGAGCGCATCGGTGCCGTCGCCGGCGCCTTCCGGGCGCGCGAGCGCGAGCGCCATCTCGCCGACCACGGCCGAGGTGAACCACTTGCGCCCGTACAGGCGCCAGGTCCCGTCGCGGTCGCGACGCGCGACGGTGCCGGTGCGGGCGACGTCGGAACCGCCCGCGGTCTCGGTCATCCACTGTCCGGACAGCCACAGGCGCGCAGGGTCGCGCGCGAGCAGGCGCGGCACGGCGAGGTCGATCAGCGCGCGCGCGCCGGATGCCTTCAGCGCGGTCGCGGCACCGTCGCTCATCGCGAGCGGACAGGTGTAGAACTCGCTGGCGACGTGGTAGAGGTAGACGCGCGCGAACTGGTCGATGCGCGCGTGCACGCCGTGCGTGGCTTCGTGGCCGGCGGCGACGAAGCCGTAGCGCGCGGTCATCGCGGCGCCCTCGCGCCAGGCGGGCGTGAGGTCGATGCGGTCGATGCGCGCGCCCCAGGCATCCCATTGCTGCAGCGCGGGTTCCGTCGCGCTGCGCGTACGTGCGTCGAGCCAGGCGCGTGCCGCATGCGCGCCGAGTTCGTCGAGGTCGGCCTCGATCGCGGCGAGCACGCCGGCCGGGAGCAGGTGCGCGAGCATTCCGCCCAGAACCGGGTCGTCGCGGTACTGGTTGCCGAGCGCGGGCGCGTCCTGGATGAAGTCCATGGTGCGGCGCAAGCCAGGTGGAGTAGCCCAACATACGCGCCGCGTGCGCCGGCCGGCAAGCCGGTCGGCGCCTGCACGCGCGCGGCGGCTTCATTGCTAAGATGCGGCGCACAGGCGCAGCGAGGCGACGATGGACGAGCACTCCCCCGCCGCGATGGCGGCATTCGCGCGGATCCCCGAACGCAACACCGGCGACAACCTGCTGCGCACCGCGCAACAGCACCATGTCGCCCTGTCGAGCATGGCCGATACCAAGGCGAACATCATCATCACGGTGTCATCGATCGTGCTGACGATCTCGATGGGCCACGTCAATGATCCGGAATTGCGCCTGTCGGTGATCGTGCTCTGCTGCTTCACGCTCGCCGCGCTGCTGCTCGCGGTGCTCGCCGTGCTGCCCAAGTACCGGCCGCTTAAGCTGCACGACGACCGCATCCCGGAGAACTTCAACCTGCTGTTCTTCGGCCACTTCTCCGAGCTTTCGCGCGAGCGCTACCTCGGCGAGATGGCGCGCGCGCTGGCGCCGGACGGCTCGCCGTACTACGTCTGGTCGAACGACATCTACGCGCTCGGCACGTACCTGCGCCGCTACAAGTACCGCTACCTGCGCTACAGCTACCTGTTCTTCCTCGCCGGCTTCCTGCTCGCGTCCGCGCTGCAGGGCTGGCGCATGCTCGTGCATTGACGCACCGCGTGGAACCCCGGATCGCACGGCGATCCGTTGCACGCCGTCGAGTAGTTCGCACAAGGATCGATCATGCGTCTGTTCGCCCGATTGTTCATCGCATTCTTCCTGCCGTTTGCCGCACGCGCCGCCACCGACGTGCCCGCGCCGCTGGAGCCATGGCGCGCCTGGGTCATGCACGAGCAGGAATTCCGCGCCTGCCCACTGATCTCGGGCCACCAGGGCGCGCAGGCCGGTGATTACCTCTGCGCCTGGCCCGGCGTGCTCGCGCTGGCCGCCGATGCGCGCGGTGCGAGCGTCGTCCAGCGCTGGCGCGTCGACGCCGAAAGCTGGGTACCGCTGCCCGGCGACGACGAGCACTGGCCGCAGCAGGTCAGCGTCGACGGCCAGCCCGCCGCGGTGGTCGACCATGACGGGCCGGCGCTGCGCCTCGCCGCGGGCAGCCATGAAATCCGCGCGCGCATCCCCTGGACCGAGCGGCCGCAGGCCTTGCGCGTGCCCGAGTCGATCGGCCTGCTGACGCTCGCGATCGACGGCAAGCCGATCTCGCCGGTGCAACGTGATGGCGAGGAAGTCACGCTCGGGCGTGGCGTGGCCGATGCACCCGAAGCCGACAGCATGCAGTTGCGTGTCCATCGCCGGCTCGACGACGGCGTGCCGGCGCGGCTCGCCACGCGCATCGAACTCGCGGTGTCGGGGCAGGCGCGCGAGGAACTGATCGGGCCCGCGTTGCCGGCCGGTTTCGAGCCGCTCTCGCTCGCCAGCACGTGGCCGGCGCGGCTCGATGCGGACGGTCGCCTGCGCGTGCGCGTGCAGCCCGGCAGCGACACGCTGACGCTCGAAGCGCGCGCGCTCGCACCGCTCGACGCGGTCAGGGCGAGCGTGCCCGGGGAACCGTGGCCGCAACAGGAGATCTGGAGCTACGCCGCCGCGCCGGCGTTGCGCGTGAGCGTCGCCGAAAGTGGAACGCCGGTCGATCCCGCGCAGGCGCAGGTACCTGCGGATTGGGTGCAACTGCCCGCGTTCGCGCTCGCCGATGGCGCCATGCTCACGATCGAGCAGCGCTCGCGCGGGCAGGATCCCGAGGCGCAGAACCAGCTGCGCCTCGAACGCGAGATGTGGCTCGATTTCGACGGCCACGGCTGGTTCGCGCGCGATCGCGTGCACGGGCGCATGCTGCGCGACTGGCGCCTCGATGTCGCGCCGCCGTATGCGCTCGAACGCGCGCAGGCCGGCAACGATCCGCTGCTGGTCACGCGCGGTGCGGAGCCGGGCAGCACGGGCGTCGAATGGCGTTCCGGCGAAGTCGATCTCGGCGCCGGGCTGCGCATCGAGCCGGTCTCGGGCGCCTGGCCGGTCGCCGGTTGGCGCAGCAATTTCGACGGCATTTCCGCGACCGTGCACCTGCCGGACGGCTACCGGCTGCTCGCCGCACCCGGCGCGGACTTCGCGCGCGGCAGCTGGGTCTCGGCATGGACGCTCTACGACGTGTTCGTCGCGGCCGTGCTCGCGCTGCTCGCATGGCGGCTGCTCGGCCTCGCCGGCGTGTTCGTCGCGCTCGCCTACCTCGTGCTGGGGTACCAGGAAGACGGCGCACCACGCTGGGCCCTCCTCGCCGTGCTCGGCTTCGCACTCGCGTTGCGGGCGATGCCCGCGGGACGCCTGAGGACCGCGTTCGAATGGGTGCGGCGCGGCGCGCTCGCCCTGCTCGTACTCGTCGCGCTGCCGTTCGTCGCCGACCAGTTGCGCACCGCGCTGCATCCGCAGCTCGAAGGCGATTTCGCACGCGCGGCCGGTTTCGATTTCGGCTTCGAGCAGAACGCGGCGCCACCGGTGTCGCGCGCGACCTACGAGGAGGTCGCGCAGGACGCGATGGAGGCCGAGGCGCCGATGTCCGCGCCGATGCCGGCGACTGCGCCGGCACCTCCCGCGCCGCCACCGCCACCGGCGGAGCCGCAGAAGGCGAAAGCCACCGGCGGCGCCTATCGCCATGGCGTGGCGAGCCGGAAGATCGAGCGCTACAGCGAGTCGACCGTGCTGCAGACCGGCGCCGGCGAACCGGGCTGGTCGCGCGGCCAGCGCTACGAGCTCGGCTGGAGCGGTCGCGTCGTGCCCGGGCAGACGATGCGTCTGCTGATCGCGCCGTCCTGGCTCGTGCGTATCCTGCGCGTGCTGCTCGTCGCGTTGCTCGCCTGGCTCGTCGTGCGCCTGCTGCAGCCGGCCGTGCGCGCATGGAAGGCGCCGCCGCCGGCCGCCGCCGTGCTCGTCGTCTTCGCGTCGCTCGCGGCGCCGCACGCGCAGGCACAGGCGCAGGCATTCCCGCCGAAGGACCTGCTCGACGGCCTGCGCGCGCGCCTCACCGAAGCGCCGCGCTGCGCCCCCAGCTGCGCCGCCTACGCCGGCGCGGAGATCGTCGCGCGCGGCGACGAGATCCGCGTCGCGCTCGAGGCCCATGCGCTCGAGCGCGTCGCGCTGCCATTGCCGGGCGGTTCCAGCGAGCTGGAGCTGCGCCGCGCGACGCTCGACGGTGCGCCGCAGGACGGCATCGCGCGTGCCGACGACGCGCTCTGGCTTACTGTGCCGCGCGGCGTGCATCGCATCGAACTCGCGTTCGCCGCGGCCGCGGACAAGCTTTCGCTCGACTTCCCGCTGATGCCGCCTCGCGTCGCATTCGACGGCGAGGGCTGGGAAGCGGGCGGCATCGAAGACGCGCACCTGCTCACGCGCACGCTCTCGCTCGTGCGGGCGCGCGCGAGCGGCGAGCAGGCTGTCGGCAGCACGCAGCAGTTCGCGCCGTACGTGCGCGTCGAACGCACGATCGACCTCGGCCTCGACTGGTCGGTGCAGACCGAAGTCACGCGCCTCGCGCCGCTGGATGGCGGTTTCACCGTCGCCGTGCCGTTGCTCGAGGGCGAGCACGTGACGAGCGCGGCGTTCAAGGTCGAGAACGCACGCATCGTCGTCGCGCTCGGCGACGGCATGCTCGCGACGGACTGGAAGAGCAAGCTCGACAAGACCGAAAAGCTCACCCTCGTCGCGCCGCCGCTCGGCGAGCGTGCGGAAACCTGGTTCGTGCAGGTCGGGCCGAGCTGGCACGTCGAAGCCACCGGCGTGCCTGCGGCAGCGACGTCGTCGACGGACGAGCGCGGCATGCACCGCTACGAGTTCCATCCACTGCCCGGCGAGAAGCTCGAACTCGCGGTGACCCGTCCGGAGGCGGCGCAAGGCGCATCGCGCGCGATCGACGCGGTCGATCTCGTCCGCAGCGTCGGCCAACGCGGCTCGGACGTCGTGCTGACCTTGCGCATGCGCGCAAGCCGTGGCGGCGAACACGCGATCACCCTGCCGCCGGGCGCCGAACTCAGCGGCAGCAGTCGCGACGGCCAGGCGCTGAACCTGCGCGTGCAGGACGGCAAGCTCAGCCTGCCGCTCGTCCCCGGCGCGCACGTGTTCGAGATCCGCTGGCGCGACGACGAAGGCGCCGGCCTGCACGTGCGCTTGCCGGCGCTCGCGCTCGGCCTGCCGGCGGCGAACATCGATCTCGGCATCGTGCTGCCGCAGGACCGCTGGCTGCTCGCGACCGCGGGCCCGGCCACGGGTCCCGCCGTGCTGTACTGGAGCGAACTCGCGGTCGCGCTGCTGCTCGCGGTTGCCCTCGGCCGTTCGCGCCGCTCGCCGTTGAAGACGTGGCAGTGGTTGCTGCTCGCACTCGGCTTCTCGACCTTCTCGTGGTTCGCGCTGCTCGTCGTCGTCGCCTGGTTGTTCGCGCTCGACCTGCGCGCGCGCACGGCGCCGCGCCAGTGGTTCGTGTTCAACCTCGTGCAGCTCGGCCTGCCCATCCTCACGCTGTTCGCGCTGCTGTGCCTGCTCGCCGCGGTGCAGACCGGGCTGCTCGGCACGCCGGACATGGCGGTCGCCGGCAACGGCTCGCATGCGTATGCGCTACGCTGGTTCGCCGATCGCAGCGAGGATGCGCTGCCGCTCGCGCATGCGATCAGCCTGCCGCTGTGGGTGCACGAGATCGCGATGCTCGCATGGGCGCTTTGGCTCGCCAGCGCGCTGGTCGGCTGGCTGCGGCGCGGCTACGAAGCTTGGAGCCGCGGTGGCTACTGGCGCCACGCGCCCACGCCGGTCGTCGACGTGCCACGGGACACGCCGCCCGCGATCGCTTCGCCGGAGCCGGCGCCCTGAGCAACGTGCGCGCCCTGCTGGCGGATGCCGCCGCGCGCCTCGGCGGTGACGACGCGCGTGGCGAAGTGGAACTGCTGCTCGCGCACGTGCTCGGCCGCACGCGCGCGTGGCTGTTCGCCTGGCCCGAACACGAAGCCAGCGCGGAGCAGGCCGGCGCGTTCGAGCGTCTCGTCGAAGCGCGCCGCGGCGGCGCGCCGGTCGCCTACCTGCTCGGTCGGCGCGGGTTCTGGTCGTTCGACCTCGCGGTTTCGCCGGCCGTGCTCATCCCGCGTCCGGAGACGGAGCTGCTGGTCGAGCTCGCGCTCGAGCGCATCCCGAGCGGGGAGGATTGCGCGCTCGCCGACCTCGGCACCGGCTCCGGTGCGATCGCGCTCGCGCTCGCACACGAGCGGCCGCATGCGCGCGTCGTCGCGACCGACGCGAGTGCGGCCGCGCTCGCGGTCGCGCATGCGAACGCGCAGCGCCTCGGCATCGGCAACGTCCGCTTCGTGCGCGGCGACTGGTACGCCCCGCTCACCGCGTCGCGCTTCGCGCTCGTCGCGTCGAACCCGCCGTACATCGCTGCCGACGATCCGCACCTCGCGCGCGGCGACCTGCGCCACGAGCCACTGTCCGCGCTCGCCTCGGGCCACGACGGCCTCGACGCGATCCGCACGATCATCGCCGATACGCCCGCGCACCTGTTGCCGGATGGCTGGCTGCTCATCGAGCACGGCTGGGAGCAGGGCGCCGCCGTGCGCCAGCTGTTCCAACGCCATGGTTTCGACGACGTGCAGAGCGTGCGCGACGTCGCCGGGCACGAACGCGTGACGCTCGGTCGCCGCGGCGCCTGAGCGGCGTTTCCTTCGTTTCGGAGGCCTGCAGCCGGGTCGGGGCGTGCCATCGCGGCCGCGCACACCCCTCGATGTGTGCGCCAGTTCGCACTGCCCGTGTGCACCGATCGAGGTGCCGAGCGTTGGCCTGCACACGGAAAGCCGCGCCCGCTTTCGTGAAGATGTGCATCACCTGCACGGCGCCCCCGCGCTGCTGCACGGAGCAAGCCCCGAACCGCGTCGCGCGTGAGCGCCACGCACCGGACCTTTCCAATCAGGTCCCGGAATCGTCCCGCCGGATGCGGGACCAGGGAGCGAGCCAGGGAGGGTGGCCACGGATGGTATTGCGCTTGGCGTGTTCGAACCCCCGCGTGAGCGGGGGTTTTTTTTGCGCGAGTCGTGGAGTCGGTTTGAGGGCTGCGACTCTCCGAGGAAAGCACTCGCGACCCGCCGGCCTGACACCCCGGTCAATCGAACCCGTTCGCGAATATCGCGTCACCCGCGTATTCGATCGCGCCGATGTCGATCGCGCCGTCCAGGGGGCGTACGGCGGCGCCGTCGACCGGGAGCAGCGCGCGCTTCGGCTGGAAGTGCGGAGGGAACAGCGCATCGGCGACCGGGTATCCCGCAATCGGCTGCGGCGCTGCGTCGCCTGCGTCGTGCAGTGCGCCGGCGACGGTCGGCGTGAGGTCGAGCGCGGCGACGTTCGCGAAGCCGGGGTTGGTTCCGCCGAGCGTGCCCGTCCATTCCGCCGGCACGAAGGTCGCGCTGGTCGGCACCCAGTTGTTGCTGCCGCCGACCTGGCGGCCATTCGTCCACTCCGCTTCGACCGTGCGCTCGACACGGATCGTGCCGCCGGCGCTCGCGTACAGCACGTTGTTGTGTGCTTCGACGGCCTGGATGCCGTCGAAGATGCGGAATACCGTCGTGTCGTGGCCCGAGGTCACGAGGATCGTGTTGTTGACGAAGCGGGCGCGGCCCTTGCTCTGCCCGCTGCCATCGCCGCCGACGCGAATCACGGAGTCGAAAGCGGGGTTGCTGTGCACGATCACGTTGCCGACGACGTCCTGGTCTTCGCGTACGAGGTCGACGCTCCAGCCCGGCTGCTGCGTCTCCTCGTCGGGACCGATGAGCTCGAGTTCGTGGTAAGCCGCGCCCTCGAACCAGTTGTAGTGGATCTGGCTGCGCTCGTGACGGTCCTTGAGCAGGTTGCCGCCGTTGCCGTCATGCACGTAGCAGTACCGCATGCGGAACAGCGAGCCCGGATGCGTGATCTCGTCGCTCTGGATGTAGAGCGGATGCCGGGTCGAGCCGCTGCCGGCGTCGTAGATCTCGCTGTATTCGAGCGTGAAGGAACCCGAATACTCGTCCGTCGAGAGGATGCCGTGGCCGGCGCAGCCATGGATCACGCTGTCGCGCACGGTGACGTCGTGCGCGCCCTGCAGGATGCAGCGCGACGTGCCGCCGGTGACTTCGAAGCCTTCGAACACGAGGTGATCGGACTGGCGGAATTCCACCGTGTTGGTACTGCCGGAGATGATCGGGCGATGGCCGTTCACGCGCAGGCCACGGATCACCAGCGGGTGGCCCTCGCTGCCGCCCGCTTCCTCGGGCACGACCACGCCGCCGGGGTAGGTCACGTCGCCGTCGACTTCGACGACGTCGTCGGCGCCGGGCGTGACCGCCGCGAACAGCGCGTTCAACGAGTGGTACGCGCGCGTCGGCCCGACCTGGTAGGTCGCGGCGTGCAGCGGCAGGGTGGCGCAGAGCGGCAGCAGGATCAGGCGGCGCATCGTCGATTCCCCCAGGAAGTGGACGGCGCATCTTGGCGTGCGCGGGATGCCGGCATCGCGGCGCAGGTCGCAGTTTCGCGCGGGAGGGCCGCATCGACTCCGTTGGCAGGAGCCATTCACGTCACGTCGCACCGGGACCGACGACGTCATGATCGGAAAATGGATTGATCGCTGCATCCGCTCCTGCGAGCTGCCCGACGCGCGTCCAGCGCGCATTGCACTTGTCCCGGCTTTCGCGGGAAAGGACGGCCGGTGTGTCAGGCGCCGCGCTCGAGCAGGGCGACCGTCCCCTGGCCACCGTCGGTGCAGATGCTCACGATCGCGCGCGCGCCGGGCTCGAGCGCGTGGAGCTCCTTGATCGCCTGGCTCAGGATCCGCGCGCCGGTCGCGCCGAACGGGTGGCCGAGCGCGACGCTGCCGCCGTGCGGGTTGATGCGCTCGCGCGGGAACGCGCCGAGGTCGTCGGTGACGCCGGCCTTGTCGCGCACGAAGGCGCGGTCCTCGAGCGCCTTCAGGTGGAACAGCACCTGCGCGGCGAACGCCTCGTGGATTTCCCACAAGGCGATGTCGGCGTACTTGAGGCCGTTGCGTGCGAGCAGGCGCGGGATCGCGAACGCAGGCGCCATGAGCAGGCCCTCGACGCGGAAGTCGACCGCGGCGATCTCGAAGTCGAGCAGGCGCGCGCGCGGCGTGCGCGGCGGCAGGCGCGCGAGGCCCGCGGTGGTCGCGGCCCACAGGCCCGCGGCGCCGTCCGTGAGGAGCGAGGAATTGCCCGCGGTCAGCGTGCCCTTGCCGCTGGTGCGGTCGAACGCGGGCGGGAGCTTGGCGAGCTTTTCGAGTGACGTGTCGCGACGCGGGATCGTGTCGCTCGTGACATCGCCGGCGGGCACGACGAGATCGTCGAAGAAGCCAGCGTCCCAGCCGGCGACCGCGCGCCGGTGACTCTCGAGTGCGTAGGCATCCTGTTCGTCGCGGCCGATGTTCCACTGCTTGGCGGTGATCTCGGTGTGCTCGCCCATGCTGAGGCCGGTGGTGCGGTTCGTCACCGCCGGCACGTAGAGGCCGAGGTCGGCGGCGCGGATTTCCGTCGCGTGCGCGAGCTTCTGGCCGAGCGAGCGAGCGTGCTGGAAGCCGCGCAACCAGTCCGACAGCGGCTGGCTCAGGCCGATCTGGATCTTGCTGAGGCTGTCGACGCCGCCGACGAGCGCGAGCTGGCGGCGCGCGTCGTCGAGCATGCCGGCTGCTTCGAACGCGGCGACCATGCTCGTGCCGCAGGCCATCACGGTCGAGAACGCGGGTACGTCCGCCCCGACGCCCGCGTCCATGAGCACCTCGCGCGCGATGTTGCTCCAGGTGAGGTTCGGCACGACGTTGCCCCAGACGAAGAAGTCGGGCAGGGCGCCGTGCAGCTGGTCGACCATGTGCCGCGCGACGCGCACGGAAAGCTGGATCGCATCGAGACTGGCGAGCGGACCATCGATCTTCGCGAATGGCGTGCGCGTGCCCGCCGCCAGCCAGACATCGCCCGTGGTGCGCATGCAGCTCTCCTCGCCGTGCCAGGAAACGCCAGCCTACCGTGGCGTGCGGCGCGCCGCCATCGCGGGCGGCTGCAGCAGGGCGTCGAGGTCGGCGCGGCGCAGCACGCGGCCGCCGAGCAGCACGGCGTCGATGCGCCGCGTGTTGCGGATGTCGCGGGTCGGGTCGGCGGCGAGCAGCACGAGGTCGGCGCGCCTGCCCGGCGCGACCGTTCCGCTCGTCGCCTCCAGGCCGAGGAATCGGGCGGGCGCGAGCGTCGCCGTACGCAAGGCCTCGCGCGGCGTGAGGCCTGCATCGACGAGGCGCTCGAGTTCGTCCAGCAGCGAGAAGCCGGGATAGACCTCCGGCATCGGTGCGTCCGTGCCGGCCATCATCGGCACCCCGGCGCGCCGCCAGGTGGCGACGATGGCGCGCGAGACCTGCCAGCGCCGCTGCGCGAGGCGATCGGGGTGCGCGGCGATCTCGCCGAGTATGCGCGTCCAGCGCTCGCGCTCGTCCGCACGCAGCAACGCCCAGCGTGGGTCTGCATGCGGAGCGCTGCCGCGGTGTGCTTCGGTCCACGCCAGCACGAGCGTGGGAACCTGCCACTGGCCGCTCGCGGCGAGGCGATGCGCGATGCGCCTGCAGGTGGCACGATCGAACGCATCGAGCACGCGTCCTTCCTGCGCATCGCGCGTCGCCACCAGGGCCTCGCCGGCGAGCCCCGCGCGCTCGCTCAGCAGCACGCCTTCGATCGACGAGCAGGCTTCATAGGCCTGCATGAGGTGTTCGCCGGTGCGCTGGCCCTGCGCTGCGGCATCGAGCAGGGCGATCGATGCGGGCACGTGTCCCGCGACCGGGATCGCGCGCGCGCGCGCCGCGTCGAGGATCGCCTGCCACTGCGCCGCGCCGACGTCGGAAAACACCTTGACGAAGTCGGCCCCGGCAGCGGCGACTGCAGCGACGGCGGCTTGCGCATCCGCGGGCTCGCGCGCGCGTCCGGCGATGCCCGCGGCGAGCACGCGCGGTGCGACACGTTCGCCGGCGTCGGTTTCGCGCCGCCACTGCCGCAGCACGGCGATCGATGCGGCATTGGCGGCCATCTCGCGCACGCCCGTCACGCCGTTGGCGACGAACAGGGGCAGCGCCCACGCGTTCGGCGGGCGGTGCGAGTACGTGTTGAACAGGTGCACATGCATGTCGACGAGGCCCGGCACCAGCCAGCGGCCACGGCCGTCGATGCGCTCGGCACCGTCGGGCAGGTGCGCGCCATCCGCGCGCAGGATCGCCGTGATGCGCCCGCCGTCGACGAGCACGGTGCGATGCGGCAGGTCATGCCCGCCGGCGACGTCGACCACGGTGACGTCGACGATCGCGACGGACGCGGCCGTCCCGGCGCGTGCCGCCACGAAGCAGGCGCACGCGAGCAAGGCGCTGACGCACGAGCGGGCTGCGATGTGCATGCGGGCTCCCCGGCAGATGCGGCGCCAGACTAGCGCATCGCCCGACGGGAAACGAAGGCTGAAGGATGACGGGCGGGTTTCGTCGGCATTCAAGTCCTGCGCTTCACGCTCGGGCCCGGATCCGTCGGAGAGGACTATCCAATGAGCACGCCACGCCTTCTCTTCGCCACTGCGCTCGCCGCATCGTGCAGCATCGCCATGGCGGTCGATCGCGATGACGCGCAGCTTGAACTCGCACAGGCCGCGACAGCGGTGCAGGCGGCCGAGCGCGACGACGCCATGCGCCATGCGCCGGCCGACCTCGACGAAGCGCACGCGACGCTCGCTGCCGCGGAGCGCGCGGCCGATGCGCGCGAATGGGAGGAGGCGGCCTGGTTCGCCAAGCGGGCGAAGGTCTGCGGCGACCTGGCCTCGGCGCGCTCGCGCCAGCGGCGGGCCGAGGCCGCGACCGATGAACTGCAGCGCAGCGTCGATGCGCTGCGATCCGGCAACGGAGGTGTGCGATGAAACGTCCAGCTGCCAGCGAGGCTGCGCGCCACGCCCTGTTGTTCGCGCTGGTGACCGGCCTCGGCGCGTGCGCCGCGACGCCGCACGTCCCCCGGGCGGAAATCGTGCGTCTGCAGCAGGAACAGGACCGGCTGCACGCCGACCCGCGCGTCGCCGCGAATGGCGGTGCCGAACTTGCTGACGCCGACGCCGCGCTCGCGACATTGGAGGCCCATGCACGCTCGCTCGACACGCGCTCGTACGAGCAGGGCGTCTACCTCACGGGCAAGCTGCAGCAGGTCGCCGAGGCGAGCGCACTCGCACGCGACGCGGAGCGTCGCGGCGAGCAGCTCGGCATCGAACGCGAGCACCTGGCGGCGCGCGGGATGCGCAGCAGCATGTCCGTTGCGATCGCGCCGGATGGCGGGCTCGACATGCGCGAACGCGCGCCGCTGCCCGACGCTCGCGCGCGCCTGTTCGCGATCCAGCGCGAACTCGTCGGCAGCGAGTCGTCGGTCGACGAGCGCGGTCTCGTCGTGCGGCTCGCCGATTTCAATTTCGGGCCGGGCGACAGCGGACTCACGGCGACCGGCGAGCGTTCGCTCGCCAATCTCGCGCGCGCGCTCGACGGTGAGCCGCAGGCCGAGGTGAGCATCGTCGCCTACGGCGATCCCGGCGCGCCGCGCGCGCACGCGCAGGTCGTGCGCCGTTACCTCGATGCACACGGCATCGATGCGGCGCGCGTCGCCGTGCACGAGGCGCGGCACGACATGCCGCCGGGCGGTGCGCGCGGCGAGGTGCTCGTCGTCGTGCGCGAATGAGCGAACCCGGGAATTCCACCCCTGACCGGAGACGAGAACCATGAACATCCGCATCACCTGTTACCGTGCGCTCGCATTGCCGGCCGCCCTGCTCGCCGGGCTGGCCGTCGCGCAAGCCCAGACCAATCCAGCGCCCGCACCGCCGGCGGCTCCCCCCGTGAACACGTCGACGCCGCCACCGGCAACGACTCCCCCCGTCGACACCCGCACGCCGCCCGTGGACACCACGGCGCCGCCGATCGGTACGCCGATGAATGACGGTCGCCCAAGCACGAACCGGCAGCAGGACGTGCCGCGCGATGCCGATGGCAATCCGCTGCCGGCGACGACGTCGGCTCCGGGCGCGCCGCCCGCTGCGCCGCAACCGCTCGATTTCGGCATGCTCGACACGGACAAGGCGGGCGCGATCAAGCTGGAGCAGGCGCGTAACGACCCATGGCTACGCCAGCACTTCGCCGACTGCGACATCAACCACAACGAGGAAGTCACGCAGAGCGAATACCAGAAGTGCACGGGCCGCTAGCGGGCGCATGGCACGCCATCGGGGAAGCCGGCGCGGCGCGCCGGCTTCGTGCGCATGGACGGAGCATTGCGCGTGCGAGCCACGGTCGTAGCGCGGCTTGGCACGTCCGCCGGGGAGCGCATTGCAACCCTGCCGCCGGTGCGCGGAGAATGCGCGCGTCAGCAGGGGACGGACATGACGACGACGCGCGTGATGGTGCTGGTCGGGATCCTGGCGGCGGTGTACGTGCTGGCGACGGGAAGCATGTTGCCCGACGTCGTGGCCTCGCACTTCCGCGCAGGCGGTGCTGCAGACGGCGCGATGTCGCGCGGCGGCTATCTCGCGTTGATGATCGGGATCACGTCCGTGTTGCCGCTGCTCCTCGTCGCACCGATGCGCCTGATAGCGCGCGTGCCCGACGGGCTGCTGTCGTTGCCCAACAAGCACTACTGGCTCGCTCCCGAACGCGAGGCGCAGACGCGCGCATGGCTGGTCGACCAGTCCGCGGTCTTCGGCATCCTGCTCAGCGTTTTCCTCTGCTATGTCCACACGCTCGTCGTGCGCGCGCACGCGACCTCGCCACCGCACCTGGACGAGCGCCTCATGACCGTGGGCATGGTCGCGTTCGGCCTGTTCGCCGCGGCCTGGCTCGTCCGATACGTGCTGCACTTCCGCCTGCCGCGTTGACCGGCCGCGCCTTCGACGCCCGCTCCGCCGCAGCACGTTCCACGGTAGGATGGATGCCGACGAGTCGCGGAGTCAGCCATGTCCTCAGCGCCGCAGGCGGCATCGCCGATCGACGAGCATGCGCACGGCGGTTACGAACGCCTGTTGCGCGCCGCGCAGGCGCTGCCGCCGATCCGCGTCGCGGTTGCCCATCCCTGCAGCCGCGAAGCACTCGAGGCGGCGATCGATGCGCGCGACGCCGGCCTCGTCGCGCCGGTGCTGGTCGGCCCGCGCGCGCGCATCGACGCGCTCGCGGCCGAGGCGGGCCTCGCGCTCCGCGGCATCGAGCGCGTCGACGCCGAACACAGCCATGCCGCCGCCGCGGCGGCCGTCGCGCTCGCGCGCGAGTGCAAAGTCGACGCGGTCATGAAGGGCAGCCTGCACACCGACGAGCTGCTGCACGCGGTGCTCGATCGCGACCACGGCCTGCGCACCGCGCGGCGCGTCTCGCACGCGTTCCTCATGGACGTGCCGAAGTATCCGCGCCCGCTGCTTATCACCGATGCGGCGGTGAACATCGCGCCGACGCTCGCCGAGAAGGCCGACATCGTGCAGAACGCGATCGACCTCATGCATCGCGTCGGCTATGAACGGCCGCGCGTCGCGATCCTGTCGGCGGTCGAAACCGTCAATCCCGCGATCCCCTCCACCGTGGAGGCTGCCGCGCTGTGCAAGATGGCCGATCGCGGCCAGATCACCGGCGGCATCCTCGACGGCCCGCTGGCATTCGACAACGCGGTGAGCGAGGAGGCCGCGCGCATCAAGGGCATCGACTCGCCGGTCGCCGGGCGCGCCGACGTGCTCGTCGTGCCCGACCTCGAATCGGGCAACATGCTGTACAAGCAGCTCGTCTACCTCGCCGGCGCCGACGCGGCCGGCGTCGTGCTTGGCGCGCGCGTGCCGATCATCCTCGCCAGCCGTGCCGACAGCGTACGCATCCGGCTCGCCTCGTGCGCGCTCGCGGTGCTGCTCGCGCAACCACGCGGGTCAGCGCCATGAGTTCGGTGCTGCTCGTCGTCAATGCCGGATCGTCGAGCCTCAAGTTCGCCGTCTACGAAGCCGATGCGCGCCTCGCGCGCCTCGGCGGCGGGCAGGTCGAACGCATCGGCCGCGGACCGCGCCTGCGCGCGGTGCGTCCCGGCGAGACGACGCGCCTGCTGCCGCTGCCGGCGGACGCGGGCCAGGCCGGGGCGCTGGATGCGATGCTGCGCTGGTTCGATGCCGAGTTCGCCGGTCGACCGCTCGCGATGGTCGGACACCGTGTCGTGCATGGTGGCATGGCCTACACCGCACCGGTGCGCGTCGACGACACGGTGCTCACGGAGCTCGAGGCACTCGATCCGATCGTGCCCTTGCACCAGCCGTACAACCTCGCGGCGATCCGTCGCTTGCGCGAGCGTGCACCGCACGTGCCCCAGCTCGCCTGCTTCGACACCGCGTTCCACGCGCACTGGCCCGATGTCGCGCGGCGCTTCGCGCTGCCGCGCGCCCTGCACGACGCGGGCGTGCGCCGCTACGGTTTCCATGGCCTGTCGTACGACTACCTCGCCGGCGAAACCCGCCGGCGCGAGCCGAAGGCGCGGCGCCTCGTGATCGCGCACCTCGGCAGCGGCGCGAGCGTGTGCGCGGTCGACGACGGCCGCTCGCGCGACTGCTCGCTCGGCTTCACCGCGCTCGACGGCTTGCCGATGGGCACGCGCTGCGGGCCGCTCGATCCGGGCGTCGCGTTCCACCTCCTGCGTGGCGACGCGGCGACGCCCGCCTCGGTCGAGAAGATGCTGTACCACGACAGCGGCCTGCTCGGCGTATCCGGCATCAGCGCCGACATGCGCGAGCTGCTCGGGAGCGAGGCGCCGGAAGCACGCGAGGCGGTCGACCTGTTCGCCTACCACTGCACACGCCAGATCGCGGCGATGGCCGCCGCGCTCGGCGGCATCGACGCGCTCGTGTTCAGCGGCGGCATCGGCGAGAACGCGGCCGCCGTGCGCGAGCGCATCTGCGCGCCGCTCGGCTTCCTCGCCATCACCCTCGATGCGGCGGCGAACGCGCGCAACGCCGAACGCATCGGCGGCGGCCGCGTGCCGGTACTCGTGCTGCCGACCGACGAGGAAGTCGTCATCGCGCGCGCCTGCCGCGACGCACTCGCTCCGGTGTGACGGCGGCGGCACGGGCCGCGCTTCAATGATCTTCCGCGGCTGCGTCCGGCGCAATCGCGACGCGGGCGCGGCTCACTCGAAGCCGCTCGCGAAGATCATGTCGTCGATGAATGACAAGCGCGCCACGTTCGCCGAGAGTCCACCGCCGACGTCGCCCCGGGCGCTGCCGTCAAGGCCGCGACGTGGAAGCGCGAGGATGCACTGCCTGAACGGACCGGCGGGAGCGGGTCTGTCGATAGCGAGCGCTCGGTGTCGACGCAGCCCGTGGGAGGTGAGTTACGCGCGCCGCTCGGGAAGCTGGACATCGCATGAACGGGAGATACCGCGTTCAGTCGTCGGTCCGATCCGTGGCGCTAGCGTGAACCATCGCCCGAACTCCACGAGGATGCGCCGATGCCTGCGACGCCGCTGCTTCTGCCGATCTTCAAGCTCGCGCGTTCCCGCGCGCTCCCGTTCGTGCCGATTCGACCGCTGCAGGCGCCGGCCGCGGTTGCGCCGTCGCGCTCGGACAGCCGCGCCTCGGCCGGGCGGAACGCGCAGGGCCTGCGCAGGATCGCATCATGAGCCGGTCCGTCCGGTGGGTGGCCATGGTCGCCGCAGCGGTCGCGCTCTGTGCGTGTGCCGCGCCCACGATGCGTGTCGGTGATGGCGCTTCACATGCGCCGGCCGATGCGGCGTGGGTCGCGCTCGACACCGACGGCGATGGCGTGCTGTCGCCCGGCGAGGTGGAAGGGCAGCATCTGGTCGCTCTGCAGGAAGACTGGTCCAATGCGGACCTCGACGGCGACGGTCGCGTTTCGCATGCCGAGTTCGACGCGTGGTGGCCGTGGATGACGCGGGTGCCCGAGCCCGGGAGCATGGCGCGCCTCAACGCAAGCTCCCGTCGCTGAGTGAACCTCAAGAGCGGCTATCCGTACTGGACGGTTCGCAACGGTCTGATTGCCTGCTACCCCGTGCTCGATCGCCCGCTCGAGTGCGACGTCGCCGTCGTCGGCGCGGGTATCACCGGTGCCATCGTCGCGCGGAGGATGCAACGCGATGGCCATCGCGTCGTGTTGCTCGATCGCCGCGAGTGCGGCTGGGGGAGCACGGCGGCCAGCACCGCGCTGCTGCAATACGAACTCGACGCTGAAATGGGTGATCTGGCCGGGAGGTATGGCGCCGCCGCCGCGACGCTCGCGTACCGGTACTGCGCCGCGTCGCTCGAGATCCTGGCAGGGGAACTGGCGCGCTTTCGCCGCATCGGATTCGCCCGTGCGCACAGCCTGTACTTCGCCTCGAACAGTCGTCATCGCGACCGCCTGCTCGCGGAATGTCGCCGGCGCCGCGACGCCGGCCTGCAGGTGGACTGGCTCGAAGCCGACGAACTGGCCCGGCGCTTCGGACTCGATGCGCCGGCGGCGATCCTGACCCGCCCCGCGGCGCTGGTTGATCCGTACCGCGCCTGCCATGCGTTGCTGCGCGCGATCGTGCGCAATGGCGGGCGGGTATTCGATCGCACCACGGTGTCCGGTTTCGCCGTGCGTGCGCGCCACGTTCGCGTGGACACCGATCGCGGCGTCGCGCTGCGCGCGCGCTGGCTCGTCGTCGCCGCCGGCTACGAGTCCCAGCAGTGGCTCGATGCACGCATCGCACGCAATCGCAGCAGCTATGCGTTCGCCACCGATCCGCTCGACGATGTCGGTCGCCTGCGCGGCGTGCTCGCCTGGGAAACCGCACGCCCGTACCTGTACCTGCGCACGACCGGCGAGGGCCGCCTCATCGTCGGTGGCGCCGACGATCGCATCGACGTGCCAGCGCTGCGCGATGCCAGGGTGCGGCGCAAGGCGGCACTACTCGCCCGCAAGGTGGCGCAACGCCTCGGCATCGCGGTCCAGCCGGCATGGGCGTGGGGCGGCACGTTCGCGGAAACCATGGACGGTCTGCCGTTCTTCGACGCGCATCCGCAACACGGGCCGCGCGTGCTGTTCGCGCTGGCCTATGGTGGCAACGGCATCGCCTATGCGCGCCTCGGCGCGGACGTGCTCGCCGCGCGACTGAACCGGCGAGCCCATCCGTGCGACGGCCTGGTGTCGTTCGCGCGGTTCGATCGCGGCGTACCGACGCACCGCTGAGCTCCGCACTCCGCTCAGCCGGTCGTGGCAGCGCCGTTCTTCGCCAGCAGCAATTCGTCGATCGGCCGAGGTCGCGCGAGGTGGAAACCCTGCGCCCAGTCCACGCCCAGTTCGCGCAGCAGCACGAGGGTCTGTTCGTTCTCGACCCACTCGGCCACGGTTTCGGCACCGTAGGCACGCGCGACCGTGACGATAGCGCGGACGGTGGCGAGATCGCGCGCGTCGCGCGCGAGGTCGCGCACGAAGCTGCCGTCGATCTTGATCACGTTCGCCGGAATCTGCTTGAGTCGCTCGAAGGACTGGTAGCCGATGCCGAAGTCGTCGATCGCGATGCAGCAGCCGCGTTCGCGCAAGGCGTCGAGCAGCGCGATCGCGTCGCTCGCATGGGTGATCGCAGCCGTTTCGGTGACCTCGAAGCAGAGCACGCCCGGCGCGACGGCGAAGTCATCGACCAGCGCAAGCAACTCGCGCGCGAAACTCAGCGAGGCCAGCGACTGGCCGCCGAGGTTGACGCTGATCCGGCTGATCGGCACGCGCGCGTCGTCGTGGCGGCGCAACCAGCGGTCCAGCGCGCGCACGACCGCGAGGTCGAGTTCCGCCATGCGGCGATCGTCCTGCAGTTCGCGCAGGAATTCCTCCGGCAGCAGCAGGCGGCCGAATTCGTCCTGCAGGCGACAGAGGATTTCGCCGTGCGCGCCACTGTCCGCGGCGTGGCCGGAGAGGGCGACGAGCGGCTGGCAGTAGAGCTCGATCTCGCCCGCGCGGATGCGCGCGAGTGCATTCGTCGACACCTGCAGCGAGCGGCCGTGCGTCGAAAGCGCCTCGCGCCCGTCGCGCGCACCGGCGTGCAGGGGCCGTAGCTCGCCGCGATCACGCGCTTCCATTGCGGCGTCCGAGGCACGCGCGATGCGCGCGTCGAAGCCTTCGGCGGCCTCGTCCGCGGCGATGCCGAGGTAGGGAAGCACCCGCACCGGTCGCTCGAGCCAGAGGAATTCGCCTTCGTGCAGGCGGCTCAGCACCGCGTCCCACGCGGCGCGCGCGGCGTCGCCATGCAGGTCGCCGTGCAGGACGACGACGAGGTGGCCAGTGCCCACGTCGTAGGTCCGGCCGATGTCGCGCAACAGGTTGGCGATCCAGCGCGACAACTCCGCCTGCGCGCGCAGGCCGAGGCCGGCGAGGATGGACTCGCTGCGGTCGAGCAGGATGAAGCCGAGTGGCGGCAGTGCGTCGCCGGCGCAGCGCCGGCGCAGCGCCGACAGGTTGGGCAGGTCGGACAGCGGATCGTGCAGGCTCGCGCGCTGGTGCCGCTGCGCGGCGGCATCGCGTTCGTATCCGAAGAGCAGCAGGGCGAGCACGAGCCATAGCGCGATCACGCATTCGATCGCGAAGCGCATCAGCAGGGCGGTGTCGAGCAGCGTCTTCGGGCCCGCGTTGCGGGCGAGCGCCCAGACGAACAGGAATTCGGCGAGTACGAGTACCGTCATGCTGAAGCGCAGGCTGCAGCGTTTCGCGGCAAGGACGAGGAGCGCCGCGACGAGCAGGCGATAGTCGGTGAAGGAGGCGAGCAGGGCGTCCGCGATCGGCGAGTCGGCCGGCGCGATGCGCAGCGCGACCGCCGGCGCGCCGATGCCGACGAGCAACAGCGTCCATGGCATCGAAGGCGCGCCGTCGGCAGCCGCGCGTCCGCGGGCCTCGTGCGTGCCGAGCACGATCACCGGCAGGCTCACGACGAGCACGCCGAACAGTTTCGCGAACAGCACCTGCGCGGCCTCGTTCGCCGCGACGACCGGCCCCGCATAAGGACCGACGTACAGGCCCGCGAAAGCCGCGACGGCCGCCGGGTAGGCGAGCATGCCGGCGAGCGCGAAGCCCGGCAGGTCGCGCGCGGCGAACACGAACGGCTGGCGCGTCGGCGGGACGAGCCATCGGGAGGCGGCCCGCAGGCCGGCATAGGTGAGCGCATAGCTGAGTGCGCCGCCGAAGTAGACGACCACGCCACCGCCCTCGATCAGCGCGACGCGCGTCGCCCAGGACGCGAATGCGGCCGCGATGCACACGGCGAGGCTCGCGCGGTCGCGATACAGCATCGCCACCGCGAACAGCCAGCCCGCATGCAAATGGGCGAGCGACCCTTGCGCCGGGATGTCGAAGAACGTGGCGCGATAGGGAACGTCGACCCAGTACAGGGCCGTGCAGACCAGCGCGAGGATCCCCTTGCGTCGCCACTCGCGGCCCATGCGAGCATGCCCCCCTGGCGGATGGCCGATGCCGACCCCCGTCCGGTCGCATCGCGTCCGTGTCACTGTAGTCCCATGCAGGCGGCGATGTAAAACCCGTGGCGCGAACCGTGGCGTGCGGGCGAGGTGGAGCGACTACAATCGCCCGGATGGCCTTCGATGGCCGGACGGAGGTCGTGCCCATGCGTCTCGAACGGATCCTGCTCGGCCGATCCCTGGCCCGCTGGCTCGCCGAACTCGCGCTGGTCACGGCCGGCGTGTTCCTCGCGCTGCTCGCGGACCAGTGGCGCGAGCACCGCGAGCAGCGCCAGCTCGCCGCCGATGCGCTGCGCAACTTCGCCGAGGAGATGCGCGCCAACCGCAAGGCGGTCGCGGACGTGCGTGCCTACCACGAGCAGCTCGCGCGCGACGTTGATGCGTTCCTTGCCGAGGGGGGACCGAAGACGTTGCAGCAGTTCCAGGCCGCGACGCGGTTCCGCGGCGTGCAACCGGTGGTCTTCGAGCACACCGCCTGGGACCTCGCGCTGGCGACGCAGTCGCTGTCCTACCTGCCGCACGACCTCGCCTATGCGATCTCGCTCGTATACACGCGCCAGCAGACGTTCCAGGCCTACGAGAACAGTTTCGCCCAGGGCATGTTCGGTCCGACCACGTTCCAGAGCGACGACACCAGTGCCCTCGCGCGCGCGATGCAGATCTACCTCACCGACGTGAACATCCAGGAGCCGAAGCTCATGCAGGCCTACGACGATGCACTGCCGCGGCTCGGGGAGGCGCCGTGAATGCGCCTGCGGATCCGCTGCGCGAGGTCCTTGCGCGCTACGCGCAGGCCGTGCTCGCCAAGGACGCCGACGCGTTCGCCGCGGCGTACACCGACGACGTGGTGGTCTTCGATGCGTGGGGCACCTGGTCGCTGCGCGGCATCGACGCGTGGCGCTCGGTGGCGGCCGGATGGTTCGCCTCGCTCGGCGATGAACGCGTCGTCGTCGGCGTCGAGGAAGGCGCGTGCACGGCGATGCACGACCTCGCCTTCGGCCATGCGATGCTCACCTACGCGGCGCTATCCCCCGACGGCACGCCACTGCGCTCATTGATGAACCGCGTCACGTACGGACTGCGGCGCGTCGATGGCGAGTGGAAGATCGCGCACGAGCACACGTCCGCGCCGATCGATCACGCGACCGGCAAGGCGATCCTGCATCGCTGACGCGATTGCCGGCGCCGATCGGCCGGCCGGCCCGATTCTCCCCGATTGCAGGCGGCTCCGTGCCGAGCCGCCTGCACGCGGATTGGTCCGCGACGCCGCCACGTCCCCGGCGCGCTTCACAGCGGGCCCGCGCGCGGTCGCCACGGGAAGCCAAGCATGCCCGGGTGCACATTCGAATTGCGTTAGCGCGCGTGCAAACGCTGCCGCTTTCGTCCAGGCCGGAGGCAGGAAGCGGTGCAGCTTGAAACACGGAGCACGGGAAGGCTTCAATCGAATCTTCTCGATCTTCTTTCCCCGGTGTGCCCTGCGTACTCCGTGTTTTCAGGCTCTCGCTCGGGGGAGCGCCCGCGGGCGCGCCGTGGCTTCAGCCGGCCTGCTTCTGCGTGATCCAGTCATTGATCACGCGCTGCAGCAGCGCGAGCGGCAGCGAGCCGTGGGTGAGGACCTGGTCGTGGAATTCGCCCAGATCGAACTTCGCGCCGAGCGCCTGCTTCGCATGCTCGCGCAACTCGAGGATCTTCAGCATGCCGGCCTTGTAGGCGAGTGCCTGGCCCGGGTCGACGAAGTAGCGTTCGACCTCCGAGGTGACCGAACTCTCGGCCATGCCGGTGTTGTCCATCATGTACTGGATCGCCTGCTCGCGCGTCCAGTGCTTGTAATGGATGCCCGAATCGACGACCAGACGCACCGCACGCATCATCTCGTCGCGCAGGCGGCCGAGGTCGTCGAGCGGGTCCTTCTCGAAGCCGAGTTCCCAGGCGAGGCGTTCGGCGTACAGCGCCCAGCCCTCGGCGTACGCAGTGAACGGCAGCACGCGGCGGAAGAACGGGACGCCCTTGAGCTCCTGCGCGATCGAGATCTGGAAATGGTGGCCGGGGATGCCTTCGTGGTAGGCGAGCGTGCGCATGCCCCACTTGGGATTCTCGGTGGTGTCGCGCATGTTGGCGTAGAACGCACCGGGGCGCGTGCCATCGAACGATCCTGGTTCGTAGTACGCACCGGGCGCGGTCTTCTCGGAGAAGGCCGGCACCGGCTTGACCACGACGCCCAGTTCCGGCCGCACGTGGAATGCGGAGCCGAGCCCCGCGTTCACCTCGTCGAGGATCGCCTGGTACCGGGCGAGCATCGCCTGCTTGCCGTCCGGCGTGTTCGGGTAGGTCGCGTCGGCGGCGTGCGCGAGCTGCTGCACGCGCGGGCCGATCGGTCCATCGGCGAGGCCCTGCGCCTTGAGGATCGCGTCCATCTCGGCGGTCACGCGCGCGACTTCGGCGAGGCCGAGCGCGTGCACCTGTTCGGGCGTCATGTCGGTGGTGGTGTGCATGCGCACGCACCACGCGTAGTAGGCGTCGCCGTCGGGCAGGCTCCAGGCGCCGTCGTTGCGCGTGACCTTCGGCTGCAACGCGGCGAAGTGTTCGATCAGGCTGCGATAGGCAGGATACACGCCGTGCTCGATCGAGGTCGCCACGCGCGCGAGCAGCGCGTCGCGGTCCGCGGCCGGGATCGCGTCTTCCGGCAGCTTGTCGAGCTTCTCCTTGAAGCTCGTGTAGAGCATGTGTTCCTCGGGCTGCGACGCGATGAAACCGCGCATCTGCGCAAGCACTTCGTCGATGGTGAACTTCGGCGGCACCACGCCCTTCGCCTCGCGCTCGTTCAGGCCTTCGATGACCTGGGCGAACTTCTGCGGGAACAGGTCGAGCCGCGCGATGTACGCGTCGGCGTCGTGGCGGTTGGCGACCTGGTGCGTCTGCGCCATGAAGTTCGGCAGGCTCGACTGCACGCCGAACATCTGGTTGACCGGGAAGTCGTGGCCGCGGAAGCGGTCGCCTTCGACCTGGATCGCGAGGAAGTACTCGAGCACGTCGTAGGACAGCTGGCCTGCCGGGTCGAGCGCGGAGCGGTCGTAGCGGTGCAGCAGGTCGAGGTCGTCGCGGATCATTCGCGCCATCGCCGCTTCGTGCCGCGGCGAGGCGTCGTCGAGCTTGTCGCTGTAGAAGTCCGCCCATGGCGGCAGGATGCGCAGGCTGCTGAGGAGTTCAGGGCTCTTCAGGGCGAACTGGGCGAACACGCGCCCGTAGAACCAGTCGATCGAATACGGCTTGAAGTACCATACGTGCACGAAAAAGGCGCCGCCGAGCACGAGCACGAGCACGACCAGGCGCAGCAGCCATTTCAACAAGGTGCGCATCACGATTCCTCCCCGGGAAGCGCGCAGCCTAGCGCAGCGCGTACGGCGCAGGGAACGGGTCGAACGGCACCCCGGAGGGGCTGGCGCGTACCCCCGGGGCGGGAGGCGTGCCCAGCCGCCCGACGCCTGCGTGCTCAGTGCGGCACCTCGTCGACGCGTCGGCACGGCGCATGCGAGGCATCGGGCCTGCTCCACTCGGGATGGTCGAACGGCACGTAGTTTTCCCAGTACCACGGGAAGCAGACCGGGCCGAGCGTTGCCTCGATCAGGGAAGGGAAGATCGATTCGCCGTTCGAGCTGTTGCTCATGATCAGCACGCAGTCGCGCGAGCGCGCGAGGCAGAGCGCGAGATTGTTGGTGCCGTCGTCATGGCCGCCCTTGAACCAGGCGGGACCGCGCGGCGATTCGAAACGCGCGATGCCGAGCGCGTACGACAGCGCGATGCCGTCATTGTCGCGGGTGTCCGCCACGCCCATCGTCGGGAACTGCTGCGCCGAGCGGATGCGCACCTGCGGCGCCTGCCACGCCGCATGCGTCGCCGGCGCGAGGCCGTCGCCGCGCACCATGGCGGCGAGCAGTCGCGCGTAGTCGTGGATGGTCGTGTCCATCGAGCCCGCCGCGCGCACGCTGCGGCGCTGCTCGTGGCCGAGCGCCTGGCCGTTCTCGTCGTAGCCGATCGCGACATTGCCGGCGAAATCACCGCGCCAGGTCAGCGAAGTGCGCGTCATGCCGGAACGCGTGAAGAGATGCGTGCCGAGGAAGTCGCCGATGTCGACGCCGCCGCCGTTCTCGAGCGCGAACTGCAACAGGTTGATGCCTTCGCCCGAGTACGCGAAGCGCGCGCCCGGATCGAAGTAGAAGAACAGCTTGCCCTCCGGGTCGTACGGCTTGCCCGGCTGCCAGAAGCGGAAGTTGGCGAAGCCCGAGCGATGGCTCAGCAGGATGCGTGGCGTCAGCATGCGCCAGCGGTCGTCGCCGGCGAGGTCGGCGTACTTCCCGTACTCGGGCAGGGGTTTGGCGAGCATCGCGGCGATCGGACGATCGAGGTCGATGCGACCTTCGTCGGCCATCATCATCACGCCGTAGGCGAACGCGGCCTTGGTCAATGACGCCGCGTACATGACGGTGTCCGTTTCCAGCGGCAGGTGCCGCTGCACGTCACGCTCGCCGTACGCCTTCACGTAGGCGACGCGGCCGTCGCGGATCACCGCGACGGCGATCGAGTGCACGGCTCAGACCTCGAGCGAAGCGAGGTCGCCCTTCGTTTCGAGCCATTCCTTGCGATCGCCCGCGCGCTTCTTCGAGAGCAGCATGTCCATGACCTTCGACGTGCCGTCGTCGGCCTCGATCGTCAGCTGCACGAGGCGGCGCGTGTCGGGGTGGATCGTCGATTCGCGCAGCTGCGACGGATTCATCTCGCCGAGGCCCTTGAAGCGCGTGACGCTGACCGCGCCCTTGATCTTCTCGCGCTGGATCTTCTCGAGCATCGCGTCGCGCTCGGCTTCGTCGAGGCAGTAGAACACCTGCTTGCCGACGTCGACGCGGAACAGCGGTGGCATCGCGACGAACACGTGGCCGTCTCGCACGAGCCTGGGGAAATGGCGCAGGAACAGCGCCGACAGCAGGGTCGCGATGTGCAGGCCGTCGGAGTCGGCGTCGGCCAGGATGACGACCTTGCCGTAGCGCAGGCCCGAGATGTCGTCCTTGCCGGGATCGCAGCCGATCGCGACCGCGAGATCGTGCACTTCCTGCGAGGCGAGCACCGAACCGGACTCGACTTCCCAGGTGTTGAGGATCTTGCCGCGCAGCGGCAGGATCGCCTGGAAGTCCTTGTCGCGCGCCTGCCGCGCCGAACCGCCGGCGGAATCGCCTTCGACGAGGAACAGCTCCGTGCGCGACAGGTCGCTCGACGCGCAGTCGGCGAGCTTGCCGGGCAGGGCCGGGCCCTGCGTGATCTTCTTGCGCACGATCTGCTTCTCGGCCTTGAGCCGCAGGGTCGCGCGCTCGATCGCGAGCTGCGCGATCCTCTCGCCGGTCTCGACGTGCTGGTTGAGGTAGAGCGAGAAGCCGTCGTGCACCGCGTTCTCGACGAAACCGGCGGCGTCGCGCGAGGACAGGCGTTCCTTGGTCTGGCCGGAGAACTGAGGGTCGGTCATCTTCAGCGAGAGCACGAAGCAGAGCCGGTCCCAGACGTCCTCGGGCGCGAGCTTGATGCCGCGCGGCAGCAGGTTCCGGAACTCGCAGAATTCGCGCAGTGCGTTGGTGAGGCCCGAGCGCAGGCCGTTGACGTGCGTGCCGCCCTGCGCGGTCGGGATCAGGTTGACGTAGCTTTCCTGCGTGAGCTCGCCCTCGGGCAGCCACGCGACCGCGAATTCGACCGCGCCGTTGTCGCGCTGGTGGTGGCCGACGTAGAGGTCGGCCGGCAGGTATTCGACCGCGCCGAGCATCGAGCGCAGGTAGTCGCGCAGGCCGTCCTCGTAGTACCACTCGAGCTTCTCGCCGCTCGCCTCGTCGAGGAGGCGCACCGTGAGGCCGGCGCACAGCACGGCCTTCGCGCGCAGCACGTGCTTGAGCCGCGCGAGCGCGATCTTCGGCGAGTCGAAATACTTCGGGTCGGGCCAGAAGCGCACGGTCGTGCCGGTCTGCTTCTTCGGCACGGTGCCGGTCACGCCGAGGTTGCTCGCGCGCTCGCCGTCCCTGAAATCCATGCGATAGACCTGGCCGTCGCGGCGGATCGTGACTTCGACGCGCTGCGACAGCGCGTTGACGACCGACACGCCGACACCGTGCAGGCCGCCGGAGAACTGGTAGTTGCGATTGGAGAACTTGCCGCCCGCGTGCAGGCGCGTGAGGATCAGTTCGACGCCCGGGATGCCTTCCTCGGGGTGGATGTCGACGGGCATGCCGCGGCCGTCGTCGGACACCTCGACCGAGCCGTCCGCATGCACGGTCACGTCGATCGCCTTCGCGTGGCCGGCGAGTGCTTCGTCGACCGAGTTGTCGATGACTTCCTGCGCGAGGTGGTTGGGCCGCGACGTGTCGGTGTACATGCCGGGCCGGCGCTTGACGGGATCCAGGCCGGAAAGGACTTCGATGTCGGCGGCGTTGTAGCGACTGCTCATGCAAAAGGCTCTGGGTACGTGCGTCGGCGCGGCCGGCAGGGTGCCGGCGCGGGTGGTCGCGCCCCGCGGGGCGCATGCAGCAAAACAGCATGGCGAGCGCCGCGCCGGGGGTCAAGCGGGCGGTTCAGCGATCATCGTCTACACTGCGCCGCCGATGACGACCGAATCGACTGCCGCGACGCCGCCCCGCGCCCTGCTGTGGCTCGTCGCGCTCGGCGTGTTCATGCAGATGCTCGATTCGACCATCGTCAACACCGCGCTGCCGGCGATGGCGGCAGGGCTCGGCGAGAGCCCGCTGCGCATGCAGTCGGTGGTCATCGCCTATTCCCTGACGATGGCGATGCTGATCCCCGCCTCGGGCTGGCTCGCCGACCGCTTCGGCACGCGTCGCGTGTTCTTCGTCGCGATCGTGCTGTTCACGTTCGGCTCGCTGCTGTGCGCGCAGTCGCACACGCTGGTGCAACTTGCAGCCTCGCGCGTGGTGCAGGGCCTCGGCGGCGCGATGCTGCTGCCGGTCGGCCGGCTCGCGGTGTTGCGTTCGGTGCCGCGCAAGGACTTCCTCGCCGCGATGAGCTTCGTGACGATCCCTGGCCTCATCGGCCCGCTGATCGGCCCGACCCTCGGCGGCTGGCTGGTCGAGGCGATGTCCTGGCACTGGATCTTCCTCATCAACCTGCCGGTCGGCGTAGTCGCCGCACTCGCGACGTTGCGATTCATGCCCGATGCGCGCAGCGCGGTCGGGCGCTTCGACCTCGGCGGCTACTTCATGTTGTCCTTCAGCATGGTCGCGATCTCGCTCGCGCTCGACGGGCTGACCGAACTCGGCACGCAGCATGCGGGCATGCTCGTGCTGCTGATCTTCGGTCTCGCCAGCTTCGTCGCCTACTGGCTGCACGCGACGCGCAGCCCGCGGCCGCTGTTCCCGCTCGGCCTCTTCGCCGTGCACAGCTACCGCGTCGGCGTGCTCGGCAACCTGTTCGCGCGCCTCGGCAGCGGCAGCATGCCGTTCCTGATCCCGCTGCTGCTGCAGGTCGGCCTCGGCCATTCGCCGATGGAGGCGGGCATGATGATGATCCCGGTCGCGCTCGCCGGGATGGTATCCAAGCGCCTGATCGTGCCGATCGTCAGGGCGTTCGGCTACCGCCGCGTGCTGCTCGTCAATACCGTGCTCGTCGGCGCGGCGATGGCCAGCTTCGCGCTGATCGGCCCGGCGCAGCCGGCCTGGCTGCGCATCGCCCAGCTGGCCGCGTTCGGCATGGTCAACTCGCTGCAGTTCACCGCGATGAACACGGTGACCCTGCGCGATCTCGAAGGTGATCTCGCCAGCGGCGGCAACAGCCTGCTGTCGATGGTGATGATGCTGTCGATGAGCCTCGGCGTCGCGATGGCGAGCGGACTGCTCGCCGCGTTCACCTCGGTGTTCGGCGCGGTGCGCGGCGCCGCGACGCTGCCGGCGTTCCACGCGACCTTCGTCTGCATGGGCCTCGTCACCGCGGTGTCGGCCTGGATCTTCTGGCAGCTCGAGGCGAAGCGGCGGTTCCCGGTGTCGGCGCCGGTCGATCCGCTGTGACACCGCTCCCGCGACGAGGCGTCGCGGGAGCATCGATGCCCGCTCAGCCGTTGAAGCCGTAGCAGAAGATCGAATCGGCGCGGTACTCGTAGGCGCCGATGTCGGTGACGTGGACGAGCGGTCGCCGGCACGGATTCGCATCGATCGTGCGCGCGAAACCCGCGCCGCGCTGGTCGGTTTCGAGCGCGCCTGGATTCGCGCCCGCGTCGATCGCCGGGCTGTCCGCGCCGATCGGATGCACCGGCGTCCAGCCGCCGTGGTACGTGAGCTCGCCGAGCCGTGCGTCGCCTTCGATGTTCGCATTGCCGCTCGACAGCACGCCGATCGCCGGTGACGCTTCGAACAGGTTGTGATCCGCGGCGAGCGTGCTTTCGGGCACGCCGGTCTGGCGGGCGAGGTCCACGCGCAGGTTGGAATCGCCGTGCGTGTTGTGGCTGAACAGCGTGCTCTGCACGGTGACGCGCGTGCTCGTGCCGTTCGCGACCCAGAGCGCCCCGCCCGCATTCGGTGCCGGCGCCGTGGCGGGCGAGGTCGCGTTGTACGCGAACGTGCTGTTGCGCACGGTCAGGTTGCCGCGCGCGACGGCGATGCCGCTGCCGCGACCCGCTTCGTGCTGCGTGCGGTTGGCCGAGAACGTCGAGTTCTCGACGACGTTGTCGACCGCGCCGGCATCGGTCGAGCCGTCGAAGTAGAGGCCGCCGCCTTCGGTCTGGTTGGTGACCGCGTTGCCGACGAAGCTCGAACGCGCGATGCGCAGGCTCTGCATCGTGCCCGCGTGCATGCCGCCGCCGCTGAGCGTGGCGCTGTTGCCCTGGATCAGGCTGTCGGTGATGACGGCACTGATGCCGGGCGAGGCGAGCCGGATGCCGCCGCCGACGAGTTCCGCCGTGTTGTCGAGGACGCGGCTGCGCTGCATCGTCAGCAGGCCGCGATCGAGGTAGAGCGCACCGCCGGATGGCTGGAAGCCGCCGCGCGCCTCATTCGCGTCCAGCGCGACGTCGGCGAGCGTGAGGTTGGCGCCGGAGACGCTCACGGCGCCGCCCTTGCGCGAAGCCTTGTTGGCGGAGAACACGACCCCGCTGATCGCCAGCGACGGCCGCGACGACGAGGAGGCCGGGTTTTCGTAGAACAGCCCGCCTCCGCTGTCGGCGTTCGCCGTGGTCGCGCTGCCACGCGTGATGGTCAGGCCGCTGATCGTCCAGCTGCGTGCTTCGGCGGCCGGGTTGTCGAAACGGAACACGCGGCTGCGGCCGTTCGCGTCGATCGTGAGCCTGGTCGCGCCGGGACCGGTGATCGTGACGCTGGCGCCGACGACGAGTTCGCCGCCGGTGAGGTCGATGGTGCCCGCAAGTCCCGGCGTGAACAGGATGACGTCAGCCTCCGCGGTCGCATTGGCGCGCGCGATCGCGTCGCGCAGGCTGCCGCTGCCGCCGTCGCCGAGATGGTCGACGGTGAAGGTCGCCGAATGCGCCGTCGATGCAGCGGCGAAGGCGATCGCGAAGAGGAGAGGTCGGGTTCGAATCATTGCGTACTCCAGATGGCCGTTACCCGTCGCACGACGGTGTCCAACCCTCTACGCGGGCACGCGCTCGATCCCCCAGCGCGCGATCGCAATGCGCAACATTCGACAAGCGAACGCATCGGCAGGCGTTGGATGCGCCTGCCGACGCGCCGGTAATCAGCGACGCATCTCGTAGCCGGTGGCGAAGATGCGGTCCGCTTCGAACGCGCCGAGGTCGTACGTGCCGAACAGATCCTGCTGGTCGGCATCGAGGCCGCGCGGCGTGTCGTCCATGTCGGGGGACTGGCTCGACACCGGCGCGCCGTCGCACCAGTCGATCGCGACGCTGTCGGCGGGCAGGTGGTAGTCGCCGCGTGCGGCGTCCTGGAACGCGAACGGCATGACCGCGCTGCGCGTCGCGGCGACTTCCTCGTTGCCGCTGTCCTTGAGCACGCAGTCGTACGCCACGGTCGGGAACGCGGCGAGGAAGTCGAAAATCTTCGCGTGGCCCGAGACCAGGCTCGAATAGCCCTTGATGTCGGTGACGATCGCGCCCTGCGCGCCGTCGCCCCAGATCAGGGTGTTCGCGCTCGCGTTGTCGGCGAAGGTCGTGTGCTCGAAGCGCAGCGAGCCACCCGAGGTGTAGATCGTCGGGCAGCCCGATGCGCCCTGGATGCAGCCGTTGCCGACGACGAGGCTCGAATAGATGCGCAGCTGCGAGGCGTCGCCGTAAAGCCAGAATGCCGAACCGCTGGCCGAGGCATTGCCGCGCACGATCGTTTCGTCGACATGCGCCGCGCCGCCATCGCGCACCGACATCGCGCCGCCGCGCTCGGCCGTGTTGCCGGACAGGCGCAGGCATTCGAGTTCGCGCGGGCAGTGGCGGAACGGGCCCTCGCGGAAGCGTGCGAACTGCGCGTAGCCGCCGTTGCCGGCGAACACTCCGCCGCCTTCGGCCGCGGCGTTGTCGCGCACGACCGTGTCGTCGGCGAGCAGCGAGGTGCCGCTGCCGCTCACCATCGCGCCGCCGCCGTAGTTCTCCGCCGTGTTGTTCGCGATGAGGAAGCCGTCGACCGGCGTCGCCGGGTCGTCCAGGGTGCTGCCGACGCTCACGTTGGCGCCGTTGAACAGCGCGATGCCGCCGCCGTTGAGCGCGTCGTTGTCGTGCACGGCGACGTTGTGCGGGCGCACGCGCAGGGTCGCGCCGTCGGCGAAGATGCCGCCGCCGGCGGTGGCGTAGTTGTGGTGCACGTCGATGTTGCGCTCGAATTCCACGATCGCGTTGCCACGCAGCTCGACGCCGCCGCCGAAGCGGTTGTGGTTGTCGTGGATCGCGACGTCGGCGAGCGCGACGAAGGCGTGGCCGGCGATGTTGAGCCCGCCCCAGTCGCCGATCTCACCGCTCAGGCCGCCGCCACTGATGTCGAGGTGCTCGAGCCGCACGTGGATGCCCTCGGCGGTGCCGCCGATCGCGAGCGTCGCCCATTGGCCGGTGCCGACCAGCGCGGTGGTCCCGACCGGGGCCGTCGCGCCGCATGCGGCATGGCCGCCGACGAGGTTGACCGAGGTGCCGATGAAGATGGTCTGGCCCGTGTAGGCCTGGTCGTCGGCGAGGCGGATCGTGTCGACGTCGGGCGTCGCGGCCGCGAGGGCGAGGGCGTCGGCGATCGTATGTGTCGTGCAGGAGGGGCCTGCGCCGACGCTGATCTCGGCCGCGTGCAGGGAACCGGCCGCGGCGAACGCGAGGCCGGACAACAGGAAGAAGAATCGCATCGTGGGGACTCCGTCGTGACCGTCCATGGCGGTCGTCATGCCCCAGAACGAAGCCGTGTACGTGTTCCTATCAGGAAGCCGGTCGCCCCCCGTCGCGGCCATTCGCGGGGCATTCAGCTTCTGGCGGCCGCGGGGCATGCCGCGGCGCCGCTCCGGCGGGTGCGGCGATGCGTACGCGCGGTCGAAGATGCGCGCGAAGGTCTGAGCCACTAGAATACGGGTTTCCGGCAGAAAGCTCCGCCCATGACCCCCCTCATTTTCGTGACCGGCGGCGTGGTGTCCTCGCTTGGCAAGGGCATCGCCGCCGCGTCGCTGGCTGCCATCCTCGAAGCGCGCGGCTTGCGCGTGACGATGATGAAGCTCGACCCCTACATCAACGTCGACCCGGGCACGATGAGCCCGTTCCAGCACGGCGAGGTCTACGTCACCGACGACGGTGCCGAGACCGACCTCGACCTCGGCCACTACGAGCGCTTCGTGCGCACGCGGCTGACCGGCAAGAACTCGATCACGACGGGCAAGATCTACGAGAGCGTGATCGCCAAGGAGCGCCGCGGCGACTACCTCGGCGCGACCGTGCAGGTGATCCCGCACATCACCGACGAGATCAAGCACCGCATCTACGAGGCGACGCAGGGCTACGACGTCGCGCTGGTCGAGATCGGCGGCACCGTCGGCGACATCGAGTCGCTGCCGTTCCTCGAGGCGATCCGCCAGATCCGCATCGAGCACGGCGCCGAGCAGGCGATCTTCATGCACCTCACCCTGGTGCCCTTCATCAAGGCCGCGGGCGAGATCAAGACCAAGCCGACGCAGCATTCGGTGAAGGAACTGCGCTCGATCGGCATCCAGCCGGACGTGCTGCTGTGCCGCTGCGAGCAGCCGCTGCCGCAGAGCGAGCGGCGCAAGATCGCGCTGTTCACCAACGTGCCCGAAAAGGCCGTCATCAGCGCGACCGACGTCGACGTCATCTACCAGTTGCCGATGTGGCTGCACAGCCAGGGCCTGGACGAGATCGTCATCGACAAGCTGCGCCTCGCCGCCAAGCCCGCGGATCTTTCCGCGTGGGAGCGCACGGTCGAGGCGGTCGAGCATCCGCAGGGCGAGGTCACGATCGCGATCGTCGGCAAGTACGTCGAGCACAAGGACGCCTACAAGTCGCTCGGCGAGGCGCTGCGCCACGGCGGCATCAAGCAGAAGACGCGCGTGAACCTGCGCTGGGTCGAGTCCGAGGAGATCGAGCGCAAGGGCGCCGACATGCTCAAGGACGCCGACGGCATCCTCGTGCCGGGCGGCTTCGGCAAGCGCGGCTTCGAAGGCAAGGTCGCCGCGGCGCGCTACGCGCGCGAACACCGCATTCCGTATTTCGGCATCTGCTACGGCATGCATGCGGCGGTAGTCGACTTCGCGCGCAACATCGCGGGCCTGCCGGGCGCGAATTCGAGCGAGAACGACCGCAACTGTTCCGACCCGGTGATCGCGCTGATCACCGAGTGGACGACCAGCGCGGGCGAAGTCGAGAAGCGCGACGAGACTTCCGACAAGGGCGGCACGATGCGCCTCGGCGCGCAGGAATGCCGCCTGAAAGCGGGCACGCTGTCGCGCGAACTCTACGGCCAGGATGTCGTGCGCGAGCGCCATCGCCACCGTTACGAATTCAACAACCGCTACCGCCAGAAATTCGAGGACCTCGGCCTCGTGATCTCCGGCAAGTCGATGGACGACCTGCTCGTCGAGATGGTGGAGCTGCCGAACCACCCGTGGTTCGTCGCCTGCCAGGCGCATCCGGAATTCACCTCGACGCCGCGCGACGGCCATCCGCTGTTCATCGGCTTCGTGCGCGCGGCGCGCGAGCAGAAGGCCGTGCGCGAGGCGCCGCGCCTCGCCGCCGCGGACGCGAAGGAAGCGGTGGCATGAACCTTTGCGGTTTCGAGGTCGGCCTCGACAAACCCCTGTTCCTGATCGCCGGACCCTGCGTGATCGAGTCGATGCAGTTGCAGCTCGACACGGCCGGCAAGCTCAAGGAGATCACCGGCAGGCTCGGCGTGCCCTTCATCTTCAAGTCGAGCTTCGACAAGGCGAACCGCACCTCCGGCACGAGCTTTCGCGGCCCGGGGCTCGAGAAGGGGCTGGAGGTGCTCGCCGAAGTGAAGCGCCAGATCGGCGTGCCCGTGCTCACCGACGTTCACGAGTACACGCCGATGGCCGAAGTCGCGAGCGTCGTCGACGTGCTGCAGACGCCGGCGTTCCTCTGCCGCCAGACCGACTTCATCCAGAACGTCGCGAGCGCCGGCAAGCCGGTCAACATCAAGAAGGGCCAGTTCCTCTCGCCGTGGGAGATGAAGCACGTCGCGGCGAAGGCGAAGGCGACCGGCAACGGGCAGATCATGGTCTGCGAGCGCGGCGCGAGCTTCGGATACAACAACCTCGTCTCCGACATGCGTTCCTTGAGCGTGATGCGCGACACCGGCTGCCCGGTCGTGTTCGACGCGACGCATTCGGTGCAGCTGCCGGGCGGCGCCGACGGCAAGTCGGGCGGCCAGCGCGAGTTCGTGCCCGTACTGTCGCGCGCCGCGGTCGCGGTCGGCGTCGCCGGCATCTTCATGGAAACGCACCCGGACCCGGACAAGGCGCTCAGCGACGGGCCGAATGCGTGGCCGCTCGGCAGGATGGAAGCCCTGCTCGAGACGCTGGTCGAACTCGACCGCATCGGCAAGCGCAACGGTTTCCTCGAAGCGAATCCGTAAGCCAGGGGGACTGCGATGCAGGACGAACAGGTCGTCGAGCTCCTGCGCGAAATCCGCGACGGCCAACGCGAGCAACTGGCCGCGTATCGCGAACTGGGCGGGCGCCTGGCCGCGGAGGCGGAGCAGGCGCGGCTGGCGCAGGAGGAGGCCATCCGGACGCAAGCTGCCGCTTACGCGCTGCAGCGCAGGACGGCACTGATCTACCGTTTCGTGGTTTCGGCGACGGTGTTGTTCGCCGCGTTCTTCCTCTGGAAATTCACCCAATCCTAGACCTTGGATCTTCCCGCCCCATGACTACGATCGTCTCCATCCACGCCCGCGAGATCCTCGATTCGCGCGGCAACCCGACCCTCGAAGCCGAAGTCACGCTCGCCGATGGTTCGTTCGGCCGTGCCGCGGTGCCGTCCGGCGCATCGACCGGTTCGCGCGAAGCCGTCGAGCTGCGCGACGGCGACAAGGCGCGCTACCTCGGCAAGGGCGTGCGCAATGCGGTCGGCAACGTCAACACGACGATCGCCTCTGCGCTGAAGGGCTTCGATGCGGACGACCAGCGTGGTCTCGACGAGAAGCTCATCGCGCTCGATGGCTCGCCGAACAAGGGCAAGCTCGGCGCGAACGCGCTGCTCGGCGTGTCGCTCGCGAATGCGCACGCGGTCGCGGCGTCGAAGAAGTTGCCGCTGTGGAAGCACCTCGCCGGCGACCGGGCCGCGCGCTTGCCCGTACCGATGATGAACATCATCAACGGCGGCGCGCACGCGGACAACAACGTCGACATGCAGGAATTCATGATCCTCCCGGTCGGCCTGCCGAGCTTCTCGGAAGGCCTGCGCGCGGGCACCGAGATCTTCCACGCGTTGAAGTCGGTGCTGAAGGGACGTGGCCTCAACACCGCGGTCGGCGACGAGGGCGGCTTCGCGCCGAACCTCCGGTCGAACGAGGAGGCGATCGAGACGATCCTCGAAGCGATCGCCAAGGCCGGCTACACGGTCGGCGCGGACATCTTCCTCGGCCTCGATGTCGCCAGCTCCGAGTTTTACAAGGACGGCGCCTACCATCTCGAAGGCGAAGGCAAGGTGCTGAGTGCGGACCAGCTGATCGAGTTCTACGCGGGCTGGTGCGCGAAGTACCCGATCGTCACGATCGAGGACGGCATGGCCGAGGGCGACTGGGACGGCTGGAAGCGCCTTACCGAGCGCCTCGGCAAGCGCGTGCAACTGGTCGGCGACGACCTGTTCGTCACCAACACGTCGATCTTCAAGCAAGGCATCGACAAGCAGATCGCCAACGCGATCCTCATCAAGGTCAACCAGATCGGCACGCTGACCGAGACGCTCGATGCGATCGCGATGGCCGATGCGGCGAAGTACGCCTCGATCATCTCGCACCGTTCGGGCGAGACCGAGGACACGACGATCGCCGACCTCTCGGTGTCGACCGCGGCGACCCAGATCAAGACCGGTTCGCTGTGCCGCTCCGATCGCGTCGCCAAGTACAACCAGCTGCTGCGCATCGAGGAGGCGCTCGGCTCCACCGCCCGCTACGCCGGCAAGGACGCGTTCCCGAACCTGCCCGACTTCGGCCGCTGAGGTTCCGCACGCGTGCTGCGCTGGGTCGCCCTCGTCCTCGTGGTCGTGCTGATCGCGCTGCAGGTTCGCCTGTGGACGGGGCAGGGCGGCCTGCGCGACGTGTGGCGCCTGCAGCAGCGCGTGGCCGAACAGAAGGCGGAGAACGATCGCCTGAAGAAGCGCAACGAGACGCTGTCGGCCGAAGTCGAGGACCTCAAGCACGGCGAGGAAGCGATCGAGGAGCGCGCGCGCGCCGAGCTCGGCCTGCTGAAGCCCGGCGAGACGTTCTACCAGGTCGTCGAGCCGGCCGCTGCGGATCGCGACGACGCGGACGCGCATGGCCATTGAGCGCTCGTGGTGCGTGGTGCCGGCGGCCGGGCGCGGCGCGCGCTTCGGCGCCGATCGCCCGAAGCAGTACGTCGCGCTCGCCGGGCGTCCATTGATCGAGTGGACGCTCGATCGCCTTGCCGCGACGCCGTGCATCGCCGGCATCGTCGTCGTGCTCGCTGCCGGCGATACCGGATGGCGGGCGCGCGAGCGCATCGGCGACACGCCGTTGCTGACCGCAACCGGTGCCGGCGAACGCAGCGGTTCGGTGCTCGCGGGCTTGCGTGCGCTGCCACGCGAGGTCGGCGACGACGCCTTCGTACTCGTGCATGACGCGGCGCGCCCGTGCGTGCGCAGCGACGACATCGCGCGCCTGGTCGAACACGGCGCCGCCGCCGGCGGCGGCCTGCTCGCCGCACCCGTGCGCGACACGCTCAAGCGTGCCGACGGCGAAACGCGTGTCGCCGCGACCGAGCCGCGCGAGGCACGCTGGCGCGCGCTCACGCCGCAGCTGTTCCGCCGCGGCGAACTCGTCGCCGCGCTCGAACGCGCGCAAGCCGAAGGCATCACGATCACGGACGAGTCGATGGCAATGGAACGCGCCGGCCACCGCCCGCTGCTGGTCGAGGGCGCGGAGAGCAACATCAAGGTGACGACGCCGGCGGACCTGGCGTTGGCGGAGTATCTGTTGAGTAGGGAATGGGGAATGGGGAATGGGGAATGGGGAATGGGGAATGGGGAATAGGGAATAGGGAATGGGGAATGGGGAATGGGGAATGGGGAATAGGAGAAGCGGGCTTGGTCCGCTTGCACGGTTGAGGCCGAGCTGTAACCTCCATCCCATTCCCAAGGGAATAGGGAGTAGGGAGTAGGGAGTAGGGAGTAGGAAGAGCGGGCTGGGTCGGCTTGCGCGGTCGAGGCCGCGCTGTAACCTCCATCCCATTCCCCATCCCATTCCCATTCCAATCTCCATTCCCCATTCCCCATTCCCCATTCCCCATTCCCCATTCCCATTCATTCCCATTCCCATTCATTCCCATTCCCATTCATTCCCATTCCCATCATGCGCATCGGCCAAGGCATCGACGTCCACGCATTCGGACCGGGTGACCACGTCACCCTCGCTGGCGTGCGCGTGCCGCACACGCAGGGCGTCGTCGCGCATTCGGACGGTGACGTGGTCATCCACGCGCTCTGCGATGCGCTGCTCGGCGCGCTCGCGCTCGGCGACATCGGTCATCATTTCCCGCCGAGCGACCCGCGCTGGAAGGACGTCGACAGCCGGCATTTCCTGCTGCGCTGCATGGCGCTCGCGATCGAGCGCGGCTATGCGCTGTCGAATGCGGACATCACGGTCGTGTGCGAGCGGCCGAAAGTCGCTCCGCACGTCGAGGCGATGCGGCGCAACCTCGCGGCCGACCTCGGCTGTGCGGTCGGCGACGTGAGCGTGAAGGCGACCACCAGCGAGAAGCTCGGCTTCACCGGCCGCGGCGAAGGCATCGCCGCATTCGCGGTCGTGCTGCTGCACCGCCATCGTGCGTCCGCGACCGTCGCGCCGCCCGATGCGCCCGCGCTCGAAACCTTCGCGCGCCGCCTCGAGCCGGACGAGCTCGAGTGAGCGGGGTCTTGCCGTACGCGCACGGCGGCCCGCCGGCGACCGGCCTGCTGCGCAGCGAGCCGGCCGATTTCCAGGTCGACGAACAGCTCGGCTTCGAGCCGAGCGGCAGCGGCGAGCACGCGTTCATCGTGATCGAGAAGACCGGTGCGAACACCGAGTGGGTCGCGCGCGAACTCGCGCGGGTGGCCGGCGTCGCTCCGCTCGCGGTCGGTTTCGCCGGGCTAAAGGACCGGCATGCGGTCACGCGGCAGGCTTTCACTGTGCAACTCGCGGGACGCGTCGATCCGGACTGGTCCTCGCTCGCGATCGACGGCGTGCGCGTGGTGTGGGCCACGCGCCACAACCGCAAGCTCAAGCGTGGTGCGCATCGTGGCAACCGCTTCCGCATCGTGCTGCGCGACGTGCGCGGCGACCGCGATGCGATCGGGCAGCGTCTCGCCACGATCGCCGCGCGCGGCGTGCCGAACTATTTCGGCGAACAGCGCTTCGGCCGCGACGGCGGCAACCTCGCCCTCGCAGCGCGCCTGTTCGCGGGCGAACGCATGCCGCGCGAGCGTCGCGGCATCGCATTGTCGGCGGCGCGCTCGGAGCTGTTCAACGCGGTGCTCGCCGCTCGCGTCGAACGCGGCGACTGGGACCAGGCGATCGACGGCGAGGTGTGGATGCTCGACGGCACGCACGCGATCTTCGGTCCCGAGCCCTGGACCGACGACCTCGCGCGCCGCCTCGCTGCCGGCGACATCCATCCGACCGGCCCGCTTTGGGGTCGGGGTGAGCTGCGTCCGACCGGCGCCGTCGCCGCGCTCGAGCGCGCGGCGATCGCCCCGTTCGGAACGTTCGCCGACGGACTGGAACGCGCCGGCCTCGAGCAGGAACGACGGGCGCTGCGCCTGCGCGCGACCGGCCTGGCCCACACATGGGAGGCGCCCGACCGCCTCGTGGTCGAATTCGGCCTCGGCGCGGGCAGCTTCGCCACGACCGTGTTGCGGGAAGTGTGCGACTGGCGTGCCGCGATGGCGTGATGCGACGAACCGAGCATTCCGCACGGCGGGACACGTGCCTGGCGCGCGGATCGGGCGTATCGTGAAGCCGCGATCGCGGCGATCGGCGCCGCGGTCGCGGCATCCGAAGCGGAGGTTGTCATGCGATCGCTGGCGATTGGAGTGGCAGTACTGCTTTGCACGGGCCTGTCGGCGTGCGCCGGCAGCGGCGGCCGCAACGGCGTCGCGCGCAGTTCGTACGACGGCGACATCGACTACGGCAAGGTCATCGCGGTGAACCAGTGGGCGCTGCGCCGCCACGCGACCGTGATGTGGGTGAACTACCCGACACGCCCGGAGCGCCTCGCGCGCAACGACGGCTAGCGCCCGGCGTCGCCGCGATCCACCCCCGCGCTCCCGCCATGCCGCGCCGCGCGCTGGCTCATCGTCATCGCGGCGGCACGCGCGTTGCGCGTACCGCCCTACGGGCATGCGTGGGCGCATGGCGAACGTGTGGGCGGCGCATGTGTGGCCCATCGCGTCAACGCGGCGGCAGCGGCCCCCTCGGCGAGATGCGGTCGGCGGCACGCGCTCCGCACGTACCGCCTCAGAGGCCTTGCAGGAGGACGATCACGGCGCCGGTGCCACCCTGGGCGGGGCGCGCCGAGGTGAAGGCGAGCACGTCGGCGCGCCGGCGCAGCAAGGTGTCGGTGAGCTGCTTGAGCACGGGGCCGTGCGCCTTCGAGCGCAGGCCCTTGCCGTGCACGATGCGCACGCACAGTTCGTCGTGGCGGCGGCAGTCGTCGAGGAACTCGCGGATCGCCTCGCGCGCGACCGCGACGCTCATTTCGTGCAGGTCGATCTCCGCGCGCACGCTGAACTGGCCACGCCGCAGTTTCTGCAGCAGGTTCGCCGGCTGCCCCGGCTTCAAGTAGCTGATCGCCTCGCCGAGCTCGATCGCGCCTGGATCGATCGCATGCGTGAGCAGCTCGCCGCGCACGCTCGCCTCGTCGCGTTCGGCCTGCAGCGGCTCCGGTGCCGGCCGCGGCCGTGTCGGCTCGGCCACCGCCGGTTCCTCCAGGCGCCGCACGTCACCGATCGCTTCGCGGAACAGGCGCGCGTCGTCGTCGGCGACGGCGTCTTCGCCCGGCGAGCGGGCTTCGTCCGCGTGGCGGCGCATCGCGTCGCGCACGCGTGCCGACCACGGCCTGGCGTCGCCGCGGCTCAACGGCGCCGGCCTGCGGCGTGTTCGCTCGAGCGCCGCGGGATGGCGGCCGCTGTCCAGCCGGTGGAGCTCGCGTGCGCGTTCATGCGGGGTTCGTTGCATCGGCCATCGCTTCGGAGGGTACCGACGCGGGTGCGCAGCGACAACCGGCCGCTTCGGCCGCCGCGTCTGCGGCCATGGGCACGATCCGCTATCATTTGCGCTTCCCCGAGAACGTTTCCGCTGGTGTGCGCCATGCGCGCTGGCGCAGCGCAGGAAGCCGCATGCGAGTCCTGGTTTCAAACGATGATGGCGTCGACGCACCGGGCATCAACGTGCTCGCGCAGCGCCTCGGCGTGGTCGGCGAAGTCACCGTCGTCGCACCCGATCGCGACCGTTCGGGCGCGAGCAACTCGCTGACCCTCGATGCGCCGATCCGTGCGCTGCGCCTCGACGAGCGCCGCTGGCGCGTCGCCGGGACGCCGACCGATTGCGTGCACCTCGCCCTGTCCGGCCTGCTCGAGCGCGAGCCGGACATCGTCGTCTCCGGCATCAACAACGCGGCCAATCTCGGCGACGACGTGATCTATTCGGGCACCGTGTCGGCGGCGATGGAAGGGCGCTTCCTCGGCCTCCCCGCGATCGCGGTGTCGCTCGTCACGAAGGACCACAAGGGCACGCATTTCGACAGCGCCGCCGAGGCGGTCCTGTTGCTCATGCGGCGCCTGCTCGTCGATCCGCTGCCGGCCGACACGATCCTCAACGTCAACGTGCCGGACCGGCCTTGGCACGAGATCCGCGGACTCGCGGTCACGCGCCTCGGGCGGCGCCACCGCTCGGCGCCCTGCATCGCGCAGAACGATCCGCGTGGCCGGCCGATCTACTGGATCGGCCCGCCGGGCGAAGCCGCTGACGACGGACCGGGCACCGACTTCAATGCGGTGCGCGACGGCTACGTCTCGATCACGCCGATCCACGTCGACCTCACGCGCTTCCAGGCGCTGGAAAAGGTGAGCGGCTGGGTCGCCGCGCTGCAACCCGACATGGCCGGAGCGGCCTGAGCGATGAGTCCGCTGTTCTCGCGCCAGGACCCTTCGTCGCGCGGCCTCGGCATGACCTCGCAGCGCGCGCGCGATCGCCTCGTCGACCGCCTCGTCGCCGAGGGCATCCGCGACCGGCGCGTGCTCGACGTCATGCGCCAGCTGCCGCGCCACCTGTTCATCGACGAAGCGCTCGCGTCGCGCGCGTACGAGGACACTGCGCTGCCGATCGGCCAGGGCCAGACGATCTCGCAGCCGTGGGTCGTCGCGCGCATGACCGAAGCGCTCATCGAAGCGAAGCTGCCGCGCCGCGTGCTCGAGATCGGCACCGGCTCGGGTTACCAGTGCGCGGTGCTCGCCGCGCTGGTCGAGCAGGTCCACACGGTCGAGCGCATCGACGAACTGCTGCGCAATGCGCGGCGCCGCTTCCGCAAGCTCGGCCTTTCCAACATCCGTTCCCGGCATGACGACGGCCGGCTCGGCTGGCCGGACGAAGCGCCGTTCGACGCGATCATCGTGACCGCCGCGGGCGCCGCGCTGGAACCGGCGCTGCTCGCCCAGCTCGCGACCGACGGCTGCCTCGTCGCGCCGGTCGGACCATCCGGACGACAGGGCCTGTTGCGCGTGCGGCACGGCGACGGGGGCTTCGTTTCGGAGAACCTCGGTGCAGTCAGCTTCGTGCCGCTGCTCGGTGGTGTCGGATGAGGTGCCCGACGACGTCGACCCGGGAAATCGCAGGGATGATGATCCTTCCGGACGCCGCCAGGGCCCGCGCATGAAGCTGTTCCGACCGCTCTACGAGCGCGCGCTGGTCTGGGCGTCGCATCCGCATGCCGAGCGCTATCTCGGCGTGCTGAGTTTCATCGAGGCGATCATCTTCCCGATCGCGCCGGAAATCATGCTCGCGCCGATGGTGCTGGCGAAGCCGCAGCGCTGGGCCCGCTATGCGGGCGTGAGCCTCGCCTGCTCGATGGTCGGCGCGCTCGTCGCCTACGCGCTCGGCCACTACGCATTCGACGCAATGCGTCCCCTGTTCGCGTGGCTCGGCTGGCTGCCGAAGATCGATGCGCTCGTCGCCGAATTGCGCACCCAGCTCGGCGCGCATCCGTGGCAGGCGTTCTGGATGCTCGTCGCGGCGGGTTTCATCCCGGTGCCGCTGAAGATCTTCACCTGGGCCTCGGGCATCGTCGGCATGCCGCTGCTGCCGTTCATCGGCGGCATGGTGGTCGGGCGCGGCAAGCGCGTGTTCCTGCTCGCCGGAGCCATCCGCCTCGGCGGCAAGCGGGCCGAGGAACTGCTGCACCGCTGGATCGAATGGATCGGCTGGGCCATCGTCGTGCTGCTCGTCGCCCTTGTCGTCTACCTGAAGTTTATTCGGTAACATATTGGCATGCCGAGATATTCAAGCGGAGTGTACACGCCGCACGGAGCCCTGGGCCTGATCCTGGCCACGCTCCTCGCCGGGTGCGCATCGACCGGTCCGGCACCGGTCGAGGACCGCAGCGTCGGCGGTCCGCCGCCGCGGCGCGAGCCCGCGCCGCCGAAACCCGTGGCCAGCGGCAGCTATCGCGTGCAGCGCGGCGACACGCTCTACAGCATCGCGTTCCGCCATGGCGTCGACTACCGCGACCTCGCGGAATGGAACGGCATCGGCGCGCCGTACACGATCTATGCCGGCCAGGACCTGCGCACGAGCGCGCCACGCCGCGCCGCTTCGCCCGCGATCGCCGCGACGCCCGCGGCACCGCGCGCATCGACGGCGGCGCGCGCGGCGTCGCCGAAGACGTCGGCCAGCGACGTCCCCAAGCCGGGTGCATTCGAACCGCTCGCGGCGACGCCTGCGCCGGCGCCGGCTGCGCCGACGCCCGCGCCGGCACCCACGGCGACGCCGGCCAAGGGTACGCCCGGCACCACGCCGGCACCCTCGACCCCGTCAGGCGCGCCGACGGTCGCATCGACGGCGGCTGCGGCTGGCAATGCGGCGGCGGCGCCGAAGCCGGCCCCGCCACCCGCACCCGAACCTGCGCTGCCCGCGGGCGAAGTCAGCTGGCGCTGGCCCGCCGATGGCGTCGTCGTCGGCACCTATGCCGCCGGCGACCCGACGCGCCAGGGCATCGACATCGCCGGCAAGGCCGGCGATCCGGTACGCGCAGCGGCGGACGGTGCGGTCGTCTACAGCGGCAACGGCCTCATCGGTTACGGCGAACTCATCATCATCAAGCATAGCCCGAGCTTCCTCTCCGCCTATGGCCACAACCGCAAGCGCCTGGTCAAGGAAGGCGACCGCGTGAAGGCGGGGCAGGTCATCGCGGAGATGGGTTCGAGCAGCGCCAGCCGCGATTCGCTCCATTTCGAGATCCGCCGCAACGGCAAGCCGGCGAATCCGACCGACTTCCTGCCGCGGCGTTGAACGCCATGCGCCGGCGTGACGCAAGCAGCCCCGGCGGCGCTAAGCTGCGCCGGTGATGCCCGACGCTCCCGATCCCCGTGCGCAGGACGAGATCCTCGACCTCGTCGATGCGATCGAGCCGCAGGACGAGGAGGCGCGCAGTTCCGCCAGCGCCTACCTCGGCGAGATCGGCTACATCGAACTGCTCGGCGCGCGCGAGGAATGGGCGCTGGCCGAGCGCGTGCAGGCCGGTGACGCCGACGCGCGCCGGCGCCTCATCGAAGCGAACCTGCGGCTCGTCGTCAGCGTCGCGCGGCCCTACGTCGGCCGCGGCGTGCCGCTGATGGACCTCATCGCCGAAGGCAACCTCGGCCTCATCCGCGCGGTCGGCAAGTTCGATCCCGCGCGCAAGCTGCGCTTTTCCACCTATGCGGTCTGGTGGATCCGCGAGGCGGTGCAGTCGGCCGTGATGCACCAGGGCCGCACCGTGCGCCTGCCCGTGCACGTGCTGCGCGAACTCGCCCAGGTGCTGCGCGCGGAACGCGAACTCGCCGCGCGCATCGGCGCCGCGCCGAGCCTCGAGCAGATCGCCGACGTCGTCGGCAAGAGCGTTCAGGACGTCGCCGAATTGTTCCGCGTGAGCGAACGCGTCGACTCGCTCGATGCACTCGATGCGGGCGAGCGCGCGCTGATCGGCACGATCCAGGACGGCGAGGACGGTACCAACGAGCCGGCCGGCGCGATCGGCAGCGAGCGCCTCGCCGAGCTCGTCGGCCGCCTCAACGAGCGCCAGCGACTCGTGCTGCAGCGCCGCTTCGGCCTCGACGGCACGCCGGTGCAGTCGCTCGCCGATATCGGCCGTGACCTCGGCATCTCGCGCGAGCGCGCACGGCAGATCCAGGAAGAAGGCCTGAAGCGGCTGCGCAAGCTGGCGGCGCAGTAGGCGAGCGATCGCACGCGTGCACGCGCACCCAGTCCGCGGGGTTTCCAAGCCCGCGAGCCGCCCCTTCAGGCGGGGCGGTGTCCGCGCATCACGGCTGCAACTGCAACCGGTTCGACGTACCCGTGAGGTCGCGCTTGAGGGTGAGCCAGAGTTCGTTCGCGCCCGCGCGCAGTGACGGGTAGTAGTCGACGTCGGCCGTGAGCGTTGCGCCGTTGAACTTCACGCTCGACGGGTACGCATTCATGCCGCGCACGACGAGCAGCGGGTGTTTCAACGTGCGACCCGCGCCGACCGCGATGTTCGCATCGAGCGCATTGCCCGCGGCAGCGAACGTGAGCGCGCCGTAGACCGGGTCGTAGCCTGGGGGTGCGTAGGTGATCGCGTCGCTGCGCGCGGGGCCGGCCGGCCCACTCGTCGCGACGGAGCCGATGCTCGCGCCGAGAGCGAGCGTCTGGATCGCCTCGACCTCGGCCCGTTGCGCCTCGACCGGCCCCGCGCTGTGCGGGCCGAGCACGACGTGGACCGCGTAGCTCTTCTTCGGATAGCCGGGCGCGGTGGCGACGACGCCGTCGTGCACGTCGTAGCTCGCCTGGCCGAGGAAGCCGTACGAGGTGCCCCAGGTCAGGCGCGCGTTGTTGCTCGACGCGCCGACGTCGATCGAATATGCATTCGCCTGGTAAGGCCAGCTGTCCTGCCACGGCATCGCGTAGCCGTCGCCCGCGTCGCCTTGCGCGCTCGTGTGGTTCCAGTACGCGGTGACGTCGTGATAGAACGCGTTGCGTGCGCCTGCGTCCTGCTGCGTCATGGTCTGGCTCTGCACGAGCCCCATCGTCGCGTTCGTCGACGTGATCCAGAGCTTCACGTACGGCACGCTGTTCGGCGTGTTCCACGCCCACGCGCTGTCGAGCGTGAGGGGCGCGGTCGTGCTCGTGAACTGCCAGCGGTCACCCCAGGCGATGCCGCTGATGTCAGCCGCGCCGAGGCCGTCGATCTCGAGCTCGCCGTATGGCGCGCGCGAATCGTCGAACAGCGTGTTCGCACCGAGTGCGCTCATGTCGAAAGTCACCGACCACATCGGGTTGTCGCGCCCGGTCGAGAAGCTCCAGTCGATCGCCACCGGCACGACCATGCTCGCGCCACCCGGTGCCGCGCTGCAGTGGCGCGGGTAGTCCTGCGTGAAGCGGAAGATCGCGTGATGGCGGCCTTCGAACACGCGCTGGAACGAGCCGGGCGTGCCGTAGCCGAGCGGCGAATCGTCGCCGTTGCAGCCGCCGCCGTTGCTCGGCCAGGCCGAATGCGAAACGACGTAACCGAAGCCACCCTGGCCCGCGTTGCCGTAGTCGGTGACGCCGGCGACGCGCGTTGAACCGTCGGGCATCTGGTAGCGGAATTCGCGCAGCGCGCCGCCGCGGTTCGGGTACCCGCCGGGTGCGGTCGGGCCTGTCTGGCCGTCGTTGTGCGCGAGCACGGCGACGCGCGGCTTGTTCGCCGAGTCACGCCAGGTGAAGCGCTCGCTGACCATCGAGCCGACCGTGACCGCGTGTTCTTCCACCAGCATGTTCGCCGCGACCGGCATGCCTTCGAAACCGTTCGCGAAGATGAGGTCGACGGTGTTGCCGGCCGCTTGCAGCGTGACGTCGTCGAGATAGACCGTCGGTTGCGTGCCGGCGACGTTGCTCGTCACGTCGATGCGGTCGAAGTTGCCCGAGTACGACAGCGGCGGCTGGGTGATCGGCACCGTGACTTCGCGCCAGCTGCCGGCGGCCGGCGCGCCACCGGCGATGAAGGAGCCGAGGTTGCCTTCGGCGACGACCGTGCACGGATTGCCCGCGGCACTGCAGTTCGACTGCAGGACGAGGCCCAGTTGTTGCCCGCCACTCGTGCCGCCGTGCACCCACAAGTGCAGCACCGGATAGTTCGCGGTCGAGAGCAGGCCGGTCTCGTGCGTGAACGAGACGGCGTTGAAGGCGTTGCCCGCGAGCGAGATCGAATGCGTGCCTGCATGCACGGGTGTCGTGTTGGCGAAATTGCTGCCGCCGCCGTAGGACCAGTCGCCGAAGCCGTTCCCGAGCGCGTCGTCATAGACGACGAGCGACTGCGCCGATGCGCCGAGTGGCAGGAGCAGGAGGGTGGCAATGGACATGCGGCTGTGACGGGTCATGGCGGACTCGCGCGGAAGGACGAACTGGGTTACGCGATTGTGCAACGGAACCCGCCATGACGACCGCGGCGCCGCCGCATCGACCGCGGCCGGATCGCCGATGCGTCCATGGCCGACGCGGTCCGCGCAGCTGAAGGGATCGCAAACATGGGTGAAGCGCGGCCCATTCCGCGACGCAGGTCACCGAATGGGCAGGAACCCGGGGCCATAGTGCCGGTCCCGAAGCCCGGGAGCGGCCATGAACCCCGAGTGGCGCATCGTTGCCGTCGTCAGCACGCCGATCCTGAACACGGCCGTGCGGGACGTGTGCGACGCCGAGCCCGCGCACTACCGCAGCCGCAAACTGCCGTCACGCTGCGAGTCATTGGCGCATTGGGAACTGATGGTCAACTATGCGCAGGGCGAGCTTTCCGGCGCGGCGTCCGCGGGCATCCTCCTGCGCACCCTGCGCTCGACGACCGCAGCACGCGTGGTCGATCTGGAAGTACCCTGCGACTGAGCGAAGGTGCGTCGCGCACCGACGCGCGGCATCATCGGCGCAGTGGAGCAAGGTCGGGCACGGCGATGAAACGCATCTGGACCGTCATCGGCGTGCGCGATGTCGCGCGCAGTTTCGCCTGGTACCAGCGCTTGTTCGGCCAGCCCGCGAGCGAACCTGCACACGCGTACTTCGGCCAGTTGGTCGACGCCGACGGCACCGTCCTGCTGTGCCTGCACGCGTGGGGCGCGCACGATCATCCCACGCTCGCGAGCGCCGATCGCGCGGAGCCGGGCAACGGCTTGCTGCTGTTCTTCCGCGTCGATGACTTCGAGGCTGCGCTCGCGCGTGCGCGCACGCTCGTCGAGCGCCTGGAAGAGGAACCGAACCTCAACCCGAACACGAGGACGATGGAGTTCTCGGTGCGCGACCCGGACGGCTACCACGTCACGCTCAGTGCCTGGTCCTGATCACGGCGACGCGGCTGGGTCGTCCGCATCGTACCCCGCAAGCCCGAGGAAGCGCGCCGCGCGCGGGATCCTTCGCAGCACCCAGCGCTCGCCGAGCGCGACGGCGACGAGGCTGCAGCCGAGCAGCGGCAACAGGATGCCGATCGCGGCGATCAGCAGCGCCAGGAGCATCGATGCGCGCGCGCCGGCCATCGGCGGCGGCGCGCCGAGCATCGCCGGCGGTCGACGCCGCCACCACAGGCGCACGGCGGCGACGCAGGCGACGATGAGGCCGAGCGCGGCGACCACGCCGAGCACCTGGTTCGCGATGCCGAACAACTGTCCTTCGTGCGCGGCGACACCGTAGCCGACGATGCGGTCGACCAGTGGCCGCGCCGCGAAGGTCGTTTGCGCGGCGAGCCGGCCATCGGCGTCGAACGAGGCCTGGCCGCGTCGCGGCCGGTTCGCCGCATCGGATTTCGCGGTCCAGCGCGTGTCGCGGGCGGACGGCGGCATCACCAGCACGGGCGGCGCGAGCGACAGCGGCCGGGCCGCCGCGACGACGCGGTCGAGCGCCGCGAGGTCCTGCCCCGACGGCGGCGTCGCGGCATGGTCGTGGTGCGCGCGGGCCGACGATGCGGGCGACGCGCCGATCGGCCAGTCCGCCTGCACGACGCGTTCGCCGCTCCAGCGGCGCAGCTCTTGCAGCAGCGAGCCCCAGGATTTCGCCCATGGCAGGCCCGACACGAGCAGGAACAGCACGAGGCCCGAAACCCAGAATGCGGTCACGCCGTGCAGGTCGCGCCAGAAAATGCGCTTGCCGCTGCGCAGGCGCGGATGGAGCACGCCGCCAAACCCCGTCGCGCAGCGCGGCCACCACAGGTAGAGCCCGGTCAGGATCATCACGATCGCCCAGGACGCGGCGAGTTCGACCAGCATCGAGCCGCGATCGCCGAGCAGCAGCTCGCCGTGTAACCGCGCGAGCACGCGCATCGGTCGCGCGTCCTCGGCGGTGATCGCGAGCACGCGCGCCGATTGTGGGTGCACGTACGCGCGCCATTCGCGGCCGCCGGCGTCGACGAGCACCTGCGCGGCATCGCCGTCGTCCGCGGGCAACTGGTACGCGCCGAGGACCGCACCGGGCACGGCCGCGAGCGCGGCGCGCACCTGCGCGGATGGCGCAGCGCGCATGGTCGAGGTCGCGATGCCGGCATATGGACGATCGAGCAACGCCTCGATCTGCGGCCGGAACAGGTAGATCGATCCGGTCACCGCGAGGCAGAGCACGAACGGGATGCAGAACAGGCCCGCGTAGAAATGCCAGCGCCAGATCATGCGGTGCCGGCGCGCGGTGGCCCGGTCGCATGGGTTGCGTGCGGCGCGCATCAGTAGCGCACGTCCACGCTGGCGACGATCGTGCGTCGCGGGAACGGATGGAACAGCACGTAGTCGCGATCGGCGAGGTTGTCGACGCCGAGCGCGGCCGACACGTGTTCGCTGGCCTTCCAGCGCACGCGCGCGTCGAACACGACGAAGCGGTCGAAGGCACCGTAGACGTGCGGCGTCGTGTCGGTGTTGTCGAGCGTCGAATATTGCTTGCCGCTGTAGCGGCCGGCGAGCGTGAACGTCCACGCATCGCCGGGATGCCAGGTCGCGACCGCGCTCGCGCGCCAGCGCGGCACGTTCGGCGCGTGCTTGCCGATCGACGTGCTGCCGCCTTGGCCGACGAAGCCGTCGTTCTCGAGGATGGTCGAGTCGACGAAGGTGAGGCTCGCGGCGAGGTCGAGGCCGTGCAGGCCGGCGTCCTTGCATTGCGCGACCAATTCGACGCCGCGGTTGCGCAGCCTGCCGACGTTGTCGACGAAGCTGACCGGCGCGGCGACGCCTTCGATCGTCGAGGTCTGTGAGATCAGCGCGTCGCGCATCGCTTCTTCGAACACCGAGATGCGCAGCGTGCCGCGTTCGCCCGTGCGTTCGAGCGCGAGTTCGCCGCTGAGCGCGCGTTCCGGGCGCAGGTCCGGGTTCGGCGACACGAACGTCGAGCCGGTCGAGACGATCTGGTAGAGCTCGCTCACGGTCGGGAAGCGTACCGCCCGGCCGAGCGAGCCGGACACGCGCCAGTCGGCCGACGGCGTCCAGCTCAGCGTTGCCTTCGGCGACCATGCCGAGTCGGAGCGGTTCGGCTGGACGATCGTGGTGCCGCCGCTGACGTTGAAGCCGTCACGCGCGCGCCAGCGCTCCGCACGCACGCCGAACGTCGCGAACCATGCCGGCGCGAGCGACCATGCGTCCTGCAGCCAGAGCGCGCTCGTGCGGGTCGTGCCGGCGCCCGCGGTGAACAGGGTCGTCGCGCTGCCCGCATCCCGCCACGCGGTGGTGTTGCGCGTCGCATTGTCGAGCGTGTACTCGTCGACGTGTGCGCCGAATGCGACTTCATGCGCCGCAGGACGCCAGGTGCCCTGCAGGTCGAGCGTGGACCAGTTCGTGCCGCCGAGGTCGGCTCGACGCCCGTTCGGCGTAAACGTCGTGCCGTCGCCGACGCCGGCCGGGGAGAGCTGGCGGTCGTGCAGGTAGTCGTAGTGCGTGATGACTGCCTCGCCATCCCAGCGGCCGTGCGTGTCCGTGCGCAGTGACAGCGCCTGCATCAGGTGCGCCTGGTCGACGGTGTAGTGGTTGTTCGCGAAACCGGCGACGTGGCCGAACGTTGCCCGGCCGACGGCATCACGGAGATAGGTCTCGACGCGCGAGTCGGCATCGTTGTTCCACCAGCCGGCGAGCCAGGTCGCGCGCAGCCATGGCGTGAAGTCCCAGCTGACCCTGCCGTTCAGAGCGTGCATGCGCGTGTGCAGCAGGCCGCCGGCGCCGAACACGTCGGCCGTCTGGCCGAGCTTGTTGGTCGCGTCGATCGCGCCGGTCGTCCCCGGTGGCGGCATCGCGCCGGTGATGAAGGCGAGCGGCTGGCTGAAGCTGTCCTGCACGTTCGCGCCGACGAACCAGGACGCGGCACCGGCGCGGCCGCCCGCGGTCGCGCTCGCCTGCGACGTCGGATGGTCGCCGCTCGTGCGGTAACGGTCGAACGATTGCAGCGCGCCGCTCTGCTCGAACGTGAATTCCGTGCGTTCGGGCGTGCGCGTCACGATGTGCAGCACGCCGCCGATCGAATTGCCGGCGTACGCGGCGGAAAACGGGCCGTAGAGCATCGTCATATGGTCGACCTCGGCGGGCGCGGCCATGCCCCAGCGCGGCGCGCCGAGCGTGTTGTTGTTGGCGACCAGCGCGGAGATGAGCACGTCGTCGACGTAGACGAGCGTGCGCGCGCTCGAGCCTACGCCCCAGGTGCGCGTGGCGAGCACGGGTTGCGTGTCGCCGTAGTTGCGCTTGCGCACGAACAGGCTCGGCAGGTACTTGATCGCATCCTCGACGTCGATCGCATTGACGGTCGCATCGATCTCGTCGGCGTCCACCGTCGCGGTCGACGCGGGGAAGGCAGGGGACTCGATCGCGTCGTTGCCATCCGCGTGCACGACGACGCCGGGCAATGGCGTCGTCGCGGTCGCATCGGGTGCGGCGTCGGCACGCGTGTCGTCGGACGCACGCGCAGCCGGCGCGAGCGCGAGCAGGGCCGCGACCGCGACGGTGCGGAGTGGTGGTCGCGCGCGGCCGGCGCGCACGCGCGCGCGACCGCAGGTTCGTTGAACCATGGGTGTTCCTCGTGCAGGCGAAGACGGACCGGCTGCGCATGCGGCGGCCGGCGTCGGAGGCTCAGGCGGGGAACGAGGGCGGGCCGCGCGGCAGTGCGGCGGTGAACGGGGCGCGCGGTCGCAGGGTGGCCCGGGCCGGCGGCGGTGGCAGCGCGGGCGCAAGCAGGAGCGGCGCCACGTACGCGGCATTCGCGATCGAAGGAGAATGCGCGAGGAAGTCGCAGTAGGCACACTTGCTCCAGCAATCCTCGCCGGGCAGCGTCGATTCGTGCGCATCGACGTCCGCATGATGGTGCGCGTGCGCGGCATGCCCGCCATGATCGACCGGGGCGCAGGCACTGGCGATGCGCGAGGCCGTCGGCACGAGCGCGAGCAACAGGATGGCGACGAGGCCCATCCATGCGACGGCGCGGTGCAGGCGGCGGCTCGCGATCCCCATCATGTGATTGTGGCCGAAAATCCCAGAAGCGATGATGCGGCAAACGGTCCCGGCCTGCCGCCTCGCATAGGTACCGCGAGGACGCGGGAAGGTTGTCGCGCGCTTCAGGCGCCCGCGGCCGGGGCGTGATGCGACGGGAGCATGATCGCGGCGACGACGCGGCGGCCTTCGCCGGCGAGCAGGTTGTACGTGCGGCAGGCGGCCGCGTTGGTCATGACTTCGACGCCGATGCGGCGCCGGAGCAGGGCGACCAGCGCTTCGCGGGACGGGAATACCTGCGTCTCGCCGGTGCCGAGCAGGACCACCTCGGGTTCGAGTGCGGCGATCGCTTCCGCTGCCGCGACATCGAAATCACCCGGCATGGCGACGGGCCAGTCCTCGACGATGCGGTCGGGCGCGAGCAGGAGGCTGGCCGTGAGTTCGCGGTCGACGACCGTGACCGCGCCCGGCGCGCAGGCGCGGAAGAAGAAGTGGCCTTCCGGCAGTTCGTGGGTGAGTTGCACGAGGGCTATTTCGGCAGCGGGTACTGGTTGCGCTCCGGATTGCGCTTGTAGAAACACGCCATCTTGCCGATGACCTGCACGAGATCGGCACCCGAATGCGCGCGGATCGCCTCGATCGAGGCGGCCCGCGACTCGCGGTCGTCGTCGGCCAGCTTGACCTTGACCAGCTCGTGGTGGTCGAGCGCGCCGTCGAATTCGGCCAGCAGCGCCTCCGTGACGCCTTTCTGCCCGACCAGGATCACCGGCCTGAGGTCATGGGCGAAACCGCGCAGGTAGCGCTTCTGGGACGAGGACAGGGGCATGAACGGCAACCGAATCGGGGCGGGAGGAGGAGCCGCCCGCGGGTCGGACAGGGTATCATGCCGCACTGGACGAGTCCCTCGCAGCGCGCGCCGGCATCGGTGCGCGGCGCCACGGGCAAGATCGCGGTTCCTGGCCCATGGCACGCAGCAAATCGAGTTCCCGCTGGCTGCGGGAGCACTTCAACGACCCCTACGTCAAACGCGCCCAGGCGGAAGGCTGGCGTTCGCGCGCGGTGTTCAAGCTCGAGGAACTGATCGAGCGGGACCGCCTGCTGAAGCCGGGCATGGTCATCGTCGACCTCGGCGCGGCGCCCGGCGGCTGGTCGCAGGTCGCCCGCGAACGGCTCGGCGACAAGGGGCGCGTGATCGCGCTGGATATCCTGCCGATGCAGGGCATCGGCGGGGTCGAGTTCATCCTCGGCGATTTCCGCGAGGATTCGGTGCTCGAACAGTTGAAACAGGCGCTCGGCGGGGCGGAGGTCGATCTTGTGCTTTCCGACATGGCCCCCAACATGAGTGGCGTGAACGCGGTCGATCAGCCCCGTTCGATGCATCTGGTCGAACTTGCCGAGGAATTCGCGGCCCAGTACCTGCGCAGGGGCGGGGCGTTCCTCACCAAGGTTTTCCAGGGCGAAGGTTTCGACGATTTCGTCAGGCGCTTGCGTGCGGGCTATGAGCGAGTCAGCATCCGCAAGCCGAAGGCCTCCCGGGCGCGCAGCCCGGAGGTGTATGCGCTGGCCACGGGCAAGCGCGCGTGAGGGCATTCATGTTCGACTGTTCCAAGACCACCGACGCTATTCGTGAGACGTCCGCGCGACACCGCGGCGGCGCTCGCGCAGGATCCGCACGATGAACGACATGGCCAAGAATCTGCTGCTCTGGGTGGTCATCGCCGTCGTGCTGCTGACCGTGTTCCAGAGTTTCAATCCGCGGACGTCGCCGCCGTCGGACGTGTCCTATTCGGAGTTCACCCAGAAGGTGGGCAACGGCAGCGTTGCGTCGGTGACGTTCAGCGCCGAGATCCCGTCGAAGGCGACGGCCAAGCTCAAGGACGGCACCAATACGGTCTCGACGATCGTGCCGATCGACGGCAACAAGGACCTGCTCGAGCTGCTCGCGAAGAACGGCATCGAGGTGCGCCAGACGCCGCCCGACAACGTGATCTCGCTGTGGCGCATCCTGCTCGACTGGGTGCCGATCCTGTTCTTCATCGGCCTGCTCATCTACTTCATGCGGCAGATGCAGGCGGGCGCGGGGGGGCGCGGCGCGATGTCGTTCGGCCGGTCGCGTGCCAAGCTGCAGGGCGAGGACCAGGTCAAGGTCACGTTCGCCGACGTCGCCGGCTGCGACGAGGCGAAGGAAGAAGTGTCCGAGCTCGTCGAGTTCCTGCGCGACCCGTCCAAGTTCACCAAGCTCGGCGGCAAGATCCCGCGCGGCGTACTCATGGTCGGCTCGCCCGGTACGGGCAAGACCCTGCTCGCGAAGGCGATCGCGGGCGAGGCGAAGGTGCCGTTCTTCTCGATCTCCGGCTCCGACTTCGTCGAGATGTTCGTCGGCGTCGGCGCCGCGCGCGTGCGCGACATGTTCGAGCAGGCGAAGAAGCACGCGCCGTGCATCATCTTCATCGACGAAATCGACGCGGTCGGCCGCCATCGCGGCGCCGGCCTCGGCGGCGGCCACGACGAGCGCGAGCAGACGCTGAACCAGCTGCTGGTCGAGATGGACGGCTTCGAGGGCAGCGAGGGCGTGATCGTGATCGCCGCGACCAACCGCCCCGACGTGCTCGATCCCGCGCTGCTGCGCCCGGGGCGCTTCGACCGCCAGGTGGTCGTGCCGCTGCCGGACGTGCGCGGCCGCGAGCAGATCCTCAAGGTACACATGCGCAAGGTGCCGGTCGCCAACGACGTCGAGCCGATGACGATCGCGCGCGGCACGCCGGGCTTCTCCGGCGCCGACCTCGCCAATCTCGTCAACGAGGCCGCGCTGTTCGCCGCGCGCGAGAACTCGCGTGAAGTGCGCATGGACCATTTCGAGCGCGCCAAGGACAAGATCATGATGGGCGCCGAGCGGCGTTCGATGATCATGAGCGAGGACGAAAAGAAGCTGACCGCCTACCACGAGGCGGGCCATGCGATCGTCGGTCGCCTCGTGCCCGACCACGACCCGGTCTACAAGGTCACGATCATCCCGCGCGGCCGCGCGCTCGGCGTGACGATGTACCTGCCCGAGAACGACCGCTACAGCTACAACAAGGAAAACATCATCAGCCGGCTGTGCTCGCTGTACGGCGGCCGCGTCGCCGAGGAACTCATCTTCGGCGCCGACAAGGTCACCACGGGCGCGTCGAACGACATCGAGCGCGCGACCAAGATGGCGCGCAACATGGTCACCAAGTGGGGCCTGTCGGACAAGCTCGGCCCGATCGCCTACGGCGAGGAGGAGGACGAGGTGTTCCTCGGCCGTTCGGTCACCCAGCACAAGAACGTCTCCGACGAGACCGCGCGCCGCATCGACGAGGAAGTGCGCGACATCCTCGATCGCGCCTACGCGCGCAGCACCGAGCTTCTCACCGAGAACCTCTCCAAGCTGCACATGATGGCCGAGGCACTGCTGCAGTACGAGACGATCGACGCGCAGCAGATCGAGGACATCATGGCCGGCCGTACGCCGGGCCCGCCGAAGGACTGGCGCGGCGACAAGAAGCCGGGCAGCGGCGACAAGCCGCGCGGCGAAAGCCCGATCGGCGGCCCCGCGGTGCAGCCGCGCGTACGCCTCGAGGACTGAGCCAGGCTCCATCGGCCCGCGACCCTGCGAAGGGCGCGGGCTTTTCAATGCCCGGGAAAATGAAGCGCCAGCACAAGGACCAGCTCGGCTTGGAAAATCATTTGAGCCTCGCTTGTGTCGTCGGGCTCGCCGCGCGGGTGCGCGAGGCGCGCCGGCGCGCCAATCTCTCGCAATCGGAACTCGCGCGGCTCACCGGCGTTTCGGCCAGTGCCGTCTCGCAGTGGGAGAACCCGGCGGGAACACAACCGGACCTCGATCGCGTGCTGCGCATCGCAGTGGCGACAGGCGTGTCACTCGACTGGCTCATCGCCGGCGCCGAATCTCGCGCATCCGCGTTCGTCTGGCCCGCGAAGTTCAGTATCTAGGCGACCATGGGTACAAATGGGTCAATCAATGGTCCCTGAAGCCAGGAGAATAGCGATGGCCATGATTCTCGCGTTTATCGTAGCCAATATGGGCTTCCTGTGGAGCGGAGCGCGTTTTAGGATTGTCGGATCTGAGATCTCCACTGTGAATGGAGGGGATGCGCTTCTTGCTATAGAGTCTGACGTTCTTCGATTGCGATTTGTTTGCGACAGAGGTCAGCTCTTTCTTGATTTCCAGGCAAAATTTGCACAACAACAATCAGTATGGTTCTCGGTAGATCTCGTTCGTCGGCTGTTTCTTGGCCGACCTGAGTCATCTGGTGTGCTTGATGACGCCTATGCTGTGTTCATTCGGGAAAATCTACCGGACATAGAAAGATGTTTCGATGATGCGAATTGGTCTACGACCTACGCAAAGTTGAAGGAACTCAAGACTAAACGCGCCAAAGAAATGTTCGGTTGATGTGGTAAACCGCGCGTGCATGACGAGGTGGTCTCCTTTTAGTCGCCAAACTGAGAGGAGGTCCCACCATGCACGCGGTGAAAGTATCAATCAAAGGGGACGGAGGAATTATCCGTTTGAATCGTCCGCGCGGTGACGTTCGGACGAGGTAGGTCAATCGACCGCATTCCTTCCGAGGACACGCGTCACGGTCCGTTCGAGTTGCCCTGATGAGCCGTGCAAAAACCTCAGAACTCGCAAGAAGAGCGAAATCGACACGATGGCTTCAGGACCGTGTTTCGCAGCGGCAATGGTCGTGTCGTCCTTGGTAGAACACCGGAACCCTTGGGGGCAGGTCGACGTCCCCCCGATTTTGAGTAGCACGCCGATCTGGAGTCCAATCCCCCCCGAAGAGGAGATTGGACGTGAAGAAGCGATTCAGCGAAGAGCAGATCATCGGCTTCCTGCGTGAGGCAGAGGCCGGCATGGCGGTGAAGGACCTGTGCCGCAAGCACGGCTTCAGCGAGGCGTCGTACTACCTGTGGCGGAGCAAGTTCGGCGGCCTGAGCGTGCCGGAGGCGAAGCGGCTGAAGGAGCTGGAGACGGAGAACGGTCGCCTGA
>NZ_SLWQ01000001.1:989155-996640 GCF_004342425.1 Dokdonella fugitiva | reverse complement strand
AGGCGCAAGGCATCGCGTAGCAACAGCGCGGCGGCATGGTTGCCGGCGCGTGCAGGATCGGGCCAGTCGAAGGTGGCAGGTTCGACGGGATGCAGTTCCAACTCGGGGATCAGGGCGATGCTTTCGTCATCGGCGCCGCTCAATGGGCGCAGGCGCAGCCAGTCGCGGCGGGAGTCGCTTTGCACCACCCATTCGCGGCCTCGGGCGCGCACCAGGTTGCCGGGCAGAAAGTCGTGTTCGAGGATCGTCATGCGCCTTTATTCCTTGGAACCGAACACATCGGCGTGCGCGGCGAATTGTTGTGGCCAGCGTGAAGCGTCCGAGAAATCGAGCACCTGCCAGCCTTTGTCCTGCAATACGCTGGCGGTCTGCTCATCTACCGCTGACAGAAATACCAAAGCACGAGATGCCTTGTACTGGGCCGCCGCAGTGGCGGCGCCATTGTTGACGGACACGTTGACCGCATCAGGTTGCGCGCCCCCGGCCTGGCGGAGTGCGGACAGCCAGGCGTCTAGGGGCTCGTTTGCTGTTGTTGAGGCAAGGGTAGTCGGGCTGCTCGTGACGGGCTGCACCTGGGCATTGGCCAGTGCGACCAGCAGCTTGAGCGCATCCGCGTTGCGGCGGTTGATGTGTTCGTGATCCGGCTGGTTGAAGTAGGACAGCAGGCACTGGTAGCAGCCGGCTTCGCACTGATGATTGCCAAGTGCATCGGTCTGTTCCAGCGACGGCAGATCGTCCAGCGTCCAAACGCCGCTCTGCGGTGCGCGGTAGTGAATCAGTTGCAGGGCATTGCTGGCGACGAGTGCAAGGTCGTCGCGATGATTTGCCAGGCGAGTGAGCACACCGGCACCGCCTTCGGCCGCTTCGTAGAACAGCAAGGCGCGGCGCTCGTCGGACTTCGGCAGTGGCTCGACCACCAGTTCGGATTCCTCGATCTGGAAGGTCATTTCGATGCCGCGCTTGAGTGCGGCCTGCAAAGTCGCCATGGCCTCCAGAGGCAAGGCATGTACGGGGGCGAAGATCAACAGATTGCGATGATCTTCCACGAAGGGAACGATGCGCTGGGGCGTCACCTTTTCCAGCAAGGCATCGTCGTTGCCGTTGTCGTCTTCCGCATCCGGCGTGTCCTGCTTGCTCCAGGTGCCGGTAATGGGGTTGATGTAGAAGCCCAGTTGCTCCTTGTCCTTGCGCCTGCGCCAGCCGCGGTTGATGCGCCAGATTTGCGCAGCGGGCGCGTAGGTGAGCTCGCCCAGCACGTCCTCGCCTTGTTGGATCGTGGCCTTCTGCTGCTGGATACGGCCATCGGGGCCGGGCAGGAAGCGATAGGTGGTTTGCAGCTCGAAGCCCTGACGTTGGCGTTCCTCGTCGTTGATGGAGATGCGTTCGGTGACCACCGTCTCCACGGTCTCGATGCGGTAGAGCTCGCGCACCCAATCGTGCTCGGTGAGCAAGGCGTCGCAGTTCTCGCAGCGATTGACCAGCGGCTGTTCGCCGCCCTGCTCGCCGAGATGGCCGTAGCCGCACTGGCTGCACACCAGCGAGGCAATGGTGGCCAACTGGCTGTTGCCGGAAATGTGGTCGCTGTTGCCGACGTTGAGCTTGGCGCGCACCACGCGGTACATGCGGCCCTGGTGATAAATGAGGCTGCGCGGGCCGAATTCGGACAGGGCCAGGAAGCGCGGCCGGCTGACCATGCTGCCTTCGTCGTCCTTGCCATTGGCCGTCTGCTTGCCGCTGGCGGGAATCCAGGCCATCAGCGGCAGGCGCGGGAAGTTGTAGCCGGGCAGGAAGCCCTGGCTGGCCAGGTAGCGGTAGGTGTAGAAGTCGTTGTTCTGGCCGTTGCCGGACTTGAGCAAGACGGCGTACTGGCGTGCGGCGTCGCCGTAGCGGCGCTGGGCATTCTGGCGCTCGGTGTGCGAGGCGGTATGGCTCTTGACGATGCGGTCGGCCATATCCATCTGTTGGCGGGTGGCATCGAACAGCACGCGCCAGCGTTCCAGCGCATCGGAGAATGCCTTTGGTGCCCTGGTGATGACCTGGTGCACGTAGTCAGGCGTGAACCAAGCGCTGCCCGCCAGCTCGTCCTTGAGCTGATCGATGACCCGACCAGCGCTGGCCAGGGCCCGCTGCTGGACGGTCTGCGCCTGTAGCGCTTCGTGCAAGGGCTGCTTCAGTGGTTTGCCGGGCTGGTCGAGATCCAGCATGGGCGCAATGCTGTCATCTAGTGGTACCTGGGTGCTGGCCAGCCAGACCGCTTGCAGGTGGCTGTCGATCAGGTCGCGGTTGGCCAGATCCAGTGTGGGTGCGCGCACGACGCCATGCACCATCTCGTTGGCATTGTGGAAGAACCACTGGTCGTGCGGACTGAGCGCCGCGCAGTAGGTGATGACCAGCGCCTGCTGCCCCGAGCGGCCGGCACGGCCGCTGCGCTGGGCGTAGTTGGCGGGGGTCGGCGGTACGTTGCGCAGGTACACGGTGTTGAGCGCGGAGATATCCACGCCCAGTTCCATGGTGGGTGAGCAGAACATCACCGGCAGACGTTCCAACGGCGCTTCGTGGGCCGGGTTCTGCGCCCAATCCTGCCTGTCTTTTTCGGTGTAGCGGAAGCGCTGTTCCAGCAGTTGCCGGCGCGGCGCATCCACCTGGGCCGTGTGTTCCTGGGCCTCGAAGTCGAACAGCGGATGCGAGGGCCGATGCAGCAGGTCGGCGATGCCGAGGTACAGGGCGCGGAAATAGCGGTTGATGCGGCTACCGTCGGCCTGCGGCTCATCGGCCATCAGGCACCAGTCCAGGGCAGCGGCGTTCAGGCGCCAGCCTGCAAGCTGCGAATCAATGGCATGTTTTTGCACATAACCATAGTTGCTGGCTGCCTTGAGCATGTCTTCGATCAGTTCGGCCCACTCAACATCTTTCCACTGCGCCACGTCGCCGGCGCAGGCACTGTCTCGCCAGAGTTTGTTTGTCTTGATTTGCCGCAACAGGCGGGAGCGTGGGCCGCCCGTCACCAGGTCGGTGCGCGGCTTGCCCTTGTATTCCGGGCGCTTGCCGAGGATGAGATAGCGGCCGGTATCGAGTTTCTCGTCGGGAGCGAATGCCCAACGCTCATTCAGGTAGGTGTGGGCGCTGGTGCGTGCCTTGTCCTGCTCGACCGGGTCGAGGTAACGGCTTTCCAGGCACAGATGGCGGCACAAGGTGTCGAACAGCAATTCGTACAGAATGGCTCGCTGCTGCGCCGTCAGTCTGTTCAAGGTGCTGTTGGCGGCAAAAATGCCGGCGTCAGCACAAAAGGCGTCCAGATCTCGGTATCGAATCTGCAATAGGCCGAGCTGATCCAGATTCGGGTTGTTGAAGCGCCAGCCACGCCGCAGATCACGCAGCAGTCGGTAGGCAATGATGAAGCGCAAGGTGCGTTGCGCCTCCTGCCGTGCCAGCCCCATGAGCTTGGGTGTGCGCAGATACTCCACCAAGGTCGCTTCATCGACGCCTTGAAAGCCGAGGGCCTTGAAGACGCTTTCGGCCAGGTGTTCTTCGTCGAGCTGGCCGCCGCTGCCCTGGAGGGCGCCGATCAAGCCGGCGCGCAGGGTCAGCAGGAAGATGAAGTCGTTGAAATGCCCCGCCTGCAGCGCGGCATCCTGGCGGTTGTCGGTAAACCCAAGCAACTTGCGCGGATCGGGCTGGCCCGGTACCGGTTCGGGCAGTGCAAACAGTTGCTGCAAGGCGGCCAGGGCAATCATGGTGGTGGCCGAGGAGCGGCCTTCGCCGGACAGGCTGGAAAGGCGGTTGGCATCCTTGCCGTGGGCTTCATGTGTCGTGCCGCAGTTCAGACAAAAGCGGAACTTTCCCGGAATGAACCAGAACTCTACCCCCGAGCCCGTTTGCCCTTTGGCATCGACCGTGACCCTATAGGGAACGGCATTCTTGTAGGCTGGCTTGATTTTGGGTTCGCTACGGCTGAGGTCGATCCAGGTTTCCGGCAGGTCTTCGAGCAGGCCGCCGTATTGCTGCCCGGGCGCCAGAGGGCACAGGAAGCCATAGCTGGCGTCGTCTTCTGCCGCGATATCGTCGATTTCACGCGGGCTGAAGCTGACCGGTTGCTGTGCGTGCCAGACAGGCAGGTATTCCTGACCGCAATCGCGGCAGAAGTGCGTGGGATAAAGCAGCACATTCTCTTGCTGGCGCCCCGGCGCGAAGCGCTGGGCATCGAGCGTGACATGGCGTTTGCCGCGTTCTTCCAGGGTGGTGAGCACCTTGCCGGGACCGCTGATGAACTGGTGCAGCTTGAACGCGAAAGGCGGCCTGCCCTGGGGCGTGCGCACATCATGGGCAGCCACCAGAAAGCGCTGCAGGGCGGTGCGAGCGGCCTCAGGCTGACAGCCCGCGTCTTCGGCGAGACGGCGGCTGGCCTCTTCCAACATCATGGGTCTCGCCCGCCTGGGAGGCTCGTCGGCAGGCAGTTCGATACCCAGGTTCAGTTCCACCCAGATGGCCAACGGATCATTGCGAAAAGCGTCGAAATCAGCCCAGGTATCCTGATCTCGCGCAATGGCCGCCGGTAGTTCCGTGCGGATGGCGTTGACGTCCTTGAGCGGGTTGGTGACGCGCTCCAGGGTCTCGCCGATGACGTCATGCTCGCTGATCCGGGTGCCAAAAAGTTTGCTGGCCACATCAGCTACCACGCGGTTGCGATCGGCCTGGCTACCTCTGCTGGACATGGTGGCCGACGTGCCGATGCAGACCAGTTGCTCGGCTTTCAAGCGCTCTCGCAGGCGCCGCACCAGCAAGGCAACGTCCGCGCCCTGGCGACCGCGATAGGTGTGCAGCTCATCCAGCACCAGGAACTCAAGTCCTTCGCAGTGTTCCACCACGCGCCGATCCACTTCGTCGAAGCGCGTGAGGATGTACTCCAGCATCATGAAGTTGGTGAGCAGGATATCGGGCGGTTCATCCGCGATGGCGCGGCGTTCCGTCTGGCTTTCCTGGCCGGTGTAGCGCTTGACGGTGAAGGGGCGGTGCTCTGGCGCATAGCCATGCAGGAACTTGTCGAGCTCTTCCAGCTGGCTGTTGGCCAGGGCATTCATCGGATAGATGACAATGGCCCTGGTACGTGCTTTGCCATCGGATTGCCTGGCCTTGAGAATGCGGTCGATGATCGGTATGAAAAAGGACAGGGACTTCCCCGACCCCGTTCCGGTCGTACCACATAGCTTTGGCGTTCCTGGCCTTTGGCCAGGGCTTCCATCTGGTGCTTGTAAAGATGCAGGGGTTCTGGCGAACCTTCAGACTTCCCGACCTGGAAGATCCCTGCGCAGGCAGTATGCAAGACCCCCTGCTCTACCAGTTGCTGCACCGTGCCCTGGCGCTGGTAATTCGGGTTGATCTGCACCAGGGGCTCGGGCCAATAGCGGCCTTGCGCATATTGGTGCTCGACCTCGGCCTGGATATCAGGCGCAGCGATGCGAACGAAACTGCGGGAAAAGCTGCCGTATCGTTCGATGAGCTGGTCGCGGAACTGGAAAACGTTATCCATGGAGAGTCCTCACTGATCCATTCTGTGCCCGCTTGGCAGCTGTGCCGTACGGCCAGTGGCGCCCGTCGAGATGTGTTGCCATTTCGCCCCTCGCCCCTTGCCAGTCGATTCGATCAACCCCTCTGATTTCATCGCCCGCAGCACCAGCCGCACCATTTCCCTGCTGACGCCTGGGCAGGCCTCTTCAATCTCGGAAATCGAGAACGGCAGGGTGCGCCCCAGGACTTCCGCACGCACCCGGTCGCCTTTGCTGCCACGGCCACGCTCGATGGTGCCGACACGCTCCTCGAACTCACGGTAGGCCCGCAGCAAGGCACCCCAGAAGTAATCGAGCCAGGGCTTGACGTCGTGCTGCCCCTGGTGCCAGCCCTGCGAGCTGGCTTCCAGCGTCTCGTAATAGCTTTCCTTGGTATCTTCGAAGATGCGTTCCAAGCTGATGTAGCGGCCCACGGCATAGTCGAAGTGGTAGAGCAGCAGCAGGGTCAGCAGGCGGGACATGCGGCCATTGCCATCGGGGAAAGGGTGGATGCACAGGAAGTCGAGCATCGCCAGCGGCACCAGCACCAGAGGGTCGGCCAGGTGCTGGTCCAGGGCGGTGGCGTAGCGCCCGGTCAGATCGGCCATGGCCATCGGCGTCAGGTGCGCAGCCACCGGCTGGAAGCGCAAACGCGACGTACCGTCAGGATGACGTTCGATGATGTCGTTGTTGGTAGCCTTCCAGCGCCCGCCCGTCTGCGGCATGTAGCGGTACAGCAGGGTGTGCAGTTGCAGCACTACGCCCTCGCTGAAGGGCATGTGCGCGGCCGATTCGTGGATCAGCGCCAGGGCATCACGGTAGCCGGCGATTTCCTGTTCGGAGCGGCTCTTTGGCGTTGCATTGCGGACGACCAGAGACTTCAACCGCGAAGGCGCTACGACGACGCCTTCCAGCCGGTTGGATGACTCGGTGGACTCCACCACCGCGATCTGGCGCAGGCCCTTAAGGGCTTGGGGTGACTGTGCGGCGTAGAGTTGCTGTTTGCCCTGGTACTCACCCAGCGAGCGCAGCGTGGCCGCCTGGGTGCCGTCGAAGCGAAGCGCGGCAAGGTACTCGGGGGTAAGCGAGTGCATGGAAGGCAGGCCCAAGCTGTGGAAATGGGGTAATCGTACCATTTAAACGGGGCATTTAATGGAAAATACCCCGTTTAATCGCTTGGCTACCCCATTTCCTGAGCGCAAAACAGGCCATGTGAGCCTTGCTCAGCAAGCATGGCTAACCGAAGCACCCAAGGTAGTTGTCAACCAATGGTTGATAACTGCCCCGACAGCAAGGCTCTGAACGCAAAGGGAAGGCAAGGGAGTGGCGCCTAAGGGACAAGGGCCCTACCCGGGAAAGGAAAAGGCCGCCCTCAAGCCGAAGCGACACCGATCACCAGATTCCCCGACGGCGCCAACCCGTCGATGTAGTCCGACCACGCCTGCAACATCTCCCGCCGCTGCTCGGCGTACTCGGCCCGGTTGTAGACCCCACGCACGCCGCCGATGGTGTGGTTCAGCGCCTTCTCTACCACGTCCGAAGGCCAGCCCTGTTCGTGCAGCAACGTCGATGCGGTGCGCCGCAAGTCGTGGATGGTAAAGGCAGGAATCTCCTGCCCCTGCAAGGACACCTTCAGCGCCTGGTTCAGTGCATTGCTGGCGAAGGGCTTGGCCAAGGTGCCACGCCCTGGCAATACCCAGTCACTACTGCTGGCCAGCGGCTTGAGTTCCTTGAACAGCGTCTGCGCCTGGGTGGACAGGTAGACGATGTGTGGCTTGCCGGTCTTGGAGTTCTCGACCGGGATGTGCCATTCGCCTTCGTCCAGGTGCACGTCCTTCCACTGCGCCAACATCAGCTCGGACTTGCGCACCAGGGTCATCAGGATCAACTGGAAGGCGATCTTGAACTGGCGGCGGATGTTGGAGGTCTAGATCGGAAGAGC
>NZ_SLWQ01000001.1:763279-989145 GCF_004342425.1 Dokdonella fugitiva | reverse complement strand
CGTCCGGCGTCAGCGCCCGGTCGCGGGCGGCGGCGCGGTAGACGTGCCGCATCGGCAAGGCCATGACCGGGTTGGCCTGGATCAGGCCACAGGTCAGCGCGTAGTCGAACATGCGCTTGAGCAGGCCACGCACCTGGCCAGCGGCGGCGTCGAAACCTTGCGCCTTCTTGCGCCAGATGACGCTGCGCACATCCTCGGCGGTGATGTCCCTGACCGGCTTGCTGCCGATGTGCGGCAGGATGTCCTTTTCCAGATAGCGCCGGGACATGGTCACGTTCTTGCGATCGCGTGACTGGATGTCCTTGAAGAAGCGCTCGGCGAACTCGGCCACGGTAGCGTCTTCTGCTCCAGCCACTTTCTCCTGCTGCTTCTTCTTTGCCGGCGACTCTCCCATCGCCACTTGGTGGGCCGCTTCGTCCCGCTTCAGCCGGGCGTTCTTCAGGGTAAGGGCCGGGTACTTGCCGAGTGTGAGCTTTTCCCGTTTGCCGTCCAGCCTATAGCGATAACGCCAGACGATGCTGCCACTCGGCAGCACCTCGACGTACAGCCCGCGATCGTCGCTGACGATGTACGAGGCGTCCTTGGGCTTGAGCGCCTTGAGTGCGGTATCTGTGAGAGACATGGACCCTCCTTTGGGTCCATGAAAGTCAATAGTCAGGCCATTCGGTGAACTTGCACCCATATATGGACCCGAACAGCGATGGCTTTGACTGCATCACCAAATCACTCAGTAGACAAAAATCCCTTTGTTTACGCGGATTACAGGCACATTAGCAGACTCCAGTAGATGTCCCTGGACCCAACCTCACTTCCCGATGCAGAACGACGAGAAGATCTCGCCGAGGAGATCGTCGGCGCTGACTTCGCCGGTGATCTCGCCGAGCGCGTCGTGCGCGCGGCGCAGGTCTTCCGCGGCCAGTTCACCGGCGTTGCGCTCGGCGAGCGCGGCGACCGCTGCGTCGAAATGCGCGCGGGCGCGCTCGAGCGCGGCGACGTGGCGCGCCCGCGCGGTGAACGCGCCGGCGTCGCTTTCGCCTGCTCCGGCATGACGTCGCAGTTCCGCGACGAGGCCGTCGAGGCCTTCGCGCGAGCGCGCCGACAACCACAGGTGGACGATGCCGTCGCGCTCCTCGCGATGCGCGCGCGTGCCGGCGAGGTCGATCTTGTTGTGCACGACGACGCGCACCGCACGCGACGGGATCGTGCGCAGCAGATCGAGGTCGCGCGCCGCATCGCCGTCGTCGCTGACGAGCACCGCGAGGTCGGCGCGTTCGAGCTCGCCGCGTGCGCGGCGGATGCCTTCGCGTTCGACCACGTCGGCAGCGTCGCGCAGGCCGGCGGTGTCGACCAGGGTCAGCGCGATGCCATCGAGGTCGATCGTTTCGCGCAGCACGTCGCGCGTGGTGCCGGCGACGTCGGTGACGATCGCGCGCTCGCTCGCGGCGAGTGCGTTGAGCAGGCTCGACTTGCCGACGTTGGGCCGGCCGACGATGACGACGTGCAGGCCGTCGGCGAGGCGCACGCCGCGGCGCGTCTCGCCGAGCAACGCGTGCAGGTCGCCGCGCGTCGCGTCGACTTCGGCAGCGAGTTCCGGCGCCTTCAGGAAGTCGATCTCCTCTTCGGGGAAATCGATCGCGGCTTCGATCCACACGCGCAGGCGCACGACGCGCTCGGCGAGCGCGTGCACGCGCGTGGAGAACTCACCCTCGAGGCTGCGCTGCGCCGCGCGCGCGGCCGCTTCCGAGCCGCTCGCGATGAGGTCGGCGACGGCTTCGGCCTGGGCGAGGTCGATGCGGCCGTGGAGGAATGCACGTTCGGAAAACTCGCCCGCGCGCGCGTGGCGCGCGCCGAGTTCGACGAGGCGCGCGAGCAGCATGCGCAGCACGACCGGGCTGCCGTGCGCCTGCAGTTCGAGCACGTCTTCGCCGGTGTAGGAATGCGGCGCGGGAAACCACAGCAGGATGCCGCGATCGATGACGCCGCCGTCGGCGGCGCGGAACGCGGCGTAGTGCGCGTGTCGCGCGCGCGGCGCGCGGCCGAGCACGGCGCGGGCGATCTCGCCGGCGCGATCGCCCGATACGCGCAGCACGCCGACGCCGCCCGCGCCGGGCGCGGTCGCCACGGCTGCGATCGTGTCGGCGCGCCCGCTCATCGCATCAGGCCGCGGCCGCCTTCTCGCCGGCGTCGATGCGGCGCGTGATGATCCACTGCTGCAGCAGGCCGAGGCCGCCGTTGACCGTGTAGTAGAGGACGAGGCCGGCGGGGAAGAACGCGAACAGCACCGAGAACACGACCGGCATGATCTTCATCATCTTCGCCTGCGTCGGGTCCATGCCCGCGCTCGGCGTGAGCATCGTCGTCGCGATCATGACGAGGCCGTTGAGCACGGGCAGCACGTAGTAGGGATCGGGCGCGGTGAGGTTCTGGATCCAGCCGATGAACGGCGCCTGGCGCAGCTCCACGCTCTCCAGCAACACCCAGTACAGGGCGAAGAATACCGGGATCTGCACCAGCATCGGCAGGCAGCCCGCGAGCGGGTTCACCTTTTCCTTCTGGTACAACTCCATCATCGCCATGTTCATCTTCTGGCGATCGTCGCCGTAGCGCTCCTTCAGCGCCTGCATTCGCGGCTGCAGCTTGCGCATCTTCGCGCCGGAGCGGTACTGCGTCTCGCTGAGCTTGAAGAACAGCGCCTTGATGATCAGCACGAGCAGTATGATCGCGAAACCCCAGTTGCCGGTGAGCTTGTGCAGTTGCGCGAGCAGCCAGTGCAGCGGCTCGGCGATCACCGTGAACATGCCGTAGTCGACCGTGAGGCTGAGGCCCGGGGCGATCTGGTCGAGCGTGCTCTGCAGCTTCGGGCCGACATAGAGGCGCGCGGCATCGGTGTAGGTCGCGCCCGGCGCGACGCTGATCGGCGGCGACTGCGTGCGGATGAGATAGCGGTTGGCCGCGCTGCCGTCGGCCGCGTGGGCGACGTAGGTCTTGGTCGAGTACTGGTCGTTCTCGCCCTGCGCGGGGATCCATGCCGCGAAGAAGTAGTGCTGCAGCATCGCGGCCCAGCCGTCGGCGATCGGCTTGTCGAGCGGCTCCTTGGCGAACTGGTCGAACTTGAGCTTCTGGAACTTGTCGGCCGGGCTGTACCACGCCGCGCCGACGAAGCTGTAGCGCTCGATGTTGCTGTAGCCCTTGATGCCGCTGGTGTCGATGACGGGCGGCACGCGCTGCAGCTGGCGATAGGCATTGCCGCTCCACGCCACGCCGCCCTTGTTGCTGATTTCCTGGCGCTGGTCGATGACGTAGCTGCCGCGCTTGAATACGAACACCTTGCGCACGGCGATGCCGGATGCATCGCTCCAGCTCAGCGGCACCTCGATCGTGTCGCTGCCGTCGGCGAGCGAATAGGCGTTCTTTTCCGCGCTGTATTGCGCCTGGTGGTCGGGCGCCGCGCCGCCCGCGCTGACGAGGCCGCTCTGCGCGACGAAGAAGCCCGCCGCGCTGCTGTCGAGCAGGCGCTTGGGATGGGCGTAGTCCTTCGGCTGCAGCGGGTAGGCGAGCAGGTCGGCGACGACGACGTTGCCGCCGCGCGTGTCGATCTCGACGCGCAGCACGTCGGTGGTGACGACGACGCGCTCGCCCGATGCGTTCGCCGCGGCGTCGGGCGTGGCCGGCGAGGGCGCCGGGGCGGCGCTGCCGCTCGCGCTCGGCACGTCGGCGCCATCAGGAACCGTGACCGGCGCGGTCGGCGCGCCGTCGACCGCCGCGGCAGGCGCGCCGGCGGTGGTGGCGGGAACCTTGTCGTAGTCCTCCTGCCACTGCATCCAGAGCAGGTAGCCGATGAACAGCAGGGCGATCAGCAGGAAGTTGCGCGGACTCGTCATAGGAACGTTCGGCCTGGGCATGTGGCGCCGGGCGGCAGGCGGTCGCGCGTCGCGCTGCCGTCACTGCCTGGGGGCTGGATCGAAAGTGCTCGCGCCTGAAGCGCGGCGCTGGAAAGTCAGTCGCGCATTGTGCCGGCCGCATCCGCGCCGTTCAACGCCGCGATGCGCTGCCAGAGGCGTGCGAACTCGGCGTGCAGGCTCGGGTTGTCCTCGAGGTCGGCACTGCTGCGCGCGATCACGAGGATGTCGACCGCCGGCAGGCTGTCGCGGTGGCGTCGGAAGCTGTCGCGCGCAATCCGCTTGATCCGGTTGCGATGCACCGCGCTCTTGGAAACCTTGCGGGAAACGGCGAGGCCGAGGCGCGCACCGTCCGTGTCGCGCGTGGCGACTTGGGCGGTGAGATGGCGGGTGGCGACGCGCCGGCTGTCGCTGCGCAGCCGGGCGAAATCACGAGGGGTCAGCAGGCGCGCCGCGCGCGGGAAGGTTGCGGGCGCCATCCGGAGCTTCGCGGCCGCGTCAGACGGCCAGGCGCTTGCGACCCTTGGCGCGACGGGCGTTGATGACCTTGCGGCCGCCACGGGTCTTCATGCGCGCACGGAAGCCGTGGTCGCGGACGCGCTTGAGGTTGCTCGGCTGGTAAGTGCGCTTGGTGGCCATGTGGGTACGCCAACTTGCTGAATGGAAAAGGGCGCGGATGGTAGGCGGCGGCCCGGGTCCGTGTCAAGGCGAGGGACCGGCGCGGCGCCGGTCTGCAGGCGGGTCCATGCCGGCGTGCTGCTAGACTTTCGCATCTTGCCCCATTCCCGCGCGAGCCACCGTTCCGGTCGGCTCGCTGCCCGCATCCGGAAATACACCCTGCAATGAGCGAACTTTGGCGCCGCTGTCTATCCCGCCTCGAGGCGGAATTCAGCGCAGAGGATCTGCATACCTACCTGGCCCCCCTGCAGGTCAGCGAGGAGGAGTCCGGCTTCACGCTGTGGGCGCCGAACGCGTACACGATGGAGACGGTGCGCGAGCGATTCCTGGCGCCGATCCTCGAGGTGCTCGAACACCTGTGCGACGGCCCGGTCGCCGTCGACGTGCAGGTCGGTGCGCGCTCGCCCGAGCGTGGCGTCGGCCGGCCCACGGCGCGACCGCGCAACGCGCCCGAGCGCGCGGCCGTTCCCGATTCCAACCTCGATCCCAATTACACGTTCGAGAACTTCGTCGAGGGCAAGTCGAACCAGCTCGGCAAGGCCGCCGCGACCCAGGTCGCGATGAATCCGGGCCGCGCCTACAACCCGCTGCTGCTGTACGGTGGCACCGGCCTCGGCAAGACGCATCTGATGCATGCCGCGGGCAACCTGATGCGCACGAACAAGCCGGGCGTGAAGATTCTCTACCTGCGCTCGGAGCAGTTCGTGAGCGGCATGGTGCGCGCGCTGCAGCAGAAGGGCATGGACGATTTCAAGCGGCGGTTCCGCTCCGTCGACGCCCTGCTCATCGACGACATCCAGTTCTTCGCCGGCAAGAACACGACGCAGGAAGAATTCTTCCACACGTTCAACGCGCTGTTCGAGGGCAAGCAGCAGATCATCCTGACCTGCGATCGCTACCCGAAGGAAGTCGACAACCTCGAGCCGCGACTGAAGTCGCGACTTGGTTGGGGCCTGTCGGTCGCGATCGAACCGCCGGATTTCGAAACGCGCGCCGCGATCGTGCTGGCGAAGGCCCAGGCGAAGGGCGTCGAGTTGCCGGAAGAGGTCGCCACGCTGATGGCCAAGCGCATGCGCTCGAACGTGCGCGACCTCGAGGGCGCGCTCAATACGCTCGTCGCGCGCGCGAACTTCGAGGGGCGCCGCATCAGCAGCGAATTCGCGCAGGAAACGCTGCGCGATCTGCTCACCGTGCACGCCCAGGCGATCACGATCCCTAACATCCAGAAGACCGTGGCAGACTACTACCAGCTGCGCCTGGCGGACCTCTTGTCGAAGAAGCGCAGCCGATCGATTGCGCGGCCGCGGCAGATGGCGATGGGACTCGCCAAGGAGCTGACCGAGCACAGCCTGCCTGAAATCGGCGACGCATTCGGCGGCCGCGACCACACGACGGTGCTGCACGCGTGCCGCACGATCCGGGACTTGCGGGAAACCGACGGCAAGCTGCGACAGGACTGGGAAAAACTCGTGCGCACGCTGACCGAGTGAAGAAGTACGGGCGTAGCCTGTGGAAAAGCTGTGCCGGACGGTCGACGCGAATATTATCCACAGTTGACCCACAGGCGGCACGGCAGGTTCTACAGTGCGTCATTTCTCCGTAAGCGTATGATTTTTACAGATTAATTGCGCTTCGGCAGGTTGTACACAGCACCAGCAGCCACCAACGCTCCACATAAAAACCAAAGACAGGAACGGCAGACCATGCGATTCAGCATCCAGCGCGAAGCTCTCCTCAAGCGGCTGCAACACGTGGTTGGCGTGGTGGAACGGCGGCAGACGCTGCCGGTCCTGGCTAACCTGCTCGTCGTTGTCGACGGCAGTGGCGTCGCGCTGACCGGAACCGACCTCGAAGTCGAAATGGTTGCGCGGACCGAAGCCGACGATCTCGACGCCGGCGAAGTGACGGTTCCGGCCCGCAAGCTGTTCGATATCTGCCGCGCGCTTCCTGACGGGTGCCGCATCAAGTTCGAGCAGAACGGCGAGCGCGTCACCGTGAGCGCCGGGCGTAGCCGCTTCACCCTTGCGACGCTGCCGGCGACGGAGTTCCCGACGATTGATTCGATCGAGCTCGTCGAACGGGTGGCGCTACCCGAAGCTACCCTGAAGGAACTGATGGACCGCACCAGTTTCGCGATGGCGCACCAGGACGTGCGTTACTACCTCAACGGCATGTTGCTCGACCTGCGCGAACAGGCGCTGCGCTGCGTCGCGACCGACGGCCATCGGCTTGCGCTCGCGGAAGCGAAGCTCGAGTCGAAAGTCGCGTCGCCGCGCCAGGTGATCGTGCCGCGCAAGGGCATCAACGAACTGCAGGGCCTGTTCGAAACCGGCGATGGCGTGGTCGAGCTCGAGTTCGCACGCAATCACCTGCGCGTGCGGCGTGGCGACGTCACGTTCACGTCGAAGCTCATCGATGGGCGCTTCCCGGACTACGAGGCCGTCATCCCGATCGGCGCCGACAAGGAAGTACGCCTGCAGCGCGACGAGATGCGCGCGGCGCTGCAACGAGCGGCGATCCTTTCGAACGAGAAGTACCGCGGCGTGAAGATCGAGGTTGCGCCGAACCGCGTGCGCGTCGTCGCCCACAATCCGGAGCAGGAAGAAGCGGTGGAGGAGGTCGAGGCACGCACCGGCGTGTCCGATCTCAGCGTCGGCTTCAACGTCAACTACCTGCTCGACGCGCTCGGCGCGGTCACGGGCGACGAGGTCCTGCTGTGCCTGCGCGACGGTCAATCGAGCTGCCTCGTGCGCAAGCCCGACTCCGACGACACGCGGCACGTGATCATGCCGCTGCGCCTCTGACGCAGGACGGCGCGCCACTTGGGGGCGCATGCAAAAGCGTGCGCCGCCCGGCATGAACCTGCGCGAACTACGAATCGAAAACCTGCGCGTCCTCGCGCGTGCCGAGTTCGCGCTTGCGCCGGGCTGGAACGTGTTCACGGGACCGAACGGCGCCGGCAAGACATCGCTGCTCGAGGCAGCGTATCTCCTGTCCCACGGCCGGAGCTTTCGTACCGCGGCGCGCGAGGCGCTCGCGCGCGACGGCAGCGGTGGTTACGCCGTCTTCGGCGAGGTCGAATTCGCGGGCGGGCGCAGCCGGGTGGGCCTCGCGCGCACCGCACGGGGGCTCGTCGCCAAGGTCGATGGTGCGGACGTCGCGATTGCCGACCTGCTGCGTCGGACCGCGGTGCTCTGCTTCGAACCGGGTTCGCACGAACTCATCGCGGGCGCATCGGATGAGCGGCGCCGCTACCTCGACTGGGGAGTGTTCCACGTGGAACATGCGTTCCTGTCGGTGTGGCGCCGATACCAGCGTGTGCTCAAACAACGCAACGCCCTGCTGCGCCGCCTGGTCGATCGGAGCGAGCTCGCACCCTGGGATCACGAGCTCGCCCGTGCGGCCGAGCCGCTCGCGGCAATGCGACGCGCCTATTTCGACACCCTCGTGCCGTATGTACGCGGGCTGCTGGTCGAGCTGTTGCCGGAACTTGGCGAACCGACGATCGAGTTCGAGCCGGGCTTCGATGATTCCGCCTCGCTGGAGCGTACCCTCGCCGACCGCATGGAGCGCGACCTCGCGCGCGGACACACGAGCCGCGGGCCGCACCGGGCGGACTGGTCGGTGGGGTTCGAGGCTGCTCGCCGGCGCGATCACCTTTCGCGCGGACAGCAGAAGCTCGGCGCGTTCGCTTTCGTGCTGGCGCAGGCGCGTCTTTTCGCCGCGCAGGAAGGGGAGTGGCCGATCATCTGTCTGGACGACCTCGCTTCGGAGGTCGATGTGGAACACCAGCGCCGCCTGCTGCGCTCGGTGGCCCGGAGCGGCGCCCAGGTGTTGCTGACGGGCACCGAGGAGCCTTCGGCCCTCGAAGGCATCGTGCCGGACCCGGCGAGGTTCCACGTGGAACAAGGTCGCGTGGAGCGGCTGTCATAGGCGCACGGCTGCTATAATTGTTCGATTGAATATCCGGCTTTGGCTCGCTACCGGCGGGCTGGGCCCGTCGCGCCCGGAGACCGAATGACCGACCAATACGATTCAAGCAAGATCAAGGTCTTGAAGGGCCTCGAGGCCGTGCGCAAGCGGCCGGGCATGTACATCGGCGACACCGATGACGGCACCGGCCTCCACCACATGGTGTTCGAGGTCGTCGACAACTCGATCGACGAGGCACTGGCGGGCTATTGCGACCACGTTGTCGTCACGATCCATTCGGATGGCTCGGTCAGCGTCGCGGATAATGGCCGCGGCATTCCCGTGGACATCCAGCCGGAAGAGGGCCGCTCCGCTGCCGAAGTGGTCATGACCGTGCTGCACGCCGGCGGCAAATTCGACGACAACAGCTACAAGGTGTCCGGTGGCTTGCACGGCGTCGGCGTCTCCGTCGTCAACGCGCTGTCCGACCACCTGTGGCTCACGATCTACCGCGACGGCCACGAACACCAGCAGGAATACGCGCTCGGCGAGCCGATGTATCCGCTCAAGGTCGTCGGTCCCTCGACGAAGCGGGGCACGACGGTGCGGTTCCATCCGAGCCCGGCGACGTTCTCGACGGTCGAATTCCACTACGACATCCTCGCCAAGCGCCTGCGCGAACTGTCGTTCCTCAATTCGGGCGTCAAGATCGAGCTCATCGACGAGCGCACCGACAAGTGCGACGTCTTCGAGTACGAGGGCGGCATCCGTTCGTTCGTCGAGCACCTGGCCCAGCTGAAGACGCCGCTGCATCCGCAGGTCGTCGGCTTCAGCGCGCAGCACGAGGGCACCACCGTCGACGTCGCCATGCAGTGGACCGACGCCTACCAGGAGACGGTGTTCTGCTTCACCAACAACATCCCGCAGCGCGACGGCGGCACCCACCTTGCGGGCTTCCGCGCGGCGCTCACGCGCACGCTGTCGAACTACATCGAGTCGGCCGGCCTGCAGAAAACCGCCAAGGTCGCGCTCTCGGGCGACGACATGCGCGAAGGCCTGATCGCCGTGCTGTCGGTGAAGGTGCCCGATCCCAAATTCTCGTCGCAGACCAAGGACAAGCTCGTCTCGAGCGAGGTCAAGGGCATCGTCGAGTCGATCGTCAACCAGAAACTCGAGGAATTCCTGCTCGAGAACCCGAACGAGGCGAGGGCGATCGCGGCCAAGGTCGTCGACGCGGCCCGCGCGCGCGAAGCGGCGCGGAAGGCGCGCGAAATGACCCGCCGCAAGGGCGCGCTCGACATCGCCGGCCTGCCGGGCAAGCTGGCCGACTGCCAGGAGAAGGATCCCGCGCTGTCGGAACTGTTCATCGTCGAGGGTGACTCGGCGGGCGGTTCGGCCAAGCAGGGCAGGAACCGCAAGAACCAGGCGATCCTGCCGCTCAAGGGCAAGATCCTCAACGTCGAGCGCGCGCGCTTCGATCGCATGCTGAGCTCGGCCGAAGTCGGCACCCTCATCACCGCGCTCGGAACCGGCATCGGCAAGGACGAATTCAACGTCGACAAGCTGCGCTACCACCGCATCATCATCATGACCGACGCGGATGTCGACGGTTCGCACATCCGCACGCTGCTGCTCACGTTCTTCTACCGCCAGATGCCGGCGCTGATCGAACGCGGCCACGTGTACATCGGCCTGCCGCCGCTGTACAAGCTCAAGCAGGGCAAGCAGGAGCTCTACCTCAAGGACGATACCGCGCTCAACGCGTATCTCATCTCGAATGCAGTCGATGGGGCCGAACTCGCCTACAGCGCGGACGCACCGCCGGTGAGCGGCGCCGGACTCGAGAAGCTCATGGGCGTCTACCGCGCGGCGCTCGACCAGATCGATCGCCTCTCCTTCCGCTTCGACGCCGCGTTCCTGCATGCGCTCATCGACGCGCCGTTCACGAGCGAAGGCTGGCAGGATCCCGTCGCGCTGCAAGCGTGGACCGACCGCCTGTCCGCCGCACTGTCGAGCTCAGGACTCGGTCGCCCGCGCTACACGTTGCGGGTCCAGCCCGCGACGGCCGAGCACGCCGCCGCGCTGGTCGTGGAGCGCGACCAGCACGGCCTGCGCCATACCCAGCTGTTGCCGGCGACCTTCCTCGCCGCCCCCGAGTTCCGGCCGATCGTCGATGCCGCGACTCAGCTCGCGGGGCTGATCCAGCCGGGTGCGCAGGTGCGCCGCGGCGGCAAGGTCCGCGCCGTCCCGAACTTCGGCGAAGCCTACGAATGGCTCATGGAGGAAGCCAAGCGCGGCCGGACGATCCAGCGCTTCAAGGGCCTCGGCGAAATGAACCCGGAGCAGCTGTGGGATACCACGGTCAACCCGGACACGCGCCGCCTGTTGCAGGTCAGCATCGAGGACGCGGTGGCCGCCGACCAGATCTTCTCGACGCTGATGGGCGACGTGGTCGAGCCGCGCCGCGACTTCATCGAACAGAACGCGTTGCGCGTCGCCAACCTCGACGTCTGAATGGGGGCGTGGCCGCATGCGGCCACGCTCCATGCTGCGCAGCAGCATGTGAAGTCCTGTATGCGTGCTTGTGCAGTTCGCGCGCACAGGGGTACCCTCTGCGCCCCGTTTTCGTCGCCCACTCATGGACGACGTCCTTCGTATGTTCAGGAGTGCATCGACATGAAACTCTCCAAGTGGCTCATCGTCGCGATATGCAGCGCCGCCATGGCCTGCGGCTCGGTTGCATTTGCCAAGGACAAGAAGGGAGAAAACAAGTACCCGAATGCGACGCGGCAGGAGCCGAAGGTCAGCATGTCGTCGGGCGACCAGCGCGCGCTCAACAAGGCGGCCGACCTCGTCAACGAGAACAAGCCCGACGAAGCGCTGCCGCTGATCCAGAAGGTCATCGACAACGGCAGCGCGAGCAAGTACGCGCAGGCCTTCGCGCATCAGCTGCTGGCGCAGATCTACTGGGACCAGGAGAAGGGCGCGCAGTCGATCGACGAATACAAGAAGGCGATCGCGTTCGACGCGCTGCCGAACGACGGCCAGTTCCAGCTCGTGTTCGCGCTCGCGCAGACGCAGATTCAGGAAGAGAAGTACCAGGACGCGCTGGCGACGCTCGCCGAATGGGAAAAGCTCACCGGCGCGCAAACCGCCGACGAGCTCGCGCTGAAGGCGAATGCGTACTACCGCGTCGACCAGTTCCAGCAGGCCGTCGACACGATGAAGAAGGCGCTGTCGATGACCGACAAGCCGAACGACAGCTGGACGCAGATCCTCATGGCGAGCTACTTCGAACTGAACCAGTTCGACCAGGCCGCCGAACTCATCAAGGGCCAGCTCGCCAAGGACCCGAACAACAAGAAGCTGATCAACCAGCTCGCGACCGTCTACATCCAGGGCGACAAGGAGCAGTTGGCGCTCGACCTCATGGCGAAGGCGAAGAGCCAGGGCCTGGTCACCACCAACGACGACTACGTCCAGCTCGCCAAGCTCTATGCGCAGGCCGACAAGCCGAAGGACGCGGCGGCGACCATGAAGGAAGGCTTCGCCAAGGGCGTGCTGCAGGGTACCTACGACAACTACAAGCTGCAGGGTGACGTCTGCACCCAGGCCGAGGACGACCCGTGCGCGATCGAGGGCTACGGCAAGGCCGCGCCGATGTCGAAGGACGGCAACGTCGACTACCAGCTCGGCTACCTGCTGTTCTATTCCGGCAAGTCGCAGGACGCCATTGCTTCGCTCGACAAGGCGATCTCGCGCGGCGGCCTGCGCCAGGAAGGCGAGGCCTACCTGCTGCGCGGCGATGCGAAGAACGACCTCGGCCAGGGCGCGGCCGCGGCCGCGGACTGGCAGAAGGCGGCCGGCTACGCGAGCACGAAGACGATGGCCGAGCAGCGTCTCCGGGCCGCCAAGGGCGGCGTGAAGATCAAGCGCGCCACCAAGTCGAAGAAGTGAGCAACGCGTTCCGCGCACGCGCTGCAACCCGCAATCGCGTGCGTGGAACGATAATGGGGACGAGGGCCGTCAAACCCCGCGCAGGGCTGACGGCCGTTGGAACCTGGGGTTCCACCGAAGAACGTTACACAACTCCATAATCACGTGCAGGTCGTCCGCTGCAACCGCTTGTCCTGAAGGCACTCGCTGTTGTACCGTGGCCAGCTCTCGCGCCTACGCCTCTCGGGGTTTGCAATCGGGGCGAAGCGACGGCGTCGCCACGACGGCCGCACAGACACAATCTCGTTGGTCAATACTGATGGCAGATACCAATCAATCTGGCGGCGATTTCAGCTGGCGACGCGTTACGGCGTTTGCAAGTGCATTCGCTCTGCACGCCTTCGCGTTCGCGATGATGATGGCCCCGGTCGCCCCGCCGCCGCCGAAGGACAAGACCATCGACAAGAAAGTGATGGTCGAGTTCATCGAGCCGCCGCCGCCGCCGCCGCCGCCGCCGCCTCCGCCGCCGGAGCCGCCGAAGAAGCCGCCGCCGAAGATCATCGAAAAGGTGCAGCCGCCGCCGAAGGCGCCGCCGCCGCCGCCGGCCCCGCCGATCGTGACGGAGGAAGCGACGCCGATGTCGACGCCTGCGCCGCCGCCGGCGCCACCGGCACCGCCGCCGCCGCCGGAAGATATCGCACCGAGCGAGAACATCAGCTACCGTAAGATGCGTCCGCCGCGCTATCCGCCGCAGGCCGCTCGCCAGCATCAGCAAGGCAAGGTGCTGTTGAAGGTCCTCGTCGGTGTCGACGGCTCGCCACAGGAAGTGACGGTCGAAAAATCCAGCGGCTCGCGCTTGCTGGACCAGGCAGCGATCGAAGCCGTGAAGACCTGGAAGTTCAATCCGGGCTCAAAGGGTGGCAGACCCAGTGCCGGGTATGCCTTGGTTCCCATCGAATTCAATTTGACCGAGTAAGGTAACGCCATGCAGCAAGATGCCTCTCAGACCCCCGCAGCGGCTCAGCCTGCTGTCGTTCCCGCTCCCGGCGGCGGCAGCAATGCCGCGGCCATGAGCCAGATGGGCTTCCACGATCTGATCCAGAACTTCGACGTGCTCGGCTGGATCGTCTTCATCACGCTGTGCGTGATGTCGATCTCGTCGATCTATTTCGTGGTCGCCAATTTCCTGCGCAACGGCATGATCCGTGCGCGCATGGAGAAGGTCATCAACACGTTCTGGGACACGCCGTCCGCGCAGGACGCCGTGCGCTTCCTCGAGGAACAGCCCAAGGGCGAACCGTTCTCGAAGATCGCGCTCGACGCCGCCCAGGCCGCCGCGCATCATCAGCGCAACGAAGGCAGCCGCCTCGTCGAGGCTCTGAACCGTTCCGAGTTCATCGATCGCTCGCTGCGCCAGGCCGTCGCCCGCGAGAGCCTGCGCCTCGAAGGCGGCATGACGGTGCTCGCCACGGTCGGTTCGTCGGCGCCGTTCGTCGGCCTGCTCGGTACCGTGTGGGGCATCTACCACGCGCTGATCAAGATCGCCGCGTCGGGCAACGCCTCGATGGAAGCGGTCGCCGGCCCGGTGGGTGAAGCGCTGATCATGACCGCGTTCGGTCTGTTCGTCGCGATCCCGGCCGTGCTCGCGTACAACTTCTTCGTGCGCCAGAACCGCGTGATCTACGCGCGCTTCGACGAGTTCGCGCACGACCTGCACGATTTCTTTGCGACCGGTTCGCGCGTCGACGGTGGCGCTGCTCCGGTTGCCGTCGCGAGGAAGTAAGCCATGGCAATGACCACGGGTGGTTCGGGCGGCGGCCCGATGGCGGAAATCAACGTCACGCCGCTCGTCGACGTGATGCTGGTGCTGCTGATCATCTTCATGATCACGGCGCCCCTGATGTCGCACAAGATCCGGATCGACCTGCCGCAGGCCAATCCGAACGTGCAGCAGGAAAACCCGCCGGAGCCGATCGACCTGGCCATCAAGGAGAACGGCGACCTGTTCTGGAACGACGAACCTGTCACCGATGCGATCCTGCAGGCCCAGCTGCGCGTCGCCGCGCAGAAGAGCCCGCAGCCGGAGCTGCAGATCCGCGCCGACAAGCCGACGCAGTGGCAGAAGATCGCCACCGTGATGGCGGAAGCGAAGGCGGCCGGCATGGTCAAGCTCGGCTTCATGACCACCGGCGGCAACGACCAGTAAGACGGTCGGCCAACACGGGAACTACCGAACGGCACCGCGGCAACGCGGTGTCGTTTTTTTTTCGTCCTTGATCGCAGCTTTGACGAACGGCATGACGAGGCGTGTAGCGCATCAGGCTCGTGGATCCAGAACGGCCATTGCTGGCCGCACATCTCACGAACAGCGCTTCGTCCTTGCGTCGGCGTCGTCGTCCGTGGCGTGGATGGCGCGATGCCGATTGCGTGGTCGCGAGCGGGAGGCGTAGGCTCGGGTTGCCCGACCACAGCCGACGGAGACGACGATGACGACCGATGCGTTTCGCTCCCACGCCGCCGCGACCCAGGTCGAGATCAATGTCACGCCGCTCATCGACGTGCTGCTCGCCCTCGTCGTGATCCTCATGGTCACCGCTCCGCTCGCCATCAAGCGCCTGCCGTTGCCGCTCGGCAGCCAGCCGATCGATGCGCCGATGCCGCGGACGCTCGGGCTGTCGGTGCTGTCGACCGGCGAGCTCTATCTCGAAGGCCACGCCGTGTCGCGTGCCGAGCTTGCCTCCGCGCTTTCGCTCGAAGCGCGGATGCCCAAGCCGGCCATGCTCGAGATCCGTTCCGATGCGGACACGCCCTACGCGAAAGTCGCCGACGCGCTCGCCGTCGCGCGTGGCAGCGGCATCGAGGGTATCCAGATCGAAGGAACCCGCGCGAAATAGGCGCGCGCGTCTGCGGCCGCCGCTGCGGCCGCAGCGCAGCACGAGATTCAATCGGCGAGGATCGCGAGGTACGCGCGCACGGTCGGCGCGAGCCCGGCGTAGAGCGCTTCGCCGATCAGCGCATGGCCGATCGAGACCTCGGCGAGGAACGGTATCGCGCGCTTGAGCGCGCCGAGGTTGTGCTGGCTGAGGTCGTGGCCAGCATTCGCGCCGAGGCCGCAGGCGCGCGCCGCCTGCGCGGTGCGCACGCAGGCATCGAGCTCGCGCGCGTGGTTGCCGTTCGCGTAGGCGCGTGCGTAAGGCTCGGTGTAGATCTCGATGCGGTCGGCGCCGGCTGCCGCGGCGCGTTCCAGGGCGGCGGCATCCGTGCCGGCGTCGACGAACAGACTGACGCGGCAACCGAGCGACTTGAGCTCGGCCACCACCGGCGCGAGGCGCGCGGCGTCGGCGGCGAGGTCGAAGCCATGATCGGAGGTGATCTGCGCGTCACCATCCGGCACGAGCGTGGCCTGCGCGGGGCGCGCGCGGCGGACCAGTTCGACGAAGCCGGGATAGTCCCCGCGCGGCGGCGCGAACGGGTTGCCTTCGAGGTTGTATTCGATGGCACGCCCCCGCACATGCCACGCGGCGATCTCCGCGCCGATGCGCGCGACGTCGTCGACGCGGATGTGGCGCTGGTCCGGGCGCGGGTGCACGGTGATGCCCTGCGCGCCCGCTTCGATCGCGACGCGCGCGGCGAGCACGGGATCGGGTTCGGCATGGCCGCGAGAATTGCGCAGCACGGCGATCTTGTTGATGTTGACGCTGAGCGCGGTCATCGGGAAATGATCGCGCAAGCGCGCGCACCTGTCGATGCGCGCGCCCGGTACTTCAGTGGCACGCCTCCGCGGTCTGCTTCCACGCGACCGGATCCCAGTAGGCGCCGTCCTTCCATTCGCTGCGCTTGTCCTCGTTGAGCCGCGCCGCGATCAACACGGTCGTGTCCGGCGGCACGTCGACGTCGAGGGTCTTGTAGCGGTCGGAGCCGATCGCCGAATTGCGCGCGCGGTCGTTGAACGACAGGTAGCGGCTCTCGATCTGCTCGGCGACCTTGATCGAATGCCGCCCCGCGCTGACGCGGAAGGCGCGCGTGCCGGTCGGGCCGGGTGACACGCCGTCGATGCTGATGATCTTGGCCGCATGCAGGTGTTCGCCACGCGGTGCGACGTCGAAATCGCTGAGTCGACCGCAGCCGGCTTCGCCCGCAGGCATCGCGCCGGCGCCGCCATTGGACGCGAGCCGCGTACCGTCGCCGACGGTCAGGTGCATCGCCGGCAGGTACACGCTCGAAGGCGTTCCCGCGAGCGTTTGCCGGCGCCCGTCACGCTGCACCTCGAAGGCAAGCCGCGCGCCATCGGGCAACTGCTCGATCGACTGGCGCAGCGTTGCCGCCGCGCCGTCCGTGTTCGCAAGGGTCGTGCCGTTCACCGCCAGCAGCACGTCGCCGCTGCGCAAGCCCATCTTCTCGGCTGCGCCACCGGGGGTGATTCCGAGCACATGCACGCCGTCGCGATCGTCGCGCGCGCTGTCGACGAGCAAGCCGAGGTTGCTCACGCGCTGGGCCGGCGCATCGATGTCGAGACGGATCTCGTGAGGCGGCGCCGAACCGAACGCGCCGCTCTCGACGAGCTCGGTCATCACTGCGCGCAGCTCCGCACGCAGTCGCTGCTCGGCGCCGACGCTCGCGGCGGCGTCGCCGCGCAAGGCTGCGCCGGCGACACTGCCGGCGAGCGGCGTGGCGGCGTCGGCGTGTGCGCCGCCCGCGGCGACGGCGAGCGCCAGCGCCAGGGTGCGCGCCGCAAGGCGGACGGTAGTGTGGTTCTGACTGCTCATTTCGCTACCTCTGTCCTCATTCACAACTGCGTGATGCTGGATGCGCGCCCGTAGGCGCCGTCCTGCACCGACGCGATCAATCCGCGCAGCGCACGGTTGCGCTGCTGCCACAATGCTTCGAGTTCGTCGGCGCCTGCGCCGCGATCGTAGGCGGACTGCAGCTCGGCGTCGATCGCCCGCAGGCGCGTGGAACCCAGCGCGGCCGCCTGCGCGCCGACGAGGCGATGCCACTCGCCCTCGAGCGCGCGCGACTCGTCCTGCATCGCGGTGGTCGGGGCGGGTGACCCGGCCGGCGCGACGGCGGAGCGTCCGCCGACCAGCAACGCTGCCGCCAGCGAAGCCGCGATCGCCGTGCCGACGACCGCAGTGCGCCAGCGGCGGCGCGCCATGCGACGTTGCTGGGCCGCGGCGATGCGGGTCCACAGCGCCGGGTCCGGAGTGAACTCCGGCAACTGCCGTGGATCGAACCGGCGCACCGTCGCACCTTCATGCCTCATCCTGCACCTCCCGCGATCCCGCCGCGTCGTCGTTGAGTCGCTTCAACGCGCGCGCGAGGATCGACTTCGAATAACTCTCGCTCTGCCCGAACAGGTCAGCCAGCTCCTTGTGCGTGTAGCCTTCGACCTCGTGCAGCACCACCACCGCGCGCGCGCGTGGCGGCAACCGCATCAGCAGCGACCACGCGTCGACGCCTTGCTCCGCATCCGGGCCCGCCGACGGCATCGCGTCGAACAAGGCCTCGACATCGTCGCCCTGGAAGCGCTGGCGCGAACGCAGCACGTCGATCGTCGCGTTCGCGGTCAGTCGCTTGAGCCAGGCGCCGAACGGCGCGTCTCCGCGGAACCCGCCCACGGTGGCGAACATCTTGAGGAACACATCCTGCACGATGTCCTCCGCCGCCGCGGGCTCGCCGAGCACGCGCAGCGCGAGCGTGTAGCAGGCACTGGCGAAGCGCTCATAGATCGCCGCGAACGCGCCCATGTCGCCGCGCCGCGCACGTTCCAGCGTGACCCGGTCGAGTGCCTGGCCGAAGCCGGACCCCGAAGGGGCCGTTTCCACGTAGCTGGTCTGTCCGTCTGCCATCTGATGCAAGGGACGGTCCACGGCGACGGAACGTCGCGTCGTCACGGCGCGAACCGTAGCCGCTGCACGATCCGCGGCGGGCCGCGCCAGGCGAGGCAGCCCACGACCCCGGGCACGGGCTCGAGCGGCCGCAACTGCCATTCGCGCGGCGAGCCGGCCTCGGCGGCGAGCCGGTCGAGGCCGAGCACGCGGCCTTCGTCCGACAGCGCAAACTCGATGCGCTCGAGACCGAAGCCGAGGCCATCGCCGAGCGCCTTGAGCACGGCCTCCTTGTGCGTCCACAGTCGGAGGAACGCGGGCTGGCGCCGCTGCGCTTCGATCCGCGCGAGCGCGGCGGCCTCGGCGGCACCGAAGAACCGCGCCGCGACGCCGTCGACGGCGATGCGCCGGTCGAGCGGCTCGATGTCGATGCCGAGCGGCTGGTCGCGCGCGATCGCGACGGCGACGTGCGACCCGGCGTGGCTGAGGTTGAACTGCAGCCAGGGCATCCCCGGCACGAACGGCTTGCCGTGCGCGCCATTCGCCATCGCGGGCGGCAGTTCGCCGCCCGCATAGGCGCGCAGCAGCCGCTCCAGCACGGCGCGGGCCGCTTCCCGTACCGCACGCGGCCGAAGCTCGCAGGTGTCATGGATCCAGACGTGGATCGCGTCATCGCCGAGCGGCGGCGGGCTCGCGAGCGTCAGGAACGGGTCGGCGTCGTTGGACGGCATGCGCCGATGCTTCGCGCGGGGCGCCATGCCGTCAAGTCGGGCCGATCGCGCGCGTGTCCGCATGCCGAAAAAAGGCCGGCTTGCGCCGGCCCAGGATTGGCTCGAGCGCCGTTCAGGCTGCGCGTTTGAACAGGCCGATGAGCACGAGCAGGATGATCGCGCCGATCGCCGCATTGATGATCGCCGCGACGAGTCCGCCGCCGATCATGAGCCCGACGCGCGGCAGCAGGAAGCCGGCGAGGAACGCGCCGACGATGCCGACGATGATGTTGCCGACCAGGCCGAAGCCATGGCCCTTGACGATCTGCCCGGCCAACCAGCCGGCGACCGCGCCCACGATCAGAAAGACGAGCAGCGATTCGATGGTCACGCCAACCTCCCGTCACGGCGTCGCAGGATGCGACACGGGCGATTCTGCGTCAGTGGCGGACGCGACGCACGGTGCGGTGCGGCGTGGCTTCAGCGTTGGGGCGGCGGAGGCGGGGAAGGCGGCGAGGGCGCCCGTGTCGCGCCCGCGGCCGGCGGGCGCTGCGCCGGGGGCAGCGGCCGCGCCACGGGTTTGCGCATCGCGGCGAGGTCGGCCGGCGATGCCATCGACGTTTCCGGGCGTGAACTCGCCGAGACACGGTCCGCGGCGAGCGCGAACATGAACCCGATGAAGCCGCCGATGCCGAGCAGCAGGCCGATGCCGAGCAGCAGCGGACTGCGCGTGGTGAAGACGAAGATGAATCCAAGTATCGTAGCGGCGAGGAGGAGCCAACGGGCCATGGAGCACCAGGAACGGCAGCGCGGACGAGGGCGCCACGCTAGCAGAAACCGCGCAGGCCGCGCGCGCCCGTCGGTCGGTCGAACCGCGCCGGTCGCGCGGGAGGCGCACGCCTGATGGACGCGCTCTCGCAACTCGCGCTCGCCGGCGGCCTCGCCTGGGCCAGCGGCATCCGCCTGTACGTCACGATCCTCGTCGTCGGCCTGCTCGGCCGCCTCGGCTACCTGCATCTGCCCGAGCAACTGCTCGTGCTGCAGCACACATGGGTGCTCGCGGCCGCCGCGATCATGGCGGTCGGCGAATTCCTCGCCGACAAGATCCCGGCATTCGATTCCTTCTGGGACGCGCTGCACACGTTCATCCGCATCCCGGCCGGAGCGTTCCTCGCCTGGGGTGCCATGGGCGACGCGACGCCGGCGGCGCAACTCGCCGCCGGCCTCATCGGGGGCCTCGTCACCAGCGGCACGCACCTGGCGAAGAGCGGCGGGCGCGCCGCGATCAACACCTCGCCTGAACCCTTCACCAACTGGACCGCGAGCGCGGGCGAGGACGGCCTCGTGCTCGGCGGGCTCTGGCTCGCGATCGCGCACCCGATCGCCTTCCTCGTCGCGCTCGTGCTGTTCCTCGCACTGGTCGCGTGGTTGTTGCCCAAGCTGTTCCGCTTCGTCCAGCGCATGCTGCGGCGCCTGCTCGGGCGCGGAGCGCCCGCGGCGCAGGGCGGAGCGTTCGACGCGGCGGTCAGCGCAGCCGGCGATAGTCGCCGCGCATGAATTCGACATAGTCGTCCTGACCCGCGAAGCGGTTCTCGATGCGGAACACGAAGGCATCGTCGCCGAGCGCGAACGTGTAACGCGCGGCGCCGCGCGGCGTGTGCTTTTCCATGCGCAAGATGTCGCCGTCCCAGCGACCGCGTGCCGGCGGCTCGGGGGCGAAGCCGAGGCTGTCGAACCACCACCAGGCGATGCCCTGCGTGAGCGGGTCGACGATGAACACGCCATGCCCGCGGAACGCGACCCGCCCGTCCTTCTCTTCCTCGTAGTCCTGCAGCAGCGCCATGCCATCGACGCCGACGCGGAACTCGAAGCGACCGCTGGCGCAGCCTCCGGGGCCCCACGGCGATGGCGACAGGCGTTCCTCCCCGCTCCATGCGCCGACGAAGCGGGCGAGGCGGCCGTGGTCCGGGCCGGGTCCGGGCATGTCCATCGTGCTCTCTGTAGTGGCAGGGCGCCGGCCGTCGCTCAGCGTTCGGAATGTCCTGCTTCCCAGTAATCCCGGCGCATGAACAGGCCGGGACGCACGAGGTCGACGAACGCGCGCGCCTCGCTGCTGAGGTACTTGCCCTTGCGCACGACGACGCCGTAGCTGCGCTGCGGAAAGTACGCGCTCATGTTGCGGACGGCCAGACGCGCGCGGTCCTCGGCGCCGATGCAGATGCCGGTCACGATCGAAATGCCGAGGCCGAGCGCGACGTACTGCTTGATGACTTCCCAGCCGCCGACCTCGATCGCCACGCGGAACGGCACCTTGCGCTGCTGGAAGATGAGATCGACGAGGCGATACGTCGTCAGTCGCTGCGGAGGCAGGATCAGGCCGTACGGTGACAGGTCCTCGAGGCGCACGTCGGCGAGCTTCGCGAGCGGATGATCCGGCGGCGTGATGAGCATCGGGTCGTACGACTGCACCGGCTCGTAGCTGAGGTCGTTCGGCACGTCGAGCATCGAACCGATCGCGAAATCGACCTGGTCCGAACGCAGCAGCGCGAGCCCGTCCTTGCCGGTCACGTTGTGCAGCTGCAGCTTCACGCCCGGATGCTGCTCGCGGAAAGCGGCGACGAAGCCCGGCAGCAGGTACTGGATCGTCGACGTGCCCGCGGCGACGTGCAGCTCGCCTCCGGCGAGGCCCGAACGCAGCGCGTGGAAGCGCTGGTCGAGCTGGTCGAGCCCTTCGACGAGCGGCAATGCGAGGTCGTACAGCGCCTGTCCCTCGCGCGTCGGCGCGACACGGCGGCGGCGGCGCTCGATCAGGGTCGCCCCGAGCTCCTGCTCGAGCGCGCGCAACTGCAGGCTGATGGATGGCTGCGACAGGAACAGCGCCTCGGCCGCGCGTGACAGCGTGCCGAGTTTCACGATCATCAGGAACGCACGCAACTGCTTGAGGCGGCTGCCTTTGTAGTAGAAGCGCGGCGGCGTGGGCGCAGCACCTGCGGGTTCCCGCCGTGCGCCGCTACGGCGTTCCACCTTGCGTGCGCCACGAGCCCGGCCACGCGGGTTGCGTTCATCCTGCTTCATGCGCTGATTCAAACACTTGTTCGATATTTGACAACGCCAATGTATCGCATTGAAACGTTTGCTTTGTCAAAGCAACCGTGCATTGCCTAGGCTGGCCTTCCAGCACCACGAGATCGCCGATGAACGCCACCGTCGAAAACCTGCCCGGGCCCCGCCTCCGCCATGGGCTCGACGCGCAGCAGGCGGGCCTGCTCCACGCCGACGCACTCGCCTTCCTCGCCGACCTGCACGAGCGCTTCGAAGGGCGCCGGCGCGCCCTGCTCGCCGCCCGCCGCGAACGGCAGGCCCGGTTCGACGCAGGCGAGCTGCCGGGCTTCCTGCCCGAGACGCGCGCGATCCGCGAAGCCGACTGGCGCGTCGCACCGATCCCCGCCGCGCTGCGGGACCGGCGCGTCGAGATCACCGGGCCGGTCGACCGCAAGATGATCATCAATGCGCTCAATTCGGGCGCGAAGGTGTTCATGGCCGATTTCGAGGACTCGACCGCGCCGACGTTCGCCAACCTCGTCGACGGCCAGCTCAACCTGCGCGACGCCGTGGCCGGCACGATCGACTATCGCGCGCCGGACGGCCGTGCATACGCGCTCGGGCCCGACCCCGCCGTGCTCGTCGTGCGTCCGCGCGGTTGGCACCTGCCCGAGCGACACCTCGAGATCGGCGGCGAAGCGATCGCCGGCGCGCTGTTCGACTTCGGCCTGTTCGCCTACCACAACGCGCTCGCCCTGCACGCGCGCGATCGCGGCCCGTACTTCTACCTGCCGAAGATGGAAAGCCATCGCGAGGCGGTGCTGTGGAACGACGTCATGGACCACGTGGAGGCCGTGCTCGGCCTGCAGCAAGGCGCGATGAAGGCCACCGTCCTGATCGAGACGCTGCCCGCCGTGTTCGAGATGGACGAGATCCTGCACGCGCTGCGCACGCGCGTGGTCGGCCTCAATTGCGGCCGCTGGGACTACATCTTTTCCTACTTCAAGACCCTGCGCGCGCATCGCGACCGCGTGCTGCCCGAGCGCGGCCAGGTCGTCATGACCGTGCCGTTCCTGCGTCACTATTCGGAGCTCCTGATCCGCACCTGCCACCGGCGCGGCGCGTTCGCGATGGGCGGCATGGCCGCGCAGATCCCGATCAACCACGACCCAGCGGCGAACGCGGCCGCGCTCGCGAAAGTGCGCGCCGACAAGCTGCGCGAAGTGAGCGCCGGGCACGACGGCACATGGGTCGCGCACCCCGCGCTCGTCGCCGTCGCGCGCGAGGTATTCGACGCGCACATGCCGACGCCGAACCAGCTGCACGTCGCGCGTGCGGATGTCGTCGCCGATCGCGACACGCTGCTCGCGCCGAGCACCGGCACGATCACGCGCGGGGGTTTCGACGCCAACGTCGAGGTCTGCCTGCGCTACCTCGCGGCGTGGATGGACGGCCTGGGTTGCGTGCCGATCCACCATCTCATGGAAGACGCCGCCACCGCGGAAATCGCGCGCGCGCAGCTGTGGCAATGGCTGCACCACGCGGACGGAGGCATCGCGCCGCCGCTCGCGTTCGACGACGGCGCGCCGATCGACTTCGCCACGTTCGACGCGGTGCTGGCCGCCACGCGCGATCGCCTCGCCGCGACCGCGATGCCCGGACAGGCGCGCATCGGCGACGCGGCGACGCTGCTCGCCCGCCTCACGCATGCCGATGCGCTCGCCGACTTCCTCACCCTCGAAGCCTACGCAAGCCTTCGCGATCCCTGACCACGCGCACCTGCGGCCGCGGCGGCCGCGTTCCCACTCCGATCCATCCATCGCCACGAGGTAAGCCATGAAGACGCCACTGCCGACCGCCGAACAGATCAAGCTGGACTGGAGCAACAACCCGCGCTGGCACGGCGTCACGCGCAACTACACGGCCGAAGACGTCGTGCGCCTGCGCGGGACCGTCGCGGTCGAGCATTCGCTCGCCCGGCTCGGCGCCGAGAAGCTGTGGACCTCGCTGCACAAGGAGCCGTTCGTCAACGCGCTCGGCGCACTCACCGGCAACCAGGCGATGCAGCAGGTGAAGGCCGGCCTCAAGGCGATCTACCTCTCGGGCTGGCAGGTCGCGGCCGATGCCAATGTCGCCGGTGAGATGTACCCGGACCAGTCGCTGTACCCGGCCAACTCGGTCCCGATGGTGGTCAAGCGCATCAACAACACGCTGCTGCGCGCGGACCAGATCGCGCACGCGGAAGGCGACGACGGCATCGACTACCTGCAGCCGATCATCGCCGACGCCGAGGCCGGCTTCGGCGGCGTGCTCAACGCGTTCGAACTCATGAAGGCGATGATCGAAGCGGGCGCCGCGGGTGTCCACTTCGAGGACCAGCTCGCCTCGGTCAAGAAATGCGGCCACATGGGCGGCAAGGTGCTCGTGCCGACGCGCGAGGCGGTCGAGAAGCTCAATGCCGCGCGCCTCGCCTCCGACGTCTGCGGCGTGCCCACCCTGCTCGTCGCGCGCACCGATGCCGAAGCGGCCGACCTCGTCACCTCCGACATCGACGACAACGACAAGCCGTTCATCACCGGCGAGCGCACCGTCGAAGGCTTCTACAAGACGCGCAAGGGCCTCGACCAGGCGGTCAGCCGCGGCCTCGCCTACGCGCCCTACGCGGACCTCGTCTGGTGCGAGACCGGCAAGCCCGACCTCGCCTTCGCGCGCGCGTTCGCCGAGGCGATCCACGCGAAGTACCCGGGCAAGCTGCTCGCCTACAACTGCAGCCCGAGCTTCAACTGGAAGAAGAACCTCGACGACGCGACGATCGCGAAGTTCCAGAAGGAACTCGCGGCGATGGGCTACCGCTTCCAGTTCATCACGCTGGCCGGCTTCCACGCGCTCAACTACTCGATGTTCAACCTCGCGCACGGCTATGCGCGGCGCCAGATGAGCGCGTTCGTCGAATTGCAGGAAGCCGAATTTGCATCGGCCGAACGTGGCTTCACCGCGGTCAAGCACCAGCGCGAGGTCGGCACCGGCTACTTCGACGCGGTGACGCAGACGATCCAGCAAGGCCAGTCCTCGACCACGGCGCTCACGGGCTCGACCGAAGAGGAACAGTTCCACGGCACCACGTCGCGCGCCGCCTGAGCGGCGCCGGCATGCGGGCACACGAAGGCCGCCGCGGGGAGGGCGGCGGGCTTCGTGTTTCCGGGAGAGAGGACCGGAAGGTGCAGCCGACCGGCATCGGAACAGACCGGGAGAGAGGGAACCCGGGCAGCTGGGGAGTGCCCCGGGTCGAGCCGTTCCGATGCCGGCCGTGCCCTGGGTGCCGTGAGAGCGGCCGGGAGCCAGGGCGGCTGGCGATCAGGCCAAGCAAGAACCGGGCCTAACCTTCCCGAGCCTGCCCGGCCGGCGGGACAACCTGGAGACGGACCCCGCGCCGCCACGTCGCCTGCGGCGCCCTCTCGCAATCCCTGCAACAGTGTTCGCACGCTCGACGGGCGCTTGGCTCACAGCCGGAATAGCTGTTTTCTTACGACACTCCTTGTCACTCCGTGCCAGCCCGCCGGTCACATGCGTTACCATGACCCATAGGTCGGGCCCCGAGGGGGGAGGTTCGAGTGTCCAGCAAGGCAGAGTCGACCAGCGAACTCGCACACGCGCTCACGGCGGCCCCGCTGCGCCCGTCGCTGCTGCCCCGGCAGCTGTCGGAGGACGAATTCGCGCTGTTCGCCCGCGTTGGCGTCGCGCGCGAGGTGAGCCAGGGCGAGGTCATTTTCCGCCGCGGCGAGCTCGGCCGCAGCATGTTCATCGTCGAGGCGGGCCAGGTGCAGCTCGAATTCGGCGACGGCCTGCCCGACAAGATCATCGGCGCGCGCGAGTTCTTCGGCGAGCTCGTGCTGTTCATCGGCAGCCATACGCGCGTCGCCAATGCCGTCGCGTTCGGCGCGGCGACCCTGCGCATCGTCGACCAGGAAACCTTCGAACACCTCATCGCGACCGAACCGCGCCTGCTCGCGCAGTTCATGCGCCGCTCGTTCTCCTACCTCGTCGCGAGCGAACAGCAACTCATCCAGAGCCTCAAGCGCCGCAACGAGGACCTCATGGTCACGCTGGATTCGCTGCGCCAGACGCGCACCCAGCTGTCGACCGCGCAACGCCTCGTGCAGACCGACGAACTGTCCGGCCTGTGCAACCGGCGCGGCCTCTACATGTTCCTCGAGCGGCTCGGCGAGCATCGCCTGCCCGGGACCGTGCTCGCGCTGCTGCTCGTCGACCTCGACCGGTTCAAGCAGATCAACGACCGCTGCGGCCACCTCGTCGGCGACCAGGTGTTGCGCGCGATCGCCGAGGAAGTGCAGAACGCGGCCTCGTCCGTCGATGTGCCGTGCCGCCTCGGCGGCGACGAATTCGCCCTGCTCATGCAGGTCACCGGCGAAGAGGAGCTCTGCGCACGCGCGACGCAGATCATCGGCGCCGTGCGCGCATTGCGCTTCCCCGGTTGCAAGGAAGGCCTCACGGTGACGGTGAGCATCGGCGGCAGCCTGTGCGGAGAGCATGCCGACTGGGCGGTCTGGTACAGCGATGCGGATGCCGCGCTGTACGAGGCGAAAGGTCGCGGCGGCGATGGTTACCACGTGGCGGTGCCCGGCAGCGTGCGCTGCGTCGTCTGACACGAAGGCTCCCTGCGCGCGGGAGCAAGAGCGGACCAGCGCGCAACGCGGCGGACGCCGGCCTCGGGCCCGCATCGCCAATGCACGAATCCGGTGGCGTCGCATGCCCCGTCGCACCGGATCAGGGACGCGCGGCTCGCGCAGCGCGCTGGAAGGCAGCCAGGCATGAATGCATTGCTCCAACCGTCAGCACCGACACCGCACCCCGCCGCGATCCCGCTGCTGCGCACGCTCGTGCTGTGCGACCTCGTCGACTCCACGGCGCTCACGCAGCGTCTCGGCGACCAGCGCGCCGCCGACCTCTTCCGCAAGCACGATCGGCTCGCCCGCGCGCTGCTGCCGCTGCATGGCGGCCGGGAAATCGACAAGACCGATGGTTTCCTCTTCATGTTCGAGCGACCGGTACAGGCGGTCGCCTTCGCGCTCGACTACCAGCGTGCGCTGCGTGACCTCAACGAGGCCGAGGGCTCCGCGCTCGCCGCGCGCGTCGGCATCCACGTCGGCGACGTCTTCGCGTGGGACAACAGCCCCGAAGACATCGCGCGCGGCGCCAAGCCGATCGAAGTGGAGGGGCTGGTCAAGCCGATCACCTCGCGCCTCATGCAGCTCGCGCTGCCGAACCAGATCCTGCTCTCGGGCGTCGCGCAAGCGCTCGCGCACCGCGCGCAGGGTGAACTCGGCGATCGCCTCGAAACCGTGCGCTGGCGCACGTACGGCCGTTATCGTTTCAAGGGCGTGCCGGATCCGATCCCCGTTTTCGAGGTCGGCGACGAAGGCTTCGCGCCGCTGAAGCCGCCGCCCTGGTCGGGAAAGGCGCACCGCGAGGTGCCGTTCTGGCGCCGTCCGGCGACGCTCGGCATCGAAGTGGCCGCACTGCTGCTGATGCTCGCGATACCCGCGTGGTATCTGCTCCGTCCGGCGCCCGCGATCGCGTTCGCCGAGCGCGACTGGGTCGTCGTCGGCGACCTCAACAACCTGACCGGCGACGTGCGTTTCAACGATTCGATCGACACCGCGTTCCGTATCGGGCTCGAGCAGTCGCGCTACGTCAACGTGCTGTCGAACCTCAAGGCACGCGAGACCGTCGCGCTGATGCAGCGCGATCCGGCCAAGACGGCGATCGACCGCTCGGTCGGCGCCGAGATCGCGCTGCGCGACGGCGCGCGCGCGTTGATCCTGCCGACCATCGCCGAGATCGGCGGCCGCGTGCGCGTGACCGCCGAGGTGGTCGACCCGAATACGCAGACCACCGTATGGTCGGAATCGGCCGACGGCATCGGCGTCGAGTCGGTATTGCCTTCGCTCGACCAGGTGAACCAGAAGCTGCGCGTCCGCCTCGGCGAGGCGCTTGCGACCGTTTCGTCCGAATCGAAGCCGCTAGACCGCGTCGCCACCGGCAACCTCGATGCACTGCGCGCCTACAACCTGGGGCAGCGCGCGTTCGACGTCGGAAACCTCAAGGACGCGCTCACGTTCTTCAACCAGGCGATCGCGCTCGATCCGCAGTTCGCCTTCGCGCATCTCATGAGCGCGCAGACCCATGGCGATCTCGGCGACAACGCGGCCGCGACGGCGGCGGTCGAGGCGGCCTGGGCGCTGAAGGACCACCTGCCTGCACGCGATGCGATCTATGTCGAAGCGATGCACAAGGAATTCACCGCGCCGAGCCTCGCGATCGGCGAGTTCCGCAAGCTGTCGAGCCTCTATCCCGACTATTTCTCCGCACACGGGCACCTCGCGTACCTGCTATGGCAGTACGCGAACGATTACGACGGCGCGATCGCCGCAGCGGAAAAGAGCGCCTCGGCGCAGAATCCCTATCGGAGCGTCAGCGAATACCTGCTGGGAACGCTCGAGCTCGGGCAGGAACGTTTCGCCGAGGCGGCACGGCACTTCGAGGCGTCGGGTGAGTTGAAGACGAACCTGCGCTGGTTGCCTGTCATGGTCGACGTCGCGCGTGGCACCACGAGCCCCCGGGCGGCGCTCGAACGCGAGAAGGCCAAGGCGCGAGGCGACGATTGGAGCGCCATGGCCGCGCTCGCCGCCGACGGCGGCGATCTCGCCGCGGCGCGCGCGATCATCGCCGACGCACGCGGCAAGTCGAAGCTCGCCGACGCGTTCAAGCTCGACGTCGTCGAGCGCAGCCTGCATTCGGCATTCGGCGCCGGCGAGGCGGTGCAGCGAGTGGACCAGGCTTCGGCCGCATCCACGCCCGGTGACTCGGCCCCGGATCGCGCCGAAGCCGCCTTCCGTGCCGCCTTCGACGCGTACGTGGCGGCGCGCGAAAAGGGCGCGCCGCGCACGAAGACGGCGCTCGATGCGAAGCCCGGCGACGCGCCCACCGTGGCGACGATGAAGACGCTGGCGCGCGCGCAGATCGCGCTGGCCCAGGGAAATGCGCAATCCGCGCTCGACATCCTCGCCGGCATCGCCATCGATGGCACGGAGTTGTACGTCGTGCATGTGGCGCGGATGGACGCTTACGCGGCGCTCGGTGACCACGCGAAGGCACGCGACGAAGCACTGTGGCTCATCGCCCACCGCGGCCGTGCGTATACCGAATACAACGCCGACTGGGTCGCGCGTCCCTTCAACGTCGCGCAAAGCAACCTCGCCTGGCTCGTCGCCGCCGAGCAATCGATCGCGCTGGGCGACAAGGCGAAGGCGCGCGAGTATTCCGCCGGTTTCAGCATGCGCTGGCCGACCGCGGGTCCCGCGTTCGCCGCCCGCATGCGCAAACTGGAAGCGACGCCCTGAAGCGGGGCGACTACTTGGCGTCGAGCCGCAAGTGCGGCGTGATCATCGTCAGGGTGGCCTGGGCGCCACCTTCGGCCGCGAAACTCTTCAGCGCGGCCTGGAACACCTCCGGCGAGGCGAGGCGCATCGGCGCGAGGCAGGCCGCATTGAGGTTCACCACCGTTTCGTGCGGAATGCCGAGTTCGACCAGGGCTGCCGCCGGCTTTTCCTGGAAACGTTGCCGGAAGCCGCTGTTGCTGGACAATTCGCGCAGCAGCTTCTGCGCTTGATCGTTCGTCAGTGATGCGTCGCTCATGGCCGATTTCCCCTGGTTTGCAGCGGAATCCGCGGAGATCTCGCGCGGACCAGGCTGCAAAACGCATGGTATGGCGCGCATAAGGCTTGCGCAAGGCTCGGCCGATCCGCAATTCTGGCGCGTCTTTTCCCGTGGGGGAGCCGGGTGCGACTACGCCGCTGCGCGCATTTGCTGGTCGAGCCGCGCGACACGCTGAGCTTCGACCTGGCCCTCGTCGCCGCGGGTGGCAGCGGCGTGCGCCATGCGACCGAGCTGGTCGCGCGCGCGCCGCACCTGCGGGACGATGTCGTGCTCTCGCCGGCCGAAGTCGCGACGGTCTTCGCCGTCTCGTCGTCGCAATGGCAGGCGCTCGACGAGCTCGAGCGCATCCACCCGCCCCCGGTGCTCGAGGCGCTCAGGGAGAAGGCGCTGCTGGTGGTGGAAGGTACGCACGCGGCCGCGCGGGACGAACGCGTGCGCGACACCCATTGGCGCGCGCCGGCCGCGGCCATGCATTACTCCTCGCGATGGCAGGGGGTGGACACCGAGGCCGCATTGCAGTCACTCCCGGAAGACGCACTGCGCGACCATCTCGGCGCGGCGCCGCCGCCCGTGCGCGAGCGCACCCCGCCGACCGGGCGCGTGCCGCTGCCGCAGGCGCGCGCGACCGCGCTCGACGGCCTGCTCGATCGCCGCGTCACCTGCCGCAACTTCGATCGCACGCGATCGCTGTCGCTCGCCGACTTTTCGTCGGTGCTGTATCGCGTCTACGGCGCGCGCGCCCTGACGGAATACGCGCCGGGGGTCCACCTGCTGAAGAAGGGCGTGCCCTCGGCGGGCGGATTGCATCCGACCGAAGCCTACCTGCTCGTGCAGCGCGTCGATGGCGTGCCGACGGGCCTTTACCACTACCACCCGGTCGACCACGCGCTGGAACCGCTGCGCGCGCTCGATGCCGCCGAGGCCGCGACGCTCGCCCGGCGCTTCGTCGCTGCCCAGGCCTGGTTCGTGGATGCGCACGTGATGGTGATGCCGACCAGCCGCTTCGGCCGCACGTTCTGGAAATATCGCAACCATCCCAAGGCGTATCGCGCGCTGATCCTCGATGTGGGGCACCTGTCGCAGACCGCGTACCTCGCCGCGACCGAGCTCGGCCTCGGTGCATTCGTCACGGCGGCGATCAACGAGGTCGACATCGAAGAGGCATTCGGCCTCGATCCGCTGGAAGAGGGTCCGCTCGCGGTGACCGGCTTCGGCCCGCGCGGGCCCGAGCGCCATGAAATCGAGTTCGATCCCCTCAACGCGGTGTGGCCGGCCCCCTGAAGCGTCGTCGCGGCATCGAGCGTCGTCGCCCGCCCGCGAGTGGCCGTAATCGTTTTCACGCCGGAAGCTGGCCATCATCGCCGATTGGGCGCAAAATGGTGCGAATGCAGCAAAGGGGCGGCCGGCAGGGTGACCGCTGACGAATCAGCACGGATCGACGGCCTCACCGGCAACACGACGTCGGTGCTGCGTACGCTCGTGCTCAGCGATCTCGTCGACTCGACCTCGCTCGTCGAACGCCTCGGCGACCAGCGCGCCGCCGACCTCATCCGCAAGCACGATCGCCTCGCGCGTGCGTTGATGCAACAGCACGGCGGCCGCGAGATCGACAAGACCGACGGCTTCCTGCTGGTGTTCGAGCGTCCGATCCAGGCCGTCGCCTACGCGCTCGCCTACCAGCGCGAACTCGCCGACCTCGGCGCGCAGGAAAAGATCGAGCTCGCCGCGCGCATCGGCATCCACGTCGGCGACATCGTCGTCTGGGACAACAGCGCCGACGACATCCGCCGCGGCGCCAAGCAGACCGAGGTCGAAGGCCTCGTCAAGCCGGTCGCGGCGCGCCTCATGGGCCTCGCCCTGCCGCGCCAGATCCTCATGTCGGGCACCGCCTACGACATCGCGCACCGCGCCCAGGGCGAACTCGGCGAGAAGCTCGCGCGCGTGCGCTGGCGCACGCACGGCCGCTATCGCCTCAAGGGCGTGCCCGACCTCGTGCCGGTGTTCGAAGTCGGCGAGGAAGGCATCGCGCCGCTGCGCGCGCCGGCATGGACCGGCAAGGCCCATCGCGAGATGCCGGTCTGGCGCCGCCCCGTGGCGGTGGCCGGCGAACTTCTCGCGCTGCTCCTCCTCGTCGCGGTGCCGGCCTGGTACTTCTTCAAGCCCGCACCGGCGATCGCATTCGCCAACCGCGACTGGGTCGTGGTCGGCAGCCTCAAGAACCTCACCGGGCACAAGGCGTTCGACGATTCACTGGCGACGGCCTTCCGCATCGGCCTGGAGCAATCGCGCTACGTCAACGTCATGCCGGAGCTCCAGGTTCGCGATGTGCTCAAGCGCATGGAGCGCGATCCGACCGCAACGGTGGTCGACCGCGTGATCGGATCGGAAGTGGCGTTGCGCGAAGGCGCGCGCGCTCTCGTTTTGCCGACGGTCGCCGAAATCGGCGGGCGGGTACGCCTGACGGCCGAGGTCGTCGATCCGCACACGCAGACGTCGGTGTACAGCGACTCGGTCGAAGGCGTGGGAGAGGCGGCCGTATTGCCTGCAATGGACGACCTTCTGAAGAAGATGCGTGGCCGACTCGGCGAGTCGATCGCGAGCATCGATGAGACGAGCGCGCCGCTCGCCGAGGTGACGACGCGCAACTTCGATGCGCTGAAGGCGTACTCGCTCGGCTTGCAGGCACTGGCCGGCGGTCGCGGTGGTGAGGCGCTCACGCTGTTCGACCAGGCAGTGTCGCTCGATCCACACTTCGCCCAAGCCTATCTCGGCCTCGCCAATGTCTACTACAGCACGAGTCAGAAGGCGAAGGCCCACGACGCCGTATCCAAAGCCGTTCGCGACCTCGACCACCTGAGCGTGCGCGAGCGCCTGAACGCGCAAGGGTATGCCGCGTTGTTCGAAACCCCGGACAGCATGCGCGAAAAATGGTCCATGCTGACCAAGCTATATCCCGACGACATGGCGGGCACGCAGAACCTCGCGATGGTGCTCTGGCAGTACGACAATGATCGCCAGCAGGCGGCGCAGTATTTCCGCAAGGTGACGGCGAGCCAGCATCCGCGGCGTGGCTACGCATGGCTGTATCTGGGCGACATCGAAGTGGCGACGGAGGATTTCGCGGCCGCCGCGAAGAGCTATGCCACGGCGCGGCAAATCGGTTCGCCGCAGAACTACCTGGATCCGGTCAATCTGCCGATCGCGCGGCGCGATGCGGCGGCGGCGAAGGCGGCATTGGCCAAGGAAGACACGCACCGTTATCCGTTCTTCGAGGTGGAAGCGGAGCTGCGCAAGGCCGCCATCGAAGTCGGGCAAGGACGCCTCGCCGACGCGCGCGCGGCGACCGACGCGGCCATGGCGATCGCGGGCCAGGCGAAACTCGAAGCGTCGCGCCAACGCGCGCGACTCGCGGGCGTGGCGATCGCTCTGGCGCAGGGAGATGCCACGGCTGGCGAGAACCTCGGGGCATTCGTCGCCGACGAGCTGCGTCGCCTGAAGGACGCACCATCCACCTACGACTTCAGTAGTCAGGTCCATCTCGGTCTCGCGGCAATGCTGGCGCTGCGCCATGGTGACTCCGCGCTCGCCGCGCGCGTGCTGGCCGCGCTGGGTCCCGCCGCGGACGCAAGCGGTTACCGCAACCTGCAGCAGCTCGCGCGCGCTGCCGCGTGCGAGGCGCGCATCGACAAGGAAGTGGTTGTCGCCGTCGGCTGCCTCGAAGCCTTGCTCTCCGAGCACGCCTACTACCAGACGCGCGTCGCCTTGTTGCGCGCGTACCGGGCCGCGGGCCGCGACGAGGATGCCCTGACGACCGCGCGTTGGCTCGCCGGCCACAGGGGTCTCGCTACGGCGGACTTCATCGGTGAATTCGCAAGCCAGGTACCGAACCTGCTGGCGTCGGACGAAGCACTGGTCGACGCCTCGGAACTGGAACTGAAGACCGGGCGCAAGAACGATGCGAGGAAGACGCTGGGCGAATTCAAGGCCGCATGGAATTCGTCCGACCGCGGCCTCCCGCTGTCGCGGAAGGCCGCGCGCGTCGACGCGTCACTTGCTCAGTAGGAACCAGCCCATACCGACGGCGCCATCGACCTTGGCGCGAATCTCCGCGCGCTGCGATTGCAAGGCTTCCTTCGACGGAAGGTTGCGCACGGCCGGTACGGAACCGGGGTCCACCTGCACGCCGTGTTCGGCGAGCGCCGCAGCGGGATCGCCGAGAAACTTTTCGCGGAACTGGTCGTCGGTGCCGAGCCGATCAAGCAATTGATCGAGCTGTTCGGACGATGCGATGCCCTTGCCCATTGTTCCCTTCCCCTTGTGTCTGTGCCGGATTGTGAAGCGGGGCTAAGCTTAGGCGGTCGCGCAGGACAACTCCAGCGCCAGCGAATCCAGGATGTCCAATGCAAAGCGAGTTTCGCCTGCGCCGATGCAGCGTCCTTTTCGTCGAGCCGCGTGAGACCCTCGACCTCGACCTTGCGGGCCTGCTGGCCGGTGGCGATGCCTTGGCTTCCCGCTGCCGCTGGGTGGCGCTCGCGCCACACCTCGGCGCGGAAGTCGAGATCGACGACGACGAACTGGCAGCCCTCGGGAGAATCGGGGAAACACCGTGGCGACGCCACTCTGACCTCGCCTCGACCACGCGACCGGAGGTGCTGGCGCGCTTGCTCGACCTTGGCCTCCTGATCAGCGACGCCGCTCCGCACGAAGCCATGCGCCGGCGCGACGACCTCGTGCGTGGCACGCACTGGCGAGCCCTTTCCGCCGTCGCGCACATGTTCAGCCGCTGGCGCGGCACCGACGTCGCGGACGACGCACGCATCACGCGCGACCGCACCCTCGCCGATCTCGTCGACGAGTACGGGCTGCCGCCGCCGCACCGCGTCCAATGCGGCGAAGCGCGCATCGACCTTCCGGATTGCGAGGCGACGGCGCTCGATCGCCTGCTGCGTTCACGTACGACCTGTCGCAATTTCGATTCGCGCAGCGAACTCGCGCCGGCGGATTTCGCCGCGGTGCTGAAGCGGGTCTTCGCGTCGCACGCCGTCAGCGAGCCTCTCGCCGGAGTGCGGGTCATCAAGCGCGCCAATCCTTCCGGTGGCGGGCTGCACCCGCTGGAGGCATACTTGCTGCTGCGTGGCGTGCAAGGGGTTGCCGCCGGCTTGTATCACTACGATGTCGTCGGTCATGCGCTCGAACCGCTTGCCTTGCTCGACGCCGCCACCGCGACGGCGCTCGCCGAACGCTTCGTCGCAGGCCAGACGTACCTCTCCGGCGCGCACGCCCTGGTCGTGATCGCGGCACGCTTCCAGCGGACCTTCTGGAAGTACCGCAATCACGCCAAGGCCTATCGCGTGCTCCTGCTCGAAGCAGGCCATGTCTCGCAGAACATCTACCTGGCTGCGACCGAGCTCGGGCTCGGCGCGTTCATCACTGCGGCGATCAACGAGGGCGACATCGAGCAGGCGTTCGGCCTCGATCCCCTTGAGCAGGGGCCGATCGCGGTTTGTGGCTTCGGAATCCGCGCACGGCGCTGCGACGTGCCCGAATTCGATCCTCTCGGCGTCGTGTGGGACGAATCCGGGACGCAGCGCTGACCGACGTGCCCGAAAGCCTGCGAGCGAGCCATCCCCCGACCTTCCCGGTCAGGTGCAGCTCGCCTCCGAAACGGAAGAGCAGAAGTCCGTTATTGCCGTATTCGCCGCCGCCAAGTGAATCTCGGCGATCGCAGCTCGTAGCATCCCACCGGCCCACGAGAGTGGGCTGGTGATTGCGGGAACCGAAAGTTGCTTGTCGAAGCATGAAATCCCCTACAGCAGGACAGGCTGCGATCTTCTGCAGGGCCGCATCTTCGTCTTCGGACGACCTCCCGGAAGCCGCGAGCTGCATCGAATCGGTGGCCGTTTCCGGCGCCGATTGGTTGCGGCAAGACGGCGCCGACACGCGACGGCACTTCGAACACGCATTGGGTCGGCTGCAGCGGTCGGCGACATTGGGTCGCCTCGTTTCCGGCGAGATATCCAGGCTCGCACACGACGGCGCGTACATCCCCGAACGCGTCGTTCCGGGACGCCTGTCGCTCTACGAGAACGCCGACTGTCGCCTCGACCTCGTGACCACGCGCACGAGCGCCGAGCAACCGTCGACGTTCCTGTATTCGAACACCACGAGTCTCGTGCACGTTTCACTCGACGATTCGGCGCGCGTCTCGATCTCGGCCTACCAAGCGCCTCGCGTCGAGCGCAACGACACGTTCGTCGCCGGAGCGACGCTCGAGTTGATCGAGCAGCGGAACCTCGGCCGCTATGACGCTATCCGCGCGTCGGCGGACGGCCTTACGGCGCACGACCTGTGTAGCGACCGACCTTCGGTCCTGCTCCGTATCGCGCTGAAACGTGAGCTTCCTTTCGTTTGGGGATTCGATCGCGAAGTACTGGCTGCGAAGTTCTACTACCCGAGCGACGTGGGAGCTTCGAGGAGGGCGCTCGCCATCGATTTCCTCCTCGCCACGTCCCACCCGCGGCTTGCCGAGTTGTGCTCGCTGTTGCGAGCCAGCCAATGGCATTTCCTGCGCTGGCGCGCGATCCAGGTCATGGCGAGGGAGGGTTTCGCCACTGTCGACGAGCTGATGCAGGGGGCGTGCGGCGACGATCATCCCGAGATCCGCGCCGCGGCCCGCGATGCGCTCGATCAGATGGCGCAGGCGTAGGCCGATGCCCGCCAAGATCCCTTCGGTTGCGTGTCGACCGGTTTCCCTGGCCGAGTACGTCGAACACATCGAGGCAGAAGTCGACTTCCGGGATCGTGACTCGATCATCGCGTCGGCGCCCATGCTGCAACGGCTTGCAGCGAACAAGAACTTCTTAGGCGATTGGCTGATCGACCAGCTGTCCGCCGACGCGAGCGAGTTCCAGCGCGGCAATGACTACAACTACCAGTCGATCGTCCTGCGCGTCACCGACGACTATATGCTCAGGGTCAATTTCTGGGTCCCCGAAGCGCACATCGCGAAGCATGGAGCACGCGAAACGATGGCGTTCGGCTACGACGCGTACCACAACCACAACTTCAATTTGCTGACCGTCGGGTACAGCGGTTCGGGTTACGCGACCGACATCTACCGCATGCGTGAACCTTTCCGCGCGCACGAGATCGGCGACGTGCCGGAGCTCGCAGCACTCGGAAGATGGCATCTTGGCCGCGGCGAAGTCATGTTCTACGACGCGTTCGCGGACGTGCACTCGCAGATCGCACCCGCGGAGTTGTCCGTGTCGATCAACCTCATGACTCATTCGACGCGCGACACCTGGCCGCAGTACATGTTCGACACGCGGACAATGGCGATAACGGGAATCGTCGGATCGCCCCTGGATGCGCGTATACATCTGCTGACCCTTGCCAAGCCCATGGTTCCAGGAGTCGCGAACGAAGCCCTGCAGGAACTCGCAAGGACCGACCCGTCTCCCAGGCTGCGAAAACTTGCTGCGGACGCATTGGATGATCGCTTCACTGGTTGGCGCTAGACGAATCTCTGGGCTCGCGGTCCATGAAAACACGGTTGCGCACACGGTGGTCGATGGTTCGAAGCGCTCGGCATCTCGCCCGCCGCAAGGCAGCGCTAGAACGCTCTATGCACGCTGCTCGGCCAGCCCGACGATGATGCTCTCCGGACCACGGACGTAGCAAAGCCGATTTAGATCCTTGTATTGCGCAACTTCGCCGACGAGTCGAGCGCCATGGGAATGCAGGCGTGCTAGGACATCATCGATGTCGTCGACGACGAACATGACACGCCGTATGCCTAACGTATTTACCGGAGCGTTCTTCGGCTCACCGTGGACCACCGCTGGTGCTCGGAACTTGAGCAGCTCGATCCGACCGTGGCCGTCCGGGGTCTGCATCATCGCGATCTCGCATTTGACGCCCTCGAGTCCAACGACGACATCCACCCATCGCCCCTCGAGAGGCATCTCACCTTGCAACTCCATACCAAGCTCTACAAAAAAAGCTTTCGCGGCCTCAAGGTCCTCGACCACGAGGAGAACGTTGTCCATCCGTCGAAGCGCCATCTTCTTTCCACCGCTGTCAGAGAGATTGTCCCAGGACGTAATTCAGATGCGGCTCGATAGAGAAAGCGTGTTTGTGCGACCGGGAATTTCGATCATGAACTATGGGCCCCTGACGTGTCGTGGATTCAAACCATGCGGAACGGCAACGAGCGCAACCGCTTGCCGGCGAGCGCGAACAACGCATTGCCGACCGCCGGTGCGATCGGCGGCGTGCCGGGTTCGCCGCAGCCGCCCATCCTGTCCGTGCTCGGCACGATGTGTACCTCCACCTTCGGCATCTCCGGCAGGCGCAGAGCGACGTAGTCGTTGAAGTTGTTCTGCTCGACGCGGCCGTTCTTCAACGTGAGCTCGCCGTGCAGCGCCGCGGAAAGGCCGTACACGATCCCCGACTGCATCTGTGCTTCGACGGTGAGCGGGTTGACCACCGGCCCGCAGTCGATCGCGCAGACGACGCGATGCACGCGCACCTTGCCGTCCTCGACCGACACCTCGGCGACCTGCGCGACGTAGCTGCCGAACGACTGGTGCACGGCGATGCCGGCCGCGTGGCCCTGCGGCAGCGGCTTGCCCCAGCCGAACTTCTCCGCGGCGAGATCGAGCGCGCGGCGTTCGCGCGCGTCCTTCGGCAACAGCGCGCGTCGATACTCGAGTGGATCCTGTTTCGCCGCGTGCGCGAGTTCGTCGATGAAGCTCTCGACGACGAAGCCCGTGTGCGAATGCCCGACCGAGCGCCACCAGAGCACCGTCACCGGGCTCTTCGGCGAATGCAGGTCGACGCGGTGCACGGGAATCGCCACGAGGTACGGCGAATCGGCGGCGCCTTCGACCGACGTGGCATCGACGCCGTCCCTGACCATCATCGGCTCGAACGGCGTGCCGGCGAGGATCGACTGGCCGACGAGCGTATGCGCCCACGCGACCGGCTTGCCGTCCGGCCCGAGCGTCGCGCGCAGGCGCGACAGCCACATCGGCCGGTAGTAGCCGCCGTGGATGTCATCCTCGCGCGTCCAGATCACCTTGACCGTGCGCTTCGCCGCCTTGGCGACGAGTGCGGCCTCGACGATGAAATCGGACGCGGGGTTTGCGCGCCGGCCGAAGCCGCCGCCGAGGAACGTCGTGTGGATGCGCACCTGGCCGGGCTCGATGCCGAGCGCCTTGGCGACGTTCATCTGGTCGACGCTCTGGAACTGCGTGCCGGTCCAGACGTCGCAGCCGTCCGCACCGATCGCGACCGTGCAATTGAGCGGTTCCATCGGCGCGTGGGCGAGGAATGGCACTTCGTATTCGGCCTCGATGACATCCTTCGCACCCTTCAGCGCGGCCTCGGCATCGCCGGCGGCCTTGGCGGTCGCGCCGGGCGTCGCCGCGAGCTTGCGGTATTCCTCGCGCAGGCTCGCGGTCGAGGCCTGCGCGAACGCGCCTTCGTCCCATTCCAGCACGAGCGCATCGCGGCCCTGCTTCGCGGCCCAGAAATGCGTGCCGAGCACCGCCACGCCACTCGGTACCTCGACCACGTCGAGCACGCCCGCGACCGCCTTCGCCTTCGTCGCGTCGAATGTCTTCAGCTTCGCGCCGAACACCGGTGCGCGCGCGACGAGCGCGACCGCCATGTCCGGTCGCTTCACGTCGATGCCGAATTCCGCCGTGCCGGTCGTCTTCGCCTTGCTGTCGAGGCGGCGCGTCGGCTTGCCGATCAGGGTCCAGTCCTTCGGCTCCTTGAGCGTCACGCCCGCCGGCATCGGCAGCTTCGCCGCGGCCTCGGCGACCTCGCCGTAGCGGATGCGCCGCTTGCCATGTACGACATGGCCGTTATCGACGCGGCAGTCGGCCGGCTTCGCGCCGAGTTTCGCCGCGGCGGCCGCGACGAGCAGCTCGCGTGCCATCGCGCCGGCCGTGCGCAGCTGGTCGAACGATTCCCACGTGCTCGTCGAGCCACCCGTCATCTGCATGCCGAACGCGGTGTGCGCATACTCGGGCGCGGCCGGCGCATGTTCGACGCGTACCCGGTTCCAGTCGCAGCCGAGTTCCTCGGCGACGACCATCGGCAGCGACGTCCACACGCCCTGGCCCATTTCCGAATGCTTGAGCAGGATCGTCACGCTGTCGTCGGGCGCGATGCGGATGAACGCGTTCGGCGACACCGGCGCCTTCGCGCCCGCCGCAGGCTCGGCGGCGAACGCGCGGCGCGCCGCGTGCGGCACGAAACACGCGACGACGAGCCCCGCCGCGGCGGACTTCACGAAGGCGCGGCGGGTAAGCCCCGACGGCGTCGCTGCGGTGGACTGGAGGGAACCCGGAAGCTGCATGCCTTCACGCCACATGGCCGCCCTCCTTCGACGCGAGTTCGGCCGCGCGATGCACCGCGCCGCGGATGCGCTGGTAGGTGCCGCAGCGGCATAGGTTGCCGGCCATCGCGGCATCGATGTCGGCGTCGCTCGGCGCGGGCTTCTGCGCGATCAGCGCCGAGGCACTCATGATCTGGCCGGACTGGCAGTAGCCGCACTGCACGACGTCGAGTTCCTGCCATGCGCGCTGCACCGGATGCGAGCCGTCCTTGGACAGGCCTTCGATCGTCGTGACCGACTTGCCCGTCGCGGCCACCGCGGGCATCACGCACGACCGGATCGCCTGGCCGTCGAGGTGCACCGTGCACGCGCCGCACTGGGCGAGCCCGCAGCCGAACTTCGTGCCGGTCAGGCCGAGGATGTCGCGCAGGACCCAGAGCAGCGGCATGTCGGCCGGCACGTCCACCTCGTGCGGCTGGCCATTGACGACAAGCTTCATCGGCGTCTCCGGTGCAGGGCGGGGCACTCAGGCTACTCCGGCGCCGGCGCGCCTGCCAGACGGTTGCACGATCGGACAAGAACCGCGCACGAACGGGCAAGCGGCGCCCGATCCGCCGCCGATCCGCGGGCCGGCCCGCGACATCAATGGAACCGCTCGAGATCGTCCGGCGTATCGAGATCGCGTGCGAGTGCAGGTGCGGCGACCGCGACCACCTCGCCTGCGCGCGCGCGCAGCAGCGCACGCGCACCCGTGTCGCCCTGCAGCTGCATCGCGTCCGCGAACCATGTGCGCGGCAACAGTGCGGGCACGCCGAGCACGCCCGCGTACGCACTCGCAGCCGCACGCGCGGGTGTCGCGCGCCAGGCATCGCGCAACGCCCGCAGGTGCGCGCCATCCAGCGCAGGCTGGTCGGTCAGCGCGACGAGCGCGCCTTCGCATGCCGCCGGCAGCGCCGCGATGCCGGCGCGCAGCGAAGCGGCAAGGCCCTCCGCGTGATCGCGCGCAACGATCCGCTGCAGCGGCAAGTCGGCGGCGCACGCGCCGAGCGCGTCCGCGTCGTGGCCGAGCACGACGACGAGGGAGTGCGGCGAAGTGTCGAGCAGCGCGCGCGCGGCGCGGCGCAGCAGGGGCTCGCCTTCGACTTCGATCAGTTGCTTGGCGCGACCGAGCCGCGTCGATGCGCCCGCGGCGAGCAGGATCGCGCCGTGAACGGGCTCATGCGCGCGTCGCACGCGCGAATTCCTGCTGCAGCTCCGCGACGACCGCAAGCGCGATCGCCTCGGCGCCCTCGCCGCCAAGGCGCAGGCCGATCGGTGCGTGCAGGCGCGGTTGCAAGGCATCACGCACGTCGGCGATTTCCCCGAGCAGTTCGTCGCGCCGCTTCGCGGGACCGAGCAGGCCGACGTAGGGCACGGCCGTCGCCGCGAGCGCACGCAGGCAGCGCGCATCGAGGTCGAGGTTGTGGTTCATCACGAGCGCGGCGTCGAAGCGCGTGGCGGCGACGACGCCTGCGAGTGCATCGGGGCCCTCGCGATGCTCGGCGTCGACGCCGCTGCCCGCGGCGAAACGCAGCCAGCGCTCGCGATGCTCGGCGAGCTCGACGCGCCAGCCGAGCAGGCGCGTGAGCGCGAGCAGCGGCCGCGTTTCCGGACCCGCGCCGAGCAGCAGCACGCGCGGCGCCGGCGCGATGCGCACGTGGCGGTCCGCGGCGAATGCGTCATCGTCCCCGGCGACGCCGCCGCGTTCATCGAAGCGATGCCGCTCGTCGGCGACGCGCGCCTCGCCGCTGCCGAGCCGCGGGCCGGCGGCGACGAGGTCGAGCGCGACTTCGAGATCCTGCGCATCGGCTGCGCGCAAGGCACGGCGCAACGGCGCGGCACCGGCCGGCAGCGGCAGCAACAGCACTTCGACGGAACCACCGCAGCCCGTGCCGGAGCCGAACACGCGGTCCTCGTCGCCGCTGGTGTCGAAGCGCGCCGCCTGCGCGCTGCCGTTGGCGAGCACGTCGCGCGCGCGCGCCTCGAGTTCGGCTTCGAGGCAGCCGCCCGACAGCGCGCCGACGCGCACGCCGGCCGCATCGAGCAGGATCAATGCGCCCGGCTTGCGATAGGTCGAGCCGCTGCTGCCGACGACGACGCAGAGCACGCCATCGCGGCGCGCGGCCGAGAGCGCCTCGACGCCGGCGACGAGTGCGCGCAAGCCGCCGAGCGGCGGCATGGAAGGCGATGGGTCGGCGTCGGGCGACATGCGGGTCACGTCCACGGGAGTCGCGCATCATAACGACGCCGATCGCCTGCCGACGCAGACCGCGTCACACGCCGCTCAGCGCGCGACGAAGCGTTTCGGCAGCAGGCGCGCGAGCCAGGGCCGTCGCACGAGCACGTTGCCGAGCCGTTCGAGCTTGAGGCCGACCTTGCGCACGCCCTCGTCGTCGAGCTCGCGTGCGACGAGGCTCACCGGACCGAGGCGCACGCGATCGCCGACCTCGACCGTATGTTCGTAGCGACGTGCGAAATGCTCGGCGAGCGTGAGCGGCGCGTCCTTGGCGCGCACCGGTACCGCGTAGAACTCGGCGACGTCGGCGAGGCGCACGTCGGCGTCGAAACTGAATTCGCCGAACATCTCGCGTTCGGCCTCGCGCGCTTCCTCTGGCGGCGCGAACAGCCAGTCCAGGCGGTACACGCGCCCGGGCGGCGCGAGCAGATAGGCGTAGTCGCCACCCTGCAGCGCGCCGGCCGTCTCGGGCATGAGGATCTCGCCGCCGCGCACGATCATCGCGAGCTGCGCCCAGCCGGGCAGGCTCGCGTCGCCGAGGATCGCCGCGCCGGGCGCGACCGCGTAGCCGACCATCTCGCGTTCGAGCGAACCGGGGAGGTCGAGCTCGACGCGGCGCACCGCGCGGTCGCGATGCGGCAGCGCGACGTCGAGCAGGCGCGCGGCCAGCCCGAGCGTCCAGCCCTGCACGAGCAGCGAGGCGAGCACGACGATGAAGGCGACGTTGAAGATCAGTTGTGCGTTCGGCAGCCGCATCAGCATCGGAATCGAGGCGAGGAAGATGCCGACCGCACCGCGCAGGCCCACCCACGCGACGAAGCCGATCTCGCGCTTGCCGTAGCCGAACGGCGCGAGGCACAGGGTGACCGCCAGCGGGCGGCCGACGACCATGAGGAACGCGGCGACGCCGAGCGCGGGCAGCAGCGCGGGGCCGAGCGTATGCGGCGTCGCGAGCAGGCCGAGCACGAGGAACATCGCGATCTGGCACAACCAGGTGCCGGCATCGAGCACCGACAGCAGGTGGGAGAAGCCGGGCACGTTGCGGTTGCCGACGATGACGCCGGCGAAATACACCGCGAGGAACGCGCTGCCGTGCAGCCATCCGGTCACCCCGAACACGAACAGCGCGGCCGCGACGAGGAACAGCGCGGCGAGGCCGCCGGACAGCGGCAGCTTGCGCATCGCCACGGCGATCGCGAAACCGCCGAGCGCGCCGCCGAGGGCACCGACGCCGAACTGCAGCGCGAGCTCGAACACGATATCGCTGCCGGCGACGCCACTCGGCGCGGCGAGGTACTCGGCGAGCAGGGTCGTCAGCAATACGGCGACCGGGTCGTTCGCGCTCGATTCGATCTCCAGCGTCGCGCCGACGCGCGAACGCAGCTGCAGGCCGCCCGCGCGCAACAGGAAGAACACCGCGGCCGCGTCGGTCGAAGCGACGACCGAGCCGAGCAGCAAGGCCTGCACGGGCCCCAGACCGAGCAGCGCGCGCGCGGCGAGGCTGGTCAGTGCCGCGGTCACGACGACACCGACCGTCGCGAGCAGCAGGGTGGGCGCCGAGACGCCGCGGAAGCTCTCGCGGCGCGTGCGCAGGCCACCGTCGAACAGGATCACCGCGAGCGCGAGCGAGCCGATGCGGTAGGTCGTGCCGATGTCGTCGAAATGGATGCCACCGGGGCCGTCGACGCCGGCGAGCATGCCGACGACGAGGAACACCAGCAGCAACGGCGCGCCGAACCGGCGCGCGATCAGGCTCGAGCCGATGCCGACGAGGACCAGCGCGGCGGCACCGGCGAGCAGCCAGTAAGTGTCGTGGATTGCATTCATTCGTCGTGTCCCGGGCATGGATCATAGCCGGGCCGAACCCTGCCAAGGCGTGTGACCCGCTCAGCCGCCGAATCGGCGGTACTGGATCGCCTCGGCGAGGTGGACTTCCTCGATGCGCCCGCTGCCGGCGAGGTCGGCGAGCGTGCGCGCGACGCGCAGCACGCGGTGGTACGCGCGCGCGGAGAGGCCGAGCCGGTCGACCGCGCGGTCGAGCAGGGCATGCTGGCGGGCATCGAGCGCGCAGTCGCGTTCGACCTCGCGGTTGCCGAGCCATGCGTTCGGTTTGCCGGCGCGCTGCAGCTGGCGCAGGCGCGCGGCGACGACGCGTGCACGCACGGTTCCGCTGTCCTCGCCCACCACGCCGTCGCGCAGCTCGGCGTGGGCGACGCGCGGCATCTCGAGCTTGAGGTCGATGCGGTCGAGCAGGGGACCCGACAGGCGCGCGCGATAACGCGCGACGACGTCGGGCGTGCACCGGCAGCGGCCCGATGGATCGCCGGCGTAGCCGCACGGGCACGGGTTCATCGCCGCCACGAGCTGGAAGCGCGCGGGAAACTCGGCCTGGCGCGCCGCGCGCGAGATCGCGATGCGGCCGGATTCGAGCGGTTCGCGCAGCACTTCGAGCACGTGCCGGTCGAACTCGACGATCTCGTCGAGGAACAGCACGCCATGGTGCGCGAGCGACACCTCGCCCGGTCGCGGCAGCGTCCCTCCGCCAACGAGCGCGGCGGCCGAGGCGGTGTGGTGCGGCGCACGGAACGCACGCTGCTTCCAGTTCGCGACGTCGGTGTCGTGCCCTGCGACCGAACGCACCGCGGCGAGTTCGAGCGCTTCGTGCTCGTCGAGCGGCGGCAGGATGCCCGGCAGGCGGCTCGCGAGCATCGTCTTGCCGGTGCCGGGCGGCCCGACCAGCAGCAGGTTGTGCGCACCCGCGGCGGCAACCTCGAGCGCGCGCCGCGCATGCGGCTGGCCGCGCACGTCGGATAGGCACGGCAACGGGCTCGCGCGCCCGTCGTCGATGCCGCCACCCTCGGCACGCGGCAAGTCGATGCGGCCGGCCAGGTGCGCGCACACCTCCAGCAGCGAATCCGCGACGCGCACGTCGGCGTCCTCGACCAGCGCGGCTTCGCGCGCGTTGTCGCGCGGCACGATCACGCGCCGGCCGCGACGCGTCGCCTGCAGCACCGCCGGCAGCACGCCGTGCACGCCGCGCAGTTCACCCGACAGCGCGAGTTCGCCGATGAATTCGCAGCCGTCGAGCGCGTCGCGCGGCACGCGGCCGTTCGCGGCGAGCACGCCGAGCGCGATCGGCAGGTCGAAGCGCCCGCCGTCCTTGGGCAGGTCGGCCGGGGCGAGGTTCACGGTGACCCTGCGCTGCGGGTATTCGAGCTGTGCATTGAGGATCGCCGCGCGCACCCGGTCCCGCGCTTCCTTCACGGTCGTTTCCGGCAAGCCGACGATCGACGTACCCGGCAGGCCCCCCGACAGGTGCACCTCGCACGAGACGAGCGGCGCGGCGATGCCGACCTGCGCGCGGCTGTAGACGACCGCGAGGCTCATCGGTGCACGCGCGCGAGGGAATGAAAAGAGCCCGCTGCCCGCGCCATGGGGTGAACTACGGCGGACAGCGGGCGTCCCGGGAAACCCGTTCGGTGGCGTTCCATGCGAGCGGCCTCCTTGCCGGGGGCGAGCATGCCCGTCGCCGCCAAGGCGCGGGCAGATGACTGGCGTCGGGCTCGCCGGCGCCGGCGAGGCCCGTGCAGCCTCAGTGCTTCGGCGCGGCGTTCGCGGCCAGCGTGCGTTCCAGCGCGAGCACCTGCTGTTCGAGTTCTTCGATCTTCTCGCGCGTGCGCAGCAGCACGCAGCGCTGCACGTCGAATTCCTCGCGCGTGACGAGGTCGAGTTCGCGCAGTCCCGACTGCAGCGCGCTGCGGAAATTCGCCGTGAGGTCGGCGCGCGCCTCCTGCAGGCCGGGTGGCACGAGGGCCGCGAGGCGTTGCGCGAGCGTGTCGATGGCTTGGACGTGGATCATGCGTTCACCCTTGCATGCTGATGATGGCGTACATCGTAGCGGCGGACCGCAACCTGTGCCGGCCGTTCGCGTCCGTCGCGCCGCGCCGCCTCCATGCGGACGACCGGTGGCGGACGCGATGCCCGCCACCGGCCGGAGCTTCCGTGCGGCGCCGTTCCGTCGGCGCACCTCCCCGCAGCGGGCAGTCTAGGCAGGGTGCATGTCGCCGCCATCCGCGGAATTCGGAATGCGCTGTAGGAAAACTCCTACCGGGTGATCGGCTATAGTCGCGAAGCTGAACCAGCCACCGGGAGACCGCGATGCAGATGGTCATGGCGATCATCAAGCCGTTCAAACTCGACGACGTGCGCGAAGCGCTCGCCGAGGTCGGCGTGCAGGGCATCACCGTCACCGAGGTACGTGGCTTCGGCCGCCAGAAGGGTCATACCGAGCTCTATCGCGGCGCCGAGTACGTCGTCGATTTCCTGCCCAAGATCAAGCTCGAAGTCGCGGTCCCCAACGACCAGCTCGAGCGCGTCGTCGAGGCGATCAGCCAGGCGGCGAACACCGGCAAGATCGGCGACGGCAAGATCTTCGTCTGGCAGCTCGACCGCGTCGTGCGCATCCGCACCGGCGAACTCGACGCCGACGCGCTCTGACCCGGGCATCGCGCGCGGTCAGCCCGCGCCGGCGGCGCCGCCCACTTCGCCGACGAACACGAAGCCTTCGGCGACGCCTGCTTCGACGCGCGCGCCGACCACGCGATCGCGGCCGCCGCACTTGGCGCGATACAGCGCCGCGTCCGCGAACGTGATGACCTGATCGACGCCGTGGCGGCGCGGTGCCTGCGGGTCGAACGGGAACGCGGCCCAGCCGATCGAGCAGGTGACCGGCAGCAGCGTGCCGTCGATGGCGAACGGCGTCGCCGCGATCGCCTCGCGCACGCGTCGCGCCGATGCGAACGCGCGCTCCCGCCCGGTGTCGCGCAACACGACGAGGAACTCCTCGCCGCCCCAGCGCAGCGCGACGTCGCCGCTGCGCAGCAGCGCGCGCAGGCGCCGGGCGAACTCGACCAGCACGGCGTCGCCGACGGCGTGGCCATGGTGATCGTTGATGCGCTTGAAATGGTCGACGTCGGCGAGCACGAAGACGAGGTCCGCATCACGCTCGCCGCGCGCGGCACGGCGGATCGTGCGCTCGCACTCGGGCGGCAGCTCGAGGCCGAAATAGCGGCGATTCCACAGGCCGGTCAGCGCGTCGGTCAGCGATGCGTGCGCGAGCCGGCGGTTCGCTTCGGCGAGGGCACGCGTGCGCTCACCGACCTCGCGCTCGAGCGCATGCGCGCGTGCCGCGAAGGCGCGCGCGCGCAGCCGCCCGGCGTACAAGCCGAGCAGGATCATCGCGATCGCATACGACACGAATGCCCACGGACGGCGCCACCATGGCGCGTGCACGCGGAACGCGCGCGTCACCGGGCCGCTCTCGACGCCATCGGCGGCGCGCGCCCAGGCGCGGAATTCGTAGCGTCCGGGTGGCAGGCGCGTGTAGCTGCGCCGCGGGTCGTCGTTCCATTCGCCCGGTTGCGCCTCCAGCCCGACCAGCTGCGTGCGGTAGCGCGAACGGTAGTCGCGCTGGTAGGCGAGCAGGCCGAGTTCGAACGCGACGTTGCCGTCGGCTTCGTCGAGGTCCGCGCCCTCGCCGAGCTCGCGGCCACTGCGTTCCTCCGTCGCCGCGAGGATGCGCAACGGCCGCGGCGCGGCGGGCGGGCGTTCGGCGGCGGGATCGTACATCGCCACGCCTTCGATCGTGCCGCCCCACAGGCGACCCTGCGCGTCGACCAGCGAGGCGCGCGTGAATTCGAGGTCGGGCAGGCCGTCGGCGAGGTCGAAACGCTCGATGCCGGCATCGCCGGGACCGCGATGGCCGGCCGGCAGGCGCAGCACGCCATAGGCGCCGAACAGGTACATGCGGCCGCTCGCATCGAACTGCAGCTGGTAGATCGACATCGTGTCCGTATCCACCGGCAGCACGACGCGGTCGCAAGCGAAGTCGCGATCGAGGTCGATGCGCAGCACGCCGTCGAACGTCGCGGCCCAGAGCACGTGGCCACGACCCGGCGCGCCGCGCTCGCGCAGGTCGAAAACCGCCGTGTCGCCCATGCCGTGGCAATCGAGCAGCCGCCAGGCGTCGCCGCGCATGAAGTACAGGCCGCGCTCCGCGCCCGCCCACAGCGTCGTCGTGCCGTGCACATCGCGCGTGTCGCGCAACACGCGCACGAAGAAGTCCGCCGGTTCGCCGGACACGGGTGCGCGCTCGAGGCGGTCGCCGCGCATGCGCGCGACGCCGCCGCGCGTACCGAGCCAGAGCGTGCGCGCGCCGTCGTCGTCGTGCTGGAGGTGCAGGCCGAGCACCGTGTCGTCGGGCAGCGCGGAGTTCGCGCTCGTGTACGCGCGCACGCCGTCGCGCGTGACGCGCAGCAGGCCTTCGCGAGTCGCGGCCCAGAGGCCGTCGCCGTCGCGCACGAGGTCGAATACTTCGCTGCGCGCGTACGGCGCGGGCAGCCATGCCCGCCATTCGCCGCCGTCGCGGCGCACGCTGCCGCTGCTCGTGCCGATCCAGACGGTCTCCTTCCCGTCGGGGAACCGCGTTTCGCCGAGGCCGACGACGACGCGACTGGGCAGGCCGGCGCGCTCGCCGAAGGCGGACCAGGCCTGCGGTTCCCCGCGCAGCACGCCGCTATGGCCGGAGGCGAGCCAGAGCACCGGCGCAGGCTGGTCCGCGTCGGTGACGAGCGCGCTGTTGATCGCGTTTTCCGGCAGCCCGTTGGCGGTCGTCGTGCGCCGCCAATGGCCGTCTTCGTCGAACTCGGCGAGGCCGCCCGCCGGCAGCGTCGCGACGAGACGCTCGCGGCCGTCGCCCTGCGGCATGCGCACGAAGCGGCTCGCGCCGCCGGGGAAGCCGGACCGACCCGCGTACACGGTGAGGGTCGTGCCGGAAAGGCGCGCGACACCGCGGGCGGTGCCGACCCAGAGGTCGCGCCCCTCGGCGCCGCCCCATTCGGCAAGCGCGATGACCCTGTCGTCGGGCAACCCCTCGGCGCTCGCGAGTCGCCACTCGGCCCGATGCGCGGCGCGGTGGGTGTCATCGATGCGCAGCACGCCCGCATCGGCCGTGCCGACGTACAGCGAGCTCGAGCCGCGCGTACGCAGCAGGCTGCGCACGGCGAGCCCGCGTGCGGCGTCGAGCGCGCGGCAACCGTCGGCGCTGCACCGTTCGACGCCTTCGTCCGTGCCGACCCAGACCACGTCGGCATCGGCGAACAGGCTGGTGACGTTGCGCGCACTGCTGCGCGGCACGCGCGCGAGGCGACCGTCCCGGTACACGTGGAGGCCCGCGGTGTCCGTGCCGACCCAGACGACGCCGTCCGCGCTCGCCGCGAGCGCGGTCACGTAGGGTTGTCGCGTCGGGGAACCTTCCGCGAACGGCAGGTTTGTCCAGCGCCGCCCGTCGTAGCGCGCGAGTCCTTCCTCGGTGCCCGCATAGACGAAGCCGGCCCGATCCTGCGCGAGCGCGGTCACCCAGTTGCGCGGCACGCCCTCGCGGCTCGCGTAGCGCCGATAGCCTTGCCAGCGCAGCGCCGCCTCGGCCGTCGGCGCCGGGCCATCGACGGGCACCGGCGGCGCGGCGCCGGCATCGGCGCCGCCGAGGGCGAGCGCGAGCAGGGCAGCGCCGCGACACCAGTCATGCCAGCGGCGCATACGACGGCAGATTGGCAACATGGAACAAACGATCGTGCATCTCCGCTTCGCCGGGTCGTCACCGCGTCCTGGCCGCGGCGGCCTCAGCGCAGCAGGATCCAGGCTCCCAGCGCCGCGAACAGCAGCGCTGCGCCGATGCGCGCGGCGCGCAGCGGCAGCTTCGACGCGAAGCGCGCGCCGAGCAGGACGACGGGAACGTTTGCAAGCAGCATGCCGAGCGTGCTGCCGGCGACGACCTGCCACAGCGGCGAGTACTGGGCCGCGAGCACCACCGTCGCGACCTGGGTCTTGTCGCCCATCTCGGCGAGGAAGAACGCGACCAGCGTCGCGACGAGCACGCCATGCCCGGCGCCGCGCTCGGCCTCGGCCTCGTCGGCGGCATCGGGCTTGAGCGTCCACAGCGCGACCGCGAAGAAGCTCAGCGCGACGATCCACTTGAGCGCCTGCGGTGAGAGCCAGTGGGCGACGAGTGCCCCGGCGGAGCCCGCGAGCGCGTGGTTGACGAGCGTCGCGAGCAGGATGCCGAGACAGATCGGCCAGGGCCGGCGGTACTTCGCGGCGAGGATCAGCGACAGCAGCTGGGTCTTGTCGCCGATCTCGGCGATCGCTACCGCGGCAGTCGAAACGAGCAGGGTCTGCATGGGAACTCCGGGCCGGGACATGGACGCGATGGATCGCGCACGCAGTCCCGGCCGGGTGCTGCCTGCACGAACCAAAGGTCTTGCCGAAGGTCCCGTCGGACCCCGCGCGCGCCATGGCCTGCCGGCCAAGTGTGTTGACGCGCGCCACGCGCGCTGCGCGCGGCTACTCCCCGATGGAGCGCGCGCAGTGTAGCGGCACGGGCGCGCGGCGGCCAGCCACGCGCCCGTGCGTCGTTCAGTCGAAGCCGTCGGCGAAGATCGCGTCGGCACCGGCGCCGACCTGCATCGTCACCGGCACGACGAGCGTGGTCGTCGCGCTCGCGAGGCACATCGAACCGCCGTAGACACCGTCGCCGTGGCTCGTGGCATCGAACAGCGCCTGCAGCGGCTGGATCGCGTCCGCCTCGATGTGCCCGCCCGCGGGCGCGAGCGCGAGCCAGTCGACCGGCACCGCGTTCGCGCCGCACGGGTCGCTCGCGAGCGTATCGAGTTCGAGGATCAGGTGGACCCAGTCGAAGCCGACCTCCGGGTAGGCGAGCGGCTCGTCGATGCCGCAGTCGTGCGCGGCCCAGTAGGCCGGCGCGCTCTCGCCGTCGCTGTTGCCCCCCGGAAAGAACGTGCTCGCGCCGGCCACGCCCGAGGGCACGTGGATCTCGGCGACGAGCACGCTGTCGCCGGCGACGTGCAGCGGCGTGTCGAACGTGACGCTGATGCGCTCGAGGCTCGTATCGGCGACGTCGATCGTCTTCTCCGCGAGCAGTTCGAGGTTGGCGAACGTGAACTCGCCGTGCAGCGCGTGCACGCGCACCGTGACCGGCTGCGATCCCGCCGCCGACATCGCCGAGTCGACCGCGAACGTGACGCCGCGCACCGTCGTTTCGAGCGCGGGCCCGCCACGTGCGGCGAGGTCGAAGCGGCGCAGGTAACGGTTGTCGAGCGTGTAGCCGGTCGGCGGGTTGATGCAGGCGAAGCTCGTGTCCTGCGTCGGTGTCGGGCTCGTCGTCTGCACGAGTGGTACCGGCGAAGGCACGGCCGGATCGCCGCCGACGCGCAGGCTCCAGTCGGTCGCTGCGGCGCCGGAGTTGAGCAGGTCGAACGCGAGCGATGCGGCCTGGCCCGCCGCGACGGTGCCGACCGGTGCCGCGGGATCGGTACCCAGGCACGGCAGAAGCGCGCGCAGGTCGATGTCTGCGGGCGTGTCGTTGCCGGCGACGACCGCGAACGCCTGCGTCACGGGCTGATGCGCAGGCGCTTCGACGGTGAGCGTGAACGGTCCGTGCGAGGCCTCGACCCAGTAGCGGTACGCGCCGTCGTCGCCCGTCGGTGTCGTGAAGGTTTCGCCGGTCGCGGCATGGATCGCGATCGTCGCGCCCGCGAGTGCGGCCGGATGCGCATTGCATGCACCGAGGCCGCGCACGACGCCGACGAGCGCGCCGTAGCTCGCCGGTGCGGTAACCGTCATCGTCGCTTCGACGTCGCCGAACGGCCAATCGTACGGCGTGTCTTCGGCGACGCGGATCGGCACGCGGTACACGCCCGGCTGCGCGAGTTCGCGCGCATCGAACAGGACGTCGAGTGCACGGCTCTCGCCCACGCCGAGCGCGCCGTGGTCAGGCGTGATGTCGACCAGCGCATTCGCATTGATCGACTCGAACAGGTGCACCTGGTCGACGATCACCGAGCCCCACGGCGGCGTGCCCGTGTAGTGGAAGCGCACGCGCACGTCGGACGCGCCGGCGAATGCGCTGAGGTCGAGCTCGATCAACGCGCCGGGCCCGCTGCCGTTGTTCTCGCGCGTTTCGCTGTGCACCGTCGTCCACGTCGCGCCGCCGTCGGCCGAGGCATCGATGTCCAGGCGTGGCGCGTTGTCGGCACCTTCGAACAGCGACAGGAAGAAGCCGAGCGATGCGGTGTGGCTGGCCGAAAGATCGAGCGGCGGCGACACGAGCGCGCTATCGGACGCTTCGCCGCCCCAGCATGGATAGAGGTCGACCATCGCCGCGCGCCCGTCGCCGCCCGCGGTGTTCCACGCCTGCGCGGGATCGAGCGCGCTCCACGGGCACCCGTCGCCGACCGTGACGATATCCCAGCCCGCGGGTGGGAACGTCGCGCCTTCGAAGTGCTCTTCGATCGCAGGGCCTTCGAAGCCGAACGCGAGCGGCGCGGTGCCGCTGTTGTCGGCGGTCAGAGATGCATGCGCGATGGTGCCGAGCTCGACCGTCGCCGACGGTGCCGCCGGATACAGGCGCAGCCGTCCTGCCGGCAGTGCGAGGTCGGCGCGCGACGTGGCGCCGTTCGTGACGTTCGCCGACACCGTCGCATCGCCGTAGCCCGCCGGCAGGGTCCCGCGCGTCGCGGTCACGCCCGGCGTGCCGCCCGGTGCGTGCGCGGCGAAGAAGCCGTCGCCGACGCCGGGATCGTCGCTGCGCACGGTTGCGACCGCATTGCCGCCGGCGATGCGCACCTCGGCGCCGACGAGGCCGATGCCGGTGTTCGCGTCGCGCACATGGCCGACGACGAGGCCGCCGCTCGCCGGCGGCATGCACGCGCCGACCACGCGCACGTCGTCGATCGCCCACGGTCCGCCGAGGCGCGGCTCGCTTTCGCTGCTGCCGTCGTCGGAATGGAAACGCAGGCGCGCGCCGTTCGCTGCCGCGGCCGACAACGAGAGCGTCTCTTCGGTCCAGGCGCCGAGCTCGTACGCCGACTTCGGCGCGCCGAGCGCGATCCAGCTGGCGCCGCCGTCGGTGCTCGCCTCGACACGCGCGTGGCCGCCGGTGTCGACGTAGTAGCTGCGATAGCGCAGCACCGGATGCGCGAGCGCGAGACCCAGCGGCGGCATTTGCAGGTAATCGCTGCGGCCGTCGTTGTCCCAGCCTTCGCCGGCGCCGAGTTCGTCGTTGGCGGCGGCGAAACGGCCATGCGCGGGAATCGGGAAGATCGCGGCACTCGTTTCGCTGCTGTCGCCGAACAGCCAGCCGAGGCCCGCGCTCGAGCGGCTCCATCCAGGCGGCGGCGCGCTGCCGTTGTCTTCGAACGTTTCGGCGAGCACGTTCGACGCGTAGGTGTAGCCCGGCGCCTCGCACGCGACGAGGTCGGCGTCGAGTGCAAAGTCCTGCTCCGCGGCCGCGCCGACCGAAGCGAGTTCGCGCGATGCCGCGCGATAGCCGGTGACGTCGCTCGCGACATCGAAGCGATAGGGGCGGCCCTCGGGCAGGCGCACCGAATAGCGCCCGCTGACGGGATCGCTCCACACCGGCCCGTCGGGATGGCCCGAGATCGTGATCTTCGCGTGCAGCGGCCACCCGGTCGCCGCATCGACGACGCGGCCGGACACCTTGACCATCGGCGCCGTCGCGAGCACGACGTCGTGCAATGTCGTCGCATCGGCCTGCACGCGCACGCCGGTTTCGCTCGACGGCAGGTAGCCGTACGCGGAGACGCGCACGGTGTAACCGCCGCCTGCGTCGACCGGCATCCGGCGCACGTAGCTGCCGTCGATGCCGCTCGTCGCCTGGAAGACGCGCACGTTCTCGTCGACGAACACCTCGATCTTCGCGCCCGCGATCGGCGTGCCCGTGGCGCTCGCCACACGGCCGCGGATGAATCCCTGCGGTCCGCACGCGTGCGCGGCTGCGTCGACCGCGCGTGGCGCGTCGACCTCGCCCCAGCCGGTCGCATAGTTCGGCAGGTTGCCGATGCCGGGCGGCGGCGAGCCGCCGCTGGCGTAGTCGATCGGCCGCGCGGTCTGCATGAGGATGCCGCCGAGCGCCGCGTAGTCGCCGCGCAGGCATTCGCCCGCTTCGAGCATGAGCGCGACGAGGCCGGCAATGTGCGGCGCGGACATCGATGTGCCGGTCATCGTCGCGTAGCCATTGGCGCCGTCGATCGCGGAAAGGATGTCGACGCCGGGCGCGACGACCTGCGGCTTCATCGTCGGATAGCCGCGCGGATCGGGATAGTCGGGCAGGCCCGCGCTCGCCTCCAGGCCAGGGCCCCACAGCGAATGCGGTGCGTAGGCGCCGTCGTGGTTGCCGGTCGAGCCGACCGCGAACGCGCTGCCGAGCGAAGCCGGGCTCGTCACCGTCGACAGGCCCGGGGGCTCGGGCAGTCCGCAATTGCCCGCGTTGCCCGCGGCGAACACCGGGAAGATGCCTGCGGCGACCCAGGCCTCGACGACGTCGCGGTAGAAGTCGTCGGCGCTGCCGTCGCAGAGGGAGTAGCTGCCCCACGAGTTGTTGACGACCTGCGGGCGCAGGTCCGGGTTAGGCGCGCTGCCGTCGGTTTTCGTCGGCGCGAGCATGAACTCGCCGCACGCGGGCAGCGCGAACTCGCTGCCCTTGATCGGCAGGCCGAGGCACGCGATCCAGCGCGCGCCGGGCGCGACACCGGTGCGGCGGCGCAGCTGCGCGTCGGCAGCACCGTTGTCGCCGACGACCGTGCCGGTCACGTGGGTGCCGTGGCCCTGGCCCTGGGAGCCGTCGGGTTCGGTCGTCTCCAGCAGCGGCGCGTACCAGTTGTAGTCGTGCACGAAGCCGCCCGCGCCGAGGTTGCCGCGATACGCCTGCACGATCGCTTCGTGGCGGTAGAACACGCCGTCGTCGATGATGCCGACGGTGACGCCGTCGCCGGTGGTGCCGTCGTTCCAAGCGTGATCGGCGCCGATCCAGGCGACGTTGTCGGTCGTGCCGTCGGCGTCGTGGGGCCGCGCCGCGGTGCGCACGGCCGGATGCTCGGGCGCGATCAGTTCGGCCTTCGGCAGTTCGCGGATGCGTGCGACGCCGGGTGATTGCGCGACGCGCTGCAAGGTCTGCATGTCGCCCTGCTCGACGAGGATCGTGTTCTTGATCCAGTACGCATGAAACGCGACGCCGCGCTCGCGCAGCAGGCGCCGCACGACCGCCTGGGTGCGCTCGGCGGTGTCGCGCAGGCGTTCGTAGACGTAGCGGCCGCGCGCGGTCCAGTCGAGCGAGCGTGCGGCGGAAAGGTCCGCGCGCTCGCGGAACTCGATCGCGAAGCCGCTGCGCTCGCCCGCGGCGAGCCGGCGTTGCAGCGCCGGTGCAATCTCGATCGCGGTCGTCGCGGGGCTGCCGGGTATGGCCGCGCTGCCGCGGATTTGCGCCGCGGGCGTGCGGACCACGCCGGTCGAGGCGAGCAGGCCGTTGCAGAACACGAGCAGGGCGGCGCCGAGCATCGGCGACAGGAAGCGGCCGGGCGGGCGCGGGCGGCGGGCGCGCGCCGGGCGCGCGGGTGCGACATCGTGCATGGAACTCTCTCGTCGGTTCGGCGGCGGGACGCGCATGTCGACGTGGGCGCGATGCCGATCGTCGCCGAGTCCCGGTCGCTGCAGGCTAGGCGAGCGGACCTGCGCTTCGCATTCGCGAACCCTTTGCGTGCCCTGTGCTGCCGCTGAAAAGCAGCATCGACAACGCTTTAGCGCGCGGCGGTGCGCACCGGCTCACGCGTGAGCTCGACCGGCACGACGCGTTCGCCGGCGAGGCGACGCGCCTGTCCGAGTGCCTCGCGCCAAGGTTCGACCTGCGCGAGCGCGTGGTAGAGGCGCACCTGCAGCAGCGCGGCGTCGTAGCTGCGTGCCGCCCAGCTCGCCGTCCGCGCGGCGACGGGCCCGGCGCGGGCGAGTTCGCCCCGCGCGAGCATCGCCTGCGCATAGGCCATGCTCACGCGCAGCACGTCTTCGGGCACGCGCTGGCGCTCGGCCTGCGCGAGCGCGGCGGCGAAATCCGCATCTGCCTGCGCGGCGGCGCCGTTCGCCGCGGCATGTTCGGCACGCGCGAGCACGCCATAGAGCCGGGCGACCGGAGCTCCATCGCGTTCGGCCCAGCGTGCGAACGCGTCGACGTCGTCGCGTGCGGCCCCGATATCGCCCCGCGCGAGGCGCGCGCGTACGAGCGCGAGCCACGCGCCGGCCTGCTCGCGCGGCGTCTCCGCCTGCCAGCTCGTCTTCAGCACGTCGGCCGCCTCGTTCGCCGCGTGCGCCGCATCGCCGCGGGCGAGCGCCTCGCGCGCCGCGATGATGCGCGCGGAGCCGAGCAGCGGCGCGTCGCCCGCGCGCGTCGCGTCCGCGATAACGCCGGCGAGCAGCGCCTGCGCCTCGCCGAGCCGGCCATTCGCCGCGAGCACGTCGACGCGGGCGAGCGTCGCGTAGCGCTTCCATTGCGGATTCGGTTCGCGTTCGACGAGTTCGCGCAGGCGCACCTCGCCGGCGAGCGCGGCGACCATATCGAGCTGGTAGAGTCTGGCGTAGGCCGCCGCGACGCGCGCGAACAGCTCGCTGGTGAGGTCATGGAAATTCGCGAGCTGGTCGGCGCCGCGCTCGAGCAGCGGCAGCGCTTCGGCATAATGGTCGCGCCGCGCCTCGAGGATGCCGAGGTTGGCATCGATGCGCGCGAGGCCGAGCCGGTCGCCGACGCTCTCGAGCACGACGCGCGCCTGCGCGAAATCGGCGACCGCTTCGTCGAAGCGGAACAAGGCGCTGCGCGCGATCGCGCGCCCGGTCAGCGCGCGGCCGAGTTCGGGCGACGGCGCCGAATCGCCGAGCAGGGCGACGACGCTGCCCGCGATGCGTTCGACCGTCGCGTAGTCGTCGCGGCGCAGCGCGACGTTGCCGAGGCCATTGAGCACGCGCGCGCGGAACAGCGGGTCATCGCCGGACGATCCCGCGGCGAGCAGCGACTCGAACGTCGCCTGCGCGGCATCGAGGCGGCCACTGCGGAAATCGATGCCGGCGCGGCGGAAGCGCACTTCGGGGCGCGCGGCCTGCTCCGCATCGAGCGTGTCGAGCAGCGCACGCGCGGTGTCGGGCTGGTCGGCGAGCATCGCCGCTTCCGCCTGCTGCAGCACGCCGTCGAGCGCGCGTTCACGCGGCGAGCGGGGGTCGTCCTCGCGCGGCGGCACGAGGCCGAGCTGGGTCGCGGTGCGATCGGCGGCGATGCGTGCGGCTTCGAGCAGGTCGCGCGCGTCGCCTTCGACGAACAGTGGCGGCGTGCGTCCGAGCAGGCTCGTTACGCTCACGCGCCAGGAGCCGCCCGACTGGTTTGCGCGTGCACGCAACACGAGCGCGGCGGCCGATGCGCCGGCCATCGCCTGTAACTGCGCCGCGTCGGGTTCGTTGCTGCCGAGATCGCGCGCGAGCGGGACCACGTTGTCGCTCGGCACCATCGCCTGGCCCGCGCTGCGCAGCCTATCGGCGATGAGTTCCATCGCGCCGAGCCGCGCCCAGGCGTACTTCGCATCGGCGTCGACGGCGACCGGCAGCAGCAGGGCAAGGTTCGCGTGTGTGCGCGGTGGTGGCGGTCTGCGCGACCACCACGCCGCAGCAAGCGCGAACAGCAGCACGGCCGTCGCGCCGGCGAACATCGCCGCGCGCACGCCGCGTGCGCGTCGCGCGTGCCCGGTCGGGACAGCTGCATCATGCACCGCATCACGTTCGCCGGCATCGATCGCAGGCGCTGGAGGCGTTTCGCGCGCCGTCGCCGCGCCCGTTTCGGCAACCCGCGCGGCGCCGATCACCTCGACCGCCGCGACCCAGGCGTAACCGAAGCGTGGCACCGTGCGGATCATCCGCCGCGCCTCGTCGGTATCGCCGAGCGTGCGCCGCGCGCGCAGCATCACCTGGTCGAGCAGGTTGTCGCTGACCTCGCTGCGCCCCCACACCGCGGCCATGAGCTCGTCGCGCCCGACCGCGCGCTCGCGATGTTCGATCAGGTAGGCGATGCAGTCGAACGCCTTCGGCGGCAGCGCGAGCAACGCATCGCCACGCCAGAGTTCGCGCCGCGCAGGATCAAGCCGGAAATCATCGAAGCGGAACTGGTGCAAGCGCGGCGATCCCGACGGTCGTGTTCGAAGCGGGCAGACGTTACGCGCACCCGGCAGCGGATGGTAACGGCGAACCGTCCGTTCGGCTCCCGCATGGCGTGGCGAGGGCGGCGGCCTTCGGCGATCCCAGGCACGACGACCACGGATGGCATGTCGGTTTGCGCTTTTCCAACGAATCCCTGGCGCAGGCCGTGCGCGGTGAGGACGAGGGCACCGAGGCGTATACGCCTCAGCGTACCCTGCGAATCAACGAGTTGACATTCAAATGAGAATCATTATCATCAATCGCGTCCATAGAACGGAGCGATGGCCATGCTCGACTCGATTGCTGCACAGGCGCCGTCCGCGGAGCCGACCGTCACCTTGCCGGATCGACCGGCCGCGCCGCTGCGCGCGGCACGCATCAGCAGTGGTGTGCTGCTCGGTCGCGGGCGCGAGCTCGTGATCGAGCATGCGGGGCAGGAATACCACCTGCGCCTCACGCGCAACGACAAGCTCATCCTCACCAAGTAGCGCGACCGCGCGCTCGCCTCGACCTGACGCCCATGAGCAGCTTCGACGATCGCAGCGATGCCGATGGATGCCTGCCGCACGAGGGACCGCCGTACGCGCCGCCTGCCGTGTGCACATCGCGCGGTCTCGACCTGGCGCGACTCGCCGACGCCCTGCCGAAGCTCGGCACCGTGCTCTGGCTCGAGCGACGGCCGCCCGCAGCGGCGCCCGCGCCAGGCCTGCTGCCGCGCGGCGTCGTGTTGCTCGATCATCCTGCACTCGCGGTGCTCGCGCGCTGCAGCGACGTCAGTGCGTGCGAAGCGGTCACGCCGAATGGGCCGCGCGAGTGGCTCGCATTCGCGAGCGCCGACGGCGAGCCGCGCGCGAAGCTGTTCCTGCTGCCCGACAGCGACTATCTCGCCTGGGACGAGATGACCGCGCAATGCCGCAGCGTGGGCAGCCGCGACCCTGCATCACGCTGGAGCGCGCACGCGGCCTTCCTGCGCAACGCGCTCGCACGCATCGCAGGCGGCTGGCGCGCGCGCCTGCTCGCGTTCGAACAGCGGCGCCTGCCGTGGTTGCGCACGCTCGATGCGCGCCCGCCCTTGCGCATCTCGCTGCTCGGCCTCGACCTCGCGCGCGCGATCGCGCGCGACGAGGGTGCCGAACTCGTCTCGCCGCTGCACGCAGCCTGACATCGACGTGCGCCAATGCGCCGTCGTTCACGCGCCGCGATCGCAGTGCAACGCGCGCGTCGCGCGTCGATCACCCGCGGCACGCCGCCCGACCAGCACGCCGAGCGCGACGATGCCGGCGATGACGAGCACGGCACCGACCACGGCCCAGCCATGCGGCACCGCTTCGCCGAGGAACAAGACGCCGAGCAGGCTCGAGAACAGCAACTCGGCCGCCTGCATCGCCTCGACCGCGCCGAGCGCGGCGGGATCGTCCTGCACCATCGCGGTCGCGCGGAAGAACAGGATCGTCGCGATCGTGCCGGTGAGGAGGGCCACACCCGCCGCGAGCAGCACCTGCGACCACGGCGGCACACCCGCGGCGTGGCCCGCATACGCGGCGACGCACCACCAGAACGGCTGGCTCGCGAGTGTCATGCCGAACACGCGCTGGGTCGCGTCGAGCTGTTCGCCGGTACGTTCGAGGTGCAACAGGATCGCGCGGTTGCCGAGCGGGTAGAGGAACGCGGACAACGCGACAGCGCCGAGCGCGAGCCAGGCGTCGCGATCGAGCCGGCCGTGGAAGTGCGCCCCCTGCATGAGTGCGACACCGAGCACGATCAGCGCGCCGAACGCGAGCGCGGCGAGCGGCAGGCGCGCACGCGCGTCGCGATACAGCAGCGGCGCGAGCAGCATGCCGGCGATCACGGTGAGCTGGAACGTGCCGGCGACGAGCCACGCCGGCGCGTACGCGGCGGCCCAGGTCAGGCAGACGCAGAAGAGGCCGAAGCCGACGCCGCTCCATGCGAGCCAGGCGAGCGGATGCGCGCGCAGCGCCGACCACACCGCGCGGAAGCCGCCGCGCCAGGCGAGCACGACCCCGAGCATCGGCAAGGTCAGCAGGTAACGCAGTGCCGCCGACCATGCCCAGTGGCCGCCACCGGTCGCCATTGCGCGGTTCAGCACGTACGTCGCGGTGAAGAACAGCGCCGCGGCGAGGCCGAGCGCCACCGCGACGAGCGCGTGCCCGCGTCGCGCACTCATCGACGCCGGCTGCCGCGCAGCCGCTCGATCGGGAAGCTCGCGATGTCGCCGCCGCTTTCGCGGCGCGGCTGTCCGGGCGCCGGCGCGCGCGCGATCGCGTAGACGACCTCGTAGGTCGCCGGCAGCACGCCGTCGGCGCGGAATGGCTCGTAGGCCGCCTCCACGCGCGCGAGATGCGCCTTGCCGGTCAGCGTGCGCTGGCGCTGCACGTCGGCATTGGTCGCACCGATCGCACGCAGCTCGCGCATGAGCCCGCGCAGGTTGGCGTAGGTGAGCACGAAATCCTCGCGCTCCATGACCGGATCGCGAAAGCCGCTCGCGAGCAGGCCGTCACCGATGTCGTGCATGTCGACGAAGCGGCTCACGTGCGGTGTGCGGTCGACCTCGGCGAACGCCGCGCGCAACTCCTTGAGCGTGTCCGGCCCGAAGGTCGAGAACAGCAGCAGGCCTTCGGGCCGCAGCACGCGGCGGAACTCCGCGAGCGCGAGCCCGGGATCGTCGCACCACTGCAGGCACAGGCTCGAATGCACGAGGTCGACGCTCGCATCGGCGAGCGGCAGCGCCTGCGCATCGGCGCCGACGCGCGGGAAGGAGCGATCGACTTCCCGCAGCATCGGCAGCGCGAGGTCGAGCGCGATGATGTCCGCGTCGGGAAAGCGTGCGCGCAGCGCAACGCAACCTTCGCCCGGACCGCAACCGACGTCGACGATGCGCCGCGGCGCGAAGCCCGCGACTTCGTCGAGATGCTCGCGCAGGCGCAGCGCGACTTCCGCCTGCAGCGGCGAATGCGCGGCATAGCTCGCCGCGGCGCGGCCGAAGGCGCGGCGGATGTGCGCGCGATCGAGGCCCGCGCTCATGCCGGCAGCTCCGCCGCGAACGCGACGAGCGCGTCGGCGATCGCGGGCGCGAACTCGAGGAACGGCGCATGGCCGCTGTTGAACTCGAGCGCGCGCGCGTGCGGCGCGTGCCCGGCCGCCCACTGTACTGCACCGGGCGGGACCAGGCGGTCGCGCCGGCCGCCGATCCACAGGCTCGGCATCGCGAGCCGGCCGAGCGCGTCGCGCAGGTCGTTCGCATCGAGCGCCGCGAGGCCGTCGCAGAGTGCTTCGAGGCGCGGCTCGCCGCGCGCGAACACGATCTGGCGCAGCTCGCGCAGTTGCGCCTGTGCGTGCGGCGAGCCGAGCGTCTCGAGCGCGAGGAAGCGCTCGATCGCATGCCGGTAGCGCGCATGCAGTTCGTCGGCGAACTCGCCGAACACGGTCGCGGCGACGCCGTGCGGCCAGTCGGGCGCGGCGACGAAGCGCGGGCTCGAGGCGAGCATGACGAGGCCGCGCACCCGTGCCGGAACGTCGAGCGCGGCGCGCAGCGCGACGAGGCCGCCGAGCGACCAGCCGACCCAGAGCGCGCGCGGCGTTGCCGCGGCGATGCGGCGCGCACTGTCGGCGACGTCGAAGCGCACTTCCCCGCGCGCGAGGCCGTGGCCGGGCAGGTCGACGAGGTGGACGCGGAAGTGCGGCGCGAGCGCGTCGAGCAGCGGCGCGAAGATGCCGCCGTGCATCGCCCAGCCGTGGATGAGCACGAGGTCGGGACCTTCGCCGTGGATTTCGATGTGCATGTCGTCGCGGTCAGGCCTTGCGTCCGCGGCCGCGACGCGCGCGGGCCCGAGGCAAGGGAGCGGGAGTGGAGGGAGTCTCGGGCACCGCGGTGTCGGCCGGCAGCGACGCGCCAGCGGATGCGAGCGCATCGAGCAGCCGCTCGACGTCGCCCTCCGCGTGGCGCACCGACAGCGCGACGCGCAGGCGCGCCTCGCCTTTCGGCACGGTCGGCGGGCGTATCGCCGGCACGAAGAACCCGGCCTCGGCGAGCTGCCGCGACAGCGCGAGCGCGGCCGCGCTGTCGCCGACCCGCACCGGCTGGATCGGCGTGCGCGATTCGAGCAACGCGATGCGGCGCGCGTGGGCGCCGGTGCGGAAGTGCGTGACCAGGCGCCGCAGGTGGTCGCGGCGCCAGCCTTCGTGGCGCGCGATGTCGATCGCGACGCGCGTCGCCGCGGCGAGCGCGGGCGGCAACGCGGTCGTGTAGACGAAGGTGCGCGCCGATTGCACGAGGCCGTCGACGAGCGCCGCACTGCCGGCGACGAACGCGCCGGCGACGCCGAGCGCCTTGCCGAGCGTGCCCATCAGCACCGGCACGTCGTCCTGCGACAGGCCCGCCTCGGCGACGCTGCCCGCGCCGTCGGCGCCGAGCACGCCGAGGCCATGCGCGTCGTCGACCATCAGCGTCGCCTGCCGTTCGCGCGCGAGGCGCGCGAGTTCGCGCAGCGGTGCGATGTCGCCGTCCATGCTGAACACGCCATCGGTCGCGAGCAGCGCGGCCGCGTCCGGCTCCGTGTCGAGCTGGCGCGCCGCGCTCGCGACATCGCCGTGCACGTAGCGCTTGAAGGTGCAGCCGGCGAGGCGCGCGGCGTCGATCAGGCTCGCGTGGTCGAGCTTGTCCTGCACGCAGAGGTCGCCGGCGCCGAGCAAGGCGGCGACGACGCCGAGATTGGCCATGTAGCCGGTCGAGAACAGCAGTGCGCGCTCGCGCCCGGTCCAGCGTGCGAGCGCGGCTTCGAGTTCGGCATGTTCGTCGCGATGCCCGCCGAGGAGGTGCGCCGCGCCGGCACCGACGCCCCAGCGCGCGGCCGCGCGTGCGAGGGTCTCGCGCAACGCCGGGTGTTGCGCGAGGCCGAGGTAGTCGTTGCTGGCGAAGTCGAGCAGGCGGCGGCCTTCGACGACGATCGTCGCGCCCTCGACCGCATCGACCGTGCGCAAGCGGCGCAGCAGCGACGCGCGCGCGCGTTCGGCCTGCGCGTCGGCGAGTCGGGCGAGCAGGTCGGGGCGCATCGGCGTCGCCGGCGATGGCAGGCGCGGATCAGGCGGCCGCTTCGGCCGCGCAGCGCTCGACGATATCCGCGTGCACCGTGGTCGATTCGACCTCGACGTCGAGCGCGTGGATGCCGAGGCGCGCGAACAGTGCCTGGTCGTGCTCGACGTCGGGATTGCCGGTGGTGAGGAGCTTCTCGCCGTAGAAGATCGAGTTCGCGCCGGCGAGGAAGCACAGCGCCTGCAACTCGTCGCTCATCTCGGCGCGGCCGGCCGAAAGGCGCACCATCGACTTCGGCATGACGATGCGCGCAGCCGCGATCGTGCGCACGAACTCGAATGGATCGAGCATCGTCGTGCCCGCGAGCGGCGTGCCGGCGACCTGCACGAGGCGGTTGATCGGCACCGAATCCGGATGCGCGGGCAGCGTCGCGAGTGCATGCAGCAGCCCCGCGCGCTGCTCGCGCGATTCGCCCATGCCGACGATGCCGCCGCAGCAGGTCTTGAGGCCGGCGTCGCGCACGTGGCCGAGCGTGTCGAGGCGGTCCTGGTACTCGCGCGTGTGGATGATCTCGGAGTAGAACTCGGGCGCGCTGTCGAGGTTGTGGTTGTAGTAGTCGAGCCCGGCGTCCTTGAGCGCGTGCGCCTGCGGTTCGCTGAGCATGCCGAGCGTCGCGCAGGTTTCCATGCCGAGCGCCTTCACCGCGCCGATCATCGCCGCGACCTTCGGGATGTCGCGGTCCTTCGGCGAGCGCCAGGCCGCGCCCATGCAGAAGCGAGTCGCGCCGGCGGCCTTCGCCGCCTTCGCCTTGGCGAGCACGGCGTCGAGGCCCATGAGCTTTTCCGCGTCGACGCCGGTCGCGTAGCGCGCCGCCTGCGGGCAGTAGGCGCAGTCCTCGGGGCAGCCGCCGGTCTTGATCGACAGCAGGGTCGACACCTGCACCGCGTTCGGGTCGTGGTGCTCGCGATGCACGGCCTGGGCGCGTGCGAGCAGGTCGGCGAACGGCAGGTCGAGCAGGGCGAGGATCTCGGCGCGGGTCCAGTCGTGGCGCAGGGCGGTCATGCGGAATCCGGAAAGTCGTACGGGACGGGTGGGCCGGGCGCGATTCCGATGCGGGTGCCCGGGATTGAGGCTCGGCAGTCTCGGCATGCGGCAGGAGGCTGTCAACCACATGCGTACCCTCGCGGTTGACGGCTGGATCGGGCGCGCGCTGCGCGTGCTGCTGCCGCCGTGTTGCCTGCTCTGCGGCGGCCGGGGCGCGGGCGTGCGCGACCTCTGCGCCGGCTGCATCGCGGACCTCGCTGCGAACACGCCCAGCTGCCCGCTTTGCGCGCTACCGCTGGCGACGCCGGCGCCCGCCTGCGGCGCCTGCCTCGCCCGACCGCCACCGTTCGCGGCGGCGTGGGTGCCGCTGCGCTACACGCACCCGCTCGACCTGCTCGAAGCGCGCTTCAAGTTCCACGCCGACCTCGCCGCCGGCCGCGTGCTCGCCGAGCAGCTCGTCGAGTGCGCGCGGCGCGACGCGCCTGTATTGCCGCTGCTGGTCGTGCCGGTGCCGCTGCACGGCGGGCGCCTGCGCGCGCGCGGCTACAACCAGGCGCTCGAACTCGCGCGTCCGCTCGCCCGGGCGCTCGGCGTGCCGTTGCGCCACGACGTGCTGCTGCGCACGCGCTCGACGCCCGCACAGACCGGCCTCGATGCGAAAATGCGCCGGCGCAACCTGCGCGGTGCGTTCGCGGTCGCGCCCGGCTTCGCCTGGCCCGATCACGTCGCCGTGTTCGACGACGTCATGACGACCGGCGCGACCCTGCACGAAGCCGCGCGCACGCTGCGCCGCGCCGGCGTCGCACGCGTCGACGCGTGGGCCCTCGCACGCGCGCCGCGCCGCTGACGTTTCGCGGCGGGACTCGCCGCTGCGCGGCTGCGTCCCACCCCGCGACCGCGTTGTCGCAACCGTGCGCACCGAACATCCCGGGGAGGCGGACGCAGCGGCGCGAATTCTCATGTGCATGCGGGGCGCCGGCCCGCGTTGTCCCACCGGACACCGCACCCGCCACGCCGCACCATCGGCGCGGCGAAACGAACGACCTTGCCGATCAGCGGATCGCCAACGCGAACAACAACCCGAGCCATATGACCAACCCGACGAGGTTGTTGTTGCGGAACGCCGCGAAGCACGCGTTGCGCGCGCGGTCGCGGATCAGCCACTGCTGCCAGCCGAACAGGCCCGCCGCGCCGGCGAGACCGGCGAAATACGGCCAGTGCAGGTGCACGCGCGTGCCGGCGAGCAGCATCGCGAACAGGAACGTCGCCATCAGCACGCCGATGATCACGCGATCGGCGTCGCCGAACAGGATCGCGGTCGACTTCGCGCCGACGCGGATGTCCTCGTCGCGGTCGACCATCGCGTACTCGGTGTCGTAGACGACCGAGAACAGCACGTTGGCGAGGAACAGCAACCAGCACAGCTGCGGCAGCGAGTTGGTCACCGCCGCGAACGCCATCGGGATCGACCAGCCGAACGCCGCGCCGAGCACGACCTGGGCGAGGTGGGTGACGCGCTTGGTGAACGGATACACCGCGGCGAGCGCGGCGCCGACGAAGGCGAGCTTGACCGTCAGCGCATTGGTGAAAAGCACGAGCAAGAACGCGAGCGCGAGCAGGCCGGCGAACAGCAGCAGCGCCTCCTTCTTCGTCACGCGCCCCGCCGCCATAGGCCGGCCGCGCGTGCGTTCGACGTGCGCGTCGAGCCAGCCGTGGTCGGCATAGTCGTTGATCACGCAGCCGGCGCTGCGCATGACGAACACGCCGAGCGTGAAAATCACGAGCGCGCCCGGCGGCGGGAAGTCATTCGCCGCGAACCACAGCGCCCACCAGGTCGGCCACAGCAGCAGCAGCGCGCCGACCGGGCGGTCGAGGCGCATCAGCACGAGGTACTCGCGGATGCGCGCGCGGTGCGCGTCCGGCACGTAGCCGAGCAACCAGTCGATGACGCGCGCGCTGCGCGTCGACGTGTCGGCCGGGCGCGCGGGCGCGGCGGCGCGCGGCGGCGGTGCCACCTTGCGCGCGAACGAGGGCACGATCGGCGGCGGCTCGCCGGCTGCAATCGTCGGCGCGGGTTCCGGCGCCGCAATGGCGGACCGTGGTTCCGCGCGCCGGGCCGGCGGCGCGGTGGGTCCTGCCGGCGCGCGCGTACCCTCGCTCGTCGGCGCGCCCGCATCGGCCGAGGCGGGCTTGCGCGTGCGCGGCGCGCGCTTCGGCGCAGCGGCATCGGCAGGCGCCGTGCTGCGCCGCGTCCGCGGTGCCGCCGCCGGCATGTCGCTGGCGGCTTCGCCTTCGGTCGGTTTGCGCCGTCGCGGCGGCTTGGGACGCTCGCTTTCTTCCATCCGCCGAGTTTATCCCGCAATCGCGGGCGTGGAACCCGGCTATGCTGCCGCTTCATGCTGCGATTCGACCCGGAGTTGCCGATGGAACAGTGGCTGCCCTCGCGCTATCTCGCCTTCATCGCCTGCGTGCTCGTCTGCGCGCTCGCCTTCGCCGGCTGGGAGCTCGGGCTCGGCGTGCGCCTCGTCGCGCTCGCCAGCGCCGTGCTCGTCGTCATCGGCCTCGCCGACCTTGCGCAGAAGCGCTCGACCCTGCGGCGCAACTACCCGCTGATCTGCCACGTGCGCTTCTTCTTCGAGTACGTGCGGCCGATGCTGCGCCAGTACGTGGTCGAGTCCGACAACGAGGAAGTGCCGTTCTCGCACGTGCAGCGCGCGGTGGTGAAGCAGCGCGCGAAGAACATCCTCGACGTGCGTCCGTTCGGCAGCGAACTGGACATGTACGCCGAGCGCTACGAATGGCTCAACCATTCGATCCGGCCGAGCCGAATCGACGACCACGACTTCCGCATCGACGTCGGCACGCAGTGCGCGGCGCCGTACTCGGCGAGCGTGTTCAACATCTCGGCGATGAGCTTCGGCGCGATCTCGCCGAACGCGATCCGCGCGCTGAACGAGGGTGCGCGCCGCGGCCGCTTCTACCACGACACCGGCGAGGGCTCGCTGTCGGCCTATCACCGCGAGAACGGCGGCGACATCGTCTGGGAACTCGGTTCCGGCTACTTCGGCGCGTGCGAGCGCGCCGGGGTTTTCAGCGAGGCGAGGTTCGCCGAGAAGGCGGTGCTCGACCAGGTGAGGATGATCGAGATCAAGCTCTCGCAGGGCGCCAAGCCCGGCCACGGCGGCGTCCTGCCGGCGCCGAAGGTGAGCGCGGAGATCGCCGCGACGCGCGGCGTCGCGATGGGCGAGGACTGCATCTCGCCGGCGCGCCATTCCGCGTTCGACACGCCCGAGGGCCTGTTGCACTTCGTGGCGCGCCTGCGCGAACTCTCGGGCGGCAAGCCGACCGGCTTCAAGCTCGCGATCGGCCATCCGTGGGAATGGTTCGGCATCGCCAAGGCGATGACGACGACCGGCATCCTGCCCGATTTCATCGTCGTCGACGGCGGCGAAGGTGGCACCGGCGCGGCGCCGCTCGAATTCACCGACCACGTCGGCGCGCCGCTGCGCGAGGCGCTCATGCTCGTGCACAACACCCTGGTCGGCCTCGACCTGCGCGAGCGCATCCGCATCGGCGCGAGCGGCAAGGTGATCACCGCGCTCGATCTCGCGCGCACGCTCGCGATCGGCGCCGACTGGTGCAACGCCGCGCGCGGATTCATGTTCGCGCTCGGCTGCATCCAGTCGCAGAGCTGCCATACCGACCGGTGCCCGACCGGCGTCGCGACGCAGGACCCGCGCCGCTGGAACAAGCTCGACGTGCCGGACAAGGCCGCGCGCGTGGCGAGCTTCCACGACAACACGCTGCGCGCGCTGAAGGAACTGTTGCAGGCGGCCGGCCTCGAGCATCCGTCCGAACTCGGGCCGGAACACGTGATCCGGCGCATCTCGTCGAACCAGGTGCGTTCGCTCGCATCGCTCTACCGCTTCCTCGAACCGGGCGAACTGCTCGGCGGCGACGTGCCCGAGCACGCGGTGTTCCAGCGCTTCTGGCGCGTCGCGCGGCCGGATACGTTCGCCGCGCCGGAAGAGCTCAGCGCGCGGCGGCGCAGCAAGTCGCGCTGACCCGCGCAACGCCCGGGGCCAACCGTGCGCGTCAGTCGCGGTTGGTGCGCGCCTGGCAACGCGCGAGGTCGCGGTTGTCGATGCGCCAGATGCGGTCGGCGCCGCACAGCGAGACGTCGCGCACGATGCATTCGTTGTCGTCGTCGTCGACCATCTTCACGTCGTACTTGTCGCAGGCGATGCCGGTCAGCGTGAACGTACCGTCCGGGTGAACGGAATGGCGGCCGAGCTGGTTCGGGCCCCAGTGATCGCTGCCGACCGGCGCGAAATAGAGCTCCTGCAGCGACCATCGCGATTGATTGCGCAGCTCGACCTGCGAATCCGACGGCCGGTCGTCGCCCTTCATCTTCGCCTCGAGATCGGTTTGCGCGAAGGCGGGCGCGGCGACGAACGAGGCCGCGAGGGCGAGCTGCGTGGCGCGGTGGATGAACATGTGCATGGTGCCTCCTCGATGATCGATGGGAATGCGACGTCGGCGATTAGCCCACTCCCGCGCGGCGCGCCGCAAGAAACGCGCGCTGAATGTTCAGTCGGCGGACACGTGCGCCGCGGTCCGGATTCAGCGGGGGGTTCTTCGCGCGGCCTCGATCGGTGCGATCGCGTTCCCGCCAACGGACTGCCGTCGCTCGGCCTCGGGCTCGCGCGCCAACTCGGCCCGCGACCCTAAGTCCGCGTGCGCAGGCCGACGGCGCCTGGCGCGCCGCTTGCGCGCGCGCGTGAACGGGACACAATGCCGTGTCCGATCGCGGAACGCGGGTTCCGCGCATTTTCCGACGGCGCATGCGCCGCCCTGCCTCCGGGAGAGATCGCCATGAAGCCGGGATCCCTGTTCACGCTCCGCCTCGCATTCCTCGCACTCGCCGGTTCGTTCGCCGCGGCCGGGCACGCGCAATGGTCGTCCGACGCGGCGGACAACCTCGTCGTCGGTGACGCCGCCGGCGGCACGACGCAGCCGAAGATCGTCGCCGCGCCGGACGGCGGCTTCTACGTGAGCTGGTTCGCCGATGCGAGCGGCTACGACGTTCGCCTGCAACGTCTCGATGCGGGTGGCCACGAGCTCTGGCCGCACGACGGCGTGCTCGTCGCCGACCGCGACTACAGCTTCACGTACGACTACGGCCTCGCCGTCGATGCGGCGGGCAACGCCTACGTATCGTTCAACTGCTGCGCCAACGGCGCCGACGACGAACACATCGCAGTGAGTAGGGTGCTCGCCGACGGCACGCCCGCGTGGGGCGCGAATGGCCTCACCGTGTCCGCACCCGCATCGACCGAAGCGGTCTACAACGCCTACGTCACGGCGACCACCGACGGCGACATCGTCGTCGCCTGGTCCGCCGATGGCGGCGTGCGCGCGCAGAAGCTCGATCCCGCCGGCAACGCGCTATGGGCGGCAAACGGCGTGCTGCTGGACCAGCCGGGTGGGGTCAAGCTGCTCGGTGGCGTGCAGCCCGGCCTCGGCGGCGATGCGATCGTGTCGTGGTCGAACCAGAACGGTCCGACGCGCATCCTGCGCGCGCAGAAGCTCGCCGCGGCCGACGGCGCTCCGCAGTGGGGAGGCGGCACCGCGGTGCGGGTGTTCGGCGTCGGCAACCTGCAGGCCGGCTACTACCCGCCCTCCATCGCCGACGGCGCGGGCGGCGGCGTGTTCTGGGATTACGATGCGATCGGGCTCGTGCAGAACGCGCGCGTGCAGCACATCGATGCGGACGGCAACCTGCTGCTCGGCACCGACGGCGTGCTCGCGACGACCGACACCACGAGCGCGCACCTCGGCACCGTGGCGAGCTGGGACGCCGCGAGCGGCAGCATCTACGTGGTCTGGAACGACTACCTCAATTCCGGCGGCGCCGATTACGACGGCGTCTCGGCGCAGCGAATCGACAGCAGCGGCGCGCGCGCCTGGGGCGACACCGGCAAGGTGCTCGTGCCACTCACCGATGCGACCGACGGCACGCACGTGATCTCGCAGCTGACCGCCTTGCCGACGCCGGATGGCGTGCTCGCGGGCTGGGTCACCGGCGCGATCCCGGCCGCGAACCAGCCGTTGACCGTCGCGCGCCTCGACGCCGCGGGCGACTACGTCTGGGCGACGCACACCGTCGCGGTGAAGACCGACCGCTATACCGGCCGCATGACCGGCACGGTCGGCAGCGACGGCTTCGCGGCGTACGCGTGGCAGGACGGCGGCAACGGCGACGATGCGACGATCCGCGTGCAGAACCTCAACCTCGACGGCACGCTCGGCGTGTCGATCATCGACGAGATCTTCGTCGACGGCTTCGACGGCTGAGCGCAGCCCGCGGGGCCGGCGTTCGCGCGCGGCGCATGCCGCGTGCTGCAGTGCGCCCTGAGCGCCAGGCGGCGTTGCGGCTATGATCGGCGCTTCCGTCCAGGGGAATGCCGCATGAGCCTGCTCGCGCAACTGACGCGTCACAAGCCGATCGAACAGCTGCAGGCCGAGCTCGGCTCGCGTCGCGACTTCCGCCGCGTGCTCGGCGTCTGGCAGCTCACCGCGATCGGCCTCGGCGGCATCATCGGCGTCGGCATCTTCGTGCTTGCCGGCCAGCAGGCCGCCGCGAACGCGGGCCCGGCGGTCGCGCTCTCGTTCATCATCGCCGGCATCGCAAGCGCCGCCGCGGCGCTGTGCTACGCCGAGTTCGCCGGCCTCATCCCGGTCACCGGCAGCGCCTACACCTACAGCTACGCGACGCTCGGCGAACTCGTCGCCTGGCTGATCGGCTGGGACCTGCTGCTCGAATACGCGCTCATCGTCGCCGCGGTCGCGAGCGGCTGGTCCGGCTACGTGCTGAACCTCCTCGACGCGTTCGGCCTGCACCTGCCCGAGGCCTTGCGCGGCGCGCCGCACTCGGGCGACGGCCGCGTGTTCAACCTCATCGCCGCGCTCGTCGCGATGGCGGTCGCGCTGCTGCTGACGATGCGCACCGAGTGGGGCGCGCGTGCGAACACGCTGATCGTCGCGATCAAGGTGGTCGCGGTCGTCGTCGTGATCGGCGTCGGCGCCTTCCACGTCGACCCGGCGAACTGGCATCCGTTCGTGCCCGAGCGCGTCGTCGGCGCCGACGGCGTCGGCCATTACGGCTGGCAGGGCGTCGTCACCGCCGCCGCGGTCGTCTTCTTCGCGGTGTTCGGCTACGACACGCTGACCACCGCGGCGGAGGAAGCGAAGGACCCGCAGCGCGACTTGCCGCGCGCGATCCTGCTCTCGCTCGGCGTGTCGATGACGCTCTACATCACGATCACGCTCGTACTCACCGGCATGGTCTCCTACACCCAGCTCGGCAACGACGCGCCGGTCGCGCACGCGTTCCAGGCGCTCGGCATGAAGTGGATCGGCGCGGCGATCTCGGCCACCGCGGTGGCGAGCATCCTCAGCGTGATCTTCGCCTTCATGCTCGCCGCGGCACGCATCTGGTTCGCGCTGTCGCGCGACGGCCTGCTGCCGGCCTGGTTCGCCAAGGTGCATCCGAGCTATGGCACGCCGCACCGCCCGACGCTCGCACTCGGCCTCTTCACCGCGCTCGTCGCCGGCCTGTTCCCGCTCGGCGAGGTGGCCAAGCTCGTCAACATCGGCGTGCTGTCGGCGTTCATCGTGATCTGCAGCGCGGTGCTGATCCTGCGCCGGCGCAAGCCTGACCTGCCGCGCGCGTTCCGCACGCCGTGGGTGCCGGTCGTGCCGGTGATCGGCATCGTGTTTTCGGTCTGGCTGCTGTCCGAGCTCGCCGCGATCACCTGGGCCGTGTTCGTCGGCTGGGTCGCGCTCGGCCTCGTCATCTATTTCGCCTGGGGCATCCGCCACAGCCGCCTCGCGCCGCCGCGCTGAGGCGCGGTACACTCGTATACGCGTCGGCACCGCGCCGGCGCGGGAGTGCGCCATGGCCGGTCCGATCCGCGAGTATCCGCTCGATCGCTGCGACCTGTTCCTCGCCCGCTGCAAGAGCCGCAGCAGGGCGATCAAGGTGTTCGCGACCGGCGATTCCTGGCTCGCCGCGCCGGGTGGCTGGTGGCGCGGCGCGTCGGTCGTCAACCTGCTCAACGACGACGACTGGGTGCGTGCGATCGATCCGACGCACCCGGGCTTCAACGTGCTGTCGATCGCCAAGGTCGGCTTCGAGATGAAGCAGATGCCGGGCGACCACGACCTCGTCGCGCTCGATTACGTGCGCAGCGAGTTCGCGCGCCAGCAGCGCCCGTTCGCGTTCGACGCGTTCATGGTCAGCGGCGGCGGCAACGATTTCATCCCGAAGATCCAGAGCTACGTCAGCGGCGGCGACGGCGAGGCGACGATCGACGCTGCCGCGCTCGACGCGATCTTCGACCAGATCGCCAGCCGCTGGAGCGCCCTGCTAGCGCGCCTCGTGCCCGGCAGCGCACCCGTGCTCACCAACGGCTACGGGCCGATCATCCCGACGCTCGAGCCGGGCTCGACCTGGCTGCCGCTGCTCGGCATCGGCCCGTGGGTCGGGCCGTGGCTGTTGCAGCACTGCGGCCTCGACGCGGTGCATGCACGCGCGATCGTCGACGAGGTCATGAACCGCTTCAATGCGCGCATCGCGGCCTTGCCCGGCGTCACCTATTTCGACCTGCGGCCGGTCGTCGCGGCGATGCCCGCGTCGTTCTGGCACGACGAGATCCACTTCACCGCCGCCGGCTGGGAACGCGTCGCGCAGCGCTGGATGGAGGAACTCGACGCACGCGCCGGGCGCACGCCGCAGGTACCGGCGGCGAGCCTGCGCGGCGTGCGCATGCCGGCGCTCGCCGGCGCGCGGGCGACGCCGGAGAAGAAGGCCGCGCGCGCGCGCAAGCCAGGCGCGAAATCCACGCGCGGTCGCTCGCGCCGGCCGCGTTGACGCATCCTCTTCTTGATGCTGCCGCAGTGTGCGCACCTGCGATGGCGCGTGCAACGCGAATGTGCTGCACTGTCGCACGGTTTTCGTGAGGAGAACGCCCGATGCCGTACCTTTCCCTGCGCCTCGTCGCCGCCGGCGTCGCGGTCGGTCTCGCGTGTGCCGGATGCGCGCCGGCGACGCCGCGCGCCGATGCGGGCGGGAGCGCCATCGACGTGCCCGTCATCCGACATCCGGATGGCGAGACGCCCGACTGGTGGTTCCGCGCCGGCGCGGCCGCCGTGCATGCGAACCTGCCGCGGCCTGCGCACGCGAAGAACGTGATCGTGTTCCTCGGCGACGGCATGAGCATCCCCACGATCACCGCCGCGCGCATCCTCGACGGCCAGCGCAAGGGTGGCCCGGGCGAGGAGAATCGCCTCGCGTTCGAGAAATTCCCCGCGAGCGCGCTCAGCAAGACCTACGAGACCGACCACCAGACGCCGGACTCCGCCGGCACGATGACCGCGATCATGACCGGCGTGAAGACGCGCTTCGGCGTGATCGGCGTCGACCAGCGCGCGACGCGTGGCGACTGCGCCTCGAGCAAGGGCACCGAGCTCGTCAGCGCGCTCGAACTCGCCGCCGCGGCCGGGCTCGCGACCGGCGTCGTCACGACCACGCGCATCACCCACGCGACGCCCGCGGCAACCTACGGCCACCTGCCCGAGCGCAACTGGGAAGTGGACGCCAAGGTTCCGGACAAGGATCGCGCCGCCGGCTGCATCGACTTCGCGCGCCAGTTCGCCGATTTCCGCATCGGCGAGGGCATCACGGTCGCGTTCGGCGGCGGGCGCACCGAGTTCATGCCGGCGAGCCAGCACGATCCCGAATACGCGCAGTTGCCCGGCAAGCGCCTCGATGGCCGCGATCTCATCGCCGACTGGAAGCGGCAGCCCGGCGCCGAGTACGTCTGGAACAAGCAGCAGCTCGACGCACTCGATCTCGCCCGTACGCGCCGCGTGCTCGGCCTGTTCGACGTCGAGCATCTCAAGTTCGAGCACGAGCGCGCGAAGGATCCGGCCGGCGAGCCGAGCCTGTCGGAGATGACGCGCGCGGCGCTGACCGTGCTGCAGCAGCGCCCCAACGGCTACTTCCTCATGGTCGAAGGCGGTCGCATCGACCAAGGCAGCCATGCCGGCAATGCGTTCCGCGCGCTCAACGAGACGATCGAGTTCGCGCACGCGGTCGCGGTCGCCGACGAGATGACCTCGGCCGACGACACGCTGATCCTCGTCACCGCCGACCACAGCCACACGCTCACCTTCGTCGGCTATCCCGCCCGCGGCAACCCGATCCTCGGCAAGGTGCGCGGCGCGAGCGGCGAGGGCGCGCCGACCAACGACTATGCGCGCGACGCGACCGGCCTGCCGTATACGACCCTGCAGTATGCGAACGGCCCTGGCTACGCGGGCGCGAGCGCGCGCCAGCCGGAAGGGCCCAAGCGCTACCCGCACGACGGCAGCGGCTATCGCCGCGCCGAGCATGGCCGGCCGGATCTCGAGCACGTCGACACCGAAGCCGAGGACTACGAGCAGGAAGCCATGGTCCCGCTCGGCGCGGAAACGCACGGCGGCGACGACGTCGCGGTCTACGCGCGCGGGCCGGGCTCGGCCGCGGTGCACGGCTCGATGGAGGAGAACGCGCTGTTCCACGTCATCGCGCAGAATGCCGACGCGATCCGCACAGAACTCTGCCGCCTCGGCAGCTGCGACGCGAACGGCGTGCCGGTGCAGCGGCCTACGCGCGCGCAACTGCTCGCCGCCACGAAGACCCCGTAGGCCGTCAGCCGTCGAAGCCGTCGTCGAAGATCGAGTCGTCGCCGATCGGCGTCGCGATGAAGCTGCCGACCTCGAAGTCGCCGACGCGGCCGACACCGACGATGACGCCGTGGTCGTTGATCGCGGCAGCCTTGAGCAGGTACGGGAAGCCGGCGTCGTCGTCGCACTGCGCGAGCAGGTCGTAGGCGACGCCGTCGGCGTAGACGAATGCCTTGAAGCTCAGCGTGGCGAAATCCTGCGCGCGGCCGACGATCGTGCCGGCGGCGTTGATGCCGTAGGCCGCGCCGGTCGAAAGGCCGAGCAGCGCACCAGGGATTTCGGTGGCGATGCCGCCCTCGAACACGACGGGCACCGCGTGCCCATCGCTCGCGATGTCCATCTCGCCGACCGCGGTGCCGCCCTCGTCGATGCCATGCGCCATGCTCGCGACGTCGTCGACGCCGGCCGCGATCGGCAGGATGCCCGGCATGCCGAACGTGCCGGTGGTCGCGTGCGACGCGGCGAAGATCGCGTTCCAGCCGCCGACGATCGTGCCGGCGTCGTTGATCGCCGACCAGTACGCCTGCGTGTCGGGGCCGTTCGGCGGCACGCCGTCATCGACGAGGCCGCCGGCCGCGCTCCAGCTGAAGGCGCGGAACGCGCCGTCCTGCGACGCGAGGCCGACGACGACGCCCGCATTGTTGATGTCGGCGGGGTCTAGCTTGTTCGCCTGGTCGTCGCCGATCACGACGTAACTGTCGGGCTGCGCCGCGTCCCACAACAGCGCGGTCGTCTGCGCGCCGTCGTCGGTGATCGTCGTGGCATAGCCGACGATCTGGCCGAGGTCGTTGATCGCGGTCGCCATCGCCTCGTCGCGGCCGGCCGGGCGCGCCAGCGTGATCACCTGCTGGCCGTCGAACAGGAAGGCCTGGTTGGCGAAGTCCGCGTCGACGTAGTAGCCGACCGCCTGGCCGGCTTCGTTGATGTCGGCGACGTAGACGCCGTTCGCACCGGGGATCGTGATCGGCGCGAGATGGTAGTGCGGTGCGGGCGTGCCCGCGGTGGCGCTCCCGGCCGACAGGGCCGCGAGGATGAACAGGACAGGTCGAAGATGCATGGAAGCCTCGTGAACGATGGTGCCGCCCCGAGCGGGGCCGCATGAGCCTGCCGCCGCGCGCCGGGCGAGGCGTTCGAATCGGATGCGAATACCGTTCGGATCGCGTTCCGAAGCCGCATTCGCGGCGCGGGAACTCAGCCGGGCGGAGTGCCGAGCGCGCGCGGGATCGCGCGTTCGCCGGCGAGGCGGCGCGCGGTGTCGAACGCGGCCTGCCAGGCTTCGCGCCGGCCCTGCGCGCGGGCGAGCGCGAGTTGCACGAGCGCCGCGTCGTAGTCGCGGTCGGCCCACACGGCGACCTGGCTCGCGATCGCGGCGGCTTCGGCGACGCGCGTGCGCGCGAGCAGGTAACCGACGTAGTCCGCGGCGACGCGCACGATCGCGAGCGGCACGCCCTGCGCCTGGGCGAGTGCGAAGGCGGAGGCGAACGCGCGCGCCGCGTCGTCGTCGCGGTGTTCCGCCCAGGCCCGGTTGGCCGCGGCCAGCCGGCGCAGCGGCGTGCGCGCGTTCGTCGCCGCGTCGGCGGGCGGCTCGGGCGCGCCGGCCGTGGCCCGCGTGCGGCCGAGCGAACGCTCGATGCGCGCGCGCAGCAGTTCGACGTCGGCGCGGATGATGTCGCTGTCGGCGGAGGCGAGCGCCCCGGCCGGCACGCCGGCGAGCTCGGCGAGCGCGCCCTCGCCGTCGCCGCGACGCCAGGCGAGCTCGGCGCGCAGCAGGCGGATGCGTTCGTTCTCGGCGACGTCGGCGGGCCGGCCGTCGTTGGCCGGGTCGTCGAGCAACTCGCCGGCTTCGTTGTGGCGGCCCTGCTGCAGCAGCTGCTCGACGCGATAGAGGCGCATCGACAGGCGCGAGTAGCGGCTCGGCACGCGCGCACGTTGAGACCATGAGGCGTCCATTGCTTCCCAGGCGCGCGCGTTGTCGAGCTGCGCGCGGCGCGCCTCGAACAGGAGCTGCAGTTCGCCGATGCGCTCCTGCACGAGCCCGAGCGCTTCGAAGCGCGCGATAGCGGCGACGAGGTACGGCTCGGCCTGCGCCGGATGCGCGCGCAACAGTTCCATCGCGCCGATGTTGCCGTCGACGCGCGCGACGCCGCCTTCGTCGCCGGCGCGCTGGAATGCATCGCGTGCGATGCCGTAGTCGAGCAGCGCGGCCGGATAATCCTCGAGCGAGGTGCGGCTGACCGCACGGCCGTTGTGCAGGCGGCCGCGCAGTTGCGGCTCGGCGGCGTCGCCGAGCGCATCGATGCCGTCGCCGAACCAGCGCCCGGCCTCGGCGTATTCGCCCGATCGCACGGCGATGAGGCCGCGCGCGGCGAGCACCTGCGCGCGGAACACGCCCGCGGTCGCCGGCGCGGCGAGCATTCCGTCGAGCGAGCGGCGCGCCTCGTCGAGCCGGCCCGCGCGGATGTCGACCTCGGCCAGTTGCAGGCGCAGGCGCGGCGTGTCGCGCGCGAGGCGCGCATCGCCGAGCAGGATCGTGCGCGCGGTGTCGGGTTCGTTCGCGAGCAGCGCCGCTTGCGCGCGCTGCACCGTCTCGCTGACCGGGTCCGCCTCGGCGGTGCCGGCAGGCACGTGGCCGAGCGCGGCCGCGAGGCGGTCGGCCGCGCCGCGCACCGCGGCGATCGGGCTGGCGTCGTCGCCGGTCGCCGCCAGCGGCGGCGCGGTGCCCGCGCGCAGCGCACGCAGGTGCACGAACCAGCGACCGTCGCGCTGCATGACGTCGCCTTCGACGAGCGTCGCCGCCGGCGCGGCGCGACGCATGGCCGTCGTGTCGTCGCCGCCGGCTTCCCCGAGCGCGCGCAACTGGCCGACGGTCTGCTCGCTCGGCTGCACGACGAGGCCGCTGCGGCGCAGCCGGTCGGCGACGAGATCCATGCCGCCGAGGCGCAGCCAGCGTCCGTCGCCGTCGCCGGCGGCGAGCGGCAGCACGACGACGCGTGCGCGCGATGCATCGGCGACCGCCGGCGCGGCGTGGCGCTGCGACCAGGCCCAGGTGATCGCCGTCGCGACGACGGCGAGCAACACGACGCAGGCGAGCACGGCGCTCGTGCGGCGCCGCGGGCGCGGCGCAGTGATCGACTCCGCCGGCGCGGCCGCCGCGCGATCGTCCATGCGCGCGGGCGCGGCATCCGCCGGCGTCGCGTCGGGCACGACCGTCGGCGCGACCCACTGGTAGCCGAAGCCGGCGACGGTGCGGATCGCCCACTGCGTCTGGCCGTCGTCGTCGAGCGCGCGCCGGCATTGCACGACGAGCTGGCCGAGCTGCACGTCGGTGGCGGCGCCGTGGCGCCACAGCGCGCGGATGAGTTCGTCGCGATCGACCGCGCGCTCGCGCCGCTCGACCAGCATGAGCAGGCAGCTGAACGCGCGCGCGGGCAGGGCGACGCGCGCACCGTCCTTGCGCAGTTCGCGCGCCGCCGCATCGAGCGTGAACGCGCCGAAGCGATACGCGCTCATGCGCGCGCCGGCAGGCACTCGAGCGCGGCGACCGAGCGCGAGAGGCGCGGCGACAGGTACGCGTGCGAGCCGCAGGCGAGCAGGCCGGCGGCGGCGAAGCGCGCGCGATACCACGCCGGCGCGCGCGCGATGAAACCCTGCGTGTCGCCGCCCGGATCGTCGCGCGCGGTGAACACCTCGATGAAGGCGAGCCCTTCGAGCAGGTCGACGAAGCCCGACAGGCCGCGCGCGACCTCGCGCGCGGGCACGTAGTGCAGCATGTCGCTGCAGACGACGAGGTCGTAGCGCTCGTCGAAGCGCAGCTCGGCGAGCTGGCCGAACGTGGCGAGGCCGATGTTGCGCGAGCGGCCGTAGCGCGCGACCACGTACTCGCTCGCGTCGAGGCCGCGATAGGCGAGCTTCGGCCGCAGCTGCAGCAGCGGCGCGCGCCACGCGGCCTCGCCGCAGCCGACGTCGAGCACGTTGCGCAGCGGGCGCGCGAGGTAGTACTCGGCCAGGTGCACGACCATCGCGACCTTGCGCGCGAGTTCGGCGCGCGAGCCGACGCGGTGCGCCGGGCTGCGGTACCACTTGTCGAAGTAGGCGCGGTCGTACGTTTTGCTCATGGCAGGCGGAACACGGGCACGGGAACGCCCATGGTAAGCGACACGCGCGCGCAGGCTGCAGCGGGCGGACAATCGGCGGCGCGGGAGGGGTGATGGGCAAGCAGCGAGCGAGGCAGCGCGTGGCAGCAGCCAGGGCGCCGGCGCCGGACCCACCGGTGAGCGGCTGGCGCGCATTCCTGCTCGGCCAAGCGGCGGGCCTCGCGATAAGCCCGCTGATCCGTTTCATCGCCGCCTTCCCGCTCGGTTTCGCGATCGTGCTGCTCGGTACCGGCTGGCTGGTCGGACCGGCGCGCCTGCTCGATGCGTGGCACTACCGCAGCTACACCGCGTCGGCCGAAGGCCGCATCGTCGATGCCTGGCTCGCGCTCGACTTCGACGCCGCGGCGCAGGGGGATCGCGGCAACTGGGCTGGCCCCGCGCGCGCGACGCATTGCGCGGTGGTCGCCTACGAGGGCGAGTGGGGCGACCCCCTGCGCCGCGCCTACTGCGGCAACCGCCTCAACGTCCATGGCGAGGAAACCCTGCCGATGCTCGTCGACGACGTGGCGATGGCGCCGGGCGTGCCGTTCGCGATGCCGCGCGACACGCGCGGTTTCGCCGTGCCGACGATCCGCCTGGGCGCGGCCGAGGCCGCATGGCTGAAGGCGCATCCGCCGTTCAGCGGCTTCGACGCGCGCGTGTCGCGCACCGCATGGGATGCGCTGCGCCTGCGCCTCGACCGCCCGCTCGATGCGGCGCTCGCCGGCTGGAGTGCGCCGATGCCGGCATTCCCGCTCGCGCTCGACCCGCGCGATCCGGCCGGTGCGATGCCGGCCGCCTGGGTCGACGCGAAGCGCCATCCCGGCCATCCCGGCGCATGGGCCGCCGGCGCGCTGCTGCTCGCGGCGGGCAGCTGGCTCTGGTTGCGCGGCATGGCCGTGCTCATGGGCGGCCTGCCGCGCGCGGCGATGCTGTTCGCCGCGATCGCGCCCTTGCTGCTGCTGCCGTGGTGGGGCGAGCGCATGCCGCGCGCGCTCGCCCACGTGCAGCCGCAGGTCGCCGACGTCATCGCCGACGTGCTCGCCGACATCGACGTCACCGGCCGTCTCGTCGCCTCGTCGCCGGATGCGGCGCAGCTCGCCCACGGCGGCGAGCAGCTCGCCTGGCGCATCGGCGAAGGCACGTACGCCGATACGCTCGGCCCGGTCGACTGGGGCTCGCCGCCGGCACCGCCCACGGACGCGGCGAAGGCGCTCGCGGCGCTCGTCGCGCGCGTCCGCGCGCGCGTCGACGCACTCGCGCCGGAGCGGCGCGAGGCGCTCTTCGCCAGGCTGCGCGAGGACAAGGAAGCCGATCGTTACGGCGGCGGCCTGCTGTTCGTCCCCGTCGCGGCCGCGATCGCCTGGGATGAATCGCGCGGTGTCGGCGAGCGGAACGCGGCCGAGCGCTTCCTCGACGCCTGGGTCACCTCGCCGGTCGAGACGCCGTTGCCGGGCGACGTCGGTTTCGCCGCGCGCGTCGAGCTGTTCCGCCGCCTCGGCGACGTGCCCGACGCGGCGATCGCGAACCGCGCGCGCTCGATCGCCGAGGGCGCGCAGCCGCACTGAAAACCTCAATCGCGTTCGAACGCCGCGAGTTCGTCGAGCGCCGCCTGCGCGCGACGGATGCTGCCGCCGGCCGCGGCGTCGTCGAGCTTGCGGCCGAACGCGGCGCGTTCGGGCCGGTTCGCCCAGCGGTGGAACCACCACGTCCCGAGCAGCCCGATCGCGCCGATCGCGAGCTGGACCAGGGCGACGCCGGGCGCGTCCTCGAGCATGCGGCCGTCGCCGAGCACGACCAGCAGCGGCACGTAGATGAACCACCAGGGCAGGCCGACGACCATGCCGCCGATCACGTAGGCACGACGCAGCGCGAGCAGCCGCCGCTGGATCGCGAGCACGGGTTCGGCGTAGTCGATCGCGGCGATGCGCGCCTCGACGACCGCGCCGACGATGACGAGGCCGAGGCAGTACGCGTGCAGGACGAGGCCGCTGGCGAGCAATGCGGGTTCGTGCAGGTGCCGCACCCAGTACGGCGCGAACACGAGCATGCCGGCCGCGCCGATGAGCATCTGCAGCGCCTGGCCCCAGGCGAGCGGGCGCAGGCCGCGTCGCGCGCTGTCGGTACGGCTGCTCTTGAGCAACTGGAAGCCCAGCGCGTTCTGCTGCCGCAGGCGGCGGTCGAGGGTCTGCCACGCGTGCTTGAGGTCGTCGAGTTCCATGGTCGTTTCCATTTTCATGCTCCCAGTTCGTCGCGGATGCGCATCTTCAGGCGGCCGATCTTGGTCGCCACGTTGGTTTCGGAGAGGCCGAGGATCTCGCCGATCTCGCGCTGGCTGCGTTCGTCCAGGTAGAGCAGCATGAGCGCGCGGTTGAGCGGGTCGAGCCGCTCGATGCAGCGGTACAGCGCGCGCACGCCGTCGTCGGCCTCGCGCGCGGCGTCGGCATCGTGCCCGGGCTCGACGCCGGCTTCCTCGAGCGGCAGGTGCCGCCGCTCGCCGGCGCTGCGCGCATGCGAGATCGCGACGTTGAGCGCGACGCGGTACATCCAGGTCGAGAACGGCCGGCCGCGGTCCCACGCCGGCAATGCCTTCCATAGCTGCGCCGCGATCTCCTGCGCGAGGTCGCGCCGGTCCTCCGTGTCGCGGCAGTACGCGTGCGCGATCTTCAGCACGATGCCCCGATGGCGTTCGAGCAGCTGCTCGAACTGCGCCTGTCGCGCCGCCGTCGTCATGGTCGCCCCTGCAATGTCCACCCGCGCCCCCGATCCTGCCTGATGCCGAGGTGATACGCGCGTGGGCGGCCGACATCACACGGCGCACCGGCCGGCGCGCGGACCCGGCCGCCCGGCGCGCAAAGGCGCGGGCCGGGTTCGCGGGTGGACTAGACTGCGCACCTTCCGAGGACAGGAGCCTGCAATGGAGAACCGACGCGCGCTCGTCACCGGCGGCAGCGGCGACATCGGCGGCGCGATCGCGCGCGCGCTGGCGGCGGACGGCTGCGACGTGCTCGTGCACGCGCACGGCGGCCTCGAGCGTGCGCAAGCCGTGGTGGAGGCGATCGTCGCGGCCGGCGGCCGCGCGCGGGCGATCGCGTTCGACCTCGTCGACGGCGAGGCCGCGCGCGCCGTGCTCGAAGCGGAACTCGCGCACGGGCCGATCCAGGTCCTCGTGCACAACGCGGGCATCCACGACGACGCACCGCTCGCGGGCATGCGCGAGGAGCAGTGGCGGCGCGTCATCGACGTGTCGCTGCACGGTTTCTTCCACGTCGTGCAGCCGCTGCTGCTGCCGATGGCACGCACGCGCTGGGGTCGCATCGTGTCACTCTCCTCGGTCGCCGCGGTGCTCGGCAACCGCGGCCAGGCCAACTACGCGGCGGCGAAATCGGCGCTGCACGGCGCGACGCGTTCGCTCGCGCGCGAGATGGCTTCGCGCGGGATCACCGTCAACGTCGTCGCTCCCGGCGTGATCGCCGGGCGCATGATCGGCGATGCGTTCGACGAGGCGCAGCTGAAAGCGATCGTCCCGGCCGGGCGCGCGGGCAAGCCGGAGGAGGTCGCCGCGCTCGTGCGTTTCCTCTGCTCGGACGCGGCCGGCTACGTCAACGGTCAGGTCATCGGCATCAACGGCGGCATGGGCTGAAGACGGCCACGGCACCCGTCGGCGCATCCTGAACGCCGGAATGTGACGCCGTTCGCCCTGCGCTTGCCGCATGCATCGCGGCATCGCGTGCCGGCGACGCGCACGATGCGGCCACCCAACGAGGAGTGCCCGCATGAACCTGCTCGCCCGTTCACTCACCGCCGCCGTCGCCAGCCTGTCGATGTCGGCCGCCTTCGCCGCGAACCCGGCGCCGCGCGCGATGGCCGACGACGTGTACTGGACCGCCGACGTGCCCGCGCCGCCGTCGCAGGCCGCGGTGCGCAGTGCCGCTCCTGCCGGCCCGGCCGCGTCGCCGGGTGCCGACGACGTCGGCGATGCCGATTCGTTCGGCCGCAACCTGACCTGGCTCGGCCTCACCGACGGCGCGATCGAACTCTCCCCCGACTGCAGCAGCGGCGCCGAACATTGCCAGATCCTCGCGCCCGCGCCTGCGGCGACGGCGTATTCGTTCCACGACGTCGGCCGCATCAAGCTGCCGAAGAACGCGACGAACTCGCTGCTCTGCTACTGGTTCTCGCCCGTGCTCTCGGTCAGCTACGACAATCCGACCGCGTCGCCGGTGGTGGCTCGACTCACCGTCGTGCCGAGCGTGACGGTCGAGAACCCCGTGCTCGACGACCCGTCGCTGATCGACCCGAACACCGGCCTGCCGTTCGGCGGCAGCCTGCTCACGGCCGTCACGTCGTCGGAGCGCTTCGAAGTGCCGCTCACGCCGGGCCAGCACCTGTTCCAGCGCGAGCGCGATTCGGCGGTGTGCATCGCCGGCCTCGTCAGCAAGCAGTCGCTGATGCAGAACTACGGGCTCAGCGAGGCGCAGGCACGCCAGTTCTTCAAGAAGCCGACCACGCTGCGCCTCAATGTCGAGGGCAGTGCGCAGTTCGTCGGCGACGCCTCGCTCTACTTCGGCCTGCGCGTCGTCGGCGACTGAGGCGCCGGCGGGCCGCGGCGTCGCTACTCGCGCGTCGCCGCGGCCTGCGCCCGGGCATCAGCGCGGCGCAGGCATGCGGCGAGCATCGGCGCCGCCATCAAGGTCGTCACGATCGTCATCGTCATCAGCAGGGTGAACAGGCCCGCGCCGATCACGCCGGCGGCGCGACCGACCTCGAGCACGACGAGTTCCATCATGCCGCGCGCATTCATCAACGACCCGACCGCGAGCGACGAGCGCGCGTCGAGCCCGGCGATGCGCGCGCCGGCACCCGCGCCGACGATCTTGCCGAGCACGGCCGCGGCGAGGATCAGCAGCAGCGCCCACGCGCCCGCGCCGGTGAACGCATCCACGGTCGTCGAGAGGCCCGCGAGCGCGAAGAACACCGGCATCAGCATGAGCACGGCGACGTGTTCGAGGCGCTCGACGAGGGTGTCGAGCAGGCGGTCGTCGCGCGGCAGGCAGGCCCCGAACAGGAATGCGCCGAACACCGCGTGCAGGCCGAGCCACTCGCTCGCCGCGGCCGTCGCGCAGGTGCCGACCAGCAGCGTGCCGAGCACCGCGCCGCCCGGCCGGCCGTCGTGCGCATGCCGCGCGAGCAGGCGCGCGAGCAGCGGGCGCAACACGCCGAAGGCGACCGTGCAGGCGAGCGCGAGCCCGCCGATCGTGCGCACGAATGCGCTTGCGCCGTGCGCCGCGATCGACGCGACCACGAAGGCGAGCAGGATCCATACGAGCACGTCGGCGAACGCGGTCGCGGCCAGCGAGAGTTGGCCGATCGGCGAGCGCGTGAGCCCGCGGTCCTTGAGGATGCGCGCCATCACCGGGAACGCCGTGATCGCGAGCGCTGCGGCGAGGAACGCCGCGAACGGCCAGGCACCGACGCCCGCGGGTGCGTAGTCGCGGTGGAGCACCGGTGCGATCGCGAGACCGAGCACGGCCGGGAGCAGCACCGCGGGAATGCCGACCCATGCGGCCGCGACGAGCCGCGCGCGTGCCCCGTCCGCCGCGCGCAGTTCGGCGCCGACGATGAACATGAACAGCACGGGGCCGAGCTGGCCGAGTCCGTGCAGCGCGGCGAGGCCGCCCTTCGGAAACAGCGCCGCGTGCCATTCCGGCGCGACTGCGCCGAACACGACCGGGCCGAGCACGAAGCCGGCGATCATCTCGCCGATCACCGCGGGCTGGCCGAGCCGGCGCAGCAGCAGTGCGAGTACGCGCGCCGTGGCGAGGATGACGCTCAGCTGCAGCAGCAGGTGCGGCATCGGCGCTTGCTACCCGGCGGCGGGCGGATCGTAGATCAGTGGCGGGCGATCGTGGCCGCGGCGGTAGCTGTCGACGATGCGGCCGTAGTGCAGGATGCGGCGTACCGTGTACATCGTGATGCGCGTGACGTCGCGCACCGGGCGGAAATGGCTGAGGCGGAACTCGCCCTGGTAGCGCGAGTCGATCGGCACCGACACGACGCCGAGCCCCTTCTCGCGCGTCGCCGCGATCAGCAGCGCCGCTTCGAACACGAAGTCGTCGGCCTCGAGGTCGGCGAGTTCGAGCGCGGCGAGCGGGTAGTAGCGCTGGCCGCTCTGCGTATCGGCGATCGGCAGCGCGCAGCCCCAGGAGATGCCCCAGTCGGCGACCGCGTTGGCGCGGCGGCGCGCCTTCGGCTGGTTCTCGCGATGGCGGATGCGCGCGCCGATCACGATGTGCTCGGGATGGCGTCGCGCGGCGGCGAGCAGGCGCGGGATGTCTTCGGCGAGGTGCTGGCCGTCGCCATCCATCGCGATCACGGCGTCGAAGCCGAGTTCGCGCGCCTTGCGGAACGCGTCGCGCAGGCCCTGGCCCTTGCCGAGCGGCGTCGCATGGCGGATCAGCGTGTGCGGCAGGTCGGCGATGCATTCGACCGTGCGATCGGTGGAACCGTCGTCGACGACGATCACGTTCGGGCAGATCGCAAGCACGGATTCGACCACGCCGCGGATCGCGCGCTCCTCGTTGAGCGCGGGAATCACCACGACGACGCGCGCGGGATCGGTCGCACTCATGCGAGCACCTCGATCGCGAGCGCGCTGCCGGCGCCGGCGGGCAGGCGCAGTCGCGCGCAATGGCCGTGCGCGAGCGCGCCGAACAGTGGCAGCAACGCGGCGTCGAACCAGCTTCCGCGCAGCGCCGGCGCGTCGTCGCCGTCACCGTCGTGGCGCAGCCGCAGGGCGGCGACGGTGTGCGCGCTGCGTTCGGGATTGAGCACGAACGCGACGCCGATGCTCGCCTCGGCGCGCATTGCGCCGGCGAGCGCGCCGCAGGCGCCGACGTCGTAGGCGGTGAACAGGATGGGCGCCTCGTTCGCGTGCGCTTCGACAGCGGCCTCGAACAGGCCCGCGGCGAAACTCGCGCCGGACGCCGACAGCGCGTTCGACGCGGCATGGCATTGGGTGGCGACGGTCCAGTAGCCGGCCGCGGCATTGAGCACGGAGTTGTGGAACTTCGTCGGCGAGAGTTCGAGCGGGTTCGCGGCGAGCGTCATGCACATATGTTCGGTGATCGCGAGGTCGCCGTGCATCGAGGCGAACACGCAGGGAAGGTGGGCCGGCTCGCGCGCAGCCATCGTGCAGGCCTGGCCGGCGACGTCGCAGGCGAGCCGCACGGTTTCCGGCGCGCGCCGGCCTTCGTTCGGCGGCAGCACCGCGGGACTGGCCCCGCTCGCGCCGAGCAGTGCGGGCGAACCACCGTCGCGCAGCAGCGCGCGGGCGGCGGCCCAGTCGGCGAGGCCGGGCGACCGCCAGCCGATGCCGTCGACGTGCACGGTGAGCATGCCGTTCATGCGGCGCACCCGAACGCGAGCGTGCAGTTGTTGCCGCCGAAGCCGAACGAGTTGCTCAAGGCGACGCGCACCGCGCGTTCCTCGTTGGCGAGCGCGAGCTGCGCGCTGCAGGCCGGCTCCGCCACCTCGGTATTGAGCGTGCCCGGCACGAAGCCGTGCTCGATCGCGAGCAGGCTGATCACCGCTTCGAGGATGCCGGCGGCGCCGAGCGTATGGCCGGTCCAGCCCTTGGTCGAACTCGCGCGCGTCGTCGGCGGGAACATGTCGGCGAGCACGGCCGCCTCGACTTCGTCGTTCTTCACCGTCGCGGTGCCGTGCAGGTTCACGTAGTCCACTTCGCGCGCGTCGATGCCGGCGCGCGCGAACGCGTCGGCGAGCGCGAGGCGCGCACCGAGGCCGTGCGGATGCGGCGTCGACATGTGATGTGCATCGGAGGATTCGCCGTAACCGAGCAGGCGCGGCGCGCCAGCACCCTCGCGCTCGAGCAGGACGAAGCCGGCCGCTTCGCCGATCGAGATGCCGCGGCGGGCGACGTCGAACGGCCGGCAGGCGTCGGGTGACACGAGCTCGAGCGCGTTGAAGCCGAACAGCACGCTGCCGCACAGCGTGTCGACGCCGGCGAGGATCGCCGCGTCGACGATGCCGAGGCGGATCAGGCGTTCGGCCTGGGCGAAGATCTTCGCGCTCGACGAACACGCGGTGGCGATCGTCGAGCATGGCCCGCGCGTACCCAAGGCCTCCTGCAGGAACAGGCCGAGCGAATGCGGCGTGTGCAGCACGGGTGCGGCGAGCGCGGCCGGGAAGCGGCCGTCCTCGAGCGAGCGGAATGCCGCTTCGGTCGAGCCGATGCTCGCCGTCGACGTGCCGGCGAGCAACGCGACGCGCCCGGCGCCATGGCGCGCGATCGCCTCGCGTGCGGCGTCGAGGAATGCGTCGGCGCCGAGGCCGAGCCAGGCGAGGCGGTTGTTGCGGCTGTCGTGCGCGGCCCATTCCGTCGGCAACGGCGACGCTTCCAGTCCGTCGACGCGACCGATCGCGCAGGCGAGCGGCGTCGTCGTGAAATCGTTCGCGCGCAATCCACTGCGGCGACCTCGCAGCGCCTCGACGTGGGCGTGCCGGCCGCGGCCAAGCGCGGACGTTGCGGTGTACGCGGTGATGGCGAGCGGCGGGATGCGGCTGGGCACGCGGCGATGGGGTGGATGAATGGCCGGAAATTATGACACAGGGTCGCAGGCAGGCCGGCGCCGCGTGCCCCGCGGTACCATCGCGGCGTTCCGAGCTGCCGCGCGAGGCGCCGATGGTCGACCCCTTCATCCCCCACGGCGATCCCGCCCCCGAGGTCCGGGTCGATCTCGTGCATGCGTTCCTGACCGGCCTGCAGGATCGCATCTGCGAGGCGCTCGAGGCGGCCGACGGCAGCGCGCGCTTCCTCGAGGATGCGTGGCGGCGGGGGGAGGCCGTGCCGGGCTCATCCCCTCCGCCATCCGCGGCGCGGGACGGGGACGAGAGCGGTCGGCCTGCGGCCGCCGCGGCGCTCTCGGGTGGCGGCCGCACGCGCGTGCTCAAGCAGGGCGCCGTGTTCGAGCAGGCCGGGGTGAACTTCTCGCTCGTCTCGGGCGCGCGCCTGCCACCCGCGGCGAGCGCCCACCGGCCGGAACTCGCCGGCGCGCCGTGGACCGCGCTCGGCGTGTCGCTGGTCGTGCATCCGCGCAATCCATACGTGCCGACGACGCACATGAACGTGCGCTATTTCGAAGCGCGCCCGGCGCAACCCGGGGTCGATCGCAACTGGTGGTTCGGCGGCGGCTTCGACCTCACGCCGTACTATCCGTTCGACGAGGACATCGTGCACTGGCACACGATCGCGCGCGACGCGGTCGCGCCGTTCGGCGACGACGTCTATCCGCGCTGGAAGCAGTGGTGCGACGAGTACTTCTTCCTCAAGCACCGCAACGAGACGCGCGGCGTCGGCGGCCTGTTTTTCGACGATCTCGCCGCCGGCGGCTTCGATCGCTGCTTCGGCCTCACGCGCAGCGTCGGCAACGCGTTCCTCGAGGCCTACCTGCCACTCGTCGCGCGACGCAAGGCGACGCCCTTCGGCGAGCGCGAGCGCGAATTCCAGCTGTACCGGCGCGGCCGCTACGTCGAGTTCAACCTCGTCTACGACCGCGGCACGTTGTTCGGCCTGCAATCGGGTGGGCGAACCGAATCGATCCTCATGTCGCTGCCGCCGCGCGTGCGGTTCGAATATGCGTACGCGCCGGAGCCCGGCAGCGACGAAGCGCGCTTGGCCGATTACCTTCGGCCGCGCGATTGGCTCGCGTGACGGTGTCCGCGGCTCGCGCTTCGCGCGCCCCGCCGCTCAGGGCCGGGTAGGGCGGTACGAAGCGCGCGGGGCGCATGATTCGCGCGAGGCGTGCCGTTCGCGAGTGCCGCCGTCCGCGCGCACCGCCGCTCGGGGCCGGGTAGGGCGGTACGAAGCGCGCGAGGCGCATGATTCGCGAGGCGTGCCGTTCGCGCGCACCGCCGCTCGGGGCCGGGTAGGGCGGTACGAAGCGCGCGGGGCGGATGATTCGTGCGAGGCGTGCCGTTCGCGAGTGCCGCCGTCCGCGCGCACCGCCGCTCAGGGCCGGATAGGACGGTACGAAGCGCGCGAGGCGCATGATTCGCGCGAGGCGTGCCGTTCGCGAGTGCCGCCGTCCGCGCGCACCGCCGCTCGGGGCCGGGTAGGGCGGTACGAAGCGCGCGAGGCGCATGATTCGCGAGGCGTGCCGTTCGCGCGCACCGCCGCTCGGGGCCGGGTAGGGCGGTACGAAGCGCGCGGGGCGGATGATTCGTGCGAGGCGTGCCGTTCGCGAGTGCCGCCGTCCGCGCTACTTCCACTCGTACAGCGAGTAATACACCGGCGACACCGGTCCTTCCTTCGGATCGCGCACGAGGCGACCGCTGCCGTCATTGGTCATGAAGGTCTGGCTCGGGCCGGTGACCGGGATGATGCGGATCATCCAGATGCGGCCGTTCTGGCGATATTCCTCCACCGTGTCGTCGCCCTGCTTGCGCTTGGTCACTTCGCTGCGCGCGATGCGGTCATCCGTCGCGGCCTTGTCGCGCGAGGCCTTGTCGCGCACGAGGCGCGCGTCGGGCTTCGGCAGCGGCGCGAGCGGATCGTCGGCGGCAGGGGCGGCGGCCGGCTCTTCCGCGGCCGCCGGGGTTGCGGTGGTGGTCACGCCGGGTTCGTCCATGCCCGGCGGAGGCGGTACGTCCGCCTTGGCGGGCGGGCGGTCCGCAGCGGTCGCCACACCCATCACGGCGACGAACAGCACGGATGCGAGCGATACGATCGGCTTCATGGCGTCACCTCGAAGGGTCATGCGCGCAGCCTAGCAGACCTGCATGAATGCGCGCGCGAAGCGCATCGCAGGCCGCAGCGGTGATTCAGCGCAGGCCGAGCTGCTGCGCCGTCCGCTCGGCCGCGGCGCGGTTGATCTCCTGCGGCAGCATCGCCTCTCGCAGCACCGGCAGGGCGGGCGCGAGCAGCGCGCGCGCCTCGCCGCGGTCGCCGGCGCGCAGGCGCACTGCGGCGAGTTCGCTGCGCGCGATCGACAGGTCGATCGGCTGCGCGCCGACGGCTTCGAAGCCGGCCACTGCAGCGCGCAGCTCGCGCTCGGCACCGGCGACGTCGCCGCGGTCGAGCGCGAACGCGCCGCGCGCGCGGCGCATGTGCAGGAAGATCGGATGCTCGGCCGGCGCGAGTGCGTGCCAGAGCCGCTCGGCCTCGTCGAGCAGGGCCAGCCCGTCGTCGGGGCGGTGCATGTTGCGCGCGAGCACGACCAGCTGCCAGGTCAGCATCGCGTATTCGCCGGACGCCTCGCCGTCGATGCGCAAGGCGCGCGCGCGCAGGTCCGTCAGGCGTTCGAGCGCGCGTGCATGCCCGCCGGCGAGGCCGAGCGTGCGCGCCTGTTCGCGCTCGATGCGCCGGCGCACCTGGTGGTCGGCGCCGACGCCGGCGCCGTCGAGCAGGGCGAAGGCGTTGTCGTAGTGGCCGATCGCAGTGGCGTAGTCGCCGGCGTTTTCCAGCACCGCGGCGAGGTTGCCTTCGGACACCGCGCGATCGGCCGCGCCGTCGATGCCCGCGCCGGCCATGTGACGGTCCGACTCGCGCAACAGCTCGGCGGCCTCGCGGTAGCGGCCGAGGTCGTTGACCGCGATCGCGAGGTCATTGGTGAGCTCCATCATGCGCGCACCGCCCGGGTCGACCACGCGCTGCTGCAGCGCGATCGCCTCGCGCAGCAGCCGCTCGGCCTCGGCGGGCTCGCCGCCCGCACTCTTCGCGTTCGCCTTGGAGCGCAGCAGCAGCACGTGCTCGGGCGATTCGCGGGGCCGTTCCGCATCGACGCGGGCGAGGCCCGCTTCGGCGATCGCGAGCGCCTCGTCCGCCTCGCCGGCGGTCGCGAGCAGCGCGGCGAGCGCCTGCGTGATGCCCGTGTAGAGCTCGAGCGGCGTCGAGGGCAACGCCTTCGCTTCGGCGAGCGCCTCGCGCAGCAGCGCGATCGCGCGTTCGTCGTCGCCGCCGCGGTGGTACACGAGCGCGAGTGCCTGCCGGCTGCGCAAGCGTTCGACGCGATCGTCGGGCGCGAACCGCGCGCGCCAGTCGGCCGCGCGTTGCGCCGCGTCGAGTGCGGCGTCGACGTCGCCCTTGATGCCGAGTTCGCTCGCGTATTCGTCGTAGTCCCCGGCGAGGCGCAAGGCTTCGGCGCGGTCCGCCGGCTGCGCGTCGCGCAGGCCGTCGCGCATGAGTTGCAGGGCGGTGCCGACGTCGCCGAGATCGCCGTAGAGGTGCGCGAGCAGGCGTTGCATCGGCCGCACGAGCGCGGGATCGTCGCGCGCAGCGAGCTTCGCGCGCGCGGCGTCGAGCAGGTCGCGCACGCTGACCTGGCGGCTCATCGCGACGTCGGGCGCCGCGGCCGAGATCGCGTCGCTGAGGAAGTCGAGCGACGCACGCGCGCGGCTCGCCTCGCGCTCGGCCGAGGCTGCCGCCTGCTGCGCCGCCGCTTCGGCCGCGAGCGCGCGCGTGCGCTCGCGCTCGAGCCGCCAGACGAAGGCGCACGCGACGAACACGGCGAGTGCCGCGGCGGCGAAGCCGAGGCGATGGCGCGCGACGAACTTGCGCAGGCGATAGCCGTGCGTCCAGCGCGCCGCGCGCACCGGCCGGCCTTCGCGCAGGCGGCGAAGGTCGTCGCGGAACTCGGTCGCGCTCGCGTAGCGGCGCGCCGGATCGGCCTCGGTCGCCTTGGCGAGGATGCCGCGCAGGTCCGCGTCGAGGCGCAGCGGCGTGATCGGCGAAGCGCGCAGGTCGCCCGCATCACGGCGCCCTTCGAGCATCTCGCGCAGCAGCACGCCGAGGCTGTAGATGTCGCTCGCGGTGGTGATGGCGAGCCCCTGTTCCTGTTCCGGGCTCGCGTAGCCGCGGCTGAACACCCGCGTCGAGGTTTCGCGGTGCGATTCCTCGCCCGCTTCGACGAGGCGCGCGATGCCGAAGTCGAGCAGCTTGACCGTGCCGTCGGTCGCGACCATCACGTTCGCCGGCTTGATGTCGCGGTGCACGACCAGGTGGCTGTGCGCGTGCGCGACCGCATCGAGCATCGCTTCGAACAGGGCGAGGCGATCGCGCAGGGTCGGCGCGTGCAGCGCGACGTGTTCGAGCAGCGGCACGCCGTCGACATATTCGAGCGCGAGCCAGGGCTGGCCCTCGGCGGTTTCGCCGCCGTCGAGCAGGCGCGCGATGTTCGGATGGTCGAGGCCGGCGAGGATCTGCCGTTCCTGGCGCAGGCGGCGCGTCGCCTCGCGCGTCGGGAAGCCGCGCAGCAGCTTGATCGCGACCTGGCGCTCGAACTGGCCGTCGGCGCGCTCGGCGAGGAAGACCGTGCCCATGCCGCCGGCGCCGAGTTCGCGCACGAGGCGCCAGGCGCCGAATTCGCGCGACGTCGACTCGTGCAGGCGCGCGGCGCCGCGGGCGATCGCATCGGCGAGCGGGTCGCCCCCGGCGTCGTCGGCGGCGAGCAGGCGCGTGAGGCGCGTGCGCGCGGCGGCATCGAGCGGGAGCTCGTCGATCTCGGCCGCGCGTTGCGCCGGATCGAGCGCACGCAGGCGCTCGAAATGCGGCGCGAGGGCGTCGAGCAGCGGCGCGTTCATGCCTCGAGCGCGGCGCGCAGCCACGCGCGCGCGAGGCGCAGGTCGCGGTCGACCGTGCCCTCCGATACCTGCAGCGCCTGCGCGACCTCGATCCGGCTGAGGCCGCCGAAATACACCAGTTCGATCATCTGCGCGCGCCGTGCGTCGCTCTGCTGCAGGTCGCGCAAGGCGTCGTCGATGCGCACGAGCTCGGCATCGCCGTCGTTCGCGGCGACGCCGAGCGCGGCGTCGAGCTCGACCTTCTCGGCGCCGCCGCCACGCTTGGAGGCGAGGCGCTGGCGCGCCGCGTCGACGAGGATCTGCCGCGTCGCCTGCGCGGCGACGTGGAAGAAGTGGCGCCGATCGCTCCAGGCCGCGTCGCTGCCGAGCAGGCGGATCAGTGCTTCATGGGCGAGGTCGGTCGCGCTCAGCGTCGCGCCCGGCATCTGCCGCAGCGACTGCGCCGCGATCGCACGCACGTTGGCGTAGACGCGCTCGACCAGCGCCTCGCGCGCGCCCTCGTCGCCTTCGCGCCAGGCGGCGATCAGGCGCGTGACCTCGTGGTCGGCCGGCGCTTCAGCCATGGCCGCGCATCGGTCCACGCGCGCGCCGGGCCGGCGCCCGCTGTGCCCGGGCATGAGGGCTTTCGGCGCGGTTTGTCGTACCTGTCATCGAAGTTGCCATCGGAGCGTTGCCGTGATCATACGACCTCGACGTATCGCCTGGACTGCGGCAGGGTTCGCACTGGCCCTGTCGACCGCGTTCGCGCAATCCCTGCCCGTGCCGACGCCGACCGGCCCGCTGTCGCTGCCCGGCCCGGACATGGTCACGCCGTGGTTCAACGGCGTGATCACGAGCATCGGCTCGGTCTGGGCCTGCGGCAGCAATCCGCCGATCTACGGCACCCGCGTCATGGGCTACACCGGCTTCAGCCATCCGCCGCCGAACTACTCGCCCGCGATCGGCGAGGTGTTCTACACCCATCTCGTGCTCGGTCATCCGGGCAACCCGTGCGGCGGCAGCGTGGTCGGCCTCGAGCTGATCCTGCCGCCCGGCGTGGAAACCGCGGTCTCGGCGAACAACCCGACCTTCTGCTTCGCGATCCTGCCCAACCCCGACCGCCTGCACGACATGGACGCCGACCCCGACTACGGCTGCCCGACCACGTTCCCGCAGGGCCTCGAAGGGCTCGCCGTGCGTCCCTTGCGTGGCGGCTTCCAGAACAGCAGCGCCTGGGGCATGGCGCAGGGCTTCTGGCTCGAGATCCTCATCCCGCTGCGCGCGACCCAGGTTCAGCTCGGCAACCAGTCGATCCGCTGGCGCGTGAACCCGGGCATCGCCGAGGTCGGCTACGCCGAGGTGCCGGCCTTCGTCAACGGCGACGTGCTCTTCCGCGACGAGATGGAGAACACGCTGCTCCTGCTCGACTTGTGCACGGTCAATCCCGCGCCGCAGGGCTGCTGAGCACGGCCGTGGCGTTGCAATGCGGGCGGGCGCGCGCGAAGCTGCGCGCCCGCCGTCCTGCAAGCCCGCCATGCCCCGCCTCGTCCTCATCGACGGTTCGTCGTACCTGTATCGCGCGTTCCACGCCCTGCCGCCGCTGACCAACGCCGCCGGCGAGCCGACCGGCGCGCTGTTCGGCGTCGTCAACATGCTGCGCACGATCCTCAAGCAGCGCCCCGACTACGTCGCGTTCGTCGCCGACGCGCCCGGGCGCACGTTCCGCGACGACCTCTACGCCGAGTACAAGGCGAACCGCCAGGCGATGCCCGACGACCTGCTCGCGCAGGTCGAGCCGATGCATGCGATCGTCGGCGCGCTCGGGTTCCCGATCCTGCGCGTCGACGGCGTCGAAGCCGACGACGTCATCGGCACGCTCGCGCGGCGTGCCGTGGCCGAGGGCATCGACGTCACGATCTCGACCGGCGACAAGGATTTCGCCCAGCTGGTCATGCCCGGCATCGAGCTCGTCAACACGATGACCAACACGACGCTCGACGCCGCCGCGGTGTTCGACAAGTTCGGCGTGCGCCCGGACCAGATCGTCGACTACCTCGCCCTCATGGGCGACAGCATCGACAATATCCCGGGCGTGGAGAAATGCGGGCCGAAGACCGCGGCGAAATGGCTCGCGCAATACGGCAGCCTCGACGAGGTGATCGCGCATGCGCACGAGGTCGGCGGCAAGATCGGCGAGAACCTGCGCAAGGCGTTGCCGCAACTGCCGCTGTCGCGCCAGCTCGCGACGATCCGCACCGACGTGCCGCTCGCGCAAGGGCCGCGCGACCTGCACCTGCGCGAACGCGACACCGACGCGTTGCGCGAGCTGTATCGCCGCTACGAGTTCAATGCCGCATTGAAGGAACTCGACGCCGGCACGGAGCCGGCCGCGCGTGCCGCACCCGACCTGCCCGCGGCGGAGCTGCCGCAGCGGCGCGAGTTCGGCGTGCGCGGCATCTCGCCGCCGCCGGTGCCGAGCACGGATCCCGAACTCATCGGTCCGGGCCGGTACGAACTGGTGACGACCGAGGCGCAGCTCGACGGGTGGCTGGCGAAGCTCGCCACAGCCGGACTCGTTGCGTTCGACAGCGAAACCGATTCGCTCGACCCGCTGCAGGCGCGCATCGTCGGCGTGTCGATCGCCGCGGCGCCGCGCGAAGGCGCGTACATCCCGCTCGCGCACGACTATCCCGGCGCGCCGGCGCAGCTCGATGCCGCGCACGTGCTGGCGCGCCTGAAGCCCCTGCTCGAGGACGCCACGCAGCCGAAGGTCGGCCAGCACGCCAAGTACGACATCAACGTGCTGTCGACCCATGGCATCGCCCTGCGCGGCGTCGCGCACGACACCATGCTCGAGTCGTACGTGCTCAACTCGACCGCTTCGCGCCACGACATGGACACGCTCGCCAAACGCCATCTCGGCTACGAGACGGTGCCGTACGAGCAGGTGGCCGGACGCGGCGCGAAGCAGATCCCGTTCTCGCAGGTCGACCTCGACACCGCGTGCCGCTACGCGGCCGAGGATGCCGACGTGACCTTGCGCCTGCACCGCGCGCTGTGGGCGAAGCTCGAGGCGGAGCCGCGCCTGCGCCACGTCTACGAGACGATCGAGATGCCGCTCGTGCCGGTGCTCGCGCGCATGGAGCAGCGCGGCGTGCTGGTCGACACGGTCGCGCTCAAGCAGCAGAGCCACGAGCTGGCGCGACGCATGCACGAGATAAACGAGCGCGCGCACGCGATCGCCGGCCGCAGCTTCAGCCTCGATTCGCCCAAGCAGTTGCAGGCGATCCTGTTCGACGAACTGAAGCTGCCCGCGCTCATGAAGACACCGAGCGGACAGCCGTCGACGAACGAGGAAGCGCTCGAGGCGATCGCCGACCAGCACGAACTGCCGCGCCTGATCCTCGACTACCGCGGCCTCGCCAAGTTGCGCTCGACCTACACCGAGAAACTCGCCGACAACGTCAACCCGCGCACCGGGCGCGTGCACACGAGCTACAACCAGGCGACCGCGGCGACCGGCCGCCTCTCGTCGGTCGAACCGAACCTGCAGAACATCCCGATCCGCACCGAGGAAGGCCGGCGCATCCGCCAGGCGTTCGTCGCACCGCCGGGCTGGAAGGTCGTCGCCGCCGACTATTCGCAGATCGAGCTGCGCATCATGGCGCACCTGTCCGGCGATCCCGGCCTGCTCGCCGCGTTCCACGGCAACCAGGACGTGCACCGCGCGACCGCGGCGGAAGTGTTCGGGTTGCCGCTCGAGCAGGTCGACGCGAACCAGCGCCGCGCGGCGAAGGCGATCAATTTCGGGCTCATGTACGGCATGAGCGCATTCGGCCTCGCGCGCCAGCTCGGCGTCGGCCGCGGCGAGGCGCAGGACTACATGGCGCGCTATTTCTCCCGCTATCCGGGCGTGCGGGACTTCATGGAGCGCGTGCGCGAGCAGGCGCATCGCGACGGCTGGGTCGAAACCGTATTCGGCCGGCGCCTCCACCTCGACTACATCCATTCGCGCAACGCGGCGCAGCGCGCCGGCGCCGAGCGCGCGGCGATCAACGCGCCGATGCAGGGCACCGCGGCCGACATCATCAAGCGCGCGATGATCTCGGTCGACGCCTGGCTGCTCGAGCACCAGGACGCCGCCCACATGCTCATGCAGGTGCACGACGAACTCGTGTTCGAGGTGCGCGCGGAGGCGGTCGACGCGATCGTCGCAGGCGTGCGCGAACGCATGGCCGGCGCGGCCGAACTCGCCGTGCCGCTGGTGGTCGATGTCGGCGTCGGCGCGAACTGGGACGAGGCGCACTGAGCGTGCACGAGGTCTTCTGGCCTGCGACGTGAGGCCGCATCGAAGCGAGCTTCAGGTTGAAGGCGCGGTCACGGCCGGTCGCTCTGGCCGAGCGCGTGCGCCCGCACAACTACCTGCGCTTGCTGCACCCGCCATCCACGGGGTGCAAAAAAGAAATGCCCCGAGGGCCAGGGGGAGCCCTCGGGGCGGGGAAGCCGATCTGGGGAGGGATCGGTCTTCGCGGGTTGCACTCAGGGAGGTGAGTCAACCAGGGTGCCGTTGCGTGCACCCGGAAACATAGATCGGGATCGAGGCTGAAAGTTTCCAGTGCGTCGCGGCTGTCGTTTAGCGGGCATTCATGCTCGCGTGAGTTCGTCCGCCAATGGCATGCGCAGGCCCCGCGGCGCGTTTGCAGGGCTTGGCGGCGATCCAGGGCCGCACTTTCGACGCGAAGCACGCGCCGACCTGGGCACGGATCGGGGCCAGGTCCATGGTCGCTCCGAGCAAGCGGGTGGGCGCCTGCCCTGCGCGCAATTTCGGCAACCTCGGGGTGGGGCACAACCCCTTCGAAACGCTCGAGGCCTGTGGAGCAGCGCGGCGCGCGTCGCGCGTCACTCGCGCAAGGCGGCGAGCAATTGGGCGCGCGGGAGCTTGCCGGTCTCGTTGCGCGGCAGCGCGGCGACCTTGCGCAGCGGGCGCGGCAGGAAGGCGGCGTCGATCGCGGTGCGCAATTCCTGCAACAGCTCGGCTTCGCATCGATCCGGTGCGACGACGAGCGCGGCGATGCGGCGCACGCCGGTCGCATCGGCGTCATCGAGCTGGAACACGACCGCATCCTCGACGCCGCGCAAGGCGCCGACGCGGCGCGTGAGGTCGCCGAGCGAGGCGCGCTTGCCGGCGATCTCGACGAGGTCGGCGTGCCGTCCGCGCAGGCGGAACGCGGGGCCGGGCAGGAGCTCGACGAGGTCGGCGAGCACGACCGGCGCGGCGAAGTGCGCCGCGTCGACGAGGGTGCCGTCCGGTTGCGGCCGGAGCGTGACCCCGGGGTAGGGGCGCCAGTCTTCGCCGAGCGCGCAGCGGCGTTGCGCGATCACGCAGGTTTCGGTCGACCCGAACAGTTCGAGCACGGGCGCGCCGTAGCGCGCTTCCGCTTCCGCCGCGAGTTCCTGTGGCAATGGCGCGGTCGCCGAGGTGATCGCGGCGAGCGGCGGCAGCACGAGCGGTTCGCGCAGCAATGCGCGCAGATGCACCGGCGTCGTCACCAGCACGCGCGGAGCCGGCACCGCGGCGAGTGCGTCGGCGACGTCGGCCGGGAACAGCGGGCGGCCCGCATGCACGCCGAACGGGCCGAGCAGTGGCAGCAGGATGGACAGTTCGATGCCGTACATGTGCTGCGGCGGCACGGTCGCGACGATGTGCGCGTCGCCCGCGCCGGCCAGCGCCGGCAGCGCGGCGAACGCAGCGACGTTGAATGCGGTGCTGGCGCGGAACGAGCCCCAGGTCTTCGGGTTCGGCTTCGGCTGGCCCGTGCTGCCCGAGGTGTAGCCGATCACCACGACCTGGTCGGCAGGTATCATCGGCACGTCGTGGCGCTCGCCGTGCACGCCGAGCGGGGGCATGCGCACGACGCGGCCGTCGAACGCGGGCGGCGCGGCGTCGGCGAGCGCGTAGCTGCCCGGATGGCCGGCGAGCATTTCGCCGATCGCCTGCGGCGTGCGCGCGGAAGGCAGCAGGTTGGTGCGGCCGCGGCAGGCGACCGCGCACAGCGCGACGAGGAACGCGTAGCGATCCTCGCAAAGATTGATCGCGTCCGCATGCGGCGGCAGGACCGCGGCGACGGCAGCGACGTCGGCGAGAAAGGCGGCGGCGTCCACCGCGCGGCCATCACGCCAGGCCAGCGTCCGCGACAGGTCGGCGCGCGCGAGCAACGGCAATGCCGCGCTCGTTGCGACATGGCCTTCGGGTACCGCCGACATGGATGTCCTCCCCTCTCGCCTGCGTTGCCGTCCAAGCCGCCGGGCGCCGCGCCCGCTAGCTCCGCACACTCTCCCCGGTGATAGCGTCGCGGATCGGCGTCGGCCGCTCAAGTCCCCCGGTTTCGCCGTTCAGGATCGCATCGATGCCGGTCGGAAAGGCATGCTGCACGTCCTCGCTTCGGCGCGCCGGTGGCTCGCCATGGCGATTGGCGCTGGTCGACACGAGCGCGCCGCCGAACGCGCGGCACAATGCGGCCGCCGGCGGATGCGCGGTCACGCGCAGCGCTATGCCGGCATGGCCGCCGGCGATCCACTCCGGCACGTCCACCGCGCGCGGGAAGATCCAGGTGTGCGGACCGGGCCAGCTTGCCCGGGCGCGTTCGAGCGCGGACGCCGGCGTCGCGGCGAGGTCGATGTACGGCGCCACATGCGCGAATTCGGCGCCGATCAGCAGCACGCCCTGCGTCGGCGGGCGCTGCTTGAGCGCGAACAGGCGCGCGAACGCGGCATGGTCGTGCGGGTCGCAGCCGAGGCCGAACACGGCCTCGGTCGGGTAGGCGACGACGCCGCCGCGACGCAGCGCGTCGACCGCTTGCGCGAGGTCGTCACCGGACGAAACGGCCGGCGGCGTCATGGCGATGTCAGCCCGCCGACTTCTTCGCCGCACCCGCCTTCTTGGCGGCTGCCTTCTTCGCCGACGCCCTCTTCGCAGTGGCCTTCTTCGCCGCCTTCTTCGCGGGCGCCTTCTTCACCGCCGCCTTCCCGGGTGCGTCGGAAGCGGGCGCCTTCGCCGTCTTGACCACCTTCGTGGCCTTCGCCGGTGCCTTCTTGCCGAAGCGACCGCCGCGCTTGGGCCGGTTCGGCGCCGCCGCGAGCAGTTCCATGCACTCGGCCTCGGTCAGCTCGCGCGGCTCCTTGTCCTTCGGGATGCGCGCGTTCTTGTCGCCGTCGGTGATGTACGGGCCGTAGCGGCCGTTCAGCACCTGGATGCCGTTGCCGAAGTCCTTGATGATGCGGTTGGCGATGAGCTCGGCCTTCTCGCGCACGAGTTCGAGCGCGCGCGGCAGTTCGATCGTGTACGGATCGTCCTCGGGCTTGAGCGAGGCGTACATCGAGCCGTGCTTGACGAACGGGCCGAAGCGGCCGACGCCGACCGTGATCTCCTCGCCGTCCTCGGCCTGGCCGAGCTTGCGCGGCAGCTTGAACAGCTCGAGTGCTTCCTCGAGCGTGATCGTGTGCATGCTCTGCCCGGGCCGCAGGCTCGCGAACGTCGGCTTGTCCTCGTCGTCCTTGCTGCCGATCTGCGCGAACGGCCCGTAGCGGCCGAGGCGCACCTGCACGGGCTTGCCGCTCTTCGGGTCGATGCCGAGTTCGCGCGCGCCGGTCGCTTCGGAGCGGTCGACCGTCTCGCTCTTCTCGTCGACGGTCGCCTTGAACGGTTTCCAGAACTTCTCGAGCAGCGGCACCCAATCCTCTTCGCCGCGACTGACTGCATCGAGCTCGTCCTCGAGCTTGGCGGTGAAGTCGTAGTCGACGTACTGGGTGAAATGGCCGGACAGGAACTTCGCGACCGCGCGGCCGACGTCGGTCGGCCGGAAGCGGCGGCTGTCGAGCGTGACGTATTCGCGGTTGAGCAGCACCTGGATGATGCTCGCGTAGGTCGACGGGCGACCGATGCCGTATTCCTCGAGCGTCTTCACCAGCGAGGCCTCGGAATAGCGCGGCGGCGGCTCGGTGAAATGCTGCTCGGCGTCGACCGCGGCGAGCGGCACCGCTTCGCCGATCTGCATCTTCGGCAGCTTGCGGCCTTCGTCGTCGTCCTCCGCGCTCTTCGCATCGCGCCCTTCCTCGTAGACGGCGAGGAAGCCCGGGTCGACCACGGTCGTGCCGCTCGCGCGGAACAGCGAGTCGCCGCCGGCGTCGAGGTCGACGCTGACCGTGTTCAAGGTCGCGTGCTGCATCTGGCAGGCGACCGCGCGCTTCCAGATGAGGTCGTAGAGCTTGCGCTGCTCGTCGTTGAGGTACGGCGCGACGTCGCGCGGGCGGTGCAGCGCGGAGGTCGGCCGGATCGCCTCGTGCGCTTCCTGCGCATTCTTCGACTTGTTGCGGTAGTAGTGCGGCGCCTCCGGCAACGCCTGCGGACCGTAGTCCTTGGCGATCACGTCGCGCAGTTCGTGGATTGCCTCGGCCGACAGGTGCACGGCGTCGGTACGCATGTAGGTGATGAGGCCGACCACGCCCTCGTCGCCGAGCGCGACGCCTTCGTAGAGGCCCTGCGCGATCTTCATCGTGCGGCTGGTCGAGAAGCCGAGCTTGCGGGCGGCCTCCTGCTGCAGCGTCGAGGTCGTGAACGGCGGCGCCGGGCGGCGCTTGCGCTCCTTCGACTCGATGTTGGCGACGACGAGGCGGCCCTGCGCCGAGCGCTCGAGCGCGCTGCGCGCTGCCATTGCATCGGCTTCGTTGGTGAGGTCGAACTGCTCGAACTTCTTGCCGCGCAGTTTGAGCAGGCGCGCCTTGAAGCGCGTGTCCGGGTGCGCGCAGTCGGCTTCGATCGTCCAGTACTCGCGCGCCTTGAACGCCTCGATCTCCTCCTCGCGCTCGACGATCATGCGCAGCGCCGGCGACTGCACGCGGCCCGCGGACAGGCCGCGCTGCACCTTGCGCCAGAGCACCGGCGACAGGTTGAAGCCGACCAGGTAGTCGAGCGCGCGGCGCGCCTGCTGCGCGTTGACGAGGTCCATCGACAGCTGGCGCGGGTGCGCGACCGCTTCCTTGATGGCGCGCGGCGTGATCTCGCTGAACACCACGCGGTGCAGCGCCTTGCCGTCGAGCAGCTTGCGCTGGCGCAGGATCTCGGCGATGTGCCAGGAAATCGCCTCGCCTTCGCGATCCAGGTCGGTCGCGAGGTAGAGCGCGTCGGCCGCCTTGGCCGCCTTGGCGATCGCGTCGACGTGCTTCTCGTTGCGATCGATGACCTCGTAGTTCATCTGGAAGTGGCGATCGGGGTCGACCGCGCCCTCCTTCGGCACGAGGTCGCGCACGTGCCCGTAGGACGCCAGCACGTGGAAATCCTTGCCGAGATACTTGTTGATCGTCTTCGCCTTGGCGGGCGACTCGACGATCAGGAGGTTCTTTGCCATTTGGGATCCTTGGCGGGTGCGGGCGCGGCGCCGGCAGGGCGCGGAGCGGGTCGCCGGCGCGGGCCGGGACGAGGGCGCGCCGACGGCACGCAGTCGTTCTCTTCTTTTAGTGGAAACACGCCGCGTGCCGGCCTGTCAAGCCGATCCCGCGCGGCGCCGGCCGCGGCCGGCGCGGGCCGTGGATGCGGCCGGTTGCGCGCAACACAAGCCGGCGGCGGGGTTTTTCCTCACGCACCGGAGCCGGCCCGGCGGGCGTAGCCGCCCCGTTCGGCGACCACCTCGCCCTCGAGTTCGAGCATCAGCAGCATCGAGGACAGGGCCGCGACGGGCAGGCCGCTGCGCCCGGCCAGCACGTCGATGCCGAGCGGCTCGTGGTCGAGTGCCGCGTACAGGCGGGCATAGTCGGGATCGTCGGCGTGCGCGGCCATGGTACGCCGCGGCGGGTCGGCGGCGCCCCCGGCAGGGGCCTGCAGGCGCTCGCGCAGGCTCGCGCCTAGCCGCCGGGCGAGTGGGGCGAGTTCGGCGACGATCTCCTCGGCCGTTTCGACCAGCTTGGCGCCGCTGCGGATGAGCTGGTGGCAGCCGCGCGCGAGCGGGTTGTGGATCGAGCCCGGGATCGCGAACACCTCGCGCCCCGCCTCGGCGGCCTGGCGCGCGGTCAGCAACGAGCCGGAGCGCAGCCCCGCCTCGACCACGAGGGTGCCGAGCGCGAGGCTGGCGATGATGCGGTTGCGCCGCGGGAAGTGGGTTGGGTGCGGCGGCGTGCCGAGCGGGAACTCGCTGACCAGCGCGCCGCCGCCGGCGAGGATGCACGCGGCGAGGTCGTCATGGCGAGCCGGGTAGACGACGTCCGCGCCGGTGCCGAGCACCGCGATCGTCGTGGCGCCCGCGTCCAGCGTGGCCGCGTGCGCGGCGCCGTCGATGCCTTCGGCGAGGCCGCTCGTGATGGCGAAACCCGAGGCGGCAAGTGCGCGGGCGAACGCCGCCGCATTCGCCTGGCCGGCCTGGCTCGCGTTGCGGCTGCCGACGATGGCGAGCTGGGGCTGCCAGAGCGCTTCCGCGGCGCCGGCGACGAACAAGGCGGCTGGTGGCGGTGCGGCGTCGTCGAGCAGGGTGGGGAAATCGGCTTCGTCGCAGGCGAGCAGCGCGTGCCCCGGCTGCGCGAGCCAGGCGAAGTCCGCTTCGATGAGCGCGGGGTCGGGCGCGCGCAGCCACGCGCGGCAGTCGGCCTCGCGCGTGCGTTCGTGGGTGCCGCGGCGCGCGGCCGCGAGAGCGCGCGGCGCATCGCCGGCGGCCGCGAGCAGCTCGCGCAGGGTCGCGGGGCCGAGGCCGGGCGCGCGCAGCAGCACGAGCCAGGCTTCGAGCCGTGTCCGGTTCGCGACGATGTCCATGGGGCCAGCCTAGCGGGCGCCGGAAAGGCACGCGGCGCGATGTTGCCATCGCGCCGCGTGCGAAATCACCACGTCCGGAGGCGTGCCGCGCACGCCGCCGCGGTCAGGGCGTCTTGTCCGGGTCGAACAGGAACTGGCCGATGTTCACCGGCTTCACCGCGTCCATCACGAGCCCGTAGCTCACGCGCTGGAAGGTGCGGAAGATCATCACGTGGCCGATGAATTCCGGCGGCAGCGTCGCGCGGGCGTCACGCGGGTGGAAGAAGCGCTTCACGCTGCCTTCCGGATAGTCCGTGTTGTCGACGACTTCCTCGCCCTCGGCGTAGATGCTGAAGGTCTGGCCGTTCTCGATGCCGTCCTCGCTGCCGCGCGACAGCGCGACGACCTGGCGCGGGCCGACCGCGTCGAGCGCGTCGGTGAATGCGATCACGCGCATGTTCTCCGGCACCTGCGCCGGCGCATGCGGCACGTATTCGTCGTCGTAGGGGCGCGTGTCGATCGGCATCAGGTAGTCGCCCGCCTTGACCTCGAAGTCGGAGCTGACCACCAGCGCGGAGGACACGTCGGCGCTGCGCGTGACTTCGACGACGCCGAAATCGCGCACCTCGTAGCCGAGGAAACGCACGTTGCCCGACAGCGTGAATTCATTCGGGCCGTGGCGCCAGAGCATGTCCGGGCGGCGATCGTGGAAGTCGTCCTTGGCCTGGCGATGGACTTCGCGCGGGCGGCCGTCGTCCTCGGGCGGCATGTCGTAGTAGCGGCCGCTCGGGCGCACGAGCGCGAGGCGCGTGCCCGGCTGCGCGGCGAGGCCGCGGACGTAGACGAGCTGGCCCGGCGAACCGAGCAGCTGGTTCTCTTCGACGCCGATCACGTGCGGCGCTTCGCGCAGGTCGTTTTCGCCGATGATGCGCGTGTTCCGCAGCCACTGCTTGAGCGCGGACAGCGGGATCGGCGGGATCGCGTCCTCGTACGCCGACGCGCGCACGTGCGGACCGAAGCCGCCTTCGGTGCCGAGGCGGTGTTCGTTGATCACGAGCACGTCGCCCGGATAGATGAGATGCGGATTCCTGACCTGGCCGTTGTCCTGCCAGATCTCCGGCCAATGCCACGGCTTCTTCAGGAAGCGTGCGGAAATGTCCCAGAGGGTGTCGCCTTTCTTGACGACATAACGGTCCGGATGGTTGTCCGCCCACTCCGTCGTCGCGGCGTACACCGTCAGCGTCAGCAGCAGGCCCGCCGAAACCGAAAGGAGTTTTTTAAGCATGACTGCCAATCCCCCGATCCCCAAAGGTTTTCCCGAGTGTAATGGAAAAGTTAGGCGCAGGAAAACGAACTGCGTCGCAGCCCCGGAACGCCACCGCAGGCGCTCCCGGCGGGTGGTCGCCAGGCGGCCGGGGCTGCCGTGGGCGGGCCCGGCCGGCTAGAATGGCTGGCCCGGCCCTTGCACCCGTCCGCCCCGGCCGCATACTGGGACTGCCATGGCCCTGCTTCCGATCCTCGAATTCCCCGATCCGCGCCTGCGCACCAAGGCGCAGCCCGTCACCGTGTTCGACGCCGCGCTCAGGCAGCTCGTCGCCGACATGTTCGAGACGATGTACGCGGCTCCGGGCGTCGGCCTCGCCGCGACCCAGGTCAACGTGCACCAGCAGCTGCTCGTCGCCGACATGTCGGAGAACTCCGACCAGCCGATCGTGCTGGTCAATCCGCGCATCCTCGAGAAGGACGGCGTGCAGGTATTCCAGGAAGGCTGCCTGTCGTTCCCGGGCATCTTCGCCGACGTCGAGCGCGCGCTGCACGTGAAGGTCGCCGCCCAGGACGCCGACGGCAACGCATTCGAACGCGACTTCGAAGGGCCGCTCGCGGTGTGCATCCAGCACGAGATGGACCACCTCGTCGGCAAGGTCTTCGTCGACCACCTGTCACCGCTCAAGCGCTCCCTGCTGCTGAAGCGCCTCGAGAAGAAGCGCCGCCAGACCGCCTGACGCCGCCGCCGGCCGGGTCGAAAAGCCTTCGACACGAAGGACACGAAGGACACGAAGGAGAGATCGGTTTTTCCCTTCGTGTCCGTCGTGTCCTTCGTGTTTCAATCTTCCCGCTTTCGCCTTCCTGCCCGATCGAATTGCCATGCCCCGACCGTTGCGCCTCGTCTTTGCCGGAACACCCGAGTTCGCCGTGCCTTCGCTCCGGGCGTGCCTCGCGAGCGGGGCGGAGGTGGTCGCGGTCTACACGCAGCCGGACCGGCCGGCGGGGCGCGGGCGCAAGCTCGCGGCGAGCCCGGTCAAGCAGGCGGCGCTCGCCGCGAACGTGCCGGTGGAACAGCCGGAGACCTTGCGTGACGCAGGCGCGCGTGCGCGCCTTGCCGCGCATGCGCCCGACCTCGTCGTCGTCGTCGCCTACGGCCTGATCCTGCCCAAGGCGGTGCTCGCGCTGCCGCGGCTCGGCTGCTGGAACGTGCATGCGTCGCTGCTGCCGCGCTGGCGCGGCGCGGCGCCGATCCAGCGCGCGATCCTCGCCGGCGACGCCGAAACCGGCGTCGACCTCATGCAGATGGAAGCGGGGCTCGATACCGGGCCGGTGCTGCTCGAGGCACGCACGCCGATCACGCCGGAAGACACCGGCGGCAGCCTGCACGACCGCCTCGCCGAACTCGGCGCGCGCACGCTCGCCGACGGGCTCGCGCGCGTGTTGCGCGGCGAGACCCTGATGCCGATTCCGCAGCGCGCCGAAGGCATCGAATACGCGCACAAGCTCGACAAGGCCGAGGCGCGCCTCGACTGGAACGAACCCGCACTCGCGCTCGCGCGCAAGGTGCGGGCGTTCGACCCGTGGCCGGTGGCCGAAGCGGTCATCGACGGCGAGCGCCTGCGCATCTGGGCCGCGCAGGCGGTCGACGGTGCCGCGGGTGGCGCGCCGGGCGAGGTGGTCGCGCGGCACCGCGACGCGATCGACGTCGCGACCGCTGCCGGCGTGCTGCGCATCACCGAGCTGCAACGCGAAGGTGGCCGCCGCATCGCGGTGCGCGACTGGCTCAATGCGCGCCGCGACGGCGTCGCCGCGTGAGCCGCCCGCCGCAAGGTTCCCCGCGCCGCGCGCGTGCGCAGGCGGTGCCGCCCGGCGCTGCGCTGCGTGCCGATGCCGCCCGTGCGCTCGCGCGCGTCGCGCTCGACGGCGCTTCACTGCGCAGTGCGCTCGCCGAGGCGAACCCGCGCATTGCCGATGCGCGTGATCGCGCGCTGTTCGCCGCCACGCTGTTCGAAGCTTCGCGCTGGTGGCTGCGCTTCGATGCCGCCCTCGCGCGCCTGCTCGACAAGCCATTGCCGCCGAAGGCGCGCGAGGTGCGTGCGCTGCTCGTGCTCGCGTTCGCCCAGGTCGCCGTGCTCGGCCTGCCCGAATACGCGGTCGTCGCGGCTTCGGTCGAAGCGGTGCGCGCGCTCGGCCAGCCGCAGTACGCCGGCCTCGCCAACGCGCTGCTGCGGCGCTTCCTGCGCGAACGCGCCTCGCTCGAGGCCGAACTCGATCGCGATCCGGTCACGCGCCACGCGCATCCGCGCTGGCTCGTCGATGCGATCGAGCGCGACTGGCCCGGCCAGGCGGCGGCGATCCTCGCCGCGAACAACCGCGAGGCGCCGCTGACCCTGCGCCTCAACCGCCGCCGCACGACGCGCGAAGCACTGCTCGCGCGGCTCGCGGACGCGGGCATCGCGGCGCTCGCACCCGACGCGCTCGCCGATGCGATCGTGCTCGCAGCGAGCGCCGACGTGACGCGCCTGCCCGGCTACGCCGAGGGCGCCTTCTCGGTGCAGGACGGCGCCGCGCAGCGTGTCGCCGACCTGCTCGCGCCGGCCGCCGGCATGCGCGTGCTCGATGCCTGCGCCGCGCCGGGCGGCAAGAGCGCGCACCTGCTCGAGCGCGCCGACATCGACCTCGTCGCGCTCGATGCCGACCCCGCGCGCCTGCCGCGCGTGCGCGAAAACCTCGACCGCCTCGGCCTCGCCGCGACGATCGTCGCCGGCGACGCCGGCGAACCGGAAGGGTGGTGGGATGGCAAGCCGTTCCAGCGCATCCTCGTCGACGCGCCGTGTTCGGCGACCGGCATCGTGCGGCGCCAGCCCGACATCAAGCTGCACCGGCGCGGCGCCGACGTCGCGCCCCTCGTCGCCACGCAGGCGCGCCTGCTCGCCGCGCTGTGGCCGCTGCTCGCGCCCGGCGGACGCCTGCTGTACGCGACCTGCTCGCTGCTGCGCGCCGAAAATGAAGGCGTGCTTGCCGAGTTCCTGCGTGGCCGGGATGATGCACGCGCGGTGCCGCTCGACGACGGCCATGGCCATGCCGCCGGCGTCGGTCGCCAGAACCTGCCGGGCGAGGGCGGCATGGACGGCTTCTACTATGCACTGGTCGAAAAGCAGTCATGAGTGGATCCGGCGCGGCGCGCGCGTGCTCGCCGCCGGCGCGCTCGCGGGCATGCTCGCCGCCTGCGGCCTGCTCGCGCCGCCCGGCGCGCTCGGCGTTCGCGGCGCGCAGCTCTACCCCGGCGTGACCGGCGCCGTGCTCGAACTCGGACTCGACTGCCGCCTCAGCGGGCCGATGCAGGACGCACTCGATCACGGCATCCCGATCACGTTCGCGATCGACGTGCGTGCCGGCGACTGGCCGCACGTGCAGGCACGGGCGACGCGCGCGATCGAGCTGCGCTACTACCCGCTGTCGCGCCGCTACCAGCTGCGCGTCGGCGACAGCGACGACGTGCGCAGCTTCGCGACCCAGGCCTATCTCGTCTCCGCGCTCGGCTCGCTGCGCATGGGCCTGCCCGAAGCCTTCGCGCGGCTCGCTCCCGATACGCCGCTGCACGTGCGCGCGGCGATCGATCCCACCGCGCTGCCGGGCGCGCTGCGCCTGCCGGCGTTGTTCGAGCCGGCGTGGCGCCTCGCCTCCGCGGACAGCACATGGCCGGCCGCGACGCGCTGACCTTCCTGCTGCGCCGCGTGCTGCCCGCGCTCGCGGTCGCGGCGCTGCTGGTCGCCTCGCTCAAGCTCGCCGAAGACGCGGCCGCCGACAGCGCGCGCTTCGCCGCGCACTACCGCTGGGTGCTCGGCGCGGCGCTGGTCGCGCTCGTCGTGCTGGTCGGCGCGATCGCACTGCGCCTGTGGCGCCTGCGCGCCGACGTGCTGCGCGGCGCGCCGGGCGCGCGCCTCAATCGGCGCCTGCTGCGCCTGCTGATCCTGCTCGCCTTGCCGGCGAGCGTGGTCGTCTACGGGTTCGCGCTGCGCTTCCTCGACGCGACGATCGACAACTGGTTCAACCTGCGCCTCGAGCAGGCGCTCGACGACGCGCTCGAACTCGGGCGCGTCGTCATCGACGAGCACCTGCACCGCGACGAGGGCGCGAGCGCGCAACTCGCGCAGCGGCTCGGCGAGGAACCGGCCGAACGCGCGCAGGAGCTGCTCGACGGTGCGATCGACGCGCTCGGCGCGATCCAGCTCAGCGTGCTCGGCGCCGACGGGCGCATCGAGGCGAGCGCGAGTTCCGATCCGCGCTACCTCGACCCGCCGATTCCCGACGGCGCGGTACTGCTGCGCGTGCAGGGCGATCGCCGCTACGCCGCGGCCGAACCGTTCGGCAACGGCCTCGCCTTGCGCGTCGTGCTGCCGATCACTACCGCCGGCGGCGTGCAGGCGCAGGAGCGGCTGCTGCAGGGGCTGTTCCCTCTGCCGCCGCGGCTGCAACCGCTGACCGCGCGCATCGAACGCGCGAACTTCGACTTCCAGCGCCTGAAGTTCCTGCGCGGTTCGCTCAAGCTCACGTTCGCGCTGATCCTCACCTTCGTGCTGCTGCTGTCGGTGCTCGTCGTCGTGCTCGCCGCGTTCGGCCTCGCGCGCCGGCTCGTCGCGCCGATCGGCCGCCTCGCCGCGGCGACGCGCGCGGTCGGCGCGGGCCGCTACGACACGCCGCTGCCGACGCCGAGCGACGACGAGTTCGGCTTCCTCGTCGCCTCGTTCGCGCAGATGACGCGCGAACTCGAGTTCGCAGGCGCACGCGCGCAGAAGAGCGCGCGCGAAACCGAGCAGCAGCGCGCCTGGCTCGAAGCCGTGCTCGAACGCCTGTCCGCGGGCGTGCTCGGCTTCGACCGCGATGGTCGCCTGCGCGTGGCCAACCGCGCCGCCGACACGATCCTCGGCGTCGACTTCGAACAGCATCTCGGCGCGAGCGCCGGCGAGATCGGCAAGCACCACCCCGCGCTCGCGCCGTTCACCGAGCCGCTCGCGCGGCACCTGCGCGACGACGTGCGCGAGTGGCGCGAGGAAGTCGTGCTCGACACCGCGCAGGGCCGGCGCAGCCTCATGGTGCGTGGCACCGCGCTGCCCGCGCAGGCCGGCTACGTCGCCGTGTTCGACGACCTCACCGTGCTCAACCGCGCGCAGCGCGACGCGGCCTGGGGCGAAGTCGCACGGCGCCTCGCGCACGAGGTGAAGAACCCGCTGACGCCCATCCAGCTCGCCGCCGAGCGCCTGCGCCGGCGCTTCCTCGGTCGCCTCGCGCCGGAGGAAGGCGAGCTCATCGATCGTGCCACGCACACGATCGTGAGCCAGGTCGAGGCGCTCAAGACGATGGTCAACGCGTTCGGCGACTACGCGCGGCCGCCGCAGCTCGCGCCGCGCCCGCTCGCGCTGCACGCGCTGCTCGGCGAAGTGCTCGACCTGTACGAGAACGACCAGCGTCTGAGCCTCGCGCGCCGCTTCGCTGACGGCGAGCCGCGCGTGCGCGTCGACGCGGTGCGCCTGCGCCAGGCGCTGCACAACCTCATCAAGAACGCACTCGAGGCGATCGGCGACGTGCACAAGCCGCAGCTCGTCGTCACCACGCGCGTGCTCGACGAGGACGCAGAACCGTGGGTCGAGCTGTCGGTGGCCGACAACGGCCCGGGACTGCCGGCGGACTTCGGCGAACGCTGGTTCGAGCCGTACACGAGCAGCAAGGCACGCGGCACCGGGCTCGGCCTCGCCGTGGTGAAGAAGATCGCCGAGGAGCACGGCGGCAGCGTGCGCGCGGAGAACCGCGCCGAGGGCGGCGCCCGCTTCACCGTGCGGCTGCCGCTCGACACCTCGGCGGATTGAGGCAGCCGCGGCGGGTGGCGACCGCCGGCATGGCATCGCGTGCAGCGCTCGCTCGCGCTATCCTCGCTGTCTCCTTTTTGCAACGCTGGAACGGGCGATGGCCGCAGCCGCACGCGTACTCGTGGTCGACGACGAGCCGGACATCCGCTCGACGATCCGCGACATCCTCGAGGACGAAGGCTATGCGGTCGATCTCGCCGAGTCCGCCGCGGCGGCGCGCGAAGCCCGCCGGAGGCAGCGGCCGGACGTCGTGCTCCTCGACATCTGGATGCCCGACCTCGACGGCGTGAGCCTGTTGCGCGAGTGGAACGAGCGCGGCGGCCTGCCGTGCCCGGTCATCATGATCAGCGGCCACGGCACCGTCGAAACCGCGGTCGAGGCGACGCGGCTCGGCGCATGGGACTTCATCGAGAAACCCATTTCGCTTGCCAAGCTGCTGCTCGTCGTCGGCCACGCGCTCGAGGCCGGCCGCCTCAAGCGCGAGAACGAAGGCCTGCGCCGCCAGCTGCCCGCACCGGGCGACCTCGTCGGATCCGGCCGCGCGATGCAGGCGCTGCGCGCGCAGATCGACAAGATCGCCGCGCACGACACCGGCGTGCTCGTCGTCGGCGAGCCCGGCACCGGCAAGGAAACGATCGCGCGCGCGCTGCACGACCGCAGCGCGCGTCGCGCCGGTCCGTTCGTGACGGTCGCCGCCGGCGCGATCGCGCGCGAGACCGCCGCGCTCGCGCTGTTCGGCGCCGAGGATGCGAACGGCGTGCAGCACGGCCTGTTCGAGCAGGCGAACGGCGGCACGCTCTACCTCGACGAGGTCGCCGAACTCGACCCCGAACTGCAATTGCGCCTGTCGAGCGTGATCGAACGGCGCGCCCTGATCCGCTGCGGCGGGCATGAACCGGTCGCGCTCGACGCGCGCGTGATCGCCGCGACCGCGCACGACCTCGGCGCCCTCGTCGCGGCGGGACGCTTCCGCGAGGAGCTCTACTACCAGCTCAAGATCGTGCCGCTCGCCGTGCCGCCGCTGCGCGAGCGGGGCGACGACATCCCCGAACTCCTGCGCTACCACACCGACTGGTTCGCCAACCGCGACCAGCTGCCGTACCGCAATTTCCCGGTCGCGGTGCAGAACCGCCTGCGCCACTACGCGTGGCCGGGCAACCTGCGCGAGCTGCGCAACCTCGTGCAGCGCCTGCTCGTGCTCGGCAGCACGAGCGAGGTCACGCTCGAGGAAGTGGAAGCCGCGCTCGGTTCGGGCGGCGCGGTGGCGGCGCCCGTGCCCGGCGTCGCCGGCATCGATTTCTCGCTGCCGCTGCGCGAGGCGCGCGAGCAGTTCGAGCGCGCCTACCTGCTGCACCAGCTCGACGCGGCCGGCGGCAGCGTCGGCAAGCTCGCCAAGGCGGTCGGCATGGAACGCACGCACCTGTACCGCAAGCTCAAGGACCTCGACATCGACCCGCGCATGCCCGCGCGTGAAGGCCAGGGCGTGCCGACGCCGTGAACCCGGGCCGGCCCGGCCGCAACGACGCGGCGGGCGGAATCGACGAGGCACGCGCCGGCCCGTGACGCCGTCCGGGCGTTCAGCTATCGTTTTGCTGCAGTGCGGAACTTCCGCCTCGTTGCCCGGTCCTATCGATCAGCTTCAAACACACTCCCCTGGGCGCCGTCGTTTTCCGCGACGGACGCCCTTTTTTTTCGGCGCGATGCGCCCCCGGAATGAAGGAAATCCCATGCGACTCGACGGCAAAGTGGCAATCGTGACGGGTGCAGCCAGCGGCATCGGCAAGCGCATCGCCGAGGTGTACGCGGCGAACGGTGCCGCGGTCGCGATCGCCGACCTCAACCTCGCCGGCGCCCAGGCCACCGCGAAGGAACTGGTCGACAAGGGCGGCAAGGCGATCGGCATCGCGATGGACGTGACCGACGAAGCGGCGGTCGACGCCGGCGTCGACGCGGTCGTGAAGCAGCTCGGCGCGGTCGACATCCTCGTCTCCAACGCGGGCATCCAGATCGTCAATCCGGTCGACAAGTTCAGCTACGCCGACTGGAAGAAGCTCATGGCGATCCACGTCGACGGCGCGTTCCTCACCACGCGCGCCTGCCTGCGCCACATGTACGCGCGCGGCAAGGGCGGCGCGATCATCTACATGGGTTCGGTGCATTCGAAGGAAGCGTCGAAGCTGAAGGCGCCGTACGTGACCGCCAAGCACGGCCTCATCGGCCTCGCCAAGGTCGTCGCGAAGGAAGGCGCCGATCACGGCGTGCGCGCCAACGTGATCTGCCCCGGCTTCGTGCGCACGCCGCTCGTCGAGAAGCAGATCCCGGAGCAGGCGAAGGAGTTCGGCATCTCCGAGGACGACGTCGTGAAGAAGATCATGCTCAAGGACACCGTCGACGGCGAGTTCACGACGGTCGACGACGTCGCCGCCTGCGCGCTGTTCTTCGCCGGCTTCGAGACCAATGCCCTGACCGGGCAGAGCATCGTCGTCAGTCACGGCTGGTGCATGCAGTGACGCGCCGGGCGCCGGTCGCCGGCCGCCGGGCATCGAACGCGCGCCCGGCGCGCGGCGCGACGCCTACGCCGCTGGAATCGGCACGGCGCTACGAAACGGTCGCGCTCGTGCTGCAGGGTGGCGGTGCGCTGGGCGCCTACCAGTGTGGCGTGTACGAGGCGCTGCACGAGGCCGGCATCCGGCCGAGCTGGTTCGCCGGCACGTCGATCGGCGCGATCAACGCCGCGATCCTCGCCGGCAACGCCCCCGAGCGGCGCGTCGAGCGCCTGCGCGAGTTCTGGCAGACGATCTGCGCCCCTGCGGGCGCGGTCGGCTGGCCGCTCGTCGCGCTCGCCGGCATCGCCGAATGGTTGCCGCCGAGCACGCCGCTCAACGCCTGGCTCAACGCGCTCGGTGCCTGGGGCGCGCTCGCGCACGGCCAGCAAGGCTTCTTCACGCCACGCCTGCCGCCGCCGTTCGCCTTCAGCGACGGCAGCGCCGCGGCGACGAGCTTCTACGACACCGCGCCGCTGAAGGCGACGCTCGAGCGACTGGTCGACTTCGACCGCCTCAATGCGGACGGCGTGCGCCTGTCGGTCGGTGCGACGCACGTCGCGACCGGCAACTTCCGCTACTTCGATTCCGCGCGCGAACGCATCCGGCCCGAGCACATCCTCGCCTCGGGCGCGCTGCCGCCCGCGTTCCCGGCCGTCGCCGTCGACGGCGAACTCTACTGGGATGGCGGCCTCGTCTCCAACACGCCGCTCGAATACGTGCTGGAGTCGCAACCGCGGCGCGACACGCTCGTGCTGCAGGTCGACCTGTGGAGCGCGCGCGGACCGCTGCCGAAGACCGTGCTCGACGTGCTCGAACGCCAGAAGGACATCCAGTACTCCAGCCGCACGCGCCAGGGCACCGACCAGGTCGCCGCGCGCCAGCGCCTGCGCAACGCGCTCGGCCTGCTGCTCGAGCGCGTGCCCGCGGGCCGCCTGCCGGACGGGCTGCGTGCCGAGCTCGAACCATGGCTGTGCGACCGCGTCTTCAACATCGTGCACCTCATCTACCGCGCCAAGTCCTACGAGGAGCAGTACAAGGACTACGCGTTCGGCGCGGCGACGATGCGCGAGCACTGGGCCCTCGGCCGCGACGACATGCGCCGCAGCCTCGACCGACCCGACTATTTCACGCTGCCCGAGCGCGGCCTCGGCGTCGTCACGCACGACATCCATCGCGCCGGCGGGTGAGACCCGCCGCGAGGCGGCTCCCGCCATGGTCGTGCGAGTGACCGGCGACGCGGGCCGCACGCCGCGCCGACCGAGGCCTGGCCCGTGTTTCAGGCTTTTGCTCGTGCCGCGTCATCCCGGGGCGCGGTCGTGCGTTGCAACGGTCGCCTGCCGAACCGGGAGTTTCGATGGATCCTGTCGTGCCGCGTGTATCCGGTGCGCCGACGCGCGATGATGGGCGGATGGAGCCGGACTTCATCGCCCGCCTGCGTACCCAGCTCGGTGGCCCCCGCGACGGCGCCTTGCTGCGCTTCTCGCTCGGCAACGCACTGCTCGGGCAAGGCGATGCCGCGGGTGCGGCGGTCGCGTTGCGCGAAGCGCTCGCGTTCGATCCGCAGTATTCGGCGGCGTGGAAGCTGCTCGGGCGCGCCCTCGCCGACGGCGGCGACATCGCCGGCGCGATCGACGCCTTCGAGCGCGGCATCGCGGTCGCACGCGCGCGCGGCGACGAACAGGCCGCGAAGGAGATGGGCGTGTTCCTGCGCCGCCTGCGGAAGCCGTCGCCCTGAATCGCCTGCATATGCTCATGCTCCTGTCGGTCGCTGTGGTCGCGGCCGGCCTGCTGCGCATCGCCGCGCAGCGGCCGGTCGCGCACGCTGCGGGCGTGCTCGTCGACTCGGCGCCGCGCCAGACCGATCCGGTCGATCCGACCCCGCTGCGGCATGGGGACTATCTGCTGCAACCGCTCGCCGACTTCACGATCGAGGCACGCGTGCTGTCGCGCGAGGACTACCGCTTCGACGAGGGTGCATCGCTGTCGCCGACCGACCTCGCGCTGGGCTGGGGCCGCATGTCCGACAGCGCGGTCATCGACAAGCTCGACATCCGCCAGTCGGTGCGCTTCTTCACCTGGCACTGGCGCGACGCGCAGGCGCTTGCGCCGGCGGAGGTCGTGCGCTCGGCGACCAACCTGCACGCGATCCCGGCCGACGCGGCCATCGCGCGCGCACTCGCGCGCGTGCGCGTCGGCGAGATCGTCGAGTTGCGCGGCCGCCTGGTCGAGGCGAGCCGAGCCGATGGCTGGCACTGGCGCAGCTCGCTCAGCCGCGACGACAGCGGCGCGGGCGCGTGCGAGCTCATGCTGGTGGAGGCGATCGAGCGGCGCTGACGCAAGGGCAGCGTGGACGGCCTTCTTCCGTTCGCCCCGGGCGCAGGCCGCAGGCCCCGAGTCGCAGGGTCGCGAACAAGAACAGGAGACCTTGCTCCCCTCGTGGACCGGCGGCTTCGGCTCCGCCGCTTCGCGGGCCGCGCCCGGCGCGACCGGAATCTTTGCCGTGCGCCGGCCGGCGAAGACACGGAAGGCGCGCGCGACCGGCGCCGGCGAGCCCTCAGTCCTCAGCCCTCAGCCCACGCCCCACCGAATTCGGCCACCGCTTGTACGTCCACTGGTACTGCGTGAACGCGAGGCGCACGCAGTCCTCGACGCCGCGGTTGAGCGCGGTGCAGGCGACGCTGATGTCGGGGTCGGCGATGCCGGCGGGCGCCGGCAGGAAATGCACGCGGTAGCCCGCGCCGCGCGGCAGGCGCTCGACGAAGCTCAGCAACACGCAGGCGCCGGTGCGCTCCGCGAGCCGCGGCAGCAGCACCATCGTCGGTGCAGGCACGCCGAAGAACGGCGCCTGCACGCCTTCGCCCCGGCGCGGCTGCTGGTCGGGCAGGATGCCGACGACGCCGCCGGCGGCGAGGCGCTTGTACAAGGTGCGCACGCCCGCACCTTCGGCCCGGACCTGTTCCACCGGCAGCGCACCGCGTGCCCGCAGCAGCAAGGGTTCGAGGACGGCATGGCGCGGCGCGCGATAGAGGATCGCGAGCGGCGTCTGCATGGCCAGCCAGTAGTTGAGCAGTTCCCAGCAGCCCAGGTGCGGCGCGGCGACGATGAGGCCGCGGCCGGCCGCGAGCGCCGCGTCGAACAGCTCGCGGCCGCGCACGTCGCGCACGAGCGCGAGCGCGTCTTCGGGGCGGTTGCCCCAGATCGCGGCGACCTCGGCGAGCGCCTTGCCGGTCTCGACGAGGCTCGCGCGCGCGAGACGTTGTCTGCTTTCGGTGCTCTCTTGCGTCAATACGAGCTGCAGGTTGCGCTCGGCGACGCGGCGGCTGCGCCCGCCGCGCAGCCACGACAGCCACCCGAACGCCGCGCCGAGCACGTGCACGAGGCGGAGCGGGCAACGGCCGACGAGGCGCAGGCTGCGGTAGAGCAGCGCGGCCGGCCAGGACAAGGCGGGGGACGGCATGGCAACGGCGATTGTAAAGGCGCGGCGCGCAGGGTGCGGACCGATTGACCGTCGCCGGGCTGGCGGCGAGCATGCGGGGCTTGCCGTCGGAGCCCGTGATGATCGCCCTGATCCAGCGCGTCAGCGAAGCGCGCGTCGAAGTCGACGAGGTCGTCGTCGGCCGCATCGATGCGGGCCTGCTCGCGCTCGTCGCGGTCCAGCCCGGCGATGGCGAGCCGCAGGTGCAGCGCATGCTCGAGCGGCTGCTCGGCTACCGCGTGTTCGCCGACGCCGGGGGACGCATGAACCGTTCCCTGGCCGACACCGGCGGCGGCCTGCTGCTGGTGTCGCAATTCACGCTCGCCGCCGACACGCGTTCGGGCACGCGGCCCGGATTCTCCACCGCGGCGGCGCCGGCCGAGGCGGAGCGTTGGTTCGCGCGCCTGGTCGAATTGTCAACATTGCGCCATCCGAGGGTGGAAACCGGGCGTTTCGGCGCCCATATGAGGGTCCATCTGGTCAACGACGGGCCGGTCACGTTCTGGCTCGAGACGCGCTGAGGCGGCGGATGATCCACGTCGGCGGCGTTTTACGTATTAGGAGTAATGGGCCCGCTGGCGTACGGGTTCCCGCGGCCGGAGGCCGCCGGCAGCACGCCGGACTCCGACGGCCCGCGTGCGGTCCGACGGCACCGCCGCAGGCCGGGCCGCCGCGCCCTTGACGCGGCTCCTATACTCACTTTCCTTTGCCGTACAGAAACCTTCCGGAACCGACATGGCCGCAGAGCACAACCAGGAGCAGCAGTCCGAGATCAAGACCCTGATCATCAAGGGCAAGGAACAGGGCTACCTGACCTACGCCGAAGTCAACGACCACCTGCCCGACGACATCGTCGACCCGGAGCAGATCGAAGACATCATCGGCATGATCAACGACATGGGCATCGAGGTGCACGAAGTCGCACCCGATACCGAGACGCTGCTGCCGGAGACGCCGGTCGCGACCGACGACGACACCGCGACCGAGGAAGCGGTCGCCGTGCTCAGCGCCGTCGACGCCGAGGTCGGCCGCACCACCGACCCGGTGCGCATGTACATGCGCGAAATGGGCACGGTCGAGCTCCTGACCCGCGAGGGCGAGATCGCGATCGCCAAGCGCATCGAAGAAGGCCTGAACCAGGTGCAGAGCGCCCTGGCGAGCTTCCCGTGGTCGATCCAGCTGCTGCTGGAGGAATATGACCAGCACCTCGAAGGCAAGAAGCGCCTGTCCGAAGTGCTCGCCGGCTTCGCCGACATGGAGCAGCCGGACGTCGTCGTGGCCGAGGCCGAAGAGACGGTCGCCGCCACCGAGGACGAGGAAGAACACGAGGCGGAGGGCGGCGAGGAGTCCGATCCCGCCGACGTCGGCCTCGACCTCGCCGAGGTCGCGCGCCGCATGGACGAGCTGCGCCAGATCTATGCGAAGTTCCAGAAGACCGCCGACAAGCACGGTACCGCCGACCGCAAGTCGCAGAAGCTGCGCGACGAGATGGCCGAGGCGTTCCTCAAGCTCAAGTTGCCGGCGATCATGATCGACGGCTTCGTCAAGAAGCTGCGCGACGTCGTCAACAACATCCGCAACCACGAGCGGGTGATCGGCGACCTGTGCATCAAGCACGCGCGCATGCCGCGCAAGGACTTCCTCAAGCTGTTCCCGGCCAACGAGACCAACCTCGAGTGGGCCGACGAACTCGCGCGCAAGCGCCAGAAGTGGTCGCCCGCGATCAAGATGCAACGCGACGCGATCGTCGCCGAGCAGGAGAAGCTGATCGCGATCGAGCAGGCGCTCTACCTCGGCGTCGCCGACATCAAGGAGATCAACCGCGCGATGTCGATCGGCGAGGCGAAGGCCCGCCGCGCGAAGAAGGAAATGGTCGAGGCGAACCTGCGCCTGGTGATCTCGATCGCCAAGAAGTACACCAACCGCGGCCTGCAGTTCCTCGACCTGATCCAGGAAGGCAACATCGGCCTGATGAAGGCGGTCGACAAGTTCGAATACCGCCGCGGCTACAAGTTCTCCACCTACGCGACGTGGTGGATCCGCCAGGCGATCACGCGCTCGATCGCCGACCAGGCGCGCACGATCCGCATCCCGGTGCACATGATCGAGACGATCAACAAGCTCAACCGCATCAGCCGCCAGATGCTGCAGGAGATGGGTCGCGAACCCACGCCGGACGAGCTCGCGGTGAAGATGGAGATGCCCGAGGACAAGATCCGCAAGGTGCTCAAGATCGCCAAGGAACCGATCTCGATGGAAACGCCGATCGGCGACGACGAGGACTCGCATCTCGGCGACTTCATCGAGGACGCGACCATCGTCTCGCCGATCGAATCGTCGACCAATATCGGCTTGATGGAAACGGTAAGGGACGTGCTCGCCGGCCTCACGCCGCGCGAGGCGAAGGTGCTGCGCATGCGCTTCGGCATCGACATGAACACCGACCACACGCTGGAAGAAGTCGGCAAGCAGTTCGACGTCACGCGCGAGCGCATCCGCCAGATCGAGGCGAAGGCACTGCGCAAGTTGCGCCACCCGAGCCGTTCGGAACAGCTGCGTTCGTTCCTCGACATCGACTGACGCACCACCTGCGGTACGCCACGAAAACGCCCGCGCCCGTCGCGGGCGTTTTCGTTCGCGCACGGCCATCGCAGGGCCTGCCGGTGGCCGCGGCACGCCCTCGCCCAGCGCACCCCGACGATGCCGCGGCGTACGGGCGGGATGCTTGCGCGCTGCCGCCGCGCCCGCGGTAGACTCGGGCGTTCGGCCGGGGCGGCATGCCGCGAAGCGACCGGGGTCGGAGGGGAACCCGGATCGCATGCACCGCCCTCGCCGTGTCCCCGACCTGCCGGTCGCCAAACGTTGCTGGGGAGTATCCATGAAGCGCCATCGTATTCCGTCGATCCGTCGTTCCACGCGCGGCCTCGCGCTGTGCGCGCTCGCGCTCGCCTGCAGCCAGGCGTTCGCCGCCGAGATCAGTCCCTCGCTCGCGGTCGAGGCCGACGCGGGCGGTCGCGTCGAGGCGCTGATCGTGCTGCCCGACCAGGCGACGCCGGTGCTGGCGCCGCTCGGTCCCGACGCCGACTACCTCGTGCGCCGCCGCGCCCTCGTCGATGCGCTGCGCGCGCGCGCCGACACGGAGCAGGCGGACCTGATCGCCTGGCTGCGCGAACGCGGCATCGAGCATCGCCCCTACTGGATCGCCAACCTCGTCTGGGCGCGCCTGTCGAGCGCCGACCTCGCCGAACTCGCGACGCGCCGCGACGTGGTGCGCGTGGAGCCGAATCCGCGCTTCCAGCACGCGCTGCCGGCCGACGAGCCGGAGACCGCGCAGCCACAGGCGATCGAGACGATCGAATACGGCGTCAACAAGATCAACGCTCCCGCCGTGTGGGCGCTCGGCTACACCGGCCAGGGCGTCGTGATTGCCGGCGAGGACACCGGTTACCGCTGGGACCATGCCGCGCTGAAGTCGCATTACCGCGGCTGGAACGGCACCAGCGCCGACCACAACTACAACTGGCACGACTCGATCCATGACTCGGTCGGCAACGTCTGCGGCAACGACGCGCCCGCGCCGTGCGACGACAACAGCCACGGTACGCACACCGCGGGCACGTTCGCCGGCGACGACGGCGGCAACAACCAGATCGGCGTCGCGCCCGGCGCGAAGTGGATCGGCTGCCGCAACATGGACGCGGGCGCCGGCACGCCGGCGCGCTACATCGAGTGCATGCAATGGATGCTCGCACCGACCAACCTCGCCGGGCAGAACCCCGACCCGGACCTGGCCCCGGACGTCATCAGCAACTCGTGGACCTGCCCGCCGAGCGAAGGCTGCACCACCGGCACCGAGATCAAGACCGCGGTCGACAACCTCGTCACCGGCGGCATCTTCTTCGCGGCCGCCGCCGCGAACGACGGCCCGAGCTGCAGCACGATCACCGACCCGCCGGCGATCTACGACTCCGCGTTCGTCGTCGGCGCGACCGACAGCCAGGATCGCGTCGCGTCGTTCTCGAGCCGCGGCCCGGTCAGTGGCGCATCGCGCGTCCGTCCGGATGCATCGGCCCCGGGCGTCAGCACGCGCTCGGCGACCAACGCGAGCACGACGAGCTACGGCACCAAGAGCGGCACGAGCATGGCGACGCCGCACGTCGCCGGCGCCGCCGCATTGCTGATGTCGGTCAACCCCTCGCTCAAGGGCCATCCGGACCAGGTCGCCGACCTCCTGCGCAACACCGCGGCCACCACGGGCGTGACCGATCCGTCGAACTCCGGTTGCGGCGGCCTGACCATGGCCGACCATCCGAACTACCAGGTCGGCTGGGGCCGCATCGACGTGCTCGCCGCGGCGCAGGCCGCGATGGGTTCGGACCATACGGTCACGCCGAGCGTCGCCGGTGGCCACGGCACGATCACGCCCTCGACGCCGCAGACGGTCGGTGACGGCGCGACGATCGCCTTCACGCTCGCGCCCGACGCGGACTACCACGTCGAGACGCCGATCGGCGGTACCTGCCCGGCCGGTTCGCTCGCCGGCAACGTCTACACGACCGGCGCGATCACCGCGAATTGCACCGTCATCGCCAGCTTCGCGATCGACACCTGGACCGTGAGCGCGAGCGCCGGCCCGAACGGCTCGATCGCGCCGGCGTCGCAGACGGTCGATGCAGGCACGAGCGCGACGCTGACGGTCACGCCCGACACCGGCTTCGTCGTCGCCAGCGTCGTCGGCGATACCTGCACGCTCACGCCGGGCAGTGGCGACACCTGGTCGACCAGCGCGATCCACGGCGACTGCGCGGTGAGCGCGACGTTTGCCGCCGACGGCGACGACACGATCTTCGACGACGGCTTCGACGGCCCCTGACCACCCCCGGTCGCAGGCGGCGCCGCATCGCGCGGCGCCGCCGCGGCGTCAGTTCACCGTGAACGTCACCGGCACCGCCACGCGCCGCCGGGCCAGGTCGTTGTTCGCGACGCAGACGTTCGCGTGGTACGTGCCCGGCGCGAGCGACGACGCGTCGAAGCCGACCGTGACCGGCGTGGTCGCCCCCGCCGCGGTCGAGCCGCGCGTCGTCGAGTAGGTGAGCCACGGCACGTCGTCGGGGTACGCGCACACGCCGCCGAGCCGCGCGACGGCGAACGCGGCGAGCTGGCTCTGGGTCGGGTCCGCACCGATCGCATCGACGAGGGTCAGCGCGCCGGTCGAGGGCTCGATCGCGTACATCTGCGCTTCGCCGACGCTGTTGTTGAACGCGGCGTAATAGAGCGTGCCGCTGTAATCGTCGAAGTCGAGTCCCTGCGCGAAGTTCGCGTCGAAGCCGAGCGAGGCGACGACCGCCGCGTCCCCGGTCGCCTTGTCGATCGCGACGAAATCGTCGGCGACGAGGTCGACGCCGTACATGCGGCCTTCGGCATCGACCGCGATGTCGACGACGAGCGTGCCGTTGGCCGGGTCGCCGATGCCGCCGATGCGCCCGACCAGGGTCGCGGTGGCGGTGAGCGGATCGATCGTGTAGAGGTACGAATCGATGCCGAAGCGCCCTTGCGCGTACGCGCTCGCGTACAGGGTGCCGGTCGAGGCATCCCAGGCGAGTCCGGCCCAATCGATGCCCGCGCCGGCCTCCAGCACGGCGGTGCCGATCACGTCGGTGGACCCGTCGCGCGTGTCGAGCGTGAGCAGGTGCCAGCTGTAGTGATCGATCGCGTACAGCTTCGAGAAGTCCTCGTCGGCGAATTCGCCTGCGGTCAGGACGAGGTCGCCGACGCCCGCGACCGGCGTGATCGTCTCCGGATGCGTCGCGTCGAGGCTGACCAGTGAGGACGTGCCGAAATCGATCGCGAATGCCGCGACGCCCTCCGCCTGCGGCGCCTGCGCACGCGGCGTTCGCGCCGGATGCGGCTTGCGTCGTGGCGCCGGCGCGGCGCTCGTCGCCGCGGGATCGCCGAGCGGCACCGTGTAGCGCGATGTCGCCGGGAGGTGCGCGTCGGTGCCGAACGAGGCAATGTTCCAGGTCAACGGCCGGTTGCCGACGTTGCCGATGTCGAGCGTCGCGCTCGTCGACGTGCCCGCGGCCGCGCCGACATCGAACTGCGCCGGCGTGACGACGATCTGCGGCACGCCGACGTCGAGCACGACCCCGGCACTCGCCGTGTAGGCGACCGGCGTCGTCGGCGAGAACAGGATCGCCTTGCCCGCGCCGACCGATGCGCTCTTGTACGAGTACTGCAGCGCGGCGTCGACCCCGGGCGGCGCATTGAGGCCGATCGTCGCGCTGATGCCGTCGTTGCGCGCGGGATCGCCGACGTCGGTATCGGCGTACTGGAACAGGATCGCATTGCTGCCTTCGTAGATCAGCCGTGCATGAACGGATCGCCGCGGCGCTGGAGCCCGGCGGTGACTGCGGTATGACATGGGTTCCCCTCGCTTCGATGGTGTCCACGCACGCGATGCAGGGCACACGCCCCGCGCCGCCAGCAAGCATGGCCACTGCCGGTACGACCGGCATTCGTCGCGCATGAGGAATCCGTTGCGCGGCCATCACGGGCGCGCTGCAGCGCGTTGAGCCAACGATTAGCGGCCGAGTACAGGCGTCATGCGTACGAGACACTGAGCCGGACCCCGGTGGGCGGTCCCTCGCCGCAGGCGAGCAGCCTCGGGGCCCGGGCCCGCTCGCGCCATCGTGCGGACTCGTCGCCATGCCCGCACGCGGTTAAACTCGCGGGCCATTTCGGGCCTGTAGCACAGCGGTTAGTGCAGGGGACTCATAATCCCTTGGTCCTCGGTTCGAATCCGAGCGGGCCCACCAATTACCAGTCCATCGGCGTCCGGTGTTGTCCGGTGCCGATGGATAGTCCCGCAAAAGGCCGCGATTCATGAGCCTACGCGGTCCGATAGCGTCCGGTGACATCCGACGAAGATGTGAGTAGGGTCTGTGAGTATGGCGGCCGTTACCCGGCGCGCTACTCACTCGGGGCCTACTCACCATGCTGACCGACGCGAAACTGCGAGCGCTGAAGCCGAAGACGAGTGTCTACCGCGTCGCTGATTCAAACGGCCTCTGCATCGAAGTCTCAACCGCTGGCACGCGCCTATGGCGCTATCGCTTTCGGTTCAACGGCAAGGCCAGCATGCTCGCGCTCGGCGAGTATCCGATCGTCTCGCTCGCCAAAGCCCGTAGATCGCGCGACGAAGCCCGTGCAACGCTCGCGGCGGGCGTCTCTCCCGTCGCCGCTGGTCAGGCGCGCAGGGCGACGCAGGCGGAACGCGCCAGCAACACCTTCGCAGCGGTCGGCTCCGAGTACATGGCTCAGCGCGTCAGGACGCTGACCCCGGGATCAGCGAAACGCGAGCGGCGTCTGCTCGAGCGGGATCTCGGACTGCACATCGGAAACATGCCGATCGCCGATGTGACGGCGAAGGCGCTGCTGTCGGCGCTCCGGAGGATTGAAGCTCGCGGAGCGATCGAGACAGCGCACCGTGCGCGATCACTCGCGGCCCAGGTGTTCCGCTACGCGATTGCGACCGGCCGCGCTGAACGCAATCCGGCAGCTGATCTGGTGGGGGCGCTAGCGACTCCGGAGACTCAGCACTTCGCCGCCGTCACCGAACCGAACGACGTCGCGCCGCTGCTGCGCGCGATCCACGGCTATCGCGGGACCGCCATCGTCTCTGCGGCATTGAAGCTTGCGCCGCTCGTATTCGTGCGCCCTGGCGAGCTGCGTACGATGCGATGGGCGGACGTCGACACGAAGGCCGCTGAGTGGCGATTCACCGCGAGCAAAACTAGCACGCCGCACATCGTTCCTCTCTCATCGCAGGCCATCGCCATTCTCGACGAACTACGTCCGTTCACGGCGACGAGCGAGTTCGTGTTCCCGGGTGCGCGCTCGATGCGCCGGCCAATGTCGGAGAACGCGGTCAATGCCGCGCTGCGTGGTCTCGGCTACGACGGCAACACCATGACGGGACATGGATTCCGAGCAATGGCGCGCACGATACTCGATGAGGTGCTCGGGTTCCGGCCCGACTTCATTGAGCAGCAGCTCGCGCACGCAGTGCGTGATCCGCTCGGCCGCGCGTACAACCGCACTGCGCACCTACCTGAGCGTCGCAAGATGATGCAGGCGTGGGCGGACTATCTGGACAACCTGCGCGCCGCGAACAACGTCGTCGCAATCGCGACCAAGAGAGCATCCGGCAAGAGCCGGTAATCGCCGCGACGGCGTGCTGATACACGCCGTCGCGACTTCCACCACCGTTCGAAAGGAGACGGGCGCTGGCACCTGCAGGCCAAGGGCCGAACGATCCGCATCGTCGCGGGTGATGCATACCTCGCGATTTCGGACACCGGGCTCAGCGCGTAGTCGAGATGCCAACGGCGCCATTCGCCCACGCGTCCCCGCATGGAGTGCTGCTCGACGGGGGCGGCGGCGGGTTGAGGCGCTGGAGCTTGTGTAGATCTGCGAGTTCGGGATCGACGCGATCGAACTCGCCGGCGCGCTCTCGAGGCATTTGATCACGCGGCCGCCAGCCGAGCACAAGCCATTCCCCGGGCGGCACCATTGAGCATTCGTACGGTCCGCGGTAGCAGCCCGCATTGCGCACCCAGCACGTCTCGCGCTGCGCATTGACGAGCAGCAGCTCGGACACCTCGCCGAGCAGCGGCCGGTGATGGTGCCCCTTCCCCTGAATCGCGTAGCACTCAATCACGCGCGCCGACGTCGGCAGCGAGAGAACTTTGGGCGGCGGCGAGCGCCAGCGTGTAGAGCGTCTGACCATGCGGCGCATGCTCCGATCGCTCCGTCGCACAGGATGAGAAGCCGCCGCCGTGGCGCACGGCCTTCAGCTGCCGGGAGGGCTCAGGGCGCTATGCTGGCTGCTCCTCGACTCGGACGCCGGCAGCATGTGCTATTCCGCCCAGATCTGGCAAAGCTATCAGCGCTACGTGCGCGCGTGGGGCGCCGACATCTCGATCACCGAGTTCGTCGAGCTGTACTGGCTGCGCGCGCAGAACCCGAAGATCAAGATCGCCAAGGCGATGGATGCGTCGTTCGCGGACGGCGCTGGCGAGGAGCACCAGCGCATCCGCGAGCTGGTCGGCGAGTTCAACGCGGCGCAGGAGTCGAAGCTCACGCAGGACCTCTTCGCGCAGCGCAAGCGCCTCGCCGACGCCGAGCGCATCCTGCAAACGAAGACGACGAAGAAGGCGCAGGAGGACCAGCGCATCGCGACGTCGAAGTCGGAGTGGATCCTCGGGAAGCTCGACGCGCTCCGCCGGCCGGAACTCACCGACGAGGACTCGCGCATCTTCCCCGGATGGTACGCGCCCGTGATGGTCTGGCAGGACGGCCGCCGCGTCTTGCGGCCCATGCGCTACCAGTGCCGCCCGGTCGGAGCGCCGGCGTTCTACGACACGAAGTTCCCCGGCACCTACAACGCCCGCCGCGACAACCTCGAGGGCACCTTCTGGCGGAAGCTGTTCGGGTACACGCACGGGATCATGGTCGCGAACGCGTTCTTCGAGAACGTGAGCCGGCACACGATGGAGCACCGCGAGCTCGCTGCCGGCGAGAAGGAAGAGAACGTCGTGCTCGAGTTCCGGCCGCAGCCGACGCAGGACATGCTGCTCGCGTGCGTGTGGTCGGAATGGAGGGCTGAGGGGGAGTCGCTGCTCTCGTTCGCTGCGATCACCGACGAGCCGCCACCAGAGGTTGCCGCGGCGGGTCACGACCGCTGCGTGATCCCGATCAAGCCCGAGAACGTCGACGCCTGGCTGCGTGCGGGTCCGAACGACCTCGCCGCGATGTACGCCATCCTCGACAACCGCGAGCGTCCGTACTACGAGCACCGCCTCGCGGCATAGCACCATGCCGGCAAACACCTATGGCGACCGAAACCCGTTCGCGGACGACACGCTGCAGGAACTCGGCACGCGGTGCCACGAGATCGCGAGCGAACTCCGGCAGCGATCGCAAGTGGTCGGCGGAAGAGCGCCGGGAGCTGGCCGAGCGCACGCGCATGCTCCTGCTCGCCGTTGGCCTCCGCCTGCAAAGTGCGTCGAAGCTGACGCCAAGTTCGCCCGAGCAGGCAGTCGGCATGTCTGGGGGCGACTTCGTGCGCGAGTTCGATCGTTATCGCATCGGCCTGACCCGGGACGGTGAGCGGCGCGCGCGTCACGAGGCGATCACGCGCGCCGCCAACTTCGCGCTCGGCCGCGCGGCGGCTCGATGGCTCGACGATCCGAACGTGCTGTGGAGCGCGCGCCGATCGTACATCGCAGCGCAGAGTGACGAGGGATTCGAAACCTGCCTCAGTGAGTTGGCTGCGCTTCGCGAGTGAGCGTCGCGCGTGCCGCTCGGCGCCCGACAGGGGCGCCGAGCGACACATCCTTCTTCAGGGAGGAGTGTCGTAAATGCAACCGATAAACGTCCGGTGCCCCTGCGAGTCGCTCATGTACGAGCAACTCACCCAAAGCGTATGGGTGATCGCGAGCCAGTACATATGATTTCCGGCCTGAACGTAGTCCGAGCCATTGCTGTGGTTGTTGCCTCCAGCGTGTTGGTCTGGAATGAACTCCCCGAGCGCGTTACGCGCGCTTCCCTTCTGATACTTGCATCCCGTCGAACCCAGCGTCAGCAGATTCAGCTCGAAAGTCGCGACGTCGCCATTGCCGAAAACGAAGGCCGCCTTAGGGCCGGCCCCGATCCAAGTTTAAGCTCGTGATTCCGTAGCCGTCATGATCTGGCGCTTCCAAGTAGAAGGAGAGATCCTCGAACTTGGCTTGCCAATACACGAAAGCACTTTGGGTGACCGCATCGGTCAGCACTGATCCGGCGATCGAGCGCACGTGCTGGCCACCAGAGAGGACGTCGCCTTCGACATCGACCAGGACGTCATAGACCTTCCCGGTATTCTTGTTGAAGACGTAGTACTCATATGATCCCACAACATTCGGCGACGACGTCATCGCCTGACTGTTGAACTGCGCCTGCGTTGTGCAGTTGTTGCAGTACGCAAGTTTTGCGGGGCGCGGTCGCGTGGGCGTTCCCCAGCAGCGCGAACGGAATCACGAGTGCCGCTATCCATTTGTACATGCGAATCTCCTTCGTTGACCTGATTTACGCGTTGGCTTGGCGCGGCATTGAGCGCGCAAGGAGATAGGCCAGGCCTACTCCGATGATCAGAGAAGCGACGTCACCGATCGCATACGACAGGTTGCTCGCGCGAGCCTGCGCCATGGCATTCGTCACAACATCGAGCTTGCCGGTGTAGTGGAAGGCGATCGAATAGCCGATGCCCTGCAGGGCATAGAAGGCGGCGAAGCAGAAGATCGTGAATACGATCGGCCGGGATACGCGGCGCCAGAAAGTGGCGGCCGTCATCGCAGTGAAGAGAAGCGGCAGCATCAGCACGACCATGAGCAGAACGCTTGAGTCGATGGTCATCGGAGGCCCCAAAGCCAGGCGAGTTTCCGCGCGAATTGGACGGGTAACTCACGCCGGCCTGCAAGCACAGAATCGCTAGATTGTGAGCCCCGCTACTGCCGTCCAATGCTCCGCGCGACGGGTACGCGCTGCGCCTGCGGCGGCGAACGCCGCCGCCGCTCGCTGTGAGTGCACTGGTGGTGCCCGGCGGGCGGAGGGGCGGATTCGATGGGTGCCGAAGGAAGGGGTTGCTCGCCACGCTGGCGGATAGGTGAGGTCGGGCTCGGTCTCCCTGGGTCGTCGGCTCGCCGATTGTCTACCCATCCGGGCAGGTTCGGATTGCGCGACGATGTCAGCCCTCCGAGCACGAGATGTGTCCCACTCCGAACACTGGTAAACCGTGCGGGGAGTGGATCTCCGAGCCATTGCCGTGGTCTCGGCGCGACAGCGAGGCTAGAACCTGACTGTCACCTTCTCTCGTTTGACCTCTGGCATCCCTTTCAGGCTGACTCCCGGCGCGCGGCAACGCACCGGACCGGGGTAGGGGAATTCAAAAGTTTGGTGAACATGGCACCTCGCTTCGGCATTCCCCCCGATCGAATGATCGGGAGCCGTAGGTGCAGTTAGGGTTGGTTTGCGCCTGATCAAGGGGGCTTCGGGAGGCGCGTCGCATCTTTCGCGACGCCGAGTCGGCGTCGATCACGCCGATGCAACTCCTCAAGCTGGTGTACCTGTGCCACGCCTGGACCCTCGGGCTCCTGGGCCGTCCCCTCTTGCGCGAAGAAGTCCAAGCTTGGCGCTATGGCCCTGTGTTCCCTGCGCTATATACCATGCGATCAAGGGCTTCCGAAGCTCGCCGATCACAGCAGTTCCCGATGCGCCCGAGGTCAGCCTGGACGCGGAAGAGGAGAGTGTGGTCAAGCAAGTTTGCGAAGGCTATGCCAGCTGGTCGGGCATGGATTTGTCGCGCCTCACGCAGTCGAACGGGGTCGCCTTGGCATGTCACTTGGAACGCGTGTCAGGGTAGCCCTACGGCCGCGGCGTCGTGAAGCGTCGGCAATAGTCGCGAAGGCCTGTCGCCAAGTGCATCGAGAAGTCGACGAGTCGCTCGAGCTCTGGCACTTGGAAGACACCAGGCTCGTAGTACTCGAAACGAAACTCGCGTCCGTAGCGCTCACTCAACGGGCCTAGCTCAGAGCAGATTCGACGATCAATCTCGACCTCCAGCCCAATCCTTCGACGCTTCGCTTCCTTCATGAGCGCGACTAGGTCGTGACCGATTCGACGAACCTCGCCATAGGGTTTGCCACGCGGCTAGCAGGAAAGCTTTCAAGGACAGCTCGATCGAATGGGCCGCCAGAAAGTAGGCGGGGCCGAGGAGTCTGGGTTGCTGCGCGACCTGGAAGGCTGCGTCGGCATAGTTCATCGCGAACCTATGCATGCCGGCTGGCGTCGTCATCGTTGCAACCCCTTGTGACCGGCGGATGGTGGCTCATTGGCTGGTGCGGTTTGTGAGTACGGTTGCGAGTATGACGCGATATTCGCTGGAGTAAATTGCTTACATAACAGCGCGTTGGGTAACCTTTTCGATAGCGAGCGGGCCAGCCCACCCATGGCCGCCGCTACGCGCACGGTCGAGGATTGCGGCATGCGGCCCGCCGGTTGGCGTCGCATCGGCGCAAGCGGGGCGACGCTCGGCTCGCTCGATCTGGCGAGACGGTCGCGAGTCTGTTGCTCCCGACTCAGGAGCATCGACTTGGGAAATGACATGGTCCGTACCGCCGGGATGCCGCACGGCTGAAGTTACCGGCGAGGCCGCTGGCGCGAAACCGCGACAATGATCGAGGTCGCTCGGGGTTCTCGTCTGGCCGATCACATCCGCGACGAACCATCGACGTCGCCCGTGCCCATCGCGCCCAGGCGCGCATGCGGCGCGACGTCGCACCCCCGGGCCGAGTTGACGTGCATCAAGTGCGCCACACCGCGCGCTCCGAAGATTCCGTTCACGAACCTTCCCACTCGAACGGAGCATCACGATGTTGCGCAAGCTGCCCCTCGCGATCATGTTGGCCGTCGGCGCCACGGCCGCGCACGCCGAGCAAGGCGACTGGCAGGTCAAGTTCGGCCTCCATGCGGTCGATCCGAAATCCAGCAATGGCCACCTCGCGGGTGGCACGCTCGCGGCGGATGTGGATTCTTCGTGGAGCCCGAGCGTGTCGCTCGAATACTCGGTTACGGGGAATCTCGGCATCGAGGTGCTCGCGGCGCTGCCGTTCGAGCACGACGTGAAGCTCAACGGCGCCAAGGCGGCGACGGTCAAGCAGCTGCCGCCGACGGTGTCGCTGCAGTGGCACTTCATGCCGGACGCGAAGGTGAGCCCGTTCGTCGGCATCGGCGTCAACTACACGCGCTTCTTCTCGGTCGACGAAACCGGGCCGCTCGCCGGCGCGAAGCTCGATCTCGGCGACTCGTGGGGTCTCGCGGCACACGCGGGACTCGACTTCGCGCTCGCGCCGCGCTGGTCGCTCACCGTCGACGCGCGCTGGATCGACATCGACACCGACGCCAAGGTCAACGGTGCGAAGGTCGGCTCGGTCGCGATCGACCCGCTCGTGTACGGCGTCGCGCTCGGCTACCGCTTCTGAGATGGACGGCGGCCATGACGCGCGGCCGATCGTCACCGACGCGGTGATCATCGGCGCCGGTCCGGTCGGCCTGTTCCAGGTGTTCGAGCTCGGCCTGCTCGGCCTCGGTGCCCACGTCATCGACGCGATGCCGCAGGCCGGCGGTCAGTGCGCCGAGCTCTACCCGGACAAGCCGATCTACGACATTCCCGCGCTGCCGCGCTGCGGCGCGCGCGAACTCGTCGAGCGGTTGCTGGAGCAGGCGGCTCCGTTCGCGCCCGGGTTCCACTTCGGCCATGTCGCGAGCGGTCTCGAACGCCGACCCGATGGCCGCTGGCGCGTGACCACGCACCACGGACGCGTGTTCGATGCCGGCGTCGTCGTCCTCGCCGCCGGCCTCGGCGCGTTCATGCCACGCACGCTCGACCTCGACGAGGCGCGCCGGCTCGAAGGCGTCGCGGTGCACTACAAGGTCGCCGACGTGCGCGCGTTCGCCGGGCGCGAACTCGTCGTCGCCGGCGGCGGCGACGCGGCACTCGACTGGGCGATGGAACTCGCCGGGCTCGGCGCGTCGGTCGTGCTCGTCCACCGCAGTGCGAAGTTCCGCGCCGCGCCCGCGAGCGTCGCGCGCATGCACGCGCTGTGCGACGAGGCGCGCATGCAGTTCCTCGAGGGCGACATCGTCGGCCTCGATGCCGGTGTCGAAGGCGATCGCGACGCGCTGCGCGCCGTACGCGTGCGCACGCGCAGTGGCGTCGTGCAGCGCGTCGGCGCCGACCACCTGCTCGTGTTCTGGGGCCTGCATCCCGCGCTCGGGCCGATCGCCGCCTGGGGGCTCGACCTCGAGAAGAACCAGGTCGTCGTCGACACCGCGACGTTCGGCACGGGCGTGCCCGGCGTGTATGCGGTCGGCGACATCAACACTTACCCCGGCAAGAAGAAGCTCATCCTCAGCGGCTTCCACGAGGCGGCGCTCGCCGCGTTCGCGGCCAAGGAATACTTGAGCCCCGGCCAGAAGGTGCCGCTGCAGTACACGACGACGAGCCCGGCGATGCACCGGCGGCTCGGCGTCAGTCCGGATCTCTCCGATATCGGCTGAGCACGGCGGCGCGGGCGCGCCTCAGGCGACCGCCACGCCGTCGGCTGCCGTCGCGAGGACGAAGCGCGGTTCGGCCAGGCCCAGCAGCACCGCCTGCACGTGCGCGCGATCGCGCTCGTCCGGCGTCGGCAGGCGCGCCACGCGCACGGCGCAATCGATCTTCGTGTCGAGCCACGGCTGCAGGACGCCGCGCAGCTCGAGTTGCGCAGCGATTGAGACCCCTTCGAATGTCTCGCTCGCCGGCAGCGCCGTGCCCGCGGCACGCAGCAGCACGCGCGCGTAACCGTCGGAGCGGACGACCCGCCCGTCGGGTGGGAAGCGCACGACGCGCGCCGCGGCGGCGATCGGATCGAGGCCATCCGCGATGCCGTTGGCGAGCAGGGCGAGCCGCGGATGCGCGACGAGCGCGAGCGGGCCCGCGTGCCGCAAGCCATGCCGTTCCGCGTCGGCCACGAGCTCGGCGGCGATGCCGCGCGCGCCGGCGCGCCGGCGCAGTGCACCGGTCAGGGCGACACGCGCGCCTTCGTCGCGGGCGAGCAGCACGTTCGCGCGCCAGCAGCCTTCGGCGAGCCAGCGACCGAGATTGCGCACGAAAGCGCGCGCGGGCGCGCTGTCGTAGCGCAGGCCGAGCAGGGCGAGGGTATCGGCGACGCCGGTCACGCCGAGCGTCGGGCGTGGCGCAGGGCCCGGCCCGGCCGGCGCCGGTACCGCATCGAGCGCGCGCAGGGCAAGCCCGGCGCAGTCGGCGAAACGCATGCGGTCGAAGCGTGCACCGGGCTGGCCGGGATCCTCGACGAAGCGCGCGGCGTTGACGACCGCACCCGGGTCGGCCGGCCACGGCGCCGATTCGGTGCCGGCGCTCGCGACGATGCGTTCGTCGAGCAGGATGCGCCACGACGACAGCGCCGCGAACAACGGCTGTCGCAGCGACGCGCGCGCGGCGCCGAGCGCGTCGGCGACGCGCCGCCACGTGCAGTCGACGGTCATGTCGCGCAGTTGTGCGCCGTCGCGGCGGCGAAACCACGCATCCCATGCCTCCACCGCGGCGGGGTCGATGAATGTCGTCGTGCGTTGCATGCCGGTCCTGGCGACGGAACCCGTCGCGTCGACGGGAGTATCGGCATGCGGCGCGCGCGCGACTTGCGGCAGATCAAGTCGCGCGTGTTACACGCTGTTACCGAGCGTGTCCGTGGCGTCGTCGTCGCGGGCGGCCCGGTTCCTAGACTTTGCGCCATCGAAGACGACGGAGCTGCACGATGTACGCGAACGAAGCGACCAACCGAGGCCCGCTGGCGCAGGCACCGCGCCCGGCATTCGAAGCGCGCGACGACATCGGCATCGAAGAGCTGCGCGAACACGTCCGGGTCGGGCGCCGCAAGGTCGCGGCCGGACAGCACGTCTACCGCGCCGGCCAGCCGTTCCACGCGCTGTTCCTTGTCAACTTCGGCTGCCTCAAGACGAGTGAACTCGCCGACGACGGCCGCGAGCAGGTGACCGGCTTCCGCATGCGCGGCGACCTGCTCGGTGTCGAATCGATCGGCCTCGCGCGTTACGCCTGCGACGTCGTCGCGCTCGAGGACTCGGAGGTGTGGGAATTGCCGTACCCGCCGATGCTCACCGCCTGCCTGCGCGTGCCCGCGCTGCAGGCGCGCCTGACCGAATCGCTCGCCGCCGAGATCCGCCGCGACCGCCAGTGGATGCTCACGCTCGGCACGCTCGGCGCGGAAAGCCGCGTCGCCGCATTCCTGCTCGACCTCGCCGACCGCCACGCGCGCATCGGCCTCGACCCGAACCGCTTCGTGCTGCGCATGTGCCGTATCGACATGGCCAACTACCTCGCGCTCAAGCACGAGACCGTCAGCCGCGTGCTGTCGCACCTCGCCGACCGTGGCTTCATCGACGTGCGCCGCCGCGACGTGACCATCCTCGACGCCGACGCCCTCGCCCGCGCCGCATCCGACCAGGCGGCGGTGCACTAGGCGGGCAGCGACACAAGCAGGACCAACGCCTCACGGCCGCGCGGCGCGGGCGAACAGGCGGTCGATGGCTTCGGCGAGTGCTTCGCGGCGGTAGGGTTTGCGCAGCAGTGGCAGGCTCGGGTCGTCGATGTCTTCGCCGGTGCGTTCGTAGCCGGAGGTGAGCAGGACCGGCAGGCCCGGGCGGAGCAGGCGCGCTTCGCGCGCGAGTTCGATGCCGTTGATGCCGCTGCCGAGTACGACGTCGGTGAACAGCAGCTCGATCGAGGCGTCCTCGCGCAGCAGGGCCAGCGCTTCTTCGCCGTTCGCGGCGACGCGGGCCAGGTGGCCGAGCGCGCGCATGAAGGCGACGGCGATGCCGCGCACCTCCGGTTCGTCCTCCACCACCAGTACGACCTTGCCGCCGCGGGTCGCGGACGGGGCAGGTGCCGGCGCCGTGCCGGCGCCGTCGGTCGCCACCGGCAGGTAGAGCGTGACGCGCGTGCCGTAGCCGAGCTCGCTCGCGATCGTCATCGAGCCGCCCGACTGGCGCGCGAAGCCATACACCATGCTGAGGCCGAGGCCGCTGCCGCGGCCCGCGTCCTTGGTCGTGAAGAACGGCTCGAGCGCGCGGGCAAGCACGTCGGCCGGCATGCCCGTGCCGGTGTCGGCGACGCTGATGACGACGTAATGGCCGGCGGCGAGATCGGCGACTTCGGCGTCTGCATCGATGCGCAGCTCGTCGACTTCGATCTCGAGGTTGCCGCCGCGCGGCATCGCGTCGCGTGCATTGAGCGCGAGGTTGACCAGCGCGGCGTCGAGTTCGCCCGGGTCGGCGTAGACGGCGGGTATCGCGGCCGGGCATCGGATCGACACGCTGATGCTCTCGCCCAGCGTGCGCCGCAGCAGCGCGTGCAGGTCGGCGAGCCATTCGGGCAACGCGATCGTGCGCGGCGTCAGGCGCTGGCGCCGCGCGAACGCGAGCAGCTTGCGCGTGAGCGCGGCGCCATTCGCGACCGCGCGCATCGCGCCCTGCACGATCTGCTCGCGCTCGGCGCCTTCGAAGCCATCCTGCAGCAGTTGCAGGTTGCCCGAGATCACCGTGAGCAGGTTGTTGAAGTCGTGCGCGACGCCGCCGGTGAGCTGGCCGATCGCCTCGAGGCGCTGCGCATGCGCGAGCTGCTCCTCGCTGTGGCGTCGCTGCAGCGCCGCGCTCAGGAGGTTGGCGATCGACTGCAGGAAGTGCAGCTGGTCGCGGTCGAACGCCGATGCATCGGCAGACAACGCGAGCAGGGCGCCATCGGCGCCATAGCGGCCGCGCAGGGGCAGGCAAGCCGAGCGGTGCAGGCCGGCCGCGGCAGCAGCGGTGCGCAAGGCATCGCCGTCGTCGTCGCGTGCGAGCAGGTCGGGCAGGTCGTCGAGCAGGGCCGGCGGCACGCCGAGCGCGGCCTGCACCTGCACGCCGGCGCGCTGCGGCGACGACAGCAGTACCGCGACGCCGTCGATGCCGAGCGCGCCGGCGACCATGCCCGGGATCGACGGCAACAGCGACTCGACCGCGCGCGATTCGAGCGCGATGCGGCCGGCTTCGGCGACGGCCGCGTCGTACCGCGCGCGCGCAAGCGCCTGGCGCACGCGCCGCGTCTCGGAAATGTCGCGGATCGAGGCGGCATACAGCGGATGCGCGCCGCCCTGCACCGGGCTCAGGCTGATCTCGACCGGAAACTCGCTGCCGTCGAGGCGCTGGCCGACGAGTTCGAAGCCGGCGCCCATCGGCCGCAGGCGCGGGTTCGCCATGTAACGTTCGCGATGCGCGACATGGCCACCGCGCAACGCGGCCGGCAGCAGCACTTCCACCGGCTCGCCGACGAGGCCGCCCGGCGCGCGGCCGAACAGCGCTTCGGCCTGTGCATTGGCGAGCACGATGCAGCCGCTGCGGTCGACCACGATCGTCGCGTCGGGCGCGGTCTCGAACAGCGTGCGGAACAGGTCCGGCGTGGCGACGTCGTTCATGTACGTTCGATCCTGGCCGCGAACAGGTAGCCCGCGCCGCGCACGGACTTGATCAGCTGCGGGTCGGCCGGGTCGGCTTCGATCTTGCGGCGAAGGCGGCCGACCTGCATGTCGATCGAGCGATCGTACGGGCCGGCCTCGCGGCCATGCAGCGCGCCGATGAGGTCGTCGCGCGACAGCACCTGGTTCGGCCGCGCGACGAACGCGGCGAGCAGGTCGAACTCGCCGGTGGTCAATGCCACGGCCTGGCCGTCGTGTTCGCGCACGAGCGTGCGCGACGCGGCATCGAACGCATAGCCGGCGAAGCGCGCGACCGCGCTGGCGGGACGCGTGGCGCCGCGTTCCCGGCTGCGGCGCAGCACGCTGCGCACGCGCGCGAGCAGTTCGCGCAGGTCGAACGGCTTGGTCACGTAGTCGTCGGCGCCGAGCTCGAGACCGACGATGCGATCGACGGTGTCGCCGCGGCCGCTCACGATGACGACGGGTCCGCTCCAGCTGGCACGCAGGTAGCGCGTCAACTCGAGCCCGTCCTCGCCCGGCAGGCCGAGGTCGAGCAACACGATGTCGATCGGCGCGGACGCCAGCGCGCTGCGCATCGAGGCGCCATTGGCCGCCGCGACGACGCGGAAGCCGTGCAGGCCGAAATAGCGCTGCACGAGCTCGACGATCGCGACGTCGTCGTCGACGACGAGCAGGGTGGGCGTGGCGTCGGCGGCGGACATCGCGGGCGTCGGTCGAAGGCGCGTGGGCGGGGCATCGTAGCATCGGCGTGGCGTCCCGATGAGGCCGCCGTGCGCGGCGGCTGCTCACCCTCAGCGCGGGGCTGGCCCGGCATCGCGCGTGGCCGCCTCGTCGTCGACGAGCGGGGCGAGTGCGGGCGTGTCGAGGTCGTCGTACTGCGCAGCGTCGACGGCCCAGAAGAACGCCGCGACGGCGAGGCCGAGCAGCACCAGGCTGACAGGGATGAGGGCGAGAATGATGTTCATGCGGGTTGCGTCCGGGGCAGCGGTGGCGCAGGCGCAACCGCGGACGGGCGCCGCGCGGCGCGGTGGTGGCCGATCGCGAACGTGTTCACGACGACGATGAGCGAACTGGCCGACATGCCGATCGCCGCGAGCCAGGGTGGCACGAAGCCGAGCGCGGCGAGCGGGATCGCGAGGAGATTGTAGACGAGCGTCCAGCGCAGGTTGCGACGGACGACGGCGAGCATGCATCGCGCGACCTCGCGTGCCTCGACCAGATGGCCGAGGTCGGGGCCGCTGAGGACGATGCCGCTCGCCGCCTGGGCGATCGCGGCGCCGTCGCCGAGGGCGATCGCGACGTCGGCGCCACCGAGCACGGGCCCGTCGTTGACGCCGTCGCCGACCGCGGCCACCGCCACGCCGCGATCACGCAGCGCGGCGATGTGCGCGAGCTTGTCCGCGGGCGTGGCGCCCGCGCGCCACCCGGCGATGCCGAGCGTCGTCGCGACGCGACGGACGCGGTGCGCATGATCGCCGCTGACGATCTCGCAGGCGATACCGGCCGCGTGCAGTGCGTCGATCGCGGCGCGCGCGCCGTCGCGTACGCGCTCGACGACCGGGAAGCGCGCGATCTCGCCGTCGTCGTCGGCGAGCACGAGGGCATCGCCGTCGTCGCCCGCGGCGAGCGCGAACTCCGCGCGGCCGAGTCGCAGCGTGCGGCCGCCGAGATGACCGGCCACGCCGCCGCCGGTCTCGCGCACAGCCGTGATCGCCGGCAGCGCGAGGCCACGCGCGGCGTCGCGCAGCGCACGCGCGAACGGATGCGTGCTTCCCTGCTCGAGCGCCGCGGCAGCGGCGAGGGCGGAGGCGCGCGAACCGCGGGCGATGCGCATGCGCGCGAGGTCGATCGCCGGCTCGGTCAGCGTGCCCGTCTTGTCGAACACGAAGCGCTCGACGCGGGCGAGTGCTTCGAGCGCGTCGGCGTCGACGACCATGACGCCGCGCCGCGCGAGCACGCCGACCGCACGCGTCAGCGCCGCCGGGGCGGCCAGCGCGAACGCGCATGGACAGCTGATCACGAGCACCGCGACCGCGCTCGCGAACGCGCGCGACGGATCGAAGATCATCCAGGCGAGCGCGACCACGCCCGTCGCCGCGAGCACGCGCAGGACGAAGCGCGCCGCCGCCGCATCGGCGAGGCGGGCGACGCGCGGGCGCGCCGCGGCGGCGCGCTCGACCATGCGCGCGAGCGTCGACAGCACGGTCGCCGGCCCGACCCGCCGTACCTCGACCTCGATCGGACCGTCGAGGGCGACGCTGCCGGCGACGACCTCGTCGCCGGCCTCGCGCAGGCAGGCGGCGGATTCGCCGGTCAGCAGCGACTCGTCGACGCGGCAGCGCGCGCCGTGCAGCACGCCGTCGACGGGAATGGTCGCGCCGGCGCCGACGCGAACGACCTCGCCGGGTTCGAGTTCGTGAACGCCGACCGTCTCGCAGGTCCCGTCGACCAGGCGTTGCGCGGTCGCCGGCTGCAGGCGCACCAGCGCATCGGCCACCTCGCCCGCGCGCTGGCGCGCGCGCAGCTCGACGTAGCGGCCGAGCAGCAGCAGGAACACGAACATGCTGACCGAGTCGAAATAGACCTCGCCCTCGCCGAGCACGGTGGCGACCACGCTGCCGGTGTAGATCGCGCCGATCGCGAGTGCGACCGGCGTGTCCATCGACAGCCGTCGCGCGCGCCATTCGCGCAGCGCACCGGCGAAGAACGGCCGCGCGGCGTACAGCACGACCGGCGTCGCGACGAGCATGCCCATCCAGCGCAGGAACGCCGCCACCGCCGGCGCGATGCCGTCGAACGCGCCCGCGTACAGGGCGACCGCGTACATCATCGCCTGCATCGCGCCGAAGCCGGCGACGATGAGGCGCTTCATCGCCGCGCGCCGCTCGCTCGTGCGCAACGCGTCGACGCGATCGCCCTCGAGCGGATGCGGTCGATAACCGAGCCGCGCGAGCGCGGCAAGCAGCACGGACAGCCGCGTGCGACGCGGATCGAACGCGACGCGCACGCGCTGCACCAGCGGCGACACGGTCGCCTCGTGCACGCCCTCGCAGCGCGAGAGCGCGCGTTCGATCAGCCACGCGCAGGCGCTGCAATGCATGCCTTCGACAAGCACGGTCGCCTCGCAGCGTCCTGCATCGAGCTCGCGCACGTGCCGTCGCGCGAGGCGCGGCCGATCCCATTCGGCGAAGTCGTCCGCGGGCGCGGCGCGCGTGCCAGCGCCTTCGCGCAACCGGTAGTAGTCGGCGAGGCCGAGGCCGTCGATCCACTCGACTGCGGCGCGGCAGCCGATGCAGCAGACCGCATGCGCCTGCCCGCCGACGGTCGCGAGCAGCGGCGTGCCGTCGCCGACCGGCTCGCCGCAATGGAAGCACGCGCCGGCCATCGCCTCAGTGCCGCGACGCCGCGGCGCCCGGCCGCGCCGGCGGCTGGTGGCCCGGCCGCGGCGCGTCGTCGGGCACGACGATGTGCGCGTCGGGATGGCGCATCGCGGTCGCGACGAGCGAGAGCGAGCCGAGCACGGTTGCGCCGAGCAGGACGACGATGAGCCAGACCTCGACGACGCGATACCAGCGCGTCGATGCGGGGGGAACGGATTCGGCGGGCGTGTTCACGGGGACTCCGGGGCGAAGAACTGCGCCTTCGCGCGGGCGAGCTCGCGGCCGTCGTCGGCGCTGACGACGATCGTGACGGGATTGCGTCCGCGCACCGCGCCGGGTTCGGCGCGCAGGGTCAGCGGCAGCGAAAAGACCTCGCCGGGGTCGAGCGACACGCTCGCGCTGCCGATCGTGCGTAGTGGCAGCGGCGTGTCGGCGTGCAGCGACAGCGCGACCGCGCGATCGGACTTGTTGGCGAGCTTGACCGCGTAGCTGTTCTCGATCGCGCCGTCGCCGACGCTGCGGAACAGCGCATTGCGGTCGTGCAGCACTTCGGCGATCAGCGGTGCGCGCGCGGCCACGCCCCACGCGAACGCGGCGACGAGCACGCACAGCGCGCCGGCGTAGGCGAACACGCGCGGGCGCAGGATGCGCCGTGCCTTGCCGCCCAGTTCGTTCTCGGTGGTGTAGCGGATGAGGCCACGCGCGAGGCCGATCTTGTCCATCACGTCGTCGCAGGCGTCGATGCACGCGGCGCAGGCGATGCAGTCGATCTGCAGGCCTTCGCGGATGTCGATGCCGGTCGGGCAGACCTGCACGCAGGCGCGGCAGTCGATGCAGTCGCCGAGCGTGCGCGTCGCCACGCCCGCATCGACGCTGCGCAGCTGCGCGCGCGAACGGTGGCCGCGCGGTTCGCCGCGTGCGACGTCGTAGCTGATCACGAGCGTGTCGCGGTCGAACATCGCGCTCTGGAAGCGCGCATACGGGCACATGTACTTGCACACCTGCTCGCGCAGCATGCCTGCGTTACCCCAGGTCGCGAACGAGTAGAACAGGACCCAGAACGCTTCCCAGCCGCCGAGCCGCCACTGCAGGACTTCGGCGCCGAGTACGCGGATCGGCGTGAAGAAGCCGACGAAGGTGAAGCCGGTCCACAACGCGAACACGACCCAGGCGACGTGCTTGGCGGTCTTGCGCGCGAGTTTGTTGCGGTTCCACGGCGCCTTGTCCAGGCGCATGCGCGCGTTGCGGTCGCCCTCGATGCGCCGCTCGATCCACAGGAACACTTCGGTCCATACCGTCTGCGGGCAGGCGTAACCGCACCAGAGCCGGCCCGCGAGCGCGGTGAAGAAGAACAGGCTCAGCGCGGCGATGATGAGCAGCAGGGTGAGCAGGTAGAAGTCCTGCGGCCAGAAGGTGAGGCCGAACACGTGGAAGCGGCGCGCCGGCAGGTCGAACAGCACGAGCTGCTGCCCGCCGACGCTGATCCACGGGAACGCGTAGAACATGCCGAGCAGCCAGAACACCGCGGCGATGCGCAGGCGCTGGAAGCGGCCATCGATCTCGCGCGGATAGACCTTCGGCTGCCTCGCATAGAGCGCGCCGCCGTCGACGACGCGCACGTCGATCTTGCGGGACTGCCCGTTCACGGCTGCCTGCCGTTCCGCGCGGGCGGGCGCAGCAGCAGCGCGGTGAACAGGCTCGCCGACGCGGTGCAGAGCCAGAACATGAAGAAGCCGATCGAGTAGCCGAGTTCGCGCGAGAACGCGATGCGCGGCCAGGTGATCGTCGCGAGATCGAGCGGATCGACGACGGCGAAGAACACCATCGTCGCGACGCCCGCGGCGAAGAACGACGGCCACAGGATCGCGCCGAACCAATGGACGCGATGGTCGCGCATCGTCATTGCGCACCGGCCGCCGGTGCGGCGGAGGGCGCCCCCGCCCGTTGCGGGTTCTGCGACAGCAGCCACGCGACGGCGAGGCGCGCGCGGTCTTCGCCGAGCACGGACGCCCACGCCGGCATCGTGCCGCTGCGGCCGTCGGTGATCGCGGCGCGCACGGCGGCGACGTCGCCACCACCGTGCAGCCAGATGTCGTCGGTGAGGTTCGGTGCGCCGAGCGCGTGGTTACCCTTGCCGTCCTTGCCGTGGCACGCGGCGCAGATCGTCTCGAAGCGAGGCTGGCCGAGCGCGGCGAGGCGTGCGTCGTGCGGCCGGCCGGAGAGGCTCATCACGTAATGGGCGACCTCGTCGACGCCGCCGTCGGGCAGCGTCGCGGCGAGCGGCGGCATCACGCCGTGGCGCCCGCGCATCACGCTCGCGAGCATCGTCTCGCCGTCGCTGCCGTAAAGCGCGTCGTCGTCGACGAGGTTCGGATAGCCCACTGCGCCGCGCGCATCCGAGCCGTGGCAGGCGGCGCAGGTATTGGCGAACACGTTGCGGCCGATCTTCACCGCCTTCGGATCCTGCGCGAGCGCGTCGAGCGATCGGCCGCGAAAACCCGCGTAGAGCGTTTCGAGTTTCGCATTGGCCTCGCGCAGTTCATCGGCGGCGGCGGCGCCGGACGTCCATCCGAGGCGGCCGGCGAAGTTGCCCATGCCCGGATACAGCACGAGGTAGCCGATCGCGAAGACGACGGTCAGCACGAACAGGCCGAACCACCAGCGCGGCAGTGGATTGTTGAGTTCCTCGAGGTCGCCGTCCCAGACATGGCCGGTGGTCGCGCTGCCGGCGCCGTCGCCGCCGCGGCGGCGCGCGGTCGCGAACAGCAGGGCGACGAGGCCGACGATGTTGACGACGACCAGCAGGATGATGAACCAGCTCCAGAACGCGCTCATGGGCAATCCTCCGCGTGCGGGTTGTCGGTCGGACGCTCGAGCGCGAGCGCGGCGGCTTCCTCGAACGCGTCGCGGCGGCGCGCGCTCCAGGCCCAGGCGGCGAGCACGGGGAACAGCACGAGCATGACCGCGATGAGGATGCCCGAGGTCATTTCGCGGCCTCCGCTGCGGCCGGCTGCGTGTTCGTGCCCAGGCCCTGCAGGTAGGCGACGAGCGCATCCATTTCGGTCTGGCCGGTGACAGCCGCGCGCGCGCCGGCGAAGTCCTCGGCGCTGTACGGCGTGCCGAGCTTCGCGAGAGCGTGCATCTTCTTTTCGACGAGGTCCGGATCGACGAGCGCCTGCGACAACCATGGATAACCCGGCATGTTCGATTCCGGCACGACGTTGCGCGGGTTCTTGAGATGCACGCGGTGCCAGTCGTCCGAATAGCGGCCGCCGACGCGCGCGAGGTCCGGCCCGGTGCGCTTGGAGCCCCACTGGAACGGGCGGTCGTACACCGATTCGCCCGCCGCCGAGTACGGCCCGTAGCGCAGCGTCTCGGAAGCGAGCGTGCGGATCATCTGCGAATGGCAGCCGTAGCAACCCTCGCGCACGTAGACGTCGCGGCCGGCGAGGCGCAGCGGCGAATACGGCTTGATCCCCGGCGCCGGCTCGACCGCCTGCGCCTGGAACATCAGCGGCACGATCTCGGCGAGGCCGCCGCTGAGGATCACGACGAGGATGAGTGCGGCCATCAGGCCAACGTTCTTTTCGATGAAGGCATGCAGCATGGCGGCGACCTCAGGCGTGGACCGGCAACGGGACGGCGACGACCGGCAATGTCCGGCGTGGCAGGCAGGTCTTCCACGCGTTCCAGGCCATGACCAGCATGCCGGCGAGGAACAGCAGGCCGCCGAGCGCGCGCGTCACGTAGTAGGGATAGGTCTGGCGCAGCGACTCGATGAACGTGTAGGTCAGCGTCCCGTCCGGATTCGTCGCGCGCCACATCAGGCCCTGCATGACGCCGGCGATCCACATGGCGGCGATGTACAGCACGACGCCGATCGTGGCGATCCAGAAGTGCAGGTCGATGGCACGGGTCGAGTGCATGCGTTCGGCGCCGAACAGCTTCGGCAGCATGCTGTAGACCGCGCCGATCGTGATGAAGGCGACCCAGCCGAGCGCGCCGGCGTGGACGTGGCCGATCGTCCAGTCGGTGTAGTGCGACAGCGAGTTGACCGTCTTGATCGACATCATCGGCCCTTCGAAGGTCGACATGCCGTAGAACGACAGCGAGACGATCAGGAACTTGAGGATCGGATCGGTGCGCAGTTTGTGCCACGCACCCGACAGCGTCATGATGCCGTTGATCATGCCGCCCCAGCTCGGCGCGAGCAGGATCAGCGAGAACACCATGCCGAGCGACTGCGCCCAGTCCGGCAGCGCGGTGTAGTGCAGGTGGTGCGGGCCGGCCCACATGTAGACGGCGATCAGCGCCCAGAAGTGCACCACGGACAGCCGGTACGAATAGATCGGCCGCTGCGCCTGCTTGGGGATGTAGTAGTACATGATCCCGAGGAAGCCCGCGGTGAGGAAGAAGCCGACCGCGTTGTGGCCGTACCACCACTGCACCATCGCGTCGACCGCGCCCGAGTAGATCGGGTAGGAGTCGGTCAACGTCACCGGGATCGCGAGGCTGTTGACGATGTGCAGCACCGCGACGGCGAGGATGAACGCGCCGAAGAACCAGTTGGCGACGTAGATATGCTTCACGCGCCGCTTGACGATCGTGCCGAAGAAGACGATCGCGTAGACGACCCAGACCGCGGCGATGAGCACGTCGATCGGCCAGATCAGCTCGGCGTATTCCTTGCTCTGCGTGTAACCGAGCGGCAGCGTGATCGCGGCGAGCACGATGACTGCCTGCCAGCCCCAGAACGTGAACGCGGCGAGGCGGTCGCCGAACAGGCGCGCCTGGCAGGTGCGCTGCACGACGTAGTACGAGGTCGCGAACAGGCCGCAGCCGCCGAACGCGAAGATCACCGCGTTCGTGTGCAGCGGCCGCAGGCGGCTGTAGGTGAGCCACGGGATGTCGAAGTTCAGCGCCGGCCAGGCCAGTTGCGCCGCGATGAGCACGCCGACCGCCATGCCGACGATGCCCCAGACGATCGTCGCGATCGTGAACTGGCGAACGACCCGGTCATTGTAGGTTTCCACGTTCTGCATGGGATGCCCCTGGCTGGTTGCGCGCGCAGTGTCCGCGGGCACCGGCGCGCGGACTTGATCGAGGTCAAGATCGGCGATCGCTGGCGCGCCGCTGCGGCGATTCGTCACACGCTGGCGCCACGCCGTCGCGGCCGCGGCCGCGGACGTCGCCTCAAAGCTTCAGCGAATGGATCACCTGGCTCGCATCGAGCGGATCGCTGCGCCGCGTGAAGCCGAGGTAGGCGGCGAGCTCGCGCATCGGCGCGTTGTCCACCGCATCGAGCGACACCATCTCGTGGATGCCGCGCGCGCGGGCGACCGCGATGAGGTGGCGCATGAGCAGCGTGCCGAGTCCCCTGTGCTGCCACTCGTCGGCGACGGTGACCGCGCATTCGCACGACTTGCGGTCGGCGCCGAGGCTGAAGCGGCTGACACCGATGATGTGCTTGCCGCCCTCGCGCGCGACCAGCGCCGCGAACGCGACTTCGCGGCGGAAATCGAGCTGCGTGAGCTGGCGCACCAGCGCGTCGCTCGGCGAACCGATCAGCCCGAGGAAGCGCAGCCGCTGCGAGCGCGGCGAAAGATGCTCGATGAACTCGCGCTCGAGCGCCGCGTCGTCCGCGCGCAAGGGGCGGACCAGCACGCGCGTGCCGTCGAGCAACTCGTCGTGCCAGTGCTGCGCCTCGTCGCCGACGGCGTGCGGGATCGGGGAGGACGTGTTTCCGGACTGCGATTGCATGGCCGAACTCCTCGGGGAAGACGCGCCGATCCTGCGCGCACGCCGCGCCGCTGCATTGATCTGGATCACCTTGGACGCGGACCGCGGCGTGGTTGACCGGCATCAAGTCGCCGGCGGCCGCACGGCGCTAGCGTGGCGTCCGACGAATGACGGAGGCGACCATGCAAACCCGACATCCCGCGGCCGAAGGCGCCGCTGCGGCGGCGATCGGCGCGGACCTGCTGCGCATCCGGGCAGGCTTCGACGCGGCCGTGCTCGACTTCGTGGTCGACCGCTGGCGCCGCAACCTCGACGTATTCATGCGCCTGGCGACCTGCGGCTCGCCGCTCGCCTTCACGCTGCTGTGGATGGATGCGGCCGCCGAGGCGACGGCCGAGGGCTTGGCCATCGCGCAGCGCCTGTGCGGCATGGTCGAGCCGGCAGTCGCCGACAGTGCCCTCGTCGTGTCCTGAGCCGGGAGAACCAATATGCACGACATCATGGTCCACACCGGGCGCCATGACGCCTGGGGCAGCGGCGTCGAATACGCCGCCGATCTCGCCGCGCGCCTCGACGGCGCGCTCACCGGCGTCTTCGTGCACCCCTCGCCGCTCTACATGATGCCGCCGTACGCGCCCGGCAGCGTCATCCAGGCGGCGTTCGAAGCCGCGCGCGAGGCGGAGCAGTCCGCCTGGGCCGCGCGCGACGCGTTCACCACCTGGGCGATGAAGATCGGCGTGCGCCAGGCGTTCTGGCAGGTCGCCGAAGGGCGCACGCCGGAGACGCTCGCGCACATCGGCAACTGGCACGACCTGCTCGTGCTCGAGCGCAACGCCGACATGCCATGGGGCGCGCCGCCCGACCTCGGCGCGATCGTGCTCGCCTCGCGCATGCCGTGCATCGTCGCGCCGCCGGGTTGCCGCGACGCCCCGCTCGGCCGCATGGCGATCGCCTGGAACGGCTCTGCCGAAGCCGTGCGCGCGCTGCACGCCGCGTTGCCACTGCTGCATCACGCGTCGACGATCGTGCTGCTCGACGGCGGGCGACGCGCGCCGGACATCGAAGCGGGCTGGCTGCCGCCGTTCGATGTCGATGCGTACCTCGCGCGGCACGACATCCGCGTGACGAAGAAACCGATCCTCGTCGACGACGACGGCGCCGGCGAAGCGATCCTCGCCGCGGCCGGCGAGGTCGGCGCGGAGCTGCTCGTGATGGGCGCCTATGGTCGCTCGCGCTTCAGCGAATGGGCGTTCGGCGGTGCCACCCGTACCGTGCTGCGCGAGGCGACCCTGCCCGTGCTCATGCGCAACTGAGAGGAAAGCGCCATGGACCACGCCAACGGCGTCCTGCTGCTCATCGCCGCCCTCGTCACGGTGCCGTCGCTCGTCGCGGGCACGATGTACTGGACGCACCGCCGCGGCGCGGGCATCGTCAAGGGTTGGGGCGGCGCGCTGTTCATCCTGCTCTGCTGGATCGCCGCGCTCGGCCTGATCCTCTATCGCACCGCGCACTGATACCGATCGCGCGACGGGCGCGATGTCACTGCAGGAGTCCACCCCGTGGGCAACCGCAGCGTCGAAAATGCACCGGGGCGCGACGGTCGCGCAGGGGTGCGCTCCTAGGGAGGCGTGGTACGTGCGCTTGCGAGCCGATCCACGCGCAGGCGCACGGCGAGTACGAAGGCGAGCAGGGCGAGCGGAAGCGTGCCCGCGAGCCCTAGGATTCCCGCCGGGGGCACTGCGAAGCGGAAGAAGCGCGCGAGCGCGGGCAGCGCGAGCGAGAGCGCGAGTGCGCCGCACGCGCCCGCGACGACGAACCAGAACGCGTGGTTGCGGGTCCGCCAGAGTCCACGGCCGCGGTTGAGCGCGATGAGGCCGACGTTGCTAGCGACGAGGGCGACGAACGCCGCCGCGGCGACCTCCGCGTCGCTGCATCCCTGCGCGCGTGCGAGCGCGTAGACGAATGCGCAGGCAGCGAACGCCAGCGCGCCGTCGCCGATGCTGCCGGCGAGCAGGCGCAGGCCGATCACCGCGCGCCGTGGATCGCGCGGCGGCCGCCGCATGACGTCGGCGGCCGCGGCCTCGCGCTCGAACACGAGCGCGCAGGCCGGATCGATCACGAGCTCGAGGAACACGATGTGGATCGGCCAGAGCACGAGCGGCCCGCCACCGAGCAGCGGCAGCAGCGCCATGCCCATGATCGGTACGTGCACGGCGAGGATGTAGCGCATCGCGCGCACGATGTTGTCGTGGATCGCGCGGCCGCGGCGGATGCCGCGCACGATCGAGACGAAGTCGTCGTCGAGCAGCACGAGCGCGGCGGCCTCGCGCGCGACGTCGGTACCGCGCCGGCCCATCGCGATGCCGACGTCGGCGGCCTTGAGCGCGGGCGCGTCGTTGACGCCATCGCCGGTCATCGCGACGATCCCGCCCCGCGCGCGCAGGGCCTGCACGAGGCGCAGCTTGTGTTCCGGCGTCACGCGCGCGAACACGCGCCGCCGCGCGAGTGTGCCGGCGAGCTGCACATCGTCGCAGGCGGCGAGCGCCGCGCCACCGAGCGCGCCGTCGCCGATGTCGATGCCGGCCTGCCGCGCGATCGCCTCGGCAGTGTCGGCGAAGTCGCCGGTCAGCATGATCACCTCGACGCCGGCCGCCCGCGCTTCCGCGACCGCATCCGCGACGCCGGCGCGCAGTGGGTCGACGAACGCGACGAGGCCGGCTTGGGCGAAGACGAGCTGCTCCTGTCGCTCCGGCAACGGCTCCCCGGCGGGATGCGCGAGCGCGCCGATCGCGATCACGCGCAGGCCCTCGCGTCCGAGCGCGGCGACCTCGGCGAGCATCCGCGCGCGTCGTTCCGGCGCGAGCCGGCACAGCTCGGCCACCGCTTCCGGCGCGCCGCTGCAGGCACCGATGAGCCCGGAGGGCGTGCGCCATACCTGGGTGCGCGCGAACAGGGCCGGCGTCAACGCGTACTCGCGCACGAGCACGCGCTCGTGCGCGTCGGCGGGCGGCGACGCTTCGACGATCGCGCGCTCCATCGGGTCGGTCGGGTCGACGCGGCAGGCGAGCGCGGCCCGCGCGAGCAGGTCGTCGAACGCCGCGCCGATCGGCGCGCCGGAGGCGAGATCCCAGGCCGATTCGCCGCAGCGCAGCGCGGCGACGCGCATGCGGTTCTCGGTGAGCGTGCCGGTCTTGTCCACGCACAGCACGGTGATCGCGCCGAGCGTCTCGATCGCCGGCATGCGCCGGGTGAGCACCTGCTCGCGTGCGAGGCGCCAGGCACCGAGCGCGAGGAACACGGTGAGCACGACCGGGAATTCCTCCGGCACGTTGGCGATCGCAAGCGTGACGCCGGCGAGCAGCGCGTCGATCCAGCCGCCGCGCAGCGTCGCGTACAGGCCGGCGACCAGTGCGCAGAGCGCGAGCCCGATCGCCGCGAACGCGATCACCGCGCGGTCGATCTCCCGTTGCAGCGGACTGCGTGGTGTCGCCGTGTGCACGAGCGAGGTGCCGATGCGGCCTACCGCCGTGCGTGCGCCGGTCGCGACGACTTCGGCGAGGCCGTGGCCGCGGACGACGAGCGTGCCCCGGTAGACGTGGTTCGCGCGCGTCGGCGCGCCGTCGTCGCCGTCGGCGTCCGCGTGCTTGGCGGCAGGCAGCGCCTCGCCGGTCAGCAGCGACTCGTCGACACCCAGTTGCGTCGCCGCGAGCAGGCGCGCATCGGCCGGCACGCGATCGCCTTCGTCGAGCACGAGCACGTCGCCGACGACGAGGCGGCGCGCATCGATGCGCACGCGCTCGCCGTCGCGCAGCACCGAGGCCTGCGGCGCGGACAGGTCGCGCAGCGCGTCGAGCGCCTTCTCGGACTTGTTCGACTGCTGCAGCGTGATGCCGATAACCACGGCGACGGAGGCGACCAGCACGAGCGCCTCGCCGATGTCGCCGAGCACGACGTACAGCGCCGCGGCCGTGCCGAGCAGCAGGAACATCGGCTCGGCCAGCACCGCGGCCACCCGCGCGAGGACGCCGCGCCGTTGCGCCATCGGCAGCTCGTTCGCGCCGTCGCGCGCGAGCCTGCGTTGCGCATCGATCGTGGCGAGACCGAGCGCGGCGGGCTTCGGCTCGCCTGTGCAGGTGGCTGTCGCGTCGTCGTTCATGCGGCCCCGGGCTCGGATCGATCGGTTCGCCGCGCGGCGGCGGGCGTCAACGCCGCCGGCGTCGCGGCAGCATGCGCAGCAGCGTGTCGTCGCGGCGCAGCCAATGGTGGGCGAGCGCGGCGGCAGCATGACCGCCGACGAGCGCATAGCCGACCATCGCCCCGCCTGCGTGCCATGTCCCGGCGATTCCGGCGAGGGCCGGGTCGGCCGGCACGAGCGGCGGCAGCTCGAAGGCGCCGAACGCGATGCGCGTGCCGCGCGCACTGGCGAGCAGCCAGCCGAGCAGCGGCATCGCGACGAGGAACGCATACAGCAGCACGTGCATGGCGAGCGCGAAGCGTGCCTGCAGTCGCGATGGCGGCGGCACGATCGCCGGGCGCCGCCCCGCGCGCAGGGCGAGCCGCGCGAACACGGTCACGAACACGCACAGGCCGGCGAACGCGTGTACCGCATCCAGCCGGGCGCGTTGCGGACCGTCGTGCGCGAACAGCGCCTGCGACGCGACCGACGCGTATGCGGCTACGATCAGCAGCGCCATCGTCCAATGCAGGGCGATCGTCGGCGAGCTGTAACGATGCGGGTCGTTCTTCCAGCGCATGCGGTCCTCCGCGTCGAGCGGCCTCAGGACCGGCCGCCGACGAGGCCGAACTCGACCGGCCAGCGCGCGTAGGCGAGCGCGACCGGTTCGCCGGCGAGGGAATCGACGAGCCGCCGCGCATCGTCTTCGGTCAACAGGAACTCGACGAGGATGGGCTGGCTGCCCGGCAGTTCGCCGAAGCGCGGTTCGTGCAAGCCGCCGTGGCGGCCGAACCCGGCGATCGCGCGGAACACCGACGCGCCGGGCATGCCGAGGCTGCGCGCGTGCTGCAGCAGCCATTCGTGGGTCGGCCGTCCAGGCTCGGCCGGGTCCTCGCAGAAATGGAATCGCAGGCACATGCCGCGCATCGCAGCGCTCCTCGGCGGGACTCCCGCTTCCGTGGGCATGCATCCATTGTCCGCGTGGCGCGGCGCGACGAGTTGACGCGGGTCAAATCGGGGCCGGCAGGCGGCAGGCGCGCATCGCGCAACCCGGATGGCGGGGCCTCGATACAGAAGGAGATGGCGCGCCCGAGAGGATTCGAACCTCCGACCACCGCCTTCGGAGGGCGGTACTCTATCCAGCTGAGCTACGGGCGCATCGTCGCGGTTGCCGGGTCGGTCGGACCGCCCGGCGGGGGCGCAGTATAGCCGACCGCCGGCGTGCTCCGGGCCCGGCGATGCGCGGCGGCCCGGCGGCGCCTTCCGCGGGCCGGGGCGTGCCCGCTATAATCCCGGGACTTTTTGCACGCCGAACGGGCCCCTGGCCCGGCGCATCGCGTCCTTTCGAGGTGGATCCGTGACCAATCCCGTTCCCAAGACCGACATGGTCTTCCTCAAGCACTTCGCGCAGCTGATCGCGTTCCTCATGTTCGTCGCGGTCCTGCTGGTCGTGCTCGGCGCGTACATCTATTCCAAGCACCCGCCGGAAGAGAACCCGGACAAGGCGAAGGTCGTGGCCGAGCGCATCGCGCCGGTCGGCGGCGTCTACGCCGGCGACACCGGCCGCGCCGCGATGCAGGCCGCGCAGGACGCGGCCGCCAAGGCTGCCGCCTCGCAGGTCGCCTACGGCGGCACCACCGACGGCAAGACGATCTATGGCAACCTCTGCCACAGCTGCCACGACACGGGCGCCGGCGGCGCGCCGAAGATCAGCGACAAGGCGGCCTGGGCGCCGCGCGTCGCGCAGGGCATCGACACGCTCGTCAAGCATGCGATCGAGGGCTTCACCGGCAAGGCGGGCGTGATGCCCGCGCGCGGCGGCAACCCGGCGCTCAACGACGAGCAGGTCAAGGCCACCGTCGAGTGGATCGCCGGCGAAGTGAAGTAAGACGGTCGGGGTCGATGTAGGGCGGGTCGAGCCGCGCAGCGGCGAGTCCCGCCGCGGCGCGCCGTAACGTTGCGGTGGTACGTGCGATACGCGTAGTGCCTGCACGAGAGCATCGCGCCTTCCGGCGCTCCCCGCCTCATGAGTCCCTCGGTCGCTTGGCGACGCGCGTGCCTACGGCACGCCGAGCCGCGCCCGCTCGCGCCCCGCATGCGCGAGCAGATCCGGAAAGAATGCCGCGAAATCGCCTTCGAGCGCGTCCGCCTGCGCCTCGATCGCGGGCATCGCGTGCGCGAGCGGGTTGTCGCGCGACAGTCGCTGCGACAGTCCGCGGAACACGTCGGCAATCATCGCGCGCTCGCGGTAGCGTTCGGGCAGGTCGTTGCGGCCGAGGTATTCGACGAAACGGCGCATGCGCGGCGGCACTTCGTCCGCGCGGCGTTCGAGCAGTGCACGCACCTCGCGCGAGTACGTCGCGAGCGGCACGGGTGCCCAGCGCGACCAGTCGCGCGCGAGCAGGTGGTCGAACCAGACGTCGAGCAGGATGCCGGCGTAACGACGGAACGGCGGCGCGAAGCGCGCACGCGCCGCTACCACGCGGGGATGCGTATCGGTGTACGCGTCGACGCTGCGATGCAGGGCGATGCCCGCGCGCACGCCGACACGGAGCGCGGGATCGATCGCGCCGCGCACGAAATCGCCGACCAGGCTGCCGAAACGCACGTCGTCGTCGGCGCCTGCGAGCAGCGCGTGCGCGAGCAGGTTCATGCACGGATCGTCCAAGCGCCTGCCGCCGGCGTCAATGGGTCGGGCCAGCCGATCGTCGGAGAGCGGGGTGGCGATCTCCGGCGTGCATGGCGGATGCTCCTCGGTGGGCATCCGGTACTACGCAGATGGATGGCGCAAACGCCATCCACGTATCATTCGCGCATGAACGACATGCCTGCCGCTGCTCCCGCGTTTCCGTCCGAAACCTCCAGTCTGCTGCTGCCGGGCCCTGCGGGGGCGATCGAACTCGCCTGTGCGCTGCCGGGCGACGCGCCGCCGCGGCGCGGGATCGCGATCATCGCGCACCCGCATCCGCTGCAGGGCGGCACGATGCACAACAAGGTGGTGACGATCACCGAGCGCGCGCTGCTCGAACTCGGCCTCGCGACCGTGCGCTTCAACTTCCGCGGCGTCGGGCGCAGCGAAGGGGTGCACGACAATGGCGACGGCGAGACCGACGACCTCGTCGCGATCGCGACCTGGCTGCGCGCGCAGCGGCCCGGTGATGCGCTCTGGCTCGCGGGCTTCTCGTTCGGCAGCTACGTCACGCTGCGCGCGGCGGCCCGGCTGGACGCCGCGCAGTTGATCCTGATCGCGCCGCCGGTCGGGCGCTGGGACTTTTCCATGGTCGGCGCGCCAACCTGTCCCTGGCTCATCGTGCAGGGCGAGGAGGACGAAGTCGTCGACGCGGCTGCGGTGTTCGCCTGGGCGGAAGGCCTGCAGCCGAAGCCGCAACTGATCCGCATGCCGGAGACCGGGCACTTCTTCCATCGGCGCCTGATGGACCTGCGCGGCGCGCTGAAGAACGCGCTTGCCGCGAACCTGCCGCCGGCGCGCGCATGAGCGCAGCCACCAGCGACAGCGACGACGCCACGCCCGGCGCGCGCTACCGCCGTGGCGTCGCGGCGGGCGAATGGCAGGACGATCCGGCGCAACGCGAAGCGCTGGCCGCGCTCGACCGGCTTGCCACCGACCTCGCGCGGCCCGTCGAGCGCTCGCTCTGGCAACGCCTGCGCGGCGAACGGCCGCCGGCGCCGCGCGGCATCTACCTCTGGGGCCGCGTCGGCCGCGGCAAGACGTTCCTCACCGAACTGTTCTGCGCCGCATTGCAGACCACGCGCAAGCGGCGCGTGCATTTCCACCGCTTCATGCAGGACGTGCACGCCGAACTTCGCACGCTCGAGGGGCGCAGCGATCCGCTGGTCGAGGTCGCCGCGCGCCTCGCCGCCGCGCTCGACGTGCTCGTGCTCGACGAGTTCTTCGTCGGCGACATCGGCGACGCGATGATCCTCGGCAACCTGCTGCGCGCGTTGTTCGACCGCGGCGTCGTGCTCGTCACGACGTCGAACACGCCACCGCAGGGACTCTACAGGGATGGCCTGCAGCGCGAGCGGTTCCTGCCCGCGATCGCGCTGCTCGAGCAGCATTGCGACGTCATCGAGCTCGTCTCGCCGACCGACTGGCGGCTGCGCGCACTCAAGCAGGCGCCGGTCTACTACACGCCACCGGGTGCGCCGGCCGAACGCGCGCTGCAGGCGGCGTTCCAGCGCGTCGCGCACGGCGAGGTGCGGCGAGACTTCGAGCTCGTCCTAAACGACCGCGCGGTGCCGGTGCGCGCGGAAGCGGACGGCGCGATCTGGTTCGATTTCACCGTGCTGTGCGAGGGGCCGCGTGGCGTCGCCGACTACATCGAGCTCGCGCGCGCCTACCACACGCTGCTCGTCTCCAATGTTCCGCAGTTCACGCCGCAGACCGACGACGCCGCGCGCCGCTTCGTCGAACTCGTCGACGAGGTGTACGATCGCGGCGTGAACCTGGTGCTCTCCGCGGCGGCACCGATCGTCGATCTCTACGACGGCGAGCGCCTGCGCGCCGAGTTCGCGCGCACGGAGTCGCGCCTGATCGAGATGCAGAGCGAGGACTACCTCGCGCGCGAGCACCAGCCGTGACGACCTCTCAGCGCCTGCGCGTCGTGATCTTCGCGGCCGCGGTCGTGCTGTATGCGTGCCTGCTGCAGGGCGTGCGTCCGCTCTATTCGCCCGATGAGGGGCGCTATACCGACGTCGCGCTGATGATGCTCGCCGACGGCGACTGGCTGCACCCGATGCTGCATCCGGAAGTGCCGCACTGGTCGAAGCCGCCGCTGGCCTACTGGAGCATCGCCGCGAGCTTCGCCACGTTCGGCCACGCCGAGTTCGCCGCGCGCCTGCCCGGCGCGCTCGCGTTCGCGGCGACGATCCTGCTGCTCGGCCGCCTCGGCCGGCGCCTCGTGCCCGCGCAGCCGTGGCTGCCCGCGCTCGTCTACGCGACGTTCGCCTTCCCGTCCGCGGCGTCGAACCTCGTCACGACCGATACCCTGCTCGCGCTGTGGGAGACGCTGTCGGTCGTCGCGTTCGCCGAACTGTGGTGGACCGCGGATGAGCGCGCCGCGCGGCGCGCGCGCCTGCTGCTCGGTTTCGCGCTCGCGCTCGCGTTCCTGACGAAGGGGCCGCCCGGCCTGCTCGCATTCGCCGCATGCCTCGTGTTCGCGGCCTGGAGCGAAGGCGCGCGCGGCGTCCGGCGCGCGTTCGGCTGGGATGCGCTGCTCGTCTTCCTCGTCGTGGGTGGCAGCTGGTACGCGATCGTCGCCTGGCAGGAGCCCGGCGTGATGCGCTACTTCCTCGTCGAGGAAGTCGTCAACCGCGTCGCCAGCGACAGGATGCACCGCAACGCCGAATGGTACGGCGCGTTCAAGGTGTACCTGCCGACATTGCTGGCCGGAACGCTGCCGTGGCTGCCGCTGCTGGTGCACGCGGCATGGCGCGGCCGCCGAAACCTCGTCGCGCGCCTTCGTGCCGACGCGGTGTCGCGCCTGCTCGCGTGCTGGCTGCTGCTACCGCTCGTCGTGTTCGTGCTCGCGCGCTCGCGCCTGCCGTTGTACGTGCTGCCGCTGTTCGCGCCGCTCGCGTTCGTCGTGGCGCGCGAGCTTGCGCCGTGGACGCCGCGTCGCTGGCAGCTCGTGCTGCTCGGCGCGTGGTGCGTCGCGATGGTGGCCTTGCGCGCGGTGCCCGCGCGGCTCGACGTCGATGCGGACGACCGCGCGCTTGCGCAGGCGATCGATCGAGAGTTGACGCCGCGGCCGGCCGAGGTCGCGTTCGTCGAGGACGCGCCGCGTTTCGGCCTTCGCTTCTATCTCGGCAGCGCGGTCGAACGGCTCGACCTGCCCGACGAACCGCCGCAGCCGCAGGCGCAGGACCTGCCGAGCGAACTGCGCGAGCGCGAGGGTTGCCGCCTGCTGCTCGTCGCGCCGGCGCGACGCGCCGAACTGGAACGGGCACTCGCCGCCTACGGCGTCCGCTGGCGCCGCATCGCCGACGTGCGCGGCTACGCCGGGCTCGCCCAGCTCAGCGACGATTGCGCGTGGCGCGTGGACGACCGCGTTATGCTGCCGCCATGACCACCGCCGACACCCACGGGCCGCTCGGCCGCAGCGTCGCCTACGCGAGCCGTTACGACGCGGGCCTGCTGTTTCCGATCGCGCGTTCGATCGGCCGCGCCGAGCTCGGCCTCGATGCGTCGTTGCCGTTCGACGGCGTCGACGTCTGGAACGCGTACGAACTGTCCTGGCTCGACGCGCGCGGCAAGCCCGAGGTTGCGCTGGCCGAGTTCCGCGTGCCGGCAGCGTCGCCCGCGATCATCGAGTCGAAGTCGTTCAAGCTCTACCTCAACAGCTACAACCAGGAACGGCTCGCCTCGATCGACGCGCTGCGCGAGCGCCTCGTGCACGATCTTTCCGCCGCCGCGGGCGCCTCCGTCGAGGTGCTGCTGCTGCCACCGTCGCGCTTCGGCTCGCTCGCCTTGCGCGAACTCGACGGCGAATCGATCGACGGCCTCGCGATCGACGTCGACGATTACGGACCGCCGAACGACGCCCATCTGCACGCAGGCGGCGTGCCGGTCACCGAGACGCTCGTGTCGAACCTCCTGAAGTCGAACTGCCCGGTCACCGGCCAGCCCGACTGGGCCAGCGTGCAGGTCCGCTATCGCGGTCCGCGCATCGATCGCGAAGGCCTGCTGCGCTATCTCGTGTCGTTCCGCGAGCACGCGGGTTTCCACGAGCAGTGCGTCGAGCGCATCTTCGTCGACATCAGTCGCCGCTGCGCACCCGAGTCGCTCGAGGTCTACGCGCGCTACACGCGCCGCGGCGGCCTCGACATCAATCCATGGCGGGCGAGCAGCGGCGCCGGGGTGGCCAATCCGCGCGGCGCGCGCCAGTAGCGCGATGCAATTTGTAACGCAGGGCGCACGGGCCCTACTCATTCGCGGTTAAGCGCGATGGGGTGTAATGTGCGGGTCCTGCAACGGAGAGGAGAGCGGACGATGGCCAACGAGCCGAAGAAGCCGGATTTTTCCAACGTGCAGGGCGGCAGCCAGTCGTCCGCGCCGCCGCCGGCACCGAAAGCGGATTTCAGCAACGTGCAGTCCGGCGTGGAATCGACCGCGCCCGCCGTGGAGCCCGCCGCGCAGACCTACACGGTCGTCAAGGGCGACAGCCTGTCGAAGATCGCCAAGCATTTCTACGGCAGCGCGAACCGCTGGAAGCGGATCTTCGAAGCGAATCGCGACCAGCTCGACGACCCGGACCTGATCAAGCCCGGTCAGGTGCTCAAGATTCCCGCCGACAACGATTGATCGCCCGCCATCCTGGAGAAACGACGATGATCAACCCACGCAGCCAGCTCACCCTGATCGCCGCGATCGCCGGCGCGTTCGCGCTGTCCGCCTGCGGCAAGAAGGAAGAACCCGCTCCGGCCCCGGCCCCGCCGCCGGCCGCCTCGACCCCGGCACCGGCGCCCGCGCCGCCGCCGGCCGCCGAACCCGCGCCTGCACCGGTCGCGGTCGCGTCGGTCGACCTCGGCACCGCGGTCGGTCCGGACCAGAAGGTGACGACGCCGACGACGACGTTCACGCCGAAGGACACGATCTATGCCGCGGTGTCGACGACCGGCACGGCGCCGAACGCGGTGCTCAACGCGAAGTGGACGTACCAGGACGGCCAGACCGTCAACGAGTCGAGCCAGACGATCGCACCGAACGGCCCGGCCGTGACGAGCTTCCACATCAGCAAGCCGGACGGCTGGCCGGCCGGCGACTACAAGGTCGAGATCTCGCTCAACGGCACGTCCGTCGCGACGAAGGACTTCTCGGTCAAGTAGGCGCAGGATGCGCTCGGCACAGGGATGTGTGCCGACACACATCCGGAAACGAAGCAAGGGCGCGAGCAATCGCGCCCTTCTTCTTTGGCAGTGGGCCAGGTCAGGCAGGGTCCGGTGCCCGTATGCGCGCAACACTTCGACGTCATTCCCGCTTTCGCGGGAATGACGTCAGGGCAGTACGTCAGCCGCCGAACTCATGCTCCGGAGAAGCAAAGCCGATCGTCACCGCGCCGGTGCCGACGTTGACCATGCCTGTCACGCTCATCGGCGCCTCGTACACCTCGACGCCGTGCTCCGCGCAGACCTGCTTGAGCGAGGCGTAGCCGGGCAGGGTATCGAGTTCGTCGAGCCGGCCGCCGTAGCTCACGCAGACGGTCGGTGTGAGCAGTCCTGTGCGCACGCGTTTGGCGATGTAGCCGAACAGCGTTTCGGCACCCTGGTCGAAGCCGCGTACCTTCGCCACCGGCGCGGTCGTGTTGCGATAGCCGCGCAGCAGCGGCTTGATGTCGAGCGCGGTGCCGAGCGCGGCGCTGAACCAGCCGACGCTGCGGTCGCCCTTCTTCTGCGCTCGGGCGCGCATGTAGTAGAGGTCGCGCACGATCATGTAGCCGAACGTGTTGTGTGCGATGTACTCGAGGCGCTCGCGCATCTGTCCCGGGTTCATGCCGCTCTCGCGCAGGCGCACCGCCTCGACCGCGGTCACGCCGGTCGCGGCGAACAGGTTCTCCGAATCGATCACGCGCATGAGGAACGGGCCGGGCACGCCCGCGTCGCGGCGGATCGGCCGGTAGTCGGTGAGGATCGCGAAGCTCGCCTTGCTCGCGTTGGCGTGTATCCCGCTGCGTGACGAGGCGATCGTGATGCAGAACACGCAGTCGTAGTCGACGACGAGGCGGCGCAGGAACAGGTCGCGGATCTCCTCGACGCCGAACGGCTCGGTTTCCGCCGCATGCGCGCGCGTGCCGAGGTCCTCGTCGAGGAAGCGCTGGCGCACCGCGGGGTCGCGATCGTCGACGAGGGTCGCCTCGTCGATGCGCGTGGTGATCGGAAGGATCGTGAATCCGTGCCGGTGCAGGTAGTCGCCGGGCAGGTCGCAGGCCGAGTCCACCACGAAGCCGATGCGCATTAGCAGGTCCTCCACGACATTGCCGTGCGCCATGGCGCCGATCGACCGATCGGCGGCGCGTCGGAGCCGCGCTCCAAACTTAGCACGGCGATGCCCATGCAAGGATCATGCAGCGCAGCGTGGAAATCCCTCGCGATGCGCCGGGCATGCGGGTGCGTGCGCACTCCGGACGGTGGCGTACGGCGACCGTCCGGCCGCATGCCGGCTTCATCGGCGACGCCGAACGCGCGACAATGAGCGGCTGGCCGCCCGCGTCGCGTCGCCCGACGCGCCCGGCGGCGTTCCCCATCCGACACATCCCCGCGCGCCCTGCCGTGGCGCGACGCCCACGACGAGGTTGATCCGCCCCATGTCCGACAGTCCGAACATCATCTACACGCTCACCGACGAAGCGCCGTGGCTCGCCACGCAGTCCCTGCTGCCGATCGTGCAGGCGTTCGCGCGCACCGCCGGCGTCGCCGTCGAGACGCGCGACATCTCGCTCGCGGCGCGCATCCTCGCCCAGTTCCCGGACCGCCTCGGCGAGCGCAAGGTCGCCGACGACCTCGCCGAGCTCGGCCGCCTCGCCACGACGCCCGACGCGAACATCATCAAGCTGCCGAACATCAGCGCGTCCGTGCCGCAGCTGAAGGCCGCGATCAAGGAACTGCAGGCGCAGGGCTGGCCGCTGCCCGACTACCCGGACGAGCCGAAGGACGCGCACGAAAAGGACGCCAAGGCGCGCTACGACAAGGTCAAGGGCAGCGCGGTCAACCCGGTGCTGCGCGAAGGCAATTCGGACCGCCGCGCGCCGCTGTCGGTGAAGAACTACGCGCGCAAGCATCCGCACAAGATGGGCGCCTGGAGCGCCGACTCGAAGACTCACGTCGCGCACATGGATGCCGGTGACTTCTACGGCAGCGAGAAGTCGACCACGGTCGCGCAGCCGACCATGGTGAAGATCGAATGGGTCGGCAAGGACGGCGCGAACGTCGTGCTCAAGGAAAAGACCGCGCTCAAGGCCGGCGAGATCATCGATGCCGCGGTGATGAGCCGCAAGGCGCTCGCCGCGTTCGTGCGCGCGCAGATCGCCGATGCGAAGGCGCAGGGCGTGCTGTTCTCGCTGCACCTCAAGGCGACCATGATGAAGGTGTCCGACCCGATCATGTTCGGCGTCGCGGTGGGCGAGTTCTATGCCGACGTGCTCGCCAGGCACGCCGACGCGTTGAAGCAGGTCGGCTTCGATCCGAACAACGGCATCGGCGACCTCGATGCGCGCATCGCGAAGCTGCCGGCGGACCAGCGCGCCGCGATCGAGGCGGACCTGCGCGCGCAGTACGCGAGCCGCCCGGCGATCGCGATGGTCAACTCGGACAAGGGCATCACCAACCTGCACGTGCCGAGCGACGTCATCGTCGACGCGTCGATGCCGGCGATGATCCGCGACTCCGGCCGCATGTGGAATGCCGAAGGCAAGCTGCAGGACACCAAGGCGGTGATCCCCGACCGCTGCTACGCCGGCATCTACCAGGCGGTGATCGAGGACTGCAAGGCGCATGGCGCGTTCGATCCCGCGACGATGGGCAGCGTGCCGAACGTCGGCCTCATGGCGCAGGCAGCCGAGGAATACGGTTCGCACGACAAGACGTTCCAGGTGTCCGGCGACGGCGTCGTGCGCGTCGTCGACGAGGCCGGCACGGTGCTGCTCGAGCAGCCGGTCGAGGCGGGCGACATCTTCCGCATGTGCCAGACCAAGGACGCGCCGGTGCAGGACTGGGTCAAGCTCGCGGTCACGCGCGCGCGGCTCAGCGGCACGCCGGCGGTGTTCTGGCTCGACGCGAAGCGCGCGCACGATGCGCAGCTGATCCGCAAGGTCGAGAAGTACCTCACGGACCACGACACGAACGGCCTCGACATCCGGATCCTCGCGCCGGTCGACGCGATGCGCCACTCGCTCGCGCGCATCCGCAAGGGCGAGGACACGATCTCGGTCACCGGCAACGTGCTGCGCGACTATCTCACCGACCTGTTCCCGATCATGGAGCTCGGCACGAGCGCGAAGATGCTGTCGATCGTGCCGCTGATGGCCGGCGGCGGCCTGTTCGAAACCGGCGCCGGCGGCTCCGCGCCGAAGCACGTGCAGCAGTTCCTGCAGGAAAACTACCTGCGCTGGGATTCGCTCGGCGAATTCCTCGCGCTCGCCGCGTCGTTCGAGCACCTCGCGCAGCGCTACGGCAACGCCGCGGCCGGCGTGCTCGCGCGCACGCTCGACCAGGCCAACGGGCGCATCCTCGACGAGAACCGCTCGCCCGCGCGCAAGGTCGGCGAGCTCGACAACCGCGGCAGCCACTTCTACCTCGCGCTGTACTGGGCGCAGGCGCTCGCCGCGCAGGACGACGACGCGGCGCTGAAGGCGAAATTCGCGCCGCTCGCGCGCGCGCTCGCCGACGCCGAGGCGAAGATCGTCGCCGAACTCAACGGCGTGCAGGGCAAGCCGGTCGACATCGGCGGCTACTACCACGCCGACCTCGGCAAGGCCGGCGCCGCGATGCGCCCGAGCGCGACGTTGAACGCGGCGCTCGCCATGCTCTGAGCGCGACGTCCAACGCGGCGCTCGCCACGCCCGGAGGTCGACGTCCAACGCGGCGCTCGCCGTGCCCCGCGCCGCAGGCGGCGCTGGGCGTGTGGGAACGCGAGCCACGCCTCGCCGGGCACCGGCGCGCGTGGCTCGCGCAAGCTGCGCGCCGCGGCGCCGCACCTGCCGCTGCGGCCGGCCGCGCCTGCGCGGATTGCGGTCGCGTGCACGCCGAGGTGTCGGTGCAATCACCCGCTCGCGCGCACGCAACGCGACGCCCTCGCCGCGGACCTGCCGCGACGCCTGCTCGCGCTCGTGCCGCACGACTGAGCCGCGCGCGCCGCGATGCACGTGCCGGGCAAGGTGATGCGTCAGTCGAACGCGTTGCGGAAGATCACGTCCGACGGCGTCGTGCCCGGCACGGAATAGCGCGCGACCGCCTGGATGTCGCCTTGCGGCAACGTGATCGTGCCGTAGACGCTGCCATCGTCGAGCATGCGCCACGGGCGCGGGCCGTAGGTCACGCCCGTGCCATTGTAGAAGCGCGCGCGGTCGGCGAGCGACAGGGGATCGAGCAACACCGCATCCTCGACGCCGGGATCGACGAGGCGCATTCCGAAGATGCCGTACGCCGTCGACTCGACGTCGGTCAGGTAGCGTGCTTCATGGCGCGTGGCGAGGACATGGCCTTGGGCGTCGATGCGCCAGAGCGTGTCGGATCCCCCTGAAGCCCAGGGATATGCCCCCACCAGCCAGCTGCCATCGTCGAGCGCCGCGATGAATTCCGGCCGAAAACCGCCGCCCGCCTCGTCGAGGGGAATGTCCGCGTCGACCGAACCGTCGAGGTGGATCCGGCGCAAGGTCATCGGATCGTCGCCGTGCGGCAGGATCGCGACCGTGTCGCCATCCGCGCCGACCGCGGCGGCGATCGATGGGGCGTAGGTTTCCGGGAGTTCACGCCGGCTGATGAGATCGCCGTCCTGCGCGATGTGCAGGACGGTCACGTAGAACGGTGGGCAGCCGACGCCGCAGTAACCCCAGCCTTTGGTCAGTACGACCACGCTTCCATCGACGAGTCGGCGCGCACCGTCGATGTAGAAAGTCTGGTCGGAGACCGGATGCGCGCGGATGTCGAGGTCCGATCCGTCGTCGGCGACGTGTTGCCAGTAGAGCGACTGGCTGCCGGCGAACAGCATCACGAGGTCGGAGGGTCCGGGCAGCGGGACGAACCTCTTGCCGGGGGCGTCGAACGCGCTCGAGCCGCCGACCAGCGAATCGACGGCGACGAGTGCATTTCCCTGCGCATCGTAGCGCTCGATCAGCGTGCGGCCGTCCGGATCGGCGAGCGACGGCGGATTCCAGCGTATGGCCCAGGCGCCGCCATCATGCGCGAGGGCAGCCGCGACCCACATGCTCGCATCGCCGTAGTCCGCGCACCATTCGCATGCATGCGAGCGCCAGCGCAGGTCACCATCGGGTGAGTACAGCGCCAGGTGCGCGAGCGTGTCGACGAGCACGCCGACGCCGGCGCGCGCGTCGAGCGCCCACACCATCGACGACACGACGTGGGTGCGGCACGGTTGGGCGAACCAGTACGGGTCGCCGCCGGCGTCGATGCGCACGATCCGCGGGTAGGCAGCGCAACGGTCGTCGGACGGAGTGGCGTCGGCGACGAGGAACGCGATGCTCGCGCCGACGTCGGCAGGATGGCTCGCCGGGTTCCACCCCGGGCTCCACGTGCCGAGCGACTGCGTCCATTCGGCCGTGCCGCCCGGGTCGATCGCGCTGCCCTCGATCGCCCGTTCGGGGGTGAAGCGGAGCGCGAACACCCCGGCGTCGCGCGCCGTGAAATCATTCGCCGGCAACGACCATTGCTCGTCGCCCGTCGACGGATCGATGCGCCGGACCACGGAATCCTGGAAGCCAGTCGCGAGGACGTAGGTCGCGCCATCGCCGTCGGCGTCGATCCGGGTGTACGCGCGGGCATCCGCGGTCACCTGCATCAGCGGGAAGCCGAGCGCGTCATAACGCGCGTAAAGACCATGGCCGCCGATCGACCCTGCGATGCGCGCGCCGCCGTCGCTCGTCGCGTCGACATCGTAGATGAAGCTGGCACCGCAGCCCGTGCACGAGGACACGTCCGCGGACAGGCGCATGCCGTCGAAGTCGTACCGCGCCAGCGTCACCGTCGATCCGCCCGATGTCGCGACCCAGACCGCGTCGGCGCCGACGGCGAGGTCCCCTGCGCCGAATTGATAGGTCGCCGCAGGATCGCTCGCGCTCCACAGTACCTGGCCATCGCTGCCGACGCGCATCGTGCGGAACGCGCGCATCGCGACGACGGAGCCGTCACCGAGTACCTCCAGGTGCAGGCAGGTCGAAGGCTCGCCGCTGCAGTACGCCTCCGCCGGCATCGATACGCTCCACACCGGCTCGAGCGAGGCGTCGAAACGCGTGAGTGTCGCGGCGGAGTCGTCGTTGCCGGCAAGGACGTACAGCGCATCGTCGGCGATGCTCGCGCGTACCACGAATTCGCCATGCTCGTAGTCGACCGGCATGGCGTTCGTGCGTGCGACCGAGCCGTCCGCGGCATACCGGCGCAACACGATCTCCCGGTTCGCGGTCGTCACGGCGATGACGCTGCCGTCCGGCATCCCGATCGTGGCCGGTGCGGCGGAGGACGCGATGCGGTCGTAGACGAGCTGGTCTTCGGTCTGTCGCGCGATCCATTGCGGAGCGAGCAGGGGTGCCTCACCCGCATGCACGGCGTGCGGGAGCGAAGCGAGCGCGAAGACGAGCGGCACGATCGGTCCGCGCATGGAACTCCTCCCTCGCCCCGGCTGATCGACTGGATGCTAGCACCTCCGCGCGGGCGCGTCGGTCGATGCTGCGACTCAGGTGCCGATGGTGGCGAGCGCGTGTTCGGTGCGGTCGCGCAGGGATTCCTTCGCCTCGCCGAAGCCTGCGAGGGCCGCACGCAGCCGCGTCCGCGCCGCCGCCTGGTCCCCGCGTGCGACGAGTGCCAGGCCATGCAGAGCATCCAGCCGCGCCTTCCACAAGCCGTCGGCGGCACCGGCTTCGAGCGCGCTGGCGTCGAGGCGGTCGAGCCCGTGCATCGCTTCGTCGACGCGGCCGAGTTCGATCTCGGCGGCGACGAGCCAGAAGCCGGCGACCTGGCACTGCGGATTGTTCGCGCCGAGTTGCGCAGCGAGCTGGTCGTAGGCGGGTTGCAGCTTCGCCGCGGCGTCGCGCGCATCGCCGGATTCGTACAACGCCTGGCCCCAGTTCGCGAGCGTGACGGCGGTGACGTTGTGCCCGGCGCCGAGCCGCTTGCGGAAGCCTTCGTGCACGCGTTGCGCGTAGTCGAGCGCGTGCGGCCAGTCGCGCTGCTTCATCGCGACGTCGAACAGGTCGCTCAGCACCATCAGGTTGCGCGTGTGGTCCTCGCCGAGGCGCTCGACGATCGTCTTCTGCGCTTCGAGCAACTGCTCCTGCGCCTTCGCCGGATCGCCGCCCTGCGTGTACGTGCGCGCGACCGCGGCCTGCGCGAACGCGATCACGAGGCCGTTGTCGTCGGCGCGCGCGCGCGCCTCGGCGATGAGGGATTCGCCTTCCGCGCGTGCCTCGTCGAGGTGGCCGGTCTGGGTCAGCGCGCCGACGAGGTCCATGCGCATCGAATCGCGCAAGGTGACGTTGTCGGGGTCGGTCGCGCGCAGCAGCGGGATCGCGGTGCGGTATTCCGGCAGCGCCTTGGCGTAGTCGCCGCGGTTCATCGCGTAGATGCCCCATGCGGACGCGCGCAGGAAGCGTCGTTGCGGGTCCTGCGAATCGCCGATCAGGCGGTCGAGTGCGTTTAGGTGCTCGAGCGATTCGTCGAACTTGCCGGTGCGCGTGAGCAGGCGCGCGAGCAGGGTGCGTGCCTTCAGCGCGTCGAGGCTCGCTTCGCCTTCCTCGCGCTCGTATAGCGCGAGTGCGCGGCGCGCCTCGTCCTCGGCCTCGGGCAGGCGTTCGATCATGTTGAGCAGCATCGTGAGGCTGGTGCGGATCGACGCTTCGGTCAGCGGTTGCCCGGCGAAGCGCGTCGCGATGCGTGCGCGCGCGCCGAGCAGCACGTCCTTGAGCGAGGCGTCGCCGCCCTTGGACAGCACGAGCGGGTTCGAGCGGCCGATCAGGTCCTCGTTGAGGAAGCGGTTGATCGCGTTCGCGCGCGCGAGCTCGCGTTGCGCCTCGTCGCGCGCGCCCGAGGCGGCGATCCACAGGCCGAGCGCGGCGAGGAGGCCGGCGGCCAGTGCGCCGAGCAGCGCGATCGCATAGGGACGACGCGCGCGACTGCGCGCGAGCGCCTCGCGAGCCTCGCGATCGCGGCGTTCGGCCTGCGCGGATGCCGAGCGTGCGTCGCGCCGCGCCGCGAGGCCGCGCAGCCGCGCGGCGAGTTCGGCGGCGCTGGCGAGGCGGCGTTGCGGCTCGCCGTCGGTGGCGAGGCGGATGTCCTCGCGCAGCAGTTCGTCGTCGACGTCGCGCTCCCAGCCGGACGCCATCGGCCGCGCGAGGTCGCCGGCGAGCAGCTGGAAGAGCATGACGCCGAGCGCATAGACGTCGCTGCGCACGGTCGGCGCCTGCCCCGCGAACAGCTCCGGCGCGACGTACAGCGCGGTGCCCGCGGTCGAATCGGTCGCGACGTCGCGCGCGGTGGCCGGCCCGAGGCGCGTGATGCCGAGTTCGGCAAGGCGTTCGGGATCGACCAGATGGCCGCTCCCGAAATCGGTCAGGCGCACGTGCAGCGCGCCGTCGCGCTCGTCGACAAGCACGTTCGCGGGCTTGAGGTCCTTGTGCAGCACGCCGACGCCGTGCGCGGCGTCGACCGCATCGGCGACCTGCAGGAACAGCGCGAGGCGCTCGTCGGTGCCGGTCGCGGCGAGCGACGCGATCGACCATTCGAGCAGGTTGTCGCCGCCGTATTCGCATTCGAGGAAGAACGGCGGGTTCTCGAAATTCCAGTCGATGATGTCGACGAAGCGGCCGCGCTCGTCGAGGCTTTCGCGCAGCACGCGCGCGAGCGTCGCCTCGCGCTTGAGCGCGCGCAGGCGTTCGCCGTCGGCGCCGAACTTGTAGACGCGCAGCACGTGCGTCTTCGCCTGCTCGGCGAGCCAGACCTCGCTGCCGCGGTTGGCGCCGAGCTGGCGGCGCAGGGTGAAGTTCGGCCGCCCGGGCACCGGCCGGCCCGGCGCGAGGTCGAGCCGGCTGTCGATGCGGCGCCCGACCGCGACGCGCGCGACCTCGCCGTCGAGGCGGTAGCCGACGCGCGCCTGCGTCACGAGGCGCTCCGCGTTGGCCTCGCCGAGCGCGCGGCGCAGCTTGGCGATCGCGTTCGGCAGCACCTTGTCGACCGTCACGCGGCCGGCCCAGACCTCGCGCAGCAGTTCTTCCTTGGTGACGATCTCGCCCGCGTGGCGCAGCAGGTAGCCGAGCACGTCGAGCGCGCGTCGCTCGACTTCGACCGGCAGGTCGGCCACGCGCAGTTCAAAGCGCGCCTCGTCGAACTCGGCGCTGCCGAAACGGTAGCGGTAGGCGGGCGGGGCGTGCGGGTCCGGGGCGTCGGTCATGATCGAATTTCGAAGCGTGGCATCGGCTTGCGCCAGGTTCGCGGAGCCATGGACGGGTCGCGTTACCCAATCGTTACCGCGGCGATGACGAAACGGGCCGCCTGCGCGCGACCGCCTACGCTAGCATGACCGGCGCGCACACTACGCGACCCCTCGTACGACGACACACCCGGCTGCGTGCAGCCGGCGGGTTGCTGCGCGCGTCCGAAACCCTGAGCCGAGGAACTGGAATCATGTCGATCAATACATCCGTCGCTGCCACCGCCATTGCATGCGCGCTGGCCCACGCGCCGACGGCCGACGCGCAGGCCGTGGCCTGGCGCGCGGTCGCCGGGCAATCCGGCAGCGTGGCCACCGCAAACCTGCCCGCGGGCGTGGACCGCTCGTACTCCGACGCCTCGATCGGCAGTGCCGGTGCCGGCATGGTCGGTCTGCGCGTGAGTTCGCCGAGCGCGAGCAGCGGCTACTGGGCGCGCCGCAACGGCGTGCTCACGCGCTACGTGCAGACCGGCGTCACCGGCGCGCTGGGCCCGGGCCGCGGCGCCGGCGAAGCCAGCCACGTGTTCCTCTCCTACGTGAATGGCTGGAGCGAAGCGGGGCCTGACGGCCAGCGCGTGTTCGCGGCCCGTGCCGGCGATCCTGCGCTTGGCGACCCAGAGGCGAGCTGGGGCCTGTGGCGTTGGGACGGCACGAAGAACATCGAGATCGCGCGCGCGCTGACCGACAGCGTGCTCGGACCCGGACTCGGTGCCGGCTGGCGCTTCCAGAACGCGTCCGGGTTCGCCGGCGCGCGCATGCTCGCCGGTGGCCGCGCGCTGCTCGTCGGTACGGTGACGACGCCGACGACGGCTTCGCGCGACGTAGTGGTGCTGCACGTGCCGGGCAGCGGCAACGTGCCCTGCGCGCTCGAGGACTCGACCGACCCCGCGCTGTCGCCCGGGCTCGTCGCCGGCGACTCGTTCCCGGCCGACTGGAACGGCTCGCTGGCGGCGTTCGCGGTGAGCGCCGACGACCACGTCTACGCGCGCCTTTCGACGAGCAACTCGCGCGAAGGCATCTGGCAGCTCTGCGACGGCGCGCCGCGCGCGCTCGTCGCCGACGAAGTCACCGGCGCGCTCGGTCCCGATCTCGGCGTCTCGACCGCGTACTTCTCGTCGTTCTATGGCCCGCCCAAGCCCGCCGACGCCGGTCGCGTGTTCTTCGTCGCCACCGGTCGCCTCGCCCAGGGTGGCGCGAGTTTCGGCGGGCTGTTCCACCACGACGCCGGCGGCAACCATCCGCTCGCGCTGAATGGCGACACGGGTGCCTACTCTCCACACTGGCTCGACGCGACCTTCACGTCGATCGACGAGACCACGCTGACCGCAGCCGGCGAATGGGCCGCATTCGAGGCGAACATGCGCACCGGCGACGGCGCGGCGCCGACCGGCCTGTTCCGCGTGCGCCCGGGCCAGGCGCCGGAACCGGTCGCGATCATCGGCGCGGACGTGCCGTATGCGCCGGAGGAAAACCACACCTGGTCGAACCTGCGCGCGAGCGCGGTGCTTGCCAACGGCGACATCCTGCTCGAGGCCTATACGAGCCCCGGCAACGAATACGCATTGTGGCTGCTCAAGCGTGGCGCCGCGCCGCGCCGCGTGCTGCGTGCGGGCGACATCGCGATCGTGCCGACCGCGAGCGGCAACGTGCAGGCGGCGATCAACAACTTCACGCTCGCGGGCGGTGCCGGCATCGGCCAGTACGACCGCGGCGGCGATTCATGGATCGGCGCCGACGGCACCATCCTCGCCTCGGCATCGGTCAACGGGTACGGCTCCGTGCTGCTGATGGCGACGCCTTCGAATCCGATCGATCTCATCTTCCGCAACGGCTACGACGGCTGACCCGCGACGGAAGCCTTCGCCCTGCCGGTCGCGGCGCGCGGCCAATGCCACGCGTCACGACCGGCGGCGGCCCTGCGCGACGCGGGCCTTCCCGCGCCGCGGGTGTCGCTACACGCCCGGGCCGCGTCGGCCCATGACCAGCGAGACGACGAACAGCACGAGGAAAACGAGGAACAGGATCTTCGCGATCGAGGCCGCGGTGCCGGCGACGACGCCGAAACCGAGCACGCCCGCGATGAGCGCGATCACCAGGAACACGATGGCGTAGTACAACATGCGATTCTCCTTGCAAGGATTCCGTATGCGATCGCCGCGCGTGACGGCGCCGTTCGCGAGGACACGGTGGAGCCGCGCGCGTGAATGCGTTGTGACCTGCAGCGGCCACCGTTCAGCGCGCGGATGGCCGCGGGCCGCGCAGGCGCTGTGCTACCCTCGCGGCCCCGGGAAATCCGCGTACGACCGAACACGAGGAACGCCATGAACAAGCTCGCCTGCCTGATTCCGCTCGCGCTCGCGCTCGCGGCCTGCGGTAACACCAACGAGCCCGCCGCACCGGCCGCATCGACGCCGCAACCGGCGACTCCAGCTGCCGCGCCCGCGCCGGCCGACCAGCCCGAGCAGCCGACGCCGCCGCAAGCTGCGAACGACCTGCTCGGCGCGAAGCTCGACGGCATCCTCGCCGGCGACTGGCGTTCGGCCGCCAACAAGGCGCGCGACCAGTATCGCCACCCGAAGCAGACGCTCGAGTTCTTCGGCATCAAGCCCGGCGACACGGTCATCGAAATCACCCCGGGCGGGGGCTGGTATACCGAGATCCTCGCGCCGCTCATGAAGGGCAACGGCACCTACATCGCCGCGGTCGCCAAGCCGACGCGGCCCGACGGCGAGGCCGCGAGCGACAAGGCCAAGCTCGAGCAGCGCTTCGCCGCCGACGCCGAGCGTTACGGCGAAGCGAAGACGGTCGAGTTCGACGGCAAGGCGCCCGTGCTCGGCGAGCCGAATTCGGCCGACGTCGTCGTCACGTTCCGCAACGTGCACAACTGGGCCGTCGGCGGCACCGCCGAGGCGAAGTTCAAGGCGTTCTTCGACGTGCTCAAGCCGGGTGGCGTGCTCGGCGTGACCGACCACCGCGCCGCGCCGGACGCGGACTTCGGGAAGATCAAGGATTCGGGCTACCTGCCGCAGGACATGGTCGTGAAGTTCGCCACCGATGCGGGCTTCAGGCTGGTCGAGTCGAGCGAGATCAACGCCAATCCGAAGGACACCAAGGACTACGAGAAGGGCGTGTGGACGCTGCCGCCGACGCTCCAGCTCGGCGACAAGGACAAGGACAAGTACCTCGCGATCGGCGAGTCGGATCGCATGACGCTGAAGTTCGTCAAGCCCGGTGCCGACACGATCTTCCGCCAGCCGGACCAGGCGCAGAAGCACTGACGTGATCCCGGCGCGGTCGCCCCGTGCGAACGCGCCGTCCGGCGGCGCGCATGCTCGTCCTGCTCAACAAGCCGTACGGCGTGCTGTGCCAGTTCACCGACCGCAGCGTGCCGCCGCGACGCACGCTGGCCGAGTTCGTCGACGTGCCGGACGTCTATCCGGCCGGACGGCTCGACCACGACAGCGAAGGCCTGCTGCTTCTCACCGATGACGGCGCGCTCGCGCATCGCCTGACCGATCCACGCCACAAGCAGCCCAAGACGTATCTCGTGCAGGTCGAGGGCACGCCGACGGCGGCCGCGCTCGACGCACTTGGGCGCGGCGTCGTGCTCGCCGATGGCCCGACCCTGCCGGCCGAGGTCGAGGCACTCGCGGCGGAGCCCGACTGGCTCTGGCCGCGCGACCCGCCCGTGCGCTTCCGCAAGACCGTGCCCGATGCATGGCTCAGGCTCACGATCCGCGAAGGCCGCAACCGCCAGGTGCGGCGCATGACCGCCGCGGTCGGCCTGCCAACCTTGCGCCTCGTGCGCGTGCGCGTCGGCGCGTATGCGCTGGATGGGCTCGCGCCAGGCGGAATGCGCGTGCTGCGTTGAGGGCACGGCTTCCTGAGGAGCCCCCCCGGGGTGACCGCGACACCGCGATACGACGGGCGTCGGTCACCGGGTGCGCTCGCGCATGGGTGTGTCGTGTGCCGCGCAACGCGATACACTGGAAGGTGACGGTCGCGCACAGGGTGCGCTCCTGCACGGGTGTCATGAGCTTCAAGGATCACTTCTCCGGCCACGCAGGCGCCTACCACGAAGCGCGCCCGACCTATCCCGAAGCGCTGTTCGACTGGCTCGCCTCGCAGGCGCCGTCGCGCGATCTCGCCTGGGATGCGGGTTGCGGCAACGGGCAGGCGAGCGTCGCGCTTGCACGCCGCTTCGCGCGCGTGCATGCGACCGACCCCAGCGCGGCGCAGATCGCCAATGCGGAGGCGCGGCCGAACGTCGACTACCGCGTCGAGCCTGCGGAAGCGTGTTCGCTCGCCGGCGCGAGCGCCGGCCTTGCCACCGTCGCGCAGGCGCTGCACTGGTTCGACCATGCGCGCTACCACGCCGAAGTGCGGCGCGTGCTCGTGCCGGGCGGCGTCGTCGCGGCGTGGGCGTATGCCGACTGCAGCGTGGCACCTGTGGTCGACGCGGCGAAGGACCGCCTCTACGTCGATCTCACCGGCCCGTACTGGCCGCCGGAGCGGCGCTACATCGACGAGGGCTATCGCACCGTGCCGTTCCCGTTCGACGAGATCGACGTGCCGGCGTTCGACATGCACGTCGACTGGACGCTCGCGCAGTTCCTCGCCTATCTGCGCTCGTGGTCGGCGACGCAGCGCTACCTCGCCGCGAACGGCGAGGATCCGGTCGCGCTGGTCGAGGACGAGATCACGCGCGGCTGGGGCGACCCGCACGCGGTGCGGCGCGTGCGCTGGGACTTCCACCTGCGCGCGGGGCGCGTCTGACGCAGCCGATCGGCTCCATCGACCGCGCGCGAAGTGGACCGTGGCAGCGGACAGCGCCCGACTAGACTCGTCGGCGATGCGGCTCGCGCATCGCCACCACGAGGTCTCCCATGCGCTGCCATCGGTTCCTTCGCCGCGCGACGTTCGCGGCCGCATGCGCCGCAACGACGGCCGCATCCGCATCCACGTCGCCCCCGTCGCTGCCGGACCCGCCGGGCTACACGACCGCGCGTACCGGCGGCGCGCACGACTTCGAATACTTCGCGGGCGGCTGGCGCACGACGCAGCATCGACTGAAGGCGCGCGGCGTCGGCAGCACCGAGTGGGACACGTTCCCGGCGACGTTGTGCATGACACCGTACCTCGACGGCCGCGTCACCGCGGACGAGATCCGCTTCCCGACCAAGGGCTGGGCCGGCTTCACCCTGCGCAGCTATGACCTCGCGAAGAAGCAGTGGTCGATCTGGTGGATCAACAGCACGAGCGGCCGACTCGAAACCCCGGTCGTCGGCGGCTTCGACGGTGCGCGCGGCGAGTTCTACGGCGAGGACGTCGACGACGGCCGGCCGGTCAAGGTGCGCTTCCGCTGGGACAAGGTCGACCACGGGCACGCGCGCTGGGAACAGGCGTTTTCCTACGATGGCCATGCCTGGGAAACCAACTGGACCGCCGACTTCGCGCGCGCCGACACCGCGAGCGCATGCCGCGACGGGCGGCCGCGCGACTGAGCCGGGTCGTCGTGGCGCTAGAGGCGCGTCCAGTCGATGCCGAGCGCGCGCAGGCCGGCATCGCCGTGCGCGCCGAGCGCGAGCGCGCGTGAATCACGCCGCGGCCGCAGCCAGCCGCGCTCGAACAGGCGCGAGGCGAGGTGGTTGCCGAGCGCGCCGGCGAGATGGAAGCGGCGCTCGGTCCAGTCGACGCAACTGCGCCCGCCGAGCGCGAGACCTTCGTCGTCGTCGTCGAACAGGCCGGCCTCGTGCAGCCAGCGCGCGCCCGCCGCGTTGAGGCGGATCGCGTCGCTGCCGAGTTCGAGTGCATCGTGCCCGCGCAGGCACTCGAACAGCGCGACGCCGAGCTGGCCGGCGAGGTGGCGGTAGCGTCTCGACGAGGTGCGCGACGTCTTCGTCGGCGAGGTGGAAATAGCGATGCCTGCCTTGCGCGTGCACGGCGAGCAGGCCGCCGGAGACGAGGCGCTGCAGGTGTGCGCTCGCGGTCGCGGGCGCGATGCCGGCGAGCGCCGCGACCTTGCCCGCCGGCCGCGCATGGCCGTCGATGAGCGCGAGCAGGATGCCCGCGCGCGCGGGCTCGGCGAGCAGGGCGCCGATCTCGGCGAGGCGGCGGCGGCTGGTCGGTGCGGCATCCGTCATGCGACCGGACCTAGCCGATCCGTGCCGGCGTCGTTTCGTCCGGCGCCGAAGCGTCGCGCGCGGCCTTCCGGCATGCTGCGACCGGTCCCATCCGATCCACGCGAACTGGACCGCCGCGGGGACTGGATCTGGCCGAGACTGGCCACATGCAGGGACACCTGCCGCCCCGCGATTGCCGGAGTACCGCGCCATGAACGACACGCTCGCCGCGACCGCCGCGCCGCGGACCGACTGGTTCACCCCGCTCGAACTCATCGCGCTCGGCGCGATCTGGGGCGGCTCGTTCCTGTTCATGCGCGTCGCCGCGCCACAATTCGGCCCGTTCGCGCTGGTCGAGGTGCGCATCGTGCTCGGCGCGCTGATCCTGCTGCCGTTCCTCTGGCACGCGCGCGCGCTGCTCGATGCGAAGCGTATCGTCCAGTTCGCGATCGTCGGCGCGCTCAATTCGGCGATTCCGTTCTCGCTGTTCGCCTGGGGCGCCGAGCGCGCGCCCGCCGGCGTCGGCGCCATCGCGAACAGCCTCACGGTGCTGTTCACTGCGCTCGTCGCGCTGCTCGTCTACGGCGAACGCGTGAGCCTGCGCCGCGCGCTCGCGATGATCGTCGGCTTCGTCGGCGTGGTCGTGCTCATGAGCGGCAAGGTCGCCGGTTCCGACGTGTTCTCCGCCGCGCTCGCCGGCACCGCGGCATCCGCCTGCTACGGCGTCGCCGCGAACTTCACCAGGCGCTGGTTCGCCGGCGTGCCGCCGCTCGCCGCGGTCGCGGGCACGCTCGGCAGTGCGGCGATCCTGCTCGCGCCATTCGCACTCGCGAGCTGGCCGGCGCAATCGCCGTCGGGCGCGTCCTGGGGCAGCACGATCGCGCTCGGCGTGCTTTGCACCGGCATCGCCTACGCGTTGTTCTTCCGGCTGATCCAGCGCGTCGGCGCCGCCCGCGCGACCACCTGCACCTACCTCGTGCCGCTGTTCGGCGTGTTCTGGGGATGGCTGCTGCTGGCCGAAACGCCGACCGTGACGATGCTGGTCGCCGGCACGATGATCCTCGGCAGCGTGATCGCGAGCCAGCGCGAGGCGCAGGCCCGGCGTTGAGCTGCCGCCTTCGGTGGGCCAAGGGCTGGCCCGGGGCGACCGCGGCGCCGGTCGCGCACAGGGTGCGCTCTGCAGGTGATGTGCGCCCGCGCTTGTGGTGCCACCGCGATGCCGCGGCGTCTCCAGCCGCAGCGTCGCGTTGTGCCGAGGCGCGCCCGATGGGCCTTCGCTCGTGTGGGAGCGATGCTCTCCAGCCCCGGGGCCCTCGGCGTCACGTCCCGCGCGGTTTCGCCCGATGCGTCGGCGCCGCGGTCCAGGGATCGTCCGGCCACGGGTGCTTCGGATAACGACCCTTGAGCTCCTTCTTCACTTCCGGATACGTGCGTTCCCAGAAGCTGCGCAGGTCCTGCGTGACCTGCACCGGCTTGCCGCCCGGCGAAAGCAGGTGCAGGGTGAGCGGCACGCGGCCGCCGCCGATGCGTGGCGTGTCGGCGAGGCCGAACAGCTCCTGCAGCTTCACCGCGAGCACGGGCGCCGCGCCGTCGGCATAGCTGATGCGGCGTTCCATGCCGCTCGGCACGCGCAGCGCGACCGGCGCCTGCTCGTCGAGCGCGCGCCGCTGCGCGAAGTCGATGCGCGAAGCGAGCGCTTCGGAGAGTTCCGCTGCCTGCAACGCATCGAGGCGGCGCTTGCCGGCGAGATACGGTGCGAGCCATTCATCGAGCGAGGCGAGCAACGCCGCGTCGGAGAAGTCGGGCAGGCCGAGTTCGGGGCACCAGCTGCGCAGCGCGTTGACGCGCAGGCGCAGTTCGCGCGCATGGTCGCTCCACGGCAGTGCCGCGAGGCCGAGTTCGCGTACCGCGCCGAGCAAGGCGGGCACGGCGTCTTCCGGCCGCGCCGGCACGCCGCGCCGCTCGAGCACGATCGCGTCGAAGCGGCGCAGCTCGAACGCATCGACCGCGCGCGTGTCGCGATTCCAGGTGACGCTGCGTTCGCGCACGAGGCGATCGGCGAAATCGCGCTCGAGCAGCGCAGGATCGAACGGCGCGGCGGCATGCACGAGGCTGTCGCGGTCCTCCTGGCGCAGGTCGACGACGACGAGCCACGGCTCGCCGTACAGCGCGCTGTCGTCGGCAAGGCGCGCACCGCGGCCGTTGGCGAGCGTGTAGCGGCGCGGATTGCCCGGGTCCTGGCGGGCGATGCGATCGGGGAACGCATGCACGAGCACGTCGCCGATCGCGGTCGCCGATGCAACGGCATCGCGGCCGGAGCCGCTCCCGGCGCGGGGGTCGCCGCAGCGGCGGCGCCACGCGTCGGCGGCCTGGGCGATCGCCGCGAGCGCCTTCGGGTCGGCGCCGGCATCGCGGACGCGTGCCTGCTCGCGTGCGCGCCACGCCTGCAATGCGGCGACGCGCACGCGGAAGTCGTCGTTGCGGCCGGCATCGCCGCGCAGCGGATTGCGCGCTTCGACGAGCGCGACCACGTCGCAGGCGAGCGCCGCCTGCGCCGCGTCCGCGCGCAGCACCGCGGCGGCGAGCCGCGGCGTCGCGCCGAGGGCGAGCATGCGCCGGCCGACCTGCGCGAGGCGGCCATCGGCATCGAGGGCACCGAGGCGCCGCAGCAGTTCGCGCGCCTGCGCGAGTGCGCCGGCGGGCGGCGGGTCGAGCCAGCGCAGCGCGTCGCTGCCCCAGGCCGCGAGTTCGAGCGCGAGCTGCGACAACTCGACCTGGGTGATCTCCGGCCGGCGCTCGGCTTCGAGGCGGCGGCTCTGTGGCCACAGCCGGTAGGCGTGGCCGGGGCCGAGGCGCCCGGCACGCCCGGCGCGCTGGTCCGCCGACGCCTGTGAAACCACGCTGGTGTCGAGCCGCGTGAATCCGCTGTTGGGGTCGAAGCGCGGTTCGCGCGCGAGGCCGAGGTCGACCACCGCGCGCACGCCGGGCAGGGTCAGGCTCGATTCGGCGACATTGGTCGCGAGCACGACGCGCCTTCGCCCCGGCGCGGCGGCGGAAAGCGCCGCGTGCTGCTCGGCGAGGGCGAGGTCGCCGTGCAGGGCCACCACGTCGACCGCGTCGCCGATGCCGGCGAGCGCGGCGTGCACGCGTTCGATCTCGCGCTTGCCCGGCAGGAACACGAGCACGTCGCCCTCGCCGTCGGTGAGCGCCGTCTCGATCGCGCGGCGCACGCCGAACGGCCAGCCGCGATCGGGCCACGCTTCGCCGCTGCGCGCGGGTGGATGCACGACGCGCACCGGATGGCTGCGCCCTTCGCTGGCGAGGCGCGGCGCGTCGAACCAGCGCGCGACGCGCTCGCCGTCGAGCGTCGCCGACATGATCACGAGGCGCAGGTCCGGGCGCAGGTTCGCCTGCACGTCGAGCGCGAGCGCGGCGCCGAGGTCGCCGTGCAGGTGGCGTTCGTGGAATTCGTCGAAGAGGATCGCGCCGACGCCGCCGAGCTCGGGATCGTCCTGGATCAGGCGCGTGAGGATGCCTTCGGTGACGACCTCGATGCGCGTCGCGGCCGATACGCGGTTCTCGAAGCGGATGCGGTAACCGACCAGCCCGCCGACGCGGCTGCCGCCCTGCGCGGCCATGAATTCCGCCGCCGCGCGCGCGGCGATGCGGCGCGGCTCGAGCAGCAGCACCTTGCGCCCGCCGAGCCAGTCGGCGTCGAGCAGCGCGGGCGGCACGCGCGTCGTCTTGCCAGCGCCGGGTGGCGCCTCGAGCACGAGCCGCGTGCCGTCGGCGAGCGCGCGCAGCAGCCCGGGCAGGATCGCGTCGACCGGGAAGCGCGCGCCGTCGTCACGCATGCGGAGTCATCGTGGGTGCCGGAAAAAACGATCCCGCCGTGCGGCGGGATCGTCGTTGCAGCCAGGCGCGCGGCTTATTCGCAAGCGAGGCCGTTGATGTCGGCGACGCGCGTCCAGATGCGCGTGCCGCTGCCACCGGGGCCGCCGTCGCCGCTCGCGGTATGGCCGTCGAAGCTGAAAGCCATGTGCATGCAGTCGGGGAACGACACCGAGATGGTGCCCCAGCTGGCGAGGTTCACGCTGGAACCGAAATCGCCGGCGAAGCCGCCGCCGCTCGTGTAGTAGACCGGCACGTTGTTGAGGTCGGTGCGGAAGTGCGGCAGCGTGCCCTGGATGACGAGCCAGTACGGCAGGCCGAGCTGGTCGTAGGTGTACCACGCCGCGAAGAACGTGCGCGAGCTCGCGTTGTTGTCGATGACCTGCGTGAGCATGCCTTCGCCATTGTGCGCGGGGTCGTACCACGAGGCGCTCAGGTAGCCGTCGATCGGAAGCGGCTCGAACGCGGCCGGGTATGTCGCCTGCGTCGGCACGTAGTCGGCGATCGAGAACTCCGCCGGCGTCACGTTGCCCGCATACGGATGTACGCGCAGCTTGAAGGCGTAGTTGTACATGTGCAGATAGTCGGCGCCGAGATTGTAGTTCTCGAGCACGAACGTCGTGCTGTTGAACACCGGCGTATCGAACATGAAGTCGGAGACGAACGTGTTCGGTTCCGTCGCCGCGCGCACGTAGCTGGCGGCGTCGTTGTAGTCCACGCTGCCCTGCGTGATCTGCAGGGCCGGGAACGTCGGGAAGTAGTCCGTGTGACCTTCATTGGCCGCGTCGCGGTCGATGCGCATCAACGTGATCGCGTTGTAGCCGCCGTCGCTGTTGTACGGCGTCTCGGCGCCCGAACTGCTGCACGGCACGCGCCAGACCGAGATGGTCACGGTTTCGGGATTGAGTACGTTGCCTGCGCTCGTGCGCGTATACAGGGGCAGGCGTGCCGTGGAAACGACGCCGCTTGCCTTGTCCGGCAGCGGCCACGCGGCGCAGCTCGGCGGATAGGCCCGATATTCGTTCGCGAGCGGCGTGCCGGGGAACACGTTGTTGCCCATCGCCTTGCTTCGCTTGGCCGTGCCGGCGGCAGCTTCACGCGCTGCATTGGCGAGGGTGGCACGTACGTGGTCGACGGCGGCCTGGTGCGCAGCCTGTATGTCGACCGGCGCCGGGGCCGGCGCCGCAGCCGCGTGCGCGGCAATGATGCCCGCGGTCAAGGTGAGCATCAGGCGGAGCGAGCTTTTCATGGTGGTTCCCCGAGTTGGACCGCGCGAGCTTCCCCGGGCGGCGATGAATTCGCAATGAACCGCCGACGGATGCGGGCCCGTCGCGGAGTGCGCATAATCGCGCGTTTGCACGGCCGGATGAAGAGCCACCCGACGATGAAGCATGCCGTACCGGCGCTGATCGACATCGGCGCGAACCTCACGCACGAATCGTTCCGCCCCGACTTCGACGCGGTGCTCGACCGCGCGCGCGCGCACGGCGTGTCGCGCATCGTCGTCACCGGCGCGAGCGCGGGTGGCAGCCGCGCCGCGCATGCGCTCGCCCTTGCCCATCCGGGCTTCCTGCATGCGACCGCAGGCGTGCATCCGCACCACGCGCACGAGTACGACGATGCCACGGACGAACTACTGCGCGAACTCGTCGCAACGCCGGAGGTAAAGGCGGTCGGCGAAACCGGACTCGACTACTACCGCAACTATTCGCCGCACGCGGCGCAGATCGCCGCGTTCGAGCGCCAGCTCGCGATCGCGGTCGACAGCGGCAAGCCGCTGTTCCTGCACCAGCGCGACGCGCACGCGGACTTCATCGCCTGCCTCGACGGCGTGCGCGGACGCATCGGTCGCGCGGTCGTGCACTGCTTCACCGGCGAGCGCGCCGAACTCGTCGACTACCTCGACCGCGGCTGCCACATCGGCATCACCGGCTGGATCTGCGACGAGCGCCGCGGCGAGCACCTGCGCGAGCTCGTGCGCCTCGTACCCGCGGACCGCCTCATGATCGAAACGGACGCGCCGTACCTGCTGCCGCGCGACCTGCACCCGAAACCGTCGCACCGCCGCAACGAGCCGATGTACCTCGCCCACGTTTGCGCCGCCGTGGCGCGCGCGCGCGGCGAGGACGTCGCCGTGACCGCGGCACTCACCAGCGCGACCGCGCGCGCATTCTTCGCGCTCGATGCGTGACGGCGGGCGCGCTTCGCGCGCCCGCCGCCGGGGACGTCACTCGCAGACCAGTCCGTTCGGCGCGAACAGGCGTTCGTAGGTGACAGGTCCGTCGAGCACCGGCACCGGCGCGGCGACGTCGTCGCGTGCGGTGTAGTCGAGCGTGAGATGGTTGCAATCGGTGGTCGTCACGGTCACGTGGCCCCACGGCACGTGCTCGAGGCCCGCGCCGAGATAGATGAGGTCGACGTCGACGCTGGCCTGGCCGACGGCGAACGCGGCATTGCCGACCAGCCAGAGCGGATCGCCGTCGTCGTCGGCGAGCAGCACGTCGAGCACGAGCTGGCGCACGGTCGAACCATCGCCCTGCAGCTGCTCGGTGACCTGCGCGAGCAGGCTCTGGTTTTCGGCGTAGTTGATCCATTGCGCGGCGGCGTAGGCGTCGATCGCGCGCGGCGTGGCCTGTGGCGCGGCATAGGCGGGCACCGCGATGTCGACCGGCTGGACCGTGCCGGGCACGTTCGGGTCGACGCGCAGGGTGAACGCATCACCGTAGGTGAAGTAGCCGGCGTCCGGGTCGGGGAAGTTCTCCAGCACGAAGGTCGTGCTGTCGATGATCGCGTTGTCGTAGTTCGCGCTTTCGCGCACGGTATTCGGTTCGGACGCGACGCGCGGGTAGCTCTTCGGGTTGCGCACGGTCGCATTGCCCGCGGTGACCGTGAAGTCGATCGAGCCCTGCTTCACCTGCAGGATCGGGAAGGTCGGGTAGACGTCGTCGTGGCCTTCGCGGTCGGTCGAGCGGTCGATGCGCAGCAGCGTGATCGAATTCGGCTGCCCGTCGGCGTTGTACGGCGTCGCCGCGCCGCTGCTGCTGCACGGCAGGCGCCAGACGGTGACCGTGACGTTCTCGAGATAGCCGTGGTTGAGGTCGGACGGCTTGCGTGCCCAGAACGGCATGTTGATGGAGTACGTCGGGGCGACCGGCTTGTCGGGCAGCGGATCGGACGCGCAGCTCGGCGGATAGGCGCGCCAGCGGTTGGCGAGCGGCGTACCGGGCGAGGTGTGGTTGCCCTCGACCTTGGCGAGCGGGCGATGGATGCCGGCTTCGCGCGGCGCGGCCGCGGCGCGCGCGGCCACGACGTCGGCCGGCAGCGGCTGGCTGGTGGCCGCGGCGGATGCGGGCGCGGTGGCGAAGCCCGCGAACAGCGCGAGCGGGGCAAGGATCGTCTTGTTCATTCGTTCTCCCAGGGGATTGCGGATCGTCGTGCGATCGGCGGCGGTGCATTTTCGCACGCTTGCCGGCGATGCCGCCCACGGCCGCGCGGGGTGGCACGCGCGCGCGGCCCTTGCTGGACGCATGGGCGCGCGCGATCGTCGCAACGCGGGCGCGCGGGCCACGCGGCGCGTGGTCAGCGCACCGCGTCGTCGCCTGCGGTGCGCGCGGGTGCCTGCGGGCGTGCGTGCCGCGAGTGCATGGGCATCGGTGCGGCGGAGCCATCGGCGAGTGCGGCGAGGCCGACGCGCGTGATGCCGTCGACGGCGTCGAACTGGCCGCCGATGTAGATGCCGTCGGGCGCACGGGTGATCGCGTGGATCGCTGCGCCGTCGACGACGGCGGGCGGCACCGATTCGGAGCCGTCGACGCGCGACCGCCGGACCAGGCTCGACGTTGCCGCATACGGGAAGTCGCTGTAGCGCGTGCCGCCGACGACGACGAGGTCGCCGTCGACGAGCAGCGCGGAAGCGATGCGATGGCCGTCGTGCGTCGTGGTCGCCGCGTTCCACGGCGCGTCGGGTTCGCCGGCGGTCGAAAATGCGAGCACGTCGCTCGTCGCATCGCCGGCGATGAACTCGCCGCCGACGTAGAGCATGCCGTCCGGCGCGAGCGCGAGCGCAGCGGGCATGCCTGGCAGGCTTCGCCGCCAGCGCAGGCTGCCGGTCGCATTCGAGAAGCGCGCGAGCGAGTTGCCGCCGCCCAGCGGGAGCGAGTACGTGCCGTAGCCGTCGGCGAGGTAGAGCGCGTCCGCGGCCTCGTCCACGACGATCGCGTTGACCGGGTACATCGGCGTGTCCCAGGCCGGGAGCACGCCCGCATCGCGCAGCGACAGGCGCGCGAAATGCTCGCGGGCGAGGCCGGCCACGTGGGCGAAGTAGCCGCCCACGTGGAGCCCGCCATGCGCGTCGGGCGCGAGCGCGTGGACCCAGCCGTCGACGACGACGTTCCAGCCGGCATCGACCGCGCCCTCGCCACTGCCACCGACGCGGACGATCATCGAGGTACTCTGGTACGTCGTCGGGTACGACGCCACGGTCGATTCGCCGCCGGCGTACACCTCGCCCTGCGGGCCGACCGCGAGGGCGTCGACGCTGCGCAGTGCGGTGGACGGATGCCATGTCGCGTCGAGCCGGCCTTGCGCATCCAGTCGCAGCAGGTTGTCGCGCAGGCTCGTGCCGGCGACGGCGAAATGGCCGCCGACGATCTTGCCGCCGTCGGGCGCGACGGCGATGGCATGGACGGCCCCGGGCCTTGCCGCGTCCGCGCTTGCAAGGAGCCGCCCGTCCGCGCCGGCGAGGCGTGCCAGGGCGAGGCGCGAAGGCAGCGCCGATCCGCTCGCGTACACGGAGCCGCCGGCGCCCGGCGCGAGCAGCCGCACGCCTCCGCCCGGCGTGCGCCATGCCATCGCAGCGGTACGGGCGGACCAGCGCACGAGTTGCGGTCGATCGTCGCCGTTCCCGTCGAGCGCCGCGAAGACGGCATCGCCGTCGACGGCGAGCGCGGTGACCGGCGCCGGACACGGCGGATTCCACGCCGGATCGAAGCGGCCGTCGCTGCCGGCCGCGATGCGCGCGACGAATCGCGGTGCCGCGCCGCTCGTCGCGGGGAAGCCGGACGCCGGGGCGGCGAGGTAGAGGGAGCCGTCCGCGCCGACCGCCGTTGCACGCGGCGGACCCCCGAACGCGGGCTGCCAGCCGGCAACGGCGTCGCCGCGGCCGCTCTCGGCGACCTTGTGCACGGCGACACCGCCGTTGGACGCGCCGCCGATGACGTACAGGAAGCCCTTCGAATCGGGCCGGATCGCGTGCACGCCGCTGCGCAGGCTCGGGTTCCATTGCGGGTCGATGAGGCCGGCGGCGGAAATCTTCACCGCATGTCGTCCGGCCAGCGGCGCGGACGTGATCTCCGCGGCCGCGAACACGTCGCCATGCACGCCGACGGCGAGGGCAGCGACGCCCTGCGTGGTGTCGATGTTCCTGCCCGGGTTCCACGTGCGATCGACGTCGCCGTGCGGGCCGGCCGTGATGCGCGCGATGTCGTGGCGCGGTTCGCCATCGACGGCGGCGAACGATCCGCCGACATAGACGCGTCCGGCCGCATCGACGGCGAGCGCGCGGATCGTGCCATCGACGGAAGGGGCCCAGTCCGGGTCGAGCGAACCGTCCGCGCGCAGCCGCGCGAGATGGCTGCGCTGGACGCCGTCGATCATCGAGAAGTCGCCGCCGATGACCAGCCGCCCATCGGGCTGGCGCGCCATCGCGTACACGTCACCCGCGAGGCCGAGTGGAAGCTCCGGCAGTGGCGATGGCGCGGCGGCGCGCGCCCAAGGCAGCACCACGCACAGCCATCCGGCCGCGAGGACTGCCGCGATGCGACACCGTGCCGAATGCTGCATGCCGCGCCCTCGTCCGTCGCCGATGGTCACCGCGCATGATAGGCGACCGGCGACAGCGAGGACACCGCGGCACGGCGGCGCTGTTCAGGCGCTGTCGACGAGCACGACCTCGGCGTCGTCGAGCGCGGTCACGCTGAACGCATCGATGTCGCGGATCGCCGCACCATCACGCGCATCGATGCGCACGCCGTCGACCTCGATGCGGCCGGCGGCAGGCACGAGATAGGCGTGGCGGCCGGCGCCGAGTTCGTAGCGCACCGATTCACCGGCCCTGAGCGTCGCGCCGAGCACGCGCGCGTCGGTGCGGATCGGCAAGGCGTCGCCGTCGCCGGCGATGCCGCTGGCGAGCGCGACGAAGCGGCCGGAACGATCGCCCTTCGGGAACGGCCGCGCGCCCCACGATGGCTCGCCGCCGCGGCGCGTGGGCAGGATCCAGATCTGGAAGATGCGCGTGGTCTCGTGCTCGAGGTTGTACTCGGCATGCTGGATGCCGCTACCCGCGCTCATGACCTGCACGTCGCCGGCCACCGTGCGGCCCTGGTTGCCGAGGCTGTCACGATGCGTGATCGCGCCGTCGCGCACGTAGGTGATGATTTCCATGTCCGCGTGCGGATGCGGCGGGAAGCCGGTCTGCGCGGCGATCTCGTCGTCGTTCCACACGCGAAGGTTGCCCCACGCCATGCGCGAGGGGTCGTGGTAGCCGGCGAACGAGAAGTGGTGCTTCGCCTTGAGCCAGCCGTGGTCGGCCCCGCCGAGCTGGTTGAACGGCCTGCGTTCGATCATCGTCGTGTCCTTCGTGCCCGCAGCGGGCACCGCTGGCGAACAAGGTAGGGCCGGCGTCGTGCGCGCACCAGTCGGCGCGGCGGCGACGCAGCGTTCGCGGGGGTGGACGAAGGAGAGGGCCGAAGGCCCAGGCGGCGGATGTCTCGATGCTCTGCAGGGCGGTACGCGCGCAGCGCGTGCCGCCGGCGACCCCTCAGCTCCGCAACCCGACACCGCGCCGCAGCAGCGTCAGCGCGATGGCCGCGAGCACGACCGCGAACGCGAGCATGACCGCGTAGGCGGTCCACATCGGGATGTCGCTGATGCCGAGCAGCCCGTAGCGGAACGCATTGACCATGTAGAGGATCGGGTTCGCATGGCTGATCTCGCGCCATGGCGTGCCGAGCTGGTTGACCGAATAGAACACGCCGCCGAGGTAGGTCAGCGGGGTGAGCACGAAGGTCGGCACCAGCGCGATGTCGTCGAACTTCTTCGCGTAGACCGCGTTGACGAAGCCGGCGAGCGAGAACACGACCGCGGTGAGCAGCACGGTCGAGAGCGTGATCCACGGGTGGTAGAGGTGGATGCGCGTGAAGAACAGCGAGATCGCGAGCACGATCAGCGCGACCATCAGCCCGCGCAGCACCGCGCCGGTGACGTAGCCGGCGAGCACGACCCAGCTCGGCATCGGCGAAGCGAGCATTTCCTCGACGTAGCGGCCGAACTTGGAACCGAAGAACGACGAGGAGATGTTGCCGTAGCTGTTGGTGATCACCGCCATCATGATGAGGCCGGGCACGATGTAGTCGATGTACTGCACGCCGTCGGCGACCTCGCCGATGCGGCTGCCGACCATGCGCCCGAAGATGACGAAATAGAGCGTCATCGTGATCGCCGAAGGCAGCAGTGTCTGCATCCAGATGCGCAGGATGCGCACGACCTCGCGGCGGGTGATCGTGCCGAAGGCGACGAGGTTGGCGTTGGCGCTCATGCGACCGCCTTCGCCGCGTCGGCGGCACCGCCCTCGACGAGGCGCACGAACAGTTCTTCCAGGCGGTTCGCCTTGTTGCGCATCGAGCGCACGGCGATGCCGCGTTCGCTGAGAGCGGCGAACATCGAGTTGAGGTCGTGCTCGCGCGACATTTCCGCCTCCAGCGTCACCTCGTCGATGCGCGTGAAGGCGACGCCGGGCACGTCGGGCAGCGCCGTCGCGGGTTGCTCGAGATCGAGCACGAAGGTTTCGACGTCGAGCTTGGACAGGAGCGCCTTCATCGTCGTGTTCTCGATGATGCGGCCCTTGTCGATGATCGCGATGTTGCGGCAGAGCTGCTCGGCTTCCTCGAGGTAGTGAGTGGTGAGGATGACGGTGGTGCCGGCCGCGTTGATCGCGCTGATGAACTTCCACATCGAGCGGCGGATTTCGATGTCGACGCCGGCGGTCGGCTCGTCGAGGATGAGGAGCCTCGGCTCGCTCATCATCGCGCGCGCGATCATCAGGCGGCGCTTCATGCCGCCGGACATCGTGCGCGCGGGCTGGAACGCCTTGTCCCAGAGCTGCAGCTGCTTGAGGTACTTCTCCGCCCGCCCCGCCGCCTCGGCGCGCGGAATGCCGTAGAAGCCGGCCTGGTTCACGCAGATGTCGAACGGCTTCTCGAACATGTTGAAGTTGAGCTCCTGCGGCACCAGGCCGATCAGGCGCATCGCGGCGCTGCGCTGCTCGCGGATCGACACGCCGAAGATGCGCGCGTCGCCGCCGCTCGGGTTGACGAGCGAGGACAGGATGCCGATCAGGGTCGACTTGCCGGCGCCGTTGGGGCCGAGCAGGGCGAAGAAATCGCCGGGCTGGACGCACAGGGAGACGCCCTTGAGCGCCTCGACGCCGTTCGAGTAGGTCTTCTTGAGCTCGACGACGTCGAGCGCGGGGATCGTGGTCATGGAGCCTTGGGGAGGGGCCGGGACGGGGTCGCTCGGCGGCTGCTGGTAGTATAGCGGGCCGTTTTGCGCGTCCTACGTTCGGTCTCGATGGAACATTTCAAGCTCCGCCTCGCCGCGAGCCACATGCTCGCCCCCACCGTCCGCCACCTCGCGTTCGAGCGCGAGGACGGGGCGCCGTTCGCTTTCGTGCCGGGCCAGTTCCTGCAGATCCACTTCCACTACGCCGACGGCAAGCCGACCAAGCGCAGCTATTCGGTCGCGACGGTCGGCGACGGCAAGGGACCGGTGCAGCGCATCGAAATCGCCGTGTCGTATGTCGAGGGCGGTGCCGCGACCGAACTGCTGTCGACGCTCGACGAGGGCGGCACGATCGAGGCGAGCGGTCCGTACGGGCGCTTCTGCCTCATGGACGGCGACACCAACGCGCGCTACCTGCTCGTCGCCACCGGCACCGGCGTCACGCCGTATCGCGCGATGTTGCCGCAGATCCGCACGCTCACGCAGTCGCGCGGTTGCACGTTCGCGCTCGTCTACGGCGCGCGCAACGAGGGCGAGCTGCTCTACGGCGAGGAGTTCGAGGCCTTCGCGCGCGAAGTGCCCGGCTTCACGTTCCATCCGTGCCTGAGCCGCACGCCGCGCGCGGTGCCGCGCCCGCACGACCGCCACGGCCGCGCGCAGGTCGCGCTCGGCGAGCTCGGCCCGAACGCGGCGACCGATATCGCCTACCTGTGCGGCAACCCGAACATGGTCGACGAGGCGTTCGCGATGCTCAAGGAAGCGGGCCTGCCGGTACCGCACATCCGCCGCGAGAAATACGTCTCCTCGCGCTGACCGTCAGTAGGTCACGGTAACCGTGATCTTGTCGCTGTAGGCGCCGGCCGGCATCGGTGCCTGCGGGGCGACGCGCCCGTACACGGTGAGCGCCTGCGCGAGGCCGGTTCCGCTACCGGTCAGCGTGTCGGTATTGAGGGTCGTGCCCCAGCGCTGGGTGCGCGCGCTGTTGCGGTAGAGCTCGTAGGCGACGCGGCCGGCGCCGCCGGCCATGCGGCGGGTCGTGCCGAGCGCGTTCTGGCCGTTGTCGAGGCCCACCTGCCACGCGGTGTTGCGCGTGCAGGTCATCGTGATCGTCGATTGCTGGTCGATGTTCGCGCCGAAGTTGCTCGGCGCCGAACCGAAGTTCATGTCGCTGGCCGTGCCGATCCGGCAAAGCGAGGCGACGCTCGCCCTCGCCTGGAAATCGAAGTTGTCGCTGCCGTCGCCGGTACACGTCGCCGGGTACGCCGGTGGCCCGAGGAATCCCTCGCTCGCGTTGTAGGTCATCTGCGCGCCGTTGCCGGTGAACAGGCTCGAGTACGCGCCGGCGGCGAGGCTGGTCTGCCCGGCCGGCACGCGCCCATAAAGCGTGAGGCTGCCGTTCTGGGTGGTCGTGCCGAGGACCGTGCTCAACTGCATGTGCGTGGTCACCGCGGGCAGGCCGGGCGCGGTGGACGAGCCCCAGACGACGTTGCGCGCCGCATCGCTGTAGATCTGGAAGTTCATCGACTCGCTGCCGGCCTTCATCGTGCGCGGCGTGTAGCCGGTGCCGCCCGAGCCCGGACCGATGTTGAAGCACAGCGTCACCGACGAGCCGCTGAGGATCCCGGTGAACGTGCAGCGGTAGTTGAGCGTCGCCGTGGTGTCGACCAGGGTGCCGGTCGGGTCGACGTTGCCGAACGCGAGGTCGGTCATCGAGGTGACGCTGCAGCTCGTCGCCGCCGACGCGCCGTGCGCGGCGGAGAGGCACGACAGCAGCACGGCCATGCGTGCGCGGATGCGGGTCATCTTGGTTTCTCCTCGACGCAGCGCAGCGGGCCGAGCTGCGCGATCACGTCCTTCGAGTCGGGCACGTCGATGCGCACGCTGCAGGCGCCGGCCGGGCCGTCCACGCGTGCGCGCTGGCTCCGTTCGAGCCCTTCCAGGTAGACGACGCCGTCGAAGCCGACCAGCGCGGCGTCACCGTCGCGGCCTTCGATGCGCACGCGGCTGCCGATCGCGAGCGGCGTGCCCTTCGCGTCGACGAGCGCGACCTGCGCCGCGCGCGACTGCTTCATGCCGAAGCGCACGAAGGTGCCGGCGCGGTCGCCCGGCGTCGCATCGGCGCTGACGCGCTCGACCTGCATGTTCGCCGGCAGCTGCATCGGGTCGATCGAGAGGCGGTTGTGCTGGTAGGCGTTGAGCCTGGCGACGAGCAGCAGGCCATCCTCGTCGGTGTGGCCGATCGTGCGGTTCTCGAGTTGCACGGGCACGCCGGCGATGCCGTCGGTCGAGACCACCGCGAACGCGTCGTCGATCGCGCGCGAGGCGAACGCATGGCCGCCGATGAACGCGAATGCCCCGCTCGCGTCGCCGTAGCCGTAGTGGCTGTCGCCGAGCGCGCTGACGCCGATGCTCGCCGCGCCGCGGTTGCCGAGCCAGCTCGCCTCCGCGGCGCCGCCATGGTTGCCGCCGTCGCCGCCCTGGGCGAGCACGCGCCAGCCGAAACCGCCGTCGCCGGGAACGGGTTGGCTCGCCTGCACGGCGAGGTTGTCGCTGTCGCGCCGGTGCTGCGCGCTGGCACTCACGCTGCGGCGGCTGGGGAGGCTCCAGGTCACGTTGGCGAACACGCTGCGGTCGCTCGTGTGCTCGAGGTTCTGGTTGAAACCGATGTTGAGCGAGAGTGTGCCGCCGAACGTGTCGGACCAGAACAGTCCGGCGTAGCGTGCGGTGGGCTCGCCCTCGTAGGCCTGGCGCAGGTAGTTGAGGCCGAGCGAGCCCGCGTGCTCCGTCGCTACGCTGAACGTCGCGCGATCGGTCGCGCGCGGCGGCGCCGTGCCGTACGCCGAGGCGGCATCGCGGAAACCCTTCTGCGCACGCGTGCTGTCGACGGAAAACGCGAAGCGGCGGTCGGCCCAGTTGTAACCGACCGAGACCTGGCCGGCGCCGTCGCCGTGCGCCTGGCTGCGCGCGAGCGAGGCGCTGAGCACGCCGCCGCGGCTGCCGAGCAGCCAGACGCCGCCGACGCCGCCGAGCGCGAGGCCGGGCGCGTGCTCGGCGTGCGCTTCGAGCGTGAAGCGGTCGCTGACGCCATAGCGCAGGCTGCCGATGCCGAGCAGGTCGCGGCCGTAGTCGAACGAGGTGATGCCGTAGTTGCGCCGCACCCAGCCGAGGTCGACCGACCAGTCGGCCAGGCCGCGCGCGAGCAGTTGCCGGCTCGCGTAGAGCGAGAGGTCGATCGTGCTCGCGCGGCCGAGTGCATCGGTGACAACGAGCTGCGCGCTGCCGGCACCGTTGACGACCGGCATCGTGTTGAGCTGGAACGGCCCGGGCGCGACCTGGCCGCTGTACTGGCGCACGCCGTCGACGTAGAGGTCGACCGCGGACGGCAGCGTCGCCGAGCCGAAGAAGGCCGGCAGCGGCGTCGTCACGCGGTACGGCTGCAGGCCGAAGTCGGTGCCGATCGAGACGCCGCCGAGGCGCGTGGCGCGCGTCCAGTCGAGCGCGTCCGTGACGGTGTCGCCGACGCGCAGGCGCAGCATCGAATCGGGGAAGGCGAGCTGCCAGTTCGAATCCAGGCGCGCCGAGTCGCCACGCCAACCGCCGCCGTCGGCGCGCGCGCCGCGCATGATCGCGGTCGTCTCGAACACGCCGGCGCGGTCGGCGAACGCGCGCAGGTCGGCGGTCGCGGCGAGCGAGCGCGTGCCCTCGCCCGCGGTCGCGTACAGGTCGTAGCCGAGCACCGCGCCGGGCGAACTCGTCGCGCGCGGCGTCTCGGCCGATCCCGCATTGAGCGTCTGCGTCGCGAGCGCGAGCCGCGCGAGTGGCGCGGTGAGCGAAAGGTGTTGGCGCTCCGCGTCGAAGTCGACGACCACGTCGCCGAGCGCGGCCAGCGGCATCGGATCGCTGGCACCGGGTTCGATCACGAAGCCGAGCGCGCGCAGGGTGGACGCGCGCACCCACAGTGCCCCGTCACGCTGGTCGAAATGCGCGATGTGGCCGGTCGCGACGCGGTTGAGGGTGACGTCGAGGTAGAGGCTCGTGCCGCGCACCCACGCCTCGTCGTCGGCGATGAGGCCGCCGTCCGTCGCCTGTGCGTGGCCGTGCGCGGAAGCCAGGGCGAGGGCGACCGCGGCGAGGCAGCGCGCCAGCACCCTACGGGCGCGCGCCGATCGCCGCCACAACGCGTTCGACTGCATCGCCGTTGATCCGGGATTGCAACTGCGCGTCCTGCGTGCCGGCCGGGATCTTCACCGGCCAGCGCATCGTGCTGCCGGGCAGCACGTAGCCGACCAGGCCGGGCACGAGTTCGCTGCGCCGGCCCCGCGACTCGAGGGCGAGGTTGCCGAGCTGCGCATGCGTGCCACCGTCGTTGCGCAGTTCGAGCGCGGTTTCGCCGTCGCGCTCGACCAGCGTCCCATGCAGGTCGGGGCCGGACTGGCCCTCGGCCGTGACGAACACCGGGATCGAGTAGCGCAGCACGAACTTGAGCTGGGTGGCTGCGCTCGCCGGCGGCGGCGCTTTCGCGTCCGCCGCGGGTTCGTCGACCGGCAGTTCATCGACGATGATGCGGTACGCCGCCTCCGCGCGCGCCGGCGGCGCGCCGACGCGGATCACGCGCACGAGCTGGCGCGCGCCCGGGGCGAGCTGCAGCATCGGCGGGCTGATCGCGAGCGCGCGCGACGGCTCGAGGTGGTCCTCGCCGCCGCTTTGCGTCCATTCGTACACGCGAGCCTGCGCGTGCAGCGCTTCGGCGCTCGTATTGGTGAGCCAGAGGCCGTCGGCGTTCTGCGCCGGCCCGAGGTTGAGCGTCGTCGGTGCGACCTGCAGGCCCGTGGCCCCGGCCGCGCCGGCGAGCGCGAGCGAAAGCAGCGAGGACGCGAGCAGCGCCGTGCCGTGGTTCATTCGCCCGCGCATCGGCATCGCCTCAGTACGTGACCGTCGCGGTGACGACGTCGGTATAGCTCAGCGCCGGGAAGTTCGCGCTCGGCACGCGGCCGTAGACCGGCACGTTCTGCGTCGCGCCCGTGCCGCTGCCGGAATAGACGTTGCCGCCGGCACCCGTCGTGCTGCCCCAGACGTCCGCCGCGGTGCGCGTCGTCGCGCGATAGAGCTGGTACGGCACGAGGTTGGAGCCGTTCTTCATCTTGCGCGTGTTGACGTCGGCGCCGTTCTGGCCGTTGTCGAGCGCGATCGTGTAGGCGGTCTGCGGCGTGCAGTTGATGTTGAGCGCGCCGTCGGCGTCGACGTTGACCGCGGTCGAGGAGACGGTGCCGAAATTGACGTCGGTCGCCGCGGTGGTGTGGATGTCGCAGGTGCTGGTGATCGTGAGCTTGACGTTGAACGTGGTGCTGTCGGTCGCGGCGAACGCGGAACCGGCGAAACAGGTCGCGAGCGCGAGCGTGAGGATGCGAACCTTGTTGGAGAGCATGACCGTGTACCCCTTCAGAAAGAATGTCCAGTCGCGGACGGAAAACCCGCATCGAGCGAAATCGACCCGTTCAGGGGTCGTCGACAAGCGCAGGCGCAGGGGTATAAGCAAGGGGTGTGCCAACTGAGAACCACGTCACATTTCGGCAGAGCGTGACAATCCGTGGATCCACGTAGGCGCGAGGCGTCGCATTCGCGCGATCGCGCGCGAAATTTGCGCGAGTGCGGCAACCAGCGCGGCGCCGCGTGTCAAGGACGCTTGACACGACGCGCGGCGAGGGAGCACGCTTGTGTCAAGCGTACTTGACAGGCCCGGCCCATGTTCCGCGACTACTTCTGTGCCGGCACCACGCCGCGCTACTGGCGTCTAACCGCGTTGCTGATGGTGCTGTACCTCGGCGGCATCGCGCTCGCCTTCGTGTTCGGCCCGGACTTCACCACAGCGGGGGCGCGCGCCGCCGCGGCGCTCGCGCCGGTGCCGCCCGTGCTCGGCTTCGTCGCGCTGGAATTCCGCCGCATCCGCGCGACCGACGAGCTGCGCCAGCGCATCGAGCTCGAGGCGGCGACTTCGGCGCTCGCGTTCGGCGTGCCGCTGCTGCTCGCGCTCGGCCTGCTCGACGGCGCCGGCATCGTCCACGTGCGCATGATCTTCGCCGCGCCGGCGCTGATCGGCATTTACCTGGTCGCGCAGCTGTGGGCGCACCGGCGCTACCGATGAACAACGAGGTACGCACGTTGCGCGAGGCGAAAGGCTGGTCGCAGGGCCAGCTGGCGGAGCAGCTCGCCGTGTCGCGCCAGACCGTCAATGCGATCGAGACGGGCAAGTACGACCCGAGCCTGCCACTCGCGTTCCGCATCGCGCGGCTGTTCCGCAAGCCGATCGAAGCGATCTTCGATCCGGAGGACTGAGATGGACAAACGCAACCTGACCCGCATGGCGGTCGTCGCCCTCGGCTTGGCCGCGCTCGCCGGCAAGGCGCTGTGGCAGCGCAGCCACGCACGGCCGGAGGAGCCGGGCGCCGACATCGTGCAGAAGGCCGGTGAACGCGGCTTCATGCTCGGTTCGCTCGCGTTCGAAGCCTGCGAGCTCGGCCAGTCCCACAGCGCCGCGACCACCTCGGCGTTCTGCGCCCCGATGCAGGTGCCGGAAGACCGCGCGCACCCGCAGGGGCGCCGGATCGCGCTGAAGCTCGCGCTGGCGCGATCGACCGCGCCGCTCGCCGCGCGCGACCTCGTCGTGCTGCTCGCCGGGGGGCCAGGCCAGGCGGCGACGTCGGCGTGGCCGGGCGTGCGCGCGAGCTTCGCGCCGCTGCTCGAGCGCCGCAACGTGCTGCTGCTCGACCAGCGCGGTACCGGCGGCTCGAATGCGCTGACCTGCGCGCGCGCCGCCGACGAGGGCAGCGACGAGCTGCCGTTCGACCCCGGGCGCGTGCAGGCGACGACGCGCGCCTGCCTCGCCGGGGTCGCGCAGCACGCCGACCCCCGGTTCTACACCACCACCGACGCGGTCGCCGACCTCGAAGCCGTGCGTGCCGCGCTCGGCTCGCCGCGCTTCGACCTCGTCGGCGTTTCCTACGGCACGCGCGTGGCCCAGCAGTACGCGCTGCACCACCCGGAGGCGATCCGCAGCCTCGTGCTCGACAGCGCCGTGCCTAATGACCAGGCGCTCGGCAGCGAATTCGCGATCAACCTCGATGCCGCGCTGCAGGCGCAGTTCGCCGCCTGCGCCGCGGATGCCGCCTGCGCCAAGGCGGTCGGCGACCCATGGGCGAACCTGCAGCGCCTGCGCGAGCGCCTGCGCGCGCAGCCGGTCGACGTCGCCTTCCGCGATCCGTACTCGAATGCGCCGGGCACGCGGCGCCTCGGCGAGCGGTCGCTGGCCGCGCTCGCGCGCATGTATGCCTACCTCCCGGAAACGAGCGCGCTGCTGCCGCTCGCCATCGCCCGCGCCCTCGATGGCGACTACGCCTCGCTGGCCGCGCAGATGCGCATGCTCGAACGCCAGATGGAGGAGCTGTCCGAAAGCGCGATGCAACTGTCGGTCGTGTGCAGCGAGGACGCCGACCGCGCGGTGCCGAACCCGGCCGATGCAGGCACGCTGCTCGGCAGCGAGTTCGTCGAAACGCTGCGCGCGCAGTGCGCGATCTGGCCGCACGGCAACCGTCCGGCCGACTTCACGCAGCCACTGCGCGGCGACCTGCCGGTGCTCGTCATCGGCGGCGAATTCGACCCGGTCACGCCACCGCGTTACGCCGAACGCATCGCGTCGACGTTGCCGCGATCGCGCGTGCTGGTCGCGAAGGGGCTCGGCCACAGCGTCATGGGGCGCGGCTGCTTCCCGAAGCTCGTCGCGCGCTTCGTCGACACGCTCGACGCGGCCGCGCTCGACGCGGGCTGCATCGCAGACTTCAGCGCGACCCCCGCCTTCATCGACTACAACGGAGCCGCGCCATGATCGAAGTCCGCGACCTCCACAAGGCGTTCGGCGAGGTGCGCGCGGTCGACGGCGTCTCGTTCGTCGCGCGCGACGGCGAGATCACCGGCCTGCTCGGCCCGAACGGCGCCGGCAAGACGACCACGCTGCGCATGCTCTACACGCTGATGCGACCGGACCGGGGCAACGTGCTCGTCGACGGCATCGATGCCGCCGTCGACCCTGCCGGCGTGCGCCGGCGGTTGGGCGTGCTTCCGGATGCGCGCGGGCTGTACAAGCGCATGAGCGCGCGCGAGAACATCGACTACTTCGCGCGCCTGCACGGGCTCGACCCGGCGACGCGCACGAGTTGCATCGACGCGCTGGTCCGCGCGCTCGACATGGCCGACATCATCGACCGGCGTGCCGAGGGCTTCTCGCAGGGCCAGCGCGTCAAGACCGCGATCGCGCGCGCGCTCGTGCATGACCCGCGCAACGTGATCCTCGACGAGCCGACCAACGGCCTCGACGTGATGGCGACGCGCGCGATGCGCGCGTTCATGCTGCGGCTCAAGCAGGAAGGCCGCTGCGTGCTGTTCTCCAGCCACATCATGCAGGAGGTCGGCGCGCTCTGCGACCGCGTCGTCGTCGTCGCGCGCGGCCGCGTCGTCGCCAATGCCGCGCCCGACGCATTGCGCGCGCAGACCGGCGCGGCGACGCTCGAGGACGCGTTCGTGAAGATCATCGGTTCGGAAGAAGGACTCGCCGCATGAAGGCCGCGCTGACCGTGTTCTGGAAGGAGGTGCGCGAGAACCTGCGCGATCGCCGCACCGTCATCAATACGCTGCTGACCGGCCCGCTGATGGCGCCGCTGATGTTCGTGCTGATCATCAATGCGGCGGTCACGCGCGAGTTCGACAAGGCGGACAAGGCGCTGCCGGTGCCGGTCGCGGGCGCCGCGAACGCGCCCAACCTGATCGCCGCGCTGCGGCGCGCGGGCGTCGAGATCAGGGACGCGCCGGCCGATCCCGAGCGTGCCGTGCGCGAGCAGGAAGTCGATCTCGTGTTGCGCATCCCGGCCGGCTACGCCGCCGCCTGGAACGCCGGCGACCCGGCCCAGGTCGAGCTCGTCTATGACCAGTCGCAGCGCGATGCACAGGGCCCGGTCGCGCGCCTGCGCGGCCTGCTCGACGCGTATGCCGCCCAGAACGGCGCGATGCGCCTGGTCGCGCGCGGCATCGCGCCGGCGCTGACGCGCCCGCTCGTCGTCGCCGAGCGCGACCAGTCGACGGCGCAGGCGCGCAGCGGCACGCTGTTCGGCATGCTGCCGTACTTCTTCATCCTCGGCGTGTTCATCGGTGGGATGGCGCTGGCGATCGACACCACCGCGGGCGAGCGCGAACGGCAATCGCTCGAACCCTTGCTGGCGAACCCGGTGTCGCGCGGCGGCCTGCTCGCCGGCAAGCTCGGCGCGACGAGCGCGTTCGCACTGACGACGCTGCTGCTCGGCATCACCGCGTTCTCGATCGCCGGACGCTTCCTGCCGACGCACAAGCTCGGCATGAGCCTCGAGCTCGGCCTGCACTTCGCCGCGCTCACCCTGCTCGTGATGCTGCCGCTGGTGGTCCTGCTGGCGAGCCTGCAGACGCTCGCGGCCGCGTTCGCGAAGAGTTTCCGCGAGGCGCAGACCTACCTGTCGCTGCTCATGTTCGTGCCGGCGATCCCGACCCTGCTGCTGTCGCTGTACCCGCTCAAGACGCAGGACTGGATGTATGCGGTGCCGTTGATGGGCCAGCAGGTCACGATCATGCGCCTGCTGCGCGGCGATCCGATCGCGCCGTACCAGTTCGGCCTCTGCTTCGCCGCGACCGCGCTCGCGGCGCTGCTCGCCTGCCTGGTCACGGCGTGGGTGTACCGGAGTGAGCGGTTGGCGATTTCCGCCTGACCTGCGGCGCGATGCGACGGCCCGGTCAGCTTGCCGCAATCCGTGAGCGCCGAGCGCAGCCAATCCCGAATCCCGAATCCCCGCCCCTGCTGCACCGCAGCGCCCCCAACGCTATCCTACGAAGTTGCGGGCGCCGTTCGCCCGCGGGAGAGCGGCAAGCGTGATCAAGTGGATCGTCCTCGTGGTGTTCCTCGCGTGCGCGGCGTACGTGCATTTCCGCGGCCGCGTGCGCCTGCGCCTGACGCGCCAGATCACCGACCACTCGACCTTCATGGCGCCGCTCAACGTGCTGCTGTACGCGTGCTCGGGCGTGCCGAACGGGCGCTACGTCGGCGTCGAGCGTTTCCCCGAACTCGCGCCGCTGCGCGAGCGCTGGCAGGAAATCCGCGCCGAAGCGCTCGCGTTGCGCGAGGCGCAGCAGATCAAGGCGTCCGACCGGCACAACGACGTCGGCTTCAATTCGTTCTTCCGCCGCGGCTGGAAGCGCTTCTACCTCAAGTGGTACGACGACGCGCACCCGTCCGCGCGCGAACTGTGCCCGCGCACGACCGAACTGCTGCGCTCGATTCCGAGCGTGAAGGCGGCGATGTTCGCCGAGCTGCCACCCGGCGGCGAACTGCGCAAGCACCGTGATCCCTATGCCGGCTCGCTGCGCTACCACCTCGGTCTCGTCACGCCGGGCGACGACCGCTGCTACATCGAAGTCGACGGTGAACGCTACAGCTGGCGCGACGGCGAAGCGGTGATGTTCGACGAGACCTACATCCATCGCGCCGAGAACGGCACCGGGGCCAACCGCATCATCCTGTTCTGCGATGTCGAACGGCCGATGCGCTGGCGCTGGGCGGCCGCGCTCAACCGCTTCGTCGCGCGCCATTTCGTCGCCGCGGCGAGTTCGCCGAACACCGACGCCGACCGCACCGGCGGCCTCAACCGCGCGTTCGGCTGGTTCTACAAGCTGCGCCAGCCGGCCAAGCGCCTGCGCGAGTGGAACAAGCACGTCTACTACGTCGTCAAGTTCGGCGTGCTCGGGGCGTTGCTGTACCTGATCTTCCTGCGCTGAACCTGCAGCGCGCCGGGCCGCGTGCCGCGGCGCCATCGGCGAGCGCGGTGGCGTGCCGGCGACGGTGGTTGTCAGCCGGGCGATCCCGTTTGCGTAAGGACCGGGAACGGACCCCCGGAGACTTCGCATGTCGCGTCATCCCATCTGGTCACTGCTGCTGGCCGGCATCGCCGTCGCTGCGCCCGCCGCGGCCGACACCTACTGCGTCGGCTCGACGGCCGAACTGGCTGCCGCACTGCAGCAGGCAAAGGGCAATGGCGCCGACGACGCCATCCATCTGCTCACCGGCACCTATGCCATCACCGCGCTCGACGTCGACGTCACCGACGCGCATGCGTTGCAGCTCGAAGGCGGCTATGCCTCGTGCGCGGCAAACCCGGTGCCGCGCCCCGCGGACACGGTCCTCGACGGCCAGGCCGCGGCCGGAAGCTTCGTGCGCATCCGCAACTACGGCGGCGCGCTCGGCGTGCGCGGCCTGTCGTTCACGCGCCTCAAGCCACCGGCCGGCACGCATGCGATCACCCTGGGGGTGAACGCCTATGACGACCTCCTGACCGCGTCGAACCTCGACGTCGGCGCCAACGCGGTCGCAGGCATCAACGACAGCATCCTGCAGCTCAACGCGACCGGCGGCCTGGTCCTGCGCGACAGCATCGTGCACGACAATGCGAACGCCGCGGCGGCGGTGAAGATCGGCGCCCTGTACCCGGAAAATCCGGTCATGGTCGTGAACAACACGATCACCGCGAATGCGGGACCCGGGCTCGTGTTCTCCGCCTATGCGCTGACGCCCGCCGCGCTCTACAACAACATCCTCTGGAACAACGGCACCCTCGACCTCGTCCTCGCCAACGTCCCGTCGTCGCCCCCGCCACTGGCGATGAACAACACCTGGCTCAACTGCAGTGGTTGCGACTGGTTGTCGGCCGCCTCCGCCAACAACCTCACCAGCAACCCGAACCTGACCACGAGCGAGCCGAAATACCGCCTCGGCACGCCGTCGCCGGCGATCAACTCCGGCATGCCGGTGCCTTTGGTCATCGGCGACGTCGACGCGGCCGGCGCGCAGCGCGTACAGGGGAGCGCGCCCGACCGCGGCGCTTACGAAACGTCGAACGACGACCTCGGCGCGAGCACCTGGCTCGTGACCTCGATCAGCGACGATCCGGGCAACCTGTTCGGCCTGCGCCACGCGATTCTCGCGGCGAACGCCTCCGGCAAGCCGTCGCGCATCCGCTTCCATTTTTCCAGCTGCCCGCAACTGCTGCCGATTGCCTCGCCGCTGCCGCCGATCCAGGTGCCGCTGCTCGTCGACGGCTACTGGGACCCCGCTTCACACCCGAACACGCAAGCGCCGCTCGCCGACGGCGCGATTCCCTTCGACGCGGAACTCTGTGCGATCCTGGTCGGCAGCGGCTCGCCGCTGCCGGAGACGGCGTTTTCGATCGCCCCTGGCGCCGGCCCGGGCGTGCACGTGGAGGTGCGCGGACTGCGGATCATGAACTTCCGTACCGCGATCGCGTTGAACGCGGGCAACGGCCATTGGATCCACGGCAATGCGTTCGTCGGCGGCCTGCTCGGCACGGTCGGCAACGGCGTCGCGCTGGACATGACCGCAGGTGTCGGCAACGTCATCGGCGGACCGGCCGCAGCCGACGTCAACCTCGTCGGCGGCAGCTCGACGGGGCCGGCGATACGCATATCCGGCGTCGCCGCCATCCCGACCGCGAGCAGCCAGGTGACGGTGATGAACAACAACATCGGTGCCGATCCGAGCGGCGTCGGCAGTACCGTGTTCGCGAACGCCTTCGGCGGCATCCAGCTGCTCGACACGCTGCAGGCGACCGTGGCCCGCAACTGGATCGTCGCCAACGGCGGCGACGGCGTCACCATCGACCGCAGCGACTACGCGCGCGTGCAGTCGAATGCGATCGGCTCCGCGGTCGTGGCCGGCTTCGGCAACGCGGGCGCGGGCGTGCGCGTGACCCACGGCGCGCGTGGCGCCTGGATCGGCGCGATCTCGCCCGGCGGCGAGGTCGGCGGGAACACAATCACCGCGAACGCGGGCGCCGGCGTCTGGATCGACCCGGACGCGGGCACCTACGACCAGGTCGCCGGCAATGCGATCTGGGACAACGGCGGCCTTGCGATCGACCTGGGCGCACCCGGGCCGACGCCGAACGCGGGTGACGAGAACAGCGGCCCGAACGGCCTCCTGCACAAGCCGGAACTGTCGGGCGCGGTGGCTTCGGGTGCATCGATGCGGCTCAGTGGGCACATCTCCACCGCGCCCGACACCTATCGCTACATCTCGATCTACGCGAGCACGCGCTGTGGCGGCGACGCCCGCCTGCCGCTGGGGTTGTGGGTCGCCCAGGCCGACGCGAACGGCTCGATCGACTTCGCGGCGGACGTGCCGCCGCCACCGTTCGGCAATGCGTGGATCACCGCGACGGCCCATGGCTACACCGCGGGAGGCACGGCCACGTCCGAGATCAGCAACAGCGTCTTCTACCGCGGCGCGGACGGGGTGTTCGCGAACGGGTTCGATGGCGGGTGTGGGTAGTCCGCGAGTTCAGGGCTGGGGGCGGAGGGCCGGGGGTGAGCAGGCCGGAGTCGAAGGACGCATTCGTGCAGGCGCGAACGGCTTCCTTCACGCCGCGCGGGCGACGCCCGCGAGTGCGTCGCGCAGAGCGAGCGCGAGCCAGCTCGAACGCGCGAGCGGAATTCCGGCCGCGTGCAGCGCGGCGATGACGTCGTCGTGCAGGGCGTCGTCGCACGCGGCCTCCGCGTGCGGTCGGGGCGTCGCGTCCGCGTAGCCGAGCCAGGCGCGCACGTCGGCGAATTCGTCACGCAACCAGGCGAGCGTCGCCGCATCGAGCGCGCGCGCGGACTCGCCAGGCGGTTCGCCGCGCACCAGCGTGGAGTCGACGACGCCGAGGCGGTGCAGGCGTTCGTCCTCCGCCTTGACGCGTTCCACCGACGACTCCTCGACCGCGTGGGCGAGCTGCGCCGGCGTCGCGTCGATGCCAAGCCGGACCAGGATGGCGCCGAGGGTCGCGCGCGCATCGGCGCGGTAGTCCTCGAAACGCACGACGTGCACCTCGGCGCGCTCCGCTTCGCGCCGCCACGTGCGCAGGAAAAGCCGCAGGTAGTCGAGCCGCGATACCGGATAGTGGTAGTAGCGGGATCGACAATAGGCGGGGAACGCCCCGGGCTGCTCGCCCAGTGCGAGGCGTCGCCGCCAATCCGAGTAGAGCGCATCGCATGGGTCGCGCACGAACAGCGCGCGGCGCGCCGCCGGCAGATAGACGTCGGGCCAGACGTGGTGCACGCGCGCGCAGGCGTCGGCGCGGAAGCGGAACGTGCGGCCATCGCGCAGCGCGGGCAGCACGCGGCTCCAGCCGTTGTCGCCGCCGACGTAGCGATGCGCTCCGTCGGCGCACGCCGCCCAGTGCGCGCCGTCGTCGCAGCCCCAATGCTTCCATGCCGGCACGCCGAGTTCGAGCAGGCAGTTCGCCAGCCACGCGGCACCGCAAGGAAGTTCCGGCGACGCCACTTCGATCGTGTAGCGATCGTAGCCGGGCCGGTCAGGTACCGCGTGGAAACCGGTCAGGTCACGCATCGCGGCCGGCCCGCCACTGCGCGACGATACGCGTGGCGATCTGCGCCGCCGGCACGGCGCCGCTGTCCAAACGCAGGTCTGCCGCGAGCGGCCAGTCGAACGCGAGCTCATGGCCGACTTCGGGCCCGGCCGAGGCGCGCGGTCGCCGGCGCGCGCGTTCGGCTTCGTCGCAGACGAGCAGCACCTCGAGGTACCGAGCGAACCGTTGGCGGTTGTTCGCGTGCACGTCGGCGAACAGCGATACCGTCGCGACCACCGCGGTGAGGCCTTGCACGCACGCCTCCCCGGCGAGGTTGGCGTACACCGAGGCGAGACGGCGCCGTGAGGCTTCGTCGTAACCGCCGCCGAGCGGCGCGAGTGCGGCGCGCAGGCGGTCGCCGTCGAGCAGCAGCGCGGCCTCGCCCGCGTGCCGCAGCAGCGCGACGGTCGCCGCCGCCGCACTGCTCTTGCCGGCTCCGGGCAGGCCGGTGATCCAGATCACGCCCACGACGCGCCCATGCCCTGCGCTACGGGCTCGCGCCAGTCGTGGCTCCACGCATCGTTCGCGTGAAGGTGGCGGCGGCACAGGCGCAGGTCCTGCGCGCCGTCGATTTCGCACCAGCGTCCCGCGAGTGGCACGTCGGCGACCGCGATGCCTTCGCGCAGCATCGCCGCGAGCAACGCCGTCGCATCGTGGGCCGCGTGCGCGAGCGGCTCCGCGCGGGCCCAGCCCGCGGCGCTGAAACGGACGAGTCCGGCGAACTGCGCCTGCACCTCGTCGAGCGAATGCGGAGTTGCACCGATCGCGCGCAACCGGCCGCCATCGGCGACGTAGCTCTCCGCATCGACGAGCGGATCGCCATGGCGTGCGCGCCACAAGGCCTGCCACGCGCGATCGCCCGCGACGGCGACCTCCGCATGCGCGGCGAGCAGGGCGGCGATGTTCGCCGGATGATGCGGGCAGTCCGCATAGGCGAGCACGAAGCCCTCGTCGAAGCGTGCAGGTCGTGCGGCGAGGAGCGACGCGATCGGCCCCGTCTCGTTCCAGCGCGCGGCCAGCACGAGTTCCACGCCGGTGCGGGCGAGCTGCTCGCCGCGATAGCCACCGACGACCACGATCCGCTCGATCCCGCACGCGCGCAGCGCCTGCAATTGCCAGTCGAGCAAGGTGCGGCCGCCGGCGCGCACGAGCGCCTTCGGCAGGTGGCGCGCGTGTCGGCCGAGGCGCGAGCCGCGGCCCGCGGCGAGCACGATCGCGGAGGTCACGGGCCGGCACGCCGCCGCGCGAACCAGATGCGCGTCGTGAACGGCACATCGACGACCTCGTGCCCGGCCAGCGCGCGGTGCATCGCGTCGAGCACGCGCGGCATCGCTTCGCCGGCCTGGCGCACGAGCGTCGCGTGCGCACGGAAGCCTTCGACGAAATCGACGGCGCGGACGCGGTGCGAGAAGCGGCCGCGGATGTGCGCGGCCGCCTCGAAGCGTCCATCGGCACCGATCGTCGCGGTCGGATCGTCGCGGCGGCTGCCATGCGCGTAGCCCGGGACGTGTTCCTCGATCGCCTCCTGCAGCCGCTGCTGCAGCGGATCGTCGAGGTCGCGGTGGTTCCACAGCACGACGAGCGCGCCGCGCGGGCGCAGCAGGCGCGCGGCGAGGTCGAGCGCGACCTGCGCCGGCATCACGTTGAACGACGAACCGAACGTGAGCACGGAACAGCAGGCGTCTTCCAGCGCGCAGTGCTGCGCGTCCGCTTCGATCCATCGTGCGCCCGGCACGTCGCGTGCGCCGATCGCGCGCATCGACGCGCTCGGTTCGATCGCGGTCACGCGCAGCCCGCGTGCGACGAGTTCGGCGGTGAGGCGGCCGCTGCCGGCGCCGACGTCGACGCAGTCGGCGCGTGCGTCCGGCGCGAGGCGCGCGAACAACGCGTCGAGCGCGGCCGCGTCGTACGGTGCGCGCAGCCGATAGTGCGCCGCGAGCGCGTCGTAATCCCATTCCCTCGTGTCCGCGTTCACGCCTTCGTCCATGTGCGCGCCTCGAAATCGATCGCGAGTGTGGCAGCGTCGGCCATGCGGCGGAATGCCTCCGGCCCGACGCCGAGCAGGGCCGGCACGCCGGCGGCGGCGCAACGGATCGCCATGTGCGAGTTGGGTCCGCCGAACGCGGTGAGCAGCGCGGCCGGCTCGCGCATGAAGATCCAGTCGTAGCCCGGATCGGCACTCGCGATCGCGATGATCGAGCCCGGCGGCACGTGCTGAGGCAGCGTCGTCGCATCGACGCGCGCGATGTGCCCGTGGACGCGGCCATGGCCGACGTAGTTGGGCTGGCCGGCCGCATGGTGCACGACGCCGAGGCAATGGCCGTCGATGAGCAGGGGCATCGCCACGGCCGCCTCCACGGCGTGCCGCCGCCGCGCGGCCTCGATAGCGCCGTGCAGCACGCGCGGCTCGGCCGAAGGGTCGAGCAGTGCGTCGAGCTCGAGCCAGCCGGCGTCGTCGCGCGCGACGCCGCAGGCGTGCGCGCGTGCGCCGAGTGCGTCGAGGCCGAGCGACACCGCGCGCGCGAGCGCGAACTTGCCGAGCTCGCGCGTGCGCAGCACCGCGGCGTAGTGCGCGAACAGCGCCGCAGGCGCAATCGTGATGCCGAGTCCCGCCAATGCGGCGTCGAGGCGGGGTGCGTCGCGCGCCGTCGGCATCGGCGCCGGCATCGCACGCGCGGGCCGTCGCGGGCCACCCGTCCACTCGCGCCGTGCGGGCGCGGAAATTTCGAAGGTGCCGGCGCGCACGTGGTCGTCGTCGCCGTCACCGACCCGGTCCGCGGTCGCCGCGGCGCGCAGGCGTTGCAGGATTCCGCCATCGAGCAGCTGCTGTTCGACCGCCGAGCGCATGAGCGCCTCGAGCACGAACGCCTGCCGCGCGGCCTCGGCGAAGCGCGCCGCCGTGCGCAGCTCCACCCGCGCCAACCAGTGCGCGAGCAGCGCCGGTTCGTGCGCCGGCTCGCGCAGCCCGAGGTCGCGTTCGAAACCGCTACGCAACCGCATCGTCCGCGCGTGGTCGAGCGCACGGCGCAAGGGCTCGCGCAGCGCGGCCGCGACCGCCGCGACGTCGGCCGCGTCGAAGCCGGCATGGCGTGTAGCGAACCATGCCTCGAAGCCGAAGCGCAGCGCGGCAGGCACCACGTCGAACTCGACCTTGTCGTGCAGGTGCGGGTGCGCGCGCAGTCGCGCGCACGCCGACTCGACCAGGCGTGCGCCGAGATCGGCATCGAGCGCCACGGGCAGCAGCGAACGGAAGCTCGTGCGCACGTCGACGTAAGGCCGACCCGCATGGAAGCGCAACAGCGGCCGGGCGCCGGCGGCGTGGCCGAGCGCGGCGCGGCCGATCGCCCACGCGCGGCGGGTGACGAGGCGATCGAACAGCGTGCGCGCGAGCGGCCGCGGGTGTTCGCCGAGCAATTCGGCAGGGTTCCAGTCCGGCATCATGCCGAGCAGCGGTGGCACCGCTTCGCGCGCCAGCGCGGCCTCGACGGTGCGGCGCGCGGCGATGGCCGCATGGCCGGCGTGCTGCGCGCAGGGCAGCGCACGCGCCTGCAGCAGCCACGCGACGCCCCATGCATCGATGACGAGCTCGATTTCGCACGCCTGCAGCGCAGCGATGCGCTCGACCTCGCAGACCGCGTCGAGGCAGGTGCGTACCGCATCAGGCAGCTCGACGGTCGCGGCGCGATCGCGTGCGACGTACCAGGTGTCGACGTCGGCGTCGCCGCGGGTGACCGCGTCGGTGCGCCGGCCGCCGGCCAGACTCACGACGTAGTACGGCGCCGCGTCCGGCAACGCGTGCGTGAACGCGACGCAGGCGTGCTGCAGCGCCGTCACCTGCCGTTGCACGAAGGCCTCGTCGTGCCGGCCCGCCTCCGCGTAGCTCGCGAATACGGCATCGATGGCGCGCGCGACAGCGTCGGCGTCGTCGGCCACGACGCCGAGGACGCTGCGGTAACGTCCCGCATCGGCGCCGGCCGTCGCGTCCTCGCCGGCGGCATCGCTGCGCACCGCGAGGAGTGCGTTGCCGAACCGCTGCGCGATCGCTCGCAGGCTTTCGCCACGCGCGGCACGCCACGCCATGTGTGCGACGCCGATCCCCTCGGGCACGCGGCTGCTGCGGAGCCGGGGCCGCAGCCATTCGAGCATCGCGCGCTTGCCGCACGAACCGGTGACATCGTTCCGAAGCGGGATTTCGGCGCTTGCGTGCATTCGCGGGGGTCAGGGGTCGTGCGGCAGCGAGTCTAGCAGGAGCCGAAAAAGGGCTTTCTGGATTTTTCCGGCGCGCCCGCGCCCGCGCGCATGCCTGGACCCGACGCGTCAGCGGGCGCCCTCGTCGCGCCGGGCGGCGTCGACGAAATGTCGAAGCAGGAGCGCCCCGTCGATGCGGCCGTCGGCGCGATGGTCGAACTCCGGATGCCATTGCACGCCGAGCAGGAGCGGCTCTTCGCGCGCACGCACGGCCTCGACGACGCCGTCTTCGACGCAGGTGGCCTCCACGACGAGACCGTCGCCGACGCGTGCGACCGCCTGCCGGTGCGCCGAACAGACGAGGCCCCCGGCGGCGGCGTGGAGCCGCGCCAGCAGGCCGCCGTCGCTGAACGACACGGCGTGCTGGTGCGCCGCGTAGGCGGACGGGTCGCTGTGCCGTCGTGCCTCGACCGGATCGAGATCGCGCAGTGATCCGCCGCAGGCGACGTTGACGAGCTGCGCGCCGCGACAGATGCCGAGCACCGGCTTGCCGAGCGTGCGGAACGCGTCGAGCAGCGCGAACTCGAAGCCGTCACGCGCGCGGTCGAGCGGCGTGAGGTCGTCGGGCGAGCGCGCGAGGTTCGTGCCGCCCTGCAGGAGGAGCCCGTCGCACCAGTGCGCGTAGGCGCGGGCCGTGACGGCCGCGCGCGCGCCATCCGTGGCGAGGCCGGTGCCGACGACGAGCGCGCCCGCGTCGGCGAGACGCTCGAGCAGTGTCCGTTCGAAGAACAGCTGTTGCCGCGTCCAGCCGCCCCCGGCCGAGGCGTCGCCGCCGAACAGGCGGGGGGCGACGGCAATGCGCGTGGCGGGAACGGTGTCTGGTGCGGACATGGGCGACCCTCGGCGGCCGCGCATCATAGCTCCGCGCGCGACGTGCATTTCAGAACAGCTCGCCCTGCGGCGACGGCGCACGGGGCGGCGTGAAGCGCGAGGTGTCGAGGCCGAGGTCGCGCTGCGCGTTGATGCCGTGGCGGCGGCAGGCGAGGCGGAAGCGCTGGCGCACGAGGTTCGCGAATTCGCCCTCGCCGCGCATGCGCGAACCGAAGCGCGCATCATTGTCCTTGCCGCCGCGCATCTGCCGGATCAGGCTCATCACGTGCCCGGCGCGCTCGGGCACGTTGAGTTCGAGCCATTCGCGGACCAGGTCCTTGAGCTCGTACGGCAGGCGCAGGATCGTGTAGCCCGCGTGGCGTGCGCCGGCCGCGGCCGCGCGTTCGACGATCTGCTCGATCCAGCGGTCGGTCACCATCGGGATGATCGGCGCGACCATCACGCCGCAGGGCACGCCGGCGGCGTTCAGCGCGGCGACCGCTTCGAGCCGGCGGTGCGGCGCGCTCGCGCGCGGCTCGAGCGTGCTCGACAGGCGGTTGTCGAGCGAGGTGACCGAGACGAACGCATGCACGAGGCGCGCCTTCGCCATCGGCGCGAGCAGGTCGAGGTCGCGCTCGATCAGCGCGTTCTTGGTGATGATCGTGCACGGATGGTTGCACTCGGCGAGCACTTCGAGCACCGAACGCGTGATGCGCCAGCGCCGCTCGATCGGCTGGTACGGGTCGGTGTTCGCGCCGAGGTTGATCGGCGAGCAGGCATAGCCGCGCTTGCCGAGTTCGGCGCGCAGCAGTTCGGCCGCATTGGTCTTGGCGAACAGTTTCGTCTCGAAATCGATGCCGGCCGACAGGTTGAGGTAGCCGTGCGAAGGCCGTGCGTAGCAATAGACGCAGCCATGCTCGCAGCCGCGATAGGGATTGATCGACTGCTCGAAGTGGATGTCCGGCGAGTCGTTGCGGCTGATGATCGAGCGCGCGCGCTCGATCGTTACGACCGTGTCCGGCCGCGCTGGCGGTTCGTCATCGCGGTGCCAGCCATCGTCCTCGCGCGTCTTCGCGATGCCCTCGAAGCGACCTTCGGGATTGGACGCGGCACCGCGCCCCTTGATGCGCGCAGGGGCGTCGAGGCGGTTGGGATCCGAGGGCGGCTGCAGTTTCATCGCGGCGAGTATGCGCCGGCGTGTCTCAGGTGGCGCGATGGCGGCGACGGCTGGGCGAGCGCTAGCCGTGCCGCCCGGTGCGTGTCGCATCCGTCGCGTGCAGGACGCCGTGGCGGCCCAGGTCGGCCGGCTGTTCGCTGACGAGCCCGTGCACGAAATCGATCGCGCGCGCGACCACGCCGCCGTTCGGTTCCCAGTACGCCGCGTCGCGCACGTGCACGCGCAGCACGGCGAGATGCGGATCGTCCTTGCCCTGCGGGAAGAACACGCGCTGCGGCAGCGACCACAGTTCGTCGATCGTCGCGCGGTCGCGCTCGACGCGCGCGCTGCCTCGCACCGAGATGAAGCGATGGCGACGCGGATCGGCGAAGGCGAGGTTGACGTCGGCGTGCTCGTCGAGCTGGGCGACCTTGTAGCTGTCGATCGCGGTGAAGAACACGAATTCGCCGTCGCCGTCGAACTTGAGCACTTCGAGCGGACGGCTCACCATGGAGCCGTCCTCCGCGTGCGTGGTAAGCATCGCGACGCCGATGCCGTCGACGAGGCCGGCGAGGCGGCGCAGCTCCGCCGTGCGCTGTTCCTCGATCTTCATGGGGTGCTCCTCCGGGGACGGGCCACCACGCTCACACCCGGCGCGTTAATCGCCCGTGACCGGCGCCGTGGCGCGTGCACGGCGTTCAACGTCGATCAAGGCGCGCTTGCGCGGCAGGCCCCAGCGATAACCGCCGAGGCCGCCGTCGCCGCGGATCACGCGGTGGCAGGGCACGAGCACCGCGACGTGGTTGCTGGCACAGGCGGACGCGACCGCGCGCGTCGCGCGCGGCGCATCGATCGCCGCCGCGGCTTCGGCGTACGAAACCACGTCGCCATACGGGATGCGGCGCAGGTAGTTCCACACGCGCACCTGGAACGCGGTGCCGCGCAGGTCGAGCGGCAGGTCGAGATCGGGCGCGCGGCCCTCGAGGTGCGCGTTCAGTGCCGTCATCCAGGCGTCGAACGCCGCGTGCGCTTCGTCGCGCATCGGCACGAGCCTTGCCTGCGGGAACTCCGCGGCGAGCGCGGCGCGCAGCGCGTCGGCATCGTCGCCGAACTGCAGGAAGCAGATGCCGCGGTCGGTCGCGCCGATGCAGGCGAGGCCGAGCGGCGTCGTGCCGGTCGCATGCGAGATCTCGAGGCCCGCTCCGCCGCTGCGGTACTGCTTCGGCGTCATGCCGAGCGACGCCGGCGCGCGTTCGTACAAGCTGCGGCTCGAACCGAGGCCGGCGTCGTAGATCGCATCGGTGACCGACGCGGAATGGCGCAGTGCGTGTCGCACGCGCCGCATGCGCACGCTCTCGATGTAGTCGCCGGGCGTGATCGTGAGATAGCGCTTGAACAGGCGGTTGAGCTGGAACACGTCGCGCCCGGCCGCGCGCGCGAGCGCGGCGCCGTCGGGCAGGTCGTCCGGCGCGGCGTCGATGCGCCGGCACAGCGCGAGCAGCACGGCGATTTCGGGGTCGTCCTGCCAGCGTTCGAGCGGCCGGCAGCGCTTGCATGGCCGCAGGCCGGCCGCGGCGGCCGCGGCCGGATCGTCGAAGAAGCGCACGTTGTCGCGGCGCGGCCGCCGCGAGTCGCAGGACGGCCGGCAGTACACGCCGGTGGTCAGCACGCCGTAGACGAAGCGCCGGTCCATCGCCGCGTCGCGTTCGAGGACCGCCTGCCATTTCGATGCGTCGCTCATGGGTTCCTCCATCCGTCGATGGGGGCATGCTCGCGCCACCGCAAGCGCGCGGCCATCCGTCCCTTGCACCGCATGCGCAGGCGGATTCGCCGCAAGAGGCGGATGGTCCGCGGCGGCCGTGGCGGGGATGCTGCACCAGCCTTCCCCGGAGCGACACGATGCTCACCCTCTACGACTACCTGCCTTCGCAGAACGGCTGGAAGATACGCCAGCTGCTCGCCCATCTCGACCTGCCGTACCGCAGCGAACTCGTCGCGATCTTCGACGGCGAAGGCCAGTCGGCCGACTACCGGCGCATCAGCCCGACCGGCACGGTGCCCGCGCTCCGCCTCGCCGACGGGCGCACGCTCGCCGAATCGAATGCGATCCTCGCCTTCCTCGCCGAAGGTACGCCCTACCTCCCGGGCGACGCGTACGGCCGCGCCAAGGTGCTGCAGTGGCTGTCGTTCGAGCAGGAGCGCATCGAGTCGACCGTCGGCACGCTGCGCCACTGGCGCCTCACCGGCAAGCTCGCCAGGCGCCCGCCCGCGCTCGTCGCGATGAAGCGTGACGCGGCGGTGCATGCGCTGGCGATCCTCGATTCCGAACTCGAAACGCGAGCGTTCGTCGCGCGTGATGCGTACACGATCGCCGACATCGCGTTGTACGCCTACGCCGCGCACGCGCAGGAAGCCGGCATCGCGCTGCGGCCGTTCGTGCACTTCAACCGCTGGCTCGCGCGCGTGCGCGCGCAGCCCGGCCATCTCGCGACGACGCATGCGTACGCGCTGGATCCGCATTCGTCGCGCGAGCTGGCGCATCGGCCGCTGCCGGCGGAAGTCGCCTTCATGCAGGCCGACGACGCTGGCGGAGCCGGCGCGGATTGAGGCTCAGGCGCGCGCCACGCGCGCGAGCAGCCGGTCGAGCTGGTTCGCGAACGCGCGCGCATCGCGCGCGTCGTAGGCAGGCGGGCCGCCGGTATCGACGCCGGCGCCGCGCAGGCCGTCCATGAAGTCGCGCATCGACAGCTGCTGGCGCACGTTTTCGGCGGTATAGAGCTCGCCGCGCGGGTTCAGCGCGGCGATGCCCTTGTCGACGAGGATCGCCGCGAGCGGAATGTCGTGCGTGACGACGAGATCGCCCGGCTCGGCCCAGCCGGCGATCGCGCGATCGGCCGCATCGAGCGTGCGCTCGACCGTGCGCCGGCTGATCAACGTCGAGCGCGGCACCGCGATCGCCTGGTTCGCCACCAGCACGAGCTCGATGCGCGTCCGCTCCGCGGCGCGATAGAGGATGTCCTTGACCGCGCGCGGGCAGGCGTCGGCATCGACCCAGATCTTCATGTTTCCCGTTGCATTTCGCTTTAGGATGAGTATGCCCTGCCGCGCGAGGCGCGTGGTCCGGGCGCGGTAGACCGAGGCTCTGCTACTCACGCACGGCCGCGCGGATCGGAGTGCGGCCCGGTTCACGAACAGCGAGGTACCGACATGAAGCGAGTCGCATCGAAGAAGTCCGCGGCGAAGAAGGCGGCCAAGAAGGCCGGCGCGAAGAAGGTGGCCGACAAGGCGACCAAGAAGACGGCAGCGAAGAAGGCGCCTGCGAAGAAGGCAGCCACGAAGGCAGCGAAGAAGGCGGTCCGCAGGCCGGCGCGTGCGGCGGCGAAGAAGGCCGCGAAGACGGTGGCGCGCAAGGCGGCGAAGAAGGTCGCGAAGAAGCCCGCCGCAGGCAAGGTAGCGACGAAGGCGCCGCCGCGGAAAGCCGCGCCGGCGAAGAGTGCCGCGAAGAAGGGCGCGGTGAAGAAGGCCGCGGTGAAGAAACCCGCGCAGAAGGTGGTCGCCGGGAAACCGGCACCGCGCCCGGCGCCCGCGTCCGCCGCGACGTCGAAGCCTGCACCGCCGGCTCGGCCGCAGGCTGCGGCGAACACGTCGCGCCCGGCGCCAACGCCACCGGCACCGTCGAAACCGGCGGCCGCGGTTCGACCCAGGCCCGCGGCACCCGCGCCGGCGTCATCGACTCCCGCGCCACCGGCGCAGGCCTCGACGGCGACATCCGCGACGCCGCCTGCCGCGGCGGCCGCCACCGGCGCGGTCAGCGCCGAGGTCGCGATGCAGCATTTCCGCGAGGTCCTGCGCGCGAAGCAGGAACGCGTGCGCCAGGGCCCGAGCTATCCGGCGCCGAACGCCTACACCGGTCGCCACGACGGCATGGCCGGCCAGGGCGACGACGACGAGTGAGCCCGAACGAATGACGCGCGCGCGTCCGTCGCGAGACGGCGGATGCCGCGCACCGGTCGTGCACCTCTGCACGAGGGCTCGATTCCCGTGCATCGCGCGCCGCGTCCTCGCCGCGGGCAAGGCCTTGCATCCATGCGTTCCGCCGCCACGTCGAGGCGACGCCTGCGCCGGCTCCCGCCGCCGCGCGTCCCACCCGTCGAGGAGTTACGCATGACGCTGTCGATGTACGAAGCTTCGATCCCCGTGTTCCAACGCGCACTCACCCAGCTGTCGGCCGTGCTGAAGAAGGCCGCCGCGCATGCCGAGGCGAAGAAATTCGATCCGGCGGTTCTCGTGAATGCACGCCTCGCGCCGGACATGCTGCCGCTGTCGCGGCAGATCCAGATCGCCTCCGACCACGCCCGCGGCGCCGCCGCGCGCCTCGCCGGACTCGCGCGCCCATCGGTGCCCGACGACGAGGCCACGCTCGACGACCTGCAGGCGCGCATCGCCGCGACGCTCGAGTACATCGGCCAGTTCACGCCGGCGCAGATCGACGGCAGCGAAGTGCGCGAGATCACCCTGCCGCTGCGCACCGGCGAAGTGAAGCTGCAGGGGCAGCCGTATCTCCTGCATTTCGCGTTCCCGAACTTCTGGTTCCACGTGACCGTCGCATACGCGATCCTGCGCCACAATGGCGTGGACATCGGCAAGCAGGATTTCCTCGGGCCGTTGCCGGTGTAGGACGGGTCCGCACAGGAACGTCAGCCGCCACAGCCAACATACGGATGGCGGCTTGCCGTAGGGCGGCTCGGGGCTGAAGGCCGGAGCCGCCGTGTATGTCGGAGGCGCGAAGACGCAGGCTGAAGCGGATCCGCCGCTGCGCGGCTTGATCCGCCCTACGATCTGCGGCAAAGGCGCGAGCTGCGATCCTCTTGGGTCTCGGCGCAGCCTCAGCCCTTCAGAAGACGACACCGTACGAAGAGCACGGCGCCGTCCGCCACGACACCGGCCCTCACCGCCGCTCCAGCTTCCCCGCCGCCGTCTCGGTATTGTCCAGTTCCGACTTCGCGTGCTGGCGCTGCGCCTCGGCGTTCGCCTTCGCGGCATCCTTGCAGGCGCCCTGCTGCGCGTCGGGCAACGTTTCGCACTTCTTCACGGCGACGTCGTAGTCGGCGTCGGCCTTCGCGATCGCCACGTCGTAGCGCGCCTTCGCATCCTTGACCATCGCGTCGGACTGCTCGTCGGCGAGGTCGTCGCCTGCCCGGCGCTCGACCTTGGCGGCATCGGCGCTCGCGTCGTTGATCGTCTCGCCCGCCTCGGCGTTCGCCTTCTGCACGTCGGCGTTCGCCTCGGCGCGCGCCGCATCGAGCTTCTGCTGCGCTTCGGCCGACGTCTCGGCGGCCTTCTGCTGCGCCTTGGCGACGTCCTGCGCCGCCTTTTCCTGCGCCTTCGCGACATCCTGCTGGGCCTGCTCCGGCGATTTGCCGCACGCGGCGAGTGCGAGCGCGCTGCCGAGCGCGATGTGCCATGCGGATCTGTTCATGCGTACTTCTCCCTATGCCATCGGCGACGGCGCATCGTCGAATCGCGGCGCTTTACGACCAATGAACGTGGCCGGCGCGCCCGCGCCGGCGTTCAGCACGCCCGCGGGCGGCTAGAATGCGCGCATGTACGCGTTCTGGAATTCACTCGTCGACGGGCTCGATGCACACGCGGTGACGCCATTCCTCGCGTTCGCGCATCTCACCGGACTCGCCGGCGATCCGCGCGAGATTGCCGAGGCGTTGCTCATCGCGCTCGCGCAGGTGCTCGTGATCGGCCTCGTGTTCCGGCCGCTGGAGAGCCTCGCGCCGGCCGAGCGATGGGCCGACCGCCGGCTCGCGCGCATCGATCGCACCTATACCTTGCTGATGCTGCTCGGCCTCAACCCGCTGTTTGCCTATCTCGTGCTCACGCCGTTCGCGAACGCGTTCGGGGGCGGCGCGGAGGAGGCGGCGAGCGGGCTGGCGGCGTGGCTGCCGTGGTTCCAGCAGCATCCGCTCGCGCTGTTCCTCGCCTACTATGCGATCTACGACTTCGCGTACTACTGGATGCACCGCGCGCAGCACTGGATCCCGTGGTGGTGGGCGCTGCACAGCATGCACCACAGCCAGCGCCAGATGAGCTGCTGGAGCAACGATCGCGGCAGTTACGTCGATGGCGTGCTGCAGTCGATCTTCCTCGCCACGGTCGGCCTCGTCGTCGGCGTCGGGCCGGACCAGTTCGCGCTGCTCATGTTCGTCGGCGAACTCGTGCAGAACTGGTCGCATGCGAACGTGCGCTTCGGCTTCGGCCGCGTGCTCGAGAAGCTGTTCGTCGATCCGAAGTTCCACCGCCTGCATCACATGATCGTCGATCCCGAACGCCCGCGACTGCACGATTGCAACTACGGACAGGTGCTGTCGATCTGGGACGTCCTGTTCGGCACCGCGCTGTACGGCGAACCGCCGCGGCCGACCGGTGTCGGCGACCCGATCGTGGACGCGGACAACGGGCGCGGCGTCATCGCGATGCAGTGGGGTGCATTCCGCCGCTTCTGGGGCGCATTCTGGTGCGCGGCCGGCTGGAAACCCGGCGATGTCGCGTTCGGCCCGGACTACGTGCCGGTGCCGACGCGGCACATGGACCTGCATCGTTTCGACCGCGCGGCGCCGGTCGACGCGCCGACCGCGGACGCGCCCCGCGACGCCACCGCGATCGTCGATGCGCCCGTCGGCGCGCCGGCGCGCGGGTCGGCTTGAGGCGGCGCGGGCGCGGCGTATGATGGCTGCACGGGTACCGGCATCGCCGCCCCGCGTCCGGTCGCTGCACGCCGGCGCGTCCGATATCGAGTGCCCGCTCGGGAAACGGGATCGAGGATGATCGACGACCGCTCCAGCGCGGCGCTGCAGCGTCTCCAGGGCGAGATCCTGGAAGCGATCGCGCGCGGCGAGCCGCTGCAGCGCATCGCCGACCTGCTGTGCCGCCGCGTCGAAGGCCTCGTCCCCGACGTCGTCTGCTCGATCCTCGTCGTCGACGCGCAGGGGCGCGTGCACTCGCTCGCGGCGCCGAGCCTGCCCGAACCGTATTCGCACTCGCTCGACGGCATGTCGATCGGACCCGTCGCGGGCTCGTGCGGCACCGCGGCCTGGCGTGGCGAGCCGGTCGAGGTCACGGACATCGAAACCGATCCGCTGTGGGTCGACTATCGCCACCTGGCGCTGCCGCTCGGCCTGCGCGCGTGCTGGTCGAGCCCGATCAAGGCGCGCGACGGCCGCGTGATCGGCACGTTCGCGTTCTACTACCGCACCTGCCGCGGCCCGGCCGCGATCGAGCGTGCGATCGTCGAGCGCTGCGTCGACCTGTGCGCGATCGCGATCGAGCACGACGCGGTGCAGGCGCACGTGCAGCGCCTCGCCTTCCACGACCCGGTCACCGGCCTCGCCAACCGCTCCGCGTTCATCGAGCGCGCGACGGCCGCGCTCGTCGCGCTCGCGCCGGGCGAGGCGGTCAACGTGCTCTACATCGACCTCGACGACTTCAAGGCGGTCAACGACACGCTCGGCCACCGCCTCGGTGACCAGCTGCTCGGCGGCGTCGCGCAGCGCCTCGCCGCCTGCATACACGCCGACGCGTTCGTCGCGCGCCTCGGCGGCGACGAGTTCGCGGTGCTGCAACCCTGTCGTGACGCCGAGGCGGAAGGGCACCAGCTTGCGGCGCGCATCAGGGCCGCGCTCGACGAACCGTTCGACGTCGACGACCAGCGCGTCATGATCGGCGCGAGCGTCGGCATCGCGCACGCGTCCGCGCCCGGCCTCGACCTCGACGAACTCGCGCGGCGCGCCGACATGGCGCTGTACGAGGCCAAGGCGGCCGGACGGCGCACGCACCGCTTCTTCGACGCCGCGATGGACACGCACGTGCAGATGCGGCGCAGCCTCAAGCAGGACCTGCGCGCGGCGATCGAAGCGGGCGCGTTCAACCTCGTCTACCAGCCGATCGTCGCGCTCGAGACGGGCGAGCCGGTCGCGGTGGAGGCCTTGTTGCGCTGGAGCCATCCCGCACGCGGCAACGTGCCGCCGGCGTCGTTCATCCCGGTGGTCGAGGAAATGGGCCTGATCGGCCCGCTCGGCGACTGGGTGCTGCGCACGGCCTGTGCCGCCGCGGCGCGCTGGCCGCGCGGGATCAAGGTCGGCGTGAACCTGTCGCCGTTGCAGTTGCGCAGGAGCGGCTTCGTGCTCGACGTGGTCGGCGCGCTGCAGCAGTCCGGCCTGCCGGCCGAACGGCTCGACCTCGAAGTCACCGAGAGCGCGCTGCTGGCCAGCGACATCGCCACGCGCACCGCGATCAACGAGCTGCACGACCTCGGGGTGCGCCTCTCGCTCGACGATTTCGGCACCGGTTATTCGTCGCTGCAGCTGCTGCGCGCGTTCCCGTTCGACAAGATCAAGATCGACATGTCGTTCGTGCGCGACATCGGCATCGATGCCGACTCGGAAGCGATCATCCGCGCGGTGATCCGCCTCGCGCGCGACCTCGGCATCCGCACGGCCGCCGAAGGCGTCGAGACCGCGGCACAGTACGACTGGCTCGCGCACCACCGCTGCAGCGAAGTGCAAGGCTTCCATTGCAGCCGCCCGCTGGTCGAGGCGGACCTGCGCGCGCTGCTCGAGCGGGGTGCATCGAGCGAAGTCGCGGCGGGCGCGGACCTGCGCTCCTCGTCCTGACGCGCGCTGCGGCCGGCCGGACATCCGCCATGCCGGGCGCGCCGCGGCCCGCGTCGGCGGAACGACGTCAGGCCTTCTTGACGAACTCCGACTTGAGTTTCATCGCGCCGATGCCGTCGATCCTGCAATCGATGTCGTGGTCGCCGTCGACGAGGCGGATGTTCTTCACGCGCGTGCCGACCTTGACGACGAGTGACGAGCCCTTCACCTTGAGGTCCTTGATCACGGTCACGCTGTCTCCGTCGGCGAGCACGGTGCCGTGCGCGTCCTTGACAACACGCTCGTCGGATGCGTCCGACGCATCGACGGCGCCGGGCGTCCATTCGTGCGCGCATTCCGGGCAGACGAGCTGCGTGCCGTCCTCGTAGGTGAACGTCGACGCGCATTCGGGGCAGGGGGGCAACTCGCTCATCCGGACTCCTCGTTCATGTCCGCCAGCACGCTGCGGCGCGACAGGGGCCGCGATTATACGTGCCTCGATGTGGTCGCCATGCCGCGCGTACGGTCGCCCGGCACGCACCCCCGTCGGCACGCTGCCGCTGCGGGACACGCCCTCCGAACGTCAGCGTCCTGTCACCGGATCGAAATGCTGCCCTCCGGATACGGCACGGCAGGTGGAGCAGGACCATGGTCGCCGGTCCTGCGAGCGGGAAGGCGCCGCAAGAGAGCACCAGGGACGACGCGCCCTCGCGGGTGTCGAGCGTGATGGCGGTGCTGGCCTGCAGCGTCCACGGCGCGGCGCAGGTCCGCGCGGCCGCGTGGCCGGCGACCCGCGCGCATGCGACGTCGCACGAAGGAAGTCGCGGATTCATCGCTGCCTCGTGGAGTCGGGGGAGGCGAACGGCGGGGGCGGGTCGGCCGCGTCGAAGTCGTCGGCGAAGATGCGGTCGTCCGTCGCGTGCAGTTCGACCGCGCCGATGTCGGCGTCGGCGCCCGCGACGCGCGCGGCACCGCGCTGGTCGACGCTGAATCCGTGCGCGTCGCCGCGATCGATCACCGGACTGTCGGGCAGCGGCAGGTGCGTGCGGGTGGGACCGCCGTTGTCGTGCAGCGGGGCGAGTCGCGGGGCGGACTCGAAGAGCGTGTCCGCGGGTACCGGTCGGTGCGACCAGCCGACCATGTTGCTGTCGCCGAGGATCGTGAGCGATTCCGGGCCATCGATGTCGTCGGCGGCGTACGGTGGTTGCCCGTCGTCGAAATAGTTGCCCGCGGCGATCGTGCCGGACATCGTCACGTCGACGACATCCCGACCGAAGATGATGCCGGCGCCGAACTTCGTCGCGACCGGGTTCGATTCGCGGTTCGCCGTTATCGTGCAGTTGATGATCCGGGTCGTCGCCGTGTCCAGGTAGAGCCCGCCACTCATCCATTGCTCGGATCGTTCGGCGACATTGCCGGAGATCGTGCTGCTGTAGATCGAGGCCGTGGCATTGTCGTGGCCGAGCATGACGATTCCCGGCGTGCCGGCGCTGGCGACGTTGTTCGAGATCGTCGAGCGCACCAGCATGCCGCCGCCGCCCACGAAGGCGGCGCCGGCATCGACCGCGGACACGTTGCCGTCCAGCGTGCTGTCTTCGATCACGACCGATGATGGTGTGAACAGGCCGCCGCCTTGCGGGAACGCGCCGCTACCGCCGGTGGGGCCGCTGGCCGACACCGAGTTGTTCGTGATCGTGCTCCTGCGCACGAGGACGTGCCCCTCGGCGTACAGTCCGCCGCCGCGCGCGGTGTCGTGGTCGGTGCGCGCGAGGCTGCTGTCGATCGTCGTGTCGTACAGGCGGATGTCGCCGTTGCCGTAGGCCGCGATCGCGCCGCCGCGCGCGTGGCCGGCCTGCCCGACCGGCGTGACGACCATGCAATTGCGGAATACCGAATCGTGGATGCGCAGGTTGCCATTGACGGAACGCAGGCAGCCGCCACCGAGGCCGGCATTGGAAACGTACTTGCCGCCGTTGATCGTGACGCCGCTGATCGCGAGGTTTCCGCCGCCGCCGGCATGGTTGAAGATGCGGCGGTTCTGGTTGCCGGTGCCGTCGATTTCGAGCAGGCCGGCGCCGGGGCCGGTCAGCTCGACGTCGTGCAGCGTGATCGCGCCGGACGTCACCGAAATCGTGCTGCAGGCGAGGCCGCCGAGATCGATGCCGTCGCCGTGGTTGGCGTGCGCGGCGGCGTCGCGCAGGCTGCCCGGACCGGCGTCGTTGCAGTTCGACACGGGCCAGAGCACCGATCCATCCGGTCGGTGCACACCGGCGGCGGCGACCGCAGGGTCGGGGGCGACGCTCGCGCCGGCGGCCATCGCCAGTGCGAACGCGAGCGGCTTCATGCGCGAGGTCGTCGGGGACGTCGCCGGGGTCTTCGTGGGCATCGTGGTCTCCTTGCCAGGACGGATTCGATCGCGGAGGTTGCGCCCGGCGTAGGGATGGATGCTTGAGGTTCGCGTTGGAGCTTCGTGAGGCCGCCGCATGAGGTTTGTAAGGGCCATGTCGGGTCACGGCGGGAAAAGGAGTTTTACGGGTCGACGCACCACGGAGCACAATCGTGTTGACCGGCCTGGACTATGCAATGGACGACGCCGATCACGGCCCTCCCCGTTATCGCTGCGGTGACCTCGAAATCGACGTGGGCCGCCACCGCGTCCTGCGCGGTGGAACGGAACTCGCGCTCGAACCGAAGGCCTACGGCGTGCTGTTGGAACTGGTGCGCCGTCGCGGCGGCGTGGTTACCCGCGACGCGCTGCTCGACGCCGTATGGGGCCACCGCCACGTGACCCCGGCGGTGCTGAACCGGATCATCGCCCTGTTGCGGCGCGAACTCGGCGACGAGGCGGATCGCCCGCGCCTGATCCGCACCGTGCATGGCGTCGGCTACGAGTTCATCGGCGCTGCCGTGGCCGAGACGAAAGGCGACCTGCGGGCCGCCGTCATCGAAGCACCGGCCGCGCTCGACGTGCGGCCCGCCGCGGTCGGCGCCGCCACGGCGATGCCGATGCGCGCGGCCCGCTCGACGCTTGCGCGGACCGCGCGCGGCCTCACGCTGGCCGTCGTCCTGCTGGCGATCGCACTGTCCGCGCTGCTGGCGTGGCCGCCATCACCGCACTCGCAGTCCGGCGCGCCGGACGTCGCGCCGGTGCCCGTGCGCAGCGTCGCGGTATTGCCGCTGGTGGACGCCGGCGGGACCGATCGCCGCTTCTTCTCCGACGGCCTGTCGGAGAACCTCATCACCACGTTGTCGCAATACCCGGGCCTCAAGGTCATCGGGCGCCGCTCCTCGTTCCTGTTCCGTGACAGCACGGAGAGCGCTGCCGTGATCGGCGCGAAGCTCGGCGTCGCGCATCTGGTCGAGGGCAGCGTGCAGCAGGTCGGCGACGAGGTGCGCGTGAGCATCGAACTGATCCGCAGTGCCGACGGCGCCGTCGTGTGGACGAAGCGTTTCGATCGCCCGTACACGGACCTGTTCGCGTTGCAGGACGAGATCGCGCTCGCCGTCGCGGGTGCGCTGCAGGTGAAGCTGCTGCACGCGATGCCGTCGATGGTCGAGGCGGGCCGGCCCGCCAGCGGCAACCTCGCTGCCTACGAGGCCTACCTGCGCGCGACGGCCGAGATGAGCGGCGACGCGAGCCAGGTCGGCAAGGCGATCGAGTACTTCGAGCAGGCGACACGGGCCGATCCCGGATATGCACAGGCATGGTCGTGGCTCGGTTTCGCGCGGACGATGAATGCGCGCAGCGACCGCGACCGCGAGAAGGTGCGTGCGCGCTACGCGCAGGCGCGCGAGGCGATCGAAACCGCCTTGCGGTTGCAACCCGAGTTCGGCCAGGCGCATGCGATCCGCGCGAACTGGCTCGGCATGGCCGAACACGACTGGGACGGTGCACTGGCGGAATTCCGCGTCGCCCTGCGCCTCGTGCCGGACAACGATCCGACCCACGGCGCGGTCAGCCGCCTGCTCGCCACCCTCGGCAGGATCGACGAGGCGATCGTCGAGCGCCGCAAGTACATCGCCGGCGACCCGCTGGCTGCGTTCGCCCGCATCTACCTCGCCCAGCTGCTCGCCAGTCGCGGGCGGCTCGACGAAGCAGCGGCGAGCCTGCGCGATGCGGACGAGCGCATCCTCGATCGGGCGTCGTACCTGCGTGACTGGTCGATCGACGAGGGCGCCTACCTCGCGATCCTGCGCGGCGATGCCGCCGCGGCGCTCGCCGCGATCGAAACGACGCAGCCGGGACCGTGGCGTACGCGCTGGCACGCCCTCGCCCAGCAGGTCGGCAGCGACCAGGCGGCGGCCGACGCGGCATTGCAGGGCCTGCTGGAAGCCGATGCACGCGGCAAGGGAGATGCCTACACGATCGCTCGCGTCCACGCGTTGCGTGGCGATGCCGATCGCGCGTTCGAGTGGTTGCAACGCGACATCGAGCGCGATGGCACCGCGGTGCACTACGTGCTGTTCGACCCCTTGTTGCTGCGTTTCCGCGACGACGCGCGTTTCGCGGCGTACTGCCGCCAGGCCGGCCTGCCGCCCCCGCAATCGAGCGAGGCGCTCGGCATCGACGAGATCCGCGCCGCGATCGCGCGACGCTGACGGACGGCCTGCCAGTCGTCGTAGCGGCCGGCGTTGCGTCGCCTCAGCCTGCGACGGCATCCGCGCCGCGCGCGAGCGCCGCGCGGATTTCCTCGAGCGCACTCGCGTCATCCAGCGTCGACAGGTCGCCCGCGTCGCGCGACTCGGCCAGCGCCTGGATCGAACGGCGCAGCAGCTTGCCCGAGCGCGTCTTGGGCAGGGCGGCGACGATATAGACACGCGCGGGACGCGCGATCGCCCCGAGCTGTTCGCACACGCGCTGCTGCAACGCGCTCGCCATCGCGCGACGCGCGTCCGGCTCGACCGCCGCCTTCAGCGTCGCGAACACGTGCGGCGCCTGGCCCTTGATCTCGTCGCGCACGCCGATCACCGCCGCCTCGGCCACCGCGGGGTGCGTCGCGACGGCTTCCTCGATCTCGCGCGTGCCGAGCCGGTGGCCGGCGACGTTGATGACGTCGTCGGTGCGCCCGAGGATGAAGGTGTAGCCGTCGTCGTCGCGAATCGCCCAGTCGAGCGAGCTGTAGAGGAGTTCATTGAAGTGGCCGAAGTAGCTGCGCAGGAAGCGTTCGTCGTCGTTCCACACGGTCGTGAGGCAGCCCGGCGGCAAGGGCGGTTCGACCACGAGCACGCCCTTCTCGTTCGGCGCCGCATCCGCCCCGGTGGTCTCGTCGATCACGCGCAACTTGTAGCCGAAGTTCGGAAAACCGGGTGAGCCGTAGCGCACCGGTTTCAGGTCGAGCCCGGGTTGCAGGCAGAGCACGGGCCAGCCGGTTTCGGTCTGCCAGTAGTTGTCGATGACGGGCTTGCCGAGCCCGTCGGCGATCCAGCGCGCGGTCGGCTCGTCGAGCGGTTCGCCGGCGAGGAACAGCCAGCGCAACGCCAGCAGGTCGTGCCGCCGCAACCAGGCCGGGTCGTGCTTCTTCAGCACGCGGATCGCGGTCGGCGAGGAGAACATCGTGCGCACGCCGTATTCGGCGCAGAGCTGCCACCAGATGCCGGGATCCGGATTCACCGGCGTGCCTTCGTAGAGCAGCGAGGTCGCGCCGACGAGCAGCGGGCCGTAGATGGTGTAGCTGTGGCCGACCGCCCAGCCGACGTCGGAGGTCGAGAACATCACCTGGCCCGGGCCGACGTCGAACACCGTGCGCATCGACAGCGCGAGCGCGACCGCGTGGCCGCCGACGTCGCGTTGCACGCCCTTCGGCTTGCCGGTCGTGCCCGAGGTGTAGAGCAGATAGCTCGGCTCGTTCGACTCGAGCCAGGCGACCGGCACATCGGTGCCGGCATGGCGTTCGCGCAACGTTGCGTAGTCGAGGTCGCGTCCGTCCACGCGTGCGAGCGCCGGGTCGAGCCCGCGCGAGACGACCAGCACGTGGCGCGGCGGGTGCCGTGCCTGCGCGATCGCCGCGTCGACGAGCGGCTTGTAGGGGATCACCTTGCCCGCGCGCATGCCCGCGTCGGCGCAGACCAGCAACGAGGCCTGCGCATCGTCGATGCGCAGCGCGAGGTTGTGCGCGGCGAAGCCGCCGAACACGACCGAGTGGATCGCGCCGATGCGCGCGCAGGCGAGCACGGCGAATACCGCTTCGGCCATGTTCGGCATGTAGACGACGACGCGGTCGCCGCGCCCGACGCCGAGCGCGACGAGCACCGCGGCGAAGTCGTTCACTTCGCGATGCAGTTCACGGTAAGTGAAATGGCGGCGCTGGCCGGTCTCGGTCGAGATCGCGGCGAGCGCGAGCTGGTCCCCGCGCGCGGCGAGATGCCGGTCGACCGTGTTGTAGCAGAGGTTGGTTTCGCCGCCGGCGAACCAGCGGCGGAACGGCGGCCGCTCGACTTCGAGCACGCGGTCGTACGGCCGACGCCAATGGATCGCCTGCGCCTGCGCGTCCCAGAACGCTTCGGGCTGTTCGATCGATTGCCGGTACAGCGTTGCGTAGTCCACGGCCCCATCCCGCGCATGCGACCGCGGCAGGCTAGCCGATGTCCGCGCGCCGGGCGCTGCGACTTTGGTCGAGGCGCGGCAGCGTGCCGCAGCGGCTCAGCCGACCGCGGCTCCGCCCTGCGCGGCGACGACGCGCGGATCGTTCGCCCAGGCCGGCATGCGCGCCATGTAGGCGAGCGGTTCCGCCTCGGCCTCGGCCCGCTACAGCGCGGGCTTCTCGCGCCGCGCCCATTGCACCATGCGCTCGAAGCGCACGTCGAAATCCTGCAGGTGCCCGTGCTCGTGGACGCAGTAGCTGCAGTAGCAACCATTGTCGATCGGCATGCCGCAACTTTCGCACGGATATTTCATGGCGGGTCTCCTTCGTTGAGGCGAGTCGCGCGGCCCGGCGCGGTCACGCGCACGCCTGCGCCAGCGCGAGGTGGAACAGCGGGTGGTCGTCGGTGAGCGGCATGCGCACGCGCGCGGTTGCAGCGCCATCGCCACCCGCGCCGCGCTGGACTTTCACACGATGACGCCCGCGCGTGCGCCGCGTTACGCTGCGTGGATGCGCCGGCTCGTCCGCCCCTGCTGTCCGTCCTGTTCGCCGCCGGCGCGATGCATCGCGTGCCGGAGGTTCCGATGACGACCAACGGATTCGACGGCGACGTGCGCGAGAGCGTGCACTGCGCCGGCGACGACCTGCTCAGCGCCGCCCTCGGCCTCGATGGCCTGCGCGGGAAGCCGCCCGCGTTCGCCGACGCCGCGGCGCCGACGCCGCAGGAGTTGCGCCGGCGTGCGATCCACGCGAGCTGGAACGGCATCGCCGACCTCGGCCCGCTCGGGGGTTACGGTCGCGTCTACGGCGCGGTGCCGGACGTGCCGGGCCGCGAATACCAGGCGTTCGCCCGCGTGCCCGGCGCACGCTCGCCGCATCGCGTGCTGTTGCAGGCCCCCGACGCCTTCGATGCGCGCGCGCGTTGCCTCGTCGTCGCCGCCTCGTCCGGTTCGCGCGGGGTCTACGGTGCGATCGCGCTCGCCGGCGCATGGGCGTTGCCGCGCGGGTGCGCGGTCGCGTACACGGACAAGGGCACGGGCCCGGGCTACTTCGATCTCGACGGCGACACGGGCGTCGCGCTCGACGGCACGCGCGTGGCGCGCGGCGCCGCACCGCTCGAATTCGAGCCCGCGCGCGCCGCGGATGCCAGGGGCGTGGCGATCAAGCACGCGCATTCGGGCGACAACCCCGAAGCCGACTGGGGCCGCCACGTGCTGCAGGCGGCGCGCTTCGGCCTCGCGATGCTCGATCGCGCGTACCCGGCGCAGGCGCCGTTCACGCCGGCCAACACGCGCGTGATCGTCACGGGCCTCTCGAATGGCGCCGGTGCCGCGTTGCAGGCGGCCGGGCTCGATGCCGAAGGACTCGTCGACGGCGTCGTCGCGCTCGCGCCGAACGTGCACGTCGAAGGCGCGCGGCCGCTCTACGACGTCGCCAGCGAAGCCGCGCAACTTCTGCCGTGCGCGCTCACCGATGCGCGCTACGACGCGACGCCGTTTGCGCGCATCGATGGCGCGGTACCGCCGGCGTGGCTCGCGCGCTGCGCCCATCTGCGCGAACGTGGCCTCGTCGACGGCGCCGACCGCGTCGCGCAGGCGCGCTCGGCGATCGAGCGCCTGCGCGCGGGCGGCTGGGACGAGCGTGCGATCGAAACCGCGGCGAGCTCGACCCGTTTCGACCTCTGGCGCGCGATCGCCGCGACCTATGCGGCGTCGTACCTGCGTGCGACGCCGGCGACGATGCCGTGCGGCTTCCACTACGCAGCTGTCGACGCGCACGGCAGGGTGGTGCCTGCCGATGCGGCGATGCGCGCGGCCTGGTGGTCGGATGCGAGCGGCATCCCGCCGGGCGCGGGCGTGCAACTGCTCGGTGGCATCGACGCGTCGTCGGCGGACCCGACCGCATCCGGCATCGATTGCCTGCGTGGCTTGTGGAGTGGCGACGGCGCCGCCGCGCGCGCGCTGCGCGCGGCGGTCGCCGCGACCGCGGTGAAGCTGCCGCGTGCAGGCCTGCCGCTCGTCGTGATCCATGGCGAAGACGATGGCCTCCTGCCCGAAGCGTTCCATTCGCGCGCCTACGTCGCCGCGCTGGAGGCAGCCGCGCGCGCGCCGGTGTACTGGCGCGTGCCGCACGCGCAGCACTTCGAGGCCTTCCTCGCGCTGCCCGGGTTCGGCGACCGCTACGTGCCATTGCTCCCGTACGGCCATGCCGCCCTCGACGCGCTCTGGTCGCACCTCGCCGAGGGCATGCCGATGCCGCATGCGCGGCGATTCGCGACCACGCCGCGCGGCACCGGCTCGCTCGAACGCGCTGCACTCGGCCTCGGGCGCTGACGCGCCGCGCCGCACGCCGCGATGCGCGTCCTGCGTGCTGAGACGCGTGGCTGCCTCGACGAGGCGGAGCCGCGCGCAGGCTCGTGCGGGAACACGACGAGGCGCTTTCGTGCGGGGCCCTTTCCCCCGGGCCTTCCGTGCTCCGTGCTTCAGTCTTTCCCGCTTGCGGTGGCTGGCGATCCCGCGGTCGCGTTCGTCCGCAGTCCCGCGGGACTCCAGCGCGAACCGGGCAGGGTCCACATCGGTGGCAACCGGGTGAACGGCGGGCGCCGATGCACGGCGAGCGCGGCGCCGAGGCGATCGTCGACGCCGAGCTTCTCGAACACCTGGCGCACGTGGCTCTTGACCGTGTCGAGGCGGATGCCGAGCAGTTGCGCGATCGCCTCGTTCGACTTGCCGTCAGCGATCCAGCGCGCGACGTCGCGCTGGCGCGGCGTGAGGTCCGGGCAGAGGTGGATCAGGCGCTCCATCGGCGGCATCTCCCGCACGGAACGCTCGAGCGCGTGCCGGTAGACGCGCGCGACGTGCGCACGCAGTTCCTCGAGCCGGTCGCGCTCGGCATCGGAAAACGCGGGCGCGCCGAGCGCGCGGTGGGCGGAGACCGACAGCGCGTAGCCTTCGTGGACGATCACGAACGCGATCTGCCGGTGCGCTCCGCTCGGCAGGAACGCTTCCTGCGCGATCGGCAGCGCCATGAATTCCTCGTCGCTGAAGAAGTCCGACTCACGCAGCGCGCGCTCGCCGAAGAACGCCGGGTCCTTGCTCCAGAACGGATGGCTGCGCGAGTGCTGCAGGAACGCCGCGGCCGCGCGCGCGCGGCGCTCGGGGTCCGGGTCGATGCGCGAGAACTCGGCGCGGAACTCGCTGCTGTCGAGGTGGAACTCGGCATAGGCCACCATGTCGTTCGCGGCGGCCGCATCGACGCACTCGAACACCTCGCGCGGCAGCGTGTGCAGGTCCGGCTCGGCGGCGTACAGGTCGATCAGTCGCCGCTCGAACCGGTTGTGCACGGTGTCCAACTGCATCGACTCACTCCAAAGTGTGATTGCCCCGCAGGCTGGCGAGTCTAACCTTTCCGATCTTCGGCAAAGGGGTTGCGTGCCCGACGCATCGTGGCTCGTGGCGCGCACCGTCTGCTCGACGGATGCACGGCCTCGCCCGCGCAGACGATGGTCGCGCACGCGAACGACCCAAACACGCACGACCGAGGGCCACCCGTGAACTCCATACGCACCGCCGCGCGTCGCATCGCGCGCCTGTTCCACGCCATCGTCCTCGCCGCGTGCGCCCTGCCGGTATCGGCCCAGGTCAACACCTGGAGCTGGCAGCCGGCGCCCGGCTATCCGGGCAAGTGGCACGAGACGCTCGTATGGACCGCGCCGGCGTGCTGTCCGAACAGCTATCCGAACAGCGCGACCGCCGACGCGCGCATGCTGCCGTACTCGCCGGGTTACGTCGGCGCGGCGGATCTCGACGGTGGCACCTACACCGTCAACCGCCTGCGCTTCACCAACATCAGCACGTCGGGCGGCAACTTCACGCTGACCGGCCATGGCGGCAAGCTGCAGCTGCGCGGCACCACGCCCTACATCCAGACCGGCACGCAGGGTGGCGTTTTCGCGCGCATCGTCGGCACCACGCTCGATCTCGCCGACCACACGCGTTTCGACATGACGGTCGCCGACGATGGACTGGTGGTCGAGGCCGGCTCCAGCGTCGTGATGACGTCGGGCGCGACCACGTTCGACAAGACCGGCCCCGGCGTCCTCGTGCTCGCCGGCTCGAGCGCGGGCCAGATCGCCTTGCAGGCCGGCACCGTGGCGGTGCAAGGCAACCACGCCGGTGGCGTCAGCACCGCCGGCGGGACCGACTTCGGCGGCGCCGGCCAGGTCGGTGGCGCGACCACCATCGTCGGTGGCGCTGCCCTGCACCCCGGCACCTACGACGTCGCCTGGCACGGCTTCGGCACAGGCACGCTCACGTTCGGTTCGTCGTTGACGATGCAGTCCGGCTCCACGTTCGTCGTCTACGTCGATGGCGCCACGAACTACAGCCGAGCCGCCGTCGCCGGCGCCGTCAGCATCGGCGGCGCCCAGCTGGCGGTCAGCGTCGCCACGCCGCCGCCGGCCGGCACCGCCTTGCGCATCATCGACAAGCAGGGCAGCGGAGCCGTCAGCGGCACCTTCGCGGGCCTGCCCGAGGGCACCATCTTCAACGCCGGCGGCGGCGGCGCGTTCCGGATCAACTACGCGGGCGGCACCGGCAACGACGTCGTCCTGACCGCGATCGGTCCGCCGACGATCACGACCGTGGCACCCGCTGCCGGTCCGGCCGCGGGTGGCCAGTCGGTCACGATCACCGGCACGAACCTCGCGGGCGCGACCGCGGTCAGCTTCGGCGGCACCGCAGCGACCGCGTTCAC
>NZ_SLWQ01000001.1:707047-763184 GCF_004342425.1 Dokdonella fugitiva | reverse complement strand
TTCACGGTCAACAGCGCGACGCAGATCACCGCGACGACGCCTGCGCATGCCGCGGGTGCGGTGGCGGTCGCGGTGACGACCCCGGGCGGTACCGGCAGCAAGGCGAACGCGTACACCTATGTCGCCGCGCCGACGGTCACGGGCGTCGCGCCGACGCGGGGTCCCGCCGCGGGCGGCACCAGCGTCGTGATCACCGGCACGAACCTCGCGGGCGCGACGGCGGTCAGCTTCGGTGGCACCGCGGCGACCGCGTTCACGGTCAACAGCGCGACGCAGATCACCGCGACGACGCCTGCGCATGCCGCGGGTGCGGTGGCGGTCGCGGTGACGACCCCGGGCGGTACCGGCAACAAGGCGAGCGCGTACACCTATGTCGCCGCGCCGACGGTCACGGGCGTCGCGCCGACGCAGGGTCCCGCCGCGGGCGGCGCCAGCGTCGTGATCACCGGTACGAACCTCGCGGGCGCGACCGCGGTCAGCTTCGGCGGCACCGCGGCGACCGCGTTCACGGTCAACAGCGCGACGCAGATCACCGCGACGACGCCTGCGCATGCCGCGGGTGCAGTGACCGTCGCGGTGACGACGCCGGGCGGCACCGGCAGCAAGGCGAACGCGTACACCTATGTCGCCGCGCCGACGGTCACGGGCGTCGCGCCGACGCAGGGTCCCGCCGCAGGCGGCACCAGCGTCGTGATCACCGGCACGAACCTCGCGGGCGCGACCGCGGTCAGCTTCGGCGGCACCGCGGCGACCGCGTTCACGGTCAACAGCGCGACGCAGATCACCGCGACGACGCCTGCGCATGCCGCGGGTGCAGTGACCGTCGCGGTGACGACGCCGGGCGGCACCGGCAGCAAGGCGAACGCGTACACCTATGTCGCCGCGCCGACGGTCACGGGCGTCGCGCCGACGCAGGGTCCCGCCGCAGGCGGCACCAGCGTCGTGATCACCGGCACGAACCTCGCGGGCGCGACCGCGGTCAGCTTCGGCGGCACCGCGGCGACCGCGTTCACGGTCAACAGCGCGACGCAGATCACCGCGGCGACGCCTGCGCATGGCGCGGGTGCGGTGGCGGTCGCGGTGACGACGCCGGGCGGCACCGGCAACAAGGCGAGCGCGTACACCTATGTCGCCGCGCCGATGATCACGGATGTTGCCCCGGCCGAGGGGCCGTCGTCCGGCGGGACCCTGGTGACGATCACCGGCACGAACTTCGCCAGCGCGACCGGCGTCAGCTTCGGCGGCAGCGCGGCGACGTTCACGGTCGACAGCGCGACACGGATTACCGCGACGGCGCCTGCACACGCGGCCGGCGCGGTGGCGGTCACCGTCTCCTCGCCGGGTGGCGACGGCAACCTGCCAGGCGCGTACACGTATGTCGCGGCACCGACGGTGACAGGCATCGCGCCGGACCGCGGTCCGGTCGTCGGCGGCACCGAAGTCGAGATCACCGGCACGGGTTTCGCCGGCGCGTCGGTCGTGAAGTTCGGCACGACGCCGGCGATGTCGTTCACGGTGGACAGCGCGACGCAGATCACCGCGTTCGCGCCGGCGCACGCGGCCGGCGTCGTCGATGTCGTCGTGACGACGGTGGGCGGTGCCAGCGCAACGACGGGCGCGGACCACTACACCTACGTCGATCCGCGCCGCTGCCACGTGCGCGCCGATGCGACCGGTGCGAACGACGGCAGTTCCTGGGCCGATGCGTACACCGACCTGCAATCGGCACTCGCCGAAGCGGGCTGCGCCGAGGTCTGGGTCGCGCGTGGCGTCTACCGCCCCGTCGTGCCGGTCGATGCGGGCAACGTCACCGCGGCCGAACGCGCGGCCGCGTTCCGCCAGCGACCACTGACGGCGCTGTACGGCGGCTTCGCCGGCAGCGAGGACATGCTCGATCAGCGCGATCCGTCGGCGCAGCCGACCGTGCTGTCGGGCGACCTCGCCGGCGACGACACCGGTGCGATCGACGGCGTTGATCCGCTCGTGCCGACGGACGCATCGGCCGATGAGAACAGCCTGCATGTGCTCGTCATGGGCGGGGCCGGCCTGCCGATCGACGCGGCCACCGTGCTCGACGGCTTCATCATCACGGGCGGCCACGCGGACGGCAGCGGCGCGGACGGCAACGGCGGCGGTCTCGCCTGCGATGGGCGCGGCGCGGGCAACGCGTGCAGCCCGACGCTGGCGCGGGTCGTGTTCAGCGGCAACCACGCCGCGCTCGACGGTGGTGCGCTGCACGCCGACGGCAGCAACGGTGGCGACGCCAGCCCGGTGCTCGACCAGGCGCTGTTCCGCGGCAACCGTGCCGGCTGTGGTGGTGGCGCGTCGTTCGCGAACAGTGCCGGCACGAGCAATCCGGTGATCGCGCACTCGACGTTCGCCGGCAACACCGCGTCCACTGCAGGCGGTGCGCTGTGCCTGCGCTCCAACGCGGGCGGCAGCGGCACGCCGCAGCTCGGCAACGTTACCTTCAGCGGCAACCTCGCCGGCGATGGCGCCGGTTCGGGCAACGGCGGCGCGATCCATGGGCTGGCCGATTCCGCGGGCACGCTGCATCTGCAGGTGCGCAACGTGACCTTCAGCGGCAATCACGCCGCACTCGATGGCGGTGCGATCCACCTCTCCGCCGCCGACGGTGGCGTGGCCGCGGCGAGCCTGGGCAATGCCGTGCTGTGGAACGACAGCGCTGTGGGCGCAGGAGCGGAAATTGCCCTCGCGGGCGGCGCCACCGCGACGCTGGCACACGGCGTCGTCGATGGCGGATGTCCCGCCGGCGTCGCCTGCAGCGGCGCGATCATCAGCGCCGATCCGCGCCTCGGCGTGCTCGCCGACAACGGCGGCGCGACGCCGACGCACCTGCCCGGCGCGGGCAGCTCCGCCGTCGATGCCGGCGACGACGCCACCTGCGAGGCGGACGACCAGCGCGGACTGGCGCGCCCGCAGGGCACGCATTGCGACCTCGGCGCGGTCGAGGCGGGCCCGCCTTCGCTGAGCCTCGTGCTCGATCAGGCCGGTCCCGCCTGGGTGACGTACGGCGAGGTCGTCGACTACGTCGTGCGGCTGGTCAACGCCGGCGAAGGCGCCGCGACGAACCTCGCGGTGCAGGCGACATTCGGCGGCGGCGCCGACATCGGCAACACGCAGTGGCAATGCATTCCCGGCAGCATCGGCGCGACCTGCACGATCGCCGGCAACGGCCCTGTCGACGACAGCGTGACGATCCCGCCGGGCGTGAGCGTGACCTGGCTGATCCATGTGCCGGTATCGACCTCGACGCCGGCCGGCACGCTCGACTTCATCTTCGGCGCGAGCGGCATCGCGGCCCTGCACGACAGCTCGACGATCGTGCTGTTCCGCGACGGCTTCGAGGCGGGCGAGTCGCCTTGAAGCGCTTCAAAGATTGAAACACGAGGCACACGGAGCACGCGGGGAATTCAAGGCGAAGCCTGGAACACACGGACGCGAAGGAAGAACGGAGCCGGAACGATCGGAATACGTGGCACACGGAGCATGGGAGGTTCACCACTCGAGCCCTTGCTCTGCTCCGTGTTTCAATCGTCGAGCTTCGTGGGACAACGGCCGTGCGTGGGTATCGGCGAAAGATCGGGGTACAGGGCATGCGGAGTATCGGTATTCGAATGTGGTGGACAGCACGGGTCCTGGCAGCGATGGCGGTGGCGGCGTCGGCGCCTGCGCGGGCCGACTACCGGATCGCGCCGGTCGGTGGCGACATCACGGGCAGGCAGCTGTCGGCTCAGCTTGCCGCGGGTGACGTCAGCCTCGTCGCTGCATCCGGCGATCTCGTCGTCGACGATACGGTGAGCTGGGGCGCGCACACGCTGACGCTGTCGGCACCGGGCGGCGCGATCGACGTCAACGCCGTGATGACCGCGTCCGGTTCCGCGAACCTCGCGCTCGAGGCTTCCGCCGCGGGCGGCGTCAACATGGCGCTCGGCGGCAATGCGTCGACCGGCAATGCGTTCATCGGGCGCGTGGATTTCACCGGCAGCGCGCAGGCGTTGCGCCTCGACGGCGCCGATTGCACGCTGATCCGTGATGCCGCCGGGCTCCAGGCCATTGCCGGCAGCAGCCTCGAAGGTTGCGTTGCGCTGGCCGCCGACATCGACATCGGCGTGCTCGCGGGCTTCCAGCAGCTCGCCATCCAGCACCACGGCGTCCTCGACGGCCTCGGCCATGCGTTGAGCCTCGCCACCGACGGCAGCCTCTTCGTGATGTTCACGACCGTGGCGAGCGACGCGGTCATCCGCAATATCGGCCTGCAACGCGGCAACGTGTCGGGCATCGGGCCGCTCGCCTATACCAACAACGGCGTCGTCAGCAACGTGTATTCGGCGGTCGACGTGACCTACACCGGCCTCATCAACGGCGCCGGCAGCCTGCTCGGGGAGAACGCGGGCTACATCAACAATGCCTGGGCCAGCGGCAACGTGACGGCACAGTACGCCGGCGCCGGCGGCCTCGTCGGTTACAACCATGTCGGCAGCAACGGCGAGGGCGGTTCGATCCGCCATGCCTGGGCACGCGGCAACGTGAGCGGCGCCGCGGCGGGCGGCCTCGTCGGCATCGCCCAGTCGGGCACGATCCGCGACGCCTATGCGACCGGCAACGCGACCGGCGCGACCGGCGCGGGCGGACTGCTGGGCACGTCATTCGGCGGCAGTGGCAGCGCGCTCGAGAACGTGTTCGCGACCGGTGGCGTTTCGGGCGGCGGTGCAAGCGCCCTCGTCGGCTCGGCGACACCCAGTGCGATCAGCCATGCCTGGTTCGTCACCGACACGCCGGGCCTGCACCCCGACAACGGGGTCGGTAGCGCGACGACGCTCGCCAGCCTCGTCGCCGCGTTGCCGGCCGGCTTCGACGGCGCCGTGTGGGAAAACCAGAACGGTCGCACGACGCCATACCTGAAGTCGGTACCGGGCGCGGTCTACGTGAAGGCGGAAAGCGCGAGCGGCGCGAGCGCACGCGTGTACACGCCGGTATCGACGCTCGATCAGCTGCAGGCGATCGAGCACGACGTCGCCGGCGCATATGCCTTGTTCGAGGACATCGACGCGACGCCGACGCGCACCTGGAACAGTGGCCAGGGTTTTGCGCCGATCGGTCCCGCTTACTTCACCGGGCGCTTCGACGGCCTCGGCCACGTGGTCGCCCATCTTCACGTCGACCGCTTCAACACGAGCTATCTCGGCCTGTTCGCGATGATCGGCAGCGGTGGCGTGGTGCGCGGCGTCGGCGTCGAAGACGCTTACGTCCACGGCAACCAGTACATCGGCGCACTGGCCGGCGAGAACGACGGCAGCATCGTCGATGCCTGGGCCAGCGGCAGCGTGTCGGCTGCATTCGATGTCGGCGGACTCGTCGGCGCCAATGTCGGCAGCATCGACAGGGCCTATTCCACGGTTGCGGCCGCGGCCCAGGCCCATTCCACCGGCGGCCTCGTGGGTTACCACGTCATCGGCACGATCAGCCGTTCCTACGCCAGCGGTCAGGTGACGGGCACGAACAATGTCGGCGGCCTGGCGGGCCTCACGACCACCAGCAGCAGCATCAGCAACAGCTACTGGGACAGCTACAGCACCGGGCGCGCCGCCGCCGTCGGCAGCGGTGGCGCCGCGGTGACCAATGTCGGCGCGGTCACCAGCGATCCGGCGCAAGCGGGCGCGGCGAATTACGCCTTCGGGCAAAACGCGTATGCGAACTTCAACTTCGCCGGCGACTGGGTCGCGTTCGAGGGAACGCGCCCGTTCCTGCGCAGCGAGTGGCAGACGACGCTGACGAACGCGCACCAGCTGCAGCTGATGAACCTCGCGAAGGGCGCGCGCTACACGCTCGGCGGGCCCTACACGTCGTTCGGTCATGTCGATGCCGGCGAGACCGGGCGCAACGACGGGACCGCGGCCAGGAGCGCGGGCATGTGGGCGCGGACCGGCTTCGCCCCGGTGGGTGCTTCGGCAGCCGATCCCTTCACCGGCGAACTCGACGGCCAGCATCACGTCATCCGCGGCCTCGCGGTGCGCAATCCCGGCGCGGTCGCCGGACTGTTCGCATGGGTCACGGGCGGCAGCCTGCGCAACCTCGGCCTGCGCGACGTCGACATCATCGGCGCAGGCTATGTGGCCGGCCTCGCCGTGCGCATGGACGAACTCAGCGAAGCCCGCAACGTCTACGTCACCGGCCAGGTCAAGGCGATCGCCGCGCCGGCCAGCGGCGAGATCGAGCAGGCCGTTGCCGCGGGGCTGGTCGCCGTGCTCGACGGGAGCAGCATCGACGCGAGCTACGGCCGGGCCCGCGTCGAGGCGGTTGCCGGCAGCAGCGGCAGCTATGACCTCGGCATCGTCGGCGGGCTGGTCGGCGCCAACGTCGATGGCAGCCTCGGTCACAGCTACGCCAGCAGCGAGCTCGGCGTCGCCACGGATCCCGCCAGCCTCAACTACGCGGGCCAACTGGTCGGCGCCGACAACGGCGGCGTCTACCTCGAGGACTTCTGGGACGGCGACGCCGGCCCCACGGGCGTGGGTTCGGGCGATGTCGCCGGCGCGACGGGTCTGACGCGGACGCAATGGCTGTCGCAGGGCCCGATCGCGAGCGGATCGTGGGACACGACCGCCACGTGGGTCGCCGGCTATCCGTTCCCGCTGCTGCGAGGATTCCCGCACGTGCGCGTGATCGCGCAGGGCGCGCATGTGACGCAGGGTGTTCCGGCCGTGACGGCGGATTCGTATTCCGTCATCGACCAGGACGGTTTCGACGCGAGCGCATGGGTCGTGGGCACGCCGTCGTGGTTCGCCGATCCTGGCCTGCCCGCCGGCGCCGTCGCCAACATCGGCGGCACCGGCGTGACGATGGCGGCGGCATATCCGTTGCACGAGGTGACCTACGTCGGCTCGGACATCGTGCAGCCGCCGGCGATGCCACACCTCGCACTCTCGCTCACGCAGGGCGCCCCGGCCTACGTGACCTACGGCGAGATCGTCGACTACGTGGTCACGCTGGCCAACAGCGGCAATGCACCGGCGCTGGCCCAGGTGCAGGCGAGCTTCGCCGGCGGCGCGGATGTCGCGTCGGCGAACTGGCAGTGCATCGCAGGCAGCGTCGACGCGAGTTGCCTCGCCGCCGGTGCGGGCCCGATCAACGACAGCGTGACGATCCCGCCGGGCGTGAGCATGACCTGGCTGATCCACGTGCCGGTGTCGACCTCGACCACCGCGGGCACGCTCGACTTCACGTTCACCGCCGCAGGGATCGACGCGCTGCACGACAGTGCGACGATCGTGATCTTCCGCGACGGGTTCGACGGCGACATCGCATCGACGGAGGAAGCACCTTGATGAACGCACTGATCCGCGCGTCCTGCATCGCGCTCGCGGGCATGTCCGCATCCATCGCGCCGACCGCGCGCGCCGGCCAGGGCGCGCTCGTGCTCGAGGCGAGCGACGGCCACGCCTTCGCGCGCTACGGCCAGACGCTCGCCTACGTCGTCACGCTGACCAACAACGGCACGACCGCGGCGAGCGGCGTGGCCGTCACCGCCACGCTTTCGCCGGCGTGGGATGCAGCCGCTGCAAGCTGGACCTGCTACCCCGGCACCGACGGCGCGACCTGCACCGCGAGCGGCAGCGGGCCGCTCGACGACCTCGCCACCTTGCCGCCCGGCGCGCGCGCGACCTGGGTGCTGCAACTGCCGGTGCGCATCGACGCGGAAGACGCCATGGCGACGGTCGACGTGACCGCGACCGGCGCCGCGCCCGTGAGCGACACGAACGCGCTCGTGATCTTCAAGGAAGGTTTCGACGTGCCGTACGGCGACGGCACGCAGGACGTGGGCGACATCGTGGACGAGTGAAGCGGAAGACCGAAACCACGAAGGACACGAAGGGAAGCGCATCGAGTCGATCCGGCGCTGCGCCGCGCGGGGATGGTGGTATGCCGTCCGGCCGGGTGTCGCACGCTTTCCGCCTCTCCCGGTGCCGGAACCCATCGCCGGAAAGCGAGACCGATCCCACGACGACGCCAACCCTGGGCCGATATCCCTTCTTCGTGTGCCCGGTGTGCTCCGCGTTCCAGGCGTCCCTTTCAGGCGGAACGCGCGCGCGCGACCGCGGCGCGCCGCGCGCGGCGTTCTTCGCGGCGCCGGCGGCGGTGCTCGCTCATGCGCGCGAAGATGAGGTAGATCGCGGGCGTCGACAGCAGCGTGAGGCTCTGCGAGACGATCAGGCCGCCGATCATCGCGATGCCGAGCGGGCGGCGCAGTTCCGAGCCGACACCGAAGCCGATCGCGAGCGGCAGCGCGGCGCAGATCGCGACCATCGAGGTCATCATGATCGGGCGGAAACGCACCAGCGAGGCCTCGCGGATCGCCTCGAGCGGCGCGAGGCCGTGTTCGCGTTCGGCGACGAGCGCGAAGTCGACCATCATGATCGCGTTTTTCTTGACGATGCCGATCAGCAGCACGATCGCGATCATCGATACGACCGAGAGCTCCGTGCCGGTGAGGATCATCGCGAGCAGCGCGCCGACGCCGGCCGACGGCAGGGTGGAGAGGATCGTGACCGGGTGGATGAGGCTCTCGTAGAGCATGCCGAGCACGATGTAGACGACGATGATCGCGCCGAAGATCAGCAGCGAGCTGTCGCCCTGCTGGCGCTGGAAGTTGCGGAAGTCGCCGGCGAAGTCGAGGCGGATGTCGCCGGGCAGGCGCATGCCCGAAATCGTGCCCTCGATGATCGCCTGCGCCTGGCCCATGCTCACGCCCGGGGCGAGGTTGAAGCTGAGGCTCATCGTCGAAAACTGGCCTTCGTGGCTCACCTCGGTCGGTGCGATGCCGTCGACCATCTTCGTGACCGCGGTGATCGGCACCATCGCGCCGGAGTTCGAGCGCACGTAGAGACGTTCGAGCGAGCCCGGGTCGGTCGCCTGGTTCGGCAGCGCGCTGAGCACGACCTTGAACTGGTTGACGTCGGAATAGATCGTCGACACCTGGCGCTGGCCGAATGCGTCGTTGAGCGCGCTGTCGACCGCGGCGACGCTGATGCCCAGGCGCGTCGCGCTGTCGCGATCGACGACGAGCGTCTGGCGCGGGCCCGATTCGTCGACGTCGCTGCCGACGTCGCGCAGTTGCGGCACCTTCTTCAGTGCCTCGACGAGCTTCGGCGTCCATTGCTGCAGGCTCGCGATGTCGTTGCCCTTGAGCTGGACCTGGTACTGCCCGCCGCCACCACCGCCACCGCCGCCGCCCCCGCTCGGCAGGTCCTGCACCGGGCGCAGGCGCATCTGCACGCCGGGCATCGCCTGCGCGGCGCGATTGAGCCGCGTCATCACCGCGAACGTCGACTCGCCGTGGCGTTCGGCGAGCGGCTTGAGCGTGATGTAGAGCTGGCCCGAACCGCCGCCGCCGCGGCCGAAGCCGCCGCCGAGGCGCGAGCCGACGCTGTCCACCGCGGGATCCTGCATGACCAGCGCGGCAAGTTTCTGCGTCTGCTCCATCATGCGCGGCGGCGAGATGTCCGCACCCGCGCTGATGCGTCCCTGCAGCATGCCGGTGTCCTGCTGCGGGAACAGGCCGCTCTGCAGGAAGCGCATGAGGAACACGGTCACGACGATCAGCAGCAGCGGCTGCAGCGCGGTCAGGCGCGGCCAGCGCAGCGCGTGGTCGAGCAGACGGCGATACACGCCGAGCATGCCGGCATGGATCGCATCGATGCGCGCGCCGAGCCGTGACGGTTTCGCCTCGGCGTGCGGCGACAGGAAGCGCCCGCACAGCGCCGGCGTCAGCGTCAGCGAGACGAGTGCCGAGAACAGGATCGCCGCGATCAACGTGATGCTGAATTCCTTGAAGAACTGCTCGGTGATGCCGCTCGCGAACATGACCGGCGCGAACACCGCGACCAGCGAGGCGGTGATCGAGACGATCGTGAAACCGATCTCCTTCGCGCCGCGCAGGGTCGCCTCCAGGCGCGGCATGCCCGCGTCGACGTGGCGGATCACGTTCTCGATGACCACGATCGCGTCGTCGACGACGAAGCCGATCGCGATCACCAGCGCCATCAGCGACATGTTGTCGAGCGTGAAGCCGAGCACGTACATGACGATGAACGCGCCGGCGATCGACAGCGGTACCGCAGTCGCCGCGATCAGGGTCGGCGCGAGGCGGCGCAGGAACAGCGCCATCGTGACGATGACCATGCCGAGGCTGATCAGCAGGCTGACCTGCACCTCGTCGATCGAAGCGCGGATGATCGGCGTGCGGTCGAAGAACGGCGTCAGCGTCACGCCGGCCGGAAGCCACGTCTGCAACACCGGGATTTCCGCCTTGACGCTGTCGACCGTCGCGATGACGTTCGAATCGGCCTGCTTGCGGACGAACAACAGGATCGCGCGGCGCGTGCCGTACCACGCGGCCTGGTACTGGTCCTGCTGTCCGTCGCGCACGTTGGCGACGTCGCTGAGGCGCACCGGCACGCCATTCCTCACCGCAACGACGAGGTCGGCGAACTCCGCCGCCGTGTGCAGCGCGTCGTTCGCCGACACCGCCATCGTCGTGCGGCCGTCGGAGAGGAAACCCTGTGGCGAGGTCACGTTCGCCGCGGTCAGCGCGTTGCGCAACTGGTCGGGCGACAGGCCCATCGAATTGAGCGCACGCAGGTTGAGGTCCACGCGCACCGCGGGCGTCGCGCCGCCGGCGACGTCCACGTCGCTGACGCCGGGCAGCTGGCGGATACGTTGCGCGATCAGCGAATCGGCGTAGTCGTAGAGTTTCGACAGCGGCTCGGTGTCGGAGGTCAGCGCGAGCGCGAGCACGGGCTGGTTGTTCGGGTTCGCCTTGCGGTAGGTCGGCGCGTTGGTGAGCCCCGCGGGCAGGTCCGGCGCAGCCGCATTGATCGCGGCCTGCACGTCGCGCGCGGCGTCGTCGACCTTGCGGCTGCCGTCGAAGATGAGGATCACCGACGCGCTGTTCTCGCTGCTCGTCGAGTTGATCGTGTCGATGCCCGGGATCTGGCCGAGATGGCGCTCGAGCGGCGCGGCGACGGTCGCCGCCATCACGTCGGCGCTGCCGCCGGGCTGGCTCGCGCTGACGAAGATCACCGGCGGCTCGAGGTTCGGCAGCGCGGCGATGCCGAGCAGGAAGTAGCAGATCGCCCCCGCGACGAACAGGCCGATCGCGAGCAGCGACGTCGCGATCGGGCGGCGGATGAACGGCGCGGAGATGTTCATCGCGATCCCCCGTGCCGCGCGGGCGGAGGCTCGGGCCGGCGCGGCGGCGTGCGGACGGGGAACGTCATGCCGACCTCGGCTGCGCGATCATCCGCGCGCGCGCCGCACGGCGCCGTCGCGCCCAGTCCGACAAGCGCTCGAAATAGAGGTAGATCACCGGCGTCGTGTACAGGGTGATCAGCTGCGACAGCAGCAGGCCGCCGACGATCGACACGCCGAGCGGCTTGCGCAGTTCCGAACCGATGCCGTTGCCGAGCGCAAGCGGCAGTGCGCCGAGCAGGGCGGCCGCGGTCGTCATCATGATCGGCCGGAAACGCAGCAGGCAGGCGCGGCGGATCGCCTCGTGCGGTTTCATGCCGTCGCGCTGCGCCTCGATCGCGAAGTCGATCATCATGATCGCGTTCTTCTTGACGATGCCGATCAGCAGCACGATGCCGACGATGCCGTCGACCGACAGGCTCATGCCGCACGCGATCAGCGCGAGCAGCGCGCCGACGCCCGCCGGCGGCAGGGTCGAGATGATCGTGATCGGATGGATGTAGCTCTCGTAGAGCACGCCGAGCACGATGTAGATCACCACCACCGCGGCGAGCAGCAGCAATACCTCGTCGGTGAGCGAGGAAGAGAATTCGGCCGCCTTGCCGACGAACTGCCCGCGCACCTGCGGCGGGAGCTTCAATTCCGCCTCGACCGCATGGATCGCGTCGACCGCATCGGACAGCGAATGGCCGCGCGCGAGGTTGAACGAGATCGTCACCGCGGGCAGCTGGTCCTGGTGGCTGACCACGAGCGGCGCGTTCGTCTCGGTCGCGCTCGCGAGGGCCGACAGCGGGATCGCGCCGCCGGCGCCGAGCGTGATGCCGACGTTGCCGGTACTGCCGATGCCTGACGGCGTCGCCGAATTGCTCGACGTCGCCTGGCCGAGCGTGGTCGCGTTGCTGCCGGTCAGCGCGCCGTTGCCGTTGCCACGCACGGTGAGCTGGTCGAGCAGCGCCTTGCTCGTGCGGAACTCGGGCGCGACCTCGAGCACGACGCGGTACTGGTTGAGCTGGGTGAAGATCGTCGAGATCTGGCGCTGGCCGAACGCGTCGTAGAGCGTGTCGTCGATCGTCTGCACCGGCACGCCGAGCCGGCTCGCCTTCTCGCGGTCGATCGTGAGGTGCAGCGCATTGCCCTGCGTGGCAAGGTTGTTGTCCACGTCGGCGAGCTCGGGCCGCTTGCGCAGCGCCTCGGTCATGCGCGCGGCGAAGCCGGCGAGCTCGCTCGAATTCACTTCCGACAACGCGTACTGGTATTCGGTCGGCGCGACGCGCGTGTCGAGTGCGACGTCCTGTACCGGCTTGAGGTAGAGCGCGACGCCGGGGATGTGCGCGGCCGCGCGCTGCAGCGCGGGCACGACCTCGGCGAGGCCGCCGCGCTCGCCGCGCGGCTTCAGCACGATGCTGAGCTGGCCCTGGTTGAGCGTCGGGTTGACCGAGCCCGCGCCGACGAACGCGGCGACGCCGGCGACGCCGGGCACCTGGCGCACCGCATCGGCGACCGCCTTCGTGCGCTGCTCCATCGCCGGGAACGCGATGTTCTGGTCGGCCTGCACGACGCCGGCGACCAGGCCGGTGTCCTGTTCGGGCAGCAGGCTCTTCGGGATCAGCACGTACAAGGCGATCGTCACGACGACGGTCGCCGAGGCGACGAGCAGCATCAGCGGCTGGCGCGCGAGCACCCAGTCGAGGCTGCGTGCGTAGACGTCGACGATGCGCGTCCACAGGTCGCGCTTGCCCGCATGCGCGGGGTCGTCGTGCGCGTGGTCGCCGGCCGGCAGCGCGTCCGCCTTGAGCAGGTACGCGCACATCATCGGTGTCAGGGTCAGTGAGATGAACATCGAGATCGCGACCGCGATCGTCAGCACCCAGGCGAACTCGTGGAACAGGCGGCCGGTCACGCCGGGCATGAGCAGCAGCGGCAGGAACACCGCGATCAGCGACACGGTCAGCGACAGCACGGTGAAGCCGATCTCCTTCGCGCCCATGATGGCCGCGGCGACCGAAGGTCGCTCGTCATCCCCTTCTCCCCGCGGCGCGGGGAGAAGGTGGCCCGAAGGGCCGGATGAGGGGCCGCGTCGCGAATAGCCCTCGAGGTAGCGCACGATGTTCTCGATCATGACGATCGCATCGTCGACGACGAAGCCGGTCGCGACGGTGAGCGCCATCAGCGACAGGTTGTCGAGCGAGAAGCCGGCGAACGCCATCACGCCGAACGTGCCGAGCAGCGAGAGTGGCACGGCGATGCTCGGGATCACCGTCGCCCACAGGCGGCGCAGGAACACGAAGATCACCGCGATCACGAGCAGCACGGTGAGCACTAGCGTGAACTCGACGTCCTCGACCGACGCGCGGATCGTCACCGTGCGGTCGGAGAACACGTCCAGGTGCACGTCCGCGGGCAGCAGCGCGCGCAGCGCGGGCAGTTCCTTGCGGATGTCCTCGACCGTCTTGACGATGTTCGCCGAAGGCTGGCGGCGGATGTCGAGCAGCACCGCGGGCTTGCTGTTCGCCCATGCCGCGAGCTGGTCGTTCTCGACGCCGTCGACGACGCGCGCGATGTCCGACAGGCGCACCGGTGCGCCGTTCCGGTAACTGACGATCGTCGAGCGGTATTCCGCCGCGTCGGCGAGCTGGTCGTTGGTGCCGATGCTGTAGCTCTGCACCGTGCCGTTGAGGCTGCCCTTCGGCGCGTTGACGTTGGCCTGGGTCAGCGCGCTGCGCACGTCCTCCATCGTCAGGCCGAGGTTGGCGATCTGCGCCGGGTTCACCTGCACGCGCACCGCGGGGCGCACGTTGCCCGCGATGCTGACGAGGCCGACGCCGCCGACCTGCGACAGGCGCTGCGCGAGGATGCTGTCGGCGTAGTCGTTGACCTCGCGCAACGGCCGCGTGTCGGACGTGAGCATCAAGGTCAGGATCGGCGCGTCGGCCGGATTGACCTTGTTGTAGACCGGCGGGTAGGGCAGGTTCGAAGGCAGGGTGCCGCGCGCGGCGTTGATCGCCGACTGCACGTCCTGGCCGGCCGCGTCGATGTCGCGGCCCTGGTCGAACGTGATGATGATCGTCGACAGCCCGGCCGAGCTGTCCGAACTCATCGTGACGATGCCGGAGATCTGCCCGAACTGGCGCTCGAGCGGCGTGGTCACGAGCGCGGCCATCGTCGATGCGCTCGCGCCCGGATACTGCGTCGTCACGATCAGGCTCGGCGCGTCGACGTCCGGTAGCGCGGCGACCGGCAGTGCGCGCCAGCCGATGATGCCGAGCAGGAGCAGCGCGACCATGAGAAGCGAGGTCGCGATCGGCCGGCGGATGAACAGGGCGGAGAAACCCATGCTGGCGTCAACCGGCCGTGGCGTGACGCAGGCGGCGGAGGGAGTCGCGCATCAGCCGCCCCCGCGCCGTCCGCCGCGCCGCTGCTGCGGCGCGCCCGAATCCTTGAGTTTCGACAGCTCCTGCGCACTCGGCGGCGCCGGCGCCTCGCCCGGCGCGAGCGCCTGTACCTTGCTGCCGGGCTTGAGGCGGAACTGGCCTTCGGTGACGACCTTGTCGCCGGCGGCGATGCCGCTCGCGACGAGCACGGCGTCGTCGCCGGCATCGCCCGCGGTGGTGACGGGTTTCATCGCGACCGTGCCATCCGCCTGCAGCGCGTAGACGTAATTGCCCTCGGGGCCGCGTTGCACCGCGGTCGCCGGCACGACCAAGCCGCCGGCGACGGTGCGCAGCTTCACGCGTACGTTGACGAACTGGCCCGGCCACAGCGCGGCGTCGGCATTGGCGAATTCCGATTTCAGCTTGAACGTGCCGGTCGTCGTGTCGATCTGGTTGTCGATGACCTTGAGCGCGCCGGTCGCGATCACGTGCGCATCGGTGCGATCCAGGGCGGCCACTTCGAGCCCGGCCGCGGCCGCGGCCTGCGCGCTGCGCACGCCTTCGAGGTTCTGCTCGGGCAGGGTGAACATCACGTTGATCGGATGCACCTGGGTCAGCACGACGATGCCGCTGCCCGCGTTCGCCTGCACGATGTTGCCGACGTCGACCTGGCGGATGCCGGCGATGCCGCTGATGGGCGCGGTGATGCGCGTGTAGCCGAGTTGCGTGCGCGCGCTGGCGATCGCGGCATCGTCGGCGGCGATCAGCGCCTGCTGCTGGCGCACGGTCTGGCGCTGGTTCTCGAGGTCCTGCGCCGAGACGAAGTTCTTCTTGATGAGTTCCTCGTAGCGCGCGAGCGTGCTCTGCGAAGCCGAAAGCTGCGCGGCGTCCTGCTTCTTCTTCGCGACGGCCTGGTCGAGCGCCGCCTGGTAGGTGCGCGGGTCGATCTCGGCGAGCAGGTCGCCCTGCTTCACTTCCTGGCCTTCGGCGAAGTGCAGCGCCATGAGCTGGCCGCCGACCTGCGCATTGACGGTCACGGTATTCAGCGCCTGCACGGTGCCGAGCGCGGTGAGGTAGACGGGCACGTCGCGGTTGACCGCGGCGACGACCGTGACGGGGACGGGCGCGTCGGCATTGGCCCCCGCGCCACGCCGGCCCGCGCCTGCGGGCGCGGCACCGGAGTGGAAGATGCGCCAGCCGACGAGGCCGGCGACGAGCAGGACGACGACGATGAGCGCGAGCTTCCAACGCGACATGGATCTTCCTTCCGACAGGGGGCCGGTACTCCGCCGGCGCTGCGCGAAGGCTAGCAGCCGCACCTGAACGGCGGGACATGGCGCGGCGTAAATCCATCTTTACAACACGCCTGCACGGTTCCTGCATGGTCGCGCGCCACGCTTGCATTCGCCGCGCGCGCCTGCATCTGCAAGGAACTTCGCCGTGGACCTGTCCTGATCCCGCAGGCCGTCGGGTCCGGGCCTTCCGAACCAGCGCGTTCCCACTTCCCTGAGGAGTCATCGCATGAATGCCGTTTGCGACATCCCCGGCGCCGGCCTGGCCGTCGACCGCTCCCTCGTTCCCGACGCCGCGTTCGACCCGGCGCCCGCACCCGGCGTGCACGAGGCGCGCGCGGTACTCGCGGGCGGCTGCTTCTGGTGCGTGGAGGCCGTGTTCCGCGAGCTCGACGGCGTGCTCGAGGTGACCTCGGGCTACAGCGGCGACGATGCGGCGAGCGCGAACTACGAGCGCGTCTGCAGCGGCGCGACCGACCACGCCGAGGCAGTGTCGATCCGCTTCGATCCGCGGCGCATCAGCTACGGGCGCCTGCTCAAGGTGTTCTTCGCGGTCGCGCACGATCCGACCCAGGTCGACCGCCAGGGCAACGACCGCGGCCGCCAGTACCGATCGGTCGTGTTCCACGCCGATGACACCCAGCGCGAGGTCGCCGCCGCATACATCCGCCAGCTCGACGCGGCGAAGGTGTTCAATGCGCCGATCGCGACCCAACTGGTGCCGTTGGAGGCGTTCCACGACGCCGAGCGCTACCACCAGAACTACGCCGCGCTGCACCCGGAGCAGGCGTACATCGCCGCGGTCGCCGCGCCGAAGGTGGCCAAGCTGCGCAAGCAGTTCGGCGACTGGCTGCGCGCCGACGGGCCGAAGGACGGAGGCCTCGCATGACGACGTCCGCATCGGGCCATGACCTCACGCCGCTCTCCGCGGCCGAACGCGAGAAACTCGCCGCGCGGCTGACGCCGGAGGAGCGCTATGTGCTGTTCGAGCACGGCACCGAGCGGCCGTTCTGCGGCGGCCTCCTGCACGAGCACGGCGAAGGCGTGTTCGCCTGCCGGCTGTGCGGGTTGCCGTTGTTCCGTTCGGTCACGAAGTTCGAGTCGGGGACCGGCTGGCCGAGCTTCCATGCGCCGTTCGACCCCGCGCACGTGCGCGAGATCCGCGACACGAGCCACGGCATGGTGCGCACGGAAATCCGCTGCGCACGCTGTGACAGCCACCTCGGCCACGTGTTCCCGGACGGGCCGCCGCCGACCGGCAACCGCTACTGCATGAATTCGGCCGCGCTCGAGTTCGTGCCGGCGTGAGGCATCCGCCGCGCGCGTCAGCGCGCGCGGACTTCCTCGGCGAGCACGGCGAGGAGCTGGTCCGGGTCGACCGGCCGGTCGATGAAGCGGATGCGCGGCAACGGTGGCAGGTCGGGCTCGATCGCCGCGCGCTCGGCCGGCGCGGCGATCAGGATCAGCGGGCCGCGATAGTCGCGTTCGAGCAGGTGCGAGGCCGTCATGACGCCGGTCATCAGGGTCATGCGACCGTCCATGAGCACGACGTCGGGCAGGCCGTCGCGTTCGATCGATTGCATCGCGACCGCGCCGTTGTCGGCGGCCGTCACCGCGTAGCCGCTCGACTCTATGATGTCCTGCAGCATGACGAGCTTGCTCTCGCGCTCGATCACGACGAGCACGCGCTCGCCGTGGCCGCGTTCGATCGCGGCCGGCCCGCCCGCGTCCGCGCCGGCCGCAGGCATCGGCACGTAGAGCGAGAACGTCGAGCCCTTGCCGGGTTCGCTCTCGACGCGGATCACGCCGCCATGGTTGGCGAGGATGCGCTGGCACGACAGCAGGCCGAGCCCGGTGCCCTTTTCCTTGGTCGTGAAGAACGGCTTGAACAGCCGGTCGCGCACGTCCTTCGACATGCCGATGCCGGTGTCGCTGATCGCGATGCAGAGGAAGCGCCCGGGTCGCGCGCTCTCGCCCGCCTCGAAGAACGATTCGTCGAGCAGCAGCGGGCGCACCGTCACGCGCAGCGTGCCGCCCGCGGGCATCGCCTGCGCGCCGTTGAGGCAGAGGTTGAGCAGGCACTGCTGCAGCTCGGTCGCGTTGCCTTCGATTTCCAGCGCCCGCTCCGGCGCGTCGACGACGAACTGCACGTCGCTGGCGAGGCTGCCACGCAGCAACATCGCGAGGCCGTCGATCAGCGAGGCGATCGACATGCGGTGCGCCGCCGCGCGCGAGCCGCGTGCGAACGAGAGCATCGAGGCGACGATGTCGAGGCCGCGCTGGGTCGATTCGCCGATCAGCCGGCCGATCTTGCGGATTTCCTCGTTCGGATCGTCGCGCAGCATCGCCACGCCCATCGCGATCGGCTGCAGCACGTTGCGCAGGTCATGGCTGAGGCCCGACGCGAGCAGGGCGAGGCTCTCGTAGCGCTGCACGCGCAGCAGTTCGGCTTCGGCCGCGTCGCGCGCGCGCTTGTCCTCCGCCTCGGCGAGCGCGCGGCGCACCGCGCTCGCCAGCCGCGCGAGGTTGTCCTTGAGCACGTAGTCGGTCGCGCCGCGGCGCAGCGCCTCGACCGCCGCGTCCTCGCCGATCGTGCCCGACACGAACAGGAACGGCACCCGCGGCGCGGTGTCGCGCGCGATATCCAGCGCGCGGTAGCCGGAGAACTCCGGCATGCTGAGGTCGGACAGAACGATGTCCGGCGTGAACGTCGCGAGCGCGCCGGCGAAACCGGCTTCATCCTCGACCCGGCGCCAGTCGACCTCGAGGCCGTCGTCGCGCAGCTGGTCGAGCACGAGCTCGGCATCGAGCTCGCTGTCCTCGACCAGCAGCACGCGCAGCGCGGGCGAGGCGTCCGCCATCAGGCCTCGGGGCGCGCTTCGTTCATGACGGCCCAGAACTGGCCGAGCGTCTGCACCGCGTCGAAGAACTGCCTCGCGTCGACCGGCTTGACCACGTAGGCGTTCACGCCGAGGTCCCAGCTCGCGGCGAGGTCGCGCTCCTCGCGCGACGAGGACAGGATCACCACCGGTATCGAGCGCGTCGACTCGTTGGCGCGGATCTCGCGCAGCACCTCGATGCCGTCCATGCGCGGCATCTTGATGTCGAGCAGCACGACCACCGGATTGCCGTCGCGGCGGTCGGCGAATGCGTTGCGCGCGTGCAGGAAGTCGAGTGCATCGACGCCGTCCTCGACGTGCACGATCGGGTTGGCGATGCGTGCCTCGCGCAGCGCGTCGATGGTCATCTCGGCGTCGGCGAGGCTGTCCTCGACGAGCAGGATGGAGCGGATTTCGCGGATCAAGGTGGTCACTCCCGGATGGATTCGTGTCGCGGCAGCGTGAAATGGATGGTTGCGCCCGTGCCGGTCTCGCCCTCGCCCCAGGTGCGCCCGCCGTGCCGCGCGACGATGCGGCGCACGGACGCGAGGCCGATGCCGGTACCTTCGAACTCCGATGCCTTGTGCAGACGCTGGAACACGCCGAACAGCTTGTCCGCGTACTTCATGTCGAAGCCGACGCCGTTGTCGCGCACCCAGAACTCCCGCGCGTCACCGTCGTCGCGGCAGCCGATCTCGATCTGCGCCGGCTCCCTGCCGGCAGTGTACTTCAGCGCGTTGTCGAGCAGGTTCTGCCAGGCCAGGCGCAGCATCGAGGCGTCGCCGATGACGACCGGAAGCGGCGCGACCTGCCACTGCACGCGTCGGTCCTCCACCGCCGACATGAGGGTCGAGCGCACTTCCTCGACGAGCGACTGCAGGTCGACGGGCTGCAGGCGCAGCGCGTGCCGCCCGAGGCGCGAGTAGGCGAGCAGGTCCTCGATCAGGGACGACATGCGGCGCGCCGAATCGGCGATCACCGCGCAGTAGTGGGCGAGCCTGGCGTCGCGTTCGTCGCCGAGCTGCGCGCCGAGCTTGTCGGCGAAGCCGGCGATGTGGCGCAACGGCGCGCGCAGGTCGTGCGAGACGGAATAGGAGAACGCCTCGAGTTCGCGATTGACCTCGGTGACCTGCTCGATCTTGCCGGACAGCTGGCGGTTGAGCTCGAGCACCTGTTCCTCGGAATGCTTGCGCGCGGTGATGTCGCTGACCGTGAGGAGGGCGGCCGGCCGGTCGGTGTCGGGCAAGTCGATCGCCCGCGCATTGACGATGACCCGGCGGCGGTTGCCGTCGGCGTCCTCCTGCTCGGTCTCGAAGTCCCAGAGCTCGCGGCGCTGCCCGACCACGTCGCGCAGGCGCTGCAGCAGCGCCGCGTCACCCCAGCCCCCAATGCCCTCGAGCGCGGCGCCCTCGGGCGACGGGATGCCGTAGAACTCGCTGAACGCGCGGTTCGCGTGCACGAGGGAAAGGTCCGCATCGACCACGGCGATCGGCTCGCGCACCGACTCGACGATGAGGCGGGCGCGCCCGACCGCGCTGCGCGCGCCCGCTTCGGCATCGATGCGGCGCGCGGTCTGCTTCTCGGCGACCCACAGCACGCCGCCGAGCAGCAGCACCTGCGCGATCGCGGTCGCGATCGTCACGAACTCGGCGAAGGCGACGCGCGCATCGGTGTGCCGCTGGCGCTCGAGCGCCAGTCGGTTCTCCTCGGCGAGCAGGTCCTCGGTGATGTCGCCGATCGCGACGCGGGCGATCAGTGCCGAGGGGTCCTGGCCGTCGACGATGTGGTCGAGTTCGGCGCCCGCCGCGTCGAGCCGGGCGCGCAGGAAACCGATCCGTTCCTGCTGCGACGGATTGTCGATCGTGAGTTCGCGCAGCTGCGCCAGCAGCGGCTCGAAGCGCGCGTGCGCACCCGCATAGCGCGCGCGCACGGCGTCGTCGCCGGGCACCAGGCGCGTCGCATACGCCGACGCCTGCAGTTCGGCGAGCGCCGCGTTGAGGTCGTACAGCGTCGCGCGCACCTGCTGCGAGTGGCTGAGCCAGCGGAACGAGTCGTTGGTCTCGTCGCTGGCGCGCTGGCGCACCAGCCAGCCGACGAAGACGACGAGCACGAGGCTGCCCATCAACGCCAGGAATCGCACATTGGCGGTGGTCAGTCGCACCGTTCGATACCTCCCCCGCGGAAAAGAAGGGCGCAACCGGCTATCTCGCATGAAACGGCCTGCGCGTCCAGCGCAGAACCTCGTGTTTCGTTCAGCAACGCAGGATGAACGGAACCGGCACCGTCGCCGCGCGCGTTAACGAAGGGTTTGGCGACGCGTCGCTACGGTCGCCGGGCTCCATTCGTTTCCACGGGACACGACAGCACCAACGGCCCTTGCCGGGCGAAAAGACACAGAGAGGGGATCGACATGGCTTCCATCGCACCACCCAGTACGTTCGCCGAGCGGCGTGCGCAGCGCGCGAAGCTCGCCGGCTCACTCACCGGCGATCTCGGCATCATCGCCCTCAACCTGCACCACGCGCTCAAGCGCAGCGACATCGTGGTGTGGACCGATGCCGCGGCGGAAGTGTACTTCGACGCGGCCGACCGCTGCCCCAACGTCGAGGCCGACCACCTCGTCGGCACCTACGGCCTCGGCGCGAACATCGCCGACATCGAGGCGGACCTCGGCGTCGTGCGCCACGAGCGGCTGTCGAGCTGGATGATCCTGTCGGGAGACGAGGCATGAGTATCGGTACCCGCTGCTGGTGATCCTCGTCCTCACGCTCGTGGCGGGCCGCCGGCGTGGCCGTACAGCCGCAGCTGGGGCTATTACCCGGCCGGCGGTGCGGGTGTGCTGATCGTGATCGTGGTGATCCTGCTGCTGCTCGGCGTCTTCTAGCGCCGCATTCGCGCGGCCGCTGCGGCATGCCTTAGGATGGCGGGCTTCCCGAACGGCCAGCCTGCGACATGCGTTCGATTCCATGGCGGTACCTGCCCGCCATCGCCTGCGTCCTGCCATCCACCGCATCGCCTGCCGCGGCCGACCTGCCGGCCGTGGTCGTAACGGCGACGCGCACCCCGCAGGAGGCGGACGACGTGCCGGCGTCGATCGATGCCGTCGCCTTCGACGACGTCGTCGACGTCTTCGGCGTCAATCCGTCGGACTATCTCGCCGGCATCCCGGGCCTGCTGGCGCGCGACCGGCAGAACTATGCGCAGGACGAGCAGATCTCGATCCGCGGCTTCGGCGCGCGCGCGACCTTCGGCGTGCGCGGCGTGCGCCTGTATACCGACGGCATCCCCGCGACGATGCCGGACGGGCAGGGCCAGGTGTCCCATTTCAGCCTCGATTCCGCCGCGCGCATCGAAGTGCTGCGTGGCCCGTTTTCGGCGCTCTACGGCAATTCCTCGGGCGGCGTGATCCAGCTGTTCGGCGCCGACGGCAGCGTGCCGCCGGAAATCTCGCTCGCGCTCGTCGGCGGCAGCTACGGCAATGCGCGCGCGAGCGTCAACGCGCGCGGCGTCGCCGGCGACCTCGACTACAACCTCGACCTCACGCATTTCCAGACCGACGGTTGGCGCGACCACAGCGCGGCGAAGCGCGAATCGGGCAACGCGAAGCTCGCATGGACGATCGGCGAAGGCGGCAAGCTCACCCTGCTCGCGAACACGCTCGCGTTGCCCGGCGCGGACGATCCGCTCGGCCTCACCCATGCGCAGTTCGACGCCGACCCGCGCGGCGTCGCGAGCGTCGCCACGCAGTTCGACACGCGCAAGAGCGTGCACCAGGACCAGGGCGGCGCGATCTGGGACCAGGACCTCGGTGGCGGCCACGCGTTGCGCGTGCTCGGCTACTACGGGACACGCGCGGTCGAGCAGTACCTCGCGATCCCGGTCGCGACGCAGGCCAATCCGAAGCATTCGGGCGGCGTGGTCGACCTCGACTCGCGCTACGGCGGCAGCGACGCACGCTTGACCTGGAAGGGAGAACTCGCCGGCCGCGCGTTCGAACTCGCCGCCGGCCTCAGCTGGGATCGCCAGGCGCAGCACCGGCGCGGCTACGCGAATTTTGTCGGCGACGTGCTCGGCGTGCGCGGCGCGCTGCGCCGCGACGAAGACGACACCGTGCGCGACTTCGACCAGTACGCGCAGGCGACCTGGCGTTTCGCCGACCGCTGGAGCCTCGTTGCCGGCCTGCGCCACAGCGACGTCGCCTTCCACGCGCGCGACCATTACGTGACGACCGGCAATCCCGACGACAGCGGCCGCGTCGATTACGGCGCGACGACGCCGGTCGCCGGGCTGCTGTGGCGCGCGGCGCGCGGCGTCAACGTGTACGCCTCGTACGGGCGCGGCTTCGAAACACCGACCTTCAATGAACTCGGCTATCGCGCCGACGGCGCGGCCGGCCTCGCGTTCGACCTCGATCCGGCGCGCAGCCGCAACGCGGAAGTCGGCATCAAGCTGCGACCGTCGACGTCGCTCGATGCGAGCGTGGCGCTGTTCCGCGCCGACACGCGCGACGAACTCGCCGTCGCGACCAGCGCGGGCGGACGGACGACCTACCAGAACATCGGCAAGGCGCGCCGCGACGGCGCCGAAGCGGCGCTCGCCTGGCGCGTCGGTGATGCCTGGACGCTGCAGCTTGCATGGACACGGCTCGACGCGACGTTCCGCTCCGCGTTCCTGACCTGCGCGGGCACGCCATGCACGACGCCGGATACGCCGGTCGGGGCGGGTGCGCGCATTCCCGGCGTCCCGCGCAGCATGGTGCACGCGGGGCTGCGCTGGGGTGGCGATCGCGGCTGGCACGCCGGCACCGCGGCCGATGCCGTCGGCGCGGTCGTCGTCAACGACCTCGGCACCGATCGCGCGCCCGGCTACGTCGTCGCCGCGGCCGACCTCGGCTATGCATTCGAACTCGACGCCGGCCGGCTCGATGCGTTCGCGCGCGTCGACAACCTGTTCGACCGCCGCTACGCCGGTTCGGTGATCGTCAACGACGCGAATGGGCGCTACTTCGAGCCGGCACCGGGGCGCACGGTCATGCTGGGCATGAAATGGACTTGGAATCGCTGAAAGGCGCCGGATAGCGTTCGCCTCGGTCGCGTCGTCGCCATGTCACGTTCGCTCGGCGGCGAGGGGTGCGGGAACCAAGCATTCATCGCAGGCCGCAGGCCGGAGTCGAAGGGCCGTCTCCTTGGGGGCGGCGCTCGGACTCCGTCCGTGGTGCGGGCCGTGCCCGGCGAACGGACATCGGGATGTGCCGTCAGGCGCGTCCGCGCGCCGCGCCGCCGAGCATCTGCGATCCGACCTTGAGCAGGTCCGACAAGCCGAGCTGGCCGTCGCCGTCCTGGTCGAGGATCGAGCCGAGCAGGCCGCCGTGCTGGCCCTGGCCGATCGTCTGCAATTCGCGACCGAGCAGGTCGCCGAGGCCGCCGCTGCCGTCGCCCTGTCGCTGCGTCATGTTGCCGAGCGCGGCCATCACGATCGGTGCGAGCATCGACAGCAGGGCACCGGCGTTCGCGCTGCCGATACCGCTGGCCTGGCCGATGTTCTGCGCGGCCTGGTCCTGGCGCCTGCCGAAGATGTGGCCGAGGATCGCGCCGCCGTCGCCGCCACCGCCGAGCACGCTGCCGAGGATCGAGCCGATGTCGCCGCCGGCATGGTCCTGCGCGGCGCGGTGCAGCGCGTCCGCGCCGGCGTCGGTCTGCGCGTTGCGCGCGAGCCCGCCGACGACCACGGGCACGGCTTGCTGGATGGCGGCTTCGGCCTGCGCCGGGTCGATGCCGAGGCGGCTCGCGATCGCCTCGATGCTCGCGGGATCGAGGTGGCTCAGCACCTGTCGGGTCAGATCGCTCATGGCAACTCTCCTGGATGGTTCGCATGCGCAGGGTCGCATGCCGACCTGTCGGGTGCATGTCGCCGGCGCGTGAAAGATCGTCACGCGAGGCCGGCACGAGCCGGCGGCGCCGAACGGGAGCACTATAGTCCCGTCCGACGGCTGCCGCAGGTGCCGATGAACGATACGGATCACCGCTTCGAACTGCTGCGTCGGCGCTACGCGCAGTCGTTCGCGGCCAAGCGGGCCGCGCTCGCGGATGCGTGGCTCGCCTTCGTCGCGATGCCCGACGATGCCGAGCGGGCACGCGAGTTGTCGATGCAGGTGCACCGGTTGTGCGGTTCCGCGGCCGCGTACGGCTACCTGCGACTCGGCGAGTGCGCATGCGCGGCCGATCGCCTCGTCGGTGACGAGCTCGCGGCGCCGCGGCTCGCGGGCGCCGAGCGCATGGGGCATTTCGAGGCCGCGGTGCGCGCGGTCATCGACGAACTCGCGGCGGCCGCCGCGGAGGAATCATCCCCGGCGCCGCAGCGGCCGTGACGCGACCGCGGTTTTCGCCGAGAATCCCGCGGTGAACTCCGACCGGGCGCGCCACGGCGCGCGCCGAATGCAAGCAGGGACCCCATGCATACCTTTCCCCCGATTTCCCTCATCGGCGCCCCGACCGACATCGGCGCCGGCCATCGCGGCGCGTCCATGGGCCCGGAGGCGCTGCGCGTCGCCGGACTCGCCGCCGCGCTCGCCGCGCGTGGCCTCGACGTGGTCGACCGCGGCAACGTGGCCGGCCCGTTCAACCCGTGGCTGCCGCCGACCGACGGCTATCGCCACCTCGGCGAGGTGGTCGCGTGGAACCGCGCGGTGATGCAGGCGGTCGCGGCGGAGCTCGCGCAGGAGCGCCTGCCGATCCTGCTCGGCGGCGACCACTGCCTCGCGATCGGCTCGATCACCGCGGTCGCGCGCCACTGCCGCGAGCAGGGCAAGCACCTGACCGTGCTCTGGCTCGATGCGCACGCCGATTTCAACACCAGCGCCATCACGCCGTCGGGCAACATCCACGGCATGCCGGTCGCCTGCCTGTGCGGTTTCGGCCCGCAGGAACTGACCGGGCTCGGCGGTGGCGCGCCCGCGCTGTCGCCCGAGCAGATCCGCCAGATCGGCATCCGCTCGGTCGATGCCGGCGAAAAGAAGCTCGTGCGCGACGTCGGCCTCGACATCTACGACATGCGCTACATCGACGAAGTCGGCATGAAGCGCGTGATGGAGGAGGCGCTGCTCAACCTCGGGCCCCGCGACCACCTGCACGTCAGCTTCGACGTCGATTTCCTCGACCCCGGCATCGCGCCCGGCGTCGGCACGACGATTCCCGGCGGCCCGAACTACCGCGAAGCGCAGTTGTGCATGGAAATGATCGCCGACAGCGGACGGCTCGGTTCGCTCGACATCATGGAACTCAATCCCGCGCTCGACGTGCGCAACCAGACCGCGATGCTCGCGGTCGACCTCGTCGAGAGCCTGTTCGGCAAATCGACGCTGATGCGCGACTGAGCCGCCTGGCGACGCCACCCACGCGCCGCCGGGCCGTCGTCACGCATGGGCTCGGCGTGGCGTCCGGGCATGGACAGCGGAGCGCGCGCGCGGTATGAACGAGGGCATCGATCGGGGAGTCGGCGTCGGAGCCGCATGAGTGCCGCGTTCGCGATAGGGTTGGTCCTGTTCGTGCTGGCGGCTGCCGGCATCGTCGTGGTCCTGCGTGGTCGGTCGCCGGCGCCGTCCGCCACGGAGGCGCCCGTGCGCGCCGCGCCGGCACCGCGTCGCCTGTCGCGCAGGAGCGCGCGCGCGGCTCCGGTCGAGGAGGTCGACGATGAACTGCGCGACGTCTTCGTCACCGAAGCGCGCGGCGAGATAGGCCACCTGCGCCGCGCGCTGCCGTACTGGCGCAGCGTGCCGGCCGACCTCGATCGCGCCGTGCCCCTGCGCCGCTCCTTCCACACGCTCAAGGGCAGCTCGCGCCTCGTCGGCGCGCCGGTGATCGGCGACTTCTGCGCGGCGATCGAGCGCCTGCTGCTCGCGGTCGTCGAAGGCAGCGTGCTGCCGGAGCCGGCCGTCATCGACACGATCGCGCGCGCAGTCGCCACCTTGCCGGCGCTGCTCGGCGAATTCACCGGGGAGCGCGCCACGCGCACCGACGTGTCGGCGCTCGTGCGCACCGCCGAGCACCTGCGTGGCGACGCGCCCGCGCCGCGCTGAGCCGCCGCGACCCCTGCATGCGACGCGTACAGGCTTCAGTCGAAGCCGTTCCTGAAGATCGGGTCCGCGGTCGCGCTGAGGCACGCCGGCGTGTGGCTGGCGATGTAGCCGAGCAGCGTGCTGATCTGCGCCGGGTGGAACACGAGGTCATTCTGGCCGCACGCCGCGCCGTTCGGGGCGCTCGTGTTGCAGTAACTCATCAACGTTCCATGGCCGCTGCCCGTGGCCGGGCAGCTCACCGGCCCGCCGTAGCAACCCGAAGCCGCCTCGCCCTTGTAGCAGACATCGATCGTGTTCGACGAAACCGGCCAGTTCGCCCCGTTCGCCGCGCTCGTGCAGTGCGTGTGTGCGGCGCCGAAGTTGTGGCCGAGTTCGTGGCCGACGATGCGTGCGGAAAGATCGACCGGCACCTGTGAACTCGTGAACACCTTGTTGACGCTGTAGCTGCCGCCGTTGCCGTTCTTGTTGCAATACGAATTGATCCAGGCGATGCCGGAGGCGGAGAAGCCGCCCGTCATCCGTCCGGACAGCAGCATCGTGAAGTCGCGATCGACCGCGGCATGGTTGGCCTGCCAGTAGTTGCCGAAATTGTTGAGATCGGTGCTGTTCGCGGCGGCATCCGGGGCGATCGCGTACGGCGTCGCGCCGGTGCGGAAGATCGTCGTGCCCTGCAGCAGCATCACATTGAGGTCGCGCACGTACATGACGTTCATGACCGCGAACAGGTCGGCGATCCAGTTCGTCGCCGCGGCGACGTTCGACGCGCCGGTGCCGCCGAAGCGATTGACGAGCAGCTCGCGATCGACGTCGACGGCGATCAGCGCGCCGCGCGGTAGCGTGCCCGCGATGCCGTTGCCGGACGAAAGCGGCAGCGGATCGGGCGGCGTGCCGAGGCCCATGACGCTGCCGTCGTCGGGCAGCACCTGCGGCACGACGCCCTTCGGCAGCGCTTCATCGGCGGGCTGCACGACGAGGCGCGTACCCTTCGCGTCGGAGCGTGCCGATATCGCGAACGCGCCGGACGGCCCCGAGCCGCTGCCCGTGACATTGCGGAAGCCGGGGTCGAACGCGAGGTGCGCGCGCACCTGGTCGCCGGCGTCGCGACCGATGGCTTCGATGCGCGGGCTGCGCGGCATCGCGTGTTCGCCGTCAGGCCCCTGCACGACGAGCCGTGCGCCTGCGGCATAGACGTCGATGCGCGTGAAGCGAAGGCTCGTGCGCCCGCCGTAGCCGTCCGGAAAATCGTCGATGGCGAGGCTGTCGCCGACGAGCAATGCGGCCAGCGCATCGATGTGTGCCGGTTGCAGCATGAGTTCGCGTGGCGCGGCGGCCGCGTGCACGCACGCCATGGCGAGGATGAGGGCGAGCATTCGGCGCATGACCGTTCCTCCATTCGGCACCCGGTCGTCATTCTAGACCTGCCGCGCGCGCGTGCGCTGAACCCGCGGGATCGCGCGGCACGCAGCCCCCCGGATCTTCGCCGACGGCTGCGACGACGCGACGTGAGGCGGATCAGCGCTGCGTGAGCAGGAGATCGCGCAGCACATGGCCGACACGCGCGCCCGTGTCGGCGAGCGGCTCATCGCCGCGGAACAGGACCTGCCGTCGCGCCGAAGGCACGACGAGGCGGCCGCGCTCGAGCGGCGCGGCTTCGTAGCGCGCGCGATCGTGGAGCGCGACCAGCGGGCGCGCGAGACGCGGATCGAGCGCCTCGATCCGCACGGTCGCGCCGAGGTCGCGCACGCTCTCGATGCGCGCGCCTTCGCCGCGTTCGGCCGGCACGAAGTCGAGGTCGTGCGGACGCACGAACGCGACCACGCGCTCGTCGTCGATGCCGGTCCAGCGTGCATGGATCGCCGCCGCCAGTTCGTTGACCTCGCCGAGGAAGCGGCATACGAACGGGCTCGCAGGGCGCGTGTAGAGCGTTTCCGAACTACCGATCTGTTCGATGCGACCCTTGTTCATGACCGCGATGCGGTCGGCGAGCTCGAACGCTTCTTCCTGGTCGTGCGTGACGAACACGCTCGTCACGTGGATGCGGTCGTGCAGGTCGCGCAACCAGCGGCGCAAGTCGGCGCGCACGCGCGCATCGAGCGCGCCGAACGGTTCGTCGAGGAGGAGGATATGCGGTTCGACCGCGAGCGCGCGCGCGAGCGCGACGCGTTGGCGCTGGCCCCCGGAGAGTTGCGCCGGGTAGCGGCGCGCGAACTCGCGAAGCTGCACGAGTTCGAGCAGTTCGCCGACCTTGCGTTCGAGTTCGGCGCGGCGCGGCCGGCGGAACCAGCCACGCACGCGAAGGCCGAAGGCGACGTTTTCGAACACGGTGAGGTGGTTGAACAGCGCGTAGTGCTGGAACACGAAACCGACGTGGCGCTTGCGCGCGCCCAGCGCGGTCACGTCCCGGCCCTCGAAGCGCACGCGGCCGCGATCGGGGAACTCGAGTCCCGCGATCGTGCGCAGCAGTGTGGTCTTGCCGCAGCCGGAGGGACCGAGCAGCGCGAGCAGCTCGCCCGACTCGATCGTGAGGTCGATGCCGGCGAGCGCGGTCGCGTCGCGGTAGCGGTACTCGATGGCGGACAGTTCGATGCTCATGGGGGGTTCTCGGCCTGCGTCGCGCGGCGCATGCGCCAGCCGACGAGTTGCTTCAATGCCAGCGTCGCCAGCGCGAGCAGGGCGAGCAGCGACGCGACGGCGAACGCGGCCGTGCGCTGGTATTCGTTGTAGAGGATCTCGACATGCAGTGGCATCGTGTTGGTGAGGCCGCGGATGTGGCCGGAGACGACCGACACGGCGCCGAACTCGCCGATCGCGCGCGCGTTGCACAGGATCACGCCGTAGGCGAGGCCCCAGCCGATCTTCGGCAGCACGACGCGCCAGAACATCGCGAAGCCGCCCGCGCCGAGCGTGATCGCAGCCTGCTCCTGCTCGCTGCCCTGCGCCTGCATCAGCGGGATCAGCTCGCGCGCGACGAACGGGAAGGTGACGAAGATCGTCGCGAGCACGATGCCCGGCACGGCGAAGATGATCTTGACGTCGTGCGCCGCGAGCCACGGCGCGAACAGCCCCTGCGCGCCGAACAGCAGCACGTAGATGAGGCCGGCGATGACCGGCGACACCGCGAACGGCAGGTCGATGAGGCTGAGCAGCAGGCCGCGACCCGGGAACGAGAAGCGCGTGATCAGCCACGCCGCGGCGATGCCGAACAGCGTGTTCGCCGGTACCGCGATCGCGGCGACGAGCAGGGTCAGGCGGATCGCCGCGCGCGCGTCCTCGTCGGCGAGGCTCGCGAGGTAGAAGTCGACGCCCTTTTCGAATGCGTAGCCGAACACGGCGACGAGCGGCAGCACGAGGAACAGCGCGACGAAAGCGAGCGCGAGCAGGAGCAGCGGCAGGCGCAGCCACCACGGGTCGCGCAGCGCGTTCGACGCCGGGCGCGCGCTCATGCGGCCCCCGCGGAACGGCGTCGCACGGTGAACAGCTGCAGCAGGTTCAGCGCGAGCAGGGTCGCGAACGAGCCCGCGAGCAGGACCAGCGCGATAGCGGTCGCGCCGGCGTAGTCGTACTGGTCGAGCTTGGCGGTGATCAGCAACGGCGCGATCTCCGACACCATCGGCATGTTGCCGGCGATGAAGATGACCGAGCCGTACTCGCCGAGCGCGCGCGCGAACGCGAGCGCGAAGCCGGACAGGATTGCCGGCCACAGGGTCGGCAGCACGACGCGCCACAGGGTCGTGAGCCGCCCCGCGCCGAGCGTCGCCGCGGCTTCCTCGACGTCGGGTTCGAGGTGCTCGAGCACCGGCTGCACGCTGCGCACGAGGAACGGCAGGCTCACGAACACGAGCGCGACGGTGATCCCGCCCGGCGTGTAGGCGATCTTCCAGCCGTGCGCCTCGAGCACGCGGCCGAGCGGCCCGTTCGACGCGTACAGCGCCGTGAGCGTGATGCCCGCGACCGCGGTCGGCAGCGCGAACGGCAGGTCGATCAGTGCATCGACGAACGCGCGGCCGGGGAAGCGGTAGCGCACGAGCACCCAGGCGAGCAGCGGCCCGAACACGAGGTTGACGAGGCCCGCGAGTGCGGCGCAACCGAACGTGACGCGGTACGCCGCGAGTGCACGCGGCGCGGTCACGATCGCCCAGAACTCGGCCGCGCCGAGCGAGGCCGACTTCCACGCGAGCGCGGCGAGCGGCAGCAGCACGATGAGGCCGAGATACGCGAGGCAGACGCCGAGCGTGAGGCCGAAGCCGGGCAGGGCGTGGCGGTGCTTCGCGCGCATCGATGCTCCCCTGTCCGGGACGCGCGGCCTAGCGGCCGGGCGTATAGATCTGGTCGAACGTGCCGCCGTCGGCGAAGTGCGCTGCCTGCGCCTTCTGCCAGCCGCCGAACGCCTCGTCCACGGTGAACGTCGGGACGTTCGGGAACTTCGCGGCGAACTTCGCCGCGACCGACGCATCGCGCGGGCGGTAGCCGTTCTTCGCGGCGATCTCCTGGCCGGCCGACGTGTAGAGGAACTGGAGGTACGCCTCGGCGACCTTGCGCGTGCCGTGCTTGTCGACGACCTTGTCGACCACCGCGACCGGCGGCTCGGCGAGGATGCTCACGCTCGGCACGACGATTTCGAAGCGGTCCTTGCCGCCGCCCTCGGCGAGCGCGAGCAGCGCTTCGTTCTCCCACGCGAGCAGCACGTCGCCCTGGCCGCGTTCGACGAACGTCGTGGTCGCGCCGCGCGCGCCGGTGTCGAGTACGGGCACGTTCCTGAAAAGCCTGGCGACGAAGTCCTTCGCCGCGGCGTCGCCGCCGGACTTCTTCGCCGCGTAGCCCCACGCGGCGAGGTAGTTCCAGCGCGCGCCGCCGCTCGTCTTCGGGTTCGGCGTGATCACGCCGACACCAGGCCTGACGAGGTCGTCCCAGTCCTTGATGCCTTTCGGATTGCCCTTGCGCACGAGGAACACGATCGTCGAGGTGTACGGCGCGCTGTTGTCGGGCAGGCGCTTTTGCCAGTCGGCCGGCACGAGGTTGCCATGCGTGGCGAGCGCGTCGATGTCCCAGGCGAGCGCGAGCGTGACGACGTCCGCCTCGAGGCCGTCGATGACGCTGCGGCTCTGCTTGCCCGAGCCGCCGTGCGATTGCTTGATCGTGACGGTCTCGCCGGTGCGTTGTTTCCAGTCCGCGGCGAAAGCGGCATTGACGTCGCGGTAGAGCTCGCGCGTCGGGTCATAGGAGACGTTGAGCAGGCTCGCGTCGGCGCGCGCGTGGCCGAAGGCGCCGGCCGCGAGCGCGGCGGCGAGCAGCGAAGCGGACCAGTGTCGCATGGCGGTTCCCCAGTCGAAGTTCGAGGGAACCAGTCTGGCAGCGAATTCGTTAGCGAGGCGTTAGGCGCGCATGACGAATCGGCATGCGGTTATGCAGCCACGGGGTCGGGCGCGAAAAAAACGGCTGCCATCCGACCGGATGGCAGCCGTTCGCCACGAAGCGGAGCGATCAGAACTCGTACGACGCGCCCGCGTAGAACGTGCGGCCGATGCCGGGCTCGAGGCCGTTCGAGAACACGCGCGAGTAGTACTTGCGGTCGGCGATGTTCGACACGCCGCCGAGCAGGCGCAGCTGCGGCAGCACCCACCAATCGGCCGAGAAGTCGGCCACCGTGTAGGAAGGCACCTTGGCCGGGATGTAATTGGCCGCTCCGGCCGTGCCGGCCGGCAGGTTCGAGTCCTGGAAGTACTGGCTGGCGACCGACACCGCCGACAGCGCGAGCTTGTAGTGCTTGTCTTCGCGCCACGACAGGCCGACGCGCGCGAGGTACTTCGGCGAGAACGCGGGCCGGTTGCCGAGGTTGGCGGGATTGCGCGTCGAGGTGAACTCGGCGTTGAGCAGGCTCAGGTTCGCGAACAGGGACAGGTGCCGTGTCGTCTTCGGATCGCGCGCGGCGAGGAAGTCGTAGTCGATCTGGCCTTCGAAGCCGCGATGGCGCGTGTCGCCGGTGTTCACGTTGATCGTGTTGTTCGGCGGCGCGTCGGGGCCGGCCGGCTGGCTCTCGATGCGGTCCTTGACGTTCACCCAGAACAGGCTCGCGTCGTAGAACAGGCCGTCGACCGGCGTGCCGTGGACGCCCGCTTCCCACGACAGCACGTGGGTCGGATCGGGGTCGTTGATCGATCCCGCGGCGGTATTGCCGAACGGCGAGCCGATATCGAAGTAGCGCACCGGGCGCCAACCTTGCGAGACGTTGAAGTAGGTCTCGTTGCCGCGACCGAAGTCGTTGCCGAAGCCGAGGCCGAACAGCGGCACCGTGTGATCGACGCTGCGGTCGACGAGGTCGCGCGTCAGATTCGGCGGCTTGACCGTTTCGTCGATGTCGACGTTCTCGCGCTCGAGGCGCACCGACGGTACGAAATGCCATCCACCGGCGAAGCGGAACACGTTCTCCGCGAACACCGCACCGTAGTCGGTCGAACGCTCCTGACGCAGGCGCGGGACGCCGTCGCGATCGTAGCGATCCGGCGTCAGGCCCTGCATCGTCCACTGCCGGAACGGCGCGTCCGAATGGTAGTAGGTCGTACCGATCGTGAAGGCGTTGCCGCGGCCCCAATGGTGTACGACGCGCGCGTCGAGGCCACCGAAGCGGAATTGGTCATCCTGCAGTGTCGACGTCGTCGGCACGGGGGAGTCCGGCGGCGGACGGTCCTGCGAACGCGACGCGTTGTCCTGGTAGCCGTACCAGAGCTTGGCGACGAGCTCGGTGTCGGCGTCGAACTTGCGGTCATGGCCGAGGATCGCGACGTAGCGGTCGGTCCACAGTTCGTTGTGCGGCGTCGTCACCGTTTCCGCATCCGCGGCGAACTGCGGATAGGAGAGCTTGCCCGGGTCGCCGGTGTCGAGGCTGTAGGCGTGGAAGTCGAACGTGTAGTACGCCGCGTCGTCAGGGCGATAGCCGAGGTGCAGGTCGCCGCCGCGCAGCTTCGAGTCACCGTTGTCGCGCTCGCCGTCGCTCGTGCGGTAGTGCGCGTCGACGAGGTAGTCCCATGCGCCCGAAGTGCCGGACAGCTGGTTGAACGTCGCGAACAGGCCGTTGCTGCCGGCGACGTTCTCGGTGTAGCCGGCGAGTTCGCGGTCGGCGACCGGCTTGCGGCTGACGAGGTTCACGACCGGCGGCGGCTCCGGCCCGTACAGCAGCGAGCTGCCGCCGCGGATCAGCTGCACTTCGGACAGCGTCTGCGGCAGCGGGAAGGTGTAGATCGTCGGATAGCCGATCCAGTCGGACATCAGCGGGATGCCGTCGAGCATCACGGTGACGAACTCCGACTCCTGCGGATTGCCGATGCCGCGGTAGCTGAGGTTCATCTGGCCGGGCGACTGCTGCTCGGAGTAGAAGATGCCGGGCGTCTGCGCGAACAGCGCGCGGTTGTTGTTGTCGACGACGGTCGGGATGCTGTCGAGCTTGGTGATCGAGGTCTTCTTCGTCACCGTGATGAGCGGGCCGTCGACCTCGCGCATGATGTGCTGCAGCTTCGGCCACGTGTCGTCGTGCAGGCCGCGCTCGCGCACGTTGATCTTCGGCAGTTCGGTCGTATTGTTGTTCTGCGCGTCGGCAGCGGCATCCGCTGCGGCGACGTCGTCCGCGCGCGCGATCGCGGGCGCGAACAGTGCCTGGGCAATCGCCAGGGCGAGCAGGCCCGGCACGATCTGGGTCGTCTTCATTGCAACATCCTCGGAGAGTGTCGCGCCGCCCCCCTTGGACGCGCGCAGCGCGCTTTATGACAGGCTTGCGCTGTATTGCGTACGGTCCATAGGCCTACGCCTGCAGGCGGATCAGCGCGAATTCGCCTCCGCCGGGACGCCCATACGGCTGCGTCCGGTTCCCGCTGGCAGCGCCGCTGGCGCCCCCGGGAGCGGCACGCGCAGGCGCGTGCCGCCGATGCACTCGGATCACCAACGCCGCTGCGGCGGATCCGGCACGAACCCGCCCGGGAACGGCTGCGGCTCGGTGCGCGCGACCGGGCGCGCGATGATGCCCTGCTCGACGAGGTTGGCGTAGCTGTCGTACCAGACCGCGAGCGTTTCGGCCGGCGTGCGCGACGCGCGCTCGAACGTGGTTTCGTCGACGTGGGCGTACTCGCGCGCGCCGTGGCCGGTGCCGAGCCGTTCGCCGGAGGCGAGGCTGTCGGCCTTGGCGCGGGCTTCGGGCTTGGCCTGCGCCAGCGAAGGGCTCGGCGCGGCTGCGCCGGCGGCACGTTCGCTGCGCTGCGTCTCCGCGGCCGGTGCCGGCGGGGCGGGCGGCGCCGCATCGCGTGCGGCTTCCTTCGCGATCCGCTCGCGCTCGCGCCAGACTGGCTGGCGCTCGATGAACACGGCGACGCCGATCACGCCGACGTTGTTCGGCCGACCGGTGCGCGCGGCGTAGCTGTTCGGCAACGCGGTGAAATTGAACTGGGCGATCTCATCGAGGTTCTTGCGCCAGCCGGCGATCTCGGTCGACTCCCACGCGTCGAGCACGTAACCGGTCTGGTTCGTGTCGGCGGTCTGGCCGCTCACCGCATTGACGCCGTCGACGCTGAGCACGGCGAGCACGCGCCCGCCGGTGCGGTTGGTCAGTCGCACCGAATAGCGATGCCCTGGCGTGCCGGCGACGTAGAGCTTGCCGCGATCGGCATACGTCGGCAGGGTCTGGCCGGTGTCGCGATCGACGACGGCGAGGTCGAGCAGGTTGCCCGCGTGGGCGGTCGAGGCGAGGCCGGCGGCGAGCAGGGCGGCGCAAAGCAGGGTACGCATGACGCATCTCCGTGGTGGGGCAGCAATGGGTCCAACGCCCCGGGGCGTCTCCCGGGGTTGAACCCGTGGCCGCGTCCCGGCGAACGCAGCCGCGTCGGCAAAAGCCGGAAAAGCCTGGAAGACGGAGCGCGGAGTAAAAGCTTCAACAACCGCGGCTTTTGCCTTCCGCGGGTGCTGCTTCGTGTTTCAGGCCTTGCGCTTTCCCGGCACCGATCGAGCCCCGACGGGCGGGAGTTCCCGTAAACTCGTCGGCCCCCGACTGCGCATGCAACCGTGTGAGCCACGACAAGCGCCGGATCCTCACCGGCATCACGACCAGCGGCACGCCCCATCTCGGCAACTACGTCGGCGCGATCCGCCCGGCCATCGCTGCGAGCCGGCGCGCCGACGCGCAGTCGTTCTATTTCCTAGCCGACTACCACGCGCTGATCAAGACCGGCGATCCCGCGCGCGTGCAGCAGTCGACGCTGGAGATCGCCGCGAGCTGGCTCGCCTGCGGGCTCGATCCGGACAGCGTGCACTTCTACCGGCAGTCGGACATCCCGGAAATCCCCGAGCTCACCTGGTTCCTCACCTGCGTCACCGCCAAGGGCCTGCTCAACCGCGCGCATGCGTACAAGGCCGCGGTCGACCAGAACAGTGCGGCCGGCGAGGATGCCGATGCCGGCATCACCGCGGGCCTGTACATGTACCCGGTGCTGATGGCCGCGGACATCCTCATCTTCAACGCGCACGAAGTGCCGGTCGGCCGCGACCAGATCCAGCACATCGAGATGGCGCGCGATATCGGCCAGCGCTTCAACCACCTCTACGGTGGCGACTACTTCACCTTGCCCGAGGCGCGCATCGAGGAGAACGTCGCGACGCTGCCCGGCACCGACGGGCGCAAGATGTCCAAGAGCTACGACAACACGATCCCGTTGTGGCTGCCGGCGAAGGACCTGCGCAAGGCGATCCTCGGCATCGTCACCGACTCGCGCGCGCCGGGCGAGCCGAAGGACCCGGACAGCTCGAACATCTTTGCGATCTACCAGGCGTTCGCGAGCGCGGAAGAAACCGCGGCGATGCGCCGCGCATTCGCCGACGGCATCGCCTGGGGCGAGGCGAAGCAGGCACTGTTCGAGCGCATCGACGCCGAACTTGCACCGATGCGCGAACGTTACGAGGCGCTCGTCGCCGAGCCCGAGCGCATCGAGAAGCTGCTGCTCGACGGCGCGCGCCGCGTGCGCGAGATCGGCACGCCGCTGCTGCGCCGCCTGCGCACCGCGGTCGGTATCCGGCCTCTGGACGAGCTCCACGGCAACGCGACAGGCGCGATTCTCCGCGATCGAGCGTCATCGGTTGCGAGCGTCCCACCGCACCTCAAGAGCTATCGCGATGCCGACGGCCGATTCCATTTCAAGTTTACCGATGGCGACGGAACCGTGCTGCTGGAGAGCGGCGGGTTCGTTTCGCCGCGCGACGCCGGCCAGTACGCGAGCCGGCTCGTCGACGCCGGTGACGACGCCGAGGCCGCGCGCAACCTCGTAGGCGACACGAGCGCGATCGCGGTCGCGCATCCCGACCTGGAACGCGTGCTTGCCGCGTTGGCGCGCCTGAAGGCAGACAAGCTCGCGAGGGAACACGCGAAGAAGTAGAGCCGCTGCGACACCCGTGTGGGACGTGTCCACTGGGCGACCACGGCGTCGCAATGCACCGCGGTGTGCCGGTCGCGCACGGGGTGCGCCTGCAGCGGGTGTCGTATGCCGAGTCCGTGGATGGAAGCCGCGACGCTTCCCGGCCCTCGGCCAAGCCCTCGACAAAGCGCGACCCGCCCCCACATGACCTTGGTCAATAGGCCCCGCCCGCCACACGGCGTATCCTGAGTGACCTGCTTCCCGAAACCCCGCGTCGTGTCCTTCCGCCTCATCCTCGCCATCGTCGCCGTGCTCTACCTCGCCAGCGTGCTCTATGTGCACTGGCGCGGGCGCGAGCGCCTCTCGTTCAAGCGCCAGCTCGTCGACCACTCCGGCATCTTCGCGCCGTACAACGTGCTCATGTACGCGTTCTCGGCGACGCCCGCGCGGCCTTACCTCGATCGCGCCGCGTTCGCCCACCTCGATGCGCTGCGCGATGGCTGGCAGGGCATCCGCGAAGAAGCGCTGCACCTGTTCGACGAGGGCTACATCCGCTCGGCCGAAAAGCACAACGACGCGAGCTTCTCGTCATTCTTCAAGGAAGGCTGGAAGCGCTTCTACCTCAAGTGGTATGGCGAACCGCTGCCGTCCGCGCACGCGCTGTGCCCGAACACGGTCGCGCTGCTCGCGACGATCCCCGAGGTGAAGGCGGCGATGTTCGCGCTGCTGCCGCCGGGCGCGAAGCTCAACCCGCACCGCGATCCGTTCGCCGGCTCGCTGCGCTACCATCTTGGCCTCGTCACGCCGAACTCGGACGCGTGCCGCATCTTCGTCGACGGCGAGGAATACTCGTGGCGCGACGGCGAGGACGTCGTGTTCGACGAGACCTACGTGCACTGGGCCGAGAACCGCACCGACCAGACGCGCGTGATCCTGTTCTGCGACGTCGAGCGGCCGCTGCGCACGCCGATCCTGCGCGCCATCAACCGCGTCGTCGGCCGCGTGCTCGGGCAGGCCACCGCGACGCAGAACGTCGGCGGCGAGCGCGTCGGCGCGATCAACCGCCTGTACGGCCTCGCCCACCAGGCCGGCGTGCTGCGCAAGCGCTTCAAGCGCGCCACGCCGCGCCTTTACAAGCTCACCCGCGTCGCGCTCGTGCTCGCCCTCGCCGCATGGCTCGCCCTGCCGTGGCTGCGTGGAATCTGAGCCGAAGCAACGGCCAAAGCCTGAAACACGAAGGACACGAAAAAGAGCAGCAACGGTGGTTGCCTCCGTCGCGCGCGGGCGTGCGGATCGTGCGTGCTTTGCCGCGCGCCTTGGTGGCGTCGAGTCCTGCGGATGCCCGGACATGAAATGTCCGAGAGTCTTTCCTTCGCGTCGAAGGCTTTGCTCCAGCTCCTGCTCCGCCCGGCCTAGGCCGCCGCGGCGAACTCGTGCGCCGCATCCGCGGCGAGTGCGTCGAAGTACTCGCGCGTGAGGCGCTGCTGTTCGGCGGCGCTCTCGGCGCGGTTCGCCACCGCGCGGAACGCGGCGTTTTCCGGGCGGTCCTTCGCGTACCAGCCGAGGTGCTTGCGCGCGATGCGCACGCCCTGCTGCTCGCCGTAGAACGCGTAGAGGTCGTCGAGGTGGCCGAGCAGGATGTCGCGCACTTCGGCTGGCGACGGCGGCGCGAGCGTCGCGCCGGTCGCGAGGTGGTGGGCGACCTCCCGGAAGATCCACGGCCGCCCCTGCGCGGCGCGGCCGATCATGACCGCGTCGGCGCCCGTCATGTCGAGTACGTGCTTCGCCTTCGCCGGCGAATCGACGTCGCCGTTGGCGAACACCGGGATGCGGATCGCGGCCCTGATCGCCGCGATCGTCTCGTACTCGGCTTCGCCCGCGTAGAGGTCCGCGCGCGTGCGGCCGTGCACGGCGAGCGCGGCGATGCCGGCGTCCTCGGCGATGCGCGCGATGCGCACGCCGTTGCGATTGTCGCGGTTCCAGCCGGTGCGGATCTTCAGCGTGACCGGCACGTCGACCGCGTTCACGACCGCGGCGACGATGCGCGCGACGAGGGGTTCGTCCTGCAGCAGCGCCGAACCCGACCAGACGTTGCAGACCTTCTTCGCCGGGCAGCCCATGTTGATGTCGATGAGCTGCGCGCCGTGGTCGACGTTGTAGCGCGCGGCCCCGGCGAGCATCGCCGGGTCGTAGCCGGCGATCTGCACGCTGACCGGATCGGGCTCGCCGACGTGGTCCATGCGCTTGAGCGACTTGCGCGTCGTCCACAGGCGCGGATCGGCGGTCGTCATCTCGGACACGGCCAGCCCCGCGCCGAGCCGCTTGCACAGCTGGCGGAACGGCTTGTCGGTGACGCCGGCCATCGGCGCAAGCACGACGGGCGGGTCGATCGTATGGGAACCGATGCGCATGGGGTCCGCATTGTAGCCGCGCGCCGCCACGCGCGCGCCGTCATGGCCGAAAGTACGGGGAAGGTGCCTTCGACGTCAGCCCTCAGCCCTCGAGCACATGCGGCCGCCCGCCCCCGGCAGCGGCCGCATGCGCCCTCGATCAGCGCTTCGCCGCCTTGCGCAACTTCGCCGCGACGGCCCTGTCGACCTGGCGGCCGAACGCGCGGTGCGCCGGGGCATTGGTCGCGTCGATGCTGACGTCGTCGATGAAGATGTTGCCGTCGAACGCGCCGCCACCCGGGTAGTCGTACTGGAACTGGATCGTGTGCTCGGCGCCGTCGGCGTAGCCCGAGATGTCGATCGACTGCGGCACGTACTGCATGTCGCCGGCGAGCGTCGAAACGTCGGTGGTTTCGACCGGCGTGCCATCGACGGTGACGGTGAGGGTGCCGGCGAGGTCGGGCACGCCGGCGGCGAAGCGCCAGTAGTTGAGGTACTGCGGGCCGCTCGCGGGCATCGTCAGCGTCTGCGCAAGCGTCTGCGTCTCCGGGTTGTCGCCGCCCCAGCCGCCGAACCAGACGGTGTAGATGCCGTCGTGCGTCGGCATGCCGCCGGAGACGAAATTGGTGCCGCCACCAGCGTTGGGGTTGCCGTCGACCGCATCCCAGTGCGGGTTCGGGCCGAAGTCCGCCTCGGTGTCCTCGAAGCTGCCGTCGGTGACCACCGGCGGCGGCGGCGGCGGGTCGAAGCCGTCGGCGAACAGGTGGTCGACCGGCGAGTTGGCGCCGTCGACGACGAACGAGACCATGCCGTTCGTGCCGAACGTCCAGCCGGCGACCTTCGAGCCGTCGCCGGAAATCGCGGTGAGGCCTCCCGCGAGCGGCAGCGTGAGATCGCCCGGGATCTGGATGCCGCGGTCGGCGAGGTAGTCGGTGAGCACCTGCGAGCCGCCCGCTTCGGTCCAGATCAGCAGCGCGCGCGGCGGGTTGTCGAAGAAGCCGCTCGCGCCGACGATCATCGAGCCGTCGTCGCTGACGCCGAACGCGAACGGCATGTCCGGGATCTCGGTGATCTCGCCGGTCGCGACGTTCATGCGCCAGCCGCTGCCGACCGCCCATTGGCCGTTGCCGCTGAGGCCGTCCGTTTCGCCGAGGTCGTTGCCTTGGGCGTCGCGCACGTAGGTCGCCACGCGGTCGATCCAGACGACGCCGCGGCGGAAGCCGGTGACCGGGTCGTCGCTCCAGCCGCCGACGACATGGCCGTCGGCGCTGATCACATTGCCGCGCGACGCGCTCGTCGTGTTGTCGACGGGCAGGTCGACGACGCCGTCGACGGGCGAGTAGTAGTAAGCCTTGGCGACGCTGAAGTCGTCGGTCCAGGCGAGGCCGACCGCGCTGCCGTCGTCGGCGAGATCGTAGACGTCGACGTTGTCGATGCCCGCGGGCATCGGCAGCGGCGTCGAGGTGGCGGCACCGATCGGCGACACTGCCGGCAGGTCGTGGCCGCCGTTGGCCGAGCCGCCGTCGTCGGAGCGCGCGCCCGAGATCGTGCCGGCGTTGTTGACGCCGTTCGCATAGACCATGTCCTGCACCAGGTCCTCGGCGCCCGTCGACGCCGTCCAGCGCAGGCCGCCGGCGCCGAATACCGAGGCGACGAGGTACTCGCCGTTCTGCGAGAACTTCGTCGCCTGTGCATTCGGCGTCGTGAGTTCGATCAGGCTCGCGGCGTGGGCGACGCCGCCGGCCGAGGCGAGGGCCGCGGCGAGCGCCGCCGCGATCGGGGAAATACGCATGCTGACTCCTGGACGTATGGATGGCCGGTCGGGATGCCGGCGATCGACCGGGATGCGTGCCGCAGCCCGGAGCCGCCGACCCTAGTCCGCCGCCACCGACGCGGGACTCACGCGTCATTCGCGGCCCATTCGCGCTCGCTTCGCGGAGCGTTTTCGCCTTGCCCTACAACGGTTTGGCGCGGGGCGGCGCGCGCTCCGCGAGCGCGTGCGGCGTGGCCGTGGCCGTGGCGAGGCGGCGCATGTGCTGCAGCGCCGCGACCCAGCGCGCGGCGAGCCCGGCCTGGGCGGCGATCGCCTCCGCCTGGTCGAGATGGCTCCTCGCGTCGGCGCCGAGGCCGAGTGCGAATTCGGCCTCGGCCAGCGCGAGCGCGGCCTCGGCGATGCGCGGGCTCGTGGGCAGGTACAGCGCGTGCCGGGCGGCGAGCGCGTCGGCGAGCAGCGGACGCGCCCGGGCGGCGTCGCCGCGCAGGAGCCGCGCGCGCGCCTCGAGCACGGCGCCGTCGGCGATCGTCGAGCGCAGGAACGGCGCGAGTTCGCTCGCTCGCGCGCGCGCGACCACATCGGCCGCGCGCGTGATCGCCCGCACGGTGAGACCCTCGGCCAGCTCCAGCTCGGCTTCGACGAGATCGCGCCGCAGGGCCGCGGCGAGCGAGGAGAGCGCATCGCCGTCCAGCGCGGGCAGGCTGGCGAACTGCTCGCGCGCGCCTGCGACGCGCCCGGCATCGAGCGCGATGCGGATGCGCAGCATCGCCGACGCCTCGCTCGGGCGCCGGCCGGCGTGTGTGAGGATGTCGGTCGCCTCGGCCAGGGCGCGCTCGGCGTCGGCGTCGCGGCCGAGCTCGACCTGCGCATCGGCGAGCCGCTGCAGCGAGATGCCGAGGAACGCGCCGGTCGGATCGAAATCGCGCGCGAGCGCGACGGCCGCTTCGGCATCCGCGAGCGCCGAAGCCGCATCGCCAGCACGCGCCGCCGCGCGGCTCGCCATGCCGAGGGCGTAGGTGCGCAGTTGCATCGCCTCGATGCCATGGTCCGCGGTCGGCGCGGCGGCCTTCGCCTGCAGCGCCGCCTCCAGCGCCTCGCGCGGCCGGTCGGCATTGAGCAGCGTGGCGGCCATGGTCGTCTGTGCGCGCACGAGGTCGTAATCGTTCTCGTCGTGGAACGCACGCGCCTGTGCGATCGCGTGTTCGAGCGAGGCGCGCGCCGCGTCGTGGCGCGATGTGTAGCTCTGCGCCTCGCCGAGCTGGCGATAGTAGGTGGACAGCATCGGATTGTGCGCGCCGTCGCTGGCGAGCGCGACGTCGACCGCGCGCTGCAGGGGGCCGACCGCCTGCGCCATGCGCGCGCTGTAGCCCGCGACGAGCCCCTGCAGGTAGAGCGCCTGCGCGAGGTCGTCCGATGGCGGCATGCGTTCGAGGATCGCGACCGCCCCCGCGGTTTCATTGGCCGCACTCGCCATGTCCGTCGTGACGTGGCTGCTCGCGCGCGTGACGAGCAGCTTGGCGCGCAGCACCGAATCCCGGTCACCGAGCCGGTCGAGGATCGCGCCGGCCTCGGCCAGCGAGGACTGCTGCTCGGCGTCGTCGGGCGAGACGTCGGCGAGCGCGATGAGGTCGGCCGCGAGCTCGCGCGAATCGCCACCGTTGACGCGCCGGCTCAGCGGCACTGCCGTGCGGCGCACCGGCACCTGTGCGGCGGAGAGCGCGAACTCGCCGTAGAGGTCGCCGAACAGGCGCAGCAGCGCGAGCTTGTGCGCCGGCGCGTCGTCGAGTTCGTGCTGGATGCGCTCGACGCCGATGTCGAGCAGCTCGCGTGCGGTCGTCGCGCGTGCCTTGACGGGATCGGCCTGGCGGCTGCTGCTGTGGCGGAACAGGTCGACCAGGAATGCCTGCACCGCGGCGGAGCTGCGTGCCTCGGCGCGCGCCTTGTCCGCCTGCCAGGCGATGCCGCCGAGCGCGATCGCCATCGCCGCGAACACGGCGCCGGCGCTCGCGAGGCCGAGCCAGTGCCGCCGCACGAAGCGGCGCAGGTGATAGCCGGTCGCGCCCGCGCGCGCGGCGACCGGTTCGTGCGCGAGATGGCGACGCACGTCGTCGGCGAGCGCGCGCGCGTCCGGATAGCGCGCGGCCGCGTCGCTGCGCAGTGCGCGCCGCACGATCGCATCGAGGTCGCCGCGCAACGCACGCGCAGCGACGCCGCCCGCGCCGGCATGGCGGCTCGGCGGCGGCAACGGCCGCTCGGCGAGGCGGCGCAACGCGGTCGTCATCGGGGCGCCTTCGACGGACCACGGCAACGTGCCGGTCAGCAGTTCGAACAGCGTCACGCCGAGCGCATGAACGTCCGTGCTCGTGCCGACGTGCCCGCCGGTCAGCTGTTCGGGCGCGGCATAGGCGGGCGAAAGGTGCAGCGTCTGCGTGGTGTTGCGTCCACCGTCCTGGTCGAGCAGCTTGGCGATGCCGAAATCGAGCAGCTTCACGCGGCCGTCGGCGCCGACGAGGATGTTGGCCGGCTTGATGTCGCGGTGCACGACGAGGCGCGTGTGCGCGTACGCGACCGCGTCGCACACCTGCAGGAACAGTTCCAGCCGCTCGCGCAGCGGCAAGCCGTGGCGCCGCGCGTATGCGGTCAGGTGCTCGCCCTCGACGTACTCGATGACGAGATAGGCCGAACCACGCGCATCGACGTCGGCTTCGTACAGGCGCGCGATGCCCGGATGCTCGAGCGAGGCGAGGATGCCGCACTCGATCGCGAAGCGCGCGCGCGTCGCCGCGTCGGCATCGCGCACGAGCTTGACCGCGGCGCGTTGCGCGAAGCCGCCGTCGTCGCGCTCGGCGAGCCAGACTTCGGCCGAGCCGCCGCTGCCGAGCTTGCGCACGAGGCGGTACGCACCGACGCGGCGCGCGACGCCGGGCGGCGCCGCACCCGCCGGCACCTCGGCGCCGTCGCGCAGCGGCGTGCGATCGAGGAAGCCTTCGCCGGACTCGGCCAGGCGCAGCAGGCGATCCATGCGCTGGCGATAAGCGGGATCGGTGCCGCACACCTGGTCGAGCAAGACGGCGCGCTGCTCCGGCGCACATGCGAGCACACGCGCGAGCAGCGCTTCGATCGCTTCGAGCTTGCGGCTGGTCGGATCCACGCCTGCAGGTTCCCGGGTTCCGCATCGTGCACGACCGAGTATCGCACTGGCCGCGGTTGGCCGCGTCGCTCGCGGGCGGCGCTTTCCTTTCCTCTTACGCTCGGGTACGCCGATTTCCGCCATCACGTGGGCCTTGGTGCCCTGGTTCACCACGCGGAACGTTGCGCTCCTCGGCGCTCCGTGTGGTAGCCACGCAAGGCTTCTTCCGCCCTTGCGCGGCGCTCGCGAGGTTCCGCTCGCCTCGGCGGCGAGCGGGTGTCTTCTCTTTGCTTGCCCAAAGAGAAGGCACCAAGAGAAAGGGCACCCGCGTCGCCGCCCGCGGGGCTGCGCCCCGCGGGTTCGCGGTCGTCGGCCGGTTGCGCCGACAGCGCATCCCTGCGCTGACGGCGCAATGCGCGCGATCCATCGCGCGCACCCTTCGGGCCGTTTCGGCCGCCGCCCGCCGGCGCCGAGGGGACCCGGTGGAGCGGAACAGCAGGAAGAGCAGGAAGAGCAGGAAGAGCAGGAAGAGCAGGAAGAGCAGGGAGGCTCCACCTCGTCGTCCCGGCGAAAGCCGGGACCCAGCGTCTTCGCACCGCACAGGAGCGGGATTCCGGCGTCGCCGGAATGACGACGCTTTTGCTTTCGCTTGATTGCTGGCGAAAGCACAGGTTGAAGCGGAAGAAGCCTTGCGCGGCTCCCCGCATCGGCTCCGGCGCAATGCTCCGCGCGGTGGGCGGCCGAGGCCAACCAACCCGTGCGTGAGACCGAAAAAAAAACCTTCCCCGTTGCCGGGGAAGGTCGCCACGAGGCAGTCGCGCGCTCGATGGGAGGGAGAGGGAAGGAGCGCGCGAACCGCCTTTCCCGAGCAGCAGCTATTTCGAGATGTCGACGTCCTTTGTCTCGCGCACGAAGAACGTGCCGATCACGAAGGTCATCGCGGCGATGATCACCGGGTACCAGAGGCCCGAGTAGATGTCGCCGGTGGCGGCGACGATCGCGAAGGCCGTGGTCGGCAGGAAGCCGCCGAACCAGCCGTTGCCGATGTGGTAGGGCAGGCTCATGGAGGTGTAGCGGATGCGCGTCGGGAACAGTTCGACCAGCCACGCCGCGATCGGGCCGTAGACCATCGTCACGTAGATCACGAGGATCGTGAGGATCAGCAGCAGCATGCCCTGGTTGATCTGCGCGGGATCGGCCTTGGCCGGATAGCCGGCCGAGGCGAGCGCGCTCTTGAGGTCGGCGTTGAACGTCTCCGATTGCGCCTTGAACGCGGCCGGGTCCATGCCGGTGCCGTTGAACGACTGGATCGTGGTCGCGCCGACCTTCACGCTCGCGCCGTCCGTCCCCGGCGTTTCCTGGTTCGAATACGGGATGCCGCCCTTGGCGAGCGCGCTCTTGATGATGTCGCAGGCGCTGGTGAAGGTCTTCTTGCCGATCGGGTCGAACTGGAAGCTGCACTTGGCGGGGTCGGCGACGACGACGACCGGGCTGGTCGCCGCGGCGTGTTCGATCGCCGGGTTGCCGTAGTGGGTGAGCGCCTTGAACAGCGGGAAGTAGGTCAGCACCGCGAGCAGGCAGCCGAGCATGATGATCGGCTTGCGGCCGACGCGGTCGGACAGCGCGCCGAACACGACGAAGAACGGCGTGGCGATGAGCAACGCGCCGGCGATCAGCAGGTTCGCGGTGACCGCTTCGATCTTCAGCACCTGGGTCAGGTAGAACAGTGCATAGAACTGGCCGCAGTACCACACGACGGCCTGGCCGGCGGTCGCGCCGAGCAATGCGAGCAGGACGACCTTGCCGTTGTCCCAGCGCGCGAACGATTCGGTCAGCGGCGCCTTCGAGTGGCGGCCCTCCGCCTTCATCTGCTGGAACAGCGGCGACTCGTTGAGCTGCAGGCGGATGTAGACCGAGATCGCGAGCAGCAGCGCGGAGAGGATGAACGGGATGCGCCAGCCCCAGGTGTCGAAGTCCGCGCCGAGCATCTTGCGGCAGGCGAGGATCACGATCAGCGAGAGGAACAGGCCGAACGTCGCGGTGATCTGGATGAAGCTGGTGTAGAAGCCGCGCTTGCCCGGAGGAGCGTGTTCGGCGACATAGGTCGCCGCACCGCCGTACTCGCCGCCGAGCGCGAGGCCCTGCAGCAGGCGCAACGCGATCAGCAGGATCGGCGCGGCGACGCCGATCGACGCATAGCTCGGCAGCACGCCGACGAGGAACGTCGACAGGCCCATGATCACGATCGTGATGAGGAACGTGTACTTGCGGCCGATCATGTCGCCGAGGCGGCCGAACAGGATCGCGCCGAACGGGCGGACCGCGAAGCCGGCGGCGAATGCGAGCAGCGCGAAGATGAAACCGCTGGTCGGGTTGAGGCCGGAGAAGAACTGCTTGGCGATGATCGCGGCGAGCGATCCGTACAGGTAGAAGTCGTACCACTCGAACACCGTGCCGACGCTCGACGCGATGATCACGCGCTTGTGGCCGGTGGTGAGCGGAGTGGCCGACGGGGAAGTGGTCGCTACGGTTGCCATGGTGTGGTCGCCCCCAAGGTTGATGACGGCTGTCGCCGGCGAGGTGGGTGATCGGCGGCCGCGTCGCGCGGACCGCGCAGCCTGCGGTCCCGCGCACGGGGCGCGGGACCGCCTGCGATCAGAACGTGTACATCGCGCTCACGGCGATCTGGTTGCCGCTGGTCTCCTTGGTCGTGTCGCCCGCGATCGACTTCAGCGTGTCGTGCAGGAACTCCAGTCCAAGCTGGTACGGACCGCTCGCGTAGTGCAGGTTGAGCGCGGTCTGCCGGTTGCGCAGCAGCCCGCTCGCGCCATTGCCCGCCCATTCGAGCACGTCGCCCGAATCGGGTTTGGCGGACGCGAAGAACGCGTTCATGCTCCAGTTCTTCGTGAAGTTGTAGCCGACCTGGAAGAAGCCGCCGGTTTCCTGGATGTCGCCGAACTGCGACATCGCGCCGAAGATCGGGCCGAGCCCCTTGCCGGTGTAGACGAGGCCCTTGAGGTTCCACGGCCCCGGTTTCCACGAGCCGCCGATCTCGACGCCGGTGCTCTTGAGGCCCGACTTGACCGGTGTCGCCGCGTTGCCATCGACGCCCTTGAGATCGATGTCGGCGTAGTGCGCGGCCGCATAGGCGATCCAGTTGGAGCCTTCGGCGCGGATGCGCGCCTCGATCTGCGGACGGAAGTCGGCATTGCCTGCGGTGAGGTGGTTGACCGCCGTGCCCTGGTTGTTCCAGCTGCCTTCGAACGCGCCGACGTCGAGGCGCCACTTGGTGCCTTCGGCGCCGTGGTTGAGGTCCTGCATCATGACGACGCCCGGGTAGCGCCAGCCGATCACGCCGGTGCCGTAGCCGAGCGGGAAGGCGAGGTGCGACAGCGAGGTCGGGATGTTGTCGATCGGGAACATCAGGTCCCACTGCTGGCCGACGCGCACCTTCGTGCCCGAATCGGCGCGCGCGATGTCGAGGTAGGCCTGGCGCAGGCGCGGCGTCGGCTGCGCGAGGCTGTAGGCGCCGGCGCCGTTGTAGCCGCCGAAGAAGTCCATCTCGATGCGGCCGCCGCCGGTCCAGTCGTCGTTGAGGCGTGCGCCGGTGATGTCGAGCCAGAAGCGCGTGTTGCGGATGTCGACGCCGCTCAGGTTGCCCTTCGAGCCGACCACGGGGAATTCGGCGTTCTGGCCGTTGCCGTAGGTGAAGGACTTGTTCTGGCTGAATGCGGTCGCGTTGACGAAGCCGTGGAACGCGACGCTCATGCCCGGCGCGGTGGTGAACGCGGGCGTTTCCTTCTTCGGCTCGGGCGGCGGCGGGGGCGGTGGCGCCTGCACCACCACCGGCGGCGCCTCGCGCTGCGCCTTGATCTGGTCCATCAGCATCTGGACCTGGTGTTCGAGTTCGCTGACGCGCTGCTCGAGCGCGTCCTCGCGCTTGGACGCGGCCGACGCGACGGCTGGCAGCGCGAGCGCGCAGGCGAGCGCGAGCGCGCTCGTGCGCAGGCCGCGACGTAGCTGTGCATGCATGGTGACCGACCCCTCTGTCTGTGGTGGAACCGCAACGGTTCGACATCTCCCCATGGCGTGCGCCGTGCGCATCGCCAGCCCCGGGTGCGAATCGGCACCAGGCGATCCGAGCTTGCGCGCCGCTGCGGCGCATCCTCAATTCGCCAAAGGTCGCGACTCGACTAAAGTCGCAGGCGCGGCGCCGTCGCGCGTGGCGCGGGCTACCATGGCGCTACGCACAATCGCATCCGGAGGGACCTTCGATGGCCAGCCTGCACCCCGTTTCCGCCGATTTCGCCGCGCGCGCGCGCATCGACAAGGCGGCGTACGAACGCGAGTACGCCGAGTCGGTGCGCGACCCGGTCGCGTTCTGGGACCGCATCGGCCGCCGCCTCGACTGGATCAAGCCGTACAGCGAGGTCAAGGACGTGTCCTTCGATGCGCGCGACCTGCACATCCGCTGGTACGCCGATGGCGAACTCAACGTCGCGGCCAACTGCCTCGACCGCCACCTCGCCACGCGCGGCGACAAGACCGCGATCATCTGGGAGGGCGACGATCCGGCGCAGTCGCGCCGCATCAGCTACCGCGAGCTGCACGCCGAGGTGTGCAAGGCGGCGAACCTGCTGGTGAACCTCGGCATCGGCAAGGGCGATCGCGTCGCGATCTACCTGCCGATGATCCCGGAGGCGGCGGTCGCGATGCTCGCCTGCGCGCGCATCGGCGCCGTGCACACGGTCGTCTTCGGCGGCTTCTCGCCCGACTCGCTCGCCGGGCGCATCGCCGACTCGGGCTGCAAGCTCGTCATCACCGCCGACGAGGGCGTGCGCGGCGGCAAGAAGGTGCCGCTCAAGGTCAACGTCGACGAAGCGCTGCAGCGGCCCGGCACCAACAGCGTCGAGACCGTGCTCGTCGTGCGCCACACCGGTGGCGCGGTCGCGATGCAGCCGCCGCGCGACCGCTGGTGGCACGCGCTGATGGAAGGCCAGCCGGCGACGCACGAGGCGGTCGCGATGAACGCGGAAGACCCGCTGTTCATCCTCTACACCTCCGGCAGCACCGGCAAGCCGAAGGGCGTGCTGCACACGACCGGCGGCTATCTCGTCTACGTGAGCTACACGCACGAATGCGTGTTCGACCTGCGCGAGGACGACGTCTACTGGTGCACGGCCGACGTCGGCTGGGTGACCGGCCACAGCTACCTCGTCTACGGCCCGCTCGCCAACGGCGCGACCACGGTGATGTTCGAGGGCGTGCCGAACTGGCCCGACACGAGCCGCTTCTGGCAGGTCGTCGACAAGCACGGAGTGACCTTGTTCTACACCGCGCCGACCGCGATCCGCGCGCTCATGCGCGAAGGCGAGGCGCCGGTGAAGAAGGCCTCGCGCGCTAGCCTGCGCCTGCTCGGCACGGTCGGCGAACCGATCAATCCCGAGGCCTGGGAGTGGTACTGGCGCGTGGTCGGCGACGGCCGCTGCCCGGTCGTCGATACCTGGTGGCAGACCGAGACGGGCGGGATCCTCATCACTCCACTCGCAGGCGCGATCGACCAGAAGCCGGGTTCGGCGACCAAGCCGTTCTTCGGCGTGAAGCCGGCGATCGTCGACGCCAATGGCGCGATCCTCGAGGGCGCCACCGAGGGCAACCTCGTCCTCACCGATTCGTGGCCGGGCCAGATGCGCACCGTCTACGGCGACCACCAGCGCTTCATCGACACCTATTTCCGCACCTATCCCGGCATGTACTTCACCGGCGACGGCGCGCGCCGCGACGAGGACGGTTATTACTGGATCACCGGTCGCGTCGACGACGTGATCAACGTATCGGGTCATCGCCTCGGCACCGCGGAAGTCGAAAGCGCGCTCGTCGCGCATCCGAAGGTCGCCGAGGCCGCGGTGGTCGGCTATCCGCACGACATCAAGGGGCAGGGCATCTACGCCTACGTCACGCTGAAGAGCGGCGAACCGGCGACCGACGAACTGCGCAAGGAACTCGTCGCCTGGGTGCGCAAGGAAATCGGCCCGATCGCGACGCCCGACCAGCTGCAATGGGCACCCGGCCTGCCGAAGACGCGCTCGGGCAAGATCATGCGCCGCATCCTGCGCAAGATCGCCGAGAACGCGCCGGACCAGCTCGGCGACACCTCGACGCTGGCCGATCCGTCGGTGGTGAAGAACCTGGTGGAGGAGCGGTTGGTGAAATGAAGCCGGGAATGGGGATTCGTGATTGGTGATTCGCAAATGCAGGCGACATATCGCGATCGCCGGCTCGCAGGCACCACGAATTCCCAGCCACGAATCACCAACCACCAATCACGAATCACCATATGCGCGAAGTCCTGATCGCCGACGACCACCCGCTGTTCCGTGATGCGCTCAAGCGCGCGGTGCAGACCGAGTGGCCGAATGCCTTGTTGCACGAGGCGGACAGCGTGCCGGCGTTGCAGGCGCTCATCGACGCGCACCCGGACGCGGAGCTGCTGCTGCTCGACCTGCACATGCCCGGCGCGAGCGGGTTCTCCGCGCTCGTTCACGTGCGCAGCCAGTATCCGGGCCTGCCGATCGTCGTCGTCTCCGCGCACGAGGAAAGCGCGGTGATCGCGCGCGCGGTCGCGCACGGCGCGTCGGGCTACATCCCGAAATCGGCCTCGATCGGCACGATCGTCGACGCCGTGCGCGGCGTGCTCGCCGGCGAGGTCTGGCTGCCCGAGGCACTGGTCGGCCCCGGCGCGGCACTCGCACCCGACGAAGCGGACGCGGCGGCGCGCATCGCCGAACTCACGCCGCAACAGTTCCGCGTGCTCGCGATGATCGCCGAGGGCCTGCTCAACAAGCAGATCGCCTACGACCTCGGCGTCTCCGAAGCGACCGTGAAGGCGCACATGACCGCGATCATGCGCAAGCTCGGCGTCGGCAACCGCACCCAGGTCGCCCTCCTCGCCAACCACCTCGCGCTCGACGACGAGTCCTTGTCCTGAAGCCAGAACCAAAGCCGGGGCCGAAGCCTCCGTGTCCCAGGCTTCGCCTCCTGCGTTCCTGCACCCTCAATTCTCCGTCGCCGGGTTGCGCGCGCGTTGCGATCGGCGGCCGAGCTGGGCGATGAGGGCGCGCAGGGCGGCGGGGCGCACGGGTTTGTGCAGCACGACGTAGCCGGCCTCGCGCGCCTGGGCGTGCAGTTCGGCGCCGTGGTCGGCGGTGATCAGGGCGCCGGGCGGCGGTGGCTCGCACGCGGCGCGCACGCGGGCGAGGGCGTCGATGCCGTTCTCGCCTGCGTCGAGGTGGTAGTCGGCGAGGACGAGGTCGGGGCGGCGGCGGCGCGCGGCGTCCACCGCGCTCGCGATGTCGCCGGCGAGGTCGCTGGCGACGCCCCATTGCGCGAGCAGGGTCGCCATGCCGTCGAGGATTGCCGCATCGTTGTCGATGCACAGCACGCGCAGGTCGGCGGCGAGGCCGATCGCGCGCGCGCGTGCCGGTTCCGCGCTGTTCTCCGCCGGGGCCGGCTGCGCGCGGGCGACGGTGACCGAGAACACGCTGCCGTGGCCGAGGCGCGAGCGCAGGTCGAGCTGGTGGCCGAGCAGGCGCGCCATGCGGTCGCAGATCGACAAGCCGAGGCCGAGGCCCTTCTCGCCCCACGGCGATACCTGCGTGCCGCGATGGAACTCGTCGAAGATCGCATGCTGTTGCTCGGGCGAGATGCCAGGCCCCGAATCGCGCACTTCGATGCGCCATGCGTCGGGCCCGGCGCGGCGCACGCCGAGCAGCACGCTGCCGCTGCGCGTGTAGCGCAAGGCATTGGCGAGGAAGTTCTGCAGGATGCGCCGGAGCAGCTGCGGATCGGTGCGCACCCACGCGCGCGTCGGCACGAAGCGCAGGCGGATCGCGCGCGCGTTCGCCTGCACGCCGAACTGGTGGCGCAGCGGCTCGATCACCTCGGCCAGCGCGACGGTGCCGATCTCGGCGCGGTACTTGCCCGCATCGAGGCGTGAGGCCTCGAGCAGCGCGTCGAGCAGGTCTTCCGCGGCCTTGAACGCGGTGTCGATGCGTTCGGCCAGGCGCGCCGACTCGGCGTCGAGCTGCGGCTGCTGGCGCAGCGCGGAGGTGAACAGGCGCGCGGCATTGAGCGGCTGCAGCAGGTCGTGGCTCGCCGCGGCGAGGAAGCGTGTCTTCGACAGGTTGGCCGATTCGGCCAGGCGCTTGGCCTGCTCCTGGGCGGCGAGCGCCTCGGACAATTCGTGCGTGCGCTGCTCGACGCGCTGCTCGAGCGTCTCATTGGCCTCGATCAGCGCCTGCTCGGCGTGCTTGTACGCGGTCACGTCGTTGAAAGTCGTGAGGTAGCCGCCGCCCGGCAGCGGTTCGCCGCGCGTCTCGATCACGCGCCCGTCCTCGCGCGTGCGCAGCCAGATGTGCGGCTGCGCCCGGCGCAGGTGCGCGATGCGCTTGCGCACGTGCGCCTCGACGTCGCCGGGCCCGAGCAGGCCGCGTTCGGCGTTGTGGCGGATCAGGTCGGCGACGGGCCGGCCGACGTAGACGTAGCCTTCCGGGTAGTCGAAGAAGTCGAGGTAGCGCCGGTTCCAGGCGACGATGCGCAGGTTCGCGTCGACGACGCTGATGCCCTGCATCATGTTCTCGAACGTGACCGCCATGAGCTCGCGGTTGAAGCGCAGCTCCTGCGACGTCTCGTCGAGCATCGCGACCGCCTCGGTGAGGTCGAGGCCGGTGCCGCGCAGTGCAGTCGTGAGCATGCGCCGCGCGGTCGCCGCGCCGACCGCGCTCGCGAGCAGGCGTTCGGTGTGCTGCAGCAGCGCGCGGTCGGCATAGGCGTCGTTGGCGAGCGATGCCTGCTCGGACTGCGCGTAGCTCGCGAATGCGCGCTCGGCATTGCGTTCGCCGACGATGCGCTCGGCGATCGCGCGCAGCTCGCCGACGCGCACGCGCCCGCGCCATTCCCCAGCGCCCGACGGCCGCGCGAAATCCGGGTCGAGGAACGCGGCCGCGCGCAGGCGCTCATCCACGCCCGGGCGCAGGCGCAGCGAGACGAACACGAGCAGGGCGACGTTGAACAGCAGCGACCAGAACGCGCCGTGCGTGACCGGCTCCCAGCCCTGCAGGTTGAACAGCGCGTGCGGGCGCAGCCAGCCGATTTCGAACGGTCCGCGCTCCATCCACCGCGTCGACAGCCAGCCCGCACTCGCGAGCGTCGGCAGCAGCAGCGTATAGGCCCAGACGAGGAAGCCGGCGACGAGGCCGCAGATGACGCCGAGCCGGCTCGCGCTGCGCCAGTACAGGCCGCTGACGATCGCGGGCGCGAACTGGGCGACCGCGGCGAACGAGAGCAGGCCGATCGCGGCGAGGTTCTGGCTCTGCGTGCTGGCGCGGTAGTAGGCGAACGCGAGCAGCACGAGCACGACGATGGCGACGCGGCGCACGCCGAGCACGATGCCGGACAGGTCCTCGCGCTGTTCGAGGCGCAGGGCGCGGATGCGCAGCAGCAGTGGCATGACGAGGTCGTTGCTGACCATCGTCGCGAGCGCGACCGAGGCGACGATGACCATGCCGGTCGCGGCCGAGTAGCCGCCGATGTAGGCGAAGATCGCGAGCAGGCGGTCGCCGTTGGCGAGCGGCAGCCACAGCACGTAGGCGTCCGGCGCGATCGCATGGCCGCGCGCGGCGACCGCACCCGCGTGCACGATCGGCAGCGCGAACAGGCAGATCACCGCGAGGTAGACCGGGAACAGCCAGCGCGCGCGGCGCACGTCGGACGGGTTCTCGCATTCCACCACGCCGACCTGGAATTGTCGCGGCAGGCAGAAGATCGCGGTGAACGCGAGCACGGTCTGGGCGAGGAAGCCGGGCGGCAGGCCGTTCGCCAGCGCCGCCTCGAACGGTTGCGCGAACACGTCGAGGTCGCGACTGCGGCCGAGCGCGTACACGCCCACCGCGACGAACGCGAGCAGCTTGACCAGCGACTCGGCGGCGATCGCGAGCATCATGCCGTGATGGTGTTCGCTCGCATCGATGCCGCGCGTGCCGAACAGGATCGCGAACGCGGCGAGGATCAGCGCGATGTAGAGCGCGGTGTCGCCGAACGGCGAGTCGGCGTGGCCGCCGCCGCCCGCGAGCACGGTGAAGCTCATGCCGACGGCCTTCAGCTGCAGGGCGAGGTAGGGCACCACCGCGGTCACCGCGATCAGCGTGACGAGCGCGCCGAGCGCGTGCGACTTGCCGAAGCGCGAGCCGATGAAATCCGCGATCGAGGTGATGCGGCGCTCCTTCGCGACCGCGACGAGACGCTCGAAGAGGCCGAAGCCGGCGACGAACAGCAGGATCGGGCCGAGATAGATCGGCAGGTAGGCGAGGCCGTCGCGCGCGGCGGTGCCGACCGCGCCGTAGAACGTCCACGACGAGCAGTACACGGCGAGCGCGAGGCTGTAGACGATCGGCCGCAACCACGCGCGCGTCGGATAGAGCGGCCGCCGGTCGCCGTAGTAGGCGACGCCGAACAGCGCGCCGACGTACAGCACCGAAGCGAGCAGCAGGATCCAGCGTGGAATCATCCAGTGGCCTCGAAAGCGTCCGCATCGCGCATTGCTGCGACCGCACGCGGCGCGCCCGGCATCGTCGCGGGCGCGCGCGGCAGGCCGATCATACGACCGACGCGACGCCACGCGCGGCGTGCCCGTAAAATGGACGCCCTTGCGCTCCCCCGGCCACGAAATGGCGTTCCTCGACCAGTTGATCAGCCTCTTCATCCAGCACGGCTACTTCGCCGTGTTCGCGGTGCTGCTGATCAGCGGCCTCGGCGTGCCGATCCCGGAGGACCTCTCGCTCGTCGCGGGCGGGATCATCGCCGGGCTCGGCCATGCCGACGTGCGCGTGATGTGCGCGGTCGGGCTCGCCGGCGTGCTGGTCGGCGATTCGTTCGTGTTCCTCGTCGGCCGCACGTTCGGCGTTCGCGCGCTGCGCGTGCGCTGGGTCGCCCATGTGCTCACGCCGCGCCGGCATGCGCAAGTCAAGGCGAAGTTCTCGCGCTACGGCAACCGCCTCATGTTCGTCGCGCGCTTCCTGCCGGGGCTGCGCACGGCCGTGTTCCTCACCGCGGGAATGAGCCACCGCGTGTCCTTCCTGCGCTTCATCGCGCTCGATGGCCTCGCCGCGCTGGTCTCGGTGCCGTTCTGGATCTGGCTCGGCTATCTCGGCGCCGAACACCGCGAGTGGGTGCTCGCCCAGCTGCACCGCGGCCAAGGCGTGCTCGGCGCGCTGCTCGTCGTGCTCGTCGCGTTCGTCATGGCATGGGCCTGGCGTCGCGGCCGCGAACGCCTGCGCCGCCTGCACGCGCACCGCGAACGGCGTGCGGAACGCACGCGGTCGTGAAGAAGCCGCTCGTGTTTCAAGGCTTCGGCTTTCGCCCGCCGATGCGGCACTCTCCGTAGGGCGGTACGCGCCAAGCGCGTGCCGCCGCATGCTCGCCGCCGTGTCGCGGTCGTGCGGCGGGACTCGCGCTGCGCGCTCGACCCGCCCTACGCCCTCGACTCGGCTGTAGGCATGCAAGCCCCGGGTGGGT
>NZ_SLWQ01000001.1:458251-706950 GCF_004342425.1 Dokdonella fugitiva | reverse complement strand
GGTAGGGCGGTACGCGCGAAGCGCGTGCCGCCGCACGCTCGCCGCGGTGTCGCGGACGGGCGGCGGGACTCGCGCTGCGCGCTCGACCCGCCCTACGCCCTCGACTCGGCTGTAGGCATGCAAGCCCCGGGTGGGTAGGGCGGTACGCGCGAAGCGCGTGCCGCCGCACGCTCGCCGCGGTGTCGCGGACGGGCGGCGGGACTCGCGCTGCGCGCTCGACCCGCCCTACACGCTCGACCCGCCCTACGCGCTCGATCCGGAGCCGAAGCGGCGCTCGACGTCGGCCGCGCGTGGCATCGCCTCGGCGGCGCCGCGGTGTTCGGTCGAGAGCGCGGCGCAGCGGTTCGCGTGCACGACCGCGTCGCGCAAGGGGCGGCCGCGACCGCGCAGCAGGGCGGCGACGAGGGCGCCGGAGAACGCGTCGCCGGCGCCGGTCGTGTCGACGACGTCCGCGTGTTCGGCGGCGACGCGGTAGTACGGCCGCGCGTCCGCGTGCCGGCGCGCATCTTCGTGCGAGACGAAGCAGCCGTGTGCGCCGAGCGTGACGATGACGCTCGGCACGCCGAGCCCGCGCGCCAGCCGGTGCAGCTCGGCGTCGTCTCGCCCGGCGAGTGTATCCGCGTCGATCCGCGCGCCGCCCGTGCGCGCGAGCATCAGTGCGAACTCGCTTTCGTTCGGCGTCACGAGGTCGCAGCGCGCGAGCAGGGTGCCATCGAGCGCGTCGTGCACGGGTGCGGGGTTGAGCACGCGCAGCACGCCGTGTGCCTGCGCGAGATCGAGTGCGGCACACGTCGCCTCGACGCCGTTCTCCAGCTGCACGAGCAGCACGCCGGCCGCTGCGAACAGTGCCTCGCGTTCGCGCAGGAACGCGGGATCGAGGCGTTCGTTCGCGCCGAGCGCGACGATGATGCGGTTCTGGCCGTGCGCCTCGACGACGATGCAGGCGCTGCCGGTGGCGGCGTCGGTGCAGGTCTGCCAGTGCGCGTCGATGCCTTCGTCGGCGGCGAGCCGGCGCGCGCCGTCGCCGGCGGCGTCGGCACCGATCGCGGCGATGAACGCGGTCGGCACGCCCTGGCGCGCGCAGGCGACCGCCTGGTTGAAGCCCTTGCCGCCGGGTGCGGTGCGGAACGCGTCACCACGCAAGGTCTGGCCGGCCTGCGGCGCGCGCTCGACGCGCCAGGCGTAGTCGTGGTTGTAGCTGCCGACGACGAGCGCGAGCGGTGCGGCCATCGTCGGTCCCGCGCGTTCAGAGCTGTTCGAGCACGCCCGCGATCGTCGCGGTCATGAACGTCGCGAGCGAGCCGCCGAGCACCGCGCGCAGGCCGAAGCGCGCGAGGTCGGCGCGCCGGTTCGGCGCGAGCCCGCCGATGCCGCCGATCTGGATCGCGATCGAGGAGAAATTGGCGAAGCCGCACAGCGCATAGGTCGCGATGAGCTGGCTCTCCTTCGACAACTGCGTGATGTGCGTGGACATGTCGACGTAGGCGACGAACTCGTTGATGACCACCTTCTCGCCGATGAAGCTGCCGACCAGCGACGCGTCCTGCCACGGCACGCCGATGAGCCAGGCGATCGGCGCGAGCACCCAGCCGAAGATCGTCTGCAGCGACAGTTCGACCGGATGGCCCGCGCCCGCGCTCAGCCACGCATTGATCGACGAACCGGCGTCGGCGCCCCACGCATGGGCGCCGAGCCACTGGATCGGCCCGTTGATGAGCGCGATCAGCGCGATGAACGCGAGCAGCATCGCGCCGACGTTGAGGGCGAGGCGCAGGCCGTCGGCGGCGCCCGTCGCCGCCGCGTCGATGACGTTGGCGGTGGTCTTCTCGACGTCGAGCTTGATCGTGCCGCGCGTGAGCGGCTCCTCGGTTTCCGGCACGAGGATCTTCGCGAGCATCAGCGTCGCGGGCGCGGCCATGATGCTCGCGGTGAGCAGGTGCTTGGCGAAGAACTGCTTCTGCACCGGGTCGTCGCCGCCGAGGAGGCCCACGTACGCGGCCATCACGCTGCCGGCGATGTGCGCCATGCCGCCGATCATCACGGTCATGAGCTCGGACTGCGTCATGCGCTCGATGTACGGCTTGATCGTCAGTGGCGCCTCGGTCTGGCCGATGAACACGCTCGCGCAGACGCTGGTCGTTTCCGCGCCGGACACGTTCATGACCTTGGTGATCACCCACGCCATGCCCTTGACGATCTTCTGCATGACACCGAGGTGGTACAGCACGCCGGTCAGCGAGGCGAAGAAGATGATCGTCGGCAGCACCTGCACGGCGAACACGAAGCCGAACTTCGAGATGTCCATGAAGCTGCCGAAGATGAACTCGGAACCGACGCGGACGAAGTCGAGCAGGCGCACGAAGCCGGTGGCGATCGCATTGAACACGTCGCGGCCGAGCGGGAGCTTGAGCACGAGCGCGGCGAACACGATCTGCAGCGACACGCCCGTGAGCACGAGGCGCCAGTCGACCGCGCGCTTGTTGTTCGAGAACGCGAACGCGATGCCGACCAGTACGGCGAGGCCGAACAGCCCGAACGCGATGTGCCCCAAGGCCTGCATCATCTGGAAGATCCCCCGGCCCGCGTCGCGGGCGATCGGGCGAGCGTAGAGCAGCCTTCGCGCGCGGCGCAAGGCGCCTGCCGTGTATGCTGTGCGGTGCAGCGACGTTGCTGCGCCGCGGTGGCCACCGGGGGTCGACGGGACGGTATGGCACTGCCACGAGCCACTTCGCGACGCAGGTCGCCCGCACGCATCGGCCTGCCGCTCGCACTGGCCGCCTATGCCGTCCTCGCGTTGTTCGCCGGCGCGGCGCTCGTCACCTGGCAGGATCCCGCGTTCGCCGCGGACGGGGCGGCATGGGCCGCCGCGGGCGCCATCCTCACCAACGCGATTCCCACGCTCGTGCTCGCCCTGCTGCTGCTCGCGCTGACGCGACGGCCATTGCTGTCGCTAGGCCTCGCCATGTTGCCGCTGTACCTGCTGTATTACGCCAACGCGATCAAGCTCGAGCTGCTCGACACGCCGGTGCTGCCGGCGGACTTCATGCTGCTCGGACACCTCGGCGACGGCGGCGCGCTGCTCGCGCGCTACCTGCCGCCGACGGCGATCGCGTGCGCGGTCGCCTGCGTGCTCGTCGTCGCGGCGCTGCTGCGCTGGGAGCGCCCGTGGCAGCGCCTCACGGGTTGGGCGCGCCTGCTCGTCGGTGCCGGTGTCCTCGGCCTCGGCGCGAGCCTGGTCGCGGGCGTGTCGCCGTGGTCGCGCGTGTACGCGGCGGCGCAGGACGAATGGCTGGAATGGTCGCCGGCCGCGTCGGCCGAGCACGGTGGCCTGCCGGCGACCTTGCTGCGCTACGCGTGGAGCACGACGTTCGTGCTGCCCGAGCCGGACCGCGAGCTCGCGCGACGCTTCATGCAGGACCATGCCGCCGCGCCCCCCGCTGCGCCGGACCCGTCGACGCTGCCGGACATCGTCGTCGTGCAGAGCGAATCGTTCTTCGACCCCGCGCGCCTGCGCGGGCTCGAGCCTGCTCAGGTGCTGCCGGAGTTCCGCCGCCTCGCCGCGGTCTCGCGCCACGGCGACCTGTGGGTGCCCGCCTACGGCGGCGGCACGATCCGCACCGAGTTCGAGGTGCTCACCGGCATCGCAATGCGGTACTTCCCCGAGGTGCAGTACCCGTACTTCCGCCTGACCGCGGCCGCCGTGCCGAGCCTGGCCAGCGTGCTCGCCGCCCGTGGCTACTCGACGCTCGCGGTGCATCCGCACGAACGCGACTTCTGGAACCGCGCGGTCGCGCTCGACCACCTCGGTTTCGCCGCGTTCGACGGCGAGGAAGCGTTCGGCGACGCCGCGCGCGTCGGCTGGTACATCGGCGACGACGCCCTCGTCGACCACGTGCTGCAACGCCTCGACGCGGCGCGCTCGCCCGCGTTCGTGTTCGCGATCAGCATGGAAAACCACGGGCCGTACGAAGGTTTCCCGAACGCAGACCCGAACGACATCGCCGCGCAACCGGTGCCGCCCGACGCCAGCGGCCCGCCGGCGGAGCGGCTGCGCGGCTATCTCTACCACCTCGCGCGTGCCGACCGCGCGCTCGGCCGCCTCGCCGATGCACTGAAGCAGCGGCCGCGGCGCACCTTGCTGCTGTTCTATGGCGACCACCTGCCGGCGCTGCCGAAGCTCTATGAAGGCGCCGGCTTCGACGACGGCGCGAACGGCTTCTCGCAGCCCGTGCCGTGGCTGTTGTTCGACAGCGCGCACGCCGGGCCGGTGCCGGCTGAGGAAACGACCGCCGCGTTCTACCTGCCGGCGCTGCTGCTCGCCACGGCGGGCATCGACGACCGCTATTTCGACGCACTCGAGTCGGCCCGCCGCCAGGACCTGCCCGGCCCGCACTGGACCCCGCGCGACGATGCCGCGCTCGGGGCGATCATGCTGATGCGCCAGCGCGGCGAGGCGCCCTGAGCCTCGCACGGGCCGGCCGCGGCGCTAGAATGCGCCGCGCGGCCGCCATCGTGCCGCAGGGAACCCGGGGGGGAGCATGCCGAAGCCGTCAGTGAGCCGGACGCCGTACGTGTTGCGCGATGCGCTCGACGCGCACGTCGAGGTCGCGCGCGCGACCGTCGACGACACCGCGCGCTTCCTCGCCGGCAGCGGCCCGCTCCGGTTCGGCCAGGGCACGATCGCGACGATCATCGCGTTCTCGCTCGGCGTGCTCTGCCTGCTCGGCGTGCTCGCGTTCCATTTTCCCCAGTACCTGACCACGCCGGAGCTGCGCCACCAGTACTCGGTCGACGTGCTGCGCCAGCTCCTGTTCGTCGCGCTGCTCGTCGCCGGCGGCCTCGCGCTCGCCAACCTCGTGCTCGGCGTCCGCCGCAACGTCAACCTCGTCGCGTTCGCGTTCGTGATCGCCGCGGTCGCGCTCGGCGGCGCGCGCGTGCCGGTCGGCGATTTCCCCGATCACACGCCGTACATCGGCCTCGACTGGTTCATCCTCGACCTGCTCGGTTCGACGCTCGTGTTCGTCGCGATCGAGAAGCTGTTCCCGCTGTACAAGGAGCAGACCGTGTTCCGGCCGGAATGGCAGACCGACCTCAAGCACTTCGCGGTCAACCATTTCCTCGTCGGCCTGATCCTCCTGACCGTGAACTTCGCGATCCACCACGGTTTCGCCTGGCTCGTCAGCCACGACTTCCAGCTCGCCGTGCAGCGCATCTGGTTCGTGCCGCAGCTGCTCCTGTGCATCCTCGTCGCCGACCTCGCGCAGTACTGGACGCATCGCGCTTACCACGAGATCCCGTTCCTGTGGAAATTCCACGCCGTGCACCACAGCGCGAAGACGATGGACTGGCTCGCCGGTTCGCGCCAGCACGTCGCCGAGATCGTCTTCACGCGCGTGTGCGTGCTCGCGCCGCTGTTCGTGCTCGGTTTCAGCGAAGCGGTGATCAACACCTACATCATCGTGGTCGGCTTCCAGGCCGTGCTCAACCACGCCAACGTGCACCTGCCCTGGGGGCCGTTGAAATACCTGATCGTGACGCCGGACTTCCATCACTGGCACCACTCGTCCGACGACGAGGCGATCGACCGCAACTACGCCGCGCACTATTCCTTCCTCGACCACCTGTTCGGCACCGCGGTCAAGGTGCCCGCGCACAAGCCGCTGCCGGCGAAATACGGAGTCGTCGGCGACTACATGCCGGACGGCTGGCGCGCGCAGCAGGCGTTTCCGTTCCGCGCCAAGCCGTCGGCCTGAGCACGGTTACGCCAGAACGAACGCCATCGCAGTATTTCCCGACTTCGATCCGAGGACTGTCCATGCCTGCCGTACTCCCGCTCCTGCTGCTCGCCGCCGTGCCCGCGACGCCGATCTTCTGCGACCCCGGTTCGCAGAGCCCCGGGCCGGGCGGGTCCGGGCGCGAATGCAACCTCACGCGTGCCGCGCTGCCCGATCCTGGCAGCAGGGTGGCCAGGTCGGACTATTCGACGATCGCCGTCGGCGCCGGAGCGAACGATGCCCTCACGGGCAATATCGCGCTCGAACTTCCCGCGACGCATGAACACACCGTGACGCTGGTCGAATTCGGCATCGACATTCCGACGCCGAACGGCGGCCGGGACGGCGGGGTATTCGCCTTGCGCGCCCGCGTCGCGCCGCGGGCGTACTCGCGACTGGAATGGGTGTGGTACGACGGATCCCCCAGCCTGTCGGTGACGCCGGACGGCCCCTCGCCGCATGAGATCGATGCGCTCGCAGGTCCGGCGCCGATGACATCCAACGTCTACATCAATGTCGCGCCCGCCCCGGACTGGTGCCACGTGTACCTGTTCACCTCGGACTCGGACGACCAGTTCTTCGAGGCGTACAAGACGATCGCGCCGGAAGGTTCATCCTGCGTGCCGTCCTCCCTGCGTGCCGGCGTGATCGGCGATGATCTCGAGGTCGGCATGGGCGCGGCGTACCACTTCTACTCCGACTGGCTCATCGGCCCTTGAGCCGCGGTGACGCCGTGCGCGCGAGGCACTGCTCCAGCCGGTGCGTGCCCGCGTCGTCCGGTGCGACGTCGCGCAGGACTGCGAGCGCGGCCTCCAGCGCCGGCCGCTCCGCCGCGTCGCCATCCGCCTGCAGTGCATTGCAGGCGAGTTCGCCGCGCGCGAGGTTGTCGTTGCGTCCGCGCGGGCCGGGCTTCTGCTCGAACACCGCCAATGCAGCCCGCAGCACGGTGTCGGCCTCCGCGTGGCGCCGCTGTTCGCGCAGGCTCGCGCCGAGGGCGAGCCGGTAGATCGCCAGGTTGATGTGGTCGGCGGGCAGTTGCTTCGCACCGATCGCCACGCCGCGCTGCAAATGCGCGAGTGCCTCGTCGGCCCGTCCCGCGATGGTCTGCAATTGCGAGCCGAGGTTGAATTCGTCCATCCCCACCTGCAGCGAATCCGCACCGTAGATCGCCGTGTCGATCGCGATCGCGCGCTCGAACAGGCCGGCGGCCTCGGTGTCGCGGCCGAGCGCGGAGACGATCGTGGCGAGCGCACTGGCCGCGCGCTTGGTCTGCGTCGAGTGTTCGCCGTAGATGCGTTGGTCGACCTCGAGTGCTTCACGCGCGAGCGGCTCCGCTTCCGCCGCCCGCCCCCCGTTGCGCGCGTGCAGCGCCATCGCGAGCAGCACCTCGGCGAGTTCGGGGTCGTCGGCGGCGAGGTTGCGACGCATCAGCGGCAGGATGCGCGCGAGCACCGCCTGCGCGTCATCGACGCGGCCGACGGCACGCAAGCCATTGGCGTACCTCGCGGCGGCGCGCAGCAGGCGCGGGTCGTCCCCGCCGTACGCCTCGCGCGCGAGGTCCATGCCCTCGTGCAGGAGCGCCAGGGACTGCTCGTCGCGGCCGAGCAGGTGCAGCGCATCGGCGCGCGTCGCCAGCCAGCGCATGCGCAGCGACGTCTCTTCCGTACCCGCTGCCGCGGCCGCGTCGATCGCAGCCAATGCGTCTTCCGGTCGCGCACGCCGGTTGTCGATCGCCGCGAGCTGCAGCAGGCTCTCCGCGCGCAACGGTGCGTCGGCCGACGCGTCGCGCAGCGCGGCCGCCCCGCGCGCCAGCCGCTCGGCCGTGTCGAGGTCGTCGAACGCGAGGTACACGTCGCTGAGCGCGGACAGCATCGACGCCTTGAGGTCGGGCTGCGCGGCGAGGCCGCCTTCGACGCTCGCGCGGCCCCTGTCGACGAGTTCGCGCGCGCTTACTGCATGGCCGCGCGTCTGCTCCGGCGTGGTCGAGCGGAACAAGCCGACGAGGAAGTCCGTCACCGCTTCGGCCCGGCTGCGCTGGAACACTGCCTGCCGCTCGCGCATGCGCGCCTCGTCGCGTTGCCGCTCGAGTTCGCGATTGGTGACGATGCCGTAGGCGACGAAGCCGACCAGCAACGCCGCCGCGAGCGCGCCCAGTCCGACTGGGAGCGCATGGCGGCGGACAAAGCGACGCGCGCGATAGCCGCGCTCGTGCGCGCGGATCGCGATCGGCCTGCGCGCGAGATGACGTTCGATGTCCTCGGCGAGCAGCGCGACCGAGGCGTAGCGGCGTTGCGGGTCCTTCTCGAGGCAGCGCGCGACGATCGCGTCGATGTCGCCGCGCAGCGCGCGCTGCAGTTTACGCTTGTCGGCGCCGCGGCGCCGTGCCCCGGCGTCGTCGATCGCCGTGCTCGGCAGCCGCGGCGGTGTCACCGCAACGCGCTCCATCGCCGCATTCGCGTCGAGGCCATCGACATCGATCGGCCGCGAGCCGCCGGCGAGTTCGCACAAAAGCACGCCGAGCGCGTAGACGTCGGCGGCGACGCCGATCCGGTCGTTCGGCCTGAACTGCTCGGGTGCGGCCGAATGCGGCGACAGGAACGCGCCGGGCGAAGACGCGTCGTCGAGGTACGACGACGCGTCCGCCAGCGGCGCCGCGATGCCGAAGTCGAGCAGCTTGGCGAGGCCATCGTCCCGCACCAGCACATTGGCCGCTTTGATGTCGCGATGCACGACGAGCTGCGCGTGGGCGTACTGGACCGCGGCGCAGACATCGAGGAAGAGCGCGAGGCGCGCACGCAGCGGCAGAGCCCGCTCGTCGCAATGGCGCGTGATCGGCGCGCCGTCGACGTACTCCATCGCGAAATACGCGGTGCCGTCCGAGGCGGTGCCGGCGTCGATTAGGCGCGCGATGTGCGGATGCTCCAGCGCGGCGAGCATGCGGTACTCGCGCGCGAGCCGCATCGAGGATGCGGGGCCGAATTGCGCGCTGCCAACGAGCTTGAGCGCGACACGCTGCGCGACCGTGCCGTCGTCGCGCTCGGCGAGGTAGACCACGCCCATGCCGCCGCGCGCGAGCTCGCGCACGACACGGAATGCGCCGAAACGCGCGCCGGCCGGCGCCTCGCACCAGAGCGCGCCGACGCCGGCGTCGATGCCGCGCGCGATGCGGTCGTCGCGGGTCGGCGCGAGATCGGCGTGGGTTGCGAGAAGGCGTTCGACCAGGGCACGCACTTCCGGCTCACCGGCGGTCGCATCGAGCAGGTAGCGCTTGCGTTGCGCGGCGTCAAGGTCGACGCAGGCATCGAACAGCTCGCGTGCGCGCGCCCAGTGGCGCGCGTCGTCGGCGCGTTCGGCCACGTCAGGTCGCCGGCGCGACGGGTTCGAGGCGCGCGTGGAGCCACGCGCGTGCGAACTGCCACGATCGCTTGACCGTGCGCTCGGAGAGGTCGAGCACGTCGCCGACCTCGGGCACGGTGAGTCCGGCGAAGTAGCGCAGCTCGACGATCTCGGCGGCACGCGGATCGACCGTCGACAGTTCGTCGAGCAGGCGATCGACTTCGACGAGATCGGCCAGGCGTTCGACGTCGGCGACGTCGGCTTCGGCGCCGAGCTGGTCGAGGCTGAGCGGTGCCTGCGCGCCGCCGCGCTTGTCCGCGCCGCGCTCGCGGAAGTGATCTGCGACGACGCGGCGCATCACGCGCGCGGCGATAGCGATGAAGTGCTGGCGGTTGCGGAAATCGGCGCGCTGGCCCGGGAAGAGCCGCGCATAGGCCTCGCCGATGAGATCGGTCGGCTGCCACGTCATCGGTGCGCTGCGGCGCAGGCGATGCGCGGCGAGCTGGCGCAGCAAGGGATAGAGGCGCGTGAACAGCGCGAGCTCGTCGTCCTTGCCGCCTCCGCCCCGCCAGCGTTGCAGCAGATCGGTGATGTCCCCAGGGTCGTCCACCCGCCCATTCTCGCCCGGCCGGCGCAGATTGCAACGCGCTCGACGCCCGCATGGCCCGCTCTGGTGCCGAAGCGCGCGTAGTCATTCCGAAGGCTGCCCCGGCGGCCTCGCCCCGGCGGCCCGGTACGGCCGATCTCCTCATCCACCCCTCATTCACGGAGTGCCAATGAAATACTGGTTTCCCGCGCTCTTCCTGCTTCTCGGCGGTACAGCCGCGCAAGCTGCCACGATCAAACCGACCCTCATGTGGTGCGACGGCTGCACGGCGCCACAGAAGCGGAGCATGGCCGGCACACGCCCGATCGGCGAGACGGTGTACATCGGTGACAACACCGCGAACAGCTTTTCCGCCTACTTCGTGGATCTGCTCCTCGACGATTCCTACAACCCGCCAAGGCAGGTCAAGTCACCACACCTCACCACCCTCGATCCTTCGTACAACGACCTCGAGGACGCATTGCTCGATTTCTACGACCATGCGCCGGTCGGCTGGCACAAGAGCCTCCAGGTTACCTATCCGGTGACGCCAATCAACGTCTACGACGTCGTGGTGGTGGGGCCTGCGCAGAACAACATGCTCGACTGGGTTTCCAACAACGTTGGCATGATCATGAATCAGATCCCGATCCGGATCGAACAGATGCTGAGCTTCTTCACGATCGGGGATGCGTCGAAGATGCCATCCATCCGAGTCACCGTGACGTTCACGGACGGCAGCAAGATCGACGTCGATGTCGACTACTCGACCACCAATCCGGATTTCAAGGTAGTCGAAAACTCGGGGCGCGACTCGCACAACAACGTCGTGCTGTCGCGCCGTACCTCGGCCCCGACGAACTTCGATTTCAGCGGTTCCGGCAATCCGAGCGATTACCTCGACTGGGTGCACTGGATGCAGCAGCTCGGCTACGGAATCCCGGTGAGCCCGGGCGTGATCTGGGCATGCACCCAGGATCCGGTCAACGGCCTCCATTGCGTACACATCCTTTGAGCCTTCGCCGCCGCGACGTGCCAGCGAACTTCACGGGCTTTGCCCATGCGTCGCAGGGACGCGGCAGCCTGGATTCACTTCGCCGGCACGCGCCGGCAACCACAGGAGAGCACCTTGAAAACACTCGCCATCACCATGCTGTCGATCGCTGCGGCAGGTTCGTTGTTCGGCTTGCCGACTCGGGCCGCGAGCCTGCCACCGGTCGTCGTCATGAATACGCTCAGCTGCTCGATCTCGCCGGGCGGCACCACGCAATCGAATGGGAGCTGCGTCACGAACACGCCGGCATTCAACTTCGACGCGATGTTCGTCCTCAACGCCGCCATGCCACCGTCGTACCAGGTCGAATGGTCGATCACGTCGGTTGCCGGCGCCGCGCCGCAAATCGGTTCCGGCTGCACCGCACAGTCGACATTCTGCGATCTGGCGTTGCAGTCGAACTCCAACGGCTTCACCAAGGTGCAGGTGCGTGCCGACATCTACGAGATGCCAGGGCACACGCTCGTCACGAGCGCCCAGGTGACCGCGCGCGCGCCGTGCACGACGGTGAAGACCGGCAACCATCCGACGTCGTGCTGAAGCGCCGGAGCTGCTCCGGCCGATCAGTCGGAGCCGCTTCGCGGCAGTGGCGGTAGACGCGGGTCGGCGCGCAGCGGATGCTACAATCCCGCTCTTGTCCAGCCCCTTTCGCCGGCGCGTCGCGCAGCGATGATCCGCTCGGCCTGCCGGCAGGCGGGCCGATCAGAGCAGCGCTTCGGCTTCTTCGAGCAGGTCGACGCCGCAGGCGAGGCCTTCGACCCAGTCGATGAATCGCGCGATGCTCTCGCGGCCGCGGATCGGCAGGCCGTGCTGCGGCACGATCATGTCGATGGCCAGCCGGCGTGCGCGGCGCGCCCACCAGCGGCAGGCGCGGTTCGACGCCATGTAGCGCCGATGGAACCCGGCCATGCGCGGCACGTGCGCATCGAAGTCGGTGACCGGCGCGTACGGCGTCCCGGCCTCCACCATCGAGGCGCCGAGGTCGCCGCTGAACAGGATGCGGCTGACCGGGTCGTAGAACTGGAAGTTGCCGACGCTGTGCAGGAAATGCGCCGGCACCGCGTGCAACGATGTCGCGCCGAGCGGGATTTCGCCACCTTCGTCGGGCAGCAGGTGGTAGCGGTCGCTGCCCGCGTTCTTCTGGTAGTGCGGTACGTTGTGCGGGATGAAGCGGCCCCAAAGGCGCGAGCAGACCACGCGCGCCGGCGTGTAGAGCATCCAGCTGTCGACTGACCCGATGATGTCGGGGTCCTGGTGAGAGGCGAGGATCCAGCTCAGCTCGCGCGGCTGCACGTATTGCGTGAGCGCCATGTTGAGCGGCGTGTAGAGCAGGGCGCCGCCGGGGTCGATCAACGCCGACTGGCCGTGGTCGACGACGAGGAACTGGTTGGCCTGGACGCCGTCGTCGCCGCGGACGAGGTCGGTGAATGCGATGCAGAGGTGGTGGTCGTTGCGGAAGAGTTCGGTCGCCATGTGCGGATGAGCGGAGGGAATCCGCGCGCAGTGTGCAGCCGCGGGCTAAGCCGCCCGGTGATCTGGATCAACTGCGTGCGCCGGCGCGGCGGGCGCCCGGTCACGGGCGGATGCTACAATCCCGCTCTTGTCCAGCCCCCTTTCGCCGGTAGCCGCCATGTCCGTTCCCGCCACGCAGATCGCGCCGGTGCTCGATCGCGAGTACACGCTCGAGCACAAGTACACGCGCACCGAAGGCCGCATCTATCTTTCCGGCGTGCAGGCGCTGGTGCGCCTGCCGCTGATGCAGCAGATGCGCGACCGCGCCGCGGGGCAGAACACGGCCGGCTTCATCTCCGGCTATCGCGGCTCGCCGCTCGGCGGCTTCGACCTGGAGCTGTGGAAGGCGAAGAAGCATCTCGCCGCGTCGAACATCGAGTTCACGCCCGGCCTCAACGAGGACCTCGGCGCGACGATGGTGTGGGGCACGCAGCAGGCGAACCTGTTCCCCGGCGCCAAGTACGATGGCGTGTTCGCGATGTGGTACGGCAAGGGTCCGGGCGTCGACCGCTGCGGCGACGTGTTCAAGCACGGCAACGCGGCCGGCACCTCGAAGTTCGGCGGCGTGCTCGCGCTCGCGGCCGACGACCACGCCTGCCGTTCGTCGACGCTGCCGCACGGCTCCGAGCTCGAGTTCGTCAGCGCGATGATGCCGGTGCTGAACCCGGCCGGCGTGCAGGACATCCTCGACATGGGCCTGCTCGGCTGGGCGATGTCGCGCTTCACCGGCCGCTGGGTCGGTTTCAAGACGATCGCCGAGACGGTCGAGTCGTCGGCCTCGGTCAACGTCAACCCGCACCAGCTCGACATCGTGCTGCCGGAAGACTTCGCGCTGCCGCCGGGCGGTCTCAACATCCGCTGGCCGGATCCGCCGCTGAACCAGGAGATGCGCCTGCACCAGTACGCGGTGCAGGCCTCGCAGGCGTTCGCGCGCGCGAACCGCATCGACAAGGTCGTGCTCGATTCGCCGAAGGCGCGCCTCGGCATCGTGACCACCGGCAAGAGCTACCTCGACGTGCTGCAGGCGCTCGAGTACCTCGGCATCAGCGCCGAAATGGCACGCGACGTCGGCATCCGCGTCTACAAGGTCGGCATGACCTGGCCGCTGGAGCCGGTCGGCATCCGCGATTTCGCGCGCGGCCTGGAGGACGTCATCGTCGTCGAGGAGAAGCGCTCCTTCATCGAGTCGCAGATGAAGGAATACATGTTCAACTGGGACGCGCGCCCGCACATCGTCGGCAAGTACGACGAGGAAGGGAACTGGATCCTGCCGTCGACCAACGAACTGACGCCGGCGATGATCGCGCTGGTGATCGCCAAACGCCTGTCGCGCTTCTTCACCAGCGAGGCGATGACCTCGCGCGTGGCGTGGATCGAGGCGAAGGAGAAGGAGCTCACCCTGCCGCGCGCGAACTTCCCGCGCGCCGCGCACTACTGCTCGGGCTGCCCGCACAACACCTCGACGGCGGTGCCGGAAGGCTCGCGCGCGCTCGCCGGCATCGGCTGCCACTACATGGTCACCTGGATGGACCGCCGCACCGACACGTTCACGCAGATGGGTGGCGAGGGCGTCACCTGGTGCGGCCAGGCGCCATTCACCGAGACGAAGCACGTGTTCCAGAACCTCGGTGATGGCACGTACTTCCATTCGGGCTCGCTCGCGATCCGCCAGGCGATCGCGGCGAAGGTCAACATCACCTACAAGATCCTCTACAACGACGCGGTCGCGATGACCGGCGGCCAGCCGGTCGATGGCACGCTCACCGTGCCCGACATCGCGCACCAGGTGCGCAGCGAGGGCGTGCAGACGATCATCGTGATGTCCGACGACATCGCCAAGTGGAGCCGCCCGGAGATCTTCCCCGCCGGCGTCGAGTTCATCCACCGCGACGAACTCGATGCGGTGCAGAAGCGCCTGCGCGACGTGCCGGGCGTGTCGGTGCTCATCTACGACCAGACCTGCGCGACCGAGAAGCGCCGCCGCCGCAAGCGCGGCAGGATGGTCGATCCCGCCAAGCGCATCTTCATCAACTCGCTCGTCTGCGAAGGTTGCGGTGACTGCGGCGAGAAATCGTTCTGCGTGTCGGTGCTGCCGAAGGAGACCGAGTACGGGCGCAAGCGCGAGATCGACCAGAGCAACTGCAACAAGGATTTCTCCTGCGTGAAGGGTTTCTGCCCGAGCTTCGTCTCGGTCGTCGGCGGCGGCCTGAAGAAGAAGAAGGGCAAGGGCGCAGTCGATTTCTCCAACCTGCCCATGCCGGCGTTCGCGACCGACCTCGCGCAGCCGTGGAACATCCTCGTCACCGGCATCGGCGGCACCGGCGTCGTCACGATCGGCGCGCTGATCGGCATGGCCGCGCACCTCGAAGGCAAGGGCGGCACCGTGCTCGACCAGACCGGCCTCGCGCAGAAGGGCGGCGCGGTGACCTGCCACCTGCGCATCGCGAAGACGCCGGCCGACATCCATGCGGTACGCATCGCCGCGGGCGAAGCCGACCTCGTGCTCGGCTGCGACATGGTCGTCGTCAACGACTACTGGGCGCTGTCGAAGATCCGCGCCGGCCGCGCGCGCGTCGTGCTGAACAGCTACGAGGCGATGCCGGGCACGTTCACGACGAAGCCGGACATGCAGTTCCCGGCACAGGCGATCATCGACGCGGTGCGCACCGCGCTCGGCGGCGAGTCGCCCGAGGTCGTCGATGCGACCGAACTCGCGACCGCGTTGCTCGGCGACACGATCGCGGCCAACCTCTTCATGCTCGGCTACGCCTGGCAGAAGGGCTGGGTGCCGTTGTCGCACGACGCGCTGATGCGTGCGATCGAGCTCAACGGCGCGGCGATCGAAATGAACAAGTCCGCGTTCGCGTGGGGACGCATGGCCGCGCACGACCTCGCCAGCGTGCGCGAGGCGGCCGGCATCGCGCCGCACCGCACCTCGGGTGCGATCCCGCTCGCGCTGCCGGTACGCGCCGCCGCCGCCGACCCGCTCGACGACGCGGCCCTGAGCACGAGCCTCGAGGAGCAGGTCGCGCGGCGCGTGAAGTTCCTCGTCGACTACCAGAACGCCGCCTATGCCGCGCGCTACAAGGCACTCGTCGACAAGGTGCGCGCAGCCGAACAGGCGAAGGCGCCGGGCTCGGCGAAGCTGACCGAAGCGGTGGCGCGCAACGCATTCAAGCTCATGGCGTACAAGGACGAGTACGAAGTCGCGCGGCTGTACACGAGCGGCGAGTTCGAGCGGCGCATCAAGGACACCTTCGACGGCGACTACAAGCTGCACTTCAACCTCGCGCCGCCGCTGTTCGCGAGGAAGGACGCCGAGGGCAGGCTGCGCAAGGCCGAGTACGGCCCGTGGGTGTTCTCCGCGTTCAGGCTGCTGGCGAAGCTACGCGGCTTGCGCGGCAGCGTGTTGGACGTCTTCGGCTACACCGCCGAGCGGCGCATGGAGCGGCGCCTGATCGAGGACTACGGCAGGACCGTGGATGAACTGCTCGCCGGCCTCGCGCCGGACAACCTCGCGCTCGCGGTCGACATCGCGTCGATACCCGCGCAGATCCGTGGCTATGGCCACGTCAAGGAGCGCAACCACGCGGCGGCGATGAAGCGCCAGGACGACCTGCTCGCGGCGTGGCGCAACCCGGTCGGATCGCGCGCCGTCGCGTGAGGGAAACTCCGCTTGCGGCGACGCGACGGCGTCGCCGCGCGCAGGATCCGGCGCAATCATGATTCGTGTGCGTTCACGATGCATGCGTAGCGCTTTCCACTCGTCCATCTCGCGTTGACATCCGCGCGCGCGACCGACAGACTTCCACGCCGGGGTTCCGCACGTCCGACCGGACGCGAACGCGGAAGACGCGGGTCGCCGGGCCCGCGAACAGGAGGAATCATGTCGTCGTTCCGTCACGGCTTCGTCGTCGCGCTGTTCGCGCTGTTCGCCGCGTTCTTCCTGCCGCAGACATCGCATGCCGCGATCGGCGCGCTCGACGACACGCCGGGCTCGAGCCTGCTGTTCCCGTATTTCGAGGTCGATCTCGACCACCCGACCGGGCGCGACACCGTGCTCACGGTGCAGAACGCGAGTGCGACGGCGATGCTCGCGCACACGATCGTCTGGTCCGACGAGGGCGTCGCGAGCGCGATCTTCGACATCTACCTGACCGGCTACGACATCATGAGCTTCAGCATGCGCGACGTGCTCGACGGCTCCCTGCCGCTGACCGGATCGGACGGCCAGGATCCCACCGACACGATCAGCCCGCAGGGTCCGTTCTCGCAGGACATCAACTTCGCGAGCTGCAGCACCTTCCTGCCGTACGCGCCCGGAACGATCCCCGCGCCGGCCGGAATGACCCCGGCCGACCTGCGCAAGGCGCTCACGGGCGCGCCGACCAGCGGTGTCGCCGCCGGCATGTGCTGGGGCCGCAACGTCGGTGACGGTCACGCGCGCGGCTACGTGACGATGGACCTCGTCAACCGCTGCAGCGACCTCAAGCCCGGTGATGCCGGCTATCTCGACTCCCCGCTCAATACCCTCACCTCGCAGAACTCGCTGCTCGGTTCGTTCGTGATCGCCAACCCGGACACGCACGAGTGGTTCGTGGACAATGCGCTGTCGATCGAGGCGGCGTACACGAACGATCCCTCCGTCACGACGCCGGGCAATTACACGTTCTACGGGCGCTACAACGGCTGGAACGCCGCCGATCGCCGCGAGCCGCTGCCGACGACGTGGATGGCGCAGGGCGAGCTCGATACCTCCTCGCTGATCGTCTGGCGCGACACCAAGACCGACGGACAGCCGCACGCCTGCGGCACGGCGCCGGGTTACTACCCGCTCGGACAGGAAGGTTTCGCGACGTTCGGGCCGGACTCGTCCTACGGCAGCCCGGGCGCCGGCACGCCGCTCGCGAACGCGGCGCAGCTCGTACCCGCCTCCGTGCTCGGCACGGTCGGCAGCAAGCTCGGCCAGTTCTTCGCCAACCTCAATGCGAGCGTGCCGGCCGCGGGTGGCAATCCGCCGGCCGATCCTGCCGCCGCGCAGGGCTACATCGGCGTGATGCGCCCGAGCCTCGGCGAGATGCCGATGACTCCGGGCCATCGCGCGGTACCGCTCGACAGCGCGCTCGACGCGCAGCACTACGTACCGCACAACTGAAATCGACCGTGCCGCGCGGCAAGGGGAAGGACATGTCGAAATCCGCTCTGATCGCACACTCGCGCTGGCTCGCCGCCTGTTTCGTGGCCGCGGCCTGCTGGTGGTCGCCGTCCGCGCAGGCCGTGGTCGGCACGGTCGACTCCGCGCCGGCCGCCACGTTGCTGCTGCCGTACTTCGAGACCGACCTCGCCAATCCCAACGGCCCGCAGACGACCGTGCGCGTCAGCAACGCGAGCGCGACCGCGATGCTGCTGCATGCGACGCTGTACACCGATCTCGGCATCCCGACGCTGCAGTTCGACACCTACCTCACCGGCTACGATTCGGTCGACATCGACATGCGCCTGCTGTTCAAGGGCATCGTGCCGCAGACGGCGTCCGCCGGGCAGGATCCCACCGACCGCATCTCGCCGAGGGGGCCGCTGTCGCAGGACATCAATTTCGCCAGCTGCTCGGGCATCCTGCCGCCGCCGGGCCTGCCTCCGACCACGCCGGGCGGCCTGCCGGCCAACACGACCTGGGACGCAGGCACGCTCGAGGCGATCCGCGCCGCGCATACGGGCCAGGCGTCGACGCTGTGGAGCGGCCAATGCGGTGCCGTCGCGCACGGCGACAACATCGCGCGCGGTTACATGACGATCGATACCGTCAACAACTGCACGATGCGCTACCCGTCCGACCCGGGCTACTTCGCCCCGAACTTCGCCGGCGACGTGACCTACCAGAACGTGCTGTACGGCACCGCGACGACGATCGACCGCATGCAGCGGCGGACCGTGCTGACCGAGAACCTCGTCCCGGTCGAAGCCTGGTACAACGATCCGGTCGTGTCGACGCCCGGCATCCAGACGTTCTACGGCCGCTTCAACGGCAATACCGCGATCGACGGGCGCGAGGCGCTCGGCACGGTGTGGACCTCACGCAACATGGAGGGCTCCGCCTATGCCTACGAGACGCAATTCGTCGTATGGCGCGACCCGGGCCAGGCCGTGTCGCCGTTCGCCTGCGGTGGCGCGTTGCCGGCGCCGTTCCCGCTGACCACGCGCGAAGTGGCCGCGTTCGACGAAGAGGAGAACGTGACGTTCGCCTCGAACAACCTCATTCCGTACGCGACCCAGCTCGTCGACGGCGCGTCGCTGTCGCCGTACACGTTCGGCATCGTGCGTTTCGACCTCGGCCTCGCCGACGGCACCGTGCGCCAGGGTTACGTCTCCTCGCGCATCCTGCGCCTGGGGGCGTACGACGCGATGACGTTCCCGGGAGCCTTGCTGATGACGGCGCCGCAAGCGCAATGCACGGGTGCCAATCCGTCGCCGCCGATGTGCGCGAACGTGCCTCCGCCGTCCATCGGCGTCGGGCGTGACATCCAATTCTGACATCCGGACGGGTGACGACATGAAGCGCAGCACTCTCTGGATCGGATCGCTCCTCCTCGCCGTGGCCGGGCAGGCCGCCGCCGCACCGACCGCCTGTGTCGCCTCCGGCGGCACCAACTGCCCCGCGCGCATCCCCGACGCCCCGCAGGACCCGCTCGTCTCGACGATCGAGGTTCCGGCGGTGTCGTGCCCGCTCTCGCAGCCGTTGCTCGACGTCAGCGTCGGCATCACGCACAGCGCCGTCGGCGACCTCACGATCACCCTGGAGAGTCCGGGTGGCGAGACCGCGACCCTGCTGTCGAACGTACAGGGCGTTTCCGGCGCATGCCGCGGCAGCGACGTGTCCGCGGCCTTCACCGACGGCGGCCCGCCGCCGATCTGCACGTCATTGATCGCATCCGTCGGCGGAACGGTCGGGCCGGTCACGCCGCTCGCGCCGCTCCTCGCGTCCTCTCCCGAAGGCACGTGGACGCTCACGGTCACGGACGCCGCCAACAACGGCGACGGCGCGCTCGACGACTGGAGCGTCGACGTCACGTGCGCACCACCGCCGGTGGCGACGCCGGCGCTGCCCGCGCCGCTGTCGTGGCAGGCGCTCGCGGCGATCGCCGCGCTGCTCGCGTTCGCCGCATTCGGCGCATTGCGGCGCCCGCGCACCTCGCGCTGAGCCGTCATCGATGGATGATCGGCGCGGACACGGCCGCGTGCCCGGTTCGCGCGCGTGGCCGCGCGGCGTCGCGCTGCTGGTGCTCGGTATCGCCGGCGCGACCGTGCACGCCGCCGCCGAGCCGGAGTCACCGTCCACGCGTTCGGCGCAGGCGGACGCGATCCGGCACGACGCGGACGGGCGAGCCTACCGCATCGAGCGCGTCGCCAAGGCCGGCGCGAAGTACGAACGGATCGGCGCGCACACGGTGCGCTACTTCCCGTTCGCGCGCTACGAGGTCGCGCGGGAGGACGCCGACTACTTCTACGTCAAGCAGTACCTCCCGGTCGAGCAGAAGCCGGTCGCACCGGCGATGCCGGCGCCGGCGCCGGTGGACCTGCCGCGCACGAACCGCTACGCCTTGCGCGACTTCGGCCGCGGCCTGCCGCACGCGGGCCAGTGGCGCGGCGAGTTCGCGCTTGCCGACGTCGATGGCGACGGCCATCTCGATCTCGCGTTCGCGCCGCCGCGCAAGAGCTTGTCCAAACCGGTCATCCTGCGCGGCGACGGCCAGGGCGAATGGACGCGCTGGACCGCGTCGCAGTGGCCCGCGTTGCCGTACGACTACGGTGCGGCCGTCGCCGCCGACTTCGACGCCGACGGCCACGTCGACCTCGCGTTCGCGATGCACCTGCGCGGACTCGCCGTGCTCGGCGGCGACGGCAAGGGCGGCTTCGTCCGTCGCGATGGTGGCCTGCCGCTCGGTGCGCCCGGCTCGAGGACCCCGGCGACGTATTCGAGCCACCAGCTTGGCACACTCGACTGGAACGGCGACCGCAGGCCCGACCTCATCGCGCTAGACGAACGCCTGCTCGGCCGTGCGCATCCTTACGGCAGCGTCGCGATCTTCGTCGGTGGCCGCGGCGCATGGAAACACGCGGCGCTGCCGCAGGCGAAGCTGCCGCGCGGCAATCTCTCGCTCGCGCGCATCGCCGGCGGCCGCGGCGACCGTGCGATCGTCATCGGCGACGCCGCCGACGGCCGGCTCGCGGCCTACGAGTTCGCTGCCGGCCGCGTCGTCGCGCGCGTGCTCGACGGCGTGCCTGCCGGCGCGCTGCTCCGCGTGGGCGCGGCGGCCGACGCCGGCGACGGCAAGCCGGTGCTCGCGATCGCCTACCAGAGCCGCACCAGGAAGGGCTGGCAGACGGCAGTCGACCTGTTCCGCCGCCAGGGCGAGGGCTACGTGCGCGAGCCGCTGCTGGTCGAGCTGACGCTCACGATCGGCGCGCTCGCATATGGTCATCTCGCCTCCGCGCGCGCGTTCGATCTCGCCGCGCTGCGCAGCGACGGCGCGCTGCTGCTGTTCGCCGCGGACGGCAAGGGCTCCTACACGCGCGACCGCGAACAGCCGGCGCCGTCGTGGCGCGCCGGCTGCAGCGGGCATGCACTGCACCTGCGCGACCTCGACGGCGACGGGCGCGACGAAATCGTCGCCGCGTTCGCCGGCGAACCGAACGCGATGATGTTCCGCCGTGACTGCACCGCCGGCGGCGGCATCGACGCCTGGCACGTCGACGAGGCGCCGGTTCAGCGCTGAGCGGCCTGCCGTCGCATCGCGTCCACCATCCGCGCGAGTCCTTCGTCGAGGGTGAATGGGCGTGCAAAGCCGGTGGCCTGGAGCGCGGCGATCGATACCTGCGTGCGCGCGCAGAACTTGCGCACGCGCGCCGCGCTGAACGGCAGCGGCCGACCGAGCAGCCATGCGAGCGCATCGAACGCACGGCCGGCGGCGAGCGCGAGCGGGTACGGCAGGTGGTGGCGCGGCGGTATCCGTCCCAGCAGCTCGCACAGGCGCGCGACGAGTTCGCCGCTGCGGTAATCGGGCGGGTCGGCGTAGTTGAGCACGATCCGTCCCCGCGCGCCGTCGAGGTTGCGCGCGATGAACTCGACGAGATTGCCGACGTAGGCGATCGCCTTGCGGTTGCGCCCCGATCCGACCATCGCGAACCGCCCGCGCCGCAGCTGCTCGGCGAGCGTGTACACGTTGCCGCGATTGCCCTCGCCGAACACGACCACCGGGCGCAATGTCATCAGCGAACGCCGTGGATCGCCGGCGACCCATTCGTCGTGGATGCGCTCGGCGAGCACCTTGCTGCGCCCGTAGTCGCCGGCGGGCCGCAGCGGCGCGTTCTCGCCGGCGAGCGGCTGGTCCAGTCCGTAGACGGCGACGCTGCTGACGAAGACGATGCGCCGCACGCCCGCCTGCGTCGCGGCGCGCACGAGATTCGCCGCGCCACCGACGTTGACGTCGTGGTAGAGCGACGCCGGGCGCACGTCGTCGCGATGTTCGGCCGCGAGCGCCACGATGGCATCGACGCCCTCGACCGCCGCGCGCAGCGCCGCCGCATCACGCACGTCGCCGCGGACGATGCGCGAGGCGTGCACCGTGCTCGGCGCCTTGTCGAAGATCACGACATCGTGGCCGAGCTCGAGCAGGAGGCTGGCGAGGCGCGTGCCGATGAAGCCGCTGCCGCCGACGATCAGCACGCGCTTCATGGCGTCGCGCATGCGGCCGCGTACACCTCGAGCAGGGCGCGCGTCTGCTGCGCGATGTCGTGGTGGCGCCGCAGGCAGGCCGTGCCCGCGGCGACGAGCGCGTCACGCAGCGCGCGGTCGGCGTGGATGCGCGCGAGGGCTTCGGCGAATTCTTCCGCGGACTCGGCGACCAGCAGTTCGCGCCCGTGCACGGCGGCGAGCCCGCGCGCCGCGACCGGTGTCGCGACGACCGGCAGCCCACGCGCCCACGCCTCGAGGATGCGCATGCGGATGCCCGACCCGGCGCGCAACGGTACCGCGGCGATCGCGCCGTGCGGGAACGCCGTGCACGAGTCCGCGGGCGCGGGATGGCGTCGCACGCGCTCGTGCGCGCCGGCACCGCCGCCGAAGCAGTGCAGCACCGCATGCGGCAACCGCTTCGCGACGAGCGGCCAGGCCTCGTGCAGCAGCCAGCGTTCACCGTCCGCATTCGGCCACCAGCCACCGCTGCCGGCGAGCGCGATCGCGGGATCGCCTTCGACCGCCGCCGCCGCGGGCAGGTGCGCGGGAAACGCGGGTGCGACCGGCGCGATCGTCGCGGCTGGCTGCACTGCGCGCAATGCAGTCGCGTCATCTTCGGTCAGCGTGACCGTGCGCGCTGCGCGTGCGATCGCCGCGCGTTCGTCGGCACGCAGGCGCGCCGCTTCGAGGCGCCAGGCCAGCCGCGGCGCGTGGCGCATCGCCTGTTGCTCGCGCAGGGCGGATTCGACGTTCTGCATGCGCAGCACGACCGGGACCGCGTGCGCGAGCGCGGCCGCGCAATTGGCGAACGCATGCAGCTGTTCGGCGTGGACGAGCTGCGGCTGCCATCGCGCGACCTCCGCGGCGACGGCCGCGCGCATGCCGGCGAGCGCGTGTCGTGCGACCCCGAGCGAGCGGCCGTGCGCGATGGCGTGCATCAATGCGCCCGGCGCGCCACGCGGTCGCGTGGCGACTTCGTGCATGCGATAGGGGAGGTCGCGCGCGGTGTTTCGGTTATGATCGCGCTCGCCCGCGGGAGCGACGACCGCGAGTTCGTGGCCGGCGTCGGCGAGTCCACACAGCGTATGCCAGAGCGCCAGCCGGCCACCGTCGCGCGCAGGATGGGGAGACTTGGTGGCAACGATCAGGATACGCACCGCAACTCGCGCCGTGTCGCCTTCGCGGCGCGCTAGTGTGGCATGAATCCGCGCCCATGCGCGTCCTGTTCCTGACCTCGCGCTTTCCCGGCGACCTGCGCAGCGGCGATCGCCGCCGCGCCTACGAGCAGTTGCGCCTCCTCGCGCCGACGCACGCGATCACCTTGCTCACGTTCGACGATCGCGGCGGCGATCCCGGCCTGCGTCGGCAGGTGTTCGAGCTGTGCGAACGCGTCATCCTCGTGCCGCGCGATCGCCTCGGCATGCTCGCGCGCGCCGCACTCGCGCTGCCCCGCGCGCTGCCGTTGCAGGTCGCGCTGTACGCGGCGCCGGCGTTGCGCAAGGCGCTGCACGAGGCCTGCGGCGATGCCGCATTCGACCTCGTCCACCTGCAGCTCTCGCGCCTCGGCACGTTCGCGCCCGTGCCGCATGGCGTGCCGTGCGTCGTCGACTTCGTCGATGCGCTGTCGCTGAACATGGCGCGACGCGCCCATTACGATCGCGGCCCGATGGGGCTCGTCGCGCGACTGGAAGCACGCCGCCTCGCGCGCTACGAGCGCGCCCTGTGCGGGCGCATCGCCGCCGGCGCGGTGAGTTCCGCGCGCGACCTCGCCGCGCTCGGCGAACCCGGCAACGTGCGCCTCGTGCACAACGGCGTCGATCCGGCCGAGTTCCCGTTCTCGACCGCGCCACGCGACGACGCGGCGATCGCGTTCGTCGGCAACCTCGGTTATTTCCCCAACGTCGATGCCGCGCTGTGGTTCGCGTCGCGCATGCCGCGCATCCGCGCTGCGCGTCCGGCAGCGGAGCTGCGGCTGGTCGGCGCGCGCCCGGCGGCGCGGCTGCACCGCCTCGCCGCGCGCGTCGAAGGCGTGCGCGTGATCGGGCCGGTCGAGCGCGTCCATCCACATCTCGCGCGCGCCGCTGTCGCGATCGCGCCGATGCGCGCGGGCAGCGGCCAGCAACTGAAGATCCTCGAAGCGATGGCGACCGGTACGCCGGTCGTCGCGACGCGCGATGCCGCCGCGGCGATCGACGCGGTGCCCGGGCGCGACCTGCTCGCTGCCGATGATCCGGACGATTTCGCCGATGCGGTGCTGCGCGTACTCGGCGACCGCGAGCTCGCGACGACGCTCGCGCGCAACGGCGGCGACTTCGTCGAGCGCCGCTACTCGTGGCGCGCCTCCGCGCAGGCGCTCGAGCAGGTGTGGCGCGAAGCGGCCGGCGCGCCGACGCGGCCCGGCGCCGCGACCGCAGGCTAGTCGAGTGGCGGCGGACGGTCGAGGCGGCCGTCGCGCAGTTCGGCCTCGAGCTCGCCCACGCGTTCGAGCACGCGCGCGCGCAGCGCCGACGGCAAGGTCGCGATCGCGGCGGGGCTCGCCCACGCCGTGCGCAGGAACGCCGCCTGCGCCCCGGCTTCGTCACCGAGCGTGCCGCGTGCGCGACCGAGGTTGAGCGTGAGCTCGGGACGCTCGCCCGATGCGATCGCGTGCTCGAGCACCACCTTCGCTTCCTCGGCGCGTCGCAGCAGCAGCAGCGCGATCGACGCGGAGAGCGGCGCGCGCGGATCGCCGGGCGTGGCCGCCATCGCCGCGCGCGCATCGACGAGCGCGGCCTGCACGGACGCCGGCGTCGCCGCGCCGCGCAGCGCTGCGGCGAGGCGCGCGTTCGCGTCGGCGAGCTGCCGTTCGGCGCGATAGGCCGCGACTTCCGGCCACAGCGCGGCGGCGAGCGCGAGCGATGCCCCGGCAACGAAGAAGGCGCGCCTCATCGCGTCGCCTCGCCCGCGAGCAGGCGCCAGGCGCGACCTGTGGCGAGCAGCAGCGCGCTCGCGGTCAGCGGGATCTGCATCGGGAACCAGGCGAGTGCGGCGACCATGCCGGTGGCGAGCAGGGCGAGCAGCACCGCGCGCTCGACGTCCGCCGCGCCGCGCGCGAGCCGCAGCAACCCGTGCAGCAGCGCGCCGGCGGCGGCGAGCGCGAGCAGCAGCGCGGGCCAGCCGGCCTCGGCCGCGAGCTGCAGCCAATCCTCGTGCGCGTAGACGAACGTCGCGCCGAGCGGATGCACGAACCGCGCGCGGGTCGCGATCTCGACGTCGAAGCGATGCACCTGCTGTTCCGCGCCGTACGTGCCCGGGCCGTAACCGGTCCATGGCCGCGCCGTCGCCATGTCGAGCGCGGCCGCCCACGCACCGAGCCGATACGTGGTCAGGCGTTGGTAGCCGTCCACACCGAGCGGCAGGCGCTCCCAGCTCGCTGCGCGCAGCGGCGGCACGAGCGCGCTGGTCGCGACGAGCGCGAGCGCCGCGAACACGAGCACGACGAAGCGCCGCGCGTCGCACCGCAACGCGACGACGACGACCGCGGCAACGAGCAAGGCGGCCGCACTCGTCGCCTGCCGGTTCGCCGCGATCGTGGCGATCGCGACGGCGAGCGCGGCCGCGCCGAGCACCCGCGCGCGCGGCTGCGTCGCGCAGGCGGCGATCGCCGCGCCCGCGGCCCCGAGCATCGCGCAGGCGAGCGAGACGTAGCCTTCGTTGCCGAGCAGGGCGCCGGTCTTGAAGCGTCCACCGATCTGCGCGACCTCGAACGGCAGCTCGAGTCCGCCGAACTGCGCCAGTGAAAGCAGCGCGTTGGAGGCGCAGGCGAGCGCGAACAGGCCCAGCAGCAGGCGCCCGCCGCGGCCGTCGAGCGCGCGCGACGCGCCGATCGGCAGCAGCAGCAGGAACAGCAGGCTGCGACGGAACGCGGGCCAGGCGACGTCCGCGTGCGGCGACGCGAGCGCGGCCACGAACCACCAGCCGACCAGCAGGAGGAGGCACGCCGCGATCGCCCGTGCGCCACGCGACCACCGGCGCCAGTGCGGCGCGGCGTCATCGCGCGCGAGCCCGAGCGCACCGAGTGCGGCGCCTCCGAGCACGGCGGCGCGCTTGGGCGCGTCGAACGCCGCTTCGGCGAATGGATCGACGAGCCAGGCCGAACCGGCGATCGCGATCGCCGCGCCGGCGAGGACCAGGCGCTCCGCGGCGCGCGTCGATCGCGTGGCCTCGGGGCGGCTGTCGTTCGCGGATGGAAGGTTCAATCCAGTGCCTGCCCGGGTGTCGATGCGCGATCGCGTGCGATGTGGCTGCGCCAGACGCCGATCGCGACGGCGAGCTGGACCACGCCGCAGGCGAGCCATGCGAACGCGCCGGCGAGGATACCCGCGCGCGGCACCGCGATGTACAGCACGACGGCCTCGGCGGCGAAGATGATTGCATTGGCGGCCGCGATCGTGCCGTAGCGGTGGGCATGTACGAGCAGCATGCCGGCCGGCGCGTACAGCGCGTTCATGACCAGCGCGAGCATGAGCAGGCGCAGCACCGGCGCGCCCTCGGCGGCGATCGCCGCGTCGTGCAGCCACAGCTCGAGCAAGGACTGCGGGAACAGCGCGACGAGGATCGCCGGCGCGGCGATCGTGGCGGCGAGCACGGCGAGCATGGCCGCCGCGGTCGCGCGCGCGTTCTCGCCCGTCGCGATCAGCGGCAGGAAGGTGCGCGCCGCCGGCACCTGCAGGCTCAGCAACGACAGCAGCACGCTGCCCGCGAGGTAGTAGACGCCGTAGCGCGGCGCGGGTTGGCTCAGGGCGAGCACGACGCGATCGAGCTGGGCCGCGGCGAGGCCGAGCGCGCTGCCGCCGACGAACAGCGCGAGGCGGCGCCCGCCGTCGACCGCGGGCGCGCCGCCGGCCGCCGCCTGCGCCGTGCGGAGCGCGCGGCGCAGGCGCACGTGGTTGGCGGTGAATTCGATCGCGCCGACCGCGGCGAACGCGCCGAGGTAGGCGGCCGCGACCGGCCACGCGAGCAGCGCGAGCAGCGCCGCTGCGTGCTTGGCGAGAGCGAAACCGACGAGGCGCAGGTTCGCCTCGCGCTGCCGCCCATGGCCGATCATGAAGGCGATCGCCGCGCCGTTCGCGAACTGCAAGCCGAACTGGAGCAGGGCGAGGCGCAGCGCGGGCACGAGACCGTCGCCGCCGCGCGTGCGCAACAGCGTGGTCGCGACGAGCCCGAGCAGGACGAGCACGCCCGCGCAGGCCACGTACGCGCGCAGGAATCGCCGATACGTCATCCACGCGCTCGCGCCGCGCGCACGCGCCGCGTCGCGCAGGACCAGCGGCGAGAGCAAACCGTCGGCGAGGAACAGGACGCCCTGCAGCGTGAGGCACAGGGCAAGCGCTGGCCAGGCGGGCCCGAGCAGGCGCACGTACAGCGGCACGAGCAGCAGCGTGGCGAGCGCGGCGAACGCAGCGTAGCCGTAGTTCGCCGCGAGCGGTTCGAGCAGGCGTCGCACGGTCAGCCGCGCGCCGCGAGCATGCGCCGCACCGCTGCCTCGACGTTCGCGCGGTTCTCGCGCTCCATCGCGGCGAACGTGGCGGCGAGCGCATCGCCGAACAGCGTCGCGCGCACTTCGTCGAAGCGCGCGAGGACGTCGCGCACGGTGTCGACGATGGCCTCGTACGGGCGCCAGATGATCGCGTCGTGGTACGGGATCCGCTCGCGCAGCGGCACGTCCTCGCTGATCACGACCACGCCGCGGAGCAGTGCCGGCAGCACGCGCAACTCCTCGAAGGTGTGATGCTCGGCGGTCTGGTGCACGTTGACGAGCACGCGGGTGCGGTCGTACAGGCGGCGCAGCGCGGCCGCGTCGAACACGCCGCGCACGTTGCGCAGCGGCAGCGACGCGCGGCGCACGTCGTCGAGGAAACGCCGGCGGCGCGGCTGCCGCTCGTCGAACATCAGCGAGATCGCGGCGATGTCGCTTCCGCGTGCATCGAATCGCGGCGGGTAGAGCAGCGGGGCGACGAGCGCGGTGCGCGCGGCGAGTTCGTCGAAGTGGCCCGAGCTGCGCACGTTCACGACGTTCGGCAGGCTGTACTCGACGATCGTGTCGAGCGAGCGGAGGTAGGCCTCGTCGGCGAGGCGGACGAGATAGCAGCCGCTGCCGTCGGGCAGCGGCGTGACGCCCACGGGCGCACCGCCGCTGTCGCGGCCGCCCGGACGCACCAGCGTGTGTTCGGGCTGCAGGTCGATGCGCAGCGTCGGCAGCGCGTTGCCGAAGCGGACCGGCCGCGGCCCGAAGATCACGTTGACCGCGGCGTCTTGGCGCGCGAATGCCGCGGCGAACAGCCCGGCGCAGTGGCGATAGTACGCGCGCACGTGCACGGGGTAGTCGCGATCGACGGCGATGCAGGCGCGCCCGTACCGTTCGATGCGGCACGGGCGCCGCGGCAGCCATGAACGCAGTTTTCGCAGCAGTCGGCGCATCGGTCAGAGCAGGTCGTCCGGTGCATGCGGGCGGCCGTCGCGGCCGCGGATGCCGTCGATGCCGCCGCGCAGGATCCAGCGTGCGCGTGCCGGCGCGAACGTCGCGGTGGCGAGTGCGCGCGCGCACTTCTTCGCGGCGACGATCGCGGCCGTCGCGCGGCCCGCATGGCGTCGCGCGAGCCGGATCTCGTTGCGGGCCTCATAGTAACCCATCACGCCGGCGACCCCTGCGCGCCCCTGCTGGCTGCCGCGCCGCGCATGCCAGGCGCGCGCGCCGGGCACGAGCCAGCTCGCGACGCCCGCTTCGCGCAGGCGCAGGCAGTAGTCGATCTCTTCGCAGTACATGAACCACGACGCATCGAGCCAGCCATGGCGCTCGGCCACTGCGAGCGGCAGGAGCATCGACACGCCGCTCACCGCGCCGACGCGGAACGGCGCGCGCTGGCGCCAGGCGTCGTCGAAGCGCAGCACGCGGTCGCGGCGCCACGGTCGTGGCGTCGCCGCGGGATCGAGGTACTTCTCCGGCAGGTCGATGATCGTCGTCGCGCCACCGTCGTCGCGCAGCGGCAGGCCGCCAAAGATCGCATCGCCGTGCGCCTGCCGCGCGGCCATCAATGCCGCCAGCGCATCCGGTTCGACGACGGCATCGCTGTTGAGCAACCAGATCGCGTCCGCCGCGCAGCGGCGCGCCTCCTGCCAGGCGAGCGCATGCCCGGCAGCGAAGCCGGCGTTGCGGGGCGCGACGATCACGTCGGCGCAGCGCGCGCGCAGGCGCGTGGCGCTGTCGTCGCGCGAGGCATTGTCGACGACGATCGTGCGCAGCCGCGGATAGTCGAGCCGCGCGACCGCATCGAGGCAGGCGAGCGTGCGCGATGGCGTGTTCCAGTTGACGATCGACACGACGACGAGCGGCTGCGCGGTCGCGTTCATCGCGTGCCCGTCGCTGCGGCGAAACCGTTCGCCGGGCGTGGCCGCTGACGCCCCGGCGCCGTGAAGCGCCCGCGGGCGGCGCCGGCGCACGCCCGCGCCTGCTGCGAGATCCCTGCAAGAAACCGCACGCGCACGCGCCCTCGTTGGCCGGCATCGCCCGGCGAATCGCCGCGACGAGTCTACCGGAACGATGCAGCATGTCGCCGCGCCCGGCTTGCCGCGGTCGCGCCGCGCTGGACGCCGGTGCGCCGTTGCGTGCACCATGCAAGGTTGGACTGCTTCGGTCATCCGCATGGACGAGACCACATTCCGCGACCTGCTCGCCAGGCACTGGACCACGCTGTTCGATCCGCACACGATCGAAAAAGGCGCGGACTACCTGCGGCGCGGCTACGTGCTCGGCGCGCACTACGAAGCCGGCGACGGCGAAGGCGCGCTGGTCGGCATGGTCGAAGGCACCGCACGCGATCCGTACGCGGCCGGCGTGCGCCTCAAGTGGGACGGGCACAACGCCCGCCTCGACAGCTACTGCACTTGCCCGCTCGAATTCGAATGCAAGCACGTCGCCGCGACCGTGCTGTACGAACTCAAGGGCAAGCCGGCCGGCCAGCCACGCACCGAACTGGAGCCGCCGACGCCGCAGCTCGGCGCGTGGAAGGCGTGGCTGGACGGCTTGCGCGCACCGAGCGGCGAGGCGCGGCCGGTGCGCGCGAGCGATTCGGAGGTTTCCGTCTGCGCGATCATGCTGCGCGCGGACAACAGCCATCCGTTGCCGTCGCTGCAGGCACAGGTCGTGCGCGTGAAGCCGGGCAAGAAGGGTGGCTACGCGACGCCGCAACCGCTGCAGCCCTCGTGGGCCGATCCCGCGCCGTGGAGCGGCCTGGATGCGGACACGTTCCAGCTCGTCGCCGGCCTGCGCATGCGCGCACCCGCGTTCGGTGGCAGCGGCGGCTGGTTCCAGCTCGCCAGCGGCGGCGACGAACCCTTGCTCGAAACGCTGCTCGGCGCACTGCCGTGCTTCTTCGAGAAGGCCTCCGCGGGCCGGCTCGTGCACGGACCGATGCGCGCCCTGCGCATCGGCTGGGAAGCGCGCGACGACGGCACCCAGAAGCTCGCGCTGAGCGTCGACGGCGCGGCGCCGAAGACGCGCCTGCTGCGCGTCGGCGGCCTCTGGTACTTCGATCCGGTCGCGCGCGAGCTCGGCCGCATCGACGGCAACACGCGCCTCGCCGAAGCGGTGCTGCGCGCACCGCCGCTGCTGCCCGAGCAGGTGCCGCTGCTGATGGAACGCTGGCGCGACACGCCGCTGCTCGCGGCGCTGCCGCCGCCGATCGAGACCGCGGTCGAACGCCGCAACGTCGCGCCGGTCGCCGTGCTCACCTTGCGCGCGACGCCGGCGGTGACCGCCGCGGGCGCGCGTTACCAGGCCGGCTTCGCGCGCCTCGGCTACGACTACGGCGGCGTGCGCCTGCCGATGTTCCCCGCGCCCGCGCGCGAACGCCGCCGCGTCGGCGACCGCGTGATCGAGATCGCGCGCGACCGCGCGAGCGAAGTCGCGGCCAGCGACCGGCTCGAGGAAGTCGGCCTCGTTCCCGCCGAAACCCTGGGTCGCCTGCCCGGGGTGCCCGCCGATGCGGTCACCGACAACGATTTCGTCATCGAGCACGGCCGCGGCCAGGTCGGTGGCGCCGACCAGCTGTTCGCGCTCGCGCCGCGCCTGCGCGACCTCGGCTTCCGGCTCGAATCCGACGAGGGCTTCCCGTTCGCGCTGCTCGACGAGCCGCGCGAATGGTATGCCGAGGTCGACGAACAGACCGGCAATCCCTGGTTCGACCTGCGCCTGGGCATCGACATCGACGGCGAGCGCATCGACCTGTTGCCGGTGCTGCACCGCCTGCTCACCGATCCCGCGTTCCCGCTCGTCGCCCGCAAGGGCGAGCCCGAGGACGCGATGTGGCTGGTGCCGCTCGACGCGCGCCGGCGCGTGCCGTTGCCGCTGGCGAAGCTGCGCGCGCTGATCGCGCCGCTGCTCGAATGGCTGCAGGTGCCGTTGCGCGAGGAAGACGGTGCGCTGCGCCTGCGCCGCGCGCAGGCGGACGTGCTCGAGAAGGTCGCCAGCGGCCTCGAACGCCCGTGGCGCGGCGGCGAGCGCCTGCGCGCGCAGCTCGAGCGCCTGCGCGCGCCGCGCGAACCCGCGCGCGAACCGGAAGGCTTCCGCGCGACCTTGCGCAGCTACCAGCGCGACGGCCTCGCCTGGCTCGGCTTCCTCGCCGAAGCCGGCCTCGGCGGCATCCTCGCCGACGACATGGGCCTCGGCAAGACGGTGCAGGTACTCGCCCACCTGCTCGCCGAGAAGCGCCGCGGCCGGCTCGACCAGGCCGCGCTCGTGCTCGCGCCGACCAGCCTCGTCGCCAACTGGGCCGACGAGGCCGCGCGTTTCGCGCCCGACCTCGACGTGCTCGTCGTGCACGGGCCGGAGCGGCACGGCCTGCACGAGGAAATCCCGAACCACGACCTCGTCATCACGACCTATCCGCTGCTGCTGCGCGACCGCGACGCGCTCGTCGCGCACGCGTACTCGGTGCTCGTGCTCGACGAGGCGCAGGCGATCAAGAACGCGAAGAGCCAGGCGGCGAAGCTCGTGCGCGAGATCGACGCGCGCCAGCGCATCGCGATGACCGGCACGCCGCTGGAGAACCACCTCGGCGAGCTGTGGGCCGAGTTCGACGCGGTCGAGCCCGGCCTGCTCGGCGACGAAAAGCACTTCACGCGCTTCTTCCGCACGCCGATCGAGAAGCACGGCGACGTCGAGCGGCGCGAGCGGCTGAACCGGCGCATCGCGCCGCTGCTGCTGCGGCGGCGCAAGGAGGACGTGCTGTCGGAGCTGCCGCCGAAGACCGAGATCGCGCGGCGCATCGAGCTCGAAGGCGCGCAGCGCGAGCTGTACGAAACACTGCGCCTCACCCAGCACGAGCGCGTGCTCGACGAAGTGCGCCGGCGCGGCCTCGCGCAGAGCGGCATCGTCGTGCTCGATGCGTTGCTCAAGCTGCGCCAGGCCTGCTGCGACCCGCGCCTGGTCAAGCTCGAAGGCGCCCGCGGCGTGCAGGGGTCGGCCAAGCTCGAGTACCTGCTCGACCTGCTCGGCAGTCTCGTCGAGGAAGGCCGGCGCGTGCTCGTGTTCAGCCAGTTCGCCGAGATGCTCGCGCTCGTCGCGCAGGCGCTCGACGAGCGCAGCCTCGCCTACCAGAGCCTCACCGGCGACACGCCGGGCACGCAGCGCGCGGCGCTCGTCGAGCGCTTCCAGGCCGGCGACGTGCCGGTGTTCCTGATCAGCCTCAAGGCCGGCGGCGTCGGCCTCAACCTCACCGCGGCCGACACGGTGATCCATTACGACCCGTGGTGGAACCCCGCGGTCGAGGCGCAGGCGACCGATCGCGCGCACCGCATCGGCCAGGACAAGCCGGTATTCGTCTACAAGCTCATCTGCGCCGGGACGGTCGAGGAGAAGATCCAGGGCCTGCAGCAGCGCAAGGCCGATCTCGCGCGCGCGGTGCTCGAAGGCGGCAGCACGCAGGCACTGCGCTTCGACGAGGCCGACGTCGCGGAGTTGTTCGCGCCGCTGTGACGCGCCGGCGCGCCGGCGTCGGTCATCGCGGCGGGGACGTCGACGAGGTGTCGACGAGATCGACGTACGCGAAGCGCTGCTCGCGCAGCACGTGCTCGCCGCGCGCGAGTTCGATCGGCTGCGCGAACAGCGGACCGCCGTGCACGCAGGTATGGAACTCGCCGTTCTCGCCGCACGGATCGCAGCCGGCCGGCAGGTCGGCGAGCAGCGCGGCGTCGTAGTCGCGCCCGCGGAACGTTGCGTCGAGCTGCCGCGTGTCGACGCAGCAGAGGATCGCGCGGTGGCCACGCGCGATGAACGCCTGCGCGAGTCGCCGCGTGTCCTCGCCCCACAGCGGGAACACGCCGTGCCAGCCGAGCCGTGCGAGCAGCGCTTCGCGGTAGGCGCGCACGTCGGCGAGGAAGAGGTCGCCGAATGCGATCGCGTCGAGCCCCGGCTCGCTCGTGCTCGCCTGGGCGAGTGCCGCGGCGAATGATGCTTCGTAGGTCGCGTTGTCGGCCTGCACCGGCAGTTCCGCCTCGAACAGCGGCAGGCCGAGCGCGCGCGCCTGCGCGTGCAGGATCGAGCGGCGCACGCCGTGGATGCTGATGCGGTCGTACGGGACGGTCACGCTCGTGAGCAGGCCAGCCACGCGCCATGCGGGGTCGGCGCGCAGGCGTTCGAGCGCCTGCGCCGCGTCCTTGCCGCCGCTCCAGGCGACCAGCAGCGGGCGGCTCATGCGCGGCGCCAGAGCAGGAGGCGGTTGTTCGCCGGCATCGCGACGTCGGCGACGGATGCGAACCCGGCGTCGCGCGCGAGCGCGTCGACGGCGGCGACGTCGCGCAGACCCATGTGCGGCGCGCGTGCGCGCAACGAGGCGTCGAAGGCCGCATTGCTTTCGCTCGTCGGGCGGCCGTCGACGTGGAACGGGCCGTAGATCGCCAGCTTCGCATCCGCCGTCGTCACGCCCGGCAGCGAGGCGAACAGCGCTTCCACTTCGCTCCAGCCCATGATGTGCAAGGTGTTCGCGCTGAACACCGCGTCGAACGGGCCGCGTGGCCAGGCGTCGCCGGCGACGTCGAGTTCGATCGGCGCAGGCGTGTTCGCCAGGGCCGCTTCGGCGAGCCAGGCGCGGATGCCGGGCAGGTTGTCGGCGCGATCGGAACACTGCCAGGCGAGCGCGGGCAGGGCCGCGGCGAAATGCACTGCGTGCTGGCCCGTGCCGCTGCCGATCTCGAGCACGTGGCGGCGGTCGGCGAACGCCTCGCGCAGCACGCCGAGGATCGGTTCGCGATTGCGCTCGCACGCGGCCGAATACGGTTTCTCGTCCATCGCGCGAGTGTGCCCGACGCGGCGCGCGCGGGACAGGTCTTGTGCGATGCTTGCGCGCGGGGGTCCAGGCGACGGTGCGCGCATGCTCAACCGGCTGTGGTTCGGCTTCTTCCTCGTCGCGGCGGTCGCCGCGCTCGCGCAGTGGCTCGTCGGCGGCAACGCCGGCGTGTTCGCCGCGATGGTCGCCAGCCTGTTCGACATGGCCAGGCTCGCGGTGGAGGTGATGATCCTCCTGTTCGGGACGCTCACGCTGTGGCTCGGCTTCCTGCGCATCGCCGAGCAGGCCGGCCTCGTCGACCGCCTTGCGCGGCTGCTCGGCCCGCTGTTCGCGCGGCTCATGCCGGGCGTGCCGCGCGGCCATCCGGCGGTCGGCCTGATCACGCTCAACTTCGCCGCCAACGTACTCGGCCTCGACAATGCGGCGACGCCGATCGGCCTGCGCGCGATGCGCGAGTTGCAGACGCTCAACCCGAGCGCCACCACGGCGAGCGATGCGCAGGTCCTGTTCATCGTGCTGAACGCGTCGTCGCTGACCCTGCTGCCGGTGTCGATCTTCATGTACCGCGCGCAGGCCGGCGCGCATGACCCGACGCTCGTGTTCGTGCCGATCCTGCTCGCGACCAGCGCATCGACGCTCGCCGGCTTCCTCGCGGTCGCCTTCGCGCAGAAGATCAGGCTGCGCGACCCGCTCGTGCTGGTCTGCCTGCTCGGCGCTGCGGTGCTGCTCAGCGCGTTCGTCAGCGTGCTGCTCGCGCTTCCCGCGGCGGCACTCGCGCCGCTGTCGTCGCTGCTCGGCAACCTCGCCCTGTTCGCGATCGTGCTCGCCTTCCTCGTCATCGGCGCGTGGCGCAAGGTGCCGGTTTACGAGAGCTTCGTCGACGGCGCGCGCCAGGGCTTCGAGGTCGCGCGCGACCTGTTGCCGTACCTCGTCGCGATGCTCTGCGCGGTCGGCGTGCTGCGCGCCTCGGGTGCGCTCGACTTCGCCCTCGACGGCGTGCGCTGGTGCGTGCATGCCCTCGGCCTCGACACGCGCTTCGTCGACGCGCTGCCGACCGCGCTGGTGAAGCCGCTGTCGGGCAGTGCCGCGCGGGCGATGCTGATCGAGACGATGAAGACGCGCGGCGTCGACAGTTTCCCCGCGCTGCTCGCCGCAACCGTGCAGGGCAGCACCGAAACGACGTTCTACGTCCTTGCGGTGTACTTCGGGGCGGTCGGCATCCGCCGCACGCGCCATGCGGTCGGCTGCGCGCTGCTGGCCGACCTCGCCGGCGTGCTCGCGTCGATCGCGGTGTGCTACTGGTTCTTCGGCTGAACATTGCATGTGCAATGCTCTGCGCTGATAATTGCATCTGAACGAGACCACCGGTGCCGCTGCGATGAACCCGTCCGCCGCCCGCAAGTCCGCCGCCGCGACCGACCCGGGTCGCGTGCTGACCAGGGCCGCGCTGCGTGCGGCGGAAATCCTCGACGTGCCGCAGCGCACGCTCGCCGAGATCATCGGCGTCAGCCCCTCGACGATCTCGCGCGCCGCGCGTGCGCCGATCGATCCGGCGAGCAAGCCGGGCCAGCTCGCCGCATTGTGGGTGCGCGTGTTCCGTTCGCTCGACGCGATCGTCGGCTCCAATGACGCCGCCGCGCGCACCTGGCTCACCACCGCCAACGCCGCGTTCGGCGGCGCGCGCCCGCTCGAGCGCATGCGCGACGCCGAAGGGCTCGTCCACGTGCTGCACTACCTCGACAGCGCACGCGCGCGGCTGTGAACGCGTCGCGCGCGTTGCGACGACGCCCCCGCAGGCTGCGTGACCGGAGGCCTGCCACATGAACATCCCGGGCATCGAGGCGCTGCGCAAGGCCGCGCGACGCATTAGCATGAAACCTTGGCGCGTGGTCGAGGCCCAGCATCGCGCATCGACCATGCGCCTGGTCGACACGCTCGCCGAGCAGCGCGTGCTCGAGGACCTGCTCGAAGCAGGCAAGCCGCCGCTGCCGGCCGAGGCGGCGCACCTGCACTACCTGCTCGCGACGCCATTCCGCTATCCGGCGCCGCCGCCCGCCGGTTCGCGCTTCCGCGGCATCGGCGATCCCGGCGTCTGGTACGGCGCCACGACCGTGCATACCGCGCTGGCCGAAGTCGCCTACTGGCGCCTGCGCTTCCTCGCCGATTCGCCCGCCACGCCGGAGCTGCCGCCGGTGCCGCACACGGTGTTCCGCGCCGCGGTCGCGGGCCAGGCGCTCGTGCTCGCCGACGCGCCGCTCGCGCGCGAGCGCGCCGCATGGGAGGACCCCGCGAGCTACGTCGCGACGCAGGCACTCGCGCGCAGCGCGCGCGAGGCGGGCATCGCGCTGATCCGCTACGCGTCGGTACGCGATCCGCAACACCGCGCCTGCGCCGCCGTGCTCACGCCGAAGGCGTTCCGGTCCGGCGAACCGCTCGAGCAGCACGGCTGGCTGATCAAGGTCACCCGCGCGCGCGTGCTCGCGCAGACCAGCTTCGGCACCGAACGCGTCGCCTTCGAGGCGGGCGAGCTCGGGTTCGCGGATGTGGCGAAGGTGCGAAGCTGAAAGACGGGGACACGAAGGACACGAAGGACGCGAAGGACAAGCAGGACCGGGAACGGCTTCGAAGCGTTTGCATTTCCTTCGTGGTTCGGTCTTTGCCAGGTCGCCGCCCGGGTCGTTGCTCCGGGTCCGGCCCCGGCTCGCCGCTCGAGTGCCGTCGATCATTCGCGGGCGAGGCGATCCTGGAGGGTGCGCAGGGGGTGGCGGTACTGGTCGCCGAGTTCGGGTTGCGCGGCATGGATCGCCGCAGCCTCGTCGGCGAGCATGCGCGCGGCGGCGCGGTCGTCGCGGTCGAGTTCGGTCGAAGCGAGGGCGACCAGCGCGTCGGCGAGTCGCGGGCTCGTCGGGAGCAGGATGCTGCGGCGCAGCTCGAGCGCGCGATGCAGCGACGCCGACGCGGCGTCATGGTCGTGTGCGAGTGCCCGCGGCGCGGCCGGCGTCGAGCGCGGCGCGTGCGCTCCACGGCACGAGCGCGTCGCCCTGGCCGCTGCGCGCGATCGCCTGCGCGACGGCATGCGCTTCACTCGCGGCGGTCGCGGCGTCGTGCGCGGCGAGCGCGATCTCGGCGGCGAGGAGGTGCCGGTCGAAGCGGTCGAACGTGGGAGGCGCGTCGTTCGCTTCGGCCGGCAGTCCGTCGAATCGCTCGCGTGCCGCGGCGAGGTCCCCGCGCGCGAGGGCGAGCGTCGCCTGCAGGCGCAGGTTCCCGGCGAATGCCTCGCCGTCGCGCGGCTGCTTCGCCTGCAGGCGTAGCGCGGCGGCCTCGTCGAGCTCGGCCTGCGCGGGCGCGAAGCGGCCGAGCTCGACGAGTACCGCGGCTTCGCGCTCGAGGCGCAGCGCGAGGTCGAGGCTGCCCGGGTGGTGGCTGCGGTCGATCGCGGTCGCCGCCTGCGCGTCGGCGATCGCGGCGCCGAGGTCGCCGGCGCCGGCCTCGCAGCGGCCGAGCACACTGAGTGCCGCGCGCGTGTGGAACGGATCATCGGCGCCGCGCAGTTTGATCGCGAGCTGCTTGGCGCCACGCAGGAGCTCGAGTCCTTCCTGCGTGCGGCCCATCTCGCAGAGCAGGTCGCCGAGGCGGAGCTGGGTCTGCAACACGTCGATGTGTTCCTCGCCACTGTCGCGCTTCGCCATGGTCCAGGCGGTGCGCAGGCTGCGCTCGGCGCCGGCGAGGTCGAGCTGGCGCGACTGCGCCTCGCCGAGATAGGCATGGTACTTGACCGCATTCGGCGCGGCCTCGGGCACGACCCTGGCGATTTCGATCGCACGTGCGAAAGCGGCGGAGGCTTCCGTCGGACGGTGCAGCTGCAAGGCCTGGATGCCGGCGCTGAGCAGCGAGTCGGCGAGATCGGCCGACGGCGGCTTTGCGTCGAACAGCCGCACCGCGCGCTGCGCGTAGTCGTACGCCCGCTGCGGATCGTGGTTCCACCAGTACTCGGCCTCGCGCCGCAGCCACGCGCCGCGCGTGGGCGAATCGACGTCGCCGAGGCGGTCGAGGATGCCGCCGGCTTCGTCGAGCACGGCCTTGCGTTCCTCGCCGGTGGCACGCGAACTCTGCATCGCGTTGCCGAGGCGGACGAGTTCGGCGGCGACCTCCGGCGACGCGGGGCCGTACACGTGGCGTGCGAGTTCGACTGCCTGGCGCCTCACGCGCAAGGCTTCGTCGGCGAGTTCGAGGTCATCATAGAGTTGGGCGAACAGCTGCAGCACGCTGAGCTTCGCTTCCGGCACGTCGGCCATCGCGCCGTCGATGCGCTGCGCGCCGAGGTCGAGCAGCTCGCGTGCGGTCGTCCGGCGTGCCTTCGCCGCATTCGGCTGGTTGCGCGAGTTGGCTCGGAACACGTCGCCGAGGAAGGCCTGGACCGCTTCGGCGCGGCGCGCCTGCACCTGCGCGCGCCGCGTCTCCACTTCGGCGCGCTGCGCCTGCCACAGCGCGACCGCGAGCGCGGCGAGGATCGACAGCACGAACAGCGCGCTGCCCGCCACGCCGCCACGATGGCGCGTGATGAACTTGCGCGCGCGGTACCAGCGTGACGGCGGATGCGCCTGCACCGGATGGCCGGCGAGGTGGCGTTCGACGTCGTCGGCGAACGCGCCCGCGGATGCGTAGCGGCGCTCCGGCTCCGCTGCCGTCGCCTTCAGCACGATGTTGTCGAGGTCGCCACGCAGCTGGCGCCGCACGACGCGCGCGGGTGCCGGCAACAGCGCCTCGTCCGTGTCCGCGCCGACGCGCGACGATGGCGTGTGCGTGTCGCCCGGCGCGCGGCGCTGCCCGGTCACGAGTTCGCCGAGCAGCACGCCGAGCGCATAGACGTCGGTCGCGGTGGTGACCTGGCCGAGGGCGAACTGCTCCGGCGCCGCGTAAGCGGGCGTCAACGCCTGTCGCTGCGTGCGCGTCGCGTCGTCGCCGGCGTCGAGCAGCTTGGCGATGCCGAAGTCGAGCAGCTTGACCTCGCCGTCGCGCGTGACGAGCACGTTCGACGGCTTGAGGTCGCGGTGCACGATCAGCGCGCGATGCGCTGCTTCGACCGCGTGGCAGACCGCGACGAACAGGCGCAGGCGCGCGTGCAGGTCGAGCTTGTGCGTGCGCGCATAGTCGGTGATCGGCTCGCCCTCGACGAGCTCGAGCGCGATGTACGGCATGCCCGCGCTGGTCACGCCGCCCTCGATGAGTCGCGCGATGCCGGGGTGGCGCAGTTGCGCGAGCGCGCGCCGCTCGTCGCGGAAGCGGCGCTGCTCGTCCGGCGTGTGCAGCCCGCGGTGCAGCAGCTTGAGCGCGACGACCTGGCGCACGCCGGCCTGCTCGCGCTCGGCGCGGTAGACGACCGAGTAGCCGCCTTCGCCGAGGCGCTCGATCAGCGTGTAGTCGCCGACGGTCGTGCCGTGCGGCAGCGCCGGCGGCGGCGCCGCGACTTCGCCGACGCGCCCGAGCAGCTGGTCGAACGGCTCGTCGAGCACGTGCTCGTCGCCGTCGTCGGCGGCGAGCAGGCGCAGCACCTCCGCGCGCTGCGCCTCGTCGCGGCACTGCGCCGCGAGCCAGGCCGCGCGCTCGGCGCGAGGCAGCGCGAGCGCGGCTTCGAACCATTCGCGTGGCGTGGCAGGCGAGCTGTTCATCGCGGTCCCCCTGGCGGCCGCCGTCCTCGCCAGCGATAACGCCGTTGCGCCCCCGGCGCGGACATCATTCCAGTGCGGACAGCAGGAACGCGCGCGCGTAGCGCCAGTCGCGATCGATCGTGCGGCGGGTCAGGCCGAGCAGCTCGGCGACCTGCTCCGGCGAGAGCCCGGCGAACCAGCGCAGCTCGACCACGCGTGCCGCCCGCGCGTCGACCTGCTCGAGCTTGGTCAGCGCTTCCTCGAGCGCGAGCGCCTGCTCGGCGCTTTCGACCTGCGGGTGGAGCCCTTCGCTGCCCGTCAGGCTCATGCGGATCCAGTCGCCGCCGGCCTTCTGGCGCATGCGGTCGCGCGCACGATCGGCGAGCAGGTGGCGCATCGCGCGCGCGGCGTAGGAGAAGAACTGCGCCGGATGCTCGAACGCGAGCTCGCGCCCGGTGTTCACGCGCAGCCACAGTTCGTGCACGAGTGCGGTCGTGTCGAGCGTGCCGCGCGCACCCCGCGCGAGCTGGCGGCTCGCCATCGCCTTGAGGCGGTCGTAGACGGCGTCGAACAGCTCACCGAGCGGCTGCGCCTGCACGATGGGTTCGGCCGGATCGGGTTCGCTTGCGGACATCGGCATTCTCGCGTGCGGACATCCCGAGTGTAGCGCGCGCGATCCGCGCAGGGACTCGCAGCGGCGCACGATCGGCACGCCGCTGCTCGTGCCGGATCCCGATGCTCGCGGCCGGCCGCGGCATTGCCGCCCGCCGCCGCCGGCCACGTCGACCGCCTTGTCCCCGGCCAGATCCGCGGCCTTGTCCCTGACGCCGCGCGGTCGCGCGGTGGCCCGGTTTCCGTACAGCCGACGTCGTCGCGGGCGCTTTCGCCGCTCGTCAGGCGACGGGGCGGCCGCGCAGCACGCGGGCGGGGAGCAGGATGATCCCGCGCAGCAGCTCGAACACGCCTTCGACCGCGAGGCCGACGAGGCGGAACGGCAGCAGCAACAGCCAGACGAGCGGGTAGAGCACCAGCGCGAGCAGCGCGACCGGCCAGCAGAACACCAGCAGCAGCAACCACAGCACGAAGGTCAGCATCGACGTCTCCACGGTGCCGGAACCGCTCCGGCGTACCCATCCTCGCATGATGGGGGCGCCGTGCCAGTGTCGAAAGGGGCACTTGAAATCCAATGCGGCAACGAGGCGGCCCGCCGCCGGCGCGGCGGGTGCACGGGTTGGCGGACTGCGCCTGCATGGAAATCATGGCGCGAAAAATCGCGTCGACGACGCCAAGGGGCGCGCACCATGCGCCCCGAAGCGGACAAGTGCAATTTTCGCGCGTCGATCAGTCGCGTAGTGGTGCGGGCTGCACGATGATCTCGTCGGCGTCCGAAACGACCGCTGGTTCGATCGTCGGCGGGGGCGCGGCGGTCGTCACCGCGGGCAGGCGCGCCGACACGCGCCAGGCGAGCACGCCGCCGCTGCCGACGATCAGCGCGGCGAGCCAGAACGTCGCGCCGGCAACGACGTCGTGGCGCGCCGAGCCGGCGACCGCGGCGAGGATCGTCGGGAACACCAATGCGCCGAGGATGCCCGCGATGCTGGACAGGCTCGCGACCGCGCCCTGCAGGCGGCCCTGCTCGCGCGGATCGACCGCGTGCGTCATCAATGCCTGCGCCGCGGGCGTCGCGACGCCCCACAACGCGGCGACCGGCATCATCGCCCAGAACCAGTAACCGGTCGGCGCGAGTGCGTACAGCGCGAAGCCGACCGCGCCGCAGGCGAGGCCGAACAGCAGCGTGCGCCGTTCGCCGAGCGCGGCGACGATGCGCTTGATCAGCACGCCCTGCACGATCGCCGCGAGCAGGCCGACCAGCGCGAGCGTGTTGCCGGCCATGTCCGGGCCCCAGCCGAAGCGATAGTCGGCGTAGAGCACGAACGTGGTCGGATACACCATGTGCGCGAATGCCATGAGGAACAGCACGCCGGCGATGCCGAGCACCTGCGGATAGCGGCGCAGCAGCGCGAGCGAGCCGAGCGGGTTGGCATGGTCCCAGTCGAAGCGCGTCGTGCGCCGTTCGACCGGCAACGACTCGGGCAGCACGAACCAGCCGTAGCAGAAGTTCGTCAGGCTCATCGCCACCGCGGCCCAGAACGGCAGGCGCACGTCGATCGCGCCGAGGTGTCCGCCGATGAACGGCGCGATGATGAAACCGAGGCCGAACGCCATGCCGATCATGCCGAACGCCTGCGCGCGCTGCTGCGGCGGGGTGATGTCGGCGATGTACGCGTTGGCGGTGCTGAAGCTCGCCGACGTGATGCCGGAGACGACGCGGCCGATGAACAGCAGCGGCAGCGAGTTGACCAGCGCCATCATCGCGAAGTCGAGGCCGAGGCCGAGGTTGGACAAGAGGATCACCGGGCGCCGGCCGTAGCGGTCCGACAGCGCGCCCTGCACGGGCGTGAAGACGAACTGCATCGCCATGAACACGCTCGCGAAGCCGGTGTACCAGCGCGCCGCGGCAGCGACGTTGCCGTGCAGGAAGTTTTCGATCAGGTGCGGCAGTACCGGGATGATCAGGCCGAACGACAGGATGTCGATCAGCACGGTCACGAAGATGAAGGCCAGCGCGGCACGGCGCGGCGCGGCGGGAGCGGTGGGTTCCATTGCGGGTCGGGGCCGGCTTGGCGAAAGCGCGCACGATAGCCGATTCGCGCCGTGTCCGCGCGCGGCGGGCCGCGGGCTCGCGTGCGCTGCGGCGTGTCGCCGCGGCGCGGGCGGCGTATGCTCGGCGCGGGTTTACCGATGCCGTGCGTGCAGCGGGTGGGCTCGCTCCGGCACTCCGATTGCGCCGCGCCCCGGCGCTTGCCTTTCCGCGAGGAGGAGTCATGAGCAGCGTGCATCTCAACGGCAGGACGGTGCCGGTCGACGCGGCGCCGGACACGCCGCTGCTATGGGTATTGCGCGACCATCTCGGCATGACCGGCACCAAGTTCGGCTGCGGCATGGCGCTGTGCGGCGCCTGCACCGTGCATGTCGATGGCGTGCCGACGCGTTCGTGCATCACGCCGCTGTCGGCGGTGCAGGGCAAGTCGGTGACGACGATCGAAGGCATCGACGGCAAGGTCGCGCACGCGGTGCAGGCCGCGTGGGACAAGCTGCAAGTGCCGCAGTGCGGCTACTGCCAGTCGGGCCAGGTGATGGCAGCGACCGCCCTGCTCGCGCGCACGCCGCGACCGAGCGATGCCGACATCGACGCCGCGATGTCCGGCAACCTCTGCCGTTGCGGCACCTACGCGCGCATCCGCGCGGCGATCCATGACGCAGCGGCGACCCTCGGGGGTGGCGCATGAACGCGTTCTTCGACGACTCGGGCATCGATGCGTCGCGGCGTCGCTTCGTCGTCGCCTCCAGCGCGGTCGGCGCCGGCCTGCTGCTCGGTTTCCACCTCGACACCGGTGGCGCGAAGCCGGCCGCCGGCACGGCCGCGGTGCGCGCGAACGCCTGGGTCGGCATTGCGCCCGACGGCGGGGTCACGCTGGTCTGCCAGCGCAACGAGATGGGCCAGGACGTGCACACCTCGCTCGTCATGCTCATCGCCGAGGAGCTCGGCGTGGATCCGGCGCGCGTGCGCGTCGAGCAGGCGACGGTCGATCCGGTCTACGTCAACACGCTGCTCGGCGCGCAGATCACCGGCGGCAGCACGAGCGTGCGCGACGGCTGGGACAGCCTGCGCCGCGCCGGCGCGACCGCGCGCACGATGCTCGTCGCGGCGGCAGCGGCGCAATGGAACGTGCCTGCCGTCGAGTGCCGCGTCGCCGACGGCCACGTGCTGCACGGCGAGCGCAAGCTCGGCTACGGCGCGCTCGCCGCGGCCGCCGCGAAACTCGAGGTGCCGGCCGACGTCACGCTGAAGCCACGCGCGCAGTTCACCCGCATCGGCAAGCCGCTCGCGCGCCTCGACGGCGCCGACAAGGCGCGCGGCCGCACGGTGTTCGGGATCGACGTGAAGCTGCCGGGCATGCTGCACGCCGCGCTCGCGCAGTGCCCCGTACTCGGCGGCAAGGTCGCCTCGTTCGACGCGGGCGACGTCGAAAGGCGCCCGGGAATACGCAAGGTACTGTCGATCGGCGATGGCGTCGCGGTGGTCGCCGATCACTGGTGGGTCGCCAGACAGGCGCTCGCCGACGTGAAGATCCACTGGGACGAAGGTGCCGCGGCGAAGCTCGACGACGCGGCGATCATGGCCGCGCTCGAAGGCGCGGCCGACGAGGCCGGCGCCGTGGCGAAGCAGGCCGGCGACGTCGCCGCGGTGTTCGCGAAGACCACGCCGATCGAGGCGCGCTACACCTGCCAGCTGCTCGCGCACGCGACGCTCGAACCGCAGAACTGCACCGCGCGCGTCGGCCGCGACGGCGTCGACGTCTGGGCCAGCACGCAGTTCCCGCAGGGCGCGCAGGGCGTCGCGGCGGCCGCGGCCGGGGTGAAGCCGGAACAGGTGCGCATCCATGCGCAGTTCATCGGCGGCGGCTTCGGCCGGCGCCTCGACGTCGACTACGTCGCGCAGGCGGTGGCGATCGCCAAGGCGCTGCCGGGTACGCCGGTGAAACTGATCTGGACGCGCGAGGACGACACGCGCCACGACGTCTACCGGCCACCGTCGCTGCACCTCATGCGCGGCGTGGTTGCCGACGGCCGACTCCTCGCGCTGGCGCAGAAGATGATCTCGCCGTCGATCACGAACCGCATGTTCCCGGGCGTGGTCAAGGACGGCATCGACGGCTTCATGGTCGAGGGCGCGGCGAACCTCACCTACGCGATCCCGAACCTCGACCTGCGCACGGTGATCCGCGAGATCGGCATCAAGGTCGGCTACTGGCGCTCGGTCAGCAACGCGCTCAACGCATTCGCGATCGAGAGCTTCGTCGACGAACTCGCGCACGCGGCGAAGCAGGATCCGCTCGCGTTCCGCCTCGCCATGCTCGAGGCGATGCCGCGCCAGCGCGCGGTGATCGAACGCGCGGCGAAGGACGCCGGCTGGGGCGCGCCCGCGGCCGGGCACGCGTTCGGGCTCGCCGCGATGGAGTGCTACGACACGCACGTCGCGCTCGTCGCCGAGATCTCGGGCAATGCCGAGCGCGTGCATGTCGAGCGGCTCTGCATCGCGGTCGACCCCGGCATCGCCGTGCATCCGGACCAGGTCGTCGCACAGATGCAGGGTGGCCTCGTCAGCGGCCTCGTCAACGCCGTGCGTGGCAAGATCACGCTCGCGGGCGGACGCGTGGAGCAGGCGAACTTCAACGACTTCACCTTGCCGCGCATGTCGGAGATGCCGGCGGTGTCGGTCGCGCTGCTCGAGGGCGGCGACAAGCCGGGCGGCATCGGCGAGGTCGGCGTGCCGCTGGTCGCGCCGGCGCTCGCCAATGCGATCTTCGCCTTGACCGGCAAGCGCATCCGCTCGCTGCCGCTTGCCGACGGCGGCATCGCGATCGGCTGATCGGAAGCGCCTCGCGGCGGTTCGCGGGGCGTGCGGCCATGGATGGCCGGCGCGGTTCAGGACAAGCCGAAGGCCGTCTCGCGCGCGAAGGCGCGCATCGCAGCGGCGCTCATGGACGAGCGCAAGGCGACGTCATCACCCATGCCCGTCGATGTCGATGAAGCGCAGGAACTCCGCGCGCGTGCGCGCGTCCTCGCGGAACGTGCCAAGCATCTGGCTGGTGATCATCGACACGCCGGTCTTGTGCACGCCGCGCGTGGTCATGCACTGGTGCGTCGCGTCGATGACGACGCCGACGCCGCGCGGCTTGAGCACCATGCCGATGCAGTGGGCGATCTGCGCGGTGAGCTTCTCCTGCACCTGGAAGCGGCGCGCGTAGGCGTCCACCACGCGCGCGAGCTTGGAGATACCGACGACCTTGTCCGTCGGCAGGTAGCCGACGTGCGCGCGGCCGATGATCGGCGCCATGTGGTGCTCGCAGAAGGATTCGAAGTGGATGTCGCGCAGTACGATCATCTCGTCGTAGCCGGCGACCTCCTCGAACGTGCGGCCGAGGTATTCGGCCGGATCGATCGCGTAGCCGGAGAACCAGTCGCGGTACGCATCGGCCACGCGCTTGGGCGTGTCGACCAGGCCTTCGCGCAGGGGATCTTCACCAGCCCAGCGCAGCAGGACGCGCACGGCCTCCTCGGCCTGCGCCTGCGTCACGGTCGGCGGCAGGGTCTTCTTCGTACGCGCGGTCTTCTTCATCGACGTCGCCGGCTGCGGGTGGACGCGCAGTCTAGCAGCCGTGCCGACGCGCGTTCAGCGCGCGCGCGGCTTGCGCGGCGCGGGCGTGCGTCGCGCCGGCTTCGCTTCCACCGGCGCGAGCACCCAGGTCAGCGCGACGAGCTTGCCGCGCGGGCGCTCGGCCGCCGGCTTCTGCACGAGTTCCATCAGCCGCGCGAGAAGGCGATTGATCTCGGCGAGTTCCGCGGCGTCGACCCAGCCCTTGCCGCGCGCGGCCCACAATTCGCGCCGCGGCCCTTCGACGACCGTCGCGGGGTCGGCCAGCGCGCGCTCGAAATCGCGACCGGCCACGCGCAGCACGCTCGCCGCGACGCGGCCGACCGCCTCGGCATTGGCGGTCGTGCCGGGCCGGTAGCGCAGGCGCAGGCGATCGCCCTTGCGCGTGCGCGAACGGTAGCGGCGGCCGTCGGGCGCGGCTTCCTCCTCGACGAGGCCGCCATCGGCGAGCTGGCGCAGGTGGTAGTAGAGGCTGTCGGCGGGCCGTCCGAGCGCGACGGCGAGCTCGGCCACGCTGACCGCCTCGCCGAACGCCTCGAGCGTATCGACGATCTCGATGCGCGTCGGCGAAGCGAGCAGGTCGATCTCCGCCGCATCCTCGAGCAGCGCGTTGCGGATCCGTGCCATCGGTTGGGTTGCCTCGTTTGAAATTCGATGCAATTATTCAAACAACGACGGCGCCGCGCAAGGCAGGCGCCGCGATCCGAGGAGATGAAGATGGTCAGGCAGATGATCGCGCTGGCGCTGCTGGCGTTCGGTTTCACCCAGGTGGTGCGTGCGGACGAGGCGGCCGACCTGCTCGCGCGCTGGAAGGCGGCGAGCGGCGGCGCGCACTGGGACGCGGTGAAGAGCGTGCGCACCGACGGCACGCTCTCCGCGGGCGGGCTCAGTGGCGCGTTCGACGCGCTGCAGGACGTCGAGCGCGGCCGCTCGAACGACCACTACAAGCTCGGCCCGATCGAGGGCGCCGACGGCTACGACGGCACGGTCGCCTGGACGCGCGATCCCGGCGGTGAGGTCGCCGTGCTCGATGCGCCCGAAGCGAAGCGGCGCGCGCGCAGCCAGGCCTGGCTCGACGCGCGCGGATACTGGTATCCGTCCCGCATCGGCGCGAGCTACGGCAAGCCCGAGGTGCGTGAACTCGACGGCCGTCGCTATGACGTGCTCGTCGCGACGCCCGACGGCGGCGACCCGGTCACGCTCTGGTTCGACGCACGGACGCACCTGCTCGTGCGCACGGAGCAGAAGCAGGGCGCCGACACCGCGACGACGAGCTTCGACGACTGGCGCGACGTCGACGGCGTCAAGCTGCCGTTCCACTCGGCCACGTTCCTCACCGACACCGCCGGTCGCGTCGACGAGCGCAACCGCAGCGAAGTGCAGGCGTCCAGCATGAAGGTCAACGTCACGGTCTCCGACGCCGACTTCGCGATGCCGGCGATGGCCGAGACTGCGCGCATCGACGCGGCGGATGGCGTCACGCGCGTGCCGTTCGAACTCGTCAACAACCACATCTATGCGCAGGGCTCGATCGACGGCAAGTCGGCGCGCTTCCTCGTCGACACCGGCGGTGCGAACCTGCTGACACCGGCCGCGGCGAAGAAGTTCGGCCTGGCCGGCGAAGGCAAGCTCGCCGGACGTGGCGTCGGCGAGGAGGTCGTCGACGTCGCGCTCGCGCACGCCGGCGAAGTGCGTCTCGGCGACGCCGTGTTGTCGCGCCCGGTGTTCTACGTGATGGATCTCGGCAAGCTGCCCGCCGTCGAAGGCTACGACAGCGATGGCCTGGTCGGCTACGAGATGTTCCGCCGCTTCGGCGTGACGATCGACTACGCGAGGCACGAGCTCGTGCTCGCGGAGCCGGCGAAGTTCGCGCCGCCGGCCGGCGCGCACGTCGTGCCGTTCGAACTCGCCGAGCGCATCCCGATCGTGCAAGGCAAGCTCGACGGCCTGCCGGTGCGGATCAGCATCGACACGGGTTCTCGCGTGTCGCTGACACTGCACTCGCCGTTCGTGCGCGAACACGGCCTGGTCGACAAGTACCACGCGGCGCCGGACGCGGTCGTCGGCTGGGGCGTCGGCGGCCCGTCGCGCGGCCGTCCCGCGCGCTTCGGCACGCTCGAACTCGGCGACCTCGCGGTGACCGGCATCGCGGGCGACCTCTACACCGGCGACAAGGGCGCGTTCGCGAGCCCCGACCTGTCGGCCAACCTCGGCGGCGGTGTACTCAGGCACTACACGGTCGCGTTCGACTACGGCGCGAAGAAGATGTACCTCGCCCCGAACGCGGACGGGGCGGGTGTCGACGCGTTCGATCGCAGCGGCCTGTGGCTGCTCGGCGCGGGCGATGCGCTCGATGTCGCCGATGTCGCGAAGGACAGTGCCGCCGCGCGCGCAGGCCTGCGCGAAGGCGATCGCATCACCGCGATCGGCGGCGAGAAGGTCGCCTCGCGCGGCCTGCCCGAATGGCGCGAGCGCCTGCGCACGCTGCCGGCCGGCACGAAGCTGGCCATCGCCTACGAGCGCGGCGGCAAGGCGGCGCAGGCCGACCTCGTGCTCGCCGATCGCATCGCGAAGCAGTGGAAATAGGCCGGACGTGCAGCGCGGCCGGCATGCAACGCCGGCCGCCGCGCGTCGAAGGCATCGCGGCTGAAGCCGCTCCCACGATGGAACGAGGTGCTGCAGGGCGGTACGCGCGAAGCGCGTGCCGCCGATGCGGCGCTGGCTTGGCAGGCGCTTCGACGCCGCCGCTTCGCAGCCCCCGGCCCTCGGCCTTCAGCCCAGCGCTTCGGCTATTCGACGCGGCAGAACGCCGCCTTGAGATAACGTGACTCCGGCACGTGCGCCTGCCACGGATGATCCTCGCCCGCGCCGGTCACCTTGAGCACCTGCACCGTGCGGCCGGCGTAGAACGCCGCGCGGCGCAGCATGTCGAGGAACTGCTCCTCGCTGACGAGGCCGGTGCACGAGCAGGTCAGGAAGATGCCGCCCGGCTTGACCGCGCCGAGCGCGAGCTTGTTCATGTCGAGGTATTTCTTGAGCGCCGGGATCACCTGCTCGCGATCGCGCGTCATCTTCGCCGGATCGAGGATCACGACGTCGTACGGGTCCTTCTTGCCGTCGCGCAGCCAGTGGAAGATGTCCGCCTGCACGAAGCGCACCTTCGCCTTGTTGAGGCGCGCGTTCTTCTCCGCGATCGCGAGGATCTCCTCGTCGAGGTCGACGCCGGTGACTTCGCTCGCGCCGCCGATCGCCTTGGCGTAGATGCCGAAGCCGCCCGAGTTGCAACACAGGTCGAGCACGCGCTTGCCTTCGCAGAACGTCGACAGGTACCTGCGGTTGTCGCGCTGGTCGGCGAAGAAGCCGGTCTTGTGCTTGGTGCCCGGCGCGGCGTGGAACTGCACGCCGTGCTCGTGGATCACCGTCGGCGTCGGCGGCGACGGGATGCCGCAGTCGAAACTCTCCTGCTTCTGCACGTGTTCTTCGGCGAACCAGTACAGGTCCGCGTCCGGGAAATGTTCGAGCAGGCAACGGCGGATCAGGTCGCGCACCTTGAACATGCCCGCCGAGAAATACTCGATCACCAGCGTGTTCGCGAAGCGATCGACGACGAGGCCGGACAGGCCGTCGCCCTCGGAGTGGATCAGCCGATAGGCATCGGTGACAGCATCGAGGCGCAGCACCTCGCGCCGCAGCGACACCGCCTGCGCAATCCTGCGCGCGAAGAACGCCTCGTCGACCGTTTCATCGGGATCGGCGGTCAGCACGCGCAGCGCGATGCGCGAATGGCCGTTGTAGAAGCCGCGTCCGGCGAACTGGCCTTCGCGGTCGACGATGTCGACGATGCTGCCGGGCTTGGGTTTGGTCGCCGGCTTCTCGACCATCTTCTGGAAGATCCAGGGATGGTTGGAGCGGCGTTCGGTCTTGAGCTGGATGACGGGCAGCGGGCCCGTGGCGTGGCGGTTCATCGGCGGATTATAGGGCCGAGGGCCGAGGGCCGAGGGCTGCGGGCGGGAAGCTGCAGGCCGATCGAGGCGCGCGGCCCGGATCCGCCGGTCGCGCACCGGGTGCGCTCCTGTACGGGTCGGGCACGCGCTGTGGAAGCGGCGGAAGCATTTCCGCAGCCCTCAGCCCCCCGCGCTGCGCCCGACCTTGCCAGCGCCACGGCGCGGCGCTAAGTTCCGCTCCAGCAGAAGGGGAGTAGCTCTCCCGTCGCCGCGATCGTCATCACGGGCCGCAAGGCCCCGGTCCGGCGGGCGGTTCGCCAGGCGAACCGCGAGCAAGACCTTCGCCGTCGACGGCGAAGGTATGTCCCGAGCATTCGTGACCCCAAGCCCTCGGCCCGTTCAGGGCTTTCTTGGGACACGGACATGCACAGCATCGCGACACCGGGCATCTGGGCCGCTTTCGTCGCCATCCTCCTCGTCGCGCTCGCGGTCGACTTCTCGCTGCTGCGCGCGGCCGGTCCGCGCCGCGTCACGTTCCGCGCGGCGGCGGCGTGGAGCGCCGGCTGGATCGGCCTCGCACTCGCATTCAACTTCGGTCTTTGGGCCTGGCTCGACGCGCATGCGGGCCGCGCGGTCGCCCACGAGACCGGCCTCGAATTCCTCACCGGCTACCTGATCGAGAAAGCCCTCGCGATCGACAACATCTTCGTGTTCCTGCTCGTGTTCAACACGTTCGCGGTACCGCCGGAACTGCGCCAGCGCGCGCTCATGCTCGGCGTGCTCGGCGCGATCGTGTTGCGCGCGCTGTTGATCTTCGTCGGCGCCGCACTCGTCGCCCAGTTCCACTGGGTGCTCTACCTGTTCGGCCTGTTCCTGCTGCTGACCGGACTCAAGATGCTGTTCGCGACGACCGCGTCGCCGGACCTCGAGCAGAACGCGATCCTGCGCTGGATGCGCCGGCACCTGCGCATCACGCGCGAGTTCCGCGGCGAGGCGCTCGCCGTGCGCGAGGACGGCCGGCGCTGGTTCACGCCGATGTTCGTCGTGCTCGTGCTGGTCGCCGTCACCGACGTGATCTTCGCGGTCGACTCGATCCCGGCGATCTTCGCGGTCACGCTCGACCCGTTCGTCGTGCTGAGCTCGAACGTGTTCGCCGTGCTCGGCCTGCGCGCGCTGTTCTTCCTGCTCGCCGGCATGGCCGACCGCTTCCACCTGCTCGGCCACGGCCTCGCGGTCGTGCTGCTGTTCATCGGCGCGAAGATGCTGCTTGCCGGCGTCTGGAAGATCCCGATCGGCGTCGCGCTCGGCGTCGTCGCGCTGGTCATCACGGCGTCCGTCGTCGCGAGCCTGCTGATCCCGCCGCGCAAGGCGGGCGCCGGCTGACCCGCTCCGGGGGAGATGTTCGGAGGCCAGGCCAAACACGGAGCACATGGAGAAATCACATCGAGGGAGATCTCTTCCCTGCGCGTTCCCTGTGCCCGGTGCTTCGATCTTTCCGCTCGTGCCTTCGAAGGCGGCAGCGAGGAGATTGCCTCAGGCGCGGCCGAGCGAAACCTGCGACGCGACGGGCGCCGGGGCGAGCGTCGAGTAGGCGACGCAGCGGTTGCGGCCGTTGTGCTTGGCCGCGTAGAGCGCGCGGTCGGCGTTGCGCAGCAGCGCGCGCAGGTCGCGTGTGGCGGGGTCGAGCGAGGCGACGCCGATCGACACGGTCAGGCGTTGCGGGTGGCCGCCGAGCGGCAGCAGCGCGCTCGCCACGTGCTGGCGCAGGTACTCGGCGAGCACGCAGGCCTCGAGTTCGCCGAGGCCGGGCAGCAGCACGGCGAATTCCTCGCCGCCGATGCGGCTGAGCGGCGCGTCCACCGCGAGTGATTCGCGCATCAGGCGCACGAGGCCGAGCAGCGCCTCGTCGCCGGCGTCGTGGCCGAACGCGTCGTTGATGCGCTTGAAGTGATCGACGTCGATCGCGAGCAGCGACAGCGGGCGATCCTCGCGCAGCGCGTCCTCGATCGCGCTCGTCGCGACGCGCGCGAGCGTGCGCCGGTTGTGCACGCCGGTCAGCGGATCGGTCATCGCCAGCCGGCCGAGATCGTCATTCATGCGGTCGCCGCACATGAGCATGAAGCCGATCGTGCCGAGCATCGGCAGGATCGAACTGAAGATCAGCACGACGTTGAGCATGAACGGGCGGAATTCCTCCAGCCCGAGTACCGGGGCGAAGAACTCGGTGAGGCCGCGCGCGAGCGCGAGCGCGGCGCAGGCGACGAACAGCGAGCCGGTGAGGATGTCGGCCGGACGCAGGCGTCCGCGGCCGAGCAGCACCGCGCGGGCGACGCCGAGCTGCAGCGCGACGATCGGCAGCGTGTCGAAGGTGACGCGCCAGCGCGGCGACGGCCAGACCAGCGTGAACAGGCACAGGATCGCGAACGTGAGCGCGACCAGGAGCAGCGGCGCGAGGCTGCGCGGGCGCTGCGCGAAACGGTTCATCGCGCGCCCCATCTCCGCGTACGAGAGGGCGTACATCGTGTTGGTGAGCACGATCGGCAACGCATCGTCCCAGCTCGGGCTGCGCAGCGCCGCCGACAACAGCGCGAGCGTCTCGATCAGCAGGCCCCCGATCCAGATGCGCATGGCCGCGCGCAAGTGTCGCGGATAGCGCGACGCCGCGAACGACAGGCTCGCGCCGACGCACAGCGTCAGCAGCGAAGCGATCAACATGGCGGATTTGATGTCGAAGCTCATACGGAGCGGCAGGCAGTGGACGGTAGCCGGAGCGACCGCGCGTACTGCTGCCGGATGCACGGCGGGCCCCCTCTCCCGGTCGCGCTGCGGGTTGCCGAAAAGGCCGCGCGCCCTCATTCGCGCGGTTCTTCGGTTGATACCGCAAGGATTGTACCAACGGGTATCCGGCCTCATTCTGTGACGGAGTCGACTTGCGCAGCTGAATGGCGCGCCCAATGTGGCAGCTATGGACATCGCCCGCCCCGTTCCCGAACCCACTTCCGTCACGGTTGCGCAGGATCGCCTGCGCATCCGCCATGCGCTGCTCGGCGCCGGGGCGCTGCTGGCCGGGGTGTGGATCGCCTGGCTCGCGGCCTGGCTGCTCGGCTGGCCGATCGACGAGCTCGGCATCCTGCCGCGCCATGCCGCGGGTCTGGTCGGAATCCTCACCGCGCCGTTCGCGCACGCCTCGTTCGAGCACCTCATGTCGAACACCCTGCCGCTCGGCGTGCTGGCGACGCTGACCCTGTACGTCTATCCGCGCGCGACGCGGCTTGCGTTGCCGGCGATCTGGCTGCTGTCCGGGCTCGGCGTCTGGCTCTTCGCGCGCGACTCCGCCCACGTCGGCGCGAGCGGGATCGTGCACGGGCTCATGCTGTTCCTGTTCGTGATCGGCCTGCTGCGTGGCGATCGCCTCGCGGTGGTGACCTCGCTCGTCGTGTTCTTCCTCTACGGCGGCATGCTGCTGTCGGTGTTGCCGCACGAGGAACGCATCAGCTTCGAATACCACCTCGCCGGTGCCGTCGCCGGCCTGCTCGCCGCGATCGCGCTGCGCCGGCGTGACCCGACGCCTGCGCGCAAGCGCTACAGCTGGGAAACCGAAGCGGCAAACGATGCGGTCGACGACGAGCTCGAACTGCCGCGCGCGGCCGTAGTACCCGTGCTCTGGCAGCGCAGTGCCGGCGAGGGCAGCCACGGGCGCGTGATCGCGTTCCGGCCGCGTTCCGCCCCGCCCGCGGACGAGCGCGGCGGCGACTGAATGCCGCACCGCGCGCGCCGGCGCGCGCCACGCGCTAAGCTGTCATGCATGCAAACCGGATCCGTGCCATGACTTCGTCCGAACCGCGCCGCGTCGAACACCAGCAGACCGACAAGGGCTACGTGCCGGTCTATACCACGGCGGTCGTCGAGCAGCCGTGGGCGAGCTATTCGCGCACCGACCACCAGACCTGGGCGACCCTGTTCGAGCGCCAGCGCGAGCTGCTCAAGGGTCGTGCCTGCCGCGAGTTCATCGTCAACCAGGAACGCTTCGGCATGTCGCCCGACGCGATCCCGCGCTTCGACGACCTCAACGAAGTGCTGGCCAAGGCGACCGGCTGGCAACTCGTCGGCGTCGAAGGCCTGCTGCCCGAACTCGTGTTCTTCGATCACCTCGCGAACCGGCGCTTTCCGGTCACCTGGTGGATCCGCAAGCCCGACCAGCTCGACTACCTCGCCGAGCCGGACCTGTTCCACGACCTGTTCGGCCACGTGCCGCTGCTGCTCGAGCCGGTATTCGCCGACTACATGCAGGCCTACGGCCGCGGCGGCGTGAAGGCGCACGGGATCGGCGCCGAAGCGCTCGTCAACCTCACGCGCCTGTACTGGTACACGGTGGAGTTCGGCCTGATCCGCCAGGACGGTGGCCTGCGCATTTACGGCTCGGGCATCGTGAGCTCCAAGGGCGAGTCGATCTACTGCCTCGAATCGCCCGCGCCGAACCGCATCGGCTTCGACCTGCGCCGCATCATGCGCACGCGCTATCGCATCGACACCTACCAGAAGACCTACTTCGTCATCGACAGCTTCGAGCAGCTCATGGACGCGACGCGGCCGGATTTCCGCCCGCTTTACGCCGAACTCGCCGCGCAGCCGTCGATCCCGGCCGGCGACGTGCTGGCCGGCGACAGCGTGCACCATCGGGGCACCGGCGAAGGCTGGGCGACCGACGGCGACGTCTAGGCGTCACGCGCCGGGCGGTGCCACGACGCGGGCCTGGCGTCGCCGACGGGTGCGAACCATGCCCTCGCCGCGCGGTCGGAACGAGGTCACGATGAAGTGGAGGCGACGATGAAGCGCTGGCTGGGCCCGTTCGCGACGTTCGTGCTGGCGCTCGCCGGCGCCGCGCATGCCGGGATCAGGCAGGCGGAGCCCGACGGGTTCTTGCTCGCCTACGCCGCGCCGGTGAAAGGGGATGCCGCGCACGCATGGGCGGCGCTCGTCGCCGTGCCACGCTGGTGGAACCGCGAGCACACCTGGTCCGGCAAGGCCGAAAACCTGTCCCTGAAGCCCGAGGCGGACGGCTGCTTCTGCGAACGCTGGAGTGGCGGCAGCGCCGTGCACGGCCGCGTCTTGATGGCCCTGCCCGACCGCATGCTGCGCCTCGACACCGCGCTCGGACCGCTGCAGGAGTTCGCGCTGAAGGGCATCCTCACGTTCTGGATCCGCACCGCCGATGATGGCTCGACCCGGCTCGAACTCGAGTACCGCGTCAATGGCGCCTCGACGAGCGGCCTCGACGAAACCGCGCCGAAGGTCGACGAAGTGCTCGGCGAGCAGTTCGCGCGCCTCGTGCGCTGGATCGACAATGGCGATCCGGAACCGCCGCCCGCGCCGCCGCCGCCGCCGGCCGGTGCCGAAGCGGCCGCACGCGCGCGAGCCGCGATCCTCGAGGAATGGAAGCAGCGGGCGCTCGAGGAGCAGCAGAAGAAGGACGCCACGGCGAAGCCCCCGGCAAAGGAGCCCCGGCGCTGACGGGCGCGCGCTGGGAAAGCGAAGCGGAAGGCGGGACCACGAAGGGCACGAAGGGAAGCAACGGCAAAGATTGAAATACGGAGCACGCTGGGGAAAGCGTTTGATCTGCCTTCTCCGCGTGCTCCGTGTGCTTCGTGTTTCAAGCGTTGAAGCTCGATCTTCTCTTCCCTTCGCGCTCCAGGCTTTCGCTCTTCAGCCGGACATCAGGACTTCGCCGCGGCCTTGCGCGAGGCGATCCACGCGTCGATGCGCTGGTCGAGCACGGGCAGGGGCACCGAGCCCTCGGCGAGGATCGCGTCGTGGAACGCGCGCAGGTCGAACTTGTCGCCGAGCGCCTTTTCCGCACGCGCGCGCAGTTCGACGATGCGGATTTCGCCGAGCTTGTAGCTGAGCGCCTGACCCGGCCAGGAGATGTAGCGGTCGACTTCGGTCTCGACCTCGTGCCGGCTCAGTGCGGTATGCGAGGCGAGGTAGTCGATCGCCTGCGCGCGCGTCCAGCCCTTGTGGTGGATGCCGGTGTCGATGACGAGGCGCGCGGCGCGCCACATCTCGTAGGTTTCGCGGCCGAACTCCTCGTAGGGCGTGTGGTAGATGCCCATCTCCTTGCCGAGCTTCTCGCAGTACAAGGCCCAGCCTTCGCCGTAGGCGGAAATGTAGTTGTGGCTGCGGAATTCCGGCTGCTGCTTCTGCTCCTCGGCGAGCGCGCCCTGCAGGGAATGGCCGGGCGAGGACTCGTGCAGGGTCAGCGCGGGCAGGTTGTAGAGCGGGCGCGAGGGCAGGTCGTAGGTGTTGACCCAATAGGTCTGCGCGCTGCCGCGGCCGGCGGTCCAGAACGGCGCGATCGATGCCGGCACCGGTTCGATGCCGAAGCGGCCGCGCGGCAGCGTGCCGATGAAGCGGCCGATCTTCGCGTCGACCTGCTTGGCGATCCAGGCCGCATGCATGAGCAGCTCGTCCGGCGTCTTCGCGTAGAACCGCGGGTCCTTGCGCAGGAATTCGAGGAATGCGGCGAAGTCGCCCTTGAAACCGCTCGCCTTCATCGTCGCCTGCATCTCGGCATCGATGCGCGCGACTTCCTTGAGGCCGATCGCGTGGATCGCCTCGGGGTCGAGGTCGAGCGTGGTGTACTCGCGGATCTGCTGGCGGTAGTAGGCCTTGCCGTCGGGCAGCGCCTCGGCGGCGAGCGTCTCGCGCGCGTGCGGCACGTATTCGTCGCGGAAGAACGCGAGCAGCTTCGCGTAGGCCGGGATCACGTGCTCGCGGATCGCGCGCGCGGCGTCCTTGCGCAGCGCGGCCTGCTCCCCGGCCGGGATCGTCGCCGGCAGGCTCTTCAATGGCGCGTAGAACTCGCTGTCCTCGGGCGACTTCACCCCGGCGTAGCTCGCGATCGACACGTCGCGGCCGTCGAGCACGGCGCGCGGCACGCTGAAGCCGCGCGCAAGGCCGGCGCGCATGTTCGCGACCTGCTCTTCGAAGTAGCGCGGCACGTCGTCGAGCTTGGCGATGTAGTTGCGCACCGCCCGTGCGTCGCCGAGCGGGCGGCGTGCCATGAAGCCGAGGTCGGACCAGAACTGCGAGTCGCTGTTGAACGGCATCTCGTAGCCGCGGAATCGGATGTCCGCGGCGAGGTTCTCGACCTGCGGCCGGTACACGGCGAGGTTGACCTGGTTTTCCTCGGACAGCTGCTGCGCGGGGATCGTGGCGAGCTGCTTGAGAACGTCGTCCCAGTAGGCGAGCCGCTTGGCCTGCGTCGCGGCATCGACCGCGGGCAGGTGGTCGTCCTTCGGATCGGCCTGGCGGTCCTCGTCGTCGAGCCCGCCGAACTGCTGCTGGCGCCAGCTCCATTCCTTCGTGTACAGCGCCTTGAAGCGATCGTCCGCGTCGCTCGCGTGGGCGAGCGTGGTCAGGCCGGTGCAGAGCAGCAGGGCGAGGCAGCAGCGGTTCATCGGGCTCTCCGTCACGAAAGCCGCCATCATCGCACCGATCGCGTGCTTGGACAGTGCCACTGGATGGGCGCTGCGACGGGCTGCGCTTACCCGCGTGCCGGGGGCAGTGGATCGAGCCTCCGCATGGGCGCGGTGCTAGATGTCGAGCCCCTCGCTGTCGCCGCCCATCGCGCGCACGTAGGCGGCCATGCCGCGCTCGGGCGTCTCGACGAAGGTTTCGCCGGTCGGTTCGAACGCGACGATGCGGTCCGGGCGGAAGGTGCGGAAGTCCGCGCGCAGGCGGCACCAGCTGCCGAGCGTCCACACGCCGCCCCAGAATGCGAGGCAGAGCGGCTCGACCTCGCGCAGCGAGCTGCGGCCCGCCTCGTCGCGGTAATCGAGGCGCAGCACCTGCTGCGCGGCGATCGCCGCGTGCAGGCGATCGATGAGGCCGCTGCGCGCTTCGTTCCAGTCGGCGGGCGCGAAGATGCGCGAGCGCATCGCGCGCTGCTTGAGCTCGGGGGGCAGCACCGCTTCGATCTTCAGCAGCGCCGCCTGCGCGCCGCGGTGCAGGCGCGCGCCGGCGAACGCCTTGACGAAGCGCGTGCCGACGACGAGGGCTTCGAGTTCTTCGGCGCTGAACATCAGCGGCGGAATGTCCGCGCCCTTGCGCAGCACGTAGCCGACGCCGGCTTCGCCTTCGATCGGCACGCCCGACAGCTGCAGGTCGGCGACATCGCGATAGACCGTGCGCAGCGAGACGCCGAGCGTCTCGGCAAGGCCGCGCGCGGCGAGCGCGGTGCGCCGGCCGCGCAGCGCATGGATGATGAGGAACAGGCGATCGGCGCGGCGCATCCGCCGATGATGTCGCCGTCGACGGCTCGCGGTAAAGCGCGGCGACGCGCATGCGCTTGCCGCGGCCGGCGCGCAGCGCGCCCTGCGCGCCGCGACGCGGCGAGCCGGTCGCGCGTCGCGTTCACAGGTGCCGCGTCTCCGCCGGCGCGTTCCACCAGTTGTTCGCGCGGCCGTCGAAGTAGCGCACCGGCGCCTCGGCGAGTTCGGCCGGATCGACGTCGTCGAGGCAGGCGAGCCTGACCGAGACGAAATCGCCGCCGATCTCCTCGACGTGGCCGCGGCCGAACGGGCGCACGCCGCAGTGGCGGCAGAAGACGTGGTGGTTCGCGTGCGTGCCGAAGGTGTAGTCGGCGAGCGCATCCTCGCCGGCGAGCAGGCGGAACGCGTCCGGCTTGACCGTGACGCTCCAGTTGCGCGTCTTCGTGCAGATCGAACAGTTGCAACGGCCGGTGCCGTCGGCGAGGTCGAGGTCGGCCTCGAAGCGCACCGCGCCGCAATGACAGCTGCCGTGGTAGGTCTTCTTCATGTCGTGGTTCTCCTGCGGGGAAGTGCGGATCATCGCGCGTGGCGACCTGCAGATCGACGCGCACGTGCGCCGGATCGTCGCCGTCAGCGCAGCAGCGAACGCGCGGTCGGTGCGAGGCGCAGCAGCTGCCGGGGCGCGGGCACGGTCGCCGTGAGGCTTTCGCGATGGCGTTGCCAGTGCGCGTCGTCGTCGAACGCGGCGAAACAGGCCAGCACGTGCTCGTTCTCGCGCACCGGCAAGGCCGGGAACGTGTTCGGCGCATGCTCGCTGACGAAGCTCGCGAGCGCCGTCGCGCCCGCGCCGGCGATCCAGCTCGCGACGCCGCGCTCGAGGCGTTCGGCGAAGGTGTCGTCGCCGCGCGGCACGGCGAAGACGAGGCCGATGACGAGGCGCGCGCGCGTTGGTGACGTCGCCATGGATGGACGCACCGCGTCGTCGAGTGCGAAGCCGGTATCGGCGCGCAGCGGCCGCAGCAGCAGCACGTCGTCGGAATCGATCATCGTCGCATTGGCGGCGTCGCGGTGTGCCTTCCACACCGGCCCGCCGTAGAACGCGCCGAGCGCGGCGGCGCGCCGTTCCATGTCCTGGAAACCACGCAGCCAGACGAAGTGGTCGGCGTCGTCGAGGTCGCGGAACTGGCCGAACAGGCGCATGCCGCAGGCTTCCTGCGTCTCGACGAACTCGCGCTCGAACAGGTCGACGAGGTCGTCGCGGCGGCCCGGGTGCAAGGTGTACTGGCGCAACTCGACGATCGGCCACGGATTCGTTGTCGCTGGGGTCATGCGTGGGGTTCCTCGATGATGAAGATGTGCGCGCCAGCCCGCGGCAGCAGGACGCAGGCGCGCCGCGGCGAGCAGCGGCTCGACGCGATGACGTGCATCGGTTCGGGGGAATGCATTCACGCGCCGCTCCGCTCGAAGTCCATCGTCCAGTTGGTTTCCCAGCTGCTCCCGTCGTCGGTCGAGAACGCCTGCTCCCAGCGCGCGCGGTCGGCCGAGAGGACGGTCCAGATGAAACGCGTGAGCACCGGCGTGCCCAGGTGCGCGTCGCGGCCGTGGAACGTGCCGACGCCGCCGTCGAAGCGGCCGCGCACGGGCGGCTGCAACTGCACGCTGCGGTTGTCGACCCAGTAGATGCTCCATTCGCGCGCCTGCGGGTCGAACAGGCGGATCGTCATGCCGATGAAGCGGTGCTCGCCGAATGCATCGGTGACGAGCTCGTCCTCGTTGCCGAACCCGCCGAGGATCGGCCGGCAGACCTGCACCGCGTCGAACGCTTCCCACTCGGTGCAGCCAACCAGGCGCTCGCGCAGCCGGCGGTTGTGCACGATCCAGCGGCCGTGCAGGAAATCGAAGTCGTGCGAAGGCTGGGGCGGCATCGCCGGGCTCCTCGGTCTGCCTGTGCACGCGGTGCGCAGGTCGGGCAGGGTGTACAGGGCGGCGACGCCGAGCGCGCCGAGCATCGCGGCGCGCGCGGGGTCGCCGATGGTCGGCGCGGCGTTCATCGCGGCGAGAACAGGCCGACGCGGTTGCCTTCGCTGTCGCGGATCTGCGCGAAGAATCCGATGTCGTCGGGGAGTTGCGTACGGGGCACGAACACCTCGCCGCCGAGGGACGGCACGCGCTCGAGCACCGGGCGGATGTCGTCGAGGCTGAGATAGACGATGCTGCCCTGGATGGACGGCTCGCATTGCGGCATGCGCACGAGTGCGCCGGTCGCGTTCGGCTTGTCACCGCGCGGGAACACCGCCATCGCCGGGCCGCCGAACTGCTGGCGCTGCAGGGTCACCCCGAGCGCGGCCTCGTAGAAGCGCTGGGCGCGATCGAGGTCGGTGGTCGGGATCTCGAACCAGGCGGGGACGTTCGGACTGAGCATGTCGATTCCTTGGCGGGGCCGGTCATCGGCGTGCCGCTACGATGCCGCCCTGCCACTGCCAACGTGGTGTCAGCAGCCCCGCCGGCCGCGCCCCTTTCTCGATGGCCCCGGACTCCGGACAATGCGCGTCCCGAACCGCCCTCCGGAGCCGAGCGCCCATGAAGCCGATTTCGCTGACCCAGTTCCTCATCGAGCAGCAACGCGAGGGCCGCATCAACGCCGACCTGCGCCTGCTCATCGAGGTGGTCGCGCGCGCGTGCAAGCGCATCTCGATCGCGGTCGGCAAGGGCGCGCTCGGCGGCGTGCTCGGCAGCGCGGGGACGGAGAACGTCCAGGGCGAGACGCAGAAGAAGCTCGACGTGCTCTCCAACGAGATCCTGCTCGAGGCGAATGCCTGGGGCGGCCATCTCGCCGCGCTCGCCTCGGAGGAGATGGACGACCCGCACCCGATCCCCGACCGCTACCCGAAGGGCGAGTACCTGCTCGTGTTCGACCCGCTCGATGGCTCGTCGAACATCGACGTCAACATCTCGGTCGGCACGATCTTCTCGGTGCTGCGCTGCCCCGAGGGCGTGAAGAACCCCGACGAGAAGGCGTTCCTGCAGCCGGGCACGCAGCAGGTCGCGGCCGGCTATGCGGTGTACGGATCGAGCACGGTGCTCGTGCTCACCCTCGGCGACGGCGTCCATCAGTTCACGCTCGACCGCGAGCAGGGCAACTTCCCTCTCACCCATTCCAGGCTGCGCATTCCCGAGGACACGTCCGAGTTCGCGATCAACATGTCGAACATGCGCCATTGGGAACCGCCGATGCGCCGCTACATCGAGGAACTCCTCGCCGGCAAGACCGGACCGCGCGGTCGCGACTTCAACATGCGCTGGGTCGCCTCGATGGTCGCCGACGTGCACCGCATCCTTACGCGCGGCGGCATCTTCATCTATCCGCGCGACCTCAAGGATCCCGGCAAGCCCGGCAAGCTGCGCCTCATGTACGAGGCGAACCCGATGGCGTTCATCGTCGAGCAGGCCGGCGGAGCGGCGACGACCGGCCGCGAGCGCATCCTCGACATCACGCCCGCGCAGCTGCACCAGCGCGTGCCGGTTTTCCTCGGTTCGAAGAACGAAGTCGAGCGCGTGACCGGCTATCACCTCGCGGCGGATCGCGCCGGCGAGCCTGCATGAGCTCGTCGCGGGACAGGTCTGCGCGATGAGCAGGCTCGCGCGGATGAGATAGAGTCCGGAAGATGGCAGGGTCGATTCCCTCGGGCGGGTGACTATGGACGACTTCATCGAGGTGTACGAAGGCGCACTGGACGCGAAGGCCTGCGCCGACCTCGTCGCCGCGTTCGAGAAGAGCGACAAGCTCGTGCGTGGACGCACGTCCGGTGGCCTGAACACGCGCCTCAAGGACAGCTGGGACCTGCACGTGAGCGGCCATGCGGAGTGGAAGCCGGTCGAGAACATGCTGAACGGCGCCATGCTGCAGGGCCTGGTGTCGTACCTGCGCAAGTACACCCACCTCGCGCTCGCGCCGACCGTGCTGTACCGCCAGCGCGCCGGCAGCGAGGACATGCAGATGCTCGGCGTCGACGACGTGCGCGCGATGCCGGACGCCGAACTCAAGCAGCTCATCGTGCGGCTGTTCCGCCCCGGCGGCATCAACCTGCAGCGCTACTCGGCCGACGAGGGCGGCTACCCGTACTGGCACAGCGAGATCTCGCCGAAGGTCGAGACCGACGACAACCTGCACCGCGTGCTGCTCTGGACGATCTACCTCAACGACGGCTTCGCCGAGGGCGAAACCGAATTCCTGTTCCAGCAGCGCCGCATCGTGCCGAAGACCGGCGCGCTGCTGTTCGCGCCGGCCGGTTTCACCCACACGCACCGCGGCAACATGCCCAAGGGCGGCGACAAGTACATCGCGACCTCGTGGGTGTTGTTCCAGCGCGCGCAGCAGCTGTACGCACCGCCCGCGGCGGCGAAGTGATGCCCGCATGCAACGCGTGCTCGTCTACGGGGCGAACGGCTACACCGGCACGCTGATCGCCGAGGAAGCGGCCCGGCGCGGCCTGTCGCCGGTGCTCGGCGGCCGCAACCGCGAAGCGGTCGAGGCACTCGCCCGGCGCCTCGGCCTGCGTTCGCGCGCGTTCGGCCTCGACGACGCCGCCGCGGTCGCGCGCGGACTCGACGACGTCGACCTGCTGCTCAACTGCGCCGGCCCGTTCACGCGCACGGCCGCGCCGCTGCTCGAGGCCTGCCTCGCCCGGCGCGTGCACTACCTCGACATCACCGGCGAGATCGACGTGTTCGCGCACTGCCATCGCGCCGACACGCGCGCCCGCGAGCGCGGCATCGTCGTCGCGCCCGGCGCCGGCTTCGACGTCGTGCCCACCGATGGGGTCGCTGCGCTGCTGAAGCGCGCGCTGCCGGCGGCAACCGCGCTCGTGCTCGCGTTCGAGGCGGGCGGCGGCACCAGCCCGGGCACGGCACGGACCAGCGTCGAGGGGCTCGCGCGCGGCGGCCGCGCACGCATCGGCGGCGAGCTCGTCGAGGTGCCGCTGGCATGGAAGACGCGCAGCTTCGTGCGCGAGGACGGCGTCGAGCGCAGCGCGACGACGATCCCGTGGGGCGACGTCTACACCGCGTACGTGTCGACCGGCATCCCCGACATCGAGGTCTATCTCGCGCTGCCGCCGCGCGCGATCCGCTCGCTGCGCCGCCTGCGCCTCGCGCGTCCGCTGCTGCGGTTCGCGCCGTTGCGCGCCTGGCTCGAGGCACGCGCGGGCGCGCGTCCCGGGCCGGATGCCGCGCGCCGCGCGGCGACGCAGTGCCGGATCTGGGGCGAGGCGCGCGACGCCGCCGGCCGGGTCGAGCGGGTCCAGCTCGTCACGCCGAACGGCTATGCGCTCACCGTGACCTGTGCGCTCGACATCGCCGCGCACGTGCTCGCCGCCGCGCCCGCGGGCGGTTACCGCACGCCGTCGCAGCTGATGGGCGCGGACTACGTGTGCAGCGTGCCCGGCGTGCGCGTCGTCGCGGCGACATTCGATACGTCCATGACCCGCTGATGGCACCGGGACGGGTGCGCGATGCGGGCGTTTTGCGGTAGCGTGCGCGTTCACCGAATCCGCCGGACCGCGCATGAGCCCATCGAACCATTCCCCGCTGTCGCCGCTGCCCTCGCTGATCTTCTCCGCGCGCTGGCTGCAGCTGCCGCTCTACCTCGGCCTCATCGTCGCGCAGGGCGTGTACGTCGTGCTGTTCGTGAAGGAACTCTGGCACCTCATGCACGACGCGTTCCGCCTCAGCGAGCAGGCGATCATGCTGATCGTGCTCGGCCTCATCGACGTCGTGATGATCTCGAACCTGCTGATCATGGTCATCGTCGGCGGCTACGAGACGTTCGTCTCGCGCCTGCGCCTGGAAGACCATCCCGACCAGCCCGAGTGGCTGAGCCACGTCAACGCGTCGGTGCTCAAGGTCAAGCTCGCGATGGCGATCATCGGCATCAGCTCGATCCACCTCCTGAAGAGCTTCATCGAGGCCGGCGCGATCGGCGGCATGCCGTTCTGCACGCCGGACCTCATCGCCCAGGCCGCCGCCGAGATCACGACCGGCGCCGGCCGCGGCTGCACGATGGTGACCGCCAACGGCGTGATGTGGCAGACGATCATCCACTGCGTCTTCATCGCCTCGGCGATCGGCATCGCGTGGACCGACCGCATCATGTCCAACGGCAACGGCTCGCGCGACCGCGCGGACTCGCACTGAGTCCTCCGGAAGCTGGAAAGCCCGGACACGAAGGAAAAGCAATCAGGAAAAGGAATTGGAACAGGGAGCAGACGGAGAAGATCAAGCGCGAGAAGAGCCTTTCACCTGAAACCTCTTCCTTCGGGTGCTCCGTGTTTCAAGCTCTTCCGCTCGATGGGCCTTTCCTTCGTGCCCTTCGTGTTCCAGTCTCTTCCTTCGCCTTCCGCTTCGTCCCCGCCGCCAGCTCCCATGATCCCCGCACGCGCCGCTGCATCGACGGTGTCGAGGGCAGGGGTGGCCGGGAAACGCGTGAGGGTGCGGTATTCGCGCCAGCGGCGGGCGAAGACGTCGGTGCCCGCCAGGGCGTCGAGGCGCTCGACGAACGCCTGTGGTGTCCAGCTTCGCGTCGGCGCGAGGCAGCAGGCGTCGAAGCGGCGCAGCGCTTCGTCGACGCCGATGCGGCCGCCGCTCGCGCGGCGCAGTTCGAGGTCGACGGCGAGCCAGTAGGCGGTACCGCTCCAGTACACGCGCGTGTAGCCGTGCGCGCGTTCCATGTCGAGCGAGGCCTGTTCGAGCGGCGTGGCGTCGCCACGCGGCGTCGCGGCGCGGCCGCGCGCGAAGCCGTCGGCGAGTTCGGCCCAGGCCTGCGCGGGCGTGAGCAGGCCCGCGCGTGCGCGCAGCACGTTCTGCAGGTAGGTCGCGAGGCCCTCGGCGAGCCACGCGCCGCGCGCGCCGAGGTGCGGGTGGAACAGGTGCGACAGCTCGTGCACCGCGATCCAGTCGCGTTCGAACGCGTGCGCGTCGCGCGAGGGATCGACGAACAGGGTGAGGCCGTTGCCTTCGCCGCGCGTCGACTGGCCGAACACGACCGCGTCGCGCTGCGCGCCGACGGGGATCACGAGGACCTGCACGTCGGCGAGCGGCAGGTGGCCGTACGCGGTCGTCGCCGCGTCGCTGACACGCCCGAGCCAGGCCAGCAAGCGCCGGCGCTGCGCCGGGTCGGGCGGGCCGCCGATCGCGACGTGCAGGCGGCCACCGGGTCGTTGGATCGTCGTCTCGGACATGCGGCCGATCGCGATGCGCGCGAGCCAGTCCGGCGGGGTGCGTTCGATGTGGTACCTGCGCGTCGTGCCGGCGGAAGGCTCGGGGGTCCACGGCGTGGATAGTGCGATGCCGGCGGGAAGGTCGACGCGCGCGTCGGCGGCGGCGACATTGGCGGCCCAGAGCAGCCAGCCACCCGGGTCGGTGATGGTCTCGGCCGCCCGCAGCGCGCTGCTTCGCGCGTTCGCGTCGGCGATGCGGCCAAGGTCGGCGCGCCAGCGCAGGCATTCGCCCGCGCGCCAGTCGCGCGCGCTCCAGCCGTCGCCGCCCTGTTGCAGCGGCGCGCCACTCGAGCGCGCGAGGTCTTCGACGTGCCCGGGCGCCGATGCGTCGCCCGAGAAGCGTTGCAGCGTCGCCGCGCGATCGAGGCAGAGCGAGGCATGCATCGTGCGCGTGGCCGCGTCGTAGCGCAGTGCGTACCGCGCGGGCTCGCCCGCCGCGACGAGGCCCGCGGCGAACGGCAACACGACGCACCACAGGGCGGCGATCCGCTTCATGCCGCAGATGATCGTCGCATCGCGGGCTTTCTTGCATCGGCCGTTCGGCACGGCTGGCCGGTACAATCACGACGATGGACGTGTCACACCTGCTCGACGGACTCAACGAGGCGCAACGCGAAGCGGTCACTGCGCCACCGGGCCACTACCTCGTGCTCGCCGGCGCCGGCTCGGGCAAGACGCGCGTGCTCACCCACCGCATCGGCTGGCTGCTGCAAGTCGAGCGCGTCTCGCCATGGTCGGTGCTCGCGGTCACGTTCACGAACAAGGCGGCCGGCGAAATGCGCGGGCGCACCGAGAGCCTCATCGAGGGCGACGGCCGCGGCCTCACGATCGGCACGTTCCATGGCATCGCGCACCGCCTGCTGCGCCGCCACTGGCGCGAGGCGAAACTGCCGGAGACGTTCCAGATCCTCGACGCCGACGACCAGCTGCGCATGGTCAAGCGCACGATGCAGGGCCTAGGGCTGGACGAGTCGCGCTTCCCGCCGCGCCAGGCGTGCTGGTTCATCAATGCCGCGAAAGACGAAGGCAAGCGGCCCGACGCGCTCGATCCCGGCTTCAATCCGGTCAATCGCGTGCTCATCGACGTCTACCGCGCCTACGAGGAAGCCTGCCGGCGCGCGGGCGTGGTCGACTTCGCCGAGCTGCTGCTGCGCGCGCACGAGCTCTGGTTGCAGAACGACGAGCTGCTGCGCCACTACCGCGAGCGCTACCGCCACCTGCTCATCGACGAGTTCCAGGACACCAACACCTTGCAGTACGCGTGGGTGCGCGTGCTCGCCGGCTCGACCGGCCAGGTGTTCGTGGTCGGCGACGACGACCAGGCGATCTACGGCTGGCGTGGGGCGCGCGTCGAGAACGTGCAGCATTTCCTGCGCGACTTCCCGAGCGCGCGCACGATCCGCCTCGAACAGAACTACCGCTCGACCGGCACCATCCTCGCCGCCGCGAATGCGGTGATCGCGCACAACCCGGATCGCCTCGGCAAGCAGCTGTGGACCGCGGGCGACGACGGCACGCCGATCGAACTCTACGCGGCGTACAACGAACAGGACGAGGCGCGCTACGTCGTCGAGCGCATCCGCGAGGGCCTGCGTGGCGACGCGCGCCCGTCCGACCATGCGATCCTGTATCGCTCGAACGCGCAGTCGCGCACGTTCGAAGAACAGCTGATCCAGCACGACATCGCCTACCGCGTGTACGGCGGGCTGCGCTATTTCGATCGCGCCGAGGTCAAGGACGCGCTCGCGTACCTGCGCCTCGTCGCCAACCGTCACGACGACGCGGCGTTCGAACGCGCGGTCAACACGCCGCCGCGAGGCATCGGTGATCGCACGCTCGACAGCCTGCGCCAGCGCGCTCGGCGCGACACGCTGTCGCTGTGGGAGGCCGCGCTCGCCGAGCTCGGCTCGGATGCGCTCGCCGGCCGCGCGCGCAACGCACTGCGCGGTTTCCTGCAGCTGGTCGAACAGCTCGCGCGCGATTGCCTCGCCGCATCGGGCGGCTTCACGCTCGCGGGCGCGCGCCTGCTCGACGCGGGCGCGCCGACCGAGGCGATGGTCGGCGACGGCGAGCCGGTCGGTCCGGACGAGCCGCTCGCCTTGTCCGAGCAGGTCGAGCATGCGCTCGCGCGCTCCGGCCTGCGCGAGTTCTACGAGAAGGACAGCCGCGGCAGCGCCGAATCGCGCACCGAGAACCTCGACGAACTCGTCAACGTCGCGGCGCGCTTCCGCCGCACGCCCGAAGACCTCGAAGCGGGCCTGTCGGAACTCGCGGCGTTCCTCGCCCATGCCGCGCTCGAGGCGGGCGAAGGGCAGGGCGAGGCTTGGCAGGACTGCGTGCAGCTGATGACCCTGCATTCGGCCAAGGGCCTCGAGTTCCCCCAGGTGTTCCTCGTCGGACTGGAGGACGGCCTGTTCCCGAGCCAGAAGTCGACCGAAGAGGCAGGACGCCTCGAAGAGGAGCGCCGCCTCGCCTATGTCGGCATCACGCGCGCGCGCGAGCGGCTCGTGCTCACGTATGCGGAATCGCGCCGCCTGCATGGCATCGAATCGTATGCACGACCGTCGCGCTTCCTCACCGAGATCCCGGCCGAACTCGTGCACGAGGTGCGGCCGAAGGTGCAGGTGAGCCGTCCCGCGTTCGCCGGACGGCCCGTGCTGCAGGAGGCGGCGGTGCCGTTCAAGCTCGGCCAGCGCGTGCGCCACGCGAGTTTCGGCGAAGGCGTCGTGCTCGCCTACGAAGGCGCGGGTGCGCACACGCTCGTCGAAGTGAATTTCGCCGGCGCCGGGCGCAAGCGCCTCGTGCTCGCCTACGCGAACCTCGCCCCCCTGTAGGGCGGGTCGAGCCGCGAAGCGGCGAGTCCCGCGGCGCCCCGCCCGGCCAACCCATGCGGTGACCAAGCCCGCGTCCTTCGCGTGCGGCTGCGCGCCGCCTCGGCGACAATCACCCTCCTCCCCCTGCCGAGGTCGGTTCCATGCAGCGCCAGACCGTGCTCGTCGTTGCCGCCGTCGTCGCCGCCATGGCGACCGCCTGGTGGCTATGGCCGCTGCAGCCGATCCGTTCGCAGCCGCTCGCTTCACGGCCTGCGCCCGCGCCGGAGCCGCCGCCACCGCCGGCGGCTCCGGCTCCTTCGTCCGTTACGCGCGTCGCCGCAGTGGAGTCGTCCGCAGCGCCCCCGCCGGCCGAGCTGCCTCCATCGGCAGTAAAGCCGGTCGAGGCCGCCGTGCAGGTGGCGCCGCCCGCGCCTGCACCCGCGCCCGCGCCGTCACCGACGCCACCCGCGCAGGCCCCGGTCGCCGACGCCCCGACGGCACCCGCGCAGGCAGAGCCGGAGGCGCAGGCTCCCCCAGACGCCGCCGACGCGACGCCCGGCGCGGACGCTGAAGAACCATCGGCCATCCCCCCGAGTGCCGACGACGCAGGCGACGGCGGCGCCGCCGAAGCGCCTGCGACGATCGACGAGGACCACGCGATCGACCTGTTCGCCGAGCGCATGGCCGCGCTCGAGCAGGCCGGCGACGGCGAAGAGGAAGGCGAAAGCCGCGACGCGGCGATGCAGAAGGAGTTCGACGGTCGCGGCGACGGCGGAGACGATGCGGCGACGCGCGCGCGCGAACTACGCGGCCATCTGCAGGCATGGGTCGCGGAATTGCCGTCGGATCCTCCGCATGACGTGCTGCTCGCATCGGTCGAATGCCGCACCGGCAGTTGCCGCGTGCTGCTCGCCGAAGGCGGCGTCGATCTTTCGGGCCAGCCGGAAACACCGGGCAGCGCGGCCGTCAACGCGCTGCAGGCGTCGTTCCTCGCCTTGCGCTCGGCCGAATGGTGGACGTCGCTGCAGCTCGGCGAAGCGAGCCTGTCGATGCACGCGGCCGATCCCGCGACCGCGCCCGGCTACGTGTTGTGGACGATCTACATCGGCGTCGCCACGTAGGGTCGCCGCTTTCGGGGGACACGATCGGTGGGCCAGGGCGCCGTGGCCCACCGTCTTTTTGGAGACGCATGGGTGGGCCAAGGGGGCCAAGGCCCACCCCGGGCGGACGTGCGTGCCTACTTGCTGTACTCGATCTGCATCGTCCTGCTTTCCTTGCCGCCGCGCGTCTCGTACCAGTCGAACGTGTAGTGCGAAGGGTCGACGATGTGCACGACCGCGCGCACGGGGACGCTCGTCTTCGGCGCCATCGGGTCGTCCATCGAGCCGTGGCTAGGTGTAGCTGTTGCTCGCCTTGTCGTAACTTCCGTAGGCGAGGAAGAAGCCGGTCGACATGCTGTCGTACCAGGTGCTGAAGAACTTGCCGCCGAGGTTGTCGTAGCCCATCACGCCGCGACCGCTGAACGGCTGGCCCATCATGTCGCCGTCGAACTTCGTCTCGATGTAACGACCGCCGAACGTCGCCTCGCCGTGGGACGTGCCGCGGCTTTCCTGCGGCGGTGCCTTCGGGTCCATCCACACCGTCGTCTTCGTCTTCCAGTCGCCGACGAAATACGCGAGCTGCCTGTGTTCGGCGCGCACTTCGCCCATGCGCTCGAACGCGGCCGCCATTTCCTGCTGCTCCTTGCTCATCTCCGGCTGCGCGACGTTTTCCGCGCCGGCCGGGCCCACGATTGCGAACGCGAACAGTGCGACCAGCTTCGTCTTCATGGTCCTTCCCCAGGTTGCGCCAGTGGATGGCGCGGACATGCTAGTCCCGCCCCGGGACGGATGCGAGCACGTGGGGAAAGGGTGGAGGCCGGAACACGGAGCGCGCGGACAGGCGCACGCAAAGCGGTGCATTCCCCTGACGCATGCGGGGGATACCCGGTGCGACGGCGCCGAAGCGCCGTCGCACCGGTCCCTCCCCAACCTAACCGCGACGACCGCGCGAGCGGAACTCGGCGAGTTGCGTGTCGACCGCGTCGAGCAGCGGCTCGATCGCTTCGCGCGCCTTCTCGGCCGCATTGAGGCTCGTGAAGTTGACCTGTTCGCCGCTGCTCCGCCAGAGCACGCTGCCGTCGGAGACGCGGTAGGCGCGCACGCCGAGCTGCACGGTGTACAGGGTCGAACTCTGGCCGTAGTAATTCATCTGCTGCGTGCCGACCGGGCGCGCATGGACGAACACGACCGCATCAGCCTTGCCGGCGAGCGCACGCAGGTTCGGCGAGTCGCCACGGCCGCGGCCGCCTTCGATGACGCGGAAGCCACGGCTCTGCAGCATGCCGACGAGCGCGTCCTCGGCCGGCGAGGAGATCACGTCGTCGCCGCTCGACACGACCGCGATGGTCGGCACGCGCGGGCGCGGCGGCGTCGCCGGCGTGTCGGTCGGCGTCACCTTGGCGACGCGCGGCCCCGGTGCCTGCGCCGCATCCTCGGCCGCTTTCGCGACGGGCAGGTCGTGCAGCGCTTCCATGCCGGCCTGCGAAGCGCGAGCCGCCGGCGCGCCGGCGTCGGCGCCCGCATCGGTCGTGCTCGCGACGGCCTCGCTCGGTGGCGCGGGTGGATCCGCGGCATCGGTCGTCGCGGAGGCCGGCGTCGTCGAGGCGTCGGTCGCCGGCGCGTCCGCGGCCGTGCTCGCGGCGACGCTGGTCGCGCTCGGCGGCGCCGGCGGCGGGTTCGCGCCGACCGCATCGGTCGCGCCGACCGTCGCGGTCGAGGTCGGCGTCGTCGCGGTTGCGACGACCGTCGGCGCGGGCGTGCCGAACAGGTTCGCGAGCACCGGGATGCGATCGCGCATCGCATAGCTGCCACCGGCGACGCCGAGCAGCAGCAGCGCCGCGATCGCCCACGGCAGCGCCGAGCTGCGCGGCGCCTGGCCGCTGACCGAGGTCGGGCGGTCGAGCACGGCCTGGTGACCGCCCTGCATCGGCGGCGGCAGCGGCTGGCCGGTCGGCGTGATGCGCGTGTTCGCCTGCGCGGCGACGTTGCGCATCGGCGTCTGCGGCGTCTGCGGCAGCGAAGCCTGGCCCGACACCGGCGTCTTCTGGCCGATCATCGTCGCCGCGGCCGGCGACAGCCTGGTCTGCACGGTGATCGGGCCGCCCTTGGCGACGAGCGGGTGCGTGTTGAGGTCGGTGACGAGCTCGTGGCAGTTCTGGTAGCGCTCGGCCGGTTCCTTCGCGATCATCCTGGCGAGGATGCGCGCGATCTGCGGGTCGGCGTCGTGGTTGATCTCGCGCACGTCGGGGATCTGCGCCTTCACCACTTCGAGCATGAGGCCGAGCGGCGACTCGTCGTTGAACGGCATCTTGCCGGTCAGCATCTCGAACAGCACGATGCCGAGCGAGAAGATGTCCGAACGCTGGTCGACCGGCTTGCCGAGGCAGACCTCGGGCGAGAGGTAACCCGGCGTGCCGACGAATTCGCCGGTCGATGTCAGCTTCTTCGACAGGTCCTGGTTCGACAGCGCGATGCCGAAGTCGGCGATCTTGACCGCGCCACGGCTCGTGATCATGAGGTTGCCGGGCTTGATGTCGCGGTGGATCACGCCGCGGTCGTGCGCGGTCGCCAGGCCCATCGCGGTCTGCTGGATCACCTTCGCCGCCTGTTCGACGGTGAGGCGATGGTCGCGCTTGAGCATCGAGCCGAGCGACTCGCCCTCGACGAACTCCATCACGAAGTAGGTCTGGCCCTCGTCCTCGCCGATGAAGTAGATCTGGATGATGTGCGGGTCGTTGAGCGCCGCCATGCTGCGCGCTTCGCGCAGGAAGCGTTCCTTGATCGCTTCATCGTGGGCGAGCGAGTCCGCCAGCACCTTGATCGCGACATAGCGGTTCAACGAGGCTTCGTAGCCCTTGTAGACCACGCCCATGCCGCCGCGGCCCAGTTCGGCGACGATGTCGTAATGGCCAAGACGCGTTCTCATGACAGCTCCCTCCGGGGCGGATTCCCCGAGTGGAAGGCATCCTAGCACCGGGTCCCGGGGGCAGTGCCCGGAGCCGCGTCGCGCTCGCCGGGCGAACCGGTCGACGCGGGGAGTGTGAACGGGTCGACGAAACGGCCCGGTGTTTGAGCCGCGTCATGCCGCCCACCTAGACTAGGCCGCTTTCCGGCGCGGGGCGCCGGTTGGAACGGCGAGGAGCGACCGGTTGGCCAGCGAGCGAACGACCCCGCGGACCGTCTGGCTGCTGCTCATGGCGTTGTGGGCGATCGGCAGCCTGCGCGCGTTCCTGCTCTGGTCGCACGACCCGCTGCACGCGTACGCGAACAGCTATGACCAGACGCGCTACACGAGCTGCTTCGACGTCCATCCCGATCGCCCGGCATCGATCCCCCCGCAGCAGAACAGCCCGCAGGCGCCGTACGCACGCTATCGCTTCATCGCCGGCGGTGAACCGATGTGTTACTGGTCGAGCGAGCTCGCGTTCACCGGTGCCGCGGCTGCGATCTGGGCGCTCGCCGAATCGTTCGGCGGCGGGCCCGTGCACGACGTGCGCTGGGTCGGTGCATTGCGCTGGCTCGCGCTGCTCGCGCTGTCGATCGCGCTGTCACGCGCGTGGTTGCGTCGCGGCGACGCGCGCGCGGCGCTCGCCAACGCGGCGCTGCTGCCGATGCTGTTCGCCGATCCCGGTAATACGCTGTACCTCAATACCTTCTACGCCGAGTGGACAGCGCTGCTCGCCGGCTATGCGACCTTCGCGCTCGCGCTGCTGTGGCGCGACGAGGCGCGCAGCGCTTCGCGCTTCGCGCTGCTCGCGCTCGCCGCCCTGCTGCTCGCGACCTCGAAGATCCAGCACCTCGTGCTGCCGCTCGGCCTCGCTGCCGCCGTGTTCGTGCTCGACCGCGTGCGCCTCGGCCGCACGAGCTGGCGCGCGCTCGCGCTCGGCGCGGGCGCGCTCGCCGGCTGCTGGCTGCAGGTCGCGCAGCTGCATCGTGAAGGCGCGATGATGGACGCGATCGATCAGTACAACCGCGCCGACGTCGTCTTCACCGCACTGCTGCCGTTCGCCGACGACCCGCGCGCGCTGCTCGAGGAACTGCACGTCGACCCCGACTGCGCGATCTACAGCGGCCGCCACGCCTGGGAATTCCCGGACCTCCCCGAACGCGTCTGCCGCGGCCTCGTGAACTTCGACCGCGGCACCGAACTGCGCACGCTCGCCGCACACACGCGCATCGCGCTGCGCCTCGCCGGCCACGCCCCGCTCGCGCTCGACCCGTGGATCGCCAAGAACCTCGGCCAGATCGAAGGTGGCGAGTTCGCGACGATCGCGGCGCTGCCGAGCCTCGGACGCCTGCTGCACGCCTGGCCGTTGCTGCAGCTCGCGCTGCTCGACGCGCCGTTCTTCGCGCTGTTCGCGCTGCTCTGGCGCCCGGGCCTGCGCCGCGGCGCACGCGCGCTCGACTTCACCGCGCTCGTCGCGGTGACGATGCTCGGCACGCTCACCGTCACGATCCTCGGCGACGGGCTCGCCGATGCGGCGAAGCAAGGGCATCTCGTCGTGAATGCGGCGCTGGCATGGGTGTTCGCGATGCTCGTGTCGGGCGCGATGCGCCGCTTTCGGCCGGATTGATCGCCTCGACGTGCGGGCGGCGGCACGCGCTTCGCGCGTACCGCCCTACGCGGCGCGCGAACCTTCGTAGGGTGCGACGCAGCGGCGCGAGAAGGCCGGCCTTCTCGAAGCGCCCCGGCCGCGAGTCCCACCGGTAGCCGCGCGCGCTCGGGATTCCGGATAATTGCTCCGTCCCCTTTGTTGTCGGCAACGTGGTCGCGAGTTTGAGGTGGGACTCGCCGCTACGCGCCTGCGTCCCACCCTACGCGCTTAGTCCTCTTTGCTCTTCTTATCAGCGAAGATACGGATTGCCGTCATTGCAGAACCGTGCAAATTCTCAGCAGCGAGCAATGCTTCTCTCCAATCGATATCGAATCCAAGCCAGTTCACGTCATTTTCGGTAGCAGACCAGACTTGAAGTTCTCGACGGCACCTATCCGATTTGCGACGATTCGAATCGATTGCATAATCTTCCAGATGTTCGAAAACGTCACGGATGGACTTAACCCAAGGAAGCCGTGTGTCGAAAGCTTCTAGTGCGGCGCGAATGGCGCCCTGTAGTTCGGGTACATGCTCGAGCGCAGACACGACGATGCGCAAACGCCGCAACGAAATGGTGAGGAAATGGACGTCCGCCTCGTTGAACAAAGCAATGCCGAATGGATGAAAGGCTACATCTCGCTTGCGAGGCCTCGCGATTCGGTCGTGTTGCAATGAGACTGCCCACATCCAATCATTGGCCAATGACAGGGCTCGTTCAACAATAGCGGAGTCGCTGAGGTCCGGCACCTTCGTTCTGGTCTGCTTCTTTCCCATGGCGCCTAAGCCAAGATTAAGAATGCGCGCCCACTCAAAATTTCCCCGGGCTGGCGCACAGCCAATATGCGATCGGAATGGCTTGTGTGCCAGCAGCTATCCATTGATGCAGAAGTCCGCGATAGCAAAGAAGAGTAGCGCCAGCAATGCTACGGAGAACGAAAAAACATACTTCATCGGACGACACGTGGCGCTTCTGGTCCACCATCCTTGAATCAAAAACTTCCCTAGGAATAAGGAGAGGCCGCCAAAAATGGCGAACAGAGCTGGACCAATGATCGCTAGGATGATGAGTGCGCCGATGAATGATACGAGCGCGACGGAAAGCAGCATCAACAAAAGCCGCGACAAAAAACTCGGTGGACTTCCGCTCTGAAGCTCCAAAGGCAGCATGGTTAAGGCACGAATTCGCTGCTCGTTGGACGATGCGAGGGCAAGAACGGAAAAGCCCGCGCTCATAAGCAATGCGGCGGATATGGCAATCAACCATAGCCAATATTGCCCTTGGAGCCACATGTGATGTCCCTCGTCACAAATGTTCAGCTATTCCAAACTCGGCCTTTGGCAAGGATACATCGATGCGGTCATTGAAGAGACGGGCGCCGAGGAATTGCCCGTTTGAAATGGCGCATGACGGCCGACGAATTCGCTTAAGGAAAGTCGGATTGGTCGAAGCTTCGTCATTCCCGCGAAAGCGGGAATCCATTTTTCCGTCGGTGGCGTCGAGAGCAAAACGGATCCCCGCTTGCGCGGGGATGACGACGATTCGGAGGTCTCGACGTGCCGGCAGGCTCCGAGCCCTTACCCGCTTGCGCCTGCACCCATCAGGACGTAGTCGGCTCGTCCGGCCCGGAGGGCCATCACTGCTCCTCCGTGGATCGCCACTGCACCACCCGAGGACCACGCACGCTCCCCCGAGGAGCCGCGTTCCTCCTCCGAGGAGCAACACTGCCGCTCCGAGGGGCAACACTGCTCCTCCGAGGACCAGCACTGCTCCACACCGGGCGCAGTCATGCCCCTTCGAGGACCGAGGCTCCTCCTCGGAGGACCGTGCCTCCTCCTCCCGACGAGCAACCTTCCTCTTCGGAGGACCAGAGCTGCGCCTTCGAGGAGCAAGCCTGCTCCCGGGAGGTGCGTCGCTGCGCCTCGGAGGAGCGGCACTCCTCCCCGGAGGCACGATGCGCCGATCGGGTCGGCGATCGACAGCGCACGCCGCGCCGGATCGCAGGCAAAAAGAAAGCCGCATCGCTGCGGCTTCGAAGACATCACCGGTAGCGCCCTGCGCTACGCGGCTTTCGGCTCGGTCGATCGCGAGCGCTTGGTGAAGCGCGTGGCGAGCGACGCGCGTAGCGGTTCCAGGCTCTGGCCGCCGCCGGAGACCTTGAGCAGCTTGTAGCCGTGCAGGGCGGTGGCCATGACGTCGCTGCCGAGCGCCATCTGCGTATCCGAACCGCGCGAATACAGGCGCCCGAGCCGCTGCATGAGCGGGCGCAGCGCGTCGTAGGTCGCGAGGTCCGACTGCGCCTCGGGCAGGCCGAGGTTCGGGTTCACCACCTGCGGGTTCTGGCCGAGCAGCGACAGCGTCTGCCGGCAGAACTGCTCGGACTTGCCGCCCATGCGCGGCACCGACCGGCGCTGCTCGGGGCTGAGCGACACGAAGCCGCCGAGGGTGGTTTCCAGCGCGGTCAGCGCGGCATCGGCGGCGGCGAGCTGCTCGCCGGTCAGGGTCATCGACGCGAGGTTCTGCATGGTTCCACTCCTTCTCGTTCCCGTCCGGACCCCTATGGCCCGGGCGAGGTGCCCCGTCGGCACCGGGGCATTGGAACAAGGGGGCGGCTCAGATCCTGAGACAGGCGGGACACGGTGGTTTTCGCCACGTTGGCATCAGGGATCGCAACGGCGGCGGCATGCGATCATGATGGCTTGTCCTATCGTGAGGGCGATGCCATGCCTCCGACGTCCGTGCAGCCCTCGCTGATGCATATGTCCGCGCCGGACCACGGCCCGACGATCGTCGACATCCTCGACGAGCGTCAAAGGCGGGCCTATGAGCAGGCGCTTTCCCGGGAACGAGGTCTGATCCTGGCCGTCGGCCCGACGAACTCAGGCAAGGCCGCGCTGCTGTATCACGGCATGCGCATGCTGCGCCGCCTGCGCGGAGCCCATGTGCCGATGGCGACGATCGAATGGGTCGCGCGCGATCGACTCGACGACGCGATGCGCGTCGTCGTGTCGAGCAAGGATGGCGTCACCTTCGACAGTGCGCTGAAGCGGCTCGCCGACGACGGGACGAAGGCCTTCCTGGTCGGCGAGATTCCGGACTACGCAACGGCGATGGAAGCCGTGCGCCTGACCACGCAGCGCCGACGACTCATCCTTTCGACCGTGCACACGCTGGATGCGCCGCACGCGTTGCAGCGTCTCCGCAGTATCGGCGTCCCGGTGGACGGCATCGGGGAGTCCGTCGTGCTCGTGTTCGCGTTGCGCGCGGTGCGCAAGCTGTGCCCGGAATGCCGGGAGCCGCTGCACTTGCCGCCGCATTCGCTCGAGGTCGCCGGCTACTCCGACGACGACATTGCGGAAGGGGTGACGCTCTGGCGCCCGAACCGCGACGGCTGCGTCTACTGCACGAACGGATTCCGAGGGCGACGGTTCGTCTGCCAGATGCTGCCGATGACCGACGGCATCCGAGGCGCCCTGGTCGATGCGGATATCCACGCCATCCGGCGAACGGCGATGGCCGAAGGCATGCGATCACTGAGAAAGGAACTGCTCGACGCAGCACGCGCGGGCGATGTCTGGATAGCGGATGTGGATGACGATGTACCGTAGCCACGCCGGCGACCGGCATCGCGGCGTCGTCGTTCTGCGATCGCTGTCCCTTCTCCCGCTTGCGGGAGAAGGTGCCGGAGGCGGATGAGGGGAAGCAGGCGAGGTGTCGCGCGGCTCCCCTCACCCGCGCCTGCGGCGCGACCTCTCCCGCGAGCGGGAGAGGTGGGGTGCATCGCCGCGTGCGGTGCCCACGGAGTGGATCGCAGGAACCGGCACAACGCGTCGGTCCGCGATCGCTGTCCCTTCTCCCGCCTGCGGAGAAGGTGCCGGAGGCGGATGAGGGGAATCGTGCGAGCTGTCGCGTGATTTCCCCTCACCCGCGCCTGCGGCGCGACCTCTCCCGCGAGCGGGAGAGGTGGTGGAGGCGCATCGCGGCCTCCGCCGCTCCCATAAAGTGAATCGCAGGACGGACACGACACCTCGCTCCGCGATCGCTGTCCCTTCTCCCGCTTGCGGGAGAAGGTGCCGGAGGCGGATGCGGGGAAGCAGGCGAGGTGTCGCACGGTTCCCCTCACCCGCGCCTGCGGCGCGACCTCTCCCGCGAGCGGGAGAGGTGATGGAAGAGCATCGCGGCTTCCGCCGCTCCTACGGGGGACGCCTCCGCTACGATCGGCGCATGGTCCTGCCTTGGCTTCGTCGTCTGCTCCGCCGTGCGGCGTGGGTGATCCTGTTCGCCGTGCTCGCCGGGCTCGGCCTGTTGCTCGCGCGCGCGTTCGAAGCGCGCGGCAAGCCGGACCTCATGCCGTGGCATCGCATCGTGCTCGCGCACGAGGTGCATGCCGACGCGCTCGACGCGCGCTTCACATGGGCCGACTATCTCGCGCGCGAACGGCAAGTGTTCGACGACCTGCACGCACAGCTGGCCACCGCTGCGGTCGCCGGCGAATTCCGTTACGAGAAAGACAGTCGCCTCGGCGCGCGCGCGGGCGCACGCGACTGGAATCGCTCGTTCGAATCGACGCCGGCGCAGCCGCGCGGCGGCGTGCTGCTGCTGCACGGCCTCACCGATTCGCCGTACAGCGTGCGCACGCTCGCGGCGACCTACGAGCGCGCCGGCTTCGCGGTGATCGCGCCGCGCCTGCCGGGCCACGGCACCGTGCCCGCGGGCCTGCTCGACGTGCGCTGGCAGGACTGGCGCGCGGTCGTGCGCATCGCGATGCGCGAGCTGCGCGCGCGCGTCGGCGCGGACAAGCCGATCCACATCCTCGGCTACTCGAACGGCGGCGCGCTCGCGCTCGATTACGCGCTCGATGCGCTCGACGACGCGCGCCTGCCGGCGCCGCAGCGGCTCGTGCTGGTGTCGCCGATGATCGGCTTGCGAGCGTTCGCGTCGCTGTCGCGCTGGCTGCCGCTGTTCGGCGGCTTCGCCTATTTCGAGAAGTCGCGCTGGATCGACATCCTGCCCGAGTTCAATCCGTACAAGTACAACTCGTTTCCGGCGAACGGCGCGCTGCAGTCGTACCTGCTGGCCGCAACCTTGCGCGCGCGCATCGCCGCCCTCGCGGCGAGCGGCGGTCTCGCGCGCCTGCCGCCGGTGCTCGCGTTCCAGTCGGTGCTCGACAGCACGGTCAGCAGCGCGGACGTCGTGCACGCGCTGTTCGACCGGCTGCCCGCCAACGGCAGCGAGCTCGTGCTGTTCGACATCAACCGAGCGAACCTGCTCGCGCCGATGTTCCGCTCGGCGGCCGCCGGGCAGATCGATGTGCTGCACGGCGCGGCGCCGCGCCGCTGCTCGCGCTGTTCGTGCTGCTGGTTCGCCCCGGACTGCGTCGCGGCGCGCGCGCACTCGATTTCACCGCGCTCGTCGCGGTCACGATGCTCGGCACGCTCACCGTCACGATCCTCGGCGATGGCCTCGCCGATACGGCGAAGCAGGGGCATCTCGTCGTGAATGCGGCGTTGGCATGGGTGTTCGTGATGCTCGTGTCGGGCGCGATGCGCCGCTTTTGGCCAGGTTGATCGCCTCTACGGGCGGGCGGCGGCACGCGCTTCGCGCGTACCGCCCTACGCGCCGCCCGGTTTTCGTAGGGTGGGACGCAGCGGCGCGAGAAGGCCGGCCTTCTCGAAGCGCCCCGGCCGCGAGTCCCACCGGTAGCCGCGCGCGCTCGGGATTCCGGATAATTGCTCCGTCCGACTCCGTCCCCTTTGCGCTCGCAACTGTTGCGCGGGCGGACATTTCGGCTCGTAAAGGTACCGTGACCATTGTAGGATCGGCCAAGTTCACGGCATCCTGGGGGTGGGAATGCGTCTTCTAGTACCGATTGTGCTCATCGTCGTCTTGGGGGGATGTGCTGATGCCAAGCACCCGAAAGCCCTGGCGGGAGAGTGGAAGGAAATTGGCCAATCCAACCCACGTCACATTCTGTTCTACGAGTCGGGGGACTACGTGGAAAAGATTTTTGCGGGCTACCCAAGGGTCGCAAAGTGGGACGTCGAGAGCTCGGGATCCGAATTGGTTCTGAACGTTGCTTGGGACAAAGCCAGAGTCCGCAACATCACTGCGAAGGGACTCGAGATTGTGTTTGGACCACCCAAATACGTGCCCGAGTTTGGAGAACCCGGATTCCCGATCTACAAAATGGAAAAAGTGAGTGACCTTCCACCATCACCGACATGCAGCACAGCACAAGTCGAGTTCAAGCCGAAATCCGACGTCGTAATCAACGAACGAGGGACTCGCGCCGAATTTGACCTCGTCAATCACTGCTCTGAAAGGGTAGCCGTGCTGTATGACTACGCTCTAGTCACTCAGGAAGCCAATGTGAAGGCAGCCGATGTTTCGTTTGCCGGTCGGAATGAGGGCATCGCGCCTGGGGCCTTCGTCTCGGTCGTGGTAGAAAGTCGCAAAGGGAGCCTTGATGGCGTCAAAGGTATCCAGATGATTCCGATGTTTGTCACGACGGGCAAAGACAGCGGATCAATGTTCTAGGCGCATCGGACGCTGACACCACTTTGGGCGCCGGGAACGGCGGATCAGTTCCCGGACGCACGCCGTACCGTTCCGCGCCATCGAGAGCCGCGTGGACCTACGTGCCCCTCGAGGGGGCGGCTCAGATCCTGAGACGCGGGAGGGAGATGGAGAGCATCGCGGCTCCGCCGCTCCTGCAGCGGGAGCGAGCGTTGCCCGAGGATGTCTCCTGTGGGAGCGCCGGCAGGCGCGATGCGATGCCGCCTTCTCCGAATCCGCGGACGAGGCCCTCTATCGCGCGAAGGACGCGGGTCGAAATCGCGTCGACGCGAGCCGCATTCCCGAGCCGCCTTCGTAGCCGGGTTCCCGGCCGGTTCCGCCGTTCGATAACCCCGGGTTATCGGACGATCGCGGGGCGGAATGACGATAAGCCGGTGACATCGATCCATCCAAACATTTCATTGGCGGGGGATTCCGTCGGCCGCGCAGGATCCGGCAATGGCCAAGGGAGGACTCCGATGAACGTCCTGCGAAGCGTCGCCTGCGCGGCCGCGATGCTGCTTGCCGGCCCTCCTGCGCATGCCGCGTTCTACTGCGTCAACACGTCGCTCGCACTCGCGATCGCGCTGAACCAGGCGCAGAGCAACGGCGAGGACGACGACATCGAACTCGAAGTCGGCACCTACGCCCTCGGTGGCGAGCTCGACTACTTCGCGGCCGACGGCGAGACGTACGACCTGACGATCCGCGGCGGCTCGGCGCCGGGCACCGGTTGCTTCGAGCGTGCGACCTCGGGCGCGAGCGTGCTCGACGGCCAGGACGCGGTCCGGCCGCTCTACATCAGTGCGCACGGCCGCGTCGACGTCATCGGTATCACGTTCGAGAACGGCGCGCCGACGCAGTACGCGGGCGGCGCGCTGAACCTGTCCGCGCCGATCGCGCGCGTCGAATCGAGCGTGTTCGTCGCCAACCACGATGCGCCGGGCAACGTTGCCGCGGCGGCGTACGTGTCCGCGACGAGCGCCTACGTCGTCGGCAACGTGTTCCTGGCCAATGCCGGCGCGTCGACGGTGACGGTGTACTCGGACTTCGTCGCCGACGTGAACAACAACACGGTCGTCGGCAACCAGCTCCACGCCCATGCCGGCATCGGCGCGCTCAACCTGGTCGGGGACGCCCAGTTCAACCTCTCGAACAACATCCTCTGGAACAACGAAGGCAGCGACGTGTTCGACCAGAGCAGCGGCGGAGCCGACTACTGGCACAACGATGTCGGCGTCATCGCCAACATGCCGCCGCACAGCGTCAGCGGCAACCTCGACGTCGATCCGCAATTCGACGGGTTCCTCGGCCTGCGCCCGGCGCCGACGTCGCCGATGGTCAACGCCGGCATCGACAGCCCGCTCGGTGGGGTCGGCGGGACGGACGCGGGGGGTGGTCCGCGCATCATCGGCCAGCACGTCGACATCGGCGCCTACGAAACCGACGTGCTGTTCCGCAACGGGCTCGAACAGGCGACGTAGGCGCGGCTCCCGCCGACCCGCGGGGCCGCGGTCAGTCGAAGCCGTCGGCGAAGACGTGATCGAGCGCGCCGGCTTCGACGGCGCCCGCGTCACGACCGTCGTCGAGCGGGCGCAGGTAGCCGCGCTCGTCGCCGGCAGGTAGCCCGGGAATGCGGCGCCGATCGCGATGCTGTCCGGTTCGTTGCCCCACGGCGGGCGTTTCGACTCCGCCCGCTTCGCGGGCTGCGCTCAGCGCGAACGGGAATTTTCACGTTTCGACCGGCGAAGACTGCTGCCGCGACCGCCGCAGCGCTGCCGCCCCGGGCCCTCAGCCCCCGGCCCGGCCCTCACCCCTCGACATCATGATTCCGCCCCCGAAACGGCCGATACCACGCGCGCAGCGCGGCGAGGTCGGCGTCGAGGTCGGCGGTCGGCGTGAACGGTTCGCCGATCACGATCGAACGGGTTGCATAGTCGAACGCGACGGGCAGCACCGGCACGCCGGCGGCGCGCGCGATGTGCCAGAAGCCGCTGCGCCACTTCGCGACGCGCCGGCGCGTGCCCTCGGGCGCGATGCCGAGCCACAGCCGCGGCTGCGCGCGGAAGCGCGCGACCATCTGCTCGACCAGGCCGTGCGCGGCGGTGCGTTCGATCGGGATGCCACCGAGGTGGCGCAGCAGCCAGCCGAGCGGGCCGACGAACAGCTCGCGCTTGCCCATGAAGGCGATGTCGATGCCGATCGCGACCTTGAACAGCAGGCCCCAGACGCCGTCCCACCACGAGCTGTGCGGCGCGGCGATGAGCACGAGCTGCGGCACGTCGGGAAACGTACCGCGCAGGTTCCAGCCGCACGCGCGCAGCAGCGCCGCGCACAGGCGCCGGCGCGCGTTCTGCGGCATCTGCGGCACGGACGGCGGCAGGGCCGCCCATGCCGGTGCGGTCATTCGCCGCTCCAGTCGCGGCCGCGCGAACGCTTGATCGTCGAGCGCGTCTTCTTGGCGTCGATGCGGCGCTGCTTGGCGGCGCGCGACGGCTTGGTCGCGATGCGCTTCTTCGGTACGACGAGGGCGGCGCGGATCACCTCGGCGAGGCGTGCGCGCGCGTCGTCGCGGTTCTTGGCCTGGTCGCGGAAGCGGTTGGCCTGTATCACCAGCACGCCGTCGTCGGTGAGGCGGCGGTCGCGGCGCGCGAGCAGGCGCTCGCGCAGGGCATCGGTCAGGCTCGGTGACGAGCGCACGTCGAAGCGCAGCTCGACCGCGCTGGCGACCTTGTTGACGTTCTGCCCGCCGGGACCGGCCGAACGCACGAAGCGTTCGACCAGTTCGTCGTCGGGGATTTCGATCTTGCCGTCGATGTCGAGCATCGCCGCATTCTAGCAATGCGGCGACGCCGGCCGCGGGCGCGGCCTACGGGTGGTCGGCGGCGGCGCGCTCGCCGATCTCGGCGAGACGGCGCGCGTCGGCGGCGAGCTTGTCGAGCTGCTCGCTGTCGTTGCGGCCGGTCGCCTGTTCCATGTTGGTGCGCAGCTGCTGCACGCGGCGCGCGCAGAACTCCGCGAAACGCTTCGCGCGCTGGTTGGCCGGTTGCGTGGTCGCGACCTGCTGCACGCGCTGGCACACGTTCTCGGTCTGCTGCAACGCGGCGCCGGCGGTGCCGAGGTCGACGCTGCCCTGCGCCGGCTTCGGCGCGGCCGGGGCCGTGGTCACGACTGCCGGCGGTGCGGCGCCCATGCCGCCGGCCGCGCGCGCCATGTAGAGGTTCATCACGCGCGTGACGACGGCCGGCTGGCTGACGTCCTCGAACGTGAACTTCTCTGGATTGCGCGTGGCATCGCCGAACCAGGGCTGCAGCTTTTCGCGGCAGGCCTTCTTCGATGCATCGGTGCGCATCGCGGCCGGCAGGTTCTGCGAGAGCTTGTCGTCGCCCGACCACGCGCGCAGGCAGGCCACCGCGCTCCCCTCGATGCGCGCATTGGCGTCGCCGGCCTGCGCGCGCTCGGCGCGCAGCAGCGCGGTGAGTTGCGCGTCGTCGGGAACGCGCGGTGCGGAGCAGCCGGCGACGGCGGCGGCACAGGCGAGGCTGGCAAGGGCAAATTTCTTCATCGATGTCTCCAGTGGAACCGGAAGGGGCTAGGACCTGCGCGCGGCCAATGCGAATGCGCCGACCGCCGCGGCGCCGAGCAACCAGGCGACCCAGCGTGCGCCCGGCGGCGCCCCGGCGGGAGCGAGCAGGGCGACGCAGGCGGTGGCGACGGCCAGGGAAACGCCGGCCGACAGCCAGATCGCGACGCGCTGGCCGTGCCGCAGGCGGCGTTCGATCTCCTTCAGATCGTCGGAAGCGACGCGAAGTTCCATTTCGCCGGCATTCGCGCGGCTGAGCCAGCCGTGCACGAGCTGTGGCATGTCCGGCGCCGCGGCGAGCCATTCGGGCACGCGCCGGCGCAGCGTCCTGAGTACCGCGCGCGGTCCGCTGCGGCGGCGCCAGATCCGTTCGAGCACGGGCTTGGCGGTCGCCCAGATGTCGATCCGCGGGTGCAGCAGGCGACCGACGCCCTCGATGTTGAGCAGCGTCTTCTGCAGCAGGATCAGCTGCGGCTGCAGCGTGAGGTCGTGGCGGCGCGCGACCTCGAACAGCTTGACCACGACCTCGGCGAGCGAGATCTCGCTGAGCGGTCGCGTGAAATACGGTTCACAGACCGTGCGCACGGCCGCCTCGAGCTCGTCGAGGCGCGCGTCCGCGGGCATCCAGCCCGCGCGCACGTGCAGCTCGGCGATGCGCGCGTAATCCTGGTTGAACAGCGCGAGGAAATTCTCCGCGAGCCAGTACTGGTCGCGCTCGGGCAGCGAGCCCATGATGCCGAAGTCGAGCGCGATGAAGCGCGGGTCGGCCGGGCGCGTCGCGTCGACCCAGATGTTGCCGGCGTGCGCGTCGGCGTGGAAGAAGTTGTCGCGGAACACCTGCGTGTAGAACAGGCGCACGCCCTTCTCGGCCAGCGCGACGCGATCGATGCCGGCCGCGTCGAGTGCGGCGAGGTCGTCGACCGGTATGCCGCGCACGCGTTCGAGCGTGAGCACGCCCGCGCTCGTGTGCGACCAGACCACTTCGGGCACGTAGAGATCGTCCGAGCCGGCGAAATTGCGCCGCAGCAGCGAGGCATTGGCACCCTCGCGCTGCAGGTCGAGTTCGTTCACGAGGGTCGTCTCGATCTCGTCGACGATCGCCTGCGGGCGGATCTTGTCCGCGCTCGGATGCGTGCGCTCGACCACGCCGGCGAGCGCGCGCAGCAGCGCGACGTCGGCATCGATGCGCGCGTGGATGTCCGGCCGCAGCACCTTGACCACCACCTCGCGGCCGTCGGCGAGCGTCGCCGCATGCACCTGCGCGATCGACGCCGAGGCGAGCGGGGCGTCGTCGAAGCTCGCGTAGCGCGCTTCGATCGTGGCGCCGAATGCGCGCTCGATCGCCGCGCGCGCCTGCGCGGCCGGAAACGGCGCGACGCGATCCTGCAGCTGGGTCAGCGCGTCGGCCACGTCGGCCGGCAGCAGGTCGCGGCGGGTGGAGAGGATCTGACCGAACTTGACGAAGATCGGGCCGAGCGCGGTCAGCGCGAGCGCGAGCCGTTCGCCGCGCGGCAGGACGAGCAGGTCCGCGCCCGGCGCAGGCATCAGCGCGCGCAGCCAGGCGAGCGAACGCGGCCGGCGCGACGCCGGCAGCAGCTCGTCGACGCGATGGCGCGCGAGCACGCCGGCGATGCGCAGCAGGCGCGGCAACTGGCGCAGGGGAATCATGCGTGGCCGGTTCCGCCCGCGCGCAGGCGGCGCACGCGCGCATCGAGCCGCTCGGCGCGCTCGCGCAGTGCGTCCACGTCATCGAGGAAGCCGTCGAGCTCCGCGCGCGCGACGAGGTCGCGTCCTTCCTCGGTGAGGAATTCCGCCGTGTCGCGTGCGAGCGAGCGCGCCGACCCGCGCGTCCAGGCGAATGCGTTGCGCAGCGCGCGCGCGATCGCGACGCCGGCGACGTCGCCGAACGCCTGCGCGAACGCGGCATCGATGTCCGGCGCATAGCCGCGCAGGAGCTGTTCCAGTCGCCGCGCGAGTTCGGCGTCGCCGGCGATCTGCACGCGTCCGGGCGGCAACGCATCGTCGCGACCGCGCGCCAGCGCGAGGCCGAGCAGGCTGCCCGGCGTCGCGGCGACGCGCAGCGCGCTGTCGCCTTCGAAGGCGGGGCCGACGCGCAGGCGCCCGCCGTCGACGACGATGCGCAGGGCCGGTGCGCTGCGTCCGCTCGCGCCGGCGAGATCGAGCGTGACGGCGCGACCGTCGAGCGCCGCGAGGCGCGCGCGCGTGTCCGGGTCGAGCGCGATCGCGCGCGCGAGCACGGCCTCGAGCACGCGACCGAGCGCGGCGAGCAGGGGATTGGGCGTACGGACACGCGACGGAGCGGCTGGCATGGGCGCGGATTCTACCTGCCCGGACTGCCGCGGCGTTCGATCCGCGCGCAGGGCGCCGGTAATGCGGCGCTCAGGCAAGCTCCCGTAACGTGGCGCGCGCCGTTCCGGAGGGGCCCATGATGCGAAGTTGGCTGCAGCGAACCACCGTGCTCGTCGCGCTCGTCGCCGCCGTCGGCGCGCACGCGGCGAGCCGCGTGTACAGCGGCGAGGCGGCATCGGGCGCCTGGTACCAGTTCGAGGTGCCGGATGGCTGGCGCGCGGGCGACACGCTCGTGCTGTACCAGCACGGTTTCGACCTCAAGCCACCCGCGAATGCTCCCGGGCTCGGGCCGCTGCGCCGGGTCATGCTCGCGGAGGGCTATGCCGTCGCCGCGACGAGTTACCGGCAGCGCGGATGGGCATTGTTCACCGCGATCGAGGACAACCGCGAGCTGGTGCGCCTGTTCGCCGCGCAGGTCGGCGAACCCGGCGAGATCATTCCCTACGGTGGCTCGATGGGTGGCCTCGTCACCTTGCGCCTCGCCGAAACACGCGGCCTGCCACCGATGCGCGGTGCGTACGCGCTGTGTCCGGCGGCGGCGGGTTCGCGCCTGTGGGACAGCGCGATCGACCTGCGCCTCGCCTACGACGTCGTCTGCCGCGACGCCGGTGACCTGCCGCAGGGCGACGAGCCACTGCCGTGGGCGGTGGACCTCGCCGACATTCCCGACGACATCGGCGACATCGCCGACGATGCGAGCGTGCTGCGCGCCCTCGTCGCCGTGAACCGCTGCACCGGCGTCAGCCTGCCACCCTACCTGCGCAACGACGCGATGCAGCGACGGCTCGACGAGCTCATGGCCTTCACGCATATCACCGACGAGCATTTCTTCGTGACCAACATCGGCTACGCGACTTACGTGCTCGCCGACATCGTGCGCGCACCGGACAAGCTCGGCGGCCGCAATCCCTTCACCACCGCGGGCGTGGACTATTCGAGCGACCCGCTGGTGGACGCCGGCATCGAACGCCTCGTCGCCGACCCCGCGGCCGCGCTCGCGTTGCGCCGCGCGTCCGACTTCCGCGGCGACACCGGCGCGGTCAAGGTGATCTCGATGCACACGAGCCGCGACCAGCTCGTCGTGCCCGGCAACCAGGACGTCGTGCGCGAGCGCATCGCGCCGGACAAGCGCGTCGTCGCGATCGTCGACGAGGACGTGCCGAGCCATTGCGGCTTCAGTGATGCGGAAGGCGTGGCCGGCTGGGAGGCGCTGCGGACTTGGATCGGCGGCGCGCCGCAACCGCAGGTCGCCGACCTGCAGCAGCAGTGCGAGACGCTCGTCGCGGGTGACCTCGCCGACGGGCCGTGCCGGTTCGATCCGGGCGCCGACGTCGTGCCGTTCGATGCGATCGTGCGGCCACGCCCGGCGCAGGCCGCGGCGGCGCCACCTGCGCATTCGTCGCACGAGCGCCGGCCGTCGCCGGCCGCGGCAACGCGGCGCATCCGCGCGAACGAGCGCTAGGACCGATCGGGAACGCGTCGCTTCGGCCGCGTGCCGTGCTCAATTCCGGATCGGGAACGTCTCGGTCGAGCCGTCCGCGTTCTTCTGCTCGATCTTCATCGGTGCCCGATCGTGGCGGCCGCAGTGGTAGGCGCCCCAGGGCTGCTCGCCGTCGCGCGGCTCGCCGAGCGGCTTGATCGTATCGGCGCCGAGGGTGGCCGCCTCGTTGCGCGCAAGCACTTCCAGTTCATCGCGCACCTTGAGGCCGTTGCGATCCATCGGGCCGACATGGTCGAGCACCGACACGGTGACCTTGCCGACGTCGCGGCAGCCGTCGATGTCACCGTTCCATGCGGTACGCACCTTTTCGCCACCGGAGTCGAGCCTGATGCCCCAGCTGCAGGCGGCAAGCGGCAGGCACAGGACGAGCAGCGGTGACCAACGCTTCATGGGATTTCCTCCGACCGGGCGCGCGCATGCTAGCGCGCGCGGACTGAACGATGACTTCGAGATGGCGAAGCTGCGCCGTCCCGGCCAAAGCCGCGATCCGGGACGTGCCGTCCGGTGCGGGCGAAAGCGTCCCGGCTTTCGCCGGGACGACGGGTGAGGGGCGGTGCGCCGGCCGCCGATGGTCCGCCGGCGTACGGGTCCGTCCGCTCAGCGCACCTTCCTGCCGTCGGCGTCGATCACTTCGACGGCGCCGAGTTCGAGCTTGCGCAGCGACGCTTCGATGCGCGCGAGGTCGCCGACGACCACCCAGGTGAGCGCGTCCGGGCGCACGACTTCGCGCGCGGCCGCCTGCACGGCCTCGTCGGTCTGCGCCTCGATGCGCGCCTTCAGCGTCTGCACGTAGTCGTCCGGACGGTCGTACAGCTTCATGCTCGTGATCGCCGCGAGCACCGAGCCGGTCGTCTGGTATTCGCCGGGCAGGCTTCGCACGTCGCCGACCTTGATCTTGTCGATTTCCTCGTGCGTGAGCGGACGCGTGCCGACGAGTTCCTTCGCTTCGCGCAGGATCTCGGCCACCGACTCGGCAGTCTTGTCGGTCTGCACCGGCGCGTACATGAGGAACGGACGCTGGCCGATCGCGTTCGACAGCAGGCTGCCGGCACCGTACGCCCAGTGCTTCGCCTCGCGCAGGTTCATGTTGAGGCGCGAGGTGAAGCTGCCGCCGAACGCGCCGTTCATGGTCCGGATCTCGAGGTTGTTCTTCGCCTTCGTCGACGGCGCGACGACGCCGGCGAGGATCAGCGACTGCGACGCGCCGGGCTTGTCGAGCAGGAACAGGCGCGGCTGCTTCGGCGCGTCGACGTGCGCGATGTTCTTCTTCGGTACCGGCGTGTCCGCGGCCTTCCAGTCGCCGAACACGGCGTCGAGTTTCGCGATGACCGCGTCCAGCGTGGTGTCGCCGGCGACGAGGATCGTCACGTTGTCGGGGCGGATGAAGTCGCGCACCCAGGCGCGCAGGTCCGCCGCGTCGAGCGAGCTGATCGATGCCTCGGTGCCCGAGCCGGTGAACGGAATCGCGTAGGCATGGCCGGCGCCGTAGATGAGCGGCGGCAGGCTGCGCAGCGCGAGGCTCGTCGGCTGCGTCTTCTCCTGCGCGATGCGCGCGAGCCACTGGCCGCGGATGCGCGCGATGTCGGCATCACGGAAGGCGGCGTTGCGCACGACGTCGGCGAACAGCTTCAGCGACGGCTCGAGCTGCGAGGCGAGCGCATTGAGGCTCGCGTTGGAACTGTCGAGGCCGGAGCCGGCGCCGATGATCGCGCCGAGCCGCTCGGCGCGACGCGCGATCTCGAGCGAATCGAGTTCGGCGGTGCCTTCGTCGAGCATCGCCATCGTGAACGCGGACGTGCCGAGCTTGCGGCCCTGGTCAGACGCATAGCCGGCGTCGAACAGCATCTGCACCTGCACGACGGGAATCGCGTGGCGCTGCGCGAGCACGACGTCGATGCCGTTCCTGAGCTTGCCGCGCTCGAGCTTCGGGAAGCCGAGGTCGGGGAACGTCGCCACCGCCGGAACGCCCTTGCTGCGATCGATCGATGACGGCGTCGTCGTGTATGCGTGCGCGGGTTCGGCCGGCAGCTTGGCTTCTGGGCGCCCGGCGAGCGCGGGACGACCCGGCTTCTCCATTTCGTCGGCCGGCTCGCTGGTGTCGTCCTTCGCCGCCGGCGTGATCGTCAGCGTGTAGTCGCCGCGGGCGATCCACTTCTTCGCCGCGGCGAGCACGCTCGCCGGCGTCGCCGCGTCCATGCGGGCGAGGTCCTGCTTGTACGCGGCCGGATCGTCGCGATAGACCTGCCCTTCGGCGAGCACGCTCGCCTTCGAATTGACCTTCTCGAGCGCGCGGATGAAATGCGCGCGGTTGTCGGTCCTGACGCGCTCGAGCTCGTCCGCGGTCGGGCCGTGCTCGAGGAACTTCTTCCATTCGTCGGCGATCGCCGCCTCGACCTTGGCCGGGTCGACGCCATTCTTGACGTCGGCGCTGAGCTGCAGCATCGAGGCGAGCGCGAACGCCTGCACCGACACCGAGACGTCGTCGACGAGCTTGTCCTTGTAGACGAGGCGCTCGTACAGGCGCGAGGTCTTGCCACCCCCGAGCACGTCGGCCGCGAGATCGAGCAGGACCGCGTCGGCGTCGGCGAGGCCCGGGACGTTCCACTCGCGCACGATGCGCGTCTGCGCGACGCGATCGGTCATCGTGTCGCGCGTCGATTCCGTGCGCGGCGCGACCCACGGCTGCTGGCGCGGCACCGGCGGCCCGGCCGGGATGTCGCCGAAGTACTTCAGCATCTTTTCCTTCGCGACCTCCGGCGTGATGTCGCCGACGAGCGCGACGGTCACGTTGGCCGCGCCGTACCAGGCCTGGAACCACTGCCTGACGTCGGCGAGAGAGGCCGCGTCGAGGTCCTTCATCGAGCCGATCGTGTCGTGGTGGTAGGGATGGTTGGCCGGGAATGCGTTCGCCGCGACGCGCTCGTCGACGCGGCCGTACGGCTGGTTCTCGCCCTGGCGTTTCTCGTTCTGCACGACGCCGCGCTGCTCGTCGAGCTCGGCCTGGCCGATCGCGCCGAGCAGGTGGCCCATGCGGTCCGATTCCATCCACAAGGTCATGTCGAGCGCGGTGGTAGGTACCGTCTCGTAGTAATTCGTGCGGTCGAACCAGGTCGTGCCGTTCTGGTCGGTCGCGCCGGCCAGCTCGAACGGGCGGAAGAATTCGTCCTTGTGGTTTTCCGAGCCCTGGAACATCAGGTGTTCGAACAGATGCGCGAAGCCGGTCTTGCCCGCCGGCTCGTCGGCCGAGCCGACGTGGTACCAGACGCTGACCGCGACGACGGGCGCCTTGTGGTCCTCGCTGACGACGACGGTGAGCCCGTTCGGCAAGGTGAAGCGCGTGAACGGGATGTCGATCGCGTCGCTGCCGGCGGCATGCGCGGCGACGCCGCCGCAGGCGAAGGCGACGGTTGCGGCGAGGAAGGCGAGGGGCTTGCGCATGGGTTCTCCTGGCGCGGCGCGGAACGGGGAAAAACCGGCAGGGTACGCGCGCGCCGGCGGCGGCCGCAACGGACGTTGGTCATGCGGTCGGCGCGCGCGCCGCGCCGCGTGGCCGGGGATGGCTTAGACTGCACCGCGGCGGCAAGGTTCGCCGCGTCGCAGGAGATGCGCATGGCGCATGCCCTCGTCACCGGCGCGAACCGTGGCATCGGCCTCGAGTTCGTGCGCCAGCTGCTCGCCCGCGGCGAGCGCGTCGTCGCCACCTGCCGCCATCCGGGTCGCGCGCTCGAGCTGACCCGCCTCGCCGGCGCGCATCCGGGCCACCTGCTCGTGTTGCCGCTGACCTTGCCCGACACGCGCTCGATCGCCGAACTCGTGCGCGAGATCGCCACGCTCGACCTGCGCATCGGCCTGCTCGTCAACAATGCCGGCATGCTCGTCGAGGGCGAGCGCTTCGGCGCGATCGACGCGAAGGCGCTCGCCGACAGCTTCGCGACCAACGCGCAAGGGCCTTTCCTGCTCGCGCAGGCGCTTGCGCCGCGCCTCGCCGAAGGCGCACGCGTCGCCAACCTGACCAGCACGCTCGGCTCGATCGGTAGTACCGATTCGCTGTACAGCCCGAGTTATTCGATCAGCAAGGCCGCGCTGAACATGGCGAGCCGGCTGCTAGCGCTCGCGCTCGAACCGCGGCGTGCGATCGTCATCGCGCTCTGCCCCGGCTGGGTGCGCACCGACATGGGCGGGGCGAACGCGCCGCTTGGCGCGCCGGAGTCGGTGGCGGCGATGCTGCGCGTGATCGACGCGCTCAAGCCCGGCGACAGCGGGTCCTTCCTCTCCGAGCGCGGACACCCGATCCCCTGGTAGCTGTCCGCGGCGTGTCCGCGGCCGTGTCCGCGCGGCGCGGACGCGTCGCGCGCATGCCGCGCGAATCGTCGCGCGAATCGCCGCCATCGCCGCGCGACCGTCGCGGCGTGGGATGCGCGCGGGTGAAAAACCCGTGAAATACCGCGTAAAACCGCCGCCCGTGGCGTCCGCGCCGCGTCGCGACGTGACTTCCGGCCTAGCAACTCTTTTTGCCTTTGCTGCATCCATGAAGACCGTGAGCAGGGCAGTTTGTCGTTGGCACATCGCTTGCTCTGCACGATCTGGAAGCTCGCAAAAGGAGAAGTACCCATGAACGTCCGCACTCCGCTCATCCGCGCCGCCCTGGCCGCGACGATGGTCGCGGGTTCCTTCGCCCTCGAGCGCGTGCCGCACGCGGCCGCCGCCGAGGCAGGCCTGTCGGTCGAGAGCCGCGCGCCGCTGCACGCGACCTTGCTGCCGGAACTGCGCGTGACCGCGCGCGCCGCCAACCCGGATGCCGAAGCCGCCGCCGAACTCGCCGCCGGCGAGGCATTGCCGGTCACGCTGATGCCGACCGTGCGCGTCACCGCGGCCGCCGGCGATTTCGCGATGCTCGACACCGCGTTCGAGCGCATGTTGGGCGGCGATGGCGTGCTGCTCGCCGCCGACTGAGGATCCGCGCAGGCGCGGCGCGAGCGCCGCGCTTGCGCCTGCGTGGCGCGCCACGATAATGCGCGCGTGCTGCATGTCGTCCTCTACCAGCCCGAGATCCCGCCGAATACCGGCAACGTGATCCGCCTGTGCGCGAACAGTGGCGCGGCGCTGCATCTGGTGCGTCCGCTCGGCTTCGACCTCGACCACGCCAAGCTGCGCCGCGCCGGCCTCGACTACCACGAGTTCGCCGAGGTCACCGTGCACGACGATCTCGGCGCGTTCGTCGCCGCGGTCGCGCCGCGGCGCCTGTTCGCGTTGTCGACGCGTGGCCGCGCCCGCTACGACACGGTCGCCTACGCCGACGGTGATGCCTTCCTGTTCGGCCCGGAGACACGCGGCTTGCCGCAGGACGTACTCGATGCGATCGAGCCGCCGCATCGGCTGTGCCTGCCGATGCGTCCGGGCAACCGCAGCCTCAACCTGTCGAATGCGGTCGCGGTAGTCGTCTACGAGGCGTGGCGCCAGCTCGGCTTCGCCGGCAGCGCGTGATCGATCGGCCGTTGGGGCCCGCAAGCCCGCGCCGCGCTCCAGCCCTCAGGGATACTCGGGCTTCTGCTCCCGCGCGAGCAGCGCGCGCATGCCTTCGGTCGGCGTGAGTTCCTCGTGCAGCACCTTCTGCACGAGTGCGCTGATCGGCAGCTCGACGCCGTGCGCGTCGGCAAGTTTCATCACGGTGTCGACCGTCTGCACGCTTTCGACGACCTGGCCGATTCCGGCGATCGCCTGCGCGAGCGGCGTGCCGCGGCCGAGCGCGAGCCCGAGCCGGCGGTTGCGGGAGAGATCGCCGGTGCAGGTGAGCACGAGGTCGCCGAGGCCGGCGAGGCCCATCAGCGTTTCCGCGCGCGAGCCGAGTGCGGCGCCGAGGCGCAGCATTTCGGCGAGGCCGCGCGTGATGAGACCGGCACGCGCGTTGAGGCCCATCTGCATGCCGTCGGCGACGCCGGTCGCGACCGCGAGCACGTTCTTCATCGCGCCGCCGAGTTCCGCGCCGAGCACATCGCTGCCGGTGTACGCACGGAAGCGCGGCGAGTGCAGCGCGCGCGCGACGTCCCGGGCGAAGGTGGCGTCGGCCGAATGCACGGTCAGCGCGGTCGGCAGGCCGATCGCGACCTCGCGCGCGAACGATGGCCCGGTCACGACCGCGGCAGGATGGCCGGGCAGGCGCGCGGCGACGAGTTCATGCAGGAAACGGCCCGACGCGGGATCGAAGCCCTTGGTCGCCCAGGCGATGCCGATGCCTGGCGCGACCCACGGCGCGATCGCCGCGAGCAGGTCGTCGAAGGCATGGCTCGGCACCGCAAGGAGCAGGGTGCCGGCGTCGCGCACGCACGGCTCGAGCGCGCCCGACAACTGCAGCGCGTCGGGGATTTCGAGGTCGGGCAGGTAACGCGCGTTGCGCCGCGTCGTCGCCATGTCGACGACGGCCTGCGGCGTGCGGCCCCACAGCGTGGTCGGCACGCCGTTGCGCGCGAGCTGCACCGCGAGCGCGGTGCCCCACGAGCCCGCGCCGAGCACGACGAAGGCATTCATCACGAGACGACCGCGACCCGCCGGCGGCGGATCGCGGTGGACGAGGCGTGGCGCACGGCCATCATCCGCGGCCGCGCGCGATCAGGCGTTCGCGCCCTGCGGAGCGCCCGACTCGGCGCGCCGGCGCATCTGTTCGGCATACAGCGCGTCGAAGTTGATCGGCTGCAGGAAGAACGGCGGGAAACCGCCATTCTGCACGAGCTCGGAAATCACCTGGCGCGCGTACGGGAACAGCACGTTCGGGCAATAGGTCGCGAGCACGGCCTCGCGCGCCTGCGCGTCGAAGCCGGTGAGGCCGAAGATGCCGGCCTGCTGCACCTCGGCGAGGTACGCGGTCTTGTCCTCGACGCGGCAGGTCGCGGTGACGCTGAGCACGACCTCGTAGACGTCCGTGCCGATCGACGCGACGCGCTGCGCGAGGTTGAGCTCGACGTTCGGCTGGCCCTGCTGCTGGAAGATCTGCGGAGCGCCCGGCGCCTCGAACGAAACGTCCTTGACGTAGATGCGCTGCAGGTTCAGCTGCGCCTGGTTCTGCTCGGGCGCGGCCGCGCCGTTGGTGTTGTCTGCCATGATGTGCTCGATTGAGAGGTAAAGGCCGTCGATTATCCCACGGACGCGCCGGGCGCGCACGCGGGCCGCGGGAACGGGGCGGACGCGATGCGACGCGGTACGCGGGGCGGCGCGAACCGGGTCGCGGCTCCCGGATCCGGTGACGCGTCGCGGTCCGCTGCCGGGGTCGCCGGCCGCCGGCCGGGCGTTTGGCCGTCCAGACGGCCAGACACAGGGACCTGCCTCAGGCGCGACCCTTGACGAGCGGCATCTGCGCCTCGTTCCACGCTGCGACGCCACCCTCGAGCCAGAACACCTTCTGGAAGCCGGCCTTCTTGAGGCGTTGCGCGGCCTGGGCCGACGTCTGCCCGTTGCGGCAGACGAGCGCGATGGGCTGCTCGCGCGCCTTGGCGAGGTCCTTGTGGGCGGGATCGAGCGCGCTCATCGCGACATGCTTCGCGCCGGGGATGTGCCCCTTCTCGAACTCGGCCAGCGCCGACACGTCGACGACCAGCGCGTTCTCGCGATTGATGAGCTGGGTGAGCCCGGCCGGGGTCAGCGCCGCATAGCCGCGCGTGAACCGCTGCGCCTCGGTGACGAGCAACGCGACGAACACGCCGACGAACGCGAGGGTGAGGTAGAAGTGGTTGCCGAGGAACTCGGGCAGGCGGTGCAGGACGTCGGACATCGGCTTCGCTGGCGGGGGCACGGGACGTGCGCGGCCGGCGATTATCCGGCACGCGCCGTTGCGAGGAAAGCCGGCCCGCGCGCGGCGCGCCTCAGTCGTGCCGCGAAATGTCCGGCAGGCCGGTCGTCAGCCACCAGCGCTTGCCGGCCTCGTCGTACTTCCAGACCTGGCGGTCGATCACCGAGCGCACGCTCTGCGTGTTCACGTTGACGAGCTCGATCTGCACGGTCTGGTGCATCTCGTCCTCGCTCACCGGCACGACCGGCTGCTCGTTGTAGCCGGTCACGCGCACCTGGCGGAAGCGGTCGAGTTCGAGCTGGGTCGGCGGGTGCTCGGCGAGGGCCTTCGGCTCGACGAAATTCAGCGCCTGCGAAACCTCGCCCCAGCGGATCGTCGCCGCGTAGCTGCGCAGCGTCTCGTCGAGCAGCGTGGTCTTGGAGCGCATCTTCTCGGTCGCGCAACCGCCGAGCAGGGCGAGGGCGGCAATCAACAGGACGGACGACAGGCGATGCATGGCGAACCTCCGCGGCGGATGCGTCGATTGTGCAGCAAGCGCGACGCCGCGTCAGCGCGGAACCAGCGCGACGAAGCGCGCATCGAGCGTGGCCGCGTCGCCGTCGTCGGGCAAGGGGACGCGGCAGTGCACGCGCAGTCGCGCCTTGCCGCGCTCGGCGAGCGTGGCGGCGAACGCGTCGAGCGATTCGCCAGGTGCCGCCGCGGCGATCGCGCGGAAGTCGTGCCACACCGGGGCGAGATAGCGGATGCTGCTGTCCTGCACGTAGATGTCCGCGTGCATCGCGCGCGCCTGCAGCACGAGCTCGAGCAGGCCCCAGCCGGCCAGCGTCATCAGGCTCGCGAGGCTGCCGCCGAAGGCGCAGCCCTTGTCGTTGACGTTCGGCGCGAGCGGCGCGGCGAGCGCGAGCGAGGCGCCGTCGAAATCGGCGACCGAGAGGCCCATCGCGCGCGTGAGCGGGATGCGGTCGAGTTCGCCGCGCAGCGTGGCGAGCGCGGAGGAGGGTGCGTGCATCGGCATGTCCGGCAAAAGGGCAAGTGTGCGCACACGCTGCGCGCGCCTCAAGCGCGGCCGTATGATGCGGCCATGCCGACTCCCGCACGCCTGCCGCGCGTCGACGCGGGCCGCGCGCTCGCGGGCGCGACCGTCGTGGTGACGCGCCCCGATGCGACCGCGTTGCTGCGCAGCGCGCGCCGGCTCGGCGCGTGCGCACTGTCCTTGCCGGGCCTGTCGTTGCGCGCGCTGCCGGTGGCGCGCCCGCCCGGCGCCATCGACGCCTGGATCTTCACGAGTCCCGCGGCCGTGCGCTTTGCGCTGGATCGCACGCCATGCCTTTCCGTGCCCGCGCGCGCCGTCGTGTTCGCGGTCGGCGCGGGCACGCGCGCGGCGCTTGCCCGGCATGGCATCGACGCGACCGCGCCGGAGCGTGCCGACAGCGAAGGCCTGCTCGCGCTGCCCGGGCTCGGTGACATGCACGGCCGCCGCCTCGCCCTCGTCGGCGCGCCCGGCGGGCGCGACCTCATCGCGCCGACGCTGCGCGCGCGCGGCGCGGACGTCCTGCCGATCCACGTGTACCGGCGACTGCCGCCGCGCCTGACACGCCGCCATTTCGACGCCCTCGCCGTGGCCAAGGACCCGCTCGTGACCCTGCTGTCGAGCGGCGAGGCGCTCGCGAACCTCGTCGCCGCGCTGCCATCGCCGCTGCTCGCGCGCCTGCGCGCACGGCCGATCGTGGTCAGCAGCGCGCGCCTGGCCGCGGCCGCGCGTGCGGCCGGCTTCGCGGAGATCGCGACCGCGGCGTCGGCGGCGCCGCGCGACCTGCTCGCGACGGCATCGCGCGCGCTCGCCGACCGCCGGACGTGACGCCGTGCCGCGCTGCCGGCGCCGGCGCTTTCGGCTAGCATGCGGACATGAGCGAAGACATCGGAAGTACCTCGCCAGCCGCCGGCCGCGAACTTGCGCCGCGGACGCCGCCGCGCGCCGCCACGGGGCGCGGCGGTGCCCGCCTCGCCTGGCTGGTCGCCTTCGCCGCGCTGGTCGTCGCGCTCGTCGCGCTGTGGCGTGTCTACGCGCTCGAACACGGTCGCGCGGCCGCGCAAGCCGGTGCGATCGACGATCTCGGTGCGCGCCTCGACGCGCTGTCGCGCACGGTCGACCAGCGCAAGCGCGACATCGACGGCCTGCGCGCGCGCCTCACCGATGCCGACGACGTCAACAAGAGCGTGCGCGAGGAACTGCTCGCGCTCGGCGAGCGTTCGCGCCATCTCGAGGACGCAGTGGCCAACCTGTCCGAGCAGCGCCTCAGCGGACGCGATGCGCTCGCGCTGAACGAGGCGGAGTTCCTCCTGCAGCAGGCACGGGAGCGTCTCGCCCTGTTCCAGGACGCAGCGGCGGCGATTTCCGCGTACCGGCTGGCCGATTCGGCGCTCGCCGCGGCGGAAGACCCGGTGTTCGCGTCGGTGCGCCAGACGATCGGCGCGGAACGCCAGGCGCTGGAGGCGAGCCGGCCGGCCGAAACGCACGCGGCGCTCGCCGCGCTCGCGCGCCTGCGCGAGGCTGCCGCCGCGTTGCCCGCACGCCAGGCCGCGGCGCAGGCAGGGCCGGCGACGACGTCGCGCTGGTCCGGTTTCATCGAACAGTTCGTGAAGATCAGCCACGACGACGGCGACCCGCTGGCCGCGCGCGACCCGGGCCTCGCGCGCTCGCTCGTCGTGCTCGACCTGCGTGACGCCGAGGCGGCGCTGCTCGCGCGCGACGGCGACGGCTACAAGGCCGCGCTCGGCCGTGCCCGCACGGGCATCACCGCAACGTTCGACGAGGCTGCCCCGCCCACGCGCGCGTCACTCGCCGACATCGACCGGCTCGCGGCCGAACCGCTCGCCCCCGCGTTGCCCGAACTCGGCAGCGCGCTGAAGGAATTGCGCAACCTGCGCGCGACGCGCGCGCTCGCGCATCCCCCGGTGCCGGCGGCGCGGGTGGCCGCGCCGGACGGAGCGGGCACATGAGGCTCTGGCGCACCGTCCTGCTGTTCCTCCTCGCCGCGTTCGTCGCGGCGCTCGCCTGGCACTGGCTGGCGGCGGATCCCGGCTACGTGCAGGTGCGCCTGCGCGGCACGACGGTCGAATCGAGCCTCGTCGTCGCGATCGCGCTGCTGCTGCTGGCATGGGCCTCGCTCACCCTGGCCTGGGGTCTCGCGCGCTGGCCGTTCCGCGCCTGGGGCCGCTCGGTCAAGCGGCGTGGCCGCGAACGACTCGCCGCCGGCCTCACCGCGTTCGCCGAAGGCGACTACGCGCAGGCCGAACGCGACCTCGCGCGCGCGGCGCAGAACAGCGCGTTCCGCACACCCGCGCTGCTCGTGTCGGCGCGCGCCGCCTACGAACGCGGCGCGCCCGAGCGCGCATCGCAGGCACTCGACGACGTCGGTGCGGGCGGCCTGCGCGCGGCCGACGCGACGCGTGCGCGCTTCCTCGTGGAAGGCGGTCGCCATGCCGAGGCGCTCGCCCTGCTCAAGCCGAAGGCAGCGACGGGCGAGCTGTCGCCCCGCGGCTGGCGCCTGCTCGCCGAAGCCGCGCTCGCCTGCGGCGAGGTGCAGGCGGCGCTCGACGCCCTGCCCGCGATCGCGCGCAGCCAGTCGCTGACCGCCGACGCGCAGGCGGCGCTCGAGACACGCGTGCTCGCCGCCGTGCTCGCGGCGGCGCCCGACGCGACACGACTCGCCGCGGCGTGGAGCGGCGCGACGCGCGCGCAGCGCAAGCGCGCCGAACTCGTCGCCGCGTTCGCGCGCCGTGCCGCCGGGCTGGGGCAGGTGCTCGCCGCGATGGATGAGATCGAATCGGCACAGCGGCGCGAATGGAGCGACCTGCTCGCGACCGTCTACGGCGAACTCGGCGCGGCCGAGGCCGGCGCGCGCCTGCGCGTGGCGGAGTCCTGGCTCGCGCTCGCGCCGAACAGCGCGCCGCTGCTCACCACGCTCGGCCGGCTGTACGTGCTGCAGGGCCAGTACGGCAAGGCGGAGGATGCGCTCGAGCGCGCGCTCGCGCTGACGCCCTCGGCGGCGACGTGGGAGGCAGTCGGCGACTGCCGCAAGGGCGAAAACGACCTCGCCGGCGCGGCCACCGCGTACGCCAATGCGCTGCGCTGCATGCGCGGCGAGGCGACCGTCGCGCTCGCGCCCCTGCTCGCACGCGATGCGCTCGACACGCGGCCGATCGCATTCGAGGAACGCAGCGAGCACGGCGTGCCGCGCCTTCCGGCTGCGTAGGGTGTCGCGCGGTCAGCCGCGCAAGGCTTGCTTCGCTCGTCGCGACGCCGTGGCTTGGTTCCACCTGCCTCGCGGCGAGCGAGAACGCCGTCATTCCGGCGAAAGCCGGAATCCAGCTTTTCGCGTGATGGGGTGAGGCGTCGGCTCACGCGGTGCGCGGCTTCTTTCGCGTAGCGCGACGCTGTCGCAAGGTTCCGCTCGCCTCGGCGGCGAGCGGGTGCCTTCTCTTTGCTTGCCCAAAGGGAAGGCACCGAGAGAAAGGGCACCCCGCGTCGCCGCCCGCGAGGCTTCGCCTCGCGGGTCCGCGGTCGTCGGCCGGTTGCGCCGAGCGCATCCCTGCGCTGGCGGCGCAATGCGCGCGATCCATCGCGCGCCCCCTTCGGGCCATTTCGGCCGCCGCCCGCCGGCGCCGAGGGGACCCGGTGGAGCACAAGCAGAAGCGCAAAAGCGCAGAAGCGCGGAGCTACCCTGTCGTCCCGGCGAAAGCCGGGACCCAGCGCGTTCGTCCCACACCGCCGTCATTCCCGCGAAAGCGGGAATCCATTTTTTCCTGTTGCCGGCGTCAAGACCACGCTGGATTCCGGCTTGCGCCGGAGTTCTGCTGCTTGCTTGGATGGCGTTGCCCGGCGCGTGCGCTCGCGAAACCTGCTCGTCGTCCCGGCGAAAACCCGGACCCGGTGCCTTCGACCGCCGCGACGAAGAGCTGGATCGGCTCTCAGCGCGTGAGCGATTCGACCGTGTCGACGCGGCCGTCGACGAGGCGTACCAGGCGGACGCGGCGGCGGTCGCCGAAATCGTAGATCCAGTCCTCGCGCCGCTGTTCGCGCCAGCGCTCGACACCGGGCGCGGGCCGGCGCACGAGCGCGTCGTTGCGGCTGCGTCGCGACGCGGGTTCGCCGCAGAGCGCGACGAGTTCGCCGGCGCTGAGGCCGTCGAGCAGGCGGTTCGGTTCGCAGTTTTCGCCGATGCGGTCGACGCCGTAGCCGAGCGTGTCCTCGCGCGCGAGCACGCCGTCGCGGAACAGGAGCCGGCGCATGAGCTGGCGCGGGCCGAAGTTGTAGTACCAGGCGTCGTACTGCACTTCGCGCTGGCTCTCGAGCGGCCCGTCGCGACCGAGCACGACGACGTCGGTCCAGCGGTCGCTCCAGAACGGATCGCCGCAGCGCTCGCGGACCTGGAAATCCTGCGCGCCGTCGCTGACGAGGCGGTTGCCGCAACGCATCGCCGCGACGGGCGCGCTGGCGAGGAGGGCGAGCAGGACGAACGGAAGCAGGAGCGCGCGGTGCATGGTGCATCTCTTCGATGGATCGCGGATGGACCGCAGGGCGACCCCGGATGTTCCTCAGGGGCCGTCGATGCCGGCGCGTCCGCGCAGGATCTGCGCGATCACGTCCGGCGCGTAGTCGAACGAATCGTAGTACAGGCGCTCCTCGGGCAAGCCCGCGTCGGCGAAGGCGCGGCGGCCTGCATCGACCATCGCCGGCGGTCCGCTCATGTAGACGTCGAAGCCGGACAGGTCCGGTTCGTCGTCGAGCAACACTTCGTGCACGAGTCCCATGCGGGCCGTCGCGCCTGCTTCCGGATCGCTCACGACAGGGACGAAGCGGAACGCCGCGACGTCGCGCGCCCAGCGCGCGGGCAGTTCGCGCAGGTACAGCTCGGCCGCGCTGCGCGCGCCCCAGTACAGCGCGATCGGTCGCCGCGTGCCGAGTGCGAGGAAGTGTTCGATGAGCGCCTTGATCGGCGCGAAGCCGGTGCCGCCGGCCATGAACAGCAGCGGTCGCTCGCTGTCCTCGCGCGGCACGAAGGTACCGAGCGGGCCCTCGACGTCGAGTTCGGCGCCGGGCTGCAGCACGTCGAACACCGCATTGGTGAAGTCGCCGCCGGCGACGCGGCGCACGTGCAGCTCGATCGCGTCGTCGTCGTGCGAACCGGTGTGTGCAGGCGCATTCGCGATCGAGAACGCGCGCCGGCGGCCACCCTCGAGCAGCACGTCGAGGTACTGGCCGGCCAGCCGCCGCAGGCGCTCGCCGGGTGCGGGCGCGAGGTGCAGGCGCATCACGTCGTGGCTGAGCAGGCGCTTGCCGGCGATGCGCAGCGTGAGGCGCCGACGCGGAATGTCGGCGACCGAGGCGACCTCGCGCGCGGCGATCGTGATGTCGCCGCTCGGCACGGCCTGGCACAGCAACACCTGGTGGCGCAGCTGTTCGGCCGCGTTGAGCGCGCTCGGCGGATTGCGCGGATAGGTGCAGGCGCCCTCGACAAGGGTCGCCTTGCAGCTGCCGCACACGCCGGCGAGGCAGGAGTACGGCAGGGCGAGGCCGGCACGTCGCGCGGCTTCGAGCACGGTCTCGCCGGGCAGCACGTCGAAACGCTTGCCGCTGGCCTGCAGGGTGACGGTGTGGGACACGCGATCGGGGATCGTGGAGTGGCGGTGATTGTCGCCCAATTCGACGCGGGCCGCGAAAACGCAGGTGCATGCCCTCGTCCGGCCATCTGCCGCGGCGACGATGCGCGTGGCGAACGGAGGAGCACGGACATGGGCGGAACGCGTATCCCCGATACGGGCGAATCCGATCGCGCCGGCACCGACGACGCGCGTCGCCGCTTCCTCCAGGGTGCCGGCGCCGGCGCGATCCTGCTCGCCGCGCTCGCCGGCTCGCGCGCCTGGGCGGGCGGCCGGCCCGAGCCGCTCGTGCGCTGGGCGCGCGAACTCGCCGTGCTCAACGGGCGCGTCGTGCGCGGCGAGTTGGCGGTCACCGACTGGCAGGCGCGCATCGAGCAGCTCAACACCTCGGTCGCGGTCGAGGACCTGGTCGCCTGGCTCGACATCGACCGGCTCGAGCGCGGGTTCCGCTATCCGACGCGGCTCGCCGACGTCGCCGATCCCGTGCTCCCTGCCGACCTCGTCTCGCCCGGCGCGCGGCGCGCCTGGTTCGTGCGCGTATTCGGCATGCGTCGCGGCGGCACGATCATTCCGCACGTGCACAACCACATGGTGTCCGCGCACCTCGTCGTTTCGGGCGCCTTCCATGCGCGCACGCATGACCGGCTGCGCGACCTCGACGACGCGGTCGTGCTGAAACCGTCGATCGACGGCCGCCTCGCGCGCGGCGCAATCATCAGCATGTCGGACCGGCGCGACAACCAGCACTGGCTCGTCGCGCTCGAGGACCGCTCGCTGACCTTCGATGTGGGCGTGGTCGACGTCGCCGCGTCGTGGCCGTACCGGCTCGCGGCGAACAGCAACCACATGATCTTCGTCGACGCCGGCGCCAAGCCGCAGGCGGACGGCCTCGTCGTCGCCCCGGTGATGAGCTTCGGGGCCTGCGCGGCGAAATACGCCGGCGCCTGACCGCGTTCTTTCGGCCCCCGGCCCCGGGCCCGCAGGCTATAGTCCCCGCCCCCACCGCGGAGCCCGCGCCATGCCGATCTGGAAGCAGACCACCGACCTCGAGCGCATCAACGCGTGGAACCGCGGCTGCCTGGTCGAGCACCTCGGCATGCGCGTGACCGCGATCGGCGACGACTGGGTGCAAGGCACGATGCCGGTCGACGCGCGCACCAGGCAGCCGTTCGGCCTGCTCCACGGCGGTGCGTCGGTCGCGCTCGCCGAATCGCTCGGCAGCCTCGCCGGCAACCTGTGCATCGAGGCGAGCGAGATGGCGGTCGGGCTCGACATCAACGCCAACCACGTGCGCGCGGCGACCGAAGGCGACGTCACCGGCACCGCGCGCGCGGTGCACATCGGCCGCACGACGCAGGTGTGGGAGATCCGCATCGTCGACGCGCACGCGCGGCTCGTCTGCATTTCGCGCCTCACGCTCGCGGTGGTGCCGCGGCCGACGCCGAAGGCGGTCTGAGGATGACGGCGGCCGCGCCGTACGACGCGCTCACGCCCGACACCGTGCTCGACGCGATCGAGGCGGCCGGCTACGCGACCGACGGCCGCCTGCTCGCGCTGCCCAGCTACGAGAACCGCGTCTACCAGGTCGGCATCGAGGACGGTGCGCCGCTGGTCGCGAAGTTCTACCGGCCCGCGCGCTGGAGCGATGCGGCGATCGCCGAGGAACACGCGTTCGCGCTCGAACTCGCCGCGGCGGAACTGCCGGTCGTCGCGCCGCTCGTCGTCGACGGCGCGACCCTGCTCGTGCACGCGGGTTTCCGCTACACGCTCTATCCGCGCCGCGGCGGCCGCGCGCCCGAGCTCGAATCGGCCGACCATCTCGCCTGGATGGGGCGCCTGCTCGCGCGCCTGCACGCGGTCGGGGCGCGCAGTCGCTTTCGCGTCCGTGGCGCGATCGACGGCGACGGCTTCGTGCGCGAAGCGGCCCGCGCGGTGCTCGCCTCGCCGCTGCTGCCGCGCCACCTGGAGGAGCGCTACCGCGCGCGCACCGTGGCGATTGCCGACCTCGTCGACGCGCGCTTCGCGAGCGTCGCGCCGGCGACCTTGCGCCTGCACGGCGACTGCCACGGTGGCAACGTGCTGTGGACCGATGCCGGCCCGCATTTCGTCGACCTCGACGACGCGCGCACTGGCCCGGCCGTGCAGGACCTGTGGATGCTCGCGCCATCGCCGCGCGCGCTCGACGCATTGCTCGAAGGCTATGCCGAGTTTCGTGACTTCGATCCGCGCGAACTCGACCTCGTCGAACCGCTGCGCCTGATGCGGCAGATCCACTGGGCCGGCTGGGTCGCCGCGCGCTGGCACGATCCGGCCTTCCCGCGCGGCTTTCCGCAGGTCGGCGAGGAGCGCTGGTGGGAGCAGCACCTGGCCGACCTCGCCGAAGCGGCCGAACGCCTGCAGGACGGCTGAACGCTTCGTGCAGCCTCGTGCGGCGGCGCACCAGACTCCGCTACTATCACGTCGATACCTGCAGGCCACGATGAACCGACTCGTCGAATCCCCCGTTGCCGCCGTACCGTCGAGCGACCGCTTGCGACCCTGGCGTTACGGCTGGCGCGTGCCGCAGCTGTTGTTGCACGCGATCGTCGCCGTGCCGCTCGCGCTGCTCGCGCTGAACCCGCTCGCCGCACGCATCCGCGTCGGCCGCACGACGTTCGAGAAGGCGATGATCCGCTGGTGGTCGGCACGCCTCGTGCGCATCTTCGGCCTGCGCATCCGCAGTTTCGGCGAGCCGTTGCCGGGCGCGGTGCTCTACGTCGCCAATCACATTTCATGGCTCGACATCGAGCTCATGCACAGCCGGCGACCGGTCAGCTTCGTGGCCAAGAGCGAGATCGCCGGCTGGCCCTTCGTCGGCTGGCTCGCCTCGCGCGCGGGCACGATCTTCCATCGCCGCGGCAACACCGATTCGCTCAACGCAGTCATGGCACGCGTGGTCGAGCGCCTGCGCGCGGGCGAGCCGGTCGGCGTGTTTCCCGAGGGTGGCAGCGGCCACGGCGACCGCGTCGGCACCTTCCACGCGCGCATCTTCCAGACCGCGCTCGACGCCGATGTCGCGGTGCAACCGGTCGCGCTGCGCTACGGCCGCGACGGCCGCCAGGATCCGCGCGTCCCGTTCGGCCGCAAGGAAAGCTTCTTCACGAACTTCCTGCGCGTGCTCGGCAACCCCGCGATGGACGCGGAGATCCATTTCCTCGAACCGGTGCCGGCGACGCCCGAGGCCCGCCGGCGCATGGCGGAACTGAGCCGGGCGCGCATCGTGCAGACGCTCGGCTATGGCGACGACTGAGGCCGCGCTGCTCGCCGCCGGCAAGGACGAACGCCGCGGCGAGCTGCCGCGCGGCGTCGATTTCCGGCCGCCACGCTGGCTCGCCAATCCGCACCTGCAATCGATCCTCGCCTCGAGCGCGCTGCGCCGCCTCGCCTTGCGTGGCGCGCAGCGGGATCTGGACCGCGGCAGCGAGGAACACCTGCTCGACTGCGGCAACGGCGTGCGCCTGCAGGGCTTCCTCGCGCGCCAGCGCGGGCGCGCGCGGGCGCTCGGGCTGGTCGTGCTGCTGCACGGCTGGGAAGGCAGCGCGCGCTCGTCCTACGTGGTCGGCACCGGAGCACGCCTGCTCGGCGACGGCTTCGACGTGTTCCGCCTCAACTTCCGCGACCACGGCGACACGCATCACCTGAACCGCGAGCTGTTCCACTCCAACCGCATCGACGAAGTCGTCGCCGCGGTGCGCGCGGTGCGCGACATGTTCGCGGCCGCACCGGTCGCGCTCGCCGGGTTCTCGCTCGGCGGCAACTTCGCGCTGCGCGTGGCGTCGCGCGCGCCCGACGCGGTGCGCTATGCGATCGCGGTGTGCCCGGTGGTCAGCCCTGCCGCGGGCCTGTTCGGGCTCGAGCGAGCTCCGTGGATCTACCAGCGCTATTTCCTGCACAAGTGGCGCGAGTCGCTGCGGCGCAAGCGCGAGCTGTTTCCCGAGGTCGACTGGTTCAGCGCGCAGGAGCTCGCCGCCGACCTGCGCGGGCTCACGCGCGCGCTCGTGCTGCGCCACACCGACTTCGGTTCGCTCGACGCCTACCTCGACGGCTATTCGATCGCGGGCGATCGGCTGCGTACGCTCGAGGTGCCGGCGACGATCCTCACCGCGGCAGACGATCCGGTCATCCCGGTCGCCGACTTCCACGCGCTGCAGCTGCCGTCGAACGTCGAGCTCGACATCGCCGCGCATGGCGGCCATTGCGGCTTCATCCTCGATGCACGCCTGCGCAGCTTCACCGTCGACTACATCGCACGGCGCATGCAGCGACATCTCGCGGTGGAGTGACGGGCGGGCGGGGAGCGGCGCTGCTCAGGGCTTGGGGAGACGAGTTCGCCGCGCGTGATGCGGATGCCGGGCAGGAAGGTGTCGCCCTCGACCATCGCCGCGCGCGGCGGCAGGCCGATGCCGGGGAGGAACGCGACGACGTGCCCGAGCGTTCGCCTCCATCGCGGCACTCAGCCGGCCGGCACCGTGCGGCCGCGCGCCCACGCGCGCAGCCCGGCGACCTTTTCCGCCATGAGCACCGACAACGGCCGCGTTGCCGCGCACTCGGCGAGCAGCTGCGCCTGGGTCGGCGCGTCCTGTTTCGCGGCCGCGGCGGCGTACAGCGCGGCGACGACGATCTGTTCGATCTCGGCTCCCGAGTAGCCGTCGCTCGCCGCGGCGAGTGCGTCGAGGTCGAACGCCGCCGGATCGAGGCTGCGCTGCGCGAGGTGCAGGCGGAAGACGTCCACGCGCGTCGGCGCGTCGGGCAGGTCGACGAAGAACGTCTCGTCGAAGCGGCCCTTGCGCAGCAGCTCGGCCGGAAGCTGGTGCACCTCGTTCGCGGTCGCGACGAGGAACACCGGCGCCTTGCGTTCGGCCATCCAGGTGAGCAGGTAGCCGAGCACGCGACGCGACACGCCGCCATCGTCGCCGGAGGTCGACAGCGCCTTCTCGATTTCGTCGATCCATAGCACGCACGGCGCGAGCAGCTCGGCGCTCCTGAGCGCCTCGCGCAGGTTGCGCTCGGTTTCGCCGTGGTACTTGTTGTAGAGCGTGCCGAAGTCGAGGCGCACGAGCGGCACGCCGAAGCCGCCCGCGGTAGCCTTGGCAGCGAGGCTCTTGCCGCATCCCTGCACGCCGAGCAGCAGCACGCCCTTGGGCGGGTCCAGCCTGACCGTCTGCTTCTCGCCGAGGAACGCCGCGCGGCGCTGGGCGATCCACTGCTTGAGCCGGGCGAGCCCGCCGACGTTGGCGAACTGCGCCGTCTCGTACTCGAAATGCAGCAGGCCGTTGCGGTCGAGCAGCGCGTGCTTGGCGCGCGCGAGTTCGGGCAGGTCGGCCGCGGTGATCGCGCCGTCGTCGTAGATGAGCTTGCGTGCGATGCGGCGCGCGTCCTCGAGGGCGAGGCCGACGAGGTTGCGCACGATCGCGCGCGCGGCCTCGGCGTCCACTTCGACGCGCCGCCCGCCGTGGTCGCGCGAGTAACGGAACGCCTCCTCGCGCAGCATCGCGGCGAGCGCTTCCTTGTCGGGCAGCGCGAACTCGAAGCGCGTCGCGACCGCCGCCAGCTCGCCGGGCAGTTCGATCCCGGCGCCGACGAGCACGAGCGTGTGTTCGGCCGACTCCTGCCGCTGCACGATCTCGCGCAGCAGGCGCAAGGTCATCGGGTAGCGCAGGTACGGCTGGAAATCGAGCAGCAGGTAGACGCCCGCGACCGGCGTGCGCTTGATCGCCTGCAGGCTCATGCTCGCGTCGGGCGCCTCGCGCATCGATTCGTCCCCGTCGTCGTCGAGATCGAGGTCGAGCCGCTCGAGGCCGCCGGTGATGCTCCAGCGCCAGAACGGCCGCAGGCACTGCGCGATCGCGTGGCGGAAGCCCTCGATCACGCCGTTTTCGTCGGCGGAATCGACCAGCAGCAGCGGCGTGCGGGCCCTGAGCAGGGTGGAGAGGTCCTGGTTGCGGCTCACGGTGGTCGCGCTGGGGATCCAAGGCGCGAAAGCCTAGCATGGCCGGATGCGGCATAATCGGCGGTCCGGCGCGTGCCCGCACGCGCATTCCACACCTCCACGCGAACGACGCACGCATGCTCAAAGACGCCATCGACCTGCATCGCCAGGGCCGCTTCGACGAAGCCGAGAAGGGCTATCGCGCGAGGCTCGCCGAGCAACCCGACGACGTCGAAGCGCTGCACCTGCTCGGCATGCTGCGCTACCAGCTCGGCGACACGCCCGAAGGCAGCACGCTGCTCCAGCGTGCGCACGCACTCGCGCCCGAAGACGCCGGCATCGAACTCACGCTCGCTTCGATGAGCTTCCGCGAGGGTGACCATGAAGCGGCGCGACGGGGTTTCCATGCCGCGCTCGCGCTCGACCCGAACCTCGCCGGCGCGCACGCGGGCCTGGGCCAGCTCGCGCTCATGCGCGGCGAGCAGGCGGTCGCCGAACAGCACTTCCGCACCGCGCTGCGCAACGGCGAGGAGCCACATGCGCTCGCCGGCCTCGGTGGCCTGCTGCTCGAACGCGGCGACCTCGACGCGGCGCTGCGCCATCTCGGGCGTGCCGCCGACCTCGCGCCGAACGACGCGATGATCCAGTTCATGCTCGGCCAGGCGTTCGCGCGCCGCGACACGCCCGCGTTCGCCGAGCAGGCGTTCCGCAACGCGCTGCGCATCAAGCCCGACCTGCACCAGGTGCGGCCGTGGCTCGGCTCGGTGCTGCTCAAGGCCGGTCGCCGCGGCGAGGCCGACGCGCAGTACCATGAATTGCTCGGCGTGCCGGGCTTCGAAGTCGCCGCGCAGGTCGGCCTCGCCGACGTCGCGCGCGCCGAGGGCCGCTACGAGGACGCGGTCGCGTCGTATCGCGCCGCGCTGGCGATCGATCCGGCGCTGCCGATGCCGGCGCGCGCGCTGGCCTGGTCGCTGGCGCGGCTCGGTCGCGTCGACGAGGCGATCGAGGCGTACGACGCCTGCCTCGCGATGGCGCCCGACGACGACGTGCGTGCCGCGCGCGCCGACCTGCTCAGCCTCTCCGGACGGCTGCCGGACGCGGCCGCGGTATGGAAGGAGATGCTCGAGCGCAATCCGGCCGACCTGCTCGCGCGCAACCGGCTCGCGCTGCTCGCCGAATACCTCGGCGAACTCGACGCCGCCGAAGCGCACGCGGGCATCGTGCTCGCCGCGCGCGAGGATGCCGAGATGCGCCTCGTGCGCGCCCGCGCGCGCCTGCGTGAGGGCGATGCCGACGGTGCCCGCGCGATGCTCGACGCGCTCGAAAAGGGCGATCTCACCGACGGCCAGGCGCGCCTGCGCTGGAACTACCTCGGCCGCCTGCACGATCGCGCCGGCGACGCGGCCGAGGCGGTGCGCTGCTTCGCCGAGGCACAGCGCGGCGCGCCCGTCGCGGTGCCCGCGCTCGCCGATCCGCACCCGCAGCTCGACGCCGCGCTCGCCGAACCGACGCAGGCGCCGTGGGCGCAGGCACCGGTACTGCTGCTCGGCACCCCCGGCAGCGGCGTCGAGCGCGTGGCCGCGCTGCTCGCCGACCAGCCGGGCCTGACCGTGCTGCGCGACCGCATCGGCCCCGCCGCGCGCGTGGACCATTTCAGCCAGCCGCGCTTCCAGCACTACTGCGGCGAACTCGACGCGGCCGCACGCGAGGCGTTGCGCGAGCGATGGCTCGCGCCGCTGCGCGCGGGCGGAGTCGCGCTCGATCGCCCGGTGGTCGACTGGTTGCCGCGCTGGGACGCGCACCTGCTCGCGCTCGTGCGCCGGGTCATGCCGGGCGCGCGCATCATCGTGGTCGAACGTGATCCGCGCGACGCGCTGCTCAACTGGCTCGCGTTCGGCTGGGCGCGCGGCTTTCCGTGCAGCGACGTCGACGGCGCCGCCGAATGGCTGGTGCGCGCGCGCCGCCACCTGCAGCACGGCGTGGCACTCGACGACCCGCGCCGCCTCGTCGTCGCCGCGGATGCGCTGCTCGACGATCCGGCCGGCGCCGGCGATGCGCTCGCGCGTTTCCTCGGCCTCGATGCGCTCGAGCCGGGCCACCAGTTCGCCGCGATGATGCGCAGCCTCGGCGGCTTGCCGGTGCGCTTCCAGGCAGGGCATTGGCAACGCTACGGCGACGCGCTCGCGGGCCCGTTCGGCAAACTCGTCGCCGGCTGAACGGCGGGCGCATACGTACGCGCACGACTGTTGTGCGTGCGCCGCGCTGCGCGATACTGCGGGCAGGAGGTGCCACCCGTGCGTATCCGCAGCGACGATTTCCGCGACATGCAGCCGATTCCGGACGATTGCGCATTCGGCCGTCCCGGCACCGCCGACGCGCCGTGCGTGCCGTCGGCGAACCGCAGCCCGCACCTCGCCTGGGACCAGGTGCCGGAAGGTGCGCGCTCGTTCGTGATCACGTGCATCGACAGCGACGTGCCGACCCGGGGCGACGACGTCAACCAGCCCGGACGACGCGTGCCCGCCTCGCTGCCGCGCACGGATTTCGTGCACTGGCTGATCGCCGACATCCCGGCCGACTGCCGCGAGCTCGCGCGCGGCAGCTGCGGCGAGGGCGTCGTCGCGCACGGCAAGCGCACGCCGCCGGGGCCCGCCGGTTCGTGCCAGGGCATCAACGACTACACCGGCTGGTTCGCCGGTGACGCGGCGATGGCGGGCGACTACCTCGGCTACGACGGGCCGTGCCCGCCGTGGAACGACGAGCGCGTGCATCACTACCATTTCCGCATCCACGCACTCGACGTCGACAGGCTCGGCGTGCAGGCCGGGTTCTCGCTCGCGCAGCTGCGCGAGGCGATGGCCGGCCACGTGCTCGACGAGGCCGGGCTGACCGGCACCTACACCCTCGCCATTGCGCTGCGCCGCTGAGGCCGCGCAGGGCGAAGCCGGTCGCGGCACGCGCTGGCGCTGCTAGCATGTGCGGTTTCCGCGCAGGGCACGACACATGAACACGACTCCGGCATCCACGGCCGCCGACGAACGGCGCGCCGCTGCGCTCGCACTGGTCGCGCAGGGGCGCGTCGCCGAAGCCGAGCGCGCGTTCGGCGAGCTGCTGCGCGATCAGCCCGACGACGCCGATGCGCTGAATTTCCTCGCGATCTGCGCGCACGGGCGCGGCCAGGCCGACGCGGCCCTCGAGCTGCTCGGCCGCGCGCAGGCCGAGCATCCCGCCGACACGACGACGCTCACCAACCTCGGCGTCCTGCACCGCGAACGCGGTCGCCTCGAGGAAGCGCAGGCGGCCCTCGCCGAAGCCGTGCGCATCGCGCCGCGGTCCTACGTCGCCCGCCTGCGACTGGGAGAGGTGCTCGAGGCGCGTGGTCGCCTCGGGCAGGCGCTGCCGGCCTACTTCGGCGCGATCAATCATGCGCAGGAACTGGGTCTGTGGCTCAGCGATGCGACCACCGACGCGCCGCTGCGCCCGCTGGTCAAGCATGCGATGCGCGCGGTCGCGGCCGGACGGCGCATGCTGTTCGCCGCGCTGCTGACCCCGTTGCGCGAACGCCATGGCGATGCCGCGCTCGCTCGCGTGGGCCGTGGCCTGGCCATCTACCTCGGCGAGCTTGCGCCGGACTTTCCCGATCCGCGCCAGCGGCCGAAGTTCTTCTACGTGCCCGACCTGCCGCCGACCCCGGTGTTCGCGCGCGAACTGTTCCCCTGGTACGAAGCGCTCGAGGCGCAGACCGAGGTAATCGGCGAGGAGATGCGCGCCGTTTACGCCGCCGATGGCGGCTTCGAGCCGTTCCTCGGCCATTTCGACGATACCTCGCCGCTCGCCGCGCACCTGCGCAACGAGCGCGACAAGCCGGTCTGGGACGCGTTCTTCTTCTTCCGCCACGGCGTGCGCAACGATGCCAACGCCGCCCGCTGCCCGCGCACCACCGCGATCCTGGAAACGCTGCCGCTGTGCCGCATCCGCGAGCATTCGCCGGAAGTGTGCTTCTCCGTGCTCACCGCGGGCTCGCACATCCTGCCGCACCACGGCGTGACCAACACGCGCGTCGTCACGCACCTGCCGCTGGTGGTGCCCGAGGGCGACCTCGCGCTGGCCGTCGCCGGGCAGGTGCTGCGCTGGCAGGAGGGCCGCTGCTTCAGCTTCGACGACACGTTCGAGCACGAGGCCTGGAACCGCAGCGACGCCACCCGCGTCGTGATGCTGCTCGACGCGTGGAATCCGCATCTCGACGAGATCGAGCGCGAGGCGATCACCGCGCTGATCAGCGGCATCGGCGACTTCAACCGCGCCGCGGGGCTTTGAGGCGAAGCGCCGCCGTAGTTCTTCGAGAACGATGTCGTGGAGAGCAACTTCCGGCTGACGGCGTCCGCGCCGCTCCTCGCGTGCGGCTTCACGCCATGAAGAGCAGCGTGAGGCCGAGCGCGATGCGGTAGACCGCGAACGGCGTGAAGCGGTGCGTGCGGATGTAGCCAAGCAGCCAGCGCACGGCGACGAACGCGGTGACCGCGGAGACGACGAAGGCGAGCGCGAGCGCACCCCAGTCCTCGTGCACTTCGCCGCCGGCCTTCAGTGTCTTCAGGAGTTCGTAGCCGCTCGCCGCGAACATCGTCGGAATGCCGACGAGGAAGGCGAATTCGGTCGCGGCGGCACGGTTACCGGTACCGGCGAGCATCGCGACGAAAATCGTCGCTGCCGAACGCGACGTGCCCGGGAACACGCCGGCGACGACCTGGGCGAGGCCGACGAGGATCGCGACGGTCCAGGTGATCGTGCTGCGCTCGGGCCGGCGCGCCGCGAGCCACTCCGCGGCAAGCATCCAGACGCCGCCGAGCACGAGCGCCCAGGCGACGGGCGCGACCGACTCGGGCAACTTGAAGCCGAGTTGCGTCGCGGCGAAACCGAGCGCCGCGGTGATGAGGAACGCGGCGCCGAGCTTGAGCACGTAGTCGCGCTGCACCGGGTCCCCGAGGCCGCGGGCGAGGCGCCAGAGGCGCTCCCGATAGATCAGCACGACGGCGAGGATCGCGCCGGCCTGGATCACCACGTTGAACAGGTCCGAGCGCGCGCCGAGCCAGTGCTCGGCGACGAGCAGGTGTCCGGTGCTGGAGATCGGCAGGAACTCGGTGATGCCTTCGATGAGGCCGAGCAGGAAGGGGCTGACGAAGTCGCTCAAGGGACGGCCGGGCAGGGTAGGAAGCGCGGATTGTACGGCGTGCGCGATGCTCCACCATGGCGCGAACACGGGCGCAATATGCACCACCGTGGTGCGAAAGTGGGTCTCCTTGGGCGGGAAACGCCCGTCAGGGCAGCGTCCAGCCCGTTGGCACGACCGTTGCTGTAACTGGCCGTCCCTTTCCTTGCCGAGGCTTCGCCATGCCTGCCCAGAACGTGCTCAAGATGATCAAGGATCACGAGGTCGAGTTCGTCGACCTGCGCTTCGCCGACATGCTCGGCAAGCAGCACCACGTGACCTTCCCCGCGCATTCGGTCGACGAAGCGCTGTTCGAGGACGGCAAGATGTTCGACGGCTCGTCGATCGCCGGCTGGAAGGGCATCAACGAGTCGGACATGGTGCTGCTGCCCGACGCCGACGCGGCGTTCATCGACCCGTTCATGGCCGACAAGACGCTGGTCCTGCAGTGCGACGTGCTGGAGCCGAGCACGATGCAGGCGTACTCGCGCGACCCGCGTTCGGTCGCCAAGCGCGCCGAGGCGTTCCTCAAGTCGACCGGCATCGCCGACACCGCGTTCTTCGGCCCCGAACCCGAGTTCTTCGTGTTCGACGGCGTGCGCTGGCAGAACGACATGCACAAGACCTTCTTCGAGATCGAATCGGAGGAAGGCCACTGGTCGTCGTCGGCCAAGCTTGATGGCGCCAACAGCGGCTACCGGCCGGGCGTGAAGGGCGGTTACTTCCCGGTGCCGCCGGCCGATTCGCTCCAGGACCTGCGCAGCGAGATGTGCAAGGTGCTCGAGCAGATCGGCATGACGGTCGAGGTGCACCACCACGAAGTGGCCACCGCGGGCCAGTGCGAGATCGGCACGCGCTTCAACACGCTCGTGCGCAAGGCCGACGAGCTGATGGCGATGAAGTACGTCATCAAGAACGTCGCGCACCAGAACGGCAAGACCGTTACCTTCATGCCCAAGCCGATCGTCGGTGACAACGGATCGGGCATGCACGTCCACCAGTCGCTGTCCAAGGGCGGCCAGAACCTGTTCGCGGGCGACCTTTACGGCGGCCTGTCGCAGACCGCGCTGTATTACATCGGCGGCATCTTCAAGCACGCGCGCGCGATCAATGCGTTCGCCAATGCGACCACCAACAGCTACAAGCGCCTCGTGCCGCATTTCGAGGCGCCGGTGATGCTCGCCTACTCGGCGCGCAACCGCTCGGCGAGCTGCCGCATCCCGTTCGTGCACAGCCCGAAGGCTCGCCGCATCGAGGTGCGCTTCCCCGATCCGATGCAGTCGGGCTACCTCACGTTCACCGCCCTGATGATGGCCGGCCTCGACGGGATCCTCAACAAGATCGACCCGGGCGCGCCGGCCGACAAGGACCTGTACGACCTGCCGCCGGAGGAAGAGAAGAACATCCCGACGGTGTGCCACTCGCTCGACATGGCGCTCGAGGCACTCGACAAGGATCGCGGCTTCCTCAAGGCCGGCGGCGTATTCAGCGACGACCTCATCGACGCGTACATCGAACTCAAGATGCAGGAGGTCACGCGCTTCCGTGCGGCGACGCATCCGCTCGAGTACCAGATGTACTACGCGATCTGAGCCGCTGCGCCGCGAAAAAGCGCCCCGCGCGGTGATGCCGCGCGGGTGCGCCAGAAGAGCAAGCAGCGCGCGTGCTGTCGGCGCTCTCGGCGTGCCGCGGTACGCAACCAGTGCGCCCCCGGTGAAAGCCGGGACCGGCGCACCCCTACCGGTGCGCTGGCTGTGCCAACAAAAGGAGGGCGACGCGAGCGCCGCCCTCCTTCATGCTTCCCTGCGTCGGTCCCTGCGGGGTGTGCTTACAGCGTGCGATCGAACTCGCGGATCTGCCGCTCCGCCTCGTCCCTGGCGATGCCGTAGCGTTCCTGGATGCGGCCGGCGAGGTACTCGCTGTTGCCTTCGGCGACCTGCAGGTCGTCGTCGGTCAGCTTGCCCCATTTCGCCTTGAGCTTGCCGGCGAGCTGCTTCCACTGGCCCTTGATCCTGTCTTCGTTCATTGCGTATCTCCGTTGGTCACTGGAATCCGTGCGCGAGCGTCAGTTGTGCGACTTGAGGCCGCTCGAGTCGACGTTCTTCACGCCCTTCACGCTCTTGGCGGCCGCAACGGCCTTCTGCACCGCGACGTCGTTGGCGAGCACGCCGGTCAGGGTGACATTGCCGTCGACCGTCTTGACGTCGATGTCCATGCTCTTCACGCCGTCGGTGGTGGCCAGTTCCGACTTCACCTTGGTGGTGATCCAGGTGTCCGTGATCGGCTGGTCGGACTTGTTCGCGGTCTCGTTGTTGTTCGGGGCCGCCGCCGCTTCGGCCGCGGCGGCAAGGCTGGCGCCGCCGAAACTCAGCAGCGTCGCGAGCGCGAGGGTCGACATACGGAAAGTCTGCGTATTCATGGGGTACCTCCTTTCGATGGCGCGCCATGCAAGCGGCGCGACGATCCCGGCGGGTCGTGCGAACGACGGTAGGTCGACCGTGCTAACCATCGAGTGAATAACGCGATTTTCAGTGTGGCTTCGATTCAGCCTGGCGCTGCCGAGGCGATGCACTACAATGGTGCAATGTTTCCCGAGCCCGCTATCACGGTGCCTGCGCCGGCTGCCTGGCCACTCTCCGAGCATTCGGCGACGCCGATGGCGCTGATCGCGCGCGGGCACGTCCTGCTCGCCGCCAATCCCGCCTTGCGCGACTGGTTCGGCGGCGCCGTCGCACGCGCGTGGCGCGGCGAGCAGCTGGCCCTGCTCGATGCGCGACCGCCGCGCCTCAGCGATGCGGCCGAGCGCGCGTTCGTCGAACAGCGGCGCGTCTGGCTGCGCGAGGCGCGCGTGCGCACCGCGATCGGCGATCGCGGTGCCGACCTCGCGTTGACGCCGCTCGATGCGCAGGTGCTCCTGCTCGAAGTGCTGCCGGTGGCAGCGGAACCGGCGACGGCGACGCGGCTGTCCGAATCCCTGCGCGGCTTCGCCCACGAGGTGCGCGGGCCGCTCGCGGGCATGCGTGGCGCGGCGCAACTGCTGCATCGCCGCCTCGATGCCGACGAGCGCGAACTCGCCGGACTGATCGTCGCCGAAGTCGATCGCCTCGCGGCGCTGTCCGGGCGCCTGTTGCATGCGGGCGCGAAGCCGCGCCTCGCGCTCGCCAACGTGCACGAGATCGTCGAGCGCGTCGCCGCGCTGGCGACCGCGGGCGCCGACGCGCCGCTGCGCCTTCGCCGCGACTACGACCCGAGCCTGCCGGCCGTGCGCGTCGACGCCGACCGCCTGCTGCAGGCATTGCTCAACCTCGTGCGCAACGCGCTCGAAGCCGGCGCGCGCGAACTCGTGCTGCGCACGCGCGCCGAGCATGCCGTGCGCATCGGCGAGCGCGTCGCGCGCCTCGCCGCGCGCATCGACGTCGTCGACGACGGCTGCGGGGTGCCGGCCGCGCTCGCGGACACGCTTTACGAACCGCTCGTTTCCGGTCGGCCCGACGGCAGCGGGCTCGGCCTCGCGCTCGCGCGCGAGATCGCGCGCGAGCACGGCGGCGACCTCGGCCACGCGAGCCGGCCCGGGTCGACCGTGTTCAGCCTGCTGCTGCCGGTGAGCGAATGAGCGCGTGGTTGCCATGACCGCACCCCTTGCCTGGATCGTCGACGACGACCGCGCCGTGCGCCTCGTGCTCGCGGCGGCGCTGCGCGAGGCCGGCTTCGATGCGCGCGAATTCGGCGACGCGGAAGCGGTATTCGCCGCCTTCGACGAGGCGAGCCCGGACCTGCTGTTCACCGACGTGCGCATGACCGGCGCGAGTGGCCTCAAGCTGCTCGAGCGCATCCTCGCCCAGTGGCCGCGCCTGCCGGTGATCGTCATGAGTGCATTCACCGACGTGGCGACCACCGCGTCGGCCTACCGGCTCGGGGCGTTCGACTACCTGCCCAAGCCGTTCGACCTCGACCAGGCGGTCGCGTCCGCGCGGCGCGCGCTCGCGCAGCACCCCGTCGCCAGCACGGCGCCGCTCGTCGCCGACTACGCCGAGCACGAACTGATCGGCCGCAGCGCGGCGATGCGCGAACTGTTCCGCGCCATCGGCCGCGTCGCGGCGAGCGGGCTCGGCGCGCTGGTGACCGGCGAAACGGGCACCGGCAAGGAGCTCGTCGCACGCGCGCTGCATCGCGAGAGCGCGCGCGCGGCGCAACCGTTCGTCGCGCTCAATACCGCGGCGATCCCGAGCGAACTGCTCGAATCGGAGCTGTTCGGCCACGAGGCGGGCGCGTTCACCGGCGCCACGCGGCGCCATGCGGGCCGTTTCGAACAGGCCGAGCGCGGCACCCTGTTCCTCGACGAAATCGGCGACATGCCGCTCGCGCTGCAGACGCGCCTGCTGCGCGTGCTCGCCGCGGGCGAGTTCTACCGCGTCGGTGGCCGCGAGCTGATCCGCGCCGACGTGCGCGTGCTCGCCGCCACCCACCAGGATCTCGACGCGAAGGTCGCGCGTGGCGAGTTCCGTGCCGACCTGTTGCATCGGCTCGACGTCGTCCGCCTCGAAGTGCCGCCGCTGCGCGCGCGTGCCGACGACGTGCCGTTGCTCGCCGAGCATTTCCTCGCGCGCGCGGTCGCGCTCGCCGGCGGCGAGCCGAAGCACTTCACGCCGGCCGCGCTCGGCGCGCTGCGCGCCTACGCCTGGCCGGGCAACGTGCGCCAGCTCGAGAACCTGTGTCGTCGCCTGGCCGTGCTCGCGCCCGGGCGCGAAGTCGGCGTCGGCGACTTGCCGCCCGCGATCCTCGACCAGGCGCCAGCCACCGGCCCTGCCGGCTGGGAAGCGGCGCTGCGGCACTGGGTCGAGGCACGCCTGGCCGAGGGCGCGACCGACCTGCGACGCGAGGCGAACGCGGTGCTCGAGCGCGTGCTGATCGACGCGGCACTGGCCGCGCATGGTGGCCACCGGCAGAACGCGGCGCGTGCGCTCGGGGTCGGGCGCAATACGATGACGCGCAAGCTCGGCAGCTCGCGCCGCCGGTCGCGCTGAGCCGCCTGCTACCATGCGCGGGTTTCCCGGTTGCGATTGCGCATGCCCGAGCTTGCCCTGATCCACGCGGCGCTGACGGCGCCGACGGCCGACGCGCCGATCGCGTTCACGATCCGCTTCGAGGTCGATGCCGACGTGGCGTTCGACGTCGACGTGTCGCTCGACATCGAGGACGCGTCGACCGGCTCGCCGCGCCTGAAGGCGCAGCTTGCGGCCGCAGGCTGGGACGTGAGCTGGCTGCCGCGCGGCCATTACGAGGTGCACGCCCTCGCGCCGCGCATGCCGCTGCCGGCGGGACGCTACGACGCGCACGTAGCCCTCTGGCATCGCGACGCCGGCGCACGGGTGAAGTCGGGCGCGGCGCGCATCGCGTTCGAGGTGGACGCCGCCGCCGCGGATCCGTCGGCGACGCTGGCCTGGCAGCTGCGCAGCCTGCCCGGCACGGTCCCGCTCGACCGCCTGTCCTGGCGGCGTGGCGGTGGCGACTGGTTCTTCAAGCACTTCGACCATGCCGCGCGCACGACCGCGAGCTACCTGCTCGGCGATTCGCCGCTGCTGCGCGGGCGCATCCTCGACGTCGGCTGCGGTGACGGCATCACCGACCTCGGCATCGCGCTGCGCTGGCGTCCGCAGGAGCTCGTCGGCATCGATCCGTTCCGCGGTTACGAACGGCTCGGCGAAGTGCTCGCCGGCACCGCGCTGCCGGCATCGGTCGTGCCCCCGTCGCTGCGCTTCCTGCCCGCGAGCGCGAACGAAATCCCGTTCGAGGACGACCGCTTCGACGTCGTGATCTCGTGGGGCTCGCTGGAACACATCGTCGGCGGCTACGCGCAGGCCCTGCGCGAGATCCGTCGCGTGCTGCGTCCCGGCGGCCTGCTGATGGCGCATCCGGGCCTGTTCTATTCCGACGTCGGCAACCATCTCGGCGAATTCCCGTTCGCTCGCGAGGAGCCGTACGTGCACCTCAAGCGTTCACGCGAATGGCTGCGCGAGCGCGTGCTCGCCGGCGAGCCGGACCGCATGGATCGCAGCGGCGACGTGGCCACGCCCGCGCAGTACTGGCAATGGTTCACCGAGCTCAATCCGATCACCGTCGGCGGGTTCGAGCGCGAGCTGCGCGAACTCGGGTTCGAGCCGTGGCGCGTCGCGCTGCGCACGCACGACCGCGTCGATTACACGGCGGAACTGCAGTCGTATTCGTTCGTCGACCTCGCGGTGGGGGAGCTGTACGTGTCGGCGTGGAACCGCAAGCGATGAATACCGGCACCCTCGGCGCGCCGCGCGTGCGCGACGCGGTGGCATCCGACCTCGCGTTCATCGTCGAAGCCAACCTCGCGATGGCGCGCGAGACCGAGGGCAAGGCGCTCTCGCGCGAGGTGCTCGAGCGCGGCGTCGCCGCCGTGCTCGAGTCGCCCGCGCGCGGCTTCTACCTGGTCGCCGAGCGCGCTGGCGAGGCGCTCGGCTGCCTGCTCGTCACGCGCGAGTGGAGCGACTGGCGCGACGGCGACTGGTGGTGGCTGCAGAGCGTCTACGTGCTGCCCTCGGCGCGGCGCGGCGGCGTGTTCCGCACGCTGCACGGCGAGGTCGCGCGGCGTGCGGCGGCGACGCCGGGCGTGGTCGGCCTGCGCCTGTACGTCGAGCGCGACAACGTGCGCGCGCTGGCAACCTACGCCGCGATCGGCATGCACGAGACCGCATACCGGCTCTACGAGCGCGAGGCCGCGCGCGGGCGGGACGAGCGGTGAGACCGTGGTGGCCGATGCTGCGGCACGCATTGCACGACGCGTGGCAACTGTCCCTCGTGCCCGCGCTGCCGGGCCGATTGCCGTGGCCGCGCGCGTGGGGGCTCTGGCGACGTCTCGCCGCGCGACCCGGGTTGTATGCCGATGCCGTGGCTGCGGCGGCGATAGCGGCCGAGTTCGTGCCGGTCGGCGACGCTGCCAGCTTCGAGCGAAACGTGCGCCTGACCTGGCTGCTCGACATCGCGGACCTGCACCTGTCGCGCCGGCACGGGCTCGACTGGTGGCCGGATGCGTTCGAGATCGATGGCGCCTGGCCGCGGCAGGGCCCGTTCGTCGTACTCACGTTCCACTACGGTACCGGCTTGTGCATCTGCCGTTCGCTGCGCCAGGCCGGCCATCGCAACCGTTTCCTCTCCGGTCGCTTCGACGCCGACGCCTTCCGCGCGCGGCCGCTGCTGGGGCGCTACGGCCGCGTCCGGCTGGCCGAAGTCGAACGGCTCGGCGGCGAGCCCGTCGTATGCCGTCCGGGCGTGCGCGAGGTCCTGCTCGACACGCTCGCGCGCGGCACGTCGGTGGTCGGCCTCGTCGACGTGCCGCCGCGTCTCGCGCCGCGTGGCCAGCATGCGGTCCCGCTGCTCGGCCGGGAGGCCAGCCTGCCCGACGGCCTGCTGCGACTGGCCGCCGACGCCGGGGTGCCGATCGTCCCGTGCTGGGTCGAGATCGATTTCACGACCGGCCGGCGTCGCCTGGTGATCGGCGCGCCGCGCGCGCCCGAGCCGATCGGGCCGGCGCTGGCGGCGTTGGCGGCCGACCTCGAGCGGCTGGTTCGCGCGCAGCCGGCGGCATGGATGTTCTGGCGCGAATGGCGCGACTGGCTGCAGGATGCGCCGCGGTGCACCGCGACGGGCACGTTCTCAAATGTGGATGCAGGGGTTAGGCTAGCCCCTTCGGAACCGGCGACAGGGTTTTTGGCATGAATTCCCCCATGGGGCGCGCAGGCATCATCGGAGGTGTCCGCATCCCGTTCTGCCGCAACAACACGGCGTATGCCGAAGTCGGCAACTTCGGCATGGCGGTCAAGACGCTCGGCGCGCTGGTCGAACGCTTCGGCCTGCACGGCGTCGAACTCGGGGAGGTCGCCTATGGTTCGGTGATCAAGCACGCGTCGGACTGGAACCTCGCGCGCGAAGCGACCCTTTCGTCCGGGCTCGCGCCGACCACGCCGGGGCTCACCACCGCGCGCGCGTGCGGCACCTCGCTCGACAACGCGATCCTGATCGCGCAGAAGATCGCGAGCGGGCAGATCGAGGCGGGCATCGCCGGCGGCGCCGATACCACCAGCGACGTGCCGATCGTCTATTCGCGTGCGCTGCAGCAGCGCCTGCTCGCGGTCAATCGGGCGAAGACGCCGGCCGACAAGGCGAAGGTCGCCTTCAAGGGCTTCTCGTTCGGCGACCTCAAGCCGTCGTTTCCCGGGGTGGCCGAGCCGCGCACGGGCAAGTCGATGGGCGAACACTGCGAGCTCATGGCGCGCGAGTGGAACATCGGCCGCGAGGAGCAGGACCGCCTCACGCTCGCCAGCCACCAGAAGCTCGCGGCCGCCTACGAACGCGGCTTCTTCAAGGACCTCGTCGTGCCGTTCCGCGGCGTCGAGCGCGACAACATCCTGCGCCCGGACACGTCGCTGGAGAAGCTCGCCGCGCTCAAGCCGGCGTTCGACAAGACCTCCGGCCACGGCACGCTGACCGCCGGCAATTCGACCGCGCTGTCCGACGGCAGCGCGGCCGTCCTCATCGCCAGTGACGAATGGGCTGCCGCGCGCGGCCTGCCGGTGCAGGCCTACCTCACCCATGCGCAGGTCGCGGCGGTCGACTTCGTGCGCGGCGAAGGCCTGCTGATGGCGCCGACGATCGCCGTGCCGCGCATGCTCGCCGCGGCGGGCCTCGGCCTGCAGGACTTCGACTTCTACGAGATCCACGAGGCGTTCGCCGCGCAGGTACTGTGCACGCTGCGCGCATGGGAATCGCCCGACTACTGCCGCGACCGCCTCGGCCTCGACCGGCCGCTGGGTTCGATCGATCCGGCCAAGCTGAACGTGAATGGTTCGAGCCTCGCCGCCGGCCATCCGTTCGCCGCGACCGGCGCACGCATCGTCGCCACGCTCGCCAAGCTGCTCGAGCAGAAGGGGCGCGGCCGAGGCCTCATCTCGATCTGCACCGCCGGCGGCATGGGTGTCACGGCGATCCTCGAACGGCCTTAGACTGGGGCCCGGCGCGGTCGTCCGTGGACGATGAGCGCTCGTGCAGCAAGCGAGGGATTCGATGGAAGACAGCACCTATGCGCTGGTCCTCACCGGCGACGTCCTGCCGGGCCATGCCGAAGAAGCCGTCTGGCCCGCGCTCGCGGCGTATTTCCGCATGGACCTCGACAAGTTGCGCACGCAGCTGGTCGCGCGTGCGCCGCTCGCGATCAAGCAGGGCGACGACCTGGGCAAGTTGCAGACCTTGCAGGCGGGGATCGCCGCGCTGGGCGCCGAAGCCGAAGTCTGCGCGCCGGATGGCCGCCCGAACCTGTTCGTCGTGCTCGCCAACACGCCGCGCGGGCCGATGCCGCGCGTATTCGTCGACGACCGCATCGAGCGCGGCCTGTGGCCGGCGCGCCTGTCGGTCGCCGAGGTCGGTTCGTCGGCATGGCGACCCTACGCGGAACTTGCGACGCCGGCCCCCGCTGCACCGGCCGATCCGCCGGCGGCCGAATTCGAGGCGAATGCGTTCACCTCGCGCGACACCACGCGCGCGCACCGGCCGACCTCGAAGGCCGACCACGGCCACAACCTCGCTGCGGTCGCGACACCGACCGCGGACGCGCCACAGCGCTTGCCCGCGGGCGAAACGATCCATGCGGGTTTCTGGCGCCGGGTCGCGGCCGCGCTCGTCGACGGCCTGCTGATCGGCCTCGTGATGGGCGCGTTGCAGGTCGTGATCGGGCTCGGTGCGGTCGGCAGCCTCACCGGCGCGCGCGATCCGACGGCGGCATTGCCGGCGCTGATCGGCTCGATACTGCTGTTCACCGCGCTCGCGTTCCTCGGCCAGTGGCTGTATTTCGCGCTGTTCGAATGCAGCGCGATGCAGGCGACGCCGGGCAAGCTCGCGTTCGACCTCAAGGTCGTCGACGAACTCGGCCAGCGCATCGGCTTCGGTCGCGCGACGGGGCGTTATTTCGGCAAGATCGTTTCCGGCGCGATCTTCTACGTCGGCTTCCTCATGGCCGGATTCACCGAGCGCAAGCAGGCCTTGCACGACCTCATGGCCGCGACCCTCGTCGTGTTCCGCGACGTGCAGCCGGGCCGGCCGATGCCGGCGGCGCGGCCGCCGATGCCGTGGTACGGATGGCTCATCAACATCCTGCTGCTCGGCCTGCCGATCGCGGCGATCGTGTTCGCGATGGCGATGTTCCCGAGCCTGCTCGCTTCGCTGCAGGGCTGAGCGTCGCGGCCACCGGAGCCGGAGCGGTTCCACTGCGGCGATGGCGGCTGCAGGCAGCGAGCAGCCATTCCCCGGAATGCGAAGGGCCGCGCGAGGCGGCCCTTCGGAATGCTGCGGCGGAGCGCCTCAGCCGCGGAACGAGAACAGCACCGGCCTCCAGCCGCCCGAGCTCTGGTAGCTCTGGCCACGACGCTTGCGCATGCGGTCGATCAGTTCGAGGCGACGCGCCTCGGCCCACTCGACGCGCTGCGTCTTCAGCGAGGCCGGGTCCACGCCGTGCGCCGCGGCTTCCTGCTTGCGGTAGGCGACGAAATCCTCGTACGCCTCGATCTCGTGCTGCAGTTCCTTCACGCACAGCTCGATCATGATCGCGTCGTCGAGGAAGCCGAGCACCGGCACGCTGTCCGGGATGATGTCCTGCGGGTTCGCGAAGTAGGTGAGGCAGGCGAGCACGCGCTGGCGGTCTTCGTCCGGCATCGCGAAGCCTTCGTCGTGCACCATCGCGATCATGCTGTCGAGCTTCTGCAGGCGCTCGGCGATGAACTGCGGCAGCTTGTTCGCATGGCCGTCCGCGAGCAGGCGCGCGGCGGCGTCGGTGACCTGCTGCGCGGACAGGTTTTTCGCCTCCTGCTGCGAGCGCTGCATGGCGTCGATGAAGTGCTGGAGGTCGGCATCGCCGAGCTCGATGGTGATGGCGAGCGACATGGATCAGCTCCAACGGAAAAGCGGACGGGAAGACTAGCCAGCCCGGCCGGGGGCGTCAATCGCCGGCGTTGCGGGTTCGCGCACCCTGCAAGCCCGTCGTGGCGGTCAGAGGATGCCGACGAGCCCCGCCCCGAAGGCCGTGACGATGCGCGTGTAGATCGTCTTCAGCGGCAGGTCGACCTCGGGGAAGTCGCCGACGTCGACATGGCAGTCGTAGAAGCCGGGCGTGCCCGGTCGCGACGGCGCGCAGCCGGGCGCGAGTTCGAAGCTGGTCGCATAGCGGAACGGCCACAGGTCGAACAGCGGCAGCGACGTCGAAACGTCGGCGATCGCGTTGTTGAGGCGGCCGAGCAGTCCGCCGCGGCGCCGCTTGGCGATCGTCCAGGCGTTGCCCGGCGCCGCGTCGCGCTCGATCGCGGCGCTCACGCGCGCGGCGACCGCAGCGTCGTAAATGATGAAGCCCGATTCGGTGTTGTAGTCGTCCGAGCGCGGATCGAAATTGTGCGAGCCGATCAGGCTGATGCGATCGTCGATGACGAGCGATTTCGCATGCAGGCCGAGGCGCACGCCGCCGCGCAGCAGCGGCGCCCGCCCGTAACGGGCGTAGCGCCCGGCATTGCCGCCGCCGACGAGCCGGTCGTAGCCGGCGACGAACGCGGCTGCGTCCTCGGGAAACGGCTTGAACTCGTGGATCTCGAAGCCGTAGCGCTTGAGGTAACGCTTCTTGTACTTGTACGACAACGCGTAGACGTAGAACGCGTCGGTCGCGGCGAGGGAATTGGTCGAGACGAGCACCTCGACCGGCGGCGTGCGCCGGTGCAGGTCCTGGAACACCTCGCGCGCGCGCCGGCTCAGCACGAGGTACGGCGTCTCGAACACGATCCGATGTTGCGCCCCGCGGAGCAGGCCGCTGATGTGCGTGGTGAGTTCGAGCAAGGCGGGGTCGTCGGGGCGCGCCGCCTTGTCCGGCGCGTCGGAGAAGTAGTCGACGCGCCCGGTGCGCAGTGCACGGCTGGCGAACTGCGCGCGCACGTAGCCAGCGTCGCTCGCGCGGGCGCGCAACGAGTCGATGCGGTCGCGATCGACGCTGCTGCGCGGTTGCAGCGGCGTGCGCGCGTCGCCATCGGCGACGAGGCGGCGATTGACGTCGTTGAGGCGCGTCAGCGGCACCGCGCGAGGATGCGCCCAGAAGCGGTCGAACGACGCCTGCATCTCCGCGCCTGCGGCGGGGCCGAGCACGAGCATGTCGCGGTCGCGGTAGTCGAACTCCTGGTCCCAGTCGAAATAGCGGTTCTCGTAGTTGCGCCCGCCGGCGATGCCGATCTCGCCGTCGACGAGCAGCAGCTTGTTGTGCATGCGCTGGTTGAAGCGCGAGAAGCAGCAGAGCAGGCCGGCGGCGAATTCGAGCGGTTGCGTGACCGCTTCGGCGAAGGTCGGGTTGTACAGGCGGAACTCGAAGTTGGCATGCATGCGGGCGATGCGCGCGAGCCATTCGACGTCGTCGAGCGAGAACAGCTGGTCGGCGAGCACGCGCACGCGCACGCCGCGCCGCGCCGCGGCGGCGAGTTCGTCGAGGACGAGCCAGCCGGCGTCGTCGTCGGCCCAGATGAACGTCTGGATGTCGATGCTGCGCCGGGCGGCGCGGATCAGGTGCACGCGCAGCAGCAGTGAATCCTCGCCGCGTTCGAGCACGTCGACGTAGTGCACCGGCGCACCCTCGCGACTGTCGGCGCGCGCGCGTGCGGCAAGCCCGTGGTACGGCGAGTCGATCGCGCAGTGGTCCTCGCGCGTGCAGTCGACGGCCTGCGGCCGCGTCGCCGCGACGATCGCGTCGGCGCGGCGGGCGAGCGGCCGGTTCAGGCCGCAGCCGGCGAGCAGCAACGAGGCGGCGAGCACGAGCCAGGTGGCGGTACGCGCGCGGCGTAGCGGCGATTGGTTCATCCGGGCGTCGGCACCGACGCGGCGTCACGCTGCGGCGGTACCGCGTACACCGTGAAGTCGAGTTCGACCTTGTCGGCGAGCGTGCCGCGGTGCGAACCCATGCCGAACATCGAGCGGCGGATCGCACCGGCGACGCGGATCGGGCAGTCGTAGGCGGGACGATCGCATTCGGCGGGTTTGAGGTCGAACTGCACCGGCTGGCGCACGCCGCGCACGGTCAACTGGCCCGGCAGCTCGCCGCCGGCGCGCAGGCGCGCGCGCGGGAATGCGTCGGAGGTGAACAGGATCTGCGGATGCGTCGCGGCGTCGAAGAACTCGGGCGACTTGACCCATTCCTCGTAGGACGCACTGCTCATGCGCACGCTGGCGACGTCGATGCGGGCGTCGACGCGCAGTTCGTTGCGGAACGGATCGAGGCGCACGGTGCCGTCGACGCTGCCGAAGTGCCCGCGCACGCCGAGCAGCCACAGCACCTTGACGCGGAAGCCGACGTCCGAGCGTCGCGCGTCGAGGCGGATGATCCCGCCCTCGGGCATGCCATCACGCGCGAATGCGGGTCCGGCACCGCCGAGCAGGCCGCAGAGCAGGAGCAGGGCGCGGGCGCGGTGCATCGCGGGGTGTCAGGGCCACCAGAAGTGGCGTACGCGCGCCGTGCCCGGCTCGATCGATCCGGCCGGCAGGGCCAACCAGGCGACGGCGCCCGGCGGCATGCCGCGCCCCGAGTCCGATGCGCCTTCGGTGAGCAGGGCGACCAGCGTCTCGAGCCCGGGATTGTGGCCGACGAGCATCACGGTGTCGGCATCGGCATGATCCTCGAGCACGCGGATCAGCGTCGCGGGCGTCGCGTCGTAGACGCGCGGCTCGAAGCGCAGGTCGGCGTAGCCGAGGGCAGCCAGCACGCGTTCGCAGGTCGCGCGCGTGCGCGCCGCGGGCGAGCAGAGCACGCGCACCGGCGCGGCGGCGTGCTGCTTGAGCCACGCGCCGGCGTCATCGGCCTCGGCTTCTCCCTGCGCGCTCAGGGGACGGCTGGCGTCATCCTGGCCGGGCGCCGCCGTTTCCGCGTGCGCGTGGCGCAGCAGGATGATCTCGCGCATCGTCATCGGTGAATGCCTCGGCAGGTGCGGTGCCCGATGATGCCGCATTCGTGCCCGCGGCGGTCAAGCAAAAGCGGTGGCCGGCCGCGCGGAACGGGCCGGCCACCGGGGCACGCCCCGCTCAGCCCTGGTCGTCCGGCATGGCGGTGGCGTCGTGGCGGCGCCCGAAGTCGCCGCGACGGGGCAGCAGCTTCTGCGCGTCGACGCTGTCGGAGCCGCCGCTCAGGCGATCGAAGCGCGCCATCTGCCGGGCTTCGTAGTCGGCCTTGCTGATGCTGCCCGAGCCGTCCGTGTCGAAGTGCTTGATGAGGCGCTCGGCACGCCGGTGCGCGCGTCGCGTGGCCTGCGGCGACGCGGCAATCTCGTCCGCGTCGACGCGGCCGTCGCCGTTGGCATCGAGCTTGGCGAAGCGGCGGTCGACCCAGGCCTGGTACTCGGCGCGGCTGACCATGCCGTCGTGGTCCGCGTCGACCTGGTCGAGGAAGCGCTGCTCGAACTCGGCGCGGCGAGCGGCGTGCGAGCCGGCGTCGTCCGGCGCCTCGGTGGCGCAGGCAGGACCGGCGGCGAGCGCGAGGGCGAGCAGCAGGGGAGTGGGGATTCGCATGGGGAGGTACTCTTCACCGCGGCCACGACGGCCGCACTTCCCCACAACGCACGACGCCCCCGCGCGCCGACCGGCGCGTTGCAAAGAAGGTGCAAAGCCCGCCCGGGTCGCTTCGCTGCCGCGCGGTCGCGCGGCCGGGCCCGTCAGGCGAGCTTCTTCAGCCAGCGCAGCAGCTTTGCCCAGTCGTCCTGGTGCGAGCGCACGCTCTCGGAGTGGTAGTCGAAGATGCTCTTGCCGAGCGCATTGGCGAGCACGTAGCCCTGCGTGTCGCGCAGTTCCGCGACGAGCGGGAACGGAAAGCCCTTGATCTCCTCGACCGCGAGCTGCGACGCATTCGTCCACGGCTTGAGCCGGTTCGCGACGAGGCCGACCGCGACCTTGCCCTTCTTCACGCGCGGCAGCGCGCCGACCTCGGCGAGGAACGGCTGGGTCGCCTCGAGGTCGATCGCCGATGGCAGCACCGGCACGAGCAGGACGTCGACGTCGTCGAGCCACTCGCCGACCTCGCCCGGGCGGATGCCCGCCGCGCTGTCGATCACGACGCGTGCCGCGTCCTCGGGGACCTGCTTGTGCCAGTCGCGGCGCAGCCCGGAAATGCCGAGCACCGCGTTCGGGTGTGCCGCGCGCTTCTCGCTCCAGCGCAGCGACGAGCCCTGGCGGTCGGCGTCGACCAGCACGGTGTTCTTGCCGTCGACCGCGTAGTACGCGGCCAGGTTGGTCGCCAGCGTGCTCTTGCCCGCGCCACCCTTCGAACTCGCCACCAGGACCTTCAGCATGAACGCCTCCGCCGGTACGCAAAGTGCGGGGAAGGGTACACCGCGCTCCGGCAAGGGCCAAACCGGGCCCCTGGGCGGCGGTACGAGCCGCTGCCCAAGGGGCCTGCCCTGGCGCCATGAGCCGCCGCTAGTAGCCGGCCGCCTGGCCGTCCTTGCGGCCTTCGGAAGCCCCGATGTAGACGTGGTTCCTCGCGTCCCAGCCGATCGCCTGGTAGCCGCCATAGGGGCCGTTGGCGAAGCGCACGCTGTGGCCCTTCTGCATGAGGCCGCGCACGGTTTCGTACGGAAAGCCCGATTCGAGGTCGACGAAGCCGCCGTCCTGCATCGGCTCGGCCTGGCCCTCGGGGGAGGTCGAACCTTCGTGCTGGATGCGCGGCGCGTCGCCGGCTTCCTGCAGGTTCATGTGGAAGTCGATGAGGTTCTGCACGATCTCGACGTGCCCCTGCGGCTGCATGTCGCCGCCCATGACGCCGAAGCTGAGCCAGGGCGCGCCGTCCTTGGTGATGAACGCGGGGATGATCGTGTGGAACGGGCGCTTGCCGGGCGCGTAGGTGTTCGCATGGCCTTCCTTGAGCACGAACAGCTCGCCGCGGTCCTGCAGGATGAAGCCGAGGCCGGGCGGCGACATGCCCGAACCCATGCCCCGGTAGTTCGACTGGATCAGCGAGACCATGTTGCCCCAGCGGTCCGCGGTGGTCATGTAGATCGTGTCGCCGTCGAGCTTGTGCGTGCCGGGCTCCGCCGCCTTCATCGCGCGGTCCGGCGAGATCAACTTGCGTCGCTCGGCCGCGTATTCCTTCGACACGAGCCAGTCGATCGGCGCCTTGGCGAAGTCGGGGTCGGCGTAGAACTTCGCGCGGTCCTCGAACGCGAGCTTCTTCGCCTCGACGAACAGGTGCACGTGCTCGGTGCTGCCGAACGGGATCTTCGAGAAGTCGTAGCCCTCGAGGATGTTGAGCATCTGCAGCGCGGCGAGGCCCTGGCCGTTCGGCGGCAGCTCCCAGACGTCGTAGCCGCGATAGTTGGTCGAGATCGGTTCGACCCATTCGCCCTTGTGCGTGGCGAGGTCGTCGTAGGACAGGAAGCCGCCCTGCGCCTTCATGTAGTCGGCGATCACGTGCGCGATCGCGCCCTTGTAGAACGCATCGCGACCACCCCGGGCGATCGCCCCGAGCGTGTTCGCGAGGTTCGGGTTCTTCCAGATCTCGCCCTTCGCGGGCGCCTTGCCCCCGTGCGTGAACTGCTCGGTGAAGCCGGGGAACCTGGCCAGGCGCGGTACCGACAGGTTCCAGTAGTAGGCGATGAGCTCGGTCAACGGGAAGCCGTCGCGCGCATAGGCGATCGCGGGCGCGAGCACGTCCTTCATCGGCAGCTTGCCGAAGCGGTCGTGCAACGCGAACCAGGCGTCGACGCAGCCCGGCACGTTGACCGGCAGCGGGCCGAGCGGCGGGATCGCCTTGTAGTCGTGGTCCCGGAACCATTTCAACGTGAGGCCTTGCGGCGAGCGGCCCGAGCCGTTGTAACCGTAGAGCTTCTTCGTCTTCGCATCCCAGATGATCGCGAACAGGTCGCCGCCGACGCCGTTCGACACCGGCTCCATGAGGCCGAGCGCGGCGTTCGCGGCGATCGCCGCGTCGACCGCGGTGCCGCCCTGCTTGAGCACGTCGAGGCCGACCTGCGTCGCGAGCGGATGCGAGGTCGCGACCATGCCGTGCGTGGCGATGACCTCCGAGCGCGTCGCGAACGACGCGCCGGTGATGCGGTCGCCGGCGTGGGCGGCGGAAGCAGCAGTGCACGCGGCGACGGCGAGCACGAGGGCGATGCGACGCATGAGGGTTCCCCTGGCCGGAAAGCGCCGAGGATACGCCGCGGCCCGCGGCGCGGATGTAAAGAAGCGTAGGTGCGCGCGGGTGCCGTCTCCGGGCGGCGAATCGGGTTCTCCGTTCGCGTCGCTATGCCGCGTGCGCGAGCACGAAATGCCACAGCGGCAACGTCGCCATCGACAGCACGATGCCGAAGCCGACCAGCGCCGCAGCGAGTTCCGGCGCGAGGCCGGCGAGCGACAGCAGCGCGCCCGCGGTGATCATCGGCGGCATCGCGGTTTCGTAGACGGCTGCGGCGCGCATCGCGCCGTCGAGGCCGAGCAGTGCGCAGAGGCCGAGCGCGAGCAGCGGCATCAGCAGCAGCTTCGCGACGAGGCCGTATGCGAATGCGCCGAGGTAGTGGCGCGGCATGCGCAGGCGCAGCTGCATGCCACTGGCGAGCGCGACGAGCGGCAGCAGGCTGTCGGCGAGCAGCCGCAGCGGCTTCGCGACGACATCCGGGCAGTCCTTCGGCATCAGCACGAGCGCGACGACGAGCGCGATGAACGGTGGGAAGGTGGCGATGCGGCGCGCGATCGAGCGCAAGGTCGGCCGCTCGCCGCCGTACAGGCCGAGCACGACGAGGCCGAACGTCGAGAGGATCAGGAAGCTGCCGAACTGGTCGTAGACGACCGCGTAGCGCAGCGCGTCGGAGCCGGCGAGCGCGGGGATCAGCGCGAAGCCGAGGAACGAGGTGTTGCCGAGCGCGACGAGCAGCAGCAGCGCCGCGGTCGCGGCGCGGTCGAAGCGCAGCACGCGCGCGAACAGCAGGGTCAGGGCCGCGCTCGCGACGAGGATCAGCCACGGCAGCGCGATCAGGCCGAGCAACTCGCGCTCGAACGCGAGGCGCGGCGCGTACAGCAGCACCGCGGCCGGCAGGCACACGTACAGTACGACGAGGTTGAGCGCGGCCGGCGCGGCCTCGGGGACGATGCGCCGCCAGGCGAGCAGCCGTCCGACCGCGAGCATCGCGAGGACGAGGCCGAACGCGGAAAGCGCGGACATCGGACCGGCCGCCGTCAGCACGAGCGCGGCGGGGCCGCGTCGGGCCGCGGCGCGCGAACGGCCGGGGCGACCTCAGCCATGCGATTCGAACACGCCGGCGTGGTCGGCGACATGGCGATGGATCGCCTGCAGCGTCGCCTCGTCGTCGATCTGCGATTGCAGGCGCCCGGCGATCGCCTCGAACGCCGCGGCGTCGGCGCTCGCGCCGGCCGGATGCGTCGCCCAGGCCTGCGCGAACGCATCGGCGAGTGCGTCGAGTCCGACCAGGCGCAGGCGCGTGACGAGCGCATCGCGATAGTCGGGGCCGAGGTTGTCGATCGCGGTTTCCAGCCCTTCGCCGTCGATCTGGTCGAATGCGTGGAAGATCGTGCAGATCGTCGTGTAGCCGTCAGGGAGCGGCGGCAGCGCCGACGCGTCGTAATCGTGGCGCGCGAGCAGATGGCCGTACAGGTACTGCGCGGCGCTCCACAGCACCGCCGGGTCGGCCGTGCGCCAGAACCTGACCGGAATGGCGGCGCGGGGCCGGAGCGGGAAGAGCCGATCGCGCACGAATCCGTTGAGATCGCGCAGCGCCTCGACGATGCCGGCCGGGATGCCCGATACGTCGTCGGCCAGTGCGACGAGTCCGGGCGACTCCCGTCGCGCCTGCGCGGCCGCTTCCGCGGAGAGTTCGAACGACCACTCGCCGAGGACGCCGCCGGCCCCCTTCGCGTGCAGGGTCAGCACGTTCCGCGGGCTGAACCGCCCGGCGAAACGTCGCACCGGCCCACGCGTCGGTTCGAGCAGGCGGGCCAGGTCGAGCAGCCGCGAAGGGATCTCGTACCAATCGCCGCCGACGACGTTCAACGGACCGCCTTTCCACTCGATCAGGTCCATCTCGATCCGGCCGCCCCTGCATCGGGCTACGATCTGCGCGGTCGCGTCCTTCTTGTGCGTGGCGCACTCGGGAAAGGCCGGGTCGTTGCGGCAGAAATCGAGCGTGCGCGCGATCTCGAACAGGATGCGTTCGATGGCGTCCGGCATGACCATGCTCGAACTCCCGGCGAAGGGTGCGGCGTGGTGCTACTCGCCGAACGCCTCGCGCATGAATTCCGGCAGCGCGAGCGCGGCCTTGTGCATGTCGACGTTGTAGTAGCGCGTGGCGAACTGCTTGGTCGCCGCGCCGCGCTCGCGGAAGCCGCTGAGGTCGGCACCCTTGCGCGCCATCGTGCAGCTCCACCAGCCGGTCGGGTAGAGCGGCTGCGGGAACAGCAGCGTCTTCACCGCCTGGAAGTCCGCGACGCGCATCGCCGTGCGCATCGACTTGATGAGATCGAGGTGCACGAGCGGCGATTCGCTCTGCTGCACGAGGATGCCGCTCGGCCGCAGCGCGCGATGGCAGCTCGCGTAGAAATCGGCGTTGAACAGGCCTTCGGCAGGGCCGACCGGGTCGGTCGAGTCGACGATGACGACGTCGATCGATTCCGGCTCCTGCTCGGCCATGTACTTGATGCCGTCGATGAACAGCAGTTCCGCGCGCGGGTCGGCGTTGGACTCGCACAGCTCGGGGAAATACTGTTCGGCGAGGCGCGTCACGCGCTCGTCGATCTCGACCTGCACCGCGTGCTCGACTTCCTCGTGGCGCAGCACTTCGCGCAGCGTGCCGCAGTCGCCGCCGCCGATGATGACGACGCGCTTGGCGCGCGCGTGGGTGAACAGCGCCGGATGCGACATCATCTCGTGGTAGAGGAAGTTGTCGCGCGTGGACACCATCGTGCAGCCGTCGATGACCATGAGCTTGCCCCAGTCGGTCGTGTCGTAGATCTCGATCGACTGGTACGGCGTCTGCTCCGCGTGCAGGCGTTCCTTGATGCGCAGGCCGAACGACGAACCGGAGCGCGCGTGCTGCTCGGTGAACCAGTTCTGGGCGGTGGCGTTCTGCTGGGGCGCGGACATGGTGCTTCCTGCGGAAGGGGAAAGGGCGGATCCGGCGGGCGCCGGGGGGCGCGATTGTAGCCGGTCCCGCCCGCGGCGACATACGCGGATCGCGACGGCTCGTTACACTATGCCGCTGGCCCGAGCGGATGGAGCACCGAGTTGAGCAAGCAGCGCTGGACCGCCGAGGAGGCACGCCACACCTGGGCGGTGCCGCACTGGAGCGAAGGCTATTTCGACGTCGGCGACGACGGCGACCTGCTGGTGCGCCCGCGTCGTGGCGACGGCCCGGCGCTGTCGCTGCCGGCGATCGTCGACGACGCCTGCGCGCAGGGCGCGCGCCTGCCCCTGCTCGTGCGCTTCGCCGACATCCTGCAGGACCGCCGCGCGCGCCTGCAACGCGCGTTCGCCAAGGCGATGGACGACTGGGACTACGGCGGCGGCTACACGTTGATCTACCCGATCAAGGTGAACCAGCAGCGCAACGTCGCCGGCGAACTCGCCGGCAACGCCTCGCCCGGCTTCGGCCTCGAGGCAGGATCCAAGCCGGAACTCATGGCCGTGCTCGCGCTCGCCCGCCGCGGCAGCACCGTCATCTGCAATGGCTACAAGGATCGCGAGTACATCCGCCTCGCGCTGATCGGGCGCAGGCTCGGCCTCGACATCTTCATCGTGATCGAGAAGCCGTCGGAGCTGCGTTACGTGGTCGAGGAAGCGCGCGCGCTCGGCGTCGAGCCGCTGCTCGGCGTGCGCATGCGCCTGAAGAGCCTCGGCGCGGGCAAGTGGCAGAACTCCGGTGGCGACAAGGCGAAGTTCGGCCTCACGCCGCGCCAGCTGCTGACCCTGCTCGACGAGCTCGCCGCGGCCAACTTGTCGCACACGCTCAAGCTGCTGCACTTCCACATGGGCTCGCAGATGTCGAACGTGCGCGACATCGCCAACGGCATGCGCGAGGCGGTGCGCTACTTCGTCGAGCTGTCGCGCATGGGCCTGCCGATCACCCACATGGACGTCGGCGGCGGCCTCGGCGTCGACTACGAGGGAACGCGCTCGCGTTCGGACTGCTCGATCAACTACGGCCTCGACGAATATGCCTCGGCGATCGTCGGCGCGCTCGCCGAGGCGTGCCGGGCCAACGGCCTCGCGCCGCCGCACGTGCTGACCGAATCCGGCCGCGCGCTGACCGCGCATCACGCCGTGCTCGTGGTCAACGTCAGCGAGATCGAGGAGGCGCCGCGCGGCGCGATCACGCCCGCGCGCGCGGACGAGCCGAGCGTGCTGCGCCGCCTGCGCGAAGTCGCGGGCGAAATCGACCAGACGCCACCGACCGAGCTCTATCACGAGGCGCAGTACCAGCTCGCCGAAGGCTATTCGCTGTACGGCCTCGGCCAGCTCTCGCTCGATCAGCGTGCGCAGCTCGACGACCTCTACTACGCGATCATCAACGCCGTGCGCGAGCGCCTGAAGCCCGACGAGCGCGCGCACCGCCAGGTGCTCGACGAGCTCAACGCGCTGCTCGTCGACAAGTACTTCGTCAACTTCTCCGTGTTCGAGTCGGCGCCCGACATCTGGGCAATCGACCAGGTGTTCCCGATCGTGCCGATCGCGCGCCTCGACGAGGCGCCCGGGCGGCGCGGCGTGATCGCCGACCTCACCTGCGATTCCGACGGCCGCATCGACCACTACGTCGAGGCGGACGGCGTCGACGTGAGCCTGCCGCTGCACGCGCCGCGCGAGGGCGAATCGTACCGCCTCGGCCTGTTCATGGTCGGCGCGTACCAGGAAACACTCGGCGACATCCACAACCTGTTCGGCGACACCGACGCGGTCAATGTCAAGCTCGACGGCGACGGCTATGCGTTCAGCCACCGTCGCCGCGGCGACACCACCGACCTCATGCTCGATTACGTCGGCTATGACCTCGCCGCGCTGCGCGCCGCCTATCGCGACAAGATCGCGGCGGCCGGGGTCGGCTCCGACGAGGCGGCGCGCCTCGAGGCGGCGCTCGAGCACGGCCTCACGGGCTACACGTATCTCGCCGAGTGAGCAACAAGGCCTGAAACACGAAGGACGCGAAGGAACTCCTTCGCGTCCCGATCATCGAGCTTTCCATGTTGGAGAAGCATTCCATGAACGAGATCAGGGCCGGCTTCGTCGGCCTCGGTGCGATGGGCCTGCCGATGGCAGGGCACCTCGCGCGTGCGGAGCTGCTTGCAGCGGTGTGGAACCGCTCGCACGACAAGGCGCGCGGGGCGGCGCAGGAATACGGCGCTACGGCGCCGCAGGAGATCGCCGAACTCGCGCGCGCGTGCAACGTGATCGCGCTGTGCGTGCCGGCCGACGCCGATGTGCTCGAGCTCGCGCGCACGATCGCCGCGCACGCGCGGGCCGGCACCGTCGTGGTCGATCATTCGACCGTGTCGTCGGTGACCGCGAGGGAGGCGCACGCGATCCTCGCCGCGCGCGATTGTGCGTTCCTCGACGCACCGGTGTCGGGCGGCGTCGAAGGTGCGAAGAACGGCAGGCTGTCGGTGATGGTCGGCGGCGACGCGGCCGCGCTCGAGCGCGTGCGGCCGGTGCTCGCGTGCTACGCGGCGAAGATCAGTCACATGGGCGACGTCGGCGCGGGGCAGAACACCAAGGCGGTGAACCAGGTGCTCGTCGCCGGCATCGCGCAGGCGGTGTGCGAGGGACTCGCGCTGTCCGAGCGGCTAGGCCTCGACCCCGAGCGCCTGCTGCCGACGCTCGGCGCGGGTGCGGCCGGCAACTGGTTCCTGGACAAGCGCGGCGCGACGATGCTGAAGGACGAGTTCAAGGTCGGATTCAAGCTCGCGCTGCTGCACAAGGATCTCAAGATCGTGCGCCAGCTCGCGCTCGATGCGGGCACCGACCGCTCGGTCATCGAGAAGTCGCTCGCCGATTACGCGGTGCTGCTCGCACAGGGCCATGGCGACGAGGACATCTCGGCGCTGATCCGCCTCAAGCGGCCGCGTTGAGCTTCAGGGCGACTCGAAGCCGTCGGTGAAGATGCGATCGTCGGCGGTGAAAATGACTGTGACCGTGCACGCCGCGGTGACCGGTGCCGTCGTGAATACCGGGCCGTCGAGTGCGCCACCGCATCCGCTCGCGGTGAAGCCCATGTTCGCATCGGGCGTGATCGTGAACGCAACGGTCGCGCCGTCGACGACGATCTGATCGCCCGCGGGGCTCACGCTGCCGCCCGCGTTCGCATCGAGCGAGACGACGTGAGTGATCGGCGCGAACGTCGCCGAGACAGTGCAGTCCGCAGTGATCGCTCCCGTCGTGTAGATGTTGCCGGCCAGCGCGCCGCCGCAACCGGTCACGGCATCGATCATGTAGTGCGCATCCGGTGTCACGATGAAGCTCGTCGTGGCGCCGTCGGCGACGCCCTGTGGCGTACTCGGCGCGATCTGGCCGTGCGCGCCGGCCTGCGGTGTCACGGTGTGCACGATAGCGAACGTCGCCTGGACGGTGCAGTCGGCGTTGACCGGGCCCGTTCGATACACATTGCCTTCGAGTTCGCCGCTGCAGCCGCTGGCGCTGCTGATGGCATAGCCCACGTCGGGGACGAGCGTGAACGGTGCCGTCGCGTTCTGGTCGACGATCTGCGCCGTGCCCGGCACGATGCGGCCGTGTGCACCCGAGGCGGGCGTAACCACGTGGGTCGCCGGCGCGCTGCCGAGGTCGAAGCGCTGCAGGCGCGTGTTACTCGCGACATACACCGCGCCGTTGACGACGATCGGGCTCTGCCATTTGACGCTGCCGATGGTTGCAGACGTCCACAGCACGGCGCCGGTCAGGGGATTGCGCGCGAAGAGGCAGGTGCCGCCAGAGCACGAGCCAATGTGGTAAAGCACGTCGTTGGCCACGATCGCCGACGTCGCATTCGCGTTCGTCTGCCAGGTGGGCTGCAGGTACGGCTTGCTGGTCGTCGCATTCAGCGTGACCTTGAGGCCGGACAGCCCGCTGCCGTTGCCGACGAACACCCAGTTCGCCCCATCGGGCGCGATCCACGAAGTCGTCTGCGTCTTCATCCAGAACTGGCTGATCGGCACGTCGATCACGTCGATGGCGCCGCCGACGCCGCCCGGCGCGCCGGTTCCGCTCATGTCGTCGAGATCGATGAGGTGCAGGCGCGAATCCTTTCCTGTTTGCACGGCGAGGTGCTGCACGGTGCTGCCAGCGGGTGGGCGCAGGATCGTCAGCGACGCGGAGCCGAGGTCGACGTCGTTCTGCTCGAGCTGCTGGAAATCGGTGGGCGTGTAGCTGTCGAGCGGCATGCCGCCGCCGGCACCCGTGCCGTCGGGATTCAGCGCGAGCACGCTGTCGCCCCAGTTCTTGCCGCCGGTATGCGCGTTGAACGGGCCGTTGCCGGTCGTGATGTAAATGCGGTCTGTCCCGGCATCATAGGTGGCGCCGGAACGGCCCCAGATGCCGTTTCGACGCGAGCTGCAGTCGTTGATGCCGTTCTGGCCGTTCAGGATCATGTGGATCGCGACGTCGCTGCAGAGCGTGTTGAATACGTTCTGCGAGCTGCTGGCGAGGTCGATCGCCGTGACGTGGCCCTGGTAGTCGCCACCATCGCCGATGTAGCCGTCGTTGACGACGTAAAGCCACGTCGTGCCGCGGGTGAGCGCGAACGCGATCGCGGACGCACCTTTCTCGACGCTCGGCTTGAGCGTTGCGACCTGCGGCCACCCGCCCGTCGTCACCTCGACGCCGTCCCCGATTCCGTATTTGTGCACCATGCCGTCGACGCCGTATGCATACACAAACGTGCGGTCCGGATCGATCGCCGGCGAGCTCTCGGTCGGCGACGTGCCGCTCGTCGTCATCGACCATACGACCGCGCCGTCGGCGGCATCGTAGGCGGTGGTGCGTCCGCTCTGCGCGGTGACGAACAGGAGATCCCTGGTGCCACCGGGCGTGGCGACCGTTCGCGCGAGTACCGGTGCCGCATTGGTCTGCGCGTTCATCGTCACGTCGAAGCGACGCGTTAGCTGCGCGACGTTGCTGCTCGTGATCGTCGCTTCGTCGGGGTTGTTGCCGGAGTGCGCGGGGTCGTAGCCCCATTGCAGCCAGTCGGCGGCGGCGGCGGGCAGTGAAACCATGCAGCAGGCGACGAACAGGGCTTTCGTGCGCATGAGCTTCTCCAGCCGGCGGACCGTCAAGGGAACGAACATCCTAGCCCAACGCGGCCGGCGAGGCGACGCGCGCGCGGGCATGCAAGCCTCGGTTCGAGGTGTTCTCGAAACCGTTGCGGAAGATCACGTCGCCGGCCGGCAGCGCGAACTTCCATAGCTTGGCGCTGTTGTCGGTCACATAGATCGCGCCGTCGACGACGATCGGGCTTTGCCAGTGCACGTTGCCGATGTGCGGCGAACTCCACAGCACGTCGCCGCTCAGCGGGTCGTGCGCGGTCACGCAGATGCCGCCGTCCGCACACGGCCCCGCGTGGTAGAGCACGCCGTTGGCGACGACCGGCGAGGTCGACGCATTGGATGAACCCGCGCGGCTCCAGCGCATCGTCAACGCAGGACGGTTGCTGCCGTCGAGGCCGAGCTCGAGGCCCGACAGGCCGCTGCCGTTGCCGGCGAACACCCAGGTCGAGTGGTTGGCCGGATCGACCCAGACCGCGGGCTGCTCGCGCATGCGATCACCGGGGAAACCACTGCCGCCCTGCGGCACGTCGATGAGCTGGATTTCGCCGCCGACGTGCGCGGGCCCGCCCTGGCCGCTCATGTCGTCGAGATCGATGAGGCGCAGCTTGCCGTCCTTGCCCGCCTGCATGCCGAGGTGCGCGACCGTGCTGCCCGCGGGCACGGGCAGGATCGCCATCGACACCGAACCGAGGTCGGTGTCGCCGTTCTGCAGGCTCTGGAAGTTCGACGGCGTGTAGCTGTCGAGCGGCATGCCGTTGCCCGCGCCGGTGCCGTCGGGCGCGAGCGCGAGCACGCTGTCACCCCAGTGGAAGCCGCCCGTGTTCGCGTTGAACGTGCCGTTGCCGGTCGCGATGTAGACGCGGTTGGTCGCGGCCGACCAGGTCGCGCCGCCGCGGCCCCAGATGCCGCTCTGGCGTCCCGCGCAGTCGTCGGTTCCCGGCGTGCCGTCCAGCACGAAGTGGATCGTCTTGTCGCTGCACATCACGTTGAAGACGTGCTGCGTGCCGCTGGCGAGATCGATCGAGACGAGATGGCCCTGGTAGTCGCCGCCGTCGCCGATGTAGCCGTCGGTGACGACGATGAGGTAGTGGCTGTTGCCCGAGCTCGCGATCGTCAGTCCCGATGCACCCTTCTCGACGCTCGTCTTCAGGGTGATCGTCTGCGGCCAGCCGCCGCCGGTGACCTCGGTGCCGTCGCCGATCGCGTACTTGTGCGCCTTGCCGTCGACGCCGTAGCTGTAAACGTACTGCAGGTTCGGATCGATCGCGGGCGAAGCGGTGGTCGGCTGCGGACCACTCGTGGACTGGTGCCAGACTTCGCTGCCGTCGGCTGCATCGATCGCCATCAGGCGGCCGTTCTTGCTGAGCAGGAACAAGAGGTTCTTCACGCCGTTCGCGGTCGTGACGCCGGACTGGTACACGGGCGCGCTGTCGACCGACGAGGCCAGCGTCGCACCCTTGGCGTAGACCGGGCCGAGCTGGGCGAGGTTGGCGGCACCGAGCACCGTCTCGGCGGTATTGAAGCCACTGTGCGCGGCGTCGTAGCCGAACTGCGGCCAGCTGCCGGCTTTCGCGTCGGCGAGGCCGACGGCGACGGCCACGGCAAGGGCTGAACGAAGCAGGGAATGGCGCATCGGCGGCTCCGGCGGCGACGCGGCGGTTTCGCCGCATCCGGCGATCGTACGCGGGCGCGCCCGAGCGGATGATGACGCATGCCACGGATATGGCATCGCGCTCGCGCATGCGGCGACGTGGTACAAGGCGCTTTCCGGTCACTGCGGAGTTCGCCTCGTGCTGCGTCGGATCATTTCTTGCCTCCTCGCCGTCGCGAGCACGTCGTTGCACGCGGCGATCGATCCCCCCGACCTCGAACTCGTGCGCTGGCCGGATGCGTCGACGACGTTCTCCGAACCGGTCGCCATCCGCGCGCCGAACGACGGCAGCGGACGCACCTTCGTGGTCGAGCGCTGCGACAACCCTGGAAGTTCGAACACGACCGGCCACGTGCGGATCGTGCGCAATGGCAGCGTGCTGCCGACGGCCTTCCTCTCCGTCCCGGTCAGCTGCGTCAGCGAACAGGGCCTGCTCGGCCTCGCGTTCGATCCGCAGTTCGCGAGCAACGGCACGTTCTACGTGACCTACACCGCGACCGGCAGCGGCATCGGCGACAGCAGGGACCAGGTGCTCGCCCGCTATACCGTCTCGTCGAACCCCGACGTAGCCAACCCGACCGGCTCGGTGATCCTGCGCGTGCCCGACATCGCCGGCAACCACAACGGCGGCGACCTGCACTTCGACCACCAGGGCTGGCTCAACTGGTCGATGGGTGACGGTGGCGTGCAGAACGACCCGAACGGCTTCGCGCAGTGCACGGGGCGCAAGAAGGCCGACAACAATCCCGCGAGCTGCCATTCCACGACGGGCCAGGGGCCGACCTACTACCTGCTCGGCAAGATCATCCGGCTCGACGTGCACGCGACGACCGCATCGGCGCCGGCCAACTTCTGTGGCGCGACCCCCGGACAGCCGGCGCCGTACGCGATCCCGCCGGGCAATCCCTTCCGCGACGTCGCCCAGTTTCCCGGGGAGTGCGCCGAGATCTTCAACTGGGGTTTCCGCAACCCGTACCGCTTCAGCTTCGACCGACAGACGGGCGACCTTTTGATCGGCGACGTCGGACAAGGTTCGTGGGAAGAGGTCGATTTCCAGCCCGCGGGCAGTGCGGGGCAGAATTTCCAGTGGAATGCCTGCGAGGGGCGGCACATCTTCAATCCCAACGGCACGGCGGGAGGCTCTCCATGCACGGGGCCGGCCGGCAGCGTACCGCCCAGGCTCGACTACGGCCACGGCACGGCGCCGTTCGGCTGTGCCGTCACCGGCGGCTACGTCTATCGCGGACCGATCGCGCCGCTGCGCGGGCAATACGTGTTCAGCGACTACTGCACGGGCGACGTCTACATCGTCGCCGATACCGCTGCGCCGACCTGGACGTACCAGACGCTCGGCGGCACGCCGGGCATGAACACCTACGGCTTCGGCGAGGATGCGCAGGGCAACCTCTACGTCGCCAGCCAGGGCGGCGAAGTGTACGTGTTCCATTCGCCGGACAACGACGACGTCGTCTTCATGAACGGATTCGACTGATGCGTGCGGCCAGGAGGGGCCTGCCCCGCCACGCAAGGCTCGCCTTGTCCGTCGCGCTCGGCATGGCTGGAGCGGCGTCGGCGCAGACCGCGCCGGCTGATCTCACGCTCGAAGTCGTCACCGACGAGGTCGAGGCGCCGATCGGCGTGCGCGCGCCGCACGACGGCAGCGGGCGCCTGTTCGTGATGAGCCAGGCCGGCACGATCCGCATCGTCAAGGACGGCGTGCTGCTGCCGACCCCGTTCCTCACCGTGCCCGTGACCTATCCCGGCTCGGGCGGCACGAGCGGCCTGCTCGGCCTCGCGTTCCACCCGAACTATGGCCGCGACGGGCTGCCTCACAACGACGAGTTCTACGTCGTCTCGATGCGCCCGCCCGGTTGCACGCCGGCGGGCACCTGCCTCGGCAGCGGGCCGGACGAAGTACTCGAGCGCTACACGGTATCGGCGAACCCCGATGTCGCCAATCCCACCGGCACCGTCGTCATGCGGCTTGCCGACAATTCGCCGCCGTCGTTCCACAACGGCGGCGACATCCATTTCGGCCCGGACGGCTACCTCTACATGTCCTCGGGCGACGGCGGACAGGAAAGCGGCACGCACTGGCTCGCCGAATGCCTGTGGAAGAAGCCGAACGACACGACCTCGGCGAGCTGCGGCACGGGTTCCGCGACGCCACAGTACTTCCTGCGCGGCAAGATGCTGCGCATCGACGTCGATACGCGCGGCGCGGTCGCCGGCCCCGAGATGTGCGGGACGGCGACCGGCGTCGCCGCCGAGTACGCGATACCGCCCGACAATCCCTATGTCGGCAGCAGCCAGACCTGCGACGAGATCTGGCTGTACGGCTTCCGCAATCCGTGGCGCTGGAGCTTCGACCGCGCCACCGGTGACGTCTGGATCGGCGACGTCGGCCAGAACCAGTACGAGGAAATCGACTTGCGCGCCGCGGGCTCGAACGACCCGCCGTACTACGGCTGGCACTGCATGGAAGGCACGGCCATGTTCAATTCGAGCCAGGCGTGCACGCCGCCGATCGCGCCGAACGTGCTGCCGCTGCTCGAGTACACGCACGCGGGTGGCCGCTGCGCGGTCACCGGCGGTTACCGCTATCGCGGGCCGATCGGGCCGCTGCGGGGCACGTACGTGTACGCGGACTCGTGTTCGAGCGAGATCTTCTTCGCCAAGCCGGATGCGCTCGGCCAGTGGAGCTCGACGATCTGGCGCGACGATGCAAACGGCTACGGCACGTATTCGGGCTTCGGCGAGGACGAGGTTGGCAACCTCTACGTCGCCAACACCGCCACCGGCGTCGTCTATCGGTTCGCATCTTCGCAGGTCGGGGACACGCACACGGTGACACCGCAGGCGGGGCCGGGCGGCGTGCTGTCGCCGGCGACGCCGCAGGTGGTCGACGAGGGCGACACCGTCGCGTTCGACGTGCAGGCCGATCCCGGCCATGCGATCGACGCCGTCGACGGCTGCGGCGGCGTGCTCGCGGGTACGCTCTACACGACCGCGCCGATCGTCGCCGACTGCACGGTCGCGGCGACGTTCGCGCCGGATGCGTCGGACATCGTGTTCCGCGACGGTTTCGACGCGGCGCCGCCGTCGGCGCCGCGCGGCAGGATCACTGCGCGGGCTGTTCCTTCAGCGCGATCGCGTTGATGCCGTTCTCGGCGAGCGAACGCTTCGCCGCCTCGAGTTCACTCGCGCTCGGATACGGACCGAGGCGCACGCGATGCCAGGTCTTGCCGTTGATCGTGACCGGTTGCACCTGCGCGACGAAACCCGCGAGCGCGAGTTTCGCCTTGGCCTCGTCGGCGGCCTTCGGGTCCGGGTAGGAGCCGGTCTGCAGGACGTAGCGGCCCGGCGTCGGGGCCGGGGGCGCGATCGTCGTCGACGGCGTCGCGTTCGCGCGGGCCTGCTGTTCGGCCTTGGCCTTGGCCGACAGTTCGGCATCCGGAATCACGACCTCGGCCTCGGGCAGCACCTGGTAGAAGTCGTAGTTCTTCTTCGGCTTCGCCTCCGCCACCGGCGGTTCGCTTTCCTTCGGCGCGGTCGCCTGCGGATTCGGCTGCGGCAGGTCCTTGTGGCGCAGCAGTGGTGCCCAGTCCTTGACGAGGACGAGGGCCATGAGTCCGATGCCGAGCAGCATGCCGACCAGCACCCACAGCCAGGCCGGCTTCTGCCCGCCGTTGCCGCCACGCGTCGCCTGGCGTCCCTTCTTCGCTGCCATCACATGCTCTCCGGGGCGGACATGCCCAGCAGGTCGAGGCCGTTCGCGAGCACCTGGCGCGCCGCGTTGGCGAGCGCGAGCCGCGCGTCGCGCAGGTCGGCCTCGTCGACGATGAACTGGCTCGTGTTGTACCAGCCGTGGAATGCGGCCGCGAGCTCGCGCAGGTAGGTCGCGACGAGATGCGGTTCGAGGCTGGCGCCGGCGTTCTCGACCACTTCGGCATAACGCGACAGTTCCGCCAGCACGAGCTGTTCGGCTTCGCCGTCGAGGCGCGCGAGGTGGGCGAGGCCGTTCGCGCGGTCCCAGGCGAGCCCGCGTTCGGCGAGCTGGCGCATGACGCTGGCGACGCGCGCATGCGCGTACTGGACGTAGTAGACCGGATTGTCGTTGGTCTGCGCGCGCGCGAGGTCGATGTCGAACACGAGCTGCGAGTCGGACTTGCGCGCGATGAGGAACCAGCGCGTCGCATCGCGGCCGACTTCGTCGATGAGGTCGCGCAGGGTCACGTAGCTGCCGGCGCGCTTGGACAGCTTCACTTCCTCGCCGCCACGCATGACCGTGACCATCTGGTGCAGCACGTACTCCGGCCAGCCGGGCGGGATGCCGCAGTCGAGCGCCTGCAGCCCGGCCTTCACGCGCGCGAGCGAGCCGTGGTGGTCGGAGCCGAGTTCGGTGATCGCGCGCTCGTAGCCACGCTGCCACTTGCTGCGATGGTAGGCGACGTCGGGTACGAAATACGTGTACGTGCCGTCGGACTTGCGCATGACGCGGTCCTTGTCGTCGCCGAATTCGGTCGTGCGCAGCCACAGCGCGCCGCCTTCCTCGTAGGTGTGGCCGTGCGCGACGAGCTCGCGCACGGTCTCTTCGACCTTGCCGTCGCGGTACAGCGAGCTCTCGAGGAAATAGACGTCGAAGCCGACGCCGAACGCGGCGAGGTCGGCGTTCTGCTCGCGCCGCAGGTAGGCGACGGCGAATTCGCGGATCGCATCGAGGTCGTGCGGGTCCTTCGCGCCGACCACGGTATGGCCTTCGACCTCCACGCTGTCGCCGCGCAGGTAGGCGGCAGCGACGTCCTTTATGTATTCGCCGCGATAGCCGTCGTCGGGCCAGCCGGCATCGTCGGGACCGAGGCCCAGCGCGCGTGCCTGCACGGAAATGGCGAGGTTGTTGATCTGCGCGCCGGCGTCGTTGTAGTAGAACTCGCGCATGACCTTCCAGCCATTCGCGGCGAGGATGCGCGCGATGCAGTCGCCGATCGCCGCGGCGCGGCCGTGGCCGACGTGCAGCGGGCCGGTCGGGTTGGCCGAGACGAACTCGACGCCCGCGGTGCGGCCGTCGCCGGCGTGGCTGCGGCCATACTCGGCGCCCTGGGCCAGCACGGCGCGCACCTCGGCCTGGTAGGCGGCCGGGCTCAGGAAGAAATTGATGAAGCCGGGGCCGGCGATCTCGACCTTCGCGATCGCGTCCCGTGCCGGCAGCGTGGCGACGAGCGCGGCGGCGAGGTCGCGCGGCTTCCTGCCAGCGGTCTTCGCCAGCAGCAGCGCGGCATTGGTCGCGAAGTCGCCGTGGTCGCGGTTGCGGGTGCGTTCGACGACGAACGCGGGCGCGGCGCCGGCAGGCAGTTCGCCGCGGGCCTGGAGGGTGCCGATCGCGGCGAGGACGAGGTCGCGGAGCTGTTGTTTCACGGGTCGGGCCGGCGTGGAAAAGCCGCGTATTGTAGCGGCCCCGGGCCTGCTTCGGCGCGCGGGTTGCCGGCCGTGCCCCCGGCGCAGTGGCCGTTGCCGCCGGAGCCGGCGGTCAGACCGTGAGGTCGGCGAGCGTCGCGCGGTAGGCCTCGATGACCTGGTTGCCCGTCTGCGGCGCGCCCTGCATGGCGATGCGCGCGCGTACGCCCATGCACAGCGCCTTGAGCTTGGGCGCGTTCGCCTCCTTCCCCGGCCCGAACGCGGCCATGCCTGCATCGGACTGGAAGCGGTGCAGTTCGAAGAAGAATCGGTCCTGGCCGTCGGTGAGGAAGCCGAGCACCGGCAGCGCGCTTTCGCCCGCGGCGAGCGAACGACCGCTGAGCATCTCGCGTTCACGGCACAGGTTCTCCGCCGTGCTCGCGAAGCGACCGAATGGCTCGGCGACGTTCGCGGTGTCGAGGTCGGCGGCGACGAGGGCGAGGCGCTGGGCCGCGACGATCAGCGGATCGTGGCGCCAACCCGGGCTGCGGCGATCGAGCACCTGGTGAAGGCGCGAGGCGAGGGCGCCGCCGCTCTGCACGAGGTCGGCCGCGTTGTACTGGTATCCGCCCGGCACCGGTCGCGCGTCGAACGTGCTGCCGGCGATCATGAGTTCGAGCGCGGCGTAGAGGTCGGCGTCGCGGTCGCGCGAGAAGCCGCAGGCGTCGAGGATGCGCAGCGCTTCGTCGATGCTCGCGCGCTCGTTCGCGCCGATGCCGTCGACGAGATTCGGTGCTTCGCGCTGGCGCAGGTCGTGGCAGGCGCCGAACAGCATCAGCGCGCACCAGTCGCGCAGCCCCAGCGCGGCGAGGCCGAGCGTGTCGCGCAGGCGGTCGATGCGGCCACCACAGATCTCCAGCACGTGCCCCTCGTTGTGGTAGGCGTGGAAATCGTTGCCGAGATTGCCGTGGCGGAACGCGAGCCGCGCATGCCCGAGGCGGACCGCGTCCTCGGTGCGCGCGAGCAGTGCCTCGTCGCCGCCCGCCGGCAGCGCCGCCCACTCCGCGCGTCGTCGCGCGAGCAGGGCTTCGACCGGCGCCGCGGCCGCGCCGACGAGCGCGCGCGCCGCGGCCGCGTCCGGAATCCGGCACTCGGTTTCATCGGCGGGGTAGCGGCTCGGGAACGGCAGGATCACGGCGTTCGGCGGGCAGGTGGTGGATTGGTCGCGAGTATAAAGGGGGAAATAGCCCGCGCGTCCTAGAGCCAGCCGCGTTGCGCCAGCGAGGTCGGCGTGCCTTGCCCGACGACGAAATGGTCGAGCAGGCGCACGTCGACGAGCTCGAGCGCCTCGCGCAGGCGCTGGGTGATCGCGCGGTCCGCGGCACTCGGCTCGGCGATCCCGGACGGATGGTTGTGGGCGAAGATCACCGCAGCGGCATTGTGCACAAGACAGCGCCGCACCACTTCGCGCGGATGCACGCTGGCGCCGTCGATCGAGCCGCGGAACAACTCCTCGAACACGATGACCCGGTGGCGGTTGTCGAGGAACAGGCAGGCGAACACCTCGTACGGATAGCCGGCGAGGCGGGCCTTGAGGTAGCGCGCGCTCGCGGACGGGTCGGTGAGCGCCTCGCCCCGGCGCAACTCCGCGTCGAGGTAGCGGCGGCCGGTCTCCAGCGCGGCGGCAAGGCGGCACCAGGCGACCGCGCCGATGCCTGCCTGCGCGCGTGGCGCGTCGAGCAGGGGCTTGAGCCCGCCGGCGTCCGCGAGCAGGTTGCGGGCGAGATCGACGGCGCTCAGCCCGCGCCGGCCCGAGCCGAGGAACACGGCGAGCAGCTCCGCGTCCGACAGCACGCCCGCACCCCGTGCGAGCAGCTTCTCGCGCGGCCGCTCGCCGTCGGGCCAGTCACGGATGCTCATCGGCGTGGACTCGCTGCGCGCGCCCGGACGGCGGGTGGCGGCTTGGGGCGGGCGATTTCCTTCATGCGCGCAGTCTGCCGGGTGTTACGCGCGCGCCGCAGCGGCGTCGGCCGCGATTTTCAGTAAGCTAGCGTTCCCCTGTCCTGTCGGTGGTTTCCCTACATGACTTTCCGCTTCGACGACGGCAGGCGCTCGCCCGCGCCGTTCCGGCGCGCTCCACGAGCAGGCGCCGCCCGATGACGCGTCGCGACGTCCACGTGCCGGAGCGCTTCTCACCATCGCGCGAACCCCTCGCCGGCGTGCACGTGCTGCTCGGCGTGTCCGGTGGCATCGCCGCCTACAAGGGCGCCGAACTCGTGCGGCGGCTGCGCGCCGCCGGGGCCGAGGTGCGCGTGGTGCTGACCGAGAACGCGGCGCGCTTCGTCACCCCGCTCACGTTCCAGGCCCTGTCCGGCCATCCGGTGCGCACGAGCCTCTGGGACGAATCGGCGGAAGCGGCGATGGGGCATATCGAACTCGCGCGCTGGGCCGACGAGGTCATCGTCGCGCCTGCATCGGCCGACCTGCTCGCGCGCCTCGCGCACGGCCTGGCCGGCGACCTGCTGGCGACGCTCTGCCTCGCCACCGCGGCGCCGCTGTCGGTCGCTCCGGCGATGAACCAGCAGATGTGGGCGCATGCGGCGACGCAGGCGAACCTCGGCGTGCTGCGCGAGCGGGGCGTCGACGTGCTCGGCCCGGGTTCGGGCAGCCAGGCCTGCGGCGAGTTCGGCGCCGGGCGCCTGCTCGAGGCCGACGAGATCGTCGCGCGCCTCGTCGAGCGCCGGCGCCCGCGCGAACTGGACGGCGTGCGCTTCCTCGTCAGCGCCGGCCCGACCTACGAGGACATCGATCCGGTGCGATTCATCGGCAATCGCAGTTCCGGCCGCATGGGGTTCGCGGTCGCGGCGGCCGCGGCGGCGGAGGGGGCGCAGGTCACGCTCGTCGCCGGTCCCGTGCACCTGCCGACGCCGCGCGGCGTGGAGCGCGTCGACGTGCGCAGCGCGCGCGAGATGCGCGAGGCCGTGCTCGAACGCGCCGGCGCCAGCGACGTGTTCGTCGCGGCGGCGGCGGTGGGCGACTTCCGGCCGCGCGACGTCGCGCCGCACAAGCTCAAGAAGGCGTCGGCCGACAGCGGGCTCGACCTCAGCCTCGTGCAGAATCCCGACATCCTCGCCGAGGTCGCCGCGCTCGATCCGCGCCCGTTCGTGGTCGGTTTCGCGGCCGAGACCGAGCGCGTGGAGGAGTACGCGCGCGCCAAGCTCGAGCGCAAGCGCCTCGACCTCATCGCCGCCAACGAAGTGGGTGCCGGCCTCGGCTTCGAGCGCGAAGACAATGCCTTGCTGCTGCTCTGGCCCGGTGGGCGCGAGGCGCTCGACCGCGGCGACAAGGCGGATCTCGCGCGCGCGCTCGTCGCGCGCATCGCCCGGTTGCGCAAGCCGGTCGGGGAGCAGCACGCATGAGCCCTGCCGGCGAGGGTGACGTGCGCGAGATCGAACTCAAGGTGCTCGATGCGCGCCTCGGCCGCGAGTTTCCGTTGCCTTCGCCCGCCACCGCGGCGTCCGCCGGGATCGACCTGCGCGCGATGGTCGACGCCCCGCTCGTGCTGGCGCCGGGCGCGAGCGCGCTGGTGCCGAGCGGCATCGCGATCCATATCGGCGATCCCTCCCTGTGCGCGGTCGTGCTGCCGCGCTCGGGCCTCGGCCACAAGCACGGCATCGTGCTCGGCAACCTGGTCGGCCTCATCGACGCGGACTACCAGGGACCACTGCTCATCTCGTGCTGGAACCGTTCCGATGCGGCCTTTACCATCGCACCCGGGGAGCGCATCGCCCAGCTGGTGATCATGCCGATCGTGCGCGCGGCCTTCCGCGTCGTCGACGAGTTCGCGCCGAGCGAACGCGGCGAAGGCGGATTCGGCAGTTCGGGCAGGCATTGATGGCGCACGCGCCGCGGTAGGCGAGTCGAACCACGAGGAAGGGCATGGCCGCACCAGGCAAGACATCCCCGAAGGAACAGGTCGCGCAGGCGCTGCATCGCGTGGCGCCGGCGCTGCGCACGCTCGGGCCGTTCGCGCTCGGCACCTTCCTGCTCGTGTTCGGCACGTTCATGGCGTGGCAGACGTGGTTGCTGTGGCTCGCGCACCGCGGTGCGGAGAGCGCGGACAACGCCCGCCTCGAAGCGATCGCGGCGATCTCCAACGAAGTGCGCGAGCGGCAGCAGGGCGTGCAGCAGGCGCTGCTGGACCCGAGCGTGCAGGAGCCCCTGAAGCTCGGCGCCGACGGACGAACCGCGGCTGCGGCGGCCTTGCGGCAACTGCTGCCGCAGGCGACGGATGCGGAATTCTTCAGTGCCGACCTCGACGAGGTGCTGTCGGGCGATCTCAAGGCGATCGGCTACGCCAAGGCGGCGGCGCTGCTGCAGGCGAAGATCGATCCGAAGCAACCGCTCGCCGAGATGCGCACGGAGGAGGCCGGCCAGCAGCTCATGATCGCGATGCCGGCGCGCGTCGGCGAACGCGTGGTCGCGTTCGCGGTGGTCGAGTTGCCGTTCAAGCCGCTGCTCGCGGCGTTCTCTCGCACGTCGGTCAGCGGCGCGAGGCTCGAGTTGCGCCAGGGTGACGGTCGCGGTGATCTCGTGATCGCCGGCATCGGCGAACATAGCGGTTCGTCGATCGCCGACGTCGGCGAGCCGATCCCGGGTACGCGGCTGCGCATCGGCAAGGCCGATCCGGGCTACTTCATCATGTTCACGGAAAGCCTGCCCGTGTCGGCGCTGTTGAGCCTGCTGTGCCTGGTCGGCGGGATCGGCGCGTTGTGGGTCCGTAGCGTCGGGCACGAGCGCGCCAGGGCGGTCCTGCAGCGCAAGCCCAAGGATGTCCAACCCGAGATGACGCTCGCACAGGCGCTCAAGGCCAAGCCCGAGGCCGCTGCCGCGCCGCTCGCCAAGGCGGCCGCGCCGGCGCCAGCCCGCGCCGAAAGGAAGGACGAGGTCGTCGTCGTCGATCCGAGCATCTTCCGCGCCTACGACATCCGCGGTGTCGTCGGGGATACGCTGACCACCGGTGTCGCGCGCATGATCGGCCGGGCGATCGGCAGCGAGGCACGCGATCGCGGCCTGACCGAAATCGTGGTCGGCCGCGACGGGCGCCTGTCCGGCCCCGATCTCGTGTTCGCGCTCATCAACGGCCTGCGCTCGACCGGCATCGACGTGATCGACATCGGTGCCGCGCCGACGCCGGTCACGTATTTCGCCTGCTACCACCTGCGCACGGGGTCGGGCATCTCGGTCACGGGCAGCCACAATCCTCCCGATTACAACGGCTTCAAGATCGTGCTCGGCGGCGAGACGTTGTCGGAGGACGCGATCCAGAACCTGTACCGGCGCATCGAAGAGGAGCGCTTCGTCGATGGCATGGGCGGACTGCAGACGCTCGACGTCGGCGACGACTACATCCGCCGCATTACCGACGACATCCAGGTCGAGCGCAAGCTCAAGGTGGTCGTGGATTGCGGCAATGGCATTCCGGGTGCGATCGCCCCGGCCGTGCTGGAAGGCATCGGCTGCGAGGTCGTTCCGCTGTACTGCGACGTCGACGGCACGTTCCCGAACCACCATCCGGATCCGTCCGACCTGCACAACCTGCAGGACCTCATCGTGTCGGTGAAGAACATCGGCGCGGACGTCGGCCTCGCCTTCGACGGCGACGGCGACCGCCTCGGCGTGGTCACGGCGAGCGGCGAGGTGATCTTCCCCGATCGCCTGCTCATGCTCTATGCGACCGACATCCTGCTGCGCAATCCGGGCGCGACGATCATCTACGACGTCAAATGCACCGGCCACCTGCAGCCGTTGATCCTGCAGCAGGGCGGCAGCCCGCTGATGTGGCGAACAGGGCATTCGCTGATCAAGGCGAAGATGCGCGAGACCAACGCGGCGCTCGCCGGCGAGATGAGCGGGCATTTCTTCTTCGGCGAACGCTGGTACGGCTTCGACGACGGCATCTACTCCGCGGCGCGCCTCATGGAGATCCTCGCCGCCGACATCGACGGGCGTACGCCGGAGCAGATTTTCGCGACGCTGCCGAAGGGGGTATCCACGCCCGAGCTGAAGATCCCGATGCGCGAGGGCGAACACTATCGCTTCATCGAGGCGTTTCGCGCGCGCGCGAAGTTCGACGGCGCGCGCCTCACGACGATCGATGGAGTGCGTGCCGACTGGCCGGACGGCTGGGGGCTGGTGCGCGCGTCGAACACGACGCCGGTGCTCGTGTTGCGTTTCGACGCGGACAGCGCGCCCGCGCTTCGCCGCATCCAGGACGTGTTCCGCAGCCAACTGCTCGCGCTCGATTCCTCGTTGCCGCTGCCGTTCTGACCGCAGCGCCGCGCCGGCAGCGCGGCCGCTGCGTCAGCGGAACCATTCCTCGACGCCATCGGCGTCGTCCGGCGCATCCCCGTCGCCATCGCTCAGCTCGATCGCCTCGATGACGGCGTCCGCGCCGGGCATCACCACGGTCGCGACGGGCACCATCCACTGCTCGCCGCAGGCGCTGCATTCGCGCCGATCCGCAGCTTGGCCTTCGCCGAGGACCACGCGCTCGACGATCGAGCTCTCGTCGGATTCGCAGGACGGACAACGGCTCATGGACACTCTCCGCAGACGCGATCGCGCCTATTTGCGTGCTTCGGCGATGCGTGCCTTCAGTTCGCGATAGTGGGCGACTTCTTCCTCGAAGTGGCTGCTCGCCTCGTCGCGGTCGGCTTCCTGCTTGGCCACGGCGGCCTTCTGCGCGTCGACCTTCTTGCGCATGACGGCGAGCTGCCTGGCCTGGTCGGGCGGGAATTCCTTGCCGGTGCGCTCCGCTTCCGCCGCGCGGTCCAGCAGTTCGGCCAGCGACTGCTCCTGGTTGCGCAGGCTGACCTCCGACGACTTGATCTGCTGGTTGAGCATCTCCAGCTGCTGCTGCTGCGCGCGGCGCAGGTCTTCCTCCTGCGGATAGGTACTCAACAACTGCTCGTCGTCGCGCGCGCGCTGCTCGGCGGCCTTGCGCTCGGCGAGGGCCTTGCTCGCCGCGAGCTTGGCCTCGGCGAGTTCGTCGGCGGTCTTGGCACGGTCGACGTGCTTGACGACGATCCCCTGCGGGTTGACGACGTCGTACCCGAACTTCGTCGCCTCCGCCGGCACGGAATCGCTGTAATGCAGGTTGCCCTGCGCGTCACGCCATTTGTAGCGATTGTGGTCCTGCGGCGTGGTGGCATGGACCGCACCGGTCGCGCCTGCGCCGACGCAGGCCGTGAGCGCGAGGACGAGCAGGCGGGACGACGGGATGTGCATGGGAAGCCCTCCGGGACGCGAGTATAGCCAGCGGCGCCGGCTGGCGCGGTGCTCACGTCGCCACGCCGTAGCGCTCCCGATATGCGGTCAGGCGCGGCCGATGATCGGCAAGATCCGGCCGGTCCGCGGCGTAGGCGAGCAGGTCGCCGAGCCGCGCGATCGCGACGGTCGGGATGCCATGCTCGGCGGCGAGCTCCTGCGTCGCCGAGAGCTCGCCCTGGCCGCGCTCCTCGCGGTCGAGCGCGATCAACACGCCGGCCGGTTCGGCGCCGGCGGCGCGGATGAGTGCGAGCGATTCGCGGATCGCGGTGCCCGCGGTGATCACGTCGTCGACGATGAGCACCCGCCCGCGCAGTGGCGCGCCGACGAGCAGGCCGCCCTCGCCGTGGTCCTTCGCTTCCTTGCGGTTGTAGGCGAACGGCACGTCGCGCCCGTGGTGCTCGGCGAGCGCCGCCGCCGTGAGCGCGGCGAGCACGATGCCTTTGTAGGCTGGCCCGAACAGCATGTCGAAGCCCAGGCCGGACGCGGCCGCGCTTTCGGCGTACGCGCGCCCGAGCGTGGCGAGCGCAGCGCCGGAATCGAACAGGCCCGCATTGAAGAAATACGGGCTGATCCGCCCGGACTTGAGCGTGAACTCGCCGAAGCGCAGCGCGTTGCGAGCGAGGGCGAGATCGAGGAATTCGCGTTGGCTGGATTTCATACGAGGGCTGAGGCCGAGGGCTGGGGGCTGCGAGTGTAAGGTGCATGGCGAATGAGCGGACCGTGCCCGCTGTTGCCAGCAGCGCTGCGCTCGCGGCACGCTAGGCCCTCAGCCCTCAGTCCTCAGCTCCCCCAATGCGCATCATTTCCTTCAATGCGAACGGCATCCGCTCGGCCGCGAACAAGGGTTTCTTCGACTGGCTGCGCGCGCAGGGCGCGGATGTCGTCTGCGTGCAGGAAACCAAGGCGCAGGAGGACCAGCTCGCCGACCCGATGTTCCGCCCGGACGGTCATCACTGCTTCTACCGCGACGCGACGACGAAGAAGGGTTACAGCGGGGTGGCGATCTACTCGAAGCGCGAGCCGGACGAGGTGCGCACGTCGCTCGGCTGGGCGCCGTTCGACGACGAGGGGCGCTATATCGAGGCGCGGTACGGCAACCTCAGCGTCGTTTCGTTCTACATCCCGTCCGGTTCGTCGGGCGAGGAGCGCCAAGCGGTCAAGTTCGAGGTCATGAAATGGCTCAAGCCCGTTCTCGACCAGTGGCTCGCGAGCGGGCGCGACTACGTGCTGTGCGGCGACTGGAACATCGTCCGGGCCCGGAACGACATCCGCAACTGGACGTCCAACCAGAAGAACTCCGGCTGCCTGCCGGGCGAGCGCGCCTGGCTCAACGGCATGATCGCCGACGCCCGTGGCGACGGCACGCCTGCGCCCGCGCACGGCTGGCTGGACAGCTTCCGCGTGCTCAAGCCCGATGCGGTCGAATACACCTGGTGGAGCAATCGCGGCGCCGCGCGCGCGAACGACGTCGGCTGGCGCATCGACTACCAATTCGTCACGCCGTCGCTGCGCGATCGCCTGCTGGCGTGCTCGATCGCGCGTGAGCCGCGTTTCTCCGACCACGCGCCGTACAGCGTCGACTATCGTGACTGACGCGAAGCGGGGCGCCGCGCCGCACGCGTCGATCTGGCAGGCTTTCGCGCAGCCGGCGGCATGGACGATGCTGCTGTTCGGATTCGCGTCCGGACTGCCCTTCCTGCTCGTGGCCGGCACGCTCGCGTACTGGCTCAAGGAACGCGGCATCGAGCTGCGCGACATCACGATGATCGCGAGCGCCGGCATGGCGTACGCGTTCAAGTTCCTGTGGGCGCCGTTGCTCGATCACTGGCGGCCGCCGCTGTTCGCCCGCCTCGGCCAACGCCGCGGCTGGTTGCTGCTCGCGCAATGCGGGGTCGTCGGCGGCCTGCTCGCCATGGCCCTGCTGACGCCCACGCAGCTGGGTCCGTTCGTCGTGGCGACGCTGGTGGTCGCGTTCAGCGGCGCGACCCAGGACATCGCGGTGGACGCGTACCGCATCGAGATCGCGCCGGTCGAGTCGCAGGGCGCGCTCGTTGCGACGTATTCGCTCGGCTATCGCATCGCCCTGATCCTGGCCGGCGCGCTCGCGCTGATCCTCGCCGACCACGTCGCGTGGAGCGTCGTCTACCTCGCGATGGCAGTCGCCATGGCCGTGCCGATCGCGGCGACGATCGCTGCGCGCGAACCGGTGGTCCATCGCCTGGCTCCACCGAGCTGGCGCGCGGCGATGCAGCACGCGATCGTCGATCCGTTCGCCGACTTCTTCCGTCGCTACGGCTGGCAGTTCGCGCTGACGACGCTGCTGTTCATCCTGCTGTTCAAGATCCCGGAGCAGGCCACCATCGGCGGCATCATGAGCCCGTTCTATCGCGACATGGGTTTCTCGAAAACCGAGATCGGCGCGATCACCAAGCTCTATGGCGTCTGGATCGGCATCGTCGGCGTCTTCGTCGGCGGCGTGCTCGTCGCGCGTTGGGGCGCCTGGCGGCCGCTGTGCGCGACGATCCTGCTGTGCGGCTGCAGCAACCTGCTGTACCTGTTCCTGATCGTGCACCAGGGCAACCTGCTCGCATTGACCCTGGTCATCTCGGTGGAGAACTTCACCCTCGGCATGCTCGGGCCGCCGACCGTCGCGTTCCTCTCCTCGCTGGTCAATCGGGAGCACACGGCCACGCAATATGCGTTGCTGAGCTCGCTGGTGAACCTGCCGGGCAAGGTGCTCGGCTTCTTCGCCGGCGGCATCGCCGCGACGACCGGCTATGGCCTGTACTTCGTGATCACCGTGCTCGCGCTGGTTCCGGCCGCCGTGCTGATGCTCGCGTTGTGGTCGCGCGTGCGCGGGCAGGAGCGCACGCGCGATCAGCGCCCCGAATAGACGGCGCCGAGCAGGCGCGGCCCACGCGCGCCGGTGACCGAGGGCAGGTTGCCCGGGATGCCCTCGAGGCGCGCACGCGCGAGCCAGGCGAATCCGGCCGCCTCGACGAAGTCGGGGTCGATGCCGAGCGCGGCGGTCGTGTCGACGTGCATGCCGCGCATTTCGTGGCGCAGCGCGTCCATGAGGGCGGCGTTGTGCACGCCGCCGCCGCAGGCGTAGACCTCGCGCGTCGCGGGCGCATGCGCCTGCAGCGCCTGGGTGATGCTGCGCGCGCTGAGCACGAGCAGGCTCGCCTGCACGTCCGCGGGCGCGACGTGTGCGGGAAGGCGCGCGAGCAACCAATCGAGATTGAACACCTCGCGCCCCGTACTCTTGGGCGGCACGGCGGCGAAATAGGGCTCGGCCAGCCAGGCGTCGACGAGCGCGTCGTCGCAGCGGCCGCTGCGTGCCCAAGCACCGCCCTCGTCGCGCGCGCGGCCCAGGTGGCGCGCCGCCCACGCGTCCAGCAGGCAGTTGGCCGGGCCGGTGTCGAAGCCGAGCACGCGTTCGCCGGGGCGCAGCAGGGTGAGATTGGCGATGCCGCCGAGGTTGAGGATCGCGCGCGCGTTCGCGCCGTCCGCGAAGACCGCGGCATGCAAGGCGGGCAGCAGCGGTGCGCCCTGGCCGCCGGCCGCGACGTCGGCGCGGCGGAAGTCGGCAACGGTGGTGATCCCCGTGCGCTCGGCGATGACATTCGGGTCGCCGATCTGCAGGGTGAACGGCCAGGGCCCGCCAGGGCGGTGGCAGATGGTCTGGCCGTGCGAACCGATCGCGGCGACGTCGCGCGCATCGACGCCGCTCGCTCGCAGCAGGCCCGATGCCGCGTCGGCGAACGCGGCGCCGATCTCGACGTCGAGCCGGCCGAAATCGTCGAGCGCGACCGAGACCGCGCTGCGCGCGAACGCGAGCACGCGCTCGCGCAATGACGCCGGGTATTCGAAGGTGCGGGCGGCGAGGAGTTCGGGCCGCGGTTCGAAGCGCACGAGTGCAGCGTCGATGCCGTCGGCACTGGTGCCGGAAATGAGCCCGAGATGAAGCGACGCGCGCGAGGGCGTCACGTCAATCTTTGGCGCGTGCCAGTTGCATTGCGTCGACCATCTTGAGCCGGGCGAGCTGCGGCGCCGCCTGCTGGCGGAACTGCGCGAGCTGGCTGGCCGGCAACGGTTCCGGCGGCGGCAACGTCACGGTCAGCGGATTGCGGTGGCCACCGTCGACGCGGAATTCGTAGTGAAGGTGCGGACCGGTGGCGAGGCCGGTCATGCCGACGTAGCCGATGATCTGGCCCTGCTTGACATGGTCGCCGAGGCGTTCGCTGGCGAAGCGCGACATGTGGCCGTAGGCGGTGCTGATGTGCGCGTTGTGCTGCACGACCACGAAGTTGCCGTAGCCCGACATCCAGCCGCGGTAGGTGATCTTGCCGTCGCCGGCGGCGCGGATCGGCGTGCCCGTCGGTGCCGCGTAATCGACGCCCTTGTGTGCGCGCATGTAACCGAGTACCGGGTGCATGCGGCCGGTGGAGAACGTCGAGGAGATGCGCGTGAACTCGACCGGCGTGCGCAGGAACGACTTGCGCAGCGGGCGGCCGTCCTCGGTGTAGTACGTCGTCTCGCCGTCCGCATTGGTGTAGCGGATCGCGGTGTAGCGCTTGCCCTGGTTGACGAACGTCGCGGCGATGATGTCGCCGTCGCGCAGCCGCTCGCCATCGCGGTAGATGTCGTCGTAGATGACGCTGAAACTGTCGCCTTCGCGCAGGTCCTGGGCGAAATCGATGTCGTAGCCGAAGGCGTTGGCGAGCTTGAGCACCATGCCGTCGCTGAGCCCGGCGCGCTCGCCGGCGTAGAACAGCGAGCGCGTGACGATGCCGTGGGCTACGTGCGTGCGGCGTTCGACCGCGCGCTCGACCGCCGCTTCGCGCACGCCATCGGGCCCGACGTGCAACACCACGCGCGTCGCGTCGCCGCGTTCGAAGCGCATCGCCGTGAGCGAGCCGTCCGGCGCGTGGGCGAAGGCGAATTCCTGGCCCGGCCGGATATGGCGCAGCGCGGCTGCGTCCTGCTGCGAATCGAGCACGCGCTGCAGGTCGACCGGCGCGAAACCCTGCTCGCGGAAGATGTCCGACAGCGACTGGCCTGCGCGCACGGTCACGACCTGCCAGTCGGGTTCGGAGCTCCCCGCGTAGGCGCCGATCGCCGGATCGGCCTCGCCGCCGGGCAGGGGCGGGAGGTCGAGCGCCAGCGTCGTGTAAGGTACGGGAGCGGGGTCGTGTCGCGTCGCGTTGGCGAAGGTCGGGATCACGATGCCGACGAGTGCGGTCAGCAGCACGCAGACGCCGCCGAGGATCCAATGCTCGGCACGCCAGCTGATCGGCGAAGCGGAAACGTTCTGCAGGAACGTCCAGTTCGATACGCGCGAATAGAAATGGAAATGCCGTCGCTGCGCATGGCGCCGGATGGTGAGACGACGAGCCTTGTGGCGGGCGTTATTGTTGTCGTTGTGGATGTCGTTCACTGTCGCAGCCCGGTCGGTCGCGGGGTACCATAGTTGCGTTGCCGCGCCGGCGTCAATGCCAATGGCGACAAGGACTTGCGAAAGATCGTTGACTAACGAATTATTAACCGCGGCGCCCCATTCGGTGCCGGAATTCCCAACCACCGAGGACACGCGCTGCGACGCCCTTCACGGCATCGCGCGCACAGGACATGCCATGACGGACACCCAGGCCGCGCTCGACCTCATCGGTCGCGGCGCCGACGAAATCATCAAGCGGGAGGATCTGGAGGCGCGCCTGAAGCTTGGCCGCCCGTTGCGCGTGAAGGCCGGTTTCGACCCGACCGCGCCGGACCTGCATCTCGGGCACACGGTGTTGCTGACCAAGATGCGGCAGTTCCAGGAGCTCGGCCACCGGGTGATCTTCCTGATCGGCGATTTCACCGGGATGATCGGCGACCCGACCGGCAAGAACGTGACGCGCAAGCCGCTCTCGCGCGAGGACATCGAGGCGAATGCGAAGACCTACGCCGAGCAGGTATTCAAGATCCTCGACCCCGAGCGCACCGAGGTGCGCTTCAATTCCGAATGGTTCGGCCGCATGGCGGCGGCGGACATGATCCGGCTCGCCGCCCAGCACACCGTCGCGCGCATGCTCGAGCGCGACGACTTCGCCAAGCGCTACGCGGCGCAGCAGTCGATCGCGATCCACGAATTCCTCTATCCGCTGGTCCAGGGCTACGACTCGGTCGCGCTCGAGGCGGACGTCGAACTCGGCGGCACCGACCAGAAGTTCAACCTGCTCATGGGGCGCGGCCTGCAGGAACACTACGGCCAGCCGCCGCAGGTCGTGCTGACGATGCCGCTGCTGGAGGGGCTCGACGGCGTCGCCAAGATGTCCAAGTCGCTCGGCAACTACATCGGCATCGCCGAGCCCGCCATCGACATCGTGAACAAGACGATGAAGATCGGCGACGAGCTCATGTGGCGCTGGTACGACCTGCTGAGCCTCGAGCGCAGCAGCGCGGACCTTGCGCGAATGAAAGCGGATGTCGCGGCCGGGCAGCTGCATCCACGCGACGCCAAGCTCGGCCTTGCGCGCGAGCTGGCCGCGCGTTTCCACGACGCGGCGGCGGCGGAAAACGCGGTCGCGCAGTGGACGGCGCTGGTGCGCGAGCAGCGTGTCGACGTCGACCTGCCGCTGCAGGACATCACCGTTCCCGCCGCGGGGATCCGCGTCGCGCCGCTGTTCGTCGCGGCGAAGCTCGCCGCGAGCAACTCCGAAGCCGGTCGCAAGATGGCCGAGCGCGCGCTGCGCATCGATGGCGCGGTGGTCGAGGATCGCGAACTCGTGCTCGCGCCGGGAAGCGAACTGCTCCTCCAGCTCGGCAAACGCGCTTTCGCGCGCGTGCGCCTGGTCGCCGGCTGACGGCCGGCGCGCGCGCCGGAAGAATCCTCGCCCGAGGGCTTGACGGATCCGCGTTTGGTTGTAGGATTCGCGGCCCTTTCGACGGCTGGCCTTCGCGGCTCGACGACGAAAGCCGATGCTCCGCGGAGCGTCGCGGCGAGCAGGAAAAAATCTCGCAGCGGCGGCTTGACGAAGCGGAAATCGGATGTAAGATGCGCGCCCCTTCGACGACTGGCCTCGCGGCGAAATCGGCGAAGGCGAAACCCGCGACGCAGCGTCTCGCCACGAAGCAAAATATTTCGCGGCGAGGGGTTGACGAAACGGGAATCGGATGTAGGATTCGCGCCCCTTCGACGGATTGGCCCTCGCGGCCAAAACGACGAAGGCGAGGCCCGGAACGCACCGTCCGCCACGACTGAAAATAGTTTCGCGGCGAGGGGTTGACGAAACGGGAATCGGATGTAAGATGCGCGCCCCTTCGACGGCTGGTCCGAAACGGACCGAACGACGAAGGCGACGACGAGGCGGAAACGCGGCGTCGGCGGCAGAAAAAAGTTCGCATCGAGGTGTTGACGGATGCGAAAAACGATGTAAGATACGCGGCTCCCTCGGACGAAATGTCCTGAGGCGCGAGAGAAGAAAAATCTCGCAAGCCTTTGATCTTTGAAAGTGTGCGCAGGTAACTTGTGTGGGCGCCTTGTGGTGGATGCAAGTCCATCGATACAAAGTGCGTCCAAGCAAACGTCAAAGCATAAGCTTTACAGTGCTTGGTTCTCACTCAGAAGTTTGGTCGTAGGGCCTCGGCCCGAAAGCCTGAAGTTTTAACTGAAGAGTTTGATCCTGGCTCAGAGTGAACGCTGGCGGCAGGCCTAACACATGCAAGTCGAGCGGCAGCACGGGGGCAACCCTGGTGGCGAGCGGCGGACGGGTGAGGAATACATCGGAATCTGCCTTGTCGTGGGGGATAACGTAGGGAAACTTACGCTAATACCGCATACGACCGAGAGGTGAAAGTGGGGGACCGCAAGGCCTCACGCGATAAGATGAGCCGATGTCGGATTAGCTAGTTGGCGGGGTAATGGCCCACCAAGGCGACGATCCGTAGCTGGTCTGAGAGGATGATCAGCCACACTGGAACTGAGACACGGTCCAGACTCCTACGGGAGGCAGCAGTGGGGAATATTGGACAATGGGCGCAAGCCTGATCCAGCCATGCCGCGTGGGTGAAGAAGGCCTTCGGGTTGTAAAGCCCTTTTGTTGGGGAAGAAATCGTACGGGCGAATACCTCGTGCGGATGACGGTACCCAAAGAATAAGCACCGGCTAACTTCGTGCCAGCAGCCGCGGTAATACGAAGGGTGCAAGCGTTACTCGGAATTACTGGGCGTAAAGCGTGCGTAGGCGGTTCGTTAAGTCCGTTGTGAAAGCCCTGGGCTCAACCTGGGAATTGCAGTGGATACTGGCGAGCTAGAGTACGGTAGAGGATGGTGGAATTCCCGGTGTAGCGGTGAAATGCGTAGAGATCGGGAGGAACACCCGTGGCGAAGGCGGCCATCTGGACCAGTACTGACGCTGAGGCACGAAAGCGTGGGGAGCAAACAGGATTAGATACCCTGGTAGTCCACGCCCTAAACGATGCGAACTGGATGTTGGGCACACTTAGGTGCTCAGTGTCGAAGCTAACGCGTTAAGTTCGCCGCCTGGGGAGTACGGTCGCAAGACTGAAACTCAAAGGAATTGACGGGGGCCCGCACAAGCGGTGGAGTATGTGGTTTAATTCGATGCAACGCGAAGAACCTTACCTGGCCTTGACATGTCCGGAATCCTGCAGAGATGCGGGAGTGCCTTCGGGAATCGGAACACAGGTGCTGCATGGCTGTCGTCAGCTCGTGTCGTGAGATGTTGGGTTAAGTCCCGCAACGAGCGCAACCCTTGTCCTTAGTTGCCAGCACGTAATGGTGGGAACTCTAAGGAGACTGCCGGTGACAAACCGGAGGAAGGTGGGGATGACGTCAAGTCATCATGGCCCTTACGGCCAGGGCTACACACGTACTACAATGGTCGGTACAGAGGGTTGCGATGCCGCGAGGCGGAGCCAATCCCAGAAAGCCGGTCTCAGTCCGGATCGGAGTCTGCAACTCGACTCCGTGAAGTCGGAATCGCTAGTAATCGCGAATCAGCATTGTCGCGGTGAATACGTTCCCGGGCCTTGTACACACCGCCCGTCACACCATGGGAGTTGGTTGCTCCAGAAGCAGGTAGTCTAACCGCAAGGAGGACGCTTGCCACGGAGTGGTCAATGACTGGGGTGAAGTCGTAACAAGGTAGCCGTATCGGAAGGTGCGGCTGGATCACCTCCTTTCGAGTATGACTTCACCACTTCAAGGTGCCCACACAAGATACCTGCATCCAGAGACGCGGCTAGGCCGCGAGTCCCCTTTCGGGGCTGTAGCTCAGCTGGGAGAGCACCTGCTTTGCAAGCAGGGGGTCATCGGTTCGATCCCGATCAGCTCCACCAGAAAATTACCGGGTCTGTAGCTCAGGTGGTTAGAGCGCACCCCTGATAAGGGTGAGGCCGGTGGTTCGAGTCCTCCCAGACCCACCATATTCCTCTGGATCAGCACACTCTCAGAATTTTTCACGATGCGACGTTGAAGTGCGCATCGTGCTCTTTGAAAACTTGGGACGTAAACAAGCGTTTTGGTTCTGTCGAACCAGACGTGTCGTTGAGGCAAGTAGGCGAAGTAATTTGAGTTGTTTGTTGTATGGCTCCGAGGCGACTTGGAGTTATATGGTCAAGCGACTAAGCGCATACGGTGGATGCCTTGGCGGTCAGAGGCGATGAAGGACGTGGTAGCCTGCGAAAAGTCCCGGGGAGCCGGCAACAAGCTTCGATCCGGGAATGTCCGAATGGGGAAACCCACCGCGCAAGCGGTATCCCAGTTTGAATCTATAGAACTGGGAAGCTAACTCAGGGAACTGAAATATCTCAGTACCTGAAGGAAAAGAAATCAACCGAGATTCCCCTAGTAGCGACGAGCGAACGGGGAGCAGCCCAAAAGTCGTGCAAGTTCTAGCGGAATGGTCTGGAAAGGCCAGCCGTAGACGGTGATAGCCCGGTATGCGAAAGGGCTTGTGCGATGAAAGTGAGTAGGGCGGGGCACGTGAAACCCTGTCTGAACATGGGGGGACCATCCTCCAAGGCTAAATACTCCTGACCGACCGATAGCGAACCAGTACCGTGAGGGAAAGGCGAAAAGAACCCCGGAGAGGGGAGTGAAATAGAACCTGAAACCGTATGCGTACAAGCAGTCGGAGCCCGCAAGGGTGACGGCGTACCTTTTGTATAATGGGTCAGCGACTTACGTTTTGTGGCAAGCTTAACCGTATAGGGGAGGCGAAGGGAAACCGAGTCTGAATAGGGCGCATAGTCGCAAGGCGTAGACCCGAAACCGGGTGATCTAGCCATGCCCAGGGTGAAGGTGCGGTAACACGCACTGGAGGCCCGAACCCACTCCTGTTGCAAAAGTAGGGGATGAGGTGTGGCTAGGAGTGAAAAGCTAATCGAACCCGGAGATAGCTGGTTCTCCTCGAAAGCTATTTAGGTAGCGCCTCGTGTATCACTGCTGGGGGTAGAGCACTGTTATGGCTAGGGGGTCATCGCGACTTACCAAACCATGGCAAACTCCGAATACCAGCACGTGCAAGCACGGGAGACACACGGCGGGTGCGAACGTCCGTCGTGAAAAGGGAAACAACCCAGACCTGCAGCTAAGGTCCCAAAGTCATGGCTAAGTGGGAAACGATGTGGGAAGGCATAGACAGCCAGGAGGTTGGCTTAGAAGCAGCCATCCTTTAAAGAAAGCGTAATAGCTCACTGGTCGAGTCGGCCCGCGCGGAAGATTTAACGGGGCTAAGCCATGCACCGAAGCTCGGGGTTCACACGCAAGTGTGAGCGGTAGAGGAGCGTTCCGTACGCCTGTGAAGGTGGATCGTAAGGTCTGCTGGAGGTATCGGAAGTGCGAATGCTGACATGAGTAACGATAAAGGGGGTGAAAAGCCCCCTCGCCGAAAGCCCAAGGTTTCCTCGCGCAACGTTCATCGGCGCAGGGTTAGTCGGTCCCTAAGGCGAGGCGGAAACGCGTAGTCGATGGGAATCTGGTTAATATTCCAGAACCGCTCGTGATTGCGATGGAGTGACGGAGAAGGCTAGGTGTACCGGGCGTTGGTTGTCCCGGGGAAAGGCGGTAGGTGGATCCTTTAGGAAAATCCGGAGGATCATACACCGAGCACCGAGACGAGTCCTTTAGGACGAAGTCACTGATGCCACGCTTCCAGGAAAAACTTCTAAGCTTCAGATCACGAGGACCGTACCGTAATCCGACACAGGTAGGCAGGGTGAGAATCCCAAGGCGCTTGAGAGAACTCGGGTGAAGGAACTAGGCAACATAGCACCGTAACTTCGGGAGAAGGTGCGCCCAAGACTGTGGCAACATGCGTTGCTGAGCAGTCCTGGGCCGCAGTGACCAGGCCGCTGCGACTGTTTATCAAAAACACAGCACTCTGCAAACACGAAAGTGGACGTATAGGGTGTGACACCTGCCCGGTGCCGGAAGGTTAATTGATGGGGTCAGCCGCAAGGCGAAGCTCTTGATCGAAGCCCCGGTAAACGGCGGCCGTAACTATAACGGTCCTAAGGTAGCGAAATTCCTTGTCGGGTAAGTTCCGACCTGCACGAATGGTGTAACGACAGCGGCGCTGTCTCCACCCGAGACTCAGTGAAATTGAAATCGCTGTGAAGATGCAGCGTTCCCGCGGCAAGACGGAAAGACCCCGTGAACCTTTACTATAGCTTTACACTGAACGTTGAGTTCTTCTGTGTAGGATAGGTGGGAGGCTTTGAAGTGCAGGCGCCAGCTTGCATGGAGCCATCCTTGAAATACCACCCTGAAGTGCTTGACGTTCTAACCTAGGTCCGTTATCCGGATCGGGGACCGTGTATGGTGGGTAGTTTGACTGGGGCGGTCTCCTCCCAAAGAGTAACGGAGGAGCACGAAGGTACGCTCAGCGCGGTCGGACATCGCGCACTGTGTGCAAAGGCATAAGCGTGCTTGACTGCAAGATCGACGGATCAAGCAGGTACGAAAGTAGGTCTTAGTGATCCGGTGGTTCTGTATGGAAGGGCCATCGCTCAACGGATAAAAGGTACTCCGGGGATAACAGGCTGATACTGCCCAAGAGTTCATATCGACGGCAGTGTTTGGCACCTCGATGTCGGCTCATCACATCCTGGGGCTGTAGCCGGTCCCAAGGGTATGGCTGTTCGCCATTTAAAGTGGTACGCGAGCTGGGTTCAGAACGTCGTGAGACAGTTCGGTCCCTATCTGTCGTGGGCGTTGGAGATTTGAGAGGGGCTGCTCCTAGTACGAGAGGACCGGAGTGGACGATCCCCTGGTGTTCCGGTTGTCACGCCAGTGGCACTGCCGGGTAGCTATGATCGGAAGCGATAACCGCTGAAAGCATCTAAGCGGGAAGCGCGCCTCAAGATGAGATCTCCCGGGACACAAGTCCCCTGAAGGCCCCATGAAGACTACGTGGTTGATAGGTCAGGTGTGTATCGCAGCAATGCCGAGCTAACTGATACTAATGAGCCGTGCGGCTTGATCATATAACTCCAAGACGCTTCGCTGCCTCGACGACGAGGTCCGGCGACAGCCAATCGCTTGAATACGTCCCAAGTCCCAATGCAGAGTCCGCGCACATGCGCGACTCTCACCAGTTCCCTGGCGACCTTAGCGCTGTGGTCCCACCCGATCCCATCTCGAACTCGGAAGTGAAACGCAGCTGCGCCGATGGTAGTGTGGCTTAAGCCATGCAAGAGTAGGTCATCGCCAGGGGCTTTACTCAGAACGCCTCTCCGGAACCGGAGAGGCGTTCTTCTTTGCGCCCGCCCGGCGCGCGACCTGCGCAGGCGAGGCCGGAGCTGGAACGCGATGCGCTGTTTCGTCCACAAGAGCCTGCGCAAGGCCGATACCTACGTTTTCCTCCGCGACGAAACCGGCGCGGCGACGCTGCCTGCAGCGCTGCGCGAATCACTCGGCCCGTTGCAGCAGGTACTCGAGCTCGAACTCACACCGACGCGGCGGCTTGCCCAGGCCGACGCCGTGCGCGTGCTCGAGGCGCTCGAACGGCACGGTTACTACCTGCAACTGCCGCCGGCGCCCATGTTGGCCCCGGACGATCCCGCTTAACTTCGCGCTAGCCGCAGCCGAGGGCCGCATCGATATACTCGCCCGCTAGCGGTATCCACGCCGCGGCGAGAAGGCAGACCGATGCGCAGACGCGCCGCCAACGGGTTCAGTTCATTGCAGACGCTGCTGCGCCTGCAACTGCCGGCGTGGCTCCTGTTCGCGCTCGCCGCGCTGATCGACCATCCGGCATCGTTGATCCTCCTCCTCGCGGGCAACGCGATCACGATGACCGCCGCGTGCCGCGCGCTCGGCTTCGATCTCGACGGCGCGTACCTGCGTGGTCTTGCCCGGCGCGGGCTCGCCTACTTCGTCGCGTTGTCGGCCTATACGGCGCTGGTCACGCTCATCGTGATGGCCCCGGCGTGGTGGCTTTCGCGCGATGGCTCGCTCGAGGCGGCGCTCGCACTGTCGGCCGCGCTGGTGGCCTGCGTGCTCGCGCTCTGGCGGATCTGGCCGGCGTTCGCGTTGCCCCTGCTCTGGGACGACGCGTATCCGCACGCCGAGGAACGTGGGTCATGGCTGACTGCCGTGCTCAGCCGCTCCCTCGCATTCGCCCGTCATGTCACGCACGAGCACGACATCTTCTTCGCGGGCGGCCTGCCGGCCGGCCTCGCGCTGCTGTCGATCGTCGTCGGTGCGCTCGCCCTGTCGGGCATCGGCAGCGTCATTTCCGGCGACGCCCGCATCGCCGCGCTTGCCGCCTACTCCCTGTTGCTCGTTCCCTTCGCGCACATCCTGCTGGTCAACCGCACGCTGCGGGCGATGCTCGCCGCCGCGCGTGCGACGCGGCGGCGCGACCGGGACGTCGATGCGGACGATGCGGACGCCACTGACGCTCCGGCGCGCCTGCCCGACGGGATCGCGCGCCACGAGCTCGATGCAACCCTGTTGTGCGCGGTGCACTCGGCGCAGGTGAGCCTGGCCCTGGCCGCGCTCGAACGCGGCGCCGACCCCAATGTCTTGCCGACACCCGACCACCGCGACCAGCGCAGCCCGCTCATGATCGCCGTCACGCTGCCCGACCAGCGCCTGTTGCGCACGCTCATCGCCAAGGGCGTGAACGTCAACCGCGTGCACGGCGGCATCACGCCGCTGGTTGCCGCGACGCGCGACAGCTACGAGGGGCGTCCGGAAGCGGTCACCACGTTGCTCGCCAACGGTGCCGATGCGCGCATCGCCGATGCCGCCGGCAACACGCCGCTGCATCATGCCGCGCGCTGCGTCGAGCCGATCATCGCCGCCTTGCTCGTCGACGCGGCGATCGACGTCAACGCGGTCAACGGCGAGGGACTCACGGCACTCGACATCGCCTGCATGGCCGCGAACTGGAAGGTGGCCGCCTTCCTGCTCGAGCATGGCGCCCACCCCGAGGTCGAGCATGCCCAACCCGCGCTGCTCTGCGCCGCGGGCATCGCCGAAGACGATCCGGCCGGCGTGAAGCTGCTGCTCAAACACCGCGCGAAAGCGGATGCGCGCGGCGCGCTCGAGCGCACCGCGCTGCTCACGGCCGCGCTCGCTGGCCATGCGCGCATCGTCGACGCGCTGCTGGCCGGTGGAGCGACGGTGGACCTCGCCGATGCCCGCGGCACGACACCGCTCATGGAGGCGGCGCGATCCGGTGCCGTCGCCGCGATCCATGCGCTCGGCAAGCGCAAGCCCGATCCGGATCTCGTCGAGGCCGGCGGGCGTACCGCCCTGATGATCGCCTGCCAGTCACGCCATGCGGGCGAAGACACCGTGCGCGCGCTGCTCGCGCTCGGCGCCGATCGTGCCCGCGTGGGGGGCGACGGTCGGCGCGCGCTGGATCATGCCGCGGCTGCCGGTCGCTGGCACATCGTCGCCTTGCTCGACCCGGCCTATCCGATGCCGGCCAGCCTCGCGGGCGGGCAGCCGGACGTTTCGTCCGCCCACGCCGATCACCTGCTGGACGCCTTGCGCTTCGGCCACTGGAACGTCGCCGGCGAATTCATCGGCGTGCTGCCCAACTGGCCGGCCGGCGCGCTCGCCGATCTCTACCTCGACCTCGCCGATGCCGAGCATGCAGCCGCGCGTACGTGGCTGCTCAACCACGGGCTCGACCGCGACGCGACCACGCGCATGGGCAAGCCGCTGCTCGACAGCCTGCTCGACGCGTTGCCGGTCGCGCATGCGGCGATCAGCGACCTCGTCGCTGCCGGCGCCCCGGTCGGAGGTGCTGGTGTGCTCGCGCGCGTGCTCGACGCGGCGGACCGCGAGCCGTCCTTGCGTGCGCTCGCGCACGACCTGCTCGAGCGCGGTGCCGACGTCTTCGGCACGACCGCGGGACGGCAGACCGCGCTGCACGCGGCGGTCGAGCTCGGCGACGCGGCGCTGGTCGCCGCGTTGCTCGAGCGCGGCGCCGACCCCAATGCGCGCGATGCGCAGGGCCACACGCCGGTGCACATCGCGACCCGCGCGGATGCGCGCGTGGCTGCGGCCCTGCTCAAACCGCTCGTCGCCGCCGGCGCGAATCCCGAGATCGCGAATGCGAACGGCGAAACCGTGCTCGGCCTTGCGCTTGCGCGCGGCGAGCCGGAACTCGCGTACTGGCTCAACTGGGACGGCTGGCCGCTGCCGCGGCGCCGATTGCGCGCCGCGGACCTGCCCGCCGCGGCGGCGGCCGGTGACGGCGACGCGGTGCGGCGCCTGCTCGACCTGGGCCTGCCCGTCGACAGCGTCGACGCGCAAGGCGCGACCGCCCTCGTCCGCGCGGCCGGGGCCGGACATGCCGCGCTGCTCGTCCAACTGCTCGCCGCCGGCGCCGACGTCGAGCGCATGACCCATTCGGGGATCCATTGCCTCGGCGCGGCCGTCGCCGCGCGGCGGGAAGCGATCGTCCGCACCCTGCTCATCCACGGCATCGCGCCGGACCTGCGCATCGCCGGCGGCGCCACCTCGCTCATGCTCGCGGCAGCGCAGTGCGACGAGCGCATCGCGAGCGCGCTGCTCGAAGCCGGCGCTGACCCGCTCGCGCGGGACGAGCAGGGCACCACGCCCCTGCATGCGGTCGCGCAGGCGGCGTTCGAGGGTGCCGACACGCACCGGGCACGCGCGATGTTCGACCTGCTGCTGCGCGCGGGCGCCCGGCTCGACGCACGCAACGAGGCGGGACAGGACGCATTGCTCGTCCTGCTCGGAGCGCGCGCGCAGCCCGGTACCCGCTGCGACGCGGAACACCTGCATCGGCTCGCCGACGTGCTGCTCGAGCGGGGTGCGCGCGTCGATGGCCAGGACAAGCGCGGCGTCGGCGTGCTCCACGCCTGCGCGCTGCACGGCCTGTCGACCTGCGTGCGCCTGCTCAAGTCGCACGGTGCGCCGCTCGACCTCGTCGACGGCTTCGATCGCACGGCCGCCGACGTGGCCAGCCTGCTCGGCTACGTCGATGTTGCGGCGGAACTCGGCGGCGCCGCGGCGATGCCGATGCCCGGGGTGAGGCAGACCTTGCGCAGGCCGGCGCGCGCGCCCGACTGAGGCGACATCGGAGCCGCGCCGGCAGGACGTCCGGCATGCCCGCGCGAGTGCGGCAGGACCGGTGCCGCTCAGGCCCGCATGCGGCGGAAAAGCCCCCACGGCAGCAGGCGGACGATGGCGGCGACGAGCGCGAACCGCCGCGGCAGGTACCAGCGCGCAGAGCCGCGTTGCAGTCGATCGGCGACGACGCGGGCAACGTCGACAGGCTCGACGGCTGGCATCGGCAGCCGCATCCCGTGCGTGAGATTGGTCGCGAGGAAGCCGAGCCGGTAGAGCTGGACGCGCAACTCGGCGCCCGCGTGGCGGTGGCGCAGGCTTTCGTACATCGACTCGATGCCGCGTTTCGCCGCGGCGTACACGACGTTGCGGCCACGCCCGCGCACCGCGGCGATGCTGCTGAACAACACGACCACGCCGCGTGTTTCGCGCAGGCGCGGCAGCAGGGCGTGCACGATCGCGAGTGGCGCGTGCAGGTTGATCGCGAGCAGCTCGCCGATGCGCGATGCGTCGAGGCCGAAGTCGTCGTCGCCGCGCGAGAGGCCGACCGCGAGCAGCACGCTCGTGACCGGCGGCAGTGCTTCGAGCGCCGCCGTCATGCGTGCGCCCGGGTCTGCTTCGCGCGCGAGATCGAGCGCGAGACAGCGCACGACCGCATCATGGCGGATGCGCAGGTCGGCGCCGATCGCCTCGATGTCGCGTGCGTCCGAGGCGACCAGCAACAACGGCTGCCCGCGCCGCGCGAGTTCCCCCGCGAGCGCGCGGCCGAGCCCGCTCGATGCGCCGACGACGACCGCCGTCACAGGGCCAGCCTCCGCGCGAGTTCGGAGCCGTGCAGGCGGTGCGGATCGTGTCGTGCGCGGCGCGCGCGGGCGGCGTCGAACCCGCTGACCGCCCGGCGCGCCATGCCCGCGTCGAGCGTCGAGTCCTTGATCAGGTTCGGGCGACCATCATGCGCGACGGCAAGTTCGGCGAGAGCCTCGAGAAAGGCGCGCTCGCCAGGCGAGCCGGGGGATGCGACCTGGATCGCCAGCGCGATGCCGCTGCCGTCGAACGAAAAGCCGTCGGCGACGCCGGCGAACAGCTTGCTGGCGATCAATGCGATGCGTGGCCGCGTGCGCGTGACGAGTTCGGCCAGCCCCGCCGCGAACGCCTCGAAGCGCGGATGCGGCACGAGCCACTGCGCCTCCGCCATGCCGGCAGGACCGAAGCCGGCGAAATACAGGCGCGCGCGATTGAGCGGGAACAGCGCTTCGGCGAGCGCCATCGGCGCCTGTCCCGCGCGGCGCCAGCGCCAGTCGAGCCAGCGATTGGCGGCGCCGAGGCCGGCGCGGTTCCACAGCGGGAACGGCAAGGGCGCGACCTGCGCGGGCAGATCCGCCGAAGCGGGCGGAACCCGTGGCGCGCCCTCGTCGTCCTCGCTGCTGGCGAGGCCGATGTTGACGACGCCGCGGCCGAAATGCGCGGCGCCGCCGTCGTGCCAGCCATACAGCACCGGCGCATTGGCGGCCTCGCGCAGCACGCGCGCCGCTTCGGCCAGGCTCGCGACCGGCACGCGGCGCAGCACGAGGGCGTGCGGCGGCCGCGCGAGGCGCAGCGTCGCGCTGCTGATCGTGCCGGTGAGGCCAAAGCCGGCGAATGTCGCCGCGAACAGGTCCGCATCGTGCGTGCGGTCGGCCACGCGTGGCTCCTCGCCCGGCCGATGCACGACGAGCGCGTCGACCCAGGCACGGAATGTGCCGTCGCGCGCCGGATTCTTGCCGTGCACATCGGCGGCGATGCAGCCGCCGACGGTCGCGCGCGGATGGCCGGGCGTGACCGGCAGGTACCAGCCGCGGCCGAGCAGGAAGCGCTGCAGGTCGCCGATGCGCGCGCCCGCTTCCACGGTGAGGCGCCCGGCCGCGGCATCGAAGGCGAGCAGGCGATCGAACGCGTCGAGGCTCTGGCTCACCACGCCATCGCCGAAGCTCGCGCCGACGTACGACACGCCGCCGCCGCGCGCGATGCGCGGCGCGTCGACGGGCAGCGCGTCGAGCAGGCGGTAACGATCGGGTCGTTGCAGCGCGCAGCGCGCGTGGAACTGCCGGTCGAAGCTGGTCAGCTCGGCCTGCGCGACGGCCAGACCGCGCATCTCAGGCCTCTTCCTCTTCGCCGGTGTCGGCCTGGAACAGGCGCATCAGGTCGTCGCGTGCCTCCTGCGCCGATTGCAGCAGTGCGGCTTCGTCGTCGTACACCGGATACTGGTTCGCGAGCACCCGCTCGTCGTGTTCACGGAAGCGCCGGACGTAGTCGTTCGCGCTCGCCTCGTCGTAGCCGAGCGCCATGAACACGCCGCGGGCGATCTCCAGGCTCGAGAAGAACGTCTCGCGCACGATGTTGTCGACGCCGAGGTCCATGAGCTTGAACACGTGCTGGCGGTTGCGCGCGCGCGCGAACACCTTGAGGTGCGGGAAGTGGCGCTTGAGCAGCCGTGCCGTGCGCAGGTTGGAGTCGGGGTCCTCGGTCGTGATGACGAAGATCTCGGCCTTCTCGGTCTGCGCGGCGCGCAGCAGGTCCAGGCGCGACGCGTCGCCGAAGTAGACGGTGTTGCCGAAGTGGCGCATGAAGTCGACCTGCTCGGGGTCGCTTTCCAGCGCCGTGAACGGGATGCGGTTGGCATTGAGCATGCGCGCGACGATCTGCCCGACGCGACCCATGCCGGCGATGATCACGCGCGGCGTGCCCGCATCGATGCGGTCGTACTCGCGCGCCGGGCGCGGCTTGGCCGCGGGCGTGATTTCCGCGCGCAACCGTACGAGCAGCGGCGTCGCCGCCATCGACAACGTGATGACGAGGATCGCGAGGTCGCGCTGCTCCGGCGAGAGCAGGCCGTTGGCGGCCGCCAGCGTGAACACGACGAACGCGAACTCGCCGCCTTGCGCGAGCACTGCGGCCAGCGCGAGCGACTGGGCGTGGTCCTCGCGCGCGACGCCACGGCCGATGCCGTACAGCACGACCGCCTTGAGCACGACCAGGGCGAGTAGCAGCACGCCGACCAGTTGCGGCTGCGCCATCGCCAGGTGCACGTCGAGCGACATGCCGACGCTGATGAAGAACAGGCCGAGCAGCAGCCCGCGGAACGGCTCGATCTGCGCCTCGATCTCGTGCCGGTATTCCGAGTCGGCGAGCAGCACGCCGGCGAGGAAGGCGCCGAGCGACATCGAAATGCCGGAGACCTGCATCAGCCAGGCCGTGCCCATCACCACCAGCAACGCGGTCGCGGTGAACACTTCGGGCGTGCCGATCTGCTGCGCGGCGGCGCGGAACATCGGGCGCAGCAGGTAGCGCCCGCCGACGACGACCAGCGCGATCGTCGCGATCACGCGCAGCGCGGCGAGCAGTTCCTCGAGGACGCCCTCTTGGGCATGGGCGCCGCCGAGGATCGGGATCAGCGCGAGGATCGGGATCGCGGCGACGTCCTGGAACAGCAGGATCGCGAACGCGAGGCGTCCGTGCGCGCTGTTGAGTTCCTTGCGTTCGGCGAGCAGTTGCAGGTCGATCGCGGTCGACGACAGCGCGAGGCCGAGCCCGACCACGAGCGCGCTCTTCCAGTCGAGGCCGAGGGCGAGTGCGACGGCCCCGACGAGCGCCGCGGTCAGCACCACCTGCAGGCTGCCGCTGCCGAACACGCTGCGCCGCATGACCCACAGGCGCTGCGGCGACAGCTCCATGCCGATCACGAACAGCATGAGCACGACGCCGAGTTCGGAGATATGCGAAATCTCCTCGGTATTGCCGATCAGGCGCAGGCCCGACGGGCCGATCAGCGCACCCGCGCCGAGGTAGCCGAGCACGGCGCCCAGCCGCCAGCGCTTCGCCAACGGCACGGCGAGCACCGTCGCCAGCAGCAGCAGCACCGCATACGGCAGGAAACCCTGGTCTTCCACGCAATCGCTCCTTGACGGTGGGAACGCGCGACGTCGCCTACGGCGCGTTCGCACCGGGATATCGCGCAATGCCGCGGCATCGCGCGGGCGGCACGGGCGGCCGCGCGCCGAGTATCGCATGCGTCGGCGGGCGGTCGCAGACGGTGAGACACCGGCCGCCGACGCTGCGCATCCCGCGATCGGAGGAACCCGCCATGTTCGTCGCCCCGCTGTCGTTGCCGTCCGCCGCCACCCGCGCAAAGCCCATCGCGCATTCGGCCTGGGCCGCTCGCAGCCCGATCCCATGGCTCGCCGGCTGGCTGCTCGCGGGCCTGGTCGCGGTCGCTTTCATTCCGGCATTGCGCGGAGGAAGCACCTTCGGCGCGACCGTGCCGTTCTGGCTCGTCGTCGCGCCCGCGGTCGACCTCGCCTGGCTGGCGCGCGCGCGCATCGGCGCCGCCACGAGTCGCCTCCTGCGTCGCATGCTCCAGCGGACTCCCGGCCAGGCGCGGCGGCTCACCGTGCGCGCCAAGCGCTGAGATCGAGCAGGTAGTAATCGCGGTCGTCGATGCGCACGACGCCGGGCTCGCGCTCGAGGCGCGCCGCCACGGCGGCGACGGCGAGCGGCACGTGGGCGTATTCCTTCGCGCGACGGCCGGTTGCGGCAGCACGAGTCCCTCGATGTGCTGGTCGCGAAGAAAGCCCTCGAGGCCCGCCTCCGTCTCGACGAATTCCGGGCGCGAATAGGAGATGGCCAGCAGGTTTTCGAACCGGGTCGGCAGCCAGAAACTCGCCGGTTCGGTCGCATAGCCGACGGTAAGCGTGCTCGCGCGCAGTTCCTTCAGATGGCGGCCGATCTTTTCCATGCCGGCGAGACGGAGCATCGGCCAGCGCACTGCCCGCGTATCGTGCCAGTTGCGCGCCAGGTCGAAGTCGAAAGCGCGCGTGCCGGTCGCCCAGCCCGCACTCACGAATGCATACGCCGCCTGGAACAGCGCGAATGCGGGAATGCAGGCGAGTACCGCCGTGCGGGCGACGCCGCGAACGCGCGACAGCGTCGCGTTCGCCGCCAGCAACAGGCCCGGCAGCAGAGCGGCGAGGAAATAGTTGCCGTCGCTGCCGCGCGCCATCGCGGAACGTCGGGCGATCGGCATGCAGCAGGTGCTGGCGCCGCGCAGGGATGCGGCCGTTCGATTCTAGACGATTCGCGCGACATGCGCGTTACGGCGGCCCCATCCTCAGCCGCGCTGGCCGAGACGTTTGCGCTCCATGCGGCGCAGGAACTCGCCCATGATGCGCCGGTACAGGTCCTCGCCGAGGTAGGCATCCTCGACGCCGGCATCGATCGACGGGTTGTCGTTGACTTCGATGACCACGAGGCGGTCGCCGGCCTGCTTGAGATCGACGCCGTAGAGTCCGTCGCCGATCGGCGCGGTCGCCTTCAGCGCGAGCTTGAGCACGTCGCCGGGCGCCGAACGCACAGGCAGGGTTTCGAAGCCGCCCGACTTGGCCGTGCCTTTCGCGCCGTGGTTGTAGATCTGCCAGTGCCCGCGCGACATGAAGTACTTGCACGCGTACAGCGGCTCGCGGTTGAGGATGCCGATGCGCCAGTCGAACTCGGTGAACATGAATTCCTGCGCGAGCACGAGCGCGGTGTGCTGGAACAGGTCTTCCACTGCCGCCTTGAGTTGCGCGGCATCTTCCGCCTTGACGATGCCGCGCGAGAACGAGCCGTCGGGGATTTTCAGCACGATGGGGAAGCCGAGCAGGTCGGGCAGCTCGGCGATCTTCTTCGGATCGTCGCGGTAGAGGATCTCGGTGCGTGGCGTCGCCAGCTTGCGCGACCGGAGCAGGTCGTGCAGGTAGATCTTGTTGGTGCACTTGAGGATCGAGCTCGGGTCGTCGATGACGACCATGTCTTCCTTCTCCGCCTTGTTGGCGAAGCGGTAGGTGTGGTTGTCGAGCGCGGTCGTCTCACGGATGAACAGGCCGTCGTATTCGGCGAGCTTGGTGTAGTCGTTCTTGGTGAGCGTGTCGACCTCGATGCCGAGTTCGGCACCGGCCTCGACGAACGACTTCAGCGCGCGCTTGTTCGACGGCGGCATCGGGTCGCCGGGGTCGGCGAGCATCGCGAGGTCGAAGCGGAACTTCCGGCGCGCACGGGGCTTGCGCCATAGCTTCTTGGAAAACTTGTCGAGCGCCTGCGCGAATGCGTCTTCCTGCGCATCCGACAGCGTGTGCAGGCCGGTCGGCTTGATCGCGGCGATCTGCCAGACGCGCTCGCGCTCGAACTCGATGCGCAGGATCGGGCACGGGAACGTCTCGAACACCTGCCGCGCGATGTCCTCGAGGCTTTCCGACGACGTCTCGCCGAAATAGACCAGCACGCCGAAATCGGTCGTGTCGCGGCCGCCGTCGGGCAGGAACTTCGCGAGCTTCTGGTTGAGGTCGTCGATGTCCAGGCCGTAGAGCGAACGCCGGCGCAGGTCGTTGATCGTGCGCACCGACGGAATCACCTTGTGGCCGCGCGCCTCGGCGAGCAGCGACACGTAGTAGCCGGTGCCGAGATACTTGTAGCTGCGGCACAGGTTGATGACCTGGGTGCGCTCGTCGTCGCTGCCGATCGGTTCCTTGAGGTATTCCTGCGCGGTCACGACGTTGTCGGACGGATAGTACGAACCCCAGTCCGAAGCTTTTTCCACGACGATGACGAGCCGGCTCATGCGGAGCGCCTGGATGCGATTTGGGGGACGCGGTGGTCGCGATGCGGAGCGGGACGCCGCGCTCCCGAGGCAATGGACGGTGGCTGCGGCGTCATGCGGGCGCGGAGTGTGACACAGGCGCGCGCCGGCGTGCAGTGCGTCGCATCGCGTCGGCGACGGGCCGCGTTCGCCCGCTGAAGCGTGGATGAATCCCCGCCTCGACCGCATTGCGGACGCCACGGCGGCGCACTAGGCTGCGCGCCGTGCCCGCGCCCGCTCCCGTCCTCGGATCCCCCGCCGCTGCCGAGACCGTGCACGTGCGCCGCGCGACCGCGTCCGACCTGGACGGCCTCGTCGCCCTCGAGCAGGCGACGTTCGCGCTGGACCGGATGAGCGCCCGCCAATGGCGGCGCCACCTCGAGAGCCTCACCGCCGAAGTGTTCGTCGCCACGCGAGCACGCCGCGCGGTCGGCGCGGCCGTGGTGTTCCGCCGGCGCGGCAGCGACATCGCGCGGCTGTACTCGATCGCGGTGGCGGCAGGCGAGCGCGGCGGCGGCATCGGCCGCAAGCTGCTCGACGCGGTCGAGCGGTCGGCGCGACGGCACGGCTGCCGGCGCCTGCGCCTGGAGGTGCGCCGCGACAACCTCGCCGCCCAGCACCTGTACGAGCGCGCCGGCTACCACGCCTTCGGCACCTACGCCGCCTACTACGAGGACGGTGCCGACGCGCAGCGCTACGAGAAGCGCCTCGCGGCGACCTAGCCGCCGTCCGCGCGCAGCTTCTCGGCGGTCGCGGCATCGGCCGGTCGTGCGACGAGGCCGCCCGCGGCCGCGAGCGTGACATCGTAGCGGCCGCCGTCGACGAGCGGCAGGTAGGCGGCGCTGCCGTAGTCCGCATCCACCCATGGCAGCCAGCGCGGGAACGCGCGCTTGACCGTCCAAAGGTCGGGCAGGCGCGCGTCGTCGAGCGCGACGACGGTCCGGGCCGAGCTGCGCTCCTGCGCGACGTCGCGGTAGCGACCGCCGATGCGCTCGAGCCGATAGAGCGGCTGCGCCCCGAGCATGACCGCGCGCGGCGTCCACTTGATCACCCGTGCGTCGAGCTGCCAGTCGTCGCCGGCGAGCTCGACCGTGCGGTGCTCGCCGTCCGGCGTCGCGATGTCCACGGCGTAACGCTGCGCGCCGAGTGCGCGCGCCTCGATGCGGGCGACCGGTGCTTCGGCGGCAAGGCGGCGATAGCCGACCAGCAGGCTGCCGGCGACGCCGCCGAGCAGGGCGAGGGCAAGGAACACGAGGCACCAGGCGAGGCGCAGGGTCGCCGCGACGCGGCGTCGCTCGCGCCAGCGGCGGCGTGCATGGACGCCGTGGCCGGTGGCGAACAACGCGCACACCGCGGCGAACGCGAACAGTGCGACCAGGAACGGTGTCAGCGACATCGTCGGACGGCTCCGCGCGGGATTCGCGCCAAGCATACCGGTCCCGCGCGTGAACGGCCGCTATACTCCCGGCAGGTCCAGCCCGGGTTTCCAGCCATGTCGATACGTGCCCGTTTCCGCTTCGCGTTGCTGCTCGCACTGCTGTGCCTCGCCGCCTGCGGCAACAAAGGCCCGATCGTGAAGCCGGGCGCGCCGGTGCCGGACGCGCCGGCCGGCTCCCCCTGAACGGCATGCCGCTGCGCTTCAGCAAGATGCACGGCATCGGCAACGACTTCGTCGTCGTCGATGCCCGCGCCGCGCCCTTCACCCTCGACGCGGCGGCGATCCGCCGGCTCGGCGACCGGCACTTCGGCGTCGGCTTCGACCAGTTGCTCACGATCGAACCCGCACGCGACCCGTCCTGCAGCTTCGCCTACGGCATCTGGAACACCGACGGCACGCGTGCCGGGCAGTGCGGCAACGGCGTGCGCTGCGTCGCCGCGTGGCTCGCCCGCGCGGGCGAACTCGGCCCCGGCATGACGCGGCTGGAGAGTCCCTCGGGCCCCGTCGCCGTCGAGCTGTGCGACGACGGCAGCGTGCGCGTCGACATGGGCGAGCCGCGTTTCGCGCCGGCGGAGATCCCGCTCGTCGCCGATGCGCAAGGCGACATGTATGCGATCGACGTGGCCGGGCGTAGCGTCGAGCTCGGTGCCGTTTCGATGGGCAATCCGCATGCGCTGGTCGAGGTCGACGACGTCGCCGCGGCACCGGTCGCCGTGCTCGGCCCCCAGGTCGAGTACGCGCCGGCCTTCCCGCAGCGATGCAACGTCGGATTCGCCGAGATCGTTTCGCGCGGCGCGATCCGCCTGCGCGTGTGGGAACGCGGCGTCGGCGAGACGCTCGCCTGCGGCAGCGGCGCCTGCGCCGCGGTTGCGGTGCTGCGCCGGCGCGCTAAAGTCGACGCCATGGTGCGCGTCGCCCTGCCCGGCGGCGAGCTCGAGGTGCGCTGGGACGGGCCGGGCCATCCGGTCTGGATGCGTGGGCCGGCGGCCTTCGTGTTCGATGGCGAGATCGCGCCGGCGACGGCGGCCGCGACAACAACGAGGAAGTCATGAGCGAACTCAGCATCAAGGATGGCCTCGACGCGATGGACGTCGCGAGCTACCTGCGCCGGCATCCGGAATTCCTGCGCGAATTCCCCGACATCGCGATGGCGCTGGTGCTGCCGCGCGAGCAGGGCCAAGCGGCGTCGCTCGCGAGCTACCAGCTCGACGTGTTGCGCGACAAGAACCGCGAGCTCAACCGGCGGCTGCACGACCTGGTCGAGATCGCGCACGAGAACGAAGCGCTGATGGTGCGCGTGCACACGCTGACGCTCGCGCTGATGCGTGCGCGCACGCTCGCCGGTACCACCAATGCCGTCGTCGCCGCATTGACCGAGGACTTCCATACCGATCTCGTGCGCCTCGTGCTGTTCCGCACCGATCCCGAGCTGCCGGCCGCGGAGTGGCTCATCGTCGAGCCCGCGGGCACGGCCGCGTTCCCTGCGTTCTCCGAATTCTTCAAGCGGGCGGAGCCGTTGTGCGGCCGCCTGCAGCAGGACAAGCTCGACGCGTTGTTCGCCGCGCGCGCCGGCGAAGTGCAGTCCGCCGTGCTGCTGCCGATCGGCTCGACCGGCATGCTCGCGATCGGCAGCACGGATGCGAACCGGTTCCATCCGGGCATGGGCACGGTCTTCCTCAAGCTGATCGGCGAAGCGATCTCGACCGCGATCGCGCGCTACGCCGCGTGAGATGAGCGCGACCGCCGCCAGCGGGGCGGATCTCGGCGCCGCGGTCGACCGCTTCCTGCAGTACCTGCGCGCCGAACGGCGCTATTCGGCGAGCACGGTCGAGCATTACGCGCACGCGATCGCGCAGCTCGCCGGCCACGCCGAAGAACGCGGCATTTCACATTGGCGCGACCTCAAGCCCGACCAGGCGCAGGCCGCGCTCGCCGAGCGGCATCGCCGTCGCGGCTACTCGCCGTCGACGTTGCGCGGGCTCGCTTCGGCCTGGCGCAGTTTCTTCCGCTGGCTTGCCCGCGAAGGCGAAGTCGCGATCAATCCGGCGACCGGCCTGCGCTCGCCGAAGGTCAGGCGCAAGCTGCCGGACGTGCTCGACACCGACGAGATGACCGCCCTGGTCGAAGTGCCCGGCGACGATGCCGAGTCCGTGCGCGACCGCGCCCTGCTCGAACTGCTCTACTCGAGTGGCCTGCGCGTCGCCGAGCTGTGCAGCGTGCGCTGGCGCGACCTCGACGCGGGCGAAGGCACGCTGCGCGTGACCGGCAAGGGCAACAAGACGCGCATCGTGCCGGTCGGCGCGAAGGCGCTCACCGCGCTCGCCGCCCTGCGCGAGCAGGACCGCTGCGGCGAGGACGACCCGCTCGTGCGCGGTCGCCGCGGCGCGCCGCTGACGCCGAACGGCGTGCGCGCGCGACTGAAGAAGCGCGCGCAGGAGCAGGGCGTGTGGAAGCGCGTCTATCCGCACCTGCTGCGCCATTCCTGCGCGAGCCACCTGCTCGAATCCTCGGGCGACCTGCGCGCGGTGCAGGAACTGCTCGGCCACGCCGACATCGGCACGACGCAGATCTACACGCATCTGGATTTCCAGCACCTTGCCAAGGTCTACGACGCGGCCCATCCGCGCGCCCGGCGCCGGGGTGGCGGCTGAGGTCGGGCGATGCCGTCCCAAAGGTCTTCTTTTTCATGTCCTTCGTAGTTCAATCCGTTGTTTTTACCCGGCTTGCAACGGCCGAATCGGGGCCCCATCTGCATCGCTCCGCAGCAGGAACCGCCATGGAAACCTTCCACGCCACCACCATCGTTTCCGTGCGCCGCAATGGCAAGGTCGTCATCGGCGGCGACGGCCAGGTCACGCTCGGCAATACCGTGATGAAGGCGAACGCACGCAAGATCCGCCGCCTCGGCAAGGGCGACGTGCTCGCCGGCTTCGCCGGCGCGACCGCGGACGCGTTCACCCTGTTCGAACTGTTCGAGGCCAAGCTCGACAAGCACGGGGCCAACCTCACGCGCGCGGCGGTGGAACTGGCCAAGGATTGGCGCACCGACCGCCGCCTTGGCCGCCTCGAGGCGATGCTCGCGGTCGCCGACAAGGACAATTCGCTGCTGATTTCCGGCAATGGCGACGTGCTCGAGCCCGAGCAGGGCATCATCGCGATCGGTTCGGGCGGTCCCTACGCGCTCGCCGCGGCGAAGGCACTGCTCGAGAACAGCGATCTCGATGCGCGCTCCATCGTCGAGAAGGCGCTCGGCATCGCGGGCGACATCTGCATCTACACGAACCACAATGTGACGGTGGAAGAGTTGTGATTGGTGATTGGTGATTCGGGATTGGTGATTGGCAAAAAAATAGCGGCTGCTGCCGTCGACGCCGTGCCCTTTCGTTTTCCGGCGATAGAAGGCGATCCCCTATCCGAATCCCGACTCGCCCCGAATCCCTGACCACCAATCCCCAATCCCCAATCACCAATCACCAGTCACCAGTCACCAATCACCCATCCCGGCTTCTCCATGTCCGAACTCACCCCCCGCGAAATCGTCAACGAACTCGACCGCTACATCATCGGCCAGAACGCGGCCAAGCGCGCGGTCGCGATCGCGCTGCGCAACCGCTGGCGGCGCATGCAGCTCGAGCCGGGGCTGCGCGAGGAAGTCACCCCGAAGAACATCCTCATGATCGGCCCGACCGGCGTCGGCAAGACCGAGATCGCGCGACGCCTCGCCGCGCTCGCCAATGCGCCGTTCATCAAGGTCGAGGCGACCAAGTTCACCGAGGTCGGCTACGTCGGCAAGGACGTCGAGCAGATCGTGCGCGACCTCGCCGAGGCGGCGGTGAAGATGGCGCGCGAGCAGGCGAAGGCGCGCGTGCGTTCGCAGGCCGAGGACCGCGCCGAGGAGCGCATCCTCGATGCGCTGCTGCCACGACGCCAGCCGTCCGCCTACGGCGACGCACCGGCGTTCGACGCCGGGGATTCCGACACGCGCCAGAAGTTGCGCAAGCAGTTGCGCGAGGGCGCGCTCGATGCGCGCGAGATCGAACTCGAGATCGCGCAGAACATCGGCGTCGAGATCATGGCGCCACCCGGCATGGAGGAAATGACGAGCCAGCTGCGCGGCATGTTCCAGTCGCTGCAGGGGCAGAAGACGCAATCACGCAAGCTGTCGATCGCACAGGCGCGCCCGCTGCTGATCGAAGAGGAAGCCGGTAAGCTCGTCAACGACGAGGAGATCAAGGCGCAGGCGATCGCCAGCGCGGAGCAGAACGGCATCGTCTTCATCGACGAGATCGACAAGATCGCCCAGCGCGGCGAGTTCAGTGGCGCGGGCGTCTCGCGCGAGGGCGTGCAGCGCGACCTCCTGCCGCTGGTCGAGGGCTCGGCGGTGGCGACCAAGTACGGCACGGTGCGTACCGACCACATCTTGTTCATCGCCTCGGGGGCGTTCTCGCTCGCCAAGCCGTCCGACCTCGTGCCGGAACTGCAGGGCCGCTTCCCCATCCGCGTCGAACTCGCCGCGCTGTCCGCCGACGACTTCCGGCGCATCCTCGCCGAGCCGCAGCACGCGCTGACCAAGCAATACAGCGCGCTGCTCGCGACCGAGGGCGTGACGCTGGAATTCGTCGAGGACGGCATCGGCCGGCTCGCGGAAATCGCCTTCCAGGTCAACGAGCGCACCGAGAACATCGGCGCGCGGCGCCTGCATACCGTGCTCGAGCGCCTGCTCGACGAGATCTCCTACGAGGCGTCCGATCGCAGCGGGCATCACTACCGCATCGACGCGGCCTATGTCGATGCGCACTTGGGCGGGCTCGTGCGCGACGAGGATCTGTCGCGGTACATTCTTTGAGGGCTTGAGGCCCGGCGGCCGTGGTGCGCGTACCGGGTGGAAATCCGGCGCTTCGCCCCGATATCCACGTCGACCAGGCGCTGCCTGCGTTCCGGGCCGTCCGGGCGGGGCAGCGCGGTTGCACCACGAGGCCGAGTGCCGGACCATATACCCATGACCACCGTAGTCCCGTTCAAGGCGCGCGGCGTGCGCGCCGAACTCCGCGAAGCGTTCGAGCAACGCATTCCCCTGCGCATCCTGCGTGACCGCCTGCACGCGGGCGTGATCCACGGCTACGTGGTCGCGTTGTCGCGCGATTTCTGCCTGGTCGCCGAGGTCGGCGACGCGATGCGCTTCGACGGCTACATCGCGATCTCGATCGCCGACATCAGTTCGATCGAGGAGGATCCGTCGCGCGACTTCGTCGAGAAGGCGCTTGCGCTGCGCGGCGAGGCGCTGAAGGTGCCCGACGATTTCGAACTCGACGACTGGGCGGCGATCGCCCGCTCGGCGATGGCGTACGCGCCGCTGATCTCGCTCAACATGATCGAGGACGACGAGGGCGAGGTCAGCTACGTCGGCCAGTTGACCGAGGTCGAGCCGAACGCGCTCGTGTTGCGCGAACTCGATCCGAACGCGCGCTGGTATCCGGACACGGGCGCCTACGAATTCGAAGGCCTCGGTTCGATCGGCTTCGGTTCGGGCTATCTCGACGCGCTGTGGCAGGTCGCCGGCCTGCCGGGCGACCCGCAGCAGCCGCGCGCCCCGCGTTCCGACAGCGTGCATTGATGGCCGGCGCGCCGACGCCGACCCGCATCGTGCTGCATCGCGCGTCGCACGCACTCGAAGTCGAGTTCGACGACGGCGCGGTCTATCGCCTGCCTGCGGAATACCTGCGCGTGCACTCCCCGAGTGCCGAAGTGCAGGGCCATGGGCCCGGGCAGAAGGTGCTCGTCGCCGGCAAGCGCGACGTCGCGATCGACGCGATCGAGCCGGTCGGCAACTACGCGGTGCTGCTGCGTTTTTCCGACGGCCACGCCAGCGGGTTGTTCTCCTGGAGCGTGCTGCACGAGCTCGGCCGCGAGCACGCGCGCAACTGGCAGGCGTATCTCGACGCGCTTGCGGCGAACGGCCTCGCGCGCTGAGCGCTAGCTACCAGCCGCCGCCACCACCACCACCACCGCCCCCGCCGGAAGAGCCGCCGCCCCCGCCGCCCGACGAGGAGCCGGGTGCGCTCGACGACGACGAAATCGAGCTGCTGAACGACGAGCCGAGGTCGCTCGCGAAGCCGCCGAAATCGCCGATCGACCTGCCGCCATACCAGCCTGCGGCGGTGACGGCCGCGGCTGCCGCGGCGGGGCCGACCGCGGCGGCGAACAGGTTCGTCCAGTTCTCCTCGACGCCGAGCGCGAGCGCGTACGGCAGCATGCGATGGAACTGCTCGGCGCCGAGCGGCGGTGCCTTCTGCGCGGCGATCTCGTCGCGCTCGGCGACGCCGAGGTAGAGTCGCAGCCCGTCGACCTGGTCGAGCAGGCGGCGCCCGGTCGTCGTCGGCGCCTTCATGAGCCAGGCGAACAACAGGTTCGTCGCGACCAGCGCGACGATCGCGATCGCGAAGCCGACGCCGGCGAGCATCACGAGCATGCCGATGCCGAAGATCTCGCCGGCGACGAACGGCAGCGCGAAGACGCTGATGAAGATCGCGCCGATCGTCGCCGCCGCGCGCTTGCCGACCGAGCCGCGGCGCACCATGCGCCAGGCGCTGATCACCTTCGCGCACAACGCGAACACGCCGACGCTCCATCCGCCGAGCCAGACCAGCATGAACGCGGCACCGACGGTGCGGCCGACGTCGCCGATCAGCAGCGCGCCGCCGATCACCGCGGCCACGGTCACCAGCACGCCGATCACGACGAGTCCGGTGTTCTTGCGGAAATGACTGTTCGCGTACGTCGCCTCGAGCGCTTTCCTGTGGGCATCCAGCGCCCGCGAAATGCGCGAATGCGAGGATTGTTCGAACGTGAACGCAGCGCCGCCGGCGAGCAGGTCGGCGACGAGGCGCGCTTCGGTCGCGGGCAGCTCCGCCTTGTCGACGCGTTCGATGCGGTACTTGCCGTCGCTGTCGGTGATGCGGATGGCGCCGCGAACGGCCGCGTCGACGAGGTCGGCGGCGACGCAGCGGTCGTCCCAGCCCATGCGTTCGACGTAGCGCAGCGCGCCCGGCGTGTGGCCTGCCGGCGGCTCGTACAGCGGTATGATCGTGCCCGGTTTCGGGTCTCGACCGACGCGCGACCATTGAACGCAGTAGTAGGTGAGCACGAGCAGCAGCGCGACGAGCAACGCGAGTACGCCTGCATTGTCCTCGAGGAACCAGGCGAGGCGCTGGCGGTCCGTTGGCGGGGCGATGATGCCTTTCGGGAAACCGACCGCGATCGTGAGTCCCTCGCGCGGGCCGAGCACGCGCGTGGTCGCGAACGATGCGCGCGATTCGCCATCGGCGTGCGCGCTCCAGTCCCTGCCTTGCGCGCCCTCGGGCCCGGTGTAGGCATCCAGCCGCAGGTCCGGCGGAGCGATCGAACCGGGCAGGGAAACGGTCGCGGTCGCCTCGTCGATCGGGAAATCCCAACCGTTGCCGGTCACGTTCCAGTACAGTTCGTCGTGATCGGAGAAGAAGCCGAGCTGGCGGTTGGTGTGGTACGTGAACGAATACGTGTACGTACCGGGCGCGAGCGTGGTCTCCTTCGAGCCGAAGTAGACGCGCACGCCGTTGCCCTTGCGCTCGGAATGGAACGGCTCGTCCTGGCCATCGCGCGTCAGTGCCAGCGGTTCGAACGCGACGTGCACCGCGTTGCGGAAGCGGTCGCGGTAGTCGGTCGGGAAGTCGCGGTAGATGCCGTGGCGGATCGCCTCGCCCTCGCCGCGCACGCGGATCGTCTCGGTGACGTCCATGCTGCCGTCTGCGGCGACCTCGATGCTGCTATGGAACGACAGGATGCGCTCGTCCGCGCCCGCCGTGAGCGGCCAGGCGAATGCCGCGGCGAACAACCACGCGGCGATGCACCGTGCATGCTTCATCGCGGTGCCTCCTGGCCTTCGCCCTGGCGGAAGAAATCGGCCGGACGGATGTTCGCCGCGCGCGCGACCAGCAGCGACGGGAATGTCTCGATCCGGTTGTTGAGGTCGCGCACCGCGCCGTTGTAGAAGCGGCGCGCGTACTGCAGGTGGTCTTCGATCGCGACGAGGTCGCGTTGCAGCGCGAGGAAGTTCGCACTCGCCTTGAGGTCGGGATAGCTTTCCTGCAGCGCGAGGATGCGCTGCACCTGGCTGGCGAGTTCGCCTTCGAGCTGCGCCTTGTCCTGCAGCGAGGCGGCCGCCATCGCGCGCGCGCGAAGCTCGGTGATGAGCGCCAGCGTGGCGCGTTCGTGCCCGGCGTAACCCTGCACGGCAGCGACGAGCTGCGGCACGAGGTCGTGCCGGCGCGTCAGCTGCACGTCGATGTCGCTCCAGGCCGAGCGCACCTGGTTGCGTGCGGCGACGAGTTCGTTGAACAGCGAGATCGCGGCCGCCGCCACGAACAGCGCGACCGCGCCCAGCCACCAGACCAGCATGCCGATGCTCCCCCCGTCGCCCCGGCGCCTCGTGCCGGCCCGCCCCCCGCGCATTATGCGGCCGGCGCGCGCGGCTGCAACGCAGGCCACGCCGCGGCTGCGGTACCATGCACGCCATGAACGAGACGACGGACAAGCCTGCAGGCACCACCCATTTCGGCTACCGCGACGTGCCGGAGGCCGACAAGGCGCGCCTCGTCGGCGAGGTATTCACCTCGGTCGCGCGCAAGTACGACATCATGAACGACCTCATGTCGTTCGGCGTGCACCGCTTGTGGAAGCGCTACTTCGTCGCGACCAGCGGCGTGCGCGAGGGCGATGCCGTGCTCGACCTCGCCGGCGGCACCGGCGACATCGCTGCGCTGCTGCTGCCGAAAGTGCGGCCGAACGCCGCCGGCAGCGGCCGCGTCGTCGTCGGCGACATCAACGGCGACATGCTGCGCGTCGGCCGCGACCGCCTGCTCGACCGCGGCCTCGTGCACGGGCTCGACTGGTCGCGCATGGACGCCGAGGCGTTGCCGTTCCCGGACCGCAGTTTCGATTGCGTGACGATGGCGTTCGGCCTGCGCAACGTCACGCGCAAGGAAAAGGCTCTCGCGGAAATCCATCGCGTGCTGAAGATCGGCGGGCGCGCGCTCGTGCTCGAGTTCTCCGCGGTGCGCGCCGAGTTCCTCAAGCCGCTGTACGACTTCCACTCGTTCCAGGTGCTGCCACGCATCGGCTCGCTGATCGCGGGCGACGCCGCGAGCTATCGCTACCTCGCCGAGTCGATCCGCAAACACCCGGACCAGGAAACGCTGAAATCGATGATGGAAGCGGCCGGCCTCGCGCGCGTCGACGTGCGCAACCTGTCCGCCGGCATCGTCGCGATCCATCGCGGCTATCGCGTCTGAAGTCGATCTCGATCCCGCCGCCACCTCGAGCAGCGGCCTGCCGGTGGCCTACGCCTCGCTCACGCCCGCGGTATGCGCCATCGCCGCGCCGCGTGTGGTGACCGCGCTCGCGATTGGCGTCTGCACGATCGAGGCGAGTCAGGCGGGGGACCACGACTGGCAGGAAGCGGCGCCGGTTGCGCAGAACATCCGGATCGCCGCTTCGGAGGAAATCTTCAGCGACGGATTCGAATGACGCGCGGTCCCGCGCGCGCTGCATCGCGATGCGCGCGGGACCTTGCCGGATGAACTCTCCGCTCGCGGCGCCGCGTGATCCGGAGCTGCGTATCGATCGCAAGGGAGTCTTTGCACCGCGTTTACACCGGACCCGAACTTTCGTCACGGGCGCGCCGGCGCGCGCCGGCGCAGGCTGCGCGTCCGTGTTGACCAGCCCAAGGGTTCCCGTGATGCGTCGCAATCCTTTCGGGGCGCTGCTCGCCTCGCTGCTGCTCGTATTTTCGCTCGCCGCACAGGCGGCCGACGACGACAAGGACGCCGAGTCCGCCGACAAGGACGCGAAGTCGGCGAAGAAGGACGAGAAGCCCATTCCCCCCGAGAAGACCGCCGTCTCGCACGGTAGCGTCGAGGTCGGCGGCCGCACCATCCGCTACACCGCGGCCGCCGGTAACGTGCTCATCCAGGACAAGGACAACAAGCCGAACGCGAGCGTGTTCTACGTCGCGTACACGGCCGATGCCGCGCGCGGCGCCGGCGAGCGGCCGGTCACGTTCTTCTACAACGGCGGCCCCGGCTCGCCGAGCGTCTGGCTGCACATGGGTTCGGTCGCGCCCGTGCGCGTCGAATCGGCGAGCGCCGAGGCGACCGCACCGCCGCCGTACCGGCTCGTGCCGAACGCCTACAGCCTCATCGACCGCAGCGACCTCGTCTTCATCGACGCGGTCGGCACCGGCTTCTCGACGCCGGTCGGCAAGGGCAAGGGCAAGGACTTCTGGGGCGTCGACCAGGACCTCGACGCGTTCGCCAAGGCCATCACGCGCTACGTGACGATCAACCATCGCTGGAACGCGCCGAAATTCCTGTTCGGCGAGTCGTACGGCACGACGCGCTCGGCCGGCCTCGTCAACAAGCTGCAGAACGACGGCATGGCATTCAACGGCGTCGTGCTGCTGTCGTCGATCCTCAACTACGGCGCGAATTCACCCGGCCTCGACCATACCTACGTCGGCGTGCTGCCGACGCTCGCGGCGATCGCGTGGTACCACGACAAGGTGCCGAACAAGCCGGCGGACCTGCACGCGTTCCTCGACGAGGCGCGCGCGTTCGCGGCGGGCGAATATGCCGCTGCGCTCGCCAAGGGCCAGGACCTTCCGGCGGCCGAACTCGATGCGATGGCGACGAAGCTGTCGCGCTATACCGGGCTTTCGCCGCAGTACCTCAAGGAAGCGAACCTGCGCGTGAACCAGAGCCGCTTCCGCAAGGAACTGCTGCGCGACGAGCGACGCACGGTCGGCCGCTACGACGGCCGCTACGAGGGCATCGACCTCGACGCCGCGGGCGAGACCCCGGAATTCGATCCGTCCTCGACCGCGATCACCGGCGCCTACATCGCCGCGTTCAACCACTACGCGCAGGACACGCTGAAGTGGAGCAGCGACACGCCGTACGTGCGCACCGGCCCCGGCATCATCCGCGAGTGGGACTGGAAGCACGAGCAGCCGGGTTCGCGCTTCCCGCAGCGCGTGCCCTACGTCGCCGCCGACCTCGCGCGCGCGATGAGGGAGAATCCGAAGCTGCAGGTGCTGTCGGCGAACGGCTGGTTCGACCTCGCGACGCCGTTCTTCGCGACCGAATACGACATCTCGCACATGCAGCTCGACCCGTCGCTGCGCGGCAACGTGAGCTTCACCTACTACCCGTCCGGACACATGGTCTATCTCAACGTCGACGCGCTGAAGCAGTTCAAGGCGGACCTCGACCGCTTCTACGACCACGCGCTCGGCGTCGCAGCGCACTGAGCACGCCGCCGCGCCGGCGTGGCGGGGCCGCGGCGCGGAGATCCGCGCCGTGGCGCCTCGGCGGCAGGCGCCCTGCGCGAATCGCGCGTCGATTTGGGCGACAATCCCGCATTCCAGTACCACGCATCGAGGTTTCGCCGTGTCCACGTTCCCGCGCCTGCTCGTCCTACCCTTGTTGCTGCTCGCGGTGGACGCCGCGGCGGCGACGGCCGATCCGCACAGCTACGCGAACACCGAAGCGGTCGCCGTGCGCAAGGTCTCGCTCGACCTCGACGTCGATTTCGACAAGCGTGAACTCGCCGGCACGGCCGAACTTTCGCTCGACTGGCACGACCCGGCCGCGCGCACGCTCGTGCTCGACACGCGCGATCTCACCATTGAAGGCGTCGAGGCAAAGGCCGTCGGCGGACCTGCGCGCGTGCTCGGCTTCGCGCTGGACAAGCGCGACCCGATCCTCGGTTCCGCGCTGCGCATCCGCCTCGACCAGCCGGCCGTGAGCGTGCGCATCAAGTACCACAGTGCGCCGCAGGCCTCGGGCCTGCAGTGGATGACGCCGGCGCAGACCGCGGGCAAGCAGCATCCATTCATGTTCTCGCAGTCCGAGTCGATCCACGCGCGCAGCTGGGTGCCGCTGCAGGACACGCCGTCGGTGCGCTTCACCTACACCGCGCGCGTGCGCGCGCCGAAGGCCCTGCGCGTCGTCATGAGTGCCGACAACGACGTCGAGCACGCGCTCGACGGCGATTTCCGTTTCACAATGGACAAGCCGATACCGTCCTACCTGCTCGCGATCGCGGTCGGTGACATCGCCGTGCGCGAAACCGGGCCGCGCAGCGCCGTCTACGCCGAGCCGTCGGTGGTCGAATCGGCGGCGAAGGAATTCGCCGACACCGAGAAGATGATCGAGACCACCGAAAAGCTGTACGGCCCGTACCGCTGGGGCCGCTACGACATCCTCGTGCTGCCGCCGAGTTTCCCGTTCGGCGGCATGGAGAATCCGCGCCTGACGTTCGCGACGCCGACCGTGCTGGTCGGCGACAAGAGCCTCGTGTCGCTCGTCGCGCACGAGCTCGCGCACTCGTGGTCGGGCAATCTCGTCACGAATGCGGCGTGGAAGCACATGTGGCTCAACGAAGGCTTCACCACCTACGTCGAGAACCGCATCGTCGAGGCGGTGTACGGCAAGGCGCAGGCGGACGAGGAATTCATCCTCGCCGCCGACGAATTGCGCGGCGAGCTCGCCGAAACGCCGGCGCCCGACCAGCGCCTCGTGCCCGATTTCGACGCGCGCGATGCCGACGAGGCGGGTTCCGATTTCGCCTACACCAAGGGTGCGTGGCTGCTGCGCACGCTCGAAGCGAAGTTCGGCCGTGACGCGTTCGATGCTTACCTGCGCGGCTACTTCGACCACTTCGCGTTCCGGAGCATCACGACCGAGCAGATGCTCGCCTACCTCGAGCCGAACCTGCTCGCGAAGTATCCGGGCAAGATGAGCCTCGCCGAAGTGAAGGCCTGGATCGAGCAGCCGGGCATCCCGGCGGATGCGGGCGTGCCGACCTCGGAGCGCTTCGCCTCGATCGCCAGGCAGCGCGACGAATGGCTCGCCGGCACACGCAAGGCCGCCGACCTGGATGCCAAGGGCTGGAACACGCAGGAATGGATGTACTTCCTCGACGGCTTGCCGAAGCCGCTCAAGGTGGCGCAGCTCGCCGAGTTCGATGCGGCGTGGCATCTCACGGGCGCGCCGAACGCGGAGATCGCGCGCCGCTGGTACCTCGCCGCGATCCGCGCCGACTACCGCCCCGCGCGCGAGCAGATGGCCGCGTACATGACGCGCATCGGCCGCCGCTACCTCGTGCTGCCGCTGTACGAGGAACTCGCGAAGACGCCGGACGGGCTCGCGTTCGCACGCGGCGTCTACGCGAAGGCGAAACCCGGCTACCACCCGCTCACGCAGGCGGGGATCGAGAAGGCGCTCGCGAAAAAGAAGAAGGGCTGACGCGCGTCGCGCTCAGCCGGCCTCGAGCGTGCCGAGCTCGCGCTTGGCCGCATCGAGCCATTCGCGCTCCTTGCGCCGGTAGTAGCGTGGCGCAAGGCGCGCGCGCTTGAGCATGTCCTGCAGCACGGTGCGCGCCTCGGCGATGCGCTCACGGCGGCGCAGCAGGCTCGCATAGCGGTAGCGCGCCTGCTCGCCGGGATAGCTGCGCGCGAGCACTTCGTACTCGGCGAGCGCGGCATCGTGTTCGCCGAGTTCCTCGAGACAGCGCGCGTAAAGCAGGTGGCCGTCGCTTGAGCGGAACGCGGGGTTCGCCTTGATCAGCGCCTCGAGCGTGCCGCGCGCGGCCGCGAAGTCGCCATGGCCGGCCTGCGCCTCGGCCAGGCCGAGCATGAACAGCGGCTCGGTCGCGTACATGCCCTTGAGGATCGATTCGTACAGTTCCGCCGCATTGCGGTAGTCGCGCAGGCGCAGGCATTCCTCGGCGAGCGCGCGGCGGTTGTCGGTCGTGTCGGCGAGTTCGAGTCGTTCGCGGATCGCGCGGCGCCGGCGTTCCGGGTCGATCGTCTCGAGCATCTGCCGCGCCGCCTTGCGGCTGCGCGGATCGTTGCGCAGGTCCGGCAGCACCGCGACGAACACGTAGACGGCGACTGCGACGTACGAGCCGATCAGCAACAACCAGATCCAGTACAGGGGCCGGCCGCTGCGCACGACGTGGATGGCGCAGAGGATCGTCAGCGCGAGCGAGGCGAGCAGGATCAGCGGCATGGCGGCTGGGCGTGGCGGCGTCGAAACGGCGCATCCTGCGCATTCCGCCGCGGCCACGCAAGCCGTCGCGACGCGTCGCAGGATCTGCGACGAACGCGCGTGAACCTCTTCGCCGCAGTGGATGCCGTCTTTCGCCCCACGGACGGGGCGATCCCCTCCTTGGCATGTCCTCGCCCCGTACCGTCGTCAGCGGTGCGGGGCTTTTTTTCGGTTGGGGATGCCGTGGCCGCCGTGGGTCGCCTTCAAGCCGTCAAACGCCGTCGCTCCGGCGAACGCCGGCGCAGCCGTCCATGGCTGTCACCGGGACGGCGTTACGGCTGGTCGCCCGAGAACTTGGTCGCCTTCGCGCCCTTGATTTCGCCGACGGTCGCGGTATCGCTCACGAAGAGCTCGACCTCGCGGCGGAAATCCAGCGTGCCTTCGACGATCGCGTGCGGGCCGATCACGATGCGCGGGTTGCGCTGCTTGCCCCACGACCAGCCATGCGGCTTCTCGACGAGGATGCCGCCCTCGACGCGCGAGTCGGCGCCGACCTCGATGTCGCCGCTCACCGTCTCGATGCCGCCGCCGATGTGCGCGGCGTCGAGCACGTAGCGACCGTTCACGTTGGAGGCGCGGCCGGCGATCTCCGCGCCCTTGCCGAGCCGCACGCCGCCGTTCACGGTGTTCACCGTGCCGCTGATCCGCGCGCCGGCACCGAGGTCGATGCCGCCATTGACGGTCTCGAGCGACTCCGCCGTCGCGCGATCGCCGAGTTCGATCGAACCGTTGACGGTCGATACCTTGGTCGCGCTACCGCCACCGTCGATGCGGATCGAGCCGTTGACCGTGCTCAGGGCGCCGGCCTGCTGGTCGCCCTCGATGTGGATGGAGCCGTTCACCTTGTCGACGTCGATGCCGCGCGCGGAGGCGGTGCCGGCGAACAGCAGCGAGGCGAGGGCAAAGGACAGTGCGGTCTTGCAGTGCATGGCGGTCTCCGGTCGGGTACGTCGGCAGCTTGGATGCGCCGGCACGCGGAAAGGTTGAAAGCCCCGTCCAGCGCGTCGTTCCGCTAGCATTGGCGCCTGCCTACGCCACGGAATGTGCCACGTGTCACGACCCAAGCCGATCCTGCTGCTGATCCTCGACGGATGGGGCCATCGCGCCGAAACGGCCCACAATGCGATCGCCCAGGCCGACTGCCCGAATTGGCGGCGCCTGCTCGCCGAGTGCCCGCACACCCTGGTCGACACCCATGGCGAATTCGTCGGACTGCCGGATGGCCAGATGGGCAATTCCGAAGTCGGCCACATGAACATCGGCTCCGGCCGCATCGTCTACCAGGACCTCACGCGCATTGACGCGGCGATTGCCGACGGCTCGTTCGACGCCAATCCCGCGCTGGTCGGCGCCTGCGACGCGGCGCGACTCGGCGGCGGCACCCTGCACGTCTTCGGCCTGCTCTCGCCCGGCGGCGTGCACAGCCATGAACGGCACATCTTCGCGATGCTCGACCTCGCCGCGCGCCGTGGCGTCGCGCGCGTCGCCGTCCACGCGTTCCTCGACGGCCGCGACACGCCGCCGCGCAGCGCCGGCGCGAGCATCGAGGCGCTGGCCGCGAAGTGCGCCGCGCTCGGCAACACGCGCATCGCGACGGTCAGCGGTCGCTATTACGCGATGGACCGCGACCACCGTTGGGAACGCGTGCGCCTCGCCTGGAGCGCGATCGCCGAAGCCGTGGCCGAATACCACGCGATCGATGCCGCGACCGCCTTGCACGACGCCTACGCGCGCGGCGAGAACGACGAATTCGTCAAGCCGACCGTCATCGACGGCGGCGCGCGCGTCGCCGACGGCGACGCGATCGTGTTCATGAACTTCCGTGCCGACCGTGCGCGTGAACTCTCGCATGCGTTCGTCGACGCCGACTTCGACGGCTTCCCGCGCGTGCACGCACCGCGCCTGTCCGCGTTCGTGACCCTGACCGAATACGAGCAGGGCCTTGCAGCGAGCGCGATCGCCTGGCCGCCGCAGTCGATGCACAACACCCTCGGCGAATACCTCGCCGCGCAGGGCCTGCGCCAGCTGCGCATCGCCGAGACCGAGAAGTACGCGCATGTCACGTTCTTCTTCTCCGGCGGGCGCGAGGAACCCTTCGAAGGCGAGGATCGCATCCTCGTGCCGAGCCCGAAGGTCGCGACCTACGACCTCAAGCCCGAGATGAGCTGCCCCGAGCTCACCGACCGCCTCGTCGATGCGATCGGCTCGGGACGCTACGACTTCATCGCCTGCAACATCGCCAATCCCGACATGGTCGGCCACACGGGCGACGAGGCGGCCGCGATCAAGGCCGCCGAAGCGGTCGATGCCGCGCTCGGCCGCCTCGTTCCGGCGATCCGTGCGGCCGGCGGCGAGATGCTGGTCAGCGCCGACCACGGCAACCTCGAACAGATGGTCGACGCGAACGGCGTGCCGCACACCCAGCACACCGTCGGCCCGGTCCCGCTCGTCTACGTCGGGCGCAAGGCGCGCCTGCGCCACGGCGCCCTGCGCGACCTCGCGCCGAGCGTGCTCGCGCTCATGGGCCTGCCGCAACCGCCCGAGATGAGCGGGCGCAACCTCGTCGAATTCGACTGAGCCGTGCGGCGGTACCTGCCCGCGCTGTGCTGCCTCGCGGCGGTGCTCGCCTGCGCTTTCCCCGCGCGCGCGCAGGACGCCGGCGAGGCACAGCGGGCGGCGCAGGAGCAGGAAACGAGGAAGAAGCTCGACGCCGTGCGCGCCGAACTCAGGCAGCTCGCCGAACAGCAGCGCGTCGCCGGTGGCGAACGCGACGAGGCTGCGCGTGCGCTGCGCGACAAGGAACTCGCGCTCGCCGCGGTGGCGCGGGACGTGCAGGCGCTCGACACCCAGGTCGCCGCGCAACAGGCACGACTGGACGAACTCGACGCGGGCAAGGCGAAGCTCGATCGCACGCTGGCGCAGCAGCGCGCGGCGCTCGGCGGCCTGCTGCGTTCGGCCTACGCGCTCGGCCGCGGCGAGGAGCTCAAGCTGCTGCTGCAGCAGGACGACGTCGCGGCGATCTCGCGCGTGCTCGCCTACCACCGCTACTTCCAGCGCGCGCAGGTCGAGCAGATCGAACGCCTGCGCGCCGACCTGCAGCGGCTCGCCGACGTGCAGGAAGAGATCCGCCACGCGGCCGACGAGCTCGCCGCGACACGCGACGCGCGCCGGCAGGAGGGCGCGAAGCTCGACGCCGAACGCGCGGGGCGCGCCGAACTGCTCGGCCAGCTCGAAGCGAAGATGAAGGACCAGGCCGCGCGCATCGCCGCCCTCGGCCGCAACGAGGCCGAGCTTGGCAGCCTGCTCGAACGCCTGCGCGACGTCTTCGCCGACATCCCCGAGCAGATCGCCGGCGCGGCCTCGTTCGCGAGCCAGCGCGGCCGGCTCGCGTGGCCCCTGCAGGGCAGGATCGTGACTCCGTTCGGCGCGCCCGACGAATCGGGCCGGCGCAGCAGCGGCCTGCTGCTCGCGGCGAAGACCGGCAGCGCCGTGCACGCGGTGTCGCACGGTCGCGTCGCGTTCGCCGACTGGCTGCGCGGCTACGGCCTCATGCTGATCATCGACCACGGTGACGGCTACCTCAGCCTGTACGGTTGCAACGAGACCCTGCTCAAGGACGTCGGCGACTGGGTCGATGCGGGCGAGACGATCGCGACGAGCGGCGCGAGCGGCGGCCAGAAGGTGGCCGGCCTGTATTTCGAACTGCGCGCGAAAGGCAAGGCGGTCGATCCGCGCGGCTGGCTGCGCTAGCTGAACGTTTCGCCGGATTCGCGGTCATAGCAGCGCGCGCGCCGCGTCGCGGGACTACACTGCCCGCGTGGCGCGTGTGCGCAGGTCGCCGCGGACCGGCTCGGGTTCGTGGCGGCAGGTTTCCAGCGGTGGAGCGACCGGATGGCCGCGCCATCGTCCACCCCGAGGTCCGGCCCGATGGTCCAGCGTCTGCTGCTTTCTTCCCTGTTCCTGTGCGCCGTCGCGCCCGTGTTCGCCGACGAGCCGCCCGGCGGCGCGAGTGCGCCCGCCGATGTGAAGGCGCCGATCGACGCCCAGGCGCCGGTGGCGCCGGCCGCTCCGCCGAAGAGCGCGCCGCTCGACCTCGGCGACATCCGTGCGTTCACCGCGGTCTACAGCCTCGTCAAGCAGGCGTACGTCGACGACGTCGACGACCATCGCCTCATGCAGGCGGCGATCCGCGGCCTCCTCGGCGGGCTCGACCCGCACAGCGAATACCTCGGCAAGGAACAGATGGAGGATCTCACCGAGGACACCACCGGCAGCTATGCCGGCCTCGGCATCGAGGTACTGCAGGTCGACGGCAGCCTCAAGGTCATCGCGCCGATCGACGACTCGCCGGCCGAACGCGCCGGCATCAAGGCCGGCGACACGATCGTGCGCATCGACGGCAAGCCGGTGCAGGCCGACGACGTCGACAGCGCGATCGCGCAACTGCGTGGCAAGCCCGGTTCGCCGATCACGCTCAGCGTGCTGCACGAGAAGCAGACCACGCCGGTCGACATCGCGCTCAAGCGCGAGGTGATCCGCGTCGCGAGCGCGGGCGGCCGCCTGCTCGAGCCCGGCTACGCGTACCTGCGCGTGAGCCAGTTCCAGGCCGAGACCGGCGCGCAGCTGCGCAAGCGCATCGAACGGCTCGCGGCCGAGAACAAGGCGCCATTGCGCGGCGCGGTGCTCGACCTGCGAAGCAATCCGGGCGGCCTGCTCACCGCGGCGATCGAGGTCGGCGACGAATTCCTCGAGGGCGGCGTGATCGTCAGCACGCGCGGCCGCATCAAGGATTCGGAGATGACGTTCCGCGCGACGCCGGGCGACCTGCTCGCGGGCGCGCCGATGGTCGTGCTCGTCGACAACGGCACCGCGTCGGCGGCGGAAATCGTCGCCGGCGCATTGAAGGACAACCACCGCGCGCTGCTCATGGGCCGGCGCACGTTCGGCAAGGGCTCGGTGCAGACCGTGTTGCCGCTCGACGCCGAACATGCGGTCAAGCTGACCACGGCGCGCTACTACACGCCGAGCGGCATCTCGATCCAGGCCGCGGGCATCCAGCCGGACATCGCGCTCGCCGACCTCGCGCTGAGCGAGCGCGACAGCGATCCTTCGCCGATCGTCGGCGAGCGCGACCTGCGCAACCACCTCAAGGGCGCGAACGAGGGCAACGCGGTCGAGACGCCGCCGGCGGCCGACCGCGACCTGCAGCGGGACTACGCGCTCAACGAGGCGCTCAACGCGCTGAAGGCGCTTGCGTTGCGGGCGCCGCATGCAGCGGCCGCGCCCGGCAAGGGTTGACGACGGCGGACGGCGACGCTGCCCCGGCCGCGTTTCCTTACCTGTGGCTCGTGCGAATTCCACTCGCGGCGACGGCCGCCCTGCTGCTGCTCTTGTTCGGCGGCGGCAAGGCCGGGCCGCTGTTCGTCATTGCGTTTTTCTCGTTGCTCCTCGTTTTCTCGCTGCTGCAGGTGTTTGCGCTCCCGCTTGCGGTCCGTGCGTGCATGCGAGCGCGCGCATGGCCGGCCCGTGCCCTGCTCGCGATGGGCTGCGGGGTGCTGCAGATCGCGTTCGTTGCGTGGTTCGTGGTACGCATCGTGTTCTCCGATCTCACTTGACGTGAAACATCCATGGAGAGAAATGCCATGAAGAACTGGCTGCACGCGAACCGCCGCATCATCGCGTTCCTGCTCCTGCTCGGCGTGTTCCGCAGCGCGGTCGCCGACTGGAACCCGGTGCCGACCGCATCGATGCGCCCGACCATCCTCGAAGGCGACGTCGTGCTCGTGAACCGGCTCGCCTACGACGTGCGCCTGCCGTTCTCCGACACGGTGCTCGCGCGCCTCGGCGATCCGCGCCGCGGCGACATCGTCACGTTCTCCTCGCCACGGGACGGCACGCGCCTGATCAAGCGCATCGTCGCGCTGCCGGGCGACACGGTCGAGATGCGCGAAAACCGCCTGCTCGTCAACGGCGAGGAAGCGCGTTACGAGTCGCTCGGACGCGAATCGCCCGCACATCCCGGCCAGCACGGCATCGCCGCCGAACGCGAACGCGAGGCCGTCGCGGGTTCCGAGCGCGTCGTGCAGTGGCTGCCCGGCAGTGCCGCGCGGTCGAGTTTCGGTCCGGTCACCGTGCCCGCCGACCAGTACCTCATGCTCGGCGACAACCGCGACAACAGCGAGGACTCGCGCTACATCGGCTTCGTGCCGCGCGCGAAGCTCATCGCGCGGGCCGAACGCATCCTCGTCTCGGCCGATATCGTCGACCACTGGCAGCCGCGCTTCGCGCGGTTCGGCGCGGCATTGCATTGACGCCGGCGGCGGCGGACCATACGCGGCCCACGCACCGGAGTCGCGATGAACACCCCGCAGGACATCACCGAGGACCAGTTCTTCGAACTGGTCGACCGCTTCGTCGCGCAGGCCAACGAATTCGGCCAGCGCTTCCCGCAATCGCGCGTGAGCGCGGCGATCCTGTTCGCCGCCGCGCGCTTCAACGCGTTCCAGTGGGTCAACCGCAGCCAGCTGCTGCAGCAGACGCCCGACGAGGCGACCGTCGCGTTCCGCGCCGAATACGAGGCGATGTTTCGCGAGAACCTGCGCAGCTTCGGCGTGTTGCAGCCGGACGCCTGAGCCGTCCGCCGCGCGCCGCTATTTCGCGCGCGGCGGCGCGAGCGGGAACGGCATGATCTTGTCGCCGCTCGCGGCGTCGCGGATCGCGGCGACGCCGCGGCGCGCGACTTCCTCGATGCGCACGATCGCGTGCATCGGCACGTGCAGCATGGTCGTGTCCTTGAATTCCTCACGCAGGCGCTCCTCGCTCGGGTCGACGACGAGGGCTTCGCCGGGCGTGTCGAACACGAGTTCGCCGACCTCGGTGAAGCCCCAGAGGTGGCTCGACGCGACGTGGCGGGCATAGAGCTCGATGCTCTTGCCCTGCGACAGGAAGCTGACCTTGTAAAGTTTCGTCTTGCGCATGCGGCGATTGTAGCTTCCGCGCGAGACATCGCACGGCGTCGTCGCCGGGCCGGGAATGGCAGGCATGCGTTCCCGCCATCATCCAGTGATCCATCGATGGCCGAGCCGGGGACGGGGCAGGAGGCCTTTTCCCCGGCATCGACTAATTCCGCAACCTCCGCGCAATCGCCGGCCGCGACAGCAGCGCGAGCAGGATGCCGATCACGAAGCCTGCGATGTGCGTCCACCAGGCCACCGCGCCGAACGCCGGGCCGACGTAGGTGAACAGCAGTTGCAGCGCCGCCCAGAACCCGATCAGCAACGGTGCAGGGATGCGCACGAATTCGAGGAACACGCCGAGCGGCAGCACGAGGCCGAGGCGCGCGCGCGGGAACAACGCGAGGTAGGCGCCGACCACCGCCGACACGGCGCCGCTCGAGCCGACGATCGGCGCGCTCGTGCCGGCCAGGGTGAGGGCGCCGACGAGGTTGGCGAGCGCGCCGCCGGTGACGAACATCGCGAGGAAGCGCGGCGATCCGAGCGCGCGTTCGGCCGACACGCCGAACACGACGAGGAACAGCAGGTTGCCGGTCAGGTGCAGCCAGTCGGCATGGATGAAGATCGCCGTGACGAGGCGCGCCGCACGCAGCTCGAGCAACTGCTGCCACCACGGTGCAAGCGGATCGAGCAGGGTCGAGGGCACCGTGCCCCAGCGCGACAGCGTCGCGAGGCGCTCGCCCGGCGGCAGGGTCACCAGCCAGAGGAAGGTCGCCACGCAGGCGGCGACGATCAGCAGGGTCGCCCATGGAGGCCCGGTGCGGCGCGAACTCGGCAGGTAGACGAACATGCCGGGCGTCGCCTGCGTCAGCGTCCGTCGCGCGGGTACAGGAAACGCTGGCCCTTGAAGTCGAGCACCATGCCGTCGGCACTGATCTCGTGCAGCACGACGCCGTTGCCGAGATCGTCGCCTTCGACGTGGCGCTCGCCTTCGAGCACGATGAAGCGCTCGGCCGGGACGTCCGAATAGACGTGCATGGTCAGCTTGAGGTCGGGCAATTCCTTGCGCGTGCCGTAGGGCAGCTCCCACACGCTCGGCAGCGGTGGTGCAGCGGGCTTGGCCGGCGCGGCCTGCGTCGCGGGCACGTTCGCCGTCGTCGCCGGCGGTGCCGGCTTCGCGCCGGCGGGCGGCGTGGGTTTGGCCGGCGCGTTCGCCGTGTCGGCCGCGGGCTTGGCCGGCGCTGGCGCCGGCGTCTTCACGCCGACCGTCGCGTCCGTCTTCGCCCCCGCCTTCGGCGTCGCGGCAGGCGCGGGCGCGGCCGGCGCCGGTGCAGGCGGCTTGGCCGTCCCCGGCGTGCCGACGAGCGCCGCGTTCGGCGGCGGGTTCGCGACACCCGGGCGGTCTTTCGTCGGCATCGGCGTGAGGACCGCGGCAGCGGACGCCGGCGGCGCCTTCGCCGGCGGCGCGGGCTTGGGTTCCGGGCGCGCGACGCGTGCGGGCGCGGTCGGCGGGATTGCCTTCGCCTCGGGCGCCGGCGCCGCGCTCACCGGCTGCGCCTCGTCGACGGGCGGGCCCGGGGGCGTGCGTACGAACCACCAGCCGGCACCGAGTGCGAGCACGATGAGGCCGGCGAGCAGGGGCAGCAGGCTGCGGCGTCGCCGGCTTTGCGGCGCGGGCGTGCCGAGCGTCGGCATCTCGCCGAGGCGACGCTGCTGTTCGGACTTCTTCAGGGCTTCGAGGATCAACGACATGAGGGGTTCCGGCTGCGTTCGCGTTGCAGGTTATTCCACGGTGCGGGCCAGGTGCGGCCCGGCGTCGTCCAGCGCCGACAGCGCGAACAGGGTTTCCGGGCCGATGATTCCGTCGGCCTTGATGCCATAGGCTTGCTGCAGCTTGCGCACGCGTTCCTCGAAGGCTGCATCGAACGTCGCCGGCGAGGCTGCACCGGCGCCGCCGTCGAACGTCTTCAGGCGCTCGGTCGCCCAGGCGACCCCGCTGCCGCTCGCGCCGCGCTCGAGCGTCGCCGGAATGTCCGCCGGCAGCCGCCAGAGCACGACGAAATCGCCGTTCCAGAACTTGGACAGCGAATCGCGCGCGAGTTCGTAGCGCGCGCCGGCAAGATCGAGTCGGACGTGCTGCTTGCCGACGCCCTGCAGCAAGGCGTGCGCGGGATGATCGCCCTTGCCGAGCAGGAGGATCAACGGGCGATCGAAGCGTACGAGCTGTTCCAGCGTCGCGCGGCCGCGCAGGCAGGCGACGCCAGGCGCGACGAGCGCCGCGCACCGGCTCGCCTCGCGCACCGACACCGAGTCGGCATCGACTTGCCAGCGTGCGAGCAATTGCGTGAACGCGGTGAGTTCCGTTTCGGGCTTCTCGGCCAGGCGCGCCTCGAGCCGGGTCGCTTCGACATCGACGGCGGGCGGAGCCGCCGTCGTCGGCGGCGCCGGCACGAACTTCGGCGGCTCCGGCCGTTGCTGCCACCACCACGCGCCGGCGGCGGCGCCGACGGCGAGCAGGGCGGCGGTCGCCCACGCGCCGTAGCGGCGGAACCAGTAGCGCGCATGGCCCGGCAGCGTCTCGTCCGCGGCGCGATCGACGAGGCGTTCGCCGATGCTGTCCTGCTCGCGCGCATAACCGGCCATGAGGGCGCGATCGGCGATGATGTTGACCAGGCGCGGGATGCCGCCCGAGCGCTGGTACAGCGCCTTCATGCCGAGTCGCGAGAACGGGATGCGCATGCAGCCGGCGACGGCCATGCGATGGCGCACGTACGTCTCGGTCTCCGCCGCATCGAGCGGCGTCAGGTGGTAGCGCGCGGTGATGCGTTGGGCGAGCTGGCGCAGCTCCGGCCGCTCGAGCATCTCGCGCAGCTCCGGCTGGCCGAGCAGGATGATCTGCAGCAGCTTCTGCGTCGGCGTTTCGAGGTTGGTGAGCAGGCGTACCTGTTCGAGCGACTCGGTCGAGAGGTTCTGCGCCTCGTCGACGATCAGCACGACGCGCAGGCCCTGCGCATAGGCGTCGAGCAGGAACGCATTCAGCGTGTCGGTGAGCGCCTTGAGGCTGCCACGCTTGCCCTCGATCGGCAGCTTCAGCTCCTCGCAGACGGTCTCGACGAGCTCGACCGGCGACAGCTTCGGGTTGAGCACGAGCGCGATGCGCGTGTTCTCGGGCAACTGCTCGAGCAGCAGGCGGCACAGGGTCGTCTTGCCCGTGCCGACCTCGCCGGTCAGCTGGACGAAGCCGCCGCTGCCACCCTTGCCAATGCCGTAGAGCAGGTGCGCCAGCGCGTCCCGGTGCCGTTCGGACAGGAACACGTAGCGGGGGTCCGGGGTGATCGAGAACGGCGGCTCGCGCAGGCCGTAATACTCAAGATGCATGCGCGTACTTTACCCGACCGGGGCTGGGCGACGCCCGCGCGCCCGCCACGGCCTCGCCCGGCGGCCATGGCGTGGCTTCCTGCAAGGGTCTTCCGGCGGCCCGGCCGCGCAGCGCTGCGATCCGCGGCACCGGGCGGCGCGCGGCGCCGCCCGCGGACTCAATGCGCGCGCACGTGCCGCGCGTGGCGCGGTGGCGCGGCCGCGGCTTCGCCGGAGAACAGCGCGATCGCGGTGCGCGCGACCTGGCCGGTGTCGTAGTAGGCGTAGGCGCCGACGCCGAGCGCGCCCACCACCGGCAGCCAGCGCGTGATGCCACGGCCGACGAGGCGCCTGGACAGGCTCACGCCGATCTTCGCCGCGATCTTCTCGATCAGGCGCAGCGGCAGGTCCTGGACCAGCAGGCGCGCACCGACCTGCACGCCGACGTCGCGCAGGGCCTGCGCGGCGGCGTGGCGGAACAGGCAATAGAGCATGTGCGAACGCGTGAGGTCGGCGCCGACGCCGTACACCGCCGCGATGTCGGCGACCATCTGGCGCTGGATGCGCCAGATCGCGACGAGCTCGGGCACGATCGTGAGCCAGCCGAGCGGACCGGGCGGCAGCGCGAGCGAGCCGGCGGCGAGCGCCGCCTTGTTCGCCGCCGCCGAGGCGATCGCGCGTGCGCGATCCTCGGGCGTGCGGCTCGCGCGTTCGTCGCTGCCGGGCACCTGGCCGGCGATGTCGAGCACCGCGCGCGTGAGGCGCTCGCCGAGGCTTTCGTCCGCCGTGTCGACCCGGCGGGCGGGAACGTGACGGGTCATCCGACCCTCCATGCACCGTCGTTGGCGCGAGTGTCGCATGCAGCGGCTGTATGCGCGGCGACCGGCGTTCGGTGCGCGTCGCTGCGTGCACCGCCCGCCGCGGCTCGGCGCGTCCGGTACTTCCAGTGGCGGCAGGTCGGCGACCCGCTCGATGCGGCCGAACTATCCGGTCAGCTGCGCGTCCTTGCCCGTGCCGGCGACAGGATTGCCGAGCCGGAAGCCGAATGCGACGTGCTGCTTGAATGCGGCCATGCTGCACAGCAGCCGGTCCGCGTGGGCGAAGTGCGGAGACCCCACTTGATCGTTTCGTCCGCGGGCGGGCATGCCGCGCATGCGCATTCGCGCAGGTGCGCGAGGATCGGCTGGGCGAATGGCGCGGCCCCGGCGATGCAGGCGTCGACGCGTGGATCGCGGCAATCCATCGCGCCGGCGGATGAGGGCGTCAGTGCGTGCCGACGACGACGATGGTCTTGCCCGACACCTCGATCATGCCCTGTTCCTCGAGCTGCTTGAGTACGCGCCCGACCATCTCGCGCGAGCAGCCGACGATGCGGCTGATCTCCTGGCGCGAGATGCGGATCTGCTTGCCCTTCGGGTGGGTCATCGCATCGGGTTCGTCGATGAGGTCGAGCAGGGTCTTGGCGACGCGGCCGGTCACGTCCATGAAGGCGAGCCGGCTGACCTTGCGCGAGGTGTGCAGCAGGCGGTTGGTCAGCTGCGAGCCGATCGCGAACAGGATCTTCGGGCACTCGTCGCGCAGTGGCCCTTCGAACAGGTTGAACATGCGCTCGTAGCCGATCTCGGCCAGTTCGCATGGCGTGCGCGTGCGCACCATGACTTCGCGCCTTGGGGTTTCGACGAACAACCCCATTTCGCCGATGAACTCGCCGCGGTTGAGGTAGGCGAGGATCAGCTCGCGGCCTTCCTCGTCCTCGGACGAGACGGTGAGCGAGCCGTCGATCACGTAGTAGAGGATGTTGGCCGAGTCACCGGGCCGGATGATCGCGGTCTTGCTCGCGTAGCGTCGGCGGTGGCAGGCGCCGAGGAACCGCTCCATCGCGGCGCGATCGGGCGTGAGCATCGGCGGCGCCTGGACCTTGTTGACCTCGCGCTGCAGGTTGTAACGGAAATCGGCGATCTTGGCTTGCGCTTCCATTGGGTCCCCTCCGCGCGGGGTGGGCCCGCGGCGGTCGTGCTGGCCATGGCGGAACGCACGGGGCTCCATGCGTTTGCGAGCCCGCCGGGGGCCGGATGATTCATCTTATTGCAATTTGTGTCGCGCGTGGCGACACGCGGCGGACGAACGGGCCCGGAACGCCGCGCGGCGGCCGCGCGCATCCGGTTTCATCGTGCTGCCGCTTGGCCCATAATCCGCCCCCTTGGCGGGGCTCCGCGGAACTCCGCGGCGGCCCCTTCGCTCGTTCCCGCTTCCGAGGTAGTACGCCGTGGTCAAACCGATCCCGCGCCTGCAGCTGCAGGGTTTCAACAACCTGACCAAGGCGCTCAGCTTCAACATCTACGACATCTGCTACGCGGTGTCGGAGGACCAGCGCCAGCGCTACATCGAGTACATCGACGAGCAGTACGACTCGGACCGCCTCACGCAGATCCTCACCGACGTCGCCGAGATCATCGGCGCGAACATCCTCAACATCGCGCGCCAGGACTACGACCCGCAGGGCGCGTCGGTGACGATCCTGATTTCCGAGCACCCGGTCGTCGACAAGCTCGGCAAGGACGTCATCTCCGACGCAGTGGTCGCGCACCTGGACAAGAGCCACATCACGGTGCACACCTACCCGGAGACGCACCCGCACAACGGCATCGCGACGTTCCGCGCCGACATCGACGTCGCCACCTGCGGCGTCATCTCGCCGCTGCGCGCGTTGAACTACCTCATCGACAGCTTCGAGTCCGACATCGTCACGATGGACTACCGCGTGCGCGGCTTCACGCGCGACGTGAAGGGCCGCAAGCACTACATCGACCACAAGATCAACTCGATCCAGGACTACCTGGCCAAGCACATCCGCCAGAAGTACGAGATGTTCGACGTCAACGTCTACCAGGAAAACATCTTCCACACGAAGATGCACGTGAAGGACTTCGACCTCGACACCTACCTGTTCGAGGCGAACGCCGACGACCTCTCGTTCAAGGACCGCCAGCGCATCGAGCAGCTGCTCAAGCGCGAGATCGAGGAGCTGTTCCACGGGCGCAATTTGATGTGATGGGAATGGGGAATAGGGAATAGGGAATAGGGAATGGTGAAAGCGGCTTGCACCAAGCCGCTTGGGCTTTGCAAGGAATGAGGCACGGCGGCGGGAATGGTGGCTTCTGACCATTCCCCATTCCCCATTCCCCATTCCCCATTCCCCATTCCCCATTCCCCATTCCCCATTCCCCCTACAACCGATACGCCACCGCCTTCATCACCCGCGAGGCGAACCGCATCAGCGAAGGGATCGGCGCGGGCAAGGCGATCGCGCCCGCGGCAAGCGCGTGGTCGGCGTGGCGCGCTTCATCGTCCTTCATGCGTGCGACGATCGCGCGGCTGCGCGCGTCGCCGTCGGGGAGGATCTCGAGGTGTTCGCCGAGGTGCGCTTCGACCTGGCGCTCGGTCTCGACGACGAAGCCGAGGCTGACCCGGTCACCGACGAGGCCTGCGCCTGCGCCGATGGCCCATGCGCCGGCATACCAGAGCGGATTGAGCAGGCTCGGCCGGCTGCCGAGTTCCTCGAGGCGTTCGCCGCACCAGGCGAGGTGATCGGTTTCTTCGGCGGCGGCGGCGAGCATCTGCCGGCGCAGCGGCGCTTCGCGCGCGACCGCGGCCTGGCCGAAGTAGAGCGCCTGCGCGCAGACCTCGCCGACATGGTTCACGCGCATGAGCCCCGCCGCATGGCGGCGCGCGCGCGCGTCGAGCGCGGGGTCGGCGATGTCGCCTGCGGGTGACGGCTGCGATGCGGCCGGTTTGGCGACGGTGACGGTTTCGAGCGCGCGACCGACCTCGACGAGCAGGCGGTCCAGCGGCGAGAGCGAGCGTTCGATCATGGCGCCATTGTCCGCAGAAGCGCACCGCCCTGCCATCGTCGCGACACTACGTACCGGCGTCCGTCTCGAGCTGCATCGCGAGCAGCGTGAGTGGGTGGTGCACCGGCAGCGCCGACGTGCGCGCCGCGAGTCCGTTGCCGAGATGGATGCGGCAGCCGATGTTCGTCGTCAACAACAGGTCGGGCGCGAGCGCGGCGGCCTGGTCGAGCTTTTCGGCCCGGAGCCGGTCGGCGAAGGCGGGATGCTCGATGAAATAGCTGCCGGCGGCGCCGCAGCAGCGCGGTTGGCCGGGCAGTTCCAGCACGGCGAGCTGCGGCACGCGCGCGAGCAGCGCGCGGATCGCCTCGAGCCCGCCGGCGACGTTGACCTGGGTGCACGGCAGGTGCAGCGCCGCGCGCCGCGCGAGCGGGCGGAAGCGCAGCGCGTCGAAGCCCGGGTCGGCCGCGAGGAAGGCATGGATGTCCGGCACGGCCAGCGTCGTGCCGGCGGCGACCTCGTCGCGAAGGTCGCCGTGGCAGCCGCTGCTGCAGCCGAGCACGACGTCGGGTCGCAGCGCGAGCAGTGCGTGGCGGGTCGCCGCGGCCTCATGGGCGGCCGCTTCGACGAAACCGCCGTGACGCGGCAACGCACCGCAGCAGTGTCGATCGAGCTCGACCACGCGATGCCCGGCCGCCTCGAGCAGGACGCGCGCGGCGGCGAGCGTGTCGGCCTCGTAGACGCTGCCGACGCAGCCGCGGACCAGCGCGATCGCGCGCCCCGTCGCGGGCGCCGCACGCCGTGGCGCGGCGAACCCGGGCACGCGCGGAGCCGCGGGCACCGTTTCGACGAGCCGGCGCCCCCGTGACCCGCGTGGCAGCAGGCGCGCGACCCTGGGCAGCCAGCGGGCCACGCGCAGCGTCGCGCCGAGCCGGGCCAGCCGGCGCAGGAGGTGCGGCGAATGCAGCCAGCGCTGCAGGTGCCCGGGCGGCGTCGCGGCCACGAGCGCGGCGCGGGTCTGCACGAGCAGGTCCTCGTAGCGCACCTGCGAGGGGCAGACCTTCTGGCAGGACAGGCAGCCCAGGCAGTGGTCGAGGTGCGCGAGCGTCGCCGCACCTGGCGCCAGCCGCCCTTCCGCCAGCGCGCGGGCGAGCGCGATCCGCCCGCGCGGCGATTCGGCTTCGGTGCGTTCAAGGCGGTAGGTCGGGCAGTGCGGCAGGCACAGGCCGCACATCACGCACTGGTCGGCCAGCGCCGCCACGCCGGGGTCGGCGCGGGGGACGCCGGATGCAGGTACGGACATGCGTTCCATGCTATCATCGCCGGCTCGCACCGGATGGCGCGCCCGCTTGCGGGCCGGCTGCGCATCCGCTATTCTCCCGCGCCCTCATTTCCGACGGCCCGGTTTTATGGGCCCAGCCAGAGTCTTACCGATATGAAAACGATCAGCGCCAAGGCTGAAACCGTCAAACGCGACTGGTACGTGGTCGACGCCGCCGGCAAGACCCTCGGCCGCCTGTGCACGGAGCTTGCGCATCGCCTGCGCGGCAAGCACAAGACGATCTACACCCCGCACGTGGATACCGGCGACTACCTCGTCGTGATCAACGCGGAGAAGGTCGCCGTGACCGGCAACAAGATGGAAGACAAGAACTACCATCGCTTCACCGGCCACATCGGCAACCTCAAGACGACGTCGCTGAAGGACATGCTCGCGCGTCATCCGGAGCGCGTGATCGAGATCGGCGTCAAGGGCATGCTGCCGAAGAACCCGCTCGGCCGCGCGATGTACCGCAAGCTCAAGGTCTATGCCGGCCCGAACCACCCGCACACCGCGCAGCAGCCGCAGGTGCTCGAGGTCAAGGCCTGAAATCCGAGCCCGCGCCTCCCGGCGCGGACTAATCCACGAAGCTGAAGAACAGACACATGGCGATCCAGCAGAACTACGGCACCGGCCGTCGCAAGTCCTCCGCAGCGCGCGTGTTCCTGCGCAAGGGCAGCGGCGCGATCACGGTCAACGGCAAGGCCCTCGACGACTTCTTCGGTCGCGAGACCTCGCGCATGATCGTGCGCCAGCCGCTCGAGCTGACCCAGAACCAGGACAAGTTCGATGTGCTCGTCACGGTCGAAGGCGGCGGCATGACCGGCCAGGCCGGCGCGATCCGCCTCGGCATCGCGCGTGCCCTGGTCGAGTACGACGAGACGCTGAAGTCGCCGCTGCGCAAGGCCGGGTTCATGACCCGCGACGCGCGCGAAGTCGAGCGCAAGAAGGTCGGCCTGCACAAGGCCCGCCGCGCGACGCAGTACTCAAAGCGCTGATCGATCGTTCCGCTGCCGTCGACGGCGGCAGCGGCGGGCCCTCGGGCCCGGGGATGGGAGCCGGCTCAGACGGCATCGCCGCGGCTCCCGCGAAGTCCCGCCCTCATTGGGGGATCGTCTAACGGTAGGACAACGGACTCTGACTCCGTTTATCTAGGTTCGAATCCTAGTCCCCCAGCCACTCGTCTAAGCCCCTGTCTCGACAGGGGCTTTTTCGTTTCTGGCCCTCGTGCGCTTGGTCACCGGCTTGGACACAAGCCAAATGCATCCCGCACTATCTGGTCCGAACTCGATCGGGCACCTACCACTTCCGACTCAAGATCCCTGCGGCGCTCCAAGCAGCACTGGGCGTGCGCGTCGTCAAACGGAGCCTGGCGACTCGGGATGCGCGGGAGGCCGCTCTGCGTGCGTGGAGCCTGGCTGCGCGTTACGCTGCCGCCATCGCGCGCGTCAGGGAGGACGGTATGCCCAAGCCCCCATCCATCGACGATTTGGTGAGGCAGGCGGACCTAGGCGGCCTTCGCCCCTTCGAGCTGGAGCTCGACCCCGCGACCCGAATGCCGACCCGCATCAAGACCGACGGCACAGCCGAGGACAACGCGGCTGCCTTGGCAGCGATGAAGGTGGTCTTCGCCAGCCCCCTGCCCGAACGTGCCGCGCCCTCGCCGCCAACACCACCGAAGCGCGTGAGCATACGTCTCGGCGAACCGGGGGCTTTTTTCGTCGCCCTTTCCATGATCCTCCTTTGCGCGGCGCTCCCCGCGCTTGCACAGACGCTCGGCGACCTCGGCCGGGGCGGCCACCTGCACGAAGAAGAATCGCGTTTCCTGCCGGGCATGTACCACTACCGGAAGGCGTGCGAGCTGTTTGCGAGAGGCGACGCCGCGGCTGCGATCGGGCAATGGACGGTCGCCGCCGGTTGGGCGGTGAAGGAGGCGCAGTACGACCTCGGCATCGTCTACTTCAAGGGCGAGGGTGTCGCGACGGACCGGCCGCTCGGGCTCGCATGGCTCGCGCTCGCCGCCGAGCGCAAGGACCGTGCGTTCTCGAAATCACTGGCTGCGGCCTGGGCCGGGACGTCGAGTGCCGAACACGCGCGGGCGAACGAACTCTTTCGCGACCTCGTTGCGCGATACGGCGACGACGCCACGCTCGCCAAAGCGATCGCGCATTTCGATCACGAGCTTGCGCAGATCACCGGATCGCGCGTCGGGATGCCTGGCCATGTAAACGTCTGGACGCCCGAACACGGCAACCTGGACGCCGCCGTGTACCGCAGGCAATTGCAGGAACGCTCCCGGCAGAACTTCGGTTCGGTGCCGGAGGGGCGCGTAAGCATCGGGGAGATCCAGGTCCCCGCGGCGAAGTGAGCGCGCTCGCCGCGCTGGGCGACACACAAAAAGGCCCCCGCATCGCAGCGAGGGCCGGGTCCAAGACAGACAACTCCGACGCCGGGAGTGTTGCGGCGTCGCTTACCAAATACGGCTGGCGCGGCGCGTTTTCAACGGTGGCGGGGCGGGCGTTCAGCCACGGTCGGGCGCGTGCGCGTGCGCAGGCAGGCGAGGCCGGCGCCGCCGAGCAGGGCCGCGAGCAACATCGCCACGCGCGCGGAGAGGCCGGGGACGGCGGTCGGCTCGAGCACGGGCGCGCCCTGTTCGAACGCGCCGATGTCGGGGGCGGCGCCGTACGCGCGCGAGAAGGCCGCGCCACGTTGGTCGAATGCGAGGCCATCCACGTTGCTGCCGGCGTCCAGCGCCGGGCTGCCCGGGGCGAGCGCATGCGTACGCGTCGGGCCGCCATTCGAACGCAGCGGGCCGAGCAGCGGGTCGTCGCCGAGCGTGTCGGCGGGCAGTGCGAGCGAGCCGTCGCCGGGGCCGATGAGGTCGTGGTGGCCGGCGATCGTGAGCGACGTGCGTCCCTGCAGGTTCGGCGACCCGGTCGGGTCTGCCGTGTTGCCGTAGACGATGGTGCTGTAAAGCGCGCTGCCGTCGGCCTCCACCCACGCGCCGCCACCCGCGCTCGCGCGGTTCGCGGTGATCGTACTGCTCACGGCGCGCACGGTGGACGGCCAGCGCATGAACAGCCCGCCGCCCGCGCCATCCGCGGCGACGTTGCCTGAAACCGTGCTGTTCGACAGAAGCAGGGGATTGAACGTGGCGATGCCGCCGCCGCGGCCCTCGCTGTAGTTCGAATCGATCGTCGAGTCGCGGATGTTGCCGCCGACGATCGTGACGATGCCGCCGCCGATGTCGTAGCTCGTGCGGCCATCGCGTACTTCGTGCACGGCGCGGTTGCCGCTGACCGTGCTCGCGGTGAGGTCGAGGTTGTAGGTGAAGATCGCGCCGCCGAACGCGGCGGTGCCCGCATCCTCGTGCACGCCCTTGGCGACGCTGCCGGAAACGATGCTGTGGTCGAGCGTCACCGCGTAGGCGTAAAGGGCGCCGCCGTACGAGCCTTCGCCCCCTGCGTAGCAGCTGCGCACGCTCGTGTCGTCGAGATACAGGAACGCGGCGGATGCGATACAACCGCCGCCGGAGACGTGGAAACCGGTCGCGCGGTCGCGGCCGTTCTCGATCGTCAGCCGCTTGACCGTCAGCGCCCCGTTCGCCGGGTGGATCAGCACGCGGTCGAGGTGGTTGCCGTCGAGCGAGAGATGATAGCGGGACGGGCCGGTCAGGGTGAGGCTGTCGACGTCGACTTCGATCGCGCCGGTGGTCAGCGTGATGCGCGAGCACGTGAGCTGGCTCAGGTCGATCTCGTCGTTGTCGTTCGCGGCCGCGACGGCGGCACGGAGGCTGCCGGGGCCGTCGTCGGCACAGTTCGTCACGGTCAGCACGTCGGCGGGCGCGGACGGCCGGCCCGGGCGCGCGCGCTCCGCGGCGAAGGCCGGGAATATGCGCCGCGCGGGATCAGTGCGCAGCTGCGGTGCCGTGGCCGCCTGCGTCGCGAGCCCGTCGGTCGCGGCGACGCAGGTGCTGGCCGCGAGGGCCGTCGCGAGCAGGCGGCGCGGCAGGCGGTGCGGACACGGGGTCATGCGGTGTTCTCCCAGACGCCGGCCTGAGCAGCCGGTCCCCCGATGGGAGCATGGCCGCGGCGGGACGGTCAACGCTTCAGCGCATCTCCTCGGCACCCACGAGCACCACGTCGGCGCGTCGCTGCGCGAACAGGCCGACCGTGACGACGCCGGCGATCTGGTTGAGCTCGCGTTCGAGCTCGACCGGCGCGGTGATGCGCAGGCCGTGCACGTCGAGGATCCAGTTGCCGTTGTCGGTGACGACGCCATCGCGCCAGACCGGCTGGCCACCGCGCCGGACGATCTCGCGCGCGACGTAGCTGCGCGCCATCGGGATCACCTCGACCGGCAACGGGAACCGGCCGAGCACGTCGACGCGCTTGGCCGGATCGATGATGCAGACGAAGCGGCGCGCGGCCGCGGCGACGATCTTCTCGCGCGTGAGCGCGGCGCCGCCGCCCTTGATCAGGCACTTCTGGCCGTCGCACTCGTCGGCCCCGTCGACATAGAGCGGGATGTCGCCGACCGCATTGAGATCGAGCAGCGGGATGCCGCGCTCCTTCAGCAGGCGCGAGGATTGCTCCGAGCTCGACACCGCCCCTTCGATGTCCGCGCGCCGCTCGGCCAGCGCGTCGATGAAATGCGCCACGGTCGAGCCGGTGCCCACGCCGACGATCATGCCGTCCTCGACGTAGCGCATCGCGGCGCGCCCGGCGAGGCGCTTCTGGTCGTCCTGGCTCATCGCGTGCTCCGCTGGCTGGTTCGAGGTCGCGCATGGTACGCGTTTCGCGGGTGCGGCTCACTGCCGGCGACGGTACGCGCCCGCCGCGGCTCCGCGCCGGCGGGCGTCCTCCGTCACTCCAGCGCGAGGATCACGTCCCATTGCGCCTTCGTCACCGGCAGCACCGACAGGCGGTTGCCTCGCTTGAGCAGCGCGAAGTCGTCGAGGCGCGGCTGCTCCTTGAGCTCGGCGAGCGTGATCGTGCGCTTCAGCTTGCGCTTGAATGCGACGTCGACGAGCATCCAGCGCGGCTCCTCGCGCGTGCTCTTTTCGTCGTAGTACTCGCTCTTGCGGTCGAATTGGGTCGGATCCGGGTACGCCGCACTCGCGACCTCGGCGAGGCCGGCGACGCCGGGCACCTCGCAGCTCGAGTGGTAGAACAGCACGCCGTCGCCCTCGCTCATCCCATCGCGCATGAAGTTGCGCGCCTGGTAGTTGCGCACGCCCGTCCACGGCTCCTTGCATACGCGCGCGAGGTCGTCGATCGAGAACACGTCGGGTTCGGATTTCATGAGCCAGTAGCGCATCGCGGCGGGCCGTCGGCATGGAAAGCCGCGAGCGTAGCGGGTTTTCGCGCGAGCGTCCGCCGCGCGCCGCGTCAGACGCCCTCGACCGGCGCGGTGAAGTCGAGCAGCTCGCGTTCGGTCGCGACGTAGTCGAGCCGCACGTCCCAGGGCTGCGCGTCGAGCGCGTCGATCTCCTGCATCGCGTATCCGACGCCGACGAGGACCGGCTTGCCGACATCGGTGCGGCCGGCGAGAAAGCCGAAGCTGCGGTCGTACCAGCCGCCGCCGAAGCCGAGCCGGTGGCCGTTGCGGTCGAAGCCGAGCAGCGGCACGAGGACGACGTCGATGTCGGTCGGCGCGAGCAGGTCGGCCGGCTCGCACACGGGCTCCGGGATGCCGAAGCGATTGGTTTCGAGCGCGGCGCCCGGCCGCCACGGCGCGAAGCGCAGCAGGCGGTCCGCGCCGATGACGGGCAGGCAGTACTGCTGGTCACGCGCACGCAGTCCACCCATCAGCGCGGCGAGCGGCAACTCGCCGTCGACGGCCCAATAGCCGCCGATGCGCCGATCGGTCATGAACTCCGGCACCTGTTCGAGCTGCGCGACCACCGCCTGCGCCGCCGCGATCCGCTCCGCCGCCGGCACTGCCGCACGCCGCTCGCGAAGCGCCTTCCTGAGCGCCGCGCGGTCGAGGGGCGTGGAGGAATCAGTCATGTCGCCGGGTCTCCTGAAGCTGCATGATGTGGCGGCCGGCAACGCAATGAAGCGAGTTCGGATGCCCGCTTTCGCGGGCATGACGTCCGAAGGGCTTGCAAGGTCGCCGCTGCGGCGTGACCGGTCGTGCGCGCGGCCACATGCGAGACGCGTGCATCAATCTGCGCGCATCGATCCGCAAAGGGGCCTTGCCTGAAAAGTGCGGCCATGGATGGCCGCTCTGGACGCGACGCCGATTCGCCCGCGCGGCCACGCATCGAGCCGCGTCAGGGACGAAAGCAAAAGAAGATGTCCTCCACCATGTGCCGGTGCGCATCGAACGACCTTGATCCCTGGGATCAGGTGGGAGGGCTGACGGAACCATAAGGCTTTCCGCTCGTGGCGGACCTGCACACAGGTTTTCGCTGGCCGTCCCGGGGTCGTCTATAGGAACAAGGCAATATGTAAGAGTGCGCTGCCGGACACTGCAGAGGACACCTGGTGCCTATTGTAGTGAGGCCGGCAACAGGCGTTCAAGCTTCAGGTTGATCGCTTGCAGTTTCTCTGCCAGCTGGGTCGACTCGCGCGAGCCGCGGGCGCGTTCGTCCAGCAGCTCGTGGCAGATGTTCAGCGCGGCGAGGATCGCGATGCGGTCGAGTCCGGCGGTACGCGCGCCGTTGCGCATCTCGCGCATCTTCTCGTCGAGGTAGCGCGCCGCTGCGAGCAGGCCGGCGCGCTCGTCCGGCGTGCAGGCGACGTGGAATTCGCGGTCGAGGATGTGGACGGTGACAGGTTCGCCGGAGCCATTCATGCCTGGTTCTGCTCCAGCGACTTGAGTCGCATGATCATCGCCTCGACGCGCGAGCGCGCCTGCTCGTTGCGTGCGATCAGTTGCGCGCGCTCGTTGGCGAGCTGCTCCTGGCTGTTGCGCAGGCTGCGGTTCTCTTCCTGCAGCGAACGACACAGGTCGAGCAGACGGTCGACCCGTTCGCTGATCGCCAGCAGGCTTTGTTCGAGCGCGGACATGCGACCGAATATAGCGGGAATCCGTGGCAGGGAACAGCGAGCCGGTGCGCGGCTTTGCGGCCCGGCAAGCCGGCCCGGCGAGCCCCTCAACCACGCTCGCCGAGGGCGGTCCGGCGGCGCTGGGCGCGTTCGCGCAGGAACGCCAGGCACTGGTCGGCCGGCAGCGGGTAGGACAGCCAGTGGCCCTGCACCTCGTCGCAGTCCTGCTCGCGCAGGTAGTCGACCTGTTCGACCCGTTCGACGCCCTCGGCGACGACGTTGAGGCCGAGCGAATGGGCCATCGCGATGACCGTCGCGGTGATCGCTTCGTCGTCCGGGTCGGTCGTGATGTCGCCGACGAATTCCTTGTCGATCTTCAGGGCGTCGATCGGCAGGCGCTTGAGGTAGCTCAACGAGGAGTAGCCGGTGCCGAAGTCGTCGATGGCGAGGTTGACGCCGATCGCCTTGAGCCGGCGCAGGGTCGTGATCGACTGCTCCGCATTGGCCATGACCATGCTCTCGGTGAGTTCCAGCTCGAGCTGGTTGGGCGCGATGTCGTGCTCGGCGAGCACGTCGCACAGGCGCCGGATCAGGTCGCCGCGCAGCAGCTGCGCGACCGAGATATTGATCGACATCGTGATGTCGTGCAGCCCCGCGTCGCGCCATTGCGCGAGCTGCGCGCAGGCGTGCTCGACCACCCAGTCGCCGATCTCGATGATCATGCCGGTTTCCTCGGCGATCGGGATGAACACGCCGGGCGAGACGTCGCCGAGGTCGCCGCTGCGCCAGCGCAACAGCGCTTCGACGCCGGTGATGCGGTCGTCGAGCAGGGACAGCTTGGGCTGGTAGTGCAGGGTCAGCTCGTTGCGTTCGAGCGCCTTGCGCAGCGCGGCGACCGTGGTCGCGCGCAGGCGCGCGGCGGCATCCATCGCCTCGGTGTAGACCATCCACGTCTTGCGGCCGTGTTCCTTGGCCTGGTACATCGCGGTGTCGGCGAACTTGAGCAGGTCGCTCGCGGCCTGGCCGTGGTCGGGGTGCAGGCTGATGCCGATCGACGGCGAGATCACCACTTCCTGGCCGTTGTCGAGTTCGAGCGGCTGCTCGAACGCGGCGATGATCTTGGCCGCGACGTGCTCGGCCTCGGTGCTGCTGCCGATGTCCTCGATCACCACCGTGAATTCGTCGCCGCCGACGCGCGCGACCGAATCGCCCTCGCGCACGACGTGGCGCAGGCGCGCGCCGGCGGCCTTGAGCATGCTGTCGCCGGCGGCGTGGCCCATCGAGTCGTTGACGTGCTTGAAGCGGTCGAGATCGAGGAACAACACCGCGACCTTGCGCCCGTTGCGGCGCGCGCGCGCGATCGCGTGGGCGATGCGCTCGCTCAGCAGGGTGCGGTTCGGCAGGCCGGTCAGCGCGTCGTAGTTGGCGAGGTAGCGCAGTTCCTGTTCCGCGCGCTTGCGGTCGGTGATGTCGGACGTGACGCTGACGAAGTGCGTGCGCTTGCCGTTGGCGTCGCAGATCTCGGAAATCTCGACCCAGCTGAGGAATTCCTCGCCGGTCTTGCGCCGCTGCCACAACTCGCCGCGCCAGTGGCCGTCGCGGTTGAGCACCTCGCGCAGCTCCAGGTACTGCTCGACCGGATGGCGGGCGCAGTTGAGGATCGCCGCGGAGCGCCCGGCGATCTCCTCGACGCGCCAGCCGGTGATGCGCGTGAACGCGGGGTTGATCGTCACGAAGCGGAACTCGAGGTCGGTCACCGCGACCGCCTCGCCCATGCTGCGGATCACCTCGTGCGCGACACGGCGCTCGTGCTCCGCGGCGCGTTCGGCGGTCACGTCGCGCGCGGTGCCGCACATGCGCAGCGGCTGGCCGTCGCTGTCGCGTTCGACGATCTTGCCGCGGGTGAGCGACCACGCCCAGGTACCGTCGCGGTTGCGCACGCGGTGTTCGGATTCGAACGTGTCGGTGACGCGGTTGATGTGCTGGTCGAGGCGCCGCTCGAGCGCGGGCAGGTCGTCGGGATGGGTGTGCTCGCGGAACCACTCGCGCGTGAGCGCGATCGGCTGGCGCGAGACGCCGTCGAACAGGTCGCCGGAGCCGGTCACGACGATCGTGCCGTTGGCCATGTTCCAGTCCCAGAAGTCGTCGCCCGAGCCCCACAGCGCCAGGCGCAGGCGGTCCTCGCGCTCGCGCAGGTCGCGGTGATGCGAGCGCTCCTCGCGACGCCGCTGGCGCTGCGCACGCCAGATCACGAACGCGACGATCGCCGCGCTGACCAGGTACAGCGTGCGTGCGGCGAGGCTGTCCCACCATGGCGGCGTCACGCGCAGCTCGGCGCGCGCGACGCGATCGCTCCAGTAGCCGTCGCGGTTGCTCGCGCGCACCTTGAACGTGTAGCGACCGGGGTCGAGGTTGGTGTAGGTCGCGTCATGGCGCGTGCCGGCGTCGACCCAGTGCTCGTCGAACCCCTCGAGTTGGTAGGCGAAGCGGTTGCGTTCGGGCGCGGCGAAATCCAGCGCGGCGAACTCGAAGCGCACGACGCGTTCGGCGGCGGCCATCGTCAGCACGCCACCCTCGCTCTGCGCCGGCGTGCCCTGCGAGCCGACGCGCACCGCGGTGAACACGACCGGCGCCGCGTAGCGGCTGCCGACGATCGTCTGCGGGGCGAACAGGTTGAGGCCGTTGACGCCACCGAATGCGATCTGGCCGTCGGCGAGCGTCGCGGCGGCGCCGCCGTTGAACTCCATGCCTTGCAGGCCGTCGGCGAGCGTGAACGCGCGGAACGTGCCGCTCTGCGGGTCGAACGAGGCGATGCCGCGGTTCGTGCTCAGCCACAGGCGCGCGAGGCGGTCGTCGCGGATCGCGTAGACGGTCGCGCCGGGCAGGCCGTCGCGCGGCTGCCAGCGCGAGAAGCGAGCGCGGTGGGCGTCGAGCGCGTCGAGCCGGTTGAGGCCGGCCTGCGTGCCGACCCACAGGTGGCCGTCGGCGCTTTCGTGCAACGAGCGGATCAGGTTCGCCGACAGCGAGTGCGGGTCGCGCGCGTCGCTGCGGAACACGCGCACGCTGCCTGACTGCGGATCGACGAGGTTGAGGCCGTTGATGTTGCCGGACCAGATGCGGCCCGCGCGGTCCTGGTACAGCGCGAGCACGCGATCGTCGCTGAGGCCGCCAACGATGCCGTCGCCCGCCGCGCGCTGGTAGCTCGTCCAGCGCTCCGTGCCGGGCTCGTAGCGCGCGATGCCCGCGCGCGTGGTGCCGAACCAGAGGCTGCCGTCGGCGGCCTGCAGCAGGCTGCGCACGTTGGCGTCGGCAAGGCCGTGCGCACCGGTCGGATCCTGCGGCAGGAACGTGATCGTGCGCCGCGCCGGGTCGAACAGGCCCGCGCCGTGGTCGGAAGCGATCCACAGGTGGCCGTGGTCGGCCTGCGCGAACGCATAGACGACGATGTCGCTGATGCGCAGGTCGCCCCGGATGCCGTGCAGGGTGACGTCGTCGTAGTACTCGAAGCGGTTGCCGTCGCGCAGGTAGCGCTTGAGGCCGTCCTTCGCACCGATCCACAGGCTGCCGGCCTCGTCCTCGAACACCGCGCGCACGTAGTTGGTCGCGGTGTGCGGCCGCTGCGGATCGCGGTCGGCGATGTAGTGGAACGGCGTGCCCTCCGGGTCCACCTTGCTGATGCCGCGCTCGTGGGTGCCGAGCCAGAGCAGGCCGGAGCGATCGAAGCGCATGCTGGTGACGACCGCATCCGGCAGGCTGCCGGGCGTGTTCGGGTCCGGGCGGAGCCACTGCGTGTCGCCGTGCACCGGGTCGAACAACGCGATGCCCGCGTTCTGCACGCCGAGCCATAGCCGGTGGCGCGCGTCTTCGACCATCGCGCTGATCAGGTGCTCGCCGCTGTCGGGCCAGATGCGTTGCGCCGTACCCTGCGCGTCGATCAGGTAGAGGCCGTCGCTGGTGCCGACCTGCAGGCGGCCGTCGAAGCGCGAGAGCAGGGCGCGTGCGTCGGCGATCGCATCCGCCGCGACGCGTCGCGGTGCGTCGTCGCCGTCGGCCAGGCGCAGCAGCCCGATCGAACTTGCCGTCCACAGCGTGCCCTTGTCGTCGACGTGGAACTGGCGGAACAGGACGCCGCGGTTGTCGCTCGAGGCGACCGGCCAGCGCCGCGTGGCGCGGCCCGTGCGCGGGTCGAGCAGGACGATGCCCTGGTCGCAACCGATCCAGAGGCCGTGGCGCGCATCGGCGAGCACGGTATGCACGTTGGCGACGTCGCCGAGGTCGGCGCGTTCGAAGGCGCTGGTGTGCGGTGCATGCCGCACGAGACCCGAACCCAGCGTGCCGATCCACAGCGTGCCGTCGCCGTCCTCGACCAGCGAGGAGATCGGTCCTTCCGGCAGGCTCGTCGGGTCGTCGCCCGAATGGGCGAACGTCGTGAACGCATAGCCGTCGTACTGCTGCAGGCCGCTGTCGGTGCCCACCCAGAGGAAGCCGTCGCGATCCTGCAGGAACGAGCTCACCGTATTCTGGGCGAGCCCCTGTTCGGTGCTGATGGTCTGGAAGTAGAAGTCGCGTCGCAGGGCATCGGTGCCCGCGTGCGCCGGTGCCGCGAACGCGCAGGCCAGCGCAACCAGCCCGCCGCACCAGCGGCGAAGCGGGCGCGATCGGACCGATGACGACGCGGGTCTCGGACGGCTCACGGGCATTGACGGAATCGGGGCTGAACGCAGTGTAGGCAAACACCGCCGCCGGTTCCATGCACGGGGCGCCCGGTGCCCGCCCATGCGGCGCGAGCCGGCCTGCTAGACTGCGACCTTGCCCGCGGAACGGACCGATGGCCGCACTTCCCAGTCATGAGGAACTCGCCGGCGTGCTCGCCACGCTGCGCCTCGGCGTGCATCCGAGTGACCTGCACGGCTCGCTGACGGGCTATCTCTGCGCGGGCGGCCTCGCCGGCGACGACGACTGGCTCGAGCGCCTCGAGCTCGCGCCGGGCGACGCGGATGCGGGGCAACACGCCGCGCTGCGCGCATTGCTCGCCGCGGCGCGCGCGCAGTTCGAACAGGACCCGGCACGCGTCATGCCGCTGCTGCCGGCCCGTGGCGCTCCGCTCGCGCGGCGTGCCGACGCGCTCGTCGAATGGTGCCGCGGCTTCCTCGGCGGCTTCGGCCTCGTCGGAACGACGCTGCGCGCGCACCTGTCCGACGACGCGACCGAGATCCTCGCCGACCTCGGCACGATCGCCGGCTCCCGGCTCGAGGTCGGCGGCGGCAAGGAGGACGAGCAGGCGTTCACCGACGTGCTCGACTTCGTGCGCACGGCGACCGCGGTGCTGCACCGCGAGACCAGCGCCGGCCGCCGCACGGCGCGCTCGCTGCACTGAGCCGGCCACGCGCCGGCGTTGGGTATCCCGCGCGAATCGCGGATACTACGCGCGACTTCGCAGCCCTCGCGCGCACCACCGATGATCGAACCCAGGGAATACGCGCGCCGGCGCAAGCAGCTGATGCGCATGGCCGGTCCCGACGCGATCGTGATCGTCGCCGCCGCGCCGGAGCGCGTGCGCAACAACGATGCGCACTATCCGTACCGCCAGGACAGCGATTTCCACTACCTGACCGGTTTCCCCGAGCCCGACGCCGTGCTCGCGCTCGTGCCGGGCCGCGAGCCGAGCGAGACGATCCTGTTCTGCCGCGAGCGCGATGCCGAACGCGAACGCTGGGATGGCCCGCGCGCGGGCACCGAGGGCGCGGTCGCGACCTGGGGCCTCGACGATGCGTTCCCGATCGACGACATCGACGACATCCTGCCCGGCCTCATCGAAGGCCGCACGCGCGTCTACTACCACTTCGGCCGCGACAGCGAGTTCGACCTGCGCATCATCGGCTGGGTCAACCGCGTGCGCGCGCAGGTGCGCCTCGGCGCGAAGCCGCCGCACGAGTTCGTCGCGCTGTCGCACCTGCTGCACGACCTGCGCCTGTACAAGTCGCGCGCGGAACTGCGCCTCATGCGCCGCTCCGCGCAGATCGCCGCGGAGGCGCACGTGCGCGCGATGCGCGCGACGCGGCCGGGCCTCAACGAGCACGAAGTCGAGGCCGAGCTGCTGCACGCGTTCCGCAAGCACGGCGCGGTGCCGAGCTACGAACCGATCGTCGGCGGCGGCGCCAACGCGTGCGTGCTGCACTACCGCGCGAACAACGCGGAGCTGCGCGACGGCGACCTGCTGCTCGTCGACGCCGGCGCCGAATTCGAATGCTATGCGTCGGACATCACGCGCACCTGGCCGGTCAACGGGCGCTTCTCGCCCGAGCAGCGCGCGCTGTACGACATCGTGCTCGCGGCCCAGCTCGATGCGATCGGGGAGGTGCGTGCCGGGCGCTCGTTCGACGCCTACCACGAGGCCGCGGTGCGCACGATCACGCGTGGCCTGTGCCGGCTCGGCCTGCTCGCCGGCAGCGTCGAGAAGAACCTGCGCGAACATGCCTATCGGCGCTTCTACATGCACAAGACCGGGCACTGGCTCGGCCTCGACGTGCACGACGTCGGCGACTACCGCATCGACGGCGAGTTCCGCGAGCTCGAACCGGGCATGGTCGTCACGGTCGAGCCGGGCCTCTACGTCGCACCCGACGCGAAGGGCGTGCCGGCGAGGTTCCGCGGCATCGGCATCCGCATCGAGGACGACGTCGTGGTGACCAACGGCGATCCGGAAGTGATCTCGGCCGGCGTGCCCAAGCATGCGGACGAGATCGAGGCACTGATGGCGGGTGGGCGATGAGCCTTGCGCAGATCGTGTTCGCATTGGCGGCTGCGGCGTCGGAGCTGGGGGCTGGGGGCCGAGGCCCGGCCAGTCCGCAATCCGGCGCGCCCGCACTGATCGGAACGGCGGCGCTCGCCCTGATGGCCGGCGCGACCGCGGACACCCGCGCTTCGCAGCCCTCCGCCCTCCGCCCTCAGCCCTCGACCGCCACGCGCGCTCCGCAGCCCCCGACCCTCGCCTACGGCCTGTTCGGCCCGCTGCACCTCAGCCGCCCCGCGCACGACATCGCCCACACCGTCCTGCTGTTCTCCGACCGTGAAGGCTGGACCGCGCGCCAGCAGACGCTCGGCGACGCGCTCGCGGGCGCGGGGGCGTTCGTCGTCGGCATCGACCTGCCGGCGTATCTCGCGCGCATGGAGGCGATCAAGGACACGTGCTCGTATCCGGCCGGCCATGTCGAGGAAGTCGCGCACTGGATCGAGCGCCACGAGGGCGTCGCCACCTACTCGGTGCCACTCGTCGTCGGCGACGGTGCCGGCGCGACGTTCGCCTATGCGCTCGCCGCGCAGGCGCCGGCCGGCACCTTCGAGGGCCTGCTCACGCTCGGCTGGGATGCGGCGCTGCGCTTCCCCAAGCCGTTCTGCGCCGGCGATGCCGGCGCGATGACGCAGGCGGACGCGCCCGGCGGCTGGCGCGTGCAGCCGGTGAAGCAGCTGCCGCTGCCGTGGTCGGCGCATCCGTTCGCGGCCGGAGCGCGCCTCGACACCGGCAGCGTGCCGCTCGCGTCGGCATGGCATTGGCTCGGCGCGGTCGCGCCGGCCCTCGCCGCCGGCGATCCGGCGCATGGGATTGCCGACGCATGGCGCCGCTGGCGGCGCGGCGCGGATACGCAGCGCACGACCCTGCCCGACGACGTCGCCGACCTGCCGCTCACCGAAATCGCGCCGACCGCGGGCGCGAAGGATCCGGCCAATGCGCACCGCATCGCGATCATCGTCACCGGCGACGGCGGCTGGGCCGGCCTCGATCGCGGCGTCGCCGATGCGCTCGCGGCCGAGGGCGCGCGCGTGATCGGTTTCTCGACGCTCAAGTTCTTCTGGCACAAGCAGACGCCCGATGCCGCCGCCGCGGCGATCGCGCGCGTGATCACCCATTACGGCGCGGCCGATGCCGACGCGCGGTTCGTGGTGATCGGCTATTCGTTCGGCGCGAGCCTCGTGCCGGTCATCGTCAACCGGCTACCTGCCGCGGCACGCGCGCGCGTGCAGGGTGGCGTCATGATCTCGCCCGACGACGCGGCGGTGTTCGAGATCCACGTCGGCGACTGGTTCGGTTCGACCCATCACGACGATGCGCTGCCGATCGGACCCGAACTCGCCCGGTCGCAGGTGCCGCTCGTGTGCGTGCACGGCGACGACGAGGACGACAGCCCCTGCCGCGGGCCGCTGCCGGCGGGAGTGCGCGCGGTCGGCTTGCCGGGTGGCCATCACTACGACGGCGACTACGCCGCGCTCGGCGCCGCGATCGTGGCGAACCTGCCGGGTGCGACAGCGCGTTGAGCCCACCCGCTGGAGCGGATCGACCGGCATCGTCTATGCTTTCGCGCGCCCGCGATCGACGCAACGGATCGACGCGGGCTGCTCGAGGGGGAGAGCCATGGGCCGGTGGCCTGGAAAACGCGTCGTCGTGGTGGTCGCGCTCGCCTGCGCGGCCGGCGGCGCGTGCGCGCAGACGCTCGACGAGGACGAAGCGCGCATCGAGCAACTGATGGCGGCGCGGCCGGTCGAGCCCCCGGTTGCCGCGCCCCCGCCCGCGCCGAAGCCGGCCTACGACGATTCCGTCAAGGAGACGCCGGTCGTGGCGGCCGTCGTCGCGCCGCCACCGGGCGCGAATGACGAATGGCTCGCCGCGCCGGCGCAGGACGACAGCATCCCCTTCGACGAACTGCGCTACCACGTCGGCGAGCGCGTGCTGGTCACGACGACCAACGAACGCGAGCACAACGGCATCATCACCTCGGCCGATGCGCGCGAGGTCACGATGGAGATCCGTCGCAAGGGCGGCCTGGCGACCTACGTGCTCAAGAAAGAGCAGATCCTGCGCATCGAGCCCCGCTGAGGACGCCGCATGTTCCCCGCACTCCTGCTCGTGGTCGTTGCGGTCGCCGCCGGGCTGCTCTACGTGTTCGCGGCCGTGCGTGTCTGGCGTTCGGAACCCAGGCTCGCGCTCGCGATGCTGCTGGTCTGGCCGGTCGGCGCGTACGTGCTCGCGCGCTACTGGAACCGCGAGGAAGAAGGCGTGCGCGTGCCGCTGCTCGCCGCGTTCGGTGTGTTCGCCCTCTGGCTCGGCTTCTTCGCGCTGCGCCCGGGCGAGGTCGCGCCCGGGGCGGCGGCCGGCGGCGGGGACGCGATGGACGCGACCGCCGATGCCCACGGCGCGGCGCAGCGGCGCCGCGCGCTCGCACACGTGGCGACGAGCCGCGGCCGCGTCGACATGCCGGTGGCGAAGGCGTCGATCGTCGTGCCCGAGCATTTCCGTTTCATCGATCGCGTGGCGCTGCAGCGCGCGTTCGCGGGCAGCGGCGACGGGCCGGGGCCGCGCACGGTCGGCTGGCTCGTGCACGAGCGCGTCGACCTCGCCGCGGAGGATGCATGGTACGTCGACGTCGAGCATTTCGCGGACGGTTTCGTCAGCGACGAATCGTTCGCCGGCCAGTCGCGTGAAACCCTGCTCGCGGCGGGGCAGCGCGCGACCAAGGCGCTGTCCGACCGGCAGGAAGCGGGCGAGGCCGAATTCAGCCTCGTCGACTACGTCGAAACGCCGCGGCTCGACGCCTCGCGGCACACCGTCGCCTGGGTCGAGGAGATCGCCTACACGGGCAAGCACGCGTACCACGCGCTCGACTGCCATGCGGTCCGCCTCGGCCGCTCCGGCGTGCTGGCCTTCTCGATCACCGGCATCGCGCCGGCGCGGCGCGAGCTGTGCCTGCGCAGCGTGCGCCTGCTCGCCGGACGCAGCAGTTTCGAGCCGGGGCAGACCTACGCCGATCGTTCGCGTCTGCTCGACCGCAAGGCCACGTACGACCTCGTCGCGCTCGTCACCGGCGCAGCGCCGGGGTTGCGGCGGCATTGATGCGCCGCGTGCCGGCGCTCAGCGGCCGCTGAGGAAGCGCCGGTAGCCACCCGAGACGAGCGCCGCGATGTCGATGAGCAGGCCCGGTACCCATAACCCGCGCGGATAGGCGAGGTAGGAGCCGGTCCATTCGGGCTGGAACTTCTCCTTGTAGCGGCGCAGGCCCTGGTAGTTGTAGAAGCGGCCGCCGTACTGGAACGCGAGCGCGGCGAGGCGCTCGTTGATGCGCGCGTACGGGTTGTCGCCGACGCTCGACAGCGGTGCCATGCCGAGGCTGAAGGTCGCATGGCCTTGTTCCTTCGCCCACTGCATCACGCGCGCGAACAGGAAATCCATCGTGCCGCGCGGCGCGTCGTCGACGTGGCGCATGAGGTCGACGCTCGCCGTGCCGTTCGGCCCGTACGGCGGCAGCACGTTGGCGAACGCGATGAGTTCGCCCGAGCGGCGCACCAGCGCGAGCGGGCTCCAGGCGAGATAGTCCGGATCGAAGCGGCCGAGCGAGAAGCTCTTCTCGTGCGCGCCCTTGTCGGCGAGCCAGGCGTCCGAAACGCGCTCGACCTCGGTCATCAGCACGGTGTCGAATGGCGGCTCGACCATTTCGAACGCGAGCTGTTCCTTCACCGAGCGGTTGACCGCCTGGCGCAGGTCCTCCCAGCGCTTGCCCGCCAGCGTGAACTCGTCGAGGCGGATCGTCGCGAGCTCGCCGAGCTTGAACAGGTCGAAGCCGAGGTCGTGGTAGAGCGACAGGTCCGGCTCGAGCACCTCGTAGAACACCGGCGCGCGGTCCTGCGCATCGGCGAACTGGCGGAAGTCGAGGATCGCGCGCTTGATCGCGCCCTCCGGTCCGCACGGCGAGCCGAGTGCGACGAGGCGGTCGCGCACGGCCGCGTACGCGACCACCGTGCGATGGTCGCCCGACCAGAACAGGTGCTTGTCGCTCATGAAGGAAAGGTGGCCGAACTCGCCGCCGCCATGCTCGCGATAGACCTCGCGTGCGCGCTCGAGCTCGGCGTGGTCCGGCAGCTTCAGCGACGGCCGACGCACCGCGAACGACTGCCATACGAGATAGCCACAGACGCCGAGCCCCGCCGCGAACAGGCCGCGCACGATGCGCGAGGAGTGTTCGCCGAAACCGAAGTACCAGAGGTCGAAACTGTCGTCGCCGAGCATGGTGCCGACGCCGACGGCGAAGAACGCGCACACGACGACGATGAGGCCGGCGAGCCAGGTGAACGTCGTCAACGAGGTCAGGCTCATCGCGCGCTGGGTGAACTCGCGCTTGCGCACGCGCAGCAACGCGGCGATCGCCAGCAGGAACAGCGCCTCGCCGAAATGCAGGCCCTTGGTCACCGCCAGTACCGCGGCGAAGATCAGCAGCGGCTGGGCCAGGTTGTAGGCGACGCGCAGGCGGCCGTCGATGCCGCGGCCGAGGCCGAGCAGCAGCACGCCGGTGAGGACCGACAGCCAGTACGAACCCTCGACCGCGGCGAGCGGCAGGTTCGCGCGCACGACCACGGTGTGCTCGTGCACCGCGGGGATCGCCGCCGACGCGAGCAGCAGCAGGCCGGCGCCGAACGTGAGCATCGCGAGCACGCGGATGCCGAAGCCGGCGAGCAGGTTCGCCGGCAGGCCGAGCACGCCGAACAGCGGATGCGTCTGCAGGCGCGCGGTCGCGCGCGCGATGCCCGGCAGCTGGCCGACGAGCATGCCCGAGCCGAGGTAGAGGCCGGCGAGCAGCGGCAGCAGGTAGTAGGCGATGCGGAACAGGAACAGGCCGGCCAGCACCTGCGCGTTGTCGTAACCGCCGCTCGACAGCGCGAGCAGCATGAGCCCGTCGAACACGCCGAAGCCGCCCGGGATCAGGCTGAGCAGGCCGAGCGTCTGCGCGGCCGCGAAGCTGCCGAGCAATGGACCTGGCTTGACGTGCGCCCCGGCGAGGTAGAGGCAGCCGTACAGCACCGCGGCGCTGAGCACCCAGTCGACGAACGAAAGCGCGGTAAGCGCGAGCTTGAGGCGCAGGGGTGGCAACTCGCGCCCGCCCGGCAGCCAGCGCATGAGGCGGCGCCGGCCGGTCAGCACGAAGAACGCGGGCAGGTACGCCGTGGCCGCGGCGAGCACCGCGAGCGCGACCCAGTGCGTCGTCGCGCCCGGCGTGATCGGGCGCGAGCCGAGCGCGAGGGTGATCACGATGAGCACGGACAGTCCCAGCGGCAGCGACAGCACCTGCAGGCCGATCAGCGCCGCGCCGCGCGCGAGTTCCACCTTGCGCGCGGCAAAGGCGAGCAGGCGCACGCCCGAGCCGATCGCGCCGGAAAGGTTGAGGATGTTGGCGAGCGAATTGGCGACGAAGGCGAGACGCAGCATCTCGCCGGCCGGCATCGGCAGGCCGAGCCAGCGCGCGATGACGACGTCGACGAGGCCGGTGAACGCGACCGCAACGAGTGCGAGCGCGCCGACCCCGAGCGCTGGCAGGGTCGGCACCTGCAGCAGGGTGCGCTGGATCTGCGGCAGGTCGAACTCGTCGACGCCGTGCCAGACGAGGGCACCGACGAGCGCGAGGAAGGCGATCGGCACGAGCCAGCGCAGATAGGCCGTCCAGCCGCGGCGCGCGGGGGACACGGGGACAGTGTCGGTGGTGCTCATCGGCGCTCGCGTCGTCCTTGAATCCGGTGCGCGATTCTAGCGGTGTCCGGCGCACCGGAACCCGCGCCGTGGGGCGGAACGATCGGAGCGGTTCGGGGCGGGTGCCAGCCGGAGCACTCGGCGGCGATGGTCAGGGCGGTGGCGTCTTCTCCGCCGCATCGCGGGCGGCCGCCGCGTCGGCGGCGAGTTCGAACCACATCGCATTGAGGATCGCGAAGGCGAGCGCGAGGCCGAGGCCGAGGATCCAGCTGAAGTACCACATCGCGAGAGCTCCTTCAGTACATGCCGTGCGTCTGCTTCACATGCTCGAGCGAGACGCGCCCGCGCAGCACGCGGTAGACCCAGGCGGTGTAGGCGAGGACGATCGGCAGCAGCAGCGCGGTGACGAGCAGCATGAGGCCGAGCGTCGTGCGACTGCTCGATGCGTCCCACACGGTGAGGCTGCTGCGCGGATCGAGGCTCGAGGGCAGCAGGAACGGGAACAGTGCCAGGCCGGCCGATGCGATCGTGCCGCTCACGGCGACCGAACTGGCGACGAACATCGCGAGGTGATGGCGGCGACCGCACAGCGGCAGCGTCGCGAGCGCGGCGGCGAGCGCGACGATCGCGGCTGCGACGGCCCAGCCGCCGAGCGGCGAATCGACGAGCCAGTTGCTCCCGACGATGACGGTTTTCGCGAGCGGATTGGACGGGCCTGCCGGGGTCGAGCCGCCCTGCAATGCATACCCGGTCACGCCGAAATACAGCACGAACCCCGCCGCCACGTACAGCGCGACGAAGGCCGGCGCGAGCAGGCGCACCGCGCGCTCCGCGCGCGCGAGCACGACGCCCTCGCTCTTGACCGCGACCCACGCCGCACCATGCAGCAGCAGCAGCGCGACCGAAACGAGCCCGGTCAGCAGCGGGTACGGACGCAGCAGGTCGAAGAACCCGCCTTCATGGGTGAGCCTCAGCGTTTCGTCGTAGCGGAACGGCACCCCGAGGAAGAGATTGCCGAACGCGACGCCGAACACGAGCGCGGGCACGATGCCATGCAAGGTCAGCAGCCAGTCCCAGAAGCCGCGCCAGCGCGCGTCGGTGAACTTGTTGCGGAAATTGAAGCCGACCGGCCGCACGATCAGGGCGAGCAGGGCCAGCAGCATCGCGAAATAGAAACCGGAGAAGGCGGCCGCGTAAAGCAGCGGCCACGCCGCGAAGATCGCGCCGGCACCGAGGATGAGCCAGACCTGGTTGCCTTCCCAGACCGGTTCCACTGTTTCGAGCACCGCGCGGCGCTCGGCATCGTCGTGGCCGAGCACGCGCAGCAGCGCGGCGATGCCGAGGTCGAAGCCGTCGGTGACGGCGAAGCCGACCAGCAGTACCCCGAGCAGCGCCCACCAGACTATGCGCAGGGTTTCATAGTCGGGCATCACGATCCTCCTTGCGCACCGTGCGCGTTACATCGCATGGACGGCGCCGCCGTCATGGTCTTGCCGCCACGACCGAATGGTCCGGCACGGGCTCCGGCGTTGCCGGCGGCCACATGCCGAGGCCATCGGGTCCCTTGCGCGCGTACTTGAGCATGAGCACGGCGTCGACGACCGCGAGCGCGCTGTAGAACAGCACGAAGCCCGCGAGGCTCGTCGCGACCTGCGCCACCGATACCGACGAGACGCCGAGCGCGGTCGGCAGCACGCCTTCGATCGCCCACGGCTGGCGGCCGTATTCGGCGACGATCCAGCCGAGTTCGATCGCGAGCCACGGCAGCGGCAGGCTCCACAGCGCCGCCTTGAGGTACCAGCGGCGGCGATCGAGCTCGCGCCGCGCCGAGAGCCAGAACGAGTACGCGAACAGGGCGATGAACCACAGCCCGCAGCCGACCATGATGCGGAATGCCCAGAACAGCACGGGCACGTTCGGGATCGTGCTCGCCGCGGCCGCGCGGATGTCGTCGGGACTCGCCGTCGCCGGATCGGCGAGACTGCGCTTGAGCAGCAGCGCATAGCCGAGGTCGCGCTCGTGCGCCTCGAACTCGGCGCGCGCCGCCGCGTCGTTGCGATCGACGCGCAGGCGCTGCATCGCCGCGTATGCCTTCATGCCGCCGGCGATGCGCTGCTCGGCATCGCCGACGAGTTCGCCGATGCCGGGCAGGACGCGATCGAGCGAGCGCGTGCCGATGATGCCCATCAGCCACGGGATGTGGATCGCGTAGTGGGTCGTGCGTTCGGCGACGTCGGGGAGGCCGAAGGCGGTGAACGCTGCCGGCGCGGGTTCGGTCTCCCACATCGCCTCGATCGCGGCGAGCTTCATCTTCTGGTGTTCGGTCACCGTGTAGCCTGATTCGTCGCCGAGCACGACGACGCTGAGCGCGGAGGCGAGGCCGAAGCTCGCCGCGACCGTCATCGAGCGCTTGGCGAAGTCGATGTTGCGGCCCTTGAGCAGGTACCAGGCACTGATCGACAGCACGAACATCGCGCCGAGCACGTAGCCCGCGCTGACCGTGTGCACGAACTTGGACTGCGCGACCGGGTTGAACACCACCGCGCCGAAATCGGTGACTTCCATGCGCATGGTGTCGAGGTTGAAGCGCGAGCCCACCGGGTTCTGCATCCACGCGTTGGCGATGAGGATCCACAGCGCCGACAGGTTCGTGCCGAGCGCGAGCAGGAAGGTCACGACGAGGTGCTTCACGCGCGAGAGGCGGTCCCAGCCGAAGAAGAACAGCCCGATGAACGTCGCTTCGAGGAAGAACGCCATCAACCCCTCGATCGCCAGCGGCGTGCCGAAGATGTCGCCGACATAGTGCGAGTAGTAGGCCCAGTTGGTGCCGAACTGGAACTCCATCGTCACGCCAGTGGCGACGCCCATCGCGAAATTGATGCCGAACAGCACGCCCCAGAACTGGGTCATGCGTTTCCATACCTCGCGCCCGGTCATCACGTAGACCGCTTCCATGATCGCGAGCATCCACGACAGGCCGAGCGTGAGCGGCACGAACAGGAAGTGGTAGAGCGCGGTCAGCGCGAACTGCAGGCGCGACAGGGTGACGACGGTCTCATCGATCATCGGGAGCCTCGTGGGCAGGCGCGAGCAGGTGGTCGGCGACGGCGGCAGGACGCGTGTCCGCGTGCGGCAGCGGGCGGATGCAGAAGAACCAGATCAGCGCAAGCGCGACGAGCTTGAACACGATGATCGCGCCGAACTCGACGCCGAAGCGGCGCCCGCCGCGGCTGCGGAACCAGGACGCTTCGGCGGGGCGATGTGATTCGGCCACCGCGTCAGGTTACGCCGGTCCGACTCCGCTGTCTCGCGACAGGTTGCCGCGGCGTGCCGGTCGCCCGGAGGGCGGCCTGCTTCGTCTTCGGCAACGACGCCAGCGCGCGCCGATACGACCACTCGACGAGCTCGCGCAGGTACGCGGCGGACACCGAACGCACGTCGACGACCGTGACCCAGTGGAAGCGCGCCAGGTAGCGCGCGGGCTTGATGCCGGCAACGCCGGTGAGCTCGAGGAAGCGCTCCGGCGTCGTGCGGAAGCTGAAACGCCACTTCTCCGGTTCGGAGAGTTTGAAATACGCGAACTGCCTGCCGCCGACGTCGTAGAGGAGGATGTTGTACGGCGGATCGAGCGCGCGCGAGGTCGCGCCGGGCAGGCGCGCGCAAAAGGCCTCGAGCGCGCGCGTATCCATGCCCGTGCAGCGTCAGCCGAGCGCGGCGAACGCGTCGCGCGTGAGGTTCTCCGGCTCGCCCTCGGTGCAGGCCACGTCGTCCTCGATGCGGATGCCGCCGTACTTGCGGAACGCATCGACGCGCGCCCAGTCGACGTCCTTCGCCGCCGGCTTGTTCGCGAGCTCGGCGAGCAGCATGTCGATGAAGTAGAGGCCGGGTTCGATCGTCACCACCATGCCCGGTTCGAGTGCGCGCGTCATGCGCAGGTACGGGTGGCCCGGCGGCCGCGGCAGCGTACCGCCGCGGTCGCTCGCCTGGAAGCCGGCGACGTCGTGCACCTGCAGGCCGATCGGGTGGCCGAGGCCGTGCGGGAAGAACGTCGAGGTGACGCCGGCATCGAGCGCGGCCTCCGCGCCCATGCGCACGAAGCCGTGGTCCTTGAGGATGCCGCCGAGCACGAGGTGCGCATGCACGTGCAGGTCGGGATAGGCTTGTCCCGCGCGCACCTTCGCGACGAAGCCGCGTTGCGCGGCGTCGACCGCGTCGATCAGCGCCTGGAACTCGCCGGCATCGGCGGCGGCGTAGGTGCGCGTGATGTCGCTCGCGTAGCCGTGGAAGCTCGCGCCGGCGTCGATGAGGAAAGAATGCGCGCGCGCCGGCGGCGCGTGCGCGAGTTCCATGTAGTGCAGCACCGCGGCGTGTTCATTGAGCGCGATGATGTTGTTGTACGGCAGCTCGTTGTCGCCCTGGCGCGCGCTCCCCATGTAGGCGACGTGGATGTCGAACTCCGATGCGCCGGCGCGGAACGCGCGTTCGGCCGCGCGGTGCGCGCGCGCGCCGATCTTGCTCGCGACGCGCATCATCGCGAGCTCGTAGGCGCTCTTGTACGAGCGCTGCCAGTGCAGGTAATCGAGCACGCCTTGCGGATTGTTCGGGGCGAAACCGTCGAGCGCCGCACCCGCCTCGCCGATCACCGCGCAGCGCGCGACGTCGTTGGGCAAGTGCGCGCGCGCCTCCTTCGCTTCGCGGATCACGACGATGTCGAAATGCTCGACCCAGTAGCCCGCGGGCGCGTCGGGCACGACGTGCCAGTAGTCGTGCGGCTGCAGGTAGACGAGCTTGGGCTTGCGCCCGGGCGTGTGGACGATCCACGAACCGGGTGCCTTCGTGACCGGCAGCCAGTGCTTGAAATGCGGATTGACCGCGAACGGGTACGGCCGGTCGTCGAGGAACTGCATCGCCGGCTGGCCCGCGGCGATCACGAGATGGTCGAAGCCCTCGCGCAGCAGCGCCTTGTCGGCGCGCGCCTGCAGCGTGGCAAGGTGCTCGGCGTAGAGAGGGTGCAGGTCGGGATGCTGGATGTCCATCGCAGGCTCCGGAACGGAACCCGCATTGTGCCGTCAACGCAGGGTCGCGTGCAGCCTGGAACACGAAGCACCCCGCGGCACGCGAGCAGCCGGAGCAAGGAGCAAGAATGTCTTCGCGTGCCTGGCGTGCTTCGTGTCCGCCCTTGCGCATCCGCCGCGTCAGCCGCGCGCCGGCCTGAACTCCCTGCGCAGCCAGTCGTCGAGCAGGCGCTTCTCGAAGCGCAGCGGATCGCTGTCGTCGGGCGTGCTGCGCATGAGGAACGCGCTGTCGCGCAGCCTGCGTTCGCCCGAGGCGAGCACGCGGCCATCCGCGCCGGTCAGGGTGAACCGCAGGTCGATGCGCGGCGGGTAGATGTCCTTGACGATGCGCACGTCGTTCCACTCCGGGCCGCGCCAGGGTTCGACGCGCCCCGCGCGGTCGATGTCCGTGAAGGTCACGTCGAGGCGCTCGCCGGCAGGCAGGATGCGGTCGGCGCTGCGCTCGAGGTGCCGGGACAGCAGCGCGAGCCATTCTTCCGGGCGCATCTGGCGGATGCCCGGGTTGTCGCGCGTATCGGAAAACGCGTGCGGATCGGTCCAGTCGACGTTCACGCGCGCGGACGGTTCGGCCGCGGCCGCGAGGGTCGCGAAACCTGCGGCGGCGAAGACGATCGCGGCGGCGCGTGCGGCGAGTTGGCGGGTCATGTCGGGCTCCTTCGTGTTGCGATGCTTTCAGGACGGTGCTTGGACCCCCGCCGTCGCGCCGGGTTGCATGCGCACACAGCGATGGCAGCGCGCGTTGCGCCACGATTCAGCAGCGACTGGGAGCGGGTCGCGCCGCGTGCAACGTGCTGCAGCGGACCACCGGCATGGCACGCAACGGCGTTCGCCAGTCCGATCGAGTGCGCGGGAGGAGGCGCGCCAGGGGGCCGTTCCTGGGCCGCTGCGACGCCCGGCGGCATTCCGCCGTCGCAACGACGTATGACCAACGAGGGGATGCACGATGGGCAAGAAAAGAAATTCCGCGCTCGCCGCCGCGATCGTTGCCGCGGCCTTCGCCCCGGCTGCGCATGCGATGCACGTCGATCCGCACGGCCTGGGCCAGGTGCTCGTTTTCCCGTACTACACCGCGAACGGTGGCAACGACACGCTATTGGTGATCAGCAACGCGACGGCGCAGGCGAAGGCGCTGCGCGTGCGCTTCCACGAAGGTTACGACGGGCGCGAGGTGCTCGACCTCGACGTCTACGTCGCGCCGCACGGCGCATGAGCGGCCAGCGGCACGTCTGCCGGCGACGATGCATCGGTCGCGCGACTCGTCACGAGCGACTCCAGCTGCACGGTGCCTGCGCTCGCCACGCACGCGATCGACTTCCGCACGGCGTCCTACGCGGGCGAGAACACCACGACCGGTCCGAGCGGCAACGCCGATGGCGGTCCGCAGACGGCCGATCGCACGCGCGAAGGCCATTTCGACGTCTTCGAGATGGGCGAAGTGACCGGCAACCAGCACGGCAGCGCCGACGCGATCGCGGCGGGCGATTGCGCGGCCATCGCGTCCGCGTGGTCGGCGGGCGGCTACTGGCGCGCCGACGCGGGAGCCGACCTGACGCCGCCCGCCGGTGGCGTGTACGGCGCCGAATATGTCATCGACGTCGCGCGCGGCACGATGTTCGGCGTCGACGCGCTCGCGATCGACGGCTTCCGTTCGGCGCACACGGCGCCCGGCGCCGTGGCGCCCGACCTCGACAGCGCGAGCGCGCAGGCGAATGGCCGCTACGCGGCGCAGGTCGCCGTCGATGGCGCGCTGCGCACGCTCGAATACGCCGATCCCGTCGATGCCGTGAGCGCGCTGTTCATGGCCACGACGCTCGAAGGCAGCTATGCGCGCAGTCCGGCGCTCGGCGCCCGCACCGGCTGGATCGTCACCGCGCCGACCAAGCGCTGGTATGTCGATCCCGCGCGCGTCGGCGACCTCGCCAAGGCACCGTTCGAAACGAGCTTCGTTCATTCCTACACGAGTGGCCAGATGACCAGCGGCGGCGTCGTCACCGAGCGCTGGGCGAGTTCGTATCCGTACGCGTGCACGACGGTCGGCGCGGTCGGCCATGCCCGCGACGGCAGCGCGGTCCCGCTCGCCGCGGTCAACTCCGGTGGCGGCGCCGACGCCGCGGGCAGGGCCGCGAACCCGGCCCTCACGCCCTGCCTCGAAACCTCGGTGCTCACGTTCGAGACGAGCGCCGGTGCAGGCGACATCGAACTGCCGGTGTCGGCGACCGGCTCGCGCCTGACCAATGCGACCGATCCCGGCGCGCACGTGTCGCGCAACTTCAGTGGCATCGAGCTCCTGCCGGAGGCGGGCAGCGTTTCCATCGACCTCGCCCACGACATGACCGGGGCGGCGGTGCCCTCGCGCGCGCTCGCCGCGGCAGCGAACGGCGACGTGCTGGCCGGACTGCCCGTGCTCGCCTTCGCGACGACGACCTGGGTGAACGGCAACGCCGCCGGCGTGCTCGCCAACTACGGCGCGAGCGCGGCAGTGCGCAGCCGCGTCGCCTGCACGAACGCGGGCGGGCCCTGCCGCTGAAGGCCTCGTGCGGATGGCGGCCACCGGGCCGCCGTCTGCATGGCGGCGCATCGGCGGTTCGCCGGCGAACGCCCGCCGCCGCGGGTGTTCCCGCCAACTGGCTGCGTCGCCGCGAACGTGTTTCAATGCACGCCGAAGCGGGGGTGCCGGCAATGGCCGGCTGAGAGAGTCCCTTCGAACCTGATCCGGTTAGCACCGGTGTAGGGAGCTTGGTGGGACGCGCGCATCCGCGCGCGTCGGCGGATACCGCGCATGCGCGGACTTCCGCGGCAGGCTCCCTCCGTAGATCGACGCCGAGGAGCTTTGCATGAACGCCGTCCCGTCCGCGCTGCTGCGCGAAACCGCCGAACTGTCCGGCTCCGTGACGCGGCCGATCCCCGGCTCGCGCAAGATCTACGTCGACGGGTCGCGCGCCGACCTGCGCGTGCCGATGCGCGAGATCGCGCTCGCCGACACGCCGTCGGTGTTCGGCGCCGAGAAGAACGCGCCATTCACGGTCTACGACACCTCCGGCCCGTACACCGACCCGGCCTACCGCGTCGACCTCGCGGCCGGCCTGCCCGCGCTGCGTGCGCGATGGATCGAAGAGCGCGGCGACAGCGAGCGGCTCGCCGACTTCAGCTCGCCGTTCACGCGCCGCCATGCGAATGCGCCGTCGCTCGCCGAAGTGCGCTTCCCGGCGATCCCGAAGCCGCGCGTGGCGAAGGCGGGCATGAACGTGTCGCAGATGCACTACGCGCGGCGCGGCATCGTCACGCCGGAAATGGAATTCGTCGCGATCCGCGAGAACCAGCGCCTCGAGGCGATCCGCGAGGCGCACCTGCTGCGCCAGCACCCGGGCCAGTCGTTCGGCGCGTCGATCCAGAGAGTGATCACGCCCGAGTTCGTGCGCGAGGAAGTCGCGCGCGGCCGCGCGATCATCCCCTGCAACATCAACCATCCGGAAAGCGAGCCGATGATCATCGGCCGCAATTTCCTCGTGAAGATCAACGCCAACATCGGCAACTCCGCCGTGACGAGCTCGATCGCCGAGGAAGTGGAGAAGATGGTGTGGGCGATCCGCTGGGGCGCCGACACGGTGATGGACCTCAGCACCGGCAAGCACATCCACGAGACGCGCGAATGGATCCTGCGCAACTCGCCCGTGCCGATCGGCACCGTGCCGATCTACCAGGCGCTGGAGAAGGTCGGCGGCGTCGCCGAGGACCTCACCTGGGAGCTGTTCCGCGACACACTCGTCGAACAGGCCGAGCAGGGCGTCGACTACTTCACGATCCACGCCGGCGTGCGCCTGCCGTTCGTGCCGCTGACCGCGCGGCGCGTCACCGGCATCGTCAGCCGCGGCGGTTCGATCATGGCCAAGTGGTGCCTCGCCCATCACCGCGAATCGTTCCTCTACGAACGCTTCGAGGAGATCTGCGAGATCATGAAGGCGTACGACGTCGCGTTCTCGCTCGGCGACGGCCTGCGCCCGGGCTCGATCGCCGATGCGAACGACGCCGCGCAGTTCGCCGAACTCGACACGCTCGGCGAGCTCACCCAGGTCGCCTGGAAGCACGACGTGCAGGTCATGATCGAGGGCCCCGGCCATGTGCCGATGCACCTGGTCAAGGAAAACATGGAGCGCCAGCTCGAGAAGTGCGGCGAGGCGCCGTTCTACACGCTGGGGCCCCTGACCACCGACATCGCGCCCGGCTACGACCACATCACGAGCGCGATCGGCGCGGCGATGATCGGCTGGTACGGCACCGCGATGCTCTGCTACGTGACGCCGAAGGAACACCTCGGCCTGCCCGACAAGCAGGACGTGCGCGACGGCATCATCACCTACAAGCTCGCCGCGCACGCGGCCGACCTCGCCAAGGGCCATCCCGGCGCGCAGGCGCGCGACAACGCGCTCAGCAAGGCACGCTTCGAGTTCCGCTGGGACGACCAGTTCAACCTCGGCCTGGATCCGGAGAAGGCGAAGGAGTTCCACGACGAGACGCTGCCCAAGGAAGCGCACAAGAGCGCGCATTTCTGCTCGATGTGCGGCCCGAAGTTCTGCTCGATGAAGATCACCCAGGACGTGCGCGACTACGCGAAGGAGCACGGCGTCGGCGACGAGCAGGCGCTCGCCGAGGGCATGGCGGAAAAGGCCGCCGAGTTCCGCGCCCAGGGCGGCGAGGTCTACCGCCCGGGTTGAGCCGCCGGCCTTCAGCTGGCGGACATGCGCGCGCCGTACCCTAGGGCGGCGTCGCCCGCGCCGCGGGCACGCCATCCCATCCCGGAGGAGGCAGGCATGGCCGCGAGTCCGCGTAGCGACAAACCGTTCCTTTCCGACATCCAGACGATCCGCAAGCGCGCCCGCGCGCACATGGAGCGCGGTGCCGTCACCGACAGCTACACGCTCGATCGCGCGACGGTGCTGAAGCTGCTCAACGAGGCGCTCGCGACCGAGATCGTCTGCGTGCTGCGCTACAAGGCGCACTACTACCTCGCCTCGGGCATCAACGCGAAGAGCGTCGCGGCCGAATTCCTCGAGCACGCGGCCGAGGAGCAGTCGCACGCCGACCGCATCGCCGAGCGCATCACCCAGCTCGACGGCCAGCCGAATTTCTCGCCGGACGGCCTGTCCGGCCGCAGCCACTCCGAGTTCGTCGTGCCCGAGGACCTCGCCTCGATGATCGAGGAGAACCTCGTCGCCGAGCGCATCGCGATCGACAGCTACCGCGAGATCATCAACTACGTCGGCGACCGCGACACGACCACCAAGCGCCTGCTCGAGGAGATCCTCGCGGTCGAGGAAGAACACGCCGAGGACATGAAGACGCTGATGGAGAACTTCGGCCAGAAGGGCGAGCCGGCCAAGCCGGGTTCCGCCGGCGGGAAGAAGAAGTAGGGCCGCGATGGCCTAGAATGGCGGCGTGAGGGCGGGCGATCGGCGCCCGCGGCGCCGCCCGTCCCGGGCGGGGCGCACCGTCGGCAACGGGGAATGGCATGCAAGGAAATGGCTTCGGTCGCGTTCGTGCGTGGCTGCTGCGCGGCATCGGCGCGGTGTTCGCGCTCGCCGTCGTGCTCGTGCTCGCGCTGATGTGGTGGTGGGATTACGAGCCCGGCCATTTCGACGTCGTCCCGACCGCGCAGGCGCGCCTCGCCGCGAAGGGCGAGCGCGTCGTGACCGGAAGCGTCACGACGGCCGCGCTGATCACGACGGCGGAAACCCTGCTCGACAAGCGCGGCGGTTATCTCAGCAACGACCGCCTGCCGCCCGGCGTTTTCATGGACAACGTCCCGAACTGGGAATTCGGCGTGCTCACCGCCACGCGCGACCTCGCCCGCGCATTGCGCAACGATTTCAGCCGCTCGCAGACGCAGTCGGTCGAGGACAAGGACCTGCAGGAAGCCGACCCGCTGTTCAGTTCGCCCAACGATCGCTGGCTGCTGCCGAGTTCGGAGAGCCAGTACCGCAAGGCGATCGCGCGCGTCGATGCCTACCTCACGCGCCTCGCCGACGGTGACGACAGCAACGCGCAGTTCTACGCGCGCGCCGACAACCTCGCCGACTACCTGCAGGTCGTCTCGGCGCGGCTCGGCTCGCTGTCGCAGCGCCTGTCGGCCGCGGCGGGCCAGGTGCGCATCGATACCGACCTCGCCGGCGACGAGCATGCACGCCAGTCGACCCCCGCGCCGAGTCCGCGGCTCGTGAAGACGCCATGGACGAAGATCGACGACAACTTCTACGAAGCACGCGGCTACACCTGGGCGCTGCGCGAGCAGCTCGAGGCCGTGCGCGCCGACTTCGCGCCGATCCTCGCCAGCAAGAACGCGACCGTGAGCCTCGAGCAGGTGATCCGCGAACTGGAGGAATCGCAGAAGGCACTCGGTAGTCCGATCGTGTTGAACGGCACGCCGTTCGGCTTCTTCGCCAATCATTCGCTCGTGATGGCCAACTACATCTCGCGCGCGAACGCGGCGGTGATCGACCTGCGCGAGCTGCTCAAGCGCGGCTGAGGGCGACGCCGAAGCGAAAGCCGAAGCCTGAAACACGAAGGACACGAAGGAAAAGCGGAATCAGGAAAAGAGCTTGAAACACGGAGCACGCGGAGCACACGGAAAAAGCAAAAGCGGGAAGAGCTTTTGACTCGAGAGCTTTTCCTCCGTGTGCTACGTGTTTCAATCTTCAACTCTCTTCGCTTTGCTTTTCCTTCGTGTCTCAGGCTCTTGATCTGCTTTTCGGCCCGGCAGCAACGCCCGTTGGGCCGGCCGGTGGGCTGGGCGAATGGTTGCCGCGGTCGCGCGCGCGGCGGTCGGCGTGCCAAGATTCGCGTTCTGCCGGCTGCGAGTTCCCGATCCCGTGTTTCCTTCGACCGACCCCGACTGGCGCGCCGTCCTGCTGCATCCGCTGGCGGTGGCGGCCGTGTTGCTGTTGCCGATCGTGTTCCTGCTCGGGCCGCTGCCGATCGACGAGACGCGCTATCTCGCGGTGGCCTGGGAGATGCGCCAGACCGGCGAGTTCCTCGTGCCGCACCTCAACGGGGCGACCTACGCGCACAAGCCGCCGCTGCTGTTCTGGCTCATCAACGCCGGCTGGCTGCTGACGGGCGTGCACGCGTGGACCGCGCGTGCGATGACCCTGTTGTGCTCACTCGCGAGCCTCGTGCTCATGCAGCGCCTGGCACTGCGCCTGACCGGGTCCACCGCGACCGCGCGCACGTCGATGTGGTTGCTGCTCGGCGCGATCTACTTCGCGCTGTTCTCCAACGCGATCATGTTCGACGTGCCGCTGGCGACCTGCGTGCTGCTCGCGATGCACGGCATCCTCGATCTCGCCAATGCACGCACGCGACGCGGGGTCCTCGTCACGGGTGGCGCGATCGGCCTCGGCATCCTGGTCAAGGGACCGGTCATGTTGCTCGATGTCGCCTTCGTCGCGCTTGCCGCGCCGTGGTGGAGCGCCGACCGCCTGGCCGGCCGGCGCGGGCGCTATTTCGGCGCCTTCGCGCTGTCGATCCTCGTCGGCGCGCTGATCGGCCTCGCCTGGGCGGTTCCCGCGGCCCTGCACGGCGGCGAGGCCTACGCGCGCGCGATCTTCCTCAACCAGACGCTCGATCGCATCGGCGGCGTCAAGGGCACGAGCGCGCACGGTCGCCCGGTGTGGTGGTACCTCGTGGTGTTCCCGCTCATGCTGTTGCCCTGGCCGCTCATGCTGCGCGCGGGCGCGACGAAGCTGCGCGAACTCGCGACCGAAACGCCGTGGCGATTCGGCGTCGCCTGGGTGCTGCCGACATTCGTCGCGTTCTCGCTCGTCGCCGGCAAGCAGCCGCATTACCTGTTGCCGACGATCCCGGGCGTCGCGCTGCTGCTCGCGTTCGCACGCGAGCGCGGCGCACTGCGCCTGCGCGCCGGCGCATTCGGCGCGTTCCTCGTGCTGTTCGGCGCGGCGACCGCGGCGCTCCCGTGGCTCGCGCCGAAGCTGCCCTCGCTGGCATTCGCCGCGGACGTATCGCCGCTATGGGGATGCCTCATCGTCGCGATCGGCGGCGCGCTCGCGATCGGTCGCATGCGTCTCGTCCAACCGGCCGGCGCGGCGGTCGCGATGGTCGCGGTCGGGTTGGCGATCAAGCTCGCCGTGCTGCAGGGTTCGGGCGATCGCTACGACATCCGCGCACTCGCCACGCGCATCCATGATGCGCAAGAGGCCGGCCGCCCGGTCGTCCATCTCGGCTGGCATCACGGCGTGTTCGAATTCGCCGGCCGCCTGACGCAACCCGTGCCCGCACTCGACACGCTCGAGGCCTTCCAGGCCTGGGCGCACGAGCATCCCGACGGCTACGTCGTGAGCTTCTACCGCCGCTTCCGCTTCCGCGCAGACCCGGTCTACGCGCAGAAATTCCGCGGCGGCGAAGTGTCCATGTGGAACGCCGCCGACGCCCTCGCCTCGGGCGTCGACCCAGCATCCTCGCATGCCGGCGACGAACCCGACGAAAGCGACGATTGATCCGGGTCGCTGCGCGGCGCAGGACAGCCGAGCCTTCGTGCCCTCATCTTTCCAGCTTGGTTCCTGCTTCGGCTTCGACCCCGGCGTCAGGGTGCGGGCTTGTTCGCCGTGGCCTCGTAGCGTTCGACGCCGGCGGTGATCTCGGCCTTGGCGGCCGCGGCGTCGGCCCAGCCTTCGAGCTTGACCCACTTGCCCTTCTCGAGGTCCTTGTAGTGCTCGAAGAAGTGGCCGATGCGTTCGAGCCAGTGGCCGGATACCTGGCCGATGTCGGCGATATGGCCATAGCCGGCGAAGATCTTCGCGTGCGGCACGACCACGAGTTTCTCGTCGGCGCCCGCCTCGTCGGTCATGCGCAGCATGCCGACCGGGCGGCAGCGGATCACCGAGCCCGGCACCAGCGGCAGCGGCAGGATCACCAGCGCGTCGAGCGGGTCGCCGTCGCCACCGAGCGTGCGCGGCACGTAGCCGTAGTTGCACGGATAGCGCATCGGCGTCGACAGCACGCGGTCGACGAAGATCGCGCCGGAGGCCTTGTCGACCTCGTACTTGACCGGCTCCGCGTCCTTGGGAATCTCGATGATGACGTTGATCTCGTCGGGCACGTTGGCACCGGCGGGGACGCGCTCCAAACCCATGTCGTTGTCCTCAGGCTGTTCGAATCGGCGCGCCGCAGTCGGCGCGCGGCGGGCCGTCCCGCGCGGCGCGAAGGATACGGCAAAGCCTGCGGCAGTGCAGCAAACGCCGTCGCGGCGAAGCGGGACGCAGCCGCGAAGCGGCATCCGCAGGGCGGTACGCGCGCAGCGCGTGCCGCCGACCACCTCAGGAGGCGAGTTCGGCCTTGAGCTTGGCCACCTGCTCGGGGAACCACTGCCCGTTCTGCTCGAGCACCTCGGCGACGACCTGCTTCGCATCGTCGCGGCGGCCGAGCGCCTTGAGCGCCTTCACGCGATACAGCGCGACGCCGAGCCGGTTCTCGCCGTAGGCCTTGTCAGCCGCCTTCTCGAGCCAGGGCAGGGCCTCGGCGGCGCGCTTGCGCTCGAGCAGGCTGCGCCCGAAGCGGTATGGATAGACGTAGTCGTCGGGCCATGCCGCGACGAGCTTCGGGTACAGCGCGTCGAGTTCGGCCTCTCGATGCGCGCGCGCGAGGTAGACGCGCAGGTTGTCGGCGAGGTTGCGGTCCTTGCCGTAGTCGCCGCCGAGGCGCCTGCGGGCATCGGCGATCGCGCGGTCGAGCACGGCCTTCTCGGCCGCGGCGTCGCCGAGCGCCGCGTCGACGTCGGCGGTCGTGACCACCGCGCTGCGCTGGTCCGCGCATGCGGGTGTTGCGACGTAGATGTCGCGCGCGAGCATCGCCTCGAGGGCGGCGCGCTGTGGCTGGAGGAGCGCCGCGCGTTCGGCCTTCGGCTGCTTTTCGCTCGCTTCGAGCAGCGCATCGACGACGTAAGGGCGATCGCAGCCGATGTCGCCGGCGAGCACGCGGCGTGCGGCGGCGATGGCGCCTGCATGGTCGTCCTGCGCGCGTGCCCTGGAAAGGTCGAGGCGGTCGCGCTGCAAGGTCACGGTCGGGTCCTTGTCGGCGTTCGCGCGCACCTGCGCCGGCAACGTCCCATACCACGCGAGGCCGTCCTTGCCCGCATCGCGCGCCTGGAAGGCGCCGAGCACGGCGGCCACGGCCTCGATCGAACCGCCCGCGGCCTGCTGCTTCAGCGCGTCGAGCGTGTTCGATCCGGCGATGATGCGGTCGATCATCGGGTAGAACTTCGCGCGCGGCTGCTCGGCCAGGATGCGGCCGAGCTCGCTGCCCTGCTCGTCGAGCACGACGTAGGCGGGCAGCGCCTTGACCGCGAGCTTCTTCATCCATGCCGCGCCATCGGGCGAATCGGCGTCGACCGCGGCGACCACGGCCTTGCGGCCGAGCGCGTCCCACTCGGTGCCATTGAGCACGTGCGTTTCCATGAAGTAGCACGAGTAGCACCAGGGTGCGCTGAAATCGAGCAGCAGCGGCTGGTGCGCGCGCTTCGCCTTGGCGAGCGCGGCGTCGACGTTCGCGGGGGCGGCCGCGTGCGACGCGCCGGCGACCGCGAGCGCGAACAACAGTGGCGTGCGCATCATGGCGCCGCCTTCGACGCGAGCTGCTGCCACAGGAAGGTGTACGCGAGTGCGTGCATGAAGGCCGATTGCCGGTTGTCGGCGGCGGCGCCGTGGCCGCCTTCGGTGTTCTCGTAGAACCAGGCGTTCGAGTAGCCGAGTTCACGCATGCGCGCCGCCATCTTGCGCGCCTGCACCGGGCCGACGCGATCGTCACTGGTCGCGGTGTAGAACAGCACGGGCGGATAGTCCTTGCCCGGGGCGAGGTTCTGGTACGGCGAAAAGGTCTTGATGAAGGCCCATTCCTCCGGCTTGTCGGGGTCGCCGTACTCGGCGATCCACGACGCGCCCGCCGACAGGTGCGTGTAGCGCTTCATGTCGAGCAGTGGCACTTCGCAGACGATCGCGCCGAACAGCTCGGGGTACTGCGTCAGCATGTTGCCCATGAGCAGACCGCCGTTGCTGCCGCCTTCGGCGCCGAGGCGGCGGCGCGAGGTGATGCCTCGCTTGACGAGGTCCGCGGCGACCGCGGCGAAATCCTCGTACGCGCGCGGGCGGTTCGCCTTGAGTGCGGCTTCGTGCCAGCGCGGGCCGTACTCGCCGCCGCCACGGATGTTGGCCACCGCGAACGCGCCGCCGCGCTCGAGCCACGAACGGCCGACGCTGCCGCTGTACATCGGCGTCAGCGCGACTTCGAAGCCACCGTAGCCGTACAGCAGGGTCGGCGTGTCGCCGTCGGCCTTGATGTCCTTGCGCGCGATGACGAAGTACGGCACGCGCGTTCCGTCCTTCGACGTCGCGAAATACTGGTGCACGTCCATGCCCTTCGCGTCGAAGAAGACCGGCGCGCGCTTGATCGGCGCCGCATCGGCGCTGCCGAGCACGCCGTAATAGAGCGTGGTCGGCGCGAGGTAGCCGCTCACGCTGAGGAAGTAGGCCTCGCTCGTGTCGGCATCGATGCCGTGCGCCTCGATCGTCGAGAGCGCGGGGGCACCGCCGAGCTTCTCGCGGCGCCATTCGCCGCTGCGCGGCGTGAGCACCTCGAGCCGGCTCGCGACGTCGTCGAGGATGTTCAGGATGAGGTGGTTGCGCGTCCACGAATGCGCCGACAGCGACGTCGTCTCGCCCGGCTCGAACAGGACGGTGAATTTGCGCTTGCCGGGTTTGTCCTGGTTGGCGAGGAAGTCGGTGAACTTCGTGGCGAGCAGCGCGCCCTGCGGGTAGGTCGTGCCATCGAGCTTCCATGCGTCGCGCAGCTGCACGAGCAGCCATTCGCGATGCGTGTCGATCGTGGCGTCGGCCGGCACGTCGAGCTTGACGAGCTTGCCGTCCTTGCCGCGCACGAACGTTTCGCTGGTGTAGAAGTCGATCGCGCGCGTGACGAAGTCGCGCTCGAAGCCGGGCGTGAGGTCGCGGCTGGCGGACACCGCGAGGTCGTCGTCGCTGCCTTCGTAGACGAGCGTCGCGGCGGACAGCGGCGTGCCGCGCTTCCACTCCTTGACGATGCGCGGGTAGCTCGATTTGGTCATCGTGCCGGGACCGAAGTCGGTCGCGACGTAGATGCGGTCCTTGTCGATCCAGGCGACGTCCGATTTCGCTTCGGCGAGTTCGAACCCGCCCTTGACGAACCTGCGGTCGGACAGGTCGAACTCGCGCACGACGTTCGCGTCGCCGCCGCCCGGCGAAAGCGCGACGAGGCAGCGCCGATTGGCCGGACGCAGGCAGGTCGCGCCCTGCCAGACCCAGTTCCTGCCCTCGGCCTTGGCCAGGGCGTCGAGGTCGATCACCGTCTCCCAGCGCGGCTTGTCCTTGCGGTATTGCTGCAGGGTCGTGCGCCGCCAGAGGCCGCGCGGGTGGTCCTGGTCCTTCCAGAAGTTGTAGTAGCGGTCGCCGATGCGGGTGACGGCGGGGATCTTCGCGTCCGAATCGAGCACCTCGAGGATGCGCGTGCGCGTGCGTTCGAATTCCGGTGTCGAGGCGAACGCCTGCCGCGTCTCGGCGTTGCGCTGCTCGACCCATTCCAGCGGTTTCGCGCCATGGATGTCTTCGAGCCAGAGCCAGGGATCCTCGACCTGGGCGGCCGCGGGGCGGGGCGGGGTATTCATGCAGCCGGTTCCGATCAGCAGCAGCGTGAGGGTGGCGAGGCGCGGGAGCAGGCGCATGGACCAGTACCGTATCGTCGGAAAAATCCATCGTGCGCAAAGCTGAACGCCCTTGTCCAGCGGCCGGGGACAAGTTGCCAATCCAGTCACGTTTTCGCGTTCGGGGCGCTTGAAAACCAGACTCCCTGCAAAACCGGCCGGAAGAATGATAGGCTGGGCCGGCAGTACCAGGTGCGACTACGTCTTGAGGCCTAGTCCGCGGGTGATGCAGACAACCAGGGGGGAAAACTCATGTATCGCAGAAGTGCGCCCTTCATGGCGCAGGCGTTTCTGTGTGCGTCGGTCCTGTTCGCGGCAACGGTGTACGCCGCGCCTGAGCCGGCGAGCGACATCCAGGGCGTGCGCATGCCGACCGCGGCCGGCGTCACGCACACGTCGGCCGAACTCATGCAGATCGAGGCGACGCGGCCGCAACGGCACGGTCCGCGCCCCAGGCGCGAACACGAAGCGTTCGAGCGCGACAACCTGCAGCCCAATCCGGAGGCTCCGGCCGTATCGCGCTATCCGTCGTCGGCGGCCAGCGAACCGGATCGCGGGCCGCGTGCGATCCATACGCCGTCCACGTCCTTCGATGGCGCGACACTGACCGATACCGGCGCGTTCCCGCCGGACTCGATGGGCACGGTCGGCCCGTCGCAGTACGTGGTCGCGGTCAACGGCCGCATCCGTTCGTTCACCAAGGCCGGCGTCGCCGACGGGGTGCTGAACCTCGATACCGACGCCTTCTTCGCTTCCGTGATGACGCCGGTGGGCGGTTCGGTCGTGCTCAACTTCACGAGCGACCCGCAGGTGCGCTACGACCGCTTCAGCGCACGCTGGTTCATCAGCATCATCGACGTGCCCTGCACCAACGCGAGCTGCAGCGCGACCGCGGCGAACCGCTGGCTGCTCGCCGTGAGCGATGCGGCGAGCAACGGCGTGATCAGCGCGTCGACCGCGTGGACGTTCTTCTTCGTTACCACCGATCCGGGCTCGAACTTCTGCGACTACCCGTCGCTCGGCATCGACGTCAATGCCCTCTACTTCGGCTGCAACATGTTCTCGAGCGCGGGCGCCTTCGTCGGCACGAACGCGTATGTCGTGCAGAAGTCCTCGGCGCTGGGCGCCGGCCCGCTGGTCGTCACGAGCTTCCCCAATGTCGGAACCGCTAGCGCTGGTCCGTTCGCGCCGCGTGGTGCAGACAACTTCGACCCCTCGGCGACGCAGGGCTACTTCGTCGGCGTCGACACCGCGGTGTACAGCCGCCTCGTCTTCCGTCGCGTGTCCAATCCGGGCAGCGCCACGCCGACGATCTCGGCGAACATCAATCTCACCGTGCCGACGACCGGGGCGACCAATCCGGTCGAGCACTCGGGCAACACCGGCGGCAACAACGGCCGACTGGACTCGCTCGACGATCGCCTCTACGCCGCGATGATCCGCAACGGTCATTTGTGGACCGCGCACAACCTGCGCGTGAGCACGACCGGTGTCGCGAGTACCACCGGCGCAGCCCGCAAGGCGGCGCGCTGGTACGACATCCAGAACCTCTCGACGACGCCGTCCCTCGTCCAGTCCGGCACGGTGTACGACAATGCAGGGACGCTCACGACCGCGCTGCAGTACTGGATCCCCTCGATCACGGCGACCGGCCAGGGCCATGCGGTGATCGGTTTCAGCCAGGCGGGTACACCGCTGGGTGCGACGCCCGCCTACGCTGGACGGCTCGCCGGGGACCCGCTCGGCGTGATGACCGGTCCGCCGACCGCCGCCGCGATGCAGTACGGCATCACCTCGGCCAACTACAACCCGCCGTCCGATCCGGGTGGCGGGTCCGGCCGGCGCTGGGGCGACTACTCGTTCACCGTCGTCGATCCGCTCGACGACATGAGCGTGTGGACGATCCAGGAGTACAACCAGTCGCTCAACAGCTATGCGGTGCGCGTCGGCAAGCTGCTCGCGCCGCCGCCGGCGACGCCGACCTGCTCCGGTTCGCCGATCGCCTTCGCGGGCGGCACGGGCAACGTCACGATCGATGCGACGTCGAGCAACGGCTCCGGCTTCTATGATCCCGGTGCCGACCTGCCTCCGCCCGCACTCCCGTTCAACCACGTCTCGGCGACGGTCACGAATGCGACCGTCAACAGCGTGACCTACAACTCGCCGACGCAGGTCGTGCTCAACATCACCGCGAACGCGGCCGGCCTGCAGGACGTCACGATCACCAACCCGGATGGCCAGTCGGTCACCGCGAACGGCTGCATCGACGTGTCCGCTCCCGACCACGTGGTCGCGCCGAGCGTGTCCGGAGGAAACGGTACGATCAGTCCGTCGACGCCGCAGACCGTCAATGACGGCGCGACGACCGCGTTCACGCTGACGCCGGATCCGGGCTATCACATCATCACCCCGGTCGGCGGCACTTGCGGCGGCAGCCTCGCCGGCAACACCTACACGACGAATCCGGTCACGGCCGACTGCACGGTGATCGCGAGCTTCGCGATCGACACGCACACGGTGACCCCGAGCGTGTCGGGCGGCAACGGCACGATCAGTCCGTCGACGGCGCAGACGGTGAACCACGGCGCGACGACCGCGTTCACGCTGACGCCGGACTCGGGCTACCACATCGTGACGCCGGTGGGTGGCACCTGCGGCGGTTCGCTCGCGGGCAACACCTACACGACGAACGCGGTGAATGCCGACTGCACCGTCATCGCGAGCTTCGCGATCGACACGCACACGGTGACGCCGAGCGTGTCGGGTGGCAACGGCACGATCAGCCCGTCGACGGCGCAGACGGTGAACCATGGCGCGACCATCGCGTTCACCCTGACGCCGGCCCCGGGCTACTCGATCGTCACGCCGACGGGCACCTGCGGCGGTTCGCTGGCGGGCAACGTGTTCACGACCAATGCGGTCACCGCGAACTGCACCGTCATTGCTTCGTTCGCGCAAGTCACGCACATGGTCACCCCGAGTGTGTCCGGAGGCAACGGCACGATCAGCCCGTCGACGCCGCAGACGGTGACTGAAGGCGCGACCATCGCGTTCACGCTGACGCCGGCGACGGGCTACCACATCGTGACGCCGGTCGGCGGTACCTGCGGTGGTTCGCTCGCGGGCAACACCTACACGACGAATGCGGTGAACGCGGATTGCACGGTCATCGCGAGCTTCGCGATCAACACGTACACGGTCACGCCCAGCGTGAGCGGCGGCAACGGCACGATCAGCCCGTCGACGGCGCAGACGGTGAACCACGGTTCGACCATCGCATTCACGTTGACGCCGGCCACGAACTACCACGTCGCCAACGTGGCGGGCACCTGCGGCGGTTCGCTCGTGGGCAACACTTACACTACGAACGCGGTGAACGCGGACTGCACGGTGATCGCGAGCTTCGCGATCGACACGCACACGGTGACCCCGAGCGTGACGGGCGGCAACGGCACGATCAGCCCGTCGACGGCGCAGACGGTGAACCACGGTTCGACCATCGCATTCACGTTGACGCCGGCCACGAACTACCACGTC
>NZ_SLWQ01000001.1:457996-458153 GCF_004342425.1 Dokdonella fugitiva | reverse complement strand
CGGCGGTTCGCTCGTGGGCAACACTTACACTACGAACGCGGTGAACGCGGACTGCACGGTGATCGCGAGCTTCGCGATCGACACGCACACGGTGACGCCGAGCGTGACGGGCGGCAACGGCACGATCAGCCCGTCCACGGCGCAGACGGTGAACCAT
>NZ_SLWQ01000001.1:0-457898 GCF_004342425.1 Dokdonella fugitiva | reverse complement strand
TATCGCGAGCTTCGCGATCGACACGCACACGGTGACGCCGAGCGTGTCGGGTGGCAACGGCACGATCAGCCCGTCGACGGCGCAGACGGTGAACCACGGTTCGACCATCGCATTCACGTTGACGCCGGCCACCAACTACCACGTCGCCAATGTCGCGGGCACCTGCGGCGGTTCGCTCGTGGGCAACACCTACACGACGAACGCGGTGAACGCGGACTGCACGGTCATCGCGAGCTTCGCGATCGACACGCACACGGTGACGCCGAGCGTGTCGGGTGGCAACGGCACGATCAGCCCGTCGACGGCGCAGACGGTGAACCACGGCGCGACCATCGCCTTCACCCTGGCGCCGTCGGCGAACTTCCATGTCGTCAACGTGGCCGGCACCTGCGGCGGTTCGCTCGTGGGCAACACCTACACGACGAACGCAGTGAATGCGGACTGTACCGTCATCGCGAGCTTCGCGATCGACACGCACGTGGTGACGCCGAGCGTGAGTGGTGGCAATGGCACGATCAGCCCGTCGACGGCGCAGACGGTGAACCACGGCGCGACGACGAGCTTCACGCTGACGCCGGCCACGGGCTACCACGTCGTGACGCCGGTCGGCGGTACCTGTGCCGCGGGTACGCTCGTGGGCACCAGCTACACGACGGGACCGATCACGGGCAACTGCACGGTCGTGGCGAGCTTTGCCGCCAATCCGCCCGACCACATCAAGTTCCTGCAGCAGCCCGCCGACGTCCCGCGCGGTGACCGCCTGGGTGCCGTGCAGGTCGCGATCGTCGATGCGTCCGACAACGTCATCGCGACCGACTCCACCTCGCAGATCACGCTGTCGACGAGCGCCTGCGGTGGATCGATCGTGCTCGGCCAGGCCACGGTGAGCAACGGCGTCGCCTCGTTCCCGGCGAACGCGAGCCAGCGCTTCTACACGCTGAGCGCGAGCCGGACGATAGGCGCGGCGAGTGGCGCACTGAGCGGGACGAGCGCCACGTTCAGCGTGACCAACACCGGCAGCCAACTCGTGTTCGCCGACGATTTCGATCTCTGCCGGCTCTGATATCCGCCGGCTTGCGTCCTTCGACCCCGCTTCGGCGGGGTCTTTTTTTCGCGCGGGGCCGGTCAACGCCGCACCGCGCACCGCCTCGAGCGGGGTGTGCCGCCTTGGCCGGCCACATGCCGTCCTTCCTGCGAAAGCGGGACTCCATCCCGATGCTGCGCCTGATGCGCGTGTCTTCCACCGGCGCCGCGGCGGCCCGTGCTACGCTCGCCTCGGCGGGCTTCCGCTCGAATCGCGCGATCCTCCGCCTGCTTGCGTCCACACGGCCGACTGTCCAAACATCGGACACCCCCGGAGATGACGCCCATGTCCGAATCCTCCCTGCGTTCCGGCGTACGCGGCGCCGCCGCCGTGTTGCTCATCGCCAGTGGCGTGCATGCGACCGTGCACTACCGCGCCTTCGTCGACGTCGCTTCGTTCGACGCACCGCGCCGCGCGCTGATGCAGGCGATGCGCGCGTACCCGATCCTGCCGCGCTGGGGCATCGATGCGTGGACGATGTTGTGCGGCTACAGCGTGTGCTTCGCGCTCCTGCTCATGCTGTGCGGCACGCTGCTGTGGTGGATGGGCAAGCACCTCGACGCGTCGCGCCTGCGACCGCTCGCGACGGCGACCGCGATCGTGTTGTTCGCGGGCGTGGGCCTGCTGGCCCTGCTCGACCCGATGCCGGTGCAGATGACCGTGCTTTCGCTCGCGGCCCTGTTCCTCACCGTCGGCGTGCTGCGTGGGCGCCTCGCCTGAGCGTGCCCGCCATCTTCGGCGCGCCGTCTACCAGCGGGCTTCGAGGTCGAACAGCACGCGTCGCGTGTGGTCGGCAAGGCCGTCGCGCTGTTCGCGGAAGCCGGCGAGGCGCAGGCTGAGTCGATCGGTGAGGCCATAGCCGATCCATGGCATCGCGCCGTGCGCGAAGCTGTGGAACCACCAGTCGTCCTCGCTGAACGCGGCGAGCACGGCATCGCGCTGCTGGCGCTGCCAGGCGAAGCCGAGTTCCCATCCGCGCGCGCGGCGGCGATCGCCGGCGACGAGGCTCAGGCGCGCTCCGTCGGCATCGTCGTCGGCGCCGAGATTGCGCACGAGGTCGATGCGCGCCTCGAACGGCCAGCCGCCGAATGCGTGCCGGCCGACGAGCTGCAGGTCGAGCAGGCGGAAATCGCTCGTGAAGCCGTTCGCCGTGCGCAGGTTGGTGCGGCCGAGCCCGTTGATCGCGAGCCGGTGGATGTCGTTGAAGTCGATCAGCGAGAGCATCACCGCGGCATTGCCCGGCGCGCCCTCGTGCCAGCGCCAGGCGAGTTGCAGCGCGCCGATGCGCGAATCGTCGCCGTACAGGTGCTCGCCTGCGAACACGCCGGCGACGAGTTGCAGGCGATCGTAGTCGCCGAGCGCGATCGAATGATCGATGCTGACGCCCGCAGGCCGCAGGTCGCGGTCCCAGACGAGCGGTGACAGTTCGAGCGGCAGTGGCGTCTTGCCGAACAGCAGCGCGGTCGATTCGCCCGCGTGCCAGCGCACGAACAACTGGTCGAGGCCGGCGCCGTCGCTGCGCTCGTTGTCGTTGTTGATGCGGTTGTCGCGGTTGGCATCAGAGCCGAGCGCGAACTTCAGCGCCCCACCGATTTCGAGCTCGGCGCGTGGCGTCCAGGCGAGGCCGGGACGCACGCGTCCGCGCACGCGCTCGAGCGTCGGACTCGGCCGCGCGCCCGGGATGCCGCGGGTATGTTCGTAGCGCACGGTCGCGTCACCGGACCAGGCGAGCGTCGAGCCGGCCGGCGCGTCCTCGGGCGCCTGCAACAGCGGGTCGTCGGTCACCTGCGCGGCGACGGCGCCGGGTGCGGCGAGCAGGGCGAGGCGGCACAGCAGGGCGAGGCGGCGCATGCTCAGACCCTCAGTCCGGCGAGGTCGGCGGCGAGCTCGGCCGCGGAGGCGTAGCGGTCGTCCGGCACGCGCTGGAGGCAGCGGAGGATCACCCTTTCCAGATCCGGGGGCACCTCGGGCCAGAGCGCCGACGGTCGCGTCGGCTCCTGCTGCATCTGCGCCATGTAGATGTCCATCGTCGACTTGCCGGAGAACGGCAGGCCGCCGCAGAACATCTCGGTCATGAGCACGCCGCACGACCAGATGTCGGCGCGCTCGTCGACGTTGCCGCCGGCGAGCTGCTCTGGCGCGCAGTAATTCGGCGTGCCGAGGAAGGTGCCGGGTTCGGTGTGGCCGGGCTGCACGCGTGCGGTCGGCCGGGCGATGCCGAAGTCCATGAGCTTGGCATTCGCGTTCGCCTCGAGGATGAGGTTTTCCGGCTTGATGTCGCGGTGCAGGACGCCGACCGCATGCGCTGCGCCGAGGCCGGCCGCGAGCTGGCGCGCGATGCGCAGGCCGGCCGTGTACGGCACGCGCTTGGCGTCGCGCAGCAGGTAGCGCAGGGTGAGGCCGCGCACGTACTCCATCGAGATGTACGGCAAGCCGCCGATCTCGCCGAAGTCGAACGTGCGCAGCACGTTCGGATGGGTGATGCGCCGGGCGAGCTTGATCTCGTCCTTGAGGCGCTCGAGCTGGGTGCCGTCGGTGAGCGCGCCCGGCTTGACCATCTTCAGCGCGACGAGGTCGTCGAGTTCGAGGTCGTTCGCCTTGTAGACGACGCCCATGCCGCCTTCGCCGAGCACCGAGATGATGCGGTAGCGATTGCCCAGCACGGCGCCCGGGACGATGCCGAGCGTGGTCTTCGCGCCGGGCGACGGCGGCGGCGCGCGCCGCGCGTCGGCCTGCAGGACCGTGCGATCCGCCGGCACTTCGCTTGCCGCGCGCTGCCAGACGTCGGCGAGCACGGCCGCACGCGGCTTGGCGCTGTACGCGCCGGTGACCGCGTGCACGGCGGTCGCGCCGTATTCGCGCGCGAGCGCCTCGCCGAACGCACCGAGCGTCAGCAACTGGCCCGGAGCAGCATCGCAGAGCAGGCGGTGCACCTGCGCCTGCGGCATGCCGAGCAGCGCATCGCCGCCGTGCAGCAGGTCGCCGTCGACGATGCTGCCCGCAGGCGCCGGCTGGTGCTGCGCGCCCGACGCATCGAGCAGTGCCCCCCAGCACGCGAGGGCGCGCCGGTGCGCGTCCTCGCCGTCGAACGCGAACAGCCAGCGCGCGCCTTCGGCGACATGCAGTTCGGCCGCATGCGCGTGCGCGATGTCGTCGAGGCGCGCCTGCAGCGCGCCGAGGTCGGCGATGGCCTGCGCCGGCGTCGTGTCGCCGCGGTCGGCGAGCAGGTGGCGGAACTCGACGCCGAGCAAGGTCGCGGGTGCGCGTCGCGGCAGCGCATCCGGCGTGGTACGGCGGCGTGTCGCCGCGTCCGCCACGACCTCCGCGGCAGGCTCGGGCAGGAAGCGCGCGAGATGGCCGACGTAGCCTTCCATGTCGCTCTTCTCGCGCAGCTCGGACAGCAGCGTGTCGAACGCATGCGACAGGCGGCCGAGGTCGTCGTTGCCGCCGCTGCCGATGCGCGCCTGGTAGTTGCCCGCGGCGGCTTCCTCCGCCGCCTGTGCCATGCGCCGCACCGGACTGAGGATGCCGCGCGAGAGCAGCAGCGAGAGCAGCAGCGCGGCGATCATCGAGGCGATGCCGGCGAGCGCGACCCAGTTGAGGATCGCGCGATAACCCGAGACGAAGCGGTCGGCCGAGGCGAGCACGAGCACGCTGCCGAGCTTGCCGTCCGCGGCGGTGCCCATCGGCCGGGCGCGGCCGATCCAGTCCTGGCCGGCGAAGCGCACGCGGAACTGCTCGACCGCGCGGCCATCGTCGAGCGCCGATCGCACCGACGGATCGAGCGCGGCGATGGCCGGCGCGAGTTCGGCGCCGTTGGCGGCGTCGAGCGAAGTCGCCGCGAGCGCGACCTTGCCGCCGACCGGAATGCGGAACGCGACCTGCGCGCCGCTCGCCTGCGCGACCTTCTTCGCCAGCACGTCGTCGACGCCCTGCGCGACGAGCAGGTAGCCGAGCAGGTCGCGGTCCTGCACGATCGGCATGATCGCGGCCTGGTAGAGCCGGTCGCGCTGGCGCCAGTAGCCGGCGAACGGTGGCGTGTCGTGCAGCGCCGCGGCGACGAGCGGATCGTCGGCGAGCGATTCCTGCACGGACTCGCTGCGATCACTGCGAACGAGCGTGTTGCCCTGGCCGTCGAGCAGGATGCCGAGGTCGAAGCCGAACTCGCGCTGGCGCTCGAGCAGCAGGTCGTGCATCGAGCTGAGGTCGGGTCCGCTCTGACCCTCGACGCCGGGGAGTGCGCCGCCGCCGGCGGCGCTGCCGATGTAGCGCGCGAAGCCCGAATCGGACGCGACGAGGCGCGCATTCGATTGCAGGGTCTCGAGGCGATGCTGCTCGAACTCGCGCTGCACCGCGTCGCTCGTCGCGACCGCCTTGTCGAGCGCGTCGGTGGCGATGCGCTGGCCCTGCGTGTAGGTGACGAGCACCGCGGCGCCGAGCGCGAGCGCGATCAGCAGCGCGGTGGCGAGGAAGAAGCGCAGCGCGAGCGGCAGGGTGAAACCTTTCGCGGGGGAGTGCTCAGTAACCGGCATCGCTGGCCCTTCCGTATGGCTTGCCGAACTTGTTGAGGTGCGGCGGCACGCGCTTCTGCGTGAGATCGAGCTGGATCGCGAGCGGCTTGCCGCCGGCGGCGAGCTTCTGGTGCCACGGCGTCGCGCGGTCGTGCCAGACGACGAGGTCGCCGCTGCCCGCGGGCAGGTTCTTCAGGGTGAATGCCCCGCTCGCGTCGGGGCGCGTGAAGTACGGCGTGTCGAGCACGAGGATGTGGCCGATCATCGACGCGTGCACGTTGCAGAACACGCGCACGTAGCCGGCTTGCGGGAAGGCGACGGTCTCGCCGTCGCCGTTGCCGTACACGCCGACGTCGAACGTGTTCGCGGGCGAGGTCGAGAACGCGTTGTGCAGGATCGGGTCGCGATTCGGGAAGCGTACCGCGCTGCCGACGGTGATCGGCAGGATGCGCGGCATGAACTGCTTGCGCTGCGTGCCCATCACGTACGGCGCCGCCGCGGGCGCGACCTTGGTCGGGTGCGCCGGACGGAAGTAGACGACCGCGTCGGCCGCCTCTTCGCTGCGCAGCGCCTGTCCCTCCGAGACGAGCACGACGCTGCCCGACAGTTCCGCGGCCCGCAACGAAGCCGACACGACCATGGCCAGCACCAGCCATCCTGCACGCATGCGTTTCCCCTCGGCCCGCCGGGCGCACCGCGATCGCGCGCGGCGCGCCCATGCCCCGGCCGCATCATAGAACAAGGTCATGCGCCGGGGCCGGACCGCGGACGCGGAACGGCAGGCGCTCGGCTCCAGTGGACCGGCGATGGCGGGATTGGCTGACAGGTGGCGCGGGTGTCTCTCTTTGCTTGCCCAGGGAGTAGGCACCAAGAGAAAGGGGCGCCCCGCCGCCCGCCGGCGCCGCGGGGACCCGGTGGAGCAGAGCAGTAGAGGAACAGCGAAGCAGGAACAGCGGGAGAGGAAGAGCGGAGGCGGGAAGCTATCCCGTCGTCGTCCCGGGACCCAGCAGCCTTCGGCCTGGCACGGACAGCTCGATTCCGGCTCGCGCCGGAATGACGATGTTCTTGCCTTGCGTGTTTGCTCAGGATGCGCCGCGTCGCCGCATGACGAGCCAAAAACGAAGGCCGCCCGAAGGCGGCCTTCCGATTCGCGTCATGCGCGGCCGTTACAGCAACGGCACGAGCAGCAGTGCGACGATGTTGATGATCTTGATGAGCGGGTTGACCGCCGGGCCGGCCGTGTCCTTGTACGGGTCGCCGACGGTGTCGCCGGTGACCGCGGCCTTGTGTGCATCCGAGCCCTTGCCGCCGAAGTTGCCGTCCTCGATGTACTTCTTCGCGTTGTCCCACGCGCCGCCGCCGGTCGTCATCGAGATCGCGACGAACAGGCCCGTGACGATCGTGCCGATCAGCAGGCCGCCGAGTGCCTGCACGCCGGCCATCGGCCCGCCGATGAAGCGGAAGCCGAACGCGACGATGATAGGCACGAGCACGGGCAGCAGCGACGGCAGCATCATCTCCCTGATCGCGGCCTTGGTCAGCAGGTCCACCGCCTTGTCGTACTGCGGCTTGCCGGTGCCGTCCATGATCCCCTTGATGTCGCGGAACTGGCGGCGCACCTCCTCGACGACCGCGCCGGCCGCGCGGCCGACCGCTTCCATCGCCATTGCACCGAACAGGTACGGGATCAGGCCGCCGATGAGCAGGCCGATGATCACGTAGTGGTTGGAGATGTCGAACGTGAAGACCTGGTCGGGATGCTCGACGCCGAGCTTGTGCGTGTAGTCGGCGAACAGCACGAGCGCGGCGAGGCCGGCCGAGCCGATCGCGTAGCCCTTGGTGACCGCCTTGGTCGTGTTGCCGACCGCATCGAGCGGGTCGGTGACCGCGCGCACTTCCTTCGGCAGCTCCGCCATCTCGGCGATGCCGCCCGCGTTGTCGGTGATCGGGCCGTAGGCGTCGAGCGCGACGATCATGCCGGTCATCGACAGCATCGCGGTCGCCGAGATCGCGATGCCGTACAGGCCCGCGAGGTGGTACGCGCCCCAGATCGCCGCGCACACCGCGATCACCGGCCACGCGGTCGACTTCATCGAGATGCCGATGCCGGCGATGATGTTGGTCGCGTGGCCCGTCGTCGACGCCTTCGCGACGTGGCGCACCGGGCCGTACTCGGTCGCGGTGTAGTACTCGGTGATGACGACCATGGCGCCGGTGAGGACGAGGCCGATCACCGCGCAGCCGAACACGTTCATGGCGCCGTAGGCCGAGGTCGCCATCAGCTGCGTGGTGACCGGATAGAACGCGATCAGCGCGAGCACGCCCGAGACGATCACGCCCTTGTACAGCGCGGTCATGATCTTGCCGCCGCCGTGCTTGACGAAGAACGTGCCGATGATCGAGGCGACGATCGAGACGCCGCCGATCACGAGAGGGTAGAGCACCGCATTCGCGCCGGCGTCCTTCGCCATCACGCCGCCGAGCAGCATCGTCGCGATCAGGGTGACCGCGTAGGTCTCGAACAGGTCGGCGGCCATGCCGGCGCAGTCGCCGACGTTGTCGCCGACGTTGTCGGCGATCACCGCCGGGTTGCGCGGGTCGTCTTCGGGAATGCCGGCCTCGACCTTGCCGACGAGGTCGGCGCCGACGTCGGCGCCCTTGGTGAAGATGCCGCCGCCGAGGCGCGCGAAGATCGAGATCAGCGACGAGCCGAACGCGAGGCCGACGAGCGCATGCAGCGCCTGGTCCTCGGTCCGGCCCATGTGCATGAGCGTGACGTAGTAGCCGGCGACGCCGAGCAGGGCGAGGCCGACGACGAGCATGCCGGTGATCGCGCCGCCGCGGAACGCGACGCCGAGCGCGGCCGGGATGCCGCTGCGCGCGGCTTCGGCCGTGCGTACGTTCGCTCGCACCGAGATGTTCATGCCGATGTAGCCGGTAAGGCCGGACAGGATGGCACCGAGGGCGAAGCCGATCGCCGTCGGCCAATCGAGTGCGAAACCGATCACGACGAGCAGCACGACGCCGACCAGCGCGATCGTGCGGTACTGGCGATTGAGGTAGGCGCGCGCGCCTTCCTGGATCGCCCCCGCGATCGCCTGCATGCGTTCGTTGCCCGAAGGCTTGGCGAGGATCCAGCGGATCGACCATCCGCCGTACAGGATCGCGAGCACCGCGCACGCCAGCGCGATCGTCAAACCGTGTTCATGGAACAGCATCGAACCCTCCCTTGACTCACAGGACTAGACAGGAAAACCCCGGGAAACAGCGCGGCAACTCCGCCCGAGTATAGCCATGCCCCGAAGCCGCGCGCATTGGCGCGGCGCAGCACGCCGCCGTGTCCGTGCGCACGGGATTCCGCGCATCGCGCGCGCCGACCGCGCCAGCCCCGCGCGGCGGGCAGGCCCCGCGACCGGCGGCGGCGCGACGATCGCCGCGCGCCGGCGGATCAGTCGGCGATCTCGTAACGCGGCAGCTTGCGGCGCACCGCTGCGTTCCCGAGGCGCACGTAGTCGGGCAGGCCGTCGCGCAGGTACTTCGGCGGGTCCTCGCCGCGGATCAGCGGCTCGAGGTAGCGGCGCGCGGCCGCGGTGATGCCGTAGCCGTCGCGGGAAATGAAGCCCTTCGGCAGCGTCTTCTCGTGGTTGGCGACACGCTCGAGCGGGGCGGGTTCGATCTTCCAGCGGTATGGCGCGTCGGACGTGCGCACGATGACCGGCATGACCGCGTTCCTGCCCGCGAGCGCGTACTCGACCGCGGCCTTGCCGACCGCCCACGCCTGCTCGGCATCGGTCTTCGAGGCGAGATGGCGCGCCGAGCGCTGCAGGTAGTCGGGCAGGGCCCAGTGGTACTTGTAGCCGAGCTTCTGCCTGACGAGCTGGGCGAGCACGGGCGCGACGCCGCCGAGCTGCGCATGGCCGAACGCATCGCGCGTGCCCGCTTCGGCGAGGAACTGGCCGGCGGCGTTCTTGAGCCCCTCCGACGCGACCACGGTGCAGTAGCCGACGCGCTCGACGGTCGCCTTCACGCGCGCGAGGAACGCGTCCTCGTCGAACGCGACCTCGGGGAACAGGATCAGGTGCGGCGGGTCGCCCGCCTTGCGCGCGGCGAGGCCGCCCGCGGCCGCGATCCAGCCCGCATGCCGGCCCATCACCTCGACGATGAACACCTTCGTCGACGAGGCGCACATCGATTCGACGTCGAGGCTCGCCTCGGCCACCGACACCGCCGTGTACTTCGCGACCGAGCCGAAGCCGGGGCAGCAGTCGGTCACCGCGAGGTCGTTGTCGACCGTCTTCGGCACGCCGACGACGTTGACCGGATAGCCGAGCTCGCGCGCGATCTGCGAGATCTTCAGCGAGGTGTCGGCCGAGTCGTTGCCGCCGTTGTAGAGGAACCAGCGGATGTCGTGCGCCTTCAGCACCGCGATCAGGCGTTCGTACCGCGCGCGGTCCTGCTCGAGCGACTTCAGCTTGAAGCGGCACGAGCCGAACGCGCCGCCCGGCGTATGGCGCAGCGCCTTGATCGCCGCGGCGCTTTCCTTCGACGTGTCGATGAGGTCCTCGCGCAGCGCGCCGATGATGCCGTTGCGCGCGGCGAGCACGGGCACCTTGCGCCGGCGCGCGGTGTCGATGACCGCGGCGGCGGTCGCGTTGATGACCGCGGTGACCCCGCCCGATTGCGCGTACAGCAGCTTGCCCTGGCTCATTCCTGCTCCTTTTCTCCACGTTCCGGCGCGGCCGGCGTGGTTTGACACCATTCAGGCCAGCCGCTAGCGTTGTCGCCATTCTAGGCGCGCCGAGGGGTGCGTCGCGTTCCCCATCGTGAGCATGAGCGCCGCGAGGCGCCATCGGAGCACCATGCGACTCGTTCTACTCGGCGCGCCCGGTTCGGGCAAGGGCACCCAGGCCGAGCTGCTCAAGGCCACGCTCGGCGTGCCGCACGTTTCCACCGGCGACCTGCTGCGCGCCGCGGTCAAGGCCGGCACGCCGCTCGGCCTCAAGGCCAAGGCGGTCATGGAAGCCGGCCAGCTCGTCTCCGACGACATCGTGCTGGCGATGCTCGAGGAGCGCCTCGCGCAGCCGGACGCGAAGGCCGGGTTCATCCTCGACGGCTATCCGCGCAACGTCGCGCAGTGCGCCGCGCTGGAGAAGCTGCTCGAGCGCATCGGCCAGTCGCTCGAGGTCGCGATCAAGCTCGACGTGCCGAGCGAGCTCATCGTCGAGCGCATCGCCGGCCGCGCCGCGGCGCAGGGGCGCAAGGACGACACGCCGGAAACCGTGCGCGAGCGCCTGCGCGTCTACGCCGAGCAGACCGAACCCGTCGCGGCCCACTTCGCGGAGATCGGCAAGCTCGTCGTCGTCAACGGCGTCGGCGAACTCGCCGAGGTGTCGGCGCGCATCATCGCCGCGCTGCCGCGCGCCTGACCCGACGCGGCGCGACGCGCGCCGCCACGCCGCGCGCATGGACGGACGCCCCGCTTCCCTCGCCGCCCGGGTGATCGGGTTGTGCCTGCTGCGCACGCCGCCGCAGGACCTGCCGCATGCACCGCCACTCGTCGTCGGCTTCGCGGTGGCCGGAATTACCCTCGCGACCCTCGTCGGCTTCCTCGTCGGCGAAGCGGACGAGCTGCTGCCGCGTGCGCTCGTCTCCACCGGCGTGCTGCTCGGCTTCAGTGCGACCGCACTGGCGGTGCGCCGCCTCGGTCATCGCTGGGTGCAGACGGCAACGGCCCTGCTCGCGACCGATCTCGCCGTGTCGCTCGTGCAGACGCCGTTCCTGCTCGCAATGCTGCCGATCGCCGATCCCCCGACCGCGGCGCAGGCACTGCTCGGCTGGGTGCTCGTGCTGACATTCTTCTGGCAGCTCGGCATCAATGCGCACATCATGCGCCACGCGATGGACGCGGGCTTCGGCTTCGCGCTCGTGCTCGTCGCGACCTGGGCGATCGCGAACTGGGCGCTGGCCCGCCTGCTGCTCGGCGCCTGAGCGGCGAAGACACGTTACGGAGACATCGCGTCTTGAAGCTGCACATCCTCGGCATCTGCGGCACCTTCATGGGTGGCATCGCCGCGCTCGCGCGCGAACTCGGCCACGAGGTCGAAGGCTCCGACGCGAACGTCTATCCGCCGATGTCGACCCAGCTCGAACGGCTGGGCATCGCGCTGAAGCAGGGCTTCGCCGCCGAGAACCTCATGCCGCCGCCGGACCTCGTCGTCGTCGGCAATGCGATGACGCGTGGAAACGCGGCGATCGAGTACATGCTCGACGAGCGCCTGCGCTACGTCTCGGGTCCGCAATGGCTCGGCGAAACCGTGCTCGCCGGGCGCCGCGTGCTCGCGGTCGCCGGCACGCACGGCAAGACCACGACGACGTCGCTGCTCGCGTGGATCCTCGAATGCGCCGGTCGCGCCCCCGGCTTCCTCGTCGGCGGCGTGCCCGCGAATTTCGGCGTGTCGGCGAGGCTCGGAGGCAAGCCTTCCCTCACGCCACCGTCGGCATCCGCCGACGGTTCCCCCCTCTCCCGCTCCGCGGGGGAGGGACGGTCGCCGACGCCTGCGGCGGCGGATTTCATCATTGAAGCGGACGAATACGACACCGCCTTCTTCGACAAGCGCTCGAAGTTCGTGCACTACCGTCCGACGATCGCGATCCTCAACAACCTCGAATACGATCACGCCGACATCTTTCCCGACGTCGCCGCGATCCAGCGCCAGTTCCACCATCTCGTGCGCACGGTGCCGCGCAGCGGCCGCCTCGTCGTCAACGCCGAGGACGCGCGCCTCGCCGAGGTGCTCGCGATGGGCTGCTGGACGCCGGTCGAGACATTCGGCATCGACGCCGGCGACTGGCGCGCGCGGCTCACCGCAGCCGACGGTTCGTCGTTCGTCGTCGCGCATGCGGGGCGCGAGCTCGGCGAAGCGAGCTGGTCGCTGGGCGGCCGGCACAACGCGATGAACGCGCTCGCCGCGATCGCCGCCGCGCATGCGGCCGGCGTCGAGGCCGCGACCGCGATCGCCGCGCTTGCGACCTTCCGCAACGTCGCGCGACGCATGGAACTCGTCGCGGAACATGCGGGCATCCATGTCTACGACGATTTCGCGCACCATCCGACCGCGATCGCGACGACGCTCGCGGGACTGCGCGCGAAGGTCGGCGCCGCGCGCATCCTCGTCGGCATGGAGCCGCGCTCGAACTCGATGCGCATGGGCGCGCATGCGGACGACCTCGCGCCGTCGCTCGCCGACGCGGATGCGGTCGTGTTCCTCAAGCGACCGGAACTGCCGTGGGACGCCGGGCGCATCGTCGATGCACTTGGCGGGCGTGGCCGCATCGTGGCGAGCGTCGACGCGCTCGTCGCCGACCTGCTCGCGCAGGCACGCGCGGGCGATCACGTCGTGTTCATGTCCAATGGCGGTTTCGAGAACGCGCCGCGCCGGTTCGCGTCCGCCCTTGCCCAACGCCGCTGAAGGCGCCGCCAGGTTCCCGCCGGGCAAACGGCAGGTGCGGGCGCGCGATCCGGCATCGACTTCGCTAGACTGGCCGCGTGCCGCTCGTCGATATACCGCTGTTCCCGCTGTCCGCCGTGCTGTTCCCCGGCGGACCGCTCAACCTTCGCATCTTCGAACGCCGCTACCTCGACCTCGTGCGCGACTGCGCGCGTGACGGCAGCGGATTCGGCGTCTGCCTGATCCTCGCCGGGCGCGAGGCGGGCGACCCCGCGGTGCCGGCGGCGATCGGCACGCTCGCGCGCATCACCGACTTCTGCACCTTGCCCGACGGCCTGCTCGGCATCAGCGCCGAGGGCGGCGAACGCTTCCAGGTCGCGACGACGCGCGTGCGCGACAATGGCCTCGTCCACGGCGAAGTCCGCTTCTGGCCGGACGAGCCCGGCGTCGAGGTGCCGCCCGAGCACGGCCTGCTCGCGACGATCCTCGAGCGACTGCTCGACCAGGTCGGCGGCGCCGCGGCGAAGGTCGACCGCGCGCGCTACGACGACGCGAGCTGGGTCGGCTTCCGCCTCGCCGAAATGTTGCCGCTCGCGCAGCCGGAGAAGCAGCTCCTGCTGCAGATGACCGACCCGGTGCAGCGCCTCGAACAGCTGCAGCACTACATGCCACGTTTCCAGCGCGGTTAGGGCGCGCTCGCGCGCATCGTCGAGCGCATCGGTTTTGGACGACAATGCGGGTCGACCACATCCGGCCGCCAGCCGCGATGCGAGCCTGCGAGGAATCCACCATGAAATACCTGCACACGATGATCCGCGTGCACGATCTCGACGCTGCGTTGACGTTCTTCTGTGACGGCCTCGGCCTGCGCGAGATGCGCCGCAAGGAGAACCCGGCCGGCAAGTTCACGCTCGTCTTCCTCGCCGCCGACGAGTCGCCGGACGCCGAGATCGAGCTCACGTACAACTGGGGCTCGGACGAGGACTACGGGTCGGCGCGCAACTTCGGCCACCTCGCCTTCCGCGTCGACGACATCTACGCGACCTGCGCCCACCTCGCCGCGATGGGCGTGGTCATCAACCGGCCGCCGCGCGACGGCCACATGGCCTTCGTGCGCTCGCCCGACCTCATCTCCGTCGAGCTGCTGCAGAAGGGCGATCCGCTGCCGCCGGCCGAGCCGTGGGCGTCGATGCCGAACTCCGGCAGCTGGTGACGCGCAAGAAGCGGAGCGCGCGGCGGCGTCGTCGCGCGGGATGATCGCGTCCCCGTTCGCCACAGGACCGACCGTGCCCGCTTCCGTTCCATCGCCGCCCGACGCGGCACTCCACCTGTTCGACCGCGCGCGCATCGAGCGCGCACTCGATGCCGACGGCTTCGCGCACGTCGCCCGCTTCCTCGAGGCGGCGAGCTGCCGCGAACTCGCTGCGTGCTACGACGACGATGCGCGCTTCCGCAGCACGATCGCGATGGCGCGCCATGGTTTCGGCCGCGGCGAGTACCGGTATTTCGCCTATCCGCTGCCGGCCGCGCTCGCGCAGTGGCGTGCGGCGTTGTACGAGCGGCTCGTGCCGATCGCCAACCGCTGGCATGCGGCGATGGGCCTGGCGGACGACTTCCCGCCGACGCATGCGGACTTCCTCGCGCGCTGCCATGCGGCCGGCCAGCGCCGGCCGACGCCGCTGCTGCTGCGCTACGGGCCGGGCGACTACAACTGCCTGCACCAGGACCTCTACGGCGCACACGTGTTCCCGCTGCAGGTCGCGATCCTGCTGTCGCAACCGGGTGAGGACTTCGACGGCGGCGAGTTCGTGCTGACCGAGCAGCGCCCGCGCATGCAGTCGCGTGCGCAGGTCGTGCCGCTGTGCCGCGGCGATGCGGTCGTGTTCGCGGTCAACCAGCGTCCCGTGCAAGGCTCGCGCGGCCCCTATCGCGTCGCGATGCGCCATGGCGTGAGCCGGCTGCGCCGCGGCCAGCGCCATACCCTCGGGCTGATCTTCCACGACGCGACCTGACGCGCCGCGTTGCCGCGCGCGGTTTCAGCGCTCACCGCGCGGCCCGAGGCGGAAGCGGCAGGCATGGCCGCCGCGCACGAGGCATTCCAGGTGCTGCACGGGGCGGCCGGTCGCCGCTTCCATGAACGCGAGATCGAAGCGGCACACGTCCGGATGCGCCTTCGCGAGCGCATGGAACACGCAGTTGTACGCCTCGACCTGCGTCTCGCCGTCGCGACGCACCGCGAGCGCCTCGTAGCCGAGCGCATCCAGCTGCTCGGCGAGCGCGCCCGCGGCCTCGTCGTCGTCGACCGTGGCGATGCGCTCGGCCGCGGCGGCGCCGAGTTCGCGCCCGATCGTCGCGAGCAGCGCCTGCACGCCGGCCTTGCCGCTCGCGGCGTAGAGATGTTCGAGCACGCTCGTCGCGATCAGGCCGTAGTGGCGCGGGAACAGTTCGCGCCCCTCGGCCCGCAACACGTAGCGCGCCTGCGGGCGCCCGCCGCTCGGCAGCGCGACGCCGCGCTCGACGAAGCCGGCGGCGATCAACGCGGTCAGGTGCTGCCTGACCGCGTTGTGGCTGATGCCCAGCGTGTCGCAGAGCGTCTCCACGGTCGCGCCTTGCGGCGCGAGCAGCAGCCGGCGCAGCAGGCGTTGCTGCGTGGGGCCGAGCTGTGCGAGCGCGCTGGCGTGCTTCATCGCCGCGCTCAGCTCGCCTTGGCCGGGAACTGCCTGGCGATGCCACCCGCGAGCGCATCGGCAATCGTGTCCATGTGCGCCTGCATCGCGCTCCAGGTCTTCGCCGCGGCGGCGCCATCACCCTTCATGATCTCGCCGACCAGTTGCGCGTGATGGCCGGCGTGCGTGACGAGCAGGCCTTTCACGGCGCTCTCGGCGAGGTTCGGGTTGGCGCCGGAAAGGAACTTCGCGATCGCGTCCGCATTCGCGGTGAGGTCCTGCATCGCCTTCGCGCCCGCTGCGTCATCGCCGGCCTTGCCGGCATCGGTGAGAGCCTTCACGCCGCCCCAGTGGCCGGCGAGGAGTTCGAGCATGCGCTTGCCCGCGGCATCGCCGTAGAAGCCGCCGACGGCGTCGGCGATCTGCTTGGCATTGGCGACGACCGCGTCGGCCGCCGTCTTCGCGGCGCCCGCGTCGGCGGCCTTCACCGCGTTCGCGTAGTCGCGGGTGGTACGGGCATGGCCTTGCCAGAGTTCGCGCATCGCCGCGTGCAGCTTCGGTGCAGCGGGTGCGGCCGCCGGTGTGGCCGCGGACGCCGCCTGCGCCGTCGTCGCGCAGCACGGCACCACGACGAAGCCGAATGCCAGCGCCAGCGCGCCGACGAGGGTAAGGATCGTTTTCATCGGTAGGTTCCTCGAAGGGTCCGCCATGTGACGGAACACCATCGTGCCGGCCGCGGCCGGATAGTAAACCCACCTATGTGCAAAGTCCGCCGGCAGGGCGTCAGCCGGCCGTGGCGGCGTCCCTGAAGGCTGCGCGCGCGGCTTCGATCGTGGCCGCAATGACCTCATCCGTATGCGCGATCGAGACGAAGCCCGCCTCGAACGCGCTCGGTGCGAGATAGACGCCGCGCGCGAGCATCGCGTGGAAGAAGCGGTTGAACGTCGCGACGTCGCAGGCGGTCGCCTGTGCATAGGTTTCCACCTTCGCCGCGTCGGTGAAGAACAGGCCGAACATGCCGCAAATGCGATTGATGGCGAGCGGCACGCCGGCTTCCGCCGCGGCCGCGGCGAACCCGTCCGTGACGAGCCGGGTGCGGCGATCGAGCTGCGCGTGGAAGTCCGGTGTCCGGACCAGGTCGAGCATCGCGAGGCCCGCCGCCATCGCGACCGGATTGCCGCTCAGGGTGCCGGCCTGGTAGATCGGCCCCGCGGGTGCGACCTGCTGCATGATCTCGCGCCGGCCGCCGTAGGCGCCGACCGGCATGCCGCCGCCGATGATCTTGCCGAACGTGCTGAGGTCGGGCGTGATGCCGTAGTGCGCCTGCGCGCCGCCGAGTGCGACGCGAAAGCCGGTCATGACTTCGTCGAAGATGAGCAGCGCGCCATGCTTCGTGCACAGCTCGCGCAGCGCGGCGAGATAACCGTCGCGCGGCAGGATGCAGTTCATGTTGCCGGCGACCGGCTCGATGATCAGCGCGGCGATCTCGTCGCCGTGCTCGGCGAACAGCTGCTGCGCGGCCCCGAGGTCGTTGTACGGCAGGGTCAGGGTGAGGTCGGCGAGCGCCTTCGGCACGCCGGGCGAGGTCGGCACGCCGAGCGTGAGCGCGCCCGAGCCCGCCTTCACGAGGAACGCGTCGCCGTGGCCGTGGTAGCACCCTTCGAACTTCACGATGCGCTGGCGGCCGGTGTAGCCACGCGCGAGGCGGATCGCCGACATCGTCGCCTCGGTGCCCGAATTGACCATGCGCACGACCTCGACCGAAGGCACGATCGCCGCGATCGCCTCGGCCATCGTCACTTCGGCCGCGCATGGCGTGCCGAACGAAAGGCCGTCGCGCACCGCGCGCTCGACCGCTTCGCGCACGCTCGGGTGGTTGTGGCCGACGATCATCGGGCCCCATGAGCCGACGTAGTCGATGTAGCGCGTGCCTTCGACGTCCCAAAGGTACGCGCCGTCGGCGCGCGCGGTGAAGAACGGTTCGCCGCCGACCGACTTGAACGCGCGCACGGGCGAGTTCACGCCGCCGGGGATGCGCGCCTGCGCGCGCTGGAACAGTTCGTGGTTGGTCGTCATCGTCGGCTCGGATCGGATTCGAAGAGGTCGCTGAAGCGGCGCGCCGCCGCGCGCACGTCGCGCGCGCCGAACAGCGCCGAGATCACCGCGACGGCGTCGGCGCCGGCGTCGATGAGTCCCGGCGCATTGTCGTGCGTGATGCCGCCGATCGCCACCAGCGGCAGGCCGAACGCCTTCGCCTCGCGCAGCAGGCGCGGCGTCGCGACGCGCGCGTGCGGCTTGGTAGGCGAGGCGAAGAACGCGCCGAAGGCGAGGTAGTCGGCGCCGGCCGCGGCGTAATGTCGCGCCCGTTCGAGCGAGTCGTAGCAGGACACGCCGATGATCGCGCGCACGCCGAGCCGCGCGCGCGCCGCGGCCGGCTCGACGTCGTCTTCGCCGAGGTGCACGCCGGCGGCGCCGGCGGCGAGCGCGAGGTCGACGTCGTCGTTGACGATGAGCGGCACGGCGTGGCGCGCGCAGAGCGCCTGCAGGGCGCGTGCCTCGTCGAGCCGGCGCGGCGCATCGGCGGTCTTGTCGCGGTATTGCAGGAGCCGCGCGCCGCCGCCGAGCGCTGCCGCGCAGGCGTCGAGCAGATCAGGACGCGGGCCGTCGCTGATCGCGTAGAGTCCGCGCAGGCAGTGGTCGTGGGTGGTCATCGAGGGCGTCGTCCTTGCCGGCGTGCTTTCGCGCGTGCGCGCAAGCTGCGAGAATACAAGGCCTTTCGTTCCCGACCGCCGTTCCCGCAATGTCCGATACCGCCTCCGCCGCCGTCGACGCGCCCTACCGCACCTTCATGTGCGTCGTCTGCGGGTTCATCTACAACGAAGCCGAAGGCTGGCCTGCGGACGGCATCGCGGCCGGTACGCGCTGGGAAGACGTGCCCGAGACCTGGACCTGCCCGGACTGCGGCGTGACCAAGTCCGATTTCGAGATGGTCGAGATCTGAGCCACGCGGTGGCGCGCCGGCCCGCCTCACGGGTCGAGCGCGACCACGCGGTAACCATCGTTGCGGTAGAGCTCGCGCCCCTGCAGCGGGCTCGCCGCGGGTACGACCGCCGTGTGCACGCCGTAGTCGCGCTCGAGCTGGCGGAACCCCTCCGGCGGCAGCCGCGCATAGGCCGCGTCGAGTTCCTCGGCCACGTCGCGCCGCGTCGAGGCCGTCGGCAACCCGTGCGCGGTGACCGCATCGAGGCGGCGCATCCACTCGGCGAGGCCGGCGCCACCATCCGGATTGATCTTGAATTCGACCACGGTCGAGCGATCGCTGCGCGCGGTGAAGCCGATCTGCCCCGGCGGCGTCACGTACGGTCCCGGCGGGCCATGGCGACGGATCCAGCGCGTGACATCGCCCCAGTCGGTCGCGGCCTGCGCTTCGTCGACGAAGCGCAGCGACGGCGGCGCACCGCGAACGAAGCCCGCGACGATCGCGCCGGCGCCGAACAGCAGGGCGAGCGCGAGCGGCCAGCGTTCGCGCCGCTCGCGCGGCAGCGGCGGATTGGACAGCAGCGCCAGCGCGGCGAGCACGGGCACGAACATGCTCAGGCGCAGCAGTTGCAGGCGGGCGATCCAGCCCGTGTGCAGTACGTAGTAGTCGAGGTAGTGCACGAGGGCCAGCAGCATCAGGCAGGCCACCACCTGCAGCAGCGGGCGGAAGCGTTCGCCACGCGCGTCGGCGCGCGCGCGCCAGCGCCGCCACAGCATCGCGAATGCGATGCCGTACAGCGCCACGGCGGCGACGCGGTCGGCGCGGAATTCGAAGTGCTGCGGCATGCGGAACGCGACGTCGTCGGTGCGGGCGATGCCGTCGACGAGTCCCGCCTGCAGCAGCGCCCAGACGTCGAGGAGCGCGGGGCTCGCGATCGCGAGCGCTGCGGCGAGGCCCGGCAGCCAGCGACGCGGCAGCCGCACGACGCCGTCGGCGATCGCGATCGAGCCGAGCACGATGAGCCAGACCGCGCCGATCTGCAGATGGACGAGCGCAGTCGCGCCGGCGAGCGCGAACGCGAGGTTCCAGCGTCGGCGTACGAGCGCGTCGATGCCGAACAGGATCAGCGCGTGGGCGAACGTCGGCGGCATGATCGGGCCGTTGCCGAGGAAGCGGTTCGCCTCGACGCCGCGGTCGAGCCAGGCGAGGCCGATCGCGATCGCGATGCCGAGCAGCAGGCGCCGCGCGGGCGCGAGACCGAGCATGCCGCCGAGGCGCCAGAGGCCGGCGAAGATCGCGGCGAGGCCGGCCACCGTGAGCAGGGCGAGCGCGCCGTTCTCGCCGAACGGGATCGCCAGCATCGCCGCGATCCAGGTGAAGACGTGGTGATGGTGGAAGCGGATCGAGATGCCGAAATCGCCGGGCAGGTAGGCGGGATCGAGGATGCGGCGCATCACCGGCAGCAGGCCGGCGTGGTTCTCGCTGCCGAGGTGGATGCCGTGGTCGAGCGCGATCGCGAGCGCGGTGCACGCGGCGACCATGCCGCTCGCACGGAGCGCGTCGGACGCGCGCGTCCGGCCGGGATTGGAATCGTGGGGCATGGCGCGTTCCGTTCGGGGTGCGACATGCTATCCGCCGCGGCCCGGGGATGTCTCCGCGCGCACCGCTCCGGCACACTACGGGACTTCGGGACGGCCCAGCCGCGGGTCGCCACCAGCGCGCGCGGAGTCCGCACGACATGAACATCGATGCCGTCATCCCCTGGGTCGACGGTGCCGACCCGGCGCATCGACAGCGCCTGGAGGCCCATCTGGCGAGCCGCGGCGGAGGCCGTCCGCCGGCCGCGCGGCCGACGCGCTTCCACGACGCCGGCGAGCTCGACTGGTGCGTCGCCTCGATCTTGCGTTTCGCGCCGTGGTTCCGCCGCATCCACGTCGTGACCGACCGGCAGGAGCCGGCGCTCGTCGCGCGCCTGCGCGGCACGCCCGCGGCCGCGCGCGTGCGCGTCGTCGACCACCGCGAGATCTTCGCCGGCCACGAACACTGCCTGCCGACGTTCAACAGCCGCACGATCAGCGCGGTGCTCTGGCGCATCCCGGATCTCGCCGAGCACTACGTCTGCTTCAACGACGATTTCATGATCCTGCGGCCGATCGAGCCGGCCGCGTTCTTCCGCGATGATCGCGTCGTGCTGCGTGGCGCCTGGCATGCGCAAGCGGGCGCGAGCGCGCTCGCCGGCCTGCGCCGGCTGTTCAAGCGCGCGCGCGGCGATGCGGTCGGGCGCGCGGGCAACCGCGAGGCGCAGGAACTCAGCGCGCGCCTGGCCGGCTTCGGGCGGCGCTATTTCCGCCTGCCGCACGTGCCGTATCCGTATCGCCGCGCGACGCTGCAGGCGTTCTTCGCCGCGCATCCGGACCTGCTCGGGCGGCAGCTCGCGCATGCGCTGCGTTCGCCGGAGCAATTCCTCGCCGAGAGCCTCGCCGCCCACCTCGAGATCGCCGCCGGCCATGCGGCATTCGACGACGACCTGCGCGTCGTCCAGCTCAAGCCCGGCGAGCAGCGCGAATGGCGCCTTCGCGCGAAGCTGCGCGCCGCGGACCGCGACGCGCGCATCGCGTTCGCATGCGTGCAGAGCCTGGATCAGGCGTCGGCCGCGCTGCAAGCGGAGATCGCCGCCTGGCTCGACCGGCGCATCGGGCGGGTCGCCCAGGTGCTTGCGGGCGGGTGAGCGCACGCTGCCCGCGCGGCGCCCCCTCGCGCCCCGATCGCGTCATCCGCGCGACACGCGCGTGGCATCCACGAGCGCTCCAATGGCGCCGTCCAAACGAGGAGGCTGCCATGCGCGTGTTCTTTCCGATCGAAGACGCCGTCGTCGACGACGCGACGGGCGTGCTCGTGCCGTACCGCTGCGGCCTCGCCTGCGCCAACGAACTGCGTGGCGAGCTCGTCCTGCGCGATGGCGTATGGAGCGAGCGGCCGGCGTTCAGCGCTGGATCGTCAGCTCGTCACCCGGAGACACGCCCAGCTTGCGCGCCTGGCCCGCGTTGAGCTCGAGCACGTAGCGGGCCGGCGCGCCGCTCGAATAGGCCGGGCAGGGGTCGGCCTCGCACGGTGGCACGTCGTGCTGCACGCTGACGAGGCGGCGGTCGGCGTCGAAGAACAGCATGTCGAGCGGGATCTTCGTGTTCTTCATCCAGAACGCGCGCGGGATGTCGTCCTGGAACACGAACAGCATGCCGTGGTCGGCCGCCATCTCGGTGCGGTCCATGAGGCCGTGTTCGCGCGTGGCGTCGGTCTCGGCGATCTCGACCGAAAAGCGCTGGCCCTTGAGCTCGACGTGAGGGCCGGAAGCCGCGCAGGACTGGATCAGTGCGCCGAAGGCGACGGTGGCGACGATACGCGTGAACAGGGACGGATGATTCATCGATGGATCTTCTGCGAGGGGGACTCAGCCGAGCGCGTAGCCGAACTGCTGGCGGAACTGGTCGGCGAATTCGGCGTAGCTGAAACGCTGGTTCTGCGTGCCCGGGTGCTCGATCTTCAGCGTGCCCATCAGCGAGGCGATGCGGCCGATGGTCGGCCAGTCCATGTCGCGCATGAGGCCGAAGATGAGTCCCGCACGGTAGGCGTCGCCGCAACCGGTCGGATCGACGACGCGGCGCTCCTGCGCGGGCGGGATCGCGTGCGTCTTGCCGCCGACGTGGATGGTCGAGCCTTTCGGACCCTGCGTGACGATGTACGCCTCGACGCGCTGGGCGATCTCGGCCGCGCTCCAGCCGGTGCGCTGCTGCAGCAGCTGCGATTCGTAGTCGTTGACGATCGCGTAGTCGGCCTGCTCGATCATCGTGCGGAACTCTTCGCCGGAAAACAGCGGCATCGCCTGGCCCGGGTCGAAGATGAAAGGGATGCCCTTCTCGGCGAATTCGCGCGAGTGCTGCAGCATGCCTTCGCGGCTGTCCGGCGCGACGATGCCGAACGTGACGCCCTCGACGTCGCGCACGTGGTGCTCGTGCGAGTTGAGCATCGCGCCCGGGTGGAACGCGGTGATCTGGTTGTTGTCGAGATCGGTGGTGATGAAGCACTGCGGCGTGAACAGGTCCTCGAACACGCTGACGTGGTCGAGGCGGATGCCGCACTGCTTCATGTGCTCGCGGTACGGACCGAAGTCCTGGCCGACCGCGGCGAACGGGATCGGGTCGTCGCCGAGGAGCTTGAGGTTGTAGGCGATGTTGCCGGCGCAGCCGCCGAACTCGCGGCGCATGCGCGGCACCAGGAACGACACGTTCAGGATGTGCACCTGGTCGGGCAGGATGTGCTTCTTGAACTGGTCCTGGAACACCATGATGGTGTCGTAGGCGAGCGAACCGCAGATCAGTGCAGACATCGGGGCTTCCGGAAAGACGGTGGGCAGGGAGCGCCCGCGGCGCCCAAAACCGGAGAAGCTTACCGGGCGGGGCGCCGCTCGGGAATCCTCGCGCGCGGGCCGGCCGGCCGCGGGTCGTGCCGCCGCGGCCGCAAGCGCCGTCGCGGCAAGGGTTTCTTAACTCGAATGTCCTTGCCCACGCATCGGCGCACGACTAAAATCGCGCGCTTTTCCTGCATTTGGAGCGCCCGCGAGGGCGTCTCCGACGCACACGGAACGTGCGGCCGGCCGGCCAACCTGGCCGGACCGGACGCGGCCTGCACGCCGCGGCCATCGCATGCGAACGGGGCAGGACGTCCCGCCCTCGCACCCCACCGGAATTCCAGCAAGGCTCGCGCCGCACACATGTTCAAAGGTCTCCGCGGACTCTTCTCCAACGATCTCTCGATCGATCTCGGCACCGCCAACACGCTGATCTACGTGCGTGGCCAGGGCATCGTGCTCAACGAACCGTCGGTCGTGGCGATCCGCCAGGACCGCGGCCCCGGCGGCCCGCGTTCGATCGCGGCGGTCGGCGGCGATGCCAAGCTCATGCTCGGCCGCACGCCGGGCAACATCATCACCAAGCGTCCGATGAAGGACGGCGTCATCGCCGACTTCACGATGACCGAGGAGATGCTCAAGCAGTTCATCCGCAAGGTGCACCGCGCGCGCATGTTCCGGCCGAGCCCGCGCGTGCTCATCTGCGTCCCGTGCGGCTCGACCCAGGTCGAGCGCCGCGCGATCAAGGAGTCGGCCGAATCGGCCGGGGCGCGCGACGTCTACCTGATCGAGGAGCCGATGGCCGCGGCGATCGGCGCCGGCATCCCGGTGCACGAGGCGCGCGGCTCGATGGTGCTCGACATCGGCGGCGGCACGTCCGAGGTCGCGGTGATCTCGCTCAACGGCATCGTCTACTCGGCCTCCGTGCGCATCGGCGGCGACCGCTTCGACGAAGCGATCATCAACTACGTGCGCCGCAACCACGGCACCCTGATCGGCGAGTCCACCGCGGAAAAGATCAAGGTCGAGATCGGCTGTGCGTTCCCGCAGTCGGAAGTCAAGGAAATCGAAGTCTCCGGCCGCAACCTCGCCGAAGGCGTGCCGCGCATGTTCACGGTCAACTCGAACGAAGTGCTCGAGGCGCTGCACGAGCCGCTGTCGGGCATCGTCAGCTCGGTGCGCAGCGCGCTCGAGCAGACGCCGCCGGAACTGTGCTCTGACGTCGCCGAACGCGGCATCGTGCTCACCGGCGGCGGCGCCCTGCTGCGCGACATCGACCGCCTCATCTCGGAGGAGACCGGCCTGCACGTGCACGTCGCCGACGACCCGCTCACCTGCGTCGCCCGCGGGGGCGGCCGCGCGCTGGAGCTGATCGACCTGCACGGCAGCGATTTCTTCGCGCCCGAATAGCCGGGAATGGGAATGGAGAATCGGGAATGGTAGCGGCGCCCGCTCGTACGATCCCCGCTCTTCCATTCCCCATTCCCGATTCCCCATTCCCCGCACCATGCGCACCGACAATGCCACCACGCTGTTCGCCGAGGGCGCGGTCAGCACGTTGCGGCTGATCGTCTATCTCGCCTGCGCGATCGGCCTCATGGTGCTCGACCATCGCGGCAACTACCTCGAGTCAGTGCGGCGCGCGGGCGGCCTGCTGATCGAACCGGTGTACCGCCTCGCCGCGCTGCCGGCGAACCTCGCGCGCGCGACGCGCACCGCGGTCGCGACGCAGGACCAGCTCGCCAGCGAGAACCGTGCGCTGCGCGAGCAGCTCCTGTTCGCACAGGCACGCCTCAATCGCCTCGACGCGCTGGTCGCGCAGAACGCGCGCCTCAAGGCGCTGCTCGACGCGCAGAAGAACCTCGGCCTGACCGTGCAGTTCGCGCGCCTCATCGACGTCGACCTCGACCCTTACCGGCATCGCATCGTGCTCGACGTCGGCGCGAGCCAGGGCATCGAGGTCGGCCAGCCGGTCATCGACGCGCAGGGCGTAATGGGGCAGGTCGTCGAAGTGTTGCCGAACAGCTCGATCGCGATGCTTATCACCGATGCGACACACGCGATACCGGTCGTGGTCGAACGCACCGGCTTGCGCACGATCGCCTACGGCAGCGGCGCGATCGACGAACTGCAGCTGCCGACGATCCCGATCAGCGCCGACGTGAAGGTCGGCGACCGCCTGCTTACCTCGGGCCTCGGCGGTCGCTTCCCGGCCGGCTTTCCCGTCGGCGAGGTGCGCCAGGTCGGCCAGGACAAGAGCGGCATGTTCATCGCCGCGGTCGCGCGGCCCGCGGCGGCGCTCGACCGCAGCAGCGAAGTGCTGCTGCTGCGCGACCAGCCGCAGCCGTACGGGCCGCCGGCGCCGCAGGACGAGGTCGGCCCGCCGGCCGAACTCGCCGGTCCCGCAGCCGATGCGGCGGCGCCGGCACGGGCGCCGACGCCATGAGTCGCCTGCGTGCGCGCAGCTGGCTCTTCGCCGGCAGCATCGCCTGCGCCTTCCTGCTGCAGCTGATGCCGTTGCCGCCGCTGGTCGAGCCGTTCAAGCCGTACTGGATCGGCCTCGTGCTCGTCTACTGGGCGATCGAGACGCCGGAGCGTGTCGGCCTCGGCTTCGCGTTCCTGCTCGGCGTCGCCGCCGACCTGCTGGTCGGCGAACTGCTCGGCGAACAGGCGCTGCGCCTGCTCGTGATCGCGTTCATCGTACTGCGCTTCCGCGCGCGCCTGCGCTTCTTCCCGGTCTGGCAGCAGTCGCTCGCGTTGCTCGCGCTGCTCCTCAACGACCGCATCGTCATGCTCATGGCACGCGGCTTCTCCGGCGAACCGATGCCGCCGGTGTCGTTCTGGTTCGCGCCACTGACCGGCACGCTCGCGTGGCCGTTCGTGTTCCTGCTGTTCGACGACCTGCGCGCCCGCCTGCGTGCGCACGAATGAAGGCGGGCGAGCGATGCGCATGCGCAGTTCCCGCGTCCGCGAAGGCCGCTACAAGCCGCTGAAGGAAGCGCGCCACGAAGAAGCGCTGTTCCGCCGGCGCGCGCTCGCCGGTTTCCTCATCATCGTCGTCTGCCTCGTCGCGCTCGGCGCGCGCTTCTCGTTCCTGCAGATCGCGCGGCACGAGGAGTTCAGCGCCCGCTCCGATGCGAACCGCGTCCTCACCCGCCCGCTCGCGCCCGCGCGCGGCCTCATCTACGACCGCAACGGCGTCCTGCTCGCCGAGAACGTCGCCGCGTTCCGGCTCGAGATCACGCCCGAGCAGGTGCACGACCTCGCGGCGACGATCGAACGTCTCGGCGAGGTCGTGCCGATCAGCGAGGACGACGTCGATCGCTTCAATGCGCTGCGCAAGGGCAAGCGGTCCTACGAGGGCACGCCGATCCGCCTCAAGCTGTCGGAAGAGGAGATCGCGAAGTTCTCGGTCAACCGCTGGGCCTTCCCCGGCGTCGACGTCGTGCCGTACCTGACGCGCTCCTATCCGCTCGGCGAGGAGTTCGCGCACACGGTCGGCTACGTCGGTCGCATCGACGCGGACGACCTGGCCAAGCTCGACAAGGGCGAGTACGCGGGCACCACGCACGTCGGCAAGACCGGCATCGAGCGCTACTACGAGGAGCGCCTGCACGGCGAGGTCGGCTACGAGAAGATCGAGGTCAATGCCGATCACCGGCCGATCGGCGAACCGCTCTTCCGCGTCGCGCCGAAGCCGGGCGAGAACCTCTACCTCAGCATCGACGCGCGCCTGCAGGAGGCGGCCGAGGCCGCGTTCGAGGGCCGCGCCGGTGCCGCGGTCGCGATCGACCCGCGCAACGGCGAGGTGCTCGCGATGGTGAGCGTGCCGAGCTTCGACCCGAACCTGTTCGTCAACGGCATCGCCAGCGTCGACTATGCCGCGCTGATCGAGGCCGACGACAAGCCGCTGTTGAACCGCCTGCTGCGCGGCAACTACGTGCCCGGCTCGACGATGAAGCCGTTCGTCGGCCTCGGCGGCCTCGAACTCGGCCTGCGCCGTCCCGAGGACACCGTACTCTCGACCGGCGAATTCTTCATACCGGGGCAATCGCGCGCGTACCGCGACGACGTGCGCGGCGGCCAGGGTCGCGTCGACCTCGTGCAGGCGATCGCCAAGTCGGTCAACACTTACTTTTATTCGCTCGCGCTCGACATGGGCATCGACCGCTTCAGCGGCTTCATGACGCGCTTCGGCTTCGGCCAGCCGACGGGCATCGACCTCATGGGCGAGGGCAGCGGCGTGCTGCCGTCGCGCGAATGGAAGCGCGGGCGCTTCAACCAGCCGTGGTATCCCGGCGAGACGGTCATCGCCGGCATCGGCCAGGGCTACTGGGTCGTGACGCCGCTGCAGCTCGCCAACGCCGTGTCGACGCTCGCCGCGCGCGGCGTGCCGCACGCGCCGCACCTGTTGCGCGCGGTGCAGCGGGGCGTCGATGCGAAGATCGAGCCGCTGCCGCCGCCACCGCCGCGCGAGAACGTGATCGAGCGGCCGGCCAACTGGGCGGCCGTGCAGCAGGGCATGCTCGAGGTCGTGCGCAGCGGTACCGCGCGCGGCATCGACGCGGGCTTCCCGTATCCGATCGCCGGCAAGACCGGCACCGCCGAACGTTACTCGCGCACCGGTACCGAATGGACGAGCATCAGCGCGAGCCCGATCGAGCGCCATCAGGTCCTGTTCGAGGCGTTCACGCCGGCGGACGACGCGCGCGTCGCGGTCATCGTCGCGCTCGAGGCCGGGCGCAGCGGCGCGCACGACGCCGCGCCGATCGCGCGCAAGATCCTCGACGCCTGGCTACCCGGCGACCAGCAGCGACAGGCCGAGCTCGGCGCCGGCGGCAGCGAAGGAGCGGCATCGCGATGATCGACGACCTGCTGCACGAATGGCGCCATCGCCTCGCCTCGATCTGGCGCAAGCCGCGCCTCGACCTGCCGTTGCTCGGCGCGCTGCTGCTGCTCATGGGCGTCGGGCTCGCGACCTTGTACAGCGCGAGCGACCTCGACCGCGGCCTGGTGGTCTCGCAGGCGCTGCGCTTCGCGCTCGGCCTGCTGCTCATGATGATGATCGCGCGCGTGCCGCCGCTGACCTTGCGCAACTGGACGCCATGGCTGTACGCGGCGAGCGTCGTGCTGCTCGTGATCGTCGTGATCCACGGCGAGGGCCGCGGCGCGAATCGCTGGCTCGACCTCAGGATCGTGCGCTTCCAGCCGTCGGAGCTGCTCAAGCTCACGATGCCGATGATGATCGCCTGGTACCTCAATGGCCGCCCGCTGCCGCCCGGCTGGGGCACGCTCGGCGCCGCCGGCGCGCTGATCGCGGTGCCGGCCGTGCTGATCGCCAAGCAGCCCGACCTCGGCACCGCGTTGCTGATCACCGCGAGCGGCGCGTTCGGCATCTTCCTGTCCGGGCTCGCCTGGTGGCGCATCGGCGCGCTGCTCGCCGCGTTCGCCGGCATGGTGCCGGTCGCCTGGCATTTCCTGCACGAGTACCAGCGCAATCGCGTGCTCACCCTGCTCGATCCGGAGGCCGATCCGCTCGGCAACGGCTGGCACATCATCCAGTCGAAAATCGCGGTCGGCTCGGGCGGGGTATGGGGCAAGGGCTGGCATCACGGCACGCAGTCGCGGCTGGAGTTCCTGCCGGAGCACACGACCGACTTCATCTTCTCCGTGTTCGCCGAGGAATGGGGGCTCGTCGGCGTACTGCTGCTGCTCGCGCTCTACGTCTTCATCATCGCGCGCTGCCTGTGGATCGCCGCCGAGGCGAAGGACACCTATGCGCGCCTGCTGGCCGGCGCGATCAGCATGTCGCTGTTCGTCTACGTGATGGTCAATGGCGGCATGATCACGGGCATGCTGCCGGTGGTCGGGGTGCCGCTGCCGCTGGTGAGCTACGGCGGCACCTCGGCGGTGTCGCTGCTCGCGGGGTTCGGCGTGCTCATGTCGATCCACGCGCACCGCAAGGTGCTCGCGGTGCAATAGCGGGTCGCCGGGTTCGGCGCGCGATCGCCGGCGTGTCGTCCTCGCCGCCGCGCGCAGCGATGCCTGCGCGCAGCGGCGGCCGCGATCATAGGCAGTGGCCGAGGCTGTCGTAGATCGACGATGCCGTGCCCGGCAGTGCGGTCTGCAGCGGATCGTCGCCGGCGAGCGCCGCGAGGAGTTCGTCGATGGTCGTATGCGGCCCGAGCTGGATCGGGCACTGCCACGTCGGTTGCCGCACTTCGAGCGCGCCGGTGGCCGGATCGATGTCCTCCTCGCTCGCGGCGAACGACCAGACGCAGCGGCCGATGCGGCCGTTGCCGGCCTGCACCGAGCACTGGAAGCGCAGTGGCGCGATGTTGCTGAAGTCGCCTTCGCAGAACGTGTCGCCGCAGATGTCGTCGAAGCCGACGGCGAGGCGCGCGCGCAGGGAATACCAGGCCTCGAACTGCGCGTCGGTGGTGAAGTAGCTGTAGGGGTCGACGTAGCGCGTGCGGTGCGAGTCGGCGTGGGCGGGCCCGGCGACGGCGAGCAGCACGGCGAGAACGGCGATGAAGCGACGGAACATGGACGTCCTCCCTGGACATTGCGCGACGCGGCCACCATGGCGACGCCGCTCCCTGCAGCATCGGCTCGTCGCGATGCGACGGCGATCCGGCGCCGGCGCGCCGGCACGTAGGACAACCGCGTGTCGTGCGTTGCGAAGCAGGCCCGCGCGGACCGGACGCGGTCGCCGCAGGGCAGGCGCTCCGGCCGCGCCCCCCGCGAGGCCTGCACGTTCAGGCATGCGCTCGACGCCGTCGCGCGGCGCGATGGTAGAGTAGGCGCATGCAGGCATCGTTTCGCGCCGCGCGCGCTCATCTGGTCCTCGTGTCGATCTGCCTGCTGGGCGCCGGTCGCGGCTTCGCTGCCGCGACGAACGGCGACATCGGCGCGCCCGGCGCCGACGAACGCGCCTTCGCGGCCGAAGTCGCGCGCGAAGGCGGGCCGCCGGAAGCGGACGTGCTCGCGACACTCGCCGGTGCCAAGGTGCAGCAATCCATCCTCGATGCGATCGCGCGCCCGGCGGAAGCGACGCGGACGTGGCGCGACTACGCGCCGATCTTCCTCACCGACAAGCGCATCGACGACGGCGTCGCGTTCTACCGCGCCAACCGCGAACTGCTCGAGCGCGTCGGCAAGGAGTACGGCGTCGCGCCCGAGATCATCGTCGCGATCATCGGCGTCGAAACGAGCTACGGCGCGATCACCGGCAAGTACCGCGTGCTCGATGCATTGGCGACGCTCGCGTTCCATTATCCTCCGCGCGCCAAATTCTTCCGCGGCGAGCTCAAGCAGTTGTTCCTGCTCGGCGACGCGCATCTCGCCTATCCGATCGATGCATTGCGCGGCTCCTACGCGGGCGCGATGGGCTGGGGCCAGTTCATGCCGACGAGCGTCGCCAAGTGGGCGAAGGACGAGGACGGCGACGGGCGCATCGACCTCTGGGGTTCGCTGCCCGACATCACGGCGAGCATCGCGCACTATTTCGCCGAGCACGGCTGGCAGGCCGGCCAGCCGGTCGCCGTGCGCGCGCAGCCGGCGGCCGATGCGCGCGTGCTGCCCGACCCCGGCCTCGACCCGGTCTACCCGCTGCAGCAGATGGAGGCCTGGGGCTACGCACCGCTCGAGAAGATCGACGCCGACACGCCGTCGACGCTGCTCCGGCTCGACGGCGACCTCGGCGTCGAATACTGGCTCGTGTTCGGCAATTTCCGCGCGATCACGCGCTACAACAAGAGCCCGCTGTACGCGATGGCGGTGTTCCAGCTCGCGCAAGCCATCGCGCGCGGGGCAGGCGAACCATGAGGCGCTGGCGCGTCGCCGCCTGCGCCGGGGCCTGCCTCGCGCTCGCGGCCTGCGCCGGTCATCGCCCCCGCGCCGACGCCGGCGCCTCGGGCGCGCCCCCGCGCACGGCCGCGCGCTGGCCGAACGACACCTCGCGCCCGCAATCGGAGCGCTACGCGCAGCACGCGGACGACGGCCCGGCGGCGCCGCCGATCGACGTCGGCAAGATCCCCGAACCCGTGCCGAAGGCGGAACCGCGCTCGCGCTACGGCAACAAGGAAACCTACAGCGTGCTCGGCCGCACCTACCGCGTGCTGCCCGACGCACGCGGCTACGTCGAGCGCGGCATCGCCTCATGGTACGGCAACAAGTTCCATGGCTACATGACGTCGTCGTTCGAGCCGTACGACATGTACGCGTTCAGCGCCGCGCACAAGACGCTGCCGTTGCCGAGCTATGCACGCGTGACCAACCTCGACAACGGCAAGAGCGTGGTCGTGCGCATCAACGACCGCGGGCCGTTCCACGATGACCGCATCATCGACCTCTCGTACGCGGCCGCGGTGAAGATCGGCGTGTGGCCGAAGGGCACCGCGCGCGTCGAAGTGCGCGCGCTCGACCCCGCCCGCCCCGAGGAGCTGCCGCCGTCGCAGGTCGCGCAAGCGCCGTCGCCGGGCGATCGTCGGATTCGCACGGCCGGCGCAGATCGTGCGCCCGTATCCGCCGCGCCGGTTTCCAGCCCTCGGGCCTCGGCCCTCGGCCCTCCCCGCATCTACCTCCAGCTCGCCGCCTTCGGCGAGCGTGCCAATGCCGAGCGCGCGCTCGCCGAAGCGCGTCGCGCGGGCCTCGATCACGTCGGCATCGAATCGGTCGCGGTCGCCGGCCGCACCGTGCATCGCCTGCGCATCGGTCCGCTCGCCGACACCGAGGCCGCCGACGCGCTGAGCGCGCGCGTGGAGCGCCTCGGCTTCGGTGCGCCGCGCGTCGCGATCGAACGCTGAGCTGCTCCGCCTGAACGGTTCGCATCCGCGGCCGAAATCCGCCCGTGTATTGCCCGACGCGCTCTGCGACAATCGGGGCTTTGTCGTTGGCCGGACCCTACCTCGCGATGAAGCTGCCGTTCCTGTTCGCCCCCGCCGTCCTCCTCGCCTTCGCCGGCGCCGCCGTGCACGCCGAACCGCCCGCGGGCACGCAGGCACCGGCCGCGACGCCTGCGCTGCCGACGCCGCAGCCGGTCGCCAAGCCCGCGCCGGCGATACCGGTGCCGGGCGCGTCGGCAGGCCCGACGCCGCCCGCGCCGGCGATCGACGCGAAAAGCTGGGTGCTCATGGATTACGCGAGCGGCCAGGTGCTGGCCGAGAGCAACATGGACCAGCGCGTCGCGCCCGCGTCGATCACCAAGGTGATGACCTCGTACGTCGTCTCCGCCGAGATCGCGCACGGCAAGATCCATCTCGAGGATCCGGTGTTCATCAGCGAACGCGCGTGGCGCTCGGGCGGTGCCGGCACGGACGGTTCGACCAGTTTCCTGCAGCTCAACAGCAAGGTCGCGCTGAAGGACCTGCTGTACGGCATGATCATCCAGTCCGGCAACGACGCCGCGATTGCCCTGGCCGAACACACCGCGGGTTCGGAAGAGACGTTCGCGCAGCTGATGAACCAGTACGCGGCGAAGATCGGCATGACCGGCACGCACTACGTCGATGCGAGCGGCCTGCCCAATCCCGACCACTACACGACCGCGCACGACGTCGCGCTGCTCTCGCGCGCGCTGATCCACGACTTCCCCGAGGAGTACAAGATCTACGCGATCAAGGACTTCGAGTGGAACGGCATCAAGCAGCACAACCGCAACACGCTGCTGTGGCGCGACGAGACCGTCGACGGCATCAAGACCGGCCACACCTCGGAAGCGGGCTACTGCCTCGCCACCTCGGCCAAGCGCGGCGACCAGCGCCTCATCGCCGTCGTCATGGGCGCGCCGAGCGAGAAGCAGCGCGCTGACGACAACCAGGAACTGCTCAACTACGGCTTCCGCTTCTTCGAGACGAAGAAGCTGTACGCCGCGAACGCTCCGCTGGCGACGCCGGAACTGTGGAAGGGCGCGGTCGCGAACCTGCCGCTCGGGATCAGCGAGGACGTGCTCGTGACCTTCCCGCGCGGTCGCTACACCGACCTCAAGGCGAGCCTCGAGATGCCCGCGCGCCTGGTCGCGCCGATCGGGAAGGGGCAGCAGGTCGGCACGCTCAAGGTGCAGCTCGACGACAAGATGCTCGTGCAGCGCCCGCTCATCGCGCTCGACCAGGGTGCCGAAGGCGGCTTCTTCAAGCGCCTCAGCGACGGCGCCTGGATGTGGTTCAAGGGTGACGCGGGCGCGAACGTGTCCTCGGCCGCGCCCAAGGGCGACTGAGGCCTGCCCGCGGCGGCGGTTGAAAACCGCCGCCCGCACCGTCATCTGGAGGGCATGGACGAAGCGCCGCACACGATGCGGCGCTTCGCGTTTGCGCGGTGCGCCGCGCTTGCCCCGAACCCCTGGATCACCGATGCTGACCGCAATGAAAGACCTCGACGACATCCGCCCGCAGAGCCCCGACCAGGGCTTCCAGTTCCCCGGCGTATTCGAAATCAACGCGATGGGCAGCGCCACGGCCGAGCTCGAGCGCAAGGTCGGCGAGATCCTCGAAGGCCTCGGACTCAGTGTGCTCGCCGGGTCGCAGCGCGTGCGCCCCTCGCGCGCCGGCAACTACGTCTCGGTGTCGGTGAGCTTCACCTGCCCGACGCGCGAGCTCTACGACGCGGCACATGCGGCGCTGCGCGCCGATCCCGCGGTGCGCTGGACGCTCTGACGCAGCACATCGCCGGCAGCACGCCGCTGCTCGTGGTCGTGGAAGCGGCTTCAGCCGCGATGCTTCCGCGGCTCGACGGCGGCACGCGCTGCGCGCGTACCGCCCTACCGGGAAAGCGCATCGCGACCGGCCCAAGCGTGTAGGGCGGTACGCACGCAGTGCGTGCCGCCGACGTGGTGGCCGCAACGTCCGACTGCCATCGTCCGGCAACCGGCATCGGCAATATTCTTTGCGCGACACTGCTCGAAGAGCGATGTCCGCGCCGCTCCTAGGGTTTCGCGACGGCCTGTTTTTCGCTTGGCGATCGCCAGTCCGCGGGTGGCTCGAGCGTGCCCTTGCGCCGATCTCGCCGTGCGCGATCGAATCGCGCAGATAGGCGAGTGCCTCCGCGGACGTCGAGAGGCTGCGCATGCCTCCCTGCCACCCGTCGAGGCGACGCGCGCTCGCGATGTCCGCCGCGGTCATCGCATGCTGCTTGCTCAGCAGCGCGTAGCCGAGGCGCGTGCCGATCAGCGTATCCGAGCGGTCGGACAGGGTCCGGCCGATCGTCACGCAATGCGGCGATTTCTCCACGCAGTTTTTCATGAGCGCGGCAAAAGGCTCGCTGCCCCCCATCGCGCTCATCGTTGCGAACACCGAGGCGGCCATCGCGGCGCGGTCGTCGACGGAGAACGCGACCTTCGTCGAGTCCGGCTCCGTCGGGACGAACCCGGCGAGATGGAGATCGGCGGGCGGCGGAAATTTCCTGACCGCCGCCAGCCACAGGTCGACGGCTTGCTTCACGTGCTGCGAATGGCGGCGGCCCGATGCCATGCGCTCGAGGGTCTGCTTCGGCTCGATCGACGTGTCCGTGAGCGACAGCGCCCACGCCGCCGCATTGTCCGGTTCGAGCCGCTGCAGCCGGGTGCGCGCCGGGGCATCGCCCTGCGTGGCGGCCATCCACTGCACGAAGGCGTCATCGGGGTGCGCCGCGGCGAAGTCGGCCAGCGCGGCCCTCGCGTCGGCTGCGGGATCGGCGCCGGCATCGGACTTCGACGTGGTCGCCGCCATGATCGCGCGCATCGGCGCCGACGCGAGCGCCAGCACGCGCGTGCGCGCGTCGCTGCCCGCTTCCATCGCGTTCGCTGTCGCCATCGGGCGTGCATGCCTGGGCGAGGGCGAATTGGACGGGCGAGGCGCGATAGCTGGTCTGGTTCAGCGCGCCGAGCAGCGCACGCTCGGAAGCGGGCGCCTCGCTCCACATCGGAAGGACAAGGTTGCCTTCCGGATGCGCCATGTAGACCTTGCGCCATTCGGCGATCTCGTCGCCGAGATGATCGTCGGCGCGCGTCGCCGAGGCCATGCGGGCGAGCGCCTCGTCGAGCGCGGCATCGTCGTGTTTCGCCTGCGCGAGCGCGACCGCGTACTGCAGCGCGCCCGCGTTGTCCGGTTCCAGGCGCACGAGGCTGGCGACCTCGGCCACCGGCCACTGCGTCGGGCCGCACTGGCTGCTGTAGTAGCTGCCGGTGTCGGCGGCCATCCACTGCACGAAGGCATCCTGCGGCGCCGCGCGTGCGGCCTGGGCGACGACGTCCTCGCGCTTGCACCGCAGCGCGCCCGGCGTTTCATCTTCATTCCAGGTAGAGCCGTCCCGCGAGGACCTGCTGGCGCGGCGACGTGGCGGCGCGCAGCGCGTCTAGAGATCGCGCTCCACCTGCCGGTAGTCGGTCGGCGTCATGTCGCCGATCGGCGCGTCGTCGATCGGGAGCGGTTCGTCCGAGGCGGCCGCAAGCCCCGTGCCGAGTGCGAAGACGATGCCTGCCACAAGGATTCGTGCCACCATGACCGCCTCCCGCCGCTGTGTAGCAACGCCGCAGCGGCGATTCCGGGGTCGGCGTGGCGATTGCGGGATTTCGCACGCTCGGCCGGTCTTTCCGCTTGCGCCCAGTGCGCCCTGTCCCCATGTCGCCGCGATGTCCCGATCCGTCCTCGTCCGCCGCCTAGGCCGGCAACCCTACGAACCCGTCTGGCGCGCGATGCAGGCGTTCACCGATGCGCGCGGCCCGGATACCCCGGACGAACTGTGGGTGCTCGAACACGACCCCGTCTTCACCCTCGGCCAGGCCGGCAAGTGGGAGCACGTGCTGCTGCCCGGCGAGATCCCGGTGGTGCCGGTCGACCGCGGCGGCCAGGTGACCTACCACGGCCCGGGGCAGATCGTCGCCTACCCGCTGTTCGACCTGCGCCGGCTCAAGGTCGGCGTGCGCGAACTGGTCGACCGGATCGAACAGGCGATCATCGATACGCTCGCGACCTGGAACATCGTCGCCGCGCGCCGCGAAGGCGCGCCCGGCGTCTACGTCGGCGACGCCAAGGTCGCCGCACTCGGCCTGCGCGTGCGTCGCGGCTGCTCGTTCCACGGCCTCGCCTTCAACGTCGCGATGGACCTCGAACCGTTCCATCGCATCAATCCCTGCGGCTATCAGGGTCTCGCCGTCACCCAGGTGCTAGACTTGGGTGGACCAGGCTCGCTCGCCGCGGTGGAAGCGGTCCTGATCGGCGAACTGGCGCGCCAGTTCGGGCTCGACCCCGTGCCCGCCGCCGCCGAAATCCCCCGCGTTCCGACCGGCGACGCCCCGCGCGTCGCGCAGCCCGCATGAGCGACTCCCTGAAGACCATTCCGCTGACCGTCGTCGACGCGCCCGAGAAGCAGCTCGGCGAGGACAAGATCGCGCGCAACCGCGCCGCTTTCGCCGATGCGCCGGTGCTGCGCAAGCCGTCCTGGATCCGCGTGCGCATCCCGCCCGGCAACGCGGTGGCGAAGCTCAAGGCCAAGCTGCGCGAGAACCGCCTCGTCACCGTCTGCGAGGAAGCGTCCTGCCCCAACATCCACGAATGCTTCGGCAAGGGCACCGCGACGTTCATGATCCTCGGCGAGGTCTGCACGCGGCGCTGCTCGTTCTGCGACGTCGCCCACGGCCGGCCGAAGCCGCCCGACCCGCTCGAACCGGCCCACCTCGCCGGCACGATCCGCGACATGGGCCTCAAGTACGTCGTGATCACCTCGGTCGACCGCGACGACCTGCGCGACGGCGGCGCGGCGCATTTCGCCGCCTGCATCAAGGCCGTGCGCTTCGAGAACCCGGGCATCCGCATCGAGATCCTGACCCCGGACTTCCGCGGCAAGGGCCGCATGGAGCGCGCGCTCGAGGTGTTCGCCGCCGAGCCGCCGGACGTGTTCAACCACAACCTCGAGACGCCGCGCGCGCTCTACCGCGAAGTGCGCCCGGGCGCCGACTACGACTGGTCGCTCGAACTGCTCAAGCGCTTCAAGGCGCAGCACCCGGACGTGCCGACCAAGTCCGGCATCATGCTCGGACTCGGCGAGACGTTGGAGCAGATCGAGGAAACGTTGAACGATCTGCGTGCCCACGATGTCGATATGGTTACGATCGGCCAGTACCTGCAGCCGACCGCGCACCACCACCCGGTGCTGCGCTACTGGACGCCGGACGAGTTCAAGGCGATCGAGGAAATCGGTTACCGCATCGGCTTCCAGCACGTCGCGTCGGGCCCGCTGGTACGCTCGTCGTACCACGCCGACGAGATGGCGCACGCGGCCGGCTACGTTCAGGTTGCCTGAGGTAATAGGGAAATCCGGGTGAAATCACCCTCGCCAAAATGCCGTACAGGACGTACGGTGCATCCGTGTCACGTCGCGAAGCGCGTTCGCGCCCAGGAGATCGGTTTCATGCGGAAGTCGCTGCTCTGCCTCGCCCTGGCCGCCGTCGTCGGCCCGGTCGTGTTCGCCAAACCCACGACCGAGGAAGGCGCCGCACCGCTGCTCAAGGCGACGCCGTCGCAGAGCGAAGCCGCGGTCTGGGCGACGCGCTTCCTCACCCACTTCCACTACAAGCCGACGCCGCTCGACGACGCGATGAGCGAGCAGATCTTCAAGCGCTACCTCGACGCGCTCGACGGCGACCGGCTGTTCTTCACCCAGGCCGACATCGACAAGTTCGCGGCCTACCGCACCACGCTCGACGACGCGATCTACAACCAGGACCTCGTCGCGCCGTACGCGATGTTCAACATCTACGAGCAGCGCGTCGCCGAGCGCGTCGCCTACGCGCGCTCGCTGCTGCCCAAGGGCTTCGACTTCAGCAAGGACGAGAGCTACGTCTACGAGCGCGACAAGGCGCCGTGGCCAAAGGACGAGGCCGAGGTCGACGACATCTGGCGCAAGCGCATCAAGAACGACTGGCTGCGCCTCAAGCTCGCCGGCAAGGCCGAGAAGGACATCCGCGAGACGCTCGACAAGCGCTACGCCAACTACCTCGACCGCGTGCGCCAGCTCAACAGCGAGGACGTGTTCCAGACGTTCATGAACGCGTACGCCTCGTCGATCGAGCCGCACACCAACTACCTCGGCCCGCGCGCGTCGGAGAACTTCGACATCGCGATGAAGCTGTCGCTCGAAGGCATCGGCGCGGTGCTGCAGCGTGACGACGACTACACGGCGATCCGCGAGATCGTGCCGGGTGGCCCGGCCGCGCTGTCCAGGCAGCTCAAGGTCGGCGACCGCATCGTCGGCGTCGGCCAGGGCGAGAACGGCGCGATCACCGACGTGGTCGGCTGGCGCCTCGACGACGTCGTCGAGAAGATCCGCGGCAACAAGGACACGGTCGTGCGCCTCGAGGTGCTGCCGGCCGACGCCGGCCCCGACGGCAAGCATTTCACGCTTTCGCTCGTGCGCAAGAAGGTCAGCATCGAGGAGCAGGCGGCGAAGAAGTCGATCATCGAGGTCAAGGACGCGCAGCACACGCGCCGGATCGGCGTGATCTCGCTGCCGACGTTCTACCAGGACTTCGACGCGCGGCGCCGTGGCGACCGCGACTACAAGAGCGCGACGCGCGACGTCGAGAAGCTGCTCGGTGAACTCAAGGCCGACAAGGTCGACGGCGTCATCGTCGACCTGCGCAACAACGGCGGCGGCTCGCTCGCCGAGGCGACCGACCTCACCGGCCTGTTCATCGACAAGGGCCCGGTCGTGCAGGTACGCAACGCGAGTGGCCAGGTCGAAGCCGACGCCGACACGCGCGCAGGCATGGCTTGGGACGGCCCGCTCGCGGTGCTCGTCAACCGCGCCTCCGCGTCCGCGTCGGAGATCTTCGCCGCGGCGATCCAGGACTACGGTCGCGGCGTCATCATCGGCGAGCCGACGTTCGGCAAGGGCACGGTGCAGAACCTCGTCGACCTCGACGACGTCGCGCACAACGAGAAGCCCGCCTACGGCGAGGTCAAGATGACCATCGCGCAGTTCTTCCGCATCAACGGCGGCTCGACCCAGCTGCGCGGCGTCACGCCGGACATCAGCTTCCCGCTCACGGTCGACGCGCAGGACTTCGGCGAGTCGAGCTACGACAATGCACTGCCGTGGACGTCGATCGCGCCGGCGAAGTACCAGCCGGTCGCCGACCTCAAGCCGATCGTGCCGCTGCTCGCCGAGCGCCACGCCGGCCGCATCGCCGCGAACGGCGAGTGGAAGAACTTCGAAGCCGACCTCGCCGACCTGCGCGCACTGCGCGAGCAGAAGACGGTATCGCTCAACGAACAGGTGCGGCGCAAGGAGCGCGACGAGCAGGAAGCCAAGCGCAAGGCGCGCGAGGCGGCCGTTGGCCACGCGGTGCCGGACGCCGATCCGGCCGCGAAGACGCAGCAGAAGCTGACCGACGAAGCGAAGGACAAGGGTGGCCGCAAGTCCGCGGCCGGCGACAAGACCCGCGTCGCCGGCGCCACCGCCGACGACGATGCGGGCGGCAAGCCCGCCCTGCAGGACGACGGCCTGCAACCCGACGAGCGTGGCATCACGACCGAGGTGGCACGCGAGAAGGAAGCGAAGGAGAAGCACGACGTCGTCCTCGACGAAGCCGCCCACATCCTCGCCGATGAAATCAGCCTCGTGCGCTCGGACACCAAGCTCGCGCAGCAGGTGCTGCCGCGCGGTGCGGTGGTGCCACTCGAGGTGAACTGATCGCGCCTGCGGCGACGTGTTGGAGAAGGCCCGGGGTTCCGGGCCTTTTTCGTTGGTGCGCCGTCGCTCATGAGGCGATGCGCTGGCGCGAGCTCCATTCGCGTCCGCGCCGTCATGCGGCGAAAGCCGGAATCCAGCACTTGGGCAAACCGCTCATTCCCGCGAAAGCGGCAATCCATTGTGCTCCTGCTGTCGATGCGCATGGCTTCCATTGCTGGAACGCGGAGCTGTCGCGCGATTCCGCTCGCCTCGGCGGCGAGCAGGTGCCTTCTCTTTGCTTGCCCAAAGAGAAGGCACCAAGAGAAAGGGCACCCCGCGTCGCCGCCCTCGAGCCTTCGCCTCGCGGGTCCGCGGTCGTCCGCACTGCGCGCGATCCATCGCGCGCACCCTTCGGGCCATTTCGGCCGACGCCCGCCGGCGCCGAGGGGACCCCGGCGGAGCAAAGCCAAAGCGCAGAAGCGGAAGCGCAGACGCGGAACCTCCTCGCGTCGTCGCGGCGACTTCGTCTGCATGCAGAGCCGATTCCGGCTTTCGTCGGAATGACGACGTCCAGCATTGCGTCCGTACTCCCGGAGCCCATGCGTCCCGACGACCAGCCGAGGGAATCGCCCTATCATTCGGACATGGCAGGCGCGCGCATGAACCCCTTGGCGAGGATGAGAGCGGATCGAAGCGCGAAGCCGCGCGCGGGAGGCGCCGCGTGACATCGGCCATCGACCGCCTGAAGAACCACGACTGGCTCTCGCCGCAGCAATGGCGGCGGCGTGCGCTGCTCTGGGGCGGCGCGGTGCTGGTCGGGTTGTCGGCGATCCTGTTCGCGCGCGCGAGCGAGTTCGTCTACGGCCTGTTCCTGCGCCTGCTCGGGCACGGCCACTGGTGGCCGCTGCTCCTGACACCCGCGATGTTCGCGCTGCTGTCGTGGGCGACGAGTGGCGCGTTCAAGGCCACGCGCGGCTCGGGCATCCCGCAGGCGATCGCCGCGCTGCAGGTCGACGACCCGGGCTTTCGCGGGCGGCTGCTTTCGCTGCGCGTCGCCGCGGGCAAGATGGTGTTGACGCTGGCCGCGCTCGCGGCCGGCGCGTCGATCGGCCGCGAAGGACCGACCGTACACGTCGGTGCCGGGCTCATGTACGCCCTCGGCCGGCGATTCGGTTTCGCCGATCCGCAGGCGGCCGCGCGCTTCGTCCTTGCCGGTGGTGCCGCCGGCATCGCCGCGGCGTTCAACGCGCCGCTGGCGGGCGTGGTTTTCGCGATCGAAGAGATGGCAGGCGCGTTCGAGTCGCGCATGAGCGGCGTCGTGCTCACCGCGGTCATCATCGCGGGCGTGGTTTCGCTGGGCATCGTCGGCGAGTACGCCTATTTCGGCAAGATCGCCACCACGCTGCCGCTCAGCCGCAGCTGGCTGGCGATCCTGCCGTGCGCGATCGTGTGCGGCCTCGCCGGCGGCCTGTTCGCACGCGTGATCCTGCTCGACGGCAGCGGGCTGCTCGCGCGCGTCGCTCGCGCGCGCGAACGATGGCCGCTGCGTTTCGCGGCGGCATGCGGCCTCGCGCTCGCGCTGCTCGGCCTCGCCAGCGCCGGCAGCGTGTACGGCACCGGTTACGACCAGGCGCGCGCGATCCTCGAAGGCGCCGCGCCGATGCCCGCGGGCTCGTTCGGTGCGCTCAAGTTCCTCGCCAACGTCGTGTCGTACTGGGCGAGCATCCCGGGCGGCATCTTCTCGCCGGCGCTCGCCGTGGGCGCCGGCATCGGCCAGAACATCGCCGCGCTCGTCCCGGGCGCCGAGCCTTCGGCGGTCGTGCTGCTCGGCATGGCCGGTTATCTCGCCGCGGTGACGCAGGCGCCGCTGACGTCGGCGATCATTTCGATGGAACTGACCGACAACCGCGAGATGGTGATACCGATCCTCGCCGTCTGCATGCTCGCGCGTGCGGTCTCGTCACTGCTCTGCCGCACGCCGGTCTACAAGGCGATCGCGCACCGCCTCGTCCGCGACTTCGAACGGCATCGCACGTAGGGGCGGGACGCAGCGCGCGAGCGCGTTGAAAAAAGCGACACGCCGCACCGCGAGTCCCACCGCACCGCGCCGGCCGGGCGACCGCGTCGCGAGCGCACGCGAGCGTTCGGTCGCGTCGCCCGACGAAGCGATCCGCATCGTGCCCCTACGAATAGCGTCGACGCAGGAACTCGAAATACGCGCGCAACCCTTGCGCCTCGCCGCCGCGCGGTCGGCCCGGCTTGTCCGCGTCGTTCCACGAGTAGACGTCGAGGTGCGCCCACGCCTGCGCGTCGGGCACGAAACGCTCGAGGTAGAGCGCCGCGGTGATCGCGCCCGCGTGGCGCGAGGCGCCCGCGTTGGCGAGGTCGGCGACGTGCGAGTCGAGCATCGCGAGGTACGGGCGCCACAGCGGCAGGCGCCAGAGCGGGTCGCGCGTCGCCTGCGCCGCCTCGAGCAGCGCGCCGGCGACGTCGTCCCGATTGGCGAACAGCGCGGGCAGGTCCGGGCCGAGCGCGACGCGTGCGGCGCCGGTGAGCGTGGCGAAGTCGAGGATGAGATCGGGTTTGTGCTCGGCGGCGTAGGCGAGCGCGTCGCACAACACGAGGCGGCCCTCGGCGTCGGTGTTGTCGACCTCGACGCTGATACCCGCGCGCGTCGTGACGACTTCGCCGGGGCGATAGGCATTGCCGGCGATCGCGTTCTCGACCGCGGGCACGAGCAGGGTCAGGCGCACCGGCAGCTTCGCCGCGAGCACGAGCGAGGCGAGCGCAATCGCGTGCGCGGCGCCGCCCATGTCCTTCTTCATCCAGCGCATGCCGTCGGAAGGCTTGATGTCGAGCCCGCCGGTGTCGAAGCACACGCCCTTGCCGACGAGCACGAGATGCGGCGCGCCGGCGGAACCCGCGGTGAGTTCCGCGAGGCGCGGCGCGCGGTGGCTCGCGCGGCCGACCGCGTGGATGGTCGGGAAATTCGCCGCGAGCAGTTCGTCGCCGACCCATTCGCGGTACTGCGCGCCGTGCCGCTCGGCGAGCGCGCGCACGGCGCCCGCGAGTTCGGCCGGGCCCATGTCCTCGGTCGGCGTGTTGACGAGGTCGCGCACCTGGTAAGCGGCGGCCGCGAGCGCCTCGACGCGTGCCGCGACCGCGTCGTCGATCACGAGTTGCGCGGGCTTGCGCGCCGGCTTCCTGTAGCGCGTGAACTGGTACGCGCCGAGGGCCCAGCCGAGCGCGACGTCGCCCGCGTCGAGCGCGAGTCCGCGCGCGTCGAGCGTGTAGCGTCCCTCGGGCAGGCGCGGCGGCAGCGAGGCGAGCGCGAACACGCCCTCTCGCGCGTCGCAGCCGGCGAGCACGACGCCGGCCGCGCCGTCGGCGTCCGGCACGAGCACGAAGCGGCCCGCCTCGCCGGCAAAGCCATTCGCGGCGCACCAGCGCCGCACCGTCGCGCCGAGCGCGTCGGCGACCGCGGCGAAATTCGCGCGGTCGACCGCGATCAGGGGTGTCGCGCCGTCGGCGTCCTTGGTCATGCTCCAGGCATCCATCGCTGTCCTCGTCTGTCGTTCGCCGCTACGCCTGCGGCGTGCGCGGCGGCAAACACGGATTGTGCCTCGTCGGCCGCCTCGCGTGCGCGCCGGTTCAGCCGGCGCGACCGGCCTCGGCCGCATGCAGCTGGATCCAGCGTGCGAGCTCGCCGAGGTTGCGCACTTCGAGGTCCGGGCGCACGCCGGCGAGCGCCGCGTGATCGGGCCATGGGCCGCCGCCGCGGTTGAGCCACGCGGTGCGCAGGCCGGCCGCCTGCGCGCCGGCGACGTCGAGCCAGGGGTCGTCGCCGACGTGCAGCACGTCGCCGGGCGCAAGCCCGAGCGCGTCGCAGGCGGCATGGAAGATGGCCGCGGCCGGCTTGGCGATGCCGCATTCGCGCGCCGAGATGCAGGCGCGGAAGTGCGCGCGCAGGCCGATGCGCGCGAGGTCGGCATTGCCGTTGGAGATGCTCGCGAGCGGCAGGCGCGCGCCGATCGCCTGCAACGCGGGCAGTGCGTCGGGGTAGCAGTCGACGCGGTTGCGCGCGGCGAAATACACCTCGTACGCGTCGGCGACGTGCTCGTCGCCGATGCCGCAGGCGGCGAACGCACGTTCGAGCGTGATCAGGCGCTGCGCGGTGTAGTCGTGGGCGAGATGCGGATGTTCGTCCGAGACGCGCTCGCGCAGTTCACGCAGCGCGGCGATCGGCCACGCGGCGGCGACGGGTGCGTGGTGCGTGCGCAGCCAGTCGTCGAGCGCCTGCTCGGCCGCGACGATCGCCGGCTCGATCGGCCACAGCGTGTCGTCGAGGTCGAGCGAGACCGCGCGGATGCGCATGGCGCCGCACGCGGCTCAGTGGCCGGTGCTGCCCGCGCTGACGTTGCCGAACGACACCGGCTTGGGCGCTTCGGCCTTGGCCGCTGCCTCGGCTTTCGGCTTCGGCGCCGCCGCCTTCGCGACCTTGGCCTTGGGTTTGGCCGGCGCCTTCTTCGGCGCAGGCGCGTCCTGCTTCGCGACGGGCGCCGCATTGGCTGCAGCGGCCTTCTTCGCATTCGCCTCGGCGACCTTCCGTGCCTCGGCTTCGGCCTGCTTCTTCGCCTCGGCGCGGGCGAGGTTCTCGCGCGCGGCCTGCGCCGTCTCGGAGGTCGGCGCGATGCCCTGCTTGGCGGCGAGCGTGGCGCGCGGCGCGGCGACCGGCGCCGGCGGCGTCGTGCCCGCGGCGAGCGCCGCGGCGGCGACCGCATCGCGACCGACGCGCGCGTCGATGAACTTCATGCGCTCGTCGTTCTTCGCGACGAGGTCGCTCGCGTCCGCGTACGGGATCAGCTGGTGCTTCCTGAGGATTTCCTTCGCCGCGGGCGTGGCGAGGAAGTTGCGGAACCTGTCGATCGCGGCGAGCTTGGGCGAGTCGGCGCGGTTGACCGAGTAGAGCGTGATATAGAGCGGATAGGTGCCGTCGGTGACGTTGCGCACCGACGCGTCCACGCCTTCGATCTGCATCGCGCGCACGCCCTTGTTCGCGTGGACGCTGGCGAGCGTGGACAGGCCGAGGCCGGCGGGATCGAGGGTGATCGCTTCCTCGAGCTTGATCGTGTTGAGGTACAGGCGCGGCACCGCGACCGGCTGGTCGCCCTTGCGGTAGACGAGTTCGCGCAAGGAGTACTCGACGCCGTCGAGCGGTGCGGCGATGCCGTACAGGTTGATCTCCTTGTCCTCGCCGCCGAGTTCCTTCCAGTTCTTGATGCGGCCGAAATAGATGTCGTAGACCTGCTTGAGCGTGAGGTTGCGCACCGGGTTCTTCGGGTGCGTCACGAGCACCGCGGCGTCGAGCGCGACGGGCGAGAACTCGAGCGACGCTTCCTGGGCGCGGCGCAGGTACTTGCCGCGCGCGCTGCCGGCGATGTCGGCACTGCCGTTGGCGACCGCGTCGAGGCCGGACACGGTGCTGAACGGTTGCAGCGAGATCTTGCCGAGCTTCTGCTTCGCGTATTCCTTGGCGAGGTCGTCCATGATCGCGCGCCCGGTGGTGTGGTCGCCGCGCCAGACGAGGTCGTCCTGCGGGGCGGCGACGGCGAAGCCCGTGCCGAGGAGGGCGGCGGCGGCGAGCAGCAGCGGGCGGAGGAAGCGGCGTGGCGACATGGTGTGCGGTTCGTGCGGTGAACGGAGTGGAGCGCACCTTAGCACGCGGTTTCACCGCCTGCCGCGACCGCGCGCACAGGCGGCGGCCGGTGCCCTGAACGCCGTTGTACGGGCCGCGAGCCGCGGGTCGGCGCGAGGCCGCGGCGGCACGCGCGTGCACGCGTACCGCCCTACATGACTGAACGAATCGCTCCCACGGGGTTCTCGGTCGTCGCGGCCGCACGCGCGTTGCGCGTACCGCCTGCACGAGGACCTCACTGCAGGAGCAGGTAATACGCCTCGTCCCCGCGCAACAGCGTCAACATGAGCTGGCGCGGACGGCTCGCGAGCAGGCGCGAGAAATCGCTCGGGCCGGAAAGGTCGCGGCGGTTGAGCGCGACGATCACGTCGCCGTTGCGCAGGCCCGCGGCGTAGGCGGGGCTGTTCCGGGCGATGCGGCTCACGCTGACGCCGCTGACGCCCTGGCGGCGCACGTCGTCGGCGAGCTCGCTGAACGTGACGCCGGCAAGGCGCGGGTCGAGCGCATCGCCCGCGAGCACCACGAGTTCGGTCGGCTTGAGCGCCGTGCTGATCGTGATGAGCTTGCCGTCGCGCTGCACGCCGACGGCGACCGCGGCGCCCGGTGCCGTGAGCCCTTCGATGTTGTGCAGGTCCTGCGCGCTGCCGACGTTCTTGCCATTGAGCGAGACGATCACGTCGCCCGCGCGCAGCCCCGCGGTCTCGGCCGGCGAGTTCGCGCGCACGCGCGTGACGACCGCGCCGTGCATGCCGTCAAGCGCGAGCACGCGCGCGAGTTCGGGCGTGAGGTCCTGCGCCTCGACGCCGAGCACGCCGCGCTTGACCTGGCCGGTCGTGACGAGCTGGCGCATCACGTCGCTGGCGAGGTTGGACGGGATCGCGAAGCCGATGCCGACGCTGCCGCCCGAGGGCGTGTAGATCATCGAGTTGATGCCGACGAGTTCGCCGCGCAGGTTCACCAGCGGGCCGCCGGAATTGCCCGGGTTGATCGATGCGTCGGTCTGGATGAAGTTCTGGTAGCCCGCGCCGCGCAGACCGCTGCGGCCGAGGCCGGAGACGATGCCCGTGCTCGCGCTCTGGCCGATGCCGAACGGGTCGCCCACCGCGACGACGAAGTCGCCCATGCGCAGCGCGGACGAGTCGGCGATCGGCAGCGCGGTCAGCTTCTCGGCCGGGATCTGCAGCACGGCGAGGTCGGTGTCGGGGTCGGTGCCGAGCACCTTCGCCTTCAGCGTGCGGCCGTCGGAGAGCGTCACCGAGATGTCGTCGGCGCCATCGACGACGTGGTTGTTGGTGAGGATGTACCCCTTCGCCGCGTCGACCACCACGCCCGAGCCGAGCGACTGCTGCACGCGCTCGCGCGGCATGTTCGGCACGCCGAAGAAGCGGCGGAAGATCGGGTCGTCGAAGTACGGGTTGCGCACGGCGACGTGCGTCTTCGAGGCGATGTTGACCACCGCGGGCGTCACGCGCTCGAGCATCGGCGCGAGCGAGGGCAGCGCCTGGCCGTCGATCGCCGGCGGCAGCGCGGCGGTCGCCGGATGCCCGCCGCCACCCCAGAGCGCACCGAGGGCGAGGCCGAGCAGCAGCGGCAGCGAGGCGTAGGCGAAACGACGGGTGGTCGCGGTCATGGGCAACGTCCTTGGTGTGTTCGATGGATGGAATGCGCTGGAACCGCCCCCGGCGGCAGGGCGGCGCGCCGCGGGCGCCGCATGCACGCACGGGCCGCTCTCTGACCGCACGAATGGGCGTCGGTTTCCGCTCATTCAAGCATCGACATGGCGGGCACGGGTAGCCATTCAGCTTCGCCTCCCGGCGACGATGCAGGGGCGCACCTGTGCGCGACCGCGGCATCGGACCCCGCGCCGGGATTGGATACGCCCCAGGGTGGGCGCCTGCAACGGCATCGAAGCGCTGTCCGGACCGCCGACGCGCTCGCGTTCGGGCGCAGCAGGCGCAGGCAAACGCTAGCCGTGCGCCAGGCCATGACGAGGGCCCGCATGTCACGAATCGCATCAGACCGCGATTCGCTGTGAGTCAAGCTTTACTTCATCCGGCGGGCGGCGTAGTTTTGGGCGCCGGCGTCACAACATCTTGTGTTCGCCTTGTGCGGTGCAACCTATAGATTGTGCCGCGCAACAGGTGGGGTGCAGCAGGAAGCAGGAGGCTGCGTCGCCTCGGGAGGGTGGCGCAGGCATCGGTTGGCAACGTCGGCGTGATGCCGATGGGTACGGGAGCAAGAAAACAACATGAGCACGGTGCGCCTTGAGCAGCTCGCGCGCGGGGCGGCGGACATTCCGCTGCAGCCGGCGTCCTACGACATCTGGGACAAGAAATACCGCCTCAAATCCAAGCAGGGCGAACCGGTCGACAAGGACATCGACCACAGCTACCAGCGCATCGCGCGGGCGCTCGCCGAGGTCGAGGAAACCCAGGAAAAGAAAACCTACTGGTACGAACGCTTCCTGTGGGCGCTGCGCCGCGGGGCGATCCCGGCCGGCCGCATCACGTCCAACGCGGGCGCGCAGGAACACAAGCCGAAGACCTCGACGATCAACTGCACCGTCTCGGCGACCATCGAGGACTCGATGGACGACATCCTCGAGAAGGTGCACGAGGCCGGCCTCACGCTGAAGGCAGGGTGCGGCATCGGCTATGAATTTTCGACGCTGCGCCCGCGCGGCGCGTACGTGTCGGGCGCGGGCGCGTACACGTCCGGGCCACTGTCGTTCATGGATATCTACGACAAGATGTGCTTCACCGTGTCGTCCGCGGGCGGCCGCCGCGGCGCGCAGATGGGCACGTTCGACGTCTCCCATCCGGACGTGCGCGAGTTCATCAAGGCCAAGCGCGAGGACGGGCGCCTGCGCCAGTTCAACCTCTCGCTGCTGATCACCGACGGCTTCATGGAGGCGGTCGAGCAGGACGCCGACTGGCCGCTGGTGTTCCCGATCCACGTCAAGGAGCAGGACGAGATCGACCTCGACGACGCGACCAAGGTCGTCTGGCGCGACTGGCCGACGCACAAGAACTACATCACCCGCGATGACGGCCTCGTCGCGTGCAAGGTGTACGGCCACCTGCGCGCGCGCCACCTGTGGGACATGATCATGGTCTCGACGTACGACTACGCCGAGCCCGGGTTCATCCTCATCGACCGCGTCAACGAGATGAACAACAACTGGTGGTGCGAGAACATCCGCGCGACCAACCCGTGCGGGGAGCAGCCATTACCGCCGTACGGCTCGTGCCTGCTCGGCTCGGTCAACCTCACGACCTTCGTGCGCGACCCGTTCGGCCCGAACGCGCGCTTCGACTGGGAGGAGTACCGGGAAGTCGTGCGCGTGTTCACGCGCATGCTCGACAACGTGGTCGAGATCAACGGCCTGCCGCTCGCGCAGCAGCGCAACGAGATCCTCAGCAAGCGCCGCCACGGCATGGGCTTCCTCGGCCTCGGCAGCACGCTGACGATGCTCAAGAAGCGCTACGGCACGCCCGAGGCCTGCGCGTTCACCGAGGACGTCAGCCGCGAGATGGCGCTCGCCGGCTGGGAAGTCGCGCTCTCGCTCGCCAGGGAGAAGGGCCCGGCGCCGATCCTCGCCCGGGACTTCACCGTCACCGGCGAGATGCTGCGCAAGCGCCCTGAGATGGCCGCCGACGGCTGGAAGGTCGGCGACACGATCCCCGGCCGGGTCCTGCACGCGAAATACAGCCGCTACATGCAGCGCGTGGCCGAAGTGGCCCCCGCGCTGGTCGCCGAGCTCGCCGAGACCGGCGCGCGCTTCACCCACCACAGCTCGATCGCGCCGACCGGCACGATCAGCCTGTCGCTCGCCAACAACGCGAGCAACGGCATCGAGCCCTCGTTCGCCCATCACTACAGCCGCAACGTGATCCGCGAGGGCAAGAAGTCCAAGGAGAAGGTCGAGGTGTACAGCTTCGAGCTGCTCGCCTACCGCGAACTCATCAACGGCAAGGCGATGCCGTTCTCGCAGGACCCGGCCGAGAAGCTGCCGGACTACTTCGTCTCGGCCGACGACATCACCCCGACCGAGCACGTCGACATCCAGGCCGCCGCGCAGAAATGGGTCGACTCGTCGATCTCCAAGACCGCCAACGTCCCGACCGCCTACCCGTACGAAGACTTCAAGGACATCTACCGCTACGCGCACAAGCAGGGGCTCAAGGGTTGCACCACGTTCCGCTTCAACCCGGCGGCCTTCCAAGGAGTGCTCGTGAAGGAGCATGATCTGGCCAACACCACCTACCGCTTCGAACTCGAAGACGGCGAAGTGGTGGAGGTCAAGGGCAACGAAGAGATCGAGTACGATGGCGAAACGCACACCGCGGCCAACCTGTTCGACGCGTTGAAGGAAGGCTATTACGGCAAGTTCTGAACTTGCCGTGCGAGGTTCCGATCGCGCGGGCACGCCCATGGATGCATGGGCAAAAGGCCACCGGCGTTGCGTCATCCGTGTCTCGAGATTCACGTCATCCGTCAAGCTCACAACACCGAGAAACAGGAGAGGGGATCCCCATGCACAGTGAAGGCGGTACGTTCGATGGTCTGAAGGAAGGCGCGTCGCAGATCGGCAGCTCGATCGCCGACGCCGCCAGCGCGGTCGCCAGTTCCGTCAGCAACGCGGCTTCGGACGCCAAGCAGGCGGTCGAGAACACGGCCAAGAAGGTCGCGACCAAGGCGGCCAAGGCGCGCAAGCAGGCGGCCCGCAAGGTCAAGGCGGTCGTCGCCAGGGCCAAGTCGGTCGTCGGCTCCAAGCCGGCGCCGGCCAAGAAGGCGGCGAAGAAGGCCGCCAAGAAGGCAGGCAAGAAGGCCACCGCGAAGAAGGCGGTGAAGAAGGCCGCGAAGAAGGTCGCGCGCAAGGCCGCACCGGCGAAGAAGGCCGCGAAGAAGGCGATGAAGAAGGTCGCGCGCAAGGCTGCCGGCCCGCGCAAGGCCGTGAAGAAGGCCGCCAGGAAGGCGATGCGCAAGGGTCCGGCCCGCAAGGCCGCCAAGCGCGCGCCCGCCCGCAAGGCCGCGAAGAAGGCAGGCCGTCGCCGCTGATTCGCACGCACCTTCGGCCGGTCCGCGGCGGCCGGCCGAAGGTGACGACGTCACGCCGCGAAGGAGCGAAGCATGGCCACCAAGCGCACCACGATGTACAGCCGAGGCGGCAAGAAGCTCTACGCCGTCCGCAACGCCGACGGTTCGTTCAAGGACATCCAGAGCTACGCCCGCGCGCACCGCATGGACATCGCGCGCAAGAGCAAGGACGAACTCGCGGCCGCCGCCGGCACCGCGAAGAAAGCCGTGAAGAAGGCGGCCAAGAAAGTCGCCCGCAAGGCCTCCGCCGCGAAGAAGGCGGTGCGCAAGGCGGTCAGGAAGGTCGCGCGCAAGGCTGCTCCGCGCAAGGCCGCGAAGAAGGCCACCCGCAAGGCCGCACCGCGCAAGGCCGTGCGCAAGGCCGCGCCGCGCAAGGGCGCGCGCAAGGCCGTACGCAAGGCCGCACCGCGCAAGGGCGTGAGGAAGTCCGTGCGCAAGTCCGCACCCCGCAAGGCCGCCCGCAAGGCGACGCGCGGCAGGCGCTGACCCCACCCATGCCTGCGCCGCCGCGTACCGCGCGGCGCAGGCCACCGTTTCCGCTCCACCCGAACACAGAAGCGACGCCCCGCAACACCCGCATCACCCGGACACAGACGCGACGACCGCGACACCCCAACACAGACGCGACGAAGCAACACCCGGACACAGACGCGACGAAGCAACACCCGGACACAGACGCGACGAAGCAACACCCGAACACAGACGCGACGACGCAACGCCCGAACACAGACGCGACGACAGCCTCACGGAAACACCGCAACACCCGTTCCACCCAGCGACGTCATGCCCGCGAAAGCGGGCATCCATTGAAGCCCTGGCCTCCCGCTTCAACACCGACGCCCGTGCCCGCGACACGCACCGAATCACGAATCACCAATAACGAATCACCGGACACCCGCAATGAAGATCAGCAAAAAAATCAAGGGCTACGCCGTCGTCAAGCCCGAAGACACCACCAAGGTCGTCCCCGCCGCCGAAGCGCCTGAGAGCGCGCCGAGCATGCCGATGGCCGAAGTCATCCAGATGCACGAGAAGGTCGAGCGCCCGGAAACGCTGATCGGCGCCACCTACAAGATCAAGTCGCCGCTGTTCGAGCACTCGCTGTACGTGACCATCAACGACATCGTGCTCAACCAGGGCACCGAGTACGAACTGCGCCGCCCCTTCGAGATCTTCATCAACTCGAAGAACATGGAGCACTTCCAGTGGATCGTCGCGCTCACGCGCATCATGTCCGCCGTGTTCCGCAAGGGCGGCGACGTGACCTTCCTCGTGGAGGAGCTCAAGGCGGTGTTCGACCCGCGCGGCGGCTACTTCAAGGCCGGCGGCGTCTACATGCCGAGCATCGTCGCCGAACTCGGCGCGGTCATCGAACAGCACCTCAAGATGATCGGCCTGCTGCACGACCCTGAACTCGACGAGCACCAGAAGAAGCTCATCGCCGAGAAGCGCGCCGCCTACGACGCCCGCTCAAAAAAAAACAGTGAGCCCGCCGGCTTGACCGTCGAAGGCGCCGGCAACGGCGGGTTCAACGTCTCCTTCGCTGGGGCGGGTGCTGAAGCCGCGGCCAAGCCCGCGACCGAAGCGAGCGCCTTTCCGCCGGGGGCCACGATGTGCCACAAGTGCAACACCTCGGCCGTGATCATCATGGATGGGTGTGCTACGTGTTTGAATTGTGGGTATTCGAAGTGCGGGTAGTTTAGCGACTTAGTTCGAGGAGTCAGCGAAGCATGAAGCTTCTCCGATATCGCGTCACTAACTATAGATCTGTGGTTGATAGTGGTTGGATCGATCTCAACCAGGTCACTGCCCTCATAGGGGTGAATGAGTCCGGCAAGACAAACTTATTGCTACCGCTATGGAAGTTAAACCCTGCGCGCGAGGGAGAAATATCTCCAACATCCGACTATCCCAAAGCGAACTACGCAGCAATCCGAGAAGCGCCGCAGGACTACAAGTTTATCGAGGCAGAGTTCGATACCTCCGGACTCGCGCCCAAATTGGCCCAACTTTCAGGTGCGGCGCCGCGTGACCTTCAGAAGGTCATTGTCCGTCGTGCTTTCGACGGCTCATATTCCTTCGAATTCCCCGATTTTACGACCGAGCCGCAAGCCGACTACGCTTTGTTGTCGGAAGCGATAAAGACGGCGTTGGCGGAAGTCGGGGCCATGTCCGCGCTATCTAAAGAAGGCTCACTGAAAGTTGATTCCGAAACGTTATTGCGAGGGGCCTTCACAGAAAATCGACCCATTTCTTTAGCCGATCTGGATGCGTTTATTGACTCTATTAAGGATCTCCTTCCCGGCACACCCGCTGCGACTAGCAGTATCGTTCCGAGGCTGCAACGACTGATAGAAGATCTTGAGCAGATCGCCGCGCCCCTGCGGGTAGCTGATCCTGCCGAAAATGAGAGCGTTCAGGCGCTTTTAAGAAAAGAGATGCCGAAATTTGTTTTCTACTCAAATTACGGCAATTTAGACTCCGAGATATATCTTCCTCACGTCGTAGATAATTTAAGCCGCAAGGATCTCGGCGCGAAAGAAGCCGCGAAAGCGCGAACGCTCCGCGTACTGTTTAGCTTTGTCAGGTTGAGTCCTGAAGACATTTTGGAACTCGGCAAAGACTTTGAGCCCTCTCAAGGGCAGCGGCCAAGCGACAGTGAGATTGCCGAGATAGCTCAAAGAAAGCGCGAGCGAACGATTCTGCTCAACTCCGCAGGCACGGAGCTCACAAAGAAGTTTAAGGACTGGTGGAAGCAAGGAGACTACACCTTTGAGTTCCAAGCTGACGGTGATCACTTCAGGATATGGGTGTCTGATAGCAGGCGACCGGAGAAAATTGAACTTGAAGATCGCAGTAGCGGCTTACAATGGTTCCTTAGTTTCTATTTAATATTTCTGGTAGAAAGCGGCAGAGATCACAAGGGTGCGATCCTTCTTCTGGACGAGCCTGGCTTGTCCCTTCACCCTCTGGCGCAGCATGATCTTTCTGCCTTCTTCAATGGACTGGCAGATACAAACCAACTTATTTATACGACGCATTCACCATTTTTGGTTGACGCTGACAGTCTAGATCGAGTGCGAAAAGTCTTCGTCGCTCCCGACGGTTCTACAAAGGCATCTTCCGATCTCCGGCGGGGCCATGAGAATCCGAGGAAGAACGGCGCGACCTATGCAATTTATTCAGCGCTCAACATGAGCGTTGCGGAAAGCCTGCTTCTGGGCTGTCATCCTGTGATTGTGGAAGGGCCGTCAGATCAGCACTATTTGTCCGCGATCAAGCAGCTTTTGATTGCGTCCGGAAACCTCAATCCCGCTAGAGAGCTGGTTTTCGCACCGGCGCATGGCGCGCCCAACGCACGCGCTTTAGCAAGCATTCTCAGCGGGCGAGATGAAGTGATGCCGCCAATATTGCTGGACGATGATGCGGCCGGCAGCAAGATGGCTAGGGACTTAAAGAATGGCCCGTACCAAACGCAACAAGAGAAGGTGATGCAGACCAAGGAGTGGATCGAATTTGCTGAGTCCGAGGTAGAAGACTTGTTCCCCGCAGCTTTTGTCGCGGAAGTACTAGATCGAATCGAGCGTAGACCTTCTACGCCTTTTTCGGACGTCGTTCAAAATGGGCAGGCAATCGTCCCGCAGATCGAAAAGTGGGCTTCGGAGGCAAACATATCGTTGGCGGATAGTTGGAAAGTCGACCTAGCGAGGGAGGTGAAGCAGCGCGCGCTCCAAAAAGGAGCTGCATTCTTCGCCGATTCAATGACCGCGTGGAAGGAAATGTTTGGCCGGCTCGGAAGCTGAGGGGGCTAAGTATTTTCCGTTTCGGATTATGCAGTGAGTCACTCAGCGGTGACTAATCCGAACGTCTTCACAACCACGGACACCACGTCGCCACCGACGTCCCCGTTCGCGCCCGCACGAGGGGAATAGGGGTCAGGGTCATTTCTCTGGAATGCCGTAGATGAGCGCAGAACACGTCTTCACCACCACCGACACCACCTTCGCCACCGACGTCCTGCAGTCGCCGACACCTGTGCTCGTCGACTTCTGGGGCGAATGGTGCGGCCCGTGCAAGGCGCTGGCGCCGATGCTCGCGCAGCTCGCGGACAGCTAACGGGGTCAGAGTCACTTATCCCGACGTAGTGAGGAGCTAACGGGGTCAGAGTCACTTATCCCGACGTAGTGAGCGCATGAGTCAGCCAATGAACGCGAACGTCTTCACCACCACCGACACCACCTTCGCCACCGACGTCCTGCAGTCGCCGGCGCCCGTGCTCGTCGACTTCTGGGGCGAATGGTGCGGCCCGTGCAAGGCGCTGGCGCCGATGCTCGCGCAGCTCGCGGACGACTACGGCGGTCGCGTGAAGGTCGCCAAGCTCGAGATCGACCGCAACCCGAAGACCGCGCTCGCCTACGGCGTGCGCTCGGCGCCGACGATGCTGCTGTTCAAGGGCGGCAAGGTGCAGGCGACGCAGATGGGTCTTGTCTCGAAGTCGCAACTCACCAAGGTCATCGACGCAGTGCTCAAGCTAGTCGGGAATTGAGCCGGTTCGCCTGGCCGGTGCTATCGTAGTAGCGGAAGACTTGCACCCATGGGGGGCAGGCATGTTCCGCCTGATGCTCAAGATCAGCGCTGTTCTCTTGGCGACCCTGCCGGGTGCTTCGCAGGCGTCAGGCCGGCAGCTCTTTCCGGAAGCTGTTGGCTCTCAGCGCGTCATCTACGACGCGGGCACGCCCTGGGTGATGAGTTCCGGCGCGATCACGGCAGCCATCTCGTTTACCGTCGCGGATCGGTCGTCGATGTGGGTTGGACTGGTCACCAGAAAGATATGCGACCTCAAATCCCTGCTGCGCGGCGAGCGCACCGTATCGCCTTGCATGGTGGAGTCGCTCGAAAGGCAACTCGAGATGAATTCGGGTATGCCATGCCGCCGCCGGCGGACGGGCGGTAACCCTACTGCGCCATCCCTCTCGACTAAAGCCATCGGAATCCATTGTCCAGTCGTTTGACGTGCTCCGCGTCGAGACCCATGGCCGAAGTGACCGCTTCCAGATCCTCCGCGTAGAATGCCTCCCCGTCGACCAGTTCCAGACCGATTTCGATGACGGCTTGGCGCATTTCGGTCTGCGTGAGCGTCGCGAAACGTCCCGTCGATAGCCTCAGGCCAATGTCACGATAGCGTTTCGGAAACGCAAGGCCGTCCTTGAACGTGCCACGTGTCGGACGTGCACCAAGGCGCCGCGCAACGTCGTCGTAATCGACGCGCGCCTCGGCCGCTCGGCAATAGTTGCGCCGCGGCATACTGGCGAGCGGGACGATTTCGACGCTCATATGATCTTCACATTTCTGCATGAACCAACCGACGAATGGTTGCTGATGATGTACCGCGGCGCCTCTGCCGCGAGTATCCCACCGATCGGCAACTTGGTGCGTTGGCCCGGGCCGAGCGCGATCCACGGGCTACCGCCGTATCCAAAGCTTCCGTAAAACACCGTCAAGGCAGCCACGATGGCGCTCCGCCCGGGAGCCGTACGAGCAGCTAACGGGGTCAGAGTCACTTATCCCGACGTAGTGAGCGCATGAGTCAGCCAATGAACGCGAACGTCTTCACCACCACCGACACCACCTTCGCCACCGACGTCCTGCAGTTGCCGACGCCCGTGCTCGTCGACTTCTGAGGCGAATGGTGCGGCCCGTGCAAGGCGCTGGCGCCGATGCTCGTGCAGCTCGCGGACGACTACGGCGGTCGCGTGAAGGTGGCCAAGCTCGAGATCGACCGCAACCCGAAGACCGCGCTCGCCTACGGCGTGCGCTCGGCGCCGACGATGCTGCTGTTCAAGGGCGGCACCGTGCAGGCGACGCAGATGGGTCTCGTCTCGAAGTCGCAGCTCACCAAGGTCATCGACGCCGCGCTATGAATCTGCGCGCAGCCTTCGGGTAGCCCCCTCATGCGCGCGAAGCTACTGAGCTGGTCATTGTTCGCGAGCTTGATCCATGGCGCGAGCATCGCCTCGGCCGGCGTGGCCATCCCGTCCGATGTATCGGTGGATGTCCAGGCGAGTCAGAGCACGAACCTGCATCCCGGTGACCGCGTTACCTTCACGGTTACGGCGACCAACCATGGCCCCAACGTCATCTCCGAGTGGGCCTTCCGCAGCGCGCCAATCTACGATGAACTCGATGTCGGGACCACATCGACGGACTGCTTCGGTCAGTTCATCGTATCGGTCGTCGACCTGGAGAACAGCTTTTACTACAACCTCAACTGGTACCCACCGCACGAACCCGTGCTCGTCGGCCAATCGATCGTATGTCACGTCAGCATGGACTATACGATGTATGCGCCGCCCATCTACGAGTTCGGATGCTCCCTTTCGTCGTACCTGACCGACCTCGACCCTTCAACGCCTCCTTCGTCGCGCTGACGCGCGCCGCGGCGCCGCCGCTGGCGGTACCTGCGACCAGCGGATCGAGTTTGACCGCGCTGTTCCTGGTGCTTGCGATCGCCGCTCGCATGCGGACCTGTCGGGTGGTAAGCAAAGAAGTCCAAGGGAGCGGAGTCAATTCTCTTTGAATTCGCGCGGTGTTAAACAAAGGGGACGGAGCAATTTTCCGTTTGAGTTCGCCCGGCGGATTCCGTGGAAGGCCCGTCCTCCCGATCGACAGTCGCAGGCGGCCTGACCGTGGTCGCGGCGCAAGGCGCCATCCGTCGCACGGAGGCCGGCGCGCCGCCGTCGGCGGCGGCAGCGGCGCGAAGCGGCGCGCCGGGACCGGCGGGGGTGGCACGGTTTCGCGCGCGATTGCGAATGACTCCGGGAGACGCGTCCGTCGTCGTCCCGGAGATCGCCCATGAAACCGATTCGCCTGTTCGTCCCGCTGTTCCTGCTGATCGCCTGCGCGGCGAGCCGAGCCGCGACGTACTCGGTCGGCCCGGTCGGCTGCACGCACGTGAGCCTCGCCGATGCGCTCGCCGCGGCGGCGGCCAATCCGGCCGGTCCGCACCTCATCAAGTTGCGCACCGGCGAACTGCTCACCGGCGGCATTTCGCTGGATGAGCCCGCGGCCGACATCACGATCGAAGGCGGCTATGCGAGCTGCGGCGCGAGCGCGCCGACGCCGGACGCGCGCATGGTGATCCGCCAGATCAATCCCGGCAGCGTGCTGCGTTTCGACAATGCGAGCGACACGCCACGGCGCCTCGAGCTGCGCAACGTCACGCTGACCGGCGGCAGCGTCAACACCAGCGACGTGCTCGGTGGTGGCGGCGCGCTCGTGCTGCAGAACGCAACGCTCGTGCTCGGCGCGGGCGCGATCGTCGAGGGCAACGTCGCCGGCAACGGTGGTGGCGTCAGCCTGTTCGGCGTGCCGTCGCGCGTCGCCAAACTGGTACTGGACGGCGCCGCGGTCATCGATGGCAACCAGGCGGTCGGCCTCGGGGGGCTCGGCGCCGGCGGCGGCGTGTTCGCGCTCGACAACGCCGAGATCCGCCTCGTCTACGGGCGCATCGAAGACAACACCGCACGCCGAGCGGGTGGCGGCGTCGCATTGAACACGGCGAGGACGACGCTGGTCGCGGCGCCGCCGATCCTCACCGACTACCTGCTGCCGCCGGTCGTGCTCGCGCACAACACCGCGGGCCGCGCGACGTTCGCCACCGGCGAGGGCTTCGGTGGCGCGATCTACAGCAAGCAGGGCAACATCACGATCGGCGCGCCGGCGACCAGCCGCTTCACGACCAACATCTCCACCAACACCGCCAACTACGGCGGCGCGATCTACGTCGAGGGCGCCGCCGGGCCGACCGACCCCTTCACCTTCGTCGCGCTGCGCAACACGCTCACGCAGTTCAACACCGCCAAGGGCAAGGGCGGGGCGTTCCATTCGTGGAACGCGGTGGACTGGGTCCTCGACAGCACCGGGCTGCGCTGCCCGTTCGGCCCCCGCTACAGCGCCTGCTCCGCGGTCCTGTACAACACCGCCTACAACAGCACGACGCCGGGCAGCCCCGGCGCCGGCGCGGGCTACATCGGCAACGACAGCGGCAGCCAGCGCGGCATCTTCCGCTTCGCGCGCACGCTGTTCGAGAACAACCGCGACGACGACGGCCAGGTCGCCGTGGCGATGGCGTTCGGCACCAGCGAACTCTCGTTCGAGCGGTGCATCTTCCTCGACAACCAGGCCGATGCGAGCGGCGTCACCACGCTGCTCGCGAATGCGCCCGGCATCAACCTGCGCTTCGTCTACAACACCGTGGTCGGGAACGACGTCGACACGCTCGTCTACATGAACGGCGGCGTGCTGCGCAACCAGGGCAGCATCATGTGGTCGCCCGGCAGCGACGTGTGGACCGCGACCGCGGGGGCGACGATGGCCAACAACAACTGCCTGATCGCCCATGACATGGTGCCGGGCGCGACCGTGCTGGATCCGCGCCTCGCCGACGACTTCATGCCGCCGGCCGATTCGCCGGCGATCGACGCCTGCGACAACCTCGACGTGACGGCCGGCATCGATGCCTACCTGCAGGCGCCCGGCTACGACATCGATGGTGTCGACAACGTCTGGGGTCCCAACGATCTCGGTGCGGTGGAGAACCACGACGCCATCTTCCTCGACGGCTTCGGGCATCGCTATACCGACTGACGCGGGCCGCCATGCGAACCGCGCTCGAATCCGCGCAGGGCCGCGTGTGCGACGCTCCTTCGCCTCGCGCATGCGCGTCCACGCGAATACCTCGCAGCGATCCGCTACGATATCGCCCTTGCCGGCCGCTTCGGGTCGATCGGATGGGCGACATCACCGAACTGCTGCATGCGGCCCAGTCGGGCGATGGGCGTTCGCTCGATGCGGTATTCGAACGCGTATACACGACGCTGCGCTCGCTGGCCGCCTCGCGTTTGTCGGCACACGCGGGCGAGCACACGCTGAGTGCGACCGCGCTGGTCCACGAGGCCTACCTCAAGCTCGTCGACGCGCGCAGGCTCGATCTCGCCGACCGCCACCACTTCTTCGCCTGCGCGGCGCGCGCGATGCGCCAGATCCTCGTCGATCGCTCGCGCGCGCGCGGCGCGGTCAAGCGCGGCGCGGGCCAGGCGGCCGAGCCGCTCGCGCATGCCGAGGGCATCGCCGCGGACGCCCCCGAGCTGCTCGACATCGATGCCGCACTGGACCGCGTCGACGCGATCGACGCCGGCGCGCGCGAGCTGATCGAGATGCGCGTGTTCGCCGGCCTCACGCTCGAACAACTCGCCGAGACGAGCGGGCGCTCGCTGCGCAGCGTCAACCGTGACTGGCAACGCGCGCGCGCGTTGCTGCTCGCGCAGCTGCCCTGAGCCATGGACGCCGCGGACCGCCGTGCATGGCTGGAGGCGGACCGCCTGTTCGCCGGAATGCTTGACCTCGATGCCGCGCAGCGCGCCGCACGGTTCGCGACGCTCGCGGTTCCCGCCGACGTGCGCGAGCGCCTGCAGCGCCTGCTCGACAGCAGCGGGCGCGCGCACGCCTGGATCGATGCGGGCGACGCGCTCGCGCGGTGGTTGCCGCCCGCGGGCGCGGACGCTGGCTCGGCCATGCACGGTCGCCGCTTCGGCGTGTGGGAAATCGACGGCGAGCTCGGCCGCGGCGGCATGGCCGTCATCTATCGCGTGCGCCGCGTGGACGGGGCGGCGGAACAGACCGCCGCGCTCAAGCTGCTCACGGTCGCGAGCCTGAGCCGCGACGGCGCCGAGCGGTTCCGCCGCGAGACCGACATCCTCGCGCGCCTCGCCCATCCGCACATCGTCGGCCTGCTCGACGCCGGCGTCGCCGAGGACGGCACGCCGTGGTTGACGATGCCGCTCGTCGAGGGCGAGCACATCGATGCGTGGTGCGATCGCCATGCGCTCGATACGCACCAGGTCGTGATGCTGTTCCTGCAGGTCGCCGCGGCGGTCGCGGCCGCGCATCGCAACCTCGTCATCCATCGCGACCTCAAACCCTCCAACGTGCTCGTCGATGCGCACGGGCAGGTCAGGCTGCTCGACTTCGGCATCGCGCGCCTGACCGACCAGGCCGATGCGGCGACGCGCTCCGGGTGGCGCGCGCTGACGCCGCAGTACGCCGCGCCCGAACAGTTCACCGACGGATCGCCGACCACCGCGACCGACATCCACGGCCTCGGCGCGTTGCTCTATCGCCTGCTGACCGGATGCCCGCCGCGGGCGGCGACCGGTACTGCGGACGTGACCTTGCCCTCGCGCGTCGCCGCCGGCAGTGCCGCCGGTGCGCGCCACCGGCGCGCGTTGCGCGACGACCTCGACCGCGTGCTCATCAAGTCGCTCGACGCCGACCCGGCGCGGCGCTATGGCACCGTCGACGCACTCATCGCCGATCTCCATCGCTGGCTCGCGGGCCGGCCGGTGCTTGCGACCGCGCCCGGTCGCGCCTATCGCGTGCGCAAGTTCGTCGCGCGGCACCGCCTCGGTGTCGCCGCGGGCGTCGCGCTCGTGATCGCCGTGGCTGCGGGCATCGCGGGGACGTCGTGGCAGGCGCACCATGCGCGCGTGCAGGCCGCGCGGGCCACCGCGATCAAGGACTTCGTGCTCGACCTGTTCGCCGCGGCCAATCCCGACATCGCCCAGGGCAAGGACCCGACGGCTTCGACGCTGCTCCGCAACGGCGCCGCGCGCGTGCGCCGCGAGTTCGGCGCGCGCCCGCTCGTGCTCGGCGAGATGCTCGGCATGATCGGCCGCGTGCAGCTCGAACGCGGCCTGCTCGACGACGCGCAGGCCTCGCTCGACGATGCGCTGGCCGCGTTCGCGCGCAATGGCGTGCCCGATGCGAAATGGGCAGTCGCGATCGGCGATCGCGGCATGCTCGCGTTCGAGCGCGGCGATCCGGTCGAGGCCTTGCGGCGATTGCACGAGGCGGACGCCGCGGCGATCGCCGCCGGCCTCGCGCCGACGCGGCCCGAACGCATCTACCTCGAGGTGCGCAGCGCGGAGATGCAGGTCGAGGCCGGCCACAGTGCGGAGGCCGAACGCATCGCGCGCGACGCGCTGCAGCGGATCGCCGAGGCGAACGCGACCGATGAGCCGATCCATCCGGACGCGCTGTGCGCGCTCGCCACGAGCCTGCACCACCAGGGGCGCACCGCGGATGCGCTCGGCGTCCTGAAGCAGGCCGAGGCCGCGCAACGACGCATCGCGCCGGCGCATCCGAAGATGGCGGTGATCCTCAACGACCTCGCGCTCATGCTGCATCGCCTCGGTCGCTACGACGAGGCCGAGGCGACGATGCAGCGCGCGATCGAGCGTAGCGAGGCGATCTACGGCCCGCTGCATCCGCAGACCCTGCAGACGATGGGCAACCGCGCGTCGCTGCTGCGCGTGTGGAAGGGGCCGGCTGCATCGGCACGCGAGTACGAGCGCCTGTTGCCGCTGGTCGAACGGGCCCTCGGCAGCGCACCGCATCCGCAGCGCGTGAACATGCTCGGCCAGCTCGCGGTCGCGCGCGACGAAGCCGGCGAGCGCGACGCCGCGCTGCAGTCGGCGCGGGAAGCATGGGCCATGCAGGAAGCGCTGCCGCAGGAACAGCGTTCGCGCACGACCTGGGTCGCGGGCGTGCTCGGCGTCATGCTGTTCGAGCGCGGCGATCCGGCGGCGAAAGACCTGCTGCAGCGTTACCAGCCGCCCACCTGCAGCGATATCGAGTCGCGCACGCCATTCACCCGCCACCTGTGCATCACGCGCGCGTTGCTCGCCGCCGATGCCGGCGACTGCACGGTACCGTCGGCGGTGCCGCCGCCATCGCCGGAACCCGCCGACCGCGACTGGTGGCTCGCCTGGTGGCTCCTCGACGCGCGTTGCAAAGGCGCCGACGCGACCGGTGCCGATACGGCGATCGCCGCGCTGCGCGCCGATCGTACCCTGCCGCCATGGCTGGCCACGCGCCTGCGACGCAGCGCCTCGGCCCGATGACGAGATCGCATCGTCCGCCTCGCAGGGCGGCTCGCGGCGCGAAGCGCCGGATGCGCCATGGTATACGTAGGGAACTGGTCCGCGCGCGGCGCGTTCGGATATAACGGCGGTTCCGTTGAGGGGAGGTCGGCGAAAATGGGGAGCGTATACGACAATGCATCCGTGACCGTCATGACGGGCCGCGTGCTGCGCCGGTGTGCGGTCATCACCCTCGTCGCCGTGCTGGCGGGTTGCGCGACGGCCAGGCCGACCGCACGTCGAAGTGGCAGCCGCAGCCTGCATCGCCGGAAGAGCTGCAAGCGATCGCAGCGATCACGGCGACGGGTCGCGCCATCCATCGACAGGACCAGTTCGTCTGGCATGCCTCGGATGCCTTCACCACGGCCCTCGACGGCCGCTCCGTGCCGCGCGTCAGCTATGCGGTGACCGGGCGCGACGGCCTGGTTCGCGTTTCGTTCCTCGGCGAGGACCATGGGCATTGGCGCGTCCTCGGTGACGTCGACATGAGCCATTCCGCGCCCGTGGCGGTGCTGGATCCCGCGCGTGAGCCGGACGCGGAGGAACTTCGACAGGTCCGCGCGCGAGCCACCGCGCTCGAGGCCGCGCCGAACGTCTGCGGCGGGACGCGCAACACCGTCGTGCTGCCCGCCGAAGGCGGGACGATGGATGTCTACGTCCTCTCCGCGACCGACGATCCCCACATCGTTCCGCTGGGTGGGCACGCGCGTGTTCGCGTCTCCGCCGATGGCGGAACCATGCTCGCGTTCGAGCCGTACTCGAAGGCCTGCCTCGATTTCGACACGGGCAGGAAAATGCCGGACGGCGGGGAGCTCAAGGCACTCATGGCAACGATCGTGCTGTCGGACCTGCCGGCGCCGACGCATGTCTACACCAGCCTGACCTACCCATGGCCGATCATGCTCGCGTCGGAGACGCACCTGTGGAAGGTCGCCGACGGTCGCATCACGATCGTCGACCCGGCGCAGAACGGCGGCGCGGATCGGCCGGACATGTAGGCGCGAAGCGCCGGATCCAGGCCCGACCCGCGCGTCATCGAGCGCACGCCCCTTGCAGGGTGGGACGCAGCGGCGCGGAAGGCCGGGGGGCCGGCGCCGCGCTGTCGCTTGATACCATCGCGCGGACGATCCCCACGACCGCCGAGGTCCGCATGCGTTCCGCCCTTTCCATCCGAGGCCGCCGGGGCGCCCTCATGATCGGGCTGCTCGCACTCGCCCATCCATCGCGCGACGCGGACGCCGCCTTTCTTTGCGCGACGACGGCGGACGAGTTGCGCGACGCACTCGCGCAGGTGTCCGACGGTGGCGCCTACGTCGACGAGGACAGCGTCATTGCGATCGGGCCCGGCACCTTCGCGACCGGTGGTACGCCGTTCCGGAGCGAGGCGCTCACGACGACGGCGAAGCTCGACATCATGGCCTCATGGAATCCGCACTGTGGCGGGCGGCCGTCCGGTCCGCCGACCACCGTGCTCGACGCCGGGGGCGTCGGTGGCGTGCTCGTGGTCAAGCGACCGCACGCGTTCGTGTATCTCAGGCGCATGGTGCTGCAGAACGGCAATGCCGATGTCGGAGCCGGCTTGCAGGTGAACTACGGTACCGAGTCGGCCTACGAGGTATCCCTGTACCAGCTGATCGTGCGCAACAACCATGCGAGCGGCAACGGCGGCGGCATCTACATCGCGGCGTCGGCGCCGCCGGACATGGGCGCGATCGGAATCGCCTCGTCGCTGATCGTCGACAACACCAGCGGCAGCGATGGCGGAGGCGCCTACCTCGTCATCTCGGGTGGATATACGTCGATCGTCAACCTGACGACGGTCGCCTCGAACACGGCGGTGGGCACCGGTGGGGGCATCGCGGCAACGGGCTCGGCGGCGACTTACGACGTGAGCGGCGTGATCGCCTGGGGCAACACGCCGGCGAGCCTGCGCTTCGACGTGCCGTCGACGGTCGCCTCCTCCGACGTCGACCTCATCGCGCCGGGTGCGGCGGTCACGACCGAGGAGGTCGTACAGCTCGATCCGATGTTCCTCGACCCTGCCGCGGGCGACTACCGCTTCGGCAACGTCCCGGGGCTGGTCGGTACGGGTGCGCCTTTCAACTACGTGCCGGCGTACCTCGATGACTACCCGCTCCCGCCGACCGGTGGGGAGTACCGTGCCGACATGGGCGCGTATACGGACGTGATCTTCCGGTATGGCGATGACGGCGGCTCCCGCCTGTAAGGGCCCCCCGGACAGGGCGGAAGCGGAAGCAGATGTCGTAGGGCGGTACGCGCGGATGCGCGTGCCGCCGCTGGCGTGGTGGCGGCAATGGGACTCGCGGCCGCGCGCATCGCATCCATTTGATGCGTCGCGCCGCTGCGCCCAACCCAGCGGATTCATGGACGGGGCGTTGCGACGTCCCGCCCTGCGATACCGGCGGGCGCATCGCGGCGCATTCGTGTGAAGATTCACGCGGCGCGATCTTTGGTGGCCTCCGTGGACGACTCGTCGAGCAGGAACACACCGTATCTCCTCTTCGTGCTCGCGCTCAGCGTATTCGCCCTGCTCGTCCTCGCCGCGAGCGTCGTGCTGCCGATGAGCGCCGAAACGCGGCGGCTGCTCGACGTCGCGGACGACGTGCTGTGCGCGTTGTTCTTCGTCGACTTCCTCGTCACGCTGTGGAAGGCGGACGATCGCTGGCGCTACTTCATCCGCTGGGGCTGGATCGACCTGCTCTCGTGCGTCCCGTCGATCGACTACCTGCGCGTCGCGCGCATGGCGCGCGTGCTGCGCGTGCTCCGCGTCCTGCGCGCGATCCGCTCGGCGAAGATCATCGCCGCATTCATCCTCGAGCGGCGCGCGAACAGCGCGATGCTCGCGGCCGTGCTCATCGGCCTGCTGCTGATCGTGCTCGCGAGCATCGGCATCCTGCAGTTCGAAGACGTGCCGGAGGCGAACATCCGGACCGCCGAGGACGCGCTGTGGTGGACGATGGCGACGATCACGACGGTCGGCTACGGCGACCACTACCCGGTCACGACCGAGGGCCGCATCCTCGCGGCAGGGCTGATGGTCGCCGGCGTCGGTCTCGCCGGCATCTACACGGGTTTCATCGCCGCCTGGTTCCTGCGCCCGGCCGCGGCGCGCGAGGAATCGCGCGAGGAACGCCTCGCGCGCCTCGCATCGTCGCTCACGGACTTGCCTGACGAGGACTTGCAGGCACTCGCAGCGCGATTGCAACAGGCGCGCGACACCGCCAATCTCCGTTCGCGCTGAGCGCAGCCCGCGCAGCGGGCGGAATCGAAGCGCCCACCTCGCGCCGCGTGCTGTGGGAGCAACCGTCTGCCGCGAAGCTCATCGCCGTGCGTCTTGTAGGAGCCCACCCTGTGGGCGACCGCAGCGTCGCGATGCACCGAGGCGCGACGGTCGCGCACAGGGTGCGCTCATACAGCGGGTGTCGCAGGGCGTCCGTGCGAGCGGCGGAAGCCCCGATGCTCATGGGCCCTACTTCGCGTCTTCCTTCTCCAGCCGCTTGCGCAGGTTCTCGCGTCCCTCCTGCGCATACGCCGCACACGGCGTCGTCGCCGCGTCCTTGGGCGTGGGCAACTGATCGGGATGCGCGGCCATCGCCACGTCGCACGGCAGCGCGGCGAGCCGGTCCGCGCTCGCGCGCAGTGCGGCGACGACAGCGGGGTGGTCGCTGAAGCGATACGCGTCGGTCGATACCGGATTGAGGCTGTCGAGGTAGACGACGTCGCGGCACGTGCCATCGTGGCACGACTTCCAGCGCCAGCTCATGCCGCCGGGCGCGTGGCCGGGCGATGCGACCGCGGTGATCGTCGTATGGCCGACCGTGATCGTGTCGCCGTTGTCGATTGCGCGCACGTGCTTCACCGATGGATAGCGGGAGGCCACACCGAAACCCGCCTGCGGGTCGTCCGGATGGTACGGCGCGCGCGTCAGCGCGACCACGCCATCGCGCCCGGCCGCGACCGCGGCACCGGTGAGGCGCGCGAGGGCCGCGATGCCGCCGGCGTGGTCGAAATGCGCGTGCGAATTGAGGATCCAGCGGATGCGCCTCGGATCGAAGCCCGCCTTGCGCACGTTGTCGAGGATGACGGCCGCCGATTGTGGCAAGCCGCCATCGATGAGCACGAGCCCTTCATCGTCCACGACGAGCACCGAGGAGAGCCCCTTCGTGCCGACATACCAGGTGTTCTCCGCGAGCCGGTACGGCTCGACGCGCTCGTTCCAGGCCGCGCAACGCGAGCACTCGAACGGCTTCTGGTCCGCAGGCAGTTTGGCCGCGAGCGGCGCGAACGACAGGGCGGCGGTGAAGGCGAGGGGCAGGATCATCATGCAGCTCCTTGGTTTCGGCCGCCCAGCATCGCGCAGGGCTGCAACCCTCGAAAGGCGCACATGCGGCGATTCGCGGGCAATCGCACGCGTGCGCCCGTGCGACTCCCGCGTCGCGCGAGCGAGGCGCTGCGAGGCTTCAACCCTTCGCGGGGAAGAACGGATCAAGATGGAACACGTGCTCGCCGCCCGCATCCGAACCCGTGGTGACGACGATGCCGATACCATCGGCGACTTCCGCGTAGCGCCCGTCGAAACCGAGCCGCACGCTCAGCGCCGCGGTCGTGCCGAGCGCGATGTCGACGACCTTGAAATCCATCTCCTGCCCGTCGTCCCACACCGCGACACGCAACTGGTCGACGCCATGGCCGCGATCGACATTGCCGGTATACCGTCCGCGCACGAGCACCTCCACGCGCGCGCGCCCGTCGACGCCGGTCGCGGTCTGCACGCCGGCGACGTTCCAGTCGGCATTCGAGGATGGTGTGCTCGCTTCGTTCGCCATGGCCGTCTACCCGTCAGGATTGCCAGCGACGGGAGCGCAAGCGCAACCTGCCGCACCCGTGACGGTATCCCCGCGCCACGCCCTTGGCAACGCCGCCGCACGCACGACGCGCATCGCATCATGCATGTTGCGGTACCACCGCATCCACCGCGGAGCGTTCGGTTTGCGCGTAGGGCGGTACGCGCGCATGCGCGTGCCGCCGGGTGCGGAGCGAACGCCTCACGCCTGCATGAACCCGAGGTCGCCCTGCGCGAACGCATGCAGATTCGGGAAGATCGTGTCGAGCGCGGTCGCGTCGGTCACGCCGAACCAGCGCGCGAGCGTCGCGCCGTACTGGTCGACCGCGATGCGCGGAAGCAGGTGGCCGTCCCAGGTGAAATCGGCGCTCGCCGCGGCGAGGTCGGGCATCGAACCATAGATGCGCCCGCCGCGCACGCCGCCACCGAGCACGAACAGGTGGTTGCCCCAGCTGTGGTCCGAGCCGTCGCCGTTGCTCGTGAGCGAGCGTCCGAACTCGCTCGCGACGAAGGTCGTCACCGACGGGTCGACGCCGAGTTCGCGCGTCGCCGCGTCGAACGCGGCGAGCGCGCGCGAGAGACCGGCGAGCAGTTGCGGCTGGTCGCTCATCTGCGCGTCGTGCGTGTCGAAGCCGCCGAGCGAACAGAAGAACACCTGGCGGCGATGGCGAAGGGTCGCGCGCGCGGCGATGAGTTCGGCGGCGCGGCGCAGCTGGCTGCCGAGCGCGAACGCGAAGCGGTCGGCCGCCGGCGCGCCGACCTCGGGCGGCGGCGGGAAAGGCGTCGTGAGCGGCGGGACGCCATCGAGCGCGGTCGCGAGCGTAGCATAGTCGTCGATCGCGCGCCGCGTCGTGCGCCGGTACTCGTCGGCAAGCGCATTCGACTGCGGCGTCGCGAGGAAGGACTGGAACGCCGCTGCGGCGTCCGGATCGCGGCTGCGGATCGCGCGGATCTCGCCGGTGTCGACGCCGATCGACTGCAGCACGTGGCCGGTCTGGAACGCATTCGTGCCGGCGAGCGAGAGGTTCATCGACAGCGTGGCGTCCGCGTTGTAGCTCGCGTGCACGAGGTCGGCGAGGCGGCCGCCCCAGCCCGATACCGGGGTCGGGTCGGCGCTCGAACGCACCTCGAGGTTCTGCCAGAAATCCTGCTGGTCGTTGTGCGAGAACAGTTGCGGCGGCAGCGGCACGCTGCCGTTCTGGTGCTCCTCGCGCGTGACCGGCTGCAGCAGCGCGCCGACGCTGCCGAGGATCGCGAGCCGCCCCTGCCCGAACAGCTGCGCCATCTCGGGCATCGCCGGGTGCAGGCCGACCGGGTAGCCGCCCCAGCCCTGCGGCGAGAGCGGCAACAGCGAGGCCTGCGGCAGCGTGAGCCCACGCCGGCGCTGCGCGTACAGCGCGTACTCCGCGCCGCGCGGCACCACGAGGTTGTGCCCATCGTTGCCGCCGAGCAGGAACACGCAGACCAGCGCCCTGTAGTCGTCGCCGGCGCCCTGCGCCCAGACGCGATTGAGCAGCGAGAGGCTCGCTGGTGCGCCGAAGAAGCCGTAGCCGCCGGCGAGCGCGGCGAGGCTGTTGCGCAGGAAACGACGGCGTGCGCCGCAACGGGGATCGTGGGACATGACGGGCTCCTTCAGCGCTGCGTCGCGAATTCGGGGGAGGTGGCGATGAGGTACGCCGCGTTCTGCACGCGCGCGAGCGTGTCGCTCGCCGGGATCGCGGCGAGGCGCGTCGCGATGAGCTGGCGCAATGCGGGCGACATGCCGCCTCCGAGCAGGAGCTCGTCGAGGCGCCCGATCAATGCGCCGCTGCCCGTCGTCGCGAGCCACGTACGCCAGCGCTCGAGGTGCAGCACGCGCACGCCGGGGTCGACCTCTTCGAGTTCGCCGCCGGCGTAGCCGTAGAACACGCGGCCGTCGACGTCGTTGGCGAGGCGGATCGCGAAGTTGGCCGAGACGATCTGCATCTCCGGCGCGACGAGGCCGGCGCCGGCGAGCGTGCCCGCCGGCGCGTGGCGCGGCGAGAAGAAGTTGAACACCGACGGCGAATACAGCGGCGACTGGTTGTGCGACTCATGGATCTCGCGATCGTCGGGGAACAGCGTGTCGCTCTGCCAGGTCACGTCGAACGCGCGCCACAGCGCGGTCACGCGCAGCAGCGGCTCGCGCACCTTGCCGAACGTCGCCGGCGCGAGGCGATGGCCGACGCGCGCCTCCGGGTCGAGCAGGATCGCGCGCACGACCGCGCCGAGATTGCCGCGCACGCCGTGGCCGTCGTCGGCGAACACCTGGGCGACGCGCGCGACGTAGGCGGGCGATGGGTTGCTCGTCACCAGCCGCTGGATCAGCTGGCGGCCGAGGAACGGGCCGACGTTCGGATGCTGCGCGAGCGCATCGAGCGCGGACGCGAGGTCGCTGCGTGCGTCGCGCCCGGCGCCGAGCACGATGCCGTCGAACAGGCGCTTCTCGTCGCGATCGTGGTACGCCTCGTACGGCACCATCGAATGTTCGGTGCTGCAGGTGAATGTCTCGACCACGAACGGGTCGGCGCTGCAGTCCTGGCCGGCCGCGCAATGGCAGGCCCAGCCGGTGAACACGCGTGCGAGCGCGCGCACCACGCTGCCGTCGTAGGTCGGCACCGTCGCGCCATTGACGAGCACCGGCGAGCCGTCGGGATTGAGCTTGACGAGGCCGATCGAGAACAGCTGCATCACCTCGCGCGCGTAGTTCTCGTCGGCCTGGATGTTGTTCGCCGCATCGGGCTTGCGGTTGCGGTACATGCTGAGATACCGGCCCATCGCGGGCGACAGCGTGACGTCCTCGAGCAGTTGCCGGTAGGTGCCGAACGCGTCGCGCACGAGGATGTCGTGGTAGGCGCCGAGCGCGAGGCCGTCGTCACCGAGCGTGTTGCCGCGTTCGGACACGACGAGGATCTCGCTCAGCGCGAACGCGACGCGCTGGCGCAGCTGGTCGGGCGCGCTCGCGGCGGCGACGAACCACGCCTGGCGATAACGATGGAACGGCAGGTGCGCGAGCGGGTCGGTCACGCCTTCGACGCTGCGCATGTACGGCAGCGCGTAGGTCGCGGGCAGCGCGATCTGCTGGTCGATCCAGCGGTCGTAGTCGCTGTCGGCGAGTTCGTCGATCGCCGCTTCGCTCGGCCCGAACGTCGCCTGGGTGAGGAAGCGCGCGGCCTCGCCGCGGCTCGCCGGTTGGAGCGAGCCGGCGTCGAAGCCGTCGCGCAGGATGAGGTCGTGCTCGCGCGCGCCGGCGGCGCCCGCGAACGTGAGGAACGCGACGAGCGCCGCCACCGCGGCGCCGGAATGATCGAGGATGCGCATGTTGCCCCCTGTGGTCGCGGCGCAGCACGGATCGGCGCGATCGCGCCGCCGTGTGCCGCCGCCCATCGCAGACGGGACGCGGTGGTCGTTCCCATCATGCGCATCGACGAACCGAGACGCTGGTGCGACGAAGCGTTGGCGGCCCTCGCATGCAGGGGCCGCATCAGCCCCGCGTTCACGCGAGGTTGCGCGCGCACCCGAATACTCGCCGGCGTGTACCGCCGCCGGGCGATCCGCATGCGCGTCGCGATCAACGGAGCCGGCATCGCCGGACCGACCCTCGCCTGGTGGCTGCAGCGCGCCGGGCACGAGGTCATCCTCGTCGAACGCGCGCCAGCCGTGCGCGAGGGCGGCTATGTGGTCGACTTCTGGGGCCTCGGCTATGACATCGCCGAGAAGATGGGCCTCGTGCCGGATCTGCGCGCACTCGGCTATCCCGTGCGCGAGGTGCGCTACGTCGACGCACACGGGCGCCGCCGCGGCGGCTTCGACGTCGAGGTATTCAGGCACCTCACCCACGACCGCTTCACGAGCCTGCGCCGCAGCGACCTCGCGGCGACGATCTTCGGCGCGCTCGGCGACGCGGTCGAGACCCGCTTCGGCGATTCGATCGCGTCGATCGAGGACGGCCCGGGCGGCGCGCGCGTGCACTTCGAGCGCGGCGATGCGCGCGACGTCGACGTCGTCGTCGGAGCCGACGGCTTGCACTCGCGCGTGCGCGCGCTCGCGTTCGGCGCCGACGACGTCGCCGAGGTCTCGCTCGGCTACCACGTCGCCGCGTTCGACGCGATCGGTTATCGGCCGCGCGACGAACTCACCTACGTCAGCCACGGCGTCGCCGGCCGGCAGGTCTCGCGCTTCGCGATGCGCGACGACCGCAGCCTGTTCCTGTTCGTGTTCGCCGATGAGCACTTGCGCGAGCGCGAGCCGTCGGACGACGCCGAGCGCAAGCGCGTGCTCACCAACGTGTTCGCCGACGTCGGCTGGGAATGTCCGGCGATCCTCGACGCGATGGCCGGCGCCGGCGAGGTGTATTTCGATCGCGTCAGCCAGATCCGCATGCCGGCGTGGACGAAGGGGCGCGTCGCGTTGCTCGGCGATGCGGCCGCCTGCGTGTCGCTGCTCGCCGGAGAAGGCACCGGCCTGGCGATGGTCGAAGCCTACGTGCTCGCCGGCGAACTCGACCGCTGCGGCGGCGACATCGCCACCGCGTTCGCGCGCCATGAAACGCTGCTGCGGCCCTTCCTCGCCGGCAAACAGGCGGCCGCGGTGCGATTCGCCTCGTCGTTCGCGCCGAAGACCGCGCCCGGCGTGCTCGTGCGTGACTGGGTGACGCGCCTGCTGCGCATTCCGGCGATCGCCGATTACTTCATCGGCCGCGACCTGCGCGACGACCTCGTGTTGCCCGACTATTGACGAGCCCCCGCGCGCCCGGCAGCGATGCCACGCTCACGCGCAATGTCCGTCGCTCTGCCGCCGCGTTCAAGCCGATGGCATGAAGTCGAAGCCGTCTTCGAATACGACATCGTCGACCAGGGTGACGACGACCTCGGCCGTCGTCGTGTGTTCGCCCGCGATGACGAGCGTCGCCGTTTCCGCTGCACTGCCGCCGATCACGATCGTGCAGCTCGCGGCGGGCGCCAATGGCGCCGCGCAGCTGCCGAGGTCGACGAGGATGGAACTCGCGGGCGGTACCTCGACCGCCAGACCCTCCGCGGCGACGGGCGAATCGGCCGCGTTGTCGACGGTGATCACCGCGGTGCTTCCGACCGCGATCGTCAGCGCCGCCGGCGTCGCGGCGATCGTCGCCACCTGCGCCGGCAGCAGCGTCACGTGCAGTTGGGCGTCCGCCGTGGGCTGCCAGCACGCGAGCGGATTGTCGTTGATGCATACGAGCGGTCCGCCATGGACGTCGCCGTTCATCGCGCTGCCGGTGAAATGCAGCGCGAGCACGCACGACGCGTGCGCGGCGAGCACGAACGGCGCGGTGCAGTGGCCGCTGCCGGGCTCGAGCGCGACGCCCGCGATCGGCGTCATCGCGAATGCATGCGCCAAGTTCGACTGGTTCGTCGCGAGGTACTGGACGACCGCCTCGCCATCGGCCGGCAACGTCAGCGTCGTCGCCGTGAGCGGTGTCAGCGTGACCACCGGCTGGCCGGCCGTCGCAGCGGCCGGGTACACGGGCGCGAGGGCGAACGCGATGCCCGCGAGGCGGCGCGCCATCGAAGGCGACAGGTCGTTCATGACAGGCTCGGTCCGGCAGCGGAGCCGCTGATCTCCGGCCCCGGGACATTCGAGGATACCGGTATCCACGGCCCGGCGGCGGCCGCATGGCGTGCACCCGCGGCACCCGCATCGACGGTGCTGGCGATGATCCTCGCCGCCGCGTTCCTGCGCGTACTGCCCCGACGCCCGGAAGAACCGGGCCGGGACCTGTCATGAAGCGATCGCGACCGCTGTACCTCGCCGCCGCGGCGGCGGCCCTGTTCACGACCGTCGCCGCGCGCGCGGCGATCACCCTCGAACTGCATGACCCGCCGGGCGTGCAGCCGACCGCGGCGGGACGCGCGCTCGTCTACGAGGTCAACCTGCGCAACCTCGACGCCGGATGTGCACGGCTCGTCGACGTGCGAGCCCAGGGCGGCGCGCTCGAGCGGCGTTACCACGGGCCGGCGATCGCGGCCAATGCGCTCGTCTACGACGCGACGATGCATCCGTTGCCCAATCCCGCGCCGGGCGAGACGGAGCCGCATCCGGTCGACGTGCCCGCGGGTGGCGGCGCCGTGCTGTACTTCTTCCTCGTGCTCGCCGATGGCGCACCCGCGCCGGTCGCGCTGCGCCACACCTTCACGGTGACCGCCTGCGACGACGCCGGTGGCACGCCGCGCACCATCGTCGATGAAACGCCGTTGCCGCAGGCCGGGCCGGTGGTCGTGGGCCTGCCGTTCCGCGGGCCGGGCTGGGTCGCGGGCGATTCGGTCAATCCGACCGGCGTGCACCGACGCACGCTGATCCCGATCCGCGGCGCGGACGGCGCGTACGTCACCGGCGCATTCCACGTGCCCGAGCGCTATGCGATCGACTGGGTCGTCGTCGACGACGCGGCGCGCCGCGCGGTCGGTCCGCTCGACGCCAACGCGAGCTATCTCGCCTACGGCCGCGAGATCCTCGCCGTCGCCGACGGCACGATCTCGAAGACGCGCGACGGCATGCCGCAAGGCACGCCGCCGTTCAATCCCCCCGGACAGACGACCGAGACCGCGGCCGGCAATTTCATCATGCAGGACATCGGTGGCGGCCACTACGCGTTCTACGCACACCTGCAGCCGGGCAGCCTGCGCGTGCACGAAGGCGACCGCGTCGCGCGCGGCCAGGTCATCGCGTTGCTCGGCAACAGCGGCAACTCGAGCGAAGCGCACCTGCACTTCCACGTGTCCGACGCGAACGATCCGCTGATGTCCGAAGGCGTGCCGTTCGTGTTCGACCGCTTCCGCGAAACGGGCCAGGCCGATGGACTCGACGAGGCGACCGGCCTGTTCGACGACGTCGCGCGCGATGCGCCGGTCACGCGGCTGCTGTCGATGCCGCGCAGCTATTCGATCGTGGATGCCGATCCGGCGCCGCCGGCGCCGTTCGAATGGGCGTTTCCGCTTTCGCATTGCACGCCGTGAGCGGCGTTCCGCAACGCATGTCATCCGGGGGAATCATGAAGGCTGGCGGCAATGGACACGCAGGGGCCGCGCGGTCGAGCGGCGCGACCGAGGCAACGCGCCGCCGCGCGCTGAAGCTGCTCGCGGGCGGCGCGTGCGCGGCACTGTTCGGCGCGCCGGCGCGATTGCCCGCGGCGGTCGCCGCCGCGTTCGCGCCACCGGCGTCGAACGACGCGCCCGCTGCCGCCGACGATCCGCTGATCTCGGTCAAGTCGACCCTTGCCATCGTCGGCTCGATACTCTCCGCAGCCAGCATGGTGTCGCCGCTCGCCGGCGTCGGCGGCATCTTCTTCGGCCTGTTCACGACGCTCGTCGGCCTGTTCTGGCCGAACGCCGGGCCTGGCGCCGACGACCTGTGGCAGGTGATCCGTGCGCGCGTGAGCCAGCTGGTCGACAGCGCGATCAGCGACGCCGAATTCGCCGCGCTGCAGAACGCGATCGCCGGCCTGCAGGCGAACCTCACCGATTACGCGAGCCTGCAGCAGATCCACCTGCAGCTCGGCAGCGCACAGTCGCTCGCCGACCTGCGCCAGAAGTACATCGCGGTCGACGCGTTCTGCATCGGCATCCGCCCGCAGTTCCTGCCGCAGGGGCGCGAGGAGCGATTCCTGCCGCTGTTCGCCGCGTTCGCGACCCTGCACCACATGCTGCTGCAGGACATGGTGCTGAACGGCAAGCGCTACGGCGTGGAGCCGGGCCTCGTCGCCGGCGACGTCGCCAAGCTGCAGCAGGTCGTGGCGACGAACGGCGTGACGTTCGACCACCACTGGGAAGGCGTGCGCTTCCGCTTCATCAACAACCCGATATTCCTCGGCGACCAGAACGCGCCGGTCACGGCGACGCGGATCAGCGCGCCTTCCGGCAACCGCACCTACATCGAGGATGGCCTCTACGACAAGCTCAAGTCGGCGCACGCCACGTTCGCGCAGCTGACCGTGCTGGCCAAGGATTTCCGCGACCTCTGGCCCGCCATGGGCGGGCTGCGGAAGGGCCCGGTCGCGCTCACGCGCGAGCTCTGGCTCGGCCCGTACGGCAAACCGGACGCGCTCGAGCTGCCGGGCGACTACAGCGCGATCCGGCCGTACGACGGCTCCATCGTCCCGGGACTCAACGTCTGGCAACGCACGAGCGGGTACGCCGCCGCCGCGATCCCCGAGCCGTCGCCGCTCGCGCCGCCGAGCAGCGTCGGCTTCGACCTCATCGATTTCCATCGTGCGGACGGCGACGACTGGCGCTTTCCGGCGCAGCCACGCGTCGTGCGCGATCCGGGCATCGCGATGGCGCATGGGCCGATCACCCGCGTGCGCGTCGACACCGGCCACTACGTCAGTCGCGGCGTGTCGGGGTCGAGCGCGTCGATACCGGCCGCGGGGCACCTGGTCGCGCAGGTCTACTTCTGGCACGAGGACGGCACCGAGGTCACCCATGGCGGTCTCGCGACCGGCCCGGGTGGCGACGGCCGCGAGATGAAGTACTACGTCGGAGAGGACGTGGCGATCCCGTCGAGCCACGTGTTGTCCGGCATGCACGTGTGTACGCGCGTGAACAATCTCTACCACCACCTCGGGGCGAACAGCCTGTCGAGTATCGGCAGCATTATGTTCGGTTTCAGGCTGAAGGACCCGAGCCTGGCGCCGACGCCGGCGCTGCTCGTGCACCTCGCCGCGACGCATCCGCTCGGCCTGGATGTCGACGCGCTGCTCGGCGTCGCGGCGGCGAGTGCCGCCGCGAACGGTCGCCGCTTCGACGAGGCGGCGCGCGCGTCGCTGCGCGCGACGCTGTCGCGCGAGCTTTCCGGCGTGGCGTTCGCGGATCGTCGTGCGGCGTTTCGCGCACGCCTGGAGGGCCGCGCGCATGGATGATCGAATTGCCGGCCGCGTGCATGCATCGACCGCGCCCCGGCGCGCGTCCGCGCGTGCGCGTGCATGGGCTGCCGCGCTCGCGCTGTGCGCGGCGACGGCATCGCACGCGGCGACGCTCACCGTCACGACGAGCAACGAGGCCGCATCGCTCGACAGCCGCGAGTGCAACGGCGCTGCCTGCGTCACCTTGCGCGATGCGATCAACGTCGCCGCGCCCGGCGACACGATCGTGTTCGCGCCGTCGCTGGACGGGCAGACGATCGCGCTGACGCTGCATGCACGCAGCGAAGCAGGGGCGAGCGCATTCGTGATCGCCGGTGCGCACGCGAGCCTGACGATCGACGCCGCGCGGGGCATGCGATCGGGCGTGCGCATCGTGCGCGCGAGCGCCGCTGCACCGTTCCGCCTGTTCGAAGTCGGCACGGGCGCGATGCTGACGCTGCGCGGTCTCGCTCTCGGCCAGGGCTTCGCCGTCGGCGGTGGTTCGGGCTTCGGCGGCGGCGGGCTCGGCGCGGGTGGCGCGATCTTCAATCGCGGCACCGTGTTCGTCGAGCGCTGCACGTTCTTCGCCAACCGCGCGCAGGGTGGGCGAGCCGGTGATCCGGACGACGGCCTGTACGGCGGCGGCGGCATGGACGACTTCGCGCGCTCGGCGAGCGGCGGTGGCATCAACGGCGGCGCGGCTGGCGCGGTCGGCTATCGCTTCGACCACGCGGTCGGGCCGATCGGCAGCTATGTCGCCAGCGACGGCGGCCAGGGCGGTGCGGGTGGCTTCGGCGGCGGTGGCGGACGGGGCGGGGATCCCGGCGACAGCATCCACGTCGGTGGCGCCGGTGGCGCGGGTGGCTTCGGCGGTGGCGGCGGCATGGCCGCCGGAATCCATGGCGCGGCAAAAGGCGGCGCGGGTGGCTTCGGTGCCGGCGCCGGAGGCGGCGTCTTCAACGGCACCGGCGTGCCGGGCGGCTTCGGTGGTGGAACGTCGTATGGCGGCATGGGCAGTGGCGACGGCGGCGGCGGTGCCGGCCTCGGTGGCGCGATCTTCAACGATGCGGGCCGTGTCTCCGTGTTCGCCAGCACGTTCACCGGCAACAGCGCGAGCGGTGGTGCCGCCGATGTGCATCAGGGCCGGGGTAGTGGCTACGGCGGGGCGATCTTCAACTATGCAGGCACCCTGCAGGTGGGTTACGCGACGCTCGCCGGCAACGGCGTCGCCGCCGGCACCACGGGGCGTGACGGCGCGGCCGACGGCGGCGCGATCTACAGTCTTGCCGACGCCGGCTGCGCCGCCGGCGGCAATGCCTGCCCCGGCGGTGGCGTCGCCCGGTTCTCGATGGACAACACGATCGCCGCGCGCAGCGGCAATGGCGCGCGTGACGTCGTCGTCGTCGCGCTCGGCGGCGCCACCAGCTACACGAGCGGCGCCGGCAACCTCGTCATGTCGCAGGACGGTTTCACCGGCGGCATCGTTTCGACGGACGATCCGCAGCTCGTCGCGAGCGGTGGTGGCGGCGGGCTTGCGAGCGTACTCGTGCCGGGCGCCGGCAGCGCGGCGATCGACCATGCGTCCACCTGCACCAACTCCGGCTACCTCGACCAGCGCGGCGTCGTGCGCCCGCAAGGCGCGACCTGCGACATCGGCGCGGTCGAGGTCGAGTTGCCGCCGCAGCAGTTCGTCGGCAGCGTCACGGTGACGACGAACGCGGACCAGGTCCTCGTCGACGGCCGATGCTCGCTGCGCGAAGCGGTCGGCATGATCAACGGCAGCGCGCCCAACCCCGATTGCCCGGTCATCGCGAGCGACTACAACCGCATCGGTTTCGACCTCGCCGCCGGCGAGCGCACGATCCTGCTGGGCGAAGGCGCACTCGCATTCGCGCCGAGTGCGTCCGTCGTCGTCGACGGCTCCGGCGCCGAAGGCCTCGTGCTCGACGGCGATGTGTACTGCCACCGCGCGGTCACACTCGCCGGTGGCGCGCAGGTCGCGCTCATGCACCTGGCGCTGACGCGCGGCGGGGGTTGCGATCCCGTCGAGCTCGACGGTGGCACCGTCTTCAACGAGGGCACGCTCGTGCTGTTCGACGTGCGCATCAGTGGCGGCGCGGCCAACGGCAGGGGCGGTGCGATCGCCAACCGTGGCTGGCTCGGCATCGCCGACTCGGAACTCGCGCACAACCAAGCGAGGTACGACGGCGGCGCGATCGACAATGCCGGCGAGCTTGCGATGTACCGTGTGCGGCTGCACGACAACTTCGCCGGCAGCAACGGCGGCGCACTCGCCCTCGCCGCGGGTCATGCGCAGGTGCTCGACAGCACGTTCGAACAGGATCGCGCGCAAGCCGATGGCGGCGCGGTATGGCTGGCCGCGACCGCGACGCTCGACCTCGCCGGCAGCACGTTCGCCGGCAATGCGGCCGACGACGGCTTGAACGCGACATCCCGTGGCGGCGCGATCGCGAGCGATGGCGCGGCGACCATCGCCAACGCCACCTTCCGCGACAATCGCGCGCACGGCGACGGCGGCGCGCTGTTCGTCGGTGCCGGCACGACCACGGTGACGGCGGCGACGTTCGCCGCCAACGTCGCGCTCGACGCATCCGCGCTGCCGCACGACGGCGCCTCGCTGCACGCCGGGGGCGGCACGCTCGCCGTGCGTGCAACGGTCGTCGACGACGGCGCCGGCAGTTGCCACGGCGCGATCACCGACGGCGGTGGCAATCTCGCCGCCGACGATGCGGGCTGCACGGGGTTCGCGCCGGGCGATCCGATGCTCGGTGCGCTCGCCGACAATGGTGGGGCGACACCCACGCTGCTGCCCGCGGCGGGCAGTGCCGCCATCGACGCGATCGACTGCACGGACCTGCCGGCGACCGACCAGCGCGGCACCGGCCGACCCCAGGGCGCGCGCTGCGACATCGGCGCGGTCGAGGTCGCGGCGCCGGTCGAGCTCGCCGTCGAAGTCGTCGGCGACGGCCGCGTCGACGCGGCGGCGACGCCGGCGCCCTGGAGCGGCGCGATCGCCGGCTGCGACACCGCTGGAGGATCGTCCTGCAGTGCGACCTACGTGCAGGGCAGCGTCGTCACCTTGATCGCGCAGGCGGCGACCGGCTACAGCTTCGCCGGCTGGAGCGGCGAAGCGTGCATCGGTGCCGACGACGGCACGGCGACGGTTACCCTCGATGTCGGGCGCACCTGCACGGCGACCTTCACGCGCAACGCCGGGCCGACCAGCCTCGTCGCGAGCCTGTCGCCGGGCACCTCGGTGTTCGGCGAGGCCGTCACGATCGACGTCGAGGTCCATCCCGCGCCGGGCCACGCGGTGCCGACCGGTACCGTCACGCTCGTCGTCGACGACATCGACTACACGCTGCCGCTGGACGACGCCGGCCACGCGACCGCGACCTCCGATGTCGCGACGATCGGCACGCATGCCATCGGCGTGAGCTACGCGGGCGACGCGGCGAACCTGCCGTCCGGTCCGCTCGCGCTCACGCTCGACGTCGTGCCCGCGGCGACGACGGTCGCGATCGACCCGCCGCTGCCTTCATCCGTTCCGCTCGGCATGCCGATCGGGGTCGCCGCGCGGATCGCCGTCGTCGCGCCGGGGCAGGGCGAGCCGGCCGGGACGATCGAGGTGAGCGCCGACGACGGTGGCACCTGCAGCTACGATCCCGCCCTCGAATCCGGTTGCACGCTGACCTTCGCGCAGGCCGGCAAGCGCACGATCACCGCACACTACCTCGGCAATGTCGAGTTCGCCCCGAGCGTGGGCGCGCCGGTCGTCGTCACCGTCATCGGCAAGGGCAGCGTCGCGCTGGACGTGTCCGACGGCAGTGACTATGCGCGCTACGGCGGCACCAACATCTATCTCGTGCGCGTCGACAACACGACCTCGAGCGACGTCGCCGGGCTCGCGCTGGCCGGTGGCGACACCGATGGACTCGATGGCGCGAATGGCCAGTGGTGCGAGTTCGACCAGGACGCCGAATGCGCTCCCGCGGTCGCCGGGCCGTTCGCGATCGGCAGCCTCGTCGTTCCCGCGCACACGACGCGGAGCTGGGCCGTGACGATTCCGGTGCGCGCCGACGCAGCCGGCGCGACGGTCGACTGGCCCGTCACGCTGAGCGGCCCGGCCTTGCCCGCGCCGGTCGTGCGCACGGATTCGGATTGGCTTGTGCTGTTCCGCGACGGCTTCGAGTGAGCCCCAGCGCGCGGGTCCGCGCGCGCGGACCCGCTTCGTGCGGCGCGCGTGCGCGGGGAGGTGCGCCGGCGCGCGCCAACGACCCCGTGCCGTCCGGCTCGCGATACCGCTTCACGGATTGCTATGCTGGGACCCGTGAACGGCGAGGCCACCCCACAGCGAGGTCCATGAGCGACGCGTTCGATCCCGAAGAGATCGCCGCGCTGCTCGATCGTTGCGGCGAGGGCGACGCGGCCGCACTGGCGCACGTGACGCCGGTCGTCTACGCGGAACTCAAGGCGCTCGCCTCACGCGCGCTGCGCGGCGAACGCGAAGGCCACACGCTGCAGACGACGGCGCTCGTCAACGAGGCCTGCCTGCGCCTGTTCGGGCAGCGCCGCCTCGAGCCGGGCAACCGCGCGCAGTTCGCGGCGCTCGCCGCGCAGGCGATGCGGCGCGTGCTGGTCGACCATGCGCGCCGGCTCGCCGCCGCCAAGCGCCCGAGTTCCGATGCGCGCGTGTCGATCGACGAGATCGATCTCGCGATGGCCGAGGTCGACCTGGTCGGGCTCGACGAGGCGCTCCGGCGCCTGTCGGCGATCAATCCACGCCAGGCCCGCGTGGTCGACCTGAAGTTCTTCGCCGGCATGGAACTGGACGAGATCGCCGACGTGCTCGACGTCGCGCGTCCGACCGTCGTGCGCGACTGGCGCATGGCGCGCGCCTGGCTGCAGCGCGAACTCGGCGGATGAGCGTCGAGGAGGACGAGCGCTACCAGCGTGCACAGGCGATCGTGCACGAGCTGCTGGAACTCGACCCGCCGTTGCGCGCGGCGCGCATGCAGCGGGCCTGCGCCGATGACGACGCGTTGCGCCGCGAGGTCGAATGGCTGCTCGAAGCGGTCGACGACGACAGCGGTGCGGGCGCGCTCAAACCCGCGATCGACGCGCTCGCACGCGTGCTGCTCGCCGACGCGCGCGTCGAGGCGGTCGCGCCGCGCCGGTATCGCCTCGTCGAGCGGCTCGGCGAAGGCGGCATGGGCCAGGTCTGGCTGGCCGAACGCGACGATGGCACGACCCGCCAGCGCGTCGCGTTGAAGATGTTGCGCGCGGGAGCGCCGGGGGAGCGCGAACTCGCGCGTTTCCTCGCCGAAGGACGCATCCTCGCCGGCCTCAACCATCCGAACATCGCCCATCTCGTCGACGCCGGCCGCGGTGCCGACGGCGCGCCGTTCCTCGCGATGGAATACGTCGAGGGCGAGCGCATCGATCGCTGGTGCGACGCGCGCCGGGCGGGCCTGCGCGAGCGCATCGAGCTGTTCCTCAAGGTCTGTGCGGCCGTCGAGTACGCGCATGCGCGGCTGGTCATCCATCGCGACCTCAAGCCGGCGAACATCCTCGTCGGCGCGGGCGGCGAGCCGAAGCTGCTCGATTTCGGCATCGCGCGCCTGCTCGACGACGCGCCGGGCGCGAACGCGACCACCGTCGTGCGCGCGATGACGCTCGCCTATGCGAGCCCGGAACAGATCGAGGGCAAGCCGCTCGGCACCGCGACCGACATCTATTCGCTCGGCATCGTGCTCTACGAAGTGCTCGCCGGCACGCGGCCGTTCGCGCACGTGGAGTCCGAACATGCACGCACGAGCGCGATCCTGTCCGGCGACGTCGAAGCGCCGAGCCGCGTCGCGCGGCGCGCGGCGGTGGGGCGCGACGCGCGGCTGCGCCGCATACCGGTCGACGTCGACGCGATCGTGCTGAAGGCGCTGCGACGCGAGGCGGAACGGCGCTACGCATCGGTCGCCGAACTCGCCGACGACCTGCGCAACTACCTCGCCGCGCGGCCGGTGCTCGCGCGGCGCGATGCGTTCGGTTATCGCACGCGCCGCTTCCTCTGGCGCAACCGCTGGCCGCTCGCCGCCGCGGTGCTCGTGGCCGCACTCGCCGGCGGGTTCACGTGGAGGACCGTGCTCGCCGAGCGCGACGCGCGCCTCGCCGCGGACGTCGCCGGAAAGACCACGGACTTCCTCGTGTCGACGTTCGCACTGTCCGACCCGACCAGCGCCGGTCGGCACGACTTCACCGCGCGTGAAGTACTCGACCAGGGGCGGGCGCGGATCGAAACCGAACTGGCCGGCCAGCCGCGCGCACGCGCGCGCCTGCTCGAAGCGCTCGGCAACGCCTATCGAGGCATCAACGAAGGCAACGCGGGCGCGCCGCTGCTCGAGGAGGCGGCACGGCTCGCCCTCACCCCGGCGGTGGACGAGCCGCTCGCGGCGGCGCGCAGCCTGCGCGCGAAGGCGCTTGCGATCCTCGGCGCGCGCGGATCATCCGATGAAGCCGAGCAGGCGGCCCGGCGTGCGCTCGACCTCGTGCTGCGCCATGGCGCCGGTGACCTTCGCCTGCTCGCCGATGCATACGGCACGCTCGCGCAGGCGCTCGACGCCGCGGGCAAGGCCCCGCAGGCGATGGCATCCGCGCGACGCGCGCTGGAATTGCGCGAAGCGTCGCACGCCGCGCCGCCGGAGATCGCGCAATCGCTGCTCGACATCTGCACCGTGACGTCGGACGTCGGCGAGCATGCGGCCGCGGTACCGTACTGCGAGCGCGCACTGGCGCTTCATGCCTCCGCCGGGTCGACGCACACGAACGCGTACCGCCTCGCGTTGCGCGAGTACGAGAACGCCTTGCTCTATGCCGGCGACTACGCCAAGGCCCTCGCCACGCGTCGCGATCGCCTCGCCCTGACGCGCGAGCTCTTCGGGGAGGACAGTGCGGTGCTCGCGATGGACCGCGTCGTGTTCGCCGTGACGCTCGCCGAGCATGGCCTGTTCGACGAGGCGGCCGGATCGCTCGCCGCGGGACTGCCGGTGATCGAGCGCCGCAACGGCAGGCAGAGCACGCAGTACGCATTGGCGATCTTCGATGCGGGCTGGATCAAGTACCTGCTCGGCGAGTTCGATGCCGCGGTGCCGCTGCTGCGCGAAGCCTTGCGCATCTACGAGGCGGCTGTCGGCAGCAAGGACAACGACCGCCTGCCGGTATTGCGCGTCGATCTCGCGATCGCGCTGATCGATGCCGGCCATGCCGGCGCGGAGGCGCGCGCACTGCTGGAATCGGTCATCGAGGCGCGCAGCGCCGCGCAACCGGACACGAGCGAGCTGGCCTACGCGCGGCTGCCGCTCGCGCGCTGGCACGTGGCGCATCGCGAGTATGCGCAGGCCGAATCATTGCTCGACCAGGTCGAGGCGGTCGGTACGCGGGTCGAGCCGGAGCTGCATGCGCGCGCCGCCGCGACGCGCGCGACCATCCTGCGCGCACGCGGCGATGACGCCGGCGCGCTGGCGCACGACCGCCGCGCGTACGAACTGAACCTGCGTGACGTCGGCGCAGGGCATCCGCGCACCGCCTATTTCGCGCTGGCGTACGCACGCGCGCTGCGCGCCGCCGGCAACGCGCGCGAAGCCGAATCGCTCGAGCGTGACGCGCGGCCGATCCTCGAACAGGCGTACCCGGCGGATTCGGCCTACCGGCGCGTCGGACGAAACTGAGCGCAGGGCAGTCCGTTGCGCGGTCGTTCCGGCATGGCCGGCGTTGCGCCGGCCGTGCCGCTACGACGCACTCGCCTCAGCGATGCACCGGCGAGACGAACAGGGGCGACGGATCGCTCGTGATCTTCGTGAAGATGCTGCCGGGGCCACCCGCCGTTGCCGCTGTGCCGATGTTGCCGCTGTTGCCACCCGCGCCGGCGGAACCGCCGCCGCCGCCACCGAACGCGGTATTCGCGTTGCTGTTGGTGCCCGCACCCGCCGCGCCGCCGCTGACGTTGATCGTGCCGTTGCTGATCGTCGGCGCGAGCAGGTTGACGACGCCACCGCCGCCGCCGCCCGATGCGGCCGAGCCGGTCGTGCCGCCGAGCGCATCGGCGCCCTTGCCGCCGGCCGCGCTGATCGTGCCGCCGTTGCTGATGCCGGTCTTCGAGGCGAGGATGATGATGCCGCCGCCACCGCCGCCGCCGCCGTTGCTCGTCGACGGAATCGCAGCCACGCCGACCGCGCCGTCCGCGCGGATCGCACCACCGGCGCCGACCGTGATCGTGCCTTGGGCGAGGATCACGATCGTGCCGCCGCCGCCGGCGGGCGTCTGCACGCCGCCGTTCACGAACGGGCCGATGCCGCCGCCCGCGGGGCCGGGGCTCACGCCGAGGCGCGCGAACAGCGGGCTCGCCGCGCCGCCGCCGACGCCGACGTTGTTGTTGCCGAGCACAGCGGCCGAACTGCCGATGCCCGCGCCCGCGTTCGTATTGGTCGCGACGACGATCTGGCCATTGATCGCGACGTTGCCGGTCGCGCGGATCACGAGGCCGCTCGGCACGGTGAGCGTGCCGGTCACGGTGAGGTTGGTGAACTGCAACGTGCTCGCCGGCGGCGAGGCGGTCCAGTCGACGGTGCCGAACGTACCCGCGCCATCGGAGCCGTCGCCATAGACGTTCGCGACGCCGGCGGGACCCGCCGGGCCGGTGGCGCCCTGCACACCCTGCGGTCCCTGCACGCCTTGTGGTCCCTGCGGTCCGGTGGCACCGGGAGCGCCCGCGGGGCCGGCCGGTCCCGTCGCACCCTGCGCGCCGGCCGGGCCGGTCGGGCCCTCGGGGCCCATCGGGCCGATCGGACCCTGCACGCCCTGGGGGCCCTGCGCGCCCGTGGCGCCGGTCGCGCCAGCAGGGCCGGTCGCGCCCTGCGGTCCCGTCGGACCGATCGGACCTGCGGCGCCGGTCGGCCCCGTGTTGCCCTGCGGCCCCGTCGGACCCATGGCCCCCGCGGGGCCCGTCGCGCCCTGCGGACCGGTCGGACCGGCATCGCCCTGCGGGCCCGCCGGGCCGGTCGGTCCTGCGGGACCGGGGTTGAGCGAGTACTGCGCGACCGGCACCGCGGACACCGCCTGGCGGCCGGCGAGGGTTTCCTGGTTGGCGCTCGTCGTGCCGACCTTGATCTCGAGCCAGTACTGCGTGCCGTTGAACACGGGCCCGAAATCGAGATCGGTGGTGAACAGGCCGTCGACGACCGTGATCGACTGCTGGATCGGCGTCGTGCCGATCACCTGCGCACCGCCGCTTTCGGCGTCGAACAGGGTGAAGGTGAACACGTAGGTGCCGTTGGCGAGCGTGCCGCTCGCATTGAGCTGGCCCTGGTAGGTGAACGCGCTCGACTGCGGCGCGAGCGGCGCCGCGACGGCGCCCTGCAATGCGCAGGCGAGCGCGAGCGCGATCAGCTTGGACGGAAAACGTTTCATCGTCAGCACCCCTCGAATCCGCTGAAGAACATCTGGTCCGGCGGATTCGCCGCGGCCGTCCAGAAACCGGAAATCACTTCCATCGTCGGCCCGCTCGAATAGCCGGGCGCGGCTTCGCCGACGCTGCCGGCGACGCGGTAGCACGCGCCGCGCAGCCGCGCCGCGCCTGAACTGATGCGATGGAAGCCGATCGAATACGTCGGCGTGCCTGCGCGGCTGTCGCTGACCGGCGAGGCGAGCAGCACGGCGCATGCGCCGAATGCGATCGCGGGCGCGAGCAGCCGCGCGCGCCTGCAAAGGCGCGTCGTGAACATGTGCATCGATTCCCCCTGTGGAGTCGAGTAGGCCGAGTATACGCACCTGCCGCGAACATTGTCGCCCGGCGCGACAGCGAAGCCGCACGCCGTCGCTGATGCGCAAAGGCGGATCAGCCGCTGCGCGGCTTGATCCACCCTGCCGGCGTTCGCGCAGCGCGAGCCGCGCCGGTCACCGGAAGCAGCGCGGCTTCCGGGGAAGCGGAGACCGAAACGCGAAGGGCGCGAAGGAAACACAGGAGATCACGATTGAAGCACGGAGCGCACGGAGAAGTAGCTCTCGACCAGAAAGGTCGCCTTCCGGTGTGCTCCGTGTTTCAAGCGACATTTTCTGTGTCCTTCGTATTCAATCTTTTGATCCTGACTTCGAACCCCGCCGCGATAAGGCGCGATTCAGTGCCGCAGGCGTAGTCGTGTCGCATGGACGCCGATCGCCGCCGCCGTGCCGTCACGTTCGTGCCCGGGATCGCGGGGTCGGCGCGACTCGAAACCTTGCCTGCGCCGGAGGCCGACGAAGGGGCGCTCGTCGTCGCGGTCGATGCGATCGGCGTGTGCGGAACCGATCGCGAACTGCTCGCGGGCGACTACGGCGAGGCGCCGCCGGGTCGCGAGCGCCTCGTGATCGGGCACGAATCACTCGGCCATGTGCTCGAGGCGCCGGACGGCAGCGGTTTCGCGCCGGGTGACGCGGTCGCGGGCATCGTGCGACGGCCGGATCCCGTGCCGTGCGCGCATTGCGCGATCGGCGAATGGGACCTGTGCGAGAACGGCCGCTACACCGAACGCGGCATCAAGGCGCGTGACGGTTATGGCGCGGAGATCGTGCGGATCGAGCCGGAGTTCGCCGTGCGCGTCGACCCTGCGCTCGGCATCGCGGGCGTGCTGACGGAGCCGGCGAGCGTCGTCGCCAAGGCCTGGGCCGAGATCGAGCGCTTCGCCGCGCGTTCTTCGGCGAGCACGATCCGCGACGTCTGGGTCACCGGCGCGGGACCGATCGGCCTGCTCGCCGCGATGATGGGCGCGCAGCGTGGTTGCGAGGTCGCCGTCTACGATCGCGCGGAGTCGGGCCCCAAGCCCGAACTCGTGCGCGAACTCGGCGCGCGCTACGCCACGGCGCGCACGCCGCCGCCGGCGAGCGCAACCTTCGACGTCGTCATCGAGTGCACGGGCGCATCGAGCGTGATCCTCGAGGCGATCCGCCGCCTGCGTCCGAACGGCATCCTCTGCCTGACCGGCGTCTCGCGCGCCGGCACGAAGACCGGCGTCGACGCGGGCGCGATAAATCGCGAGATGGTGCTCGAGAATGCCGTCGTGTTCGGTTCCGTGAACGCGCGCCGCGCGCACTACGCCGCGGGCGCGGCCGCGCTCGCCGCCGCCGACCGGCACTGGCTCAACCGGCTCGTCACGCGGCGCGTTGCGCTCGACGCCTGGCAGGACGCGTTCGCACCGCACCCCGACGACGTCAAGGTCGTGCTCGATTTCACCACGCGCCATGGCGCGCATTGAGGACTACGCGCTCATCGGCGACTGCGAGACGGCTGCGCTGGTCGGGCGCGACGGCGCGATCGACTGGTTGTGCTGGCCGCGCTTCGACAGCGACGCCTGCCTCGCCGCGCTGCTCGGCAAGGCCGACAACGGGCGCTGGCGCATCCGTCCGCGTGGCGCCCTGCGCTCGACGAGGCGCGCCTATCGTGGCGCGACGCTCGTGCTCGAGACCACGTTCGAGACGCGTACCGGCCGCGTGACGCTGGTCGACTTCATGCCGCCGCGCGGCGCCGCGTCCGACGTCGTGCGCATCGTGCGTGGCGACGAAGGACGCGTGCCGATGACGATGGACCTCGTGCTGCGGTTCGGTTACGGCGCACAGGTGCCATGGGTCGCGCAGCTCGGCGACGGTGCCCTGCGCGCGATCGCCGGGCCCGACAGCGTCACCTTGCGCACGCCGGTCGGCGTGCGCGGCGGCGGTGAGCGCATGACCGCCGCGTTCACGGTCGAACGCGGCGACGCGGTGCCGTTCGTTCTCACCTACGCGCGCTCGCACGAACCACCGCCGCGCGCGATCGAGCCGAAGATCGCGCTGCAACAGACCGAGGCGTTCTGGACCGCGTGGAGCGCGCGTTTCGAAGGCGAAGGGCGCTGGGGCTCCGACATCCGCCGTTCGCTCATCATCCTCAAGGCTCTCACCTATGCACCGACCGGCGGCATCGTCGCGGCGCCGACGACGTCGTTACCCGAGGCACTCGGCGGCGGTCGCAACTGGGACTACCGCTACTGCTGGGTGCGCGATGCGACCCTGTCACTGCTCGCGATGATGAACGCGGGCTTCTTCGAGGAGGCGGCCGCGTGGCGCGACTGGCTGCTGCGCGCGGTCGCTGGCAACCCGGGCCAGATGCAGATCATGTATGGCCTCGCCGGCGAGCGCCGGCTCACCGAATGGACGGTGCCGTGGCTCGCCGGCTACGAGGGTTCCGCGCCGGTCCGCGTCGGCAATGCCGCGCACGCGCAGCTGCAACTGGATGTGTACGGCGAACTCATGGACACGCTGCACCACGCACGCCGCGGTTCGCTGTCGACGAATGCATCGGGCTGGGACCTGCAGCGCGCGCTGCTCGAACACCTCGAGTCCGTCTGGCAGGAACCCGACGCCGGCATCTGGGAAGTCCGCGGCGAGCCGGCCGCGTTCACCTACTCGCGCGTGATGGCCTGGGTCGCCTTCGATCGCGCCGTGAAGAGCGTCGAACGCCTCGGCCTCGACGGGCCGGTCGCGCACTGGCGGCGCCTGCGCGATCGCATCCACCGCGAGGTCTGCGAGAAGGGCTACGACCGCCGCCGCAAGACCTTCGTGCGCAGCTACGGCAGCCGCCACCTCGACGCGAGCCTGCTGCTCATGCCGCAGCTCGGCTTCCTGCCGCCGCGCGATCCGCGCATCGTCGGCACCGTGGCCGCGATCGAGCGCGACCTGGTGCGCCGCGGCTTCGTGCTGCGCTACGACAGCGAAGCCGCCGGCGACGGCCTGCCCGCGGGTGAGGGCGCGTTCCTCGCTTGCAGCTTCTGGCTCGCCGACGCGTACACGATGCTCGGCCGCCGACGCGACGCCGAGCGCCTGTTCCGGCGCCTGCTCGCGATCCGCAACGACGTCGGCCTGCTGGCGGAGGAATACGACGTCGACGCGAAGCGCCTCGTCGGAAATTTCCCGCAGGCGTTCTCGCACATCGCGCTGATCAACACGGCGCTCAACCTGCGCCGCATCGCGCCCCCCGCCGAACAACGCGCCGACCGCAGCGCCGGGCAGGTCGACGCCGGCACGCGCGCGGGTGCGCGAGCGCCGAGGCTGAATACCAAGCGCCGCACGAAGCCGGGCAAAACCGATTGAACCACGAAGGACACGAAGGAAAAGCGGAAAGCCGGCAAGAATTCGACACGGGCCACGCGCAGCAGACCGGCACGGCTCCACATTCGAGCGCAGGGCCGGGGCACGCCACGAAGGAGGCGAGGCAGGGATATCAGGCGTTCGCCATTCCCTGCGGCCGCTCTTCCTTCGTGTCCTTCGTGTTTCAGTCTTTCCGCTTTCCGCTTCTGTTCCCAGCCGAGCGGCTCAGTGCACGACGAGCCCGTCGAAGCCGTTGGCGAAGATGACGTCGCGGACGAGGCGCGTGACGACGTGGTCGGCGTCGGGGACCGGGAAGATGTAGTCCCAGAGGCGTGCGCCGCCGACGAGCACGCGGTCGTCGGCATCGACGAGCAGTGACATCGGCCAGCCTTGCGGCTGCACCAGCGAGGGATATTCGAACGATATCGTCGCGGTCGGTCCGTTGCCGGCAGCGTCGAACTGGAGCACCGATTGCAGGCTGTCGGAGATGTAGTCGTCCGGCACGAGGCCGTTCGACGGCGTCGACACGAGCAGGTCGCCGTTCGGGCGCACGGCGAAGTCGGTCACCTGCAGGTTGATGCCGGCATCCACGTGCGAGAGGCCGTCGACGCCGAACCCGGGCGACCGCGTGCCGTCCGGCTGCAGCGAAAGGAGCAGGATGCCGGTGATCGAGTTGAAGAACTCGTCGTCGTGGTTCGCGTTGCCGGCGGCGACGATGCGGCCGTCGTCGTACACGTGCAGCGCGCGCACGGTGAGTTCGTCGCTGTGCACGCCGTTCTGCAGCGATGCCCATGCGAAGCCGCCGTCGCCGAATGCGCCGTCCGGCGCGCCGGTGGCCGGGTCCAGCGCGAGCACGTACGCCTTCGTGCCGCGGTCGTACTGCGCGGAGCCGCCGACGAGGATGTCGCCGTTCCCGGCGAAGGCGGCTGCATAGGCGAAGTCCCAACTGTCCTCGATGAGGTTGGGGTCGTACACGACGGAGCCCGGGAGCGGGCCGCTGCCGTCGCCGAAGCCCGGGTCGAGCGCGCCGGTCGCGGCATCGAGCTTGGCGACGACGATCGCGCTCGAATGGCCGCTCTTGCCGCCCGGATCGGTGTTGCCGATCACGTACAGCGCGCCGTTTCGTTCGAGGATGCGCGCGCCGTCGCTGTTGAAGCCCGGTGCATTGAGCGGCAGCTCGACCGAGCCCGCGTCGCCGAAGCCCGCGCAGGGCGTGCCGTCGAGCATGACGCAGGCCGCGACCGCATCGCCGAGCCCGCCATCGAGGTAGTGGATGCCGGTGAGATAGAAGCGATCCTCGACGAGGATCACGTCGCGGATGAGATTGATCGCGGTGTCGGCAAGGCGCTTGCCGCCGTCGCCGTAGCTGGGGTCCAGCACGCCGTTCGCGTCGAGGCGGGCGATCGCGAAGCGGTCGCCGTTGGCGTCGGTGCGATGGAAGCCGGTCATCCAGGTGCCGCCGCCGTCGGCAGGGATCAGCCGCACCACTTCGTCCCAGGTGCCGGCGTCGTCGTTGTAGTTGACGACCGTGTAGCCGCCGGTGGTGCCGAACGACGAGTCGACCACGAGGTCGGTGCCTATCGACGTGCCGATGACGTCGGCACGGGTCGGGGCCGCGGTGAACGCGGCGGCGGCAGCGATCGCGAAAGAACCAATGCCAAGGACGGATGTGCGCATGCGGACCTCTGATCTGATCTGCGAAGGCAGCCAACCCACGAGGCTTCGAGGCACGCGGGCGGCGGCGCCGGAAGCCCACGATCGTCGACACGCCACGCGGCCCTGTCAAACGAATCGGCCGGCAGATTTATGCCATGGCAGAAATGAGCCACCCTCGGCGGAGCCGTCGGCTGCTCGACCCCGATGCCGGCGCCGCATGGCTGCGCCAGGCGGGCTCCGAGCGCATCGAGCCCTTCCATGCCGCGTTCACGTTCCGCGGGTGGGTGGCGTCGGCGCCGTCATGGCAGGCATGGTGGCGCAAGCCGCTTCCCGCAAAAACGGCGGCTCGGGCATAAACGCTGCGCGACCGCTGCGCATCCCATGCGGAAAGGGGGCCATCAATGCTGAATCGACCCGTGCACATGCTCGCGGCGCTGCCGCTGTCGCTGCTGCTGGTCGCTGGGGCGGCGGCCGTCGGCAGGGACGCCGCCTTCGGCGCCGCTTCGCCCCGGCTCGGCGATTGCCGGTTGCCGGACGTGCCGACGCCCGCGCGCTGCGGCGCGTTCGACGTGCCGGAGAACCCGGATCGACCCGACGGGCGCCACCTGTCGATCGCGGTTGCCGTGCTGCCGGCCAGACGCATGCCCGTGCGGCGCGATCCGATCGCGTTCTTCTCGGGTGGGCCTGGGCAGGCGGCGATCGATTCGGCCGCGGACATCGGCCTCGACCTCGCGGCGACGTTCACGGATCGCGACATCCTGCTGATCGACCAGCGTGGTACCGGCCGGTCCGCACCGCTCGCGTGCACGCTGCATGCGGCCGGGGACGAGGCGGCGAGCCTCGCCCATTTCCTGCCGCCGGCGGCAGTGGCGCGCTGCCGCGACGAACTCGCCGCGCGCGCCGACCTCACGCAATATTCGTTCGCGCGCTTCGCCGACGACGTCGAACACGTCCGGCGTGCGCTCGGCTACGGCCGGCTCAACCTCTATGCCTTGTCCTACGGCACGCGCGCGACGCAGGTGTACCTGCATGCCTACCCGGACTCGGTCCGCACCGCCTACCTCGGCAGTGTCGTGCCGATCGACGTGCCGATTCCGTTGCCGTTCGCGCGCGTGTCGCAGGACGTGCTCGACGCGACGATCGGCGCGTGCGAAAGCGACGCGCGCTGCGCCGCCGCGTTCCCTGCGTTGCGCGAAGAGACGAGGCAGGTGTTCGCGCGGCTCGCCGATGGCCGGGTCGAGGTTCCGGTTGCCGGTACGGAACGGCCGGTCGCGCTCGACGCGGGCCGCGTCGCCGAACGCCTGCGCTTCATGATGTATTCGCCGGCAGGTGCCGCCGACGTGCCGTGGACGATCCATCGTGCGCACCAGGGTGACTGGAAGCCGCTCGTCGATGGCATCCTCGAATCGGCGCGCGGGTTCGACCACCAGTTCAGCGCGGGGGTGTTCCTCTCGATCACCTGTGCGGAAGATGTGAGGTACATCACCGACGCGGAAGTCGCCGCCGCGACGGCGCACACGTGGCTCGGCGACTACCGCGTGCGCGAACAGCGCGCCGCCTGCGCAGGCTGGCCGCAGGCGACGCTGCCGCCGGGCTATCGTGCACCGGTCGTGTCGTCCGTGCCGACGCTGTTCGTTTCCGGCGACGTCGACCCCGCGACGCCGAAGGCGTTCGCGGACCGCGTGGCGAAGGGCTTCGCTCGCCACGCCGACCTCGTGCTGCGCGGGCAGGGGCACTCCGGCTGGACGCGATGTGCGGCAAGTGCGCACGCGACGCTCGTCCGCACGGGGTCGGTCGAAGCCATCGATACCACGTGTCCGGCCACGCCGCGACCGCCGTTCAGGATCTCGCCTTGAGGCGAAACGCATTCAGCCGTCGAAGCCGTCGTTGAAGATCGCCTCACCACTCCATTCATAAGCGCCGATGTCGATCGCGCCGCTCACGATACGCGCGGCGACGTTGGCCGGGTGGACGTAGATGCTCGCCGGCTGCAACGCCTCACCGCCGCCGCTGCCGGGGTCGACGCCCTGGTCGATCACGGCGCCAGCATCGGCGCGCAGGCGATAATCGTAGTGCGCCGCGTCGACGAACAGGTCCGCGCTGCCCGCGTAGTTGTGATCGAGCACGGCGCCCGCCTGCGTGCTGATCGTGCCGCCACCGAAGAAGATGTTGTTGCGCGCGAGCGCGGGCGTGCTGCCGCCCACTTGCAGGAACGTACCGCCGCCGCGGTCGTTGACGAACGTGTTGTTGACGACGAACAGGCGGAAATCCGTATTCGACCCCGCGCCTTCGCTGAGGTAGTCGAGCATCGCGCTGTTCTGCGTCGTCGACGGCTGCTGGATGAGATTGCCGATGACGTAGGTGAGGCCGCCATTGGGCAGGTTGATCTCGTAGCTCTCGTTGCCCGCCTCGCCGGTGAGGCGGTTGTAGAGGATGTCGTTGCGCGCGGCGCGCGACTTCAGGAGGTGCCCGACGATCGCGTCGTGCGACCAGTTGGCGCGAAACACGAGATGGCCGACGTGGCCGACGTAGAGATTGTGCGAGAAACCGTCGCCGGCGCCGTTGTGGGCGAACTCGCTGTACTCGATCGTGATCGTGCTCGCGACGTCTTCGCCGGCGAGGATGCCGTTCTCGTTGTCGTGAAACCAGGCGTGCCGCACCGTCAGGTTGGTGCCTTGCTGGCGGATGCCGGCGCCGTTCATGTCGGGCACGTGGCAGCCGGAGAGCTCGATGTTCTCGATCGTCGTGTCGGCGCCGGAGATCACCCAGATCGCCTTGCCCTGCGCGCTCGCGCCGTTCGCATCGATGCGCGGCCGCCCGTTCACGCCGCGCAGGGTCAGTCCGTTCTTCGACCACGCGCAGACGTCGCCCGCGTAGCTGCCGGCGGCGTCGATGAGGATCGTGTCGCCGTCGGCGGCCGCGGCGATCGCCGCGCAAGGCGTCGCATGGGCGTGCCCCGGCCCGACCTCGAGGGTGGCGGCGCGGGTTGCAGAGGTCAGGCAGACGAGCACCGCGACAGCGGATCGAACGTGCATGGTGGCGGTCTCCACGGGGTGCGCCGATCATTGCACCCGGCGTGAGGACGCGAAAGCACGCGGGTGCGACGCAGGTGCCACGGAATCCGGGCCGCCCGCGCTCGTCATGCGGGTGATCGCGGTGACGGGACGCAGTGTCCCTCACCGCGCATGCCTGCGCGCGCGCGGGCGAACGCGAGCTCCGCTAGCATGGAAGGCCCGCCGCCTGCGCGAGTGACTCATGCCGCCGATCATCTCCGTGCGCAACCTCGACAAGGTCTATGCCTCGGGCTTCCACGCCCTGCGCGACGTCAGCCTCGACATCCGGCGTGGCGAGATCCTCGCGCTGCTCGGCCCGAACGGCGCCGGCAAGACCACGCTGATCAGCATCATCTGCGGCATCGTCCGGGCGTCGTCGGGCACGGTCACCGTCGATGGCCACGACATCGTGCGCGACTACCGCGCCGCGCGCGCGAAGATCGGCCTCGTGCCGCAGGAGCTGTCGACCGACACGTTCGAGAAGGTATGGGCGACCCTGCGCTTCAGCCGCGGCCTGTTCGGCAAGGCGCCCGACCCGGCGCACCTCGAGAAGGTGCTGCGCGAGCTCTCGCTGTGGGACAAGCGCGACAGCAAGATCATGACCCTCTCCGGCGGCATGAAGCGGCGCGTGCTGATCGCCAAGGCGCTGGCGCACGAGCCGTCGATCCTGTTCCTCGACGAGCCGACCGCAGGCGTCGACGTCGAACTGCGCCACGACATGTGGCGCATGGTACGGCGCCTTCGCGACGAGGGCGCGACGATCATCCTGACCACGCACTACATCGAGGAAGCCGAGGAGATGGCCGATCGCATCGGCGTGATCGCCAAGGGCGAACTCGTCGTCGTCGAGGACAAGGCGACGCTGATGCGCAAGCTCGGCAGGAAGCAGCTCACCCTGAGCCTGCGCGAGCCGCTCGAGCGCGTGCCCGACGTGCTCGCCGACCAGCCGCTCGAGCTCGCGCAGGACGGCCACGCGCTCGTCTACACGTTCGACACGCAAACCGAGGAAACCGGCATCGCCGCGCTGCTCAAGCGCCTCGCCGAGCAGGGCATCGACTTCAAGGACCTGCATTCGAGCGAGAGTTCGCTCGAGGACATCTTCGTCGGGCTCGTGCACGGCAAGCCGCAGCAGGCCGCCGCATGAACCTGCACGCGGTCAAGGCGATCTACCGTTTCGAGATGGCGCGCACGTTCCGCACGATCACCCAGTCGATCGCCTCGCCGGTGTTGTCGACCTCGCTCTATTTCGTCGTGTTCGGTTCGGCGATCGGCTCGCGCATGGGCGACATCGGTGGCGTCAGCTACGGTGCCTTCATCATTCCCGGCCTGATCATGCTGTCGCTGCTCAACGAGAGCATCTCGAATGCGTCGTTCGGCATCTACATGCCGAAATGGGCCGGCACGATCTTCGAGCTGCTGTCGGCGCCGGTGTCGTTCATCGAGGTCGTGCTCGGCTACGTCGGCGCCGCGGCGACCAAGTCGGTCATGCTCGGCGTGCTCATCCTCGTCACGGCGCGCTTCTTCGTGCCGTACCAGATCGAACACCCGGTGTGGATGCTCGGCTTCCTCGTGCTCACCGCGCTCACGTTCAGCCTGTTCGGTTTCATCATCGGGCTGTGGGCGGACGACTTCCAGAAGCTGCAGGTGATTCCGCTCATGGTCGTCACGCCGCTGACCTTCCTCGGCGGGGCGTTCTACTCGATCGACATGCTGCCGCCGTTCTGGCAGCGCGTGACGCTGTTCAATCCGGTCGTCTACCTCATCAGCGGCTTCCGCTGGAGCTTCTACGGCATCGCCGACGTCGACGTGGCGACGAGTGCGTTCGCCACGCTCGGCTTCCTCGCGCTCTGCCTCGTCGCGGTGTGGTGGATCTTCCGCACGGGCTACAAGCTGCGCAGCTGAGACCGCGCGGTGCGGGGCGGCGCCCGTGCGCCGCCCCGCGGTCCGTCATTCCTCGGTGAACTCGATCGGCGTGTCGAGGTCCTCGCAGAAGTTCTGCTTGCTCGGCGGGCTCGTGCTGCCGTCGCTGAACCGGGCACGGATCCACTGCTCGCAGCCTTCGTCGTCGGTGCTGCTGTCCCATACCAGCGTTTCGGTCTTGCCCGGCGCGATGCCGCGGCCGATGTCGAAGTCGCCCCAGGTCTTCTTGTCCTCCGACACCTGCAGCTTGGTGATGCGCGTTTCGGTCGCGTTGGTCACCTTGAAATGCCATTGGTCCGCCGCGCCTGCGAATGCGGGCAGCGCGAACGCCACGCACAGCAGAGCGGCCCTGGCCGTGTTCATGATCGACATGCTCGTTCCCCATTGGTGGCAGCCCGCCGATGCGGCGGGCCGAAGATGCAGGCATGCTTGGACCGATCGGTCCGACGACCTGCGGGACATCGACGAGCAAGTTCGGTGCCAGCCGCGAGCCGCGGCGTAGGTGGGCAAGCCCGTGCGCGAACGCGCAGGGCGTGTCGCTTCCTGACAGCCGCAGCGCGTTCCAATCGTCCGTTCGCGCGCTCGGCGGCGCGCCGGCTTCGGCCGGCGCTCGCCCGCCGCTAGACTGCAACGATGATCCGCGACCCGTCCGAACTCGACATTCCCGCGCTGCATGACTACTGGGCGCGCCGACTGCGCGTGCTGCGCGGCGAACGGCGCGCGCGCGACCCTCGCCGCGAGCATTTCGATCGCATGCTCAGCGACAGCCTCGGCATCGGCCTCGAGCAGATCGCGCGCTTCTTCTCGACGATGCCTTCCTACGACGCGCTGCGCGCGTTCGTGCTCGAGTGCCACGGCGGCGGCCTGGACCCGCAGCGCGTCGCGTGGGTGAATGCATTGCAGGAAGGGCGTGCGTATCCCGGGCACGTCGCGCGGCACCTCGCCGCCGTGCGCGCGCACGCATCGGTGCTCGACGCGGCCGCGCTGGCGCATTGGGACGAGCACGGCTACGTGGTGTTGCCGCACGCGATCACGGCGGATGAATGCGCCGCCGCGAGCGCCGCGGTGCACGCGCACGTCGCGGCCGATCCCGCCGATCCGCGCACCTGGTACGCAGGAACCCTGCGCCAGGGCATCATGGTGCAGCTGTTCCAGCATGAAGCGCTCGAAGCCGCGCGTCGGTCGCTGCGCATCCACAAGGCATTCGCGCAATTGTGGGGCAGCGAGGACCTCGTGATGACGGCCGACCGTTGCGGCTTCAATCCACCCGAGAACGGACACTTCCATTTTCCCGGCCCGCACCTGCATTGGGACGCGGAGCTCGAGCCACCGCTCGGCCTCGGCATCCAGGGCATCCTCTATCTCACCGACACGCCGGCCGAACAGGGCGCATTCACCTGCATCCCCGGCTTCCACCGCGGCATCGACGACTGGTTGCGCGCGTTGCCACGGGGCGCGGACCCGTATGCGCACATTCCGGCCGACCAGGCGCGGCCGATCGCGGGCGCTGCCGGCGACCTCATCCTGTGGCATCATGCATTGCCGCACGCGAGCAGCGCGAACCGCGGCGTGCGCCCGCGCATCGTGCAGTACGTCGCGATGTATCAGGCGCGCCCGGCGTTCGTGGCCAATGCCTGCGGGACGCCTTCGCCCGAGGATGCTCGCGCGGACGGATCGAAGCCGTCGGTGAAGATCGCGTCGTCGCCGTCGCACGCGCCGTCCGCGTCGTAGCGCGAAACGAGGGCATCGCTGGACCCGGCCTGCCATGCGCCCGTGCCGAGCGTGAGCCAGCCGTCGACGTCGGCGGCCGGCACGGCCTCGCTCGCGTAGCCGAACGCATCGCTCGAGCGGCAGGGCCGGCCACCTGCATCGAACTCGGCGATCCGCGCGGCGACGTGGCCCATGCTGTCGGCGAGGTCGAAGCCGCCGACCAGCAGGCGGCCTCCGGCGCCGCGCACGAGGCGGGTCGGCACGCCCTCGACGGCGGCACGCGCGTCTTCGCGCACCGCGCCGTCGGCCGCATCGAGGCGGAGCAGGCGAAAGCCGCCGGCGCCAGGGCCGTGCACGACGGCGAACACGTCGCCAGCGTGCGCGACGAGGCCGCCGACATCGAGGCTGGATCGGTCGGCATCGGCATTCGGCGCGGCGCGTGTCCACGCGCGCGTGCCGTCGGCGCGCACTTTCCACAGCAGCGCCTTCGGTACGCCGAACGTCGATTCGGGCGCGCCCGCGAAGACGTAGCCATCGTCGACGCCGGCCACGCGCGCGAGGCCGAGCGGGTTGCCGAGTTCGCCGTCTTCGCGGCCGGTGAACACGACGGTGCCGCCCGCGTCGAAGCGCACCGCGAGATAGCCACCGCCGATCGCGACGCCGCGCGCGGCGACGATCGCGCCGCCATCGGGCAGGGCGAGCATGTCGTCGGCCGAGAGGGTTGCCTGGCCCGACGACCAGCGCCAATCGGGCAGCGGCGTGCCCGCCGCGGTGTAGCGCAGCACGACGACCTCGCCGCCGCTGCTGGTGGCGACGAGCAGGTCGCCGCCGGCACTGCGCGCGATGCGCGTCGCGCCGGGCGCGTAGCGACCCGTGCGCGTCGCGTCCGACCAGATGACGTCGCCGCTCGCAGCGTCATGGACGCGCACGTGGATCGGCGAGGCGTCGCCGATGTCGCCGTCGACGAGCGCGATGCGTGCATCATCGAGCAGGGTCATCGCGATCGTTCCGCCGCCGACGTCCTCGCGCAACCATTCGAACCCGCCGTCGGCGGCGAAGCGCGCGAGCGTCGCGTGGCCGGTGCCGTGGTGGGCGACGTGCAGCGCGGCGAATACCGCGCCGTCCGGGCCGCGCAGCATGGCGGCTGCGGTGGTCCCGTGCTGCGGCTCGGGGTGTTGCCAGGTCGACGTCCACTCGGGCGTCCACGCGGCGCAGGTGGTCGACACGACGAGCAGGAAGCTGAGGGCGGATCGGCGCATTCGCGGCATTTCCCGGGGCTTGGACTGCATTACGCAGTTTCGCACCCGCACCCCTCACTCCGCCGCGCCGAGCGGATCCGGCCGCGAGCCGGGAACGCGGCCGTGCTCAGGCCGGGTAGCAGCGCTCGTCCGGTTCCTCGAAGCCGCTCACGTAGATCACGTCGGTGCTGCCGAGTTCGACCGCGCCGATGTCGACCTGCGCACCGATGCGGCGCGGATAGAGGCCGCTCATCGCATACGGGCCGGCCCATGTCCCGCCGCGCTGGTCGCAGGCGAGCGCCAGCGGGTTGGCGCCCGCGTCGATCGCGGGACTGCCCGGCTGCAGCGGCATCGTCATCGTCTGCCCGCCCCAGTCCGCGAACGCCGCGAACAGCGGATCGCCCGAGAGGGTGCCCGGCGGCACCGCGACGCTGGCCTGGCCGATGAGGTCGTGGTCGCCGCTGATCGACGACGCGCCGCCGATGTCGCCGCCGGGCATGTTGCGCGCGACGATCGTGCTGACGAGCTTGAGCGTATGCGAGCCTTGCACGACGATGCCGTTCGCATGATCGGCGCGCACGCCCGTGTTGCCCGCGATCGTGCTGTTGTAGATCGCGAGGTCGGCGCTGGCCTCGATCGCGGCGGCGAAGCCGGTCGCATGGTTGAACGCGATCGTGCTGTCGACGATCACCAGGTCGCCGCTGCCCACGTAGAGGCCGCCGAACAGGCCGAGGCCGCCGCCATAGGCGGCCGTGTTGCCGCTCACGAGCGAGGAGCGCAACTGCACGGGGCCGAGTACGCCGACGCCGCCGCCGTAGCCGAAGCCGGTCGCGGTGTTGCCGGTGATCGAACTGAACGCCGCGGTGAACGCGTACGGGCTGAACACGCCCCCGCCGTAGGCGTAGCCGGTGCTGCCGTGCGCGAGCGCGGTATTGCCCGTGACCGTGCTGGAAACGAGGTCGACCTGGTCGTCGGACCAGATGCCGCCGCCGAGCGCGGCGTCGCTGCCGGTCGATTCGGCCGTGCAGCCGCTGACGACCGTCGCGGTCAGCGTCACGCGGCCCTTCGCGTAGAGGCAGCCGCCCTTCGCATTCGTCGTGCGACCGCGCTTCAGCGTGAGCCCGGTGATCTCGAGCGAGCCGCCCGAGCGGTGTTCGATCACGCGGCTGTGCGTGCCCGCGTCGATCGTCACGCTCGGCTGCGGCTTGCCGCCGGCGACGCGCACCGGCGCGACGAGCTTGAGCGAGTCGGTGTTCGGGTCGATCAGCGCGCCACTCGTCAGCGTGATCGTGCTGCAGGCGAGCTGGCTGAAGTCGATCGTCGTGTTGTTGTGTGCATCGAGCATCGCCTGGCGCAGGCTGCCGGCGCCGCTGTCGTTGCAATTGGTCAGCGTGAAGTTCGCGCCGTCGGGCGAGGCCGCGCGCTCCGCAGGCGCGGGCGGATCCGCGATCGCGGTGGCGCCCGCGACCGCGCCGAGCGACAGCATGAGTGCGCGTGCGAGCGTGCGGGTGGGCGGGGCAGGTCGGTCGGCATGGTCGGTCCTCGACGCACGGAAGGTTGCGCCCGAGGAACGCCGGGCCGGGGCCGCATCGGACATGGCACGGCAAGGACACGGCAGTGCCGGACGGCGGAATCGGGGGCCTCATCACGCACGTTTCGTGACACAAGCCTCACCGATCGGTTCAGGTCGGCACGCGGTCGCCCCGCATTCAGCCCGCGGGGTTAGCCTCATCCCGTGCGCGTCCGCCTCCGCCGCGTACAACCATGAAACCGAAGGGAGTACATCGCGCATGAGCGTCGATTCGAACCTGCGCAACGCGATCCGCGCGATCGAAGCGTTGAAGCGTACCCACGACGCGTCGGCGGCGCTGAAGCCGCTGGGCACGCCGATGTCGGAGGAGGAACTGCGCGAGCGCGCCGAACTCGTCGAGAAGGTGATCCAGACGCGCAGCAAGCTGAAGGCGCTGCGTGACCGCTCCGAGGCCCTGCGCGAATCACTCGAGCGCTTCCGCAAGCAGCGCGCGGCGTCGGCGTGACGCGAGGCGTGCGCGCAGGGCTGAACGGCGGCGTGTCGCGTCATCGCCGATTCATCGCCGGAGCACTATCCGTATTGCCCCCGGAGAACGACATATCCAGAGGATGCCCATGACCGACCAGCACCGACACGGTCTCGAGGAGAGCCTCGAGGTAGGTCCGCCGCACGCCGAGCCCGCCAGGCTCGCCTCGGTCGTGATCGGTTACATGCGTGATCGCCCGCTCGCCGTCTACGTCGGCGACGACGCCACGCTGCAGTGCGTGCCCGCGCGTGCGCTTGGCGAGGTCGAGGTCGACGACATCATCGGCGTGTATTCGCCCAAGGCTGCGCCAGCCGTGATTGCCGAGGACATCCGTGCCTATGTCGAAGCGCGTTTCGGCGTTCGGTCGGCCCCGGCGGCGCCTGGCCGCAGGCGCGCGCGCGGCGCCGCGCCGGCCGTCCACGCGGCCTAGGTGGAGCATCGCCCCCTCTTCGCCGACGCGTCGCAAATTCCCGTTCGCGCTGGGCGCAGCACGCGAAGCATCGCAGTCGACGCGCCTGCCGTCGAGGAGGATGACCGTTCCCACCAGCGCAGCATGACAGCTGCAGGAGTGCCCCCGCGCGCACCCGTCGCCCCCGGCCCTCATCAGGACGCATCGTGGCCAAGCACCGCGCGCAGGGCATTCAGGCCGTTCGCCCTGAACGGTGGCTCTCTCCCATGCCGCGCAGCGCGCGTTCGATCGCGAACACGTGCGGATCGTCGGCCTGTTGCGCGCGCAGCGCGTCGGCGAGATGCAGCACGTAGTCGCGGTTCGCGCCGCTCGGGCCATGGGCCGCGGCGATCTGCCGGGCGATGTCCGCGTCAGGGGCGGGGCCGAGCCAGGCTGCATTGTGTTCGTCGGCGATGTAGACGAGGCCATCGACGCGCGTACCGTCGTCGAATTCCAGCGGGGCGACATGGCGCAGGTACCCATTCTTCTCGCGGTGATCGAGCGCGTCGAACACGGCCGGCGTGACGAGGTAGGCGACACCGGTGCAACTCGCGCCTTCATCACGCGTGAGCGTGAGCACGCGGCCCGGCGCCTCGGGCGTGCCGCGGTGGTCGTGCGAGCCCTGCCAGAAGCGTCGCGACCAGCCGTGCAGGCGCGCACGCCGGCGCTCGATGAAGGCGAAGTCCGCCTTCCAGATCAACGAGCCGTAACCGAACAGCCAGACCTCCGCGGCGCCTTCGAAGCGATGGCGCTCGCGGTTGAGCGCGGTCGTGTCGTGCGTCATGCCGTCCATCATAGCGGCGGCGCTGCGCGATGCGCGCAATGCCGGCACCACACCGCGGCGGAAGGGCATGTACGCTCGGCGCATCCCGATGGTGGAGGGCCGGGCCGGCGATGGACCGGGCAGCGGTGCGGAACCGCGGCGCAGGGCGTCGACGCGGCCGCGCGCGAGGCGCACCGCCTCGACGCACGCACGCCGTCGGCCTATGCTGCCTGTTTCAATCGCGGAGGTGCCACGTGCGAGCACGATCGACTTTGATCGCCACGGTCTTCGTCCTTGCCGGCTGTGCGGCCGAGCCGCCGAAGGCGAATGCGCCGCTCGCCCCGCGCGTCGCATCGACCGGTGAAGCGTCCGCGATCGCGCGCATCGAAGCCGCCGGGCGCGCGATCTACCGCCAGGACATGGTGGCGCAGCGCGCGCGTGACGCACTCGCGGTGCAGGGCGTCGCGATGCCGCTGCCCGACGTCGGTGGCTGGATCGTCACCGAGCTGGCGCAGGGTACGCGCGCAAGCCTGTTCGTCGAGGACGCCGACGCGCAGGCCCATGTCGAAGCCGACGTGTTGCTGCCGCCGCCGGGCCAGGGCTTGCCGCAGGTGACGTTGAAGCCCGCACGCTCGCCCGATGCCGCCGAGGCGGCGATGTATCGCGCACGCCAGACCGCACTGGCCAACGCCGACGAACTCTGCGGCGCGGCGTTCGGCACGGTGATCCTGCCCGGCGCCGATCGTGGCTGGGAGGTCTACCTGTTCCCCGAATCGGATCGCTCGAAGGTGATCCCGCTCGGACCGCTGCTGCGCTTCGACGTGTCCGCCGACGGCAGCCGGCTCGTGTCGACGCAGGCCTACTCGAAGGAATGCATCAGCATGGCCGACGCCGACGCCGACCTGTACGTGAAGCTCGAAGGCCGGCCGCAGGACGAGCTGCCGGTGCCGATGGACGTATTCCTGAGCCTCACCTATCCCAAGCCGATCATGCTCGCGACCGGCGGCCACCTGTGGCTGGTCGAGAACGGCCGCATCAAGCCGAAGGGGCCGTAGGGCGTACGCGCCGGGGCGTCCCGTGTGCATTGCCTCGACTGCAGGCGCCCACCCTGTGGGCGACTGTTGCGTTGCGATGCAGGGGGCGCGACGGCCGCGCACGGGTTGCGCTCCTGCGGATGCTGCTCCCGTGGCATCCGGGGTCGCGCGTACTCGGCGGCGCGTGAAGTCCATGATCCAGTTGGTTTCCCGGTTCTTGCCGCCGTCGGACGAGGTCGCCTGTTCCCGGTGCGCGCGGTCGGCGCCGTCGTGCGACCACTGGTAGCGGGGCGCTGCGGCTTGCCGTTCGACGACGGCCTCGGAATGGAAGCGACCGACGCCGTTCCCGAATCGCCCCTCCACCGGAGGGTCCACCGCGCCGTGGGTTCCGTGCGCCGGGCCACCGGCCCTCGCATCGCGCTTCAGTGCCGCTGATCCATTCGGACCACTGAAGTATACCAATACACCTATATTCCTGTGGATGTTTTGATATGATGCGCGTGCGCCGCCACCGGCCGCGCCAGGGGAATGCCGAGAATCGCCTCACGCCGTCGACGGGCTGCCCGTGACAGCGTCGGCGCGCGCCTCCCCCTGTCCATGTCCAACCGGAGGATGCACCATGAAGGGAGCCACCTTTCTCGCACGCGGCCTCGCCGGCGCGTCGTTGATGTTGTGCGCGACATCCGGAACCGATGTCCACGCGGCCGACGCCCCGTCGCCCGCATGCGTGCCGCCGACGTCGGTCGCTTCGACGCCGGAGCAGACGGCCTGGCAACTGTTCGTCGCCGCGACCTGCCCGGTCAACGCCTCGCAGTATCCGTACGTGACCTGGCAGACCTGGATCGAACAGAACCAGCTCTACGGCGGCGGCGCGGCGCTTGCCGCGGGCGAGCGGCCGCGCTTCCACATGAGCCCGCTCGCCGCGCTGCTGCGCGCCAAGGCCGATGCGATGGACAAGCAGAAGAAGGGCGGAGGAAAGGACGCGAAGGCCGGTGGCGCGCACGCCCGCGCCGCGCTGCCCGACGTCGCCAACCAGAACTGTAACTCGCACACCTGGAGCGGGCGCACGATCTGCGAAGAGGCGCGCCTCAATCCCGACGCGCAGCAATACGTGGTCGCCAACGGCCTGAACACGCGACCGGGGCAGGAGAAGTTCGTCGCTGCCGGCAGCGTGTTCAAGTTCCCCGCGCCGTCGGTCGAGATCAAGGCCGACTGGATCCAGCTCGCCGGCTGCAGCAACCCGCCGCAGGGCGTGCACGTCGAGAACGTCGGCGGCACGTGCTATGCGCTCGGCGGCATCCACCTCATATCCAAGCTCGTCGACAAGTGGATCTGGGCGACGTTCGAGCCCCAGAACGCGACCACCAACCCGCAGCGCTGCAAGGTGCTCGGCTGCAACGATCCGTGGGGCTCGAGCCCCGCGACGAGCCAGGGCGCGTCGACGCAGCTGACCGCACCCCTGAAGGCGCTCATGACGCAGGCGAAGCTCGCGCCGGAATGGTTCAACTACCGGCTCGACGGCGTGCAGGTCGACTTCCTCGACGCGCAGGGCAAGCCGACCCGGCTCGGCAATTCGATCATCGAAGGCGACAACGCGGGGAATCCGCAGGCGATGGCGGTGTCCTCGTGCATCACCTGCCACGATCTGTCGTCGATCAATGCGAAGGGTGACGAGCAGGATCCGGACTTCATCATCGGCACGCCACCGGCGCTGCCGGCCGGTTACGTGCCGCGCGACTTCGTCTGGTCGCTGACCCTCGCGCTGCCGCCGCCGTCGAACTGAGGCGTTCGGGTGCCGTGCATGCCGCCGTGCGCGGCATGCATGGCCGCGTGAACTTCACTGCCTTCGAACGGGATGCGCGTCGTCTCGACCGACAGCAGCGGGCCGAGCTCGTACACATTGGTGTAGCCGTACGACTTGAGCGAGGTCCAGGTCGAGAGGTTCAGCGACGCGGTCGCCGCCTTCGGCGCGAATGCCTGCGGGCTGTCGCGGAAGTTGTTGTTGCAGTAGATGAGGATCTTCGCATCCTTGCGCGGCGCGACGCGCGCGAGCGCGTCGGCGGTGAAATCGGTGAACGGCAGGTTCACCGCGCCCTTCACGTGGCGCAGTCGGTAGCGCGCCTCGCTGCGCGCGTCGAGCACGATCACGCCCGGCTCGCGCATGCCCGCGAGGAAGGCGTCCTCGTCGAGGCGATGCGACTCGTGTTCTTCCCTGGAGGAGGAGACGATGCGTTCGAATCCCGCGTAGTCGACCAGCGGATTCGGCGCCACCTCGCCGGCGCATGCGGACGAGACGGCGCCGGCGAGGGCGAACGCGGCAGCGGTGTACCTGGACACGGCGATCCTCCCGGGCGGGGCTGTCCCCCTTTGCGCCTTGGTACCTGCGCGGCGCGGGGAAGTTCCTCCGGGCGATGCCCGGCATCCCCCGGGTCATCGAATCGCCACGAGGTCGACCATGCGCCGCTCCGCCCGCTTCCAGGCCCCCGCGCCGCGGCCGCTCGCCGCCGCCTGCTGGTCCGGGCCGGTGCCGCCACGCAGGTCGCGAAAATTCCCCGTCAGCCCCTGCCGCCGCGGCCGCTTCCGGGAACGCCGGGCGGGGGCGCGTTTCCGTGATGGTGTGGACAAAAAAAGGTGTGGGATTCCTGATGCTTGCGGAGTATATTTCGCGCACAAGATGGTCCAAAGGCACGCGAGGGATTGCGGCACAGCTCGAGGGAGCCGCAGTGAAACCACGTTGTCCGTGCATCGCGCTCCTGGCCGTTGCGGCGTCATCCGCGCAGGCCGCACCGCCACCGTGGGACGAAGTCGTCTTCGCGGACGCATTCGAAGGCCCGGCGACGTGCCCGCAGACGATCATCATCCCCGACGGCACCCGGCGCACCCGCCTCCTCAATTCCAACATCTCCTACGGCGTGTCCGTCACGGTGCGCCCGTCGGTCTTCCTCGCCGAGTACGACAACATCTGGGGCCACAACACCCCGTATGACGGCATCACGCCGTGGCCGGGCGTCACCGGTTCGGCGCCGGTGCTGAGGAGTTTCCACCGCTGGAACTACGTCGCCGCCCATTTCAGGACGCCGGCGACGGTGCCGCCGGGGTACTCCGGGCGCTTCGTCAATCCGGCGACGATCGCCGGCCCGAACATCACGATGGCGATCAGTCGCGCCTGTGGCGACTTCGCCACCCACCTGCCGTCGCCGGGCTGCATCACGCGCGACGTGCCGACCGCCGACGCCTACATGGTGTTCTGGCAGTTCAATACGTCGAGCCCGCAGATGGCCTGCAACCTCCAAACCGATACCGATTACTACATCAACATCATCCAGTCGGACCAGGAGTCGCTGACCGAATGCGTCGGCGACCTCTGCCAGGTCGCGCCCTGGCGCAACTGACCGTCAAGACCGAACGATCGAACAATGTTTTCCGAACGAAATCGGAATCCGCGCGCGCGCATGATGGCGCGTTGCGGTTTTCGCCGCCGTTCCCCCGTCGTCCAGAGAGCCTGCTGTGCAGTGGTGGACGTTTTTGCTGCCACCCGTCGCCCAGAGGAGGCTACGACCTTGCGTACCCGTTTTGCCCTTGCCGGCCTGCTGTTCGTGCTTGCCGCGCCCTGTTCCGCCATGCCGCCACCGTGGGACGAAATCGTGTTCACCGACTCGTTCGAACCGGAGAACGCGTGTCCCGACTCGATCGTCCTGCCCGATGGCACGCGCCGCCAGCGCCTGCTCAAGTCTGACATCCAGTACGGCGCGCAGCCGTCGTACCGTCGCGACGTGAACCTCGCCGAGTACGATGCGATCTGGGGCTACAACAACACGTACGACAACGTGGCGGCCCCATGGCCCGGCGTCACCGGAGCGGCGCCGGTGTTCAAGCAGTTCCACCGCTGGAACTACGTCGCCGCGCATTTCCGCACGCCGGCGAGCGTGCCGCCCGGCATGTACGGGTCGTACGTCAACCCGGCGTCGATCGCGACTCCGACGACGACGATCGCGATCAGTTACGCCTGCGGTGACTTCACGCGCCGCCTGCCGTCGCCGGGATGCCTCGGGCGCAACGTGCCGAGCGCGGACACGATGCTGCTGTTCTGGCAGTTCCACACGAACAGCCCCGCGCTCGCGTGCGACCTGCGCCCGAACACCGATTACTACATCAACGTGATCCAGTCGGACCCCGTCTACGACCCGGAGTGCATCGGCGAGATCTGCGCGATCGCGCCGTGGCGGGGTGGCTGAGCCATCAGTCGAGTCCGTCGGCGAACAGCAGGTCGTTCTCGACACCCATCGTGGCCTGGGCGACCTTGCCATTGCCGATGCAGGCGCGCACGCCGGCGACGATACGGCCCGGTTGGACCAGCAGCTCGTTCGCGCGCGTGCAGTTGTGGCCGTCCGTCGCGATCGCCGTGAGATGGCGCACCTTGCCGCCGTCGCCGAAGCTCGGGTCGAGCGCGAGCGACGGCGTCAGGCGGACCAGCGTGGTTCCCAGTGACGCGTCCGCGGCCAGGCTTTCGCCCAGGATGAGGATCTTGCCGTCGCCCTGGCGCGCCAGGGCGACCGCGCGATCGAAGTTGTAGTCGTCGTCGGCCGGGCCGGGGCCGGCGAAGTCGAGGCTGTAGGCACGTGCGCCGAACGGACCGATCGAGGTGTCGGGCTGGCCATCGGGCCGCCATTTGACCAGCACGATGTCATTCGCCGAGTGCGGCCCGCCGTAATGGATGCTGTTGCCGACCTGCAGGACCGAACCATCGGGTTCGAGCAGCGAGCCTTCGCTGTACACGCGCATCAACCAGTCGCCGTAGGCGAGGCCGAGGTCGAGATAGGCGATGCCTGGCGCGAAGTTGCCGTAGCCCGCGTCGACCGTGCCGTTCGGCTGCAAGCGGTACACCACCTGCCGGCCCGAGGCGGGATTGGGTGCCCAGAGGCCGGTCACGACGATGCGGCCATCGCGCATGAGGTGCAGCCCTTTCACGTAGTTGATCAAGTCGGTGGCGACGAAATCGGCCTTGCCGTCCACGCCGAAGCCGGCGACCGGCGCGCCGTCGGCGGTGTAGTGGGCAACGGCGAGCCGCCGGTTCGGCAGGGCCGCGGCGAAGCCGGCGACGACGACGCCGCCTTGCGGGTCGATCGCGAGCCGGCGCACGTCGTCGTCGTCGTCGTCACCGAGATCGAACGCGATCGACAGGACGCCGGTGCCGAGCAGGCTCGTGTCGAGGTCGCCCGCTGCCGTGAAACGGTAGATCTTGAAATCCTCGCAGCCACCGAACGCGACCCAGATGCGGCCCAGCGCGTCGATCTGCGCATCGGCCGGGTAGGCGAGCGGACACGGCGCCGGGTAGGTGCGCACGCCCATGTCGCCGAAGGCGAAGTCCGGATAGCCATCCGCGTCGAGGCGACGGATCGACGGGCGCCAGTTGTCCTGCGCGTCCTTCACCTGGCCGACCAGGTACAGCTGGCCATTCGGTGCACGACGTAGCGTCGTCACGCCCGAATCGAGCTGGGTGCCGTAGGGATTGAGGTAGAAGCCGAAACCCGGGAACTCGGCGTCGGTACCGAACGTGTGGTCGAGCGCGCCGTCGACGGCGCGGGCGGGCGCCGTGGCGAACGCGGCGGCAAGGGCGGCGGTGAACAGCAGGGCGGTGCGCATGGCGATCTCCTCGTGGGCCTGCCTTCGCATACGCAAGCCGGGGGCGCGAGGGATCACGCGCGCGCGGGGTTCCGCGCCCGCCCCGAAGGAGGCAAGATCGGCGATCGTGGCCGTCACCCGCGGGGGCGCCCGCCACGCCTGCCCGGAGGTCCGATGCTCGCCACCCTCGCGCTCGCGCTCGCCTTCGCCGCTCCGCCGCAGGAGCTGCCGCCGACGCGCGTGCAAGGCGAAGCGACGACGGTGATCGCCCAGTTCACGCCGGGCGAGCGCTACCGCTTCCGCCTCGGCGGCGAAGCAGGCGAGTACAGCGAATGGGAGCGCCGTGACCTCGCGCACTTCGACGGACTCGCGACGACGATCCGCGTGAAGGCGGCCAAGGGCCGGCGCAGCGCCAAGTGGGCGTCGATCGCGCGCATCGACCTGTATGGCGCGGGCGAGGACGGCCAGCGCCGCGAGAAGTCGATCATCCTCTCGATCGACCGCACCACGCAGCAGGTTTCGCCGCAACTGTGGCGCGGCAAGGACCTGCCGCGCGCGCCGTTCAACGTCGACCTGCCGCGCGGCGAACCGATCGACCTGAAGATCCTCACCGACACGCCGGGCCAGCTCACGATCGGGTTCGGCGAAACCATCTTCCGCATCGAGGACGATTTCGAGATCCGGTCCATCGGCGTGCTCGCTTCCGGCGTCGACGTGCGCTTCGACCCGTTCGTGCTGCTGCATCGCCTGCCGGCGTCGGAGTGAGCGGCGCCACGTAAGGGGATCGAAAGCGGCGAGAGATTGAAACACCGAGCACATCGAGGACACGAAGAATGCCGATGCGGGGGCACCCTTCTTCGGGAGCCTTTCCTTCGTGTGCCCGGTATAGCTTCGTGTATCAGGCCTTGAAGATTTCAGATGGCTTCCCGCTCCCTCTTCGCGCCCCTCGCAGGAGGGAAGGCCCGGGAGCAGCGCGGTCAGCGTGCGACTGCTCCCCGGCGGGCACCGGTCCGCGAGCGTCAGCCGTCGAAGCCGTCGGTGAAGATGACGTCCGCCGAGGTCGGCTGTTGCTCCCAGGCGCCGATGTCGGCGCCCGCACCGGCTTCGCGCGCGTAGCCTTCGCCGCGCTGGTCGAACACGAGGCCGAGTGCGTTGCTGCCCGCGTCGATCGCGGGGCTGGCCGGATCGAGCGCGTGCGTCGGCGTCGCGCCGCCGTTGTCGGCGAGTGGCAGCAGCAGCGGATCGGCGGTGATCGTGTCGGCCGGCATGTCGGCCGGGCCGTCCGCGCTCGGCACGAGGTTGTGGCTGCCGCCCACGGTGTCGGGGAAGGCCCATACGTCGCTCGCCGCGCCCGCGGTGGCGTTGTTCGCGACGATCGTGCTTTCCAGTCCGATCTGGTAGGTGTACTCGCCCGCGCTGATGCCGGCGCCGCGCGAGGCGGCCGTGTTGAACGCGATCGTGCTGTTGTGGAAGTTCGCGTCACCGCCGTCGAGCATGATGCCGCCGCCTTCCTGGCCGCTGGTGTTGCCGCTGATCGTGCTGTCGATGATCGTCGTCGCCTGCGGCGCGTATTCGCCGTAATGGATGAAGATGCCGCCGCCGCTCGCGCCCGCGTTGTTGTCGCTGACCGTGCTGCTTTGCAGGACCACCGCGCAGCCGAGGCAGAGGATGCCGCCGCCCCCTTCGTCGAGCCCCGCTTCGTTGCCCGAGCTGTTGCCGGTCACGAGCGTGGTGTCGAGCGTGACGACGCCCTGCTCCGGACCCATGATGCCGCCGCCGGCGGACGGCGCATGGTTGCCGGCGATGATCGAGCCGGTCACCTCGAGGCTCGTCGCGTGGAACGCGCGCACGCCGCCGCCACCACCGTAGTGGCCGGGTGAGTACACGGTGTTGTCGAGCACGGTCGAGTCGCGCAGGCGCGTGTCGCCGACCGCGGCGATGCCGCCGCCCTGCGGTGCACAGACGCCGCACTGGGTGGTCGCCGTGTTGCCGTGCACGTGGCCACGCAGCACGTCGAGCGAGGCCATCGCATCGTCCGGGTGGGAACCGATCGCGACGCCGCCACCGAACACCTCGGAGGCATCGGATTTCACCGTGTTGCCGCTGATGACGCTGTCGGTGAGGTGGGTGTCGCCGAGCGCGAAGATCGCGCCACCCTCGGCGATGTCGTCGTTGGGATTGCCGTCGGCATGACTCCACGCGACGTTGTTGGTGAACGAGGTGCCGGTCGCGGTCAGGAGGTTGCCGACCGCGATCGCGCCACCGCGCACGCGTTGCGTGCCGTCGACGCGGTTGCCGTCGAACGCGCCGCCGTCCAGCATGGCATTGCCCGTGACCGCGACCGCGCCGCCGGAGACGAGCGCGGTCGTCGCGTTGCCGGCCGCGCAGCCGGTGGCGACGACGTCACCGAGCGTGAGGTCGCCACCGGCGAGGACGCAGCCGCCGTCGCCGCCAGCGCGGCCGTGCGTCAGCGTGAGTCCGCGCAGGGCAAGGCGCGCGCCGGCGGCGGGCTGCTCGAACACGCGACTCGTGTCATTGCCACTGATCGACAGCGCACTGCTGCCCGGGCCCTGCACGGTGAGTTCGGCCACGGCGACGGCGAGCGCGCCGCCGTCGAGCACGATCGCGTTGCAGGCCAGGCCGGCGAAATCGATCGTCTCGCCCGTCGTCGCATGGGCGATCGCATCGCGCAGGCTGCCCGGTCCCGCGTCGTCGCAGTTCGTCACGGTCGCCGCAGCGGCGAGCGGGGCGGCGAGGGCGAGGGCGAGGCCGGCGACGAGGCGGCGTGGTCGCAGGGCGCGCACGCGGGCGCGGGGGCAGGTCCGATTCATGCGGGGAGCTCCGGGATGGTGAAGGGAACACGGCGCGCGTGCGGTCGGCGCAGCGGGCCGCAGCATCGCATCCACGCCGGCCGCGTCCATGCCGCGGCTGTTCCGTTGCCGTTCGGATTCCGTTCCGCGCTCACTCCGCCGCTGGCGCAAGTCGCTGCAAGGCTTGCGGAATCGGTCGTTCGCCGGCGAGTTCGCGCGCATGCGCGAGCGCGCCGCGCCAGGCGGCGTCCTGGCCGAGCGCGTGGTACAGGCGCGCCTGCAGCAGCGCGCAGTCGAAGTCCTGGCCGGCGGCGCGGGCGACCCGGCCGGCGACGATCGCCGCCGCATCGAGCCGACCCTGCGCGACGAGCGCATTGCCGTAGGCGACTGCCGCCTCGGCGACGAGCTCGCTGCGTCCGTCGACGCCGGCGAGCGCGGCCTCGAAGGCGGCCGTCGCCGTGGCCGCGTCGTCCGCCGTCGCGGCACGCGCGAGATCGGCGCGCACGCGCGGGTCGTCGATGTCCTTCGCCCAGGCGGCGAAGGCGGACGCCTGCTCCCGCGCCGCGCCGGCGTCGGTCACCTGCAAGGCTCGCGCGAGGGTGAGCCAGGCATCGGCGCGATCCGCCTCGTCGCCGTTGCCGTCGAGCGCGCCGACGGCGGCGCGCGCGAGCACGGCCGCGGTGCCGGCGTCGCCGAGGGCGAGGTCGAGGCGCGCCTCGATCGCGCGTGCGCGCGCGGCCTGTCCCGGATCGGCCGGCGGCGCGGTGCGCTGGATCAGCGCATCGAGCACGCTGCGCGCCTCGGCGATGCGCCCGTTCGCGGCGAGCGCGTCCGCGCGCGCGGCCTCGAATGCGCTGCGCACCTGCGGATCGGTGACGCGCGCGCGTTCGGCCCAACCCGCGTCGCTCGCCTCGAGTGCATCGAGCGGCTGCAGCAACTGCAGGTGCGAGCCGATCTGGTTGACCAGCGACGTGACGTATTCGTGGGCCATGCCGAAGCGCCGGAACGTTTCGCCCGCACGCACGAGTGTCGGCAGCGCCTCGGCCGGGCGGCCATGCGTCATCTGCACCGTGCTCTCGTTGCCGTCGAGCTGGGCGAGCAGCAGCGGATCGCCGCCGAGCGTGATCGCCACGCGCGAGCGCGAGAAATCCGCGAGCGCGGCATCGGCGTGGCCTTCGCGCGCCTCGAGGATGCCGCGGTCGTTGTAGGCGCGACCGAGCGCGATCGGCTCGCCGCGACCGTCAAGCAGGCCGATTGCCTCGTCGCAGGCGTGCCTCGCCTGCGCGAGCCGGCCGCTGCGCAGTTCGGCGACGCAGAGGTTCTCGAGCAGGCGCGCGTGCATGACCGGTTCGGACTCCACGCTCACGCGCGCGAGCAGCGCCGCGATCGCCGCGCGCGCCGCGTCGAAGCGCCCCGCGCGCAGGTCGATGCGGATCACGCGTTCGCGCACTTCGGGCAGGTCGCGCAGCGCCGGGGGTGCCTGTTCGACCAGCGTGCGCGCGAGCTCGAGGTTGTCGGCGAGACGCGCCGCATCGGTTCGCTGCAGCAGTTCGGTGAGGCCGATGTCGGTGTCGGCGGGTGCATCGCCGGCTTGCGCATGGCCGAGCAGGGCGAGCAGCCGCCGCGCGGCGCGGTCGGTCGCCGTGATCGGACTTTCGCCTTCGACCTGCACCGTGCGCCGTGCGCCGCCGACGTCGACGAGTTCGGCGCGCACGACCCAATCCTTGCCCGAGCGGCGCACCGCCGGCAGCACGAGCGAACGCACCGCGGCGGCGCCGGACAGGCGTCGCTGCGCGTCGTCGCGGCCCTGGCTGCCGGCGACCACGCGCACGACGCTGTCGCTCGGCATGACCGCGACGCCGCGCGCGCGCAGGCGCGTCGCGATCAGGTCCATGAGGCCGAGGCGCAACCAGTCGTCGTCGCTGCCGGCGAGCACCTCGGCGGGCAGCACCGCGATCGCGTCGCCGCGGCCGGCGGTGGTGGCTTCGGCGCGCGGCGGCGCGGTTTCGGGCGCTTGGCGCGCGCCGAACCAGCCTGTCGCGAGCGCGGCGACGACCGCGGCGGCGAGGACCGCGAGCGCGGTGCGGCGACGCTGCGGTGCGGTCGCCGGTCGTCCCGCCGGCGGTGCGGTGGTCGGCACGGCCGCCACGACCATGGCGGGCGCGTCCGCGGCGACTTCGTCGGTCGGCGCGACCCAGCGGTAGCCGTAGCGCGGCACGGTGCGCAGGATCGCCTGCGCCCCGGCGGTGTCGCCCGTCGCGCGGCGCGAGGCGAGGATCGCCTTGCCGAGCATCGTGTCGCTGACCGCGGTCTTGCCCCACACGGCCGCGACGAGTTCGTCACGGCCGACGGCGCGATCGCGGTGCGTCGCCAGGTAGGCGATGCAGTCGAACACCGTCGGAGGCAAGTCGATGCGGCGATCGCCGCGCCAGAGTTCACGCGCGGCGACGTCGATGTGGCCGTCGCCGAAGCGCAGGAACGTGCGAGTCATCACGCCAGCGTAGCGGCGCGGCTGCCGCGCGGGAAGCGCTTCGACGGTCACGAAGCCGGCAACGGACGCGAAAGCGATCGTCGTACGCAAGGCTCCCATCGTCGTGCCGGCGAAGGCCGGGACCCGGCGTCGTTGCTTCGAGGCATCAAAGGCCCTGGATTCCGGCTTTCACCGGTTCAGGCGCCGGCGAGTTCGCGTGTGAGCGCCGCGGCGCCGATGCTGCGGCAACCGCTCGTGTTCTGTCCCGCCCACAACGGCGAGAAGTCGCCGCGGCCGGCGCGTTCGGCATGCGCGCGCAGTGGCGCGATCGCCGCTGCGGCAAGCGGGAACGGCGGCGCGAGCGGATGCATCGGCCCGAGCTCGCGCATGAGCCGGTTGACGATGCCGCGTGCGACGCCGCCACTGAAGAGGTTCGTCAGCGCCGTATGCGCGGCCGCGTCGCTGCGCAACGCGGCGCGATGCACCGCGTGCGTGGTCGCTTCGTCGCAGAGCAGATAGCTCGTGCCGACCTGCACCGCGCTCGCGCCGAGCGCGAGTGCCGCGGCGACGCCGCGCGCGTCGGCGACGCCGCCGGCGGCGATCACCGGGATGCGCAAGCCGCGCACGAGCTGCGGCAGCAGCGCGAACGTGCCAGCCTGACGCGTGAGGTCGTCGTCGAGGAAGTGCCCGCGATGGCCGCCTGCCTCGAGGCCCTGCGCGATCACCGCATCGACCCCGCGCGATTCGAGCCACTGCGCCTCGGCGAGCGTCGTCGCCGACGCGAGCACCTTGGAACCCCATGCCTTCACCTGCGCGAGCAGGTCGGGCGCGGGCAGGCCGAAATGGAAGCTGACGACCCGCGGCCGGTACGCCTCGACGAGGTGCGCGGTGCGCGCGTCGAACGGCACGCGCGATACCGCCGCGGGCACCGCTTCCGGGTCGAGGCCGGCCTCGCGGTAGTACGGCGCAAGCGCGTCGCGCCAGGCGCGTTCGCGCGCCTCGTCGGGCGCAGGCGGCTGGTGGCAGAAGAAGTTGAGGTTGAACGGTCGCGTCGTGCCGCCCTGCAGTGCGTCGAGTTCGCGCCGCAACGCGTCCGGCGGCAGCATCGCGCACGGCAGCGAGCCGAGCCCGCCCGCATTGGATACGGCGAGCGCGAGCGCGCTGCCCTGCACGCCGGCCATCGGCGCCTGGATCAGGGGTAAATCCATGCCGAGCGGGTGGGGCATCGAGGGTCCTCCGGCAGCGGCCACAGGCTAGCGCATCCGCCTTAAACCTTCGCGCCCGAGGCCGCATCTGAAGCGGGGATCCCCCACGGAGCCGCACGCATGCGCCGCCTCAGCCTCGTCCTGTTCGCCCTGGTTCCCGCGTTCGCGGCTGCGAACGACTGCAAGTTCACCGCCCGTCACGACTTCGACGTCGACGCCGCCGGGCTCAAGACGCTCGCCGCCACGATCGGCTCGAGCGACCTCGAGGTGGTCGGCGTGCCCGGCCTCGCGAAAGTCGAAGTGCGCGGCCGCGCCTGTGCTTCGGAACAGGCCCGGCTCGCCGCCCTCGGCGTCGACCAGCAGCGCAGCGGCGACCGGCTCACGATCACGCCGCGCCAGGACCGTTCGAGCGCCTGGAGCTGGTTCGGGTCGAGCTACGCCTACGTCGACATCGAGATCCGCGTGCCGGCTTCGCTCGCGGTCGAAGTGCGCTCGGGTTCGGGCGACGCGCGCGTGCGCGAAGTCGCATCGCTGCGCTATGACGGCAGCTCGGGCGACCTTGCCGCGCGCAAGATCGCCGGCCTGTTCGACCTCAAGCTGAGTTCGGGCGACGTCGACGCCAGCGACATCGGCAGCGTCGAGGTGCGCAGCGTTTCGTCCGGCGACCTCGTCGTGCGCGACGTGCGCGGCGACGTGCATGTGGAGCACGTGGGTTCCGGCGACGTTACCTTCGACAACGTCGGCGGCGGCGTCACGATCGGCAGCGTCGGCTCCGGCGACGTCACGATCGGCCACGTCGACCGCGACGTGCGCGTCGATTCGATCGGCTCCGGCGACATCGACGTGTCCGACATCGGCGGCGACTTCAGCGTGCGCAGCAAGGGTTCGGGCAGCATCCGCCACCGCGGCGTGCGTGGCCGCACCGACGTGCCGCGCGACGACGACTGACGCGCCGGACGTGCGGTCCGTTGCACCGGATGCGCCGCTAACGCGGCGCGATCCGTCGATCTGCTGAAGTAAAAAACTCCCTCATACTCCCGCGTCCATTTTTGCCGCGGCGTCGCGTCGATGCAGGTCGATCCGCGGCAGCAGGACGCTCCTGTACGCCGCCACCGACCAGGTGCGCGACATCCGCGATGCGGCGAACGCTTCGCATGTCGGCTTCGAGTACGGCCCGAATCGCGAGCGCGTGCGGCGCATCGACTACGCCGGCATGTCGCCCGATACCGTGGTGCACGTCGTCGGCGGCGCGGAAATCCGCTATGGCGCGAACAGCAACAACGGTGCGAGCCAGTTGCAGGAAGTCCGTCGCCTGCTCGGCAACGTGATCTCGGTGCAGACGGGTTCCGGCTCGAGCTACCGCATCAAGCGCCAGGTCCTGCTCGCCGACGCGCAGGGCAGCACCCAGCAGGTGCTTGCGGCGACGACGTTGCTGCCGGTGAACGCGGCCGGCAACCACAGCTTCGATGCCTGGGGCCAGCGCCGCGACGCGGATACGTGGGGAGCGGCCACGCCGTGGACGGCGGGCCTCGAAAGCAGGCTGCGGGCGATGACCACGCACGGCTACACCGGCCACGAGATGGCCGAATCCGTCGGCATGATCCAATGGTCAGCTCGTTTTGCGGCAAGGAAGATTTCAAGCTACGCACCGACGTCCACTTCGATCTGAACTGCTATTCGCTGATCAAAGCGAAGGGCGACAAGGTCGAGAGAATCGTCGAGCAAGGTGATGTTGTCCGTTGGAGCGAATCGCTACCTCCAGGTAAATGATGTGCGAGCGCAGGCGCGGAGTCGTCCTGTTTACCCATCACATGCCCGGTGAAGTGGCTCTGGCACATCGAAGGGGTACCGGTTCCGGCAAGCGCCCCGGGACGAAGCAGTCAGGGGGGAGATGGCTTGGCGTTGTCTGCTCATGATCACGGCGGCGATGCTCTCCTCCTGCGTCGACTGGACGTCGATCCAGTGCGACGGGTACAAGAATGTTCTGCGCGATGACGCCAGAAGCGCGCAGCTCCTGGCTTGGGCGGACGCCCAGATATTCTCCAGGACTTTCAAGAGTTCCGACTTCGATCCCTACGCTCCGGCCGGGCCGGGAAGAGGTGGCGGCAACCTCGATGTCGAAAAGATCGGCTTACAGATGCCGGAATTGATCAAGGGCTATGTGGTTCGATCCATCGGGCCCGACAAATTCCACCCGGACGTCATATTGGTCGGCCATCGGGGTTCGCAGGGAATACTGGTGGCTCGTGGCGAGCTCATGGAATCACTGCGAGGCACGACCGTGGACGTTTCGAGGCTTGAAGAGCGGCATCGTCGCTTGGCCATGCTCTGCTATGTCGACTGACATGTAGTCGTGTGGTGCACTCCGAACGATTGCTTGGACCGGAAGCTGACGGTTCGCTCTTCTGGGGGAGGCGCCATATCGCGAGCTGAAGGAGCCGCAAGCGCGAGACGGACGTTCGGCGCTGGCCACCGCGTTGTTGAAGGACGGCGCTACACCCCAAGGTCGGAATGGCCTGGGAGCGGCGCCGAAGCGCCGCACCCACGGAATCACTCGAAGCCGTCGGCGAAGATCGCGTCGCCGACGACGAGCGTCGCGACGTAGCTGCCCTTGTTCGTCGCGAGCAGCAGGCGCGCATCGGCGTCGGCGCGCACCGTCGCGAGTTCGGCCGGCGCTCCGGCGGCGTCGAGGCCGCTCGCGAACGGCGTGAACGTGAGGCCGGCGTCGGTCGAGCGCGCGACGCGCGCGCCTGCGCCTTGCGCGATGTAGAGCGTGTCGCCGTCGGTCGGGTCACAGGCGATGTCGGCGACCGGGGCGCCGTTCCATCCCGTCGGCACCCAGCTCGCACCGGCGTCGTCGCTGCGCATCAGGGTGCCGGTGACCCAGCCGGTCGCGATGCCGAGGTAGAACACCTGCGGGTCGGCGCTCGATGCGCACACGTGGGGGCGCTGCACCCAGGTCGATCGTTCGAGCACGGGCGCCCAGGTCGCGCCGCCGTCGGCGGAGCGCAGTACACCGCCCTGGTCGGGCGAGAAGTAGCCCGTGTACGGCGCGAGCATGACTTCGTCGCCGCCGTCGCGGACGATCTCGATGTCGCTCACGAAGAGACCTTCGTCGCCGATGTACTGCTTGTCCCAGGTCTGGCCCGCGTCGGCCGAGCGCCATAGCGTGCCGGCGTTGCCCGCGACGCCGAAGTCGGAGCCGCCGAGCAGGATGAGGTCGGGATCCGCCTCGCTGAACGCCAGCGCGGCGAGGTCGGATTCGTACAGCGGCCCCTGGTCGGGGCCGAGGCCGATCCAGCTCGCGTCGGCTTCGCGCCGGTACAGCCCTTCGGGCGCCGTCGTCGTCGGGCCGCTCGAGATCGCGTACAGCACGCCCGACGGCGACCAGGCGACCTTGCTGTAGCGCGTCGGCGGCAGCGCTTCCAGCGTCCAGTGCGCGCCGCCGTCGGTCGAGCTCATGACCCCGCCGATGTTGTTGCCCTGGAACGCGACCGCGACCTCGGCCGGATCGTGGGGATTGCCCGCGATCGAAACGAGGTTGAACTCGGAGATGCCGTCCGACGCGGCGACGAGCGGCGCGTCGGCATCGGCCGAGCGGAACACGCCGAGCGCGCTGGTACCGACCAGCAACGCGTCTGAAGCCGGCGCGGCCCAGCGCACCGATTGCGCCGCGAGCGAACCGCTGCCGCCGATGCCGATCTCCCAGTGCGCGCCGCCGTCGCGCGTGCGGTGCACGCCGGTGCCGTCGGTCGCAACGACTATCGTCTGCGCGTCGGCGGGATCGACTGCGATCGCGGTCACGATCGGCAGCGGCCAGCTCGCGTCGTGCAGCGGCGCCCAGCTCTGGCCGAGGTCGGTCGACGCGTACAGGCCGAAATACTGCGAACCGAAGTTCATGCCGCCGCCGACGAGCAGGCGCGTGCCGTCGTAATGCAGCGCGTTGACCGGCGTGCCGGGCAGCCCGCCGCTGCGGTCATCCCAGTGATCGCCGCCGTCGACGCTCGTCCACACTTCGCCGGTGCCGAAGTCGCCGCGGAAGCCGGCGACAACGGTGCCCGGATGCGCCGGATCCAGTGCGATCGCGGTGCCGTTCAGCGGCGCCGCGTGCGGCGGCGTGCGATCCTGCCAGCTCATGCCACGGTCGAGCGACCGCATGAGGTTGACGCCCTGGAATCCGGTGGCGGCCGACACGCCGACCCACACCGTGGCTCCGTCGACCGCCAGCGAGAACGTCGCGTCGAGCTGCGGGTCGATGCCGAGGTCGCGCTGGGTCCACGTGCTGCCCGCGTCGTCGCTGCTCCAGACGCCATCCTGCGTCGCCGCGTAGACGCGGCCATCGCTCGACCAGGCGACGTCGTGCACGCTGTTGCCGATGAGCGAGGGCACGGGCATCCAGTGCGCACCGGCGTCGGTCGAGCGATACAGGCTGCCACCCGGGCCGCCGGCCGGCGCGGTGCCCGCGAGCACGATCGACGGCGTGGACGGCGACGCGGCGACGACCGCGACGTCGCCGCCGGGCGGGCCGAGGGGGTTCCACGTGCCGCCACCTGCGGGGAGAAGATCGTGCGTGCCGGTCGTGTGCCGTGGCGCTCGCGCGCCACGCACGTCGGTCCATGCCTGCGGCGCCGGCGGCGTCGCGACGGATGCCGCGGCTGAGCAGTATACGAGCAAGGCGAAGGGGCGGGGATCGAAGGCCATGGGGAAAACACCTGTTCGGGGCCCCTCATGATCGCCCCGGCTGCCCGGCGAGTCGTCACGGTTTGCTTGCATTTGCCTTGCAAATCGATCATCGATCCATGACGTCACGGCCGGACGGGGGCTTGCAGCGACCTTCGTGCGCTGTCCCGTCGCGCACGCGCCGACCCGGGGCGCGACCCTTCGCAGGGCGCGCGTTTGCGTTTATCGTCGGCGCTTTCGCGATCGAGGAGCCGCCGATGAGGTCGTCCATCCCGTTGATCCGCGCGTTCGCCGTCCTGTCCGCCTTCGCCGCCTGCGCCATGCCGGCGCCCGCCGCGACGCCGCCGCTCTCGCCCGACATCCCGAAGAAGTTCGAGGCGCCGCGCGAGGACGCCGACTACGTCCGCCGCGAGGAGATGATCCCGATGCGCGACGGCGTGCGGCTGTACACGGTGATCATGATCCCGAAGGGCGCGCACGCCGCGCCGATGATCCTCACGCGCACGCCCTACAACGCGAGCAAGCGCGCCGAGCGCAACGTGAGCCCGCGCATGCTCGCGAACCTGCCGCTCGGCGACGAGGTGTTCGCGAGCGACGGCTACATCCGTGTGTTCCAGGACGTGCGCGGCAAGTACAAGTCCGAAGGCGACTACGTGATGACGCGGCCGCTGCGGGGTGCGCTCAACGGCAGCAAGGTCGACCACTCGACCGACGCCTACGACACGATCGACTGGCTCGTGAAGCACGTCGAGGAGAGCAACGGCAAGGTCGGCATGATCGGCTCGTCGTACGAGGGTTTCACCGTGCTGATGGCACTCGTGAATCCGCACCCGGCGCTCAAGGTCGCGGTGCCGATGAGCCCGATGGTCGACGGCTGGAAGGGCGACGACTGGTTCCACAACGGCGCGTTCCGCCAGACCAATTTCGATTACATCTACGGCCAGACCGCGCGCAAGGACGACAGCCTGCGCGTGCCTCGCGGCGCGTTCGACGACTACGCGAACTTCCTCAAGCACGGCTCCGCGGGCGACTACGGCCGGCACTTCGGCTTCGACCAGCTCGGTTTCTGGAACAAGATCGTCGAGCACCCGGCCTACGATGCGTACTGGCAGGGCCAGGCGCTCGACCCGGTGATGGCCGCGCAGCCGCTCGAGGTGCCGCGCATGATCGTCGCGAGCCTGTGGGACCAGGAGGACATGTACGGCGCGATCGCGACGTACGAAGCCGTCGAGCCGAAGGATGCCGCCAACGACCGAAACTTCCTCGTGCTCGGGCCGTGGCGCCACAGTGGCGTCAATTACGACGGCAGCGTGCTCGGTGCGCTGAAGTTCGACGGCGACACGGCGCTCAGGTTCCGCCGTGACGTCATGAAGCCGTTCCTCGATTCGTATCTCAAGGACGGTGCGCCGAAGGCGGATACGCCGCCGGTGTTCGTCTACGAAACCGGCACGAACCGCTGGCGGCGCGAGTCGCGCTGGCCGCTCGCCTGCGCGCAGGGCTGCTCCGCGACGTCGAAGCCGATCTGGCTGCATGCGGGCGGCACGCTCGATTTCGCGCGCGCCGACGGCGCCGCGTACGACGAGTACGTATCCGATCCGGCCAAGCCGGTGCCGTACCAGCCGCGGCCCGTGCATTTCGAGGACAGCGACGCGTGGCGCCGCTGGCTCGTCGTCGACCAGCGCTTCGTCGACGGTCGTCCCGACGTGCTGAGTTACGCGAGCGAGCCGCTCACCGCGCCGCTCAAGATCGCGGGCGCGCCGCTCGTGAACCTGTTCGCCTCGACCAGCGGCAGCGACAGCGACTGGGTCGTCAAGCTCATCGACGTCTACCCCGACGAGGTGCCGTCGCAGCCCGAACTCGGCGGCTACCAGCTCGCCGTCGCGATGGACATCTTCCGCGGTCGCTACCGCGAGAGCCTCGAACATCCGTCGGCGATTCCGTCGGGCGCGGTGCAGAAGTACCGTTTCGAATTGCCGAACGCGAACCATGTATTCCTGCCCGGCCATCGCATCATGGTGCAGGTGCAGTCGAGCTGGTTCCCGCTGTACGACCGCAACCCGCAGACGTACGTCGACAACATCTTCCTCGCCAAGCCGGGTGACTATCGCAAGGCGACGCAGCGTGTATACGTCGCGGGCGAGCAGGCGAGTCACATCGACCTGCCCGTGGTCGCCACGGACTGATGGCCGTGGGCGCGGCCTCCGCCGCTCCCACGCATCAGTCGCATGCCCCCCATTCCCCATTCCCCATTCCCCATTCCCCATTCCCGATCCCATGGACGCCTTCAGCTACCTCTCGGTCCTGCTGTCGATCATCCTCGGCCTCGCGATCACGCAGGTGCTGAAGGGTTTCCGCGGGCTCATGCAGTCGCGTGCGCGGTTGCGCATGTACTGGCCGACCGTGGTCTGGTCGATCCTCGTGCTGGTGATCGCGGTGCAGTCGTGGTGGGCGATGTTCGACTTGCGCCATCACGAGGACTGGACCTTCTTCGCGTTCTCGGTCGTGCTCGCGCAGACGATCGTCGTCTACCTGCTCGCCGCGCTCGTGCTGCCGGACTTCTTCGGCGAAACCGGGTTCGACCTGCGCGCGCACTACTACGACCACCAGCGCTGGTTTTTCGCGCTCCTGATCGCGCTGATCGTCGTGAGCCTCGCCAAGAGCCGCATCGTCTACCACCAGTGGCCGCATCCGCTCGACCTCGGCTTCCACCTCGTGTTCGCGGTGACGGGCATCGCCTGCGCGCTGGTTCGCAACCCGCGCTTCCACGAGGCGATGGCGGCGATCGGCGTGTTCAGCATCGGCACCTACATCGCGTTGCTGTTCACCCATCTGACCTGAAGTGGCCGCGCGCGGCGCCGCCGCGGCCCCGCGTACGGCCGCGGCCGGTTGACCATCGCGACGAGCGCGTAGCTGACGATCAGGAGCAGGAACCACGAGCCGAGCTTGCCGAGGCGCACGAGCATCCAGCCCTGCGCCTGGTGCGGATAGGTCCAGGTGCGTGTCAGCGTGCCGAGGTTCTCGGCGATCCAGATGAACGAGGCGACGAGCAGGAAGCCGAGCAGCAGCGGCATGCGCCGGTGCACGCGCCACACGCGGTAGTGCACTTCGGTGCGCGCGAACAGCAGCACGGTGGCGGCGAACAATGCGATGCGCAGGTCGACCCAGCGATGGTGGGTGTAGAAGTTCGCGTAGATCGCCGACGCGAGCGGCGCGATCGTCCACGGCTTCGGATGGCGCGTGAAGCGGAAGTCGAACAGGCGCCAGCAGCGCGCGATGTAGCTGCCGATCGCCGCGTACATGAAGCCGGAAAACAGCGGCACGCCGCCGATGCGGAAGATCGCCGCCTCCGGGTACGTCCACGAACCGACGCCGGTCTTGAACACTTCCATCGCGGTGCCGGTCACGTGGTAGACGAGGATCACCTTCGCTTCGGCGGGCGTCTCCATGCGCGTGGCGAGCAGCAGTGCCTGCAGCGCCAGCGCGGCGAGGAACAGCGCGTCGTAGCGTGCGAGCGGCGCGCCGGCGGGATACCACAGGTGCGTGGCGACGATCAGCCCGACCATCGCGCCGCCGAACAGGCAGGCCCAGGCCTGCTTGCAGCCGAAGCGAATGAACTCGTAGGCGAACGCGCGCTTGCGCGAGCGTGCGAAGCGCGCGGCGAAACGCGCTTCCGCGGCGGCGAAATGCGCGACGAACGGCCAGCCGCGGCGGGCAGGCGTCGCTTGCGCCACCGCGGGCGAGGGTCGGTTCGGGTCGATGCTGCGTACCGTGTGCATGCGTGCCTCCCTTGTCCGGGAGCGTGGTCGCTGCAGGTGTCGAGCGCCGGGCACGATCGTGGCGGCGCCGGGGCGGCACCGGGCAAGCATGCGGTTTACCGCCCTCGCGATCACGGAGTAGGCTCCGCGCTGGCGGCGGAGAACCGGCATGGCGACACAGTCGACGAAACTCGCGGTGCTCATCGATGCGGACAATGCGCAGCCAGCCGTCGTGGAAGGCCTGCTCGCCGAGATCGCGAAATACGGCACCGCGACGGTCAAGCGCATCTACGGCGACTGGACCGGCCCGCAGCTCAAAGGCTGGAAGGAGGCCTTGCTGACCCATGCGATCCAGCCGATCCAGCAGTTCCGTTACACGACCGGCAAGAACGCGACCGACTCGGCGCTGATCATCGATGCGATGGATCTGCTCTATTCGGGGCGGCTCGGCGGCTTCTGCATCGTGTCCAGCGACAGCGACTTCACCCGGCTTGCCGCGCGCGTGCGCGAAGCGGGCCTGGTCGTCTACGGCTTCGGCGAGAAGAAGACGCCGGCACCGTTCGTGTCGGCCTGCGACAAGTTCATCTACACCGAAATCCTCGTCGCCAAGGACGACGAAGCCGTGTCGCCGGCACCGCCGAGCGGCGCGCAGCTCAAGCAGGACACGCGCCTCATGAACCTGCTGCGCAATGCCGTCGAAGCCGCGTCCGACGATTCGGGCTGGGCCTTCCTCGGCGCGATCGGCAACGTCATCGCCAAGCAGGCGCCGGAGTTCGACTCGCGCAACTACGGCTACCAGAAGCTCAGCGAACTCGTCGCCGCGAGCGGGCTGTTCGAGATCGAGAAGCGCAAGACCGGCGATGGCTCGACCACGTCGATCTACGTGCGCCGACTGGCGAAGCGCTCGCGGCGCGGAGGGTAGCGGCGCCGGCGCTTCGACTCCGCCCGCTGCGCGGGCTGCGCTCGGCGCGAACGGAAGATGCGCGAAGTGTCGACCACGGTAGGGTGGTACGCGCGCAGCGCGTGCCGCCGATCAGCGCGGCGCCAGAAGCATCGCGGCTTCCGCCGCTCCCATGGGCAGCGGCGCGCGCCGCCGCGGTCACTCGTTGGCGGCGAAGCGCAGGTCGCCGAGATCGGCGTCATCCTGCACGCGTTCGCGGCGCAGGCGCTCGATCTTCTCGCTCGTCGACGGTTGCAGCGGCAGCAGTGCGCGCAGGCGGTCGAACAGGCCGGACTTGCGCGCGGCGTGGCCGGCGGTGGTGGCGCGCGGTGTCGCGTGCGCGGCTTGCGGCGGCAGCGGCAGGATGTAGTCGTCGCCGGTGCGCAGCGCCCATTCCTCGACTTCGCGCTGGGCGGAGCCGAGCGAGTCGTGCAGCTCGAGCTCGCGCGCCGGCATCGGCCGTTCCCACCAGGTCAGCGCGTACTTGCCCGACCACGGGCCGGAGATGCCCGCGACCGCCTTGCTGCCGATGTAGGCGACCGTGACCAGGCCGTCGTAACGCGTGCGCCACTGCAAGGCGCGGCCCGGGGCAGCCGTCGCCGTCGCAGCCGGGGTGCGGTTGCCGCAAAGCGTTTCGAAGGAATCCATCGTGGCCAGCATGTCGAGCCGTTCGGTCGTCGTATGTCCATGGGGAATAAGCAAACGTCGTGCCACGCCGCGTACGCGCGTCACAGGGCGGTTTCCCGGCCGGCGCGACGGGGACACCTGCCATTCCTTGGCACTTTCGGCCGATGTGTCGCCCGTCACACTTGCCAGGACCGCGCGAAAGGCGCAGATAAACGCCATCACCCCAGGCGGAATATGGCCATGACCCCGACTGCCCTTGCCCCGGCGGGTTTCGCGATGCTCATCGTGTTCATGTTGTACCGGCGCTTCCGCCGGCTGTTCGGGCGTCAGATCGTGCAGCCGGCACGCATGCGGGCGCGCATCGCGATGCTCGTCGTGGTCGCCGTGCTGCTCATGCTGCGCGGCGCGCGCGACCCGGCGATGGCGCTCGCGCTCACGCTCGGGTTCGGCGCCGGCGCGCTGCTCGCCGTCGTCGGCCTGCGCCTGACCACGTTCGAGACCACGCCGGAGGGACGCAGCTACACGCCGCACGGTGGCATCGGCGTCGTGCTGTCCGCGCTGCTGCTCGGCCGCCTCGCCTATCGCGCATTCGTGCTCGCGCCCGTGCTCGACGGCGCGCATGCGGCCGGCGCCGATCCGTTCGCCGCGTTCCATCGCAGCCCGCTCACGTTCGCGCTGTTCGGCCTGCTCGTCGCGTACTACGTCGCTTACTACATCGGCATCCTGCTGGGCGAGGCACGCCCACCCAAGGGTTCGACGACCGCGGTCGCGCCGCCGCGCGCGCCGGACGCATAGCGCTTGAGCGGCGCGCGCGGACCCCCATCTACGCGCGATGCTCGATGACCAATTCCACGACGACATCCCGGCGCCGGACGGCGACGCGCCAGCGACGGCCGACGCGACCGCCCTCGATGCGTATTCGCGCATCGTCAGCGGCGTCGTCGATGCGTCCGCCTCCGCGGTCGTCGCGATCGGCGTGTCCGGCCGCAGCGACGACGCCGGCCGCGCGCTGCCGGGCGGCGGCGGGTCGGGTTTCCTGTTCACGCCGGACGGCCTGATCCTCACCAATTCGCACGTCGTGCATCGCGCGCGGCGTATCGAAGTGACGACCACCGCCGGGCAGGCCTTCGCCGCCGACCTCATCGGCGAGGATCCGCACACCGACCTCGCGCTGCTGCGCGTGTCCGCGCCGAAGGCGTTGCCGGTGCTGCCGCTCGGTTCGGCGCGCGGCATCCGCGTCGGCCAGCTCGCGATCGCGATCGGCAATCCGCTCGGCTTCGCCTGCACGGTCACCGCGGGCGTCGTCAGTGCGCTCGGGCGCAGCCTGCGCGCGACCGGCGGGCGGCTCATCGAAGACGTCATCCAGACCGATGCCGCGCTCAATCCCGGCAATTCCGGCGGGCCGCTGCTCGATGCGCAGGGCCGCGTGATCGGCGTCAACACCGCGATCATCGCCGGCGCGCAGGGCATCTGCTTCGCGACCTCGATCGACACGGCCAACCAGGTCGTGGCCGAACTCATGCGCCACGGCCGCGTGCGGCGCGCCTCGCTCGGCCTCGGCGCGCAGAACCTGCGCCTGCCGCGTCGCTACGTGCGCTGGTTCCAGCTCGCATCCGACGCGGCGATCCGCGTGATGGAAGTCGCGAGCGGCAGCGCCGCCGCGCGCGCCGGCGTCGAAGTCGGCGACATCGTCGTCGCGTTCGACGGCGCCGAAGTGCAAGGCATCGACGCGCTGCATCGCGCGCTCGGCGCCGACGCGATCGCGCGCCCCGCGACGATCCGCGTGCTGCGCCGCGACCGGCAACTGGACCTGCGCATCACGCCGGACGAGTTCGCCGGCTGACACGCCTTCCGCCCGCGTGCCGCGGGGCGAGGTAGCCGGCCAGCATCCGCGCGCCTTCCTCGACGAGCGCCGCGGCGCGCTCGTCCGAAAGCATCTTCGGGGCGTGCAGCACCGCGTTGTGCGCCAGCGCTTCGATCGCGTTGACGCAGACGAACGCGGCCAGTTCGGGATCGGCGACGCGAAGCTCGCGGCGGCGCGCCTCGAGCCAGGTCCGGAACGCGGCGTAGTTGCCGCGATCGAACGTGGCGAGGCCGGCGAGCTTGCCGACGCGCGGAATCTGCTCCGCCAGCACGCGATGCAACGCGGGGTCCACGCGGTGCGCGTCGATCGCGGCGGCGACGATGGTGCGCATTGCGGCATGCACCGGTTGGTCGAGGATCCCGGCCAGCCGCGCCTGCACCTGTTGCATGATCTCGCGCTGGTGGCGCTCGGCCACCGCGACGACGAGTGCCTCCTTGCCCGGGAAGTACTGGTACAGCGATCCGATGCCGACTCCGGCGACTTCGGCGATCCGGTTGGTGCTCGCCTTGTCGAATCCTTCCCTGACCAGAATGCGAGCGGTCGCCTCGACGAGTGCGTCGACCGTCGCGCGCGAGCGCCGTTGCGTGGCGATCTTCCGCGGTTGGAGTGCTGCCCTGCGCATCGCTGTCGCCTGCCGCCGAATGCGAGTACGAAAAATGCGAGTTATCGCTCATATTTTTCCGCGGGCCGGGCACGCGGGCAAGGAGCCCGGCGAATCCACCAGCGAGGGCGATCCCATGCAACAGACCCTGCAACGACTGTTCCGCTACAAGGCCTGGGCCAACGATGCACTGCTGGCCGATCTCGCCAGGCTCGATGCGCCGGCACCGCGGGAACTCGCGATCAAGGCGCTCGCCCACACCTACGTGGTCGACCGGATCTTCGCCGCGCACCTGCGCGGGCACGCGCACGGCCATCGCGCGGCCAATCCCGCCGTGCTGCCGACACTCGACGAACTGTCCGGCGACATCCGCGCCAGCGATCGCGAATACGTCGACTACGTCGCGGCGCTCGACGCCGACGCGCTCGGGGAGTCGATCGACTTCGTTTTCACGGACGGCGCGGCGGGGCGCATGTCGCGCGAGGAAATGCTGATGCACGTCATCACGCACGGCAGTGGCCACCGCGGGCAGGTGAGTGCACTGATGTTGCTCAATGGCATGCCGGCGTCGAAGGACGGATTCACGACGTACCTGCACGAGGCCGAAGGCGGGACGCGCAGGCGATAGCGCGTGAATGCCGCGACCGGCGCAAGGAATCCGCCGCCGTGCCGGTCCGGATGGCGTTGCCCACGGAGTACCGCCATGCGCGCCATCCTGTTCCGCCTGTCGTTGTTGCTGCTGCTGTCCAGTGCCACCGCCACCGCCGCCGAAGGCGTGCGCGCGTCGCCCTGGGAAGGCAGGGGCGCCGATGGGCATTCGATCCGGTTCGATCCCGACCACCTCGAGCGTCCCGCCATCCTGATGTTCTGGGCGACCTGGTGCCCATACTGCAAGGCGCTGATGCCGCACGTGCAAACCGTGTACGACGCGGCGGGGAAGGCGAAGCTCGACGTCTACGCGATCGACATCCAGGACGACGGCGACCCGGTCGCCGAACTGCGCGAACGGGGACAGACCTTCACGCTCGTGCGCGACGGCGACGCGATCGCAAAGCAGTACGGCGTCAAGGGCACGCCCGGCCTGCTGCTCGTCGACCGCAGCGGCGCGATCGTCTATCGCCGCGTCGGCGGTGATGCGCCCGAAGCGGTCGAGGCGGCGTTGCGCGAGCGGCTCGGATTACCCGCCTTGCCGCCGGCTTCATCGCCTCCCTGAGGCGAGCGGACGAGCGCAGTCTCCATCAGCCTGGAGGAGCGTCGCGGCGGCGAAAGCCGCGACATCCTTCATCGAGCCACGGGACGGGCTTCCCGCAGGCGACCGCGGCGTCGCCGTGCATCGAAGCGCGACGGTCGCGCACACGTTGTGCTCCGACACGGGGGGCCGTACACGTCGCTTCGCAGCTCGCTGTCCCGACCCGGCGGCTCCGGCCTTCGGCCGCGCGCCGCGGAGGGTCATGCCGGCGACTCGACGCGTATCGTCGTCTTGACCGAATTGGCGATGAAGCAGCGCTCGTGCGCGGCCTCATGCAGGGCATCGACGACGCCCGATTCGGGCTGCGCGCCGGCGAACGCGATGCGTGGGCGCAGCACGACTTCGGTGATCGCCTGCCGGCCCGGTGCGATGCGCGCCATCGTACCGACGGCGTCGTCGGCATAGCTGTCGACGACGAGGCCGCGCTCGGCGGCGAGCGAGAGGAACCAGAGCATGTGGCAGCTCGCGATCGCGGCCACGTAGGCTTCCTCGGGATCGACCGCGGTCGCGTCGGACCATGGTGCGGGCACGACGTGCGGCGACGGTGACGCGGCGATCACGCTACCACCGTCGAAGCGCCATTCGTGCCGGCGCGAATAGCGGCCGTCGGCGAAGCTCGCGTCGCCGCGCTGCCAGGCGATCATTGCAGTGTGCGTACTCATGCGCGCTCCGTCGTGGCGGGGAAGCGCATGCTAGCGCCGCCCCCGGCGGCGGGCGCGGGCCATTTCGCGCTTCGCGCCCGGGGCCACGTGGTATTGGCTCCATCCGTGCGGCGTCCTGCGGCCGTCGTCGCGCGGCCGCTGCACGCACACAATGGCGACCCGTTTCCCGCGAGGTGCGCCATGCTCGAACTGCGACCCCATTGCGAATGCTGCGGCAAGGATCTCGCGCCCGATGCCGCGGACGCGATGATCTGTTCGTTCGAATGCACGTTCTGCGCGGCGTGCGTCGCGCAGCGGCTGGATCACGCCTGCCCGAACTGCGGCGGCGGGCTCGAGCGCCGGCCGCAGCGGCCGGCAGCGATGCTCGCGAAATATCCCGCTTCGACCACGCGGCGTACGCTCGTCTGCGGCACGTCGCACTGACACGCGCGGAGCGGGCGGAGGGGCAGCGGCTCGAGGCCGAAGACCGGAGCCGCCTGCGACGACGCGGAGCCGTGAAGGCGGATCCGCGGCTGCGCGGCCTGATCCGCCCTACGCCCCCTCCAGCCCTCAGGCCCGCACCTCGCCCCGCCGCGCGAATTTGCACCCGCCACGGTTCGCCGCTGTAATGACGGGTTTTCCCGCCCCGAAAACCCGAGGAGTTCCCGATGTCCGTCGTGCGCATGAGCGATCTCGACCTTGCCGGCAAGCGCGTGCTGATCCGCGAGGATCTCAACGTGCCGATCGACGACGGGCGCATCACCTCGGAGACGCGCATCCTCGCCGCGTTGCCGACGCTGAAGCTCGCGCTCGAGAAAGGCGCCGCGGTCATGGTCATGTCGCACCTCGGCCGGCCGAAGGAAGGGCAGTGGAGCGCCGAGGATTCGCTCGCGCCGGTGGCGAAGCGCCTCGGCGAACTGCTCGGCCGGGAGGTGCCGCTCGTGCGCGACTGGCTCGACGGCGTCGAGGTCGCGCCGGGCCAGCTCGTGCTGCTCGAGAACTGCCGCATGAACGTCGGCGAAGGCAAGGACGACGAAGCCCTGTCGAAGAAGTATGCCGCCCTCTGCGATGTCTACGTGATGGATGCATTCGGCACCGCGCACCGCGCGCAGGCGTCAACGCACGGTGCGATCCGCTTCGCCGAGGTGGCCGCCGGCGGCCCGCTGCTGATGGCCGAACTCGATGCGCTGGCCAAGGCGCTCGAGCATCCCGCACGGCCGCTGCTCGCGATCGTCGCGGGTTCGAAGGTGTCGACCAAGCTGACCCTGCTCGAGACGCTCGTCGGCAAGGTCGACCAACTGATCGTCGGCGGTGGCATCGCCAATACCTTCATCGCCGCCGAGGGCCATCCGGTCGGCAAGTCGCTGTTCGAGCCCGACCTGATCGACACGGCGAAGAAGATCATCGCCGCGGCGAAGGCGCGTGGCGCCGAGGTACCTGTGCCGACCGACGTCGTCGTCGCGCCCGAGTTCAAGGCCGACGCGCCGGCGACGGTGAAGAACGTCGAGGACGTCGCCGCCGGCGACATGATCCTCGACATCGGTCCGGCCACGGCGAAGCGCTACGCCGGCCTCATCGCCAAGGCGGGCACGGTCGTCTGGAACGGGCCGGTCGGCGTGTTCGAGTTCGACGCGTTCGGCAAGGGCACCGAAACGCTCGCGCACGCGATCGCCGCGTCGGATGCGTTCTCGATCGCGGGCGGCGGCGACACGCTCGCGGCGATCGAGAAGTACGGCGTCGCCGACCGCGTGTCGTACATCTCCACCGGCGGCGGCGCGTTCCTCGAGTTCCTCGAAGGCCAGGAGTTGCCGGCGGTCGCGGCGTTGAAGGCGCGCGGCTGACGAGGATGTGCGCGCGGTCGCAGGCCGCCGTGGCACGGCCTGCTAGGCTGCGCATCCGCTTACACGCCACCACGCCATGAACCGATTGCTGATCGCGGGCCTCGCGCTCGCCTGCACCACGCCGCTCGCCGCGCACGACCTGCTGCAGGGTACGCTCGAGCTGCGCTGGGGCGATCCTGCGCCGGGCTCGGCGCAGGCGAGCCTGTTCGAAGCCGAGCTCGTCGAGCCCGACGGCACGCGCCATGCGCTCGACACCGCCAGCGCGCAGCGCGCGGCCGGCGACCTCTACGCGCTCGCCGGCCGCGAGGTAGCCCTTGCCTCGCAGCCCGGGCCATGGCCGGGCGGCCGCATCCTCGCCGACGCGATCGTCGCCGCCGACGCATCGGTCGCCGCGGTAGCGGCGCCGCGGGTGGCCGGCAGCCAGCCCTGGGTCACGCTCGCATGCCGGTTCAACGACGTCGCCGCGCAGCCCCACGACGTGCCGTATTTCAGCACGATGCTGTCGAACCAGACCGGCCGGCTCGACCACTACTGGCGCGAAGTGTCCTACGACAAGGTCAATGTCGCCGGCAGCGTCGCCTACGGCTGGTTCACCCTGCCGCACCCGCGCTCGTATTACGTGCCCGCGAACGGCTCGGCCAACCTGAGCCAGTTGTTCGCCGATTGCACCGGCGTTGCCGACGCGACCGTCAACTTCGCCAATTTCGTCGGCGTCAACACGTTCTACAACGACGAACTCGACGGTTACGCCTGGGGCGGCAGCCGCTATGCGACGCTCGATGGCGTCACCAGGGTCTGGTACGTCACCTGGGAGCCGCCCTGGGGCTACGCAAACGAGGCGCCGCTCGCGCACGAGATGGGCCATGGCTTCGGCCTGCCGCACGCCAACAACTCCGACGGCGACGGCGATCCCTACGACAACCCGTGGGACGTCATGAGCGATGCCTGGCACAACGCCGGCAACGACGCGACCTACGGCGCGCAGCCCAAGCACATCGGCATCTGGTCGCGCGACCGCCTCGGCTGGATCGACGCCGCGCGCAAGCTGACCGTGTCGACCAACGGCGCCTACAACAACATCGTGCTCGACCGCGCGAGCCTGCGCGGGTCGACCCGCGTGCAGATGATCGTCGTCACCTTGCCGCCGCCGGCGCCGGCCTCGCACTACTACGTGATCGAGGCGCGCAAGCGCAGCGGCTACTACGAGGCGAACCTCGCCGGCGACGCGGTGATCATCCACGAGGTGGATACCACGCGCAACGAGCCCGCATGGAGCGTCGATGCGAGCGTGCCGCCCGCGAACGTCTCCAACAACGAGGGCTCGATGTTCAAGGTCGGCGAGAGCTGGACCGCGCCCGGCAACGCGTTCACGGTCAGCGTCGCCGCGACGAGCGCGGAAGGCTTCGTGCTCAACCTGCAGCGCGGCGCGCTGTCCGACCTCATCTTCAAGAACGGCTTCGACGGATGAGGCTCGCGCTGTTCGATCTCGACGGCACCCTCATCGATTCCGAGGCGGGCATCGTCAACTCGATCGAATACGCGCTCGGCCGCCTCGGCGCCCCGAGCCCGCCGCGCGAGACCTTGCGCGGCTGGATCGGTCCGCCGTTGCGCGCGACGTTCCCGCTCGCGCTCGGCGACGATCCGGCCGCGGTCGAACGCGCGGTCGATCACTACCGCGAGCGCTTCAGCGACGTCGGCTGGCAGGAGCATCGCGTCTACGACGGCATCGCCGGCGCGATCGATGCGCTCGCCGCGCGTGGCGTCGCGCTCGCCGTCGTGACGAGCAAGGTCGATCTCTACGCCGGGAAGATCGTGCGCAGCCTGCCGTTCGGCGGGCATTTCGCGCGCGTGTATGCCGCATCACCGGGCAGCCGCGACAGCGAGAAGACGGCGATGATCGCGCGCGCGCTCGCCGATTTCGACGTCGCCCCGGCGGCGGCCGCGATGATCGGCGATCGCCATTTCGACATCGAGGGCGCGAAGGCGAACGCGGTGCGCGCGGTCGGCGTCGCCTGGGGCTTCGGCAGCGTCGACGAACTGCGCGACGCGGGCGCGGATGCGATCGCCGACGCGCCCGCGCAATTGCCCGGCCTGCTCGCCCCGAGCGCATGACGAGGTCGATGCCGCGATGGACGCCGCCGCGGCGACGCTGTTAGCGTAACGGGCTTGTCCCGAACGGAGCGACGCGGATGGCAGAACAGCTTCGCCGCACCAAGATCATCGCCACGCTCGGTCCGGCGACCGACGCGCCGGGCGCATTGAAGAAGCTGGTTGCCGAAGGCGTCAACGTCGTGCGCCTCAACCTGTCGCACGGCAGCGCGGCCGACCACGCGCAGCGCGCCGCCGCGGTGCGCGCCGCGGCCGCCGAACTCGGCGTCGAGGTCGGCGTGCTCGCCGACCTGCAGGGCCCGAAGATCCGTATCGAACGTTTCGCCGCCGGCCCGGTCGAACTCGTACCGGGCCACCTTTTCACGCTCGACTGCCGCGCCGACGCGCCGGCCGGCGACGCGACGCGCGTCGGCGTCAGCTATCACGACCTCTGGCGCGACGTGAAGCCGGCCGACGTGCTGCTGCTCGACGACGGACTCATCTCGCTCGAAGTGCTCGACGTCGGCGACCGCACGATCCGCTGCAGCGTCCTCGCCGGCGGCCGCCTGTCCGACCGCAAGGGCATCAACCGCCTCGGCGGCGGCCTCACGGTCGCCGCGCTGTCGGACAAGGACCGCGCCGACATCCGCCTCGCCGCCGAACTCGGCGCCGATTTTCTCGCGGTATCGTTCGTCAAGGTCGCCGACGACATCGAGCAGGCGCGCCGCCTGCTGCACGAGGCGGGCGGCAGCGCCGCGCTCGTCGCCAAGATCGAACGCGCCGAGGCGATCGAAAACCTCGCCGAGATCGTCGATGCGTCCGATGCGGTGATGGTCGCGCGCGGCGACCTCGGCGTCGAGATCGGCGACGCCGAACTGCCGGGCCTGCAGAAGAAGATCATCCGCGAGGCGCTCACGCGCTCGCGCGTCGTCATCACCGCGACGCAGATGATGCAGTCGATGGTCGAGTCGCCGATCCCGACGCGCGCCGAAGTGCTCGACGTCGCCAACGCGGTCATCGATGGCACCGATGCGGTGATGCTGTCGCAGGAGACCGCGGCCGGCCGTCATCCGGACAAGGCCGTCGCGGCGATGCGCCGCGTCTGCCTCGGTGCCGAGCGCCAGTTCGAACCGACCGAAGACCTCAGCCCCGGCGCGCATCGCCTCGATCGCACCGACCAGGCGATCGCGCTCGGCGCGATGTTCCTCGCCAGCCAGGTCGGCGTGCGCGCGATCGTCGCGTTGACCGAGAGCGGTGCGACCGCGCAGTGGCTTTCGCGCTATCGCTCGACCGTGCCGATCTACGCGCTCTCGCGCAATGCCGCCGCGCGCCGGCGCATGCTTCTCTACCGCGACGTCTACCCGGTCGAGTTCGACGCGCACGGCGTCGGCCCGACGCAGGCGTCGCGCGACGCGATCCAGCACCTGTACCGCCTCGGCCACCTCGCGGTCGGCGACCGCGTGCTCGTCACCAATGGCGACCACACGGGGCAGGGCGGCGGCACCAATACGCTGAAGCTGCTGATGGTCGGCGCGGACGGGGTCGCGGAGGGCTTGAGTGATCTGTAGGTTTCGAGGGGCGAGGGCCGAAGAGCATCGTGGTTCGCGCCGCACATGAGCAACAGGTGCAGGCGCACCCTTTGCGCGACGCCGCGCCCGCTGCATCGCACCGCAGCGGTCGCCCACGGGATGGGCTCCTGCAGCGGAATGCCGGGCATCGCGCCTGACGCCGATCCTGCATCGGAATGACATCGAGACGGTTGTTCCCCAAACTTCTCCCGCAGGAGTGCCGGAAAGCGCGATGCCGTTCAGCCTCAGGCCTCGCCCTGATCGGCGTAAACTGCATCATCGATCGCACAGGAGGTCGCGTCATGCTGCGTGCCGTTCCACTCGCCGTCCTCGCGTTGTCCAGCACCGTCGTCTTCGCGCAATCGGACTTGCCGCCACGCGTCGTCGTGCCGGACAAGCTCGCCGGTTACTGGACGCTGGTCAATTCGTCGGTCGAGGCGGACGTGCCGATCATGGCGCGCAACATCAGCTCGCCCGGCTGCGCCACCGTGTCGTTCGTGGTCGAGAAGGACGGCCACACGAGCACGATCAAGGTGCAGCGCGTGGTGCCCGCGGGCGACCTCGCCAAGATCGCGACCAGCATGGCGACCAACATGCGCTTCGAGCCGACCGTGACGAACGCCGGGCGCGATCGCGTGTTCAGCTGGCTCATCTTCCCGTTCAATGCACCGACCGACCCGGCCGCGCGCACCGCGGTCATGAAGCAGTGCCAGATCGACAAGCTCGGCTGGAACGACCGCTGAGACATGCCCCGCCCGGCCGGGCGCCGAAACGAGGAACGGATTCCGATGCCCCAGGCGGCCTCCCTGCGCTTTCCGATGATGGCCGCAATCGCGGCTGCAGTGTGTGCGGCGTTCACCGGCGTGCCTGCGAAGGCCGCGCCGGTCGAGGTGCTGTCGCCGTGGCAGGCCGCCCGCGTCGACATCGTCGTCGATGTCGACGGCAAGCCGGCCTGCAGCCTGCGCGGCGACGTCGGCGGCGACGCCGCACGCAGCGTGCTGTGCCGCTTCGAGCTCGTGCCCGGGCCCCACGCGCTGCACGCGCATGGCGAGTACGTGCTGCGTGGCGACGGCGGCAAGGGCCGCACGCGCAAGGGCGAGCAGGCGATCGCGCTGCTCGACTTCGCGCCGGTCTCCGCATTGCTCGCCGGCACCGGCCGGCCATTCGGCGAACGCGTCGCCGCGTTCATCAAGGCAGCCCGCGCATTCGCGCGCGAGCACGACGTCGCGGTCTACTTGGAGGCCGGCAAGCCCGCCGGCCCGGCCGAGCTGGATCGTGCGCGCCAGCGCGTCGGCTACGACCTGCCGGCGGATTTCCTGTCCATGCAGCGCGCGGTCGGCGCGATCACGATCGGCGACCATTCGATGACCCCGGCCGATCGCCTGCGCGATGCCTACAGCGCAATGCTCGAGGACTGGGGTACGTCGGCCGAGGCGATGCAGCGCGACTACTCGCCGAAGATGCAGGAACTGCTGAAATCGAGCACGTTGCTGTTCACCGAGGTCGGCGACGGCCTCGGCGGGCTCCTGTACCGGCCGCCACCGACCAAAGCCTGCGGGGCCGGGGGGATCTACTACTGGACCTCGCAGGAAGGCGGCGACGAGAACCTCTCGGCGAACGGCGCCTGCCCCGATTTCGCCGGCGCGTTCCGCTGGCTGGTCGAGGCGTTCGTGATCGCCGACCTCGCCGATTCGCTCGCCGACGAGCACGGTAGCGTGCTCGTCGACACCTCGACCGGTACCCAGACGCTCGCGCTCGACCTCGCCGACGGCGACGCGTTCGGCGTCGGCCTCGCGCGGCGCTGGCAGTCGCCGCACTGAACGCATGGGTGGCTGGTCGGGTCCGCGGGCAGCGCCTGCGGCGGAACTGACCTATAATCCCCGGCCCTGCAAATCACCCGCCCGGCCGAGCCATCCTGCGGCCGTGGCGTCTTTGCGTTTCGTCACGGAGCCGTTTGATGAGTATCGAAGAGCTTGAAAGCGTTGCCCAGGCGATGGTGGCACCGGGCAAGGGCATCATCGCGATCGACGAGTCCACCGCCACGATCAAGAAGCGCTTCGACTCGGTCAACGTGCCGAACACCGAAGAAAACCGTCGCGCCTACCGCGAGATGCTGCTGACCGCGCCCAAGCTCGGCGAGCACATCTCCGGCGCGATCCTGTACGACGAGACGATCCGCCAGGCGACCAAGGCGGGCGTGCCTTTCACCAAGATCATGATGGACGCGGGCATCCTGCCCGGCATCAAGGTCGACATCGGCGCCAAGCCGCTCGCCGGCTTCCCGGGCGAACTCGTCACCGAAGGCCTCGACGGCCTGCGCGAGCGCCTCGCCGAGTACGCCAAGCTCGGCGCGAAGTTCGCCAAGTGGCGCGCGGTCATCACGATCGGCGAAGACACGCCGAGTGGCACCTGCATCGAGGCGAACTCGCATGCGCTCGCGCGCTACGCCGCGCTGTGCCAGGAAGCGGGCATCGTGCCGATGGTCGAGCCGGAAGTGCTGATGGACGGCGACCACGACATCGACGTCTGCTACGAAGTCACCGAAGCGACCCTGCGTTCGCTGTTCGGCGCGCTGTACGAGCAGAACGTGCTGCTCGAGGGGACGATCCTAAAGGCGAGCATGGTCGTGTCCGGCAAGGACTGCGCCGACCAGGCCGACGTCGAGACCGTCGCCGAGGCGACCGTGCGCTGCCTCAAGTCGGCCGTGCCGGCGACGCTGCCGGGCATCGTGTTCCTCTCCGGTGGCCAGAGCGACGAGCAGGCCACCGCGCATCTCAACGCGATGAACCAGATGGGCCCGCACCCGTGGCCGCTGTCGTTCTCCTACGGCCGCGCGATGCAGACCGCCGCGCTGCAGCTGTGGGCGAAGGACATGCAGGCCAACTTCAAGGCCGCGCAGGACATGGTCGTGCTGCGCGCGAAGCAGAACGGCCTCGCCGCGCTCGGCCAGTGGAAGAAGGTGGCGTGACGCCGCGCGGTCCCGTGGATCGAACCGATGGATGGAAGACGGGCGCTGCGGCGCCCGTTTTCTTTTGCGACGAGGGTCCCGCCGTGGCCTGCGCGGCACGCGTGCCGGAGACGATGTGCCAATGAAGACGATGGGCCTGATCGGCGGCATGAGCTGGGAGTCGACGGCCGGTTACTACCGCCTCGTCAACGAAGGCGTGAAGCGGCGCCTCGGCGGATTGCATTCGGCCAGGCTCGTGCTCCACAGCGTCGACTTCGATGCGATCGAGCGGCTGCAGCACGCGGGTGATTGGGATGCCGCGGGTGCAACCCTCGCCGAGGCGGCGCAGTCGCTCGAACGCGCGGGCGCGGACTTCCTCGTGCTCTGCACGAACACGATGCACAAGGTCGCCGCCGCGATCGAAGCTGCCGTCGCGATTCCCCTGCTGCATATCGCCGACCCCACCGCGGCGGCGATCAAGGCCGCCGGCGTCGCGCGCGTCGGCCTGCTCGGCACGCGCTTCACGATGGAGCAGGCGTTCTACCACGAGCGCCTGCGCGCGCACGGGCTCGACGTGCTCGTGCCCGGCGAAGCAGCGCGCGAGCGCGTGCACCGCGTGATCTACGACGAACTCTGCCTCGGCATCGTGCGCGACGATTCGCGCACCGCCTATCGCGACATCATCCGCGAGCTGGTCGCGGATGGCGCCGAGGCGATCATCCTCGGTTGCACCGAGATCGCCCTGCTCGTCGGTGCGGCCGACGCGACGGTGCCCTTGTTCGACACGACCGCGCTGCACGCACAGGCCGCGGTCGATGCCGCGCTCGCCGGCGAGCCACGCGCGCCGGGATAGCTTCCGCCGGCAGGGGAAATTCCCCCGCACGCGGCTGCGCACGGCCGTGGCAGGCTGTCCGGCGATGCCGGCGGCTTCCGACACACCGCAGAATTCCGTCCAGCGCGAACGTTCGAAGCGTCGACCTGGCGAAGACCGTTGCTCACGCACGAGCGCGATGCACACCGCCTGCAGGAGCGCGCCCCGTGCGCGACCGTCGCGCCTCGGTGCATTGCGGCGCTGCGCCCGCCCACAGGGTGGGCTCCTACAGGGGAACGCCGTGATCGCCGGCAGACCCTGCGGCCTCAGCCCAACCCGGCCAGCCACTCGTCATCCGACCCCTCATTGACCCCCTCGAGCAGGAACGTCGAGAGATAGCGCTCACCGGTGTCCGGCAGCATCGCGAGCAGCACGGAGCCTTGCGGCGCGGACTCGGCGACCTTGAGCGCGGCAGCGAGCGTCGCGCCCGCGGAGATGCCGACGAAGATGCCTTCTTCGGCCGCGAGGCGGCGCGAGGTGTCGCGCGCGACGACGTCGTCGATCGGCTCGATCGCGTGCGCGACCTTGCGGTCCAGCACCTCGGGCACGAAGTCGGGGGTCCAGCCCTGGATCTTGTGCGGCTTCCATTCGTTGCCGGACAGCAGCGCCGCGCCGGCCGGCTCGCTCGCGATGATCTTCACCTCGGGCCGCGCCGCGCGCAGCACCTCGCCGACGCCGGTGAGCGTGCCACCCGTGCCCCAGCCGGTCACGAAGTAGTCGAGGCGGCGGCCGGCGAAATCGCGCAGGATCTCCGCGGCCGTGGTCTGGCGGTGATAGGCCGGGTTGGCCGGGTTCTGGAACTGGCGGGCGAGGAACCAGCCGTGCTTCTTCGCGAGCTCCTCGGCCTTGCGCACCATGCCGGTGCCGCGCTCGGCGGCCGGGGTGAGGATGACCTTGGCGCCGTACGCGCGCATGAGCTTGCGCCGCTCGATCGAAAACGTCTCGGTCATGATCGCGACGAACTTGTAGCCGCGCGCGGCCGCGACCATCGCGAGCGCGACGCCGGTATTGCCCGAGGTCGCCTCGACGATCGTGTCGCCGGGCTTGAGCAGGCCCTTCTGCTCGGCGTCGAGGATGATCGCGATCGCGAGGCGGTCCTTGACCGATCCGCCGGGGTTGAACGCTTCGACCTTCACGTACAGCTCGACGTGCTTGGGGGCGAGGCGGTGCAGCTTGACGACCGGCGTGCGGCCGATGGTGTCGAGAATGCTGTCGTGGATCATGTCGGGGTCCTCAGGGTTCGGTGGCGCGGCGATGAACGCCGAACGGTGCGCGGGCACGACATCGATCAGGCCGCGCGCCGCAGGGACACGTCGCGCACGCCGCCGAGCGGTGGCGCGCCGTACCAGTGCAGCGCCCCGGCGAGCGCGGCGACCTCGCCGAGGATCAGCAGCGCCGGCGTGCATACTTTGTGCGTGTTCGCGACGTCCGGCAACTGGCCGAGCGTGCCGAGCACGACGCGCTGCGATTCGCGCGAGCCGTTCTCGACCAGCGCGAACGGCGTCGCCGCCGCGCGGCCGTGCGCGAGCAGGCGCTCGCGCAGCGTCTCCAGCCCGGCCACGCCCATGTACACGGCGAGCGTCTGCCGCTCCTGCGCGAGCGCGTGCCAGTCGAGCGTGTCGAGCGAATCGCGGCAGTGCGCGGTGACGAAGCGCACCGATTGCGCGTGGTCGCGGTGGGTCAGCGGCACGCCCGCGTAGGCCGCGCAGGCGAGCGCCGCGGTGATGCCCGGCACGACCTCGTACGCGACGCCGTTGGCGCGCAGGAATTCGAGTTCCTCGCCGCCGCGGCCGAACACGAACGGGTCGCCGCCCTTGAGCCGCACGACGCGGCGGCCTGCGCGCGCGTGCTCGAGCAGCAACGCGTGGATGCGTTCCTGCGCGGTCGAACGCGCGCCGCCGGTCTTGCCGACCTCGATCAGCGTCGCGTCGCGCCGCGCGAGCGCGAGCACGCCGGGTCCGACGAGCCGGTCGTGCAGGATCACGTCGGCTTCGTTGAGCGCGCGCAGCGCCTTCAGCGTGAGCAGGCCCGGATCCCCCGGGCCTGCGCCGACGAGCACGACCGACCCTGCGGACGGTGCGTCCGGCGCACGCAACGCCGCTTCGAGGACGGCCTCGGCGAGTGCGGGCTGCTGCCTGCGCAGCAGGTCGGCGACCGGTCCGCCGAACAGCGAGGAATAGAAGCGCCGGCGCGCCGCCGCTTCGGGATGGCGTGCATGGATGCGCGCGCGGAAGCGCGCGGCGAGCGCGGCGAGCGGGCCGAGCGCGCCGTCGAGCAGGACCTCGAGCCGCTCGCGCAACAGCCGCGCGAGCATCGGGGCGGTGCCGCCCGACGAGATCGCGATCTGCAACGGGGCGCGGTCGACCACGGCGGGCACGTGGAAGCTCGACAGTCGCGCATCGTCGACGACGTTGACGAACAGGCGCCGGCGCCGCGCCGCCGCGGCGATCCGGCGATTCAGCGCGGCGTCGTCGGTCGCGACGACGACGAGCCAGTAGCCGGCCGGCTCATCGCCGTCGCCGTCTCCGCCGCGTCCTTCATCGAGCCACTCCTCGGCATAGGCAGCGGCGACGTGGCGGATGCGCGCATCCGCGGCGAGTGCCGCGAGCGCCGGCTCGAGCGTGGGCGCACCGACGGTGACCGCAGCGCCGGCGCGGAGCAGGCCGTCGACCTTGCGCGTCGCGACGACACCGCCGCCGACGACGAGGACGGCACGTTGGCGCAGGTCGGCGAACAGCGGATACAGCGACATGGCGGCACGCGGAAGGACGGCGGCACAGGCTAGGACGGGCGTCGGCGGCGCGGAAATGACCGGCGCCGCGTGGCTTATGACGGCCGGTCATGTCGCCCGGAGAACCGCCGCCGCCGCGCGCGTGGCGGGTTTTTGGACGGATAGACATCCAAACGGGGCTCGGGTAGGCTGCACGATCCGCGCGTCACGCGCGGCGCAACCGAGTCCCAGGAGCCGATCATGAAATCCCCGATGTCCAAGACCACGTTCAAGGCGATGTGTTGCCCGACCACGATCATCGATTCGACCAGCCACCGACACAGACCGCCCGTGGACTCACCGACATGACGCTGACCCAGCTGCGTTACCTCATCGCCATCGCCGATTCCGGCCTCAACATCACCCTCGCCGCCGAGCGCGTCCACGCGACCCAGCCCGGCCTCAGCAAGCAGCTCAAGCAACTCGAGGAAGAGCTCGGCTTTTCCCTCTTCACGCGCCGGGGCAAGAGCCTCGAAGCGATCACCGCCGCCGGCGCGCAGGTGATCGAGCGCGCCCGCATCATCCAGTCCGAAGCCGCGAACATCCGCGCGCTCGCCGCCAACCTGCGCAACGAGGCGCAGGGCGAACTGCGCATCGCGACCACCCACACGCAGGCCCGCTATGCGCTGCCGTCGGCGATCGCCGCGCTGCGCCGCCGCTATCCCGAGGTCGGCGTGCATCTGCAGCCGGGTGGCGACGCCGAGATCCTCGAACTGCTCGAACGCGGCCAGAGCGACCTCGCGATCGTCTCGACCGCGGGCGCGCCGCCGCCGGCGGGCCTCGCCTTGCCGGTCTACCGCTGGGATCGCGTCGTGCTCGTGCCGAAGGCGCACGCGCTGGCGAAACTCGGTCGGGCGCCGACCCTCGCCGATCTCGCCGCGCATCCGCTGGTGAGCTACGAATCCTCGCTCAAGCCCGAGTCGTCGCTGCGCCGCGCATTCGAGGACGCAGGCCTGCCGCTGCGCCTCGCGTTCACCGCGCGCGACGCCGACCTCATCCGCACCTACGTCGGCGCGGGACTCGGCGTCGGCGTGCTCGCCGAGATGGCGCTCGATCCCGCCGATCGCGACGTCGTCGGCCTGCCGATCGATGGCCTGCTGCCGACCTGCACGACCTGGATCGTGCTGCGTCGCGACCGCGTGCTGCGCGAGTACGCGCTCGAGTTCGTCGCGCGCCTCGCTCCGCATCTCGATCGCCGCGACGTGCGCCGCGCGTTCGACCACGGCATCGCGGTCGACGAGTGGCCGGTGCCGCCGCGCTGGCGCGACCTCGATCCGGCACGACTCGCCGCCTGATGCGCCGTGCCCTCGCTATCGCGGGGGCATGGTGCCGATGCGGACGGGGGCGGCGCTGTCCGGCGCGGCGTTCGTCGACGACAGCGGCGTGTCGCCGACTTCGATCAGGGCGATGTTGAAGACTGCGTCGGCGGACAGGTGCAGGTCGACGTTGATCGTCGTACCCGTGCTGTAGCCGGTGTACTCGGTGACGATCGCGCTGCCTAGAGCGGTGACCATGGGTTGCGCGAGATGCCCATTGAACAGCGCTGGTGGACAGGCGAAGAAGTACTGACCCGTACCGGGCTTCGTGATCGTGCATGCGGTCGGGACCTGTGCCGTGCCGTCCGCGTTGACGACGGTCGCAACGATGCCGCGCGTGGCGCCACGCGGGCCGGTCGCGCCTTGCGGCCCCTGCGGCCCCGCTGGACCTTGCGGACCCGTCGCACCGGTCGCTCCCTGCGACCCTGCAGGGCCGGTCGGGCCGGCTGGTCCGGGCACGCCTTGGGGACCGGTCGGTCCCGGATTTCCGCTGAGCGCGTACTGCGCCACCGGCGTCGTCGAGATCGCCTGACGAGGCGAGAGCGGCTGGCCGTTGACCTTGACCTCGAGCCAGCGCTGCTGGCCGTCGAACGCGGCCGGAAACGCGAGGTCGACGGTGAACAGGCCGTCGGTCACGGGGAATTGCGGTTCGGTCTGTTCGGTTCCGATCATGTTGCCGCCGGTCGCAGCATCGTAGAGCGCGAAGCCGAGGTCGTAGGTTCCGTTGGCGGGATGGCCGTCCTGTTGCAGGCGTCCCTGGTAGGTGAAGTCGGGCAGTTGCGCCGTCTGCGCGCAGGCGATCGTCGGCAGCTGGGTGAGCGCGAGTGCCAGCGGGAGGTGGGCGGGCAGGGTGCGAATGCGCATGATGACCTCGGTGTCGTGGGAAGCGGATGCGGGGCCGCGGGGGCGAACCGGTTCGCGACCTCGCCCCCACGAGGCCTCTCCCCATGAAGCGCACATCCGCTCGTGCGGATATCACGACCGTGTTGCGCACCTGCGCCGCCAGCGCCGCCTCAGACCTCGAGGTGCAGCCCGCACTCGCGCTTGAGGCCGAAGAAGCGCGTGTCGTCGGCGCTCATGCCCGGCTCCCAGCGGTGCGTCGTGTGCACGTCGCCGATCGACACGTAGCCCTCGTCCCACAGCGGGTGGTAGGGCAGGCCATGCTGCGCGAGGTAGCGGCCGACGTCGCGATCGCTCCAGTCGGCGATCGGATGCGCCTTCCAGCGGCCGTTGCGCAGCTCGAGGAAGTTCGTGCCGGCGCGGCTCGCCGACTGCGCACGACGCAGCCCCGCGAGCCAGGTGCGCGCGCCGAGGTCGTCGAGCGCACGCTGCATCGGTTCGACCTTGCGCAGGCGGTTGTAACGCTCGATGCCGTCGAGGCCCTGCTCCCACAGCCGGCCGTGGCGCGCTTCCATCCAGGCGATGCCGATCTGCGGACGGTAGACCTTGAGGTTGAGGCCGAGGCGTTCGGTCAGCGCGTCGGCGAAGCGATAGGTTTCCGGAAACAGGTAGCCGGTGTCGATGAGGACCACCGGCACCTCGCGTCGCCGGCTCGTCACGAGGTGGAGGCTCGCCGCGGCCTGCGCGCCGAAGCTCGATGACAGCACGTGCGTGCCAGGCAGCGTGTCGAGCATCCACTCGACGCGTGCCTCGGCGTCCTGGTGCGACAGCCAGCGGTTGAGGTCGGCGAGCGCGCGCGCGTCTTCGGCCGCGCTCACGATGTCGGGCGCAATCATGCGATCACCTCGGAACGGATGCGGGTTGCGGGCGCGAGGATGCCGCTGCGCACGACGAAGTCGCCGAAGCCTTCGCCATGTGCGCGGTCGGCGGCATAACGCGCGAACAGGATGTCGAGTGCGTCGAGGATTTCCCCCTCCGCAATGTTCTCGCGGAAGACGCGGTTGAGCCTGCGCCCGGCGAAGTCGGCGCCTAGGCGCAGGTCGTAGCGCCCCGGCGCGCGCCCGATCAGCGCGATCTCGCCGAGGTATGGCCGCGAGCAGCCGTTCGGGCAGCCGGAGACGCGCAGCAGGATCGGCGCGTCGGCGAGGCCGTGCGCATCGAGCCGGCGTTCGATCTTCGCCAAGAGGTCGGGCAGGTAACGTTCCGCCTCGGCCATCGCGAGGCCGCAGGTCGGCAACGCGACGCAGGCGACCGCATGGCGGCGGATCGCGCTGCCGCGGCGCCAGGCGTCGAGGCCATGGCGCGTGACGAGCGCGTCGATCGATGCGCGCTGCGCGGCGTCGACGTTGGCGATGACGAGGTTCTGGTTGCAGGTGAGGCGGAATTCCAGCGCCGACTCCGCGCGGACATGCGCGGCGGCGATCTCGCGCAATCCGACCAGCCAGGCCTGGCCGTCGCGGTCGACGAGGCGGCCGGCCTCGACCTGCAGCGTGAGGTGCCAGCGGCCATCGCCGCCATCGATCCAGCCGTAGCGGTCGCCGTTGTGGTCGAAATGGAATCCGCGCGCGGGCGCGAGCGCGAAGCCGAGGCGCCGCTCGAGTTCGGTGACGAACGCATCGAGGCCGCGATGGTCGATCGTGTACTTGAGCCGCGCGTGCTTGCGTTCGGCACGATTGCCCCAGTCGCGCTGCACGCCGATCACGTGTTCGGCGAGCGCGAGGACCCGTTCCGGCGTGACGAAGCCGATCACGTCGGCGAGGCGCGGGTACGTCGCCGGATCGCCGTGCGTCGCGCCCATGCCGCCGCCGATCGCGACGTCGAAACCGGCGAGCACGCCGTCCTCGATGATCGCGATGAAGCCGAGGTCCTGCGCGAACACGTCGATGTCGTTCGTCGGCGGCACCGCGATGCCGATCTTGAACTTGCGCGGCAGGTAGGTCGCGCCGTAGAGCGGCTCGACCTCGTCGGTGCCGGCGACGCGGGTCATCGCGCGCGTCTCGCCGCCGGTGCCGGACGTCGCGTCGAGCGGCGTCTCGTCGAGCCAGATCTCGTGATAGGCGCGCGTCCTGGGCAGCAGGTGCTCGGACAGGCGCTTCGCCCACGCGTACGCCTGCGCGTGCGCGGCCGACTCCACCGGGTTGGCCGATGCGACGACGGTACGGTTGACGTCGCCGCAGGCGGCGATCGTGTCGGCGAGGCTCGCATTGATCGCGGCGATCGTCGCCTTGAGGTCGCGCTTTATCACCCCGTGCCACTGGAACGTCTGCCGCGTGGTGATGCGCAGGCTGCCGTTGGCGTAGTCGCGCGCGATCGCGTCGAACGCGAGCCACTGCGCGGGCGTGACGACACCGCCGGGCAGGCGCGCGCGGATCATGAACGCGTAGGCGGGTTCGAGTTTCTGCAGGCGGCGTTCGTCGCGCAGGTCGCGATCGTCCTGCTGGTAGCTGCCGTGGAACTTCAGCAGCTTGTTGTCGGCGTCGCTGATCGCGCCGGTGACCGGGTCGGCGAGGCTCGCCGCGAGCGAGCCGCGCAGGTGGCGGCTTTCGGCCTTGATGCGTTCGAGTTCGGAAAGGGCGGTGGACATGGGACTTCGATGATCGATGGTCGGAACGTGCGGCCGTGGCCGGCCGCGGCATGGCTCAAGGGGGCATCGGTCGACAGGTGCATGGCAGCCGCATCGGGGCGGCTGCGATCGCGGATGGAGCCGCTCCCGCGGGAGCGGGGCCGGACGGTTTCAGGTGTTCCCGCATGCTGCGGCCTTCGCTAGTACACGTCGCGCGCATACCGGCCCTCCTCGGCGAGTTGCAGCAGGCGCTCCTCCGCGCGTTCGCGATCGACGCCGCCGTGCTCGACGAACACGTCGACGAGCGCCGCGTGCACGTCCTTCGCCATGCGCGTCGCGTCGCCGCACACGTACAGGTGCGCGCCACCGTCGAGCCAGGCGTGGAGGTCGCGGCCGTGTTCGCGCAGGCGGTCCTGCACGTAGGTGCGCGCGCCATCGCGCGACCAGGCGAGGTCGAGCCGGTGCAGGCTGCCATCGCGCAGAGCGTCCTGCCATTCGGCCTGGTAGAGGAACTCGCTGCGGAAATGGCGGTTGCCGAACAGCAGCCAGTGCCGGCCGCGCGCGCCGATCTCGCGGCGTTCCTGCAGGAAACCGCGGAACGGGGCGACGCCGGTTCCGGGACCGATCATGACGACATCGCGCGAGGCATCGGCGGGCAGCCGGAAGCGTTCGTTGGGCTCGACATAGACCGGGACCTGCGTTTCGTAACCGGCGTGCGCGAGGAAGTGCGACGCGGCGCCGACGTGGCGCGTGCCCATCGCCTCGTAGTCGACCACGCCGACGGTGAGGTGCGCTTCGTCGCCGACGGCCTTGCGGCTCGAGGCGATCGAATAGAGGCGTGGCGCGAGCGGGCGCAGCGCGGCCACGAGGCCGTCCGCGTCCCAGGCGGCCGGGTGCTCGCGCAGCAGGTCGATCGGCTGGTGGCTCGCGAGCAGCGTCGCGAGTGCTTCGCGCCGGTCCGGCGCGAGCAGGCGGTTGAGCTCGCTGCTGCGTGCGCGCTCGGCGAGCTGCGCGATGAACGGACGCGCGAGGCGCGTGATCTCGCGTTCGCGCGCGAGCCAGTCGCGCAGGGCGAGCGTACGCCCGTCGTGGGCGACGGGGGCATCACCGTCGAGGCCGGTCGCTTCCAGCACGGCCGCGACGAGCGCCGGCGGATTGGTCGGCCACACGCCGAGCGCGTCGCCCGGTTCGTAGGCGAGGCCGGCTTCGGCGAGCGACAGCTCGACGTGGCGGACGTCGCGCGCGCTGTCGCGCGCGACGATGCGCTGGTTCGCCAGCAGCGCGGCCGCGTACGGCCGCGCCCGCGTCCATTCGCTGGCGGGGGCAAGGGGAGCGGCGCGCAGCGGCGTCATGGTCGCGCTGCGCACGGTCGCCGGTTCGAGCGCTTCGCGCGCAAGATGCAGTGCGCGCGCGAGCCATGGCGTCGCCACCGTCTCGATGTCGACATCGGCTTCACCGGCGTCGAGCAGGCGCTGCGCGCCGAGTTCGGCCAGGCGCGCGTCGACGCGACGGCCGATCGCGCAGAACTGCGGATAGCACGAATCGCCGAGCGCGAGCACGGCGTAGCGGAGCTCGGCGAGCCGTGGCGCGCGCTTGCCGGCGAGAAACTCGACGAAGCCGCGCGCGTCGTCGGGCGGGTCGCCGTCGCCCTGCGTGCTGATCACCACGACGAGCAGGCGCTCGGCCTTGAGCTCGCGCTGCGGGTAGGCGCCTGCGCGGACCACGCGCACGGCGAGGCCGGTGGCTTCGGCGTCGCGCGCGAGTTGTTCGGCGAGGCGCCTCGCATTGCCGGTCTGGCTGCCGTAGACGATCGTCAGGCGTTCCTGCGCGGGCGCCTCGCGCGCGGGCGCCGTCGCGCGCGGCAGCACGGCCTGGCCGCGCGCGAGCGCGGCGGCATAGCCCGACAGCCACCACAGCGCGGGTGCATCGAGGCCTTCGAGCAGGCGCAGCGCCTCGGCGGACTGTTCCTCGGGCAGCGGCACGACCGGCAGGGGCGGAACGGCGGACACGGCATCCATCCATCTGGACGTCCAAACGTCCATGGACCACCGATGCTAGGCGTCGCCGCGGCCGCGCGGAAAGAACGCATCGTCATGCGCATATGCGCCGCGCGTGACGTGGGGGCTTGCTTCACCCGGCGGCGGTCGCGACCCCGTGCCCGGCGCGGGCGACGACGCCGGCCGCGATGCCCGCGGCGAGCGAGCGGATCTCCGGCATCGCGCCGCATTCCCACACGCTGCCGCGCAGCAGCGTGCCGAGGGCGTGCAGGTTCGGCCACGGCGTGCCGTCCGCGCGCAGCAGGCGGCCGTCCGCGCGCGCGGCGAGGCCGAGACCGAGCGCGTCGGCGCGCGCCACTCGTTCGTCGACGAGCTGGCGCACCAGCGCATGCGGCGTCGCGCGAGCGTCCGCTTCGAGTCCGGTCGCCTGGATCGCGTGATCGACCGCGAGCGCGTGCGCACGCGCCTCGCCACGCGGATGCAGGCGCACGCGCAGCGGGCCATCGCCGTCGATCGAGGCGATGCGCGCCGCGAGCACGCGCAGGCGCCCGCTCGCGCGCAAGGCCGCGATCCGGGCCGCGGTCTGCGCCGGCTGGCGATGGCGAGCAACCTCCCACAGCGGCCGCAGATGGCGCAGGAAGCGCCGGCGGCGGCCATCGTCGAGCGTCGCCCACAGCTGCGGCGTGCGCGCGCGCACGCCGTCGAGCACCGCGCGCCAGTCGACGCCCGGCTCGCGCGCGGCGGCGCGGAAGCGGCGCAGCCATGCGCGCGGGTCGGCCTCGCGTTCGAGGTCGCGCAGCAGGGATTCCCGGCCCGCATGCGGCGCGAGGGCATGGTCGGCATGCAGCGCCGGCAGGCGGCCATGGCGCGACACCGCGGTGAAGCGCGCGCGTGGCCAGCGCGTGGCGGCGCCGAGCAGCGCATCGATCGCGCTGAGGCCGGTGCCGATCACGAGCACGTGCCCGGGTGCACGCAGCGGCGCCGGGGCGTCCCATGGGTCGGTCGCATACCGGCCGCTCGCGAGTGCCGCAGGCGTGACGCCGGGCAGCGCCAGCGGTGGCAGCGCGCCGATCGCGAGCACGACCTCGTCGGCGACGAGCGGTTCGCGCTCACGCGCATGCACGTCGAAGCGGCCGTCCGCGCGCGGTCGCAGCCCGATTGCTTCGGTCGCGTGCAGCGCGAGATCGACGTGGCGGCCGCTCGTCGCACGCAGGCTCGACAAGGTCGCGTCGAGGTAGTCGCCGTAGATCGAGCGCGGCAGGAACTGGCCGTCGCTGGCGGCGATGCCGCGCGCCTGCGCGTAGCGGAGGAAATCGTCGGGCGCGTCGGCGAACAGGCTCATGTTGGCGGCGCGCACGTTGAGCAGGTGCAGCGGATCGGCGGTGGCATAGGCGACGCCGCGGCACGGTGCGTGCCGGCCGCCGAACCAGTCGAGCGCGAACGCGGATGTCGCGCCCGGCGGTGCATCGCGCAGCAGGCGGGCGACGAACGCGGCGCCGGCCGCGCCGCCGCCGATCACGACGATGCGTCGCATGGCATCCTCCCGGTTCAGGCGGCCGTGACCGCGTCGATGCGCGCGCGCCGCGGACGCGCGACGTAGCCGCCGCGTGCGCCCGCTTCGTACGCGTGGTGATGATCGAGCGTGCCGCCGTAGACGTGCAGCGACAGCGCCGCGTGCGTCGCCGAGAGGTTGCGGCAGCGATGCGCGTAGTCTGCGCCGCCGAAAACGGCCGCATCGCCGGCACCGAGCACGAGGCGGCGCTGCAGCACGGGTGTGGTGCGCCCGTTTTCGTCCTCGCCGATCCGGTATTCCTCGACCTCGAGCGCGCCGTCGAGCACGAGTTCGATGCCCCACAGGCCGGCATGGTCGTGCAGCGGCGTGCGATGCGCGCGCGGCCACGAAATCAGCAGCGCGCTCGGCGAAGCCTCGTCGCCGGCCGTGAGGAGGCGCCGGTGGTAGCGCCCGCGTGGCGCAGGCCCGCCGCCGAGCGTGCGGGTGGCGGCGAGATCCAGGCGCAGCGCGTGCGCGGCGAGGCCATCGGCGAGGCGCGCGATCGCCGTTGGCGGCGGCGACGGCGGCAGCGCGGCGAGCCGGGTGCGGACATCGGCGAGCCACGCGGCGGCGCAGGCGGGAAGGGTGGACGACATGCGGCGTGCTCCGTTCGGGTCGCGTGCATGCAAGCACCGCCGGCGTTAAATGCGGGCTAAACGCGCGTGCGTCCGACAGGACGCCTGCGCCTATGCATATGCCGTCGCGTTTGCATGCCTCACGGCGCGCCGCGCGCGAGCTCGCGCCGGTAGGCGGCCGCGATCGTCGCTCCGAACGCGCAGAACACGAGCGCGCGTGGCGCCTCGCCGCCGCGTCGGGCGAGCCATGCACGGGCCTCGCGCACCGCGATCGCGGTGGCAGCGTCGATCGGGTAGCCATAAATGCCACAGCTGATCGCCGGGAATGCGACCGTCGCGAGGCGATGCTCCGCGGCGAGTGCGAGTGCATTGCGATAGCACGCGGCGAGCAGCGCGGCTTCTCCCTGCGTGCCACCCTGCCACACGGGCCCGACCGTATGGATGACATGGCGTGCGGGCAGGCGGAAGCCGGGCGTGATGCGCGCCTCGCCGGTCGGACAGCGCGCGCCGGGCCGCACCTCGGGCAGGGCCCGGCATGCGGCGAGCAGGGCGGGGCCGGCGGCGCGGTGGATCGCGCCGTCGACGCCGCCGCCGCCGAGCAGGGATGCGTTCGCGGCGTTGACGATCGCGTCGACGGAGAGCGTGGTGATGTCGGCCTCGATGACGGTCAGGGTGGTGTTCATCGCGGGGATCGTCCGGCGCCGGGTCGTCGGCAGGTCGCGATCTTCGCTCACTGGAGGGCGTACGGCTCCGATTCCGTGGCGCGTCGCGCCGGCGGTCGGCCGCGTTCATGGGGTTGCGCCCGGCGGGCTGGCGCGAAACGCATTGGCTCTCCGGCGCGAACGGCGCGTCGCGAATCAGTAACCCGTTGATTCAACGAAAGGTACGCCGTTTTGCTGCGCTGCAAATAATTTGTACCGACAGGTATTGAAATTATATTGCCTAGGACATAATATTCGCAGCAACCATGATCAAGACTACTGACAACACGTTCGCCTACCTCCTCCACGACGTCACGCGGCTGATGCGCAAGCACTTCGACCGCCGTGCGACGCGGCTGGAACTCACGCGCGCGCAGTGGCGCGCCCTCAAGGTGATCGGCCGCCACGAAGGCCTCAGCCAGACCGAGCTCGCCGACTACCTCGACATGGAACCGATCCCGGTCGGCCGCGTCGTCGACCGCCTCGAGAAGACCGGCTTCGTCGAGCGCCGTGCCGACCCGGCCGACCGCCGGCGCTGGCGCCTGCACCTCACCGCGAAGGCGCTCGCGATCGTCGACGAGATGGAAGTCATCGGTGCCGCCCTGCGCGAGGAAGCGCTGCGCGGCGTCGCACCGGCCGACTTCGAAGCATTGCTGCGCGTGCTCACGCGCCTCAAGGACAACCTGGTCGCGCTCGACGACGAAGCGGCCCACGAACAACGGGAAGCGTCATGACCGACAAACAACCGCAGATCGACCCCGTCGCGACGGCGCCGCGCAAGCGCGGCTGGCTGCGCACGGCGCTCTGGATCGCCGGCCCTGCCCTCGTGCTCGGCATCGGCGCGTGGCTCTATCTCACCTCGGGGCGCTACGCCTCGACCGACAACGCCTACGTGCAGGCCGATCGCGTGACGATCGCGCCGCAGGTCGGTGGGCGCGTGGTCGAGGTCGCGGTGCGCGAGAACCAGGCCGTGCACAAGGGCGACGTGCTGTTCCGCATCGATCCCGAGCCGCTCGAGATCGCCGTCGCGCGCATGCAGGCGCAGGTCGAGTCGGTGCGCAGCCTGCTCGATGCTGCGCGCAGCGGTTACAGCGCGGCGCAGGCGGACGTGCGTTCGTCCGCTGCCGACCTCGAGTACAAGAAGCAGCAGTTCGAGCGCATGAAGGAACTGCGCGGCCGCGGCCTCGTCGCCCAGGCGGCGCTCGACGACGCGGCGAACAACCTCGCCGCCGCGCGCGCGAAGCAGGACTCCGACCATGCCGCGTTGAGCAAGGCGCAGAACATGCTCGGCGGCCTGCCGAGCACGCCCGATGAACAGCTCGCCGGCTACAAGCTCGCGCTCGCCCAGCTCGCGCAGGCCAAACTCGACCTCGAACACGCGACCGTGCGCGCGCCGATGGACGGCACGATCGGCAAGACCACGCTGCAGCCGGGCGATTTCCTCGCCGTCGGCCAGGCCGCGATGCCGCTCGTCGCGAACACGCTGTGGGTCGATGCGAACTTCAAGGAAACCGATCTCACCCACGTCGTCGTCGGCCAGCCGGCGACGATCGAGGTGGACACGTTCCCCGGCCGCAAGTGGCAGGCGCGCGTCGCTTCGATCAGCCCGGCGTCGGGTTCGGAGTTCTCCCTCCTGCCCGCGCAGAACGCGACCGGCAACTGGGTGAAGATCGTGCAGCGCATCCCGGTGCGCCTCGCCCTCGACGCGACGCCGCAGGACGGCATGATCCTGCGCGCAGGCATGAGCGCGGTGGTCGAGATCGACACCGGCAGGCAGAACTCGGTGATCGGCCGCTGGCAGGGCCGCGAGCCGAAGCCACGCACGAGCGTCGCGCAGGCGCCGTGATCCGAACGAAAGGCCGCGCCAAGACGGCCCGTCTTCCAACCCCGAACCGAACGGACATTCACCATGTTTCGCGAACAGAGCTACGAACCGCTGGGCGACACCCTCGCATGGCAACACGCCGCATCCGCGCCGCGTGCCGCCGCGCTCGACGCCGAATACGCCTTCACCGACCGCACCGGCGAGCTGACGCCGGTCTACCGCGAGATCGCGCGCCGCATCGCGCGTGAAGCGTTCACGCGCCACGTGAGCACGCTCGGCGACGCGCTGCGCTGACGTCGTGAGCGCCGCCGTCAACACCCATCGCGAAGTCGCCAACCGCGGCCTGCTGGTCGTGTCGGTGATGCTCGCGACGCTGATGCAGGCGCTCGACACGACGATCGCGAACGTAGCCCTGCCGAACATGCAGGGCACGCTGTCGGCGACGCAGGACCAGATCTCCTGGGTGCTGACGTCCTACATCGTCGCCGCCGCGATCGCCACGCCGGCGACCGGCTGGCTCGCTTCGGTGATGGGCCGGCGCCGCCTGCTGCTCATCGCGATCGCGGGCTTCACGTTCGCCTCGGTGCTGTGCGGCATGGCGACGAGCATCGGCGCGATGGTCGCGTTCCGCCTGCTGCAGGGCCTGTTCGGCGCCGCGCTCGTGCCGTTGTCGCAATCGACGCTGCTCGACGTCTACCCGCGCGAGAAGCACGGTGCGGCGATGGCGCTGTGGGGCATGGGCGTGATGGTCGGGCCGATCCTCGGGCCGCCGCTCGGCGGCTGGCTCACCGACAGCTACAGCTGGCACTGGGTGTTTCTCATCAACGTGCCGATCGGCGCGCTCGCGCTACTCGGCGTCGCGGCGAGCCTGCCGACCGACGAGACGAGGGCATCGCGCTTCGACTGGCGCGGCTTCGCGTTCCTCGCGATCGGCATCGGTGCGTTGCAGCTGTTCCTCGACCGCGGCGAACAGCAGGACTGGTTCGGCTCGGTCGAGATCCAGGTCGAAGCCGCGCTCGCGTTCCTCGGCTTCTACCTCTACGCCGTGCACTGGAAGTTCAGCGCGCGCCCGTTCCTCGACCTCGGCCTGTTCGCCGACCGCAACTTCCTCGCGAGCAACCTCTTCATCTTCGTGCTCGGCGTCGTGCTGTTCGCGACGATGGCGCTGCTGCCGCCGTTCCTGCAGGGCCTCATGAACTACCCGGTCGTGACGACCGGCCTGCTGCTCGCACCGCGCGGCATCGGCACGCTGATCGCGATGATGCTGGTCGGCCGCCTGCTCGCGCGCGGGGCGGACGCGCGCGTGCTCGCCGGCATCGGCATGCTGCTCACCGCGTATTCGCTGTGGACGATGACGCGCTTCAACCTCGACGTGCCGCAGTCGACGATCGTCGCCACCGGCGTGGTGCAGGGCCTCGGCCTCGGCCTCGTGTTCGTGCCGATCTCGACGATCGCCTATTCGACCCTGCCGATGGCCGCGCGCACCGAGGCCGCGGGCATCTTCAGCCTCATGCGCAACATCGGCTCGAGCGTCGGCATCTCGATCGTGATGACCCTGCTCTCGCGCAACACCCAGCTCAACCATGCCGAGATCGCCGCGCGCCTCACCCCGTACGGCGACAATGCGGCGCAGCTTGCGGCGACGCTCGGCCATGGCGCGGCGAACCTCGCCGCACTCAATGGCGAAGTCACGCGGCAGGCGAGCGCGATCGCGTTCCTCGACGACTTCTGGCTCATGATGGTCATGACGCTCGTGTCGATCCCGTTGCTGCTCCTGCTCAAGCCGGTGCGCAGTGCGGCGGGACCGGCGGTGGTAGCGGACCACTAGGGCCGAGGGCTGCAGAGCGGCGTTGCCGCGCGCGGCATCGGCGCAACTGACGCCGATGGCCGATGCGCGCTGCGCGACGCGATGCCATGCTTCCAGCCCTCAGCCCAGCCCCCGGCCCTCAGCCCCCGACATGCCCGCCTCCCTCCCGCTGCCCCATCTCGACTGCGGTGTCGCACGGCTCAGGCCGTGGCGGGCGGATGACCTCGACAGCCTCGTCGCGAATGCGAGCCATGCCGACGTCTCGCGCGGGCTGCGTGACCGTTTTCCTTATCCATACACCGGCGATGACGGTCGCGCCTGGCTCGCGCGCGCGGTCGACGAAGCGGATCGCGCCTGGGCGATCGAACTCGATGGCGCCGCGGTCGGTGGCGTCAGCCTGCATCCGGGTACCGACGTGCATCGTCATTCGGCCGAGCTCGGCTACTGGCTCGGCCGGCGCTACTGGGGGCGCGGACTCATGAGCGCGATCGTCGCGACGTTCGCGCCGCGTGCGATGGATGCGTTCCGCCTGCACCGCCTGTATGCGACGGTCTATGCGAACAACCCGGCCTCGATGCGCGTGCTCGAGAAGGCGGGCTTCGAGCGCGAGGGCGTGCACAAGTCCGCGGTGGTCAAGCGCGGCGAACTGCTCGACATCGTCATGTACGCGCGCGTGCGCAGCGAACTGCCTCCGACGCTGCCCGGCGAACCTGCGACAATGGCCGCGCGCGACGAACGGGACTGACAGACGACGATGGCCAAGGACCCGCGGAACGATTCTCCCTGGGCGGGCGCGAAGCCGCGCACCGAGCGCGTTTCCAAGCGCGAACGCGAGGCGCTGGCGGCGCGCGCGCCGGGCCCGCGCCCGCGCGACGACCGCGATGGCGGGCGACGCGACGTGCGTCGCGACGTGCCGCCGCCGGCGCGTGATCCACGTCGCGCCGCGACCGCGCCCGCGAGTCCCGAGGCCGCGCGCGACCCCGCGTCGCGCGAACAGCGCCTGTACGGACTCAATGCCTGCCTCGCCGCGTTCGCGCGGCGGCCCGAGGCGCTGCGCAAGGTCTATCTGAGCGAAGCACGCATCGGCGCGCTCAGGACCGTGCTCGCATGGTGCGTGCAGCGACGCATCGGCTATCGCGTGGTCGAAACCGGGGACCTCGATCGCCTGGCGGCATCTCGCCACCACGAGGGCGTCTGCTTCGACCTGCTGCGTCCCGAGCCGCTCGCGTTGGCCGCGTTGCTCGACGCGCAGCCGCCCGCGCCGCAGGCTTCACTGCTGCTTTGGCTCGATGGCGTCGGCAATCCGCACAACCTCGGCGCGTTGCTGCGCAGCGCGGCGCACTTCGGCGCCGGCGGCGTGATCGTGCCGGCGCAGGCCGGCCTCGACGTGTCCGGCGCCGCGGCGCGCGTGGCCGAAGGCGCGGCGGAAGTCGTGCCGCTGGTGCAGGCCGACGACGCGCAGCACGCGCTGCGCGAACTCCACGCGCGTGGTTACGTGCTCGCCGCGACCGTGCCGCGCGACGGCTCGCCACTGTACGCGACCACGCTGCCGCGGCGGCTCGTGCTCGTGCTCGGCGCCGAAGGCGAGGGCACGAGCGAGGCGATGATAGGCAGCGCCGACCTGCGCCTCACGATTCCCGGCAGCGGCGCGATCGAAAGCCTCAATGTCGCGGCGAGCGTCGCCGTGCTGCTCGGCGAATACTGGCGCCAGGCGCACGCCTGACGCCGGGCGCATGGGGTCGGTGATGTCCGCACCGCGCGATCGCCTTGCGCAGCGCGGAGCATCCTCATCGGACCACGGTGCGCCCCGCGCCGGTCCTCACTCGTGCTCGTTCGCCCACGCGCCCGGCTTCGAACCGAAGTCGCCCTCGGCCTGCGCGGCGAGGTAGGCGGTGACCACGTACGCGGCGACGTTCTGGCGCAACTGTTCGGGATCGATCTTGTCGAGCGTGTCGTTGGCCGAGTGGTGCCAGTCGAAGTAGCGCGTCGCGTCCTGGTGCAGCGATACCGCGGCCATGCCGACCGCGTGCACGGCCGAGAGGTCCGAGCCGCCGTTGCCGGGCTCGCTCGCGTCGTACTCGATGCCGAGCGGCTGCAGTACCGCGGCGATCTGCGCGACGGCGTCGCGTGCCTGCGGCTTCACGCTCGCGGTGATCTTCCAGATGCGGTCGGCACCGGCGTCCGACTCGCTGCCGAGCACGGCCTTGGCGATCTCGGCCTTGTGCGCCTGCGCATACGCCTTGCCGCCGAACAGACCCGATTCCTCGTTGGCGAACGCGACGACGCGGATGCTGCGCGCGGGACGCTTGGGCAGGCCGGCGATCAGCTTTGCGGCGCCTGCGGCGATCGCCACGCCGGCGGCGTCGTCGATCGCGCCCGTGCCCGGGTCCCACGAATCGAGATGGCCGCCCATCACGAAGTACTCGTCGGGCTTCTTCGAGCCACGCAGTTCGGCGATCACGTTCGCGCCGGTGTATTCGCCTTCGACGCCGCAGTCGAGCGCGAGGTGGATCGTCACCGGCTTGCCCGCCGCGAGCATGCGCTCGAGCAGGTCGGCGTCGGGCGACGACAGGGCGGCGGCAGGGATCGGCGTCGCGCCGGTGAAATCGGTGACGCCGGTGTGCGGCAGGCGGTTGTCGTCGGTGCCGGCCGAGCGCAGCAGGAACGCGGCCGCGCCCTTGTGCGAGGCGATGGCCGGTCCGCCGGTGCGGACGGCCGAGCCGATGCCGTAGTCGCGGCCGTCACGGTGCGCGTGCATGCGCGCGCCGACATAGACGATCTTGCCGCGGACGCTCGCCGGGTCCGCCGCCTTGAACGCATCGAGCGTCGGGAAGCCGACCACCTCGGCGTCGAGGCCGCCGGCCGGCGTGCCCGCCGAATAGCCGAGCGCGGCGAGCACGAGCGGTTGGGCATGCGGCGCGAGGATCTCGCCATGCTCGCTGCGGCGCACCCACTTCGGGTAGGTCACCGGTTCGGTCCAGACCTTGTCGAAGCCGAACGCATGGAACTTCGCGATCGTCCATTCGCGACCCTTCGCGTCGTTCGGCCCCGCGGCAAGGCGCGGGCCGACTTCGGTCGTGATGCCGGCGACGAAGTCGTAAGCGGTGTCGTCGTGCAGCGCCTGGTCGCGCAGGTGCGCAGCCGTCTCGAGGTCGGCCGCGGCAATCGAAGTCGGCTTGTTCGCCGCGATGGCGGGCGCCGAGGACAGGAGGAGGGCGATGGCGAGCGGGCGCAGGCGCAGCATGGACGGTACTCCGGTCGAGGGTAAACCCGGAGTATGCGCCGGGCGCGCCGGAACACGGCGGGCCAAACGTCACGAAAACGATGGGACCGCTTGGCGCCATTCGCCCGAAGACGGGTGACGCCGCCGGTTCAGCCCTTCTTGAGCAGGTCGCGGATCTCGGTGAGCAGCACGACTTCCGCGGACGGCGGCGCCGGCGCGGCTTCTTCCTTCCTGATCATGCGGTTCATGATCTTGACCACGATGAAGATCGCGAGCGCGACGATGAGGAACTGGATGACCGTGTTGATGAACGCGCCGTACTGCAGTGCGACCTCGCCCTTGCCGTCGGGGCCGGCGGGCTGCAGCACCCACTTGTAGGCGGAGAAATCGACGCCGCCGATGAGCATGCCGATCGGCGGCATGATGACCTGGTCGACGAGCGAGGTGACGATCTTGCCGAATGCGGCGCCGATGACCACGCCGACGGCGAGGTCCATCACGTTGCCGCGCATTGCGAAGGCCTTGAACTCGGAAAGCATGCCCATTGCGGTTTCCTCCAGGGGTCGGACGTCGCGCCGATGCCTCGGCATCCGCACTTTAGCGCGATCGCGCGACGCGGTCCGTCGCGCTGCAACAGATGTTTGCGAGGATGCGGCCGCGGCGGTCGCTGCTCAGTCGAAGCCGTCGACGAACAGCGCGGTCTCGACGGCCGAGACTTCGAGCCCGAGCGAGCCCTGCGTGCCCGAACCTTCGATGTACCAGTGCACGCCGTCGAGCGCGATGTCACCGGCCGGCATCGGGTCGCCGGCGAGGCCGCGCGCGTCGGCGCACGCGAGCACCTTGCCGAAGTCGATCGCGTAGCGCACGCGCGTGCCCGTCAGCGGCAGGCGCGCGACGTCGATGCCGCAGTAGGTGGCCATCGAGCTTCCGGCGACGAAGAACAGGACCTCCGCGCCGGGATACTGGAAGCTGTCCCGCACCGGCCAGTTCCACTTCGATTCGCCGGGAGGCCCGCTGGAATAGTCGAGCACGCCCGAGCCGTGCAGGTCGACGAAGACGAGGCGCGGAACGCCTGCCCAGGTCGCGTAAGCGTACACGCCGGCATGCACGCCGAGCGAGGACGGCGAGCAGATCGACTCGGTGCCGGCGCGGCAGGCGATCGTGGCGTGGCTGCTGATCCGCGCGTCGAAGACGATCGTGCCCCGCGGCGAGCCGCGCCGGTTCACGTAACCGACCGGACCGTCGTTGCCGCGCGCATCCTGTGCGCCGAGAGGAACGGGATGCTGTATTCGTAGCGGTTCGTCCGCGCGCAGAAGAAATCCTTGTCGCCGAGATCGATCGCGAAGCGCAGGCGCCTGCCCGGCGCCGTCGCGTTCGACAGCACGTCGAGCTTGAACATCGTGCGCGGTTGCGCGCTGGCGCCGGCGACGCGATGCGACGAGCCCGGCGGGCCTTCGTTGCACTGGTCGAAGCTCGGCTCGTCGTTGGCGACGAGTACCCAGTACGCGTCGCCGGGATTGCCGAGCGCGACGTACGGGTTCTGGTCGTACGCGAGGCAGCCGATCCACGAATCGCCGACACGCGTCGGCGATCCGCCACAGGCGACGCTGCGCTGTTGCACGCCGGCCCAGACCGGCGTGCCGTCGGGGCGATCCGGCCAACCGGCGCGGCCCGGGCAGGCGGAGAACGAGGCGGCCGAATCCCACAGGCAGCCCTCCGCGCCGGCCTGGCCGTAGGCGATCTCGAGCCAATGGTCGCCGACGCCGACGCCGGCAGGCAGGTCGCTGCGTATGCGGCCGGCGGCGACGTTCGCGTCGCGGATCGACTGCGCGTGCGCGGCCGCGCCGAACGCCAGCAGCCATGCGAGCGCGGCGGCGATCGGCGTTCGTCGCCGCGCGCCGTTCACACGATCCGTCCCTCCAGACGTGCAATGCCGTCGAGCGAGGCGACCACGTGGTCGCCCCGCTGCAGAGCCGCGACGCCGGCGGGCGTGCCGGTGTAGACGAGATCGCCCGGCGCGAGCGCCCACAGACGCGACAGCTCATGGATGATCGCGGCGACGTCGAAGATCATCTCGGCGATGTCGGCCTGCTGGCGCAGCTCGCCATTGACCTCGAGCGAGATGCGCGCATGGCGCGGATGGCCGATGTCGGCGACGCGGCGCAGCGCCGACGCCGGCGCGGATGCATCGAAGCCTTTCGCGACGTCCCATGGATGGCCCTTCGCCTTCGCCGCCGCCTGCAGGTCGCGGCGCGTGAGGTCGAGGCCGACGCCGTAGCCGAACACGCAGTCGAGCGCGTGCTCCCTCGGGATGTCATGGCCGCCGCGCGCGAGCGCGACGATCATCTCCACTTCGTGGTGCAGGTCGGCCGTGGCCGTCGGGTAGGCGATGTCGCCATCGTCGGCGACGATCGCGTCGGCCGGTTTCATGAAGAACATCGGCTGCGTGCGTTCGACGGCTGCGCCCATCTCCTTCGCGTGATCCGCGTAGTTGCGGCCGATGCAGTAGATGCGCCGGATCGGGAAACGCATGTCGTCGCCGGCGACCGGCAGGCTCGGCACGAACGGTGCGGGGATGGCGAAGGTCATGGGCGATGGTCCGCTGCGCGACCGGCGCAGGATAGCAGTCGTCAGCGCGGGCCGCGCCGCTCGCGACGCCGCACGAGCTTGAGGCCGGACCACGTCGCATCGACCGCGCACACCTTGACGTCGACGAGGCCGAGCGGCAACGCGACCTCGCGCACCGCGTCCTCGACGACGTCGGTCGCGACGCCGGAGCTCTTCTTCGGCCACGACACCCAGATCGTCCCGTCGTCGGGCAGGCGCGCATCGAGCGCGGCGAGTTCGGCGGCGAGTTGCGCGCGCGTCGTGACGAACACGTGCGCGAGGTCGAACGCCGCGCGCGGACCGACGAGCCGCAGCAGGGGCGGTGGCATGCCGACGAGTGCGGCGTAGTCCGACGGCGCGTGGCGCACGAGCACGCGCCGTTCCGCGGCAAGGCCGAGTTTTTGCCAGACCGGTTTGCCGGAATAGCCCGCTGCTGCGCCTGACATCTGTCATCTCCGTCGCGTGATCGCCCTGCCTTGTACGGCAACGGGTGCAACGCCAGTCTATGGCAGACTTGAGGGCTGTGCGTCCACGCGGGAGCGGTGTGGCATGGAGAAATCGGATCTTTTGCAGCAACTTCGCATCGATCGCAACGCGCCGGCGGCGCATGCCGGTCGCGGCGCGGGCGTCTGGATCGGCGCGCTCGTCGGCGTGCTCGTGCTCGGCATCGGCGCGGTCGGCGGCTGGTGGTTCCTGCGCGACGCGAAGGCGATCGAAGTGGAAGCGGTCACCGCGAATGCACCGAGCGCGGCCGGCACCGGTCCGCTCGCGGTGCTGCAGGCGACCGGCTATGTGACGGCGCGGCGCCAGGCGACGGTGTCGGCGCAGATCACCGGCACGCTCGTCGACGTGCTGATCGAGGAAGGCGAGCGCGTCGAGGCGGGTCAGGTGCTCGCGCATCTCGAGGACACCGCGCAGCGCGCGCAGCTCGCCCAGGCCGAAGCCGGATATCGCGCGGCGCAGGCGCAACTCGCCCAGGTCGCCGCACAGCTCGCGCAGAGCCGGCGCGACGTCGCGCGTGCGGAGGAACTGGTCGGGCGCAAGCTCGTGTCGAAGCAGGCGGTCGAACTGGCGCGCACGCAGGTCGACGCGCAGGCGGCCCAGCTCGAGTCGCAGCGGCGACAGGTCGACGTCGCCAGGGCCGCGGTCGACGGTGCGCGCGTGCAGCTCGACTACTGCACGGTGCGCGCGCCGTTCGCCGGGGTGGTGATCGCGAAGGCGGCGCAGCCGGGCGAGATCGTCTCGCCGCTGTCGGCCGGTGGCGGCTTCACGCGCACCGGCGTCGGCACGATCGTCGACATGGATTCGCTCGAGGTCGAGGTCGACGTCAACGAGTCCTACATCAACCGCGTCGCCGCGAAGCAACCGGTCGAGGCGGTCCTCGACGCGTACCCGGACTGGAAGATCCCCGGCCACGTGATCGCGATCATCCCGACCGCCGACCGTGGCAAGGCGACCGTGAAGGTGCGCGTCGCGATGGAGCAGAAGGACGCACGCATCGTGCCCGACATGGGTGTGCGCGTGTCGTTCCTCGAGGATTCGGCCAAGTCGCAGGCGGCCGTGGCCGAACCGCCCAAGGGGGTGCTCGTCCCGTCCTCGAGCGTCGTGCAGCGCGACGGCAGGAGCGTCGTGTTCGCGCTCGACGGCGATCGCGCGCGTCTGCGCCCCGTGACGCCGGGACAGGCATACGCCGACCAGCGGCTCGTCGAAGGCATCGGCCTCGGCACGCGCATCGTGCGCCAGCCGACGGCGGAACTCGTCGACGGCGCGCGCGTCGCGATCAGGAAATAGCGGTACGAGGCAACACGGCGCCGCGGCGGCGGCGAACGGTGAATGATCTGCACATCCGAGGACTACGTCATGGCGAACCTGGTCGAGATCCGCAACGTCAGCAAGGTGTACGAGCGCGGCAAGCAGAAGGTCGAAGTGCTGCACCACATCGAACTCGACATCGCGAAGGGCGACTTCCTCGCGCTGATGGGTCCGTCCGGTTCCGGCAAGACGACGCTGCTGAACCTCATCGGCGGCCTCGATTCGCCCACCGACGGCAGCATCAGCGTCGGCGGCGAACGCATCGATCGCCTCGGCGAAGGCGCGCTGGCGAAGTGGCGCTCCGAGCACGTCGGCTTCATCTTCCAGTTCTACAACCTGCTGCCGATGCTGTCGGCGCAGAAGAACGTCGAGCTGCCGCTGCTGCTGACCAACCTGTCGGCGGCGCAGCGCAGGAAGAACGCGAGCATCGCGCTGCAGCTCGTCGGCCTCGCCGAACGCGCGGCACACAAGCCGACCGAACTCTCGGGCGGCCAGCAGCAGCGCGTCGCGATCGCGCGCGCGATCGTCTCCGATCCGGACCTGCTCGTCTGCGACGAGCCGACCGGCGACCTCGATCGCCAGTCGGCCGAGGACGTGCTCGGCCTGCTGCAGACGCTCAATCGCGAACACGGCAAGACGATCATCATGGTCACGCACGACCCGAAGGCGGCCGAGTACGCGAGCCATACGCTGCATCTGGACAAGGGCACGCTGGTCGAACAGCAGGGGCTGAGGGCCGAGGGCTGAGAGCGGGAGCCCCCGCGCTCCGCCCGCAGCTTCCCGACCCTCAGCCCTCAGCCCTCAAGAGGCGATGCCAATGAAATACCTCCACCTGATCTGGGCGGCGCTGTTCCGGCGCAAGACCCGCACGATCCTCACCCTGTTGTCGATCATCATGGCGTTCCTGCTGTTCGGCCTGCTCGACGCGGTGCGCGTCTCGTTCGCCGAAGCCGGGCAGTCGGCCAATGGCGCCGAGCGCCTGCAGACCGGCGCGAAACTCTCGTTCATCCAGCCGTTGCCGAAGAGCCTGCAGCAGCGGATCGCGCAGGTCCCCGGCGTCAAGGACGTCGCGCACGCGAACTGGTTCGGCGGTGCCTACCAGGACCCGCACAACCAGATCTTCACGTTCGCGGTCAGCGACAACTACCTCGACGTCTATCCCGAGGTCGAAGTCGATCCGGCCGAGCGCAAGGCGTTCGACGCGACCGCCGACGGCGTGCTCGTCGGCGACATCCTCATGAAGAAGTACAACTGGAAGATCGGCGACCGGCTGCCGCTGCAGTCGCAGATCTTCCCGAACAAGGAAGGCAGCAAGAACTGGAACTTCCAGATCGTCGGCACGATGAAATCGAAGGACAACAAGGCGTTCCAGAGCCAGATGATCGTGCTGCACTGGAAGACCTTCGACGAGACGACGCCCTACAACCGCGGTTCGGTGGGCTGGTACGTGACCCGCGTCGACGACGTCAACGAGTCCGACCGCATCGCCAAGGCGATCGACGCGATCTCGGCCAATTCCGACCACGAGACCAAGACGCAGACCGAACAGGCGGCGACGAGGAACTGGATCAAGCAGATGGCCGACATCGGCCTCATCGTCACCTCGATCATGGGCGCGGTGTTCTTCACCCTCGTGCTGCTGACCGGCAACACGATGATGCAGGCGGTGCGCGAGCGCACGAACGAACTCGCGGTGCTGAAGACGATCGGATTCTCGAGCCGCAAGGTGCTCGGCATGGTGCTCGCCGAATCGGTGCTGCTGCTCCTGCTCGGCGGGCTCGTCGGGCTCGCGCTGGTCAGCCTCATCGGCGCCGCATTGCCCGCGATGAGCGGCGGCATGATCAATGGCGCGCACGTCGGTGCGAAGAGCTGGGGACTCGGCGTCGCGCTCGCGGTCGTGATCGGCGTGGTCGTCGGCGCGGTGCCGGCGATCCGCGCGATGCGCCTCAACATCGTCGATGCGCTGGCTGGACGCTGAAGGAGAACGGCATGAAATTCCTGATTGGACTCGCCACGTTCATCGTCGTCATCGTCGGCGTGGTCGTGTTTCTCGTGTCGCCCTGGCCTGGCCTGCTGCTGCTTGCACTCGTGCTCGGCCTGTGGATGTCGCTGACGCGACGCGGCCAGCAGGCGGCGTCGGTCACGGCGATCGGCGTCAGTACCCTGCGCGAACGGCTCGGGTCGTCCGCGGTCATCGTCGTCGGCATCGCCGGCGTCGTCGCGGTGCTCGTCGCGATGCTCGCGATGGCCAACGGCTATCGCGAGACCCTGCGTCGCACCGGCGGCGAGGACACCGCGATCGTGCTGCGTGGCGCGTCGGCGTCGGAGGTCTCCTCGGTGCTCGGCCATGATGCCGCGGTCGTCATCGCGCAGGCACCCGGCATCGCCAGGGACGAGCAGGGCCGGCCGATCGCCTCGCCCGAGCTCGTCGTCGCGGCGAACCTGCCGATGAAGGGTGGCAATCCCGAGGAGGACTTCGGCAGCGTGCAACTGCGTGGCATCGGGGAGATGGCGTGGAAGCTGCGCACCAACGCGAAGATCGTCGAAGGTCGCAGGTTCACGCCGGGCCTGCGCGAACTCGTCGCGGGCCGGGGCGCGCAGCGCCAGTTCGACGGCCTCGAGGTCGACCACGAGATCAAGCTCGGCAACCAGACCTGGAAGATCGTCGGCATCTTCGAGTCGAACGATGCGATGGAGTCGGAGCTCTGGGGCGATGCCGACGTGGTCGGGCCGACCTACCGGCCGAACGGTGCGAACAGCTCGACCTCGGTGTTCGCGCGCCTGACCGGCCCCGAGGCATTCGAGCCGTTCAAGGCGGCGCTCGTCTCGGATCCGCGCCTGCAGGTCGACGTCGAGACCACGGTCGACTATTTCAGCAAGCAGTCGGAAGGCACCTCGAAGGTGATCACCGCGATCGGCATCGTGGTCGGAGCGATCATGGCGATCGGCGCGGTGTTCGGCGCGCTCAACACGATGTTCGCGGCGGTGGCGACGCGCGCGCGGGAGATCGCGACCTTGCGCGCGATCGGCTTCCGCGGCGTGCCGGTCGTCATCGCGATCATGCTGGAGACGATGCTGCTCGCCCTCGTCGGCGGCGTGCTCGGCGGCCTCGTCGCCTGGCTCGTGTTCAACGGCTACACCGCCTCGACACTCGCCGCCGGCACGACCGGCCAGCTCACGTTCCAGTTCAACGTCGCGCCGTCCGTGCTGTGGACCGGCCTCAAGTGGGCGCTCGCGATCGGCTTCATCGGCGGCCTCTATCCGGCGCTGCGCGCGGCGCGCTTGCCGGTGACGACGGCATTGCGCGAACTCTGAGTCCGCGCGTGGTGGCGGCCCGTTTTCCCCTGGAACGGGCCGCCGCAACGCCGTCGCGCGACCGTGACCCGCACCGCATCCGTAGGGACTCAGCGAGCGCGGCACGCGCGACGGGATTTCGTCCCGTTCGCCCCTTGGCGCAGGTCCTCGGCGCGGCGGCGTTACGCCGCTCGCTCCCGCGCCAACGCGATCAACGCCACGCCGCCGAGGATCACTCCCATCGCGACGATGTCGAGGCCGTGCACGGCCTCGCCGCCGAACAGCGCTCCGACGAGCACCGCGACGGGCGGATTGACGTAGGCATAGCTCGTCGCGAGCGCGGGACGCACGGTGTTGAGCAGGTAGAGGTAGGCACTGAAGCCGATCAGCGAGCCGGCGATGGCGAGGTAGACGAGGGCGAGGTTCGCCGACAACGGCGGCGAAACCGGCAGGCGTTCGCCGATGAGCAGCGCGAACACGAGCAGCACGGCGCCGCCGGTGAGCATCTGCGCGGCGGTGTTCATCGCTGCGGGCGGCATGTCGCGGCGCTTGCTCCAGACCGAGCCGAACGCCCACGAGCCCGCGGCGACGACGAGCGCGATCGCACCGATCGGCGAACCGGCCATGCTGCCGCCGAGGTTGAGCAGGATCACGCCGGCGAACCCGACGCCGAGGCCGAGCCATTCGAGCCGGCGCGGCCAGTGGCCGTAGATGCCGCCGAAGATCGCGGCGAACAGCGGCATGCTCGCGACCGCGACCGCGGCGAGGCCGGAGGCGACGCTCTGCTCCGCATAGCAGACCAGGCCGTTGCCGAAGCCGAGCAGCATGACGCCGGTCGCTGCCGAGTTGAGCCATTGGCGCCGCGTCGGTGCGACCATGCCGCGCCAGCGCAGGAACGCGTAGAGCGCGCCGCCCGCGCAGAGGAAGCGCACCGCCGCCATCAGGAACGGCGGCCAGCTCGCCACTGCAACGCGGATCGCGAGGTAGGTCGAACCCCAGACGAAGTACAGCGACAGCAGCGCGAGCGGCACGAGCAGGCGTGGCCCGAACCATCGGGTCGGAGCGGAAGCGTCGAGGCGACCGCTGCGGGACAGGTCGTTCATGGTGGAAAGGTCTCGGATGAGGAGGCGACCGGGAATCCGCGGCCGCACGCGCCGGGTGCTCCCGCGCTCGTGCAGGCCGCGGTTGCGCCCGTGGTCAGGTATAGCGCCGGCGAGCTGACGCAGCGAGGCCCGCCGTGTGTCTATTTCATGGAGCCATCGGCATCAGGCGCCGCTCGGTGCCCGCTTGCGCGCCGGGCCGTCGGCGACCACGGTGAACTCACCCTCGATGACGCCGGGCCGTGCCGTGCTGCGCGCGGGCGCGGCCGCTGGTCGCGACGCCGCGCGCAGCGCGCGCCCGAGCGCGAACAGCGCGCCGCCGACGACGAGCACCGCGAAGGCGAATACGCCGACCGCGACGAGCCCGGCCACGAACACGATCGCGATCACCGCGGCGAGCAGGCGGGCGAGGGGATGGCGGGATTTCACGAGGCGAAGGCCGGCGTGCAACATGGGTACGACTCCGTGGACGGGATGCGGGCCGCTCCGGCCCGCTGACGCTGGCCAGGACGCCTCCTGGCGGACCTGAACCGCGCTGCCTTCCGGGCATGCCGGCGGTTCGTGTGCCAGAATGCGCGCCCTTCCGGACACGCCTTGCCCCAACATAGGGGCTGCTGGCCCGCCCCGACAAGTGCTGGATGCCATGGATCCTTCCGCGCCGCTGTGCCGGCTCGACGACATCGACGACGGCGGCGCGATCGCGGTGCAGGTGGACAGTTCGACCGGTGGTTTCGAACTGATCCTGTTGCGCCAGGGCGAGCGCGTCTTCGCGTACCACAACGAATGCCCGCACGCGGGCCGTCGCCTCGACTATGCGCCGGGGCGCTTCCTCGTCAGCGACGGCCGCCTCGTCTGTGCCGCCCACGGCGCGACATTCCGCGTCGTGGACGGTGCCTGCCTCGGCGGGCCGTGCAGCAACGGCCTTGCCGGGCTGCCGGTCGAAGTCGTCGACGGCAGCGTCCGCCTGCGCTGAGCGGCTTCAGTCGACCTGCACGCGCACGTCCTGGCGCGCGAGCTGGCCCGAGCCGCAGGCGAACACCGGCGTCGTGCCGAGGATCGAGCGGGTCGGGATGCGCGAGCCGGTGACGGTCGTCGGCGCGCTGAGCACGTCGATGCGATAGCGGCCGATGTCGGCGGGCGCGACGGCGTCGAAGCTGAAATCCGCCTTCGCGTCCGCGGCGCTGAACGCCGCCTGCCGCGTCTCGAGGTCGACGAGGCGGAGCACCGCCGAGCGCAGCGGGCGTCCGTCGGCAGCGTAGACCGTGCCGGTCACGCGACAACCATCGGCGAGCGCCGTGCCGCTGGAAGCGGAAGCGGCGAGAAGCACAACCAGGGCGTATCGGCTCATGGGGGCAGCACCTCCTGCATGGGGCGCGTCCGTGCGGTCGTGGTCTCCGCGCCGATCTTACGCCGGGCACGGGTTGCCGGTATTGCGCAAACGCGGCCGGTCAGGCGCGATCGAACCAGAAGTTCACGCTGGCGAGCAGGATCACGAGCATGAGGACGGTCAGCGGGATGCCGACGCGCAGGAAGTCGCGCGCGCGGTAGCCACCCGGGCCACTCACGATCATGATGACCGGGTTCGCGCTCGGCAGGATGAACGCATTCGAGGTCGATACCGCGACGACCAGGGCGTACAGCGCGGGGTTGCCGCCCGAGGCGAGCGCGACGTTGATCGCCATCGGCACCATCATCACGGTCGCGCCGACGTTCGACACGACCTGGGCGATGAGCAGCGTGAGCACGGCGACGACCGCCTGCAGGCCCCATTGCGGCCAGCCGCCGAGGTACTTCAGCACTTCCTGGGCGATCCACGCGGCGGCGCCGGTCGAGTCCATCGCCGCGCCGAGCGGGATCAGGCAGGCGAGGGTGAAGATCGTCTTCCAGTTGATCGCGCCGTACGCCTCGTCCATGTCGAGCACGCCGGTCAGCAGCATGCCTACGGCACCGACGAGCATCGCGATCGACAGCCTGAGGTCGGTGAACAGGCCCAGGCCCATCGCGATCGCGAAGAAGGTCGCGGCGTGCCAGATCTTGCTCGGCCGGTGCTCTTCCTTCGGGTAGTCGGTGACGACGACGAAGTCGCGCGACTCCGCCGTCTGCGCGAGGTCGCGCCAGAAGCTGTGCAGCACGAGCGTGTCGCCCGGGCGCAGCGCGACCTGGCGCACGTCCTCGCGGAACACCTGTTCGCCGCGGTTCACCGCGAGCACCGAGATCGCATAGGTCTTGCGCAGGCGCAGCTCGCCGACGGTCTTCTTGATCCAGGTCGAGTTGGGCGGGATCACGACTTCGGAGATGCCCGCGCGCGCGGGATTGAACAGGTCGGCGAAATTGCGCAGGCGCGACTGCACCTGGCACAGCTGCACGTTGGCGAAGTCGGCGACCGCCTCGCGCTTGCCGAGCACGCCGAGCACGCTGCCGACCCAGATCATCTGGTCGGCCGGCGGCGCGAGGCGCGCCTCGCTGCCGGTCTTGAGGGCGAGGATCAGCGGCGCGCCGCGCAACTGCTCGACTTCGGCGACGCTCATGCCGACCAGCGGGCTGTCGGTGGTGACGGTGAGTTCGAACACCTCGCCGTCGATGCCGTAGGTCTCGGCGAAGTAGGTCTCGGTGCGGCCCGGGGTGACCTTCTGCCGCTCCTCGTCGCCGGGCAGCAGCCGGCGCGTGAACAGCGCGAAGTAGGCGAGGCCACCGAGCAGCAGCGGCACGCCGACCGGCGCGATCGCGAACAGCGTGAAGGTCTGGATCGTCTGCGCGCCGGGCGGCAGGTTGCGGTTCGCGCTGACGATGAGGTCGTTGAGCAGGATCAGCGGCGAGTTGGAGATCATCGTCGTGTTCGTGCCGCACAGGATCATGCACGCCATCGGCAGCAGCAGCCGTTTCAGCGGCAGGCCGGTGCGCGCGCTGACGCGGCTGACCACGGGCAGGAACAGCGCCGACAGCGCCTGGCTCTGGATCACCGAGGACATCGACCCGACCATCGCGTTGACGAGCAGGGACACGCGCGATTCGACGCCGCCGGCGAGGCGCAGGATGAACGAGGCCGCCTTGTTGAGCACGCCGGTGCGGTCGAGCCCCGCGCCCATGATCATCACCGCGATCAGCGAGATCACCGCGTTGCCGGCGAAGCCGTCGAACAACTGGTCGACGGGCAGGAGGCGCGTGATGCCGATCACCACGATCACGAGCAGGGCGACGAGATCGGCGCGGATCCACTCGAGCACCAGCATGAGTACCGTGAACGCGAGCAGCGCGAACACGAGTGCCATGTTGGTGGTGAGGGTCAGGCCGGCATCCATTCTGGGCTCGGTGTCACTCGATCGGCGGCGAGCCGCGCTTCCCGGCGCGGCGTGGCGGCGAAGCGTCGTCGACGCGGCGCTGCCCGCCGGCCGTCGCCGCTGTTGCCGTTGTGTTGTCCGCGTCAGACACGCTCAGGTTCGTACATGGACGAAATCCCATACGCCATGGCCGAGCCGCAGGCCGCGGCGTTCGAAATGCGTCTCGATGCGCCACGGCGGGCGGACGGCCGGATCGGCATGCCCGGCGTCGACGCGCCAGTCCGGCGCGGCGGCGAGCACGTCCCGCATATGCTCGGCATAGTCGGCCCAGTCGGTCGCCAAATGCAAGCGTCCGCCCGCCTGCACGCGGCTCGCCAGCAGCGCGAGGAAGGCCGGCTGCACGAGCCGGCGCTTGTTGTGGCGCTTCTTGTGCCATGGGTCGGGGAAGTAGATGCGCACCTCGGCGAGCGAGGCGGGCGCGATCTCGCGCTCGAGCACCTCGACCGCGTCGTGGTTGTACAGCCTCACGTTGTCGACGCCCGCGTCGGCGAGCGCGTTCATGAGGCGGCCGACGCCGGGGCGATGCACCTCGACGCCGATGAAGTCGCGCGCCGGTTCGGCCCGGGCGGAATGCAGCAGCTGCTCGCCGTTGCCGAAACCGACCTCGAGCACGCGCGGTGCGTGGCGGCCGAACAGCGCATCGAGATCGCGCGGCGCGGTCGCGGCCGGGTCGACGTCGATGCCGTAGCGCGTCCAGTGCTCGTCGAACGCGCGCTGCTGCGCAGGCGTGAATCGCCCCTGGCGCAGCACGAAGCTGCGGATGCGCCGTTCGTGGCTGGCGGGTTCATCCATGCGCGGATGACCCACCGGCGTCTGCGTGGCGCGCGGGCGTGGTCGGGCGCGGCCGGGTGCGGATGGCCGGGCGCACTAGATCATTCCCTCGACCGGGCTCGATGCGGAGGCATGGCGCTTGCGCGGGATGCGCCCGGCGCGGAACGCGGCGCGCCCGGCCTCGACCGCGAGCTTCATCGCGTGCGCCATCAGCACCGGATCCTTCGCGCCCGCGATCGCGGTGTTCATGAGCACGCCGTCGCAGCCGAGCTCCATCGCGATCGACGCGTCGGAGGCGGTGCCGACGCCAGCGTCGACGATGACCGGCACCTTCGCGTTGTCGACGATCTCGAGCAGGTTCCAGCGGTTCTGCACGCCGAGGCCGGAGCCGATCGGCGCGGCAAGCGGCATCACCGCGACGCAGCCGATCTCCTCGAGGCGCCGCGCGAGGACCGGGTCGTCGCTCGTGTAGACCATCACCTGGAAGCCGTCGCGCACGAGTGTTTCGGCGGCCGCGAGCGTCTGCACGACGTCCGGGAACAGCGTCTTCTGGTCGCCGAGGACCTCGAGCTTGACCAGGGTGTGGCCGTCGAGCAGTTCGCGCGCGAGGCGACAGGTGCGCACCGCCTCGTCGGCGCTGTAGCAGCCTGCGGTGTTCGGCAGGATCGTGTAGCGGTCCGGCGGCAGCACGTCGAGCAGGTTCGGCGCGTCGCGGTCCTGCCCGATATTGGTGCGGCGGACCGCGACGGTGACGATCTCGGCGCCTGCGGCTTCCGTCGCGCGGCGCGTCTCGTCGAGGTCCTTGAACTTGCCGGTGCCGGTCAACAGGCGCGAACGATACGGTTTGCCCGCGATGACGAGCGTGTCGGTGGCAGGAGGCGAGTCGGCGAGGGCGGTCATGGCGTCGGAATCGAAGGGACGAACGCTTATTTTCGCCGATTCGCGCGCACCTGCGCACGGTGTCGTGGCGGAGGGTCCGCTCAGCCGCCGCCGATCGCGTGGACGATCTCGACGCGGTCGCCGTCGGCGAGCCGATGCCCGGCATGCCGGCTGCGCGGGACGATCTCGCGGTTGACCTCGACCGCGACGCGCCGGCCGGCGTAGCCGGCTTCGTCGAGCAATTGCGCGAGCGTGCAGTCGCCGGCAAGTTCGCGCCGCTCGCCGTTGAGGAGGATGTCCATGGTCCGATTGTAGCGGGGCATCCGCTGCGCCTTCACCTGGCCGCCGGCCTGATGCAGAAAAAGACGCCGCGCATGAAGCGCGGCGTCCGGTCTGCCCTTCGGCTTCAACGGCGGCGGTGGTCGTCGTCGTCCTTCTTGTCGCTCTGGCGCCGCTCCGGCGGCTGCGAGCGTTGCGGGGCCTGGCGCACTTCGCGCGGCGGGGGCGCCTGGCGCATCTGTGGTGCCTCGCGCACTTCACGCTGCGGCGGCGCCTGGCGCATCTGCGGTGCCTCGCGCACTTCGCGCTGCGGCGGGGCCTGGCGCATCTGCGGCGCCTCGCGCACTTCGCGCTGCGGCGGGGCCTGGCGCATCTGCGGTGCCTCGCGCACTTCGCGCTGCGGCGGGGCCTGGCGCATCTGCGGCGCCTCGCGCACTTCGCGCTGCGGCGGTGCCTGGCGCATCTGCGGCGCCTCGCGCACTTCGCGCTGCGGCGTCACCTGGCGCGTCTGTGGTGCCTCGCGTTGCGGCATCTGGCGCGACTGCGGGGCTTCACGCGTTTCGCGTTGCGGTGGCGCCTGGCGTGCCTGCGGTGCTTCGCGCTGCGGCAATACCGACCGCTCTGCAGCGGCATTGCCGCGCGGCTGCGCGCGCTCGCCGTGCGGTGCGAAGCGCGACGACGGCAGGCCGCGCTCGGGTTGCGGCACGCGAGCATTCTCGCCACGCGGCGCCACGGCGGGCGCATTGCCGCGCGGGTTGGCCGGATTGGCCGGCGCGGCGCGCCCCGCTGCCGGCTGGCGCGCCGCGGCGGCGCCACGCGTCGGCAGCGGCGGCGGTGGCGTCGCGCCACGCCCCTCGCCGACGACCTGCACGCGGCGGGCGGCCGCGGGCTGCGCGGCGGCCGTGCGCGCGGCGAGCTGGCGTTGTTCGTCGCGCGCCAGCGGCTGCGCGTTGTTGCGCTGGATCGCCTGCACGCGCGCCGCCGTCGCGATCGGCTGCGGCGGGGGCGCGGTGCGCGCGATCACGCGGCGGTCGATCGCCGCGGCCTGCGGCACGGCGCGCGCGCGCTGCGCGTTCGCGGCGACGAAGCTCGCCGGCGTCGGCGCGATCGCGAGCCGGCTCGCCACCTGGGCGGTGCGCAGCTGCGCCGGATTGACCTGCACGCGCGACGCGGCGACCGGCCGCGCGCCGACGAACACGTCACGCGACACCGCGGTGACCGCCTGCACGTTGTTGCGGTAGGCGTACTGCGTGCCGGTGATGGGGCGGCCGGCCGAGTAGTTGTTGTACACGTTCGTGATGTAGGTATTGTTGATCACGGTCGTGTTGCGCACGTTGACGTTGTGGAAGTAGTCGCGCGAAGCGCGGTACCACGGCACGTAGACGTCACGCGGGCCGAGCGGGAACCAGCCGATCGGGCCGCCGCCGACCGAGATGCTCGCGCCCCAGCCACCGCCACCGACGAAGGCGACCAGCGCCGGCGCGTACACCGCGCGCACGTGGCGCGGACCCGGGCACCAGCCCCAGCGGTTGCGCGCGTAGACCCAGCGGCCGTAGTGGAACGGCGCGAAGCCCCATGCCGCGTTGTCGATCCAGGTCCAGCCCCAAGGGTCGACCCACGACCAGTGGCCGTAGCGGTACGGTGCCCAGCCGACCGACACCGAGGTCGGATACCAGACGCTGCCGTACTCGCGATCGTCTTCCCACGAACCGGCTTCGTCGAGGTCGGCGTAACCGATCATGTCGTCGGCGACGTAGCGGCTCGACACCGAGCGCTGGTAGCGCTGGTTGCGCGAGGCGACCCAGTTGTCGAAGTCGTCGGCGCGCGGCAGGTCGAGCACTTCGTAGTCGTGCAGCGCGGAATCGTTGAAGCGGTACGAGTTGCCCGCGCGCACGCCGTAGCTCGCGTTGTTCTCGCCGTACACGTCGCCGGCGCCGTCGAACACGGTGACCATCGTCGAATCGCCCTGCGGCGAGATGTCGATGCGGTACTCGCCCGGCTCGCTGACGACGAACGCGAGCGTCGGGGTGTCGACCTCGTAGCTCTCGCCACGCTCGAGCCGGCGCACGCGCAGGCTGAGGACGCCCTCGGTGAGCTCGACCTGGGCGATCTCGTCGTCGAGGTTGAGCAGGCTGAAGGTCGTGCGCTCGTCGATGCGCATGACCGCCGCGCCGGCCTCGAACTCGGCGCGCGAATCCCGATCGGTGTAAACCTTGTCGCCGGTGCCGAGCGGACGGTTCAGCGACGCCTCGACCCAGCGATCGTCGCCCGCCGGCTGGAAGCTCACTTCACCGCGCAGGAACCCGACGCGCGCGACACGCTCGGGTGGGTCCGCCAGCGCGGCGCCCGCAAACGCGCCGAGCACGGTTGCGAGTGCGGCGGCGCACCACGCACGTGGAAAGAAATGCTTCGTGTACATCGATGGTCTCCATGGAGCCTACGCCGACCCCGGCCGCGGTGGGACCGTCATTCCCCCAGTGCATCGGCCGCCCGAAGTCGACAGGCGGGAGAAGTATCCGCCGAACGAGGCTGAATGCCGACTTTCCGCAGCGGGGTGCTTACGCTTCCTCACACCGGCGCTGAACGCGCATTCAGCCGCCCCGCGTGGCCGGCGGTCCGGCGCCCGCTTGTCGGCGTGCGACGCCGCCGCTACGCTTCGCCGACGCCGGTGCGCGTGCGCACCGCGGGTTGTCTGCGCGGGTGTAGCTCAATGGTAGAGCTGTAGCTTCCCAAGCTACTGACGAGGGTTCGATTCCCTTCACCCGCTCCATCCGATCGCGTTCGGCGCGCGCGCCGACACGTCGGTTCCATTGCCGCGATGCCGTCGCACCGGCAGCGATGCGCCGTCCGAGGTTCCGCACGTGTCCCCCCAAGACGCCCCGACCACCGCCGCGTCGCCGGTCGCCGTCCGCACCAGCCTGGGCTGGCGCGAGCGGGTGTCGCTGCCCGGCCTCGGCATCGGGTCGATCAAGGCCAAGCTCGACAGCGGCGCGCGCTCGTCGTCGCTGCACGTCGAGGCGATCGAGACCTTTCACGCCGGCGGCGTGCTGCAGGTGCGTTTCGTGGTGCGGTTGCGGCGCAAGCTGGAACGCTACGCATCGTGCGCGGCGCCCGTGCTCGACCGCCGCCACGTGACCGATTCGGGCGGGCACCGCAGCGAGCGCTGGTTCATCGCCACCGAGGTGGAGATCGCCGGCCAGCGCTTCGCCACTGAAATGAACCTGTCCGATCGCGGCGCGATGATGTTCCCGCTGCTGCTCGGCCGCTCGGCGATCGCCGGGCGGTTCCGCATCGATCCGGACCTTTCCTATACCTGCCCGCGCCCGCCGCGGGTCCCGACCGGTCACTCGCCGCTCCGCGCATGAAGATCGCCATCCTGTCGCGCAACGCGCGCCTGTATTCCACCCTTCGCCTGGTCGAGGCGGCGCGCGCGCGCGGCCACAGCGTGCGCGTGCTCGATCCGCTGCGCTGCTACATGCGCATCGCCGCCGGGGCCTTCGAGATCCACTGCAAGGGGCGCGCGCTGCGCGGCTTCGACGCGGTGATACCGCGCATCGGTGCGTCGATCACGTTCTACGGCACCGCGGTCGTGCGCCAGTTCGAGATGATGGGCGTGCACACGCCCAATTCGTCCGACGCGATCCTGCGCGCGCGTGACAAGCTGCGCGCGCTGCAACTGCTCGCGCGCGAGGGCATCGAACTGCCGGTGACCGTGTTCGGCGACAACCCCGACGACACGCGCGACCTGCTGACGATGCTCGGCGAGCCGCCGCACGTGATCAAGCTCAACGAAGGCGCGCAGGGCCAGGGCGTGATGCTCGCGGAGAAGCGCGGCGCGGCGCTCGGCATGATCGAGGCGTTCCGCAGCCTGTACGCGAACTTCCTCGTGCAGGAGTTCATCCGCGAGGCGGACGGCGCGGACCTCCGCTGCTTCGTGGTCGGCGACCGGGTGGTGGCGGCGATGCGCCGGCAGGCGCCGGAAGGGGACTTCCGCGCCAACATCCACCGCGGCGGCAGCGCGAGCGCGGTGACGCTGTCGGAGGCGGAGCGCGCGACCGCGGTGCGCGCGGCGCAGGTCATGGGCCTCGGCGTCGCCGGCGTCGACCTGCTGCGCTCCGCGCGGGGGCCGCTCGTGCTCGAGGTGAATTCGTCGCCCGGGCTGGAAGGCATCGAGGCGGCCAGCGGCGTCGACGTCGCCGGCGCCATCATCGAGTTCCTCGAGCAGGGGCGCGGACCGCAACGGCGCCCGCCCCGTCGTGTAGCACGAAAAAAATAGTACGACAGCACTCGTTGACACGCGCGCGCGGGGTTCCTAGGATAGGCGCGTGCTCCTCCGCCGCCTGGCGCCGCGAGCGATCCGCGCGGACAGCCGCGCCACGAAAACGAGGGGTAGTCGCATGAAACCGATGATCACGATGCTGTGCGCTGGCGCGCTGGCATGTCTCGCGGGCACGATCCAGGCCAAGGAATCCAGCTACCGGCAGGCGACGAACGCCGACAGCGCCGACACGTTCCAGCAGGTCGTCACCTGGGTCCACGACGAGATGAAGGCGGGTGGCCGCTACGCCTCGCTCGATCCGGCCGATCGCGTGGCGCTGGATGCGAAGTTCGCGCGTATGCAGGATCTTTTCGACAGGAACGGCTCGATCGACCGCATGCGCGCGGAAGACAAGATCGCGCTGTACAACACGCAGGAAGAAGTCAACGCGATGCTCGCCACGCATGACAGCATGCTGGCCGAGCAGGCAGGCCCGGCGACGAGCCGCATGACCCGCGCGGTCGCCAAGGTCAATCGCGAGAACGACCGCGTGATCTGCGAGCGCCGCACCAAGGCCGGCTCGCACATCATGGAAACGTACTGCCACACCAACGCACAGGCCAAGGAAGCGCGTCGCGAGACGCAACGCCAGATGGATACCTGGGCCCACTCGCAGTGCACCGGCAGCGCGCCGAACCGCGGCGAGGGCGGATGCGGCATCCCGCACATGCTCACCGCGACGCAGCGCCTCCAGCTCACCTCCGGCGGGCGCTGAACCCTTCCCGATACCCGCCGCGTGCGGTGATTCCATCCGGTGCCCCGTCCGCCCGGCGGGCAGGGCGCCCCCACCCAGTTCCGTTCCGGAGAACCTGTTGTGATGAAGCCCGTTCTTTCGTTCGCCTTCGCCGTCGCCGTCCTCCTGTCGCTGCCGCTCGCGGCCAAGGACAGGATCGACCCCGCCGTCAACGCCAGCAGCAAGACCGCGTTCGAGACGGTTTCCAGCTGGGTGCGCAAGCAGATGGACGCGGGCGGCCGTTACTCGTACGTGACGCCGGACGAGCGCAGCCGGGTCAACGCGCGCCTCGACGAGATGGAGCGCCTGTTCGGTGACAAGACCGAGGTGTCGCAGATGAGCGACGCCGACAAGACGGCGATGTTCAACAAGCAGGAAGAGGTCAATGCCATCCTCGCCAAGCGCGACAACGAGCGCCTGATCTGCAAGAACGAGAAGCCGATCGGCTCGAACATCCCGGTCAAGACCTGCCAGACCGCGGGCGAGATCGAGGCGCGCCGGCGCAACGATTCGCAGTACCTGCGACGCACGCAGAACACGCCGCAGCTGAAGTCCGGCGGCGGCTGATCCGGTCCCACCGCCCGCTCCGGTCCCGGCCGGGGCGGGCGGTCTGGCATTCGGACCGGGATCGTGTAGTCTTCTCGTACGAAGGGACTGCGACTAGGTGAGCACCGTGTCCAAGACCGAAAACCTGCCCAAGCCCACCGAGGCCGAACTCGGCATCCTCAACGTGCTGTGGGAACGCGGGCCGAGTACGGTGCGCGACGTCCACGAAGCGCTCTATCGCGACGAAGGCGCCGGCTATACGACGGCGTTGAAGCTGCTGCAGATCATGCACTGCAAGGGTCTGGTGCTGCGCGACGATTCCGAACGCGCGCACGTGTTCCGCGCCGCGGTGAGCAAGGAGCGCACGCAGAAGCGCTTCGTCCTCGACATGGTGCAGCGCGTGTTCGACGGCTCGCCCTCGCAGCTCGTGCTGCAGGCGCTCGGCGGCCGTCCCAAGGCGACGCGCGAGGAGCTCGACGAGATCCGCGCGCTGCTCGACAAGCTCGAAGGCACGCAGTCATGAGCGCCGCGCTGCCGTGGATTCATGCGCTGGGTTGGACCCTGGTGCATTTTCTCTGGCAGGGACTGGTCATCGGTGCCGGCTATGCCGCGGCGCGCGCGCTGTTGCCGAAATCGCACTGCAATGCACGCTACGCGGTCGGCCTCGCGGCGCTCGCGCTGCTGGCGCTGTGGCCACTTGCCACGCTCGTCATGTTGCGTCCACAGGGCACGGTCGAGGTCGCGTTCGGCGCGCCTGCGGCCGCGGTCGCCGCGGTTGCCCAGGCGCAGGCATTCGACCTTGCCGCGAGCATCGATCGCGCACTGCCGTGGCTCGTCCTGCTCTGGCTTGCCGGCGTGCTCGGCGTGGCCGGGCGCGCGTTGCACCAATGGCGGCGCTTCTCGCGCATCGCGCGGCGATGGGCCGAGTCGAGCCCGGAACTCGACGCGATGCTGGTCGCGCTCACGCGTCGTTTCGGCTTCGTGCGACGCGTGCGCGTACTCGTTTCCGAACGCATCGACACGCCGATGCTGCTCGGCTGGCTGCGTCCGGTCGTGCTGCTGCCGACGGCGGTCGCGCTCGGTTTTCCACGCCAGCAAGTGGAACTGATTCTCGCTCACGAACTCGGCCACCTGCGTCGTTACGATCATCTGGTCAACCTCGCCCAGGCCGTGATCGAGACGCTGCTGTTCTACCACCCGGTCGTGCACTGGATTTCGCGCGAAGTGCGCAACGAGCGCGAGCTGTGCTGCGACGCGCTGGTCCTGCGCCTCGTCCGCGGCGAACCGCGCGAATACGCACGCACGCTCGCGGCGCTGGAGGAACTGCGCCAGACCGCCGCGCCGGTCGTGCTCGCCGCGAGCGGCGGCCAGCTGGTCGAACGCGTGCGCCGCATCGTCGGCCTGCCCGCGCCGCGCGCGACCGCGCAGGCGCGCCATCCGGGGCGCTGGCTGCTGATCGGCACGGCGTTCATCGGCGCGCTGCTCGTCGCGCAACGGATCGAACGTTCGCATCGCGTGTTCAGCCCGCAGGCACTGGCGGTCGACTGGATCCGTTCGGCCGACGTGCGCACGCTGCCGTTCGCGGCGCTGTCGTTGCCGTACGAGCGCCCGCGCCTGCGGCTCGCGCCCGTGACCCCACCGGAACCCGAACCTGCCGTGACGAGCACGCCCGCGCCTTCGCTGGTGGCCGCAGGCGCGGGCGCCGGCGCGGCATCGCGCGAAGCGGTGCCGGCCGCACCGGCCACCACGACCGCGTCCGAACCCGAGGCGCTGGCGAGCGTGCCTGCGACGCCCGCGCCGGCACGGCCGCTCGAACGCAGCCTGCCGGCCGAGCCGGCCACGGCCCCGGCGTCCACGGTCGCCCGCCCGGCCACGGATGTCGCCGCGGCACCGGTCGAGCCGGTCGCGGCACCGCAGGTGACGAAGCCGCCGGTCGCCACCTATGTCGTCGCGCCGAGTTTCCCGAACTACTACGCGACGCAGAGCGGACGCGTCGAGGCGTCGTTCTCGATCGCACCCGACGGAACGGTCAAGGACATCGAGTTCCTGGGCGGCCAGAACGGCGCTTTCGAGCGTGCCGCGGAGCGCGCGCTGCGCCAGTGGCGCTTCGATCCGGCGAGCCTGCCGGACCATCCGATGCGCTACACGCAGGCGTTCGTGTTCGCGCCGAAGGGGCGGACGACGCATGAGGAATGCGTGCAATCGACCGGTTCGTTGATCTGCCGCGACCCGGCGGAAGGGCGCCCGGCCCAGGTGTCCAACGTGAACAGCTGGCCGCCGAAGACCGGCGGTTAACACAAGGCTCAGAGTGCTTTAACGATCGTTTAATCAATGCCTGCCTATAGTCGATCGCACTGTAGTTCTGCTCGACACTCCTAAGTCAGGTCTGGTGACTGGCAGAGTACGGTAATCGGGGCAGTAGCTTTTTTGGCCCAAGCGAGGTGTGTTCCCCCAATGACACCTCCTTGGGCCATTTTCTTTTGTTTTTGCGATCCATCCCGGATCGCAGGACCCTCGAAACAGGCGCCGGATTGAAGTCACGGCCTTCGTTGGAGTCCAGAAGCGGCCATCCTGGCCGCACTGTCCAACGACAGCACGCTCCGTGCGATGGCGCCCGTTGGGCTTTCGTGCAATCGCCCCCAATTTTCCGAAACTTCCTTCGCGCCGTTGCGCTCCGCATCGGCTGATCCACGCGTTAAAGTAGACACCCATGCGTATTCTGGTCATCGAAGACAACAGCGACATCGCAGCGAACATCGGCGACTTCCTCGCCGACAAGGGCCATGTGGTCGACTTCGCGGGCGATGGCGTCACCGGCCTGCACCTCGCCGTCGTCAACGACTTCGACGTGATCGTGCTCGACCTCGGCCTGCCCGGCATGGATGGCCTCGAGGTCTGCCGCAAGCTGCGCCAGGAAGCGAAGCGGCAGACGCCCGTGCTCATGCTCACCGCGCGCGATTCGCTCGACAACAAGCTCACCGGCTTCGAGTCCGGCGCCGACGACTACATGGTCAAGCCGTTCGCGCTGCAGGAACTCGCCGCGCGCCTCGAAGTGCTCGGTCGCCGCGGCAAGGGCGGCAAGAGCCGCGTGCTTCAGCTCGCCGACCTCACCTACAACCTCGACACGCTGACGATCAGCCGCGCCGGCAAGCAGATCACGCTCAATCCGATCGGCCTCAAGCTGCTGCAGTCGCTGATGGAAGCCGCCCCGTCGGTGGTGACGCGCCAGGAGCTCGAGACGCGCGTGTGGGGCGAGGAACTGCCCGACAGCGATTCGCTGCGCGTGCACATCCACGGGTTGCGTGCCCAGATCGACAAGCCGTTCGACAAGGCGCTGATCCAGACCCGCCACGGCATCGGCTACCGCATGGTCGATCCGGATGCGCTACCGGCGTAGGCTCCGTTCACGCATCATCATTTCCTTCGCGCTGTTCGGGCTCGGCCTGACCGCGCTGTTCGCCGTCGCGACGGTGTACATGCGCACGCGGCTGGAAGACCAGCTCGTCAATACGACGCTCGAGCGCGAACTGCGCCATTTCGTCGACTTCAAGCGCGAGAACCTTTCGCCCGACGCGCAGTTCCCGATGTCGCTGATCCAGCTGCAGATCGTGCGTGCCGGTCGCACCGCGACCGTGCCGCTGGCCTGGCAGAGCTTCGAGGCCGGGGTCTACGACATCGAGGACATCGGCCGCGAGGGCAAGACGCGGCCGTACAAGCTCGCGGTGTACAAGGACGCGGATTTCTGGGCCTACCTGCGCTTCGACGTCAGCACGCAGAAGCTCGGCGAACGGCAACTGCTGACCGTGCTCGCCGCGTCGGTGCTCGCCTTCGCGGTGCTCTCGCTGCTGATCGGCTTCTGGCTGTCGGCGCGGGTGATGAGCCCTGTCATCGAACTCGCCAACCGCGTGCGCGCGATGAGTCGCTCGGGCCGGCCTGAACTGCTGAAGGCGCATTTCGCCGACGACGAGGTCGGCCAGCTCGCCGCCGCGCTCGACGACTACTCGACGCGCCTGACCGAAATGGTCCAGCGCGACCGCGAGTTCAACGCGGACGTGAGCCACGAACTGCGCACGCCGCTCGCGGTGATCGCGAGCACGACCGAGCTGCTGCAGGGCTCGCCCGAGCTCACCGACAAGCTGCGCGAGCGCCTGCGCCGGATCGAGCGCGCGGTGCGCCAGTCGAGCGAGCTCATCGATGCGCTGCTGCTGCTGTCGAGGCGCGAACGCCAGGCGCCGACCGACGGCGAGACGACCGACGTCGCGCGCGTGGTCGAGCAGGTCGTCGACGCGCAGCGCCCGCACGTCGCCAACAAGCCGGTCGAGGTGCGGGTGGAGATCGAGCAGCCGCTCGAGACCGTGGCGCCGTCCTCGGTCGTCGCGGTCGCGCTGAGCAACCTCATCGGCAACGCGTTCAAGTACACGCAGGCGGGCGAAGTCATCGTCACGGTCGGCCATGGCCGCGTGACGGTCGAGGACACCGGTCCGGGCATCAAGCCGGAGGACGCCGACAAGCTGTTCGAGCGCGGCGTGCGCGGCACCACCGTCGGCAAGGGCGGCGGGCTCGGCCTCGCGATCGTGCGTCGCCTGTGCGAACTCTACGGCTGGCACGTCTCGCTCGCGCCGCGCCCACAGGGCGGCGCCACGGCGACGCTGGAGTTCGTCGGCACGCGCCCGGGTTAGGCCCCGCGTTCGCCCGTCGGGAGCCATGCCGTGGGCGACCCGCCTCTCCGTCTGACGCGCCGTCGCGCATGGTTGGGATTTCGGGTGCGCTTCCGCGTACAAGTGAAATGCGCGGCATGAGCCGCGGCGACGCGACGCCTGGAGCATCTGATGTTCGACACGATTGCGCCTGCCCCTGCCGGCTGGCGACGCCGGCCGCTCGCAGCTTGCGCTGCGACATTGTTCTGCGTGAGCGCCACGGCCACCGCCGCCGCCGCCACGATCTGGACGGTCGACTCCTGCAACGAAGCCAGCGTGGGCAGCGGCACGACCGGCAGCCTACGCTACGCGGCGGCGAACGCAGTCAGCGGCGACACCATTGACATGACCGGCCTCGCTTGCAGCACGATCACGCTGGCGACTGGCTCGATCCTGCTGCCGCAGACCAATATCACGTTGCAGGGGCCGGGCAAGGACGCGCTCACCGTCGACGGCGGCCATGGCAGTCGCGTCTTCCAGCATACCGGCAGCGGCACATTGGGCTTGTACGACCTCACCGTGGCCAACGGCTATTTCCATGCCGCTGCCGTGCAGGCCGCCTACGGCGGCTGCATCTATTCGAATGGCTCGGTCAGCTTGGCCGGCGCGGGCGTCCGCTCGTGTTCGGCCATCGCCGGCGGCGCCGGCGCGCGCGCGAAGGGCGGCGGCATCTTCGCCCGCAAGAGCGTCTATCTGTTCAAGTACAGCGAGGTGTCGGACAACACCGCGTCCGCGCCGGATACGTACGATTTCAGCTATGGAGGCGGCGTCTTCGCGCTAAACGACCTCGTCCTGGGAAGCAGCACGATCAGCGGCAACCACGCCCGTCTGGGCGGCGGCGCCCGCGTGTTCGGCAACACGACCATCACTGCATCAACGATTTCCGGCAACACGGCCGGCCGCGGCGGCGGCATTTATGCGCGCAACTTCAATCCCGGCGCGACGAACACGTTTTCGCTGGCCAACAGCACCGTTTCCGGCAACCAGGCCCTCGGCGTGGTCGGCGGCGTATGGACGAATGCCGGAACGATCAATGTCCATAATTCCACCATTGCCTTCAACACGGCCGCGTTCGCGGATGCCTACTCGCGGCACTTCTCACCGGGGCTCAACGTCGACGACGTCGGCGCCTACTACACCGACATCAGCCACTACAAATTCAAGGTGGTGACGCTGCAAAGCTCGGTGCTTTCGAACAACGTCAGCGGGACTTCCTCCCCTGCCGCGGACGACTTCGGCGTAACGCGCTATACCCCGGGCTTCAACTTGGTGCCGACGAGCGGCCAGAACAACCTCGTCCTCGCGTCGTCGTCGGTCGTACCTGCAGACACGATCACGGGCGTTTGTCCCGGACTCGGTCCGCTGCGCGACAACGGCGGACCGACGCGAACGCACGCCTTGCTCGGCGGCAGCCCCGCCATCGACCACGGCAACAACACGGTGCCGTATGCCGCCGATCAGCGCGGCTCGCCATTCCAGCGCGTGTCGGGTGCGGCAGCGGATATCGGCGCGTACGAAGTACAGCAGGAGGACATCGTCTTCATCGAGGGGTTCGATGGACCGCCGACATGCCCGAGTGGATGACTCCGGGCGGACGACGCAGCGCCGCGGTCTAGGGTAGTCAGACCGCTTCGAGCCAGCCCCACTGATCCTTCGTCCTGCCGTCGAACAGGCCGAAGAACAGGTCCTGCATGCGATGCGTGAGCGGCCCCGGCTTGCCCGCGCCGACCGGCTTGCCGTCGACCGAGCGGATCGGCGTGATCTCGGCGGCGGTGCCGCACATGAACAGTTCGTCGCACAGGTAAAGGTATTCGCGCGGGATGTCGCGCTCGACCACCTCGATGCCGTTCGCGCGCGCGAGCGTGATGAGCGTGTTGCGCGTGATGCCGTTGAGCAGCGCCGCGCTCACCGGCGTCGTGTGCAACGCGCCATCGAAGACGAGGAACAGGTTCTCGCCCGCGCCCTCGCTGAGCAGGCCGGTCGACGCCAGCGCGATGCCTTCGCCGAAACCGAGCCGGCGCGCCTCGCGCGCGACGAGCTGGCCGGAAAGGTAATTGCCGCCGGCCTTCGCGCCCGCCGGGATCGTGTTCGGTGCGAAACGCTGCCAGCTCGAGACGCAGGCGTCGATGCCCTGTTCGAGCACGCCCGCGCCGAGGTAGGCACCCATCTGCCATGCCGCGACCGCGACGTCGGTCGGCGTTTCCGCCGACAGGCCGAAGCCGCCGAGGCCGCGATACGCGACCGGACGCAGGTACGACTTCGACAGCCCGTTCGCCTTGATCACCGCGCGACACGCCGCGTTGATCTCCTCGAGCGTGTACGGGATCTGGATGTCGTAGATCTTCGCCGAATTGAACAGGCGCCTGTTGTGGTCGCTGAGGCGGAAGATCGCCGGGCCGTTCGGCGTTTCGTAGCTGCGGATGCCTTCGAACACCGACGAGCCGTAATGCAGCGCGTGCGCCATCACGTGCACGGTGGCTTCGGCCCACGGCTTGATGCGCCCGTTGTGCCAGATGTGATCGGGGTAGGTCTGCGCCATGGCTCCGCTTCCACGCTGGAAACGCCCATGATACCAGCGCCGCGCGCCGGGCTCGCCTTCACCAGCTCAGCCACCAGCAGCCGGCATCGACCTCGACGCCGAAGGCATGCTCGCGCACGCCGCCGGCCGCGTTGCTGCCGGTGCGAACGAGGAGGCCATCGCCTTGCTCGAGCGAGAGCAGCGGTCCGCTGGCGAGATCGCGCAACTCGCGCAGGCGCTGGCTCGCGGCGGCGCGGCCGATGCCGCGCCAGTGCAACATGCCCGCGATCGCATTCGCGTCGTGCCGCGCGATCGCGCCCGCGAGCCGCTCGCTCAACTCCTGCAGCGATGCCGGGCACGCATCGGCCGGCGCTGGCGGCGCGAGCGGATCACCGAGCGCGCCGGCGCTGATGCCGGCCTGTTCGTTCGCGTCGCAGGCGAGGCCCGAGAACACCACTTCGCCGTGCACGCCGACGCAGCGGTGCACGCGCTGGCCGTCGTCGCCCGCGTCCTGCGCGCTCGCGCAGGTTGCGATGGCGAGGAGCAGCGAAGGGACGAAGTGGTTTCTGCGGCGCATGCCCGCAGGCTATCACCCGTTCGTGAACCTGCGCACGCCAAGGCTCTTGCGACCGGACCGCAGGCGTGGTGTAGTGCAGCCATGTCGATCCACGCCACCCGCGTCCCGTCACGCCAGCCCGCGCCATGCGCGTGCGCGGACCTGCGCGCGGTCGCTTCGAACAATAACGCCAGCCCGCACTGGAGGGCCGGCGTGTAGGTACGTTGCAACACCACCGACACGTGACGAAGGCCCGCCCAGTGCGGGCCTTCGTCGTTTTCGGGCCGGCGATCCGCCACGGGTCGAGGCCCGTCGCCAGGCGCGGGCATGGAGGCCCGCTTCATCCGACCCGCGCGGCAAGGACGATCGCCAAAGGAGATCACCATGTGTTCGATATTCGGCCTGTTCGACCTGCAGCCCGGCGACGACCTCGCCGGCCTGCGCGCACTCGCGCTCGAACTCTCGCAACGGCAACGCCACCGCGGCCCCGACTGGAGCGGCGTCTACGTCGATACGGGCGTCATCCTCGTGCACGAGCGGCTCGCGATCGTCGACCCGGCGAGCGGCGCGCAACCGCTGCGCTCGCGTGACGGCACGCTCGCGCTCGCGGTCAACGGCGAGATCTACAACCACCGCGACCTGCGCGCGGACCTCGCCTACGACTACACGAGCGGCTCGGACTGCGAAGTCATCAACGCCCTCCACCGCGGCGCGGATGCGGAGTCGCCGGCGGACTGGCTCGGGCGGCTCAACGGCATCTTCGCGTTCGCATTGTGGGACGCCGCCGCGCAGCGCTACCTCATCGCACGCGACCCCCTCGGCGTCTGCCCGCTGTACTGGGGCCATGATGCGCAAGGACGCCTGTGCGTGGCCTCGGAGATGAAGGCGCTGGCCGGCCTGTGCGCCGACATCGCGGCATTCCCGCCGGGACACGTCTACGACAGCGCCGACGGCAGCCTGCGACGCTGGTACGACAAGCCGTGGCGCGACCACGCCTGGACGCACGGCCGCCGCGTCGAGCCGGCCGCGCTGCGCGAGGCGTTCGAACAGGCCGTGCACCGCCAGCTCATGACCGACGTGCCGTACGGCGTGCTGCTCTCGGGCGGCCTCGACTCCTCGCTCGTCGCCGCCTGCGCGGCGCGCTACGCGCGCGCGCGCATCGAGGACGGCGACCGCAGCGAGGCCTGGTGGCCGCGCCTGCATTCGTTCGCGATCGGCCTGGAAGGATCGCCCGACCTCGCCGCGGCGAAGATTGCCGCCGACGCACTCGGCACCGTGCACCACGGCTTCGTCTATTCGTTCTGGGAAGGCCTCGACGCGCTGCCCGAGGTCATCCGGCACATCGAGAGCTACGACGTCACCACCGTGCGCGCGTCGACGCCGATGTACCTGCTCGCGCGCCGCATCAAGGCGATGGGCGTGAAGATGGTGCTCTCCGGCGAAGGCTCCGACGAGATCTTCGGCGGCTATCTCTACTTCCACAAGGCGCCGTCGCCGCAGTCGTTCCACGAGGAGACCGTGCGCAAGCTCGATGCGTTGCACGGTTACGATTGCCTGCGGGCGAACAAGGCGATGATGGCATGGGGCGTCGAGGCGCGCGTGCCCTTCCTCGACCTCGAGTTCCTCGACGTCGCGATGTCGATGGACGCGCGCGCGAAGATGGCCGGCACGAACGCCGACGGCAGCCGCCGCATCGAGAAGGCGGTGCTGCGCGAAGCGTTCGCCGGCGCATTGCCGGACGCGATCCTCTGGCGGCAGAAGGAGCAGTTCAGCGACGGCGTCGGCTACGGCTGGATCGACGGCCTCAAGGCGCATGCGGAGCAGGCAGTCGGCGACCGCGAATTCGCCGCGGCCGCGTCGCGTTGGCCGCTCAACACGCCGGCGACGAAGGAGGCCTACCTGTACCGGCGCATCTTCGAGCGGTTCTTCCCGGGCGAGGCCTGCGCGGCGACCGTGCCGGGCGGCAAGTCGATCGCCTGCTCGTCGCCGGCCGCGCTCGCCTGGGATCCCGCGTTCGCGAAGGCAGCCGACCCGTCCGGACGCTCGGTCGCGGGCGTGCACGAGGCCGCCGTCGCGGGGTGAAGGGGCCTTGCCACGGCGGGGTTCGACGGCGCGGCGGGCCGCACCGGAGGCGCTCGCGGCTGCATTACCATCGCCGCATGGAAGCAGGGGACGCGGAGGCGATCGACCGACTGCTGGCCGGCTGGACCGGCAAGGCGGGCGCGGCTGCGCTCGACGCGGCGATGCCGCTCGTCTACCTCGAACTCAAGTCGATCGCGACGCGCGCGCTGCGCTCGCACGCGCCGGGAGCCGCGTTGCAGACCACCGCGCTCGTCCACGAAACCTACCTCAAGCTGCGCGAACGCGACGCGGTCTGGAACGTCGGCCGCCACGCGCTCGTCGCGATGGCGGCGCAGGCCATGCGGCGCATCCTCGTCGACGACGCGCGCCGGCGCGACGCGCTCAAGCGCCAGCCGCCGCTCGCGTTCGACGGCATCGCCGACGCCGGCACGATCCCCGACGTGCTCGAGCTCGATGCGCTGCTCGACGAGCTCGCCACGCTGAGCGCGCGCCAGGCGCAGGTGGTGGAACTCAAGTGCTTCGCCGGCATGTCCATCGACGACATCGCCGGGCACCTCGGCGTCGCGCGCGTGACGGTCGTGCGCGACTGGCGCATCGCGCGGGCGTGGCTGGCGCAGCGCATGGCGGGCGAATGAGCGCGGACGCCGCGCCCGCGTCCGCGCAACGCTATGCGGAGGCGCTGCGCATCGCGCATGCGCTGCTCGACCAGCCGCCGGCTGCGCGTGCCGGCGAGCTCGAGCGTGCCTGCGCGGGCGATGCGGCCCTGCGCGCGGACGTCGAATGGATGCTGCGGGCGGCCGAGGACGACACCGGCGAGTACGCGGCCGATGCCGCGGGCGCATCCGCGCCCCGCTTCGACGGCGCGGCCCTCGCCGCGGTCGCGCCGCCCGAATACCGCATACTGCACCCCTTGGGCGAGGGCGGCGCCGGCATGGTCTGCCTCGCCGAGCGTGGCGAGGCGGGCGTGCGCCAACGCGTCGCGCTCAAGCTCCTGCGCCATTCGGCTGCGAACGGGCTCGAGCGCTTCCGCGCCGAACAGCGCATCCTCGCCGGCCTGCGCCATCCGAACATCGCCCACTTCATCGACGGCGGCGTCCTCGCGAACGGCCAGCCGTACCTCGCGGTCGAATACGTCGACGGCGTGACGATCGACCGCTGGTGCGCACGGCAACCGCTCGCTGCGCGCGTCGACGCATTCCTCGCCGTCTGCGCCGCGGTGAGCCACGCGCATGCGCAGCTGTTGATCCACCGCGACCTCAAGCCGGCCAACATCCTCGTCGACACGGACGGCGTGCCGAAGCTGCTCGACTTCGGCATCGCCCGCCTGCTCGGCGACGACCCCGCGCTTGCGCGCACGGCGACGCGCGCGCTGACGCCGGTATACGCGAGCCCCGAGCAGGTGCACGGCGAACCGCTCGGCACGGCGACCGACGTTTATTCGCTCGGCGCCGTGCTGTACGAGCTCGCCACCGGCGTGCGCCCCTACAGCGATGCGCGCTCCGACGTCGCGCTGCTGCAGGCGATCGCCGCGGGCGAACTCGCGCCGCCGTCGCGCGTCGCGCGCGTGCCGGCCGACGTCGAGGCGATCATCCAGAAGGCGACGCGACGCGAACCCGCCCAGCGCTACGCGAGCGTCGCCGAACTCGCCGACGACCTGCGGCGCTGGCGCGCGAGCCAGCCGGTGCGCGCCCGGCGTGGCAGCGTCGCGTACCGCGTGCGCCGCTTCGCCTGGCGCAACCGCTACGGCATCGCCGCCGCGTTCGGCGCAGCGCTGCTCCTGTCCGCGTTCGTCGCCGCGATCCTGCTCGACCTCTGGCAGGCGCGCGCGCAGCGCGAGCGCGCGGACCGCATCAACGAGTTCTTCAATGCGGTGCTCGCGGCCGGTGATCCGTCCGACATGGGGCGTAGCGCGACCGTGGTCGAGGCGCTGGAGCGCGCGCAGCAGCGCGCGGCACGCGAGCTCGCCGGCGATCCTGCGAGCGCGATGCTGACCGAGCTGACGCTCGCGCGGACGCTGCAGCAACTCGGCCGTTACGACGCGGCCCTGCTCAGCGCGCACCGCGCCGTCGATGCGGCGCGCCGCGCCGGCGATACCGCCACGGAAATCGATGCGCGCCTCGTGCTCGGCACGACCCTGTGGAACCAGGGCCGCTACGACGAGGCGTCGGCCGCGCTGCAGGAGGCGCGCGCACGCGCCGAAGCCGACGGCAGCGCGCAGCAGCGCGGCGAGATCGCCAACCGCATCGGCGAGGTCGAGTTCAGCGCGGGCCGGCCGGAGCGTGCTCGCGAATGGCAGCAGCGTGCACTCGAGCTGCTGCCGCGCGATGCGACCAAGGCGCGCGCCTATGCGCTCGGCGACCTCGCCTCGGTCGAGTACCGGCAGGGTGACGTCGGGCGCGCGCTCGAACTCAATGCGCAATCGATCGCGCTGCTGCGCGCGGACCAGCCGCGCGGCAGCGTCGCGCTCGCCACGCAGCTCGGCAACCGCGGCGCGATGTTCACGCGCCAGCGGCGTTTCGCCGAGGCCGAGCGCGTGCTGGAGGAATCGCTCGCGATGAAGATCGAGCTGTACGGCGAATCGCACCGCATCGTCGTCGACGCGCTGACCAAGCTCGCCCAGCTGCGCATCGACGAGGGCGATTTCGCCGGCGCGCTGGGTTACGCCGGGCGCGGCTACGCGCTCGCGCGGCCGATGGCGAACTACGTGACGGCTCGCGCGGCGAAGAAGTACGCGAGCGCGCTCGGCCTCGCCTCGCGCACCGGCGAGGCACTGCCGCTCGCGCGCGAAGCGGTCGCTCTGTACGAGGCGCGCTATCCGCCCGGCTACAACGAGCTGCTCGACGCGCAGAGCGTGCTCGGCTGGCTCGAGGCGCTGGCCGGCGACGTCGTCGCGGGCCGTGCGCGTGCGCAGTCGGCATACGAAACGCTCGTCGCATCGGCCGGTGCACAGGACAGTTTCGCCATCGAGGCGAAACGCCGCCTCGATGCAATCGCGTCGGCCCGGGTCGAGCCGGCCGGCGGGGCGCCGCGCTGAGCGTCAGCGGCGCATGCGTTCGATCACCGCGAGCGTCGCCCGGGCGCGATTGAGCGTGTAGAAGTGCAGGCCGGGCGCGCCGCCGGCGACGAGGCGGTCGCAGAGGTCCGCGACGACGTCCGCGGCGAATTCGCGGATCGACTCGACGTCGTCGCCGTAGGCGTGCAGGCGCTTGCCGAGCCAGCGCGGGATCTCCGCGCCGCACAGGTCGGAGAAGCGCTTGAGCTGCGAGAAGTTCGCGATCGGCATGATGCCGGGCACGATCGGCACGCCGATGCCGGCACGACGCGCGGCATCGACGAAGCGGAAGTAGGCGTCGGGGTTGTAGAAGTACTGCGTGATCGCGCCGTTCGCGCCGGCCTCGACCTTGGTCCTGAAATGGCGCAGGTCCGCGTGCGCATCGTCCGATTGCGGGTGCACCTCGGGGTAGCACGCGACTTCGATGTGGAAGCGGTCGCCGCACTCCCCGCGGATGAAGGCGACGAGGTCGCTCGCGTAGCGGAAGTCGCCGTAGCTCGCCATGCCCGATGGCAGGTCGCCACGCAGAGCGACGATGCGCCGGCAGCCCATCCGCGTGTAGCGATCGAGCAGTTCGCGGATCTCCGCGCGCGTGCCGCCCATGCACGACAGGTGCGGCGCGGCATCGAGGCCGTGTTCCTCGCGCAGGTGGCGGATCGTCTCGGGCGTATAGCTCAACGTCGAACCGCCGGCGCCGAACGTGCAGCTCACGTATTCGGGCGCAAGCGCCTTGAGCTTCGGCAGCGCGGCTTCGAGCGTCGCGCGCTGCTCGTCGGTCTTGGGCGGGAAGAACTCGAAGGAAATCGGGGCAGGAGAGGCCATGGAATCGGGTCGGCGATCGCGGATGCGCAACTATATCTCTTTGTCCGGATAGAGAGATAGATGGCTGGACGGATACCTGCCGGCCGACCGTGATCTCCGGCCTGTGCGCACACGCCATCGCAGCGGGCACAATGGCGGCTTTGCGACGACAGGGTGACGACGATGCGGCAGGCGACGCGCGTGGCAGGCGGGATCCTCGTGGGGCTGTTTGCCGTGACGGTACAGGCCGCAGTGGCAGCGGCGGACAAACCGGGCGGCGCGGTCGCGGATTTCGCGGCGGCGACGCGCGGCCTGCCGTCCCAGCCGGGATTCTTCGACGTGTACCGCGACGAAGCGAAGGGGCGCGTGCTGCTCGGCCTGCGCGCGTTCGGCCAGCCGTTCCTCATGACGAGCTCGCTGCCGTGGGCGCTCGGTTCGAACGACGTCGGCCTCGACCGCGGCCAGAGCAGCGACTCGCACCTCGTCGAATGGCGCCGCGTCGGCACGCGCGTGTTGCTGGTCGAGGACAACACGAAGTTCCGCGCGGTGTCCGACAACCCCGATGAAGCGCTCAGCGTGCGCCAGGCGTTCGCCGAGTCGGTGCTCTGGGCCGGCGACGTCGTCGCCGAGCGCAAGGGGCCCGGTCCCGAAGTACTCGTCGACGTCAGCGCGCTGCTGGTGTCCGATCGCCACGGCATCGCCGAGCGGCTCGAACAGGCCAAGCAGGGCAAGTACGAGGTCGACGACAAGCGCAGCGCGCCCTCGCTCGCCGACGCGAAGAGCTTTCCCGACAACACCGAACTCGAAGGCCTGCTCACCTTGCGCGGCCCGGCCGAGGGGACGTTCGTCAGGGACGTCGCGATGGATCCGCGCAGCCTGACCGTGCGCCAGCACCTGAGCTTCGTGCGCCTGCCGGCGCCGGGCTACGTGCCGCGCGCTTACCATCCGGCTTCGGGCGGCCTCAGCGTCGGTTGGTACGACTACGCGCAACCGCTCGCGTCGTCCCTCGATCATCGCGTGCAACCGCGCTTCCGCCTCGAGAAGACCGACCCCGCCGCGGCGTCGAGCCCGGTGAAGAAGCCGATCGTGTTCTACCTCGACCGTGGCACGCCCGAACCGGTGCGTTCGGCGCTGCTCGAAGGCGCGAACTGGTGGAAGAGCGCGTTCGAGAAGGCCGGCTTCAAGGATGCCTATCGCGTCGAGCTGCTGCCCGAAGGCGTCGATCCGATGGACGTGCGCTACAGCCTCATCACCTGGGCCCACCGGCACACGCGTGGCTGGTCGTACGGCCAGCCGATCGTCGATCCGCGCACCGGCGAGATCATCCGCGGCAACGTCACGCTCGGCTCGCAGCGCGTGCGCCAGGACATCCTCATTGCCGAGAGCCTGCTCGCGCCGTACGACAAGCCAGATGCAGCCGGGCTCAAGGACGAAGCCGAGCGCATGGCGCTGGCGCGCCTGCGCCAGCTCGCTGCGCACGAGGTCGGCCATGCGCTCGGCTTCGCGCACAATTTCGCCGCGAGCCGGCACGGCAACGGCTCGGTGATGGACTATCCGCATCCGCTGCTCGCGCTCGATGCCGATGGACGTCTCTCGCTCGACCATCCCTATGGCGTCGGCGTCGGCCCGTGGGACGATTTCATCGTCGCGCATGCCTACGCGCAGTTCGCCCCGGGCACCGAGCAGGCATCGCTCGCCAAGCTGCGCGCGGACATCGCCAGGGCGGGCTTCCGCTACGTGAGCGACCAGGACGCGCGCAGTCCCGGTGATGCCGAGCCGGACGGCCTGCTGTGGGACTCGGGCCCCGATGCACTCGAGACCTTCGATGCGCTGATGGCCGCGCGGCGCGCGGCGCTCGCGCATTTCTCGATCGGCGTGTTGCCGCCGGAGCGCCAGGCCGGCGAACTCGAAGCGCGCCTCGTGCCGGTGTACCTGCTGCATCGCTACCAGACCGAAGCGGTCGCACGCCTGCTCGCGGGGGCGGCCTACGCGTATTCGGAAGCGGCTGATCGCAGTGCGGGCACCACGCCGGTCTCAGCGTCGACCCAGCGTGCCGCCCTCGATCGCCTCGTCGGCAATCTCGGCGCGCGCGAACTCGCGTTGCCCGCGAGCGTGCTCGACCTCGTCACGCCGCCCGGCAACGAGTACGCGCGCAATCGCGAATACTTCGCGACGAAGGCGGGTCCGGTGTTCGATCCGCTCGCCGCGGCCGAAGCCGCGGCCGCACAGACGACGACCTTCCTGTTCGCGCCCGAGCGCCTCAACCGCCTCGCCTGGCAGCACGCGCGCGACGCGCAGCAGCCCGGCGTGGCCGACGTGCTCGCCGCGGTGTTCCGCGGCACCTGGCAGCAGGACACGCGCGGCGCGGACGCGCCGGCCGCGGCAGCGGTGCAGGAGGCAGCGAACTGGGTCGCGCTCGACGCGCTGCTGCACGTGCTCGACGACGGCGCCCTGCACGCGCAAGTCGACGCCGAGGTACGCGCGTCGCTGCAGCAGTGGCAGGCTTGGCTTGCGAAACACGGCGGTACCGATGCCACCGGCGCAAGCCGCGCACTCGCCGCCGAAACGATCCGCAAGTACCTCGCCGACCCGAAGTCCGTGAAGCTGCGCCCGTTGCCCGTCATCCCGCCCGGCGCCCCGATCTGAGCGCGCGAGTGCCAGCCTTCAGCCCTCGAACCGTGTCCATCGTTCTCACCGATTTCGCCCGCCGCCGCCTGTTCCCGCGCGATCGCCGCATCACCGCGATCCAGGACTGCACGGCCGAAGCGTTCGTGCAGCATCTCAACGCGGAGGCGCCTGTGCGCGTGCTCGACGGCTACGCGCCGTTCTGCAAGTTGCACGTGCACCGCAACTGGACCTCGACGCGTTGCTCCGTCGTCGCGATCACCGACGACAACAGGCATCGCCTGCGTTCGGCCTACGAGGTACGCTCGGATGCCGAGCTGCCCGTGCTCGTGCGCTGGTTCGAAGGCATCGAGCCGCCGGTCGCGCGCTGGCTGCTGCCGATCCTCTACGACCGCGCACAGCTCGCGAAGGAGGGCACGCCGATCGACGCCGAGTGGGGCATCGTCGGCTGCCTCTACACGATGGAGCCGGAGGAAATCCCGATGGTGCCGATCACGATGATGCGCAATGCACTCGGCGTCGAGGAAGGCGGCTCGGGCGTGCCGATCGATCGCGACGCGTATCGGCGCAGCGTCGAGTTCTGGGAGCGCCACGCGAACTGGCGGCCGTAACGCACTCATACTTCCATGCTTTGCTGATGCGACAGGTTGCTGGGCTGGGCGAGTGTTTTTGTTCATGACAAAGCGATAGCATCATCATTCGCATGCACGACTGGCGATACACCGATTTTCGCGTCGACGCGGGATGCAGACCGGAAGCGGGCTAACCTACCTCAAAGTCACAAGGCCAGATGTCATCAGCCATCATGTAGGACCGGAAATGAAGATTGAATATATCAAGCTCAAGAATTTCCGCGCATTTCGTGATGTCGCACTGCGGGATATTCCGGATTTCTGCGTCCTCGTTGGTGCTAATGGTGCCGGCAAGAGCACTTTGTTCTCCGCCTTTGGCTTTCTGCGGGACGCGATGTCTACCAACGTCACTGCGGCGCTTGGTCGCTTGGGCGGCAGCAGAGGGTTCCAAGAGGTTCGATCACGTGGATGTCCAGGGCCGATCGAAGTAGAACTGAAGATACGCGCTGATATCGGGCGTGACCGCACTAGCCTGATTACTTACGAATTGGCAATCGACGAAGTCAATGGCCGCCCAATCGTGGCACGCGAGATTTTGAAGTACCGCCGTGGTAGCGGGGGTAAGCCGTGGCACTTCCTCGATTTCAGTAATGGACAGGGCGAAGCTGTTACCAATGAGCTCGAATCCGTAACGGACGAAAGGCAGCTAAAACGTGAGCACCAAGTGCTACGCAGCCCAGATATCCTTGCAATCAAAGGACTGGCGCAGTTCGAGCGCTTCCCAGCGGCAGTGGCCTTGGGCAGTCTGATTGAGAATTGGCACTTGTCCGATTTCCACATCAGTCGTGCGCGACCGGAGCAAGAGACTGGCTATGCCGAACATCTGTCGCGCGAAGGCGAGAACCTCTCGTTAGTCATTGAGTATCTGCACAAACAGCACCCGGCGGTGTTCAGGAAGGTTCTTGATCGCCTGACAAAGTGTGTTCCCGGAATTACGAGCGTTGAGTCCAAGACTACCGAAGAAGGTCGCGTTCTGCTGCGCTTCCAAGACGGCGCGTTCGAAGATCCATTTCTCGCGCGCTACGTTTCTGATGGTACGATAAAGATGCTGGCATATTTAGTGTTGCTATATGACCCGGCGCCACATCCCTTGCTGTGCGTGGAGGAGCCGGAGAACCAGCTGTATCCCTCGCTCCTGTGGGACTTGGCCGAAGAGTTTCGCGCGTATGCAGCCCGCGGAGGTCAGGTATTCGTGTCCACCCATTCACCCGATTTCCTCAATGCGATCCGCCCTGACGAAGTCTTCTGGTTAGCTAAGACGCATGGCTATACATCGATACGACGGGCAAGCGAAGACACGCAGGTAAAGGCGTTGATCGATGAAGGCGACCAGCTCGGATACCTTTGGAAACAAGGGATGTTTCAAGGGGTCGATCCGACATGACGGAATTGGTAATACTTACGGAAGAGCCATCTGCGGGAGATCTGCTAGATGGGCTGCTACCGAGACTCTTGCCAGAGGGATGGACCTTTCGCTGCTTTCCATATGAAGGCAAGCAGGACCTTGAAAAGCGCGCACCAACTCTTGTTCGAGCGTGGCAGAACCCAGATGCTGCGTTCGTCGTACTACGCGATCAGGATTCCGGCGACTGCCGAGACGTGAAAGCCAGACTCGTGGCGCGGTTCGACGACCCACACAAGCGCCCTATCCTCTTTCGAATAGCCTGTCGCGAATTGGAAGCTTGGATTGTTGGGGATCTTCACGCTTTCGCTGAGGAATTCTCCGTTCCAACAGCAGCGAAAGCGATGGCGAAGGCAAAATTCAGGAATCCAGACACTCTGGGTAGCTGCTATCTCGAGCTCGGTCGATTCGTCCCTGGCTACCAGAAAAGAGATGGGGCCCGTCGCATGGGCCGACTGCTAGATCCGCAAAGGAATGCGTCACCAAGTTTCCAAGCTTTTTGCGACGGCGTGAGGAAGATTTCCAGTTAAAAAAGCGGCTCGCAAAACCGCAAAACCAATTGATCCATGCAAGAAAACGGGCGCCTTGCGGCGCCCGTTTCGTTTCAAGCATCGATCGTAGATCGCTAGTCGAAGATCGCCGGATCAGTAGCGGTAGTGGTCCGGCTTGTACGGGCCCTCGACCGCGACGCCGAGATAGGCGGCCTGTTCGGCGGTCAGCGTGGTGAGCTTCACGCCGATCTTCTCAAGGTGCAGGCGCGCGACCTCCTCGTCGAGCTTCTTCGGCAGGATGAAGACCTTCGGCTCGTAGGTGTCCTTGTTCGCCCACAGGTCGATCTGCGCGAGCGTCTGGTTCGAGAAGCTGTTGGACATCACGAAGCTGGGGTGGCCGGTCGCGCAGCCGAGGTTGACGAGGCGGCCTTCGGCGAGCAGGAAGATCGAACGGCCGTCCTTGAACGTGTACTTGTCGACCTGCGGCTTGATGTTGGTCCTGACCGCGCCGGACGCGTTGAGGCGATCGACCTGGATCTCGTTGTCGAAGTGGCCGATGTTGCAGACGATCGCCTGGTCCTTCATCGCCTGCATGTGCTCGAGCGTGAGCACGTCCTTGTTGCCGGTGGTGGTGACGTAGATGTCGCCGCGACCGAGGGTGGATTCGACCGTGTTGACCTCGAAGCCTTCCATCGCGGCCTGCAGCGCGTTGATCGGGTCGATCTCGGTGACGACCACGCGCGCGCCGTACGCGCGCAGCGAGTGCGCCGAGCCCTTGCCGACGTCGCCATAGCCGCACACGACCGCGACCTTGCCGGCGAGCATCACGTCCATCGCGCGCTTGAGGCCGTCGGCGAGCGACTCGCGGCAGCCGTAGAGGTTGTCGAACTTCGACTTGGTGACCGAGTCGTTGACGTTGATCGCGGGCACGAGCAGCTTGCCGGCTTCGGCGAGCTGGTAGAGGCGATGCACGCCGGTGGTGGTCTCTTCCGAGACGCCCTTCCATTCCTTGACCACGCCCGCCCAGAAGCCCGGGCGCTCCTTCGCGACGCGCTTGAGCAGGTTCTTGATCACCTGCTCCTCGTGGTTGGACGAGGGCGTATTCACCCAGTCGGAACCGTTCTCGAGTTCGAAGCCCTTGTGGATGAGCAGGGTCACGTCGCCGCCGTCGTCGACGACGAGCTGCGGGCCCTTGCCGCCGGGAAAGCTGAGCGCATCGAGCGTGCAGTCCCAGTATTCCTCGAGCGTCTCGCCCTTCCAGGCGAACACGGGCGTGCCGGACGCGGCGATCGCGGCGGCGGCGTGGTCCTGGGTCGAGAAGATGTTGCACGAGGCCCAGCGCACGTCGGCGCCGAGGTCCTTGAGCGTCTCGATCAGCACCGCGGTCTGGATCGTCATGTGCAGCGAACCGGTCACGCGCACGCCGGCGAGCGGCTTGGCGGCGGCGTACTTCTTGCGGATCGACATGAGGCCGGGCATCTCCTGCTCGGCAATGTCGATTTCCTTGCGGCCCCAGTCGGCGAGGGCGAGGTCGCGCACCTTGTAGTCGTGCGCAGGCGGGTTCTTGGCGACAGCGTTCATGGTCAATCTCCGGGTTTTTTCGCGAGCGTCGCACGCGCGGTGCGGCTGCCGCGAAGGATTCGCATATGGCGAACCCGGGGCGCCCTTGCAATGGGATGCATGCCCGCCGAGCGTCGCGGGAAACCCGCTGCAGCGCCCCTCGGCAGAAGGCAGGGCGGGATTATATCGCTCGTTCCGGATAAAGAGATACATCGGCCCGGCTGCCCGACGGCGACGCGAAGCCGGCGTGGCGGCGGCGCGACGTGCGCCATTGGCGGACCGGAAAAAGAAACGGGCCGCGCGAGGCGGCCCGTTTCCCGGAACGAGGTCAGGCGATGCCGCTTACTGGCACGCTTCGACCTTCACGTTGTCGATCACCAGGCCGTTCGGCGCACCCGCCGCGGTGTTCGAGTCGGTCACCATGCGGAAGCGCAGGTTGATCGACTGGCCGGCGAAGCTGTCGAGATCGACCACCGCATGCGACGGCGCCGACGTACCGGCCGGACCCGGGAAGCACCAGCTCAGGCGACCGGCCAGCGGCGCGCCCGGCGAGGACGTGCCGTTGTACGGGTCGGTGAACATGCGGCTCGCGTCGAGGTAGTCGAACGTCGTGCCGTTCGTGCTCGCCTCGAGCGAGGAGCTGTCCCAGCAGCCGCTCGGCGGATCCTGCTCCGACTTGTGGTACGCGTCGTACGACAGGATGATCGCCTGCGCACCGGCCGGCAGCGGGATCGCCGGCGAGGTCAGCGTGCGGTCACTGTTCACGGTGTTGTTCGGCACCTTCCAGACCGGGGTCGTGAAGCCTGTGCCGGCCGGAGCCGCGCCCTGCGTCCAGGCCGTGCCACCGGTACCGCCCGGCGTCCAGCCGCCGGCGCCCGCATCGAAGTTCTCCTCGTAGACCGTCGACGCGGTCGTGCCGGCCGGGCAGGTGCCCGGGATGCCGGTCGTGAACGAGAACGTCGCCGACGGGGTGCTCGGGCCGCAGTAGTTGCTCGGCGTGACGCGCCAGTAGTACGTGGTCGTGTTCGCCAGCGTGGTGTCGACGGTCCAGGTCGTGCCTGTCACGGTCGCGCTCGCGACGATGTTGCTGAACGACGGGTCGCTCGCGACTTCCACGAGGTACTGCAGCGCGTTGGTCGGCACGATGACCGGCGGCGGCGCGACACCGTCGAGGCCGTCGGCGAAGATGCGGTCGTTCGCGTCGATCGTGCCCCAGCTGAGCAGCGGGCGCACCTTGACACCGGACGCCGTGTCGGCCGGCAGGACCAGGGTGACCGGCGCCGGCGCAGTACTGGAGACGCCGAGCTCGAGCGCGATGCTGCGCGAGAGCGAGCCGCCTGTCGCATCGACGCTGAAGTCGTATTCACCGGACGGCAGGGCCGAGCCGCCGACGAGAGTCAGCGCGCTGGTACCCGGCGCGTTCACCGGGTTCGCCGAGAACTGCGCGGTCGCGCCGGAGGGCAGGCCGCTCGCAGCGAGGTTCACCGGGCCGCTGAAGCCGTTGAGCACGCCTACGCGCAGGCCCCAGCTCGGGTCCCCGCTGGCGGTCGCTTCGCAGATCTCGACGCGCTTGGGCGTCTCGGCGACGAGGGCGTAGTTCGGATCACCGCAGTTGTCGAACTTGAACGAGCACACGCGCGTGTGCCAGCTGCTGCTCGCGGTGGTCGGGTAGTACTCGCTCGTGAAGTAGAACGTGCACTGGTCGACCGGGTCGACGGTCATCGACGAGTAGTCGCCCCAGCGCGCGCTCGAGCTGGTCTGCGAACCGTTGGCGATCGTGTCGGTGCAGTTCGACTCGTCGCGCAGCGTGCCCGCCGGATCGTCGAGCGTGCGGCCGGTGATCTCGATCTGCGGGTGCATCGAGGAACTCGACTTCGAGTAACCGACGCCGATGTTGCCGCTCGCGTCCATCGCGATGCCGCCCATCCAGCGCGAGTGGCTGTCGGGCGCGTACACGCCTTCGTCGATGATGTGGCGGCCGAGCGCCGTCGGCGTCGGCGGATTGGGGCTGGTCTCGTCGAGGCTGAAGTGGATCCAGTTGATGCCGCCCTGCTGCACGTCACCCTGCACGACGTGATTGATGACCAGCGAGACGCGCGTCGGCGCGTCGGCGGGGAAGGCGCGTGCGTTGGCGCGATACATGATGTGCGTGCCGAACGAATCGAGGCCGTTGCCCGTACCCTGCTGCGGCACGTCGTCGAAGAACGGCACGAACGGCGCGCCCTGGATGCGCGTCGGGTTCTGCGTGATCGTCGAGCTGCCCGGCGTGGTCCAGTTGAGGCACAGGTCCCAGAACAGGTATTCGCTCGAGACCGAGTCGAAGTGCACGAAGCTCGGGCAGGCGTTCGTCGGCGCGTTCAGCGAACCCATGAGGTTGACCGGTTCGACGCCGTAGGCATCGAAGCCAGGGAAGCGCACCATCGCCGCGGTCGGGTCGCCGGCGAGCATCTTGTCGCGCTCGAGCGCGATCAGCGACGCGCCGAGGAACGCGTTGTTGGTGGCGAATTCGTGCGTCGTGAGCACGTAGGAGTTCTGGCTGCCGTCGTCGGTGGTCCAGACGCCCATGTGCGGGTAGTCGCCGAAGTTCGGCCAGTTGAACTCGTAACGGGCGTAGGAGCCGAACGGGTCGGACGTCGTCGACACGGCGACGCACTGCGCGAACGGCGAGCTCGTCACGAACTGGCTCATCACCCAGCGCTGCGCGCGCGGGTCCCAGATCGCGAGCGGGTCGCCCGAATTGGTCGTTTCGCACTTGCCGCCGAAGCCGACGAAGAACGAATTGCCCGGACGCGGGCTCAGCGTGTTCGGGTCGGGCGCGCCGGTGACCTTGTCGAAGGCCTGCCACGACGAGTTCACCCACTGGATGAAGTGCGTGTCGCTGACGTCGCCGTTGGTGTCGGGTGGCAGGCAGCCGCAGCCGGACGTGGTCGAGCTGATCGCCTCGAAGCTGAGGTCGACCGACGGCGCCGGCACACCGGTTCCGCGCGTCTGCATGCGCGAATAGTCGGGAACGAACGAGCTGCTGCGGCCTTCCGGCTTGAGCAGGATGTTCGGGATCTCGAACGGCTCCTGTTCCGTGCCCATCGGCGAGGCCGGCGGCATCGCGCGCAGGATGTCGCGCAGCGGTGCGGAGATGTCGGCGCGCACGGCGTGCATGACGGTCGGAAGGATTTCAGGTGCGCTGGTGGTCGGCGTGGTCACCGCCACGGGCGCAGCCGAGACGCCGAAAGCGGCGCACACGGCCGTGCCCAGCGCAGCGGGCAGGAAACGCGATAGAACCATGATGCAACTCCCCAAGACGATGGCGGCGCTTTGCTTCTCCGCTGCGGCAGGCGGCCGTCACCTGCCCAGGGAATGACGATCAGTCGGCTCCGCCTTTCCGCGCCTTCAATTTCGCGTCCATGACGTCGAGGCGGCGCAGATGATCGTTCAGGAATTTCCGCGTCTGGGCCGGCAGGTCCGGCTCGGCCAGCGCGTCGCGGATCGCGTCGCGCTCGGCTTGGCCGGAGGACTTGCGCAACATCAGACACGCTCGCTCGGCCACCGGCGGACTCGGGCTGCGCACCCAATGCGCAAGTGCGACGGGGGCGACCGGGACCGCATGCTGGTCGAGCACTTCGAGCGCCAGCAGGATGAGTTCCGCCGACTCCGAAGACGCCCGAGAATATCCGCCTGGAGGCGTAGTTGTCACTACGTCCATCGCCGCGGCCTGCCACCAGTCGCCGAGATCGCCGGGCCGGGCTGCGGCCGACTGCAGCAGCGAAGCGCGGACATTCGCCGGCGTATGCGCGTCACGGGCGACCTTTTCGACCAGGGCGCGCGCGCGCGCGTCGGCGAGCCGCTCGCCGATTTCCCGCTCGAGCGCGATCTCCCCCGCGGCCAGGTACTGCAGCGAGGCGTCGTTGCTGGCCAGGCCGCGCATGAGCAGGTCGAAGAAGCGGCGCGACTCGCGGCCGTGCTCGCTGCGCCCGGCCTTGAGGATCGAACGCACCAGCGGCGTGTCGTCGAACAACGCAGGGTCGAGGCCGATGCTCGTGAGCAGCACGGGGCCGCGCGGGTCGGCGACCGTGCGCAATGGATCGCGTGCATCCGCGCGGGCGAGCGAGTAGCCGAAGATGTAGCGGCCGCCGGGCTTCACGCGGGCGAGGGCGGCGGCGGACGCGCGCACGTCGACCTGGTCGGGCACGCGCCCCTTGCCGAGCACGTCCTTGCGTTCGAAGACGAGGCGCCCGGCGCGCTCGTCGATCTCGACGACCTTGCCGGCGACGAGCAGGTTGCCGGGGGCGTAGAGCAGTTCGACCGGAGGCTCGACCCGCCCGGCAAGTGCGGGTGCGATCGGCCACGCGACGGCGAAAGCGAGCAGGAGGATGGCGCGCAAGGCGCATTTGGACGGGTTGGGCGGCATGGCGGATAGGGGCTCGGTACGGGGTAGGGCTTCGCCGCATCGAAGCGGCGGACCTCGGGGAGGCTACCGGACTCGCCGCGGTGCGTGAAGGCGCGGTGCCGCGCACGTTCGGGGATCGGCTGCGAAACCGCGTAGTGGATGGCGTACCACCATCCGGAGTCCCGAATGAACGCCTCATCGTCCCTGCGCATGCCGGCTCGTGCGCTCATCGCCTGCGGGATCGCCGCGGCGGCCAGTCCCGCGCACGCCGACTTCATCTACGCCCGCCTCGTGCCGGGCCCGGGCCTCGAGGCCAATGGCCTGTCCAGGTCCGTCGATGTCTCCGCGGGCGGCCGCACCGTGGTGTTCGAGAGCAATGCGAACAACTGGGTCGGCGACACCTACAACGGCACGCGCGCGATCGCCGTCGATCTCGACACGGGCGTGGTCGAGGCGGTTTCGGCGCTCGGCGGCACCGTGTTCCGCGGCGCATCCCCGGCGGTGTCGGGTGACGGGCGCTATGTCGCCTTCCTCACCCTCAATTCCGCGTTCGGGCCGAACTGGCAGGTGCTGCGCAAGGATCGCCAGAGCGGCGAACTGGCATTGGCCAGCGCCACGGCGGACGGCCAGGCCCCGGACACCGGCACCGAGGACAACACCGTGTCGATCTCGGCGGATGGGCGCTACGTCGCGTTCCAGACCGTCGCGGCCATGACCGGCGCGGCGGACCAGCCCGACGGCGCGTCGGCTCCCGCGGGCAGCTCCGGCGAAATCTACGTCAAGGACATGGTGACCGGGCAGGTGAAGATGGCCTCGGTCACGGCCAACGGCAGCGCCTCGGGCGGCACCTGCTCGCTCGAGCCGCATGCACTGTCCGCCAGTGGACGCCATCTCTCGATGCTCTGCGGCAGCGCGATGGTGGCCGGCGCGTCGAGCGGGCAGGCGTACGTGCGCGACCTGCAGTCGAACACGACCGAACTGATCAGCCGCAGCACGTCGGCCGCCAACGGCTCGAGTGCGTTCGTGTACCGGCCCGCGATCTCGCCGAGCGGGCGCTTCGTCAGTTTCCAGACCCGCGGTTACGGCGGCCTCGGCTATGCCGACGGCGCGAGCGAGACGAGCAACAGCGGCCTCTACCTGCGCGACCGCCAGGCCGGCGTGACGATCCCGATCCCGCGGCCGCCGGCGCTGCCCTCCAGTTCCTACGACAGCTGCGCCGTGTCCGCCGTCTCCGACATCGGCAGCGTGGTGTTCCATTGCAACTACGCCTGGGTCGGGCCAGGCTCGTATCCGCAGGTGTTCCTGTTCGTACCCGGCGCCGGCTCGCCCGAGATGATCAGCGGGACGACGGGTGGCCAGCCGGGCAACAACTCGGCCGGTTCCTCGCTCGGCGTGAACGCGTCGGGCCTGTCGATGGCCTGGGAATCGAGTGCGAGCAACATCGATCCCGGCGACCACAACGGCGTGTCGGACATCTTCGTGCTCGTCGACGAGTCGGTGTTGACGGACGTGATCTTCGCGTACGGCTTCGAGAACTGAGGCGGCGCCGCGGCAAGCAAGGCAACTCGGGGGGCGAAAAACAACGACGGGCCGTTTGCACGGCCCGTCGTTCATGTGCGCCCTTCCTCGCAGGGAAGGCGCGGGTTCACTTGATGCCGGCGGCCTTGCGGAGCTCGTCGGCCTTGTCGGTCTTCTCCCACGAGAATGCAGTGAACTTGCTGCCGTTCGCGTGCTTGACCTCGTACGGCGTGCGGCCGAAGTGGCCGTAGCTCGCGGTCGCCTGGTACATCGGATGCACGAGGTCGAGCATCTTGATGATCCCGTACGGACGCAGGTCGAAGTGGTTGCGGATGAGCTTCTCGATCTTCTCGTCGGGGATCCTGCCGGTGCCGAACGTCGTCACCGAGATCGAGGTCGGGTGGGCGACGCCGATCGCGTACGAAACCTGCACCTCGCAGCGGTCGGCAATGCCGGCCGCTACGATGTTCTTGGCGACGTAGCGCGCCGCGTACGCGGCCGAGCGGTCGACCTTGGACGGATCCTTGCCCGAGAACGCGCCGCCGCCGTGGCGCGCCCAGCCGCCGTAGGTGTCGACGATGATCTTGCGGCCAGTCAGGCCGCAGTCGCCGACCGGGCCGCCGATGACGAACTTGCCGGTCGGGTTGATATGGAACTTGGTGCCCTTGTGCAGCCACTTCTTCGGCAGCACCGGGTCGATGATGTAGGCGCGCACGGCCTCGATCAGGTCCTTCTGCTTGATCGACGGGTCGTGCTGGGTCGACAGCACCACGGCGTCGATCGCGACGGCCTTGCCGTTCTCGTAGCGCAGCGTGACCTGGCTCTTCGCATCCGGGCGCAGCCACGGCAGCGGCGAGTTCTTCTTCTTGCGCACCTTCGCCTGCTGCTCGACGAGGCGATGCGACAGGTGGATCGCCGCCGGCATGAAACTGTCGGTCTCGTTGGTCGCGTAGCCGAACATCAGGCCCTGGTCGCCCGCGCCCTGTTCTTCCGGCTTCTTGCGGTCGACGCCCTGGTTGATGTCCGGCGACTGCTTGCCGATGAGATTCAGCACGCCGCAGGTCGCGCCGTCGAAGCCGACGTCGCTCGAGTCGTAGCCGATGTCGAGGATGACCTTGCGCGTGAGCGCCTCGAGGTCGATCCATGCGCTGGTCGTGATTTCGCCCGCGACGATCGCGACGCCGGTCTTGACCATCGTCTCGCACGCCACGCGCGCGCGCTGGTCCTGGGCGAGGATCGCGTCGAGGACGGCGTCGGAGATCTGGTCGGCGACCTTGTCCGGATGGCCTTCGGAAACCGATTCGGAGGTGAACAGGTAGTTGCTCATCGCGGCAAATATCCCTCTATACGGATGCATGGATAAACCAAGGGGCGCGCATCATACATGGCGCGGCCCCCGATTGCAGTATGCGCGCTGAACGCCCGGTGTCACATGCTTATTCGGGCCACTCGTTGAGGTGCGGGCCGAACGCCTCTCGCTGGCGCCGGACGACGCAGAAGCGGTGCCCGGTCGGCGCCTGCATGACCCACCAGCGCTCGCGGAACGTGACCCGCCGCGCGCCGAGTGCCTCGAGCCTGCGCACCTCGGCCTCGATGTCGTCGGTCTCGATGTCCAGATGCACGCGCGAGGGGTGCTCGACCTTCTGCAGCAGGATCTGCGGCTCGTCCGCGGCGGTCGCGAGTTCGGCGTACTTGCCGTCGCCGTCCTGGTCGGTCGTGACGATCGGCTTGCCGAGCGCGCGGCTCCAGAATTCGGCGGCGGCCGCGAGATCGTCGACTTCGCAGTCGATCACGATGTTGCTGAGGCGGCTGTGGTGCATACCGGACTCCCGGGGCAGGGTGCGACGGCGCCGGAGCAGGGTCAGCGCCAGGGATTGCGCGCGGCGCGTTCCTCGGCGTCGAGCGCGAACGCTTCCGGCAACAGGTCGTCGGTGCCGCATTCGCGCACGGCGTCGCTGCGACGCGTGAGCAGGAACACGCGCAGGCGCCGCTCGACATCGCACTCGTGCAGCCACTGGCGACAGGCCCCGCACGGAGCGACCGGCTCATCGGTGTCGGCGATCACCGCGATCGCCGACGGATGGCCGCGCCCCTGAGCAACGGCCGCGAACACCGCGTTGCGCTCGGCGCAGATGGTGAGGCCGTAGACGTCGGATTCGACGTTGCACCCGGGCACGAAGCGCTCGCCGCGGCCGTCGTCGAACTGCAGCGCGGCACCGACGCGGAAATGCGAATGTGGCGCGTGCGCGCGCGCCATCGCCGCTTCCGCGGCCGCGACCAGGCCCGGATAGGCGTGCTCGACCGCCGCGCGCGTCGTGTTCGCTTTCATCGCGTCACTGCGCGAGCGCGAGGTCGTCGAGCATCGCCTTGAGGAAGCGCGCAGCCTCGCCGCCGGTCGCGGCGCGGTGGTCGAAGGTCAGCGACAACGGGATCACGCGGTGCGATTCGAAGCCGCCCATGACCGGCGTCATCTGGTGGCGGCCCTTGCCCGCGGCGACGATCGCGACGCACGGCGGCACCACCACCGGCGTCGCGTAGCGCCCGGCGAACACGCCGAAGTTCGACAGCGAGATCGTGTAGCCGGCGAGCTCCGACGGCGGGATGCTGCGGTCCTCGACCTGCGCGCGCAGGCGGTTCACTGCGGCGCGCACGCCGGCGGCGTCGAGCATGTCGGCGTTGCGCAGCGCAGGCACGAACAGTCCGTCGTCGGTGTCGACCGCGATGCCGATGTCGACGTGCGGATGCAGCGTGCGCGTGAGGTTGTCGCCGTCGAACCACGCGTTGAGCGCCGGCACCATCTTCGCGGCGCGCACGATCGCGCGCACGAGGCGCACGGTGATGTCGTTGCCGGGCAGCCAGGCGTGGATGTCGGCGTCGTCGCTGAGCGTGGTCGGCACGACCGCGGCGTGGGCGGCGGCCATCACGCGCGCCATGTTGCGGCGCACGCCCTTGAGCTGTTCCGGCTGGCCGGTCGCGGCGACCGTCGGTGGCGTCGTGCGCATCGGCTTGCCCGCTGCCGAGAGCGTCGTGCGCTGCGCCGCGGGAGCGGCTTCAGCCGCGATGCTTGCCGGAGCCTGCCTGCCGATCGCGGCCGAAGCCGCTCCCGCGGGGGCAGCGCCGATTCTTGCCGTGCCCGCGGCGGCCGCGGATTTCACGTCCTGCAGCGTGACCACGCCACCCGCACCGCTCGGCGACACGCGCGCGAGGTCGACGCCGAGCTTCTTCGCGAGCGCACGCACCGCGGGCACGGCCTTCACGCCGCCGATGCTCGTCGCCTGCTCGGCGTGCACGCGGTCGCTCGACTGCATCGCGCCGACGACGGTGCCTTCGTCGGCGCGCGGCGCCTTGCCACCGCTCGCGATCTCGCCGCCTTCGTCGGAGGCGACCACGCCCTTGTGGTCGGGCGCTTCGGCGCCGACGCCCTTGCCGGGCGTGGCCGCGGCTTTCGGCGGTCCATGGTGGTGACCGGTCGATTCCGCCTCAGCGCGCTGCGGCATGTTCGGATCGAGTTCGAACTCGGCCAGCGCGGCGCCGGTCGCGATCACGTCGCCGCTGTCGCCGTGCACCTTGACGAGCTTGCCGGAAAACGGCGATGGCACTTCCACCACCGCTTTCGCGGTTTCCATCGACACCATCGGCTCGTCGAGCCGCACGGTGCCGCCGACCTTCACGAGCCATTCGACGATGGTCGCGTCGGGCAGGCCTTCGCCGAGGTCGGGAAGATGGAACGTCTTGATGTCGGCCATTGCAGTGTCGTCCTGTCTGGCGCCGCCGGCGCCGTCAGTGGAAATGCAGCAGTACGAGCGCGGCGATCGCCGGCAGCGCCTGCACGTAGAGGATCTTGCGGCTGACCGTCCACGCGCCGTAGAGGCCGGCGACGATCACGCAGGAAAGGAAGAACAGCTTGATGTGGAAGCCCGACGCACCCTCGACGAGGCCCCAGACGAGGCCGGCGGCGAGGAAGCCGTTGTAGAGCCCCTGGTTCGCCGCGAGCGTCTTCGACGCCTGTGCGAACTCGGCCGTCGTCGCGAATGCGCGCCGGCCGGTCGACGTGGTCCAGAGGAACATTTCGAGCACGAGAAAGTACAGGTGCAGCAGCGCGACGAGGCCGACGAGGACGTTCGCGATCGTGGTCATCGTCGGCTCCGGGTCGCTCAGCTCGCGGCGAGCGTGCGCTTGGCCGCGGCGACGATGCGCTCGACGCTCGGCAGGTACTTCATCTCGAGGCGGTACAGCGGGATGTGCGTGTCGTAGCCGGTCACGCGTTCGACCGGCGCGACGAGGTCGTACATCGCATGCTCGGCAAGGCGGGCAGCGATTTCCGCGCCGAAGCCCGCGGTGCGCGGCGCCTCGTGCACGATCACGCAGCGGCCGGTCTTGCGCACCGACTCGTGGATCGTGTCGAAGTCGAGCGGCTTGAGCGTCGCGACATCGATGACTTCGGCGCTGATGCCTTCGTTCGCGAGGGCGTCGGCGGCTTCGAGCGTCTCCTTCACCTGCGCGCCCCAGGTCACGAGGGTGACGTCGCTGCCGTCGCGCAGGACGAAGCAGACGTCGAGCGGCAGCGCCTCGCCGTCGTCGGCGACTTCTTCCTTGTACTGGCGGTAGATGCGCTTGGGTTCGAGGAACACCACCGGGTCGGGGTCGCGGATCGCGGCGAGCAGCAGGCCGTAGGCGCGACCCGGCGAGGACGGCAGCACGACGCGGATGCCCGGGATGTTCGTGAACAGGTGTTCGTTCGCTTCCGAATGGTGTTCGGGCGCGCGGATGCCGCCGCCCCACGGCGCGCGGAACACCGCCGGGCAGGTCATGCGCCCGCGCGTGCGCGTGCGCAGGCGCGCCGCGTGGCAGGCGATGTGCTCCATCATCGGGTAGATGAAGCCTTCGAACTGCGCCTCGGCGACCGGCTTCATGCCCTGTGCGGCGAGGCCGACGGTGAGGCCGGCGATGGTCAGTTCGTCGAGCGGCGTGTCGATCACGCGCTCGGCGCCGAACTTGTCCTGCAGGCCGACCGTCGCGCGGAACACGCCGCCGTTGACGCCGACGTCCTCGCCGAGCACGACCACGCTCGGGTCGGACTTCATCTCGTGGGCGAGCGCCTGGGTGACGGCTTCGATGAGGGTGATCTGTGCCATTCCGCTGATCCGTTGTCGGTGCGTCGATTCGGTGGGAGCGGCTTCAGCCGCGATGGCCTTCCGTGCGATGCGCCGGAAGCCGGGCATCGCGGCTGAAGCCGCCCCCACGCCAATACTCAGTGCGCGGCCTTGTCCGCGGCGAGCGCTTCGGCGCGCTGCGCGACGAGGTCCGCCGGCAGCTCTCCCCAGGTGTAGTCGAACATCGCCGCCGTAGGTTGCGACTTCGTCTCGAGATAGGCATTGACCTCGGCATCGACCCTGGTCGCGCACTCGGCCTTCCAGTCCTCGTCTTCCTTCTCGGTCCACGCGTTGAGCGACATGAGGTACGCCTTCATGCGCTTGAGCGGCTCGCGCGCCCACGCGGCCTTCACCTCGTCGTCGGGACGGTAGCGGCGCGCGTCGTCGGCGGTCGTGTGGTCGGACAGGCGATAGGTGACCGCCTCGATGACCATGCCGCCGTGGCCGTGGCGCGCGCGCTTGATCGCATGGTCCATCGCCGCGCGCATCGCGATGAGGTCGTTGCCGTCGACCTGCAGGCATTCGAGGCCGGCGGCGATGCCCTTCTGCGCGAGCGTCTTCGCGCCGGTCTGCATCGTGCGCGGTACCGAGATCGCCCACTGGTTGTTGACGATGACCGCGACGAGCGGCAGCTGCATCGCGCCGGCGACGTTGATCGCGCCGTAGAAGTCGCCCTTCGACGAACCGCCGTCGCCGACGACGGTGACCGCGACGCGTGGCTCCTTGCGCACCTTGAAGGCGAGCGCGGAGCCGGCCGCGTGCAGGCACTGCGTCGCGATCGGCACGCACCAGGCGAAATCGTGCGCGGGCCCGGAGAAGTCACTGCCGCGCTCGTCGCCGCCCCAGTACAGCAATACCTCGCGCGGCTTCACGCCGCGATGGAATTGCGCGCCGTATTCGCGGTACATCGGCGCGAACACGTCGTCCTCCTGCATCGCGCTGCCGATCGCGACATGGGCGGCTTCATGGCCGAGGCACGATGCGTAGGTGCCGAGCTTGCCGGTGCGCTGCAGCGCGACCGCCTTGGCGTCGAACACGCGCACGAACAGCATTTCCTTGTACAGCTCGACCAGCTGGCGGATGTCGCGTGCGATCGCGGGCAGGTCGTCGCGGACGAGCTTGCCGTCCGCGTCGAGGTATTGCAGGAATTCGATCTCGAAGGTGGCGGCGATGGACAAGACAGCCTCCGTTGCGGTGTCGCACGGCGCGAATGCGCTCGGAATACGGTGCCGGATGGGCCGGTGTGCGGCCGCGGCGACGGGAGCGGAACAGTAAGCAAGAGGCCACCGCTCCCGCAAGGCCCGGCGCAGCATCGTCGATGCGGGTTACACTGGCCAGCTCCCGGGAATACGGCGTCGCGATGAACGATCTGCATAACCTGCGCCCGCTCGAACAAGGCATCGAACTCGACCTGCGTGACCGCACGACGTATGGCGGCTACCTGCAGCTGCCCGTGCTGCTGTCGGCGCAGAAGCCGCTCAGCGACCCGCCGCACCACGACGAAATGCTGTTCATCGTGCAGCACCAGGTCGCCGAGCTGTGGATGAAGCTGATGATCCACGAGCTGCGCGCGGCGATCGCACGCCTGCGCGAGGGCGACGTGAACGCGACGCTCAAGGTGCTCGCCCGGGTGAAGCAGGTGCAGCAGCAGCTGTTCGCGCAGTGGGGCGTGCTGGAGACGCTGACACCGTCGGAGTACCTCGAGTTCCGCCACGTGCTCGGTCCCGCCTCGGGCTTCCAGTCGCAGCAGTACCGCACGATCGAGTTCCTGCTCGGCAACAAGAACGCGGGCATGCTCAAGGTGTTCGACCACGACCCGGCGGCCCAGTCCGAACTGCGCCGCGCGCTGGTCGAGCCGAGCCTGTACGACGAAGTACTGCGCTTCCTCGCGCGGCGCGGCCACGCGGTGCCCGCGGCGTGCCTCGAGCGCGACTTCAGCCGCCCGCACGAGCGCACGCCGGAACTCGTGCCGGTGTTCAAGCGCATCTACGAGCGGGCGCGCGACTTCTGGCCCGAGTACCACCTGTGCGAGCAGCTCGTCGACATCGAGGAAGCCTTCCAGCTGTGGCGCTTCCGCCACATGAAGACGGTCGAACGCATCATCGGCTTCCGCCGCGGCACGGGCGGCTCGTCCGGTGTCGCGTTCCTCAAGAAGGCGCTCGACCTCACGTTCTTCCCCGAACTCGTCGACGTGCGCACCGAGATCGGCGCGGCCTGAGCCGGCGCCGGGGCGCGAGGGTCGGGCTGAATCGGGCCGGCGCCGGATCGCTGCCCGCGGCCGTCGATCCGCCATCAAATGGAGGCCGGCGCGCCTGGCCTCGGCCAATCCCGCTGCGCTGCGGTTTGACGCGGCGGGCGCCAGCGGTTACACGTTCGCGATACGTCACTCCGAGGGGAATCCATGTCCACCGCCAGCCCCGGCGCGCCTGCCGCGCCCCCGAGCTTCCCGCAGCGCCTCGGCCATCCGGCGCCGTTGTGGATGCTGTTCATGACCGAATTCTGGGAGCGCTTCGCGTTCTACGGGATCCGCTGGGCGCTGGCACTGTACGTTGTGGCACAGTTCTACGACGGATCCGGTGAAGGCCAGGCGCCGGCCGGCAAGCTGTACGGCGCCTACCTCGCGCTGGTGTACGCGGGTGCGATCTTCGGCGGCTACGTCGCCGACAAGATCCTTGGCTACCAGCGCTCCATCATGGTAGGCGCAGTGATCATGGCCGCGGGCCTGTTCATGATCGCGATCCCCAACGAGCAGGTGTTCAAGCTGGGTCTGGCCACGGTTATCGTGGGCAACGGCATGTTCAAGCCGATCATCTCCACGCTCGTCGGCAAGCTGTACGCGCAGGGCGACGAACGTAGGGATTCCGGCTTCACCATCTTCTACATGGGCATCAACTGCGGCGCGTTCGTCGCGCCGATCGTTACCCAGATCCTCGCGAAGAAGGTTTTCGGCATCGAATCGATGCCGGCATACAAGGTCGTGTTCATCGCATCCGGCGTGGGAATGCTGCTCAGCTTCCTGTGGTTCTGGTTCGGTCGCGGCCAACTCAAGGGCATCGGCATGCCGCAGGTCGGGCATGAAGGCCTGGGCCGCATCCTGGCGGTCGCCATCGGCGCGTTGTGCGCGATCCCGGCGTTCTATTTCCTGTTGACCATCGATGCCAGCCAGCTGCAGTGGTACGTGCTGACACCGATGTTCCTGGCGCTGTGCGTGCTGATTCTGGTCGAAGGCTTCAAGGAGGGTCGGGTGGCGCGCGACAAGGCCATCGCGATGCTGCTGATCTTCCTGTTCAACGTGCTGTTCTGGTGCTTCTTCGAACAGGCTGGCAGCAGCTTCACCTTCCTCGCCGACCAGATCGTGAACCGCGACATCGGCATGCACGGCCTGTTCCAGGCGCTGGCCGGGGAGGCCACGTTCCCGAACGCGTGGTTCCAGTCGGTGAACTCGGTGGCCATCATCACACTGGCCCCGATCGTGGCGTGGATCTGGGTGAAGATGGGCAAGGCGAATCCGTCGATCCCGCGCAAATTCGGCCTCGGCATCATCTTCAACGGCCTGGCCTTCCTGCTGCTGGTGTACGCATTGTCGTCGCTGGTCGCGCCGGACACCGGCAAGATCCCGTTCTGGACCCTGTTCGCGGTGTACTGGATCCAGTCGGTCGGCGAGTTGTGCCTGTCGCCGATCGGCTTGTCGATGACCACCAAGCTGGCGCCGGTGCGTCTGGTCGGTTTCGGCATGGGCGGCTGGTTCCTGTCCACGGGCATCGGCAACAACCTGTCCGGCCTGTTCGCTGCGGAGGCCAGTGGCGAGGGCGGCATGACCGTGGCCTCGGCACACGCAGCCTACACGAGCGGCTTCTGGATCCTGTTGATCGGCGGCGTCGTGTTGTTCTTGATCGCGCCCTTGATCCAGAAGCTCATGCACGGGGTGAAGTAGCGGCAGGGAATCAGGGATCCGAAGAGCGGATTGCTCTCGACAATTCCCGATTCACCCTTCCCGGCTGCTTTACACCGGTGCGAGCTTGTCGAGGATCGCCAGCAGCGCGCGCTGCTCGTCGGCGCTCAGCTGGGCGAGCATCGAGCGCTCGTGGGCGCGGGCGAGCGGGGCGACCGTGTCGTGCACCTTCCAGCCCGCCGCGCTCAGGCGCAACACCGAACGGCGCTTGTCGCCGTCGTGCGCGCGCCGTGACACGCGCCTGGCCTCGACGAGGCGCGTGAGCGCGCGGCTCACCGCGACCTTGTCCATCTCCGTGCGCGCGGCGACTTCGCTCGCCGACAGCCCCTCGCCGTCATAGCGCGCGAGCACGGCCATCACGCGCCATTCCGTCATCGACAGATCGAAGCGGTCCTGGTACTCGCGCGCGATCGCCTGGCTGACCCGGTTGGAGAGGATCGACAGGCGGTACGGCAGGAAGCGCTCGAGCTCGAGCGGGGCATGGTCGGCCATGTGGCGGTGCCGCTTGAATCAAGTTTCAGATGAAACTATCTTAGCACGTCTCAGTACCGGAGGCCGCCATGAACGCCCAACCCAACCTCGGCATGCAAGTCACGACGTTCGACAACCCGATGGGCATCGACGGCTTCGAGTTCGTCGAATTCGCCGCGCCGGCCGGCCGCGGCGCGGAGCTGCATGCGCTGTTCGGGCGCATGGGCTTTTCCGCCGTGCTGAAGCACCGTTCGCGCGCGATCACGGTGTATCGCCAGAACGGCGTCAACTTCCTCGTCAACGAGGACCCCGATTCCTTCGCCGCCGACTTCGCCGCGCAGCACGGCCCGTGCGCGTGCGGCTTCGCGATCCGCTTCAGGAAGCCCGTGGCGGAAGTCGAGCAGGCTGTGATCGCCAATGGCGGCGAGCGCATCGCACACAAGGCCGCGTCGCGCGCGATCGACGTGCCGGTGGTCAAGGGCATCGGCGACTGCATGCTCTACCTCGTGCCGCGCGACGGCGACGCTTACGCGAACGACTTCGTCGCGATCGAAGGCGCGGACATGAACCCGAAGGGCTTCGGCCTCACGTTCATCGACCACCTCACGCACAACCTGTACTTCGGCAACATGCAGAAGTGGTCGGACTACTACGAGCGCCTGTTCAACTTCCGCGAGATCCGCTACTTCGACATCAAGGGCGCGAAGACCGGCCTCGTGTCGAAGGCGATGACCGCGCCTGACGGCATCGTGCGCATCCCGCTCAACGAATCGAGCGATCCGAAGTCGCAGATCAACGAGTACCTCGACGCCTACCACGGCGAGGGCATCCAGCACATCGCCTGCTTCACCGACGACATCTACGAAACGGTCGAGAAGATGCGCGCGGCCGGCGTCGAGTTCCTCGACACGCCCGACACGTATTTCGAGGTCATCGACATCCGCATCCCGAACCACGGCGAGGACGTGCCGCGGCTGGCGAAGAACAAGATTCTCATCGACGCCGACCCGGAAACCAAGCAGCGCAAGCTGCTGCAGATCTTCACGCAGAACGCGATCGGCCCGATCTTCTTCGAGATCATCCAGCGCAAGGGCAACGAGGGCTTCGGCGAAGGCAACTTCCAGGCGCTGTTCGAGTCGATCGAGCGCGACCAGATGAAGCGCGGCGTGCTGTGACGAACCGAGCCCCTCTCCCGTCGTGAGAGAGGGCTCAAGAACGAAGAAGGCGGGCCATGACGATCGCAGGCAACGGCTACCAATCCGGTTTCGGCAACGAGTTCGCGAGCGAGGCGATCGCCGGCACCTTGCCGGTCGGACGCAATTCGCCGCAGCGCGTCGCGCATGGGCTCTATGCGGAACAACTGTCCGGCACCGCGTTCACCGCGCCCCGCCATGCGAACCGGCGCAGCTGGCTCTATCGCATCCGGCCCGCGGCGATGCACGGGCCGTTCGTGCCGTTCGAGCAGCCGGGCTTCCACAACGATTTCGGCGACGGGCCGGTCACGCCGGACCAGCTGCGCTGGAGTCCGCTGCCGCTACCGCAGCAACCGATCGATTTCGTCGAAGGGCTGTTCACGATGGCGGGGAACGGCTCGCCCGCCGCGCAACACGGCGTCGGCATCCACCTGTACGCGGCCAATCGCGACATGCAGGGGCGCTGGTTCCATGACGCCGACGGCGAGCTGCTGATCGTGCCGCAGCAGGGCGGCCTGCACGTCGAGACCGAACTCGGCGTCCTCGACGTCGTGCCGAACGAGATCCTCGTCATCCCGCGCGGCGTGCGCTTCCGCGTGGCGTTGCCCGATGGTGCCGCGCGCGGCTATGTCTGCGAGAACTTCGGCGCGCTGCTCAAGCTCCCCGACCTCGGTCCGATCGGCAGCAACGGGCTCGCCAACCCGCGCGACTTCCTCGCGCCACAGGCGGCGTACGAGGACGTCGAGGGCGAGTTCGAACTCGTCGCGAAATTCCAGGGCCATCTCTGGCGCGCGCCGATCGATCATTCGCCGATCGACGTGGTCGGCTGGCACGGCAACTACGTTCCGTACAAGTACGACCTGCGCCGGCACAACACGCTCGGCTCGATCAGCTACGACCATCCCGATCCCTCGATCTTCCTCGTGCTGCATTCGCCCGGCGAACACGAAGGCGTCAGCAACATGGATTTCGTGATCTTCCCGCCGCGCATCCTCGCGATGCAGGACACGTTCCGCCCGCCGTGGTTCCATCGCAACGTCGCGAGCGAGTTCATGGGCCTCATCCACGGCGCCTACGACGCGAAGGCGGAAGGCTTCGCGCCGGGCGGCTGCTCGCTGCACAACAGCTTCACCGGCCACGGGCCGGACGCGGCCACGTTCGAGAAGGCGAGCGCGGCCGACACGTCGAAACCCGACTACATCAAGGACACGATGGCCTTCATGTTCGAGACGCGCGCGGTGATCCGGCCGACCGCGCAGGCGCTCGCCGCGGCACACCGGCAGCGCGACTACCAGGCGTGCTGGCGCGGCCTGAAGAAGCACTTCCGCGCGCCGTGAGCGCAGGCACCGCGCGCGCCTGCGCCGTGGCGCGCGTGGATCCGCTGCATCGCGGATGGTGCACGCGAGCAGGTGCGTGGCATGGAATACTTACGCCGGCGCGCGCGCGTGCGCCCGGTCCTGCATCCCAGTCAATTTCGGAACGGTCAGAACCATGAAACTCGGATCCCTCAAGGAAGGCGGTCGCGACGGCACGCTCGTCGTCGTCAGTCGCGACCTGTCGCGCGCCGTACGCGCGGACGCGATCGCGCCCACGCTGCAGGCCGCGCTCGACGACTGGTCGAACACCGCGCCCCGCCTCAACGCGCTCGCGGCGGGGCTGGAAGCCGGCACCGCCGCCGGTGCTTTCGCGCTCGACATGGCGCAGCTCGCGGCGCCGCTGCCGCGCGCCTACGAATTCGTCGACGGCTCGGCCTACCTGCCGCACGTCGAGCGCGTGCGGCGCGCACGCGGCGCCGAGGTGCCCGAGAGCTTCTACGTCGACCCGCTGATGTACCAGGCGACGAGTGCGGGCTTCTACGGGCCGCGCGACCCGATCCTCGCCTCGAGCGAGGAATGGGGCATCGACCTCGAGGCGGAAGTCGTCGTCGTCACCGACGACGTGCCGATGGGCGCCGAGCCGGCGACCGCGGCCGCGCACATCCAGCTCGTCGGGCTCGTCAACGACGTCTCGTTGCGCGGGCTGATCCCGGCCGAACTCGCCAAGGGCTTCGGCTTCCTGCAGTCCAAGCCGCGCTCGGCGCTGTCGCCGGTGTTGGTCACGCCGGACGAACTCGGCGACGCCTGGCAGGGCGAGAAGCTGCACCTGCCGATGCGCACCTGGATCAACGGCCGCTGGTTCGGTGAAGCCGAAACGGGCGTGGACATGCAATTCAGTTTCGCCGACCTCGTCGCGCACGCGGCGAAAACGCGCCCGCTCGTCGCCGGCACGATCGTCGGTTCCGGCACGATCGCCAACGAGGATACCGGCAAGGGCGCTTCCTGCCTCGCCGAGCAGCGCACGGTCGAAACCCTGCGCGACGGCAAGCCGAGCACGCCATTCCTCAAGTTCGGTGATACGGTACGCATCGAGGTAACCGATGGTGCGGGTCGCAGCATCTTCGGCGCGATCGAGCAGACGGTCACGCGGCAGGAGCCGCGCGGCTGACGCAGGCATCGACTGCAAGGGGGCGGGCATGTCGAACCATACGGATCTCCTGCTGTACGACTACTGGCGTTCGAGCGCGTGCTATCGCGTGCGCATCGCCCTGAACCTCAAGGGGCTCGCCTACGCGACGCGGGCGGTGCACCTCGTCGACAACGGCGGCGAGCAGCATTCACCCGCCTACCGCGAGATCAATCCGCAGGAAGCCGTGCCGGTGCTGGTCGACGGCCAGCGCGTGATCCGCCAGTCGATGGCGATCATCGAGTACCTCGAGGACGTGAACCAGGACCGCCCGCTGCTGCCGGCGATGCCGCGCGATCGCGCCCATGTGCGCGGTCTCGCGCAACTGATCGCCTGCGACGTGCATCCGCTCAACAACCTGCGCGTGATGCAGTACCTCGAGCGCGAACTCGGCGCCGACGCGGCCGCGCGCGAGCGCTGGATGAAACACTGGATCGAGCTCGGTTTCCGCGCGTTCGAGGCGATCCTCGTCGACGACGCGGCGACGGGCGAATTCTGCCATGGTGACGCGCCGGGGCTCGCCGATGCGTGCCTCGTGCCGCAGGTCTACAACGCGAAGCGCTTCGGCGTCGACCTCGCGCCGTACCCGACGATCGCCGCGATCAATGAGCGCTGCCTCGCGCTGCCGGAATTCGACGCCGCCCGACCGGAGAACCAGCCGGGCGCAACCGCGTAGCGGGCGCCCTCCGCTCAGCCGGCGATATAGCGCTGCAACTGCTCGATCTGCGCGCCCTGTTCGCTGATCATGGCCTTGACGAGGTCGCCGATCGACACCACGCCGACGACCTTCGCGCCTTCGACGACCGGCAGGTGGCGCACGCGGCTGTCGGTGCACAGGCGCATGCAGGTTTCGACCGTGTCGGCAGGGTTCACCGTGATCACCGGCGAGGTCATGATGTCGCGCACGGGCGTGTCGTTCGACGAGCGCCCCTTGAGGATCACCTTGCGCGCGTAGTCGCGCTCGGAAACGATGCCGACGAGCTCGTCGGCGCGCATGACGAGCAGTGCACCGATGTGCCGGTCGGCCATGGTGCGGATCGCTGCGAGCACGGGTTCGTCGGGGCCGACGGTGTAGATGCGGCTGCCCTTGTCGGCGAGGAGATGCTTGACCTGGAGCATGTGCGCCTCCGCTCGAGCGCGGCGTCGCCGCCGCGATCGCGAGTGTAGCGCCGGCGCGCGGCGGCTGCTTGCCGCCGCGCAACACGTGCCGGCATCGGGCGATGCCGGCACGAGGACCTGCGTCAGCCGCAGTCGAAGCCGTCGGCGAACGGCGACGTCACGAGCGGAGCGGTCGCGCTCGCGCTGTTGTTCGTCGACGTGGGATCGCCCGTCGCCGCATTCGCGCTCGCGCTGAAGGACACCGGATCGGGCGCGACGTAGCCGCGCGACACGCAGACGTCGGTCGTCACCGTGCGTGTCTGGCCGGCCGGGATCGCCGGGAATGCGCACGGATAACCGGTCGTGCAGTCGCCGCTGTTGTGGTGGAACGAGATGCCGGCCGGCATCGGGCTGTCGAGCTGCACGTCGGCCGCGTCGTCGGGACCGTTGTTGGTCACCGAGACCGTGTAACGCTGCTGCAGGCCCGGCTGCACCACCGCCGGCGGCGTGATCGTGACCGAGAGGTCGGCGCCACCGCCGGTGCTCGGCAACGGCCATGCCCAGGCGCCGCGCGAGCGCGTGAACGCCGCGAGCGTCGTGAAGCCGCGGTCGATGTTGAGGCTCCACACCATCACGTGCGGCAGGCCTTCGAAACGCTGCCACACCGGCGTCGCGGCGCTGATGTCGTCGGTGTAGTAGAGGCCCCAGTCCATGCCGACGAAGACCTGGTTCGCGTTGTGCGGGTTGACGATCACCGCGTTGGCCGGGATGTCCGGCAGGTTGCCGCTCTTGTCGGCCCAGGTGAAGCTCGCGCACTGGGCCGTGCAGGTGACGCGGAACACATGGCCCGGCGTCGCCGCGGTGTTGGCGGCGAAGCCGCCGACCGCGGCGTAGCCGACCAGCGGATTGTGCGGATCGGTGGCGACATCGAGGATCGGCCGGTTCGGCAGAACCGCGTTGCCGCCGGTGACGTTGACCGCGGTCGCCGCGCCTGCGGCGCCGAGGCCGAACACGTACTGCACGTTGCCGTCGTTGGTGCCCGCCATCGCGACGGTGGGATCGCTGACCGAGTAGTGGATCTGGTTGATGTAGGAGCGGTTGTCGCTGCCGACGATGAGGTTGTTCTTGGTCAGGTCGCCGGTCTTCGCGGTCCACGAGCTCGACGGCACGCCGCCGCTGAGCGATTCCCACACGCGCTGCGTGCCGAGGATGATGTGCTTGCAGCCGGCCGCGCTCGTGCACGCGCTGCCCGGCGCATCGAGCTCGCCGTAGCGATAGAGGTCGAACGGCGTGAAGAAGCTCGCGCGGTCGCTGCCCCAGTTGCCCGAGATGGATTGTTGGTTGCCGAACGGACCGGTCGTGCTCACGTACAGCGCCGCGTAGTAGATCGACGTGTACCAGTACTGGCCGAGCACCGGCTCGATGCGCGAGACGATGCCGTCGCCGCCGTTGGTCGCTTCCCACGCGGCGGGCCCGGGCGTACCGGAGAACACGACCGAGGCGCTGCCGTTGTCCTGGAAGCCGGCGGTCGCGCCCGCGTTCGCCGAGGTGGCGAAATTCGCGGTGATGTCGCCGTGGTAGATCTCGATCGTCGGCAGCTGCTTGTTGAGGTCGGTCCAGTTCGCGTTGAACGCGCTCGTCGCGGTCAGCGCGTTGTCGACGTAGTAGATGCCGCCGTCGTTGCCGTTGAGCACGTGGTTGGCGTCGTTGCCGACGATCGCGGTGGCGTGGTTGTCCGGATGCACCGGGCCGCCGCCGTAGGCCTGCGTGAGGTTCACGTACGAGCTGCCGCCGTTGGTCGAACGGAACAGGTCGACCGCATTCACGAACAGCACGTTGGGGTCGGTCGGCGACACCTTGAGGCCGGCGTCGTACCACATCTGCGTGCCGGCGCCGCTCGGCGTCGAGACCTGGCTCCAGGTGTCGCCGCCGTCGGTCGTCTTGTAAATGCCCAGGATGCCGCTGCTGCTGACGTTGGAGAACATCGCGTAGAGCGTGAGCGGATCGCTCGGCGCGACCGCGAGTTCGAGGCGCCCGCGGCTCGTGTTCGGCGTGCCGTTGCCGGTGCCGGCGGGAAAACCGTTCGCGAGCAGCGTCCAGTCGCCGACGGCGGGGCATCCACTGGCGGGCATCGTCGCGCGGTAGACGCCATTCGCACCGTTCTTGTTGAGGTTCGGCTGCACCGGCGTCGCGTTGCCGCGCGTGCCGACCGCGGCGTAGAGGTAGGTCGTGCCGCTGCGATTCACCGCGAGCAGGCCGGTCATGTCCTGGCGCTGTTCGCCGGCGCCGCTCGTGAATGCGTTGGTGTAGCACGGGCCAGTCCAGTTGTTGCCCGCGTCATTGGAGAAATACAGGCCGGTCTTGGTGCCGACGATGACGTTGTCCGAGTCGTTCGGGTCGACCACGACCTTGCCGATCGCCTGGTACTGCGGGAAGCTGCCGGCGGAAGGGCCGTAGACGGGATTGAACACGTCGGCGCCGAGCAACTGCCACGTCTCGCCGCGATCGGTGCTCTTGAGCACGCCCGCGGCGCCGAACGACATCGAGCCGTAACGCAGGTCGCCCGTGCCCGCGTAGAGCACGTCGTGGTTGGACGGATCCATCGTGATGTCGCCGATCGCCATGCTCGCGATCTCGGGGAAGTCGGTCTTGACCTCCCAGGTGGTGTCGGCGGTGCAGCAATTGGTGGTCTTCCACACGCCGCCGCCGTCCGAGCCGAGCCAGGCGACTGCCGGGTTGTCCGGATCGCTGACGATGACGTTGGTGCGGCCGGCGGCGCGGTCCGCGCCGAAGCCCTCACCGGTGAGCGGCTGCGGACCGAGCAGGGTGAATGCATCGGGGTCGAGCGCGACGGCCTTGTCCGCGGACGGTCGATAGGTCTTCTTGCCGGCCGGCACGCCGCTCGCGATCGCCTTGTCCTGGCGCGCCGAGGCGAGCAGCCAGGCTGGTTCGAAACGAAGGTGCTGCGCGTCGCCGCCATAGCCGACGCGGATCGCCCAGTAGTCGCCCTCACTGGGCGAACGGCCTTCCTCGCGTTCCTCCGACTCGCCGTGGAAGAACATCGGCCGCTCGCGTTCGGCCAGCTGGACGTAGCCCACATACAGGCCCAGGACGCCGACCGCGGCGCCGAGCCACGCGTACCCCTTCCTCATCGAGCTCTCTCCCCGCAGGCTGATCGGGACGTCAGCCAACCGACGGATGATACTCGTCCACGAGGTACAGCGGGCGCTGCTTGGATTCGACGTATAGACGTCCGAGATATTCGCCGATCACGCCAAGCGCCATGAGCTGCAGGCCGCCCAGGAAAAGCACGACGACCATCAGGGAGGGATAGCCGCGCACCGGGTCGCCGAACAGCAGCGCCTTGCCGAGCACCCACAGCGCGAACCCGAATGCGACGAGCGAGGCGGCGAGGCCGATGTAGGTGGCGAGCTTGAGCGGCGCGCTGGAGAACGAGGTGATGCCGTCGATGGCGAAGTTCCAGAGCTTCCAGTAGTTCCACTTGGTCTCGCCCGCATGGCGCGGATCGCGATGGTAGACGACCGCGACCTGGCGGAAGCCGACCCAGGTGAAGAGGCCTTTCATGAAGCGCTGCCGTTCACGCACCTGGCCGAGCGCGGCGAGCGCGCGGCGCGAGATGAGGCGGAAGTCGCCGGTGTCGCGCGGGATCGGCGTCGACGACAGGCGTTCCATCACGCGGTAGAAGCCCGACGCGGTCATCTTCTTGAAGCCGGTCTCGCCCGCGCGCGAGGCACGCGTGCCGTAGACGACGTCGTAGCCTTCGCGCCAGTGCCGGACGAAGGTCGGTATCAATTCCGGCGGGTCCTGCAGGTCGGCGTCGATCACCACCGCGGCGTCCGCGTCGACGTGGTCGAGCCCGGCGGTCAGCGCGAGTTCCTTGCCGAAGTTGCGCGACAGCCTGAGCGTCGACACGCGTGCGTCCGCGTCGCGCAGCGCGCACATCACCGCCCAGGTGTCGTCGCGGCTGCCGTCGTCGACGTAGAGCACTTCCGTGTCGAGGTCGAGGCGATCGAGCACCGCGGCGAGGCGTGCGTGGAACTCGCGCAGGCCTTCGCTCTCGTTGTAGGCGGGCACGACGACGGTGAGCTTGGGCATGGCGGATCCGGCGCAGGATGCGAATGACAGAATGCTAGCGGACTCCGCGCGCGCCGGGATGACGACCGCGTTCAGCGTGGGAGGTAGGCGGCGCCGCCCAGCTGGTTCGCCTGGCGCTGGATCCAGGCCGCGCGCCGCAGCACGTACGGGCTCGGTTTGTCGACGTGGAAGCGTGCAGGGTTGGGCAATACGGCGGCGAGCAGCGCGGACTGGCGCGCGTCGAGGCGGTCGGGCGTGGCGTGGAAGAACCGTTCGCTCGCGGCGCCGACGCCGTAGATGCCGTGGCCGAACTCGGCGATGTTGAGGTACACCTCGAGGATGCGCCGCTTCGGCCACAGCGTTTCCAGCAGCACGGTGAAGTAGGCCTCGAACCCCTTGCGCACGAAGCTGCGCCCATTCCACAGGAACAGGTTCTTCGCCACCTGCTGGCTGATCGTGCTCGCGCCACGCAGCCGTTCGCCGTCGTCGGCTTCCTCGAGCGCACGCTGGATCGCCTCGAAGTCGAAACCGTGGTGGAGCGGGAAGCGCTGGTCCTCGGCCGCGACGAGCGCGATCGGCAGCGCGGGCGAAACGCGTTCCCACGGCGTCCAGCGATGGCGCAGCACGAACGTCCGGTCGCCCGAGGCCTTCGCCTCGAGCCAGTCCGCCGCCATCACCGCCGACAGCGGCGGTGGCACGAAGCGCAGCAGCAACACCAGCAGCACGCTGCCGGCGAACCAGGCCAGGGCGGCGAACAGCAGCCAGCGGGCAAGGCGTCGCGACCAGCGGCGGCGGGGTGGTGCGGGCAAAGGCGGCTCCTGAAACGACACCGGCGCGGAAATCCGCGCCGGTGTCCTACAGCTTAGCCCGCTCGCGCGGTCAGTGGTACGTCACGGCGTGCACATGTAGCTACCCGTGCCCGGCGCGCCGGTGATCTGCACCTGGTCGAGGAAGAAGCCCGCGAACCCGGCCGCCGGATCCGACGAGAAGCGCCAGCGGATCTGCACGTTCTGGCCGGCGTAGCTCGCGAGGCTGGTCGTGAACGGCTTGAACACGGCGGTCGCGCCGCCGTTGTTCGGATCAGCATTCGATCCCGCCGTCGTCACGCCGTTGAAGGCACCGTGGCTCGCCGCGTAGCCGCACGCGTTGACCGGGGGATTGGTCGTCTGCGCGAAGCTGCTCGGATAGCCGCCGGTCGGCGGCAGGTCGTTCCACGTATTGCCGCCGTCGGTGGAGATTTCCTGCACCACGCCGTCCCACTGGTACTCGAGGTCGTACTTCGCCTGGAAGCTCAGCGTCGCACCCGCGGTGATCGCCAGCGTCGGCGTCGTGATGCTCGCGCAGGTGTTGTCGGGGTACGGTCCCGTGTCGCCGCCGTTGTGATAGCTGTAGCTGCCGGCGGACGCGGTGACGTTGGTGATCCGCCAGGGCGCCTCGAGCGTGACGTAGCTGTGCGTATCGACGTCGTCGAGGTAGTTGCCCGGGTCCGGACCGTCGACGCCGCTCGGCGTCGCGTTCGCGACCACCGAGGTCACCGAGGCATTGCCGACGCCGTCGACCGCGTGCACGCGGTAGTAGTACGGCGTGCCGTTGCTCACGTTCGTGTCGGAGAACGTCGTCGCCGCGAGCGCGCTCGCGATCGTCGTCGGTGCGGTGAAGTACGGGCTGGTATCGCGCTCGACCGTGTAGGTGACCGTGTCCGCGGCCGGGCAGTTCGACGCGCCGGCGGCCCACGACAGGTTCACGCTGCAGCTCGCGTTGGAGGCGTCGGTCGCGAGCGAATGCACGTCGAAGCTCGGCTGCAGGGTGCAGTCGTCGAGCGAAACGACGTCCACGCACTGCGATGCGTCACCCTCGATGTCGTCCTGCACGCCGCGCAGCTTGTACGCGTAGCTGTAGCCGCCCTGGCTCGTGTCGTCGTTGAGCGGCAGGCTCGGGCCGTTCGCGACCAGGTGGAAATCACCCGCGGCCGCGGTCGCGCAGGTGCCGTCCGCACGATACAGCTGCCAGCTCTGCGGGGTGCCGGCGGCGGTTGCGTCGACACTGATGCCGCCGGCGCCATTTGCGCCGATCGTCGGCGCGGTCGGTGCCGCGAACGGCGTCGGATCCGGCATTGCGAACTTGCCCGAGACGGCAAGGCCGTAGCCCTGGCGATCGGTGCCGGCGCGGCCATTGCCCGGGATCGACGTGCCCTTCACGCGGATGGTGTAGCTGCCCGCGGCCGGCGCGGTCAGGCGCACCTGCTCGACCGTGTTCTTCGCGTCGGCCGTGCCGCCCGTGACCGAGACGTTGCCGCTGAACTGGTTGCCGAGGTAGGTGCCGCCGGGACCGACGACCTCGAGGTCGAGGTTGTTGACCAGCGTCGATGCGGCGCCGACCGAGGCTTCCGGATCGAACCAGGCGAGAGTCACGCGCAGTTCGACGCCGGCGCCGACGTTGGCGATCGTGTACTCGTTGACGTCGCCGGTCTCCAGGCCGGCCGCATTCGTGCGCTCGAACACGCGCAGGCGGCGGCTGTCGTCGCCGTTGGGCATCGTGTCCTTGAACCACAGGTTGCCGTCGAGCCAGGGGCGGCCCCAGCCCGTGCCGGTGTTCGGGAACGCGCTCGGGCTCGTGGTCGGCACGGTGCCGTTGAGCAGCACGGCCTTCATCACGGCGCCGGTCGGGTTGTATGCGTCGAGGCCGGCCTCGGTGAACGGGAAAACGCCGTCGAAACCGTCGGCGAACACGAGGTCGGACGGGATGCCCGTGCCGGTCGTGCCGCGCGGATAGAAGCCGTCGGCGAAGTACTGGCGCAGCAGCACCGCGTTGCCGGCGATCGTCGGCGTCGCCATCGACGTGCCCGAATTGGACACGGTCTGCGGCGCGGTGATCGTGCTGGTCACGCTGGTGCCGTTGCGGGCCGAGATCGTGCCCGTGCCCGGCGCGGCGACGTCGGGCTTCTGGCGGCCGTCCGCGGTCGGGCCGGCGTTGGAGAAGCCTGCCTTGGTCAGGCTGCCGGCATGGCCGAGCGCGGCGACGGTCACCGCGTTCTTCGAGTTGCCGGGCGAGCCGACCGCCATCGCACCGGGCTGGTCGTTGCCGGCGGCGATGACGACGAGCAGGCCTTCGTTGTTGCGCGTGGCGCGATCGGTGTTCGCATCTTCGGTCGTGTACTGGCCCGAGCTCGACGAGCCCCAGCTGTCGCTGTGGATGCGCGCGCCGCCGGCATAGGCCTGCTCCAGCGTGCCTTCGAAGTCCTGCGTGATGACCGCGGTTGCCTGGTTCGGGCCGATGTCCTGGAACAGCAGCTGCGCGTTCGGCGCCATGCCGTCGGCTAGCTCGTGGTTCGGCGCGTACGGCGTCGACGGCATGTAGGTCGTCGCGCCGAACGTGCCGGCCGCGTCGCCGACGACGGTGCCGGTCGTGTGCGTGCCGTGGCCGGAGACGAAGTCGTAGTCGGTCGGACCACCGGGTTGCGTCCAGTAGGCGATGATCTTGTTGTCGGGATGGAGCGTACCGATTGCTGGCGGCACCGGCGGCGGATTCTCGGCGAACGTGACTTCCGTGTGCGGGCCATTGCCCTTGTCGAGCGTGGCGAACCAGGCCGCGTTCGGCGTCGTGCCGGAGTCGGCGACGGCGACGATCTGGCCGCCGCCCGTGATGCCGTGGTCGAACAGCGGCGTCGGGCCGCAGATCGGGCCGCTGCCGGCGCAGGTGCCGCTCAGGTTGCCCTGGATGGCGCCGATGCCGCCGGCATTCATCGTATGAGGCGCGATCCACGGCGACACGAATGCGACGCCGTCGATGGCGGTGGCCGCGTCGACGAGACGGTCGAGCGCTGCGGCATCGACCTTCGCGCGTACGTACGGCAGTGCTTCCGCGCGCATGCTGCGCATCGTGATCTCGACGCCCGGAACCTGCTTGACGAGCTGCCCTTCGATCGCGGCCGAGGAGACGCCGTCGAAGGCCTGGATCATGAGTTCGTAACGGCCGTCGTTCTGCAGCGCGGCCGAGCTCGCGCGCGTCGCCGACCACAGGGCGGGATCGAGCTTCATCGCCGGCGCGACCGCGCCCGCCCAACGCACCGCCGCATCCTGGGCGAGGTCGGCGAGTCGCACGCCGTTGAGGCGCACGTAGTAGGCGTTGTTCGGCACGTAGCCGAGGATCTCGGCGCCGCGCGCGGCGAGTGCCTTGCGCGCGGCCTTGAGCCCGGCCGGCTTGAATTGCACGATCGCGTAGTTCGACTCCGTCGCCGCGCCCACGCCGGCGTCACGCAGGTCGAGCGTCTGGCGCGCCGGATCGAACACGCCTGCGCGCAGGAGGATCAGGTCGGGATTGCCACGTGCGGCCTCGATCGCGTCGAGCGACGGCTGGCCGGCGATGACCGTGTTGGCGGCGATCGCTTGCGGCCCGAGCGCGCCGAGCGCGATCGTGAGGGCCGCCGCGAGTGCTGTGCGTGCAGGCAGTGGTGTCATGGGCGGGATCTCTCGCTGGGGAAGGGCGTGCACCCGGCCCGGGGCGGGGCGCAACCGCCCGAATATGCTTCCGGAGGTCCCGGTGCGACAACTGCCGATAGGCCCGGTGCGCCTCCCACTGCAGGCGTAGCGCCCCCCGTCAGCGATTCGACAGGCTGAGATCGACGAGCAGCTTCCAGGCGCCGTCGCGCCAGTGCCACGCGCGCATGTAGCTGCCGCATTCGACGCAGGCCGGATCGCCACCGAGGGTATAGGCGAAGTCGCCGCTCGCGGAGAGGTCGAGCGCACGCCGCGCGCCGCGCCCGAGCCCGCTCGCGTCCTTGCGCACCAGCTCCAGCGCGGCGGCGCCGTCCGCCGGCAGCTGGCCGTCGCGCATAGCGTGCAGTGCGGGATCGGCGAATGCGTCGAACGCGTGCGCCGGATCCCTCGCGAGTGCGGCGCGCAGCGCATCGTCGGCGTTCTCGAGCGCGATGCGCCGTTGCGCCAGAGCGGCGGCATCGAGCGGGGCGGTCGCCGACGCATCGACGAGCGCCGTCACGCCGGGGGTCGGCGGTGCAGGTGTCGGATGTCCCACGCCGGCGTCCGCCTGCACGCGCCAGATGCCGTCCGCGCCGCGCTTCCAGAACGTGAGGAAATGGCCGTGCGCGTACTGTGTCGCGCCTGCCGCATGTGCAGCCCACGGGCCGGTCGACACGGCGAGCTCGCCGCTCGCGGCGATCGCCACCTGTTTCGGGCCCCACTCGAGCAGGCGGCCGTCGTCGGGATCGCGCGCGAGCGCGGGCAGCGCCGGCACCGGCGTCGGCCGCAACAGCCACGCGTCCGCGTCGAAATGCGCGAGGAAGGCGAGCCGCGTGCCGAAGCGATGGGCATCGAGCGCGAAGCCGCGTTCGGCGGCGACGACCGCGGCGAGGTCGGGCGACAGGCTGGTTGCGCCGAGCGCGCCGGTGACGAGGAGGGCTGCAAGCATGGGAAGTGACATCCGCGAAAGGGGTGCGTATTGCACCAGCGCAGGCGCCACCGGGGCGGTCGCGAAGCGGCACCCCGGCTCGCCGCGGTCACGGTTCGTCGAAAACGCGACCATCGCGCCTGCTGGTGCGTCTGGTACCCGAGCGGTGGACACTCGACCTGTGACCGGATCGACGCTCCGCGCGCCCCCGGGTGCTGTTAGTTTTTCGTGAATCGCGCTATCCTTAAACTGTGTATCAATGCGCGTCGGAGGAACTCCGATCGCGCATCCGGGTCCCAATCCAGCCGAATGTTTCCGCCGTCCAGTCCACGTCCGCGCATGAAGTTCCGCCTCGCCACGCTGCTGCTTTCGCTGCTCCCGCTCGCGGGAACGGCACAGCCGTTGCCGACGCTGGCGCTGCAGGCGCAAACGACGCCGCTGGTCGAACAACTGCTCGCGCTCGACCCTTCCGGCCAGCCGCTCGACAATGCATCGGTACTGCCGATCTGGTCGCGCGCGAACGGCGAGCTGCTCGCCGTCGTCACGTTGCCGCGCGACTGGATCGTTTCGCCGGTCGATGCCGTGCCGGCCTACCGCGGCCCGTCCTCCTGGGCGCTCGCGGGCAGCAACGGTGCCGCCAACGGACTGGTGTGGAGCCTCCCGGATGGCCTGCGCATCGATGCAATGCTCGGCCAGTACCTGCCCGCGATGCCGATCGCGTGCGCGGCACCGGGTTGCACTGCCGCTGCATCGTGGTCGCGCGGCACCCTGACCGGTGCGCTGGGCATGGGATGGGCGAGCGCCGACGGTGGTCTCGATCTTTCCTACGGCCTGTCCTGGCTGCAGTCGCCGGCCAATGCGCCGAGCCTCGGGGACCTCGCGATCACGTCGTTGCCGACGCTCGCGCTGCCGGATGCGCCGCTCTATTCACTCGGGCGCGAAACCTCCATCTATGCGCACGGTCGCTGGCGCTTCGAGCAGGGCCCCGCGCTCGACATCGCGGCGAGCTACGGCCATGGCAAGCTCTCGGCGATCGACGGCCTCGCCGGGCCGGCGTCCGCGATCGACCTCGACCAGCTCTCGCTGAGCCTCGGTCTCGATGCCGGTTCGCTGCGCGGCGCGATCGTCGGCCACGTCCTCAGCAGCGACGATCCCGCGCTGGCGGGCAAGCGCTGGACCACCCTCGACCTCGGGGTTTCGTGGCGCACGCCGTGGAGCGGCGAGCTCAGCGTGGGCGCACAGAACCTCTGGTCGGCGCCGTTGAACTCGCCGCGCGACAGCGACAACCAGGCGCGCACGCCTTACATCCAGTACCGTCAGGACCTCTGACGCGCCGCATCGACGTCCGCGCTTCCGCCACGCGCCGGACTTCCGCTTCCCGTGATGCCGATCCTGCGCCTCGAGGTGCCGGCGATGTGCTTTCCGCGTGTCGCCGATTGCGTGCCGATGCACGTCGCGCGCGCTTGCGCAAGTGTCCCCACGGTGCGCTGCGGCAAAATTTGCACGCCGTAACTTACTGATCCCTAAGCCTTTTTAGCGAATGTTAAGGCTGCGCTCAGGGATTCCCATGGCGTAAGAATGTTGTTAGTATCGCCCACTGCCGAGGGTTTTGGTGGACCGTTTTGGTCGTTCCCAGGGATGGGAGAGCACATGTCCCGAGCTGTGACACAACTCTGACGTTGGAGAGTGTAATGAATCATACGAGCAACGAGCTTTTCAAAGCCGTGCGCTATGCGTTGTACGCAGGCACCACGGCGGTGGTCGGTTTGTCGGCCGCGCCTGTGCTTGCGCAGGATGACACCAGCAGCCAGAAGCTGGAAACGATCACGGTGACGGGTTCGAACATCCGTCGCGTCGATATCGAAACGTCCAACCCGGTCGTCACCATCGATCGCGCCGCGATCGAGAAGACCGGCAAGCTGACCCTGGGCGACCTCGTCCAGCAGCTCCCGGCCGTCACCGGCCCGAACACCAACCCGCAGGTCAACAACTCCGGCGGTACCGGCTTCTCGAGCATCGGCCTGCGCGGCCTCGGCTCGTCGCGTACCCTCGTGCTGATCAACGGCCACCGTTACCTGTCCGGCGATCCGAACGCGATCCCGGCGAACATGATCGAGCGCATCGAAGTGCTGACCGACGGTGCGTCGTCGGTGTACGGCTCCGACGCGATCGCGGGCGTCGTCAACTTCATCCTGCGCAGCGACTACCAGGGTGCGGAGTTCTCGGCCGACTACGGCATCTCCGACCGCGACGACGGCGCCTCGAAGGGCTACTCCTTCACGTTCGGTCAGAGCTCCGACAAGGGCTCGATCATGGCCGGCGTCAACTACAAGAAGATCGACGGCGTCCTCGCCGGCCACCGCGAGTTCTCGAAGAACTCCGTGTCGCGCCTCGGTTCGACGAGCAGCGACATCGGCACGTTCGTCGGCGGTTCGTCCTCGTCGCCGTACGGCCACATCAAGATCCCGGCCGGCATGGCCGACCTGTTCCCGGGCTGCAGCTCGGGCTTCCTCGCGCGCAACCCGAGCGCGAGCGGCCTCAACGTCGCGACCGACTACCACTGCTATCGCAACAACGCGACGGCGGAAGGTCCGAGCGACAAGTACAACTACGCGACGGTCAACCTCGTGATGACCCCGCAGGAACGTACCGGCCTGTTCCTCAACGGCAACTACAAGATCACCGACAACGTCGAGGCCTACCTCAACGTGCTGCACAACAAGACCTCGGCGGCCTTCCAGCTCGCCCCGGCCGTGTTCGGCACGCCGTACGGCGCCTTCATTTCGAAGGACAGCTACTACAACCCGTTCGGCGTCGACTTCGCCGGCAACACGTTCACCGCGCGTCTCGAGTCGCTCGGCAACCGTAGCGCGTCCTCGGGCACCTCGAACGACCAGCTGTCGACCGGCTTCAAGGGTTCGTTCTCGGTGTGGAACGACCAGCAGTGGAACTGGGAACTCGGCTTCGACTACGGCCACGTCCACCAGTCGACGACGACCTACGGCCTGCCGAACATGTCGGTTCTGAACCCGGGCATGGGCCCGTCGTTCTACGACCAGACGAGCGGCCAGGTGTTCTGCGGCACCGGTCCGGACGACATCATTGAAGGCTGCACGCCGTTCAATCCGTTCAACCTGCAGGATCCGAACACGATCGCGGCCCTCCAGGCGGCGGCTTCGCCGGGCGTGAGCAACCTGTTCTCGAAGGAGACGGTCAAGCGCCTCGACCTGAACGGCGGTCTGTTCGAACTCCCGGCCGGCACGATGCAGCTCGCGGTCGGTTACAACTACCGCACCGAGTACATCCACTCCAACGTCGACACTGGCCTCATCGTCGACTTCAACGGCAACTGTACCCTCGGCAGCCAGTGCGGTTCCGCGCTGCAGGGTGGTTACAACGTGAAGGAAGCGTACGCCGAACTGTTCGTGCCGATCCTCAAGGATCTGCCGTTCGTGCACGCGTTGAACCTGACCGTGGGTGACCGCTGGTCGAAGTACAACACGTTCGGCAGCACGAACAACACCAAGTTCGCGCTCGAGTGGCGCCCGATCGAAGACCTGCTGCTGCGCGGCACGGTGTCGAAGGTGTTCCGCGCGCCGACGATCGGCGACATCTTCGGCGGCGCCGCGAGCGACGCTCCGAAGATCTCGCGCGACCCGTGCGACGGCTACACCGGTGGCGGCAACCCGGCCTGCGTCAACGTTCCGACCGACGGCAGCTTCGTCAACGAGAACGTGCGCCAGGCGCTGCAGCTCAGCGCGATCGCGTCGGGCGCGGCGTTCGCCGGCTTCCCGATCGGTCCGGAGAAGGGCAAGTCGTTCGACTTCGGTATCGTGTATGACCCGCATTGGCTGGAAGGCCTGTCGGTCAGCGCCGACGTGTGGCGCGTCTACCTGAACGAGAACATCACCGGCATCGGCGCGCAGCAGGTCATCGACCTCTGCTCGGCTGGCCAGACGGCGTTCTGCCCGCTGATCCGTCGTTACCCGAGCGGTCCGAGCCAGGGTCAGATCCAGACCCTCATCGAGCCGACCGGCAACCTCGGTCGCGTGGACGTGGGTGGCGTCGACTTCGCGCTGAACTACCGCCTGCCGGAGTTCTCGTTCGGTCGCTTCAACGTCGGCCTCAATGCGACGTACCTGAAGAACTACGACCTGCAGACGGCTCCGGGTCTCGAAGGCAACACGACCTACCACTTCGCGGGTCACTTCGAGAACTACGGTTCGGCGCAGGCTGCGGCGTGCCCGGGTGCTGGCGGTGGCGTCTGCCTCTTCCCGCGCTGGCGTGCGCAGAGCTCGGTCGGCTGGCAGATGGGTCCGTTCGATGCGTCGTGGGCGATGCGCTACATCCATCGCTTCCGCATGGGTTCGGCCTCGCCGTCGCAGGACAGCCATCCGTACGGTACGGGTAACCCGTCGCTGGACGGCCTGTACACCGACTACGGCTCGACCGTCTATCACGACATCCAGTTCGGCTACAACCTCGAATCGCTCAACACGCGCTTCGACATCGGCGTGAACAACGTCGGTGACAAGCAGCCGCCGTTCCTGTACGCGAACAACACGCTGAACGCGAACACGGACCCGAGCGACTTCGACCTGATGGGCCGCTACTACTGGGGCCGCGTGACGGTCAAGTTCTAAGATCGAGTCACGTTGTAAGCTACACGGCCGCGCGGGGTATCCCGCGCGGCCTTTTTTTTCAATGAAGACGATGAATCCCGACCTGATCCCGATTGCCGCAGCGGTTCGCGTCACCGATTGGCGCGAAGCCGAGCGCCTCGCGCGCGCCCTCCTGCAAAGCGACGATGCACGCGAAGATCTGTTGACGATGCTCGCCATCAGCCTGCACATGCAGGGGCGCGTGGGCGAGGCGATCGACACGTACGAGCGCCTGACGAGGCTCTTTCCCGAGCGTGGCGAGCATTGGGGCAACTACGCGACGTCGCTGCGTGAAGCGGGCCGTCTGGCCGAGGCAGCGACGGCGTACGAAGAAGCATTGCGGCTTACCCCCGCAGATGCGGGGCAAATATTGAATTACGCCTTGCTCCTGCTCGAAGAGCGAAAATATGCGGAAGCGCGGGATCACGCGCTGAAGGCCTATTCGCTCGACCGCAATTCACCGCACATCCGCATCGGAGCTGCGCAGATATGCAGCGCATGCCGCGAGGACGAGGAGGTGCTGGAGCTGCTCGACGGATGGCAGGGCTGGTCCCTGCCGGACGAGGAGGCCCGGCTCAAGCTGGCCAACCTCCTGCTTACCATAGGAAATGGGAACGACGCCGTTGCGCTATTCGAGGCCTGCGCTCGCGATTCGGGCGGATCAACGTCATCCGTGCTGAACCTCAGCGCGGCTTATGAGCGGGTCAACCGGATCAAGGATGCCGAACAGCAGCTATTGGCACTCGAGTCGAGGAAGCTCAGCAGTACCGAAGAGTACGCCAGGCGGCGCATCATGGCGAAGCTCGCAAAACGCACGGGGGACCTCCCCATCGCGCGATCGATTCTGGAGGAGCTCGGGCCGATCCATGCAGGTGACTTCACTCACTACTTCACGCTGGCCGAGGTCTACGACAAATTGGGCGAGATCGATCTCGCAATGGACGCATTGAGGACGGCGCACGAGCTTCAAGGAAGCGACGTACGACAGATCATTCCCAAGCGTTTCGAGCCGGGCGCCGCCCCGTTTCCGGTAGCGCTCAAGCGCGTGACACAGGCCGCATTCGCGAAGTGGCAGGACACGATAGCGCCGTCCGCCGCGCAATCCCCCGTACTGATCGTCGGCTTTCCGAGGTCCGGTACGACGCTACTTGAGCAGATGCTGGATGCACATCCCCGCTTTCAGTCGATGGACGAGCGTCCATTCTTCAGCAATCTCGTCGATCAGTTGGCCGAGCATGACATCCGATTTCCCGAGGACATCGAGAAACTGGGACAACGCGATTGCGATGAACTGCGCAGGCGCTATATCGCAATGGTCTGTGGGGCGCTGAAGCGTCGATGGGACACCCGGATCGTCGACAAGAACCCGTTGAACATGCTGTGGATGCCGCTGATCCATCGCATGTTCCCCGAGGCGAGGTACATTCTTGCATTGCGGCATCCCTGCGACGTCATCCTGAGCTGCTACATGCAGAACTTCCGTACGAACATGCTGGCGGCAGCATCGACGGACCTGACCAAGCTCGCAGTCGCGTATGTCGATAGCATGACCAATTGGCTGCACCACGCGGACCTCCTTCGTCCGCATGTTCTCGAGGTCCGGTACGAGGACACGGTGACCGACATCCGGGCGCAAGCGGAGAAGATCAGCGCGTTCCTCGAGGTCGACAGGGCGGAGAACCTGCTCGGCTTTGCCGAGCACGCGAAAAATAAGGGATTCATCGGCACGCCGAGCTATACCGAGGTCATCAAGCCGGTGAGCACCCGCGCCCTCGGCCGCTGGCGCAAATATAAGCAGCATCTGGAGCCGGCGCTGTCCATACTCGAGCCGATGATCGCCCACTGGGGCTACGAGGCCTAGGCTACAACGGGCGAATATGTTAACAAAGGCGCAATTGCACCAACAAAATTTTTGTATACATTGACTGCCCGGGCTCTTCCGGGCATTCAACGAAGGGTGGCTCCATGAACCGTCACATTCTGTCGACGCTGCTGGTCTTGGCTCTTGCTCCTGCGACGTCGTTTGCGTCGTGCGAAATCGACTGCACCGCTGGCTCGGCTTGCGCCCCCGTGAACGACAGCAACCCGGTAATCGTCAATCTCGCAGTCAGCGAGGCCCAGTCGTGCGGCGCGACGGTGAACCAGTCCATCGCGGTAATCTACGAGAATCCAAATTCGCATCTGTGCCTGTACAAGTTCGCCGAGTTCGTGGTGACGAGTACACCCGTTACGAGCGGCAGCAACCTGTCGTACGAAGCCACATATTGCATCAACTGATATTGGATGCCGCCGGGACTGGAGTGCTCTCCTCGCTCCGTCCCGGCGCCTTGGCTCGCGCGTCAGGAAAGGGCGGCACGCAAGGGATCCAACAGCGCGCCGTAGCGATCGCTGCGCGCGGTGTCATGGCGCAACGGCTCGCGCACCTGCATCGCGCTCGGCGAGCGCACGTCGCGCTCGGTGCGGTGGAATTCGAGGCAGGATGGTTCGAACGACAAGCCAAGGAAGTCGAGCAGGCTGCGGATGCGCTGCTCCGGCTGCGCGAGGAGGTCCTCGTACACGCTTTCGTGCACATGCCCCGGGTGCCGCGCCAGCGCATCGCGCGTGGCGCGGTCGAATGCGCGCCAGAACCCGGCGAGGTCGGCGAAGCTGCGCGTGTATTCGTTGTTGTAGAGGAATTGGCGGTAGCATGAAAAGCAGGTCTCGAGCGGATCGCGGCGCACCGCGATGATGCGGGCGCCCGGCAGCATGCGGCGGATCGCGTCGATGTAGTACCAGTTGTTCGGCAGCTTGTCGGTGAACAGCGCGCGTCGCCGGCGCCAGTGCGCGGTGCGATCGAGATAGGCCTGGCCGAGCCGCCGCCAGTCGTCGGCGCGCATCGCGCCGACCCAGCGCGGATACGGCTGCTGCCGCCGGCGTGATTCCCCGGCGATGAGCAACGGCAGGTCGGCGAGCTCGCCGGCGCCCTCGACCGCCGGATGCGAAGCGAGGATCTGTTCGATCAGGGTCGAGCCGGAACGCGGCAGGCTGGTGATGAAGATGGCTTCCTGGCCGAATGCTTCGTCCTGCGGCGAGTCTTCCGCATCGGCAAGCGCGGCGTAGGCGTCGCGGATCGATGCCATGAACGCGTCGAAGCCCGCGGCGTCCCAACGCCGTCGCCGCCGCGCGACGGCGTTCGCCTGCTCCAGCGCCGCGAGCGACGCCGCGTACTCGCCGCGTTCGTCGAATGCCTTCGCGAGGGCGAAGCCGGTCGCGACGATGTCGTCCTCGCTCGCGTGCGCATCGCGCAACGCGGCCTGCATGCGCGCGACGTCGCCGGCTTCGAAGCGCGAGGTACGGATGTCGGCCAGCCCCCACCAAGCGATGCCGGTGCACGGGCGTTCGGCAAGGATGCGCCGGTATTCCGCCGCCGCTTCCGTCGGATGGTTCGCGACGCGCAGCATGTCCGCGAGCAGGGCGCGGGCCTGCACGTGCGATGGCGCGAGTTCGACCGCGCGCCGGAGAGCCGTCACGGCCTCCTCGTGGCGCACGCACCGCGTGAGCAGAACGCCGAGGTTGAACCACGCGAGCGCGAGGCCCGGCTGCAGTTCGCAGCAGCGCCGCAGTGCCGCGATCGCACCATCATAGTCGCCAGCTTCGGCGAGCACGGTGCCCAGCGTGTTGAGGTACAGCGCATCGGCCGGCCGTTGCGCGACCGCCGCGCGGATCGCGCGGATCGCCGCCTCGTGGTCGCCTCGCTGGCTGCGGATGCCGGCCCAGAGGCGCAGCACTTCCGCCTGATGCGGGAACGCGGCGATCGCCGCGCCGATCTGCGCTTCCGCCTCGTCGACGCGGCCGGCTTCGAGCGCCTGCGCGGTCGCGACGACCTGTTGCACCGCGCGCGGCGTCAGGCCCTGCAGGCGGGACGGGAGGGAAGGAGTCGTGGCCATGAGCGACCGTCGAGTCTAGCAGGGGCCGGCCGCGGGCCGCCGCGCCGCCCATGGGCAACGCCGCCGCGGCGGCGCCCGTCCGCGCGGCACGCCCGACGCGGTGCGTCAGTAGTTCGACATGTCGAAGTTTTCGGCCATCGGCGCGTCGCCGCCCTCGGCGAGGCGCACCTTGAGCGCGAGGCCGTCGCGCGAGTCGGCGTGGTTGAGCGCTTCCTCGAGCTCGATCTTGCCTTCCTTGTAGAGCGCGTAGAGCGACTGGTCGAACGTCTGCATGCCTTCCTGCAGGCTGCGGTCCATCGCCTCCTTGACCTCGTGCACCTGGCCGCGACGGAGCAGGTCGCGGATGTGGGGCGTGTTGAGCAGGACCTCGACCGCGGGCAGGCGGTGGCCGTCCTTGCCCATCACGAGACGCTGGCTGATGACCGCGCGCAGGTTCAGCGCGACGTTCATGAGGATGTTCTTGTGCGCCGACTCGGGGAAGAAGTTGAGGATGCGCTCGATCGTCTGGTCGGCGTTGTTGGAGTGCAGCGTCGCGAGGCAGAGATGACCGGTTTCGGAGAACGTGATCGCCGCCTCCATCGTCGTCGCGTCGCGGATCTCGCCGATGAGGATGACGTCGGGCGCTTCGCGCATCGCGTTCTTCAGCGCTTCGTGGAAGCTGTGCGTGTCGAGGCCGACCTCGCGCTGGTTCACCACCGACTTCTTGTGGCGGTACAGGTATTCGATCGGGTCCTCGATCGTGAGGATGTGGCCCGAGCTGTTCGCATTGCGGTAGTCGATCATCGACGCGAGCGTGGTCGACTTGCCCGAGCCGGTCGCGCCGACCAGCAGGATCAGGCCGCGCGGCTCCATGATGATGTTCTTGAACAGTTGCGGCAGGCGCAATTGTTCGATCGACGGGATTTCGCTCTTGATCGCGCGGATCACCATGCCGACTTCGCCGCGCTGCTTGAACACGTTGACGCGGAAGCGGCCGGCGTCCTTCACCGCGATCGCCATGTTGAGTTCGAGCGCCTTTTCGAACTGCGGCACCTGGCCTTCGTCCATGAGCGAGTAGGCGATCTTCTTGACCATGCCGTTCGGCAGGCCCGTGTTGCCGAGTGGATAGAGCTTGCCCTCGACCTTGATGTTCACCGGAGCGCCGGTGGTCAGGAACATGTCCGACGCACCCTTCTCGGTCATCAGTTTCAGGAAATAGCCGATATCCATCGCGGTTCTCGCTCTCGTTCGTTCGTCACATTCGCCGGTTCGTCGGTCCAGCATTGCCAAACCCGGCGTCGCCTTCCCAAAATAGGGGCCCCTGTGCAGGCGAGCGGCGAAGTTATGACACCAGCACGCAAAAAAATCCATGCGGCGATCGTCGTTCTCGTGACCGCGCTGGCCGCCGGCTGCGCCCCGACCAAGCCGCCGCTGGACGAACTCGACGCCGCCTCGCGCGCGCTCGCCGCCGCGCGGCAGGCCGACGCGCCGCAGCTCGCCGCGGCGGAGTACCGTGCGGCCGGGCGCCATTTCGACCAGGCCCAGGCCGCCCAGCGCGACGAGGACTACGACGCGGCGGCTCAGCTCGCCGCCGAGTCGCTCGCCGACAGCGAACTCGCGCTGGCGAAGGCCAAGCTCGCCAGGGCGCGCGCCGAGGTCGAGCGCCTGACCCGCGAAAACGAGGGCCTGCAAGGCGACCTCGACAGCCACCCCGCCGGCCTGCAGCAGGAGCAGCCATGAACTTCGCCCGTTCCGCCCGCTGCGTCCTCGCGATCGCGCTCGTGGCTTGCGCCACGAACGCCGTCGCCGCGCGCGACGACGACTACCTGCGCCTGCTCGACCGGTTCAACACGCTCGCGACCGATCCCCTGCTCGGCAGCCGCGCGCCGATCGCGATGGACCGCGCGCGCCTCGCGCTCGCGCATCTCAAGGAAGCGCGGCGCAGCGAGCGCGAACACTGGATCTACATCGCCGAGCGGCGCATCGACAGCGCGCGCGCGAGCGCCGAGGCCGAGTCGCTCGACGAGCAGCGCGCCAGCCTGCAGCGCGAGAATGACCGCCTGCAGCTCGCGATCGCGCGGCGCGACGCCGAGCAGGCGCGCGCGGAGCTGGAGCGCCAGCGCCTGCAGGCGCAGATCCGCGCCGAGGAAGCGGAGCGTGCGCGGCGCGAGGCCGAGGCCGCGCGTGCCGAGGGTGCGCAGGCGGCGCAGGCCGCGGAATCGGCGCGTGCGGAAGCGGAGCAGGCCAAGCGCATGGCCGCGGCGCAGGCCAAGGCGGCCGCGCTCGCGAAGAAGGAAGCGGAGCTTGCGGCGGCGCTGTCGGACGGCGGGTCCAAGCCGAAGGCCGCAGCCAAGGACGTGTCCAAGCCCAAGCCGAAAGCCAAGCCGCCAAAGTCGAAGTGACGGGCTGCCGGCGGGCAGCGCCCGCATCTCATTGATTTGGCGCAAGTCATTGTTTGCGTTAAAAATTCATCAAGCCCGTCGGGTCGATCGCGGGCGCCTGATCGCGCACTTTTCCGGTTGCCAAGGCAGGGGCATCGGAGTAGCGTCTAGCTCCCAAGTGGCCCGTTTTTTCCTGGACCCCACTTGGGCCAGAGCCCATGACAGCAGCGATCGCGACAGAGGATGGCACTCCCTCGGTTTCCCGAGGCGCGGGCCGTGCGTACGGACGTTTCCTGGCAGTGGCGTCCGCAGCAAGGCCCGACGATTTCCGCTCCGCGTTCGTGGCATCGTCGACGGTGACGGCGGCTCATTCCGAGCCATTTCGCAACCTCGCGGTAACTCGTCCCGCTCCGCAGCGGCACGGCCGAAAGGCCGTGCCGCCGCGTGCGTGTGTGTTCCTTGCACCTTAGGAGGCCGGCTGATGTTCGAGCAGAACCAGAAAGAAGTCGAAGCGCTGATGCAGAGCAACGCGGAGTTCCGCAGCCTGTACCAGCGGCACAAGGAGCTGGACAGCAAGGTGCGCGATGCCGAACTCGGCGTCCTGCCCATGGATGACGTCACCCTGCACAACATGAAGAAAGAGAAGCTGCACGCGAAGGACAAGCTCACCTCGATGTGGGCCGCGGCGCACTGACCGGATTGCCGTTGCCGGCGCCGCCGCAGAGGCGGTGACGTCGGCGACATCCCCGCCCTCGGGTATCATTCCGCGATCACCTCCGGCCGGAGGTGGCGACCGTCGCCGGGCCGTGCCCGCGACGCCCTACGCGGAGCCCGCATGACGATCCACCAGAGCGTACTCGAGTTGATCGGCCGCACGCCGATGGTCAAGGCGCAGCGCCTCGATACCGGCGCCTGCGAACTCTTCCTCAAACTCGAGAGCGCCAATCCCGGCGGTTCGATCAAGGACCGCATCGGCCTGTCGATGATCGAGGGCGCCGAGAAGGCCGGCAAGCTCGCGCCGGGCGCGACGCTCGTCGAAGGCACCGCCGGCAACACCGGCCTCGGGCTCGCCCTCGTCGCGCAGGCGAAGGGGTACCGCCTAGTGCTCGTCGTGCCCGACAAGATGAGCCGGGAGAAGATCTTCAACCTCAAGGCGATGGGCGCGGAAGTCGTGCTCACGCGTTCCGACGTCGCCAAGGGGCACCCCGAGTACTACCAGGACCTCGCCGAGCGCATCGCGCGCGAGACGCCGGGCGCGTACTTCATCAACCAGTTCGGCAATCCCGACAACCCGCTCGCGCACGAGCAGACGACCGGCCCGGAGATCTTCGAGCAGCTCGACGGCAAGGTCGACGCGATCGTGTTCGGCTGCGGTTCCTCGGGGACGATGACCGGCCTGTCGCGCTATTTCGCCAAGGTGTCCCCGCAGACCGAATTCATCCTCGCCGACCCGGTCGGCTCGATCCTCGCCCAGTACATCAACGAGGGCACGCTGTCGACCAAGTCGTCGAGCTGGATGGTGGAAGGCATCGGCGAGGATTTCCTGCCGTCGATCAGCGATTTCTCGCGCGTGAAGAAGGCCTATGCGATCAGCGACAAGGAAAGCTTCCTCGCCGCGCGCGAGCTGCTGGCGAAGGAAGGCGTGTTCGGCGGCTCCTCGACCGGCACGCTGCTCGCCGCGGCGCTGCGTTACTGCCGCGAACAGGCGCAACCCAAGCGCGTCGTCACGCTCGTCTGCGACACGGGCAACAAGTACCTGTCGAAGATGTACAACGACTACTGGATGCTCGACAACGGCTTCCTCGAGCGCCAGCCGACCGGCGACCTGCGCGACCTCATCCTGCGCCCGTACGCGCAGCGCGACACCGTCGTGGTCGGCCCCAACGAGCTGCTCGTCACCGCGTACAACCGCATGAAGCTCTACGACGTGTCGCAGCTGCCGGTCATGGACGGCGACCGCATCGTCGGCATCCTCGACGAATCAGACCTGCTGCTGCACGTGCATGCGGACGAGAAGAAATTCCGCGACTCCGTATCGACCGCGATGGTGGAGAAGCTGCAAGTACTCGACGTCAAGTCGCCGATCGAGTCGCTGATGCCGGTGTTCGACGCCGGGCACGTCGCGATCGTGATGGACGGGGCGAAGTTCCTCGGCCTCATCACGCGCATCGACCTGCTCAACTACCTGCGTCGGCGGGCAGGGTGATGGCCTCGGCGCCGGGCTTGTCTCCGGAATATTTCAAGAGGCAACGTGTCTTCGACTTTCCTTGATCGGGGTGGGCTCGACAAGGTCGTGACTGCCAACTCGCTTACTTGGGGCTGATCTTCTGATGTTGAAAAATCCGCGTTGGTGGAAGGGCGATGGAAAATTGGTAGCCACGAAGAATGACATTCGTGCGGCGTACAGGATGTTGCTCGGCCGCGAGCCCGATGCGCGGGGTCTGCGTGACCATCTCGAGTGGGTGACCCGGTACGAGGCTCATCCTTCCGTACTCGCGGACCGCATCATGTCGTCTGACGAGTATCGGATGAAGTCGCAGCAAGGCGCCTCCATGTTGCCGATCGATATGGGTGGATATGTGGTACTCGCCCACCCGGGTGATCGGTTGATCAGCGCAGGGGTCATTGCAGATGGAAACTACGAGCCGCATGTGATCGAGCGCTTCGCACAAGCGCTACATAGCGGTGCGTACGTATTGGATGTGGGTGCAAACATCGGTCTCTACACGATGAAGGCCGCGGCGATTGCCGGAGAACACGGGCGTGTGTTCGCCGTCGAGCCACTGCCGCAGAATCACCGCGCCTTGTACGGCGGAATCGTGCGGAACGGATACTCGAATGTGAGCGTGTTGCCGTTCGCCGCTTCCGACGGGCCGGGTTTGATACCGGCAATCTGCGCCCTGGACTCGTCCAATGGCATTGTGGGCGTGCGCAGTGCAGGTAATAGCGAGGAGATCATGGTCCCGACACAAAGACTCGATGACATCCTGGCAACCATACCGCGCTTGGATGTCGTCAAGATCGATATCGAGGGGCACGAACCGGTGGCTTGGCGTGGAATGTCGGCGCTTCTGCAGAAACACCGTCCAACCGTATTCAGTGAGTTCAGTCCCGTCGCAATACGCAATGTCGGCAACGATCCTCTGGAGTATCTGAATATGATTTTCGCGTACTCATCCGATGTCACTGTGCTGCGCCGCGATGCAGGTACTGTCAGGTGCGACGAGCCGCAAGCCTTGATGCAGGAATGGCATCAGGCCAATCGTGCAGCGGGCCTCGATGGCCAGATGCATCTTGACCTGCTCATTGCGCCTCGCGGGCGCGCCGAGACCGTAAACTGAAGCACACTGTTCTGCGCATGAAGCAACCTCCGGCATGCTTGAGGTCATTCGTCCCACGCAGCGCGCGGCCATCCGTGGCATACCCGCCTTGGCTGATCCATCCTGACCATATACTCGGGTACGAGCCTTCTCAACGGGAGGCTCTGCTCGTGGCTATGTGTTTGCCCTTTGCAGCGGCCGCCGAGAAGTCTCGAGGCCTTACGGAAACCTACTCATGAAATCGACATCAACCCATGGCCTCGGTACCCGAGCTATTCATGCCGGCCAAAGCCCCGATCCGTCGACCGGCGCGATCATGACGCCGATCTACGCGACGTCGACCTACGTGCAGAAGAGCCCGGGCGTGCACCAGGGCTACGAGTATTCGCGCACGCAGAACCCGACGCGCATGGCTTACGAACGCTGCGTAGCCGACCTCGAGGGCGGTCGCCAGGGTTATGCGTTCGCGTCCGGCCTCGCCGCGGCAGGCACCGTGCTCGAGCTGCTCGATTCGGGCAGCCACGTGATCGCGATGGATGATCTCTACGGCGGCAGCTACCGCCTGTTCGAACGCGTGCGCCGGCGCAGCGCGGGGCTCGACTTCACCTTCATCGACCTCAACGACGCGGCGGCGCTGAAGGCGGCGCTCAAGCCGAACACGCGCATGATCTGGGCGGAAACGCCGACCAATCCGATGCTCAAGCTGGTCGATCTCGCCAGGGTCGGCGCGTTCGCGAAGAAGCACGGCCTCATCTTCGTCGTCGACAACACGTTCTGCTCGCCGATGCTGCAGCGGCCGATCGAACACGGTGCGGACATCGTCGTGCATTCGGCGACCAAGTACCTCAACGGCCACTCCGACATCGTCGGCGGCATCGCGGTCGTCGGCGGCAGCGCCGAGCTCGCCGAGCAGATGGCGTTCCTGCACAACTCGGTCGGCTCGGTCGCGGGTCCGTTCGATTCGTTCCTGGCGATGCGCGGCCTGAAGACCTTGCACCTGCGCATGCGTGCGCATTGCGACGGCGCGCTCGCGCTCGCGCAGTGGCTGGAGAAGCACCCTGCGGTCCAGCGCGTGATCTACCCCGGCCTCAAGTCGCACCCGCAGCATGCCCTCGCGAAGAAGCAGATGGACGGCTTCGGTGGCATCGTCTCGGTCGAAGTGAAAGGCGGCCTGCGCAAGGCGCGCAAGGTGCTCGAGCGCTGCGAGCTGTTCGCGCTGGCCGAGTCGCTCGGCGGCGTCGAAAGCCTGATCGAGCACCCGGCGATCATGACGCACGCGTCGATCCCGCCGGCGAACCGCAAGCGGCTCGGCATCAGCGACGGCCTGATCCGCCTGTCGGTCGGCGTCGAGGACGTCGCGGACCTGCGCGGCGAACTCGAACGCGCGCTGGCCTGAGCCTCATTCGAAACGCAGGGATTCGATGTCGACGCCGAGGCGGCGTTCGTCGTCGTTCAATCCCAGCTCCCGCGGCACGAACGACCTGGACGTGATGCGCAGGTCGATGTCGCCGCGGGTATCGATGCCGCCTGCATCGAAGCGCAATTCCTTCGCCGTCGCGCTGGTTTGCGGCAGCGGGTGGCCGTCGATGTAGACGCGCACGTCGGCGTCGCCGTAGTCGCGCAAGCCGTGCATCCCGATCACGAGCAGGCGGGCTGCCGTGGACGCCCCGGGCAGGCGGATGCGGGCTTCCGCATCGGTCCAGAGGTGATCCGCGTGGATGCCGCTGCAGCAATCGGCGGGAAGATCGCTCAGCTTGACGCCATCGGCGGATCGCAGCGCCGATGACAGCCACGCGCGCTCGTCCAGTGCGTACAGGGACAGTCGCGCCGCATGTTCGTTCGTCGTGCGTGGGATGTACGGTGCCGGCGCCATCACGCGCTGGTCGTAGGTGACATGTTCCACCAGGGCGAAGCCGTCGGCGGCGACGTCCTGCCCGCTTACCAGGTAGAGGTCCGATGCGTTCGCGGCCTTGAGGTCCCGTACGACATCCCGCAGGTGCCCGGGCTCGTCGAGGATGTAGACACGCTTGTCGAACCAGAGCCTCAGCGGCGTGGTGATCATTCCCGGCACGGGTATGCCGCGCGTGTCGACGATGAGCACGTCGTCCCGGTCGAGGTGGCGCGCAATGCGGGCCAGCGACGCTTCCGCTCCCTGCGCTTCACGAAACCCGATCAGGGGCCAGGTGAACCATGCGCACCAGGCGAGCGTCGCCACGGCGGCAGTGGCCAGCCAGCGGCGCAGCCGTGGCTGCTGCCACCAGTCGCCCGCGCGCACGAACACCAGCAGCATCGCGAATGGAACGGTCTCGCTGAGGAGGTAGCGCGCGTAGTAGTACTGGTACGGAACGAACCATTGCACGACCGAGCTGTAGGCACACGCGATCGTGACCAAGGCGACGAGCAGCAGGCGAGGCGGCTCCCTGCCTGCGTTCACGAGTGCAAGGAGCAGCGCCGCGGCGACGAGCGGTGTTGCGTGTTCGACGAAGACCGGGACGACGCCGAGCCGAAGCACCTCGATGCCGCCATGCGAAACGTGCCATTTCAGGTCGTAGAAGGCATGTCCCTGGAAGCGGTCTGTGAAGGCGAGCTGGCTGATGCGCAGCGAGGCGTACAGCGCGCCGCCTGCGACCACCAGCGGCGCCGCGCGCGCGCCGAGTGCGACGGCGCGGCCGAGCCACGGCCGCAACGAGCGGCGCGCTGCCGCCGATCGCGTGGCAAGGAAGGACAGGACGATGAGTGCGAGCGCCGCGGGCAGCCACCAGCGGATGGATGCGTAGAGCGTCGCGCCGAGGCCGGTCGAATAGATTTCATGCGAGTACGGCGCGGCCCAGATCGAGCCGTAGACCACCGTACCGGCGTACAGGAGCAGCGTGCCGAACCAGAACAGCAGCCAGCGGCGCCGCAGCCGTTCGTCGTCCACGCCGATGTGGCTCGCCGTCGCGCCGAGCAGCAACAACGGAAGGTAGAGGAAGCCCGAGATGCGCATGAGGAAAACGCACAGGAACGCGAGCGCCGCGCACAGCAGCCAGCGCGGTGCGGCAGGATCTTCCGGCCGCTCGTGGTGCCGGAGCATCGCGTAGCCGGCCATCGCCGCGAACGCGAGGGTCGGCATTTCCGAAATCGGGAACTTCGAGAAGAAGACGTGCAGCGGAAGGATCGCCAGCACCGCCGCATAGGCGATGCCGAAGACCGGGTCCCTGGCCAGCCGGACGGCCACGAGCGAGAGGAACAGGATCGCGACGATGCCGAAGAATACCTGCGCCGCCGCCGCATCGGCCATGCCGAGCAATGCACCCGCCATCGCCAGCCATAGCGATTGCAGGTGGTAGAAGCGCGGGAAATAGTGGCCGGGCCGGTCGACGTCGATGTAGATGCCGGGCTCGTACACGCCGCCTGCATTGCCTGCATCGAAGCGACTCTTCGCCTCCGGTGACGTCAAGGCCGCGCGGACCGGATCTTCGATGTCGATGTGCCCATGGCGATCGTAGTGCGCCGCCATCGCGACGTAGACGCCCTGGTCCTGGCCGCCCTGCACGTGCAGCGCGCCGGGCCAGCGGATGATCGCCGCGAGCAGCAGGATGACGACGAGCGCGAGCGGGCCCCGCGCCGGCCAGCGTACCGGGTCCTCGGCGTTCCACAAGGGCCGCACGAGCAACGCCGCGGCCAGCGTCCCGAGCAGGAACGCGCGCTGCGCGGTGTAGGCGTCCGCAAGCAGCAGCCCGAGTGCGGCGATGCCGGTGGCTGGCAGCCACGCGAGGAGGAGCGAAGCTCCCCGGTCAAGCATGCGCGCTAGGGGCGGCTGCATGACGCTGCATGCGGGCGGCGGTTCAACGTTGCAGCTCGGCCAGGTCGCGGAAGCACGCCAGCGCCTGCGGATTCGCCAGCGCATCGGTGTTCTTCACGGGACGACCATGGATGACGTCGCGCACCGCGATCTCGGTGATCTTGCCGGAGATCGTGCGCGGGATGTCGGCGACCTGCAGGATCTTCGCCGGCACGTGGCGTGGCGTCGTGTTCGCGCGGATCTGCCGCGCGATGCGCTCGCGCAGCGCATCGTCGAGCACGATGCCCTCGCGCAGGCGCACGAACAGGATCACGCGCTCGTCGTCGCCCCAGTGCTGGCCGACCGCGACCGATTCGAGTACTTCCGGCACCTGCTCGACCTGGCGGTAGATTTCCGCCGTGCCGATGCGCACGCCGCCCGGATTGAGCGTCGCGTCGGACCGACCGTAGATGATCACGCCGTCATGCTCGGTGAGCATCGCATGGTCGCCGTGGCACCAGACGCCCGGCACGCGCGAAAAATACGCGCTGCGGTACTTTTCGCCGTCCGGGTCGTTCCAGAAGAACACCGGCATCGACGGGAACGGTGCGGTGCACGCGAGCTCGCCCTTCTCGCCGCGCACGGGCTTGCCATCGTCGTCGAGGATCTCGACCTTCATGCCGAGGCCGCGGCACTGCAATTCGCCGCGATACACCGGCAGCACCGGGCAGCCGAGCGCGAAGCAGGAGATGATGTCGGTGCCGCCGGAGATCGACGCGAGCAGCACGCGGTCCTTGATGTCGCGATAGACGTAGTCGTAGCTCTCCGGCGCGAGCGGCGAGCCGGTCGACAGGATCGTCTTCAGCTGCAGCAGCTTGTGCGTCTCGCGCGGCTTCACGCCGGCCTTCTCGATCGCGCTGAGCCACTTCGCACTGGTGCCGAACACGCTGATGCCGACTTCGTCGGCGAGGTCCCACAGCGCGTTGCCGTCCGGGTGCGAGGGCGAGCCGTCGTAGACCACCAGGGTCGCGCCGACCGCGAGGCCGGAGACGAACCAGTTCCACATCATCCAGCCGCAGGTCGTGTAGTAGAACAGGCGGTCTTCGCGCTTGAGATCGGTGTGCAGCACGAGCTCCTTGAGGTGCTGCAGCAGGGTGCCGCCGACGCCGTGCACGATGCACTTGGGCACGCCGGTGGTGCCGGACGAGTACATCACGTACAGCGGATGGTCGAACGGCACCGGCACGAACTCGAGCGCGTGCTCGCCTCCTTCACAGAAATCCGGCAGCGCGACCGCGTTGCGCAGCCCGTCGAGGACGAGCGGCTCGCCGCTGTAGGGCACGACCACGAGATGCTCGATGCTCGGCATCTCGTCGAGCACGCCGCGGATCTTCTCGAGGCAATCGAAGCGCTTGCCGCCGTAGCCGTACTTGTCGGCAGTGAACAGGACCTTCGGCGCGATCTGGCCGAAGCGATCGACCACGCCACGGATGCCGAAATCGGGCGAGCACGAGGACCAGGTCGCGCCGAGCGACGTGGTCGCGAGCATCGCGATGATCGTCTCGGGGATGTTCGGCATGAAGCCGGCGACGCGATCGCCGAGGCCGACACCGGCGCGCTTGAGCGCGTGCGCGACGCGCGCGACCTCGGCGTGCAGCTCGGCGTAGCTGAGTTCACGGCGATGGCCCCACTCGTTGCGGAACACGATTGCCGTACGCTCGTCCTTGAAGCGCAGCAGGTTCTGCGCGAAGTTCAAGGTGACGTTCGGGAACCAGCGCGCACCGGGCATGCGGTCGCGGTCGACCAGCACCGGTTCGTGGTCGCCGTGGGCCCGGATGCCGCAGAATTCCCACACGAGCGACCAGAAGCGCTCCGGATTGCGCACGGAGAACTCGTGCAGCGGTGCGTAGCGACGGATGTCGTCGTTGCCGGTGCTCTCGCGCACGAAGCGCATGAAGCGACTGATGTTCGCGCGCTCGATGCGCTCGGAGCTCGGCTCCCACACTGGCTTGTCCATCGATGACGTCGTGTCCTGGATCATGCGTGCCTGCGGAGTTTGATGGCGGCCCGGCCGGGCGCTGCACGTGCGTGCCGCGGACGGGGCCGGCGGCGACGGGGTCGGGCGATTATCGGGCAAGCGCGACGGCCTCGCCAACCACGCTGCCGTGGTGCGCCGGAAGAACGGCGCGGGTGATCAGAACCGGCCGGTCACGCCCCAGGCGAGGCCGCTTATGCGCACCGACGGCTTCGTCGCCGCGTCCTGCGCGGCCGCGGCGATCGGCGCTTCATTGCCAACGAGCAAGCGTGAGACGCCGGGTTGCGCCTGGATCGATACCGACGCCTCCACGCGTTCGCCGCCGCGCACGGAATAGGCCGTGATGACCTGGTCGCCATAGGACAGGACGAGCTTGCGCGACGTCGCGCTGTCGAGGCGGAAGCGCAAGGCGAGGGAAACCGGCGACGACGTGGGGTTGGCGACGACGAGATCGGCGTCGCCCGCGGCACTCGCGGCATCACCGCCGGCGGCTTTCCAGCCGCGGCCGAGGTCCACCGCGACGTGCGGAACCATGCCCGGCCGCGGCGGCGGCACGCGATAGACGGCGCGGCCGAGGTTCGCATCCTCGACGATCGGGGCACCGAAGTGTGCACGCAGCCCACGCTCGACCGCCGCGCCACCGTCCTCGTAGCCGCGCCGGTCGACGTAGATCGCGCTGAAGCCCGCGAGCGCGAGCGCGCCGGCCAGGTCATCGCCGTCGAGCGCGGCGACCTGCTCGTTCCACACGTCCGCAGGCCGGCCATGCATGTCGCCGAAGCTCCATTCGAGACCCTGCGTGAACAGATACGGTTCCAGCAGGCTGTAGCTTCCGACCCGGTGCGGGCTTTCCGGGAAATAGGTGTAAGGCAGCTCGAACACGCGCGCGCCGCCCGGCAACGCCGCGCGGATGCGCGCATAGAGCGCCTTGCGCGGCGCGATCACCCTTGCGCTCTGGTGTACGAGGCCCTTGCCGGGGATCTGGTCGAAGCAGGCGACCGCGACGACGACGGCAGTGAACGCGACGTCGACCGCCCGGCGCCGCCGGCCGCGCGTCGCGATCTCGAAGGCGCAAAGCAACGCGTACAGGGCGAAGAACCCGATGAAGACGCTGATCCGGTTGAGTCCGCGCAGCTCCGGAGTCAACAGGCGCCCGACGATGGCGCCGAAGCCGCCGATGGTCGCGTAGAGCACGCCGGCCGCGCACGCCGCGCCGGTCGCCCACAACGCCGCGTGCCTGCGCGCGTCGCCGAAGAACACTGCCCCCAGCGCGATCATGAAGCCGATCGCGCCGACGATGCCGAGCGCCGCGGCCGAGTTCTCGTTGACGTACTGCACCGAGTCCTTGTAGTCGGCCATGAACGCGTCCAGCACGGCGATCCTGTGCCCGGGGGTCGGAAACAGCAACTGCGTGATGCGCAGGCCGTACATTTCGGACTCAAACGCCTGGCGCGCGGCGACCGCGGCGTTGGCGCCTTCCGAAGCATGGTAGAGGGCGTTCGGCAGCAGCGAAAGCGCGATCACCGCGACGATCGTCGCCGCGAAGGCAGCGCCCACGCGCAGCGGCTGCCACCGTCGCGACTGCGCCGCCCCGAGCGCCGCGGCGAACACGATGAACAGCAGTCCGAACCAGGCGTAGTACACGCCGGTCCCCGCGGCCACGGCGATCGCGAGCAGCGGCAGCGCGCCGATGCGGACCGTGCCGGGCACGTGCGGCGCGCGATACGTCGCCAGTTGCAGCGTGTAGTGGGCGAAGACCGGGATCGCCGCGTACGAAGCGAGGAACACGTGGCCGAAGCGCCGGAAATGGAACGGCAGCAAGGCGAAGGCGATCGCGCCCGCGATCGCCGGCCAGCGGCCGATGCCATTGCGCCTCAAGGCCCAGCAGGCGGTGTACGCGGCGACCGCGAAGCCGAGCAGGTAGAACAGGTTGAAGGCGAGGAACGGGTCCTTGCTGAACAGGCCCAACAGCCGGAAGAACGCATGATGCGTCGGCTCCGGCATCGGGTAGTCGTACATCGTCGCGCCGAACGGCGCGCCGACATCCGGGTTGCGGGTATAACTGCCGTGTTCGAGGATCGACTTGATGACGTACTGCGCGGAGGTCGCGTCGCCGCCGGTCACGATCGGCGTGTGCAGGTCGAGCGGCCACGACAGGAAGACGCACGCCCCTACGGCGAGGGAAAACAGAGCGGCGACGACATCGTCGACCCATGCAGGAATGCGCGGCGGCACGACACGGGTTTCGCTCGACATGCGTTCCTCCTCGGGAAGGTCGGGTGATGTCACGAGCCGGCGTGACGAATTCCGGACCCGGCTTGCGTCGACGCCTCACGCTCCGGGTGCGGGCAGGCCCTTTCCCCTGGCACACGATTCCGGGCGAAGCCGCGCGCGAGGTTGGGAACCGGCGCACATCCACTTGCGCCACCATGCATCGCCGCGCCGGCTGCCGCCTGCGCGGATGCCGCACAATCCATTGCGAGAGACGAGGATGCTTGGGACATGTGGATTATCGGGCGGGCCCGCGCGTGCCGCCAGTGCGAACGTGCGCAGCGGACACGGCGGCGCCTTTCATTCCACGGTCACGGACAGGTCGCTGAGCCCGAATCCGAGGCGTCGCGGGTCGCCATCGCCGGACGGTTGCGCTGGCACGTCGGTGTCGAGGTCGAGCCAGGTGATTCCGGGTGCAGCGGGAAATGCGATCGAAATGTCGCTCGGCGCGGCCGCGGTGAGCGCCACGCCGGACAGAACGCGTTTCGCATAGGCGATGTCGACCTTGCGCGGTGATCGGGATGCGAGCCTGAACGTCACGTGGACGCGTTGCGAGGCGTCCGTCGGGTTGGCGATGGCGAGTCGCGCGGAGCCCGTGCTCCACGTGAGCGTCGCGCTCGCCGCTCCCTGGGTGTGCCATCCACGATCGGTGCTCGCGACCACCAAGGGGCGCGCCCGCGGGCGCGCGGGCGGAACGCGGAACAGCGCACGGTGGGTGGAGGCATCCTCGATGATGGGGCCACCGAACAGTGCGCGGAGGGATGCCATGATGGCGGCCCCGCCGTCGTCGTACGCGCGGCCGTCGACGTAGGCGGCGGCGAAGCCTGCCGTGGCCAGTGCATCGGCGAATTCCTGGCCCGTGAGGCGCGACGCGCGTTCGTACCAGACGTCTCCGGGTCGCCCTCGCATCGTTCCGAAGCTCCAGCGGAGGCCGTGCGTGCGCAGATACGGCTCGATCAGCAGATAGCTTCCGCCGCGCTGCGGACTTTCCGGGAAGAACGTGTACGGCAGTTCGAACACCGAGCTGCCGGCGGGCAATGAGGCCTGCAAGCGATCGTCGAACGAGCGCTCGGCGAAGTAGGCCTGCGGATCCTGCCGATTCAGTCATCGATGGCCGATATCCGCCCGGCAGGCGATGCATCGCCGGCCCCGCGTGCTTCGCCGGCCGGCGCGGACGAGCCGCGCGCGGTGAGTATCCATTTCGACAGGAAATAGGTCAGCGGCAGCGACGCGATCACGACGACCAACGGGCCGATGCTCGCGGGGACATGCATGCCGTCGACCGCGCCCACGAGGACGATCGAGCCGAATGCCCACTGCGCGAGATAGACCAGTGGGAACGCGAGCGCGCGCGCCATGGTCGGGCGGGTACGGAACACGAACAGCGTGTTGGTCAGGTACGACCAGGCGATACCGACGGCGAAGGCGATCCAGTAGGCGCCGAGGTACGGCAACCAGTGCAGCAGCCCGAGATAGACGGCGTAGGAGACGAGCGTCGTGCCGGCCCCGCCGACGAGGAACCTGGCCGCGGGCCTGTCGAGCGCGCGGTGGAGCTGGGACATCATGCGATGTCGCTTCCGTCCCTGCCGATCGCGGCGAGATAGGCGTCGTAGTCGCGTATGTACTCGCTCGCATCGTAGTAGTGCGAGGCGAACACGAGCAGCACGGCGTCGTCGGAGTAGCGGTACTGCGTTCCCCAGGTCATCGGGGGGATGTGGATGCCGACGTCGGGCGCGTCGAGCAGCACTTCCGCGCGCCGGCGGCCGTCGTCGACGAGCACGGCGACCGAGCCGCGCACGCAGACGAGGAACTGGTGGCACTCGCGGTGCGCGTGTTCGCCGCGCACTTCGCGTCCGGGCACGTCGAAGACGAGGAAGTAGCGTTTCGGCGCGAACGGGACCGTGCGCTCGAATTCGCCGACGCTGAGGCTGCCGCGCATGTCGACCACGCGCGGCAGGCGGTGCACGCCGACTTCGCCGACGCCGAGGCGGCGCGCGCCGGCCAGCGCCGGCACCGCATCGACGGCGAGCGCGGCTTCGTTCTTCGCGTTGACATAGCCGACGATGCGCGCCGGATTGCCGACGACGATCGCATTCGGCGGCACCGATCGCGTCACGACCGCGCCCGCGCCGACCATCGCGTTGCGACCGATCGTGATGCCGGGCAGCAGCGTCGCATTGGCGCCGATGGAGACGTGGTCCTCGAGCAGCGTCCGTGCGAACCGCTCCGGATACGCCTTGCTGCGCGGGAAGCGGTCGTTGGTGAAGGTCGCGTTGGGGCCGATGAACACGTCGTTGCCGACGCGCACGCCGTCCCACAGCTGCACGCCGCACTTGATCGTGACGCGATCGCCGACGACGACGTCGTTCTCGACGAACACGTGGTCGCAGATGTTGCAGTCCGCGCCGATCGTCGCTCCGGGAAGCACGTGGGCGAAGGCCCAGATGCGCGTGCGCTCGCCGATCGCCGACGATTCGCACAGGCCCTGCGGATGCACGAAATGGCTCATGGCGCCTTCGTCCCCGTGTAATCGTGCGCGCGCTGAACGATCGCCAGCGGGCGCTGCTTGGTGTTTTCGTATGCGCGCCACACGTAGGCGCCGACGAGGCCGAGCCCGAACGTGTTGAGGCCGCCGAAGAACGACAGCGTGAGTATCGTCATCGCGTAGCCGGGCACCGTGATGTAGCCGAGCAGGCGCGCGATCCCGACCGCGCTGCCGAGCATCAGCGAGGCGCCGAGGCCGAGTCCGCCGACGAGGATGAGCAGGCGCACCGGCAGGTCGGAGAACGCGAACACGCTGTCCATGAGGTACTTCAGCTTGCGCGAGAACGACCAGGCGCTGCGGCCGTGGCGGCGCGGCAGGCGCTCGTAGGGCAGCACCGCGCGACGCATGCCGACCCAGAACAACTGGCCGACCAGGGACGTGTTCGCCTCGCCGAGCGCGAGCAGTTCGGTGCGGAACGCGCGGTTGCAGGCGAACACGTCGACCCCGCCCGGTGGGATCTGAGGCAACACGAGGCGGCGGTAGAGCCACCAGAACACGCCCGAGGCGACGCGCGACAGGAACGGGTCCGCGCGCGCGACGCGCGTGCCGATGATGACGTCGGCTTCGTCGCGCGCGAGCACGTCGTAGAAGCGCTCGATCAGCTCGATCGGATCCTGCAGGTCGGCGGCCATCACGGCGACGTCTTCACCGCGCGCGGCGGCGAGCCCGGTGCGGATCGCCGCGAACGCGCCGAAATTGCGCGAGTGGACGAGCAGTTGCGCGGGAAAAGGCATTCGCGGCAGCGCGTCGCGCAGCAGCGCATAGCTGCGGTCGGGACTGCCGTCGACGACGAACACGGCCTCGAGCGGCTGCGACAGCCGTCGCGACAGGCCCGCGATCGCCTCGAGCAGCTCGCCGATCGAGGCCTCGTTGCCGTATACCGGAATCACCAGCGAGTACATCAGCCGCTCCACCGGTTGGACGCGTCCACGACGAAGTCGACTTCCGCGTCGTCGAGTTCGGCGAAGCACGGCAGCGACAGCGACGTGCGCGCGAGGCGTTCGGCGACCGGCAGCGACAACGCCGCGTAACGCTCGCCGAAGACCGGCTGGCGATGGTCGGGGATCGGGTAGTGCACGTCGACGCCGATGCCGCAAGCGGCAAGGTGCGCGCGCAACGCGTCGCGCCGCTCGCTGCGCACGACGCAAAGGTGGGCGACCTGGTCGTCGCCGTGAACGGGAGGCACCTCGATCGCGGGATGCCGGATGTCGCGCGCGTAGCGCGCGGCGATCGCGCGCCGACGCGCGTTCCAGCCATCGACGAGCGGCAGCTTGAGGCGCAGGAAGGCCGCCTGCATTTCGTCGAGGCGGCTGTTGCGACCGCGCGCGACGGTGACGTCGTATTTTTCCTTCCAGCCGTACTGGCGCAGCTGCCGCACGCGTGCGGCGAGCGCGTCGTCACTGGTCACCACGGCGCCGCCGTCGCCGAGCGCGCCGAGGTTCTTGGTCGGGTAGAAGCTGAAGCAGGCGAGCGTGCCGAACGACCCGGCGCGCCGACCGTCGCGGCTCGCGCCGTGCGCCTGCGCGCAGTCCTCGATCACCGCGAGGCCATGCTCGCGCGCGATCGAATCGATCGCGTCCATGTCGGCGAGCGTGCCGTACAGGTGCGTCGAGACGATCGCGCGCGTCCGCGGCGTGAGCGCGCTGGCGAGTGCCTGGGGATCGATCGTCGCGCGCCGCGGATCGACGTCGACGAACAGCGGTTCGAGCCCGTTCGCGACGATCGCGAGCGTCGCGTACATCGCCGCGTTCGGCGCGACCGCCACCTGCGCGCCGGCCGGGAGTCCGAGGCTCGCGATCGCCAGCTCGAGCGCGTCCGAACCGTTGCCGACGCCGATCGCGTGGCGCGTGCCGCACCACGCGGCGAATTCGCGTTCGAACGCGTCGACTTCGCCGCCGAGCACGTACCAGCCACCGGCGACGACGCGACGCGCGGCATCGGCCATGCGCGCACCGAGTTCGCCGCCGTTCTGGCGATCGAGTGCATTGAACGGGACCTTCCGCTGGGGCGTGGGCATGGCTGGCGTCGGAAAAAGGGGGCGCCGCAGGCGCGCGCCGAGCGGGAAACATGGAAATCTTGCCAGAGGCGCCATGCCACAAGCCACCACGGGGTGCAGCCCGCCCCGATCGTGCAAACGAAGACGCCGGCGCGTGGCCGGCGTCATGGTATCCGCGGATCCGGCCTTTCAGCCGATCAGCAGGTCCTTCTCCTTCTTGCCCGCCGACAGCGCCGCGCTGAACCAGCGCGGCCGCTTGCCGCGGCCGGTCCAGGTCTCGCCGGTGGCCGGGTTGCGGTATTTCGGCTTCACCTTGCGCACGACCGCGCTGCGCTTGGCGCGCGAGCCGAGCACGTCGTCGATGCCGAGGCCTTCGGCTTCGACCAGGGCATGGATCTTGTCGCGCAGCCGCGCGGCCTTCTCGCGCACGAGCTCGCGCTGCCGCGCCTGCGCGCGCGCGATCAGGTCCGACAGCTGGGAATGATTCATCGACTTGAGGTCAATCGCCATGGATTCTCGCCTTCCGACGCCGGGCGCGGTGGCATCGACAAACCCGCGATGCTAGCAAAACGTGCGCACGTGCCCGCGACGCGCCCGCCGATCTGTGATCGGCTCCGCAGTTTGGGATGGCGCGCAGGCCGGCGCGCCCGGCTCAGTCGAACAGCCGGGCGAGGTCGTCGCGTGACAGCGAGCGGTTCTCGCTCTCGCCGCGGCGACGGTATTCGAAGGTGCCCGTGGCGAGCCCGCGTTCGCTGACGACGATGCGATGCGGCACGCCGATCAGCTCGATGTCGGCGAACATCGGACCGGGGCGCAGGCCGCGGTCGTCGAGCAGCACGTCGATGCCGCGCGCGGCGAGCTCGTCGTAGAGCTTCTCCGCTTCCTCGCGCACCTGCGCGCTCTGCGCCGCACCGATCGGGCAGATCGCCACGCGCCACGGCGCCATCGGTTCGGGCCAGATGATGCCGGCGTCGTCGTGGTTCTGCTCGATCGCGGCGGCGACGATGCGGCTGACGCCGATGCCGTAGCAGCCCATCTGCATCACCTGCGCCTTGCCGGTGTCGTCGAGCACGGTCGCGCCGAGCGCCCGCGCGTAGCGGTCGCCGAGCTGGAACACGTGGCCGACCTCGATGCCGCGCGCGATCTTCAGCGTGCCCTGGCCGTCGGGCGAGGGGTCGCCTTCGACGACCTTGCGGATGTCGGCGATGCGCGTGATGCGCGCGTCGCGCTCCCAGTTCGCGCCCGTGTAGTGACTGCCGTCCTGGTTGCCGCCACAGACGAAATCGGCGAGCACCGCGGCGCTGCGGTCGACGATCACGGGGATCGTGTCGGGCAGTCCGGCCGGGCCGATGAAGCCGGGTTTCACGCCGGTCATGCGCACGATCTCCGCCTCGTCGGCGAGCAGGGCCTCGCCCGGGAGTTCCGCGAGCTTGGCCGCCTTGACCTCGTTGACTTCGTGGTCGCCGCGCACGCACAGCGCGACGAGGCCGTCGGAGCCCCGCACGAGGATCGTCTTGACGCACTGCACGGGCTTCACGCCGAGAAAGGCGCTGACCTCGTCGATCGTCTTCTGCGTCGGCGTCGCGATGCGCTCGAGGGCCTGCGCCGGCGCGGGGCGCGGCGTGGCCGGCGCGAGCGCTTCGGCCATCTCGATGTTGGCCGCATAGTCCGAGCCGGTCGAGAACGCGATCGCGTCCTCGCCCGAATCGGCGAGTACCTGGAACTCATGGCTCGCGTTGCCGCCGATCGCGCCCGTATCGGCCTGCACCGCACGGAACTTCAGGCCCAGACGCGTGAAGATGCGGCCGTACGTGTCGTACATGTTGCGGTATTCGTTCGCGAGGCAGTCCTGCGTGAGGTGGAACGAATACGCGTCCTTCATGAGGAACTCGCGCGCGCGCATGACGCCGAAGCGCGGGCGGATCTCGTCGCGGAACTTGGTCTGGATCTGGTAGAAGTTCACCGGCAACTGCTTGTAGCTGCGCAGTTCGTTGCGCGCGTAGTCGGTGATGACTTCCTCGTGCGTCGGGCCGTAGCAGTAGGCCGCGTCCTTGCGATCCTTGATCTTGAGGAGCTGGCCGCCGAACTTCTCCCAGCGCCCGGTTTCCTCCCACAGCTCCTTCGGCTGGATCGACGGCATCAGCAGCTCGAGCGCGCCGGCGCGGTCCATCTCCTCGCGCACGATGTTCTCGACCTTCGACAGCACGCGCAGGCCGAGCGGCGACCAGGTGTAGATGCCGGCCGCGAGCTTGCGGATCATGCCGGTGCGCAGCATCAGCCGGTGGCTGGCGATCTCCGCGTCGGCGGGGACTTCCTTGACGGTCGCGAGATGGAAGCGGGACAGGCGCATGACGTTCCGGGGACTGAGGCGGAACCGTCGATTCTAGCAGCGCGGTCGCGAGCCGCGCAGCGCCTGCCGGGCCGCCGCGCCGCGCGCGGCCGGGGGCGGGTCAGTGCGAGCAGAACAGCTTGATCTGCCCGTTCGCGCGGTCGATTTCCTGCTGGCGCGCCTTGGCCGCGTCGAGGTCGGTCGGGTAGCCCTGCGCATCGACCGGGATCTTGCGGCCTTCGGCGACGCCGAGGTTCTGGCGCGCGATCGCGCAGTTGCGCTTGATGTCCTCGGGGGCATAACCGGCGGCGGCGGCGAGCGCGGGGCCGGCGTTCTTGTCGGCAGGCTGCTGCTGTTCGGCCGGCTCGTTGGAGGTCACGCCGCCCTTCATCTTGACCTTCTGCGCCTTGACCGAAGCCGGCGGAGGCGAGTCGGAGAAGTGCTTGGTGCCGTTGGCATCGGTCCACGAATACATTTCCCCGGCAGCCACGGGCAGGCTGGTGGCGAGGAGGGCGAGCAGTAGCCAATTGCACTTCATGAGGTGACCTTCGTTCACGGCGCGCCGTCAGGGGCGGCGCTTGGGGCGACTGGATAGCACCACTTCGCCCGCGTTACAAGCAAGAACGCCCGGAATTGCGGATCACGGTACACTCGCGGTCACAACCCCCGCCACGGCCGCTGATCGACCATGGAAGCTCCTTCGACCGGCGCGCGCAAACCGCCGCGCGGTATCTACCTGCTGCCGAACCTGTTCACCACCGGCGCGATGTTCGCCGGATTCTACGCGATCGTCGCCGGCATCGGCGGCCGCTATACCGATGCAGCGGTGGCGGTCTTCGTGGCCGCGATCCTCGACGGCCTCGACGGGCGCGTGGCGCGCCTGACCGGTACGCAGAGCGAATTCGGCGTGCAGTACGACTCGCTGTCCGACCTCATGAGCTTCGGCCTCGCCCCCGCGCTCGTGCTCTACACCTGGTCGCTGTCCTCGCTGAAGGCCTACGGTTCGGGCTGGGGCAAGGTCGGCTGGGCCGCCGCGTTCATCTATGCCGCCTGCGCCGCACTGCGCCTGGCGCGCTTCAATACCCAGGTCGGCGTCGCCGACAAGCGCTATTTCCAGGGCCTGGCGAGCCCGGCCGCCGCGGGCCTGTGCATGTCGTTCGTCTGGGCGATCGAATCGGGCGGGCTGGGCCTGCGCGCGAGCGAAATGGACTTCGTGACGCCGGTCGTCGCGATCGTCGCCGGCCTGCTCATGGTCAGCCGCGTGCGCTACTTCAGCTTCAAGGCGTGGCCGAAATCGGACCGCGTGCCGTTCATCTGGATTCCCGCGGCGATGTTGATCCTCGTCGCGCTCGCGGTCGACACGCCGCGCGTGCTGTTCGGCATCGCCGTACTGTACGTGCTGTCCGGTCCGGTCATGACGCTCTGGGGCCTGCGCCGCAAGCGCAGCGAGCGTGCCCTGCGCGGCTCGGGCAGGAACGAGGGATGAAGGCGCTGCGCGCCCGCTCCGCCGGTGCGCGCACCGCGGGCGGCGTGCGCCCGGCGCATCGGCCGGAGGCCGAGCCGCGCGCCGGCGAGGGCGGCACGCTCGCCTTCCTCGCCGAGCTGTCGCAGGCGCTCGCGGTCTCGCTGGACCTGCGCCAGACGTTGTCCGAGACGGTCACGCGCGTGGTCGACTTCATGCAGGTCGAGGCCGCCTCGCTGTTCCTGCTCGATCCCGCCACGCTCGTGCTCGACTGCCGCATCTGCATCGGTCCTGTCGACATCACGGGCGTGCGCCTCGCGGTCGGGCAGGGCATCGTCGGTGCCGCGGTCGCCGGCAACGCGACCCAGCTCGTCGTGGACGCGTCGAACGACGCGCGCGTCTGGCGCGCCGCCGACGAAAGCACCGGCTTCGTCACGCGCAGCCTCGTCTGCGCGCCGCTGCGCACGGCCGCCGGCCCGATCGGCGTGCTCGAGATCGTCAACCGCCGCGACGGCACGCCGTTCTCGACCGCCGACGCGGAGCTGCTCGACCTCGTCGCCGCGCCCGCCGCGCTCGCGATCAACAGCGCGCGCATGGCCGCGAGCCTGCTCGAACAGCAGCGCCTCAAGCGCGAGTTCGACCTCGCGCGCCGGCTGCAGAAATCGCTGCTGCCGCACCGGCGTCGTGATGGCTTTCCGGTGATCGGCGTGAACCGCCCCGCGCACGAGATCTCCGGCGACTTCTACGATCATTTCGAGCTCGCCGACGGCCGTATCGGCTTCGTCGTCGGCGACATTTCCGGCAAGGGCCTCGACGCGGCGCTGCTGATGGTGCGCGCGGCGAGCCTGCTGCGCTGGGCCGGCAAGGATGGCATCGAGCCCGCGGCGTGGCTCGCGCGCGCGAACGACGAGCTGTGCGAGACGACCCAGGATGGCCGTTTCGTCTGTGCCCTCGTCGGCTACTGCGATCGCGCCGCGACCCGGGTGCGCTTCGCCGGCGCGGGCTTCCCGCCGGTGATCGTGCAGCGCGGCGATGCGTTCGACGAGTACGCCTCGGGCGGCCCGCCGCTCGGCATCCTGCCCGGCGTCGTGTTCGAACAACGCGAGATCGCGCTCGATGGCGGCACCTTCTACGCGTTCTCCGACGGTGCGACCGACGTGCGCGACGCGGACGGAAGACCGATCGGGAATGCCGGCGTGCGCGCGCTGATCGCGCGCCATGCGCACGCATCGCTCGAACCGCGCCTGCGCGGCCTGCTCGCCGACCTCAAGCAATTGCGCCTCGTCGACGACACCACCCTGTTGCTGGTGGAAGCGCCGCGCGCGGAACACCCCGAACTGCTCGTCGAGCGGCGCATGCCCGCGCGTGCGGAGTCGCTGCGCGAGCTGCGTGGCTCGGTCCGCGCGGCACTCGACGCGCTCGGCGTCGAACCGCGCCTGCGCGACAGGCTCGTGCTCGCGGTCGACGAGGCGTGCGCGAACATCATCCGCCATGGCTACGGACCGTCGTGCGAGGGCGACATCGAACTGCGCCTCGCGCGCACCGGCACGACGCTCGCGTTCGAGCTGCGCGACACCGCGCCGTGCGCGGACCCGGCGGCGCTGCGACCCAGGCCACTCGGCGAGATGCGCTGCGGCGGCCTCGGTATCGCGCTCATCGACGAGGTCATGGACGACTGGCGCGTCGAGCCGGCCGCGTGCGGTCGCGGCAACCGCCTGGTCATGCACAAACGCATCGAAGACATCGCCGGGGAGGCGAACGAGGCATGAGCGTGTCACCGAATGGCGTCGCTGCCGAACGCGGCGACGGTTACGTGCTGGTCCGCCTCAGCGGCGAAGTGGACCTCTCATGGTCGCAGGAGGTGCGCCGCGCCGTGCTCGACGCGCTCGCCGCCGGCACGCCGGTCGGCGTCGAGCTGTCCGCGGTGAGCTACATCGACTCGTCCGGCATCGCCGCGCTCGTCGAGGGTTTCCAGCAGGCGCGCCAGAACGGCGGCCGCTTCGCCCTCGTCGCGGTCAGCGATGCGGTGCGGGCGGTGCTCGAACTCGCGCGACTCGATCGCGTGTTCGTGATCCTGCCCAGCGCGGATGCGCTGCTCGCGGCGTGAACGCGCTCGCCCGACCGCTCGGCGACCTCGGTCGCGCCACGCTCGGCGCGTTCGCGGGCGTCGGCTACGCGGCGATGCTGCTGTTCGAGGCGCTCTACTACGTGTTCGCCGGATGGCGTATCGGCCAGCCGGTGCGCATCGCCGCGATCGCGCGGCAGATGCGCGAGATCGGTGCGAACGCGCTGCCGATCGTCGCGCTGCTCGGCTTCACGGTCGGGCTCATGCTCGGCATCCAGTTCATCGCCTCGCTGTCGGAGTTCGGCGCGCAGTCCCAGGTCGTCGTCGCGGTCGCCAAGTCGGTCACGCGCGAATTCGGCGCACTGATCACCGCGATCCTCGTCGCCGGTCGCTCCGGCTCCGCGCTCGCCGCGCGCATCGGCTCGATGTCGGTTTCGCAGGAAGTCGACGCGCTCGCGGTGATCGGCATCGAACCGGTGCGCTACCTCGTGGCACCGGCGCTGGTCGCCATGCTCGTGATGCTGCCCGCGCTGACGATCTTCGCCAACGCGGTCGCGATCTTCGGCGCCGCGCTGTACAGCGCGCCCGCGCTCAACGTGACGCCGACCGCGTACCTGCTGCAGACGATGTCGCTGCTGTCGGCCGGCGATCTCTGGCAGGGCCTGTCCAAGAGCATCGTGTTCGCGGTGCTGATCACCCTGATCGGCGTGAGCACGGGCTTTTCCGTGAGCGGCGGCGCCGAAGGCGTGGGCCGCGCGACCACGCGTGCGGTCGTGCTGTCGATCTGCTGGATCATCGTGGTCGACATGGTGTTCTCGTTCTTCCTCAACCGATGACATGACCGACGACGCCGTCCCCCCGCTGATCGATTCCGCTCGCGTCCTGCACTACGCGATCGTCGACGCGGCCGTTCGGCCTGCGCCGAAGGGCAAGATTTTCGCGAACGGCGACGAGGCGGGCGCCGTCCCGCGACTCGCGATCGTGCGCAACCATGACGGCGGTGGCGGCTGACATGAATGCGCCGCAACCACTCATCGAAGTCGAGCAACTCGAGGCCTGGTACGGCCGCCGGCGCGTGCTGCACGGGGTCGACTTCGCGGTCAACGCGGGCGAGATCCGGGTGATCATGGGCGGTTCCGGGTCGGGCAAGAGCACGCTGCTGCGCCACCTGCTCGGCCTGCAGCGACCGGTGTCGGGGCGCGTGAGGCTGTTCGGCGTCGACCTCGGCGAGGCGAGCGAGCGCGAGATGCTCGACGTGCGCAAGCGCATCGGCGTGTCGTTCCAGGGCGGCGCGCTGCTGACCTCGCTCACGGTCGGCGAGAACGTCGCGCTGCCGCTGCGCGAGCACACCACGCTCGACGAATCGACGATCCGCATCATGAGCCGGCTCAAGCTCGAGGTGGTCAACCTCGGCGGCTTCCAGGACCTCATGCCGAGCCAGCTCTCGGGTGGCATGGTCAAGCGCGCGGCGCTCGCGCGCGCGATCGTCATGGACCCGCGCCTGCTGTTCTTCGATGAACCCTCGGCCGGGCTCGATCCGGTCGTCTCGGCCGAACTCGACGAACTCATCCTGCGCCTGCGCGATGCGCTGCGCATGACGATCGTCGTCGTCACGCACGAACTCGAAAGCGCGTTCAAGATCGCCGACACGATCACCGTGCTCGACCAGGGCAACATCCTCATGACCGGCACGGTGGCCGAGGTGCGCGCGAGCGACAACGAGCGCATCCAGGACCTGCTGAACCGTCGCCCGCGCGAGGTGCAGGTCGACGCCGACGCGTACCTAAAGCGCCTGACCGAAGAGGAAGCTTAGAATGCGGAGCTTCGGCATCTGCGGGAGCGGCTTCAGCCGGGATGGCTCCGGGCGTCGCGGCATGGCGCGAGCATCGCGGCTGAAGCCGCTCCCACGGGCGCCGCGCGGGCGGAAGGGGCGCTATCGATGAAACGCGACACCATCAACTACACCCTCGTCGGCGCGGTCGTCGTCGGCGCGATCGCGTTGCTGCTCGTCGCGCTCGCGCTGATCACCGGCAAGGGCGTCGCGAGCACCGACTACGTCGTGCGCTACCGCAACGTGACCGGCCTGCGCTACGGCGCACCGGTGTTCTACGAGGGCTACCGCATCGGCCAGGTCGGTGCGGTGACGCCGGAGCGCACTGCCGAAGGAACGCGCTACAAGGTCGTGCTGGCGATCCGCCGCGACTGGCCGATCCCGGTGGACAGCCCGGCGCGGCTGCAATCGAGCGGCCTGCTCGCCGACGTCTCGATCGGCATCCACGAGGGCACGAGCAAGGACAAGCTCGCGCCCGGCGGCGAGCTGAAGGGCATCGAGGGCGCCGACATCTTCGCCGCGATGAACGAGCTCGCGGGGCAGATCAGCGACCTCACGCGCACGCAGATTTCGCCGCTGATCGCGACGCTGTCGCAGCGCGTCGATTCGATCACCGGCACCATCGACAAGACGACGCCGGTCATCCTCGAGCAGACGCGCGCGCTGCTCGAACGCGCGAACCACGCATCCGATTCGATCAACGACCTGCTCAGGCCGGAGAACCGCGCCGCGGTGGGTGCGATCCTCGGCGAGGTGAAGAACCTCGGCGCCGAACTGCGCAAGACGCGCGCGACCCTCGACGGGGCGCTCGACGAGCTCGCCGGCATCGCCAGGGACAACCGGCCCGACGTGCGCAGCGCGGTGCAGGATCTCGCGAGCGTGCTCGGCGCGTTGTCGGCGCGCATGGACGTGATCACGCACCACCTCGAATCGTCGAGCCGCAACCTCGACGAGTTCAGCCGCGAGATCCGCAGCCATCCGAACCGCCTCATCCTCGCGCCGAAGGCCGACAAGCTGCAGGAAGAACCGCAATGAGGACATCGACGACGATCCGCGCCGCGCTCGCGTCGGCCTTGCTCGCGCTCGCCGGTTGTGGCGCGCCGACGGTGCCTGATTTCACCTATTTCCGGCTGCCGCGCCCGCAGCCGCTCGAGCTGGCGACGGCGCCGCTGTTCGCGGAACCGCTCGTCGTCGACGCGTTCGGCGCCGACGGCCTCTATGCCGACCAGGCGCTCATCTACGCGCTCGATCCCGGTGCGCAGCAGCTGCGCCAGTACCACTACCAGCTCTGGACCGACCCGCCGACGCGCGTGCTGCAACGGCGCCTGATCGCGCTCCTGCGCGAATCGAAGATCGCGCGGCAGGTCACCGACGAGCTGCCGGCGAGCACGCCGGCAATCCGCATCAGCGGCATCATCCTGCGTTTCGACCGCGTGCCGGCCACGACCGGCGGCTGGAACGCGGTGGTCGCGCTGAAGCTGCGTGCCGACGGGCGCGACGGGCAGCCGCTCGTCGACGACTACTACCGCGCCGAGCAGGCCGCCTCCGGCAACGACATCAAGTCGACCGTGGATGCCTACGGTGCGGCGCTGGATCGCATCTACGCGCAGTTCCATGCGGACCTGCGGCGGCACGGGGACGCCGGGCATGGATGAGCAGGACCTGCGCCGGCTCGCCGAGATCGGCATCGACGTCTACCTGCCGCGTGGCACGTCGCGGTGCATGCCGGCCGCGCCTGCGGCAGCGACGACCATGCCGGCCATCGCGCCACCCGCCGTGGCCGCGCCCGGCACGCCGGCCGCCGGCGGGGTACTCCTGCTCGGTGATGCGTCGAGTCCCCGCGGCGCCGCGCTGCTCGCGGCGGTCACGCGGGCGCTCGCCTTCGCCCGCGTCGCCTGCGTCCAGGCCGGTTCGGCGGAGGAGGCTGCGCTCGCCGATGCGCGCGCGCTCGTCGCCTTCGGCGAGGCGCGCGCGCGCGCCGCAGGCGCGGCATTGAGCGCACAGCGGCAGCGCGAAATGGACTGGGTGGTCGCCGCCGAGGCGGCCGTACTCGCAGGCGACGCGCGGGCCAAGCGCGCACTATGGAGCGAGCTCAAGCGCATCGTGCGCCCGCTGCGCCGGCCCGCGAAGGGCGACGAACGGTAGGCGAACGCCGCCCGGCGCGCTCACGGGCGACATTCGCGCGCGCCATTCGTGGCAAGATGCCCTCGGCTTCCGGCGGTTCCGGAAGGTAGGCGCTCGCTCCGGTTCGATCGTGGTCGCGATCCTCAGGCAGGCACAACCCGAGTTCCGCCGCATGCAAGCCGACGACCTCGACCGGGTCGCCGAGATCGAGGCGCTCGCCTACGAATTCCCGTGGAGCCGGGCGATCTTCGCCGACTGCCTGCGCGCCGCCTACGAATGCATCGTACTGGTCGACGTCGAGTCGATCGTCGGCTACGGCGTGCTGTCGAGCGGAGCGAACGAGGCCCACGTGCTCAACGTCTGCGTCCTGCCGGGCCTGCACGGGCGCGGCTACGGCCGGCGCATCGTCAAGCGCCTGCTCGACATCGCGCGCTGGCAGCGTGCCGAGCGCGTCTACCTCGAAGTGCGCCCGTCGAACCCGCGCGCGATCGCGCTCTACGAATCGCTCGGCTTCAACGAGTTCGGCCGCCGGCCGAACTACTACCCGGCGAAGAAGGGGCGCGAAGACGCGCTCGTGATGGCGATCGAGCTGCTGCCGCCCGAGTGATGCGCTTGCCCATCGCGCCCCGCGGAGCGGGGCGCGACCGTCGACTCAGCCCTGCAGGCGCGCGAGCTGTTCGCGCAGCGCGGCGGCCGTCGAGGTGAAATCGGCGAGGCGCTGCTTCTCCTGCTCGACCACTGCCGCGGGCGTCTTCTCGCCGAAGTTGCCGAGCTTGGTGCCCGACTTGGCGATCTCGCCGTCGAGGCGCGCGATTTCCTTCTCGAGGCGCGCCCGTTCGGCGCCGAGGTCGATCAGGCCGGCGAGCGGGATCAGCAGCTTCATTTCGCCGATGATCGCGGCGGCCGCCGCCGGTTCCGCATCGCCCGCGTCGAGCCAGCGCTGCGATTCGGCACGCGCGAGGAAGCCGAGCTGCGCGTCGAATTTCGTCGTGCGCGCGCGATCGGTCGCGTTGCCGCCGGCGTAGAGCAGCGGGATCTCCTTGCGCGGTGCGATGCCCATCTCGCTGCGGATGCGCCGCACCTGGGTCAGCACCGCCTTCAGCCACTCGATTTCGGCGGTCGCCGCATCATCGGTCGCGAAGTCCGCCGCGCGGGGGTAGGGCCGTACCGAGATGCTCTGCCCTGTCGCGGCGTCCGGCGTGGATGCCGCTCCACCCTGCGCGTCCGGGGAGGAGCGCAAGGTTTCATGCCAGAGCTCTTCGGTGATGAACGGCATGATCGGATGCAGCGCGCGCAGCACCGCTTCGAGCACGACGAGCAGGGTGCGGCGCGTCGATGCCGCCGCCGCGTCGCCGCCCTCCGGCGCCGGGCCCTCCGCCTTGGCCAGTGCCGGCTTGGCGAGCTCGAGGAACCAGTCGCAGTAGTCGTTCCAGACGAATTCGTACAGCGCCTGCGCGAGCAGGTCGAAGCGGTACGTCGCGAAATGCGCCTCGACCTCGGCCAGCGTGCGCGACAGGCGCGTGAGGATCCAGCGTTCGGCTTCGGTCGCGGGCGCGGTGTCCGCAGGGGCGACGTCGCCCTGTGCATTCATGAGCACGAAGCGCGTCGCGTTCCACAGCTTGTTGCAGAAGTTGCGGTAGCCGTCGGCGCGCTTGAGGTCGAAGTTGATCGTGCGCGCGTAACTCGCGAGCGCGGCGAAGGTGAAGCGCAGCGCGTCGGCGCCGACCGCGGGGATGCCGGCGGGATAATCCTTGCGGATGCGCTTCTCGACCTTCTCGCGCACCTGCGGGATCAGCAACGAGGCGGTCGACTTCTTCACCAGCGACTCGAGGTCGATGCCGTCGATGAGGTCCAGCGGGTCGATCGTGTTGCCCTTCGACTTCGACATCTTCTGGCCTTCCGCATCACGCACGATCGCGTTGATGTAGACCTCGCGGAACGGCACCTTGCCGGTGAAGTACTGGGTCGCCATCACCATGCGCGCGACCCAGAAGAAGATGATGTCGAAACCGGTGACGAGCACGTTGCTCGGCACGAAGGCCTTGAACTGTTCCCACTCCGCCGCGCGCGCGGGCGTCTCGCCCGGCCAGCCGAGCGTCGAGAACGGCCACAGCGCGGACGAGAACCAGGTGTCGAGCACGTCCTCGTCGCGACGCAGCGCGCCGACCGGCGGGGTCGACGCGTGCGCGAGCGCGTCCGCTTCGTCCTCGCCGACGAAGATGTTGCCGGCCTCGTCGTACCACGCGGGGATCTGGTGTCCCCACCAGAGCTGGCGGCTCACGCACCAGTCCTGGATGTTCTCGAGCCACTGGTTGTAGGTGGTCGCCCAGTTGTCGGGCACGAAGCGGATCTCGCCGTCGCGCACCGCGGCGAGCGCGGGTTCGATGATCGCCTTGCGTCCGCCGGGCCGGCCGTCCGGCAGCGTCTCGCGCGTGAGGTCGAGGAACCACTGGTCGGTCAGCATCGGCTCGATGACCGCGTCCGAGCGCTGGCTCACCGGCACCTGCAGCTTGTGCTTCTTCGTTTCGACCAGGAGGCCGGCGGCCTCGAGATCGGCGAGCACCGCCTTGCGCGCGGCGAAGCGGTCGAGGCCGCGGTACTTCTCCGGCGCCGCTTCGTTGATCTTCGCGTCGAGCGTGAGCACGACGATCGGCGTGAGGCCGTGGCGCGCGCCGATCTGCCAGTCGTTGAAGTCGTGCGCAGGCGTGATCTTGACGCAGCCGGTGCCGAACTCGCGGTCGACGTAGTCGTCGGCGATGACCGGGATCTCGCGGCCGGTGAGCGGCAACTGCAACGTCTTGCCGATCAGCGCCTGATAGCGCTCGTCTTCCGGGTGCACCGCGACGGCGACGTCGCCGAGCATGGTTTCCGGGCGCGTGGTCGCGACGACGAGGCCTTCGCCGCCGTCGCTCGCCGGGTAGCGGATCGACCACAGCGAGCCGTCCTTCTCCTCGTTGTTGACCTCGAGGTCGGACACCGCGGTCATCAGCACCGGGTCCCAGTTGACGAGGCGGCGGCCGCGGTAGAGCAGGCCGTCGCGGTACCACTGCACGAACACGCGGCGCACCGCGGCGGACAGGCCTTCGTCCATCGTGAAGCGCTCGCGCGACCAGTCGACCGACGCGCCGAGGCGTCGCATCTGGTTGGTGATGGTCGAACCCGACTGTTCCTTCCACGCCCACACGCGCTCGACGAAGGCCTCGCGGCCGAGGTCGTGGCGCGTCTTGCCTTCGGCGGCGAGCTGGTTCTCGACGATCTTCTGCGTGGCGATGCCGGCATGGTCGGTGCCGCCCTGCCAGAGCGTGCGGTAGCCGCGCATGCGGTGGTAGCGGACCAGCGCGTCCATGATCGTCTGCTGGAACGCGTGGCCCATGTGCAAGGTGCCGGTCACGTTCGGCGGCGGCAGCTGGATGCAGTAGGGCTCGCCGCTGGCCGAGGGGGCGAACAGGCCGTTCGCTTCCCATCGCGGGTACCACTTCGATTCGATCTGGCCGGGTTCGAAACTATTGTCCATGCGTGCCGCGGGCCTTCGTGCGGCCCTTTCCGGAGGGGGTCGGCCATTCTAGCAGGGGCCGGCGCAGCGTCCGCGTACCGCCGCACAGGCGGCCCGCGGTATCGTGGGGAAAATCACGGAGGGAACGCGATGACGGCAGGCGTGCAGGTGATCGGGCATCCGCTGGTGCAGCACAAGCTGACCCTGCTCAGGAAGAAGCAGACGAGCACGATCGAGTTCCGCCGCCTGCTCGGCGAGCTCGCCGCGCTGATGGCCTACGAGGTCACGCGCAACTTGCCGCTGCGCGAGGTCGCGATCGAGACGCCGGTCGCCGCGGCGACCGGGCAGGCGATCGACGGCAAGAAGGTCGTGCTGGTGGCGATCCTGCGCGCCGGCATCGGCCTGCTCGACGGCATGCTCGACGTCGTGCCGGGCGCGCGCGTCGGCCATGTCGGCCTGTACCGCGACGAGCAGACCCTGCATCCGGTCGAGTACTACTTCCGCATGCCGCGCGACCTCGAAGCGCGCGACGTCATCGTGGTCGACCCGATGCTCGCGACCGGCAATTCCGCGATCGCCGCGCTCGACCGCATCAAGGCGCAGCGCCCGCGCTCGCTGCGTTTCGTCTGCCTCGTGAGTTGCCCGGAGGGCATCGCCAACCTGCGCGCGCGCCACCCGGACGTGCCGATATTCACCGCCGCGATCGACGAGCGCCTCAACGAGCACGGCTACATCGTGCCCGGCCTCGGCGACGCGGGCGACCGCTACTTCGGCACGCGCCCGTAGAGCAGGGCGGGAGACTGAAACACGAAGGACAAGCTCAGGATTGAAACACGGAGCACACGGAGCACGCGGAGAAAACAAGAACCGAGTTCGCTTTTTCTCCTCCGTGTCCTTCGTGTTTCGCTCTATTTGGGTGGCTACATGTCGTGCTTGGCAACGTCGAAGCCGGCGGCCTTGTAGGTTTTCCAGCGTTCGCGCGAGCCGGCGCGTTCGGCTTCGTCGGCGGGCACGACTTCGAGGACGCGTTCGAACAGGCCGGGCGCGCAGGCGTCGCGCAGGTTGATCACGAGCGGGCGGTCGGCGGCGGCGGCGCCGGGCGGGACGATGAGTACTGCGGTGATCGCGTCGTCGTCGTCGCCGGCGATCTGGTGCGGGATGAACGCGTTCTCGTCGAACGACCACAGGAGCTCGTCGAGCGCCTCGGCCTGGTCCTGCGAGCGCGCGAGGACCAGGGTCGGTTGCTCGCTCGCGAACGCCTTCTTCGCGAGCTCGCACACGAGCAGCAGAGGCTCGGCGCGGAAGCGCGGCTTGTCGATGAGGTAGAAGTCGGCGCGCGGCATGCGGTCAGATTCCCTTGCCGGGCGGCGGCGCGGCGAAGAAGGATGCGGCGAGGACCATGCCGGCCAGCATCGCGAACACGCTGCCGCACAGCACGCCGAAATAGGCGAGGACGGCGCCGCCACGCTGGCCCGGCGCGCGCGTCTTGTAGAGGTAGTACGGGACGAACAGCGAGGTCAGGAACACGACGCCGAGGTTCAGCCACCAGGGCCTGCGGATGCCGAGCTGGCGTGAATCCATTTCCAGCCAGGCAAAGCACAGCAGCAGCACGGCGAACTGGTAGGCGAGGTTGAGCCCGCTGCCGCGGATCGACTCCATCGCCGCGGGCACGGCCGCGGGATTGGCGAACAGGTCCGCGTGCTGGGCGGCGAGCAGGCCGCCGACCACGAGGCTGACGCCGAAAACCGCGGCGAGCACCTGGGTCTTGCGCTTCTGCAGCAGGTCCGTTTCGGTCATGGGTTGCAGCGGTCGATGAGGTACTGCACCAGCAGCGGCACGGGCCGGCCGGTCGCGAGCCCCTTGCGCCCTTCGTCCCAGGCGGTGCCGGCGATGTCGAGATGGGCCCAGCGGCGGCCATTGGTGAAGCGCGCGAGGAAGCAGCCCGCGGTGATCGCGCCCGCATTCTTGCCGCCGATGTTGGCGACGTCGGCGAAGCCCGACTCGAGCTGGCCCTGGTAATCGTCCCACAGCGGCAGGCGCCAGGCGCGGTCGTGCGTCAGCGTGCCCGCGGCGAGCAGCTGCTCGGCGAGTTCGTCGTCCTTGGTCATGAGGCCCGACGCGTGCTTGCCGAGCGCGACCACGCAGGCGCCGGTGAGCGTCGCCGCGTCGATGATGACTTCGGGGTCGAACTTCTGCGCGTAGGTGAGCGCGTCGCAGAGGATCAGGCGGCCTTCGGCGTCGGTGTTGAGCACCTCGATCGTCAGGCCGGACATGCTGGTCAGGATGTCGCTCGGGCGGTACGCATTGCCGTCGGGCATGTTCTCGACCGCGGGCACGATGCAGACGAGGTTGAGCGGCAGATTCAGCTCCACCGCGGCGACGAACGCGCCGAGCACGCCGGCCGCGCCGCACATGTCGAACTTCATCTCCTCCATGCCCGCGCCGGGCTTGAGCGAGATGCCGCCGGTGTCGAACGTGATGCCCTTGCCGACGAGCGCGTACGGGCGACTCGCATCGCCCTTGCCCTGCCAGCGCAGCACGACGAGCTTGGGCGGATTGGCCGATCCTTGCGCGACGCCGAGCAGCGAGCCCATGCCGAGCTTGGCCATGTCCTCGCGCTCGAGCACCTCGAGCGTGACGCCGGCATGTTCGTCGGCGATCCGCTTCGCCTGCGCGGCGACGTAGGACGGGTTGCAGATGTTCGGCGGCAGGTTGCCGAGTTCCTTGGCGAAGCGCACGCCGGCGGCGATCGCGGTCGCCTCGGCGAGCGCGCGCGCGCCCGACCCGGCCGGCGCGGCGAATTCGACCGCCTGCAACGCTTTGCTCTTCGGCGCTTCCTTCGGCTTGAACGTGGCGGTGTAGCGGTACGCCTGCGCGTCGGCCGCGAGCGCGGCGGTGCGCAGCTTCCAGGCCTCGTCGCGGCCGGGCACGTCGGCTTCGGTCAGGGTCGAATACGCCGAGGCGATCGGCAGCGCCTTGAGCGCGCGTGCGGCGTCGTTGGCGGCGCGGTGGTAGGCCGCGGCGTCGAACTTCCTCGCATCGCCGAGGCCGACCACGAGCACGCGCTCGGCGGCGACGCCGGGCAGGCCGAACAGCACGATCGACGTGCCGGCCTTGCCGGTCGCATCGCCACTCTCGACCAGGCGCCGGATCGCGCCACCGGAGGCGGCATCGATGCGTTGCGCCGCGGCGCCGAGCACGCGTTCCTCGTGGATGCCGACGACGAGGCACGGGGTCGCGGCGCCTTCCGGCGCGTCGCTGCGGATGCTGAACTTCAGGGTACTCATCGGGAGGTTCCGCCAGGGTGTGGGTGTTCCGGGTGCGCGCGCGGTTACACTGCGCCCTTCGTCGGACTTGAGGCCGGATCGGCCGGACCGCGTGACGATGCAGCGGTGGCGCCCCGGCGCGACCGGCCTGCGCCGCCATTGCCAGCGCGCATGAAGCTTTCCATTCTAAGGCAAAACAACCCGCTTGCCCTGCGCATCATCGATCGCTACCTGCTGCGCGAGCTCGCCGTGGGCTTCCTTGCCGCGACCGCGATCCTGCTACTGGTCATGGTCGGCGGCGCGGTCGCCGACCTGCTCGCGAAGATCGCCAAGGGGCGCATCCCGGCCGAGCTGCTGTTCACCCTGATCGGCCTGCGCGCGATCGGCACCTTGACCATCCTCCTGCCGCTGGCGGTGCTGCTCGGCGTGCTCGGCGCATACGGGCGGCTGTGGCGCGACAGCGAGATGGCCGTGCTGCAGTCGTCGGGCCTCGACGCGTCCGGCCTGCTGCGGCCGCTCATGCTGTTCGTGCTGCCGGCCATGGGCGTGCTCGCGGTCATCTCGTTCTGGCTCGCGCCGGCCTCGGACCGGCTCTCGCAACGCCTGCTCACCGAGGCGAGCCGCTCGCTGATCGTCGCCGGCCTCGAGCCGGGGCGGTTCGTCGAGCTGCCCGGGCGCGACGGCGTCATCTACGTCGGCGAAATGTCGGCCGACGGCACGCAGTTCAAGCGCATGTTCATCGAAAGCGAGCGCCCCGACGGCGGCACCGGCAAGACGCGCATCGACGTGATCACCGCCACCCACGGCTTCCTCTACCACGACGCCGACGGCGAGGGGCGCTACATCGCGTTGCAGGACGGCTTCCGCGTCGAAGGCAAGCTCGGCGAGGACGATTTCCGCCTCATGCGCTTCGCGCGCAACGACATCCGCCTGCCCGACAGCGTCAACGATGAAGACGAGGCGGCACAGAAGCGCGCCGCGCCGACGGCAGTGCTGCTGGCCGGCCGCGACGATCCGGTCATGCAGTCCGAGCTGCACTGGCGCCTGGCCGCGCCGCTGTCGGCGCTCGTGCTCGGCCTGCTCGCGCTGCCGCTGTCGCGCACGAGCCCGCGCGAGCCGCGCTATGCGCGCATGCTGCTCGCACTGCTCGCATGGCTCGTCTACTACAACGGCCTGCTGCTCGGCCGCGCCTGGATCGGCCAGGGCAAGCTCGCCGCCGGTTTCGGCCTGTGGTGGGTCTACGTGCCCGCGCTCGCGATCGCCGCCTGGCTGATCTGGAACGGCGAGCGCCTCAAGGCGCCGCAGCAGGGGCGTCGCGCATGATCCGGCGCCCGGTGTTCAAGCGCGTCGACCGGCTCGTCGCGGCGGCGGTGCTCGGTGCGGTCGCGGTGGCCTGGGCGGTCATCGTCGGGCTCGACGCGTTCCGCATCTTCATCGGTGAACTCAACGACGTCGGCCAGGGCCAGTACACGCTCGCGCGTGCGGCTGCCTACGTGCTGCTGACGGTGCCGCGGCGCTGTTACGAGATGTTCGGCTACGCCGCGCTGATCGGCGGGCTGCTCGGCCTCGGCGGCCTCGCCGGCACCGGCGAACTGACCGCGTTGCGCGCGGCCGGGCTGTCCAAGCTGCGCATCTGCGCGTCGGTCGCGCTCGGCCTCGGCGCGCTCACGCTCGGCGTGGTCGTGCTCGGCGAGACGCTCGGCCCGTACGGCGAGCGCAAGGCTCAGGCGCTCCAGCTCGCGGCGAAGTCCAGGGACGTCGCGCTCGCCAAGGGCGTGCTGTGGGCGCGCGATGGCGAGAGTGTGATCGGCGCGCGCCACGGCCGCACGCGCGGCTCCGCCGGCGAGGTCGACCTCGACGGGGTGCGCGTGTTCGAGTTCGACGCGGACGGCCGCTTGCGCACCCTCTCGCTGGCTGGCCATGCGGTCCATGTCGACGGCCGCTGGACCCTGCACGACGTGCGTCGCACCGTATTCGGCGACGGCTCGGCCACGAGCACCAAGCAGGACACCGAGGCCTGGGATTCGCAGCTCGATCCCGGCCTGCTCGCGAGCAGCATCGTCAAGGCGCAATACATGACCCTGCGCGACCTCGACCAGAACATCGCCGCGCTCGACCGCAACCGGCAGGACGCCTCGACGTTCCGCGAGGCGTACTGGGCACGCGTGTTCTATCCGCTGGACGTGCTCGTGCTCGCGTTCTGCGCCGTGCCGTTCGCCTTCGGCGCGCTGCGCAGCGGCGGCCTGTCCAAGCGCCTGTTCATCGGCATCGTGCTCGCGCTCGGCTTCTACCTGCTGCAGCGCGCGATCGTCAGCATCGGCTCGGTGTACGGGTTCCACCCGGCGCTCGCCAACCTGGCGCCGCCGCTGCTCCTCGTCGCGCTTGCGACCGCCTATTTCCGCCGCCACGCCTGACCGGCGCGGGCGGCCCGGGTGCGCTCCGCCCGTGGTGAAATGTGCGCCGGTCGCCGCGGCGCCGGCCCGCTGCGGTGTAAGATGAAGCGACGCCGGTTGGACGACCGGCCCGGGGAATGGCCATGAGCAGCAGCGTCGATTTCACCTCCTACCTGAAGCTGATGACGCACAAGAAGGCGTCGGACCTGTTCATCACGGCCGGCGTTGCACCTTCGATGAAGGTCAACGGCCGCATCACGCCGATCACGCAGAACGCGCTGACGCCGCAGCAGTCGCGCGACATGGTCCTCAACGTGATGACGCCGTCGCAGCGCGAGGAGTTCGAGAAGACGCACGAGTGCCAGTTCGCGATCTCGGTCACCGGGGTCGGCCGCTTCCGCGTGTCGTGCTTCTACCAGCGCAACTGCGTCGGCATGGTGCTGCGCCGGATCGAGACGAAGATCCCGACGATCGAGGAGCTCAGCCTGCCGCCGGTGATCAAGTCGCTGGCGATGACCAAGCGCGGCATCATCATCTTCGTCGGCGCGACCGGCACCGGCAAGTCGACCTCGCTCGCGGCGATGATCGGCTACCGCAACCAGAACTCGACCGGCCACATCATCACGATCGAGGACCCGATCGAATACGTGCACAAGCACGAGGGTTGCATCGTCACGCAACGCGAGCTCGGCATCGACACCGACAGCTGGGAGAACGCCCTGAAGAACACGCTGCGCCAGGCGCCCGACGTCATCATGATCGGCGAGGTGCGCACGCGCGAGACGATGGAGCACGCGATCAACTTCTCGGAAACCGGCCACTTGTGCCTGTGCACGCTGCATGCGAACAACGCCAACCAGGCGATGGACCGCATCATCCACTTCTTCGCCGAGGACCGGCGCGAGCAGCTGTTCATGGACCTCTCGCTCAACCTCAAGGGCGTGGTCGCGCAGCAACTGATCCCGACGCCGGACGGCAAGGCGCGCCGCGTCGCGATGGAGGTCATGCTCGGCACGCCGCTCGTGCAGGACTACATCCGCCAGGGCGAGATCCACAAGCTCAAGGACGTGATGAAGGAATCGACCAACCTCGGCATGCAGACCTTCGACCAGAGCCTGTTCCAGCTCTACCAGGCCGGCGAGATCAGCTACGAGGACGCGTTGCGCCATGCCGACTCGGCCAACGAAGTGCGCCTGCGCATCAAGCTCGCCCAGGGCGGCGACGCGCACACGCTGAGCCAGGGCCTGGACGGTGTCGAACTCGTTGAAACCTGACGCGACCGACGCAACGCACAGTCCGCCGAACACGCCCGAGCTCGAACGCCTGCGCCGCGTCTGGGAGACGCTCGGGCGCGACGATCCATTGTGGGCCGTGCTGTCGCACCGCGACAAGCGCGGCCGGCGGTGGGACCTCGACGAGTTCCTGGCCACCGGCAGCCTCGAGGTCGACGCGCAGCTCGCCGTGCTGTCCGCGCGCGGTTATCCGCGCGGTCGCGCGCTCGCGCTGGACTTCGGCTGCGGCGCCGGCCGCCTCACGCGCGCGCTGGCCGCGCATTTCGAACGCGCGATCGGCGTCGACGTGTCCTCGACCATGGTCGAAACGGCGCGCCGGCTCAACGCCGACGTCGCCAATGTCGAGTTCCGCCGCAATGCGTCCGCGCGCATCGAAGGCATCGCCGACGCGAGCGTCGACTTCGTCTTCTCGCACATCACCTTGCAGCACATTCCCGCCGACCTCGCCGCCGGCTACGTCGACGAGTTCTTCCGCATCCTCGCCCCCGGGGGCGTCGCCGCGTTCCAGTTCGTCGACAGCCACGACGACAGCCTGCGCGGGCGCCTGTTCGGCGTCGCTTCCAATCGCTGGCTCAATCCGCTGCGGCGGATCCTCTGGCGCAGTCGCGACGTGTTCGAGATGCATGCGCTGGCGGAACGGCGCCTGCACGCGCTGCTCGCGTGGCGACCGCAGCTGCGCCTGCTCGACGCGATCGACGACGGCGCGGCCGGGCCGGGCTGGCGTGGCCGGCGCTGGATCGTCGCCAACGACGAGGCGGCGCCCGTGCGCGTGGATCGCACCGGCTATGCGCTGTATGCCGACCCTCGCGACGAGCACATCGGCGCGCCGCTGCTCGCCGGCGCGGCGCACGATCCGCACGTGCTCGCGGTCCTGCAGGAGCGCCTGCGCGAGGGCGACGTCATGCTCGACGTCGGCGCGAACATCGGTGCGATCGCGTTGCCGGCGGCATCGCTGGTCGGGCCACGCGGCCGCGTCATCGCCGTCGAACCGATCGCCGCCAATCGCGTGCTGCTCGCGCGCGCGGCCCAATACGCGGGCTTCCGCCAGGTCGAGGTCGTCGCGGCCGCGGCGGCGGACCACGACGGCGAGATCGTGCTGCGCACGCACCCGTCGACGTCCAACAGCGCGACGCCGCCGGCCTCGGGCGAGCGCCTCGCAGCGCCGGAGGGTGCCTCGGTGCGCGTGCGCGCGCGCGCGCTGGACGGCCTGTTCGCCGACCTCGCGCGGCTCGACCTCGTGAAGATCGACGTCGAAGGCATGGAGCCCTTCGTCCTGCGCGGCATGGCAGGCCTGCTGCGGCGCTTCCGCCCCGCCGTGCTGACCGAGTTCCATCCCTGGGCCATCGAGCGCGCGACCGGCACGTCGCCGGAGGACTACCTCGCCGGGCTGTTCGCGCTGCATGCGGTCGCCGAAGTCCTACACCGGGACGGGACGCGCGAGCGCTGCACGGATCCGGCCGCGGTGATGGCCGCGTGGCGTCGCGTCAACGACGCGGCCGGTCTCGCCGGCCGCGTGCACCTGGACCTGCTGTTCGCCGGGTGAGCGGCGGCGCGCTCAGTGCGCGCCGAATGCGACGCTTTCGACGATGTCGATGCCTTCCGGCACGATCGCCATGCTTGCATCGACGTGGTCGAACCATTGCGCGTAGAGCGCATAGAGCTTGCGCTGCGTGTCGAGCTGCTTGCGCGATTCGGGCGGCAGCGCCGCGCCGAAGCGGCTGATCGCCTCGCCGAACTTCGCATACACCTCGCCGCGCATGCGCGACGTCATCAACGCGCCGTTCGCGACCGCCGGCACCGCGAGCGCGGTGGCGAGGCGTGGCGCCTCGTCCTTGCCGAAGGACACGCCGATCGCGTTGGTCGTCATCGCGACGTCGAGGTCGAACTTGCCGGCGACCTGAGGCGGCAGTGCCGCCGCCGGTATCGCGACCGGCTTGCCGTCGGGCGCGATCGCCACGCCGGCGAGCGCGGGCGAGGCCATCTGCGCGAGGCTCGCGAGCAAGGCCGGATTGCCGCTGCCGAGCAGGAACGTGCCTGCGACGTCCGGCATCGCGTCCTCACCCTCGCCCCACGAGAAGCGATCGAGCGTGACGCGCGCCGCGGTCACGTCGCCGAGGGGCGGCGGGATCGCCTGCGCGAGCTTGGCCCTCGCATCCGCCATGTCCTGGTTGACCGCGGCGAGCTCGGCGCAGCGGAACGGCGCCTTGGCCAGCGCATCGGCTTGCGCGACGAAGAAGTCGCGTGCCTTGAGGACGGGCATCGCGAGCGCGAAATCGAGCAGGGCATCGTCGGGGGCGCTGCCCGGCAGCGGCACCGCGAGAGCCGACAGCGCCTTGGCCAGCGCCGGATCGAGGTCGATGCGCGCGTGCATCGTCATGCGCTTGTCGTCGAGCTCGCGGTAGCCGAATGCGACGCGCGGCGCCTTCGCCGCGAGCGCGTCGATCTCCTCGCGGCAGGTCGCATCGAGCGCCTTCGCCGGATCGCCTTCCGAAGCCTTCGCCGCGATCATCGAGACGACGCGGCGCGTGTCGACCCAGCCGCTGCCGTAGGGCAGGTAGCCGCGCGCGTTGTTGAAGTCGACGAACGCGGCGGCATCGAATGCCTGCGCGGGGCGGTCGAGGCCAAGCAGCCGGCGTTCGAGCGCTTCGTCGGCGGCGCCCGTGGTCAACGCGAGGACGAGATGCTTGCCTTCCACCGCGAGCAGGCCGTGCGCTTCGTCGTTGCCGAAGGTGCGCACGTCCTGGTCGCCGACACGCTTGCTGCCGAGCGCCTTGCCCGAGGCCTGTTCGACACGCGCGACCATCGCCCGGAACGCGTCTGGATCGGCGAGTTCGAGGCGCAGCACGGGCCACAGGTCGACGCCGTAGAAGGCGATGCGCGCCCGGTAGTCCAGGCCGAGCTCGCGCCACTGCTCGGGCGTGCTGCGCTCGCGCACTTCGGCGAGGACCGCCTTCAGCACCTTCGCCGCATCGGCGTTCCCATCCTTCTTGCCGGCCTCGGCGAGCGCCTCGTCCATGAGCTCGGTGAACAGCGGCCACGCGCCCTGCATCTGCGAGCGCCAGTGCGCGATCGCGGTTTCCGGCGCGGGTTCGACGTTGGCGAACAGGTAGGGCGTGTCGGCCGGCACGAACGCGAGCGGCGCGCTCGTGTCGACCGTCTTGCCGCAGGCGCCGACCACCAGGGCAGTGGCGATGGCGAGGTGGCGCAGGATCCGTGTGCGCAGAGGCATGTGCAGGCTTCCCCGGGATGAAGCCGCCAGTCTAGCAGGGCGGCCGGCGCCGCCGTGGCCTGCGCCCGGCCTCAGCGCGGAGCGAGCAGTTCGGCGAGCACGGCCATGCGCGCGTGGATGCCGTTCGCGACCTGCTCGAGGATGACCGACTGCGGGCCGTCGGCGACGTCGCCGGCGATCTCGATGCCACGGTTCATCGGCCCCGGATGCATCACGATCGCATCGCCACGCGCGCGCGCGAGGCGCGTGCGATCGAGGCCGTAGCGCGCGAAGTACTCGCGTTCGTCGAGGCCGGGCAGGTGCTCGATGCGCTCCTTCTGGATGCGCAGCATGACGATCACGTCGACGCCGTCGAGCGCGGCGTCGAGGTCGCCGCAGAGGATGCAGCCGGGAAATCCGGCGGCCTCCGGCAGCAGCGCCGCGGGGCCGCACAGGCGGATCTCCGCCGCGCCGAGCGCGCGCAGGCCGTGCACGTCGGAGCGCGCCACGCGCGAATGGCGGATGTCGCCGCAGATCGCGACCTTGAGACCGTCGATGCGACCCTTGTGGTCGCGGATCGTCAGCAGGTCGAGCAGCCCCTGGGTCGGATGGGCGTGGTTGCCGTCGCCCGCGTTGAGCACCGATGCACGACGCGCGTGCGCGGCGAGGCGCGCCGGTGTTCCGTTCTCCCGATGGCGCACGACGAACGCGTCGGTGCCCATCGCCTCGATCGTCGCGAGCGTGTCCTCGAGCGTTTCGCCCTTGCTGGTCGAGGAGCTCGCGATGTCGAAGTTCACCACGGTCGCGCCGAGGCGGCGCGCGGCCAGTTCGAAGCTCGTGCGCGTGCGGGTCGACGCCTCGAAGAACAGGTTGACGACGGTGCGCCCGGCGAGCAGTGGCAGCGACGTCGCGCCGGCACGGAATTCGCCCCGCAGCGCAGCGGCGCGGTCGAGCAGGCCTTCGATGCGCGCGCAGCCGAGCCCTTCGAGCGTGATCAGGTGGCGCAGGCGGCCATCGGCGCCGCTGGACGGATCGGACATCGTGTTTCCCTCGGGATCAGTTCGCGCGGCCGTCGACGTGCGCGCCGCCGGCCAACCAGCTTTCCAGGATGATCTGCGCGGCGAGCGCGTCGATCGCGGCGGCGTCCTTGCGCCTGGCCGCGCCGCTGGCGCGCCGGGCGGCGAAGCGGCGCGCCGCTTCGCGCGACGTGTTGCGCTCGTCGACGAGATGCACCGGCTTGGCATACCGCTGCCGCAGCGCCTCGGCGAACGCGCGCGCGCGCCGGCTCATCGGTTGTTCGCCGCCGTCGAGCGCGAGCGGCAGGCCGACCACGAGGTGGTCCGGCCGCCAGTCGGCGACGAGCGCGTCGAGCTTGGCCCAGTCGTCGGCGCCGAGCGCGGCGAGCGGTCGCGCACTCGCGGAGATCGAGTTGCCGACCGCGATGCCGACCAGGCGCGTGCCGACGTCGAACGCGAGCGCGGTGCCTTCAGGCGTGCCCGGCATAGCTCGCGAGCTGGAACAGGTTGACGCCGACGAGGCCGGCGGCGGCTTCCCAGCGTTCCTCGAGCGGCGTCTCGAACAGCACGTGCTCGGTCGCCGGCGCGGTCAGCCAGTGGTTCTCGTACAGTTCCTGCTCGAGCTGGCCCGGGCTCCAGCCGGAATAGCCGAGCGTGACGACCGCGTGGCGCGGGCCCTTGCCCGCGGCCATCGCGACGAGGATGTCGCGCGACGTCGTCACCGCGATCTGCTCGGAGATGCGGAACGAGGATTCCCATTCGCCGCCGGGCGAATGCAGCACGAAGCCGCGCTCGGGCTGCACCGGGCCGCCGATCAGCACCGGCGCGTCGACGACGTCGGCGAGCTCGGAATGCATGTTCATCTGCGCGAGCACGTCGCCGAGGCGGTATTCGGACAGGCGATTGATCATCAGGCCCATCGCGCCGTCCTCACCGTGCTGGCACAGGAACGCGACGCCGCGCGCGAAATTCGGGTCGCGCAACGTCGGCATCGCGATCAGCAGCTGGTTGGTGAGCGGCGTGGTGTCGGCCATGGCGCGATTGTACGCGAGCGCCGCGGGCGGGCCTAAGGACGCGCTGAACGGGAATCCCCGTCGCATCGCGCGGACCCGCGTCCGCGGTCAGCGGTTGACGAGGATGTCGCCCGGCAGGAACTGCCAGGTGCGGCTGATGTAGAGCTCGTCGACCTGTTCCTTGCTCTCGGGCAAGGCCGGGAACGGCTCGGCCAGGCGCACGATGCGCATCGCCGCGTCGTCGAGCACCTTGTGCCCGCTCGACTGGATCACGTCGATGCTCTTCACCTTGCCCTTGCGGTCGAGCCCGACCGTGAGCACGAGCTGGCCGTGCAACTGGCGTCGCCGCGCCTCGTCGGGATAGTTGAGGTTGCCGATGCGTTCGATGCGCGCGACCCAGGCACGCATGTAGGCGGCGAACTCGTATTCCTGCGTGTTCGCGGAAATGTACTTGCGCTTGGGCCGCTTCGCGTACTGCTCCGCTTCGTGCTGGATCTCCTGCGCGAGCCGCGCCATCTCGAGCTTGCGCTGGTCGGTCTCGCGTTCGAGGCGGTCCGGTTGCGGCTCGGCCTCGGCGACCTGCTGGTCGGTCGTGATGCGATAGGTCGACGTGCGCTGGGTGAGCATCTCGGTCGGGCTCGGCGGCGTCGGCCGCGGCGCCCCGTCCTCGAGCGGGATCGGGGCCACGCCCGGGGTCGCCTTCGGCACCGGTCCCGACAGCGGCTGCGACGGCCGGTGCGGCTTGTCGGCGTCGCCGCCACCGCTGTTGCTCGCCTGGGCGATGAAGTCGGCCTTCTCCGGCTTCTCGCTGTTGGCCGACTGCACGAGGATCACGTCGAGCGACGGCAGGCGTGGCGGCGCCTTTTCGAACTCGAACGTGATGCCGAGCGCGAGCACCGCGTGGGCGACGGCGGAAAACAGCAGGGTGACGCCGAGGCGGTCGGCGCTGCTCGTCGTCGGGTCGCTCATCCGTCGGCGGCACCCGCTTCGAGCCGGTCGAACAGCAGCCCGGCGATGTTGAGGCCGAATTGCGCGTCGAGCTCGCGCACGCAGGTCGGCGAGGTCACGTTGATCTCGGTGAGCCAGTCGCCGATCACGTCGAGGCCGACGAAGCGCATGCGCCGCCGGCGCAGCTCCGGGCCGACCTGGGCGGCGATCCAGCGGTCGCGCTCGGACAACGGCACGCCGACGCCCTTGCCGCCGGCGGCGAGGTTGCCGCGGAAATCGTCGCCCTGCGGGATGCGCGCGAGCGCGTACGGCACCGGTTCGCCGTCGATCATGAGGATGCGCTTGTCGCCGGCGCTGATCTCGGGAATGAACTTCTGCGCGATCGCGAAGCCGTGGCCGTTGCCGGTCAGGGTCTCGAGGATGACGTTGAGGTTCGGGTCGCCGTGGCGGGAACGGAAGATGCTGCGCCCGCCCATGCCGTCGAGCGGCTTGAGCACGACTTCGCCGTGTTCGGCGACGAAGCGCTTGAGCTCGGCGGCGTCGCGCGCGATGGCCGTGGGCGGGCAGCATTGCGGGAACTGCAGCGAGAACAGCTTCTCGTTCGCGTCGCGCAGGCCGCGCGGGTCGTTCACGACCTCGACCCCGTCGCGCTGCGCGACCTCGAGCACCATCGTGTCGTAGATGAACTGCGCGTCGACCGGCGGGTCCTTGCGTGCGAGCACATAGTCGATGCCGGCGAGCGGCCGCCAGGCGCCGGCGCCGAGGCTGAACCAGTCGTGCGGGTCGTCGCGCACGGCCAGTGGCGCCAGCCGCGCCCAGGCCGCGCCGTCGCGCACCGCGAGGTCGCCCTGGGTCATGTAGTGGAGGGAATGGCCGCGGCGCTGCGCTTCGAGCAGCAGGGCCAGCGTGGTGTCCTTCTTCGGGTTGATCGTGCCGATCGGATCCATCAGCACGGCGAGGCTAGGGGTCATCAGTCTTCCGGACGCGGTTCGTGGGAGCATAGCGGTGCGGCCGCGAGGCCGGCTGCGAACCATGCCACGGCGGGGCCGGGAGCGTCACTTTGCGCCGATTTTTGCTGTGCACAACGGCGATGCAAGCGCGAAACCCGTCGCAACCGCAGGGCGGGTCGCATACTACACTCGGAACGCTCGCGTGGCGCCTTGGTCGGGGGGCGAACTTTCGTCGGTTCGTACACTTACGCCAACAACTTGACAGCTTCGCTAGCTATGTTGGATAAGGGGCACGGCCGCGTGGTGCGCCAGATCAGGCGCTTCGTATTCCGTCATTTCAGGCATGCGGATTGCATGCCATGGCGACGCGTCCGAATTCACGGGCGCGGCCGCGAACTACAGATGTCGAGTGGCGAGGGGGTTAGGTGGACGACACAAAAGAGGGCGGCCTGAACGGCGTCAAGGTCATGGTCATCGATGATTCGAAGACCATACGCCGCACTGCCGAGACCTTGCTGCGCAAGGAAGGATGCGACGTCGTCACTGCGACCGACGGCTTCGAGGCGCTCGCCAAAATCTCTGACCAGCAGCCGCAGATCATCTTCGTGGACATCATGATGCCGCGCCTGGACGGCTACCAGACCTGCGCGCTCATCAAGAACAACCAGCTGTTCAAGAACACGCCGGTGATCATGCTGTCGTCCAAGGACGGCCTGTTCGACAAGGCGCGCGGGCGCATCGTCGGCTCGGAGCAGTACCTGACCAAGCCGTTCACCCGCGAAGAACTGCTCGGCGCGATCCGCCGCCACGTCGACGGGACGTGAGCACGGGCGCCTTTGGGGAGGGGAGGACATGGCAGCGATGCGTACCACCGCAAGTGTCGCGACCGCGGCGAAAGGCCGCGCGGGCGCGCGCGTGACGAGGGCTCGCTGACATGGCCGCGCAGAACTATTCCACCACGCCGTACGAGGTGCTCGCCGAGTACGAGCAGCGCAGCCTCGCCCACGCGGCCGGCGCGCCGGAGCAGGTCGACGCGCCGGGCTTGTGGCGTGGCATCGGCTTCCGCATCGGCGACCGCCACTTCGTCAGCAGCATCGCCGAGGTCAACGAAATCCTGACGCCGCCTGTGGTCACGCTCGTGCCCGGCGCGAAGAGCTGGCTGCTCGGCGTCGCCAACGTGCGCGGCAACCTCGTGCCGGTGGTCGACCTGCGCGACTTCGTCGGCGGCGGCCGCAGCCCGAACACGGAGACGACGCGCGTGCTGGTCGTGCGCCAGCACGGCGGCAGCGTCGGCCTGCTCGTCGACGAAGTGCTCGGCCAGCGCAGCTTCTCCGAGGAACAGCTGACCGCGGCGGTCGGCGAGGCGGACGAGCGCTACAACCATTACGTCGGCGAGAACGTCCAGTTGGGCGAGGTGCAATGGGGGCTGTTCAGCATGGCAGCCCTCGTGCGCAGCGCCCATTTCCAGCAGGCCGCGGCATGAGATGTCCCGCACCGGCGACCCTCGGGGGCCGGCGGTGAGAAGAACGATAGGGGGTGAAGTGTGAGTACTACGTCGGGTGCAGTCGGACTCGAGCGCGGCGGCCGCGCCAACACGGTGCTGTTCATCGTGCTGGGCGTGTTGTTCATCATCGCGATCGCGAATTTCGTCCTGTTGTACTTCCAGAACGTGCAGGATCGAAAAGCCGTCGCGTACACGACGCAGATCCAGGTGTCCTCGCAGCAGCTCGCCAAGTACGCGGCGGAAGCGGCGGGCGGCAACGAACTCGCCTTCCAGGAGCTCAAGAGCACGAGCGAGAACATCAATGCCTACGTCGAGGCGCTGAACCAGGGCGACAAGACCGGCATGAAGGGCTACGCGACGCGCATGCCGAAGGAGGTACAGGCGCTCACCTCGGCATGGAAGCAGCTGCAGGCGGACGCCAAGAAGATCATCGACAACCAGGCGGTCGTCCTCACCGCGAACACCAACGCCAAGGACTTCATCGACAAGGTGTCCGCGCTCAACTCGCGCATGAGCGAGGTCGTCAACATCCTGACCGACCGCAACGCGAGTGCCTCGCAGGTCTACATCGCCTCGCGCCAGATGCAGCTCGCCGACCGCATGAGCAACCGCGTCACGCGCATCCTCGTCGGCGGCGCCGACACGCAGATGTCCGCCGACGGCCTCGGCCGCGACTCGCGCCTCTACCAGACCGTCGTGACCGGCCTGCTCGAGGGCGCGCCCGAGCTCAACATCAAGCCGCTCGACAACGCCGCCGCCAAGCAGATCGTCGGCGACGTCGCGCAGCAGTGGACGTCGGTGACCGAACCGGTCAAGACGATCGTCGACTCCGCGCCGAACCTGCAGGAGGTCAAGGACGCGTCGGACAAGTCGTTCACGGACAGCCAGGACGTGCTGCTGCGCGCGGTGACCGCCGCGCAGACGATCGACGCGATGTCCTCGACCAAGAACCTCGCGAACTTCCGCAACCCGGTGTGGGGCGCGCTCGCCGCCGCCATCGCGATGCTGCTGCTGCTGTTCCTCGGCTACAACCTGATCCGCGACCAGCGCCGCCGCCTGCAGCAGACCAACGAACTCAACCAGCGCAACCAGGACGCGATTCTGCGCCTGCTCGACGAGATGGGATCGCTCGCCGAAGGCGACCTGACCGTCAAGGCGACCGTCACCGAGGACATCACCGGCGCGATCGCCGACTCGGTCAACTTCGCGGTGGAGGCGCTGCGCAGCCTCGTCACGACGATCAACGAGACGGCCGTGCAGGTGTCCGCCGCGGCGCAGGAAACGCAGGCGACCGCGATGCAGCTCGCCGACGCCGCGCAGCACCAGGCGCGGCAGATCAGCTCCGCCTCGGTGGCGATCAACGACATGGCGACCTCGATCGACAACGTGTCGAAGAACTCCGCCGAAAGCGCGGACGTGGCGCAGCGCTCGGTGCAGATCGCCGCGAACGGCGCCCAGGTCGTGCGCCAGACGATCCAGGGCATGGACTCGATCCGCGACCAGATCCAGGAGACGTCCAAGCGCATCAAGCGCCTCGGCGAGTCGTCGCAGGAAATCGGCGCGATCGTCGAACTCATCAACGACCTCGCAGAGCAGACCAACATCCTCGCCTTGAACGCGGCGATCCAGGCCGCTTCGGCCGGCGAGGCGGGCCGCGGCTTCGCGGTCGTCGCGGACGAAGTGCAGCGACTGGCCGAACGCGCGTCCGGCGCGACGAAGCGAATCGAAACGCTCGTGCAGACGATTCAGTCCGACACCAACGAGGCGGTCAGCTCGATGGAGCAGACGACCTCGGAAGTGGTTTCGGGCGCGCGCCTCGCCGAGGACGCGGGCCACGCGCTCGGCGAGATCGAAAACGTGTCGAACAACCTCGCCGCGCTGATTCAGGGCATCTCGACCTCGGCGCGGCAGCAGTCCGCCGCGGCGACGAACATTTCCGCGACGATGAACGTGATCCAGGAGATCACCTCGCAGACTTCGGTCGGCGCGAGCCAGACCGCGGAGTCGATCGGCAACCTGGCGCAGCTCGCTTCGGACCTGCGCCGGTCGGTCGCCGACTTCAAGCTGCCGGGATGAGTCGAGACGAATGAAGCGACCCCTGATCACCCTCCATCCGTCCCGAGCGGGCGCCCCTGCGGCGCCGCGCACGGTGCGCGCCGGTCGTCGCAGTCGAGGCTAGTGGCATGAAACTGTACGACGATGGCGAATTCACCGCCCTGAACTGGGTCAAGCCGGCGCTCGACGCGACGCTCGCGCAGGCGCGCGAGTCGCTCGAGACCTACGTCGAGGAGCCCGACAACATCACGCTGATGCGCTCGTGCGCCGAGCACCTGCACCAGGTGCAGGGCACGCTGCGCATGGTCGAGCTGTACGGCGCGGCGATGGTGGTCGAGAACATGGAGCGCCTCGCCGAAGCGCTCGTCGCCGACACGATCAAGCAGCGCGACGAAGGCTATTCCGTGCTCATGCGCGGCATGGTCCAGCTGCCCGATTACCTCGAGCGCCTGCAGAGCGGCCACAAGGACATCCCGATCGTCCTGCTGCCGCTGCTCAACGACCTGCGCGCGGTGCGCGGCGAGAACCTGCTGAGCGAATCGGCACTGTTCTCGCCCGACCTCGGCCTGGCCCTGCCCGAAGCCGCCGCCGGCAGCGCGGCGCCGGCCGCGCCGGCCGAGCTGCGCGCGCAGGCGCTGCGCCTGCGGCTCGCATTCCAGGCCGCGCTGCTCAAATGGTTCCGCGACTCGACCAACGGCGAGCACCTGCGCCGGCTCATGGACGTGCTCGATCGCCTGCGCGCGATCTCGCACGGCGTCGAGCCGCGCCGCCTGTGGTGGGTCGCCGCGGGCGTGGTCGAAGCCGTGGAGAACCGCGGGCTCGAGCCGAGCGTCGCGGTCAAGCTGCTGTTCGGCCGCGTCGACCGCGAGATCCACCGCTTCGCCGAGGGCGGCGAAGCCGCGTTCGCGGCGAGGCCGCCGCGCGAACTGGTCAAGAACCTGCTGTACTACATCGCGCACTCGGGCTCGAACGGCGTTGCGCCGGGCTCGCGCAGCGCGGAGATCCGCCGCACCTACCGCCTCGACACCCTGCTGCCGACGCAGAGCGAACTCCAGCACGCGCAGGGCTCGATGACGGGCCGCAACAAGAACCTGCTCGGCACCGTGTCGGCGGCGATCAAGGACGACCTCGTGCGCGTCAAGGAAGCGCTCGACATCTTCCTGCGCGGCCACAACACCGACGCGTCCGAGCTCGCGGCGCAGGCCGAAGTGCTCAACCGCGTCGGCGACACGCTCGGCATGCTCGGCCTCGGCGTGCCGCGCCGAGTCGTCGGCGAACAGCGTGAAATCATCGAGGAGATGTCGCAGCACCGCCGCCCGGTCGACGAAGGCGCGTTGCTCGACGTCGCCGGCGCGCTGCTCTACGTCGAGGCCTCGCTCGACGACCACATCGAACGGCTCGGCGACGGCGGCGACGGCGAAGCGCCGAGCAGTGGCGAACTGGAGCTCCCGAAGGCGGAGGTGCGTCGCATCCTCGACGCGCTCATGCGCGAGGCCGCGGTCAACATCCAGCAGGCCAAGCAGGACATCATCGCGTTCATCGAGTCACCGTGGGACCACCAGCGCGTTCAGCAGATCCCGCGCCTGCTGGAGGAAATCGCCGGCGCGCTGCGCATGCTCGGCCTCGCCAACGCGGCCGAGCTCATGACCGCGGTCGTGCGCTTCGTCGAAGTCGAGCTCATCGCGCACAAGCGCGTGCCGACCGCCGAGCAGATGGACAAGCTCGCCGATGCGCTCGCCGCGATCGAGTACTACCTCGAGGCGACGCGCGAACAGCGCCGCAACCGCGACAAGATCCTCGACGTCGCACGCGAAAGCCTCGAAGCGCTCGGCTACTGGCCGCTGCCGCCGGCGGAGCTGCGCGAGAAGCCGGTTCAAGCGCCTGAGCCGCCGCGCGCCGCGCCTGCCGCGGAGCGGACGGGCACGGCGCCCGCGGCACCACCCGCCGCGCCGTCACCCGTCGCGCTCGAGCCCGGCGTGATGGAGCACCCCGCCGCGAATGCGACGCCGACGATCGACGTGCTGCCCGGTCGCGACCTGCATGACCTCGTGGTCGGCGAAGCGCGCCAGGCCGAACCCGAATCGCACGACATCTCCGGCCTGCGCCTCGCCCAGACCGATTCGACCGGCGGCGTCGCTGCGGACGAGCAGTGGATCGAAGTCGAGGAAGAGATCGAGGAAGAAGTCGCCGCGGGCGAGCAGCCCCTCGCCGGCTTCGAAGGTGCCGCCGCCGAGGAAATCGACGACGACATCCGCGAAGTCTTCCTCGAGGAGGTCGACGAGGAGATCACCAACCTGCGCAACCAGCTGCCGGTGTGGAAACGCGACACGGGCAACCTGGAGGAACTCAAGCCGATCCGCCGCTCGTTCCATACCCTCAAGGGGTCGGGCCGCCTCGTCGGCGCGCTCACCCTGGGCGAGTTCAGCTGGAAGGTCGAGAACATGCTCAACCGCGTGCTCGACCGCACGATCCTGCCGGGCGACGCGGTCGTCTCGCTGGTCGACCACGCGGTCGGCACGTTGCCGGCGCTGCTCGCCGCGCTGCGCGGCGACGCCGGCGCCAGCGCCAACGTCGCCGGCATCATGGACACGGCCGATCGGGTCGCCGCCGGCGAGGATGCGCGCGTTCCCGCTGCCGCGTCCGGCACGCGCACCGTTCGCCGCACGGTGCGCCGGCGCGTCCCCGCGCCGGTGCGCGAACAGCCTTCGCTGCACGCGGAGGTGCAGGCGACGGGCTCGCTCACGGGCGACACTGCAGCCGTCGCTGCGCCCGCCGCGGCCGCGCAGGTCGTCGCGGGCCCGCTGCCGAACATCGATCCGGTGCTGTTCGACATCCTGCAGAGCGAGGTCGCCGCGCACCTCGGTGTCGTCGACGAGTACGTCGCGAACTGCGAGCCCGAAGCGATCCGCGCGAGCGAATCGCTGCTGCGCGCCGTGCACACGCTGAATGGCGCGATCGCGATGGTGGACATTCCATCCATCGGCAACGTGCTCGCGCCGCTCGAGACCTACATCAAGCGCCTGCGCGCGGCGGACCGTCCGCCGTTGCGCGTCGGCGTCGCCGCGATGCGCGACACCGCGGCGCTCACGCGCGACGTGATGCACCGGCTGGAAACCGGCGATGCGCAACTGCCGGACTCCAGCGCGCTCGCCGCACGCATGGTCGCGCTGCGCGACTCGCTGCCCGAACCCGAGGCATCGCTGACCTGGTACAGCGACGTGGCCGAGATGCCGGCGAGCGTCGCCCCCGACGCGGCCCCGGCCGAAGCGGACGTGCCGCCCGAGCCGTTCATGGAGGCAGCGTCGCTTTCGCCTGCGTCGACGACGGAGACCTCGGTCGACGACTGGCTGCGCGATGCGCATGAAGCGATCGCGATGGCCGATTCCGAGCTGCCGCCGCAGGCGCAGATCCCCGACGACCTCGCCGCCGCGCTCGCCGAATTCGAGAAGCTGCCGACGCTGCCGACGGGCACGCAGGAAGAAACCCCGGTCATCGAGCAGGCGACGGACATCGAGGCGATGTTCGCCGGCCTGCCCGTCGAGGAAATTTCGCTGGAAGCATCGTCGATCGACGTGCCGGAGGTCGAGGACATCGCGCCGGGAGCACCGGCGATCGACGCTCCCCCGGCCGTGGACGGGGCCGGGATCGCCAACGTGCCGTTCCCCGATGCCGGCGAACTGCAGGTCGAGGAGGTCGAACTCGATTCGACCTCCGCGCCGGACACGGACTTCGGTGGCTTCGACGATGCCGCGGCGACTCCGCCGGCCGTCGAATCCGAGGCGGCCGGCCCGTCGTTCCCCGCGGACGCGGAATCCGCGCCCGAACCGGCCGCGCCGGCGGCGCCGGTCGGTGTCGTGCCCGGCGTGCACGCGCCGCTCGGCGGGCGCGAGGCCCCGCCGCTGGCCGAAGATCCGCAGCCGGACGGCGCCCTCGAAGCCGCCGATGCCGATGACGACCTGCTCGACATCTTCGTGACGGAGAGCGAGGACATCCTCGACCATGCCGACACGGTCGTCGCGAGCCTGCGCGAATCGCCGCACGACCGCGCGCACATCGTCGCGCTGCAGCGCGACCTGCACACCCTCAAGGGCGGCGCGCGCATGGCCGGCCTCGCGCCGATCGGCGACCTCAGTCATGCGATGGAATCGCTCGTCGACGCCGTCAGCGACGGCCGCCTCGCGGTCGATCGCGCCGCGGTCGAATCGCTCGAGCGCGGCTTCGACCGCCTGCACGTGCTCGTGCAGCGCGTCGCCCAGCGCAAGGCGCTGGCGATGCCGCTGCATGCGATCGCGCGCTTCGAGGCGCTCGTCGCGGGTGAAGACCTGCACCGCGGGGTCACCCCCGCCGCCGCGGCGACCCCGGCGGCGACGCAGCCCGCGGCAGCGCCGGCGGCAGCCGACACGGCGCCGGCGTCGCGACCGGTACCGCGCCACCTGACCGCGATGGACCAGGAGGACGTCGAGCGTGCGCCGCAGGAAATGATCCGCGTGCGTTCGGAGCTGCTCGACTCGCTGGTGAACTTCGCCGGCGAGGTGTCGATCTACCGCTCGCGACTCGAACAGCAGATCTCCAACTTCCGCTTCAACCTCGTCGAGTTCGAGCAGACCGTCAACCGCCTGCGCGAGCAGCTGCGCAAGCTCGAGATCGAAACCGAAGCGCAGATCATCGCGCGCTACCAGCGCGAGCAGCACGATTCGACCAGTACGTTCGATCCGCTCGAACTCGACCGCTTCTCGCAGCTGCAGCAGCTGTCGCGCGCGCTCAGCGAATCGGTGTCCGACCTGGTGTCGATCCAGGGCATCCTCGACGAGCAGACGCGCCAGTCCGAAACGCTGCTGCTGCAGCAGTCGCGCGTGAGTTCGGAGCTGCAGGAAGGCCTCATGCGCACGCGCATGGTGCCGTTCGACTCGCTCGTGCCGAACCTGCGGCGCACGCTGCGCCAGGCGGCGCAGGAAATCGGCAAGCGCGCCCAGCTCAAGGTCGACGGCGCGCACGGCGAAATGGATCGCAACCTGCTCGAGCGCATGAAGGCGCCGTTCGAGCACATGCTGCGCAACGCGCTCGCGCACGGCATCGAGAAACCCGACGAACGCGTCGCCGCGGGCAAGCCCGCCGAAGGCACGGTCAACATCGCGGTCAGCCGCGAGGCGACCGAAGTCGTGTTGCGCATCACCGACGACGGTCGCGGCATGGACCGCGACGCGATCCGCCGCAAGGCGATCGAGCGCGGCCTGCTCAAGCCCGACGTGCAGCTGTCCGACCGCGACCTGTACGGCTTCATCCTCGAAACCGGCTTCTCCACCGCCGAGCAGGTGACCCAGCTCGCCGGCCGTGGCGTCGGCATGGACGTCGTCAACAACGAGATCAAGCAGCTCGGCGGTTCGCTGACGATCGATTCGAAGATCGGCCAGGGCACGCAGTTCACGATCCGCCTGCCATTCACCCTCGCGGTGACCCAGGCGATCCTTGTCAAGCTCGGCGAGAGCAGCTACGCGATCCCGATGTCGTCGGTGCAGGGCGTCGCGCGCATCGCGCACGACGACCTCGAGCGGCGCATCGCCGAAGGCAACCCGAAGCACAACTACGCGGGCGAGGAATTCAGCATCTACGAGCTGTCGCAGCTGCTTGGCCTGCCGCGGCCGCGTACGACCAGCGACGACACGCAGATCCCGCTGCTGATGACCCGCACGGGCGACCAGCGCGCCGCCGTGCGCATCGACGGCGTGGTCGGTTCGCGCGAGATCGTCGTCAAGTCGGTGGGTCCGCAGGTGAGTTCGGTGCCGGGCATCTTCGGCGCGACGATCATGGGCGACGGTTCGGTCGTGATGATCCTCGACCTCGCGCCGCTCGTGCGCCGCCTGGCGGCGCTGCGCGCGCGCATCGACGCCGGCGCTATCGAGGAACTGCCGGCGTTCATGGCGCCGGAGCCGGAACAGCCCTCCGACGTGCGCGCGAAGCCGCTGGTCATGGTCGTCGACGACTCGATCACGATGCGCAAGGTCACCACGCGCGTGCTCGAGCGCGCGGACTTCGAGGTGCTCACCGCGAAGGACGGCCTCGACGCGCTCGAGAAGCTGCAGGAGACGGTGCCGGACATCATGCTGCTCGACATCGAGATGCCGCGCATGGACGGCTACGAGCTGGCGACCTACATGCGTAACGACTCGCGCCTGCGCAAGGTGCCGATCATCATGATCACCTCGCGCACCGGCGAGAAGCATCGCCAGCGTGCGTTCGAAATCGGCGTCGAGCGCTACCTCGGCAAGCCGTACCAGGAAGACGACCTGCTGCGTCAGGTCCAGGAAGTATTGAGGCGCGAACGTGTCTAGCTCATCCGGCGTCGCGGTCGCGCTGCTGTACGAATCGAGCACGCGTGCCGACCATCTGCGCGACACGCTGACGGCGCTCGGCGCGCCGATCGTCTACGAGGCGGCGGCCGCCGCGCTCGATCGCGAGGCGCTCGCGCGCTCGCAGGCGAACGTCGTGATCGTCAACCTCGAGGACGAGGACAGCGCCGACCTCGACGGCGTGTACGCGCTGCTCGACGACGCGCGCTACAAGGTCGTGTTCAACGACAGCGGCGTGTCGAGCGCCCTGTCGGGCTGGGACCAGGCGCGCTGGATGCGCCATCTCGCGGCGAAGGTGCTCGGCGAAGGCGACCTCGACCCGCCGCGGCCGGCGGACGCCGAACCGGTGCCGCTGCGCCGGCAGGACGAGCAGGCGCGCGCGCCCGAGGTGCCCGCCGCGCGCGAAGCATCCGCGCCCGCCGCACCGGGGCCGGCGCTCGCCGACGAATTCGCCGCACCGGAAGCGCCACCCCCGGCGCCTTCCGCTCCGGCCGACGTGCTGGCGACCGCCGCGGTGCCGGGCTTCGATCCGACCGAGTTCATCGACCTGCTGCGCACGGACGACGTGCCGACGCCTGCGCCCGCCGAGAAGACGGTGCCGTCGATCGATTTCGACGCGCCTGCGGAAGAGAACATCGAACTGTCCGGCATCGACGACCTGCTCGCCGATTTCGACGTCAGCGCGCCGGAGCCGCTCGAGGATGCGCCGCTCGACGAGGAGTTCGTCGTCGAAGTGCCGCCCGAGGCGATTCCGGTCGCGTCCGGCATTCGTCCGAGCGAGGACGTCGAATCCGCGATCGACGAGGCGGCGACGGACTTCGGCCTCGATTTCGATCTCGGCGAGGCAGCGGCCGCTCCCCCCGGACCGTCTGGGGGCAAGCCGGCCACGAGCGCTTCGGCGATGTGGTCGCTCGCGGATCTCGACGGAGGCGATGCGGGTGAGCCCGCACCGACCGGTCGGGCCAACTTCGGCATCGAGAAGATGAGCGCGGCGGAGTACCTCACGCCCGAAGGCGGCGACGAGGCGGCGCAGCCGCCCATCCCGTCCATGTCGGAGCTCTCGCTGGAGCTGATTCCCATCGAGGAAGCCGTGCAGCCGACGGCGGAGCGGCCCGATCACGAGAACTGGCTCGATCCGGACCAGGTCAAGGCGAAGATCCAGCGCGTGTGGGTGCTCGGCGCCTCGGTCGGCGGCCCGGAGTCGGTGCGCGAATTCCTCGCCGACATCCCGCGCGACTATCCGGCGCTGTTCCTGCTCGCCCAGCATCTCGGCGACGAATTCGTCGACATGATGGCCAAGCAGCTCGCGCGCGTGACGCCGCTGACGGTGCGCACACCGTCGCACGGCGAGCGTGTCGCGCACGGCGACATCGTCATCGTGCCGAATTCGCAACGGCTGCAGGTCGACCCGATGGGCGTCGTCGTGCTCGAGAAGCTGACGAGCGAACCCGCGTACAAGCCGTCGATCGACCGCGTGCTCGAGGACACGGCCAACCGCTACGGTGCGGCGGCCGGCGCGATCATCTTCTCCGGCATGTCCGACGACGCGGTGTCCGGCTGCGTGCACCTGGCCGGCCGGGGCGGCACGATCTACGCGCAGTCGCCGGAAAGCTGCGTGGTCAGCACGATGGTCGACAGCGTCACCGAGACCGGCGTGGTGAGCTTCTTCGGCACGCCGAAGGAACTCGCCGAGAAACTGCTGGCGGAAAAGGCATGAACACGGCGCCCGTGCGCCACCACCGTCGTCACAGCCGCGTCGCTGCGGCGGCGCAAGGGGATGAGAGATGGCCGAACTACCGCGTGAAATCCGTGGCGTCATGGTGCCGATCACCGAAGGCCGCGTGCTGCTGCCGAATGCGACCGTCGCCGAAGTGATCAGCTACACGCGGCCGGAATCGATTCCGAACGCACCGGCGTGGCTGCTCGGTCGCCTGCCGTGGCGTGGCTGGCGCCTGCCGCTGTTCTCGTTCCCGATGCTCACCGGGCAACTCGCCGACGAGAGCCGCACCAATGCGCGCGTCGCCGTGCTGAAGGCGCTCGGCGGCAACGCGAGCATGCCGTTCCTGGCCCTGCTCGCGCAGGGCTTCCCGCGCCTGACCACGATCACGCAGGAACTGCTGATCCCGACCAGCGACGAACATCCGCACGCGCCCGGCGTGCGTGCCGAAGTGCTCGTGCGCGACGACCGCGCGATCATTCCCGACCTCGACGCGATCGAAGGCATGGTCGCGCGCGCGCTCGCGGCCTGACCGCTTCAGCGTCCGGTCCGGACGAGCCTGCTGCGGCTGGCGAGGTCGTGCCAGCCGCGCCGGTCGTGGTCGACCAGGCACCACAGGAAGCCGATCCCGCAGGCGGACAGCGAGACCAGCGCGACCGCGAAGCGCAGCAGCGCGCGCGGCCAGTGCAGCGGCATGCCGTCGGCCGACACCACGCGCAGCCGCCATGCGCGCATGCCGATGGTCTGGCCGCCGCGCGTCCAGGACAGCACGAAATACGCGGCGGTCACGCCGAGCAGGGCCGTGCGCAACAGGTTGCGGTAGAGCGGGGAGGGATGCGCGACGTCGACGTCGCCGTGCACGGCGAGCAGCGCGAGGCCGACCGTGAGCATCCATAGCCCGATCAGCGGGAACAGGTCGTACGCGGCGGCGGCGAGGCGCAACCACAGGGAAGCGGGAGGCGCTTGGGACATCGTCGGAAGGATGGAGTGACGCCTGCTAGCGTCGCGGTTTAGGCTCGGCGGCGCAAGCAACCCGGGACGCCGCCGCCGCATGACCCGCACTTCGAAGCCACCGCGCGCGCGCGCAGCGACCGCGACCGCGGCGCCGGCGCGTCCGCGCGGTCGGCCGCGCGCGGCCGCGGTGGCGCCGGCCGACGCTGCGCTGATCGACTTCTTCCTCGAGCGCGCGTGGTCCGAACTCGGCCTCGCCGCCAACACGCTCGCGAGCTACCGGCGCGACCTCGAGGGCTGGTCGCGCTGGCTCGGCGGGCGCGGCCTCGGGTTCGCGAATGCCGACCGCGAACACGTGCAGCGCTATCTCGGCGAACGTTCGCATTCGGGCGGTGCCGCCGGCGGCGGCTACAAGGCGCGCTCGAATGCACGCCTGCTGTCCGCACTGCGCCATTTCCATCGCCTGCTCGTGCGCGAGGGGCGGCTCGATGCCGATCCGACCCTGCTCGTCGACGCGCCCAAGCTGCCGCGCAGCCTGCCCAAGGCCCTGTCCGAAGCGGACGTGGAGAACCTGCTGCGTGCGCCGCGCGACGACGCACTCGGCCTGCGCGACCGCGCGATGATCGAGCTCATGTACGCGACCGGCCTGCGCGTGAGCGAACTCGTCGGCATCACCGCGGCGCAGGTCAACCTGCGCCAGGGCGTGCTGCGCGTGCTCGGCAAGGGCGGCAAGGAGCGCCTGGTGCCACTCGGCGACGAAGCGGCGCACTGGTTGCAGCGCTACGTCGCCGAAGCGCGTCCGGTGCTGCTCAAGGGCGCGCGCAGTGACGCGCTCTTCGTCAGCAACCGGCGCGCGGCGATGACGCGGCAGATGTTCTGGACGCTGGTCAGGAAGCACGCCCTCGCGGCGGGGATCGCGCCCTCGCGCATCTCGCCGCACGTGCTGCGCCATTCGTTCGCGACGCACCTGCTCAACCATGGCGCGGACCTGCGCGCACTGCAGCTGATGCTCGGGCACAGCTCGCTTTCGACCACGCAGATCTACACCCTGGTCGCGAAGGAAGGCCTCAAGCGCCTGCACGCGCGCCATCATCCACGCGGCTGAATGGCGCAGCTGAACGCGGCGGCGCGATCGGTTTCACTTCCGCCAGCCGGGGGCGCGTGCGAGAATCCCGCATTGGCCTGGGAACCTTGGCTGCCACGCGCGGTCGAGGGGACGATGCAAGCTTCTTCCGCCGCAGCCGGTCCCCCAAGTCGATCCGTACTCTCGCGCGAGGTATCCATGCGTTTTCCGCTGATTGCATCCGGCCTGCTGCTGGCCACCCAGGCGTTCGCCGCGACTCCCGCCGAGGACACGGTGCGCCAGGCCCTCGGGCAGATCGCCCCCAACGTGAAGATCGAGGCGGCGCAGGAATCGGCGGTGCCCGGCTTCTACGAGGCGATCGCCGGCGGCGAATTCGTCTACGTGAGCAAGGACGGGCGCTACCTCCTCAACGGCAGCGCGTTCGACATCGCCGCCAAGCGCGACCTCACGCAGGTGTCGCGCGGCAAGGTCCGCAAGGCCGCGCTCGACCGGATCGGCCCCGACAAGCGCATCGAATTCGCGCCGCAGGCGCCGATCGCGTCCAAGCATCGCGTCACCGTGTTCACCGACGTCGACTGCCCGTTCTGCCGCCGCTTCCACGAGCAGATCGCCCAGTACAATGCGAAGGGCATCACCGTCGATTACCTGTTCTTCCCGCTGTCGATCCATCCGGGTGCGGACAAGAAGGCCGAGGCGGTGTGGTGCTCCAAGGACCGCCCGAGCGCCTTCACCAAGGCGATGGCGGGCCAGGACCCCGGCAAGGCGACCTGCCCGAACCCGGTGGCCGAGCTCACCGAGCTCGCCCAGGCGCTCGGCATCGGTGGTACGCCGACGATGCTCGCGGCCGACGGCACGATGATCCCGGGACAGATCGCGATGTCGCCCGATCGCCTCGCCGCCGAACTGGATCGCCTGGCGCAGGCCAGCGCCGCGAAGAATTGAGGACGCCACGATGATCCGACGCCACCTTTTCGCCGCGCTGCTCGCCGCGCTGCCGTTGTCCTTCGCCGCCCGCGCGGCGGAGTCCCCCGCCGACGCCGCCGCGCGCAAGGCGCTCACCGAACTCGTGCCGCAGGCCAAGGTCGACGCAGTCGAGCAGGCGCCGTTGCCGGGTTTCCGCCAGGTCATCGTCAGCGGCCAGATGGTCTACGTCAGCGACGACGGCAAGTACCTGTTGCAGGGCTCGCTGTACGACACCAGGAGCAAGCGCGACCTCACGGCCGCGCGCCTCGCGGTCGACACCAAGCGCAAGGTCGACGCCGTTCCGGCGGACAAGCGCATCGTGTTCGCGCCGTCCGGAAAGCCCAAGTACAAGGTCACGGTGTTCACCGACATCGACTGCGGCTATTGCCGCAAGCTGCATTCGCAGGTCGCCGAGTACAACCAGCGCGGCATCGAGCTCGACTACCTGTTCTTCCCGCGCAGCGGCCTCAACACGCCGTCCTTCGACAAGGCGGTGTCGGTATGGTGCGCGAAGGACCGCAAGGGCGCGTTCACCGCGGCCAAGAGCGGCGCGAATCCTGCACCGCTCAAGTGCGACAACCCGGTCGCCGAGCAGTTCACGCTCGGTACCCAGATCGGCGTGAATGCGACGCCGGCGGTCTTCGCGCCCGACGGCACGCACATCGGCGGCTACCTGCCGCCGGACGAGATGCTCGCGCGCCTGCAGTCGCTCGCACCGCCTGCGCTCGCCGGTAACTGACCGCTCGCCAAGCGCGTCCCGCGACGCCCGGCACCTGCCGGGCGTCGTCGTTCAGGGCCCCGTGCGCCTCGGTCGCGGACCGCATCGGCTACAATAAGCGGCTCCCCATCGCCGCCCGCGCCATGATCGCCCTCGACGGCCTGCCCGCGCTTTCCCCGTTCCGCATCGATCGCCTCAACGCCGATCTCGCCCGCCAACTGCCCGGCACGCGCGTGCGCGCGACGTGGCACGTGTATTTCGTCGCCGCAGGACCGGACGCCGGGCTCGATCTCGCGCACCTGTGCGAGGTCGTCGAGGCCGGCACGCAGCCCGCGCGCGCGGCGTCGCTGTGGGTCGTGCCGCGCCTCGGCACGCGTTCGCCGTGGTCGAGCAAGGCGACCGACATCCTGCTCGGTTGCGGTTTCCCCGTGCACCGCATCGAGCGCGGCCTGGCCTTCGACCTCGACGGGGCGCCCGCGCGCGGCAGCGAGGACTGGCAGCGCCTCGCGCGCGTCCTGCACGATCCGATGACGCAGTCGGTCGTCGATTCGCTCGACGAAGCCGCGCACGCGTTCGACGCGGGCCCGGCGCAGCCGCTCGCGCGCGTCGCACTCGGCAGCGATGCCGTCGCCGCGCTGGAAGCCGCCAATATCCGCCTCGGCCTCGCCCTCGCCGCCGACGAGATCGCCTACCTCGCCGACCGCTACCGCGAGCTCGGGCGCGACCCGTCCGACGCCGAGCTCATGATGTTCGCGCAGGCGAATTCCGAGCACTGCCGGCACAAGGTGTTCAATGCGTCCTTCACGCTGGACGGACTCGCGCAGGCGAAGTCGCTGTTCGCGATGATCCGCAACACCCACCAGCAGTCGCCCGCGCATACGCTGTCGGCGTACCACGACAACGCGGCGGTGATCGAAGGCACTGCCGCGCGCCGCTTCTTCGCCGACCCGGCGGACGGCGTGTTCCGCGCGCATGCGGAGGACGTGCCGTACGCGATCAAGGTCGAGACGCACAATCATCCGACCGCGATTTCGCCGTACCCGGGCGCATCGACCGGTTCTGGCGGCGAGATCCGCGACGAGGGCGCGACCGGGCGCGGCGGCAAGCCGAAGGCGGGCCTCGTCGGGTTCAGCGTCTCGGACCTGCGCATCCCGGGCCTGCCACGGCCATGGGAACGCGAGCGGCCGCTGCCGCCGCGTTTCGCGAGCGCGTTCGAGATCATGCGCGACGGCCCACTCGGCGGCGCCGCGTTCAACAACGAATTCGGCCGGCCCTGCCTCGGCGGCTACTTCCGTGCGTTCGAGCAGGACGCCGGCGCGCCGGGCCTGCGGCGCGGCTACGACAAGCCGATCATGATCGCCGGCGGCCTCGCCAACCTGCGCGCTCCGCATGTCGACAAGGGCAGCCTGCAGGATGGCGACGCGGTGATCGTGCTCGGCGGACCGGCGATGCTGATCGGCCTCGGCGGCGGCGCCGCCTCGTCGGTCGCCGCGGGTTCGAGTTCCGAGCAGCTCGACTTCGCCTCCGTGCAGCGCGACAACCCCGAGATGCAGCGGCGCTGCCAGGAAGTCATCGACGCCTGCTGGGCACGCGGCGACGCCAACCCGATCGTGTCGATCCACGACGTCGGTGCCGGCGGCCTGTCGAATGCGATTCCCGAGATCCTCAACGACTCCGGCGTCGGTGGCCGCATCGAGTTGCGCGACATCCCGAGCGACGACCCGCAGCTGTCGCCGATGCAGATCTGGTGCAACGAATCGCAGGAGCGCTACGTGCTCGGCGTGCGGCCGGCCGACCTCGCCGCGTTCGAGGCGATCTGCGTGCGCGAGCGCTGCCCGTTCGCGGTGGTCGGCCATGCGACCGCCGAGCGCCGCCTGCGCGTGAGCGACCGCCTGCTCGGCGGCGAGGCGATCGACCTGCCGCTCGACGTGCTGTTCGGCAAGCCGCCGCGCATGCAGCGCGACGCCCGCCGCAAGCCGCCGCGCGTCGACATCGTGCCCGACGTCGAGGGCATCGCGCTCGCCGACGCGATCGGCCGCGTGCTGCGCCTGCCCGCGGTCGGCAGCAAGTCGTTCCTCGTCACCATCGGCGACCGCACGGTCGGCGGCCTCTGCTCGCGCGACCCGATGGTCGGGCCGTGGCAGGTGCCCGTCGCCGACTGCGCGGTCACGCTGGCCGACTTCGACGGCTATGCCGGCGAAGCGATGGCGATGGGCGAACGTACGCCGCTCGCGCTGCTCGACGCGGCCGCGAGCGCCCGCATGGCGGTCGGCGAAGCATTGACGAATCTCGCCGCGGCCGACGTGAAGCTCGACGAAGTGCGCCTGTCGGCGAACTGGATGGCGGCGGTCGGCCACGATGGCGAAGATGCTGCGTTGTACGACGCGGTGCACGCGGTCGGCGAGGAATTGTGCCCCGCGCTCGGCGTGTCGATCCCGGTCGGCAAGGACTCGCTGTCGATGCAGACGCGTTGGCAGGAGGGCGCCGTCGAACAGCGCACCGTATCGCCGGTGTCGCTGATCGTGAGCGCGTTCGCGCGCACGCGCGACGTGCGCCAGGCGCTCACGCCGCAACTGCGCCTCGACGCGGGCGATACCGAAATCTGGCTGATCGACCTCGGCGCCGGGCTCAACCGACTCGGCGGCAGCAGCCTGCTGCAGGCGTTCAACCGCGGCGGCGGCGCACCGCCCGACCTCGACGACGCGCAACGCTTCAAGGCGTTCTTCGCGGCGATCCGGCAGGCCAGCCATGATGGCCTGCTGCTCGCCTACCACGACCGCAGCGACGGCGGCGCGATCGTCGCGCTGCTCGAGATGGCCTTCGCCGGCCACTGCGGCCTCGACGTGCGGCTCGACGGCTGGGGCGACAGCGTGATGGCCGCGCTCTTCAGCGAGGAACTCGGCGCACTCGTGCAGGTGCGCAGCGCCGACCGCGACGCGTTCGGCGCAACCCTCGCCGCGCACGGCATCGATGCGCTCGCCCATCGCGTGGCCACGCCGACGGCCAAGCCGCGCGTGCGGCTCGAACTCGACGGCGAAACGCTCGCCCGGTTCGAATGGCGCGAACTCATGCAGGCGTGGTCGGAGACGAGCCATGCGATGCAGCGCCTGCGCGACAACCCGGCCAGCGCCGACGCGGAACTGGAATGGCGCATCGACGAAGCCGACCCCGGCATCACGCCGGTGCTGAGCTTCGATCCGGCCGAGGACATCGCGGCGCCGTACATCGCGCGCGGCGCGCGTCCGCGCGTGGCGATCCTGCGCGAGCAGGGCGTCAACGGCCAGGTGGAGATGGCGTCTGCGTTCACCCATGCCGGGTTCGATGCCGTCGACGTGCACATGAGCGACCTCGCCAGCGGACGGCACACGCTCGCCGGTTTCAGCGGCTTCGCCGCCTGCGGCGGCTTCAGCTACGGCGACGTGCTCGGCGCCGGTCGCGGCTGGGCGGCGTCGATCCTCTACAACGCGCGCCTGCGCGACGCGTTCGCGGCGTTCTTCGCCGACCCGGCGAAGTTCGCGCTCGGCGTCTGCAACGGCTGCCAGATGCTCGCCAACCTCAAGGCGATCATTCCCGGCGCGACGCACTGGCCGCGTTTCGTGCGCAACGCGAGCGCGCAGTACGAGGCGCGCCTCGTCACGCTCGAGGTGCTCGATTCGCCCTCGATCTTCTTCGCCGGCATGGCCGGGTCGCGCATCCCGGTCGCCGTCGCCCACGGTGAAGGCCACACGCGCTACGACGATCCCGCCGACGCCGGCCGTGCAATCGTGGCCGTGCGCTTCGTCGACAACCACGGCCGGCCGACCGAGCGCTTTCCGCTGAACTCCAATGGTTCACCCGGTGGTGCCACGGGGTTCACGGCCGCGGATGGCCGCGTGACGATCCTCATGCCGCATCCGGAACGCGTCGTGCGCAGCGTGCAGCTGTCGTGGCGGCCGCGCGAGTGGGGCGAGGATTCGCCGTGGATGCGCATGTTCCGCAATGCGCGGGCCTGGGCAGGCTGAAGCGTGGCGCTCTCGCCGATCCGCGAGTTCGGCCTGAAGGCGGTGCTGTGGCTGCCGCTCGCGTTCGTCGTCTGGTTCTGGGCGGCGCCGCTGTGGGTGTGGCCGGCGATGCTCGTCGCCAAGCAGGTGCTGCTCGGCCATTGGGGAACCTTGTTCGAGAGCGTGCGCCTCGGTGGCGAGCTGCTCGACGCGGGCGGCCGGGTGGTCGCGCGGGCGGGTTACCTCGTCAGCCTCGGCACGCGCGTGACGGTCGACGTGCGGGGCGCGACCGGCGTGCTCGAGCCGACCTTGAACCCGATGGTCTACGCCTGGTCGCTGCCGTTGTTCGGTGGCCTCGCGATGGCCACGCCACTGTCGACGGGCCGCCGCATGCTGCAGTTCGCGCTCGCGCTCGCGGTGATCTGGCTCGGCCAGGCGTTCGGCATCGTCGCCGAGGCACTCAAGACGCTCGCGTTCGACGCGGGCGCAAGCGGCGCCGCGGCAGTCGCTCAGGCAGGACTCGACGCCAATGCGATCGCGCTCGCCTACCAGTTCGCGACGCTCGTGCTGCCGGCGATCGTGCCGGTCGCCCTCTGGATCGGCTTGAACCGCGCGTTCATCGAGACGCTGGTCGGCCGCGGCCGGGAACCCCGGCCCGGCGATCGAGGTCTGAACTCGCGCGAGGGCGGCGGGCCCGCCGCTCCAGGCTGATGTCCCCTGCAGGTCCCGACGAGGGCGCCGGATGTGGAACAATGCCGCCCCGTCCGATTTTCGTGTTCAGGAAACCATGGCTGCCGTCGCACCCGTAGAACATGCCGCCGTCGCGGCGGTCGAGGCCAGCCTCGACGAGCGTATCTGCCAGTTCCTGGTCGCACGCGGTCGCCTCAAGGAAACCGATCTCGCGCGCGGCCGCCGCCTGCACGAGGAAGATCCGGCGGCCGGCAGCCTCGTGTCGTTGCTCACCCGGCTCGGCCTCGTGTCGGAGCGCGAGATGGCCGATGCGGTGTCGGAGCTGCTCAAGCTGCCGCTGCTGTCGTCGAAGGAATTCCCGGAGTCGCCGCCGGCGAACGTGCAGGCCTCGGTGCGCTTCCTCAAGCACCACCACGTCTGCCCGATCGCGGAGAGCGACACCGACGTGACCCTGCTCGTCGCCGATCCGGCCGACGCGTTCCCGGTGCAGGCGCTCGAGCTCGCAACCGGTCGCGAAGTCAAATTGAACATCGGCCTGCGCAGCGAAATCGACGACCTCATCGAGCGCTACTACGGCTCCGGCCGTTCAGCGATGGGGACGATCGTCGAGAACCTCACCGACGAGAACAACCGCAGCGAGGACGACATCGAGCACCTGCGCGACCTCGCATCGGAAGCGCCGGTCATCCGCCTCGTCAACCTGATCATCCAGCGCGCGGTCGAGCAGCGCGCGTCGGACATCCACGTCGAGCCGTTCGAGAACCGCCTCAAGGTGCGCTATCGCATCGACGGCGTGCTGCACGAGGTGGAATCGCCGCCCGCGGCGTCGACCGCGGCCGTGATCTCGCGCATCAAGATCATGGCCAAGCTCAACATCGCCGAGCGCCGCCTGCCGCAGGACGGCCGCATCATGATCCGCGTGCAGGGCAAGGAGCTCGACCTGCGCGTGTCGACCGTGCCGACCGCGCACGGAGAATCGGTCGTCATGCGTATCCTCGATCGCGAAGCCGTCGTGTTCGATTTCAAGACGCTCGGCTTCACCGACCAGTTCCTGCAGAAGTTCCTCAACGTGCTGGAACTGCCGCATGGCATCATGCTCGTCACCGGCCCTACCGGCTCGGGCAAGACGACCACGCTGTACACGGCGCTGAGCCAGCTCAATACCGCCGACGTCAAGATCATCACGGTCGAGGACCCGGTCGAGTACCAGATCGAAGGCATCAACCAGATCCAGGCCAAGCCGCAGATCGGGCTCGACTTCTCGCACGCGCTGCGTTCGATCGTGCGCCAGGACCCGGACATCATCATGATCGGCGAAATGCGCGACCTGGAAACCGCGAAGATCGCGATCCAGTCCGCGCTGACCGGCCACCTCGTGCTGTCGACCTTGCACACCAACAATGCCGCGGGTGGCATCACGCGCATGCTGGACATGGGCGTGGAGGACTACCTGCTCACGTCGACCGTCAACGGCATCCTCGCGCAGCGCCTCGTGCGCCGGCTCGACAAGTCCGTTGCGACACCGTTCGAGGCGATGCCCGAGGTCGTGCGTGAATACAAGCTCGACACCTTCACCGACGAACGCCCGATCAGGCTCTACAAGCCGGGCTCGAGCCCGACCAACCCGACCGGCTATTTCGGGCGTACGACGATCATGGAATTCCTCGTGATGTCGGACGCCCTGCGCCGTCTCATCATGCAACACGCCGGCATGGGCGAGATCGAGGAGCAGGCGCGCCGGGAAGGCATGCGCACGATGTTCGAGGATGGCCTGGTCAAGTCGCTGCAGGGCCAGACGACGATCGAGGAAGTCCTGCGCGTGACCTCGTCGGAAGGCTGATGAGACCGAGGCTCGTGATTCGGGATTCGGGATTCGTGCGCGTGGCACTCGTGGATCCGTCGGCTCGTTTCCCGCTTCACCGAAGCACCCATTTCCATTCACCGATCGCGGCGCCATGACCCTCTTCTACTACAAGGCCGTCACGCCCTCCGGCGAAACGCTCGAAGGGCAGTTCGAGCTCGCCACGCGCGACGAGGTGATCGGCAAGCTGCAGGATGCCGGCAACATCCCGCTCGAGGTGCGCGAGGCCGACAGCGGCGATTCGGCCAGCCTGTTCGCGGCGCTGTTCAAGCGCGCCACCTTGCGCGAGTCGCAGGTCGTGCAGTTCACCCAGCAGCTCGCGACCCTGCTCGGCGCGGGCCAGCCGCTCGACCGCGCGCTGCAGATCCTGCTCGACCTGCCGGAGAGCGAAAAAGCCAAGCGCATGCTCGAGCGCGTGCGCGACCAGGTGCGCGGCGGCACGCCGCTGTCGGACGCGCTCGAGGCCGAGCACGGCAGCTTCTCGCGCCTGTACGTCAACATGGTCCGCGCGGGCGAGGCCGGCGGTTCGCTCGACGACACGCTCGCGCGCCTGGCCGACTACCTCGAACGGAGCGCCAACCTCAAGAGCAGCGTGATCAACGCGATGATCTACCCGGCGTTCCTCGTCGGCATGGTGCTCGTGTCGCTGATGGTGCTGCTCGTCTACGTCGTGCCGCAGTTCGCGCCGATGTTCGAGGACATGAACATCGAGATGCCGCTGATCACGCGCGTCGTGCTCGGCGTCGGCTCCGCGCTGCAGAGCTTCTGGTGGCTGATCCTCGTCGCGATCGTGCTGGCGATCGGCTGGCTGCGGCGGCAGATGGCCGATCCGCCGTCGCGCCTGAAGATCGACGAGCGCCTGCTCGGCATGCGCGTGGTCGGCGACATCGTGCGCAAGGTGGAGACCGCGCGCGTGGCGCGCACGCTGGGCACGCTGCTGAAGAACGGCGTGCCGCTGCTCGCGGCGCTGACCGTCGCGCGCAACGTGATGACCAACACCGCGCTGGCCGAGTCGGTCGGCGCGGCCGCCGAGGACGTCAAGACCGGCGGCGGGCTCGGCTATGCGCTCGCGCAATCCAAGCGCTTCCCCAAGCTCGCATTGCAGATGATCAGCGTCGGCGAGGAGTCGGGCGAGCTCGACACGATGCTGATGAAGGTCGCCGATACGTTCGACGTCGAAGTGAAGAACACGCTCGACCGCCTGCTCGCGGCGCTCGTGCCCGCGACGACGATCGTCATGACCGTCATCGTCGCGATGATCATGCTCGCCATCGTCATGCCGATCATGAACATCGCCGGCGCCGTGCGCTGACGCGCCATCCACCGATCCACAGAGGGCCATACCGACCATGAACATGCATTCGCACCGCAAGACCCTTTCGCGTTCGCGCGGCTTCAGCCTGATCGAGATGCTCGCGGTCATCGTGCTGATCGGCATCGTCGCCGGCATCGTCGTCAACCAGGTCGGCAAGAACGTCGACAAGGGCAAATGGGGCGCGGGCAAGGCCGCGGTGGGCAAGCTTTCCGGCTCGGTCGACTCGTACGCGCTCGACAACGGTTCGGCGCCCGCGCGCCTCGAGGACCTCGTGACCAAGCCGGGCAATGCGCAGAACTGGCAGGGGCCGTACGCGAAAGCGTCGGACCTCAAGGATCCGTTCGGCCACGCCTACCAGTACAAGTCGCCGGGCGAACACGGCGACTACGACATCGTGTTCCTCGGCAAGGACGGCCAGGCCGGCGGCGATGGCGCCAATGCGGATTACGGCAACTGGCAATGAAACGCAGGGAATCGGGAATCGGGAATAGGGAATGGTCCGGACGCGACGCTTCGCTGCGCGCGGTCGTTCCCCATTCCCCATTCCCCATTCCCCATTCCCGGCGCCCACGCTCCGGCGGCTTCACGCTCATCGAGCTGATGGCCGTGATCCTGCTGCTCGCGATCGCGCTGACGATCGTTTCGGTGGGCTTTTCCAAGAGCCTGCAGGCGGCGAAGGTGCGCGCGGCGAGCCGCGACCTCGTCGCCGCGCTGCGCTATACGCGCGGCCAGGCGATCGTGAAGGGGCAGGCGCAGGCGCTCGTGCTCGACCTCGGTGAAAATTCCTACACGGCGCCGGGCAAGGGCGCGAAGAAGCTGCCGCCGGACATGACGTTGCGGCTGACCACGGCCGACACCGAAGTCGTCGGCGATCACCGCGGCGGCATCCGTTTCTTCCCCGACGGCAGTTCCACCGGCGGGCACATCTCCGTGCTGCTCGGCCAACGCGAGTGGCGCATCAACGTCGCCTGGCTGACCGGCGAGATCGCCCTCGACGAGAAGCCCGAATAGCGCCCATGCCGACCACGCACGCGAACTCGGGCGCGACCTCGCTGTCCATCTGAACGATGACCTGCGCACGCCGACAACCTGCCGCCCGCATCCGCATGCGCGGCTTCAGCCTGATCGAGATGATCGCGGCGTTCCTCGTGTTCGCCATCGCGATCGGCGTGCTGATGTCCGTGCTCACCGCCTCGATCCGCAACACGCGCATGTCGTCCGACTACACGATGGCGGCGTTGTGGGCGCAGTCCAAGCTCGACGTCGTCGGCGTCGGCGAGCCGGTCGAGGAAGGCCACACGAGCGGCCGCTTCGACGACGTGTACAGCTGGGACCTCGACATCAGGCAGGTCGATCCGAGCGCGGTCGAGCCGCCGCCGCAGCAGCCGGTGGCGATGGCCGGCCCGCAAGCGCAGGGGCGCGGACAGCCTCCCGCGACGGTATCGGCGACCCAGGCCGGCAACAGCGGCGCAATCGACATGTCGCCGTTCGACATCTACCAGGTCGATCTCGTCGTGTCGTGGGGCGGTCGTGCCGGCGGGCAGCCGCGCACCGCGCACTTCGGCACGCTGCGCGCGGTCAATCCCGATCCGAATCGCCCGCAAGGCGCGTCCGGCGGCTTGTCGATGCGTACCGGTGGGAAACGATGAAGCGCGGGTCCGCCGCCGGCTTCACCCTGCTCGAGGTGATGCTCGCGATCCTCCTGCTCGCGTTGCTGCTCGCGGGCAGCTATGGCGCGATCCGCACCGCCGTGCACGCGATGCATTCGGGCGAGAGCGCGATCGACCGCACCAATCGACTGCGCGTCGCGCAGGAGTTCATGCGCCATCAGATCAGCCGCATCATGCCGCTGCCGTTCGGGCGCGACGAGAGCACGAACACCAACCTGATCTTCGAGGGGCGGCGCGATTTCATCCGTTTCGTCGCGCCGATGCCGGGCTATCTCTCGAAGGGCGGCCCGTACGTGCAGACCCTCGCGTTCAAGGGCGGGCGCGGCGGGCGGCAGCTCCTGTTCAACGACGAAATGCTCAACGGCTTCGATCCCGAGGCGAAGTCGGACAACGAACCCTCGCTGCTGCTCGACCAGATCGAAGAAGGGCACTTCGAGTTCCGCACGCTCGACGAGAACGGCGAACTCACGGACTGGTCCGACGACTGGGACGATCCGAGCATGACGCCGGTGATGATCCGCATCGTCGCGCGCATGAGCCCGGAGGCGCGCGTCGAGTTCCCGCCGATGGACATCCCGCTGATGCTCGACGCCGGCTCCGCGCGGCGGCAGCAGCCGTTCCAGACCTTCGGCGCGCGCAGCGCGCTCAAGCCGGTGAAGGCGCGATGAGCCGGCGCCGCATCCCCGGCCGGCACACGCCTGGCGCGCAGCGCGGCGTGGCGTTCCTGCTCGTGCTGTGGGTCGTCGCGATGTTGTCGATCCTGCTCGGCAGCTTCGCGCTGGTCGCGCGCACCGAGAACCTGCAGGCGCGCCACCTGTTCGACACGACGCAGGCGCGCTACGCCGCCGAAGCCGGACTCAACCTGGCCGTGTACGAGCTGCGCAAGAACGACCCACTGCAACGCTGGGTCGGCGACGGCCGGCCGTACGTGTTCGGCTACGGCGACGCCGAGATCGAAGTCCGCATCAACGACGATTCGGGCAAGCTCGACCTCAACTCGGTCGCGGGCGGCGATCCGCAGATGCTGGTGCGCCTGTTCACCTCGCATGGCGTCCCGCTCGATCAGGCGCAGGCCCTCGCCGACGCGGTCGCGGACTGGGTCGACCCGGACGACGAGTCGCGCCTGAACGGCGCGGAGATCGCCCAGTACAAGGCGGCCGGCCTGTCCTACGGCCCGCGCAATGCGCCGTTCGACACGATCTCCGAGCTGCAGCAGGTGCTCGGCATGAATTACGACCTGTACACCCGCCTGGAGCCGGCGCTGACGATCTATTCGGGCCGCTCGGCACCCGACGTCGGCTTCGCCAACTACGACGCGATCCTCGCCCAGGAAGGCATGACCCCGGAGTGCGCCCAGCAGATCGTCGATGCGCAACGGGCCATGCAGCCCGGCGACGCGGCCGCGCCGCAGACGATCTGCGACGTGACCCTGTCCGGCGTAGCGGGCGGCGGGGGCCTCACGTATAGTGTCAAATCCCGTGCGAAGCTGCCCAATGGCGCAAGCACGACCCTGGATGCGACCATCCGCATGGGCGGAATCAATCCGGCCGGCCGGCCTTACGTGATTCTGCGCTGGCGTGATGGGGAAACTTCCTGAAACCGTGAACCCGACCCTCGACAGACAACTGGCGCGTCTGCGGACACGCCTTGCCAAGACGCCGCTGCCGGGCTTTTTCGCCTGGTGGGGGCGCGAACTGCTCGCGTGCCTGCCGGCGCGCTGGCGCGCCATGCTGTCCGAGCGGTCCGAGTCGCTGCTGCTCGGCCTCGATGGCGACGAACTCGTCGTGTGGCGCGAGAAGGCCGGCGCATCGACCGAGTATGCGCGCATCCGCCGCGACCAGCCGGTCGAAGCGCAGGACGCGGAGTTCCGCCGCCTGCGTGCCGCGATCGAGGACCCGCAAGTGCGCACGGTGTTCTGCATCCCGGCTTCGCGCGTGCTCGCGCGCGTGCTGAGCCTGCCTGCCGCGGCGACCGACAACCTGCGCCAGGTGCTGTCGTTCGAGATGGACCGGCAGACGCCGTTCAAGGCCGACCAGGTCTATTTCGACAGTCGCGTGCTCGGCCACGACGCGAGCGGCCGCAACGCGCAGGTCGAGCTCGTGCTGATCCCGCGTGCGCAGCTCGACCAGGAGCTCGGCGCGCTGCCGCCCGCGGCGGCGGAACTCGACGCGGTCGACAGCTGGAGCGCGGCGCCGGGCGCGTCGCGTCGCCAGACGAACCTGCTGCCGCCGGAGAAGCGCACGCGCCGGCGTGACATGCGCCTGCCGCTCAACCTCGGCCTCGCCGCCCTCGCGGTCGTGCTGCTCGTCGTCAACATGGACGAGTCGCTCGCCAATCGCACCGCCGCGCTTGAAGCGATGCAGGCGGAAGTGGAGAAGGCCGGCAACGAGGCCAAGCAGGTCGCCGCGCTGCGCAAGACGCTGGCCGATTCGATCAGCGGTGCGAACTTCCTCACCGACAAGAAGCGCAAGGGCCCGCTCACCGTCGCGCTGCTCGACGACCTCACGCGGCGCCTGCCGGAAGACACGTATCTCGAACGCCTGCAGATCGAGAACAAGCAGGTGCAGCTGCAGGGCCAGGCGAACGAGGCGGCCAAGTTGATCGCCTTGCTCGGCGCATCGCCGTGCCTCGGCAACCCCGGCTTCCAGGGTCAGGTGCAGCCGGATGCGCGCACCGGCAAGGAGCGCTTCCAGATCAATGCGGACCTCAAGGAATGCAGTCCGCAGAACGAAGCGAAAGCGCCGCCCAAGCCCGAGGGCGCGGCCCGCAAGATGCTCGACGCCGCCGCCGGCGACAAGCAGGCTGCCGCCGCTGCGGCGAAGTCGCCGGGCAAGGACGCGCCCGCGGACTCTCCCGCGGAGCCGAAGAAGGGCGACGCATCCGCCGCCCCGCGCAAGGGCGCCCCTGCAGCCGGCGCACGCGCGGACAAGCATGCAGCAGCCGCCGGCGCGGAGAAGAAGAAGTGACGCCGAGTCGATTCCAGCCGAAGGATGGACGCTTCCTGGCCGTCGTCCTGCTCCTCATCGTGCTGATGCTGGTCTACCTGGCCGGCATCCACTGGTGGTTCGTCGCGCCGCACCTGCAGGTATCGAGCGACATGCAGGACCTGCGCGATCAGCAGCTGCGCTTCCGCCAGACGATCGCCGAAAAGCCGGAGATCGAGAAGCGGCTCGCCGAAGTGCGGGCGTACGAACAGGGCAACCAGGCGTTCCTCTCGGAAACCGACGTCAATGCCGCGTCGGCCGCGCTGATCCAGCGCCTCAAGGCGGCGATGAGCGAGCACGCCAAGGACGAGAGCCGCTGCCAGAACGTGAGCACGCAGAGCTACAACGGCGGCGAGGAGGAACTCTACAAGCGCGTGACGGTGCAGGCGCGCCTGAAGTGTGACCTCGAGCCGCTCGCCGCGATCCTGTACGACCTCGAGAATGGCAAGCCGTACCTGTTCATCGACCAGGTCATGATCTACAAGCAGCAGACCTACACGCCGCCGGGCGCGAAGGTCGCGCCGGTTCCGCTCGACGTGCGCTTCAATGTCAACGGTTACCTGCGCCAGCCGGGCAAGGCGGCCAAATGAACGTCCGCGCCGCCCGATTGACCACGAACGTGCTCGCCGGCACCTGTGCCTTGCTCGCGCTGGTCGCGATCCTGCAATACGCCGGGCTCGGCCGCGGCTACACCTGGGCGCCGGATGCGGAGCCCAGCGACGACCATGCGCCGCTCGCGAACATCGACAAGCGCGCGGTGCAGATGCCGCCCGCGTCGGCGTTCGCCGCGGTCGAGGAGCATCCGTTGTTCAACGAGGACCGCAAGCCCACGCCGGTCGATCCGAAGGCCGGCGAGGAATCGATCGAGCCGGCGAGCCCGCTCAACATCGCGTTGACCGGCGTCATCCTCGACGAAGCGAACCACGTGCGCGTGGCGATGTTCCAGGACAAGGCGCGGAACCAAGCGGTCGCCCTGAAGGTCGGAATGCCGCTCGAGGGCGAACAGGCCAGCTGGACGCTGGTCGAGGTCAAGCCGCGGAGTGCCGTGTTCAGGAATTCCGCGAACGAGACGACCGAAGTCGAGCTCGAAACCGCGCTGGCGCCGACCCAAGGCGCCGGGGCGCGCGCGGCGAAGCCGGCGAATCGGCCCGGCAACAAGCCGCCGCCGCCGCGCGGCGGCAATGCGGGGGCGAAAGGGGGCGATGCGAGCCAGGACCTGGCGCGGCGCATCGAGGAACGGCGCAAGCAGATGCGCGAAGATGCGGAACGCCTGCGCAACGGCGGCAGACCCGCGCAACAGAAAAAGTGATGGAGTGAGCCACGTGCGATTCCGACTGACTATCCTCCTGCTGAGCCTCGGCCTCGCGCTGCTGGGCGGCTGCGCCACGCCGGGGCCGAAAACCACCAAGCGCACGGGCGGCGACATCCTCACCGCCGAGACGATCCTCAAGCCGGCGGCGCCACTGCCGACCGACGATGGCGTCAGTGGCATCGCGATCTCGCCCGAGGCGAGATCCGATCGCCCGCCGCCGAAGCCGGAGATCGAAGTCGGCACCGCGCAGTTCTTCAAGAAGCAACCGGCGCCGTCCACGGGTGGCGGCGGCGAGGGGCAGGTCACGTTCAATTTCGAGAACCAGCCGATCCAGGCGGTGGTGAAGGCGATCCTCGGCGACATGCTGCAGGAGAACTACACGATTGCGCCGAACGTCGGCGGCAACGTCACCTACTCGACCTCCCGGCCGATCCGCCGCGAGGATGCGATGGCGGTGCTCGAAATGCTGCTGTCGTGGACCGGCAACGCGATGGTGCGCGAAGGCGGGCGCTACACGGTGCTGCAGTCCAAGGACGCCATCGCCGGCAAGCTCACGCCGCGCGTCGGCGCGACGCAGCAGCCCGGCTACGCGCTGCGCATCTATCCGCTCAAGTACGTGTCGCCGAGCGAGATGGCCAAGCTGCTCAAGCCCTATGCGAAGCCCGACGCGTTCGTCAGCATCGATCCGAACCGCAGCCTGCTCGTGCTCGCCGGCAACCCGGCCGAGCTCGACAACTACCAGCGCACCATCGACACGTTCGACATCGACTGGATGAAGGGCATGTCGATCGGCGTGTTCGCGATGCAGCACGTCGAAGTCGCCAAGCTCATGCCCGATCTCGACGCGCTGTTCGGCGCGAAGGGCGAGTCGCCGCTCGCCGGCATGTTCCGCTTCATGCCGATCGAGCAGACCAACTCGATGATCGTGATCACGCCGCAGCCGGAGTACCTCAAGCAGGCGGAAGAGTGGCTGTACCGCCTCGACCGCGGCGGCGCGGAGAACTCGACGCAGCTCTACATCTACAACGTCAAGAACCTCAAGGCCGTCGACATCGCCGACTACCTCAGCCAGATCTTCCTAGGAACGTCGGGGACCTCGCACAGCAGCAGTTCGGGTCGCGTCGGCCAGGGCCTGCGCCCGATGACGATCGGCGGGATCGGCGGCGCCGGTGGTTCGATGAACTACCAGAATTCGCTGCGGCCGCAGGCGAAGGAAGAGAAGGCGGCGCCGGTGTCCTCGCCGGCCGCCGCGCCCGGCGCGACGGGCGGCAAGAAGGAAACCGACATCCGCATCTCCGCGATCGAAGAAAACAACCAGCTCATGATCATGGCGCAGCCGGTCGAGTGGGAGCAGATCCAGGCTGCGATCCGCAAGCTCGACGTGCAGCCGCTGCAGGTGCAGATCGAAGCGCGCATCCTCGAGGTGGGGCTTACCGGAGGTTTGTCGTACGGCGTGCAGTGGTATCTCAATGGCCTCATGGGTACGGCGACCGGTTCGGCGCAGGAGAACGGGCGCTATCCGATCGATTTTTCCGGCAACCGCTGGGATCGCCACCGCCTCTCGCTCGGCGCAACGAACAACGTGGCGCCCACCAGCACCGGTGGGTTCTTCTATTCGTTCCTGAGCAAGAACTTCGAAGTCGCGATCAACGCGCTCGAGAAGGAAGGGCAGGCGAAGACCCTTTCGGCGCCTTCGCTGGTCGTGCTCAACAACCAGGAAGCGCAGATCAACGTCGGTAGCCAGCTGCCGGTCACGCAGACCTCGGTGATCGGCCTCAACGGTGTCGGTGGAACGACGGGCACCGGCTACAACAGCGTGCAATACCTCAATACGGGCGTGCAGCTTTCGGTCACGCCGCGCGTGAATCCGGGCGGCCTCGTCTACATCGACGTGCAGCAGGAAGTGAGCAATCCGCCGGCGGGCTACCGATCCGATTCCGGTTCCAATCCGGCGATCGAGCAGCGCCAGCTGCAGACGCAGATCGCGGTGCAGAGTGGTCAGACCGTCATGCTCGGCGGCCTCATCCGCGACATCGACAACACGACCGATACGCACGTTCCGCTGCTCGGCCGCATTCCCGTCATCGGCAATCTCTTCGGCAACACGAGCCACGACAAGCAGCGCACGGAATTGATCGTGCTGATCACGCCGCGCGTGATCGCCAACAGCGACGACGCGCGCCAGGTCACCGAGGACTACATCCGCCAGTTCGAATCGCTGGCGCCGCTGCGCACGAGCACCTCGGTTGCACCTGCGCCGGAGCCTGCGCCCGAGCCAGCCAGCACCTATCCCGCGCAGGATGCCGCCGCGCCGCGCGACGACGCCAACAAGGAGCCGCCCCGTGATCATTGACAGACTGCCGAAATCCGTCACGCTCGTCGCGTGTGCGCTCGTCGCGCTCGCCGGCTGCACCGACAGGGCCAATCCCGACAACGTCGACCGGCGTTCGGTCGAACGCTGGAACCATCTCATCGCCCACGAAGCGGAGAAGGCCTACGACTACCTCACGCCCGGCTTCCGCGAGACGCAGACGCGCGAGGTGTACGCCACGGCGATGAACAACCGGCCGATGCAATGGAAGAGCGCGACGTTCAAGCGCAAGGAGTGTGAGGAAGACCGCTGTACGGTTTACGTGGACGTGGCATACGCGCTCAAGATGCCCGGCGGAATGGCAGGTACGGTGTCTTCGACGAGCACCCAAACCGAAACCTGGATCCGCGTCGACGGCGAGTGGTATTTTCTTCCCAAGTAATTGAATTCGCGGCCATATTGGGGTGTTGGGAAGAGGGATTGCACGACCCTTTCCTTTGTCTTAACATGGCCGCGCTGTTGCCTGACCTCGCCCATGCCCCATGGGGCACGTGGCTATCGGAGCGGGGTTGGCGGTAAAGCAAAAAGCCCTGTGGTCAAATTTAGGAGTGTTGCGATGAAGAGAAACAGCTTGACGACTGCCGTCGTCGCCGGTATCGCCGGCGTCGCTGGCTTCGCGGGCCTGGCGAACGCCGTCGACCTTAATCCCGATGGCGTCGGTCAGGTTCTTATCTATCCGTACTTCACGGTCAACAAGAGCCAGGACACCCTGCTCTCGGTCGTGAACACGGCCGACGTCGGCAAGGCGGTGAAGGTGCGCTTCCTCGAAGGCTACAACAGCCGCGAAGTGCTCGACTTCAACCTGTTCCTGTCGCCGCACGACGTGTGGACGGGTGCCGTGACGCAGGTGTCGGACGATGGTGGCGCCCAGCTCATCACGTCGGACCACAGCTGCACGGACACGATCTCGAACCCGCAGCCGTTCCTGCCGTACGCCTACGACGGTTCGCTCGCTCCGGCGCAGCCGGCCGACAACGGCCCGCAGGACATCACGCGTACGCGTGAAGGCTACGTCGAGATCATCACGATGGGCGACATCATCCCGGGCAGCGACCTGGATGCGGTGACGACCCACAACCAGACCGGCACGCCGGACGCGGGCACGCCGGATTGCGGCGCGCCGGTCGGCAACGACACGGCCACGGCGGCTGACCTGCAGACCCCGACCAGCGGTCTGTTCGGTGGCGGCGCGATCGCCAACGTCGGCTCGGGCACGTACTTCGCGTACAACGCCGATGCGATCGAAGGCTTCTACGACAACCCGACGGGCAACCTGTACACGCCGGCCGGCTCGCTGCTGCCGTCGCTGCAGTCCGCCAGCAACGCGGCGGTCCCGGGTGGCGCGCAGGCGTTCCTGTTCCTGAACAACGGCCAGCTGCTGACCGCGAACTATGCTCGCGGCATCGACGCGGTGAGCGCGGTGTTCATGGCCGACGCGGTGTACAACGAGTACTTCGTCGACGACGTGAACTTCGGTGCGGCTTCCGACTGGGTGCTGACGTTCCCGACCAAGCGCTTCTACGTCGACAAGTACGTCTATCCGTTCGCGGTCACGGCTCCGTTCGTCGAGCCGTTCGACAACACGGCTGACGGCGAGTCGCGCGTGAACCTCGCGATCGTCACGTACGACCGCGAAGAGCTGAACTCGGTCGTCAACGTGCCGCGCTGCCCGTCGCCGGTCAATCCGGTGACCTGCTTCTCGCAGTCGCCGTTCCTCGGTCACGAAGTCAACGTCCTGTCGTTCCTCGGTCCGGACACGGCGACGCCGTCGGAGTCGACGGTGCTCGGCTCGAACCTGTTCAAGACGGTCAATGCGGTCGGTCTCGACGGTTGGTCGAACCTCGACCTGTACAGCGGCGACGGCGGCCACGTGCTGGCTGGCGGCCTGCTCGCTGGCGGCGGCGCGGTCAACCTGAACGGTCTGCCGGTCACGGGCTTCTACGCGATGAACGTGATCAACACCAACGCGAACCCGGGCATGCTGGCGAACTACAGTGGCGTGTGGCGTCATCGCACGCACCGTTCGTGCTCGGCCAATGGTGCGGATCCGGCCTGCTCGTAATATCGCAGGTTGTTGCACGATGTACCGGAGGGGCCCGCAAGGGCCCCTTCTTTTTTGCCGGAAGCGCCCTTTTCTGCCGGGACTGCGACGCGGGCCGCAGCTTCGGAGTGCCGATTAACAGGTTGTTTATGGCGGCGTCATCGTCCCGCGAGTAGAATGAAGACGCCGTCTTTTGCCCTCATTCAGGTCACATGCCCGTGAAATCTACGCGTTTGCTGCCGATCGCAGCCGGTGTCTTCCTCCTTGCGTGTGCCGCAACCACGCACGCGCAGACGACGATCAACCTGAATACCGCCAACGGCAATTGCGTGGCCGTCACCGATGCGGCCGGCCTGAGCACGGATTCCACGCCGGGTAGCGTCAGCCTGCGTGCGAATGGCGTCACGCTCACGGCAGGCGCGCCCGGTGCGTGCAACCCGGTCGGTGGTTCGTCGTCGATGTTCCAGGCCAACGTGCAGACGTCCGGCAGCCAGACGCCCGGCACGCCCTTCACGCCCGCCGTAGGCTCGCCGTTCTACGTGATCTGGTCCGCGTCGGCCGACGCGACCGCATGTACGTACGGCGGCAATTTCAGCAGCGGCATCACGGGCTGGAACCTCGGTTCGCGCGCATGCACCGATGGCGCCTCGTGCTCCGCGACGCATGCGGTCCAGGTCACGCCGACGGCGGCGGGCAATTACAGTTTCAGTGTCACCTGCACGAATGCGAGCGGCTACGCCGCGACCTCGGGCGTGAACGTTCCGCAACCGGCGACGCCGGCGCCGACGCCCAATCCCATTCCGCTCACTGCACCGGCCGGCGCCTCGGCCGGAGTCGCCTTCGCGGTGACGTGGCCGCAGATGCAGAACGCCGCGCGCTGCGTCGGCACGGGTACGCTCGGCGGCACGCCGACCACGTCACTCGGCGACTGGAACACGATCACCACGGTCAGCAATACGGCTGCGAATTCGCGTAGCGTCGTCGTGCCGTCGACAGCGACGGGCACGCTCAAGCTCACGCTGACCTGCTGGAACGCGGACGACTCGGCCTCTGCGACCGGCACCACCGGCGACATCGCGATCACGCCGCCCGCCGCCGGCAACTGCCCGGCGACGATCACCGCCGCCGATGGTCCACGCAACCTGCTGACGACGAGTGACGTGCGCTACGGCACGCAGAGCGGCACGCGCATGAACGTGAACCTCAGCGAATGGGACAACGTCTGGGGCCACGGCACCGGCAGTCCCACCGAAGGCATCACGCCGTGGCCGGGTGTGTCCGGTTCGGCCCCGACGATCCTCGCGTTCAAGCGCGACAGCTACGTCGGCATCCATTTCAAGACACCGGTGTCGCCGGCGCCGGGCACCGCGGGCACGTGGTTCAACCCGACGTCCAACCCGGGTCCCAACCTCACGATGGCGATCAGCACCCAGTGCGGTGACTTCACCAACCACCTGCCGTCGCCCGGTTGCCGTGTCGAGAACGTTCCCACTGCCGATGCGCCGATGGTCTACTGGTGGTTCGGCACGACGTTCCCGAACACGAGCTGCAACCTGCAGCCGAACACGAACTACTACGTCAATATCATGCAGACGGACAAGGCGTCGACGCTCGAGTGCAGCGGCAACGTCTGTCCGGCCGCTGCCTGGCGCCAGTAGCAGCAACCGACCAGCCGGTGCCTCGGCACCGGCGAAGCAGGAGCGCGGCACTTCGGTGCCGCGCTTCATTTTTCAGACGAGAACACGACGATGCCGAATCCATTGCGGTCGCTGCTCCTGGCCGCCTTCTTCATCAGCAGTCTTCCTTGCATCGCCGCGGGAACGCAGGACCGCCCTGGTGAAGTCGTCGCGACGCAAGGCAGCGCGACCATCACCTTCGCCGATATCGACGCGTTCGCCGAGCGGATCCCGGAGGGCAAGCGTCCCGGTTTCTTCAGCAGTCCGCAGCGCATCGAAACCATGATGATCAGCCTGCTGCTGCAGCGCCAGCTCGCCAACGAGGCCCGCAAGCTGGGCATCGACAAGGATCCGGCGCTGGCGAAGGATGGCAAGGCGCCCACCGACGAAGTGCTCTCCGCCGCGCGCGTCGAGCGTTTCAAGGCCGACCTCGTGCTGCCCGACTTCAGCAAGCTCGCGCAGGAGCAGTACATCGCGCACAAGGACGCGTACGCCATCCCGGCGGACATCACCGTGCAGAACGTACTCGTCACGATCAAGGATCGCGGCGACGGCAAGACCCCGATGGATCGGACCGAGCAGATTGCCGCGGCCAAGGCGATCGCCGAGAAGGTGGCGGCCGAGGCGACGGCGCATCCCGACCAGTTCGATGCGCTCGTCGACACCTACTCCGACGACCCGGACAAGGCGACGGGCAGGGGCCGCGTCGAGGATGCCGGCAATGCGACCAAGTACGCGAAGGAATTCGCAGCCGCCTCCCGCGCGTTGCAGAACCCCGGCGACATCTCGCCCGTCACGCGCACCACCTACGGTTTCCACGTGATCAAGCTGCTCGAGCGCAAGCCGGCCCAGCAGCGCTCCTTCGCCGAGGTGAAGGACGAGATCATCAAGCGACTGCGCGACGAGTATGTCGAGAAGGAGGTCCGGTTCCATACGGACAGCCTGCGCAACCTGCCCATCGACGCCAATGAACAGGCTGTCGCTTCGCTGCGCTCGCGCTATGGCGCGCTCGCGGAAGTTCCAGCCGCGGCGGGCGCCAAGCCCTGAAAGGGTCGGAGCCGCATTCGCGGCTCCGCGAGCACGCATTCTCGGCCGGATATCATGGCGACCGGCAAACGGGCCAACGCATGAACGCCATGTCTTCCACGACGCTGACCCTGCGCTTCCTCCAGCGCGAGTTCCGCGAGCGCTTCACCGGCAGCCTTTCGGGAAGCGCGTGGGCGTTGCTGCAGCCCTTGCTGCAGCTCGGCGTCTACTCGTTCGTGTTCGTGCACGTGTTCAAGGCCCGCATACCGGGCGCCGATGCGCCAGGCTACGTGCCTTTCCTCGTCACCGCGTTGTGGCCGTGGACCGCGTTTTCCGAAGCGGTTCTGCGCTCGACCACCGTGATACAGAACAACGCGGCCCTCATCGGCAAAGTCGCCCTGCCGCGCGAGGTACTCGTTTTCGCCAGCGTGTGCACGAGTTTCGCCGTGCACGTCGCCGGCTTCGTCGCGATCCTGCTGGTGCTGCGCGTCGGCAATGCCGGGATTGCGCTCGGGGGACTGCCGCTCGCACTGATGTCGTACGTTCCACTCTTCGCGCTTGCGCTCGGCATCTCGCTCGCCTGCGCAGCCGTACAGGTCTTCGTGCGCGACCTTGCCCAATTGCTCGTGCAGCTGCTGCCGCTCATGATGTTCGGCGCCCCGGTGTTCTACGACCGCGCATTGCTGCCGCCGGCGGTGCAGCCGTGGCTGTCGCTCAATCCGTTCACGTTCTATGCCGATGCGTTCCGGGTGACCCTGCTGCACCACGGCAGTGTCGCCTGGTCGTCGGTCGCCATCGCCGTGGCCGTCGCCGCCCTCGTCCTCGTCGCGGGAATCGGCGTATTCCGTCGCCTCGACGCGCACTTCGAAGATTTCCTGTGAGCGAACTCCTGATCGAAGCGCGCGGCCTCGGCAAGGCCTATCCGAAGGTCCATCGCAGCGGCGATCGCCTGCGCGCGCTCGGTCGGCTGCTCTTCCGCGGCGAGGACGGCGACCGCATCAGCGTGTTGCGCGACGTCGACCTCGAAGTGCGGCGCGGCGAGTCGCTCGGGCTGATCGGCGCCAATGGCGCCGGCAAGTCGACGTTGCTCAAGCTCATCACCGGCGTGCTCACGCCGAGCAGCGGCAGCGTGCGCGTGCGTGGCAAGGTCGGCGCGTTGCTCGAGCTCGGCGCCGGCTTCCATCCCGAGTACAGCGGGCGCGACAACATCGCGATGGCTGCCGCGCTGCATGGTCTGGACGGCGCCGAACTGCGCCGACGCCTGCCCGAGATCATCGCCTTCGCCGACATCGGTGATTACATCGATGAGCCGGTCAAGCACTACTCGTCGGGCATGGTCGTGCGCCTCGGTTTCGCGGTGATCGCCTCGCTCAAGCCGGACCTCCTCGTCACCGACGAGGTCCTCGCGGTCGGCGACGAGTCGTTCCAGAAGAAGTGCGTCCGCTGGATGCAGGACTACCTCGACGGCGGCGGCACCCTGATCCTCGTTTCGCACAGCATGTACCACGTGCAGAAGCTGTGCCGGCATGCGTGCTGGCTGCGCGACGGCGAGGTCGCGATGACCGGCGATGTGTTCGACGTGACGCAGGCGTACCTCGCCTGGCACGAGCGCAAGTCCGCGCCGCAGGAAACCTCGCCGAACCCCGACCGCCGCAACGTCGAGTTCAGCGTGCTGGACATGAGCCTCGACGGGCAGACCGGCGAGCAGCCGGTGTTGCTGGGGCAGGGCGAGCCGCTCGAGGTCCGCTGCCGCATCCGTTCGCGCGAGGACCGCATGCCGAGCGTCGCCATCGGCGTCACGCGCGCCGACGGCACGCCGGTGTATGGCGTCAGCACGGACATGGACGGCCACCATCCGCAACGCCTCGCTGCCGGGGAATATGCCTGCCGCCTCGTCTTCGATGCGTTGCCGCTGCTGCCCGGCAGCTATACCGTACGCGTCCATCCGCTGGACCCGGAGGGCGTACGCGTGTTCGACACGATGGAACGCACCCTGACGGTTCGCGGCGCCACGCGCGAATTCGGCCTCGTGCGACTCGCGCACCGTTGGGACACGCTGCCCGGGGAGGCGCGCCATGAATGACGAAACCGCGCTGCCGTTCACCGGCGAGCGCTTCACGCCCGAGTGCGTGCGCGAGATCTGGTATGAACACTGGCACCGCTATGCCTTCGCGCGACGACTGGCGACCGGCCGGCGCGTGCTCGACGCGGCATGCGGCGAAGGCTACGGGTCGGCGATGCTCGCCTCGGTCGCCGCGGACGTCGTCGGCATCGACGTCGATGCCGCGTCGATCACCCACGCGCGCGCCCGCTACGGCGGCGCTCCCCGGCTGCGCTACGAGCAGGCCGATGCGACGGCGTTGCCGTTCGAGGACGGTGCCTTCGACCTCGTCGTGTCGTTCGAGACGCTGGAGCACCTCGCCGCCCAGGAAACGCTGCTGGCCGGCTTCGCGCGCGTGCTCGCCGACGACGGCCTGCTGCTGGTTTCCTCGCCGGACAAGCACACCTACAGCGACGTGGCTGGTTTCCGCAACGAATTCCACGTGCGCGAGCTGTACCGGGACGAGTTGCTCGCGTTGTTGCGGCCGCACTTCCCGCACGTGCGCCTGTACGGTCAGAAGCTGTTGTTCCAGTCGACCCTGTGGGAGCTCGACGCCGGCGCGCCGGCGACCTGCGAAGCCCTCACGGCCGACGCGGGCGCCGGGCAGGTCGTGCCCGGCCTCGGCTACGCGCCGCTGTATTTCGTCGCCCTGTGCGGCCGGCGCGGCCTCCCCGCGGAGCTGCCCGCATTGTCGTTGTTCGGCGACGCGGGCGAATCGGTTTATGCGCACTACAATCACGAAATCCGCAAGAACATTGGCGCCGGTGGGCGCATCGCCGAACTCGAAGCCGAACTCGAGCGATTGCGTGCCCGGCCGGAGCCCGCGCCAGCGCGCGATTGGCGCTGGTGGCGACGAAAGCGATAGGCCATGAGCGAATTCAACTACCAGATCAACTACGGCACGCAGCCGGCCAAGCTTCCCGCGCAGCCACGCATCGATCCGGCCGCGCCGCTGTATGCGTCCGAGGACGGCGTGGTCGCATCGTTGTCGAACAACGAGTGCATCTTCCAGGTCAAGCGTAGCGGCGAGACGCACGTGATGACCTTCCAGGTGTTGCAGGCGCTCGACCAGGCGCGCGAGTTCCGCACGCTCGACGAGCACGTCGCGCGCATCCTCACGACGATCCCGAGCCTCACCGCACAGCGCGATGACGTCATGCGCGTGCTCGACAGCCTGGTCAAACGCGAGCTGCTGGTCGCCGACCGCGACTTCCTTGCGCGTGCCGCGGTCGCGCCGGCGCGCGAACCCGCGCCGCTTCGCGCGGTGTTCATCCGCGCCTGCGACCGCCCCGATCAGGCCGCACACCTGTTCGCGTCGCTGGCCGACTACGAACGGCGCCATCGCGCCAACCGGCACTACGTTCTGGTCGACGATTCGTCCTCGCGCGAGGCGGCGAACCGCCACCGCGACCTGCTGCGCGAATTCGCGCGCGCGACCGGCTGCAAGCTCACCTACATCGGTTCGGCCGAGCGCGAGCGCCTGGTCGAGAAGTTCGCACGCGCGGTGCCGCAGGCGGCACCGATCCTGCCCGGACTGCTCGGCGGCAGCGGCGAGCGCGGCCGCTTCGGCGGCGGCAGCGGCTGGAATCTCGCGCTCCTGCTTTCGGCGGGCGCGCGCGCGGTGCTGCTCGACGACGATCACCGCCTGCCGCTGCGGCGGCTCGAGGATGCACGCGAAGGCCTCGATCCGAATCCGGCTGCCGCGGCCACGACGCGCTTCTTCCGCAACATCGAGAACGCGCTCGGGGCCGGCGAGGAAGTCGAGGAAGATCCTTTCGAGCTGCATCTCGCCGCGGTGGGCCATACGCTCGCCGCGGTGACCGGCCAGCGCCGCTACGCGATCGAGGCCTCCGCCCTGCGCGGCCTGACACTGAGCAGGCTCGACCATCTGCGCGGCGACGCACCCGTCCTGGCCACGCACCACGGCGCCTACGGCAGCTCGCGTTCCGAGGCGGGCCAGTGGCTCTACCAGCTGTCGCCGGCGGATCGCGCCGAGTTCACGCGCGATCGCGACAGCTACCTGCGCAACGTAGAGATGGGCAGCATCTGGTACGGCTTCCGCCAGGCGCGCGCGAGCGGGGTGGCCAACTTCACGCCGTTCGCGCTCGACAACAGCGTCATGTTGCCGTGCACGAACCCACTCGGCCGCGGCGAGGACGCATTGTTCTCGCGCGTGACCGAGCTTTGCCACGGCGGTTCACTCATGCTCGAACTGCCGGTCGCCGTCGGCCACGTGCAGGAGACGCAGCGCAAGCGTTCGCCGCTCACGCTCGCCGCCCACACGCCCCGCTTCAACTACTTCGTCGCCGACTTCATCCGTACCCGCCTGCCGGAATTCAGCGCGGATGATCCGGCGCAGCGCCTGCACCTGCTCGCCGCGCACCTGCGGGACATCGCTGGCGCTAGCGAGGCCGGCCGCGTGCGCCAGTTGCAGGAATACCTCGCCTATTCACGCGCGGATCTCATCGAGCGGCTGCAGGGACAGTACGACGCCGCGCCGGACGCGCCGATCTACTGGCAGGCCGACGTTCGCTCCATCATCGAAGCCAACGGGCGCGCGCTGATCGCGCCCGCGGCGCCCCGCCTCGGCGACTGGCCCGAGGCCATCGACGCGCCCGGCTGCGCGCAACGCCTGCGCACGGAGCTGGGCGAACTCGCCGGTTGCTTCGAGGCGTGGCCCGCGCTGTGGAACTGCGCGCGCGAGCAGGGCGAGCGCCTGCTCGGCGCGGTCTGAACGCAGCCGTGGCGGCGACCGGCAGCGGACTCACGAGTTTCGTCGTCGTCGCTGCCGACAGCGGGCCATTGCTCGACGACTGCATCGCGTCCGTACTCGGCGCAGCCGATGCGTTCGAGCTCGTCCTCGTCGACAACGCGTCCACCGACGGCAGCATCGGACGCGTGCTCGCCGCGCATGGGCACGACGCGCGGCTGCGTCTCCTGCGCAACCCGTCCAACCTCGGCTTCGGTCCGGCCTGCAATCGCGGCGCCGGGTTCGCGCGCGGCGACGTGCTGGTGTTCCTCAATCCCGACTGCATCGCGCCGACCGATCTCGCCGCGCGCCTGCGCGCGACGCTCGCGTCCGCGCCGGACCTCGGCGTGCTCGGCGTGCAGGTGACCGATCCCGCCGGCGTGCCCGCGCGCGGCAACCGTCGCCGCGATCCGACCCTGCGTCGTGCGCTGGTGACGCTCAGCGGACTCGCGCGCTTCGAGCCGCGCTGGCCGGCGTTGCAGGGCGTCGAGATGCCGCCGGCAACGGACGAGGACGTGGAAACGGTCGAGGCCGTGTCGGGCGCCTGCCTCGTGTTGCCGCGGGCCGCGTTCGAACGCGTCGGTGGCTTCGACGAGGGGTATTTCCTGCACGCCGAGGATCTCGACCTGTGCCGCCGCGTGAGGGACGCGGGCCTGCGCGTCGCGATCGATCCACGGATCCGCGTCGCGCATGCGCAGGGCGCGTCGAGCCGTTCGCGCCCGCTGTTCGTCGCGCGCCACAAGCATCGTGGACTCTGGCGCTATTTCCGCAAGTTCGACCCGGCCGCGCGCAACCCGCTGCTGCGCGCGATCGTATTCATCGGCATCTGGGCGCACTTCGCGCTGCAGGCGCCGCTGCTCGTGCTGCGCGGCCTGCGCCGCGCAGCACGATGACCGGTCAGGCGGACTTCTTCGCCGCGCTGCGGTAGAGCAGCCAGCCGACGAAGGCGAGGACGACGAGGCCGACGTACTTGTTGAAGTGCAGCGCCTCGGGTGCCGCCAGCACGTCCGCGCGGCTCGACACGACGATCGGGATCGCGATGAGGATGCCCATGAGCGCTTCGCCCGTGATGAGGCCGGCCGAGAACAGGGTGCCCGGACGATGCACGCGGTCGCGTTCCTCCTCGTCGTGGGGGTGCACGCCGTGCGCACGCTCGACGAGCCAGGAAATCAGGCCGCCGAGGAAGATCGGCACCATGAGTTCGATCGGCAGGTAGATGCCGATCGCGGCACCGAGCACGGGCACGCGGAAATGCGAACCGCGGCGCTTGAGCCACTCGTCGAGCGCGATGATCGCCGCGCCGATGAGCGCACCGATGCCGATCATGTCCCATGGCAGGTGGCCGCCGAACAGGCCTTCTGCGACCGACTTCATGAGCATTGCCTGCGGCGCTTCGAGCGAGTTCGGGTGATCGGGTGTCTTCGGGCCGATGCCGTACGCGGCCGACAGCAGGTTCAGCACCGGTGCCATCACGAGCGCGCAGGAGAACGCGCCGATCATCAGCATGAGCTGCTGCTTCCACGGCGTCGCGCCGACGAGGTAGCCGGCCTTGAGATCCTGCAGGTTGTCGCCGCCGACCGCGGCCGCGCAGCACACCACGGCGCCGATCATGATCGCTGCGACCGGGCCGATCTTCGATTCGTGACCGAGCAGGAGCATGAGCACGACCGAGGCGAACAGGATCGTCGCGATCGTGATGCCCGAAACCGGATTGTTCGACGAGCCGACGAGTCCGGCGAGGTAGCCCGATACCGACACGAACAGGAACCCGGCGACGATCATGATGATCGTCATCGGCACGCTCACCGTCCACATGCCGACGATCGCCTGGTAGAGCGCGAGCAGCGGCAGGGTGAACGCGACGAGGGCGATCAGCATCCACTTCATCGGCAGGTCGCGTTCGGTTTCGGCGACCGCGACCGCGCCGCCGCTCTTGCGTGCCGCGGCGATGCCGCTCCGGATGCCGGAGACGAGCGATTTGCGCAGGGAGAACAGCGTCCAGACGCCGCCGATGAGCATCGCGCCGACGCCGAGGTAGCGCACCTGCGCCGAGCGGATCAGTGCGGCCGCATCGGCTGCGCTCGCGCCGGCGAGCTGGGCGGCGAGCGCGGGGTCATGGTTCATGAAGAACGCGTGGTAGAGCGGAATCGCGATGTTGTAGGACAGGATGCTGCCCGACACGACGACGATGCTCACGTTGAGGCCGATGATGTAGCCGACGCCGAGCAGCGCCGGCGACAGGTTCGTGCCCATGTAGCCGAGGAACTTGCCGAAGAAACCGGACCAGGTCGCGTTGTCCGGGATGAGGCGCATGCCGCTTTCGGCGGCGAGCTTGACCACGGCGCCGATCGCGCCCGCGACGGCGAGGATCTTCACGCCCGGCCCGGGATTCTCGCCTGCGCGCAGCACTTCGGCGGCCGCCTTGCCTTCAGGAAATGCGAGCGGCTCTTCGATGATCATCGAACGGCGCAGCGGCACCGAGAAGAGGACGCCGAGCAGGCCACCGAGGCCGGCGATCGCGAGCACCCACGAATACTTGAAGTCCTGCCACGCGCCGAGCATGACCAACGCGGGGATCGTGAAGATCACGCCTGCCGCGATCGACGAGCCGGCCGAGGCGCCCGTCTGCACGATGTTGTTCTCGAGGATCGTGCCGCCGCCGAGCAGCCGCAACACGGCCATCGACACGACCGCCGCCGGGATGGCCGTGGCGATGGTGAGGCCGGCGAACAGGCCGAGATAGGCGTTCGCGGCGGCGAGGATCATCGCCAGGACGATCGAGAGGACTATTGCACGTCCAGTGAGCTGTTGATTCGGCCGGGGGGCTCCGGATGCCGCATCGATTGTTGCCAGGATGCCGCCAATCAGCACCAATATCATGCAGATAGCGACCAGGATTCCGCCGGAGACCGCTCCCAACACGCTACACAGGATCAAGCAGCCACCAATTGCTCTGGATCTTGTATTGATCGCCAGCGCACCAAGGACTACTGCGGCGAACGAAAACAGGAGCCCTAGCCAGCCTGCGCCTATGATCGAACCGGCGTGCTCGATTTCAAAAGCAGTCCCTAGGCCCCCGAAAAACAAGGTAGTTACGGCCGCAAATATTGCGAGAATTCCCGCAATCAGTGAGATGATTCCGCCGCTCTTTCTCACAAGGCCCCCGAAGTGTGTAGATAGTTGGTCATCATAGATCGGTCCAAAATAAGCGTCGATTCTCGGTCGACTCGACTAGTCCCGAGGCTTCCCGAACAGGACCGACCTCGTGTCTTTGAATGGCCAAGCCCATTGCGACAAGTGAAGGCTCCACGGTGGCACACCATGGCGGGTTAGGGCGGCGGTGTAAAGACAGAGTTGCCCCTATGGGTTTCGATGCCGATTGATGCCGTCGCGCAGGCTCATTGCGGCACGCCGCGCTGCATCGGCGAAGCCCTCGCCGTTGGACGCGTAGAGGATTGCGCGCGACGAGCTGATCATGAGTCCCGTGCCATCCGCGGTGCGGCCATTCTTCACCACGGCTTCGACGTCGCCGCCTTGCGCGCCGACGCCGGGCACGAGCAGCGGCACGTCGCCGATGCGGCTTCGCACGTCGGCGAGTTCTTCCGGCCAGGTCGCGCCGACGACGAGCGCGCAGTTGCCGTTGCCGTTCCATTCGCGCGCGACGAGTTCGGCGACGTGCTGGTAGAGCTTGCGGCTGCCGACGTCGAGTTCCTGCAGGTCGCGCGAACCGGGATTGGAGGTGCGGCAGAGCAGGATCACGCCCTTGTCGGCACGGTCGAGGAATGGCTGCACCGAATCGCGGCCGAGATACGGGTTCACCGTGACCGCATCGGCGCGATAGCGCTCGAAGGCTTCGGCGGCGTAGTGCTGCGCGGTCGAGCCGATGTCGCCGCGCTTGGCATCGAGGATCACCGGTACGCCGGGATGCGTGGCGTGGACGTGCGCGATGAGCCGTTCAAGCGCGTCTTCCGCGCCGTGCGCGGCGAAGTGCGCGATCTGCGGCTTGAACGCGCAGACGAGGTCGGCGGTCGCGTCCACGATCGCGCGGCAGAACGCGAACACCGCGTCGGGATCGCCGGCCAGGCATGCCGGGAACCTGGTCGGTTCCGGATCGAGGCCCACGCAGACGAGCGTGTCCGCATCCTGCCAGCGCCGTCGTACTGTTTCGAGAAAATGCACGCCGTGTTCCCGCGGTGGTCCGCCTGTCCGGCGGAGATGAAGGTCGTGTACCGACGTCCGTCGGGCGACGCGCGCGCCTCGCGCGACAACGACCACCTGCCGGAATATACATCACCTACTTCCTGGCGGCCTTGCGGGCGGCGCGCACCATGGCGAGGTTCTCGGCGATCCCCGCGTGCGAGGGCAGCATGCGCGAGGCATTCAGGAACAACGCCTCCGCGCGCTCGAGCCTGCCGGTCTTGTAGTTGGCCATCCCGCACAGGTTCAGGGCATTGATGTCGTTCGGCGCGAGTCGCAGGGCGCGTTCGAGATGGTCGATCGCGCGTTCGCCGTCGCCCGAGCGCAGCGCGTGCTGGCCGAGGAAGAGCAGCGCCTCCGGGCGGCCGGTCCAGTCCGCGAAGGCGTCCTTCCATTTCTCGCGCAGCTTCGCGTAGTACGGCTCGAGTCGTTCCGGCGTGTAGTTGTGGCCGAAGCCGGCGCCGGATTCACCCGCGTGCGCGTGCCAGATGCCGGTGACCTCGTCGACGAAGCGGAACGCCGTGCGCGTCGCGAGGTTGACGAAGAAGTCGTGGTCCTCGATCAGGTCGAACTGCTCGTCGAAACGCGCGCCCTCGTCCAAGAGGCTGCGGTGGAACAGCGTCCCGGCCGGAGTCGAGCGCGACTGGTAGTAGAGCTGCGCATGGAATCCGGCGAATCCGCAATGGCCGATCGTTGCGCCCGCGGGATCCACCACGCGCGTGCGCGAATACACGACGCGCTCACCGGAAGCACGCGGCGCTCGGAGCAGGGTTTCGAGATGGCCCGGCAGGAATTCATCGTCGTCGTCGAGGAAATTGAGCCATTCGCCGCATGCCGCGCCCAGGCACAGGTTGGCGGCCACCGGCCGTGGCAGCACGCCGTCGGCTTCGGCACGGACCAGCCGCAGCGGGCGGCCGCGATGGTGGTCGGGCAGCGGCCGGTGGGCATGTCCGCAAGCCGCGGCGACCACGATCTCGACCGACGGCCACGTCTGCGCGGCGATCGAATCCAGGGTCCGACCCAACGTTGCCCGATCCATGCTGCGCACGAGCACGGATACCTGTTCGACCGCGCTCGCGTGCTGCATGTCCACGGCTGCTCCGTCAGGCGAGCTTCTTGTAGCGCAGGCGGTGCGGCTGGGCGGCCTCGTCGCCGAGGCGGCGCTTCTTGTCTTCCTCGTACTCGCGGTAGTTGCCCTGGAAGAACTCGACGTGCGAGTCGCCTTCGAAGGCGAGGATGTGCGTGGCGATGCGGTCGAGGAACCAGCGGTCGTGCGAGATCACGAACGCATTGCCCGGGAACTCGAGCAGCGCATCCTCGAGCGCGCGCAGGGTTTCGATGTCGAGGTCGTTCGACGGTTCGTCGAGCAGCAGCACGTTGCCGCCCTGCAGCAGGGTCTTGGCGAGATGCAGGCGGCCGCGTTCGCCGCCGGACAGCGAGCCCACCATCTTCTGCTGGTCCTGGCCCTTGAAGTTGAAGCGGCCGATGTACGCGCGCGACTGGATCTCGATGCCGTTGATGTTCAGGATGTCGGCGCCGCCGGAGACTTCCTGGAACACGTTGTGGTTGCCTTCGAGCTTTTCGCGGCTCTGGTCGACGTAGGCGATCTTGACCGTCGGACCGACGATGATCTCGCCCTTGTCGGGCTTTTCCTGGCCCGTGATCATCTTGAACAGGGTCGACTTGCCGGCGCCGTTCGGGCCGATGATGCCGACGATCGATCCCGGCGGCACGATGAAGCTGAGATCGTCGATGAGCAGGCGGTCGCCGAACGACTTCGAGACGTTCCTGAACTCCATCACCGAGCTGCCGAGGCGCTCGCCCGGCGGGATGAAGATCTCGTTGGTCTCGTTGCGCTTCTGGTACTCGACCGATTGCAGCTCCTCGATGCGCGCGAGGCGCGCCTTGCCCTTGGAGCGGCCGCCCTTGGCATTCTGGCGCGCCCACTCGAGTTCGCGCTGGATCGCCTTCTGGCGCGCTTTCTCCTGGTTCTCTTCCTGCTTGAGGCGCTCGTCCTTCTGCTCGAGCCACGAGGAATAGTTGCCCTTCCACGGGATGCCACGGCCGCGGTCGAGCTCGAGGATCCATTCGGCCGCATTGTCGAGGAAGTAGCGATCGTGGGTGACAGCGACGACCGTGCCGGGGAAATCGGCGAGGAAGTGCTCGAGCCACTCGACCGATTCGGCGTCGAGGTGGTTGGTCGGTTCGTCGAGCAGCAGCATGTCGGGCTTGGACAGCAGCAGGCGGCACAGCGCGACGCGGCGCTTCTCGCCGCCCGACAGCTTGCCGACGACCGCGTCCCACGGCGGCAGACGCAGCGCGTCGGCGGCGACCTCGAGCTGGCGCTCGAGCGCATGGGCGTCGGACGCGGCGAGGATGTTCTCGAGGCGCTGCTGCTCGGCGGCGAGCTTGTCGAAATCGGCGCCTTCCTCGCCGTACGCGGCGTAGACCTCTTCGAGGCGCTTCTGCGCGTCGAGCACTTCCGACACGCCTTCCTCGACGGCTTCGCGCACGGTCTTGCCGGGGTCGATCTGCGGTTCCTGCGCGAGGTAGCCGACCTTGATGCCCGGCTGCGGTCGCGCCTCGCCCTGGAAGTCGGTGTCGACGCCGGCCATGATCTTCAGCACGGTCGACTTGCCGGCGCCGTTCAGGCCGAGCAGGCCGATCTTCGCGCCCGGGAAGAACGACAGGGAAATGTCCTTGATGATCTGGCGCTTGGGCGGGACGACCTTGCTGACGCCGATCATCGTGTAGATGTATTGCATGCCTGGGCTCCGGGCGTGGACGCGCCGGCGGCGCGGGTGCGCTCCGGGCGTGGAATCTGCGGGATAGCCGGGCATTATCGCCGATCGGCGGGGCAGCCGTCATGCGCCCGGTTCGGACGGCCAAATCGGCGCGCGGGCAAAGCCCGCCGCGGCGCGCATAAACCGGTAAAATGAGCGGTTCCCCCGTCCTGCCCAGGTGACGCGCCGATGTTTTCCAAGGATGCCCGTATCGAAGGCTTCGATCCCGAACTCGCCCAGGCGATCGCCGCCGAGCGCCGCCGCCAGGAGGACCACGTCGAGCTGATCGCGTCCGAGAACTACGCGAGCCCGCGCGTGCTCGAGGCGCAGGGCTCGGTGCTGACCAACAAGTACGCCGAGGGCTATCCGGGCAAGCGCTATTACGGCGGCTGCGAATACGTGGACGTCGCCGAGTCGCTCGCGATCGAACGGGTCAAGCGGCTCTTCGACGCCGACTACGCGAACGTGCAGCCGCACTCGGGCTCGCAGGCCAACCAGGCGGTCTATTTCGCGCTGCTGAGCCCCGGTGACACGATCCTCGGCATGAGCCTCGCCCACGGCGGCCATCTCACGCACGGCGCGAAGGTCAACCTCAGCGGCAAGATCTTCAACGCCGTGCAGTACGGCATCGATCCGGCCACGGGCCGCGTCGACTACGACGAGATCGAGAGGCTCGCGCTCGAGCACAAGCCGAAGATGGTCGTCGCCGGTTTCTCGGCCTATTCGCAGGTGCTCGACTGGGCGCGCTTCCGCGCGATCGCCGACAAGGTCGGCGCCTGGCTGTTCGTCGACATGGCGCACATCGCCGGCCTCGTCGCCGCGGGCGTCTACCCGAGTCCGCTGCCGCACGCGCACGTCGTGACGTCGACCACGCACAAGACGCTGCGCGGCCCGCGCGGCGGCATCATCGTCGCGAAGAACGCGTCGGAAGACCTCGTCAAGAAGCTGCAGAGCGTCGTCTTCCCGGGCATCCAGGGCGGTCCGCTCATGCACGTGATCGCGGCCAAGGCGGTCGCCTTCAAGGAAGCGCTCGAGCCCGCGTTCAAGGACTACCAGCGCCAGGTCGTGAAGAATGCGCAGGCGATGGCCGGCGCGTTCATCGCGCGTGGCTACAGGATCGTCTCCGGTGGCACCGAGAACCATCTCATGCTGATCGACCTGATCGGCCGCGACGTGACGGGCAAGGATGCCGAGGCCGCGCTCGGCGAGGCGCACATCACGGTCAACAAGAACGCGGTGCCGAACGACCCGCGCTCGCCGTTCGTCACCTCGGGCCTGCGCGTCGGCACGCCCGCGGTGACCACGCGCGGCTACAGGGAGCAGGACTGCGTCGACCTCGCCAACTGGATCTGCGACGTTCTCGACGCGCCCGGCGATGCCGGCGTGATCGCGCGCGTGCGCGAGCAGGTCACCGCGCAGTGTCGTCGGTATCCGGTGTATGGCTGAGAAGCCGTGATGGGTGATTCGTGATTCGGCCACAGCCGGCTCGACGGAGCCGGTCGACTCCTTTCGAACTGCCGTTTTCATCCACTGGCCGCGATCGAATCGTTGCCGCCAATCACCACCACCAATCTCCACCACCAATCACGAATCACCAATCACGTCTCTCCGATGCACTGCCCGTTCTGCCAGCACGAAGACACCCGCGTCATAGACTCGCGCGTCTCCGACGACGGCAGCACGATCCGCCGCCGGCGCGAATGCGAGGCCTGCGGCGAGCGGTTCAACACGTTCGAAACCGCCGAAATCAAGCTGCCGAACGTCGTCAAGGGTGACGGCCGGCGCGAAGCGTTCGACGAAGGCAAGCTGCGCACCGGCTTCATGCGCGCGCTGCAGAAGCGCCCGGTCGGCAGCGAGCAGGTCGATGCGGCCGTGCGCGCGGTGGTCGAAAGCCTGCGCCGCAGCGGCGAGCGCGAGGTGCCGTCGATGCGCATCGGCGAACTCGTCATGCGCGAGCTGAAGACGCTCGACCACGTCGCCTACGTGCGCTTCGCCTCGGTGTATCGCAGCTTCGAGGACGTGCAGGCGTTCCGTGAGGAGATCGAACGGCTCGAGCGCGACCTGCCCTCGCTCGAAGGCCTGCAACTGTCGCTGCTCGGCGACCCCAAGCCGGGCAAGGCCAAGAGCTGACGTGTTCGCGCCTCACGACCACGCGCTGATGGCGCACGCGCTGCGCCTCGCCGCGCATGGCCTCGCGACGACCCGACCGAACCCGCGCGTCGGCTGCGTGATCGCGCGTGGCGACGCGATCGTCGGCGAAGGCTGGCACCGGCGCGCGGGCGAACCCCACGCGGAAGTGCTCGCGCTGCAGGCGGCCGGCGCCGACGCGCGCGGCGCGACCGCCTACGTGACGCTCGAACCCTGCGGCCTGCACGGCCGCACGCCGCCGTGCGCCGATGCGCTCGTCGATGCCGGTGTCGCGCGCGTGGTGATCGCGGCCGAAGATGCGGCCCAGCGCGGCGGCGGTGGGCTAGAGCGCCTGCGCGCGGCGGGCATCGCGGTCGAAACCGGACTCATGCGCGACGCCGCGCGCGAACTCAACAGAGGCTTCTTCGCGCGCGTCGAACGCAACCGCCCGTGGCTGCGGCTCAAGCTCGCTATGAGCCTCGACGGCCGCACCGCGCTCGCCGGCGGCGAGTCGAAATGGATCACCGGCGAAGCTGCGCGCACCGACGTGCAGCGCTGGCGCGCGCGCAGTTGCGCGCTACTCACCGGCAGCGGCACCGTACTCGCCGACGATCCGCGCCTCACCGTGCGCCTCGACGACGCGCCGGCCGACGCCGTCGGGCCGCTGCGCGTCGTGCTCGACTCCGACTTGCGCACGCCGCGCGGCGCGCACGTGCTCGACGGCTGCGCGCCGACGCTCGTGCTGCATGCGCCGGGCATGCGTGCCCGGGACGACCGTTTCGCCGCGGTCGAACTCGCCGCCCTCGAGCGCGCCGGCAGCGGACTCGACCTCGGCGCGGCACTCGCGCTGCTCGCCGCGCGCGGCATGAACGAAGTGCAGGTCGAAGCGGGCCCGACCCTGGGCGGCGCGCTGTTCGCTGCCGGGCTGGTCGACGAGCTGCTGCTGTACGTCGCCCCCGTGCTGCTCGGCGACGATGCGCGCGCATTGCTCGCGCTGCCGCCGCTCGCGTGCATGGCTGATCGCGCGCGGCTGCGCGTGCACGAGCAACGCATGGTCGGCGACGACATCCGCCTGCTGTTGCGCCCGGCCGCCGACTAGGTTCGAGTCCCTTCTTCCCACGGGAGAAGGCCACCACCAGGAGAGAGACCCCGTGTTCACCGGAATCATCCAGGCCGTCGGCCGCATCGCCTCGCGTGAGTCGCGTGGCACTGGCGCGCGACTCGTCATCGACGCCGGCGCGCTCGACCTCGCCGACGTGACGATGGGCGACAGCATCGCGGTCGCCGGCGTCTGCCTCACCGTCGTCGCGATCGAGGGGGCGTGCTGGGCGGCCGACGTGTCGGCCGAGACGCTCGCGCGCACGACGATCGGCAACCTCGCCGTCGGCACCGGCGTGAACCTCGAGAAGGCGCTGCGCCTCGCCGACCGCCTCGGCGGGCATCTCGTCTCCGGGCACGTCGACGGCGTCGGCCGCGTACTCGGCGTGGACGGCGACGGCGCGTCGCAGCGCTGGCGCTTCGGCCTGCCGCGCGCGCTCGCGCGCTACGTCGCGGTCAAGGGTTCGATCTCGGTCGACGGCACCAGCCTCACCGTGAACGAGGCCGGCGACGACGACTTCGGCGTGACCCTGATCCCGCACACGCTCGCGGCGACGACGTTCGGCGAGCGCAGCGTCGGCGACGCGGTGAACATCGAAGTCGACCTCATCGCGCGCTACGCCGAACGGCTCGCGGGACACGCGCCCGCGTGACGACGACGCGGCGACGCGCCGCCCACCGAAGCTGCCCGCGCGCGGGCACGACCGCACACCGAAACAGGCTGCCAGCATGTCCTTCGCCACCATTCCCGAACTGCTCGCCGACATCCGCGCGGGCCGCATGGTCGTCATCGTCGACGACGAGGACCGCGAGAACGAGGGCGACCTCATCATGGCCGCCGAGAAGGTGCGCCCGGAGGACGTCAATTTCATGGCGCGCGAGGGGCGCGGGCTGATCTGCCTGTCGATGACGCGCGCGCGCTGCCGCCAACTCGGCCTGAAACCCATGGTCGAAACGAACACGTCGCCGCACCACACCAACTTCACCGTCTCGATCGAGGCCGCCGAAGGCGTCACGACCGGCATTTCCGCCTACGACCGTGCCCACACGATCCGCACGGCGGTACGCGTCGGCGCCGGGCCGCAGGACATCGTGCAGCCGGGCCACATCTTCCCGCTCGCGGCGGCGCCGGGCGGCGTGCTCGCGCGCGCCGGACATACCGAGGCGGCGAGCGACCTCGCCGCGCTCGCCGGGCTGGAGCCTGCCGGCGTGCTCGTCGAGGTGCTCAGCGAGGACGGCACGATGGCGCGCCGGCCCGAACTCGAGGCGTTCGCGGCGAAGCATGGCCTGCGCATCGGCACGATCGCCGACCTGATCCGCTACCGGCTCGAAACCGAGAAGTCCGTCGAGCGCGTGCACGAGGCGACGGTCGATACCGAATTCGGCCGCTTCCGCCTCGTCGCCTGGCGCGACGTGCTCGCGCGCGAACTGCATTTCGCGCTCGTGCGCGGCGTCGTCGACGACGGCGCACCGGTGCTCACGCGCGTGCACGTGCGCAACACGCTTTCGGACGTGCTGCACCTCCAGCGCGACGACCTCGGCCTCACCGTGACCGCCGCGCTGCGGCGCATCGCCGCCGAGGAGCGCGGCGTGGTCGTCGTGCTCGCGGCGGACGACGACGCCGATGCACTGCTCGGGCGCCTGCGCGGCGCCGCACCCGGCGAGGCCGGCACGCCCGCGCAATGGCGCCGGCTCGGCCTCGGCGCGCAGATCCTGGCCGACCTCGGCGTGCGCCGGCTGCGCGTGCTCGGCACGCCGCGCAAGCTCGTTGGCCTCGCCGGGTTCGGGCTCGAGGTCGAGGGGTATGTGGGGGAGAGCGAGGACTGAGGGCCGAAGAGCGTCGCGGCTTCCGCCGCTCCTGCAGATGCGGCCCCCGCTTCTGTGGGACCAACTGTCTCGATGCCACCGCGATGCTCTCGCCCTCGCGCGAACGCCTGGCGTTCACTGCAGGAACCTGTGGGCGACCGCGGCGTCGCAAGGCACCGAGGGGCGACGGTCGCGCGCAGGGTGCGTGCCTGCAGGGGGCGTGCGCCGTGCGCATGTGGGAGCAACTGTCATGTCTGCAGCGGCGCTTCCAGCGCTCCCCTTCAAGGGGAGGGTTGGGTGGGGATGGCGTTGCTTTGTCGCTTCCCAGCGTGCCGGCGCCCGCGCAACCACCGCGACGCCCCGCTAAACTCCAGCCCTCAGCCCTCGACCCTCGTTCCCGCCCATGCCCACCCTCACCGGCGAACTGCGCCCCGTCGCGCAAGCGCGCTACGCGATCGTCGCGAGTCGCTGGAACCCGCGCATCGTCGATGTGCTGGTCGACGGCGCGCGCCGTGCGCTGCACGACCATGGCGTCGCCGACGAGGCGATCGACCTCGTGCGCGTGCCCGGTGCGTGGGAGATCCCGCAGGCCGCAGCCAGGCTCGCCGGCGGCGGTCGCGTCGCGGCGATCCTCGCGCTCGGCTGCGTCGTGCGAGGCGACACGCGCCACTACGAACACGTCGCGGACGGCTGCGCCGAGGGCCTCATGCGCGTCGCGCTCGAGCACGGCCTGCCCGTGCTGAACGGCGTGCTCGCGGTCGAGCGGCACGCCGACGCGGAAGCACGCGCAGGCGGCGTGCACGGCAACAAGGGCGAGGAAGTCGCGCTCGCCGCGCTGGAAATGACCGATCTGTGGAGACAGCTGTGACGACGACCCCGCAACCCGCCGGCATCGACCCGGCCGCGCGCTCGCGCGCGCGCCGACGCGCGCTGCAGGCGATCTATGCCTGGCAGATGAGCGGCAATCGCATCGATGGCGTCATCGACCAGTTCCGCCACGAACAGGACATGCAGATCGCCGACCTCGAGTACTTCGAGGAACTGGTGCGCGGCGTCGTGCGTTCGCACATGGAACTCGACGCCGCGATCGCGCCGTTCCTCGATCGCGAGATCGCGCGCGTCGACCCGATCGAGCGCGCGGTCCTGCGCATCGCCGCCTACGAACTGCGCGACCGCCTGGACGTGCCGTATCGCGTCGTCATCAACGAGGCGGTGGAGACGACCAAGCGCTTCGGTGCCGAACATGGGCATACCTACGTCAATGGCGTGCTCGACAAGCTCGCCGCGACGTTCCGCGCGGCCGAGTACGGCGCGACGCGGCGCTGACGGGTGGGCGCGCATCCGATGGGCGCGGCGACGCTCGTCTTCGCAGCTGCTGCGCTGCTCGGGATCCTGCAGGTCGCCGGCATCATCACCGGTGTCGACGTGCTGATCGCGCCCCCGTACTGGCACCATCACTGGCACGACCACGGTGCCATTCGTACTGCCGCGCTGCTGGCGCCGCCATTGCTTGCGCTCGCATGGGCATTGCGCGGCGGTGCCGCCCCCAGGGGCGATATCGCCATGCGCGTGGCCCTGCTGGTACTCGCGAGCTTCGCCTGGCAGGTGCTCGCGATGCTCACGTATCCGCAGGCGTTCGATCGCCTGCATGCGATCGTGTCGTCGCCCGTAGCGACCAGCTACCTGACCGACGCGCTCGCCATTGCGGACGTGCGTACGTGGTTGGCTGGTTTTGACCACGCGACGCTGTCGCTGCATTCATCCACTCATCCGCCGGGCGGCGTGCTGTTCTACTACGGTTTCCTGTGCCTGTTCGGAGCCTCGGCCGCGCCCTTGGCCGGGGCGCTCGCGATCGCGCTGCTGGCGGCCTGCGGAGTGGCGGCGATGTGGCTGTTCTCGCGCTTGTGGACGACCGATGCCGCGGCGCGACTGCAGGCCTGCGCGTGTACGCGGTGTTGCCGGGGCTGGTCGTGTTCTTGCCCGCGTTCGATCAGATCTATCCGATGCTGGCGATGCTGGTCATCTTCGCCTGGGTGCGCGCGACGGAGGGTTCCGCCATACAGGCGGTCATGCTTGGTGCGCTCGTCTTCGTCGTGACCATGATGGCCTGGAATTTGCTCGCACTCGGTGGGTTCGCGGTCCTGCACGCGGTTCATCTGCTTCGTCGCGAGCGCTTCGCGAAGGCCGCTTGGCTGCGCCTCGCGATGATCGCGTCGATCGCGTCCGGCGTCGCGATCGGACTGCATGCCGTGCTGTACCTGCTGACCGGCTACGATGCGCCGGCCAGCTTCGTGCGTGCGCTTGCGACCCAGCGGGCGATCGCGCTGCCCGACCGGACCTGGGCATTGTGCGCCGGGCTCGATCCGCTGTACTTCCTGCTCGCTGCAGGGCTGCCGTTGTTGCCCTTGCTGGCGTGGTCCCTGCGCGACGCGCGCGAGTGGTCGTTCGTGAGTCGCTCTGGCCCGGCGCTGGCGTGGCTGGGCGTCGCGACGATCCTGCTGATCGACGTTTCCGGCCTGTTGCGTGCCGAAACCGCACGCGTGTGGCTGTTCCTGCAGCCGTTCGTCGTGGCACCCGCCGCGTTGGCGCTGTCGCGAGTCGGGCGCGCGCAACGAGCGACCGTATTCGTGTTGCAATGGCTCATCCTCGTCGTGCTGGTCGCGCGGGTGCCGTTCATCGAACCGTGAAGCGAGGGGCGGGGGCGCATGGAATTCGACCTGATCGAGCTGATCCGCACGCGCTGCGCGGTGCAGCGTGCCGACGTGCGCCTCGGCATCGGCGATGACGCCGCGCTGCTGGCGCCGCCGGCCGGGCACGAGCTCGCGGTCAGCACCGACACCCTCGTCGGCGGCGTGCATTTCCCGTTCGCGACATCGGCACACGACCTTGGATGGAAGGCGCTCGCGGTGAACCTGTCCGACCTCGCCGCGATGGGCGCGACACCGGCCTGGTCGCTGCTCGCGCTGACCCTGCCCGAGGCCACGCGCGAATTCGTCGCCGAGTTCATCGACGGCTACGCCGAACTCGCCGCGCAGCACGGCGTCGCCCTCGTCGGCGGCGACACCACGCGCGGCCCGCTCGCGATCGGCGTGACCGTGCACGGTTTCGTCGCGCCGGGTCGCGCGTTGCGCCGCGACGGCGCGCAGGCAGGCGATCTCGTGTTCGTGACCGGCACGCTCGGCGACGCCGCGGCCGGCCTGCGCTGCCTCGATCGCCGCGATACGCGCGCGCAGGCGCTGTTCAATGCGCCGCCGGATACGCGCGAGACGCTCGTCGCGCGACTCAACCGGCCGACGCCGCGGGTCGCCGCCGGCGCTGCGCTGCGCGACGTCGCGAGCGCGTGCATCGACGTCTCCGACGGCCTGCTGGCGGATCTCGGCCATATCGCCGAGCGCAGCGGCGTCGGCATCGAGATCGATGCCGGTGCGCTGCCGGCGTCGTCGGCGCTGCTGACCTTGTTCGAACGTGAAGAGCGCCTCGTGCTGCAGGCGACCGGCGGCGACGACTACGAACTCGCGTTCTGCGTGCCGGCCGCGCGTGCGGGCGACGTGCAGCGCGACCTCGCGCGCATCGGCTGCGGCGCGACGCGCATCGGCCGCGTCGTCGCCGGTGAGCGCGTGCGCCTGTTCGACGGCGACGGCAGCGAGCTCGTGCCCGAACGTTCCGGCTGGGACCACTTCGCGTGAGACTCGACGCCGCGCAGCGGCGCGCGCTGCTCGTCCACCCGGGCGGGTGGATTGCGTGCGGCTTCGGTTCGGGCCTCAGCCCGTGGGCGCCGGGCACGGCCGGATCCGCGGCGGCGCTGGTGCCGTGGCTCGCATTGCGCGAGCTCGACGTGCCGTACTACGTGCTGGTCGTCGCGATCGCGTTCGCGATCGGCGCATGGGCGTCGAACGTCGCGATCGATCGCCTGCGCATCGCCGATCCGGGCGCGGTCGTCTGCGACGAATTCGTCGGTCAGTGGATCGCCCTGCTGCCGCTCGTGCTGGCGCCGCGCGGATGGCCGTGGGTCGCCGTCGCATTCGGCCTGTTCCGCCTGTTCGACGTCTGGAAACCGTGGCCGGTATCGTGGGCCGATCGCCGCATCCACGGCGGCGTCGGCGTGATGCTCGACGACGTCATCGCCGGAGCGTACGCGGCCTTGGTCCTCGCGCTCGCATTGCGAGCGACCTGAGCCGCGCCCGCCGAAGCATCGGCGGCGCGGCAGACCGGCGTCGGGTCACTGGCAGGGATCGCCCGCGTCGGCGTCCGACGTGCAGCGCGCGCGCGAGCGATGGCGGAACGTGCCGCCGTAGTTCGCGAGCCGTCCGGGCGCGGCCTGGGTGTTGATGACGTTGTACGCCATGAAGCCCGTGACCGGCAGGCCGGCGAGTTGCACGTGCACGCCGTCTCCGGTCGTACCGGCACGCAGGCGATGCTGGCCGTCGCCGTGCGCGAGATCGAGCGTGAGCGCGCCGGTGTCCCCATGCGTCCAGAACGAATCCCAGGCACTGGCCAGCATCGGCGGGACCGCGAGGCGCGAGCCGAACACGCCGCTGGTGCCTGCGTCGGCGAATGCGAGCACGCCGACCTGATGACCGAACGTGGCGACGTGGCTGGGGCATGGGATCGGCGAGCCGCAGTTGCCCGCCGGCGGCCACGCCGACGCGCCCTCGCGATCGAACATCGACTCGGTCGACGCGGATACGCGTGACTCGCCGTTCGCGGTGGCGCCGAACGGCTCGACGAACGGGGCCACGTCGACGCCGGGATAGCGGGCCTTGTCGACGTAGAACTGGCGTGTCGGGAACGTCACGACCCAATCGGTATTGGCGCCGAGCGCGGCGCCGATCACGAATTCGTTGTAGATCGAGTCGGCCATGAAGACGGCGCTGACCGCGTCGATCGCGTTCTCGTAGTCGAGCGCGAGCGCGTCGCCGGACGGCGACGACACGCTCGCGATCGCGCCGTCCGGGAACTGCGAGGCGGACGATCGCGCGCTCGACAGGTCGGGCGCAGTCGCGGTTCCCGTCCACAGCAGGGAAGGGGTGAAGCCGACGAGCGCGTCGGCGGCGTAAGTGTAGAACGTGCCTTCGCCGACGTTGGCGATCGCGCCGCTCCCTGCCAGACCGCCGGTCGGCGCGACGAGGTCGGTGGCAACCTGTTCCGGCAGGTTGCACGAGCGCGCGCCTTCGCCGGTACTGCCCGCGGGCGTGATCGCGATCGCGGTCGGGCTTCCCGGCACGATGTCGCCGAGCGCGATGACTTCGAGCATGCCCTCGCGCGTGCGCGCCGGCGTGGTCGGCCCGGTATCCTCGCGCGACGGTGCCGGCGCGTTCGCGTCGAAAGACGTCGTCGTGAACGGTGCCGGGTAGGTCAGCGACTGCACGCAGCTCGAGTCGCTCGACAGCAGGCGCGCGCCGCTGCCCGCGCTGCCGTCGATCGTCGACACCGCAGCGCTCCAGGCGTCGTGCGGGGACAGGAACAGGTTGAACGTGAGCGTCTCGCGACCGTTGTAGGCCTCGCGGAACGCGACGTGCACGGCCTTGCCGACGTCGGCCGTGTTGAGGATCGTCAGCAGCGTGTCCTGGCCGCTGTTGACCGTGTAGTACGGATAGACGAGCACCTGGCCCAATCCGCGTTGATCGAGCATGACGGCCTGCGCGGCTGGGACGGCGGCGCAGGCGAGGCAGGCCGCGACGAGGCCTCGGCGGATCCGGATCGTGGACATGGAGCGCTCCTCAGGGGCTGCGGAAGGATGCAACCGTTGCCGCGTTGTCTACAACGGCATTTACAGTAGCTTGCCGGGATTCAGGATGCCATCCGGGTCGAACTGCGCCTTGACCGCGCGCATCAGCGCGAGCGCATGCGCATCGAGCGCGCGCGGCATGAACTCGCGCTTGGCGAGGCCGATGCCGTGTTCACCCGACAGCGTGCCGTCGAGGCGGATGACCACGTCGAACAGCTCGTCGAGCGCGCGCGCGGCGCGCGCCTGCTCCGCTTCGTCGCGCGGCAGCAGGTTTACGTGCAGGTTGCCGTTGCCGGCGTGGCCGAAGCAGACGATCGGCAGTGCGTGCTTCGCGGCGATCGCGCGCGTCGCCGCGACGAGCTCGGGCACGCGGCTCACGGGTACGACCACGTCTTCGTTGATCTTGTTCGGCGACAGCGTGCGCAATGCGGGTGAGAGCGCCTTGCGCGCGGCCCACAGTGCGGCGACTTCGGCCTCGCCGTCGGCGACCGCGAGATCCTCGAGTCCTTCACCGCGCGCGGCGCGCGCGATCGCATCGACCGCGGCGGGCAGCGTACCGGCCTCGCCGTCGATTTCGATCACGAGCATCGCGCCGGCGAGCGGGATCGCGTCGCCGCCATGGCCGCGCGCGAGGCGCAGGCATTCGTCGTCGAGGAATTCGAGCGCGCACGGCGTGACCGGCTGCGCCATGATCCGGGCCACCGCCCCGGCGGCCGCGCCGACATCGGCGTAGGTCGCGCGCAAGGTGCGCTTCGTGGACGCGAGCGGGACGAGCTTCAACGTCGCTTCGGTGACGAGGGCGAGCGTGCCTTCGGAGCCGACGAGCAGGCGCACGAGGTCGTAGCCGGTCGAGCCCTTCGTCGTCGGCGTGCCGCAGCGGAATTCCGTGCCGTCGCCGGCTACCGCGCGCAGCGCGAGCACGTTGTCGCGGGTGGCGCCGTATTTCACCGCGCGCGGCCCGCCGGCGTTGCAGGCGATGTTGCCGCCCACCGAGCAGAACGGTGCCGAAGTGGGGTCGGGTGCCCAGAACAGCCGGTAGGGCGCCAGCGCGGCCTGCAGGTCGCCATTCAGCACCCCCGGCTCGACCACCGCGATGCGGTCGTCGGAGACGATGCGCAGCACGCGGTTCATGCGCTCGAAGCTCGCGACGACGCCGCCCTGCACCGGTACGCTCGCGCCGGTCGTATTGGTGCCGCGGCCGCGCGCGACGAGTGGAACCCGATGCTCGCGGCAGGTGCGCACGAGCGCGACGACCTGTTCGTGCGAGGCCGGGAACACCACTGCGTCCGGCATCGCCTGGCGCCGGGAGTTGTCGTACCCGTACACGAGGCAATCGGCGGGCTCCGTGCTCAGCGCATCGCCCGCGAAGACGCGTTGCAGGTCGGTGAGGGCGGCGGCGGTCAGCATGGCGCGACGTCAGTCGACGTACTCGAACACCTTGACGACCTTCTCAACGCCGCTGACCTCGCGCGCGATGCCTGTCACCGCCTCGTCCTCCTCGCGCGTGACCTTGCCCATGAGGTAGACGACGCGGTGTGCGGTGGTCACGTTCACGCGCGTCGGATCGAAGCCGTCGATGCTCGTGAGGTCGAGCAGCGCGGTCTTCACGTGCAGCGAGATCGTGTTGTCGCGGCGGCGCGACCAGAAGCCTTCCGGCTCCTGCACCGCCAGCTCGTTGACGATGCGGCGCGTGCCCTCGAAGCCGCTCACGAGGCGTTCGGCGCGCGCCTTGAGTTCGGGCGTGCGCACTTCGCCGGCGAGCAGGATCACGCCGTTGTAGACGACGATGCGCACGTCGTTGCGCAGCGCGAGTTCCTTGTCCTTGTTGAACGCATCGTGCACGCCGAGCGAGAGGCGCTTGTCGTCGACGTAGGTGCCGACGTCGCGGCGATCGTGCGCCGCGCTCGCGCCGACCGCCGCACCGCCGACGACCGCGGCGACGCAGCCGCCGAACAGCGGCAGCGCGCAGAGCAGCAGGAACAGGGCGCGGTTCGGTACACGGTGCATGGAGGATCCTCAATCGGTTTCGAAAGCGTTGCGCAGCCAGTGCACCCGCGCGTCCGCACCGTCGCCGGCGATCGCGACGACGTCGAAGCGGCAGGCGGCGTCGGCGTACGCGGGATGCTGGGCGAGGAACATCGCGGCGGCACGCTGCAGGCGCGCGCGCTTGGCCGCGCCGACCGACTCGGCGCCGTCGCCGTAGCGGCTGGTGCCGCCGCTGCGGCGGTAGCGCACCTCGACGAACACCAGCGTGGCCGCGTCGCGCATGACGAGGTCGAGCTCGCCGTAGCGGCAGCTGTAGTTGCGCGCGATCGGCACGAGCCCCGCGCGTTGCAGCTCGGCGCAGGCGAAATCCTCGTAGCGCGCGCCCGCCTCGCGTCGCGCGGCGGCGCCCGGGTTCATGGCTGCAGCGGCGCGCTGTCGAGCGCGCCGTCGATCGGCAGCGCGATGCCGTTCTGGAAGCGCGCCCAGCCGACGAGGCGATGGATGCGCCCGAAACTGTCCGCGGTCAGTTCGCCGGTCGCGCCGTTGAGGTACGAGTCCGGATGGGTGAGCAGCCAGTCCATGTACGGCAGCAGCGCGTAGGCGTCCATGCCGAACGCGAACAGGCGCCCGCCGAGCCCGTTGGCGGTATCGATGCGGGTCGCGACGCGGTTGCGGTCGGGACGGCCCGGGATGCTGCCGAACAGCCACGGCGCATCGCAGAACTCGACGCCATCGAGGTCGCGGTCGAGCGCGGCGTTGGCATCACCGGCATAGACGTGCGAGGTCGCGAAGACCGGCAGGTTGACGCCCGCGACCCTGAGTTGCGGCAGCAGCAGCCGCGCCTGCTGCGGGCGCGTGCTGACGAACACGCCGGCATCCGTGCCGCTGCCGAGGCTGCCGGTCGCCTGCAGGATCTGCGTCGAATAGTTCACGTCCTTGTCCGGGATGCGCGTCTCGCCCGCGATGACGCCGCCGGCGGCTTCGAACTGGGCGCGGAACGCGCGCGCCGCGCGCTCGGCCCAGTCCGCGGTCGCGGCGAGGATCGCCGCGCGCGTGATGCCGCGCGCGATCATGCGCTCGGCCACCTGCGCGCCTTCGGCGTCGGGCAACAGGCCGAACTCGGCGCTGCCGGGTGGCGGCACTTCGCCGGTATCCGGATGGTTGAGGGCGAGCACGCGCGCCCGCAGCGACTGGTGGAACAGCTCGCCGACGGACTCGCGCTGCAGCGGGCCGACCACGTGGTCGGCGCCATCGGCGACGGCGCGCTCGTAGGCGGCGATCGCGTCCGCGGGGGTGCGGCCCGAGTCGTAGATGCGCAATTCCGGGCGTCGCTCGCGCGCGTCGGCGAAATACGCGCTGAGGAAGCCGTCGCGCACTGACTGCGAGACCGTGGCGAATTGCGCGCTCAGCGGCAACAGCAAGGCGACATGGTGCAGCGAACTGTAGCCCTCGCTCTGCAGCGAACCGTTGCCACCGGGCTGCATCGTGCCGACCGGCCGGCTCGGCTTGGGCAATGCACGTGCGAGCGGCTGGCCCTTGCCGCGCAGCGCCTGTTCGACCCACGGCCGCAGCGGATCGTCGGCGCGCAGGCGTTCGACACCCGTGCGCAGCGCATCGACGTCGAGCCCGGCGAGTGCATCGACGAGCTGGCGGCGATTCTGTTCACGGTCACCGCCCTGCAGGTCGCGATCGAGCAGCGCGCGTGAATGCGCCGAGGCGAACCGCTCGCCGCGCGCGAGGTCGGCGCGCGCGCGCAATTCCAGCGCGCGGACGCGCACCGCTTCGGACGGATCGTCGCCGAGGCCCGCGAGCAGTTCGTCCGCCTGGCCGATGTCGCCGTGCCGGATCGCGATCTCGGCATCGAGCAGGTCGAGGCGCTGCGGTTCGTCGCCGTGCAGCCGGCGGCGCTTGATGTCGCCGAGCGCGCGCGCCGCGCCATCGAGATCGCCGCGATCACGCAGCACCTCGGCCGCGCGCAGGCGGTAGTGCGCGGCCGCGTCACCGCGCGAACCCGCGGCGAGGGCGAGGAATTCGTTCGCGGCCTGGTCGAGCTGGCCGTCCGCATAGAGACGTTCGGCATGGTCCGCCTGCGCCGTCGCGGCGGTGCCGCCGCCAGCGACGTGCTGCGACAGGTCGCCCATCGTCGCGCACGCCGCGAGCGCGGCGCAGAGCAGGGCGGTCGCGACGGGGCGGGCGTGGCGCGCGATCACGGTTCCAGCGAATCGGCGAAGCATGGGTGGCGTCCCTCCGGCGGCGTGATGCGCTACGCTGGAATGATAGCCGATCGCGCGGACGAGCCCGTCGCGACGACGCCGGACGGAACGCGATGGAGCGGAAACGAGGCAAGTTGTTCATCGTCGCCACGCCGATCGGCAACCTCGACGACCTGTCGCCGCGCGCGCGCGAGGTGTTGCGCACCGTCGCCCTCGTCGCCGCGGAGGACACGCGCCACAGCGCGCCGCTGCTCGCCCATGCGGGCAGCCGCGCGCGCGCGTTCGCGCTGCACGAGCACAACGAACGCGAGCAGGCCGAGCGCGTCGTCGAGCGCCTGCTCGACGGCGACGACGTCGCGCTCGTCTCCGATGCGGGCACGCCGCTCGTCAGCGATCCGGGCTACCGGCTCGTGCGCGCGGCGCGCGAGGCCGGCTGCGAGGTCTCGCCCGTGCCCGGTCCCTGCGCGGCGATCGCCGCGCTGTCCGTCGCCGGGCTCGCCAGCGACCGCTTCGTGTTCGAGGGCTTCCTGCCGGCGAAGGCGGCCGCGCGCCGCGAACGGCTCGTCGCGCTCGCCGCCGAGGCGCGCACGCTGATCTTCTACGAATCGAGCCATCGCATCGTCGAAGCGCTCGCCGACCTGGTCGCGGTCTTCGGCGCCGCGCGCGCGGCCGTGCTCGCGCGCGAGCTGACCAAGCTGTTCGAAACCGTCATTGCCGCGCCACTCGCCGACATCCAGGCGCGCGTGCTCGCCGACCCCGACCAGCAGCGCGGCGAATTCGTGCTCGTCGTCGCCGGCGCCGAGGGGGAGGCCGCCGACGCGACGCTCGCCGAGGGGCGGCGCGTGTTCGCGCTGCTGCGCGAGGAACTGCCGCCCGCGCGCGCGGCCAAGCTCGCCGCGGCGATCACCGGCGCGCCGCGCAAGGCGCTGTACGAGTAGGTCGCCGTCGCCCGCCCGTGCATGGCGGGCCGGATGCGCGCACCTGCTAGACTGTGCGCGGAGTCGGCCAGGCAGCCGCGAGGCCGCAAGGCTTCGAGGAAAGTCCGGGCTCCACAGGGCAGGGTGCCAGGTAACGCCTGGGCGGCGCGAGCCGACGGAAAGTGCAACAGAGAGCAGACCGCCGATGGCCTCGCGAGAGGATCAGGCAAGGGTGAAACGGTGCGGTAAGAGCGCACCGCGAGTCCGGCAACGGACCGGCACGGCAAACCCCACCCGGAGCAAGACCGAATAGGGGGACCATGGCGCGGCCCGCGTCGTCCCCGGGTTGGTTGCTCGAGCCGTGCGGCGACGCACGGCCTAGAGGAATGGCTGCCCACGACAGAACCCGGCTTATCGGCCGACTTCACTCCTTCGCGTCGCCCGCGCACGGTCCGCCGTGCGCGGGCGGGCGCGTTCAGGCCGGCGAGGCATCCGGCTTCAGGCGATAGAAGCGCTGACGCGTGCCGAACACGAGTTCGATGCGATCGGCATGCACGCGTTCGAATGCATCGATGGCGGCCTTCGGGCTCGCACCGGGTTCGCCCGGATCCGTCGGCGAGGTCCACAGGTAATCGTCGAAGCCGATGATGCCGCCGGGCTTGAGCAGGCGCAGCGCGAGCACCGCGTCCTCCAGCACGTGGCGCGCGAAGTGGCTGCCGTCGACGTAGACGACGTCGAACGAGGCGCGCGGCATCTGCGGCAGCAGGTCGAAGCTCTCGCCCAGCAGCAACTTGATGCGGTCCTCGTGGCCGCCGATGCGCGCGTTGCGCAGGAACGTGTCGCGCGTCGAGGCGTCGACCTCGGGCGTGGTCGGGTCGGGCAGGTACGGGTCGATCGCGACGACCTGCGACTGCGGATGCGTGAAGATCGCATCGAGCATCATGTTCGCCGACACGCCGTCGAACGCGCCGATCTCGAGTACGCGAACGGGTGCGTCCGTCGCGAGATGCTCGCGCCATGCATCGAACTGGTCGACGTACCAGCCCCATTGCTTGATGCCATCGTACTTGTCCCAGGGCCGCGTGGCCGCCCCGCCAGCCATTGGCATCGCCGGCGCGCCCGCCGTCGCGATCCGGCCTTCGCACCAGGCGAGGTTCTGCGCGATGCGCGCGCGCTCGCCGGCCGGGACGAGCTGCAGCAGTTCATGGTTGAGCGCCGCCGCGGCCGAACGGCGGCCGAGCCAGTACAGCGCGACCGCATCGAGGTCCTTGAGGCGCCAGGTGTAGACGTCGGTCTCGACGAACAACGCCTCGCGCGGCACGGCGATCGCACGCCCGGCTTCGGCGACGAGGTGCACGAGGCGGTGCTGGCCCGTGCGCTGGTACTGCAGCGCGAGCGCATGCAGCGGCTCGGCGCGCTCGGGGAAGCGCTGCCACGTGTCGAGCAGGCGCGCGGCCGCTTCGTCGTCGCGGCCAAGCCGCTGCAGGCACAGGCCGGTGCGGTAGGACGAATAGAACACTTCCTCGGCCCATCCGCCCATCGCCTCGCGGCGCGCGTACCACGTGATCGCGTTCGTGAAGTCGCCGAGGTCGTAGTACGAATTGGCGAGGTAGAACACGTGGCGCGCATTGCCGGGTTCGCCGCGCAGCGCTTCGGACAGCAGCGCGATGTCGCGCTCGTACTTGCCCGCGCGGTTCGCGCCCGACGCATGGTCGAGGAACGCAATGCCATCGAGCAGCGGGCGCGGGCGATCGCCGACGTCGAGGTATTCGTGCGTGACGCCGCGATAGCGGGCGGGAACGTCGCGTCGCAGCAGGCGCACGTTCGGGTATTCGAAGCCGTCCGCACTGCGCTGGATGATCGAATGGACCGCGCCGTCGAGGTGGTCGCGGAAATCCCGGCGCGCGACCTGGAGTTCCATGTCCGCGTCGCAGAGCAGCAGGTAGTCGAAATCCAGGCCGCTCTGCAGCGCGAGGTCGAGCGCGTCGTTGCGCGCCTGCTCGAAATGGCGGAACGTGCCTTCGCCCACCACGCCGCGGATGCCGAGGCGATCGAAATGGGCGCGGATGCGCGCGACGGTGTCGTCGCTCGAGCCGGTGTCGAGGATCGCATAGCAGTCGACGTGCGGCGCGGTGGCCGCGAGGCAGCGTTCGATGATCGCGGCTTCGTTCTTCACGATCATGTTGAGGCAGAGTCGCGCCATGCATCCTCCGTCGCCGACGTCCGCCGGAACGTATCAGTATGCAGGCGCGCGATGCCAGCGCCAGGCGGACTCGACGATCGCTTCGAGTGCCGGCGTCGCGGGTTTCCAGTCGAGCACGGCACGTGCGCGATCGGGGCAGGCGACGAGCCGGGCGGGGTCCCCCGCGCGTCGCGCGGCGAGGCGCGTCCGCACCGATCGGCCCGTGACGGCCTCCACTGCCGCGACGACTTCGCGCACGGAATAGCCGTTGCCGTTGCCGAGGTTGAACGCGTCGAAGCCGGCGTGGGCGTCGAGATGGCCGAGCGCGGCGAGATGCGCGGCGCACAGGTCGTCGACGTGCACGTAGTCGCGGATACAGGTGCCGTCGTGCGTCGGGTGGTCGTCGCCATAGATCTCCACCGGCTCCGCCTGGCCTGCCGAGTGGCGCAGCAGCCGCGGGATGAGGTGCGTTTCCGGATCGTGCGATTCACCGATCGTTGCCGACGGCTCGGCCCCGGCGGCATTGAAGTAGCGCAGCGCGACGGCGGCGATTCCGTAGGCCTGCACGCTCTCGCACAGCATGCGCTCGACCATCGCCTTGCCACGGCCATAAGGACTGATCGGCGCGATCGGATGGCGTTCGTCGATGAATGCCTGCCGCGGCTCGCCGAAGATCGCCGCGCTCGAGGAGAACACGATGTGCGGTACGCCGGCCTCGCGCATCGCCTGCAGCAGGTTCAGGCTGCCGCAGACGTTGACCGCGTAGTACTTCAGCGGGTCGGCGACCGATTCGCCGACGGCGATCGCGCCGGCGAAGTGGATGACGGCGTCGCAACGCGCCTCACGCAGCGCGCGCGACAGCGCCGGTGCGTCGAGCAGCGAACATTGCACGAGGCGGCCCCAGCGCACCGCTTCGCGATGGCCGCCGGAGAGATCGTCGATGACGACGACTTCGTGCCCGTGCCCGGCGAGCTGCCTGCACATGTGCGACCCGATGTAGCCGGCGCCGCCGGTGACCGCTATCCGCTTCATTCCGTGTGCTGCCGGAGTCGTGGCGCCTCGTTGTACGCGCAAAGCATCGGTGTGGATAGCATGGCTTTTTGCGGGGCGCGCCGGGGCCGCCGGGGTCCGCTCCCGTCCTCGCGCCCGGGTGACGTGCGGGCACGCTGCCGCCTTCCCGCCAAAGCGGGAATCCGGATCTGCGGCACGCAACGGTCGCCGTTCCCGCGGAAGTGCAAAGGCGGATCCGCCTGCGCGTGTCGACCCGCCCTACCACTCCCGTCATTTCCCGCGACGGAGGGATGAGCACGAAGCGCGGAGAACGCGCTCCGAAGGAGGAAGTGCAGCGGGTATCCCATCGAGTTTGAAGGTCGCCAGGACCCGCCATGCCGCCCCTGGGTTCTGGTGCAGTTAGCGCAGCTTCAATAGTCAGGGATACGGTATCCGGCTTTGCAGGCGCGCTGTATCGACCTGCCCCTCGGCCATGGCCGCAGGTTTGCCTTTCGCCGAAGCAGGGTCGTGTGCGGGATGCAGTAGCCAGCGAATATCAGTGGGTTGGCGCAGGGACTTCAGAATCGGTCTCAATACCGTGGCGTTCGGATTCCTGTGAGATGCGTCAAATCCTTGCCTGAACAGGATTTTTTTCCGGAAATTCCTTGACAGTCCACGCCTCGCCACCTAATGTGGGATCAAGTGGTTTTTTGTGGTGGACCGTGGGTCATGTTTCAGGGCGAAACCGCCGTCACGCTGGACGACAAGGGCCGGGTAGCCATCCCCGCGGCCCATCGCGACCTCGTCGCGAAATCCGGCAACCGGCTCGTCGTGACCTACAACCCGTTCGAACACGGCTGCCTGTGGATCTTCCCGCAGGAGGAATGGGAGCGCGTGCGCGACGAGGTGAATGCGCTGCCGTCGGTGAAGGCGGTGCACCGCAACCTGCAGATGAAACTCGTCGGCGCCGCGGCGCATGTCGAGCCGGATGCGAATGGTCGCGTCTCGTTGCCGGCCAGCCAGCGCGGCGCGAGCGGCATCGAGAAGCGCGCGGTGCTGCTCGGCATGGGCAACAAGTTCGAGTTGTGGAGTGAACAGGCGCACCTCGCGAAGATCCGCGAAACGATCGGCGAGGAGCAGATCACGGAGGACATGCTCGAGCTGAAGCTGTGAACGGGGCTCGTCGATGAGCGCGTCGCAGCTGCGGCACGTGCCGGTGATGCTGGCGGAGGTGCTGGAAGGCCTTCGCGTAAGGGAGAAGGGAAGCTGGCTGGACGGGACGTTCGGGCGCGGCGGGCATGCGCGCGAAGTACTGAAGCGGTTGGGCCCGGAAGGGCGCCTGCTGCTGATGGACCGCGATCCCGAGGCGATCGCGGCCGCGCAGGCGGAGTTCGCGCACGATCCGCGCGTCGCGATCCGCCACGCGAACTTCGCCGGGATGGATGCATGGCCGGAGGCGGCGGCGGGGCTCGACGGCGTGCTGCTCGACCTCGGCGTGTCGTCGCCGCAACTCGACGACCCGCAGCGTGGTTTCAGTTTCCAGAGTGAAGGACCACTCGACATGCGCATGGACCCGACACGCGGGACGAGCGCGGCGCAGTGGCTGGCGACGGCGGACGAGAAGGAGATCGCCGATGTGCTGTGGCGTCATGGTGAGGAACGGATGAGTCGACGCATCGCGCGGGCAATCGTGGAACGCGAACGCGAGCGGCCGCTGGCGACCACGCGCGACCTCGCCGACCTCGTCGCCAGGACGATCGGCCACCGCGAGCGCAACAAGCATCCGGCCACGCGCACGTTCCAGGCGTTGCGCATCCACGTCAACGACGAATTCGGCGCGCTCGAACGCGGCCTCGACGCCGCGTTGCGATGCCTCAAGCCGGGCGGACGGCTCGCCGTGATCAGCTTCCACTCGCTCGAGGACCGCGTCGTCAAGCAGTTCATCCGCGGCGAAGTCGCGCGGCCGGTGCGGCGCGGCCTGCCGCTGCCGGAGGTGGCGCCGCCCGCGCTCGTCGCGATCGGCAAGGCGCAATTCGCCGGCGAGGCGGAACTCGCCGCGAACCCGCGCGCGCGCAGCGCCGTGCTGCGTGTCGCCGAGAAGCGCGCCGATCCCCCGGAGGCCAGGTGAGCCTGCGCATCGCCGCCTTCGCGCTGCTGCTGCTGGCGACGATCGCGAGCGCGATCGGCGTCGTCTATGCCCGCCAGCAAAGCCGCCTCACGTTCATCGAGCTGACCCGGCTCGGCAACGAGCGCGACAACCTCGAGTTCGAGTTCGGCCGCCTGCAGCTCGAGCAGGCGACCTGGGCGGAGAACAACCGCATCGACCAGATCGCACGCGGCCGCCTCGGCATGCTGCCGCCCGCGCCTGCGCAGACACTGGTGATCAAGCGATGAGCGCGCGCGCCAAGCCCAACCCGCGCACGCGGCTGTATGCCGTGCTGGCGATGCTCGGCCTCGCCTCGAGCGCGCTCGTCGTGCGCGCGGTCGACCTGCAGGTGGTGCGCAAGGACTTCTACCAGGAGCAGGGTGACGCGCGTTACCTGCGCGACATCGACATCCCCGTGTCGCGCGGGACGATCTTCGACCGCAACGGCGAACCGCTCGCGGTGTCGACCCCGGTCGAATCGATCTGGGCGAACCCGAAGGAACTGCTCGAGCATGCGGACCGCATCGGCGAGCTGGCGCGGGCGACCGGCCTGGACGAGGAGTCACTCAGGCAACGCCTCGCCGAGCGCTCCGACCGCGAGTTCTACTACGTCAAGCGCCACCTCAACCCGGACGACGCGCAGGCGGTGCTCGCGCTCGGCATCCCGGGCGTGTCGAGCCAGCGCGAATTCCGCCGCTACTACCCGAGCGGCGAGGTCATCGCCCACGTGCTCGGCTTCACCAACATCGATGACGCCGGCCAGGAGGGCCTCGAACTCGCGTTCGACGCGTGGCTCGCGGGCGAGAAGGGCGTCAAGCGCGTGATCCGCGACCGCCTCGGCCACGAGGTCGAGAACGTCGAGCTCGTGCGCGAGGCGCGCCCGGGCAAGGACCTCACGATATCGATCGACCGCCGCATCCAGTACCTCGCCTATCGCGAGCTGAAGGCGGCGCTGGTCGAGCACCACGCGAGTTCGGGGTCGATGGTGATCCTCGACGTGCCCACCGGCGAGGTCCTCGCGATGGTCAATCAGCCGTCGTTCAACCCGAACGCGCGCGGCAACGTCGACCCCGCCTACCGGCGCAACCGCGCCGCGACGGACGTGGTCGAGCCCGGTTCGACGGTGAAGGCGTTCACGATCGCGACCGCGCTGGAAAGCGGCAAGTGGAAGCCGCACACGCCGATCGACACGTCGCCGGGCACCTATACGCTGTACGGCCACACCATCAGCGACGTGCACAACAAGGGCCTGATCGACGTCACCGGCGTCATCACCTATTCGAGCAACGTCGGCGCGGCGAAGATCGCCGCGACGCTCAGTCGCGACGAAATGTACGACGTGTTCCATCGCTTCGGCTTCGGCGAAGTCACCGGCTGCGGCTTCCCGGGCGAATCGCCCGGCAACCTGCCGATCGCGAAGAACTGGGGCCCGGTCGAGCAGGCGACGATCGCTTACGGCTACGGCCTCAGCGTGACGCCGTTGCAACTCGCCCAGGGGTACGCCGCGCTCGCAAACGGTGGCCGGCTGCGTCCGCCGACCTTCGTCAAGGGCGGCCAGGCGAAGGATCGCGCCGTCATCGATCCGCAGATCGCGGCGACCGTGCGCGGCATGCTCGAGACGGTCGTGCACCCGCCCGGCGGCGGCATCAAGGCGGCGATCACCAACTACCGCGTCGCCGGCAAGACCGGCACCTCGCGCACCGCGGTCGGCGGCGGCTACCAGAAGAAGTACATCTCGCTGTTCGCGGGCATGGTGCCGGCGAGTGCGCCGCGCCTGGTCGGCGTCGTCGTCATCCACGATCCGCAGGGTGCGTATTACGGCGCGCTCGTCTCGGCGCCGGTCTTCAGCAAGGTCATGGACGGCGCGCTGCGCCTGCTCGACGTGCCGCCCGACGACGTGCAGAACTGGTACACCGCCTCGCCCGATTCCGGGCACACCGTACGCATGGCACGGCAGGCGCCCGACGGCGCCCAGCCCGAGCCCGACTATGCGGAGGGTGTACCCGAATGAACAGGCAATACCGGATGAGCGTGCGCGACCTGCTGCACGGATACGCCGATGCCGGCGCCGCCGGCGACATCGTCGTGCGCGGCCTCGCGCTCGACTCGCGGCGCGTGGAGAAGGACGACGCGTTCTTCGCACTCGCCGGCGCACGCGCGCACGGCATCACGTTTGCCCCGGCCGCGTCGGCGCGTGGCGCAGCGGTGATCCTCGCCGACGAGGCAGGCATCGAGGCGCCCGCGTCCGGCGCGCCCTCCGGCGAGCCGATGGCGCCGGTGGTCGCGGTCGGCGGCTTGCGCGATCGCGTCGGCGCGATCGCGTCGCGCTTCTTCGGCGAGCCCTCGCGCGGGCTGCGCGTGGTCGGCGTCACCGGCACGAACGGCAAGACCTCGACCGTGCAGTTGCTCGCGCAGGCGCTGCACCATGGCGGCCACCGCGTCGCGACCATCGGCACGCTCGGCGCGGGGCCGCACGGCGCGATCCGCGAAGGCGAGCGCACCACGCCGGATGCGATCGCCGTGCACGCGCTGCTGGCGGGATTCCGCGACGACGGCGCGAGCCACGTCGCGATGGAGGTCTCCTCGCACGCGCTCGACCAGGGGCGCGTCAACGCGGTCGCGTTCGAGCTCGCGGTGTTCACCAACCTCACGCGCGACCATCTCGATTACCACGGCACGATGCAGGCGTACGGCGAGGCGAAGCAGCGCCTGTTCTCCTGGCCGGGCCTCGCCGGCGCGATCATCAACGTCGACGACGCGTTCGGGCGTGTGCTCACCAGGGTCGTCGGCGATCGCGTCAAGCTCGTGCGCTACGGCATCGAGCGCGACGATGCTGACGTCGTCGCGCGCGACATCCGGTCGGGCGCGGCCGGATTGCGCTTCCGCCTCGCCACGCCATGGGGCGAGGGCGTGGTCGAATCGCGCCTGCTCGGCCGCTTCAACGTGTCCAACCTGCTCGCGGTCGCGGCCTGCCTCGGCCAGCTCGGCTTCGCCTTCGAGCGCATCCGCGACGCGCTCGCGGTGCTCGAGCCGGTGCCCGGGCGCATGACCCGGCTCGGCGGCGACGCGCAGTGCCCGCTCGTCGTGATCGACTACGCGCATACGCCCGACGCGCTCGAACAGGCGCTCGCGAGCCTGCGCGCGCACTGCGAAGGCCGCCTTGTCTGCGTGTTCGGCTGCGGCGGCGAGCGCGACGCGGGCAAGCGGCCGCAGATGGCGTCGATCGCCGAGTCGCTCGCCGACCGCATCGTCATCACCGACGACAATCCGCGTGACGAGGACGGCGACGCAATCGTCGCGCAAATCATCGCCGGCCTGGCGCACCCGGCGCTCGCGACGATCCAGCGCGATCGCGCCACGGCGATCGCACTGGCGATCGACATGGCGGGCGCGGGCGACGTGGTGCTCGTCGCGGGCAAGGGCCACGAGCCGTACCAGGAAATCGCGGGAGAGAAACTGCCGTTCGACGACGCCACCGTCGCGCGCGATGCGCTGGAGGCACGCCGATGCTGAACCTGCGGCTCTCCGACATCGCGCGCTGGACCGGCGGCCGCCTGCACGGCACCGATGCCGTCGTCGAAGCGGTCTCGACCGACACGCGCTCGCTCGCGGCGGGCATGCTGTTCGTCGCGCTCAAGGGGGAGCGCCACGACGCGCACGCATTCGCGGAAACGGCGCGCGAGCGTGGCGCGGCCGCGTTGCTCGTCGAGCGCGAGCTCGCCACGGCACTGCCGCAGGTCGTCGTTGCCGACACGCTCGTCGCACTCGGCGAACTCGCGCGCGCGGTGCGCGCGCGCAGCACGGCGCGCGTGGTCGGCATCACGGGTTCCAACGGCAAGACCACGGTGAAGACGCTGGTCGCGTCGATCCTCGCCCGCCACGGGCGCACGCACGTCAACGCCGGCAACTTCAACAACGAGATCGGCCTGCCGCTGACCCTGCTCGCGATGCCCGCAGACACCGAGTACGCCGTGCTCGAGATGGGCGCCGGCAAGCCCGGCGACATCGCCTACCTCGCGCGCATCGCGCAGCCGGACGTAGCGCTCGTCAACAACATCGCCGCCGCGCACCTCGAGCGCATGGGCACGCTGCAGGGCGTGGCCGAGACCAAGGGCGCGATCTACCGCGCGCTGCCGAACGACGGCGTCGCGATCATCAATGCCGACGACGCGTTCGCCGACTACTTCGGCGTGCTCGCCGGGCCGCGCCGCGTGCTGCGCTTCGGCCTGCTGCGCCGCGCCGACGTCGGCGCGAACCTCGAGATCGAGGGCGCGGCCGACGGCCGCTTGCGCCTGCTCGCGCCGGCCGGCGCGATCGAGATCGCCTCGCCGCTGCGGGGGCGGCACAATGTGATGAACGTGCTCGCCGCGGCGACGCTCGCGCTCGCGCTCGGCGTGCCGCTGGCGACGATCAAGGCGGGCATCGAGGCGGCTCCGCTCGTCGCCGGGCGGCTCGCGCGGCGCGCACATGCGTCGGGCGCGGTCGTGGTCGACGACAGTTACAACGCGAACCCGGGCTCGTTCGCGGCGGCGATCGCCACGCTCGCCGCGGAGCCCGGTGAACGCGTGCTCGTGATGGGCGACATGGCCGAACTCGGCAGCGACGCCGAGCGCCTGCACGCCGACATCGGCGCGCTGGCGCGGCGCAGCGGCGTGCAGCGCCTGTACGCGGTCGGCCGCCTGAGCCGCGCCGCCGCCGATGCGTTCGGCGCGGGTGCGACGCATTACGCGGACCAGGCGCAACTCGTCGACGCGCTCCGCGCCGAACTGCGCGCGGGCGTCGTGCTGCTGGTGAAGGGATCGCGCTCCTCGGCGATGGACCAGGTCGTGCGCGCGCTCTGCGGCGACGAAGACGGCAACGGAGGCGAACGCCATGCTGCTTGAACTCGCCGAGTTGCTGAAAGGATGGATCAGCGGTTTCCACCTGTTCCAGTACCTGACGTTCCGCACGATCATGGGCACGCTGACCGCGCTCGCGGTGTCGCTGCTTGCCGGGCCGTGGATCATCCGCAAGCTCGCCGAAGTCAAGGCGGGGCAGGTGATCCGCAGCGACGGCCCGCAGACGCACCTGTCGAAGGCCGGCACGCCGACGATGGGCGGCGCACTGATCATCGCCTCGATCGTCGTGTCCACCCTGCTCTGGGCCGACCTGCACAACCGCTACGTCTGGCTCGTGCTCGGCGTGACGATCGCGTTCGGCGCGATCGGCTTCTACGACGACTACAAGAAGCTCGTGCTCAAGGACAGCCGCGGCCTCGCCGCGCGCTGGAAGTATTTCTGGCAGTCGGTGTTCGGCCTCGCCGTCGCGCTCTACCTGTATTTCAGCGCCGACACGCCGGCCGCGACGACGTTCTACCTGCCGCTGATCAAGCAGGCGCAGGTACCACTCGGCCATCTCTCCGCGGCGGCGGTGCAGGCGCCGTGGTGGACCCTGTTCGGCGCGGTCACGTTCGTCGGCCTCGCCTACTTCATCGTCGTCGGCTTCTCCAACGCGGTGAACCTCACCGACGGCCTCGACGGCCTCGCGATCATGCCGAGCGTGCTCGTCGCGACCGCGCTCGGCGTGTTCGCCTACCTCGCCGGCAACAAGGTGTTCTCCGAATACCTCGGCATCCCGGCGATCCCGGGGGCGGGCGAGCTGGCGATCTTCTGCAGCGCGCTGGCCGGCGCGGGCCTCGGCTTCCTCTGGTTCAACACCTATCCGGCGCAGGTGTTCATGGGCGACGTCGGCGCGCTCGCGATCGGCGCCGCGCTCGGTTGCGTCGCGGTGATCGTGCGCCAGGAAATCGTCCTCCTGATCATGGGCGGCGTATTCGTGATGGAAACCGCGTCGGTGATGCTGCAGGTGGCGAGCTTCAAGCTCACCGGCAAGCGCATCTTCCGCATGGCGCCGATCCACCATCACTTCGAGCTCAAGGGCTGGCCGGAACCGCGGGTGATCGTGCGCTTCTGGATCATCAGCGTCGTGCTGGTGCTGATCGGCCTTGCCACGTTGAAGGTGCGCTGATGACCGCGCTCCGGCTCGTCCTCACCCGGCCCTTTGCTCCGCAAGGGGGCGCCCCCTCTCCCGCTGCGCGGGCGAGGGACGGTCGCCGGCTGGCTGCGGCAGCCGTGGGCGATCTTCGTCGATTGGCCCTCACCCCACCATTTGCTTTGCAAATGGTCCCCCCCTCTCCCGCTGCGCGGGCGAGGGACCGTAGTCGGCTGCCTGCGGCAGCCGCATGCTTTGATGGGGGCCGCTGAGATGCTCCTCTTCGACTTCAGCAACGACGACCAGCAGGCGACGCGCTTCGGCGACGTCAAGGGGCGCTACGACATCCCGCTCGTCGTCGCCGCGATGCTGCTGGCGAGCCTCGGCCTCGTCATGGTCGCGTCGAGTTCGATCGCGATCGCCGACGGCCAGCACGTCGGCCCGTTCTACTATCTCTACCGCCACCTCGCATTCCTCGCGATCGGGCTCGTCGCGGCCAACGTGATGGCGCGCGTCGAGCTCGCCTGGCTCGAGCGCAATGCGCTTCCGCTGCTGCTCTGCGGCGCCGTACTGTTGCTGCTCGTGTTCGTGCCGTTCATCGGCGTGCGCGTGAACGGCGCGCGGCGCTGGATCCGCCTCGGCATCATCGGCTTCCAGTCGGTGGAGGCGGTGAAGATCCTGCTCGTCGTGTACATGGCGAGCTATCTCGTGCGCCATCGCGACAACCTGCAGGGCACGCTGTTCGGCGTGATCAAGCCGCTCGGCATCGCGGCGATCTTCGCCGGCCTGCTGCTGGTGCAGCCGGACTTCGGCTCCGCGACGCTGCTGATGGCGGTGACGCTCGGCATGGTGTGGCTCGGCGGCGCGCCACTGCGCAACCTCGCCGCGCTCGGCGCACTCGCGTTGCCGGTGCTCGCCGGCGCCGCGTTGAGCCAGGATTATCGGGTCAAGCGCCTCACCTCGTTCCTCGATCCCTGGGCCGACCCGTTCAAGGACGGCTTCCAGCTGACCCAGGCGCTGATCGCGATCGGCCGTGGCGAGTGGACCGGCGTCGGCCTCGGTGCGTCGGTGCAGAAGCTGTTCTACCTGCCCGAGGCGCACACCGATTTCATCCTCGCCGTGCTCGCCGAGGAGCTCGGCTTCGCCGGCGTCGTGCTCGTGCTCGTGCTCTTCGCCTGGCTGGTCGGCCGTGGCTTCGCGATCGGCCTGCGTGCAGTCGAGCAGAACCGTCACTTCGCCGGCTACTGCGCGTTCGGCGTGTCGCTGATGCTCGCGCTGCAGGCGCTCGTCTCGATCGGCGTGAACCTCGGCGTGTTGCCGACCAAGGGCCTGACCCTGCCGTTGGTGAGCTCGGGCGGTTCGAGCGTGATCATGACGTGCGCCGCGATCGGCCTGCTCGCGCGCGTGAGCTACGAAGTGTCCCGCGCGGAGAACGCGATGCTGCAGGTGATCAGCGAGCGCCAGGCGCTCGAGGTGCGCGCATGAGCGCCTATACCGATCGCGACGGCCCGGTGCTCATCATGGCCGGCGGCACCGGCGGCCACATCTTCCCGGGCCTCGCCGTCGCCGACGAGCTCGTCGCGCGCAAGATCCCGGTGATCTGGCTCGGCGCCGACGGAGGCCTCGAGACCCAGCTGGTACCGCGCCATCGCCTCCACCTGGAAACGCTGCCGATCAGCAGCCTGCGCGGCAAGGGCCTGCCGGCCAAGCTCGCGATGCCTTTCCGCCTCGCCGGCGCCGTCGCCGGCGCGCGCGCGCTGCTCAAGCGGCAGCGGCCGCGCTGCGCGCTCTCGCTCGGCGGCTACGCGGCCGCGCCGGGCGGGATCGCCGCGCAATGGTCGGGCGTGCCGCTCGTCGTGCACGAGCAGAACAGCATCGCCGGCATCACCAACCGCTTCCTCGCGCGCAAGGCCAAGCGCGTGCTGACCGGCTTTCCCGATGTGTTCGCGCGCGGCGAATGGGTCGGCAATCCCGTGCGCGCGTCGATCGCCGCGCTGCCGGATCCGGCGCAGCGCTACGCCGGTCGTGAAGGCGCTCTGCACCTCCTCGTGCTCGGCGGCAGCCAGGGCGCGCAGAGCCTCAATGCGGCTTTGCCCGAAGTCCTGCGCCGGCGCGGCTCGCGCATGGCCGTGCAGGTGCGTCACCAGTGCGGCTCCAGGCACTTCGACAAGGCCCAGGCCGCCTACCTCAATGCAGGCATCGACGCCGATGTCGTGCCGTTCGAGGACGACATGGCGGCGGCCTACGCCTGGGCCGACCTCGTGATCTGCCGCGCCGGCGCGCTCACGCTCGCCGAACTCGCCGCAGCGGGCGTGCCGTCGATCCTCGTTCCGTTCCCGCATGCCGTGGACGACCACCAGACGAAGAACGCCGAGGCGATGGTCGCCGCCGGCGGCGCGCGCCTGGTCGCCGAGGGTGACGAGTTCGTCAAGCGTCTCGGCGCCACGTTCGAAGAACTCAACGACCGCGCGCGCCTCGCGCGCATGGCCCGCGCGGCGCGCGCGCAGGCCAAGCCCGACGCCGCGCGACGCATCGCCGGCATCTGCCTGGAGGCGGCCACGTGACTCCGGCGCGCCTGCAGCATCACGGCGACATCATGCAGGACTTCCGTCGCGTGCATTTCGTCGGCATCGGCGGCGTCGGCATGAGTGGCATCGCCGAAGTGCTGTGCAACCTCGGCTATTCGGTGTCGGGCTCGGACAAGGCCGACAACGCGACCACGCGCCGCCTCGCCGGCCTCGGCGCACGCATCGATCGCGGCCACGACGCCGCCAACGTGGCCGACGCCGACGTGCTCGTCGTGTCGAGCGCGATCAAGGCGGACAACCCCGAACTCGTCGCCGCGCGCGAACGGCGCATCCCGGTCGTGCCGCGCGCGGAGATGCTCGGCGAGCTGATGCGCTTCCGGCGCGGCATCGCGGTCGCCGGCACGCACGGCAAGACGACCACGACGAGCCTCACCGCGAGCGTGCTCGCCGAAGCGGGGCTCGACCCGACGTTCGTGATCGGCGGCCAGCTCATCGCGGCGGGCGCGAACGCGCGCCTCGGCACGGGCGAGTACCTCGTCGCCGAAGCGGACGAATCGGACGGTTCGTTCCTGCTGCTCTCGCCGGTCGTCGCGATCGTCACCAACATCGACGCCGATCACCTCGAGAACTATGACGGCGACTTCGAGCGCGTGAAGAAGGCCTTCGCCGATTTCCTGCACAGGCTGCCGTTCTACGGGCTCGCGGTGTTGTGCATCGATGATCCGGAGGTGGCCGCGCTCGCGCGCGACTCGAACCGCCGCGTGCTGACCTACGCGATCGACGCCGACGCCGACGTGCGCGCGTCCGGCCTGCGCCAGGACGGACGCGCGACCGAATTCACGCTGCACCTGCCCGAAGGCGCGAGCGTGGCCGTGCGCCTCAACCTGCCGGGCCGCCACAACGTGCTCAATGCGCTCGCCGCCTGCGCGGTCGGCTGGCAGCTCGGCGTGCCGCCGGAAGCAATGCAGCGCGCGCTTGCGCAGTTCCAGGGCGTCGGCCGCCGCTTCCAGCTGCGCGGCGAGATCGAACTCGACCGCGGCCACGCGCTGCTCGTCGACGACTACGGCCATCACCCGCGCGAACTCGCCGCGGTGTTCGCCGCCGCGCGCGCGGGCTGGCCCGAACGCCGCCTCGTCGTGGCGTTCCAGCCGCACCGCTATTCGCGCACGCGCGACCTGCTCGACGACTTCGCCCGGGTGCTGGCCGAAGTCGACGTGCTCGTGCTCACCGACGTCTATCCCGCCGGCGAGGCGCCGATCGCCAATGCCGACGGCCGCGCGCTCGCGCGCGCGGTGCGTGCACGCGGCAAGGTCGATCCCGTCCTCGTCGCGCATCCGCGCGACCTGGCCTCGGCGCTGCCACCGCTGCTGCGCGACGGCGACCTGCTGCTGCTGCTCGGCGCCGGCGACATCGGCGCTACCGCAACCGAACTCGCCGCTTCCGGTCACCTGAAGACGCGGGGAACCGCATGATGTCCGCTTCGACCATTCCCCATTCCCGATTCCCCATTCCCGGCTTTCGCGTCACCGACGCGAAAGCCTTCGGCCGCGTCGCCGTCGTCATGGGCGGCCAGTCGGCCGAGCGCGAGGTGTCGCTCGACTCCGGCCGCAACGTGCTCGCCGCGCTGCGCGCGAAAGGCGTCGATGCGCACGCGGTCGACGGCATCCCGGCCCTGCTCGACGCCCTGCGCGCGGGACACTACGCGCGCGTGTTCAACATCCTGCACGGCCAGCACGGCGGCGGCGAGGACGGCGTGCTGCAGGGCGCGCTGGAATCGCTGCACGTGCCGTACACGGGCTCGGGCGTGCTCGGCTCGGCATTGTCGATGGACAAGGTGCGCACCAAGCAGGTGTGGATCGCCGCCGGCTTGCCGACGCCGCGCTTCGTCGCGTTGCGCAAGAGCAGCGGCGCGAAGCCGGACGTGCACGCGGCCGCGGCGAAGCTCGGCCTGCCCGTGATCGTCAAGCCGGCCTGCGAAGGCTCGAGCGTCGGCGTATCGCGCGTGTTCCGCGACGCCGACCTCGATGAAGCGGCCGAACTCGCGGCGCGCTACCCGGGCGACCTGCTCGTCGAGGAGATGATCGTCGGCGACGAGCTCACCGTCGGCATCCTCGGCCGCGAAGCGCTGCCCTCGATCCGCATCGTGCCCAAGGGCGCGTTCTACGACTACCACGCCAAGTACGTCGCCGAGGACACGCAGTACATCTGCCCCGGCCTCGAGGGTGACGCGGAAGCGGAAATCCGCGCGCTCGCGCTCGCCGCGTTCGACGAGGCGGGGTGCTCGGGCTGGGGTCGCGTCGACGTCATGCGCGATCGCGACGGCCGCAACTACCTGCTCGAGGTGAACACCGCGCCGGGCATGACGAGCCACTCGCTCGTGCCGAAGGCGGCCGGCACGCTCGGCATCAGCTTCGAGGACCTGTGCTGGCGCGTGCTGGAAACCTCGTTCGAGGAGAAGCGCGGATGAGCACGGGCTTCCCGTTCAAGCTCGCCGCGTGGGGCGTCGCCCTCACGCTCGTCGCCTTGCCGATCCTCGGCGTGCTCAACGGCTGGTTCGCGAGCGACCGCTGGCCGGTGACGCGCCTCAACGTGAATGCGCGTTTCGACCATGTCAGCGCGGAGCAGATCCGCGCCGCGGCGCAGCCGCTGCTCGGCAAGGGCTTCTTCGCGCTCGACCTCGACGAAGTGCGCGCCGCGGTCGCGCGGTTGCCGTGGGTCGAGCGCGCCGAGGTGCGCAAGCGCTGGCCCGACACGGTCGACCTCACCGTCTTCGAACAACAGCCGTTCGCGCGCTGGGGCAGCGAGCGCCTGGTCAATCGACGCGGCGAGCTGTTCAGCGTCGCCGGCGCCGACGGGCTGCAGGGGCTCCCGCGCCTGAGCGGTCCGGACGATCGCCTCGACGACGTGTTGCGCTTCCATGCCGAATGCCAGCGCGAATTCACCGGCAGCGGCCTCGCGGTCGAGGCGGTCGCGCTGTCGCCGCGCGGCGGCTGGCGGCTCGAACTCGCCTCGGGCACGGTCGTCGAGCTCGGCCGCGACGACGCGCAGCGGCGCCTCACGCGCTTCCTCGACGTCTGGCCGCGCCTCGCCGGCACGCATGCGAGCGCACCGGCCTACATCGACCTGCGCTACGAGAACGGCTTCGCGATGCGCTGGCCGGAGCCCGCAGCGGACGGGAATCGGGAATCGGGAATCGGGAATGGCCAACCGCAGGCAGCAACGCTGCGTCCCGTTCCAGATCCATTCCCGACCGATCCGACGACGTTGCTCGCAGCGACGCGGCTCACCGCTCTTGCGATTCCCGATTCCCGATTCCCGATTCCCGGCCCGCCATGAACCGCAAGACCGAAAAGAACCTCATCGTCGGCCTCGACGTCGGTACCTCGAAGATCGTCTCGATCGTCGGCGAGCACACGCCGGGCGAGCCGGTCGAGATCATCGGCATCGGCTCGCATCCCGCGCACGGCCTCAAGCGCGGCGTCGTCGTCGACATCGAGTCGACCGTGCATTCGATCCAGCGTGCGGTCGAGGAGGCCGAGCTCATGGCCGGCTGCCAGATCCGCTCGGTCTACGCGTCGATCGCGGGCAGCCACATCAAGGACGAGAACTCGCACGGCACCGCGCCGATCCGCGACAAGGAAGTCAGTGTCGCCGATCTCGACGTGGTGCTGAATTCGGCCTGCGCGATCGCCATCCCGGCCGACCGCAGCGTGCTCTACCGCGAACCGCAGGAATACCTCATCGACGGCCAGGAGGGCATCCGCCATCCGGTCGGCATGTCGGGCGTCAGGCTCGAGGCGAACGTGCACCTCGTGACCGGGGCGGCGAGCGCGATCCAGAACATCACCAAGTGCATCAACCGCTGCGGCCTGCAGGTCGACGAGCTGCTGCCGGCCGCGGTCGCGTCGGCGCGCGCCGTGCTCACCGACGACGAGCGCGAACTCGGCGTGTGCATGGTCGACATCGGCGCCGGCACCACCGACATCGCGATCTACACCGGCGGCGCGCTGCGCCACACGACCTCGCTCGCGATCGGCGGCGACCAGGTCACCAGCGACATCGCGCACCTCATGCGTACGCCGACCGCTCATGCCGAGGAACTCAAGGTGCGCTATGCGTGCGCGCTCGCGCAGCTCGCGCATGCGGAAGAAACGATCCAGGTGCCGAGCGTCGGCGACCGTCCGCCGCGGCGCCTCGCGCGGCAGAACCTCGCCGAGGCGGTGCAGCCGCGCTACGAGGAGATCTTCGAGATGGTGCAGGCGGACCTGCGTCGCAGCGGGCGCGAGGAACTCGTGCGCGCGGGCATCGTGCTCACCGGCGGCGCCGCGCGCATGGAAGGCGCGCTCGACCTCGCCGAGGAACTGTTCCACATGCCGGTGCGGCTCGGCACGCCGCAGCACGTGACGGGCCTCGCCGACGTCGTCGCGAACCCGATGCAGGCGACCGGCGTGGGTTTGCTCATCTACGGCAGTCGCGGCGGCGCGACGCGCGGCGTCCCGGTGGCGGGCAGTTCGACGGTCGGCAGTTTGTGGAACCGGGTCGCGACCTGGTTCAAGGGCGAATTCTAGTGAGTACGGCGCCGGAAGGCTCCTGTTGGAAAGTCCGGCATGGAAGCCGGTCTGGTCTCTGCCGTCACGAAGGACGGCAGAGGTAACAACCATGGCACGCCAGCCGTGGCAGGACGGGCCGGACCGGGAAGGTCACGGACCCGGGAACGATAAGAAAACCAGGCAGTAACCACTTGCGGAGGATGGGATATGTTCGAGTTCGTCGAGAAGATGGCACCGAATGCGGTGATCAAGGTCGTCGGCGTCGGTGGTGGCGGCGGAAACGCGGTCAGCCACATGGTGCAGGCGGGTGTCGAGGGCGTGGATTTCGTCTGCGCGAATACCGATGCGCAGGCACTCAAGAGCAGCGGCGCGAAGTTCACGCTGCAGCTCGGCGCGAACGTAACCAAGGGCCTCGGCGCGGGCGCCAACCCCGAAGTCGGGCGGCAGGCCGCGCTCGAGGATCGCGAGCGCATCGTCGAGCTGCTGCAGGGCGCCGACATGGCGTTCATCACGGCCGGCATGGGCGGCGGCACCGGGACCGGCGCGGCGCCGGTGGTCGCGCAGCTCGCCAAGGAGATGGGCATCCTCACGGTCGCGGTGGTGACCAAGCCGTTCCCGTTCGAGGGACGCCGGCGCATGCAGGTCGCGCTGAAGGGCATCGAGGACCTTGGCCAGTACTGCGATTCGCTGATCACCGTGCCGAACGAGAAGCTCCTGACCGTGCTCGGCCGCGACGTGACCCTGCTCAGCGCGTTCAAGCAGGCCAACGACGTGCTGCTCGGGGCGGTGCAGGGCATCGCCGACCTGATCACGCGCCCGGGCCTCATCAACGTCGACTTCGCCGACGTGCGCACGGTCATGTCCGAGATGGGCATGGCGATGATGGGCACCGGCACGGCGCACGGCGACGACCGCGCGGTCGCGGCCGCCGAGGCGGCGATCAACAACCCGCTGCTCGACGACGTCAACCTCGCCGGCGCGTGCGGCATCCTCGTCAACGTGACCGCGGGCACCAACCTCACGATGCGCGAGTTCGACGACATCGGCCAGGTCGTGCACGAGTTCGCCAGCGAGGACGCGACGGTCGTGATCGGCACTGCGCTCGATCCGGAGCTCAAGGACGACGTGCGCGTGACCGTGGTCGCGACCGGCCTCAACCGCGCGGTCGCTCGGCAGCCGCTGCGCGAGCACCGCGAGCGCGAACGCGAGGTCGTCAGTTCGCAGCGTCCGTCGATGCGCGTCGTGCGCAACGCGACGACCGGCGAAGTCGACTACCTCGGCATCCCGGGGCAGCCGATCCGCCAGACGGTCGAGCACGCCCAGCCCGAGACGGCGGGCGACTACCTCGACATCCCGGCCTTCCTGCGTCGCCAGGCGGACTGACGCAGGGCAGTCCCGGTTCCCATCCGGCACGGCGCGATCGCTGGGAAGCGTGCGCGCCGGCCCCGGCGGCGATGCTTCGAACACATCGCCGCCCCGGCACCGCCATCCTGTGGCGTCAGGATGGCGGTCGCTGCCGTCGGCGAATGGCGGCCAGGGCCGGAAATTTGCGGCGGCTGTTGCGAAAAAGCGACGGAGTGTGGGTTCCAAACGTCGCTCAACTTTTCTCGCTCCCGTCGCTGTGCTACCCTCGCCGGCGTTTTGTCAGCTCCTGCCCCAGGGGGCACTACATAAAAATGATCAGACAACGCACGCTCAAAAACGTCATCAGAGCGACGGGCGTGGGTCTTCACACGGGCGACAAGGTCTACATGACGTTGCGTCCTGCGGCCGTGGACACGGGCATCGTGTTCCGCCGCGTCGACCTGCAGAACCCGGTGGACATCCGCTCCTGCTGCGAGAACGTCGGAGACACCCGTCTTTCCACCACGCTCGTCAAGGGCGACGTGCGCATCGCCACGGTCGAGCACCTGCTCTCCGCGATGGCGGGGCTCGGCATCGACAATGCCTACGTCGACCTGTCGGCGCCGGAAGTGCCGATCATGGACGGTAGCGCCGGCCCGTTCGTGTTCCTGCTGCAGTCCGCGGGCATCGAGGAACAGGCCAAGGCCAAGCGCTTCATCCGCATCAAGAAGTCGGTCACCGTCCGCGACGGCGACAAGTGGGCCCGTTTCGAGCCGTTCGACGGTTTCAAGGTGGGCTTCTCGATCGACTTCAACCATCCGATGTTCACCAAGCGCACCTCGACCAGCGAGATCGATTTCTCGACGACCTCGTTCGTGAAGGAGGTCAGCCGCGCGCGCACGTTCGGCTTCATGCGCGACATCGAGTACCTGCGCGAGCGCAACCTCGCCCTCGGCGGATCGATGGACAACGCGATCGTCCTCGACGACTATCGGGTGCTCAACGAGGACGGCCTGCGCTACGAGGACGAGTTCGTCAAGCACAAGATCCTCGATGCGATCGGCGACCTGTACCTGCTCGGGCACAGCCTCATCGGCGCGTTCTACGGCTACAAGTCCGGCCACGAGTTGAACAACAAGCTGCTGCGCACGATGCTCGCCGATGCGACGGCGTGGGAAGAAGTGAGTTTCGAGGACGAGAGCGCGGCACCGATCTCCTACGCCCACCCGGCGCAGGCGGTCTGACGGCAGGCAAGGAGCGGGGCGTTTCGCCGAAGATTGGAAAGGCGACGCGCATCGCGAAAAGCACTTCCCGCTCCCGCTAGGGTGGCGGGGCGGTCGGCAGGATCCGGCCGGATCGCGCGGCAGGTTGCCGCCGCGGCGATCATGACGCCACGGGCCGGGAAGGGGCCGGGCGGTGCGGTACCAGAAGAAGAACAGCTTCCGCCAGGAAGCAGACAAGCGGGGAACGGGAGCCGCCCCGGCTCCTAGGAATCATCACCGGCGATGGACGCCAGTTGGAGATAAAGGGCCCTGAGTTCAGGGTCTTGGAGGGCTGTCGCTGTCGCTCGCAGGTGGCGGGTGGTGGCGGCGGAAAGCGGTTTGGGCTTTGTCGGGTCCGGGGGAACGGTCGGCAAGGGCGCCACTTTCACGGCGAAACGTTCGACGGTGCTGCCGAGTGCGGCACGGGCTTCGGCCAGCAGGGCTGCCTGGTGCAGCCGCAGCCGGCTCGCCCACGTCGGGCTGGACGCCAGAAAGACAATTCGTCCGTTGCGCACGTCGGCGAGTCGCGTCTCGCGCGCCGTCGCGACGGGCAAGAGGCGGCGCAGTCTTTCATCCAGCGCATCCAGCGCGCGCGCGCGATCCGCGAGCGTGCCGAGGGTGATGCACTCCGCGGCGGGCCGAGGCCCGGCGGTGGAGGCGGTGGTGGGATTGCGCTTTGGCGACACGACGAACGGGAATCCGGCCGAGCAGCATGAACATCATTATCGTCCGCAATGCGCACGCGCTGCCATGGCGCATCGACCTGTCCGGCCGGCACGGCCACCTCCTCGTCGCCGCGCTCGCCGCCTGCGCGTTCATGCTGGTCGGGATCGGCGCATTCGGCGCATGGATCTTCAGCAGCCCGCGCTCGCACGACCTGCGCGAAGTCGCCGACATGCGCGCGATGCTCGCCGCGCAGCGCGCCGAGCTCGCCTCGCTGGACCAGGATTCCCGCCGCAACATCGACGCGCTCGCGGCCCAGCTCGGCCAGCTGCAGGCACAGGCCACGCGCCTCAACGCGCTCGGCGAGCGGCTGACCCAGGTCGGCAAGCTCGACGACGGCGAATTCGACTTCGACGGTGCCCCGGCCGTCGGCGGCCCGGAAGAGCCGGCCAGCGGCGTGACGATGCCGCTGCCGCTGCAGAGCGGCATCGACAACCTGCGTGCCGAGTTCGACCGCCAGCAGGCCCAGCTCGACGTGCTCGAGAACCTGCTGCGTGACCGCAAGATCGACAACCAGCTGCTGCCGAGCGGCATGCCCGTGAACCAGGGCTACATCGCGTCCGGCTTCGGCGACCGCTCCGACCCGTTCGACGGCCACCAGGCGATCCACATGGGCGTCGATTTCGCCGCGCCCGAAGGCACCCCGGTCCATGCGGTCGCCGACGGCGTCGTGACCTACACCGGCGTGCGCACCGGCTACGGCAACGTCGTAGAGATCGATCACGGCAACGGCTACATGACGCGCTACGCGCACAATTCCGCGATCAGCGCGAGCCCCGGCCAGCGCGTGCACGCGGGCCAGGCGATCGCCAGCGTCGGCTCCACCGGCCGCTCGACCGGCCCGCACTGCCATTTCGAGGTCTGGTACAACGGCCGCGCGGTCAACCCGATGGCCTACGTGAAGTCGACCCGCGCGAACCGTGCCTGACCCTGCCGGCGCCGGCAGGCGCCGGTCCCGGGGCGATTGAAAGCCCGTTCCTCCGCCTCAAGCTGGCGTGTATCGAGGGGCCGCCGTATCATCGGCGGTTGTTTTGTTTTTCCGCGACGGCCTGTCGCGGAATGACGCACCGGTCGTCCAGGCCGGACGCCATGAACCGCCTCTCATTCCCCCGTTCCGACCAAGACGACCCATGCTCAACAGTTTCCTGACGCGCATCTTCGGCAGCCGCAACGAACGCGTACTGCGCCAGCTCGGCAAGTCGGTGGCGCAGATCAATGCGCTGGAGCCGAAGTTCCAGGGGTTGTCCGATGCCGACCTCCAGGCGAAGACGGAGGAATTCCGCCGGCGCCTCGCCGATGGCGCCACGCTCGACAGCCTGCTGCCGGAAGCGTTCGCCACCGTGCGCGAAGCCTCGCGGCGCGTGCTCGGCATGCGCCACCACGACGTCCAGCTCATCGGCGGCATGGTCCTGCACGGCGGCAAGATCGCCGAAATGCGCACCGGCGAAGGCAAGACCCTCGTCGCGACCCTGCCGGTGTACCTCAACGCGCTCGAAGGCAAGGGCGTGCACGTCGTCACCGTCAACGACTACCTGGCCAAGCGCGACTCGGCCTGGATGGGCAAGATCTACAACTTCCTCGGCATGAGCGTCGGCGTGGTCTGGCCGGGCATGGACCACGGCGACAAGCGCGCCGCGTATGCCGCGGACATCACCTACGGCACCAACAACGAATTCGGCTTCGACTACCTGCGCGACAACATGGCGCTGTCGGCCGAGCAGCGCTACCAGCGCGGGTTGCACTTCGCGATCGTCGACGAGGTCGACTCGATCCTCATCGACGAGGCGCGCACGCCGCTGATCATCTCCGGCCCGTCGGACGAGTCGCCGCAGCTGTACGTGAAGGTCAACCGCATCGTGCCGCGCATGACGCGGCAGCTGAAGGAGACCAAGCCGGGTGATCCGCCGGAGCCCGGCGACTACTACGTCGACGAGAAGCAGAAGCAGGTGCACCTGTCCGAGGAGGGCATGGAACACGCCGAGCAGCTGCTGCGCAAGGAAGGCATCATCGGCGAGGACGAAGGCCTGTACGACTCGCAGCACATCGCAGTCGTGCACCACCTCAACGCCGCGTTGCGCGCGCACGCGCTGTACCAGCGCGACGTCGACTACATCGTGCGCGACGGCGAGGTGATCATCGTCGACGAATTCACCGGACGCACGCTGCCGGGCCGCCGCTGGTCGGACGGCCTGCACCAGGCGGTCGAGGCGAAGGAGGGCGTGCCGATCCAGCGCGAGAACCAGACGCTCGCGTCGATCACGTTCCAGAACCTGTTCCGCATGTACAAGAAGCTGGCCGGCATGACCGGCACGGCCGACACGGAAGCGTACGAATTCCAGTCGATCTATGGCCTCGAGGTCGTGGTCATCCCGACGCACCGGCCGATGATCCGCAAGGACGAGCCGGACGTCGTCTTCCTCAAGCAGCAGCCGAAGTTCGATGCGATCGTCGAGGACATCAAGGAGAGCTACGAGCGCGGCCAGCCGGTGCTCGTGGGCACCGCCTCGATCGAGATGTCCGAGCTGCTTTCGGACCTCCTCAAGAAGAAGGGCGTCCCGCACGAAGTGCTGAACGCGAAGCAGCACGAGCGCGAGGCGCACATCGTCGCGCAGGCGGGCCGCCCGAAGGCGATCACGATCGCCACCAACATGGCCGGCCGCGGCACCGACATCGTGCTCGGCGGCAGCCTCGAAGCCGAACTGCACGCGCTCGGCGAGAACGCGAGCGAGGCCGACCGCGAGCGCGTGAAGGCCGAGTGGCAGCGCCGCCACGACGAGGTCATCGCGCTCGGCGGCCTGCGCATCATCGGCACCGAGCGACACGAGTCGCGCCGCATCGACAACCAGCTGCGCGGCCGCTCCGGCCGCCAGGGCGACCCGGGTTCGAGCCGCTTCTACCTGTCGCTCGAGGACAACCTCATCCGCATCTTCATGGGCGAGGGCGTCGCGCGCCTCATGCGCATGTTCGGCATGAAGGAGGACGACGCGATCCAGGACCGCATGGTCAGCCGGCAGATCGAGAAGGCGCAGCGCAAGGTCGAGGCGCACAACTTCGACATCCGCAAGCACCTGCTCGAGTTCGACGACACCGCCAACGACCAGCGCAAGGTCATCTACCAGCAGCGCAACGAACTGCTCGACAGCGCCGACGTCGCCGAGACGATCGGCATCATCCGCCAGGACGTCATTGCCGACGTCGTGCGCCGCTACGTGCCGGCCGATTCGGTTGACGAGCAATGGAACCTGGCCGGGCTGGAAACCGAGCTTGCGTCGGAGTTCGGCCTGCAGGCCGGCCTCCGGCAGTGGCTCGACCAGCAGGACGACGCCGATGCCGATGACGTGCTCGAGTACGTGCAGCAGCTCGTCGATCGCCTGTTCCGCGAGAAGGAAGCGATGCTCGGCAGCGAGGTCATGCGTGGCCTCGAGAAGCACGTGATGCTGTCCGTGCTCGACAACGGCTGGAAGGAGCACCTCGCGAGCATGGACTACCTGCGCCAGGGCATCTACCTGCGCGGCTATGCGCAGAAGCAGCCGAAGCAGGAGTTCAAGCGCGAGGCATTCGAACTGTTCGAGGGCATGCTCGGCCGCATCAAGTTCGAGATCGTGCAGCTGCTCGCGCGCGTGCGCATCCGCAGCGAGCAGGAAGTGGAAGCGCTCGAACAGCAGCAGCGCCGCCAGGCCGAAATGCAGGCGCGCGCGATGCAGTTCCAGCACGCCGAGGCGGCCGGCTTCGGTGCCGGCGAGCAGCCGGCCGAGGCGGACCCGGCGGCGATGCCGAACGTCGGCGTGCCGCAGCTGCGCGATGCGCCGAAGGTCGGGCGCAACGATCCGTGTCCGTGCGGGTCGGGCAAGAAGTACAAGCAGTGCCACGGCAAGCTCGTCTGAGCCTGCCGTGCCGGCTTCGGTCCACGTCGTAGCAGGCGTGTTGCGTGATGCGGGCGGCCGCGTGCTGCTCGCACGCCGACCCGTGGGCAAGCACCTCGCCGGCCTGTGGGAGTTCCCGGGCGGCAAGTGCGACGCGGGCGAGGCACCGGTCGATGCGCTCGCGCGCGAGCTGCGCGAGGAGCTCGGCATCGTCGTCGAGTCGGCGCGCCCGCTCATCGCGGTGCCGCACCGCTATCCGGAGCAGGACATCCTGCTCGACGTCTGGCAGGTCTCGGCCTGGACCGGCACGCCGCATCCGCACGAGGGACAGGCGCTCGCCTGGGTCGAACAGGGCGCGCTCGCACAGGTCGAGATGCCGCCGGCCGATCGTCCCGTGATTGCCGCGCTCGCCCTTCCGGACCGCTACCTCATCACGCCCGCGTTCGAACCCGACGCGCTCGACGAACTGCTCGCGGGCATCGAGCGCGCCTGCCGCCGCGGCCTGCGCCTCGTGCAGCTGCGCCAGCCGCACTGGCCACGCGCGCGGCTCGCCGATGCCGCGCGCCGCGCCCGCGACGCCTGCCGGGAGCATGGCGCGCGCCTGCTGCTCAACGGCGACGTGCAGCTGGCGATGGTGCTCGGCCTCGACGGCGTGCACCTGCCCGCGCGCATCGCTGCCGGCCTCGCCGAGCGGCCGTTGCCGGCCGACCGCTGGCTCGGCGTGTCCTGCCACGACGCGGCCGAGCTGCTGCACGCGGTACGCATCGGTGCGGATTTCGCGACCTTGTCGCCGGTCTTCCCGACGCCGGGCCACGAGCACGCGCAGGCGCTCGGCTGGGAGCGGTTCGCCGAACTCGTCGTGCATGCGCCGATGCCGGTCTACGCGCTCGGCGGCATGGAGGGCGAAGACGTCGACGCCGCGTGGATGGCCGGGGCGCAGGGGATCGCCGCGATCCGCGCCCTGTGGAGCTGACCCTCCGGCGGTTGCGCGCGCGTTCCCGTGACACCCCGCATGCCGGTTGCTAGATTCGGAAATGGCGTGGCCCCGCCGAGGGGACGAAGCTTGCGCGCCGCACGTGCCGACACCGACAGGATCGCGAAGTGATGCCCGAACAGCCGCCCCGGGAACAGGCGTCTCCCGCACACGCCGATGCGCGCGACCGGCCGACCAAGTTGATCGTGCAGGTGCCGTGCTTCAACGAACGCGACTCGTTGCCGCATTCGATCCCGCATTTGCCGCGCAGCGTCGAGGGCTTCGATCGCGTCGAGTGGCTCGTCGTCGACGATGGCTCGGTGGACGGCACGGCCGACGTCGCCAAAGCGCTCGGCGTCGACCACATCGTGCGCCACCCGGTCAATCGCGGCCTCGCCGCGGCGTTCATGACCGGCCTCGAGGCGGCGGTCGACCTCGGCGCCGACGTCATCGTCAATACCGATGCCGACAACCAGTACGACGCGCGCGACATCGAGACGCTGGTGCGGCCGATCGTCGAAGGGCGCGCCGAGATGGTGGTCGGCGCACGGCCGATCGCCGATACCGAGCATTTCTCGCGCCTGAAGAAGTGGCTGCAGCGGCTCGGCAGCTGGGTCGTGCGCGCCGCGAGCAGGACGCAGGTCGCCGACGCACCGAGCGGCTTCCGAGCGTTCACGCGCGAAGCGGCCCAGCGCCTGAACGTCTTCAGCTCCTACACCTATACGCTCGAGACGATCATCCAGGCGGGCCAGAGCAACATCCGCGTGCTGTCGGTCCCGATACGCACGAACCCGGACCTGCGTCCGTCGCGCCTCGTCAAGAGCATGGGGCGTTACGTGTGGCGCTCGGCGGCGACGATCGTGCGCATCTTCGCGACCTATCGCCCGCTCGCGTTCTTCGGCCTCGTGGCGTCCTTCTTCCTCGTCGCCGGCGTGATGCTCGGGGCGTGGTACGTCGCGCACATGCTGGTCGGCGAGGGTGCCGGCCACGTGCAGTCGGCCGTGCTCGCCGCCGCGTCGTTCACGATCGGCTTCCTGCTGTTCATGCTCGGCTTCATCGCCGACCTCAATGCGGTGAACCGGCGCCTGCTCGAAGGCATCGACTGGCGCCTGCGCCAGGTCGAGGGCGAGGTGCGGCGCGCGCGCGCGGAGCGGGAGCCTCGCGCATGAGCCCCGACGTGCAGCCGGCCGGCAACTACTACGACAAGTACCGCACCGCGAATCCCATCGCGCGCCGGCTCATGCGCGGATTCCTCGATGCGTTCGACTCGCTGGTCGAGCGCGTGCCGGTGTCGAACGCGCTGGAGATCGGCTGCGGCGAGGGCGAGTTGTCGATCCGCCTCGCCCGGCGCGGCTTCCGCGTGCGCGGCTGCGACATCTCCGCGGACATCGTCGAGGAGGCGCGTCGGCGCGCGCACGCCGCCGGGGTCGAAGCGTCGTTCTGGCCGCAGCCGATCGAAACGATCGACGTCGCGGCCGAAGCCGCGCCGCTGGTCGTCTGCTGCGAAGTGCTCGAACACGTCGACGATCCGCTGCGCGCGATCGATGCGCTCGCCGGGCTCGCGCGTCCCCACCTCATCGCCAGCGTGCCGCGCGAACCGCTCTGGCGCGCCCTCAACATGGCACGCGGCAAGTACCTCGGCGCGCTCGGCAACACCCCCGGCCACGTCAACCACTGGGGCCGCGGCGCCTTCCTGCAACTGATGTCGCGCCGCTTCGACATCCTGCAGGTGCGCTCGCCGTTGCCATGGACGATGGTGTTGTGCCGGCGCCGCTGAGGCCGTTGCGCCGCATCGCCCACGGCGGAGGCACGCTGCTCAGCCTCGTCGCGATCGCATTTCTCGTGCGACGCGGCTACGCCCTCGGTGCTTCGCTCGGCGACGCGCTCGCGCGCATCGGGGCGCCGGCGCTGCTGCTCGCGTGCGCCTGCTATGCCGTCGGCGCGCTCCTGCTCGGGTTCGCCTGGGTGCTGCTCGTGCGCATGACCGCGGGTGGCCGGGTGGCGGCGATGCCGCTGTTCGCCTCGCATCTGCGTGCGCAGCTGGCGAAGTACCTGCCCGGCAACGTGTTCCATGTCGCCTACCGCCACGTCGCCGCACGTCGCGCGGGCATCGGCCATGCGCCGCTCGCGCTCGCATTCGGCATGGAATCGCTGCTGCTCGTCGCGAGCGCGGCAACGCTTTCGCTCGGCGTGGTGGCCGATGCGCGCATCGTCGCGTTCGCGCCATGGGCGGGCCGGCTCGCGTGGGGAGCCCTCGCCTTGCCGGCTGTCGCGGCGTTCGCGGCCTGGCTCCATGCGCGCCACGCGGGCGGAACCGTCGCGGCGCCGCGCCTGCTCGCGGGCACGCTGGCCGTGCTGGCGATCGACCTCGTGTTCTTCGTGCTCGCCACGTTCGCGCTGTGCAGCCTCGGACCCGGCGGCGTCGGATGGCCGGCCGCGAGCGCGTATGGATGGCTCGCGCTCGCGTGGCTGCTCGGCTACGTGATGCCGGGCGCGCCTGCCGGCGTCGGCGTCCGCGAAACCGTGCTCGTGATCGGCCTCGGCCCCGCGCTTGGCGAGGCGGACGCGCTCGTCGTCGCGCTCGCCTACCGGTTCGTCACGGTGCTCGTCGACGCGGTGTCGGGCGGAGTCGGTTTCCTGCTGCGCGATCGCGCCTGAAAAACGCTACGCCTCAGTGCGACTCGCCGCGCGCGCGCGCCGCCAGCGCGAGATAACGTTCGTGCAAGCGGGCCACGGCCGCTTCGAGATCGGCGAGGCTGCCATCGTTGGCGATCACGTCGTCGGCGAGCGAAAGCCGCTGCTCGCGCGATGCCTGCGCGTCGAGCATCGCCTCGGCCGTCGCCGGCGAGACGGCGTCGCGGGCGAGCAGGCGCGCGTACTGCACCTCGCGCGGAACGTCGATGACGAGGACGCGGTCGACCCACGCGTAGTGCGCGGCGTTCTCCGCGAGCAGGGGCACCACGACGATCGCGTACCCGGGGCAGGGCGCCGATGCGCGCTGCCGCAACACGTCGCGGATGCGCGGGTGCAGGATGTCCTCCAGCCGGCGCCGGGCCGGCGGGTCGGCGAATACGCGCTCGCGCAAGGCGCGACGATCGAGCGTGCCGTCGGAGGCGATGACGCCGGTGCCGAAAGCGGTGGCGATGTCCGCCAGCGCGGGCTGGCCCGGCTCGACCAGTTCGCGCGCGACGAGGTCGGCGTCGATCACGTGCGCACCGAGGATGGCGAATCGACGAGCGGCAGCGGACTTGCCGCTCGCGACGCCGCCGGTCAACGCGACCGTGAACGTCATCCGCAGCGGCTCAGGCGAGCCCGAACAGGCGGGCGTAGAGCTCAGCCAGATCGCGCCCGAACACGAACCAGGCCCAGCCGGCGGCCGCTATGAACGGCCCGAACGGAATCGGCGTGCCGCGGTCGCGCCCCTGCACGGCCAAGGCGATGCCGCCGATGACCGCACCGACCAGCGAGGAGAGCAGCACGATCGGCAACAGGCTCGACACGCCCATCCAGGCGCCGAGCGCGGCGAGCAGCTTGAAATCGCCGTAGCCCATGCCTTCCTTGCCGGTGCAAAGCTTGAACAGCCAGAACACCGACCACAGGCTCAGGTAGCCCGCCGCCGCGCCGACGATCGCTGCGGCGGGGTCGATGAACAACGGCACGAGCGCCGCGAGCAGGCCGAGCCAGAGCAGCGGCAGGGTCAACTGGTCCGGCAGCAGCTGCGTGCGCAGGTCGATGCCGGAAGCAGCGATGAGGACCCAGGTGAACACGAGGGCGGCGGCCAGCGGCCAGCCGAAGCCGAAACGCCAGGCGATCGTCGCGGACGCGAGTGCGGTGAGAAGTTCGACCAGCGGGTACTGCCACGAGATCGGCGTGCGGCAGTAGCGACAGCGGCCGCGCAGGGCGAGCCAGCTCAGCAGCGGGATGTTGTCCAGCGGCGACAGGGGGTGCTTGCACTGCGGGCAGTGTGATCCCGTGAAGACGAGGTCCGGCGGAGCCGCTTCGGTCGGATCGGCGGGCATCGTGGCCGCGTCTTCGGTCGCTGGCGCCGCGTCCGGCTGGGCGTCGGCGAGGAGGATCTCCCGCGCCTGCTGCTTCCAGTCGTGTTCGAGGCGGCGCGGCAGCCGCAGGATGACGACGTTGAGGAAGCTGCCGACGAGCAGGCCGAGCAGGCCGGCAAGGGAGATCAACAGGCTGGGTGCCTGGAACCAGTCGAGGCCGTTCATCGTGGTGGGCGCGTCAGCGGCCGCGACGATCGTCGCGGCCGCTGCGGGTCCGTTCGCCCCGGGATCAGCCGACCACCGAGCCGAGCTTGAAGATCGGCAGGTACATGCCGATGACCATGCTGCCGACGAGGGTGCCGATGACCACCATGATCAACGGCTCGAGCAGGCTCGACAGCGCGTCGACCGCGTTGTTGACCTCGGTCTCGTAGAACTCGGCGATCTTGAACAGCATCGCATCGAGTGCACCGGCTTCTTCGCCGATCGCGATCATCTGCGTGACCATGTTCGGGAACAGGTTGGTCTGCCGCATCGCGAGCTGCAGCTGGTGGCCGACCGCGACGTCTTCGCGGATGCGCTTGACCGCGTCGTTGTAGACGACGCTGCCGGTCGCGTTGCCGACGGAGTCGAGCGCTTCGACCAGCGGCACGCCGGCCTTGAACGTCACGCCGAGGGTGCGTGCGAAGCGCGCGATCGCCGACTGGCGCAGGATCTCGCCGATGATCGGGATCTTGAGCATGCTCCGGCCGACGAAGTGGGCGAACTTGTCCGACCGCTTGTAAAGCATGACGATGCCGACGATCGTGCCGACGAAGCCGAACAGCATGATGTACCAGTAGGACACCATGAAGCGCGAGAGCGAGATCAGCATCTGCGTGAACGCGGGCAGGTCGGCGCCCATGCCCTTGAACACTTCCTCGAACTGCGGAATCACGAAGATGAGCAGGATGCATGAGACGATGACCGCGACCGCGAGGATCGCGGCCGGGTAGAACATCGCCTTCTTGATCTTGCCCTTGATGTTCTCGATGTTTTCCTTGTAGGTCGCGATCGTGTCGAGCACGGTGTCGAGCACGCCGGCCGACTCGCCGGCCTTGACGAGGTTCACGAACAGCTCGTCGAACTGCACCGGGTACTTGTTGAGTGCTTCGTGCAGTGCCGAGCCGCCCTCGATCTCGCTCTTTATGTCGGTGAGCATGTCCTTCATGCGCGGATTGCTCTGTCCGCCAGCGACGATCTCGAAGCCTTGCACCATCGGTACGCCGGCGGCCATCATCGTCGCGAGCTGGCGGCTGAACACCGCGATGTCGCGGCCCTTGATCGCGCTGCCGGTCTTGCCGAACAACGGCTTCGGCTTGGCCTTGACGACCTGCGGGTTGATGCCCTGCTTGCGCAGGTCGGCCTTGACGAGGTTCGCGTTCTTGCTGACCTGTTCACCCTTGATCTTGATGCCGCGCTTGTCGATGCCGACCCAGGTGAAGGTCTGCATCTCACTGACCTGCGCACGGGCCTTGCCGCGCTGGGTGGCGGCGGCTTTTGCCTTGACGGCTGCGGCGGTTGCTGTGGCCATGGTTAATCCTTGGTGACGCGGTTGATTTCGGCGAGGCTGACGAGGCCCTGCTTGGCTTTCAGCAGCGCCGACTGGCGCAGGTCGCGGATGCCGACGCGCCGGGCCTCCTCGGCGATCTGCAGCGCGCTGCCGCCGGCGAGGATGATCTTCTGGATCTCTTCGGTCATCGGCATTACCTGGTAGATGCCGGTACGACCCTTGTAGCCTTCGTTGCAGCCCGAGCATCCCCCCGCATCGAACAACTGCATGCCCGAATCGATGTCGGCCTGGGTGAAGCCTTCGGCGAGCAGCGCCGCGGGTGGCAGCGCGAGCGGCTTCTTGCAGTCGTGCAGGCGTCGCGCGAGGCGCTGGGCGATCACCAGCGACACCGACGACGTGATGTTGTAAGGCGCGATGCCCATGTTCATGAGGCGCGCGATCGTCTGCGCCGCGTCGTTCGTGTGCAGCGTCGACAGTACCATGTGGCCGGTCTGCGCGGCCTTGATCGCGATCTCGGCGGTTTCGAGGTCGCGGATTTCGCCGACCATGATCACGTCAGGGTCCTGGCGCAGGAACGAGCGCAATGCGGCCGCGAATGTCATGCCGCGCTTGGTGTTCTGCTGCACCTGGTTCACGCCCGGCAGGCGGATTTCGACCGGATCCTCGACCGTCGAGATGTTGCGGCCCTCGGTGTTGAGGATGTTGAGCGCTGTATAGAGCGACACCGTCTTGCCCGAACCGGTCGGGCCGGTCACGAGCACCATGCCGTACGGCTTCTCGATCGCCTCGAGGAACAGCTTCTGCTGGTCTTCCTCGTAGCCGAGCTTCTCGATGCCCATCTTCGCGGCGGAGCCGTCGAGGATACGCAGCACGATCTTCTCGCCGAACAGCGTCGGGCAGGTGCTGACGCGGAAGTCGACCGCCTTGGTCTTGGACAGGTTGAGCTTGATGCGCCCGTCCTGCGGCACGCGCTTCTCCGCGATGTCGAGGCCGCTCATGACCTTGATGCGCGAGGCGATGCGCGGATTGAGCTTGGGCGGCGGCGAGGCGACCGCGCGCAGCATGCCGTCCATGCGGAAGCGCACGCGGTAGGCGGTCTCGTAGGGCTCGAAATGGATGTCCGAGGCGCCGCGCTTGATCGCGTCGACGAGCACCTTGTTGACGAACTTGACGACCGGGGCGTCCTCGCCGCCGGTCGCATCGACGCCGGTCTGGTCGCCGTCGTCGTCGACCGCGCCGAGTTCGAGGTTCTCGAGGCCCTCGGCGTCGCCGATGTCGGTGATGTTCTGGCTGGCGGCGGACTGCGCCTGTTCGATCGCGCGCTCGAGCACGCCGTCCTCGACGAGGATCGGCTCGATCAGGTGGTTGGACTGGAACTTGATTTCGTCGAGCGCGCGCAGGTTGGTCGGATCCGCGACACCGACGAAAAGGCGGTTGCCGCGCTTGAACAGCGGCAGCGCCTTATGCTTGGTGACGAGTTCTTCCTTGACGATGTTCAGCGGGAGCTGGCTGTAATCGAGCGCCGTGACGTCGAGCAGCGGCATGCCGAACTCCGCCGACGCGGCCATCGCGACCTGGCGACCCTGCACGAGGCCGTTCTCGACCAGCCAGGCGCCGATCGGAATCTTCGCCTTGGCCGCGTCGTCGACGGCCTTGCGCGCATCGTTTTCGGCGAGCGCCCCTTCGGCGACGAGCCGCCTCGCGATGCCTGAAAGGCCCGCCAACGGTGGCGTATTCATCTGGGTCGCCATAGGAATGCCGTGCAAGTCCCCGTTATCTAAAGCTGAATCTACCCCAAATGCATTGCCGAAAGAACTCCCTGCCGGCAGTATAGGGAGGCAGCTCACAGAAAATCATGCCTTGCGGCCGGGGAGGCCATGCTCAGCATCATCCTGCCGGCGAAGAACGAGGCGGCAGCCCTCGCCCTGCTGCTCCCCCGCCTGCGCGCGGGCTGGCCGGACGCCGACATCATCGTCGTCGACGACGGCTCGACCGACGACACGCCACGGGTCTGCAGCGAAGCCGGCGTGCGCACGGTGCGGCAGGCGTATTCGATGGGCAACGGCGCGGCGATCAAGCGCGGCGCGCGCGAGGCCAGGGGCGACATCCTCGTCTTCATGGACGCGGACGGACAGCACGACCCCACCCTCATTCCGCGCCTGCTCGACCGCCTCGACGAAGGTTTCGACATGGTGGTCGGCGCGCGCGACTGGTCCGGCCAGGCGGGCGTCGGCCGGGGCGTCGCCAACACGATCTACAACTGGCTCGCCTCGCGCATGACCGGCTTCGCCGTGAAGGACCTGACCTCGGGCTTCCGCGCCGTGCGCGCGGACAAGTTCCGAGAGTTCCTGCACCTGCTGCCGAACGGTTTCTCGTACCCGACGACGTGCACGATGGCGTTCTTCCGCAGCGCCTACGCGGTCGCCTACGAGCCGATTCCGGTGGCGCGCCGAGTCGGCAGGAGCCATATCCGGCCGCTGCGCGACGGCGTGCGCTTCCTGCTGATCATCTTCAAGATCGCGACCCTGTACTCGCCGCTCAAGCTCTTCATGCCCGTCAGTCTTTCGTTCTTCGTGCTCGGCGCCGGCTACTACGCCTATACCTTCGACCGCGAGCATCGTTTCACGAACATGAGCATGTTGTTGTTCAGCGCCGCCGTGATCGTGTTTCTGATCGGATTGATCTCCGAGCAGATCACCGCCTTGACGTACCGCCGCGATGCCTGACGACCGGCGGCGCGTGCTGATCGTCACGCGCAACCTGCCACCGCTCATGGGCGGGATGGAGCGGCTGAACTGGCACATGGCCGAGGGCCTGTCCGGACGCATGCAGGTGCGTGTCGTGGGGCCCGCCGGCGCCGCCGCGCTGGCACCACCGGGTGTCGATGTCGAGGAGGTTGCGCTGGTGCCGCTGCCGTGGTTCCTGCTGAGGGCCGCGTGGATCGCTTGGCGACGCGCATGCGCGTGGCGCGCCGACATCGTTCTCGCCGGCAGCGGACTGACCGGGCCACTTGCCTGGCTCGCGGCGCGCGCCTGCGGCGCGCGGGCGATGGTGTATGCGCACGGCCTCGACATGGCGGTTCGGCATCCCCTCTACCGTGCCTTGTGGCTGCCGTTCCTGCGGCGCATGGATGGTGTCATCGCGAACAGTCGTGCGACAGCACGCCTCGCGACTGCGATCGGCGTGGACCCAGCGCGGATCGAGGTCGTCCACCCGGGCGTCGATCTGCCTGCACATGCGTCCCACCCCGCGTCGGTCGCAGGCTTTCGTGACCGCCACGGTCTCGGGCGTGGCCCGTTGCTGCTGTCGGTGGGCCGGTTGAGCACGCGCAAGGGGCTGCGCGAATTCGTCGAGGGCGTGCTGCCTGCGATCGTCGCGAAGATCCCCGATGTCGTCTTCCTCGTCGTCGGTGACGCGCCGGCGCAGGCCTTGCACGCACGGGCGCAAAGCGCGGACAGCATCCGTCGCGCCGCCAACGCGCGTGGAATCGGCGGTCATGTCCGGTTCCACGGCGTGGTGGTCGACCGCGCCGAGCTCGCGCTGGTCTATGAAGCCGCGGATGTCCACGTCTTTCCCGTTCGGGAGATCCCCGGAGATCCGGAGGGCTTCGGCATGGTGGCGATCGAGGCCGCTGCGCATGGCCTGCCGACCGTGGCCTATGCGACGGGTGGCGTGGTCGAATCGGTGGCAGACGGGCGGTCCGGGCGACTGGTCCCCCCGGGCGACGAAGCGGGCATGGCGGACGCCGTGGTCGAGATACTCGACCGTCGCGAAGCGATGCGCGCGTCATGCCGGTCGTTTGCAGCCGGCTTCGCCTGGCCGGTCTTCTCGGAAAAGGTGCATCGTGCGCTCGGAGGACCGCATGATTGAGGACAAGCCGGACGGTTGCAGCGGCGTCGTCGATCCGGCCGGAACGGCAGCGCGCCTGCCACACGCCGTGCTCGACCTGACGTCGCGCCGCCGCAAGGCATTGAAGATCGAATGTCTGCTCGGGCTCGAACCCGCTGGAGCGCCGATCCACCTGCTTGAGGTGGGCACCGGCGCGGGCGGGCTCGCGCACTACTTCGGAACCCATCCGCACCTCCGTTGCGAAGTCGATGCCGTCGACGTCCACGACAGTCGCCAGGTAACGGATGGCTATCGCTTCCGGCAAGTGAGCGACACGAGACTGCCGTTCTCGGACGGGCAATTCGACGTCGTGCTCAGCAACCACGTCATCGAGCACGTCGGCGACGAGCGCGCGCAACGCACGCACCTGGCCGAATTGAGACGCGTGCTGCGCCCCGGAGGCGTCGGGTATCTCGCGGTCCCCGGGCGCTGGATGCTGGTGGAGCCGCATTACCAGCTTGCGTTCCTGAGCTGGCTGCCACGCTCCTGGCGTTCGCCGTACCTGCGCGTGCGGCGCAAGGGCTCGACGTACGACTGCGAGCCGCTGCAGATGCGCGGACTGGAGCGCATGCTTTCCGACGCCGGATTCGAGTGGCGCAATCGCTGCCTCGAAGCGTTGCGCATGACGCTCGAACTGGAAGGTACGCATTCGCTGGCCGCGAAGGTCGTCCGATGGATGCCCGACCCGCTGTTGCGCCTGTCGCTGCGCATGATGCCGACGTTCGTCTACACGTTGCGACGCGGGGACAAGTCGTGAGCGTGCTGTTCATGGGCAAGCGCCACTACACCAACCGCGACGCCCTGGTCGAGCGCTATGGTCGCATCTATCAACTGCCTTGGCATTGGGCGAACGCTGGCATCCGGTCCTGCCTGTGGCTCGTCGACTACCACGGACACGAGCGCGTGCGGCTCGCCGATGGCGCGCTGGACGTGCAATCCACCCCGGTATTTTCGCTCGCCACACTGCGTCGGGCCGCGAGCGAACTGAGGCCGAAATCGCGCGAGAGTGGGCCACGCACCATCATCGCCAGCGGTGACTGCTACATCGGGCTGCTGGCGTACCGGCTTGCGCAGCACGTGGGCGCGACGTTCGTCTTCGACGTGTACGACAAGTACGACGAGTTCGCCGGATATCGGCGCATCGGCCGATTCGACCCGTTCCGCTTCCTGCGCGAGCGATCGGACGCGCGGCTGTTCGCGAGCCGCGCGCTGATGCGCGACCTCGGCGACCCGCAATCGGACTTGCTGGTACCGAATGGCGTCGACACGGCCCGCTTCCGCCCGCTGGACATGCGCGACTGCCGGCGCGCCGTCGACTTGCCCGAGGACGCGCTCCTCGTCGGCTATTTCGGTGGCATGGAGCCTGACCGCGGCGTCGAGGACCTGATCATCGCGGTGCGCCGCTTGCGTGACGCGGGAAGCCACATTGAACTTCTGCTCGGCGGCAAGCCGCCGGCAGGATTGGATCTGGGCGGAGCGGGGATTCGGTTCATCGGCAATGTACCTTTCGCACGGATGCCGGAGATGCTGGCCAGCTGCAACCTTCTGGCCGTGCCGTACCGGCGTTCCGTTTTCATGGACGCCGGCGCGTCCAACAAGATCGCCGAAGCGATCGCCTGCGGGCGCCCGATCGTCGCGACGCGCACGCCCAATCTCATGGCGAATTTCCCGGAGCAGGCGGCGTGCCTGGGCGACCTGCTCGCCGAGCCCGGCGACCCCGCGGATCTCGAGCGGGCCATTCGCGCCCAGCTCGCCGAACGCAGGCTCGTCGACCTGCCCGAGGGGATGGCTTGGGCCGACATCAGTGCAGCCCTGGCCAGGCAGTTGCGGCTGGCGGCATCATGAGCGGGCGTCCGACCATCGCGTGCGTCATCGGTACCCGGCCGGAAGCGATCAAGATGGCGCCTGTGATCGCGGCGTTGCGCGCAGCCGGCTGGGCGCGTTGCATGGTCGTGGCGACGGCTCAACACCGCGGCCTGCTCGACCAGATGCTCGATCGCTTCGCGATCACGGTCGACCACGATCTCGACCTCATGACCGAGGGGCAGGCCCCGGCCGATCTCGTCGCCCGCATGATGCCCTCGCTCGATGCCGTTCTCGCCGGGGAGGCCGTGGACGCGGTGCTCGCGCAGGGGGATACGACCACCGTGCTGGTCGCTGCGCTGGTGGCGTTCCACCGGCGCATCCCGTTCGGCCACGTCGAGGCGGGTCTGCGCACGGGCGACTTGTCGCGGCCCTTCCCGGAAGAAGGCTACAGGCAGATGGTCGCGCGGATCGCGCATTGGCACTTCGCGCCGACCGCGGGTGCCGCGGACAACCTGCGTGCGGAAGGGATACGCGAGGATCGTATCCACGTGACGGGCAACACGGGCATCGACACGTTGCTGGACACCGTCCGGCGACTCGCACCGCCCGCGATGCCCGATGGACGCCTGCTCTTGCTGACCGCGCATCGGCGCGAAAGCTTCGGTCCACCGATGCGCGACATCTTCGGCGCCGTGCGCGATCTCGTCGAGCGTCATGCCGACGTGACGGTGCTGTATCCGGTGCATCCCAATCCCGAGGTGGGTGCGTGCGCGCGCGAACTCCTCGCGGGGCATGCGCGGATCACGTTGCTGCCGCCGCAGGACTACTTCGATTTCGTCGCGCTGATGCGCGAGGCGACGCTCGTCCTCACGGACAGCGGCGGCATACAGGAGGAGGCCCCCGCGCTCGGTAAGCCCGTGCTCGTGCTGCGCGAGCAGACCGAGCGACCGGAGGCTGTTGCGGCCGGCGTCGCTCGCATCATCGGAACGCGCCGCGAGGCGATCGTCGAGGCAGCTGGCCGGCTGCTCGACGATCCGCGGGAATACCGCGCAATGGCGCGAGGCGTCTCGCCGTACGGCGACGGCCACGCGGCAGGGCGCATCGAGCGGATCCTGCGCCAGTCGCTGCGCGCGCTCCAGCCATCACCGGACTGAGCATGTCGATTCCGCCACGGGTCACCGCGGTCATTCCCACCTATCGCCGCCCGCTGTTGCTGCGACGGGCCGTCGAGAGCGTGCTGGCGCAGGAAGGCGCGGCGCTGGTCGTGCGGGTGTTCGACAATGCCTCGGGCGACGGCACGCGCGGGATGGTCGAGGAGATCGCCGCGCGCGACCCGCGCGTGGAGTACGTGTGCCAGCCCCGGAACATGGGCCCGGCGGCCAATTTCGAATGCGCAGTGCGCAGCGTGGTGACGCCGTTCTTCTCGATCCTTTCCGACGATGATTACCTGCTGCCCGGCTTCTATCGCCATGCGCTCGCTGAACTCGATGCGCATCCGCAGGCCATGTTCTGGGCCGGCCTGACATTGAATGTCGACGAGGGCGGCACGATCTGGGATGCGCGGCTGCTGCGCTGGCCACGAGAAGGCGTGATCATGCCGCCCGAGGGCGTGCTCGCGTCGACGCACGGACGTGCGCCCACGTGGACGGGCATCCTGTTCCGCACGCAGATCCTCGATCGCATAGGATTTCCGGAGTGGCGGATGCTCGGCCCGTCGGATTTCGATTTCACGCTCAAGGCGGCGACCCAGCCCTTCATCCTGCGCAAGCACCCCTCGGCGGTGTTCACGCTCAACGCGTCGTCGTTCAGTGCGACTGAACCATTGTCGTCGTTCTGGCCCGGCTGGCAGCAGCTGCTGCGCAACATGGAACGCTTGCCGATCGAACCGGATGCGCGCGCGCGGTTGTTGTCGGCCTTGCACGCGGACGCGCGGCGCATGTTGTTCCGGCGCGGCGCGAATGCGCTCGCCGCGGGGCGGCATGGGTTCGTGCACGATGCCGCACAGACACTGCACGACTTCTACGATGAACGCATGCGCGCCCGCCTCCTGCGCGGACTGTCGGCCATGTGCCGGCACGTGCCCGGGGCGCAGCGGCTGCTCGCCGCCATCTACCGCGGCATTGAACGCACGATGGTCCGCTCGCGCAGCGGACTGCAGCGCAGCCATGCGCACCTGTTGCGGGCGCCGAGGCCCGCGGCTCAGGGCGAACGCATGGGTCCCCAGTAATCGAGGACCGCCCGCCGGGCTCCGCGCGAGGCGAGCGCAGCCGCCGCGAGCGCTGCCCCGGTGACGAGCACGAGCCACGCGAGGCCGCCCGGGGTCCGTTCGACGCTCGGCTGCAAGAGCCTGGCCGACAGGCACACGGTAGCAGCCGCCAGTACCGGCGGTGCGACGGCACGCAAGCCCCAGTTGGACAGTTCGCCACGCAGCAGGCGTCGATGCATCAGGGGCAGGCCGACCATGAAGGCGAAGGCGTTGACGGCGAACCAGACGGCTGCCGCGCCGGTCATGCCGAAACGCCCGATCGCGACCGCATAAAGCGGGATTGCGAAGATGATCGAAGCGAGGTTGATCGACGTGGCGAGCCGCGTCCACCCGTGCGCGAGCTGGAGCGCGTAGGGCAGGTTCATGATGCCGTTGATCGCAGTGCCGGCGAACAGCAGGGCGAGCGGTACCGCCGTGCGCGAGGCAACTTCGGCATTGCCGGTCCAAAGCAGCAGCACGGAGCCCGGGTACGCGCAGATCACGCCAGCCATCGCCGCGAGCGCGACCGCGACGATCTGGCTCGCGAGGTGATACAGCTGCGACAGCTCCTGCCGCCGACCATTGCTTGCGAGTCGGCTTAGGCGTGGATAGACGGCATTGAACATCGGCTGGACCAGTCGGCCGATGCCGCCGCTGACCGTCGCCGCCACCGCGTAGCAACCGAATTCTTCCAGTGGGCGCAGCGTCGAAAGCGTGAGCTTGTCGAGTTGGCCGAGCAGCAGTCCGAACGCGGTCGTCGCGAACACGCCGAGCGCGAAATGGCGCGCACCAGCCACCTCGCGCGGATCGAACTGCACCGGTCGGTCGCTTTCCGGCAGCGATTTCCACAACGCTCGCGCCGTGGTGACGCTTTGCGCCGCCGCTACCAACGCGTACCAGAGCAGGAAGCCTTGCAGGCCGCTTCCGGTACATACGAGCACGAGTTGCGCACCGCCGAAGCGCAGCGTTGCGAACACGATCGCGAGGACATTGAGGCGGAGCTGGCGTTCCATGCCGGCCATCGCCGCGGTGTAGAAGCTCGTCGGCCACAACAACGCAATGGCGACGCCAATCAGCTCGACCGCGTGGCCGGCTTCTGCCGCCGCGAGCTGGTGCGGTTTGAGCCAACGGGTGGAAAGAAGGCCGCTGCCCGCGAAGATCAGCACCGCGATCAGTGCGGCGGTCGGCCATACCAGCCATTCGAAGCTGCGGATCAGGCGCGGGATGCCGCCGCGCCGGGCCGGATCGTGTGCCCGCTGCGCGAGCTCCCTACCGAGGAACACGCCGATGCCGAAATCCAGCAGCATGGAAATCGATTGCAGGCTGAGCATGAAGGCGATCATGCCGAACCGCTCCGCGCCCAGTTCGCGCAGGTACGCGGGCACGAAGGCGAACCCCATCACCGCGACCCACGCATGCCCGGCGTAGCTCGCCAGGACGTTGTCGCGCAGGCGTGCCATGCCGGCTAGGGTGCGCCGGCCGGGGTTCGCTGCGCGATCACGACGGCCGCGTCGAACTGTCCGTGGTCGAACGTGTCGGTTACGAGCAGGACTTCGGTGAAGCCGAGGCGGTGCAGGCGCCGCACGACGTCAGCGAGATCGTAGATGTTCAATTGCATCGGTGGTTCGCGCAGCGGTCGGCGCCGCAATGCATTGCGCGCGGCGTTGAACAGAGGGTCGTGGTAGCGCAACTTGGCGAGTGCGCGCTTCCAGCGAGGCGCGCCGCAGCCGTACAGGACCTGCACCGCGATGAAGCCACGCGCAGCGACCCTGCGCGCCAGACCCTCGATCAGCGCATCGCCGCGGCGGCGGTTGATGTGGGCGAAGACAATGTGCGAGTGGATTAGGTCGTAATCGCCTGTCACGCGGCTCAGCTCGTCATCCGAGGCGGCGAAATCCACGTTACGGACGTCGAAGGCCTCGCAGTTGCGGCGTGCCTCGGCGAGCATCGATGCGGACACGTCGACGCCCGTCGCATGGCCGCTGGCCTTGGCGAGCGGGATCAGCAAGCGGCCAACGCCGCATCCGAAATCGAGGGAGCGGCGCGGCCTGAACGCAGGCTCGAAACGTGCGCGGATGATTCCCAGCAGGGACTCGACGTGCGTGGAGCCGGAATGGAAGAACGCGGAGCGATCCTCCTCGGTCATGCTGCCGGCGCGATAGCGCTCATCGCTGAGCACGCCGAAATACGGATCGCTGCGCCCCCAGTTTTCCCAGTCGCGGTCGGTGCCCATCATGCGGATTCCTTAACCCTTGCGCCGCAGGTAGCCGCCCGGCGCGACCGTGATCAGCAGCTTCGCCTCGATGTCCTCGTCAACCTCGAAGTCGGCGTCGTGATGCAGGAATTCGCGCACCGCCGTCTTCGGGTTGTCACCGACGTCCCATGGCCGGTCGGGATACGACCCGGCGGGCATGTCCTCGATGACCGTGTCGAACACGATGCAGTAGCTTCGCGGGCTGACGAGCGGAGCATACGCGCGGAGTTCGGCCAGCACGTGTGCGTGAGTATGGTTCGAATCGAGTATGACCATGACCGTCTCGTGGCCGGCCGCCGCCGCATGCACCTGCGCGACCACGTCGGGATCGATCGACGAACCCTGGATCATGTCGATGCGATGTGCCATCGGGTGCGCTTCGATCGCCGCGCGATTATGGGCACGAATGTCGATGTCCACGCCAAGCACGCGACGGCGGGTGTTCCTCGGGTCGAATGCCTGGCCCGACTCCAGCGCATCGCAGCAGTCGAGCAGGGTGAGCATTGATGCATGCAGGACCAGAGATCCGCCGTGGGCAATGCCAGTCTCGATGATGAGATCCGGGCGGATCTTCCACACCAGTTCCTGCAGTGCGACCATGTCCTGCGGAAGCTGGATGATCGGGCGGCCCAGCCAGCGGAAGTTGTATGCGTACTTCTTCGGCGTGATGTCGCCGACCCATCCGAGCGAAGCGCGCCGGAGCGCCTCGTCGCGGCGGAGCGCGGCGATGTTGCTTTCAACTTCGGCGTTGAATGCTTGCAAGGGATGCATCGAGAAATTCCCTCCACGGCACGGAGCCGGAACAGATATACCGCATCCCGGACCGCCCGCAATTCGCGACGAGGTCGAGGCCGGAAACGTATGGCGTGAACTCGCCGTGCGCCTGAGGATACGGCAGTCGGCGATAGTCCATGTATTCGACCGGAATGGCGTGCCTTTCGAACAGCTCATGGTCGAGGTAGTTCAGCGCGCCGTGGCCGGTCACGTAGCAATCGGCGCCGAAGTGCCGGCAGATGTCGAGCAGCCGCTGGCTGCCGCGCCCCCCGATGCCGAGCGTCGACGAATCGGTGAACGTGCGTCCCTCGTCGAACCCGAAGTAGCGCGCGAGTGCCATCGTAGATGCGCGCGCGAGATCCGCGAGTGTCCTGCACGGCAGCGAGAAGACCTCGTCGGCGAGGGCCAGCGCGTCGTCCCTGTGCGGGGCATCGGCATGCGACGCCGCGAGCAGCCTTCGATGATGCGCCCGCCAGTCCTGCTCATCGTCGATGGCGACCTCATCGAGGCGTTGGCCGCGGTGCAGGCCGCGAAGGGGCACGGTCATCCAGCGTATCCCGGTCGGGGTCTTCACCTGGACGCGGTTGTAGAACCCGCGAGCGTATTGCACGTCGTTGTAGTAGACGAACCGGTCGGCGAGGCGGATCTGCTCGAGCAGCCCCACCCACGGAAAATACATAGGTTGGGAAATGACTATGCGCACGGGTGCGCCACGCTGTTCACGTCGACGAGGCAGTCGAGCCGCGCCTGCAGACGCGAGAAGGCGGCGAGCAGGCGCGGATCCATTAGGGCCGTGGCGTCGAGTCCTTGCTGCCAATGCAGGGTCAGCCATGCCTTTTGCAGATGGCTGATCCTCTCGGCCATTTCGCGCGTCGCGCCGGCGGGCAGCCGGCTCGCGACCTGGATGGTGACCGGACCGGTGTCGACGCCTTCGTCCACGCGATGCAGGGTCGCGCCGAGCATCCCGCGTCCCGCGGCCCAGGCCTTGCGCACGGCTGCGAGGCCCGGGAATTCAGGAAGCAGGGACGGGTGTATGTTGCTTACGGCGATGCCGTCGATGAGCGGGCGGGCGACCTTGCGCGTGTAGAACAGCAACGCCCGGCCCGCGCCGTGGCGGAGGAGGAAGTCGAGCGCCTGCGCGGAAAAATCCTCGGTGCCCTCGTAGGCGAAGACGCGCACCGGATGCCCCTGGCGCCCGGCCCATTCGGAAAGCCCACACGGCCTGTCCGTCACGACGACCCACGGCTGCTTGATCCCCGCCTCCTGAAGGCACGCAGCCGCTGCCGCCAATGCGGAGCCGCCGCTCGAGCCGATGATTCCGAGGGGAGGATGCGCGGTGGCCACTACGATCGCCCGAGTGCTTCCCGCACGATCGTGGCGACGCGCGTCACGTCCTCGTCCTCGAGGTCGTGATAGCTCGGCAGGTTCAGCGCGCGGGGTGCCAGCGAATGGCTGACCGGCTGGGGCGTCGCGTCGCGGAATGCGGGCAATGACGAAAGCGGCCAGAAGAACACGCGTCCATCGATGTCATTCGCCTTGAACGCGGCGAGGAGCGCCTCGCGATCGAACGACACGCTCCGGTCCACGACGATCGTCGGCATCCAGTAACCGTTCGTGGTGCCGGGCGGTTCGGGATTCATCGCCAGCGGCAAGCCGGCCAGCGCACTGCGATAGCGCTCGAACACATGGCGCTTTCGCGCGACCAGTTCGTCGATGCGCTCGAGCTGGGCGCAGCCGATCGCGGCTTGCAGGTTCGACATCTTGTACTTGAAGCCGACGCACTCGGGCCAGAACTGGCGTGTCTCGCCGCGTGCGCGCCCGTGGTTGGACAAGGTGAGGACGCGCTCGTGCAGCGCATCGTCGTTCGTGACGAAGATGCCGCCCTCCCCGGTCGTGATCGTCTTCGTGCCGTGGAACGAGAACGCGCCGAACACACCGAGAGACCCCGCGCGGCGACCGTGCCAAGTCGATCCGATCGCTTCGGCGGCGTCCTCGATCACGGGGATGCCGTGGCGCCGGCCGATGTCCAACAGCGCGTCCAGTTCGCAAAGGTTGCCGTAGAGATGGACGGCGAGTATCGCCCTCGTGCGCGGCGTGATGGCCGCTTCCACCTTCGCCGGATCGAGGCACCAGCTGTCCTCGAGCACGTCGACCAGCACCGGCTTCGCGCCCAAATGGATGATGGGGGCTGCCGAAGCTATCCAGCTGACGTCGGCCAGGATGACCTCGTCGCCCGCGCCGATGCCGAGGCCGGCCATGCCGATGTGCAGCGCGCCCGTTCCGCTCGACGTGGCAATCGCGTGTCCCACGCCGAGGTACTCACGGAATTGCCGCTCGAAGCGCTGGATGTATTCATAGCAGCGGTCGCCCCAGCCGTTCGCGGCCGCATCGGTCGCGTAGCTGACTTCCAGCGCGGTGATCGACGGCCTCGTGTAGTGGATGCGCTTGCTCATGGCGTACTCACCACGACGTCAGTGCCGGAATCGCGGTGACGAAGTTTCCGCCCCATGCGCGCACGTAGTCCAGCTGCGCGGCGATCTCCTCGCGCAGGTTCCATGGCAGGATCACCACGTGGTCGGGACGACTCTCGCGGATGCGCGCTTCTGGAACGACGGGAATGCGTGAGCCGGGGAGATGCAGCCCCTGCTTGTGCGGCGACGCATCGGCGACGTAGGCGAGCAGGTCCGGCCTGACGCCTGCGTAGTTGAGCAGGGTATTGCCCTTGGCGGCAGCGCCGTAGCCGACGACGTGCTTGCCCTGGCGCTTGCGCTCGAGCAGGAATGCGAGGAATTCGTCCTTCGTCGCATCGGCCAGCCGCTGGAAGCCGCGATAGAAGTCCATGTGCTGCATACCCGCCGCCGCCTCCTTCCCGAGCATGTCGGCAACGGCCGGCGTCTGCGTGCGCGCGGCCCCGGCATGGCAGGCCCACAACCTCAACGAACCGCCGTGCGTCGCCAACTCCTCCACGTCCCACACCCGCAGGCCATGGGTGGCGAAGATCCGCTGCGCCGTGTGGAACGAGAAATAGGAAAAATGCTCGTGGTAGACGGTGTCGAACTGGCGTTGTTCGACCAGGCGCAGCAGGTGCGGGAACTCGACCGTGATGGTACCTTGCCGGGCGAGACCCGCCGCGAGGCCTGCGATGAAATCGTTGATGTCGGGCACGTGCGCAAGGACGTTGTTGCCGATCAGCAGATCCGCCTTGCCCCGCGACGCCACCAGCTCTTCGGCGACGGCGCGTCCGAAGAACCGCTCGATCGTCTCGACGCCGCGCGCACGTGCGGCGGCGGCGGTGTTCGCGGTCGGCTCGACCCCGAAGCAGGGTATGCCGAGTTCGCGCATGTATTGCAGCAGGTAGCCGTCATTGGACGCGACCTCGACCACAAGGCTGTCGCGACCGAGGGACAGGCGGGCTACCGCATCCGTGACGTAACGCCGTGCGTGTGCGAGCCAGCTGCGGGAATAGGAGGAGAAATATGCATATTCGTTCGAGAACAGCAGGTCGTGCCGTTGCACTTCGTCGACCTGCACGAGATAGCAGGAGCTGCAGGTGAATAGCCGCAGCGGGAAATACAGCTCGGGCTTCTCCAGGTCGGCCGGCGCGAGGAACGCGTTCGATGGAGGCGCGCAACCGAGATCCAGGAAAACGTCGACCAAGGGTGTCGCGCAGAACCTGCATTTCACGGTGATACTCCGCTGAAGCGTTCGTTGATCAAGGGATGATTGCGGTCGCGATCGGATACGGCGCCCACCGGCAGCGGCCAGGCGATGCCGATGCGCGGGTCATCGTGGCGCAGGCCCCGTTCGAACTCCGGCGTCCACGGCGCGGTGTGCATGTAGAGCAGCTCGGCCTCGTCGCTCAGGGACTGGAAGCCGTGGGCGAATCCTTCCGGGATGAACAATGCGCGATCGTCGTCGCCGGAAAGTTCGCAGGCGTGCCATTGCAGGAAAGTCGGCGACCCGCGTCGTACGTCCACCGCGACGTCGAACACGCGCCCGCGCAGGCAGTGGATCAGCTTCGCTTCCGCCGCGGGCGGTGACTGGAAGTGCATGCCTCGCACGGTTCCGCGCGCCCTCGTTTGCGAAAGGTTGATCTGGGTGAAGTGCAAACCCTCGCGCAGCACGGCGAGATCGCGCTCGCAGAAAAGCCGCCGGAATCGCCCGCGTGCGTCGACTGCCGCGTGGCTGCGGATCTCGATCAACCCGGCGAGCGCGGTGGGCACGAAGATCATGCGGCCCACCCGAGGCTCGCGCGGCGCGCGTCGTCGACGTACGCACGAAGGTCGTCGATACTGCCGACACGGCCCGATGCATGGAAGGCTCGATACCATTCGCCGGTGCGCGCGAGCGCGGCGTCGATCGGCCATGCCGGGCGCCATCCCAGCTGTTGGCGCGCCTTGCTGCAGTCAAGCCGGAGCACCTGTGCTTCGCGCGGATGGTCCCGCGTATCCTGCTCGACGCGCAATGTACGCCAGCAGGCTGCCAGCCGCGCAGCGACTTCGCCGACGGTGATTTCGCCTTCGGGGCCAGGGCCGAAGTTCCACGCCTGCGCGACGTCGTCGCGCGCGAGGAGGCGTTGGCCGAGCAGCAGGTAGCCGGAAAGCGGGTCGAGCACGTGTTGCCACGGCCGCGAGGCGCCGGGATTGCGGATCTGCAGGGGCGTTCCGGCCACTGCGGCACGCACCAGGTCCGGAACCAGGCGGTCCTCGGCCCAGTCACCGCCGCCGATGACGTTGCCGGCGCGCGCGGTGGCGAGTTGCACCTGCGCCGCCTCGCCTCTGCCGAAATAGCTCTTGCGATAGCAATCCGCGATGAGTTCGGCGCAGGCCTTGGAACTGCTGTAGGGATCATGTCCGCCGAGCGGATCGGACTCGCGGAAGGCGCGACCATCCGCGTTTTCGGCATACACCTTGTCGGTCGTCGCAATCACGATGGCGCGCACGCTGGCGCATCCGCGTGCCGCTTCGAGCAGGTTGACCAGGCCGGTCACATTGGTCGCGAAGGTCGCCGCCGGTGCTCGATAGCTGCGGCGCACGAGGGGTTGCGCCGCGAGATGGAAGATCAGCTCGGGTCGATGGTCCTCGAGCGTGCGCCGCACGGCAGCGGCGTCGTTGAGGTCGACCCGGTAGTCGGCGATGCCGTCCGTACAAAGCAGGTCCCAGTGGCACGGCGTGGTGTCGGGGTCGAGCGCGAGCCCGCCGACGCGGGCGCCCATTGCGTGCAGCCACGCCGCCAGCCATGACCCCTTGAATCCGGTGTGACCGGTGACCAGCACGCGTCGACCGCAGTACGTGCCGGCGAACAGCCGCTTCAATTCCACGTCTTCCACGGCGCGTTTCCGCTCTGCCACAGATCTTCCAGCTTGATCTTGTCGCGCAAGGTGTCCATCGGCTGCCAGAAACCGTCGTGGGTATAGGCGGACAGCTGGCCGTCGCGCGCGAGCCCTTCGAGCGGAGCGCGTTCCCACACGCTGTCGTCGCCATCGACATAGGTGAGCGCGCCGGGCTCGAGCACGAAGAAACCGCCGTTGATCCAGCTGCCGTCGCCCTGCGGCTTTTCGGTGAAGCGCGTGATGCGATGGCCGTCGATGTCGAGCGCGCCGAAACGCCCCGGTGGCTGCACGGCGCAGACCGTGGCGAGCGTGCCGCGCTCGCGATGGAACGCAAGCTGCGCGCGGATGTCGACGTTCGACAGGCCGTCGCCGTAGGTGAAGCAGAACGTGCCTTCGTCGAGGAACTCGCGCACTCGCTTCAGGCGTCCGCCGGTCTGCGTGCCCTCACCCGTGTCCACCAGCGTGACGCGCCACGGTTCGGCGTGGCGATGATGCACTTCCATATGGTTGCGTGCGAGGTCAAAGGTGACGTCGGAGGTGTGCAGGAAGTAGTTGGCGAAGTACTCCTTCACCATGTACCCCTTGTAGCCGAGGCAGATGATGAAATCGTTGATGCCGTGGTGCGAATACAGCTTGAGGATGTGCCACAGCACCGGCTTGCCGCCGATTTCGATCATTGGCTTCGGGCGCACGACGGTTTCCTCGCTGATGCGCGTGCCGAGCCCGCCCGCAAGTATCACGGCCTTCATGCGCGCGTTCCTCGAACATAGGAATTATCGGCCGGCATTAGAGTAGCCAATCGCGCCTCGCAGCTCGGCGATGTCGTTGCGGTACTGGTTCAGCGTATCAAGCTCCTGTGCCGTTGCCAGGTGCCGGCGGGCCTCCTCGAGGTCGCCGGCAGCGAAGTTGATCTTGGCGAGATTGAGCGGGAAATAAGCATTGGCAGGGTCGAGCGTCCCCGCGTCGCTGGTCAGCCGCAGCGCCTTCGCAGTGTCGTGCACGACATTGAACTGGTAGGCGCCGTAGTTGTTGAGCATCATTGAGCGCACGCGCTTTGTCCAGCGCGGATTCGCGCTGGCCGCGTCGAACAGCATCGCCACCTGCTCCGGGGTGAGCGCAAGCCTTCCATTCGAGGCGTTGACCAGCAGGTCGAGGAATGGGTTGGCCTGCTCGTTCGAGCGGGCGCTGCGCAGGCGTTCTGCGAGCATGTCCACTTCGTCCTGGGGAACCGGTTCGTCGGTGCCGTGTATGATCACGAGGGCCGCGCTCGGCGGGACCTGGTAAGGGTCCAGTTCGGCGGCACGGCGGATGTAGGCGACGGCTTGCGCCTTGACCGCGGCGAACATGCCGCGCCGTGCACCGTCTTCGGCGAGCGCGCGCCCCGCCTCGTACTGGCAACGCGACGACTCCGGATGATTGCGTGCGTCGGCTTGCGCCATGGACAGCGCGGTGCGCCAGTCGTTCGCACGCACGGCGGTGGCGGAGCCGACGATCGCGAGCGCGACCATGGCGGCGGCCCCGAGTGCGCGCGGCTTGCGCGCGAGCGCCTCGGCGACGAGGCAGGCGACCGCCAGCAGCGGCCCGACCATCGGCAGGTAGTGGCGATGCTCGAACACGAGTTCCATCGGCAGCACGGTCGATTCGAGCGAGTGGCCGGCGAGGAACCACGCCACGCCGAACGCGAATGCCGGAGCCCGCTGGCGCAGGACCCAGGCACTCGCGGCGAGGGCGAGCAGGAACGCTATCGACGCCGCCGTGGTGGGCGGTGCGAACAACCCGGTGGAGGCGGCGATGTCGTCGTGGAAGATCGTCATCGACGACGGCAGCGGGATGAACGTCCAAACCAGGTAGTCGCAGACGACTCGGGCTTCCGACAGCAGGCGCGTCCCCACCGTGAAACCGTGGCGCGTCCAGTTCAGCGCCTCGGGGTGCAGGAGGAGATGGCCGGCATAGGCCGTGAGAGGCAGGGCAATGCCGCAGGCGTAGAGCGCCAGCAGCGGCCACCGTTGCTGCCGGGGTGCCTCGAAGCGGAAGCAGAACGCTTCAATGAGGAAAGCATAAACGACGACCATCGCGCCGGTCTCCTTGCTGAAGACCGCCAGCAGGCCGAACAGGCCCATGCCCACGATGCCCGTCCAGACCCCCGAGCGATCCCCGCCCAGCGACGACAGGCGGCCCTCGACGTAACAGAGCAGGCCGGCGAGCGTGAAGGTCGTCGCGAGCACATTCATGCGCTGGGTGATATACAGCACGCTGCTGACGTGCAACGGATGGAGCAGCCAGACACCTGCGACCACGAGCGCCAACGCGTCGGTCGACACGCGCGCCCCTGGCGGCAGCAGGCGCGACGCGATCCGCCGCAGCAGTGCGTAAAGCAGTGCGCCATTCGCGAGATGGAGCAGCAGGTTGACGACCTTGAACGCGGGGGGGCTCATGCCGAACGCGAGGATGTTGAGTGCGAACGAGAGCATGCTCAGCGGGCGGCGCGTCGGCCCCGTCGCATTGAGGAACATCACGCCGATCCAGTCCGGCGGCTCCTTGCCGAGCATCTGCATTGGCGGGCTGAGGACGATGTTCTGGAAGTCGTCGAACAGGAAGAAGTCACCCGCGACGCCGCGCGCGTAGACGAGCACGCCGGCGATCATCAACAGGGCCAGCCAGCAGCGTGGGTCGCGCAACAATCGCATGTCAGGGCTCGTGGTCAGGTGTTCGACAGGCTCATCGATCTCGGTCGCCGCGGCAGGCGCCGCCGGGGAACCTGACTTGTATACGGTACCGAGCTTGTACCCGTCCAGCCGGATGCACGGATCTCCTCGAAGCCGCCGACGGGCAGATGGTTTTCCTTGGACCGCTCGTGGCCTGCCGACCACTCCAGCACCTGCTTTTGCGACAGTCTCCAGTAGTCTCGATCGAACCGGGCACCGAACGGGCGCCCGGCGACGTGAAGATAGGCGTGCCCATAGGGATGGTTGCGGGCGATCCACGGCAGCTGTGATGCCGGGCTCAGCGTGATCGCGGCGAGCGCGACCTCGCTGCCAAAAAAAGACGCCGCCCGAAGGCGGCGTCCAGTCAAGCAATGTCGATGCGTATCAACGGCAGAGCGACGGCAGGTACTTGGCCGGGATGTTCGTGCCGGCGGCGTTGTTGCACGCCCAGTCGAGAACGTCGGTATTGCCGGTGTGCGGCGTCGGCTTCAGCACGTAGTTCGCGTTGGCGGCCGTGCCGAGGTCGACCGCACCGCTCGTCTTGATGGTGATGACGCCAGCATTGACCGCCGTGTCGGCGACGTACTTGGTCTTGTTGTTGTTGCAGCCGGCGCTGGTCAGGTTGCCCGGCAGCGCACCCTGGCCTTCGTAGAACTCGACGACCGAGTTCTTGCACGCGTCGCCGGCGACGAACACTTCGCTCAGCTTGGCGCGGACCATGTAGTCCTGGTACGCCGGCAGCGCGATCGCGGCCAGGATCGCGATGATCGCGACGACGATCATCAACTCGATAAGCGTGAAGCCCTTCTGGATCTTGTTCATGAGTAATTTTCCTCTGGATCAATGCTGTAACGGTTTGCCCCTAGAGCCGCCAACCTTGCCAGGCGGGCCCGCTTCCGCGATCGCTTCATCGTCCGGCGATCGACGGCTCGCAGGGTAGGAGATAGCAGCTTCCATGCCAAGCCCCTGAACGCCGACTGGCGCACGCTTTTTTCCAGCCGAAGTCCGACGATGAGATGTGCGTCTCAGAGGGGGACGCAGCCGTCCCAAAATTTGTCCAACCCTGACAAATTTGGCGGGTGCGATATCGCCATGCCCTGTCAGAACCGCGCGTGCAGGTCCGCTCACCGGGCCGGATCGGCGAGCGACTCGTCGGCGCGGCGCGCATCGGAGCCGGTGAACGCCGCGTCGAACTGTTGCCGGATCCGCGCGCGTTCGGCCGGTTCGTAGCGCTGCAGTGCCTGGTCGTACAGCCGGCGCGCATCCGCATGGTCGCCGCGTCTCAATGCCAGCAAGGCGAGCCGCATGTAGCCTTCCGGCAACTGCGGCTCGAACGCGATCGCCGCACGGTACGCCTCTTCGGCCTCGCCAAGGTCGTCCTTGAGCTCGCCCAGTTGTCCGGACAGGAGCATGTAGCTGCGCAGGTAGCTGTAACGTATCTGCGATGGGTTCATGTCCTTTTTCGCCTCGGCGAGCGCGAGTGAAGCACCATCGACATCGCGCAACGCGATGCGCAGCGCGGCGATGTTGAGCATGCTGCCGAAGCTGGCCCGGGCCTCGCCCCGCATCATCAGGTCGGCGAGTTCCTTGGCGCGTCCATAGTCGTTGGTGCGGATGTAGGCCCCGAGCAGGGATTCCTGCGCCTTGGCCGAGCCGGGGTTTTCGAACAAGGCCCATTGCCACAGCTTGACGTCGTCCGACCAGAGCGGAATGCAGGCGCGCGTGTTGGCCAGCGCGAACGCGAGCCATATGCACGCGACCAGCGCGAGGCTGCGCACGAGCCGGCGCGATCGTTCGCGCACCCGGCCGTCGTGCAGCAGGAGCGGCAACAGTGCGCACGCGACGGCGATCGCCGTCATCGCATAGCGGCAGTGGTAAAGACTGCCGGCGAACTGCTGCGGCACGAGGTGCAGCACCGGCAGCAGCGCCGCACTGACGCCGGCGACGAGGGCGCCGATCGACGTGCGCCGCCACCACTGCCACAGGCCGAGCAGCGCCAGCGCGACGGCGGCGGCATCGACCGCGATGAGCCGCATCGACACGCCCGCGAATGGAGCCGCATCGACGTCGTACATCGGTGCGAGTCCGTTCATCGGCCAGGCGATGAGCTTCCAATAGGCGAGGTAGGTGTAGCAGGTCTCCTGCAACTGCGGCCAGAACGCCCATGTCGCCTTGGTGGCCGGATTGACGAGGAAGCCGAGTCCCCAGGCGCGCAGGCCGAGGTAGACGATGCCGGCGGCGAGCGTCGTGGCGTAGACCGGCCATTGCCGCCGCGCGACGGTGCGCAATACCCATGACGCCGGAAGACCCGGCGCGCCGTCCGGCATGGCCCTGGTGCGGAACCAGTCGAAGACCACCAGCAGGAACGGGAACGAAAGCGCCGCCTCCTTCGACGCGGCGGCGAGCAGGAAACAGAGGGCGACGCCGACGGCGCGTGTCGCGGCATGCCGTGCGCGCAGGTTGACGAGCAGGCCGAGCAGGGTGAACCCCGTCGTCAGCATGTCGTACTGCGCGGAGATCCACACCACCGGTTCAACGAGTGCCGGGTGCACGGCGTAGACCAGCATCGCCAGCAGGGGCCACCCCGTCGTTTCCAGCGGCGCATACGCCGGGTGAGCACTGCACTGTCGCAGGAGGATGCGCGCGAGCGCGCCGACGAGAATGATGTTCGCGACGTGGATCCCGAGCGAGAGCAGGTGCATCGGCCCCGGCAGGAACTGCGACAGGTTGGTCTCGACGATGTAGAGCGCGACGCCCAGTGGCCGGTAGTACCCCGCCCACTCCGGAAACCCATGTGCGAGCAGGGCAGGCCATTGGCTGCGATCGGTCATCCAGCCCGACTCGAGCAGGAACTTGAAGTCGTCCCAGGCGAAACCGGCGCGGCGCACGGGCCAGTAGACCGCGATGGCGAGCACGGCTGCCGCCAGCGAAACGAGGGCGTCGCGCCGTGGGATCCGGAAAATGCGCGGCATCTGCGGCTCCGCTCGATGGGGTGCGTCGTCTTGGGCTCCGGGCCCGCCGTCAATGTACGCTTGCATCCTGCGTCCGAGGGGGCGCCTCGCCGGCCGCCTTGCGGTCCGCCAAGGCCAGCATGTAGCCACGATGCGCCAAGGTGACGCCATTGCCGGCCACATCGCGGCCGACCCCCTCGTCGATCGCGGCAACAGCGGCATAGTCCCCGCCGGCGATCGCCGCGAGCATCGCGGCGCGCAGCAGCCAGTCCTTCGACGTCACCGACAGGTACTCGCCCTTCTCGCCCAGCAATGCGGTGGCGTCTCGCTGCACCACCGGCCAGTCGGCTCGAGCCAAGGCGGCGACGATGTCGAGCACTGCCCGCACGGGTTTCGTCTGGGACGTGCAGTGGATCCACTCCGGCGTATTCCAGAGCTCGCGTGCAGCCGCGGTATCCATGTATGGAATCGTGCGGCCGGCGACGTGCACGATCGCGTCGATCGTGCGGCCGTCGAGCTTCTCGTCGCCATCGCATGAACCTACGGCATCCCTGAGTACGAGGGCGCTGGCAATCGCCTCGGCATCTGCATTGCCCTGTCCGATGTGGCCGGTCCGCAATGTCGATGCCAGGCGCGCGGCGCGATGCACGGTCCCGGTGAACGCATACGACGGGTTGTCGGTGATCCTGTCCGCAGGCGGCAGCGACAGTCCGGCGATCGCCGCGCGATAAGGCAGGTCCGCCTTGGGGAGGCCGGCGATGGCGTACGCCGCGAGGCCTACGAATCGCGTCTTTGGTGCTTCGAGGGACAGGGTCGGGTGGAAATCGGACGTGGTGCGCCCGGACAACGCGTCGAACAGGGGTTCGAGTGATCGCCTGTCGCCCAGCCGGTGCACCTCGATGTCGTCCACGCTCGCGATGTCCACGCGCTCGACCAGGCCCTTCAGTCCCGCGTCGGCAAGCGCTTCCGGATGAAGGTCGCCGAGTGGGCCGTCGGCTCGCGCGACGATGAGCATGTCCGCGTCGTACGAGAGGTAGATGCGATAGTCGTGGAAGGACGAGGAAAGCGCGTGGGCGACAGAGGCGACGAGCTCGTCGTTGATCTCGTACAACTGGATCCATTGCACGAAGATGCCGCCCGGCTGCAGGTGGCGCGGCACGAACTCGTAGAACTCCTTGCTGAACAGGCTGGCGACGCCGGAAACCCACGGATTGGACGGTTCGGCGACGACAATGTCGTAACGTGAGCGGTTGGTCGCGAAATACGTCTTGGCATCCTCGATGTGGATGTGGGACCGTGGATCCGTGTAGGCGCGCTCGACGAATTTGCCGAACACCTTGGCGCCCTCGACCATTGCAGGCTCGATCTCGATCGTATCCACGCGCTCCAGTCGCGGATCGCCGAGCAGGGTGTGCGTGGTCAGGCCGGAACCGAAACCGATGACGCCGGCCGTGCGTGGATGCGGGTTGTACAGCAGGGGCAGGACGCCGGCCATCACCATCGTGATTTCATCGGCCGACGGCTTGCCGTCCGGCGCCATGCTGATGCCCGCGTCGACCTTGCCGTTCGTGCTGATCGTGACCAGCCCGCCGCGACTGGCCCGCGTCGCCACGCTGGCGGTCTTGCCGTCACGATAGAACAGCACCTTGAAGCCCTGCTCGGAGATCGTGCGGATGCCGCTACGATAGACGCCGCCCGCCATTGCGTCGGGATCGAAGCGCGCGGCTACGAGCGCGACCGCGAGCGCAAGGCCGGAGGCGACGAGCGCGCCCAGGTAGGTGCCGTCGGTGCGCGTCGTCGCGGTGCTCGCGCGGCGCAGCAATACCAGGCCGAGGACGAGGTCGCCGGCTGCGCTGGCGCACATGGCGAGCTTCAGTCCGAGGATGGGAATCAGGAAATGCACGGTCGCCAGCACGCCGACGATGGCGCCCACCGTATTGGCGGCATAGATGCGGCCGACGCTCGCTTCGCCACCGCCGCCGCGCAGGAGGGCGAAGGTGAACAGCGGAAGCGTCATGCCGGCGAAGAACGCCGCCGGCGCCATCAGCACCATCGAGACCGTCGCGGTGACGATGTTGTACAAGGCGTATCCACCGTCGCTGCGGGACAGCGCCTTCATGAACCAGGCGACCCAGTCGAACGAGCGGTCGTAGAGCACAAGGCTCGCCAGTGCGGCGAGTCCCATCCCGATCTGGACGAAACCGCCGATCCTGATCGGTTGCGCATAGCCGTCAATGCGCTTGCGTATCCACAGTCCGCCGAACGCGAGTCCGCCGATGAATGCGGCGAGCATGAGTTCGAACGCATGCACGGTGCTGCCGAATGCGAGGCTCAGCATGCGAACCCAGCCGATCTCGTAGACGAACGAAGTGGCGCCCGTGATGAATGCGGCGACGAGCAGCAGGCGCGTGATCCCGCCGCGCCCGTGCAAAGCCGCGGTTGGCGCGGCCGCGGCCGGCACCTCCTCCGGCGATCGCGCGAGCAGCCATGCCGCGATCGCGACGACGAGATTGAGCACCGCGCCGAAGCGCATCGCGCCGGGCAGGCCGACGGCGGGCAACAGGATGAACGTTGCCACCAGCGCGCCGATGGCCGCGCCGAGGCTGTTGGTGAAGTAGAGGCCGCCGAGGATGGCGCCGTCTTCCTTGCGCAGGCGGCGCATGAGCCCATTGCTCATCAACGGAAAGGTCGTGCCCAGCAGGACCGCTTGCGGCAGGATCAGCAGTGCACCGCTCGTCCACTTGAACGCCTGTACGGCCCAGCCGCCAGGCATGGCCGGGAACGCGCTGTCGTAGGCGAAGCCGGTCGCGGCGAGATAGATCGGATGGAACAGCGCGGCAGCGATGCCGATGACCAGCTCGACCACGGCATACGCGCGCAGCAGGTTGCGCCACTGCAGGCTGCGCCGGCTCGCCCACCAGGCACCGAGTGCCATGCCGCCCATGAAGATCGCTAGGACCAGGCTCTGCGCGTAGGCGGCATGGCCGAGGTAGAGGCCCAGGTATTGCGACCAGATCGACTGGTAGATCAGGCCGGCCGTGCCGGAAAGCGCGAATACGAACAATGCTGCCGGCTTCAGCCAGCGCGACCCCTGATGCTCCGCCATCGCTTGATCCCCGCCCTTGTATTCATCCGAGCATACACGAGCGTGCGCGTCGTTCGACGTGGCGTGGTTCGCTACCAGGGGTCGATCGGCAGGGCATCCAGGGGCGCGCCTGTCCCGGCGTCGAGCAGCATGGTCAATGTCGCCCGCCGCGCGGCCAGGGGAACCCAGCGGACGTCCGTCGCCTCGCGCCCGTTCGCATGCAGCCATGCATCGATGGCGCTCCGGGCATCGGGGTGGCTCTTGAGAAGGTCATCGATGGTCTTGGCACGTTCGAGCAGCTGCGCGGCGGCCACGGCATAGTCGGCGTAGTACTGCGGCATCACGGCGATGTCCTTGCCGCCGGGCCCGGCGAGGATGATGCGGTTGCGTTCGGCGACGTCGGTCGGCGGCAGGGCGCCGATCACGCGCGGTCCCGTCCAGGGTGGCGCGGCAAAATCGGGACGCTTCGCCTTGGCGTAATCGGTCGGATCGATGTCGTTCGCGGCGACCAGGTTGAAGCGGTCGACGTTGGCGACGACGAAGGCCGGGCGCGCGCGCACGACTACCGACATGCCGTAGAGGAACGCGCACGCCTGCGCGATCGCGATCACCGTGAGGTCGAAACGCATGCCCCACTTGCCGGCGCGGAACACGATCAGGGTCAGCAGCGGGCCGAGCACGACGTCGACGCCGAGCAGCAGCAGGACCAGCTTGTCCGCGCCGGCCGCATGGCTGTAGGGACGCGGATACCACACGCCGAAAATCAGCGTTGCCGCGACCAGCGCGACGAGTGCGCTGATGCAGACGTGGATGCCGGCAGCCTTCCAGCGGGACATGCGGGGACCTCCTCGATGGACTCGGGAAAATATATGGCAGATGCGCCGCGATGCGCGAGCGCTCACACGGGTCGCAGGCGACGGCGGGTAGCCCCATTCGCCGCGTCGCGGAGGGATGCACCCGGCGGCGAGTGCGACGGCATCGCGCTGCCCGACGCCTACTCGATGCCGAGCTTTTCCAGCCGGTAGCGCAGCTGGCGCAGCGTCAGCCCGAGCTGCTTCGCCGCCGCGGTGCGGTTCCAGCGCGTCGCCTCGAGCGCCTTCATGATCGCCGCGCGCTCGGTCTCGGCGACGGCGGCGGCGAGGTCGCTCGGGAAGCCTTCGTCCTCGGGCGGTTCGGCCGCGTGGGCGGGCGGGCGGGGCTCGAAGTGCGACCCCGCGGGCGGCGTCGGCGTGTTCGCCCACGCCTCGGCGGAGGCGCTCGCCGCGCGATCGCCGGCGGCGAGGCGCAGGTCGCCGATGCCGATGCTGTTGTTCTCGCACAGCGCGACCGCGCGCTCGAGCACGTTCTCGAGCTCGCGCACGTTGCCGGGGAAATCGTAGGACAGCAGCGCCTTGAGGGCCTCCGGCTCGAGCCGTGCGGGCGCGGTGCCGTTGTCCTTGCCGAGGCGTTCGAGCACGCGTCCGGCGAGCTTGGGGATGTCCTCGCGCCGGTCGCGCAGCGGCGGCACCTTCAGCTCGATCACGTTGATGCGATAGAACAGGTCCTGGCGGAACGAGCCGAGTTCGACCAGTCGCGCGAGGTTCTTGTGCGTCGCCGAGAGGATGCGTACGTCGACGCCGACCTCGGCGCGCGCGCCGATCGGTCGCACGGCCTTTTCCTGGATCACGCGCAGCAGCTTCACCTGCATGTGCATCGGCAGTTCCGCGACCTCGTCGAGGAACAGCGTGCCGCCCTGGGCGGCATGGAACAGGCCGTCCTTGTCGGTCTGCGCGCCGGTGAAGCTGCCGCGCTTGTGGCCGAAGAACTCGCTTTCCATGAGTTCGGACGGGATCGCGCCGCAGTTGACCGGCACGAACGGCGCGGTCGAGCGCGGGCCGAGTTCGTGGATGAGGCGGGCGACGAGTTCCTTGCCGGTGCCCGACTCGCCGGCGATGTAGACCGGCGCCTGGCTGCGCGCGACCTTGGCGATCGTCGCGCGCAGGTCGTTCATCGGCGCCGAATCGCCGATCAGCTTGTTGCCGCTGTTGGACTGCTCGGCGCGCTTTTCCTCGGACAGCTTGAGTGCCGTCTGCACGAGGCGGCGCAGCACGCTGATGTCGACCGGCTTGGAGACAAAATCGAACGCGCCGGCCTTGAGCGCGTCGACCGCGGCATCGACGTTGCCGTACGCGGTGATCATCGCGATCGGCGTTTCCGGGTACTGCGCGGCGACCAGCGCGATGATCTCCTGGCCGGAGCCGTCGGGCAGGCGCATGTCGGTGAAACACAGCGCGTAGCGGCGCTCGGCGAGTCGCTGCCTCGCCTCGGCGACGGTCGCCGCGGTTTCGACGATGAGATCCATGCGACCCAAGGTGAGCGTCAGCAGCTCGCGGATGTCGCGTTCGTCGTCGATGACCAGTGCGTAGTGCTTGCTCATGCCGTCGGGGTCGGGCTTTCGGTCGGGAGGCTGCGCAAAGGGTAAATCGCGCGGCAGTACAAGGCAAAGGCTGCGGGTTTGTGCTAGGGCGCCCTTCAGCCGATCGTCAGGCCGACTGCGGCGCGATGCGCGAGGCGAGCAGCGCTCCGGCCGGCGTCAGGGTGATGCGGAAACAGGCGCCACCGCCCGCCACCGGGACGTATTCGAGCGAGGCCTGGCTCGCCTCGCTCATCTGCTTGGCCAGGTACAGGCCGAGGCCGGTGCCGTACTCGTGGGTGGTGTAGAACGGCTCGAAGATCTGCGCGGCGACCTTCGGCGGGATGCCCGGCCCGCGGTCGATCACCTCGAGCAGCGGCGGTCCCTTGTCGACCGCGAGGCGCGCGACGACGCTGACGCGTGCGGGCTGGTTCGGCTGGCGGCCATAGCGCAATGCGTTCTGCACGAGGTTCCAGACCACCTGCTGCAGGTGCTGCGGGTCGACCATCGCCTCGAGCGTGCGGTTGTGCGTGACGGCGCGCAGCTGATCCTGGCCGAGGTCGTTGGACTGCTTGTAGTCCTCGACGAAGGCGAGTACCCAGGCATTGAGGTCGATCGTCTCCGGGCGCGAACGTTCGCGCCTGGACAGCTGCAGGATGTTCTCGACGACGTCGTTGGCGCGCGTGCAGTGGTTGTTGATGATGTCGACGAGGCGCTTGTCCTCGGCATTGAGCTCGGGCGACTCGGCGAGCAGCTGCGCCGAATAGCGGATCGCCGCGAGCGGGTTGCGGATCTCGTGCGCGATCGACGCCGACAGGCGGCCGAGCGACGACAGGGTGAGTTCCTCGGCGCGTCGCGACAGCAGGGACGTGTCGTCGAGGAAGATCAGCACATTGGTGTCGTCGTTCGGCGCGAGGCGGGTGAAGCGCGGGATCACCTCGGGCACGTCGTGCGCGAGCGCCACCGCGGTCTGGTCGCTCTTGCCGGTATGGCGCCAGTGGTACAGCCGGCGCGACAGCTCCGGCGCCGCCGAGCCGAGCTCGCGCTGGTTCGGCGGCGGATTGCCGATCAGGTGCCAGGCCGACTCGTTGATGCGCAGGATGTGGTTGGCGCGGTCGACCAGCAGCACGCCTGTCTTCATGCGCTGGATGATGAGGTCGTTGATCTGCTCGAGGTTGAGCAGGTCCACGCCGCGCCGCGCGGCGAGATCCTCCGCCGCGCGCATGTGCCCGCCGAGGTAGCGCAGCAGCGCGGCGACGATGAAGTACGCGACCACGACTGCGATCGTCTCGACGCTGTTGTTTTCCCGGCCGGGCTCGCTCAGCAGTTGATACGCGTACGGCACCGCGACGCCGAGCGCCGCGGCGGTCGCGAACACGTAGGCACGGTGCGGCAGCAGCAGCGCGGCGATGCCGACGTTGACGAGCAGCATCATTGGCACGAGGCTGTGGCCGGTCAGCGCGATCAGCACCAACGACGCGGCGACGATGTCGATCAGCAGCGACGTGCTGATCGTGCCGGCGAGCCGGGAGCGCAGGCGCTCCGTGCTCACCAGCAGCGCGAGGGCGACGACGAGGTAGACCGCCGAGGCCGCCTGGCCGAGCAGCGGGCGCGAGACGCGCACCCAGTCGACCGCGAACGGGCTGAACACGAGGCCGACGTACACCACGGCTTCGAGGCAGCGGTAGAGGTTGAAGAAATACAGTTCGCGCCGGGTGATGTCGCCCGGTGATGCCGTCGTGTCAAGCAATTGGGCACCCGTGCTCACGTAGGCTCCGTGGCGCCAGTATAGCCTGCGGGGCCTGCCGCAGCGGCGACGGTGGCGCTTCTTTTGCTTTCACCGCGGCCATCCCCGAGAATAGGCGACCCGTTTTTCCGTCGGCTCAGCGTCGACGCTCCCCGGATAGCGCTGCCGCGGTGATTCGCGCCGCGCGCGTGCGTCCCTTCGCACAAGGTGTCTCATGAATTTCCACGAATACCAAGCCAAGGAACTGTTCGCCGAGTACGGCATCCCTGTGCCGCCGGGCAAGGTCGCCGCGACGCCGGAGCAGGCGGTCGAAGCCGCCCGCGCGCTCGGTGGCGAGCAATGGATGGTCAAGGCGCAGATCCACGCGGGCGGCCGCGGCAAGGCCGGCGGCGTGAAGTTCTGCCGTTCGCTCGACGAGGTGAAGGCGGCCGCCGCGGGCATGCTCGGCCGGCGCATGGAGACCTACCAGTCCGGCGGCCGCGCGCTGCCGGTCAACCTGGTGCTGGTCACCGATGCGACCGACATCGCCAAGGAGCTGTACCTGTCGATCCTCGTCGACCGCGGCAGCAAGACGGTGTCCTTCATCGCCTCCGCGCAGGGCGGCGTCGATATCGAGCAGGTCGCGCGCGAAACCCCCGAGGACATCCACACGATCGAGGTCGATTTCGTCGAGGGCCTGCAGCCCTACCAGTGCCGCAAGCTCGCTTTCGACATGGGCCTCAACGCCAAGCAGGCGAACCAGCTGACCAAGATCATGCTGGGCCTGTACAAGCTTTTCAACGAGAAGGACCTCGCGCTGGTCGAGCTCAACCCGCTCGCGATCGTCGCCTCGGGCGACCTCATGGCGCTCGACGGCAAGGTCAATTCCGACGACAACGCGGAATTCCGCCATCCGAAGCTGGTCGCGATGCGCGACGAGTCGCAGGAAGACCCGGCCGAGGCCGCCGCGGTCAAGAACAACCTCAACTACGTCACGATGGACGGCAACATCGGCTGCATGGTCAACGGCGCCGGTCTCGCGATGGCGACGATGGACGTGATCAAGCTCGCCGGCGGCGAACCGGCGAACTTCCTCGACGTCGGCGGCGGCGCGACCAAGGAACGCGTGACCGAGGCGTTCAAGCTGATCCTGTCCTCGGACAAGGTGCAGGCGATCCTCGTCAACATCTTCGGCGGGATCGTGCGCTGCGACCTCATCGCCGAGGGCATCATCGCCGCGGTCAAGGAAGTGGGCCTCGAGATCCCCGTCGTCGTGCGCCTGCAGGGCACGAACGTCGAGAAGGGCCGCGAGCTGCTCGCCAATTCCGGCCTCGCGATCACGCCGGCCGACGATCTCAACGACGCCGCGCAAAAGGCGGTCGCGGCGGTCAAGGCCGCCTGAGCGAAGGACACGAACACATGAGCGTTTTGGTCAACAAGAACACCAAGGTCATCACCCAGGGCTTCACCGGCCAGCAGGGTACGTTCCACTCCGAGCAGGCGCTGGAATACGGCACCAAGCTCGTCGGCGGCGTCACGCCGGGCAAGGGCGGCGGCACGCACATCGGCCTGCCCGTCTACGACACCGTGCTCGATGCGGTCAACGACACTGGCGCCGACGCGTCGATGATCTTCGTGCCGCCGCCGTTCGCGGCCGACGCGATCCTCGAAGCGGCCGATGCCGGCATCAAGGTCATCGTCGCGATCACCGAAGGCATCCCGGTGCTCGACATGCTGCGCGTCAAGAACGTGCTCAAGCAGCGTCCGGGCACCGTGCTGATCGGACCGAACTGCCCCGGCATCATCACGCCGGGTGAATGCAAGATCGGCATCATGCCGGGCCACATCCACAAGCCGGGCAAGGTCGGCATCGTGTCGCGTTCGGGCACGCTGACCTACGAGGCGGTATTCCAGACCACCAACGTCGGCCTCGGCCAGTCGACCTGCATCGGCATCGGCGGCGACCCGATCAACGGCCTCAACTTCATCGACTGCCTCAAGCTGTTCCAGGACGATCCGCAGACCGAAGGCATCATCATGGTCGGCGAGATCGGCGGCAGCGCCGAGGAGGAAGCGGCCGAGTTCATCGCCGAGTACGTGAAGAAGCCGGTCGTCGCCTTCATCGCCGGTGCCTCCGCTCCGGCCGGCAAGCGCATGGGCCATGCCGGCGCGATCATCTCCGGCGGCAAGGGCACCGCGGCGGCGAAGTTCGCGGCGCTGGAAAAGGCCGGCGTCACGACCGTGAAGTCGCCGGCCGACCTCGGCAAGACGCTCGCATCGAAGATGTAGGCGTCGGGAGCAACCCGCGTTGATGATGAAGGGCCGCGGGGTGATTCGCGGCCTTTCGTTTTTCGGGCGCGAGTGCTGAAGGCCGGCTGGCCGCACCGGCGGCATGCGTGAGCATGCTTCCGTGGGAGCGGTTGTTCCGCGCGCGGACACGCCGCACAGGTTCGTTCGCGCCGAGCGCGGCCCGCGGCGAACGAATGGGATGGGCGCCGCTTCCGTGGGCGACGGAAGCCGCGATGCCTTGCGGGCTTCCGCGAGGCGCCACGCGGGCGACGCCCGTCCGGCAAACCTGAACGCACGACCGAATGTCCACGCCCGGTCCGAAACGACGTTAGGATGACACCCAGCGCGCCGTGTCCGGGGAGGGATCATGCGCCGTCGCCTCGTTCCGCTGTTCGCCCTCGCCTGCACGGCGGTCGTCTCCGCGCAGATCCTGCCCAGGGACCCCGCTGACGAGGGCGTGCCATCGGTCACCGACGCCTCGGTGCCGCTGACCTACGTCGGCGGCGACGGCAGCGTTTCGATCGGCATCAATCGCGAAGGGCGCACCGAGGGCCAGTTGCTCGGCGTGTTCGCGCGCAACAATGCGCGCGCGCTCGTCGGGCAGGTGTGGTGGGACCAGTCGGGCGCGGGTGGCGCGCAGGCCGATTTCAACTGGCTCTGGGGCGGCGATCCGGTCGCCGCGCGCATGCATCCGGACCAGGCGACCGTGAGCCGCCTCAGCTTCGCGCTCGACCAGAACGGGCAGCACGACCGCAAGGCGACGCTCGGCTTCGGCATCGAGCGGCGCGCGTATTCGGTCGAGGCATGGCTCGCCCACGGCGTCAGCGGCGCGCGCGGCGCGCGCCACAGCCTGCACGACGACGTCGTCCAGCTCGACGGCAGCGACGAAGTCGGCAGCTACACGCAAGCCGAGACGACGACGACCGACACGCTGTTCGAGAGCCGTCCCTACGGCACCGAGATCGGCCTGCAGTTCGGCCACGTGTTCGAGCCGTTCGCGATGCGCGTGCATGGCGGCGCGAGCACGCAGGATGGCGACGGCGCGCGTGCGACGACGTTCTCGCTCGGCCTCGATACGCCGCTCGGCACGCGTGGCTGGGGCTTGTCCGCGCTGGCCGAGCACGTCGCGCGCCAGGGTGGCGCGGGCGGCGGCGACGACGATCGCCTGTCGCTGTTCCTGCGTTACGAGTTCGGCCGGCACGGTGCCTTCACGCCGACCGCGAACCTCGAGGACCCGGCGTGGATTTCCCGCTCGCTCGCGCGACCGTCGAGCGCGCACCCGCGCACGGTCGAGAGCTATCGGCGCACGCGTTCGCAGACGGTGTCGGTCACGCGCGGGCCGCGCCAGTACACCAACCACTTCCCGCTCGCGCAGGCCGACGTCGCCAACACGAGCACGGGCGTCGCGCTCGCGATCGACGTCCTCGCCAACGACAGCGATGCCGACGGCGATGCGCTCGCCATCACCGCCGTCACCGCGCCTGCGCACGGCACGGCGGTCGCTTCCGGCGGCACGATCCTGTACACCCCCGCGGCCGGTTTCAGCGGTTCGGACACGTTCGCCTATACGATCGCCGATGGCCATGGCGGCAGTGCGGGCGCGAACGTGACGGTGACCGTCGGCATGCGGCCGAACCAGCCGCCAATCGCGCGCGACGATGTCGCGACGACCACCTCCGGGCAGCCGGTCACGATCGCCGTGCTCGCCAACGACGGCGACCCGGACGGCGATGCGCTCGTGCTCGCGAGCGTCGGCGTCCCGGGCCACGGCACCGCGTCGATCTCCGGGCACGGCATCGTCTACCGGCCTGCAGCCGGCTACAGCGGACCCGACGCCTTCACCTACGTCGTCGAGGATGGCCACGGCGGCCAGGCGAGCGCGACCGTCACGATCACCGTCGCCGTGCAGCCGAACCGCAATCCGGTCGCGCGCGCGGACGCGGCGACGGTCGCGAGCGGGCAGCTCGTCGCGGTCGACGTGCTCGCCAACGACATCGACGCCGACGGGGACGCGCTGTCGCTCGCATCCGTCGGAGCACCCCTGCACGGCAGCGCGGCGATCAGCGGCAACCGGGTGCTGTACGCGTCCACGCCCGGTTACGTCGGCGCCGACGCGTTCGTCTACACGATCAGCGACGGCCGTGGCGGCATGTCGACCGCACGCGTCGCTATCACCGTCACGGCGTCGCCGAACCGTCCACCGGTCGCGCTCGACGACACCGCGACCGCGACGTCCGGCGGCGGCGCGGTCGCGATCGCGGTGCTCGCCAACGACAGCGACCCTGACGGCGATCCGCTTGCAATCACCGCGACGACGCCGCCCGCGCTGGGCACGATCGTGATCGCCGGCGGAGCGATCAGCTACACGCCGCCCGCCGGCGTGGTCGGCATCGATCGCTTCACCTATACGATCTCGGATGGTCGCGGCGGCAGCGCGAGCGCCCTCGTCACGGTCAACGTGACTGCGGCGCCGAACCAGCCGCCGGTTGCCGTCGACGACACGGCGACGACGCCGTTCGCGCAGCCGGTGCAGATCCCCGTGCTCGCCAACGACAGCGATCCCGACGGCGACGCGCTCGCCATCACGGGCGTCACCGCGCCGCTCTACGGCACCGTCGCGATCATCGGCAACGCGGTCCTCTACACGCCGCTGGCCGGCTTCAGCGGCGTCGATCGCTTCGCCTACACGATCTCGGATGGCCGCGGCGGCAGCGCGACCGCATTCGTCACCGTGATCGTGTTGGCGGCGCCGAACCGGCCGCCGATCGCGGTGAACGACAACGGCGGATTCAACCAGACGGTGATCGCCGTGCTCGCCAACGACAGCGATCCGGACGGCGATCCACTCACGATCATCGCGGTGACGCAGCCGGTCGCGGCCAGCGGCGCCCCGGCCGGCAGCGTCGCGATCACCGGCACGACCGTGACCTGGTCGCCGAACGGCTATCTCGGCGCGGCGGCGTTCACCTACACGATCAGCGACGGCCGCGGCGGCACGGCCACGGCCATCGTCAACGTCGTGACCGGGATTCCGTAGCGAGCGCGGGCGTCGGACCGCTGGGCTTACAATGGCGTTTTCGTGCCGCCCGCCACGCCGCATGCCGAAGTTGCGCATCGCCCTTGCCCAGTTCGATTTCCCGGTCGGCTCCGTCGCCCGCAACGAGGAGCGCATCGCCGCCCTCGTCGCGCAGGCGCGCGACGAGCACCGCGCCGACCTCGTGCTGTTTCCCGAACTCGCCCTGAGCGGTTATCCGCCCGAGGACCTGCTGCTGCGGCCGAGTTTCCTCGCCGAATGCGAAGCCGCGCTCGGCCGCCTCGCCGCGGCGACGCGCGGCATCGTCGCCGTGGTCGGCTGGCCGCAGGCCGCCGGCTCCGTCGTCTACAACGCGGCGAGCGTGCTGCGCGACGGCGCCGTGGCCGCGACCTATCGCAAGCGCGAGCTGCCCAATTACGCGGTCTTCGACGAACGCCGCTACTTCGACGTCGATCCGGATCGCGACGACTGCGTATTCGACGTCGGCGGCGTCCGCGTCGGGCTCATCATCTGCGAGGACCTGTGGTTCGCCGAGCCGTTCGCGGGCACGGTCGCCGCGGGCGCCGAACTCGTGCTGGTGCCGAACGCATCGCCGTTCGAGCGCGACAAGCACGCGCAGCGCGACGCGCTGCTCGCCGAGCGCGTGCAGGAGTCGCGCCGCGACGGCCGCGGCGTCGGTGTCGCCTACCTCAACACGGTCGGCGGGCAGGACGCGGTCGTGTTCGACGGCGCGTCCGTGCTCGCCGACGGTGACGGCCACGTCCATCCGGCCGCGCGTGCGTTCGAGGACCACTGGCTCGTCGCCGACTACGATGCGGCGACGCGCCGCTTCACCCCGGTCGCCTGGCCGGTCGAGGAGGACGAAGGCCGCGACGCACTCGCCTGGCGCGCGATCGTGCGCGGCACGCGCGACTACTGCGTGAAGAACGGCTTCTCCAAGGCGTGGATCGGCCTCTCCGGCGGCATCGACTCCGCGCTCGTGCTCGCCGTCGCGGTCGACGCGCTCGGCGCCGGGAACGTGACCGGCGTACGCCTGCCGTCGCGCTACACCTCCGAACTCAGCAACGACCTCGCCGACGAGCAGGCGCGCGCGCTCGGCGTCCGGATCATGAGCGTGCCGATCGAGGCGCCGTTCCGCGGTTTCCTCGACGCGCTCGCGCCCGCGTTCGCGGGCGTGGACGCCGACGTGACGGAGGAGAACCTGCAGTCGCGCTGCCGCGGCGTGATCCTCATGGCGCTGGCGAACAAGTTCGGTGGCCTGCTGCTGACGACCGGCAACAAGAGCGAGTACGCGGTCGGCTACGCGACGATCTACGGCGACATGTGCGGCGGCTACGCGCCGATCAAGGACCTGTACAAGACCGAGGTGTTCGCGCTCGCGCGCTGGCGCAACGCGGTCGCCGGCACGCCGGTGATCCCGCCGGCGGTGATCGCGCGCCCGCCGTCGGCGGAATTGCGCGAAAACCAGACCGACCAGGATTCGCTGCCGCCCTACGACGTGCTCGACGCGATCCTGCTGCGACACGTCGACCAGGAGCAGTCGCGCGAGGAGATCGTGCGCGCCGGTTTCGACGCGGCGACGGTCGAGCGCGTGCTGCGGCTCGTGAAGATCAGCGAATGGAAGCGCCAGCAGGCGGCGCCGGGGCCGAAGGTTTCGCGGCGCGCGTTCGGCCGCGAACGCCGCTATCCGATCACCTCGGGCTGGCGCTGATCAGCCGCGGTTCTGCAGCGGGATCAGCTTCCACCAGTTCGAGCGGTAATTCGGCCAGCGGCCCTTGAGCGACGGGTGGTCGGGGTAGTTGAGCTCGAGCACGCGCCTGGCGTCGTCGGCGAGCTTGTCCTGGCCGAGCTCGTGGTAGCTCCTGACCATGATCGCGAGCGCGTCGCCCGCCTGCGGCGTCTGCGGGTAGGTCTCGATGATCGACTTGGCGCGGTTCGACGAGGCGACGTAGGCGCCGCGCTTGAGGTAAAAGAGGGCGATGTTGAGGTCCGACTGCGCCATCATGTTGCGCAGGTGGACCATGCGCTGGCGGCTGTCCTGGGCGTAGCGGCTCTGCGGATAGCGCGTGAGCAGCGCGCCGAAATCGTCGAACGACTGGCGCAGGTTGGCCTGGTCGCGCTGCGTCATGTCGAGGCCGACGTAGCGCTCGAGGAAGCCGCCCGAGCGGTTGAAGTTGATCAGCCCGCGCAGGTAGTAGGCGTAATCGACGTGGCGGTGCGTGGGATAGGTCTTGATGAAGCGGTTGATGGTGGAGTACGCATCGTCGGGCTTGTCCGACTTGTACTGCGCATAGGCGAGATTGAGCTGCGACTGCTCGGTGTACGGGCCGAACGGGAAGCGCGCGATCAGGCGCTGGAACGTGCGCACGGCATAGTCGTTGTTGCCCGACTGCAGCGCTTCGTTGCCCTGCTGGTAGAGCTGCTCGACCGACAGCGTGTCCATCGGGTCGCCCTTCTTGCCACGATGGAACAGGGAGCAGCCGGCGAGCGCGACGAAGAGCGCGAGCAGGACGAGGCGCAGGACGGGACGGAAACTGGAGGAGACTCGCATGCGGGTGGCAGGCTCTGCGATGATGGACGGATGGAGTGGGTCCGGCTGCATCTGCTGGCCGGGTCCGCCGGAGCGACCGGCCCGCGACGCTACCACGCGCCGCGCGAAACACCGATCATAACCCGAAACCCCGCCGGCGCTGGAAGCGCCGTTTCCCGGCATTCCCGAGCATGAGCGAACCCGAATCACGCCTGAACGAGCGGCCGTCGACCGCAGCGCGCCTTGCCGCCACCGTGCCCGACGGGCTGGCCGGCCGGCGCTTCGACCAGGCGCTCGCCGAGCTGTTCCCGGACTACTCGCGCTCGCGCCTGACCGCGTGGATCAAGGCGGGCGCGGTGCGCCTCGACGGCGAAGTCGTCCCGCCCCGGCAGATCCTGCGCGGCGGCGAGGCGATCGAACTCGACGTGCGCATGGAGCGCGAGATCGGCGCACAGGCGGAAGAGATCCCGCTCGACATCCGCTACGAGGACGCCGATGTCATCGTCGTCAACAAGCCGCCCGGCCTGGTCGTGCATCCGGGCGCGGGCAATCCCGCGGGCACCCTGCAGAACGCGCTGCTGCACCATGATCCGAAGCTCGCGGAGATCCCGCGCGGCGGCATCGTGCACCGCCTCGACAAGGACACCTCGGGCCTGATGGTCGTCGCGCGCACGCTGCGCGCGCATACCGCGCTGGTCGAACAGCTGTCCGAGCGCGACGTGCACCGCCAGTACGCGGCGATCGTCTACGGCGCGATGGTCGCGGGCGGTCGCGTCGACGCCCCGATCGGCCGCCATCCGCACGACCGCCTGAAACAGGCCGTGCGCGAGGATGGCCGCGAGGCGATCACGCACTACCGCGTGCGCGAGCGCTTCCGCACGATGACCCTGATCGAGTGCCGGCTCGAAACCGGGCGGACGCACCAGATCCGCGTGCACATGGCGCACGTGCGCCATCCGCTCGTCGGGGACGCGCAGTACGGCGGCCTGCTCAAGCTCCCCAAGGGCGCGACGCCGGAACTCGCCGCGGCCCTGCGTGGCTTCAGGCGCCAGGCACTGCACGCGGAGAAGCTCGAGTTCGCCCACCCGAAGAGCGGCAAGCCCGTCGCGGTCGAGGCGGAACGCCCGGCCGACATGGAGGCGCTGCTCGCAGCATTGCGTGCGGACACGAAGGAAAACGGCTGAGCGCGCCGATGGCCATGCCTGCGCAAGGCGTGATCCTGCCCGACTGGCCGGCACCCGCGAACGTGCGCGCTTGCGTGACGACGCGCCAGTTGCCCGGTCATTCGCTGCCGCCGTTCGAACGCTGCAACCTCGGCGGGCGCAGCGGCGACGCGCCGGACGCGGTCGCGGCCAATCGCGCGTCGCTGCCGGGCCTGCTCGGCCTGCCGTCGGCACCGCTCTGGCTGCGCCAGGTGCATGGCGTCGACGTGCTGGATGCGGACGCCGGCGGGCGCAGCCGTGACGCCGATGCGTCCGTCACGCGCAAGCCCGGCACCGTGCTCGCGGTCCTCACCGCCGATTGCCTGCCGGTGCTGTTCTGCAGCGCCGACGGCGATGCCATCGCCGCCGCGCACGCGGGCTGGCGCGGGCTCGCGGCCGGCGTACTCGAGGCGACGCTCGCGCGTCTCGACGTGGGGCGCGTGCATGCGTGGATCGGCCCGGCGATCGGCGCGCGCTCGTACGAAGTCGGCACCGAGGTACGCGATGCATTCGTCGCGACCGACGCGGGTGCCGATGCGTGTTTCGTGGAAACGCGCCCCGGCCACTGGTCGTGCGACCTCGCCGCGCTCGCGCGGCGCCGCCTGGCGCGCGCGGGCGTCGAAAGCGTGCATGGCGGCGGTTTCGACACCTTCGCCGACCCCCGCTTCTATTCGTACCGGCGCGAGCGCGACACCGGTCGTTTCGCATCGCTGGTGTGGATCGCGCCGTGACGCTGTTCGAGCGCCTGCTCGGCAGTGCGTTCGATACGCTCGGCCCGCGCGTGCGCAAGCTGCATCACGACGCAGGCACGCGTCGCTACGCGGGCGAGGTCGAGGTCGAACGCGGCCACCATCCACTCGCGACCCTCTGCGCGTGGGCGACGCGCCTGCCGCCCGCGGGGCGCGGGCCGATCGAAGTGGAGATCGCCGCCGATGCGGCCGGCGAGCGCTGGTCACGCCACGTCGGTGCACACGTGATGCGCTCCCGGTTGTGGGCGCGCGGCGGACTGCTGCATGAACGCCTCGGCGCAGTCACGTTCGCGTTCCGCCTCGCTGCGCACGGCGGTGCGATCGAGTGGACCGCCGTGCGCGCAAGCGCGCTCGGCCTGCCGCTGCCGGCACGCTGGTTCGCCGCGGTCGGCGCGCGCGAGGCCGACCGCGACGGGCGCTACACGTTCGAGGTGACCGCCTCGCTGCCGATCGCGGGCTTGCTCGTGCGCTATCGCGGCTGGCTGGCCGTGGGTTGATCGACCAGCCGGGGCAAAGTCCGCGAGGGCCGCCGTTACCTCGTAGGGTATACGCACAGCGCGTGCCGCCGTTCCCACACGACCACGTCGTGCGGCAACGCGTACGGCGCGCAGGCGTCAAACCGCTTCGATCGTCGTGGTGATCGCGTAGCCGTCGAGCGCGGCGAGGAATTCGTCGAGGGTGAAGAGGTCCAGGCAGGGGCCCGCGCCGGCGCCGGCGAGTTCGTCGCGCGCGAGCTTCCTCGCGAGCACGATCGCCGCGGTCGCGGGCACCTGCGGTCCGTCGCCGTGCGTCGCGACCAGGCGCCAGCGCAGATGCAAGGGTACGTCCTCGCGATCGACGCCGCGCAGCTCGAGCTGCATCAGGCCGGTGTCGCTGCCGCTGTCGAGCCAGCGTTCACTCAGCGCGAGCAACGCCGGCGCGTGGCGCGCGAAGTCGCGCAACACGCCGCAACGCACCGCCCACGACGCGAGCCAGAGGCCGAAATGCATGCGTCGCAGCTCGAGGCCGGCGCGGAAATCGCAGCTGCGCAGCGACGGGTACCGCTGCGCGAGCACGCACAGGTCGGGCACTTCGCAGCGCGCGAGCCAGCGGGTGCCGATGCCGGGGACGCGCAACCGGCGCAGCGACTGCCAGCCATGCGCGCGTCGCCAGTGCCCGCGATCGAGCAGCGGATACGCACGACCGACGTAGCCGAGGATCGCACGCGTCGTCGCGAGCCCGCGCGGCGTCCGATTGCCGGGGCTGATCGCGGTTTCGATCGCGTCGAGCCGGCCGAAACGGTCGGCCAGCGCCGCGACGACGGCGCCGCTGAGGCCGGGCACGCTGCTCGCTCCGCTGATGGCCCGGCGGCCCGCGGCACGCGCTTCGGCGTCGAGCGCGGCGAAGCCGGCGACGAAGTCGCGACCGTCGGCGAGATCGACGTAGTGCGCGCCGAGTGCGAGCGCGGCGCGCGCGACGGCGTAGTCGCGGTGCTGGAACGGCCCGGCCGTGTGCACGACGAGCGCGGGGGCGAGCGCGGCGAGGCGTTCGCCGAAACCTCGTGCGTCGATGTCGAGCGCCATTGCCTCGATCGTCGCGCGCGCGCCGCCGCGGTCGAGTTCCGCGGCGAGGGCGCCGGCCTTCGCCGCGTCCCGTCCGGCGACCACCAGTTCGAGGCCGTCGTCGCCGGCGAGGGCACGCACGATGCGCGCGCCGAACAGGCCGTAGCCGCCGAGGACGACGATCCGGAAGGGACGTGCGGCGCGCTGTTGCATCGGTCGGTCGAAGTGACGGGGATCAATATCCTAGCCTGCCGGTTTGCTTGAATCGGGCCGTTTCGCGCCGCATCTTCGGCGCAGCCCGCCGCGCAAGTCGCGGCCCGAAGAACCCGAAGAGGACATCCGCGACCATGCGAATGGACAAACTCACGTCACGCTTCCAGCAGGCGCTCGCCGACGCGCAGTCGCTCGCGGTCGGGCGCGACCACAACATGCTCGAGCCCGTGCACGTGCTCGCCGCGCTGCTCGACCAGCAGGGCGGCTCGACCGTGCCCCTGCTCGCCCAGGCCGGCGCCAACGTCGCGGCGCTGCGCACGCGCGTCGGCCAGGTGCTCGACAACCTGCCCAAAGTCGCCGGTCAGGAAGGCAACATCAACGTCTCCAACGACCTCAACCGGCTGCTCAACCTGACCGACAAGCTCGCCCAGCAGCGCGGCGACCAGTTCATCGCGTCGGAGCTGTTCGTGCTCGCCGCGCTCGACGACCGTGGCGAGGCCGGTGCCGCGCTGAAGGCGGCCGGCGCGACGAAGGCGAACATCGAGGCCGCGATCGAGAAGATCCGCGGCGGCGAGAAGGTGCAGTCGGAGAACGCCGAGGAGCAGCGCCAGGCGCTCGAGAAGTACACGATCGACCTCACCGCGCGTTCGGAGAAGGGCAAGCTCGACCCGGTCATCGGTCGCGACGAGGAAATCCGCCGCGTGATCCAGGTGCTGCAGCGGCGCACCAAGAACAACCCGGTGCTCATCGGCGAACCCGGCGTCGGCAAGACCGCGATCGTGGAAGGCCTCGCCCAGCGCATCGTCAACGGCGAGGTGCCCGAAGGCCTGCGCGACAAGCGCGTGCTGTCGCTCGACATGGGCGCGCTGATCGCCGGCGCGAAGTTCCGCGGCGAATTCGAGGAGCGCCTCAAGGGCGTGCTCAACGACCTCGCCAAGCAGGAAGGCCAGGTCATCCTGTTCATCGACGAGCTGCACACGATGGTCGGCGCCGGCAAGGCCGAGGGCGCGATGGACGCGGGCAACATGCTCAAGCCCGCGCTCGCGCGCGGCGAGCTGCACTGCATCGGCGCGACGACGCTCGACGAATACCGCAAGTACATCGAGAAGGATGCCGCGCTCGAGCGCCGTTTCCAGAAGGTGTTCGTCGGCGAACCGAGCGTCGAGGACACGATCGCGATCCTTCGAGGGCTGAAGGAGAAGTACGCCGTACACCACGGCGTCGAGATCACCGACCCCGCGATCGTCGCCGCGGCGACGCTGTCCAACCGCTACATTGCCGACCGCCAGCTGCCGGACAAGGCGATCGACCTCATGGACGAGGCGGCCTCGCGCATCCGCATGGAGATCGACTCCAAGCCGGAGGAGCTCGACCGCAAGGAGCGCCGGCTGATCCAGCTGAAGATCCAGCGCGAGGCGCTGCGCAAGGAGAAGGACAGGGAATCCAAACAACGCCTCGCCGACCTGGAGACGGAGATCGCCTCGCTCGAGCGCGAGTATTCCGACCTCGAGGAAGTGTGGAAGAGCGAGAAGGCGACCCTGCAGGGCGCGACGAAGATCAAGGAACAGATCGAGCAGGCGAGGCTGGAACTCGAAGCCGCGCAGCGCCGGCAGGACTACGCGAAGATGAGCGAGATCCAGTACGGCCGCCTGCCGGAACTGGACAAGCAGCTCAAGGCCGCGCAGGAAGCCGAAACGAAGGGTTTCACCCTGCTGCAGGACAAGGTCACCGCCGAGGAGATCGCCGAGGTCGTCTCGCGCTGGACCGGCATACCGGTGTCGAAGATGCTCGAAGGCGAGCGCGACAAGCTGCTGCGCATGGAGGACGAGCTGCACAAGCGCGTCGTCGGCCAGGACGAAGCCGTGCGCGCGGTCGCCGATGCGATCCGCCGCTCGCGCGCGGGGCTGTCCGATCCCAACCGGCCGAATGGCTCGTTCCTGTTCCTCGGCCCGACCGGCGTCGGCAAGACCGAGCTCTGCAAGGCGCTCGCGGGCTTCCTCTTCGACAGCGAGGAGGCGATGGTGCGCATCGACATGAGCGAGTTCATGGAGAAGCACTCCGTGAGCCGTCTGATCGGCGCGCCGCCGGGCTACGTCGGCTACGAGGAGGGCGGTTACCTCACCGAAGCGGTGCGGCGTCGCCCGTACAGCGTGATCCTGCTCGACGAGGTGGAGAAGGCGCACCACGACGTCTTCAACATCCTGCTGCAGGTGCTCGACGACGGCCGCCTCACCGACGGGCAGGGCCGCACGGTCGACTTCCGCAACACGGTCATCGTGATGACCTCGAACCTCGGCTCGCAGTACATCCAGGAGAACACGGGCGACGACGAGGCGCAGTACGTGCAGATGAAGGCCGCGGTGATGGGCGTCGTGCAGGCGCACTTCCGGCCCGAGTTCATCAACCGCCTCGACGAGATCGTCGTGTTCCGCGCGCTCGACAAGCGCCAGATCCGGCAGATCGCGCGCATCCAGATCGCGTACCTCGAAAAACGACTCGCCGAGCGGCAGCTGGGCCTCGCGATCAGCGACCAGGCGCTCGACCTGCTCGGCAATGTCGGCTTCGACCCGGTCTACGGCGCGCGGCCGCTCAAGCGCGCGATCCAGCAGCAGCTCGAAAACCCGCTGGCGCGGGAGATCCTCGAGGGCCGCTTCCGGCCCGGCGACACGGTGCGCGTCGATGCCGAAGGCGGACGCCTCGTGTTCTCGGGCGCCTGACGGCACCGACGGGCGCGCGTCCAGGCCGGGCGCGCGCCGGCGTGCCGCCGCGGCGGTACTTGCAAATTTCCGGCGCGCCCGCATGCTGCATGCCGTTTCGGTGCCGCACGGCGCCTGCCACAGCCGATGGAAAGTTCGCGTATGCCGATCTACGAATTCGAATGTTCCTCCTGCCAGGCCGTCTTCGACCGCCTGCAGAAGCTGTCCGACCCCGATCCCGTCGATTGTCCCGAGTGCGGCCAGCCGCGCGTGAAGCGACGCGTGACCGCGCCCGCGTTCCGCCTCGCCGGCAGCGGCTGGTACGAGACCGACTTCAAGAAGGACGGCGACACCAAGCGCAACCTCGCCGGCAGGGACGAACCCCCCAAGGCCGAGTCGAAGGCCGAATCCGCCAAGCCGTCCGACTCGAAGCCCGCCGCGAAGGCCGAGAGCGCGGCGTCCTGACTTCGCCGCGCGGCGCCCCCGTGCCGCGCCGCCATCCCCGTTTCCCGCATGCGCCGCAGCCGTCCCGCGGCGCATGCGTTCGTGCGCGTCGCGTCGCCGCCCGCGTCCGCCAGTCGCATCCCGTGCACAACGCGCGCGTGCGATGGTGCGCCACGTGCCTGCACGCTACGCTTGCGCCGTGACCCACCGCAGCTATCGATTCGATCGCTACACGATTTCGCCGGCGACGCGCGAGCTGCGCTGCGACGGCGCGCTGGTGCCGCTGTCGCCGATCGTGTTCGACTGCATCGCATGGCTGCTCGAGCATCGTGATCGCGCCGTCGGCCGGGACGAACTGGTCGCCGCCGTCTGGGGGCGCGCGGACGTCGCCGACACGCAGGTCGTGCAGGCGGTCCTGAAGGCGCGGCGCGCGGTCGGCGACACCGGCGAGGAACAGCGGGTGATCCGCACGATCCCGCGCTTCGGCTATCGCTGGGTCGCGGAAGTCGACGCCGACGAAGCGGACGCGCCGCGGCCGGCCATCCCGCCGCGGCGCACGCCCGCGAGCGAGGGGGCGCCGCCGGCGCCGCTGCGTGCCGGCCATGCACGTGGCGCACGCCTGGCCGCGGTCGCGGCGGCGCTGCTGCTCGCGGCCGGGGCATGGTGGTTCGGCGGATCGCTGCTGCGACAGCCGGCCGGCCCGCAGGTACCGCAGGCAAGGCCCGAGGCGGCGGCATCGCAGGCGACCGCAGTGCTGCCGGCGACCGTCGCCGCCGGGCGCGACTGGAGCTGGCTGCGACTCGGACTGATGGACCTCGTCGCGGACCGCCTGCGCGATGCAGGCGTCGTCGTCGTGCCGAGCGACGCGATCGTCGCGCTCGCCGGAGAGGCCTCGGACGCCGAATCGGCCGAGCGCGTCATGCGCGCGGCGTCGTCGCCGCGCTGGACGGTCCTGCCGTCGGTGCAGCACGGTCCGGCCGGCTGGTCGGTCGGCCTGCAGCTGCGCGACGGGGCCGCGCCGCCGCGTGGCGTCGACGCCGTGGCGGACGATCCGGCCAGCGCGGCGCGCGAAGCGGCGCGGCGCCTTCTGGCCCTGCTCGGTCGCGACGGCGCGGGAGACACCGCGGCCGGCGGCGACCTCGTGCCGCGCCTGCGCGCCGCCCTGCTCGCCAACGACTTCGGCCTCGCGCAGGCGACGCTGGATGCGGCCACGCCGGCGCAGCGCGCATTGCCCGAAGTGCGCCTGCTGCAGGCGCAGACCGATTTCGGGCGCGGCCGTTACGACATCGCCCATGACGGGTTCACGCGCCTGCTCGGCGAGCTCGGCGAGGACGCGAGCCCGCTGTTGCGCGCGCGCATCCTCAACGGTCGCGCCGCGTGTTCGATCCGGCTGATGGCGCTCGCGCGCGCCGAAAGCGACTTCGGCCAGGCCTTGGCCCTGATCGGCGACCGCAACGAGCCCGCGATCGCCGGCCAGACCTACAGCGGCCGCGGCGCCGCGCGCGCGATGCAGGGCGACGCCGACGGCGCCTACGCCGACTTCGCGCGTGCGCGCATCGCGCTGCGCCTCGCAGGCGACACGCTCGCGCTCGCACGCGTCGAGTTGAACGAAGGCGCGCTGCGCGCGCAGCGCGGCCACCCGGCCGATGCGCTGGCGAGCTTCGGCCGCGCCGCGGACGAGTTCGAGCGGAGCAACGCGCGCAACGAACTGGCCGGCGCACTGGTCAACCAGGTCGAGGCGTACCTGGACCTGCTCGAACCCGCGCAGGCGCTCGCGGTGGCCGAGCGTGCGCAGGCGCTGGCGCCGCGCCTGGACGATCGCGCGGCGGGGCGGCTGATTGCGTACTGGCACGCGAGCGCGCTCGCGGCGGTCGGGCGTCTCGCCGAGGCGCACGAACGGCTCGATGCGCTGATCCGCGCACCGGAGGTGCTGCAGGACCCGGTCCTGCTCGCGATGAGCCGAGCGCGCAAGGCGGCGCTGTCGCTCGCCGCGGGGCAGGTGGACAGCGCGGCGGCGGTGTCGTGGCAGGTCGTCGACGGCGGGGCCGGCGGGCCGCTCGCGTCCGTGCGCGGCGACGCTTGGCTGACCCTCGCACGCGCCCTGAGCGCACAGGACCGTGCCGACGAGGCGGGGCGCGAGGTCGCGCGCTTTGATGCGTGGGCGCGCGCGAGCGGCGACGAGTCGAGCATGCTGTACGCGCGCCTCGCGCAGGCCGAGGCGGCATGGAGCGAGCGGCGGCGCGAGGCCGCGGCAGCCGCGTATGCCGATGCGCTCGCGCTCGCCGAGCAGGCCGGCGTGCCGCTCGGGATCGCGCGTGTCGGCGTCTCGTGGGGCACGGTGCTGATCGCGGAAGGTGAACTGGAGGCGGCGGCGCAGGTCGTCGGTCGCCTCGCGCGCTGGTCTGCGACCGATTTCGCCTGCGCGCTGTTGCAGGCGCGCCTGTATCGCGCACTCGGTCACGTCGCGGCGTGGCGAGAGACGCTCGAGCACGCGCGCTCCCTCGCCGGGGAGCGCGCGATTCCGGCTGCGGTCGCCGACGAGCGCCCGGCCACCCCGCTCATCGCGGGGTGAGCCTCGCTCAGGCGCCGCCGTCGAAGCCGTCGCGGAAGATCACGTCCGGGCTGCTCGCGCAGGTCGTCAGGACGACGTCGGCCGACAGCGCGAAGCCGGGCGTCGCCGAGCCGACGCGCAACTGATTGGCTTGGTTGATCGACGGCCAGCCGTCCATCGAACCGCCCCAGCTGCCGCCGAACGGCGTCGGCGTGCCCTGCACCGCGAGCACGTCGAGGCTTGCGTCGGCATGGCTGACGAGCAGGGTGTTGAGTTCACTCGAGTCGGACATGAAGCGCCGGGTCCAGACCGCGAGATCGCCGTTGTCGGCAAGCGCGTTCATCGGGTTGCGCGAATAGGCGAGCTCCCACGCGATGCCGTCGCCGATCGCGTCGTACGGCGCCAGCGCGCGCCGCCACTGGCCGGGCTTGCCGACGACCCAGGCCAGCGCCGACGTGTCGGAGGTTTCGCTGAAGAACGCGATCTCGCCGTTGTTGTTGAGCAGCGGCGCTCCAAAGTCGTTGTAGGTGCCGCCGCCCGGCACGGCATCGCCCGCCCGCACCAGCCATTCGTGCGTGCCTTTCGTGCCGAGGAAGAGCCCGCCGGCCGCCACGCCGCCGCTGACGTAACCGCGGAACGAGACCTGGCCGCTCTCGTTGATGCCCGGCACCGGGCCGCCCGCAATCGAACTGCCGTCCTCGAAGCCCCAGAACTCGGTACCGATCGCCCAGAAGGTGCCGCCGCCCGGCGCCGGGTCGCCCGCGGCGACGTACTTGGTCAGGGTACCGTCCTGCCAGAGCAGCACGTCCGAGCCGTCGCCGTCGTCGGTGGTCGCGAGGAACGCGATGGTGCCGACGTTGTTCATGCTACCCATGCCGAGCCGGGTGATGGTGCCGCCGAGCGGCGAGGGATCGCCCACGGCCGCGACCTTCACGATGGTCCCGGTCGTCGCGCGGTACAGGAACAGGCCACGCGGTGCGCTGCCGCCGGTGACGTCGGCGAGGAACAGCACGTCGCCGGCATCATTGATGTCCGGGGTCGCAAAGGTCGAGAGGAAGAAGCCGGTGAAGGTGCCGCCGATCGGCGACGGGTCGCCACAGGCGTCGCTCGAGCCGGAGCCGCCGCCCGGGCCGCAGCCGAGCGCGACGATGCGCAGGCCGTCCGCGTCGGCGGTGAACACGCCCTGGTTGCGGGCGGCGTCGTCGACGAGCGCCGCGAACGCGATGCGCCCGTGGTTGTTGAGCGTGGCCGCATGCATGAACGAGAGCGGGCTCAGCGTGCCGTCCTCGCCGTCCGGCAGCGGCAGGCCGTGCCAGGCCACCGGGGCCGCATCGCACAGCGCGGCGCCGGCCGGCGTGGTGGTTGCGAGCGGCCGCGCGGCGCTCGGCGGCGCGAGCGTGGTGCGCGCCGCGCGCTCGACGCGCGTGCCGTCGATCTTGCGGTCGGCGACGGTGGCCCCGCCGTCATGGTGAAGGATCGTCTGCGCGCCGGCGGGCGCAGTCGAACACGCGAACAGGAGCATCAGTGGCAGCAGGAGGTGGCGATGGGTCATGGAGCGCGATCCTGGTCGAGTGAAGGGATGCCGCCGCGGCGACGGCGCCGCGAACGCGCCCGGAGTATTGCAGCGGGCCCGCGCGAGCCGGTTTGCGCGGGATTGCCGCGACGTTTGCGCGACGTTTCCGTTGCATTTCGCCGTGCTCCGCGAGTGCCCCCGTTCGAGCCCGGCATCGTCGCGCGGCTCTTGCTGCGCCGCGCTACGCGTTCGTTCAGGCTTCTGCACTAGACTCCAGTGGACCAATACCAATGGGGAGCCAACCATGCGCAAGCCTGTCCGTGCCATCACCACCGTGCTGCTGTCGCTGTGCGCGACTGCCGCGATCGCGGCTCCCGCCGCCAGCCAGCTCGCGACGCCGATGATTGCCGCGACCACCGCGCAGCCCGGTGGCTGGCGTCCCGGTCCGGGCTGGGACCGCGACATCGAAGTGCGCTGCGGCAGCGTCGACTACCGCTACCGCATGTGCGAGGTCGACACCGGCCGCGGCGGCGACGTGCGCCTGGTCCGCCAGATCTCCAAGACGCCGTGCCGCGAAGGCAGCAACTGGGGCTGGAACCGCGCCGGTGTGTGGGTCAACGAGGGCTGCGAAGGCGTATTCCGCGTGCAGCGCCGCTGGCATGGCGACGACCACGGTGGCGGCGACTGGCGTCCGGGACCGGGTTTCGAAACCGCGATCCGCGTGCGCTGCGGCAGCGAGGACTATCGCTATCGCATGTGCCAGGTCGACACCGGCCGCGGCAGCGACGTGCGCATCGCGCGCCAGGTCTCCAAGACGCGCTGCGTCGAAGGCCAGAACTGGGGCTGGAACCGCGCCGGCATCTGGGTCAACGGTGGCTGCGACGCCGAGTTCATGGTCAACCGCCGCTGGCGCTGAGCCCGGCTCGACGATCCGTCGAACGCCCGCCGCATGGCGGGCGTTTGACCTGGCCGAACGCCGCATTGCGGCGCAGCACAATCCTCCGTAGCATTCCGCGCCTGTTTCCGCGCCGCACCGGCGCCAGCGGACTTCCATGCGCACACATTATTGCGGCCTCGTCGACGAGGCGCTGATCGGCCGGACCGTCACCCTCTGTGGCTGGGCCGACGTCGCCCGCAACCTCGGCGGGCTCTGCTTCATCGACCTGCGCGACCATGAAGGCATCGTGCAGATCGTCGCCGAACCCGCCGACACCGACGGCAATGCCGAGGTGATCGCCGCGGCGGCCGCGGTCGGTTACGAGGATTGCCTGCGCGTGACCGGCGTCGTGCGCAAGCGCGAAGCGGTCAACGCGAAGATCCGCACCGGTCGCGTCGAAGTCGTCGCGACGAAGATCGAGCTGCTCAACAAGGCCGAGCCGCTGCCATTCCATGCGCACGAGAACCCGGGCGAGGACATCCGCCTCAAGTACCGCTATCTCGACCTGCGCCGCCCGGAAATGCAGCAGATGATGCGCACGCGCATCCGCCTCGTGCAGGCGCTGCGCCGCTGGCTCGACGCACGCGGTTTCCAGGACATCGAAACGCCGATCCTGACCAAGGCGACGCCCGAGGGCGCGCGCGACTTCCTCGTGCCGGCGCGCATGCATCCGGGCGAGTTCTATGCGTTGCCGCAGTCGCCGCAGCTGTTCAAGCAGATCCTCATGATGGCGGGCTTCGACCGCTACTACCAGATCGCGCGCTGCTTCCGCGACGAGGCGCTGCGTGCCGATCGCCAGCTCGAATTCACCCAGCTCGACATGGAGTTCGCCTGGGTCACCGAGCGCGACGTGCAGGACACGGTCGAGGAAATGATCCGCGTCGTGTTCCGCGAGGTGAAGGGCATCGAACTGGCCGACCCGTTTCCGCGCATGACCTATGCGGAAGCGATGCGCCGCTACGGTTCGGACAAGCCGGACCTGCGCATCGCGCTCGAATTCACCGATGTCGCCGAGCTCGTGAAGGGCTGCGAGTTCAAGGTGTTCACCGACTGGGCCAACCATGCCGACGGCCGCGTCGTGGCGCTGCGTGCGCCGGGCGGCGCGCAGTTCTCGCGCAAGCAGATCGACGACTACGCCGCGCACGCGGCCAAGTTCGGCGCCAAGGGCCTGGCCTGGATGAAGATCGAGGACGCGGCGAAGGGGCGCGAGGGCATCAATTCGCCGATCGCCAAGTTCCTCGACGACGCGACGCTCGCGGCGATCGTGCAGGCGACCGGCGCGCAGACGGGCGATGCGATCTTCTTCGGTGCGTCGACCTGGAAGGTCGCCTCCGACTTCATGGGCGCGCTGCGCCTGAAGCTCGGCAAGGACCTCGGCCTCGTGGCCAACGGCTGGGCGCCGCTGTGGGTCACCGATTTCCCGATGTTCGAGTGGGACGACGAGGAAAAGCGCTACGTCGCCCTGCATCATCCGTTCACCGCGCCCGCGGTGGACGACGAGGCCGACCTGCGCGCGAACGCGCGGATCGCGGTGTCGCGCGGCTACGACATGGTACTCAACGGCAACGAGATCGGCGGCGGCTCGATCCGCATCCATCGCTCGTCGATGCAGAGCGCGGTGTTCGACCTGCTCGGCATCGGGGCCGAGGAAGCGGAAGCGAAGTTCGGCTTCCTGCTCGACGCGCTCAAGTACGGCGCGCCGCCGCACGGCGGCATCGCGTTCGGCATCGACCGCATCGCCGCGCTGATGGCCGGCACCGAATCGATCCGCGACGTGATCGCGTTCCCCAAGACGACCAGCGCGCAATGCCTCATGACCGGCGCGCCGTCGCCGGTGCCGGAGGCACAGCTCGCCGAGGTGCACATCCGCGTCGCGGAGCGCAAGGCGGAATGACGCGCGCGTCGCGCCGGCCGATCGATCCGCGCGCGGCGCGAACGCCGCGCGCGGCAGTGGATTCCGCGCCGCGCGAACACGTGATCCTGCTGCATGGTATCTGGATGCGCGGCATCACCCTGCTGCCGCTCGCGCGTCGCCTGCGCCAGGCCGGTTACTCGGTCGAGACGATCGACTACGCGAGCGTGTTCCGCGGCATCCAGCCCGCGGTCACGCGCCTGCGCGAACGCATGCAGGCGCAGGACGCCGGCGCGGTGCACTTGGTCGGCCACAGCCTCGGGTCGCTGGTCGCGCTCGAGGCGACGCGCGGCGTGCGCGGCCTGCCCAAGGGCGGCATCGTCTGCATCGGGCCGCCGCTGCGTGGCAGCGCGGTCGCGCGCGCGCTGACCGCATTCCCGGGTGGACGCCTCCTGCTCGGACAGAGCGCGGAGCCGCTGCTCGAAGGCGTCGATGCATGGAAGGGCTCGCGCCGCGTCGGCGTGATCGCCGGCAAGCTGCCGTTCGGCCTCGGCATCACGCTCGGGCCGCTGGTCGCGCCGCACGACGGCACCGTGTCGGTCGAGGAAACGCAGCTCCCCGGCATCAGCGACCACCGCACGGTCGACGCCTCGCATACGGGCCTGCTGTTCTCGTCCGAAGTCGCCGACCTCACGGTCGCGTTCCTGCGCGCGGGCCGTTTCGCGCCGACGCCGCGCTGAGCGCTGCGCTAGACTGCACCCTTCTCGCCGAGCCAACGGGATCGTGTCGATCACTGCCTTCCAGCCAGCGCTCGCCGTCGTGCGCATCCTCGGCATCGACCCTGGCAGCCAGCGCACCGGGATCGGCATCATCGACGTCGATGCGGCGGGCCGCTCGCGCCACGTGTTCCACACCGCACTCAAGGTACTCGACGGCGACGACGACGCGTTCGCCGCGCGCCTCAAGCGCATCTTCGACGGCATCGGCGCGATCGTCGTCGAGTACGCGCCGCACGAGGTGGCGATCGAGCGCGTGTTCGTTTCGCACAATGCCGATTCCGCGCTCAAGCTCGGCCAGGCGCGCGGCGCGGCGATCTGCGCGGTCATGCAGCACGGCCTCGGCGTCGCCGAGTACGCCGCGCGCGAGGTGAAGCAGGCGGTGGTCGGCACCGGCGCGGGCGACAAGGCGCAGGTGCAGCACATGGTCGGCCTGCTGCTGCAGCTGCCGGGACGCCTGCAGGCGGATGCAGCCGACGCGCTCGCGATCGCGCTCGCCCACGCGCACACGCGTTCGAGCCTGCAGCGGCTCGGCCTGCCGCGCGACGCGTGGAGGCGTCGTCGATGATCGGCCGGCTCAAGGGCGTCCTCGTCGCCAAGCAGCCGCCGTGGCTCGTGATCGACGTCGGCGGCGTCGGCTACGAACTCGAGGCGCCGATGTCGACGTTCTTCGACCTGCCCGAAGTCGGCCGCGAAGTGAGTCTGTGCACGCACTACGCGGTCAAGGAAGACACGGTCGCGCTGTACGGTTTCCTGCGCGAGGCCGAACGCAGCCTGTTCCGCACGCTGCAGAAGGTCTCCGGCGTCGGCGCGAAGATCGCGTTGTCGGTGCTCTCCGGCGTCAGCGTCGACGAGTTCGCGCGGCTCGTGCAGGGCGGCGACGTCGGCGCGCTCACGCGCATCCCCGGCATCGGCAAGAAGACCGCCGAGCGCATGGTGGTGGAACTGCGCGATCGCGTCGACGGCCTCGCCGGTGGCCTTCCGGTCGCGACCGGCGCTGCGCCGGGCGCGGTCGATCCGGTCGCCGAAGCGAGCGTCGCGCTGCAGGCGCTCGGCTACAAGCCGGCCGAAGTCACGCGCCTCGTGCGCGACGCGGCCGCCCCCGGCGATCGCGCCGAAGAGATCATCCGCAAGGCGCTCAAGGCGGCGCTGCGCTGAGGAAAGAGACTGCGACATGAGCGAGGACATCGGCAACGGCGACGACGTCGGCACGCGTACGCGCGCGCTCGTGCTCGGCGCGATCGGCGTCGTCTACGGCGATATCGGCACCAGCCCGCTCTACACGATCAAGCAGACGTTCGGCGTGCACGGCGCGCCACCGACCACGACCAACGTGCTCGGCGTGCTGTCGCTCGTGTTCTGGTCGCTCATCCTCGTGGTTTCGGTGAAGTACGCCGGCTTCATCATGCGCGCCGACAACAAGGGCGAGGGCGGCATCATGGCGCTGACCGCGCTGGCCCAGCGCAGCGTGCGCTCGAGCCAGCGCGCGCGCTGGTGGATCGTCGTGCTCGGCCTGTTCGGCGCCGCATTGTTCTTCGGCGACGGGGTCATCACGCCGGCGATCTCCGTGCTCGGCGCGGTCGAGGGCATGGAAGTGCTCGCGCCCGGCCTCGCGCATTGGGTCGTGCCGCTCGCGGCGCTGATCATCGTCGGCCTGTTCGCATTCCAGAACCGCGGCACCGGCAAGGTCGGCGCGGTATTCGCACCGGTGATGATCCTCTGGTTCCTTGCGCTCGCCACGCTCGGCATCTGGCACGTCGCGCAGCACCCGGCCGTGCTGCGCGCGCTGTCGCCGTACTACGCGATCGAGTTTTTCGCGCAGGCGCGCTGGACCGCGTTCTTCACGCTCGGCACGGTCATCCTCGCGATCACAGGCGCCGAGGCGCTCTACGCGGACATGGGCCACTTCGGCCAGAAGCCGATCCGCTGGTCGTGGTTCGGCTTCGTGCTGCCCGCGCTCGTGCTCAACTACTTCGGCCAGGGCGCGCTGCTGATCGCCGACCCGAAGGCGGCCGAGAACCCGCTGTTCCTGATGGTGCCGCCGGTGCTGCTCGTGCCGATGATCGTGCTCGCGACCGCGGCGGCGGTGATCGCCTCGCAGGCGGTCATCTCGGGCGCCTTCTCGGTCACGCGCGAGGCGATCCAGCTCGGTTTCCTGCCGCGCATGCAGGTGCGCCACACCTCGCACGAGCAGATGGGGCAGATCTACCTGCCATGGATCAACCGCATGCTGCTCGTGCTCACGCTCGCGGTGGTGGTCGGTTTCCGTTCTTCGGACAACCTCGGCGCCGCCTACGGCATCGCCGTGGTCGGCACGATGACGATCGACTCGATCCTCGTCATGATCGTGTTCCGCCGCATGTGGAACTGGAGTCGGGCGCGGGTCGCGCTGGTCGGCATCCTGTTCCTGTTCGTCGACCTCGCCTTCCTCACCGCCAACGCCGACAAGGTCGAGCACGGCGGCTGGTTCCCGCTCGTGCTCGGCACGGTGATCTTCACCCTGATGGCGACCTGGCGGCGCGGGCGCGAACTCGTCGTGCGCGAGATCAAGCACGGCGGCCTCGCGCTGGAGCCTTTCATTTCCTCGATCGTCGCGCACCCGCCGCTGCGGGTGCCGGGCACCGCGGTGTTCCTCACCGCGAACCAGGAGGGCGTGCCGCACGCGCTGCTGCACAACCTCAAGCACAACAAGGTGCTGCACGAGCGCAACGTGATGCTCACGGTCGAAACCGTCGACACGCCGATCGCCGAGAACGACGAGCGCGTCGGCGTCGAGCCGCTCGGCGACGACTTCTACCGCGTGACCCTGCGCTTCGGCTTCGCCGAGGACCCGGACGTGCCGAACATGCTCGAGACGGTCACCAATTGCGGCCAGCCATTCGACATGATGGACACCACCTTCTTCCTCAGCCGCGAGAGCATCGTCGCGACCGACCGACCCGGCATGGCCCTCTGGCGCGACAAGCTGTTCGCCTTCATGCAGCGCAACGCGATCCCGGCGACCGCGTTCTTCCAGATCCCGGGCAACCGGTTGATCGAGCTCGGGACGCAGGTGGAGATCTGAGTGGCCGGGATTCGGGATTGGTGATTCGGGATTCGGGATTCGGGATTCGGGATTCGGGATTCGGGATTGAAGCCGGGCGACGGGTGGCTGAACACAGGCCGTGGCCCGGTTCCTGTGCAGCTACCTTGCCGCTGGCCCGACGGTCATAATCTGCGAATCACGCGTTGCAGTCCTCCACGCAAATCGACCGAATCCCCAATCCCCACCCATGGACCGCCTCACCTCCGCCAACGCAACGCGCGACGACGACCTCGTCGAGGCGACGATCCGCCCGCAGCGGCTCGACGAGTACCTCGGCCAGGCGACCGTGCGCGAGCAGCTCGGCATCTACATCGAGGCGGCGCGCCGGCGTGGCGAAGCGCTCGACCACGTGCTGATCTTCGGTCCGCCGGGCCTCGGCAAGACCACCTTGTCGCACGTCATCGCCAACGAGCTCGGGGTCAACCTGCGCTCCACCTCGGGCCCGGTGCTCGAGCGGCCGGGCGACCTCGCCGCACTGCTGACCAACCTGCAGCCGCGCGACGTGCTGTTCGTCGACGAGATCCACCGCCTGTCGCCGATCGTCGAGGAAGTGCTTTACCCCGCGCTGGAGGACTTCCAGATCGACATCATGATCGGCGAAGGGCCGGCAGCGCGCTCGATCAAGCTCGACCTGCCGCCGTTCACGCTGATCGGCGCGACCACGCGCGCGGGCCTGCTCACCGCGCCGCTGCGCGACCGCTTCGGCATCGTGCAGCGGCTCGAGTTCTACAGCCCGCTCGAGCTCACCGCGATCGTGCGCCGCGCGGCGAAGATCCTCGGCATCGTCTGCGACGCCGACGGCGCGACCGAGATCGCGCGCCGCGCGCGCGGCACGCCGCGCATCGCCAACCGCCTGCTGCGGCGCGTGCGCGACTACGCCGAGATCAAGGCGGGCGGCACGATCACGCGCGACGCGGCGAACGCGGCGCTGGAGATGCTCAAGGTCGACGCCGAGGGCTTCGACGCGCTAGACCGACGCCTGCTCACGACGATCATCGAGAACTTCGACGGCGGCCCGGTCGGCGTCGAGTCGCTCGCCGCGGCGATCAGCGAGGAGCGCGGCACGATCGAGGACGTGCTCGAACCGTTCCTGATCCAGCAGGGCTTCCTCGTGCGCACCGCGCGCGGGCGCATGGTGACGGGCAAGTGCTGGCGCCATTTCGGCCTCGCGCCGCCGCGAAGGGCGGGGGCGGAGGATCTGTTCGAAAGCCGTGAATCGGGAATGGGGAGTGGCGAATAGGGGAGGCAAAGCCGTCTTTCTCCGCCCTGCCGCCGATTGTCGATTGGAGTGCCTTTGAACCATTCCCGATTCCCGATTCTCCATTCCCGGCCTGTCTTCGCCTGGCCCTGCCGCGTCTACTGGGAAGACACGGACGCCGGCGGAGTCGTCTATCATGCGCGTTACCTGCACTTCCTCGAGCGCGCGCGCAGCGAGTGGTTCCGCGCCTCCGGCATCGGCCAGCAGCGCCTGCGCGAGCAGGAAGGCATCGTCTTCGTCGTGCATCGCATGGAACTCGCGTTCGACGCGCCGGCCCGCCTCGACGATCTCCTGAGCGCGACCGTCGCGATCGAGGACCTGCGCAGCGCGAGCTTCACCGTACGCCAGCAGTTGTTGCGCGAACCCGAACCGAAGGCGCTGGTCGAAGCGAAGGTGCGCATCGCCTGCCTCGACGCGCAGAAGCTCCGGCCGCGCCCCATCCCGAACCACCTGCTCCAGGAAATCACCCCTGCATGAACTCGGAATTGAACGTCCTCGCCCTGATCCTCGGCGCCAGCCTGCCGGTCAAGCTCGTGCTCGGGATCCTGATCGGCTTCTCGATCGCGTCGTGGTTCATCATCTTCCGCAAGAAGGCGCTGCTCGATCGCGCCAACGCGAGCGCGGACGAATTCGAGGAGCGCTTCTGGTCGGGCGCCGACCTCGCCGGCCTCTTCAAGGAGATCAGCGGCGCCGGCGAGCGCGTCAGCGGCAGCGGCGCGATCTTCGAAGCGGGCTTCCGCGAGTTCGCGCGCCTGCGCCAGCGTCGCGGCGTCGACTCGCGCGCGCTGCTCGAAGGCGCGCAGCGAGCGATGCGCGTCGCCTCGACGCGCGAGGTCGACCGCCTCGAGCACAGCCTCGAGTTCCTCGCCAACGTGGGTTCGATCAGCCCGTACGTCGGCCTGTTCGGCACGGTGTGGGGCATCATGATCGCGTTCCAGGGCCTCGCCAACGTCAAGGAAGCGACCATCGCGATGGTCGCGCCGGGCATCTCCGAGGCGCTCATCGCCACCGCGATGGGCCTGTTCGCCGCGATCCCCGCGGTGTGGGCGTACAACCGCTATTCGACCAAGCTCGAACGCATCAGCCTGCGCTACGACACGTTCGTCGAGGAATTCTCCTCGATCCTGGCGCGCCAGGCGCACGTCGACGACGCCTGAACCCCGCGCCGTCCCGCCCCGCGTTGGAATCCCCTGCATGCAGAACCTGAAATCGCGCAAGCGCCGCAAACTCAAGGCCGAGATCAACGTCGTGCCGTACATCGACGTCATGCTCGTGCTGCTGATCATCTTCATGGTGACCGCGCCGCTGCTCAACCTCGGCGTCGACATCCAGCTGCCGCAGTCGGCGGCGAAGGCGATCCAGAACGACAAGGAGCCGGCCGTCGTCAGCGTCGACGAGGGCGGCGCGCTGTTCCTCACCCTCGGCGCGTCGCAGCGCGAGCCGATCGACGCCGACACGCTGGTCAAGAAAGTTTCAGCTTTCGTCCGCGAGAATCCGCAGGTGCCCGTGCTGGTCGCCGGTGACCAGCGCGCCGATTACGGCAAGATCTACCAGGCGATGGTGCTGTTGCAGTCGGCGGGCGTGCCGAAGGTCGGGCTGATGAGCCAGCCCGTGCAAGCGGAACAGGCCCACTGACCGGATGGAGACGTTCGGCGACAAGCTGCGTGCGTTCGCGCTCGCGATGGCGCTGCACCTCCTGTGCATCCTCGCGCTGCTGGCCGGATTGTGGTGGACGCATGAAACGCGCCCGGTGAGCATGCCGGGTCCGGTGATCGAAGCGACGCTGGTCGGGCCGACTGCGGCGCCGAAGGCGCGGTCGGGAGCGGCCAAGCCGCAACCACCGAAGCCGCAGGCGAAACCGGAACCGCCCAAGCCCGAGCCGCCGAAGCCCGAGCCCAAGCCGGTTGAACAGCCCGAACCACCCAAGCCGGAGAAGCAGACGCCGAACGAACTGCAGAAGCCGAGCCAGGTCGACCAGGAACGCGTCGCCGCGCTCGCGCAGGAAAAGGCCGAGCAGGAGAAGCGCGAGCAGGAGGAGAAGGTCCGCCAGCGGCAGGTCGAACTCGAGGAGGAGAAGCAGCGCAAGCTGCGCGAAGAGCAGCAGAAGCAGCTCGCCCAGATCCGCAAGGAGCGCGAGGCGGTCGAGAAGAAGCTCAAGCTGGAGCGGGAACGTCTCGCGCAGATCGAGGATCGCAACCAGAAGCAGGCGCAGGCCCAGGCGCAGCCGGAGACGGAGCACGAGGCGGAGCAGGCGCAGACCGGCGCGGGCGGGCGGGACGACGACCTCACCGCGCGCTACGCGGCGGCGATCCAGGCGGCGGTGACGAACAACTGGAATCGCCCGGACAATGCGCAGGCGGGCCTGCGTTGCGTGCTCAACATCGCGCAGATCCCGGGCGGCGACGTCATCAGCGTGTCGATCGGCACGCCGTGCAACGCCGACCCGGTCACGCGCACGTCGATCGAGCAGGCCGTGATGAAGGCGGCGCCGCTGCCGTACCAGGGTTACGAGAAGGTGTTCCAGCGCAACATCAAGTTCAACTTCAGATACGACGGATAGGCCGATGACGAATTTCGCGGGAATCCTGGGCAGGCTGGCATTGATCCTCGTCGGCGCCTGCGGCCTTGGCCGTGCGGCGCACGCGCAGCTCGACATCGACATCGTCAACGGCAACGCGTCGGCGCTGCCGATCGCGGTGATCCCGTTCGGCTTCGACGGCGCGAGCGTGCCGCCGGAATCGAACGCCGGCGAGATCGTGCGCGCCGACCTCGCGCGTTCGGGCCAGTTCCGCACCTTGCCGAAGAACGACATCATCGAGTTCCCCACCCGGCAGAGCGAAGTCAAATTCGCGACCTGGCGCCTGCTCAAGCAGGACTGGCTCGTGGTCGGGCGCATGGCCGACGGCGACGGCGGCACGTTGCGCGTGGAATGGGAACTGTTCGACGTCGCCAGCCAAGCGCTCAGGGCGAGCGGCGCGATCACCGGCCAGCGCAGCGGCCTGCGCGACATCGCGCACCAGGTCGCCGACGCGATCTACGAGAAGATCCTCGGCGTGCGCGGCGCGTTCTGGACGCGCATCGCCTACATCACCGCGACGGGCACGCCGCCGAAGAACATGTCCTATGCGCTGATGGTCGCCGATTCGGACGGCTACAACCCGCAGGTCGTCGTGCGCTCGCGCGAGGCGCTGCTGTCGCCGGCCTGGTCGCCGGACGGCAGGCGCATCGCCTACGTCTCGTTCGAAAGCGGCAATTCGGCGATCTACGTGCAGGACCTCGGCACCGGCTCGCGCCAGGTCGTGTCGAGCAGCCGCGGCATCAACAGCGCGCCGGCGTTCTCGCCGGACGGCAACCGCCTCGCGGTGAGCCTGTCCAAGGGCGGCAACCCGGACATCTACATCCTAGACCTCGCCAGCCGGCAGACGACCCAGGTCACGCGTCATTTCGCGATCGACACCGAGCCGCGCTGGGCCCCCGACGGCCAGACCCTGTATTTCACCTCCGACCGCTCCGGCAAGCCGCAGATCTACCAGGTCCCTCCCGGCGGCGGCGAGCCCACGCGCGTGACCTTCGCCGGCCAGTACAACGCCAGCCCGAGCGTCGTCGACGCCAAAGGCATCAAGCTTGCAATGGTGCAGGGCAACGGAAACGTGTATCGTATTGCGGTCCTCGACCGGGCGACGAGCCAGAACACCCTGGTGTCCCCGGGCAGCCAAGACGAAGCCCCGAGTTTCGCACCGAACGGAAGCATGCTGCTGTATGCCGCCAGCGAAGGAATACGCGGCGTGCTGTACGCCGCATCTGCCGACGGACGCGTGCGTCAACGACTGGGCCTCGCGGAGGGGGACGTGCGTGAACCCGCATGGGGCCCGTATCGCCAGCGCTGACGCGTCCGGTACGGGAGCGGCGAGTCGCCACTGCTCCGCTTGAACGTCGATTCAGGTTTATTCCAACACTATCTGCCCAGTTCACGAAAGGGAACCACCATGAACACTACCGTCCGCATCGCATTCTCGGTCCTGCTCGTCGCCGGCGTTGCCGCGTGCGCGAAGAAGAAGGTCAAGCCCGAACCGCCGGTCGACAACACGCCGGTGACGGAAACGCAGTCCACGGAAACGACCGGCCGCTACACGAAGGACAGCCTCGACACGGATTCGTGCCTGCGCCAGCGCGTGGTCTACTTCGACCTGGACCGCACCGAGATCAAGTCGGAGTTCCAGGCGCAGATCGCCTGCCACGCCGAATACCTGCGCCAGTTCCCGGAAGCGCGCGTGACGCTGGAAGGCAATGCGGACGAGCGCGGTTCGCGCGAGTACAACCTCGGCCTCGGCGAGCGCCGCGGCAACGCCGTGCAGGCCGCGCTGAGCGCCGCCGGTGCGTCGTCCTCGCAGCTCAACGTGACGAGCTACGGGGAAGAGCGTCCGGTCTGCCGCCAGCACGAGGAATCGTGCTGGTCGAAGAACCGCCGCGTCGAGATCGTCTACACCGCGAAGTAAGAACGTGATGGCGCACTTGAAGTCGAGTGCGATCGCGACGGCGGCCTTGTCGGCCGCCGTCTTCGCGTTCGCGGCACCCGTTTCGGCGCAGCAGCGCCTGTCGCTGGCCGAGCGCGTCGAGCGCCTCGAGCAGCAGGCGAACGGCCAGGGCAGCGGCGCGGTCGACCTCGTCAACCAGATCCAGGCGCTGCAGTCGCAAGTGCAGTCGCTGCAGGGCCAGGTCGAGGAACTCAAGCACGCGCTCGACGAGGCCAAGCAGCGCAACAGGGACCAGTACACCGATCTCGACTCGCGCATCGCCCGCCTCGAAGGCCGTGGTGCGACCCCGGCCGCCGCGCCCGCCGGTGCGCGCCCCGCGGCGCCCGAACAGCCGCCTGAAATCGACCTCGCCAACCCGGGCGGCCATGCGCCGGCGCCGGGCGGCGCCGGTCGTGCGAATGTCGGCGAGCTCACCGCGGACGACCGCGCGGCGATCGCACCCGGTGACGCAGCACCGGTCGAGCCGCCCGCGACCAGTCTCGCCAAGGCCGCTCCCGCCGATCCCGCCGCGGAAGGCTCGACCTACAACGAGGCATTCGCGGCGTTGAAGGACGGCCGCTACGCCGAGTCGGCGCGGCGCTTCCAGGCGTTCATCGACCAGTATCCGAACAGCGACCTCACCGGCAATGCGTACTACTGGCTCGGCGAGTCGTACTACGTGACGCAGAACTACAAGATCGCCGAAGAGGCGTTCCAGACGCTGCTCGCACGCTATCCCAACAGCCAGAAGGCGCCCGACGCGCTGCTCAAGGTCGGCTACAGCCAGTACGAGCAGAAGCAGTGGGACCAGGCCGAGGCCACACTTAACGACGTCGTGCAGAAATACCCGGACACGACCGTCGCGCGCCTCGCGCAGGGTCGCCTGCGCGCGCTGCAGTCGGAAGCGCGCCACTGAGCACGCCATGACGACCGTCGCCGCCCGCGGCGCCGCGGCCGGCGACGCCGTCGTCTCCGCAGGCGCGAATGCCGTCGCATCGTCGCCGGAGCGGCTGCGCATCACCGAGATCTTCCATTCGCTGCAGGGCGAAGCCGACGCGGTCGGCTGGCCGACCGTCTTCGTGCGCCTGACCGGCTGCCCGCTGCGCTGCAGCTGGTGCGACACCACGTATTCGTTCCATGGCGGCGAGTGGCGCACGATCGATGCGGTGCTCGACGACGTCGCCAAGTACGGCGTGCGCCACGTCTGCGTCACCGGTGGCGAGCCACTCGCGCAGAAGCGCTGCCTCGCCTTGCTCGCGCGGCTGTGCGACGCGGGTTACGAGGTCTCGCTGGAGACGTCCGGCGCGCTCGACGTCGGCGAAGTCGATGCGCGCGTGCGGAAAGTGATCGACCTCAAGGCGCCCGGTTCGGGCGAAGTCGCGCGCAACCTCTGGTCGAACGTCGACCGCCTGTTGCCGCACGACCAGGTCAAGGTCGTGCTCGCCGATCGTGAAGACTACGACTGGGCCGTGGCGCGCGTGCGCGAGCATCGCATCGACGCGCGCTGCCAGGTGCTGTTCTCGCCGGTACATGGCCGTCTTGCACCGCGCACGCTCGCCGAGTGGGTCCTCGCCGACCGTCTGCCCGTGCGCATGCAGTTGCAGTTGCACAAGCTGTTGTGGGGGGAGGAGCCGGGGCGGTGATTCGGGATTCGTGATTCGTGATTCGTGATTCGGATTGGCGGTCACCACTCTGATCCCCCATCGCGAATCACCAATCCCGAATCACCAATCACCAATCCCGAACGGAGTGATCGATGGCCAATGAAAACCAACGCGCCGTCGTGCTCGTGTCGGGCGGCATGGACTCGGCGGTGACGCTCGCAATGGCGCGCGCGCGCGGCCACGCGTGCTACGCGCTGAGTGTCGACTACGGGCAGCGTCATTCGTCGGAACTCGATGCAGCGCGGCGCGTCGCGCTCGCGCTCGGCGCGGTCGAACACAAGACCGTGCACGTCGACCTGCGCAGCATCGGCGGCTCGGCGCTGACCGCCGACGACATCGCGGTGCCCGACGAAGGCGGTTCCGGCATCCCGGTCACCTACGTGCCCGCGCGCAACACGATCATGCTGTCCATCGCGCTCGGCTGGGCCGAAGTGCTCGGCGCGCGCGACATCTGGTGCGGCGTCAACGCGGTCGACTACTCGGGATATCCCGATTGCCGGCCGGCCTTCATCGAGGCGTTTGGCCGCCTCGCCGAGGTCGCGACCAAGGCCGGCGTCGAAGGCGCGCACCTCGCCGTGCACGCGCCGCTGCTCGACATGGGCAAGGCCGACATCGTGCGCGCCGGCCTCGGGCTCGGCATCGATTTCGCGCAGACCGTGTCCTGCTACCAGGCCGACGCGGACGGCCGCGCCTGCGGCCATTGCGACGCCTGCCGCCTGCGCGCCGACGGCTTCCGCGTGGCCGGCGTCGCCGACCCCACGCGCTACCGCTGACGCGCCGGGGCGGGTAAACTGCGCGACCCCCGCGGTGATCGCGGGCGCCTCCTGTGGGCCGTTAGCTCAGCGGTAGAGCAGCGGACTTTTAATCCGTTGGTCGATGGTTCGATCCCATCACGGCCCAAGTCCTCAGTCGACGACCGCGAACGCGACCATCATGCCCTGGTCCTCGTGCTCGAGGTTGTGGCAGTGGAGCATGTAGGTCTGCGTGCCGGTGTAGGGCTGCGCGAAGTCGATCGCGATGCGCACGCGCTCGCCGGGCCAGACGACGACGGTATCCAGCAGGCCCAGGTCCTGCGCGGTGCGGCCATGGGACGCGACGACGAGCGCGCGCAGCTGCGACGGGCTGTTCCTGCGATCCACGACGCGGAACGGGAAGCCGTGCAGGTGGATCGGATGCGGCATGCTGCGGAATTCGTTGACGAGCTCCCAGACTTCATGGTCGCCGCGCCGCACGGTGAACGCAGGGGCGTGCGCGTGCGGGGCGAGCAGGAAGTTCCAGTCGTTGATCATCCAGCGACCACGGTCGGAGATGCGGATACGGAACGTGCGCGTCGCGGCCGGCTTCGCCGCCATTGCCGGCAGCGGCGCCGCGATGCTCGACGGCAGCGCGGTGCGCGCGGGCCGGTTCGCGGTCACGCGCAACTCCATGAGGTCCATGCGCGCGCCCATCGGCGCGGCACCGGGATGTTCGAGCATCGGATCCTCGCCGGCCGCGGCGGCATCGTTCTCCATCGGGTCGTAGGCGAGGCTGCGCACGCGCACCACGTCGCCGGCGCGCAGCGACGACAGGTCGAGCAGCAGGTCCGCGCGCTGGGCCGGCGCGAGGTAGAGCTGCGTGAGCGCGAGCGGCCTCTCGAGCAGGCCGCCGTCGGTGCCGAGCAGGTGATGGCCCAGGAGCGTCGTACCGTGCACGAACGCGAGCTTGAACATGCGCGCGTTCGACACGTTCGCCACGCGCAGGCGATACGCCGCGCGGTCGACGTCGAGATGCGGCTCCGGCGTCCAGTTCACGAGCACGCGGTTGCCGATCCAGTCGTCAGCGCCGGCCTTGTACGCGATCTCGTTGTTGCGGCCGAGCTGCTTGTCCGCGAGCAGCAGCGGGATGTCGCGCTCGCCCCAGGGAATGCCGAGGCGCTCGCGCAGGGCGAGTTCCTCGTCGTCCTCGACCAGCAGCAGGCTGGCGAGGCCGTGGTGGATCTGCTCGCCGGTGTGGAAGTGCGGATGCGCGTGATACCAGTACAGCCCCGCGCGATTGCGCACCTCGTAGGCGTAGCGGTAGCGCTCGCCGTGTCGCACGGGATGCAGCCCGCTGCCGTCGTTCGCCTCGTCGTTGCCGAGGCCGTGCCAATGGATCGTGGTGTCCTGGCCGATGCGGTTCACCAGTGTCGCCTCGACGCGTTGGCCGCGTCGCGCGATCAGCAGCGGATCGTGCGCGTGCTTGCCATCGATCGTCGTCGCGAAGTTCCACACGTTGGTCGCGCGGCCGCTGAACACCGGCAAGGTGTCGACGCGTGCGGTGAGTTCGACCGGTTGCGCGAGCCGCAGCTGCGCGAGCAGGCCGCTCGCGCCGGGCCTGCGCAATGCGCGCGCGAACGGTGCGGAGCTGGCCGGATCGTGATCGGGGCCGCCTGCAGGCGCGCCCCGCGCCCATCGCTGCGACGCCAGCAGGCAGAGGCCGAGGCTCGTGACGGCGGCGCGGCGGGAATGATCGATCATGGCGTGCGCGATCCTTTGCTCGAGTGGCGGCCATTCCGGACGGCATGCGTGAACCCGCGCACAAAACGCCGTCGGCCCGCTGCCTCGTCCTTCTCATTGTACGTGGTGCGTGCTAGCGTCAACGGTTGAAATGTCGCATCGGGGAAGTTGTGGACGCAATGTCCGCGACGATCGCGGCAGGGTCCGGGGAAATCGGCAGCGAACGGTCGTGCTCGCGAGCGCGACCGCGTTCGGTTGGTGCAAGCCAGGGAGCAGGAGGGGAGCATGATCCGCATGTCCGGTCGCGTCGTCGCATGGGTGTCGGCGTTCATCGTATCGATCGCATCCGCGCAGACACAGCCGCCCGAGATCGCGCGCGGCGTCGCATGGCTGACGGCGCAGGTGCAGGCGGATGGCCGGCTCGCCGGCGAAGACGTGTCGATGGCGTTGCCGCTGCAGGCGCAATCCGAGAGCGTCGTCACGCTGAGCCAGCTCGCGAACGCGCCTTCGGCGCTCGTCGCGCGCGTGCGCAACACGTCCGGCGCGATGAGCGAGTTCCTCGCCCGGCGTGCCCTGGCCATCGCGTCGGCGCGGCAGGGCATCACCGCGCCGATCGCCGATCTCGCCGCGCTGCGCAACCCCGACGGCGGTTTCGGCAGCAGCCCCGGCTACGCGAGCGATGCACTCGACACCGCGCTCGCGCTGCAGGCGCTGGCGCAGGCCGACGGCGCGGACACCGCGGTGGCTGCCGCCGCGATCGGCTGGCTGCAGGCGGCGCGTCGCGTCGATGGCGGCTGGGGCATCGGCGACGGCAGCAGCCTCTACATCACCTCGCATGTGCTCGTCGCGGCGCAGGCATGGTCGGCGCGCGTGCCCGAGGCCGCGCCGCTCGCGGCTGCCGCGAGCGACCGCGTGCTGGCCCTGCGCGACGCCGACGGTGTCTACGCGACGGCCTTCGAGAACGCGGTCGCCGTGATCGCATTGACCACGCGCACGGCGCAGCCCGCCGTGCTGCAACCGCTCGTCGACGCACTGCGTGCCGCGCAGCAGGCCAACGGCAGCTGGTCCGACGATCCGTATCTCACCGCCCTGGCGTTGCGCGCGCTGTGGGCAGCGGCGCACGCACCGCCCGAACCGACGAGCGGCACGATCGTCGGCCGCGTCGTCGATGCCGCGACCGCGGCGCCGATCGCCGGCGCGACGATCCAGCGCATCGACGCGACGCCCGCGTCGGTGAGCTCGGCCGGCGACGGCTCGTTCGCGCTCGCCTCGCTCGCGCCGGGCGCCTTCACCGTGCGCATTTCGAAAGTGGGTTACACCGCGCGCGAGTTCTCCGTCCAGATCGGCGCGGGGCAGACGCTGCAATTCGGCACCGTGCAGTTGTCGCGCGCGTCGCTCACCGCCGACCTTTCCGGCACAGTACGCAGCAATACCGGCGCGGCACTCTCGGGCGTGATCGTTTCGGTCGGCACCGCTTCCGCGTTGACCGATGCCGCCGGCGCGTATTCGCTCACGGAACTCGACGCCGGAGCGGCGACGATCCAGGTCACGAAATCGGGCTACCGCACGGTGACGGCCGACGTCGAGTTCGTCGCCGGCCAGCATTACAGTTTCTCCCCGACGCTGTATCCGACCAGCACGAATCCGCCAGCGACGGCGACGCTGCGCGGCCGCATCGTCGACGCCGCCACGCAACAGCCGCTCCCGGGCGCGCGCGTCACGCGAGGCTCCACGACGATCAATACAGGCGCCGACGGTCGCTTCGAGCTGGCCGGATTGCCGGCGGGTGCGTTCGCACTCGACATCGCGGCGGACGGCTACCTGGGTGTCACCGCGAGCGGCTCGCTCGCCAACGGCGTCAACGACATCGGCTCGATCGGCCTGAACGCGGTGCCGGCGACGAGCACGCTCAGCGGACTCGTCAGCGACGCGGCCAGCGGCACGCCGATCATCGGCGCCAGCATCGTCGTCGAAGGCCAGGGCGGCAACGCCGTCAGCGGTAGCGACGGCCGCTACACGATCGCCGGCGTCAGTGGCAGCCGCGTCACGCTGCTGGTGACCGCATCGGGATACCTGAGCAGCCGCGTCGACGTGAGCATTCCGCAGCCGGGCAACATGACGCTCGACCTGCAGCTGACCGCGGTGCAGGCGTCGGGCCTGGTGTTCGAGGAAGTCGGCGTCGACAAGCCGGTGTACGGCCCGAGCGACAAGATCGAACTCGAGATCGAAGTCAGGAACACGACCGATGCCGCCGCCGAAATGGTCGTCGACGCCGACGTGCGCGACCCGCAAGGCAACGTCGTCTACGTGTTCCGCGCGAATGCGCACGGCGCCGGCCAGTTCCCGCCGAACCTGCCGCTGACGTTCGCCGCCGCGAGCACGACGCCGGTGGAAATGGAGTGGGCCGCGCAGCGCCTCGTCGCCGGCAACTACACGATCTATGCGCGCGGAACCGACGCGGCCGGCCACGTGCAGGCGGACGGCAGCACGCAGTTCGTCGTCCGTTCCGAGCCCGTCCTGCGTGGCGGGGTCACGCCGGACCCGCCGCTCGCGCAGGCTGGCACGAACGTTCCCGTGCACCTCGGTGCGAACCTCATCAACGTCGGCAATGAAGCGGTGCCGGCGGGCCAGCTCGACCTCTCGATCGTGCTGCAGAACGCCGACGAGGACACCTCGACCGTGCCGCAGACGAACGTCACGCCGATTGCGAGCGGCACGCCGTACGCGAACGCGCGCGGTCTCGTCCGTGACGGCCAGGGCAACCTCTACACGGTCAACTCGAGCGACCGCAAGGTACTGCGCATCGACGCGCAGACGCACGCGGCGAGCGTGCTCGCGACCGCGCTCGATGCGCCGACCGGGATTGCCGTCGATGCGGACGGCACGGTCTACGTCACGTCGGGCGCCAAGCGCATCTCGGTGATCAGCCCGGCCGGCGCGGTGACCAGCATCAACGCGTTGCGTATCACCTCGCTGACCGCGATCGACACCGATGCGAACGGCGACCTCGTGCTGGCAGGTTCCTTCAGCGGCAGCGAGGACGGCGTCGCGATCTCGGGCGAGCAGCGCCTCGTGCGCCGCGCCCCGGACGGCAGCGAAACCGTGCTCTGGCGCAACGGCCTGTCGCAACCGGTCGGCATCACCCGGGACGACGCCGGCAATTTCATCGTCGGCAACTATGCCGACAACACGCTCGCGAAGGTCACGCCGCAAGGCGTGGTGACGCCGTTCGCGCGCGGGCTCAACCGTCCGTATGGCCTCACGCGTGATGCCGCCGGTGCCGTGTACGTCGCCAATTCCGGCAACGGGACGATCGCCAAGGTGGGCACCGACGGCGAGGTCACGGAGTACGCGGCCGGGCTGCAGAGCCCGATGGACGTACGCTTCGACGCGGGCGGCACCCTCTATGTCGCCAACCAGGGCGGCGACAGCATCGTCGCGATCGCTGCCGACGGCCAGCAGCACGTGTTCGCCAAGGGCGTCGCCAACCAGCCGCAAGGCATGAAGTACGACGACGACGGCGACCTCTACGTCGCCAACGACGACGGCAGCCTGCGGCGCGAGGCGCCCGACGGCAGCGTCACGACGCTCGCGACCGGCCTGAGCGCGCCGCGCGGACTCGCGTTCACCGCCGACGGGGCGGTGCTCGTCGCCAATCGCAGCGACGGCACCGTCGCGCGCGTCGACGATGCCGGCAAGTCGACGTTCGCGAGCGGCCTCGCCAACCCGTACGGCATCGCGGTCGACGGCGACGGCAACGTCGACGTGGCCGAAAACGGCGCCAACCGCATCCGGCGGTATGCCGCCGACGGCACGCCGATCGACCAAGTCGAGACGGTGCTCAGCAGCCCGGGGCAGACGCGCGTCGACGCGCAGGGCCGCGTGTACGTCGCCAACACCGACTTCATCACCGTGATCGAGAACGGTACGCCGCGCATCCTCGTGCGCGCGTTCGCGGCGAGCGCGATCGCGGTGGATCCGGTCAACGGCGGGTTGCTCGCGATCCGCAGTCGCGACGTCTATCGCATCGCGCTCGACGGTACTGCGACGAAGCTCGCGACGCTCGCGTTCACGCCCTACGACGCCGTCGTCGACGCGGCGGGCACGATCGTCGTGCGCGACTACTCGGGCAAGCGCCTGCACACGCTCGATGCGGGCGGCGCCGCGACCGTGCTCGCGACGCTGCCGGACTACCCGAGCCACCTCGCCGCCGACCTTGCCGGCCACGTCTACGTGCGCCTCAACAACGGCAAGCTGTATTCGGTCGCCACGGATGGCACGCTCACGCAGATCGTCTATTCGCTCAACGAAACATTCTCCGTGCTCGGCTTCGGCATGGACGACCAGATGCTCGTGTGGACGACGTCGAATCGCGTCTACACGCTCGATCCGGCGACGGCGGCGATCACGCGGATCAAGGACGCGGTCTCCGGCGTGACGGGCCTCACGCGCGACGCGGCCGGGCAGTTGACGCTCGCATTCGGTACCGCGCAGCAACTCGACGCCTACGATGCGGGCGGAGCGCTGGTCTCGCGCCTCGACGGCTTCCTCACGCCGACGGACATGCTCTGGGACGGCACCTCGCTCAAGTTCGTCGACAGCGGCGGTCGCTTCTACACGCTCGCTCCGGGCGGCTATCCGGCAAAGCTCGGCACGTTCAACGTGGCCTATCTCGCCAAGGCGGGCGCCGACATCCTCGGCAGCTACTCGGGGCGCATCGTGCGCTGGACCGGCAGTGGCCAGGCCGATCACGCGACCGTCAGCGGCAGCACGCTGAAAGGCGTCGCGGGTCGCGCCGATGGCCGTTTCGCCGCGGGTGACACGGCCGCGAGTCGCGTCATCGAATTCAACGCCTCGCGCCAGGTCGTCGCCGACCATGCCGGCATCGTGCGCCCGCAGGGACTCGCGTTCGACGCGCAGGGACGGCTGTACGTCGCCAACTACGGCGCGGGCACCGTCGCGCGCCTCGACGCCAATGGCGTCGCCACCACGGTGACGACGGTTTCGACGCCGCGCTATCTCGCGTTCGACGCCGATGGCGACCTGTGGATCACGCGCTCCGGCGGCGTCACGCGCGTGACCCCGGCCGGCGTCGCGAGCACGGTCGGTGATGCGGTGAACATGCAAGGCATCGTCGCCGACGGTGGCCAGGTCTACGCCGTCGACCAGACCTATTCGACCTTGCGCCGCCTCGCCGGCACGACGTGGAGCGCGTTCGCGGCCGGCCTTTCGAACCCGACCACGCTGCGCACCGGCAGTGGCGACGCCGTGTACGTCGCGAATCGCAACAGCAACACGATCGTCGAATACCACCAAGGCCAGCTCGAGACCGTGGCGGTCAACCTCGCGGCGATCGATTCGATCGGCATCGCCGAGGACGGCGCGCTCTACGTCGGCCGCGATTCCGGCCTCGTCAATCGCGTCGCGCCTGGGGGTGGCGTCGAGGCGCTGCGCATCCAGGGCGCGCTCGCGAGCGCCGCGGTCTACGGCATCTCCGGCACGTCGCGGCAGTTCTACGTGCTCGCCGGTGCCGGCGTTCTCTACGACGTGCGCCTGACACAGGCGCAGACGCCCCCCGCGGTCGGAACGGTCGTGCACACGGCGCACGTGCCGATGAACGCGATGGCACCCGGCGACGACTACACGCATTTCGATTTCGGCGACTGGCTGCCGCCCTACGGCGGTGATTTCCGTGTCACGGTGTCGCGCGCCGGTGTCGCCGAGCCGGCCGTGAACTTCGTCCACGTCGGCCCGCACGCCAACGGCGAGCTCGTCGCGCTGCGCAGCGAACTGCCGCCCGGCGACCAGACGCTGCCGATGTGCATGAACCTCACCGGTGCCGACTTCACCTCGATTTCCCGCGTCGAGGTCGACCAGGTTCGCCGGCTCGCGTCGATCAGCACGCCGAACGGCATGGCAGCCGACCGCGCCGGCAACGTCTATTACACCGATTCGACGCACCTGTACCGCACCGACACGCAGGGCGCGACGACGACCCTGCTGAGCGGGCTCGCCACCGCGTTCGGCCTCGCCGCCGACAGCAGCGAGAACCTCTACTTCACCAACCGCAGCGGCAGTGGCAGCACCTACCAGCTGCTCCGCGTCGATCGCGATGGCCAATCGTCGGTGCTGGCCAACCTCGGCGTCACGCGGGCGAATGGCGTCGCCGTCAACAGCCGCGACGAGATCCTCGTCGGCACGGCCGGCAAACTGCTCAAGGTGCTGCCGGACGGCACCACCTCGATCGTCACGACCACGGGCCTGCCCGATCCGCGCGGCATCGCGATCGACGGCAAGGACAACATCTACGTGCAGAACAATTCCGGCTATGTCTCGGAAATCCATCCGGACGGCTCGGTCACCGACCTCTACACGAGCAACAACGGGGTCGAGGATCCGTATTTCGAAGGCGACGGCTACCCGAACATCGCGGCCGACTGCGCCGACAACCTCTACGTCGCGAGCTACCGCTGGGACGCGATGGGCGTCGCCTCCGCCGAAGAGCACAAGATCGCGCAGATCGTCGCGCGCACCGGCCATGCCGCGGTGCTGTTCGACACGCTCAACGTCAATTCCATCATCAACGACATCGACTACCTCGCGTTCGACCGCTTCGGCAGCCGCCTGATGATGTACAACGACTACGAGCACATGATCTGGCAGGTGCCGGTCACCTGCGGCGCGATCGGCGTCGACGCGCACATCCTGACCGTGCCGGGCCAGTCGATCACGGCGGCGACCAAGGCGCCGGCTGCCGTCGTCGCGCAGGCGGACGGTCGCACCGAGTACGTCTGGAGCCTGCGCGACGTCAGCGCCGACGGCGACGGCGTCTGCTTCGATACCAACCTGCGCGGCCTCGCGCTCGGCGAACGGCGCAAGGCGGTCGACTCCGCGTTCATCGACTTCCACAACAGCTTCTCGACGGAAGACGTGACCTTGCCGGTCGGCGTGCCGCTCATCCAGGTCGCCAACCTCGTCGGCGTCGGCGTCGCCACGGACCGCGCGGAATACCACGCCAACGAGACCGTGCACATCACCACCACGCTCGCGAATGCGAATGCGACGACCGTCGCGGGCGCGCTCGTCGTCGAGGTCTACGACGCCAGCGGCGCCCGCGTCGCGACCGTGCAGCAGCAGGACGCGACGATCCCGGCCAATGGCGAGACCCTCGTCGAGGGCACGTTCGCGGTCGGCGCGATCCTCGCCGGCGGCTACGAGGCGCGCGCGACGCTGAGTGACAACGGCCTCGCGCTCGCCAGCGGCAAAGCGGCATTCACCGTGCTGCCCGACGGCGCGCAGGCGCTCGCGACCTCGCAGGTCGCGACGGACCGGCAGTCCTACCAGCCGACCGATCGAGTCGTCATCAGCTCGCGCGTGACCAGCCTGCTCGCGAACGCGATCCTCGAGAGCCTGTCGCTCACCGTGCAGGTGTACGACGCCGACGACGTGCTGCAGTTCACGCAGGGATATACGATCAGCCAGCTGCTGCCCGGCGCGCACAAGGACTACATCTCGCCCCAGATGCTGCAGAACGCGCACGCCGGCATCTACACCGTGCGCCAGACGCTCGCCGACGCCGCCGGCCACGTGCTCGACACGCAGCAGACGCAGTACCAGGTCGGCTCCAGCGACGAGACCGGCTTCGGCCTCGTCGGCGCGATCGCCGCCGATCCCGTCGACGTGACCGCGGGCACTCCGGTGCAGCTCGACGGCGCGGCGACGAATCATGGCAATGCGGACATGCACGCGGTGCCGCTGACGCTGCGCATCGTCGATCCGCAGGGCGGCGCGCCGTGGAGCTGGCGCATGACCGCGGACATCGCCGTCGGCGCGACCGTGCCGGTGCCGCAACCCTGGCCGACCGACGGCGTCGCGGAGGGCATGTACGTCGCCCTGCTCGAGGCGCACGTCGGCGGACAGGACCGCGTGCTCGCGCAGACGACCGTGCACGTGTCGGCGCCGGCCATCCATCTCGACGCGAGCGTGGCGATGAGTGCGCATCCGCGCCTGTCCGCACTCGTCCTCGTCGATCCTGCCGCGCCGGCGGCGTATCGCGACCGCGTCGCGCTGGCGCTGGACGGGCTCGGCTATACGAGCGCATTCGCGACGACGGCGGACGATTTCGATGCGGGCCTGCGCTCGGGCGCGCACCGTGCGTACCTGCTGTTCGCGCCGTCGGTCGCGCTCGATGCGACGACGGAGCGCCTGCTGCGCGAAGCGGTGCACCGGGGCGACGGCCTCGTCGTCGGCGACGGCCGGGCGACGCTGTCGGCCGCGCTCGCACAGGCGACCGGCGTGTCGCCGGGCAACGCCCTCGCGTCGATCGGCATGGCGAGCCTCGTGATCGACGCAGGCGCTCCCGGCGGCGCGGCTCGCCTGGCGGTGGATCCGCCGTTGCCGGCGCGCATCGTCGAGCCGACCCGCGCGGACACGCTGGCCGAGCTCGAAGGCCGCTTCGACGTCGCGCCGACGATGGGCACGCTGCGCGACGCGGTAGAGGCGCAACTGCGCGTCGACATCGGCTATGCCGGCAACGACGCCGGCACCGGCGGCAGCCGCCTCGCGCTCGCCTCGGTCGGACGCATCGCCGACGCCACCGGCCACGACCGCTACACCGTCTGGCGCGTGCGCAACAGCGGCGACGCGACCCGCTCGCTCACGCTCGCGGCGACGCCGGGCGCGTGGGCGCTCGCGTTCACGAGCGCGCCGCACACGGATGCATTCATCGCGAGTCCGGTCGTCGCGGGCAGCGCGCAACACGTACTCGCCGAGGCGGGCACGACGATCCAGTCGGCGGCCGCCCTCGCGACGCCGTTCGTCGATGCGCGCATCGTTGACATCGGTGCGAATCCCGGTGCGATCGCACTGTGGGCGAACTCGTCCTCGATCGACTACGGCCTCGAATGGACCGGCAGCCAGCACGAGAGCCATGGTGCGATCCATGCAAACACCGGGATGCGGTTCGCCGGAGCGCAGAACCTCATCGATGGACCGGTGCACTACGTGACCCGGTTCGACAACGCCGGCAGCCAGAACACGTTCACGTCGACGCCGCGCGTCGTCATGCCGCAGCCGTTGCCGCAGCTGCTCGACCTCGACGACTACCGCCCCGGCGGCGCGATCCAGGCGGCGCTCGGCGCGGCCTACCTCGACCAGTCGGGCGAGTGCGCGAAGAACCACCGCTGGCAGCGCAACGGCAGCCACGTCGTGCTCGCGCCGGGCGTGTACTGGATCCCCTGCGACGTGAAGATCAACGGCTCGGGCGCGAGTGGTACGGTCACGATCGTGAGCACGGGCTCGATCGAGCTCAATGGCTCCAGTGCGAACTTCCAGCCGTACTACCGCGGCGTGCAGTTCGCGACGACGAAGGCGGGTGATGGCGCGGTGAAGCTCGCGACCTCGTCGCTGACGCTGGGCGGCCTCGTCTACGCGCCGGGGGGCGAGCTGCAGGCTTCCGGTTCGAACAGCATGTATCGCTGCTCGCTGATTGCCGACACGATCAAGCTGGCTGGTGCCAAGACGACGATCGATCCGCGCCAATGCGCCTGGGCCGGCATCGAGCGGCGGTCGCCGGCGGTGCTGCTGAACGCCTTCGGCTCCGGCTGGGCCGGCTATGCCGCATTCGGCTGGCCCGCAGCGCTGGATGCGATCGATCGCACGGGTGGTGGCCCGCTGGACCAGCTCTTCCACGGCGTGCTCGATCGCGTCACGCCCGACCAGCCGCTGCTGCGCAGCGGCGCGCAGGTGCCGCTCGCCATCGAGGTGCACAACCTCGGCGATGCATTCCACGGCACGTTGCACCTCGACGCTGCCGGCGATGCGGGCGTGGTCGTGCCGGGCGTGCCGGAATGGCTGCTCGACCTCGGCATCGCGGGCACGTTCGATGCCGATGCGGTCGTGCAGCTCGGTTCGGGCACGACGACGGCGGTCACGGCACGCGTGGCCGCACAGGCGCCGCTCGCGGTCGATCCGCTCGCGCAGGCGTCGCTGTCGATCGCGCACGTCGCCGGCGAGACGCTCGCGGGCCTCGTCGCGGACCTTGCCGCGCTGCCTGGCCGCGATGGCGCACTCGATGTGGCGCTCGCGGATCTGCAGGCCGCGCAGACGGCCTTCGCGGGTGGCGATCGCAGCAGGGGCCTATCCGCGCTGCTCGATGCGGCCGAAGCGAGCGGGCAGTCGACGCGTGCGCAGGCCGGGGCGTATCGCACGCGCATCGACTGGGTGTTGTGGCGGGAAAGCCGCTGAGAGGGGCAGGGCGATCGGCCTTCGCGATCCGTCGCATGCCGATCGCCGCGACACGACGCGCCCGGTCTGCCGGGCGCCCACGAATGGAGTCAGGGGCAGGTGGAACGATGAACAGTCCAATCCGATCGAATGCGGTGCGCTCCGTCGCGCTCGCGCTGTTGGCGGCCGGCGGCACGTTGCTGTGCGCGGCAACGACGTTGCTTGCACCGGTCGACGCGAGGGCCGCGGCGTCCACGGCCGTTGCGCCGAAGATCGCCAACGCGATGCCGCAGCGGACGCGCTTCGTCGCGCCGCTCGCGGGCCATCGCGTGCCGCACGCGAGCGCGGACGCCTACCGCGACGCCGCCTACCTGCCTCGTGGCGCGTCCAGGCTCGCTCCAGGCGCGGCGCCCGCCAAGGATGCCGCGGCCACGTCCGCACCGCCGGGCCCGGGTGACCTCGCCGAGAACGACGAAATCGTCCTCACGCCCGCCATCCGCGATCTCGCCGAATCGCTCGGTCGCAATCCGGTCCGCATCTACAACTGGGTGCGTGACCACGTCGCGTTCGCCGCGACCTGGGGCTCGATCCAGGGTGCGGATGCGACCTTGCAGACGCGCCGCGGCAACGCGTTCGACACGGCAGGCCTGCTGATCGCACTGTTGCGCGCCAGCGGCGTGCCGGCGCGTTACGTCTACGGCACGATCGAGATGCCCGCGGCGGCGGCGCAGAACTGGGTCGGTGGCGTGGACGTTCCGGAAGCGGCCGTCGCGCTGTTCGACCAGGGCGGCATCCCGGTGCAGGGCATCGCGAGCGGCGGCAGCATTGCCGCGATCCGCATCGAACACGTCTGGGTCGCTGCCTGGGTCGACTTCGATCCTTCGCGCGGCGCGGTCAACCGTTCGGCGCGCACATGGGTTCCGCTCGACGCGTCGTACAAGCAATACCGCTACTCCGCGGGCCTGCCGATCCGCAGCGACGTCCCGGTCGATTCGAATGCGCTCGCCGCGCAGCTCGGCCAGGGCGCGACGATCACGCAGGACGGCGTCAGCGGCCTCGACACGTCGGGGCTCGGTGCGGCGTACATCGACTTCGGCAACCGCATCGAAACCTACATTGCCGCGCACAAGCCGAACGCGACCGTCGCCGACGTGCTCGGCTCGCAGGCGATCGTCGCCGAGGGCCTGCCGATCCTCGCCGGCGCGTTGCCCTACCGCACGGTCGCGCTCGGTGCGGTCTATGCGGAGTTGCCCGACACGCTGCGCTGGAAGGTGCGCTACGGCCTCTATGCGGATGCGTACGAACACAGCCAGGACCATCCGATCGTCTCGCTGACGCGCTCGATGCCGGCCCTCGTCGGCAAGCGGCTGACGCTGTCGTTCGCCGGCGCGACGGCGGCCGACGACGCCCGCCTCGCGACGCAACTGGATGCCTCGCCACTGCCGGCGGCGCTCGCGGCGACGACGATCCGCATGAAGGCGCAACTCGCGCTCGACGACGAAGCGCCCGCGAGTGGCGGCAGCATTCCGCTCGGTACGGCGCTGGTCGGCAGCCTCGCGGTCTTCGAGCCACAGGCGGGCAGTTGGAGCGAGACGCCCGAAGCGCGCGTCGTCGCCGGTGAAACGCAGGCGTTGACGATCGTCGGCCAAGGCGTGTCGCCGGCGGCACTCGCGGCCGGGCGCGAGCGTCTCGCCGATACCGCCGCGCGCCTGTCGGCACACGACTACGCAGGCATCGATCGCGAACACCTCGTCGGCGACGTGCTCGGCTACGCCGGCCTCGCCTATGCGACGACCGTGGCCGGCGTCACCGACCTCATGTGCCGCGGCTGCGGCATCGTCGGCCACGCATTGCCGACGATCGTCCGCGTCGGCACGCGCGCCGACGTCCTCGTCGCGAACGGATTGCCACAGAGCGTGCGCTTCCCCGGCCTCGCGCTGACGGTCGAGGCGATCGGCCGCACGACGGTCGCCACTGACGGCGACGCGCGACGCGCACTCGCATTCCAGCGCACGTACGGCGAGCGCGCGTCGACCTATGCGCATCTCGTCCTCGACGCCCTGTTCGCCGACGCGGATCACGCCGGCCGCGCGAGTTCGACCGTGCGTGCCCTCGGTGCTGCCGCCACGGCCGGCCAGACGATCTACCGCCTGACCGGGGCGAACGCGGCGACGCTGCTGCCGCTGATCGACGCCGACCCGGCCGCCGTGGCGACCGTGCGCGATGGCGTGCAAGCCGGGCGCACTGCGACGATCAGCCGCTCGAACGTCGCGATCGACGCGTGGAATGGCGTCGGCTACCTGCTCGAAGACGCGGCCAGCGGCAGCGGCGACTACGAGATCAGCGGTCGCGAATCGGCCGAGCTCGACGTCGCCGGCGGCTGGCTGCCGCTCGCGTTCGCAGGACCGGCGCTCACCGTACGCGGCGACGCGATCGCCGCGGCCGTGCAGGGCACGCTCGCGGCCGAGACCGCCTACTACGGCACAGCGGTCGCCCTGCTCGCCGACTACGGCACGATTCCGTGGTCGAACTTCCTCGGCGCGGCCGCGGTGCAGAGCCAATGGTGGCTGTGTGCCTTGTGGAACGGCCTGCCGGCGGGCCTCGGTGACATCGGCACGTCGATCGTCAGCACGATCGTGACCGGCGACACGACCACGCTGCCCGGCGCGTCGCAGACGAACAATCCGCCGTACTTCACCAGTGCGCCGGTCACGGGCGGTGCGCTCGGCCAGCCGTACCAGTATTTCGCGTCCGCGGTCGATCCCGACGGCGATGCGCTGACCTTCCAGCTCGTCACCGGGCCGGCCGGCATGTCGATCTCCGCCGGCGGACTGCTTTCGTGGGCGAGCCCGGTGACCGGCTCGTATCCGGTCACGCTGCGCGTGTCCGACGGCCACGCGAACGTCGAGCAGGCTTTCACGCTCACGATCGGGCAGGTCATGCCGCTCGACCTCAACCTCGCGGTGGCGCCGCAGTTCGTCAACGAAGGCGACGTGGTCACGATCACGGTCGCGACGACCGGCGGTTCGGGCACCGTCGTGAAGTCGCTCGCGATCGACGGCGTGGACGTGCCGCTGGATGCGAACGGCCAGGCGCACGTCTCCGCGAGCGGCGCCGGTGCGCACGCGGTCGTCGCGAACGCGACCGACAACAAGGGCACGCTGGAGCGTCGCGGCGCCTTCGGCGTGCACGTCGAAGGCGACACCGCGCCACCGACCGTGCAGATCACCGCGCCCGCCGACGGCGACGTGCTGACGAAGCCGACGCCGGTCAGCGGCATCGTTTCCGACGCCAACACGGCCTTGTGGACGCTGTCGATGTCGCCGACCGGGCGCAATGCATGGCGCGAACTCGCGCGCGGCACCGGCGCGGTCAACGGCGCGCTCGGCACGTTCGATCCCACCGGCGTCGAGAACGGCCAGTACGACCTCGGTCTCGTCGCCTGGGACGCCAACGGCCGTTCGGCGAGTACGGTCCAGCATGTCGTCGTGCAGGGTGACCTCAAGCTCGGCGCATTCACGGTCAGCTTCAACGACATCCAGCTCGACGTCGGCGGCGTGCCGCTGACGATCACGCGCACCTACGATTCGCGCAAGAAGGACGAAAAGGGCGATTTCGGCTACGGCTGGACCCTGTCGTACCAGAACGTGAAGCTGCAGCGGAACAAGCCGCTCGGCGAGCAATGGGAGATGTACCAGCCCGGCTTCCTCACGTTCTGCATCCGGCCGATAGGCAAGCGCGTGGTGAGCATCGCGCTGTCGGACGGCAAGGTGCACCAGTTCGACGTCGCGGCGAGCGAAGAGTGCGCGCTCGGCCAGGTGCCGAGCGTGTTCTCGATGGTGTTCAAGCCGCGCCCGGGCACGACCAGCACGCTGGATGCGCTCGACAGTGCGAGCCTGCTCTACCAGGGCGGCACGGTGTACGACCCGGACGAAGGTATCGCGTTCGACTCGGGCCTGTACCAGCTGACGACACTGGAGAACTACAAGTACATCCTGCGCAGCACCGACGGCGCGAACACGTTCAAGGTCGTGCAGATCACCGACCCGAACGGCCAGACGCTCGTGCTCAACGCGCAGGGCGCGTTCGCCGGCAACGGCGCCGCGCTGCAGTTCACGCGCGACCCGGAAGGCCGCATCACGCAAGTGACCGATCCGTCGGGGCGCAAGGTCAAGTATGCCTACACGGCGGCGGGCGACCTCGACAGCATCACCAGCCCGATCAACAAGGTCAGTCGCAACCAGTACGCGACGGTGCCGGCTTCACTCGCGCACCTGCTGACAAGCTACACCGACGCGGCCGGCGTGCAGCAGGTGCGCAACGAGTACGACGCGAGCGGCAAGCTCATCGCGCAGTACGACGCGCTCGGCCACAAGGTCGACCTCTCACAGCGCGACCTCGACACGCATACGCAGGTGGTGACCGACCGCAACGGCAACACGACGACGTACACGTTCGACGACCAGGGCAATATCACGAAAATCGTGGCGCCCGATGGTGCAGTCACGACGGCGACGTTCGACGCATTCGGCAACCAGCTCTCGCAGACCGATGCGCTCGGTCGCACCACGTCGACCACTTACGACGCATCGTCCGGCACCGTGCTCACGCAGACGGATGCGCTCGGGAACACGACGACGTCGGAGTGGAACTTCTACACGATGATGGGGAACCACACCCCGCAGAACCTGAAGTCGA